>NZ_CP102606.1:0-2375041 GCF_026427635.1 Thermus brevis
CCTGGCCGAGCGGGGCTACGACCCCGTCTTCGGGGCCAGGCCCCTGAAGCGGGTGATCGCCCGGGAGCTGGAAACCCCCCTGGCGGTGAAGATCCTGGCCGGGGAGGTCAAGGAGGGGGACGCCGTGGTGGTGGACGCTGGCCCCACGGGGCTGGTCTTCCGCACCCCCGAGCGGGTAGAGGCCTGAGAAAGGAGGCGGCATGAGCGTGGTGGAAGTCCTGCAAAAGGCCTACCAGGATGAGCTCCTGGATGCCCTGCGGGCGGAGCGGGCGGCGGAAAGGGTGCCCTATCCCCACCTCCGGGCCCTCCTGGAGGAGGTGGCCCGTAGGGAGCGGGCCCATGCCGAGGCCATCGCCGAGGCCCTCCGCCGCCAAGGCGCCTCCCTCCCCCCGATGCCCAAGGTGGAGGAGGAGGGCTGGGAGGCGCTCCTCCGCCTTCTTTCCGAGGAAGGGTTTGATCGGGCCTACTACCTGGAAAGCACCTTTCCCGAGCCGGACCTCGAGGCCCTCTTCACCCAGTTGGGCCAGGAGGAAAGGCTCAACCAAGAAGCCGTGCGCAAAGCCGTGGCCCTTTTAGGAGGTGGCCTATGATCGGAAAGGAAGAAATCCGGCGCATCAAGGAAACCCTGGCTATCGCAGAGGGGCCGATCCTCTCCCTCTACCTGGACATCAACCCCGCCAAGCCGGAAAACGCCAACCGGGCCTACGCCCTGAGGGCCAAGGACGCCATGAAGGCCCTGGGGGTGCCCCAGGACCTGCAGGATAGGGTCCTGGAAGTGTTGAAAAACCAGGTTCTGGAGGCCAAGACCGCCGTCTTCTTCGCCAAGGACAAACTCTTTGAAACCCTCCTGCTCCAGGTGGAGCTGCCCTTGGTCTCCAGCCTCAAGACCACCTTCCTGGGGGAAAAGGAAAGCCGTTTCCTCACGGACGGGGCCTTAGCCCACTACGGCGAACCCTTCCTTCTCCCCCTCATCTACGCCCTGGACGAGTACGAGCGCTACGGGGTGGTCTACTTAGACCAGGAGCGCTGGCGGGTGTTTGAAATCTTCCTGGGCGAGATCCAGGAAGTGGGGGATGCCTTCCTCGCCCTGGATACCGAGGCCTGGCGGCGGCTTTCCCTGGACGCCCCAGGGCGCCGCTTCAACCTGGCGGGGATCTCTCGGGGCGGGGCGGGACAGGACCTCTTCGCCAAGCGCCTGGCTGCATGGGAGGAGCGCTTTTACAAGACCCTGAGCCACGAGCTGGAGAAACTGACTGAGGAACACAGGTTCACCCGCCTCATCCTTATGGGCCCCGAGGAGCACACCAAGCTTTTCCTGGGCTACCTGCCCAAGCGCCTCAAGGAAAAGCTGGTGGCCCTGCTTCCCTCCCTGCCCCACCCCGGGGCCAGCCCCGGCGAGGTGCTCAAGCGGCTGGAGCCTGTCCTGGAGGAGATAGAGCGCAAGGGAGAGGTGGAGCTTCTCGAGAAGCTGGAGGAAGCCTACCCCAAAGCGGTCTTCGGCCCCGAGGTGCTGGAAAGGGTGCAGGAGGGACGGGTGGAACTCTGGGTGCTTCCCTGGCACCTGGACCAGACCGCCTACGCCTGCGACGGGATCCTCTTCCCCGATGAGGCCCGGGCCTTGGCCCAGTGCCAAAACCCCGAGGCCAAGCCCCTGGCCGTGGTCCTGCCCGAGCTGGCCGCAGGGTATGCCGCCAAGCTGGAGTTCGTGCGGGGTGAAGCGGAGAAAGAACTTCTGGAGCGCGGGGGCATGGCCGCGCTCCTGAGGTGGTGAAAGGAGGTGAGGAGGATGGTTCGGTTTGATCCTTTCAGGGAGCTAGAGGAGTTGCAAGAGCGTCTGGCAAGGGCCTTCGGCGCCACCCCCCAGCAGGGGCCCAGGGTGTACGCCCCTCCGGTGGATGTGATGGAGGATGAGGCTGGGCTTCACGTGCTGGTCTACCTTCCCGGGGTTGTCCCGGAGAAGGTGGAGGTGGTGGCCGAAGAAGGCGTGCTCTCCGTGAAGGCGGAGCGGCCCTTCGAGAAGCGGGAGAACGTGGCCTACCACCGCTTGGAGGGCCCCTACGGCACCTTCGCCCGGAGCTTCAACGTGCCCAGCACCTTTGACCTCTCCCGGGTCCAGGCCCGCTTCCGCCACGGGGTGCTCCACCTTCTGGTGCCCAAGGCCGAGGAAAGCAGGCCCAAGCGGATCCAGGTGCAGGTGGAATAGGAGGTGAGGTATGCGGCGGACCACGCGGTACATCCTGGCCACTTCCAACCCCATGGGCGACCTCGAGGCCCTGGAGAAGCTGGTGAAGCTGGCCCCGGAAACGGGGGCAGACGCCCTCGCCCTGGTGGGCAACCTCATGCCCAAGACGGCGAAAAGCCGCGACTACGCCGCCTTCTTCCGCATCCTTTCCGAGGCTCATCTCCCCACCGCCTACATCCCCGGGCCCCAGGACGCCCCCATCTGGGAATACCTCCGGGAGGCCGCCAACATCGAGCTGGTGCGGCCCGAGATGCGCAACGTCCACGAGACCTTCACCTTCTGGAAGGGCCCCTACCTGGTGGCGGGCATCGGCGGGGAGATCACCGATGACGGCGAGCCCGAGGAGGGCGAGGCCCTGCGCTACCCTGCCTGGGTGGCGGAGTACCACCTCAAAGCCCTTTGGGACCTAAAGGACTACCCCAAGATCTTCCTCTTCTACACCAACCCCTACCACAAGGGCCTTGGGGAAGGAGGGTCCTATGAGGTGGCCCACCTGGTCAAGACCCATAACCCCCTCCTGGTGATCACCGCCGGCAGGGGCCAGAAGCACGAGATGCTGGGGGCAAGCTGGGTGGTGGTGCCGGGCGATCTCTCCGAGGGTGAGTACAGCCTCCTGGACCTGAGGGCGAGGAAGCTGGAAACCGGGAACGTGCGCTAAGGCCCCAGGGCCCCGTCTGGGGCGGGGCCCTATGCCCTTAAAAGGAGGTCAAGATGCTGGAGAAGCTTTGGCCCTTCGGTCGGAACCGGGTGCGCAAGGCCTTTGAGGAGGCCCTAGAGAAGGTTTTTAAGGAGGAGGGCGAAACCCTGGAGCCCCTTTCGGAGCTTTCCGAGCACGAGGACCACTATCTGTTGCGGGTGGAGGTTCCGGGCCTGGGCCCCGAGAACCTGGAGGTGCGCCTCGAGGGGGACCATCTGGTGGTGGAAGGGGAGAAAAAGGAGGAAAAGCGCACCAAGCACCTCTCGGAGATCGTCTACGGGCGCATCTACCGCTCCTACCTTCTCCCCAAGGACGCCAAGAAGGAAGGTATTGAGGCCAAGCTCCACAAGGGCGTGCTGGAGGTGAGGATCCCCCGGGAGAAGCGCCCTCCCGAGCCCCCCGTGAGGATCCCTGTGCAGGAGGGGTAAAGACCCCACCAACCCTTGGCCTTCCGCCTTGGGTTGGTGGGTTTCTTATCAGATTTATTGATAATGTAATTGTCCAATCTTACCCTGGTGTGAGGAGGTGAGCGGGTATGCTGATGAAAATAGCCGAGTTTGAGAAGCTCTTCCGCCTGGCTGCGGGCCTGGATGTGGACAAGAACGACCTCAAACGCCTTTCCGATTTCCTCAGGAACAAGATCTATGACCTTTGGGTGGTGGCGGAGCGCCAGGCCAAGTACAACGGCCGGGACATCATCCTTGAGCCCGACCTGCCCCTCACCAAGGGGCTTCAGGAAACCCTCAAGGAGTTCCGGGCCATGGAAACCACGCTGGAGCTCAAGCCCGTGCTGGACGCCCTGGCCTCTTTGCCCCCTTTGGACCTGGAAATCTCCGAGGACGTGCGCAACCTGCTTCCCGAGATCGCCGGGGCTCTGGTGGTGGCCTACGCCCGGGTGCTCAAGGAGCTAGACCCCAGGCTTAAGAACCCGCAAACCGAACACCACGAACGTGCTGAGCGGGTTTTTAACCTCCTCCTCTAGGGATGAGCCAGGACCTGCTTCTTTCCCTGTACCGCCGGGCCACCCGCCTGGTCTTTAACCTGGTGGTAGTGGCCCTTCTCATCGGTCTTTTCGCGGGGGTGGGGCGCACCTTCCTGGAGCTGGGCCTCACCCTTACCGAGCCCACGGTGCGCCTGGGCCTTAAGGAACTGGTCACCAATGTCCTGAGCCTGGTCATCGTCCTGGAGCTGGTGCGGGTCTTCGTGGAGTACTTTGAGTTCGAAAGGGTGCGCCTCGAGGTCCTCCTGGAGATCGGCGTGGCCCTGGCCCTGCGGGAACTTCTTCTCCTCCTCTTCGCCGAAAAGCTCTCCGGGCTGGACCTCTTCTTCTGGACCCTGGGCATCTTGGCCCTGGTGGCCGGGCGCACCCTGGCCGTGCAGTTTTCCCCCAGGAGGCGACCATGAGGGTGGAGGAAGCGGTTCTTCCCGGCGTGGGGCGGAAGTACACCATCACGGTGCAAAGCGGCGACCGCATCGTCATCGTGGTCCACCACTCGGGGAAGCGGGAGGTCCAGTACTTTGAGGTGGGGGAGGAGGACGAGCCCACCATGGCCCTGGACCTCACCGACGAGGAAGCCCGGGAGCTTGGGGCCATCCTGGCTGGGGTGCTCTTCCACCCCGAGGCAGTGGGGGACACCCAAAGCAAGCTTGGGCAGAAGGTCATCGAGTGGATCAAGGTCCTGCCCGGCTCCAAGCTGGTGGGCAAGCGGGTGGGGGAGCTTGCCCTGCCCCCTGGAGCTCACCTCCTGGCTGTGGACCGCCCTGGGGCTCCCCTTATCCCTAACCCCAGCCCCGACACCCTTCTGGAAACGGGGGATACCCTGGTGGTGGCGGGAAGCCGCGAGGCCGTGGAAACCCTGAAGAGGACCCTCTGATGCACCCTTCCGTGGAGGCCTTTACCCTGGCGGCGGGGCTTCTGGCCCTGGGAACCCTTCTCGTCCACAAGGCAGGGCTTCCTCCCCTGCCCGTGTACCTTCTCACGGGGCTATGGATGGGCGAGAGGCTCCCCGTGGAGGAGCTGGAACCCTTGCCTTCTTTGGGGCTTCTTCTCCTCCTTTTCTCCGTGGGGCTGGAGTTCGGTCCCGACCGGCTTAAGGGACTATCGGGGAAGGCGATCCGGGCGGGCCTCTACGACACCCTGGCCCTGCCCCTGGGCTTTATCCTAGGACTCCTGGCTGGGCTGGACCTCCGGGGGGCTGCCCTGCTGGCCGGAGCCATCTACATTAGCTCCAGTGCGGTGATCGTCAAGCTCATCATCGACCTGCGCCGGGCGGCCAACCCCGAAAGCGAGGTGGTCCTGGGGGTTTTGGTCCTGGAGGACCTGGTGGTGGCCATCCTCCTGGCCCTCCTGGGCGGGCACGGCCCCGTGGGCTTCCTCGGAGGGATGGCCTTGGCCCTCGCCTACCTGTTCTTCGCCCGCTTCATCGGTCCCAAGCTGGTTTCCTTGATGGAGGGGCTATCCCACGAGCTCATCCTCCTTCTCGGGGCCACCTTCACCACCGGGACCGCCCTGCTCTTCCACGCCATCGGGGCCTCGGAAGGCGTGGGTGCGTTTCTCGCAGGGGTCATCGCTGCTGCTTTAGGCCTTCGGGAAAGGCTGGAGCACCTCTTCGGCCCCGTACGGGATCTGGGCGTGGCCCTCTTCTTCCTGGTGGTGGGGGCAAAGGCCCTCAGCCTCTTCCAGGGCTTGACGCCTGGGGTCCTGGGGCTTGCCCTTCTCGGGCTTCTTCTGAAGCTACCCTTAAACCATGCAGGGGGTGCCCGGGTGGGGCTTTCCCGCAAGCGCCGGCTTTACAGCGCCTTTTACTTGGTGCCCCGGGGGGAGTTTAACCTGGTCCTGGGAAGCCTGGCCCTGGAACAGGGATATCCCCTGGTGGCCCAGGTGGCGGTGCTCTTGGTGCTTCTTTCCATCCCCTTGGGGGCCCTCCTCATCCGGTTTGCCCCTGAGCTTGGCAGGCTACTTCTGCGCGAGACCCCAAGGCTCCGCCGCCCCGCCCGCTCCTCCTAGGCCTATATACTCTTCTCATGGAAATCTTCTTTCAGCTCTTCTGGCTCTTCTTTATCCTTTCCGCCCTCACCCCCTACCTGCAACAGCAGATGCTCCTGGGGGCCAGGGCCCGGAAGATCGCCGAGCTGGAGCGGAAGCGGAAAAGCCGGGTCATCACCCTCATCCACCGCCAGGAAGCCGTAAGCTTCCTGGGTATCCCCATCAGCCGCTTCATCAACATCGACGACTCGGAGCAGGTCCTAAGGGCTATCCGCCTCACGGACAAGAGTGTGCCCATAGACCTCATCCTCCACACCCCAGGGGGCCTGGTCCTGGCGGCGGAGCAGATCGCCGAGGCCCTATTGCGCCACCCCGCCAAGGTCACGGTCTTCGTGCCCCATTACGCCATGTCCGGGGGTACCCTTATCGCCCTGGCCGCCGACGAGATCGTCATGGATGAAAACGCCGTCTTGGGCCCCGTGGACCCCCAGCTCGGCCAATATCCGGCGGCCAGCATCCTCAAGGTGCTGGAGAAGAAGCCCATCCAGGAGATCGACGACCAGACCCTGATCCTGGCGGATGTGGCGGAAAAGGCCCTGAAGCAGGTGAAGGCCACGGTGAAAAACCTGCTTTTGAAGCGCATGCCTGAGGAGAAGGCGGAGGAGGTGGCCACCCTCCTCTCCCAGGGCACCTGGACCCACGACTACCCCATTGACGTGGCCCAGGCCCGGGAGATGGGCCTTCCCGTGAGTACGGAGATGCCCCTCGAGGTCTACGAGCTCATGGACCTCTACCCCCAGGCCCAGGGGGGTAAGCCCAGCGTGCAGTACGTGCCCGTACCCTATCGTCACCAGCAGCCCGGGAGGCCTTAGGGTGTTTCCCCTCTACGACATCAACCATGCCCGCCGGCCCGCTTTCGTGGTCAAGGGCCTGGTGTTCTTTAACGCCTTAGCGTTTCTCTGGCAACTTTCCGTGGGCCTGGAGTGGTCTGCCCAAGTCTACGGCTTTATCCCCGCCTTGTTCTTTCAGGACCCTGTGGGCCAGGGCTACCGGCTCCTCACCAGCATGTTCCTCCACGGGAGCTTTTTTCATATTCTTTCCAATATGTGGTTCCTCTGGGTCTTCGGGGACAACGTGGAGGACCGCATGGGCCACGGGCGCTTCCTCCTCTTCTACCTCCTGGGGGGGCTGGCCGCCGCCTTAGCCCAGGGGCTTTTCTCCCTCACCTCCACTATCCCCATGATCGGGGCCAGCGGGGCGGTCTCGGCGGTGCTGGGGGCATATTACATCCTCTTCCCCAGAGCTTATGTGGTCTCGGTAATCCTCTTCGTTTTCCCCCTCTTCGTCACCTTCCCCGCGGGGTTCTACATCGGATACTGGGCCTTTCTTCAACTCTTCCAGGGGCTTTTGGGCCTACCCGGGGTGGCCTGGTGGGCCCACCTGGGGGGGTTCCTTTTCGGCGCCCTCATGGCCCGGCGCTTTGCCCCCAGGTGGCGGCGCTGGTAAACTTTAGCCCATGAAGGTAGCCGAACTCATGACCCCAAACCCCGACACCATCGGGCCAGAGGCCACCCTCGAGGAAGCCGCCCGGCGCATCCTGGAGAAGCGCTACGGTAGCCTGCCTGTGGTGGACCGAGAAGGATGCTTGCTGGGGCTACTCCAGGTGGAGGAGCTCCTCCCCCACCCCGAAAACATCCCCTTCTCCGATGTGGAAGCTCTTCAGCTTTTCGGGGAGTGGGTGGACGGGGAGTTTTTGGAGGATATCTACCGGCGCTACCAGAAAACGCCGGTGAAGGCGGTTATGCGCACGGATATTCCCCGCCTGCATCCCGAGGATCCGGTGGGAAAGGCTTTGGAAACCCTCCTCACCTGCGAGGTGCGCCACCTGCCGGTGGTGGACCAGGGCAATAGGGTGGTGGGCATCCTCACGCGAAGCGACTTCCTCAAGCTCATCCTAAGGAGGCGGTGATGCACGGAGCTGGGCACATCCTGGAGGTCTTCTACCTCATCCTGGCCGCCCAGGTCATGGCCTTCCTCTTCAAGCGCCTGAACCAACCCGTGGTTATCGGGGAGGTGCTGGCCGGCATCCTGGTGGGACCCGCCCTCCTGGGCTGGGTGCACGAGGGAGAGATCCTGGAGTTCATCGCCGAGCTCGGGGCCATCTTCCTCCTCTTCATGGTGGGCCTGGAAACCCGGCTCAGGGATATCCTGGCCGTGGGAAAGGAAGCCTTCCTGGTAGCGGTTTTGGGGGTGGCCTTCCCCTTCGTGGGAGGTTACTTCTATGGCCTCCAGATCGGCTTCGCCACCCTGCCCTCCCTATTCCTGGGCACCGCCTTGGTGGCCACCAGCGTGGGGATCACTGCCCGGGTGTTGCAGGAACTCGGGGTGCTTTCCCGCCCCTACGCCCGCATCATCCTGGGGGCTGCGGTCATCGACGACGTGCTGGGCCTCATCGTCCTGGCGGTGGTGAACGGGGTAGCCAAAACAGGGCAGGTGGAAACAGGGGCCATCCTGCAGCTCATCCTCCTTTCCGTGGCCTTCGTGGGCCTGGCGGTGGCCCTTTCGCCCCTTTTCGCCCGCCTGCCCTTAGAAAAACTCCCTATGGGTAGCCCTATGGGCTTCGCCCTGGCCCTGGGCATCGGAATGGCTGCCCTGGCGGCCTCCATCGGCCTTGCCCCTATCGTGGGCGCATTCCTCGGAGGGATGCTCCTTTCGGAGGTGCGGGAGAAGTACCGGCTGGAAGAACCCGTGTTCGCCATAGAAAGCTTCCTGGCCCCCCTCTTCTTCGCCATGGTGGGGGTGCGTCTGGAACTCGCCGCCCTCGTTTCCCCCGCCACCTTGGTGGCGGGGACCGTGGTCACGGTGATCGCCATCCTGGGCAAGGTCCTGGGGGGGTTTCTGGGTTCCTTGACCCAAGGGGTACGCTCTGCCCTCACCGTGGGAGTGGGCATGGCCCCTCGAGGGGAGGTGGGGTTGATCGTGGCTGCCCTGGGGCTTGCGGCGGGAGCCGTCGATGAGGAGGAGTACGCCATCGTCCTCTTCATGGTGGTCTTCACCACCCTCTTCGCCCCCTTCGCCCTCAAGCCCTTTATCGCCTGGACGGAAAAGGGGCTGCGCCAGGCTAAGGAATAGCCCGGTAGGCGGCGTAGGCGGAAAGCACCTTAGCCAGGTACTCCCGGGGCTCATCCCGCTCCTGGAAGCGAAGGAAGGCGTAAAGATCTCCTTCCCGGGCAATGCCCCTCAGGGTGTAGCCAACGCCTCCGTTATAGGCGGTTACGGCGCAGGCCACCTGCTCCAAGCCCCCGTAGGCGGCGCACCTATCCATAAGCCAGCGCAGGTAGCGGGCGGTGTAGCGGATGCTGGCCTCGGGATCAAAGGGATCGGCAGGGGGCTCTCCCAGCATCCGGGCCACATCCTCCCAGGTGCTCCTTACGAACTGGCCCAGGCCCAAGGCCCCCGTGGGGCTTACCCCCAGGGGGTCAAAGCGGCTTTCCACGTGGAGGAGGGCATAAAGCAGGTTGGGGTCTAAGCCCTCCTTCCCGGCATAGCCCTCAACCCATTCCCGGTAGGGGCGGGGGTAGGCCAAAAGGGTGGGCCAGGCTGCCCGGATCCCTTCCCGGTAAGCCCCCAGGCGGTACAGGAGGGGCACCAAGGCAGGCCAGCCCCCAGGCCTTTGCCAAAGGGCGTAGCGCACCACCCCCCGGGCCCAGACCTCCTTGCCGAAAGCCACCAGGGCCTCCACCAGGGAAGCCTCGGGAGGCGGCGAGGAAGAAGGGGCCGGGGGTGGAGGCTGAGGCTCCTTCCCCAGAAGAAGGCCTAGCCCCCCTTGCACCAGGTTCAGGGCTTCCCTCCGGGGTTCGGCCAGGCCCAGCTCCCCCGCCAGGATGTAGGCCCGAAGGGCAGCATCGTCCGCATACGGGCTCGTGCCCCGGGCCAGGTCCAGATAAAGGACCAGGGCTTCCTTCTTCAACCCCTGCCGTTCCAGAAGACCCGTGGCCCGCCAGACCCCCTGGGGGATGCTTTGCCGGTAGGCCTCCACCGCCTCGAGGATCCTTCCCATTTCCTCCAGGATCCGCCCCTGGGCGTACCGGCTTTCCGGGTGGTCGTAGCGGGCCAAGGCCTCCAGGGCCTCCTCCCTTCGCCCAAGCCGCCAAAGGGCGTAACCCAGGCCCAGGTACCCCCTGGGGTCCCGCCTGGCCCACTCCTGGTAAAAGGGCAAAGCCTCCCCATAGCGCCCTAGCCAGAAAAGGGCCTGGGCGCGGAGGTCGGGACGCACCCCCAGGGGAAGAACCCGCAAAAGAGCCTCGTAGGCCCGCCCCTGGAAGAGGGCTTCCCAAAGCCTCTCCCCCTCCCCCAGGGAAAGGAGGGCGGCCACCGCCTCCTCCTCGGGCAAAAGCCTCTGCCAGGCAGAAAAGGCCCGGGGGTCCTGGGCTTTCTGGAGGAGGGAAGCGGCCTTGCGCCAGGCGGCTTTCGCTTCCCAGCCCAGCTCAAAGGCCCGCACCTCCTCCAAGAAGAGGGCGTAGCGCCAGGCGTACTCCGCCCGTTCCGCCAGGGGCACCTCCTCCCGGTCCACAAGCAACCAGCCCGAAAGCATCCGGGCATAACCTTCCCCTCCCAGGGCCACCTGGCGCACCTCTTCCGTCACGCCCCTTTCCAGGCTGGCAAAGGGCTCAGGCAAAGCCTGGCTCCGGCAAGAGGTAAGGGCAACCCAGGAAAGGACGAGAAGCCACCGCACCCCTCCACCCTAAGGGAAAAAGGTGAGAAGGGAATGGCCCCACGGCCGAGGCCTTGGGAAGGCATGGCTTACCTTGGGAATAGCCCCCTGGCAAAACCCGGGGGGGTGGGCGTAGCCTGATAAGGCCTATGGGTATGGAAGGCCGTATTCCCCCCCACAACCTCGAGGCGGAACAGAGCGTCCTGGGGGCCATTCTCCTGGATTCCGATGTGCTGGACGAGCTGGAAGGCCTCCTCCCCTCCCCCGAGGCCTTTTACGCGGAAGCCCACCGCAAGATCTACGCCGCCATGCAGGCCCTCAGGTCCCAGGGCAAGCCCGTGGACCTGGTGACCCTGGCGGAGGAGCTATCCCGGCGGGGGGAGCTGGAAGCCCTGGGAGGGGTCAGCTACCTGGTCCAGCTTTCCGAGGCCACCCCCACCGCCGCCTACGCGGAGCACTACGCCCGCATCGTGGCGGAGAAATGGACCCTACGAAAGCTCATCCAGGCGGCAGGCGAGGCCATGCGCCTGGCCTACGAGGAGGCGGGAAGCCTGGACGAGATCCTGGACACCGCAGGCAAGAAAATCCTCGAGGTGGCCCTCACCCAGACGGAAACCGAGGCCCGCTCCATCCGGGAGCTAGTCCACGAAACCTTTGAGCACATCGAGGCCCTCTTCCAGAACAAGGGGGAGGTTTCCGGGGTTCGCACCGGCTTCAAGGAACTGGACCAGCTCATCGGTACCCTGGCCCCGGGCTCCTTAAACATCATCGCCGCCCGCCCCGCCATGGGAAAGACCGCCTTTGCCCTCACCATTGCCCAGCACGCCGCCTTGAAGGAGGGCATAGGGGTGGGCATCTACTCCCTGGAGATGCCCGCCTCCCAGCTCACCCTGCGCCTCATGTGCTCGGAAGCCCGCATCGACATGAATCGAGTGCGCCTGGGTCAGCTCACGGACCGCGACTTCTCCCGCCTGGTGGACGTGGCGGGAAGGCTTTCCGAGGCCCCCATCTACATCGACGACACCCCAGACCTCACCCTGATGGAGCTTAGGGCCCGGGCCAGGCGGCTTAGAAGCCAGTACGAAGTGGGCCTTCTCATCATTGATTACCTCCAGCTCATGTCCGGACCCGGGGCGGGCAAGCAAGGGGAGAACCGGCAGCAAGAGATCGCTGCCATCTCCCGAGGGCTTAAGGCCCTCGCCCGGGAGCTCAACGTGCCCGTGATCGCCTTAAGCCAGCTTTCCCGGGCGGTGGAAGCCAGGCCCAACAAGCGCCCCATGCTTTCGGACTTGCGAGAGTCGGGTTGCTTGGCTGGAGACACCTTAGTCCAACTGGCCGATGGCTCAAGAAAACCCATACGCGACCTGGTAGGCAGGTCCGGGTTTCACGTTTTGGCCCTCAACGAAGCCACCATGAAGCTGGAAGTAGCCATGGTAAGCCGGGCCTTTGCCACAGGGGTAAAACCGGTCTTCGCCCTCACCACGCAACTGGGACGCCAAATCCGCGCCACCGCCAACCACAAGTTCCTAACCCCAAAGGGATGGAAGCGCCTGGATGAGCTTCGGCCTGGGGATTGGGTAGCCTTACCTCGGAGGCTAGATGTGGCCACCCAACAAACCCTTGGGGACGAGGAACTCGCCCTTCTCGGGCACCTCATCGGGGATGGTTGTGCCCTACCCCGTCACACCCTGCAGTACACAACGCGAGACCTAGACCTTGCCCAGGGAGTAGTTCAACTGGCTAGGACCGTGTTTGGGGACGCACTCAATCCCCGGATAAAGGCTGAACGGGGATGGTTCCAGGTCTACTTGAGCGCAAGCCGTCGTCTTGGGAAGGGTATCCGCAATCCCCTAGCGGAGTGGTTGGAGGAACTAGGTATCTGGGGACTAAGGGCTCACGAAAAGCGGGTGCCGGAACCGGTATTCACTCACCCTCCCCTTGCTATCGCTCGATTCCTTCGCCACCTCTGGTCCACCGATGGGTGTTTTCACATGTCAAGGGGGGAAAAACCTTACCCAAAGGTCTACTACGCCACGAGTAGCGAACAATTGGCTTTGGACGTTCAGACCCTTCTGCTTCGCTTGGGAATCAACTCCCGCATTCGGCGCGTTTCGCAAAAGGGAAGGGGCCGCGACCAGTTTCATGTCATCATTAGTGGACACCATGACCTAAGTGCTTTTCTCTATCAGGTGGGCGTTGTGGGCGCCCGTCAGGCTAAGGTTGTAAAGGAAGTGGAGGCTTACCTTCAAAGTCACAACAGCAATCCTAACCGGGATGTGATCCCTGTAGAGGTTTGGCTACCTGCCATTCGGCCCGTGTTACAGGCATCAGGGCTTTCCCAGCGGGAACTCTACCGCGCCGTGGGCATGGCCTACGCAGGCAGCACGCTCTTTAGGCAAAACCTAAGCCGGGACCGGGCCGTGCGAATGGCCCACGCTGTGAAATCGGTGGCCTTAAGCCAGATGGCTACCAGCGATGTTTACTGGGACAAGGTAGCCTCCATCCAGCCAGACGGAATAGAGGAAGTATTTGACCTCACTGTCCCTGGCTTACACAACTTCATTGCCAACAACATCATCGTCCACAACTCCATCGAGCAGGATGCGGACCTCGTGATGTTCATCTACCGGGACGAGTACTATAATCCCCATTCCGAGAAGGCGGGGATCGCCGAGATCATCGTGGGCAAACAGCGAAACGGCCCCACGGGCACGGTGGAACTCCAGTTCCACGCCGCCCACGTGCGCTTCAACGACCTGGCCCGGGAGCCCTAGGAGTGGCCCGCCTGCAAAAGGGCAGCCGCCCCTTGGGCCAAGGCCTCCTTCAGGTCCCGGTGGCCCAGGGAAAGGCCCAAGGCAAGGGCCTCGAGGTAGCTTTCCTCAATAAGGGCAATCTCTATGGCGATGATCTTCTCAAAAGCCTCCACCGCGCTGTAGACCTCCGGGCCACGGAGGGCAGTGCGCAGGTGCTCGAGGGAGAGTTCCTGCACGATGCCCATGGCGGGGATCATGGCCCGGGGGCCGATGCCCAGCCTGGCGTGCACCAATCCAATGCGCCTCCGCCCTTCCGCATAGGCCCGGTCGTAGGTGCCCCCGAAAAGCTCGGCATACCAGCGGGCAAAGGTGCCATAAAGCCGCTCCACCCTTCCGGGCACGGCATAGAGGATCTCCGCCAGCTCCTTATCCCGGCCCAGGTAGTCGTAAAAGGCCAAGGCCACCTCGGGGGCTAAAGGGACCATGGTGGTTCCAAGCTCCCTTAGCAAAGCCGCATGGGCCTCGGTAAATCCGGTGCGGCGCTTAAGGAGGTCCAAAAGGTCCCCGGGGTCCACGGGACAAATGTACCTCCCCGGGCCGCCCTTCGTCTAGGGCAAAGGCTCCAGGGGACGTCATCCCCTGGAGCCTGGCCCCTCGGCTGCTAGACCTTTTGGCTCAAACCCAGCTGGCTTGCCACCTCCCGCCTCAAAGCCTCCGGATCCAGCTCCCCTCGGGCGGCCTTAAGGGCCTTTTCCAGGATCTCCTCGGCCCGGACGCCCGCTGGGCCCTCGAGGGCCGCCCTCCGCACCCCCTCCCCATAAGTCCGGGCTTCCTCGGGGGTGGGGCGGACCAGGCGCACCTTGGAATCGTAGAAGACAGCGCTTCCTCCGGTAATGTCCGTCAGCCCCACGTCCTTAAGGACGGGGTCCACCCGCATGGCGGCGTTGGCATGGATGCCTGTAGCCCGCCTAGGGTCAGCCTTGATCACCTGGCCGTTGATCTCCATGTCGCTTGCGCCATAGGCCCAGTGGCCAAAACCCAAGGCAAAGGCCAGATGCCCGGGGCGGATGCCCTCCATGACCTTCACCTTCCCCACCATGGGCTTTTTGCCCAAAGGCCCAAGGTCCCAAATCCCCGCCTCGTTGCTGGC
Source organism: Thermus brevis (assembly GCF_026427635.1). Lineage (NCBI taxonomy): Bacteria > Thermotogati > Deinococcota > Deinococci > Thermales > Thermaceae > Thermus > Thermus brevis. Next base: position 14,543 of record NZ_CP102606.1, read on the forward strand.
GGAAACCACCTTAACCAGCTCCCCATCCTTGAAGCCCAACCGCTTGGCATCCTCGGGGTTGATGGCGATGTAGTTCTCAGGGGTGATGTTAAGAAGCCAGTAGTTGGAAATGGTCCGGCTCTTGGTCATGGTGATCCAGCGGTGGGTGATCAGGGTGAGTTCGAAACCCTTTTCCTCGTCCTGAATGGGCTGGCCCAAGGCATCCGTGTAGGGGGTGAAGAGGCGGGGCAAGGGCCAGTAGGGCTTGCCGGTCATGCTGTTCTTGCTCTTGGCGTGTTTCTCCAGGTACAGGTTGATCTGCCTGCCGTAGGCATTGGCCAGGGTGCCGTCGGGCTTAAAGGCCTTCTCAAAGGCTTGGAAACGCCCCCCACGGTTCAAAACGTAGACCGCCCGGCGGAAGAGGCCCTCATCCCCAATGGCCGCTTTCCACTTCTCCAGGTCAAACACCGAGGGAGGCAGGTGGCGGCGGGCTTGCCTGAAGATTTCCATTTCCCTGTCGTCGGCCTCAGGCACCGCATCCGAACCATCCGCCTTCTCGCCAAACGCCAGGTTGGCCACCATCTTCAGGTAGAAGTCCTCGGGTCTGCGGAAGGGCATGCCGTTGGCAAAGCCCCTCTCCCCAAATCCCGGCACCCCCAAGTACTCCGCCAGGGCCAGGAGGAAAGCCTCTGCGGATAGGGGCATCCTTTCCCCAAAGACCTCCACCTCCTCGGGTATGGGGGCAATGGTAGGCTGCCGTACAGTCTGCACCTTCCAGATCACGTTGGGGTGGCTTCCATGGAACTCCCAGCGCTCCAGGTAGGAGAGATCGGGAATGATGTAATCAGCGTAGAGATATGTATCTCCGACCACGATGTCAAAGGCCACGATGAGGGGGATCTTGTCAGGATCCAGCATGGCCTGGACCTGGGTGTGGCCGGCGGGAAGGGCATAGGCAGGGGAGCCCATGTAGTGGAAAAGGATCTTCACCGGGTACGGGTACCCTTGGGCAGCGGAGGGCAGAATCTCCTGGTAGATGTCGGAACTGTGGGGGAACCAGGGACGTTTGGCGGGATAGCCCTCAAAGAGGGTCGTTTTCTCGTAGTCCACCTCATGGCGGATGATGCTGATACCGAAGGGCTCCAGCTTCTTGGGGTGGAGCTTGTCCAGGTAGAAGGGCCCTTCCGCCTTCTTGCCCATGATGTCATAGGTGCTGGCCCGGACGTACCCACCATGGTGGTCGTAGTTGCCAACCAAGGCGTTAAGAACATTCCAGGCAAAGGCGTTGTAGAAGCCGTTGGTGTGCTGGCTGGCTCCCCGGTGGATATCCACCACCGCCCTCTTGCCGTGGCTGGTGAACTCATGGGCCAGCCAGACGATCTCCTCGGGCTCAACCCCCGCAAGCTCCGCCCACTCCTCGAGGCTCCGGCTGAAAGCCTCCTCCCGAATCAGCTGGAGGGCGCTCTTCACCCGGATGCCGTTAAGAGTGGTGTCCACAAAGAGGTCCCCGAAAACCGGCTTATCCTCGCTCTGAGGGTCCACCGGGGTGGGTTTCCCCTGCACCAAGACAATGGGATGGTCGAAGACCACCTCCTTGCCGTCCATGACCCGGACCTCGGGAGCCATTCCCAGGTGGCTCATGCGCAGAAGCTTGGCGGGAAAGCCCTTCTCATCTATCTCCACCAGCCAGGTGGCATTGGTCCAGCTGGGCTCGCCAATGGCCTTGGCCGCTCCTTTGTTGGCGACAGAGAGGAAGCGGGCGTCAAACCGCCCCTTCGCAAACATCCAGCGCATCATGCCAAAGGCAACGGCGGCATCGTAGCCGGACTTGGTGGGGATCCACTTGGTGGCATGAGCCACGCCCTTTTGGGCTCGAGGGTCCAGGACCACATACCTCAGCTTCCCGGTTGCCGATCCCTGGGTAATCTCCTTCACCCGGAGGGGCGGGCCATAGTTGCCCTCAAAGATGTTGGAGCCCACGAAGATGACGAACTCCGCCCCCGTCAGGTCTGCCTGCCAATAGAACTTCTCGGCCCCCGTCCAGGTGTACTCCCCCTTCTTCTCGTCGTAGGCCAGCTGGTAGCTCATGGCCTTGCCCGTGAAGTAGAGGGAGCCCTGGCACACGGTGGTGTGCCCATGGAAGTTAACGGTACCCAGGCCGTTCTGGAAGAACCACTTGAAGAACTCACTCCGCCCGGCCTTTAGGCGGCCATAGGCAAAGACCACCTGGTTGTTCCTGGGTCCCAGGTCGGGGTGATCGGGGTCGATGAGTGCGTCCAGGTAGTCCTTGAATTCCACCCTAAAGCGCTCCACCAAGGCCTTTTTCTTGGCTGGATCCTTTTCGTGCCAAATTTCCTCCACCCGGGCCTTCATGGCCTTCATCACCTTGGGGTCCTTCAGGGCCCAGACCTCCTTCAGACCCGGGTAGACCCGTTCGTCCCCGATCTCGGCAAAGAGCTTCCCTCCCTCGGCGATCTCCCTCACCGCCTGTTCGAAGGGAATTTCCTTCCACTTGCCGCTTCCCCTGGGGCCTGCCCGCTTGAGAACCTTGCGTATGCGGTAAGGATCGTAGGCCGTCTGCAAACCAGACTGCCCCTTGGGGCAGATGCCCCCATCCACCTTGGCTGCTTTCTCCACCGATGTTTCCAGGGGAAGGTGCGGGTAGAGGGTCCAAGGCGAATAAGGGCTCCCGTCTATCTTCGCCGCCACCCCCTCGTAGATCTTTACCTTGATGGGGCAGCCGGTGTTGCACTGGAGGCAAACCGAATAAATCTGATTTTCGGGATCGTTCAAGGGATAAAAGCCAGGAGTCCTTTGAGCCGCCGCCTCGGCTTTGGAAAGGAGTTCTGTGGCCTTCTCTCCCAGAAGAACCCCGCTTCCGGAAAGGACGCCCAGCTTGATCAGTTCCCGCCGGGAAAGCATCACGCCACCTCCTTTAGAAGCTTGCCCTCGATCACGGGCAGAACGCGCACCAGAATGTAGGTCACGGTAAAGCCCAGCACCACCGAAAAGACCACCACGCTCCATTCAAACCAGGTGGGGAGGTAGGCAAAGACAAGGCGATGGTCCCGGTAAGCGTTTACCAGGCCCTCCAGCTTGGGGTGGACCAGGCTGGGAATGACCAGGTTGAGGCGGATGGCCAGGAAGGTGAAGGCCACCAGAAAGCTGGCGAGACCTATGGCCCCCATCCGGCCCCCCAAACCAAAGGCCAACAGGAGCCAGATGGGAACCACCACCCCGAGCAGGATGTGGAACACCCAGTACACGTACCAGAAGGGGCCGAACAGGGTGTTCCACAGCGCCTTGAACTCGGGACCCACCCCGTACCACATGGGGATGGAGTACTCCGCCCACTCCAAGAGGAGGTCAAGAAGGATAAGCCCCAGCACGATCCGGCCCAGGAGAAGGCCAAGCTCCCTCCACTCCCCGTCCTTTCTGGGCCAGAAGAACACGTAGGCTGCGGTCATCAGCGCCCCGCCCGAGAGGAGGGCCCCCGTGAGAAAGAGGATGGGGTAGATGGGGCTATGCCACAGATCTTGGGCCACCACCGTACCGAAGAGGGCACCCACACCCCCGTGGAAGGCGATAGCCAAGGGGACGCCAATGGTCCCCAAAACCCTGGTGATGCCCTCGTCCCGCTGGATCTCCTCCTGGGTAAAGGGGGTCTTCCGCCCTTTGACGAGGAAGCGCGCCAGAAATCCGGTTATGCCACCCCTATCCGCATACCGGGGCAGGTGGCGCCTTAGGGCGTAGTAGAGCTCCGCAAGAAGGAGCAACCCATAGGCGGTATAAAGCCACACCATCCAGGCCATCATGGAGCGGAAGTTGGGCCTCAGGTAAACGTAATAAAACCGCTCCATGTGTCCCAGGTCAAACCAGATGGTAACCAGAGCCATCAGTAGGCTGGCCAAGGCCACCACCAGGGCTAAGGGAGCGATAGGCTCCAGCTTGCGCACCCCAAAGACATAGACCAAGGCGGAAAGCAGGAAAGCTCCCGCCGAGAGGCCGATGAAGTAGATATACGCGGCCACCCACAGGCCCCAGGGCACGTAGCTGCCGTATCCCGCCAGTTGGTGGCCGGTGGCGAAGCGCAAGAAGAAACCCACAAGGCCTATGGCCGCTAAAACCCCGTAGAGGATCCAACCCCAAACGCGCATCCTTGCCCTCCTTTACACCAGGTAGTAGACCCTGGGTTCCGTACCCAGCTCCTCCTTAAGCCGCATGGCATTGGGCTGGTGGATAAGCTGGAAAACCAGGCTTTCCGGATCGGAGGCATCCCCGAAGAAGGTAGCCCGACCGATGCAGGTGGCCACGCACTGGGGCAAGAGCCCGTGCTCGATGCGGTGCAAGCAGAAGCTGCACTTGCGGGCGTTGCCCACGGGGCTACCGGGGGCCACCCCTTCCTTACGCACGTGAACTTCACCCCACTCAAATGTGGGAAGTTCCTCGTAGGGCATCTGCCCCTGGCCCGGGGTATCCTGCGTCCAATTCTCCCCAAAGTCGAAGGTGCGGGCCTGGTAGGGGCAGGAAACCAGGCAGTAGCGGCAGCCGATACAGGCGTCGTAGTCGATCTCCACGATGCCGTCTTCCCGCTTCCAAGTAGCCCCCACCGGGCAGACGGGAACGCAAGGAGGGTTGTCGCACTGCATGCAAGGCCGGGGCAGGAACTTCCAGGTCACCTGTGGGTAAACACCCACCTGCTCCTCCACCACAGGACGGTAGACCACCCCAGGGGGGAGCTTGTTCTCCACGGCGCAGGAGATGGTGCAGGCGTGGCAACCCACGCACTTGCGGGTGTCGATCACCATGACCCACTTGGGAGTGGTGCCCTTGTTCAGGGCCCGCTCCAGATCCCGTTGCATGCGCAAAAGAACATCCTCATACTCCAGCTCGGGCAGGATGGGCCCATCGGGGGGTCTTGGGGGCAGCTCCACCTTGGAAGGTTCGGCCCCAGCCTTCACCGGCTGACCCCCCAGCACCATGCCGGCGAAGACCGTGGAGGCCACCTTCTCCAGAAAGGCCCTGCGGCTTTCCACCTCGTTCATACCCACCTCCACGGCCAGGTTAGGAAAACCAAATGCGGTCTTCATCGGCGTTTCTCCGACAACCCGCCCGGACGGGTGTCCTCGGGAAAACACCTACAAACTCTGGGACCTTTGTCACGGGCAAGCCTGGGCATACTAAAGACATGGCCCGAATCTGGCCCCTGGTGTTTCTCCTCCTGGGCTGCGCCCGGATCCCGGAAGCCGGGCCCTTGGCTCCCCTTCCCCCCATCCGCCTCGAGGAAGAAGCCCCGCTGCGCATCGCCGTGGCGGGCATCCTCTCCCCCAAAAGGAGCTACCCCTACTGGACCCTGGCCCACACCCTCTGGCCCCAGGCCACGGTATTGGGGCGAAGGGGGTACGGGGAGGTGCTGGACCTTCTGCACAAGGGCCAGGTGGACATGGCCTTCCTATGCACCTTCGCCGCAGCCAAAGCGGTAGCGGAGGGTTACGGGGAGGTCATCGCCCGGTCGGTGCCCGCAAGCTGGACCCGGTACCGCAGCGTGGTCATCGTGCCGGCCACCTCGGACCGACAAAGCCTGGGGGATCTGGCGGGAGCCACCATGGCCTTTGTGGACCCCTTATCCAACACGGGCTACCTCCGCCCCATCCGGGAGCTCAAGAGGAGGGGCTATCGGCCGGAGATCTTTCTGGGCAAGATCCTCTTCACCTACGCCCACGACCGGGCGGTGGAGGCCGTGATCCGGGGCCTGGTGGAGGCCGCAGCGGTGGACGGGATGGTGCTGGACGCCCTGATACGAAAGGACGCCGGGCTCAAGGAAAAGATCCGGGTCATCTGGGAAGGACCCGAGGACCCACCCCCGCCCGTGGTGGTGCGGAAGGGTATAACCCCTGAGCTCAAGCGGGAGATCCTAAAACGCTTGGAGGAAGCTGGACAGCTTCCGGAAGCGGGAATAGCCGGCTTCGCTCCCGCTAGCGACGCCGTGTATCGCCGCTTCCTGTTGGAGTTCTAGTCATGAAGGGAAGCTTCCGTGCGCGCCTGCTGGCGACCTTCGCTCTGGGCATGCTTTTCCTGGGGCTCGGGCTTGGAGGAACCGCTTTCTTCCTGGTGAAGACAGGCCTGGAGGCCAGCCTCGAGGCCCGGGGCAAAGCCCAGACCCTCTACCTGGCCCGGCAGCTGGAAGAAGACCTCTTGCTCAACGACCTCTATGCCGTTTTCCGCCAGCTGGAGTCCCTGGAGGGAGAAGGCGTGCTGGGGTTTGTCCTAGGCCCCAAGGGGGAGGTGCTGGTGCACACCTTCCCGGGCGGGTTTCCCCTGAATCTAAAAACCCTAAAGGGTCGCTTCCGTTTCCAAGGGGAAATCTATAGGCTTTACCGTAGCCCCATCGGGGATGGCTCCGTGGGTGCCTTGGCCTTGGCCTTTCCCGAAACCCCCCTCTGGCAGAAGCTGGCCCACCTTTTGGTCCTGGGCGCCTGGCTGGCCCTAGGGGTGGCCGCTTTGGCCTTCCTCCTGGTGAGCCGTGCGGCGGATCAGTTCCTTAAGCCCCTCGAGGCCCTGGTCCAAGGCGTGCGGGCCTGGCAAGAGGGACGGGAGGCAGTCCTCCCCGATCCCGGTGGGGAACTAAGGGTCCTCCACCAGGCTCTGGTGGCATACCGGGAAGGGGTGAAGCGACGGGAACAGGAGCTTTCCACCCTGAACCAGGTGGCGGAGGCCGTGAACCGGGCGGAAACCCCGGAAGAGGTGCTGCACAACGCCCTGGAAGCCCTGGCCCAAAGCGGACTCTTCCGTTGCGGGGAGGCCTGGCTGGGCGAGGTGCGGGTGGGTAAGGTTCTCTGCCCCTACCAGGAGGAGAGGGACTGCCTCCTACGGAAAGGCGCGCAGGGGCTCTACCACACCCTGGAACTTCCCGGAGCCCGCCTCTACCTGAACGCCGAAGCCCCCAAGGCCTTCCGGGAGGCCATCAAAGCCCCTATCGAGGCCGGGCTACACCGGGCCCGGTACACCCAGGCCCTAAAGGAAAGGGATCAGGAGCGTTCCCAGCTCCTCAAGGCCCTTATTCAGGCCCAAGAAGCGGAAAGGGCGCGCATCGCCCGCGATCTTCACGACCAGATAGGCCAGGTCCTTACGGGCATCGACCTGGGCCTAAGAGCGGTGAAGGAGGGGCGGCTGGAGGCGGTACCCGCCCTGCAAGAGTTGGTGCGAAGCGCCATCCAAGATGTACGCCACCTCTCCCGCTCCCTGCGCCCCTCCGCCTTGGACACCCTGGGCCTCGAGGCCGCTTTGAAACGCATGGCCGAGGAGTTCCAGGAGAGAACGGGGATCCGGGTCAACCTCCTTTGCCGCCTAAAGGGGCGGTTGCCGGAAACCCACGAAACCACCCTTTACCGGGTCGTACAGGAGGCCCTCACCAACGTGGCCCGCCATGCCAAGGCAAAGCAGGTTTCCGTTGTCCTGCAACAAGAAGAGGAGGGGATCAACCTGGTGGTGGAGGACGACGGCCAAGGCTTCCCCCCGCAGGTCCAGCCTGGCTTGGGGATCCTGGGTATGCGGGAGAGGATAGAACTCCTAGGAGGCCGGTTCCAGATGGAAAGCCTCCAGGGGCTTGGCACCACCCTCTACGCCCGCATTCCCTTAAAGGAGGTGAAGGCGTGATCCGGGTTTTCCTGGTGGACGACCATCCCGTGGTGCGGGCAGGGATGCGCTACCTGTTGCAAGGAAAGGTGGAGATCGTGGGCGAGGCGGAAACAGGCCAGGAGGCCTTGCTGAAGATCCCCCAAGCCAGGCCCCAGGTGGTGATCTTGGACATCGCCCTGCCTGACATGGACGGCATCCAGGTGGCGGAAAAGCTGAAGGCTCTTTACCCCGAAGCCCGGCTCCTGGCCCTGTCCATGTATGCGGAACCGGAGTATGCGGAACGCTTCCTCCAGGCCGGGGGCTCCGGGTACCTGCCCAAGGACGCCATCGAGCGGGAACTGGAGGATGCCGTGTTGGCAGTGGCCCGAGGAGAGCACTACCTGCCGCAGAACCTCCTTTACCGCATGATCCAGGCCCAAACCGTCCGCAAGCCGGGGCCAGAGGTCCTCACGGAGCGCGAACTCATGGTGGTCCGCTATCTGGCCCAGGGCCTTTCCTACAAGGAGATCGCCGAGGCCATGGGCATCTCGGAAAAGACCGTGGCCACCTACCGGGAACGGGCAGCGGAAAAGCTCGGCCTGAGAAGCCGGGCCGAGCTGGTACGCTGGGCGGTAGAGGAAAAGCTTGTGTAATGGTAATGGCCTCGAGGCCCCCACCCCGCCCAGGGCAGGGTGGGGTACTCCTACTCCGTGCTCACCCCCTGCTCCACCTGCTGGCTCACGGGCTCCACCATGCGGAAGTGCTGGGCGGGATCCTCCAGAAGCTTCTCCAGGCGGGCCGCCTTCTCCTCCCGCTTAGCCTCCTTGAGGACCCGGATGTAGGCGGAAAGAAGCTCCCGCACATCCTCTATCCCCCTCAGGTCCAGGGGCTTCACCGCCACCTTGGCCCCCTTGGCCAGGCGGCGCTTCATGGCCTCCTCCGTGAGGCCCATCTCCGGCCAGTGACGGAGGTAGACCCGCCCCCCGGTCATGCCCGAGCAGATCCAGGGCCCGGGGTCCCCCAGGACCAGGGCCCGCCCCCGGGTCATGTACTCAAAGGCAAACCCCTTGGCCTGGGCCCGGGCGGCCAGGTTGCCGAGCTCGTCCCTCAGGGGCCTTTCCGGCTCCCCACCCAGGATCACATCCGCCCCGGAAAGCCGGATGCAGAAGCGGCTATCCGCCACCCCCTCCACGATGAGGAGGCCTCCAATGGACCCGTAGGCGAAGCTCTTGCCCACGGAGCCATCCACATAGGCCCCGTAGGGATTCCGGCCCTTGAGGATGGCCACGGTGCCCCCAAAGGCGCTCTTGGCCACCCCGTCCTGGGCACCTCCTTCCACCACCACCTTCATGCCCTCGAGGTTAAAGGCCGCCAGGCCATTCCCAGCCACGCTTCCCGCATCAAAGCGGAGCTCCACCTCGGCGTCAAAGCCCTTGCCGTAAAGCCGCCTTCTTGCGATCTCCCCTGCCAGGTGGGCCCCCAGGGCGCGGTCGGTGGAGTTCACCGGGCCCTCCTGGAAGACCAGCTTGCGGCTTCCCTCCCCATAAGCCCCCATCACCACCTCGGTGATGGTGCGGGTGAGCTGGTTCAAGGGTTTCCTGAGCACATGGGCCGAGGTGTCCTTAAGCCACTCGGGCTCCTCCACGGGCAGGAAGAAGTAGGAAAGGTCCAGCTCCTCCAGGTGGTCCCGCTGGTAGAGGAGGTCCACCCGGCCCCTGAGCTCCCGAAGGGAGCGGGCCCCCAAGGCGGCCACCAGCTCCCTTAGGGCCTCCCCCTTGGCCTCAAAGAAACGGGTGAGGTGCTCCACCGCCCGGTCCAGGTCCTGGGGCACGAAGCGCTTTAGCCCGTGGGCCAAAGCCTCCTCCAGCGTCTCGATCTGGGTGGTGATGCCCACGTGGCAGGTATCCAGCTGGCATCCCCGGCAGATGGTGCAGCCGATGGCCACCATGGCCATGGTGGCCATGCCCACCCGGTCCGCCCCCAGAAGGACCATCCGGAGCACATCGTAGGCGGTCTTAAGGCCACCATCCGCCCAGATCTCCACCCGGTCGCGAAGCCCGGCCCGCACCAAGGCCCGGTGGGCCCGCCGCACCCCGATCTCCACGGGAAGCCCCGCATACTTGAGGGCATGGAGCCTGGCCGCCCCCGTCCCCCCTTCAAACCCCGAGAGGGTGATGACATCCGCCCCCGCCTTGGCGATCCCCACGGCGATGGTGCCGATCCCGGGGATGACGGGCACCTTCACGGAAACCAGGGCCTTGGGGTTCACCGTCTTCAGCTCTTCGATGAGCTGGGCCAGGTCCTCGATGGAGTAGAGGTCGTGGTTGTTGGAGGGGCTGATGAGGTCCACCCCAGGCACGGCGTTGCGGGCAGCGGCCACCTTGGGGGAAACCTTCTTCCCCGGCAGGTGCCCTCCCTCCCCCGGCTTGGCCCCCTGGCCGATCTTGATCTCGATGACCGTGGCGGAGTTCAGCATGTAGGCGTGGACGCCAAACCGGCCCGAGGCCACCTGCTGGCCGCGCCAGTGGGTGTACTTGCCCAGCATATCGGGGATCTCCCCACCTTCCCCGTTGATGCAGAGCATGTTGAGGCGCTTGGCCGCCTCCACATAGGCGCGGAAGGAGGCCTCCCCTTGGGAACCGAAGCTCATGGCGCTGATCAGGAAGGGCAGGGAGTGGCCCCCCACGGAAAGGTCCACCTCTTCGGGGGAAACCTCGCTCCTTTCGGGGAAGCGCACCTCCAGAAGCTGCCTGGCCGCTACCGGGCTTTCCCGTTCCAAGGAGCGGACCTTTTCCTGGAAGTGGCTATAAGGGGCCTGGCCGCTTGCCACCTCCTGGGCCGCCTTGTAGATCCTGGGGTTGAAGCGGAAGTCCTTGGCGGGCATGACCTTCTCCGCCCGGAAGAAGCCCTCCCGCTCCAAAAGGGTGCGCTCCAGCTCCAAAAAGCCGTATCCGCCGGTCTCCGAACCCAGGAAGTTTCGGGTGCCAAAGTAGTCGGCCAGCTCCGGCTTGAGCCCGATGGCGCTGAAGATCTTCCCGTAGCCCCGAAGCTCGTGGATGCCCATGGTGGAGATGACCTTCTCCAGGCCCTTGCGCAGGGCCTCGAGAACGTTGGCCACCCCCTTCCTCCCCTCCAGGGCCCGGGCCTTTTCCTCAAGAAGCCAGGGGGCCACCGCCTCCGCCCCCAGGCCCAGGAGGAAGGCCACGTCGTGCAGGTTCCTCACCCCTCCGGAGTGCACCAGGATGGAGGTGCGCCGCCTCAGGGCGATCCCCTCGGCATCCCGCTTCATGAGGGCCCGGTTCACCGCCGCCACCGCCAGGCCGATATCGATCCAGATCCCACCCTGGAAGGCCCCCCGGTCGGAGAGGATGAGGACCTCGGCCCCTTCCTCCACCGCCTTAACCGCCTCCTCCTCCAGGCGCTTAAGCCCAAGAAGAAGCCCCTCCTCCACACCGAACTGGGGCACGAGGGTGGCGGTCTTGAAGCGGGATTTCACCTCAGCCAGGGTCAGGGTGCCGAAGCCTTCCGCAAGGCCCTGGTCCTCCTCCAAGACGATGGGCAAAAGAAGCTCCTCCACCCTTCCCCCACCCCGTCCGTCGGGAAGAGGGCGCCGGCCCAGGAGGGTGCGGGTGGAGAAGTGTTCGATCTCCCGCTCCCGGTCAATGGCCGGGTTGGTCACCACCGCCACGGTCTCCTTGAAGAACTCGGAGAGGTTGGGCTTCTCCGGGTTCAAGGCGGCCAGGGGACCGTCGTAGCCCAGGGAGCCGATGGGCTCGTTGCCGGTCTTGGCCAGGGCCTCGAGGTAAGCTCCATCCCACCGGTCCCAGCCGAAGGCTCGCTCCAAGCCCAACGGGGGCGGGGCTGGCCTCTCCTCCACCTGGGGCTCGCTCCCCCCGGCCACGGGGGGCGGAGCCTGGCGGATGGGCCCCGAAAGGTGGACCCGGTACCCCGCCACCGGGGTGCGGGCGGCGATCCGCTCCAGCACCAGGCGCTGGTGGCGGTCAAAGGGAAGGACCCGGGGGCCCTCCGGGGTCAGGCGCAGGTAAACCTTCTCCCCGGGAGCCAGGGGCTTGGGTTCACCCACGAACTCCTCGGCGTTGAAAACCCCCCTTTCGGAGGAGAAGACGATCTCGTAAGGCGTTTCGAACTGCCAGAGGGGCCTCAAGCCCATGGCGTCGGTGGCGAAGACCGCCTCGTCCCGGTGGCGGCTCACGATGGCGGCAGGCCCCTGGGCCAGGGGGCCAAAGCGCTGGCGCAGGGCCAGGTACAGGTCCTGAAGCTCAGGGGCGAGCCCCTTCACCTCCCCCAGGACAGGGGGGAAGACCAGGTCCATGGCCTCGGGCAGGGAAAGCCCGTAGCGGTAGATGAGCCCCTCCAGCATGCGGTTCAGGTCCTGGGAGTCCGAGCCCCCGGTGCGGGGGATGCCCAGGTAATCCAGCTCCCGCCTGAGGCGCTCGATGGTGTTGATCTCCCCGTTGTGACCCAGAAGGCCAAAGGGCTGGACCTGCTCGAAGGTGGAGAGGGTGTTGGTGGAGTAGCGGTTGTGCCCAAGGGCAATGGCGCTCTTGAACTCGGGGCGGGAAAGCTCGGGGTAGTAGCGCTTCAAAAGCTCCGCCGCCCCCCGCACCTTGTAGACCACGCTGTAGGTGGAAAGGGAAACCACGTGGACGGGGAAGCTGGCCTCGAGCCTCAGGCCCAGCTCCCACAGGGGACCGTCCCCATCGGGGCTGAGCCCCGCCACCTGGAGGAAGATAGGCTCCGTGCGACGGCCCACGGGGCCCAGAACCTCGCTCACCACCTCCCCTCGGCGGAAGAGGACCGGGCGCACCCCAAGGGGCTGGCCCTCCCGCCTCAGGAGCTCGTAGAACTCCTCGAGGCGCCCCGCCTCGGTTTTGGGCAGGAAAAAGTGCCCCACGAAGAAGCGGGGGTTAAAGGCCAGCTCCGGCTCGAGCCCCGCCTCCTCCAGGAAGCGGGCCCATAGCTCCCGGGGGATATCGGTCTGGATGCCTGTCCCATCCCCTTCTCCCCGGATGGCCCCTGCCCGGTGGGCCATGCGGTAAAGGCTTTCCAGGGTCCTCCGCACGATCCGGTGGGAGGGCTTGCCGCTTTTCTCCGCCATGGCGATGATGCCGCAGGCATCCTGGCCTAGGGGGATATCCGGGTAGGCTTCCTTCCAGGTCATCTTGGGGCTCCTTCTTTACGCTAGGGGTTTGGTGTAGGCAAAGGTATGCACGTCGTTCCTAGGATTATACACCCCCCGGGGGGTAGGGTCAAGGCGTTTCTTCCAACCCCCGCGGGCGGTCCAACCCCCCTGGCCCGGCCAAGCCGTTAGTATAGGGGCAAATGCGGGTAGCCCTCTTCATCACCTGCCTGGCCGATCAGTTCTACGCGGAAGCGGGGGTGGCCACGGTACGCCTCCTGAGGGCCTTAGGGGTGGAGGTGGACTTCCCCAAGGAGCAGACCTGCTGCGGCCAGCCTGCCTTCAACGCCGGCCACTGGAACGAGGCCCGGTCCCTGGCCCAGCGGACCGTAGGCATCTTCCAGGATGCCGAGTACGTGGTCTTGCCCTCGGGAAGCTGCGCCAGCATGGTGAAAAACCACTACCTCGAGCTTCTTCCCGGGGACGGGGAGGCCCTTAGGCTTTCGGAGAAGACCTACGAGCTATCCCAGTTCCTGGTGCGGGTGCTGGGCGTGACCGAGCTGGGGAAGGGGCTTCAGGGGAAAACCATAGCCTACCACCACAGCTGCCACGCCTTAAGGGAGCTTGGGGTCAAGGAGGAACCCCTCTTGCTCCTGAAAAACAGCGGGGCGGAGATCCTCCCCTGGGAGGCGGCGGAGGAGTGCTGCGGGTTTGGGGGGCTCTTCTCGGTGAAGCTTCCCGAGGTCTCCCTGGCCATGGCGGACCGCAAGATCTCTACCCTGCCCAAGGCGGATGCCCTCACCTCCACGGACGCCGGGTGCCTCCTCCACTTAACCGGGCGCATGGGCAAGCAGGGAAGGAACATGCGGGTGGTTCCCCTGGCCACCCTTCTATGGGAGGCGTATGCAGGTTAAGGCCAAGCTCTACCCCAAGGAAGCCGCCAGGCTCTTAAGGGAACACCCCGGGGTGCGGGAGGCGGTCACCGGAGCCACCCTGCACTTCGAGGAAGGCCGCAAGAGGGCCTACCAGGAGATCGACGCCGAGGCCTGGCGGGAAAGGGCCAGGAGGGTCAAGGACCACCTCCTCACCCACCTGGACCATTACCTGGAGCTGGCGGAAAAGCGGCTACAGGAAAAGGGCGTCCGGGTGCACTGGGCGGAAGACCCCGAGGAAGCCCACCGCATCCTGAGGGAGATCGTGGCCCGCCACAGGGTGAAGCGGGCGGTGAAGGCCAAGAGCATGCTCACGGAGGAGCTGGGGGTGAACCCCCTTCTGGAGTCCCTGGGGGTGGAGGTGTACGAAACCGACCTCGGGGAATACCTGATCCAGCTCCTGGGGGAACCTCCAAGCCACATCGTAGGCCCGGCCATCCACCTGGCCCTTCCCGACATCCAAAGGCTTTTCCATCAGCGCTTCGGTACCCCCCTGGATGCCTCCCCCGAGGCCCTGGCCGCCGTGGCCAGGAAGGTCTTGCGGGAAGCCTTCCTCACCGCCGACCTGGGCATCAGCGGGGCCAACTTCCTGGTGGCGGAAACCGGCACCCTGGCCCTCATGGAGAACGAGGGAAACATCCGCCTTTCCACCAGCCTCCCCAGGGTGCACGTGGCCTTTGTGGGAATCGAAAAGCTCCTCCCCCGCTTCGCCGACCTGGCCCTCTTCCTTCCCCTCACCGCCCGGGCCGCCACGGGGCAGCGGCTTTCCACCTACGTCTCCCTCATCCAGGGCCCGGCGAAGGAGGGAGAGGAGGGGCCTAAGGAGGTCCACGTGGTCCTGGTGGACCACGGCCGCACCACCCTTCTCCACGACCCCGAGGCCTGGGAGGTCTTGCGGTGCCTCCGTTGCGGGGCCTGCCTGAACGCCTGTCCCGTCTACCGCCAGACCGGGGGGCACCCCTACGGCTACGTCTACTCGGGGCCCATCGGGGCGGTTCTGGACCCCGGGCTCCTGGGCCTCGAGGACACCTACCCCCTTCCCTACGCCTCCACCCTCTGCGGAGCCTGCTACGAAGCCTGCCCGGTGAAAATCCCCATCCCCAAGCTTCTCCTCACCTGGCGGCACCGGGCGGTGGAGCGGGGCCTCGCCCCCACCTGGGAAAAAGGTGCCATGCAGGCCTTTTCCAAGGTGATGCAAAGCCCAAGCCTCTACCGGCTTTTCTCCAAGGCCCTAAGGGGCCTCCCCCTGCCCCAGGACCTCCTTCCCCTTCTCAGGGCCTGGACCGAGGGACGGGGTCCCTTACGGCCCAGCCCCAAGCCCTTCCACGAGCTTTGGCAGGAACTCAAGGAGTAAGGCCATGGACGCCAAATCCCGCATCCTAAGCCGCATACGGCATGCCCTTAAGGAAAGGCCCAAGGCCCTTCTCCCCGAGCATCCCCACCCGGCCCTTTCCCAAGATCCCCTGGAGCTTTTCCTAAAACGCCTGGCGGAGAACGGGGCTGAAGGCCACCTCGTGGATAAGGAAGGGGCCAGGAAGCTTCTTGCCGACCTGGCCCATGGACTTCCCGGGGCCGCTTACGGCAAAGGGGTACCCGATGCCTTCCGCCTCCTGCCGGAGCTTCCCCCCAAAGAGGCCCCCTTAGGGGTTTCCCGGGCCCTCTTCGCCGTGGCGGAAACGGGTACCGTGGCCCTTTCCTCGGAGGATGGCAGGAGGGCCCAGCTCTTACCCCCCGTTCACCTGGTCCTGGTGGAGGAAGAGCGGGTTTATCCCAGCCTCCTCGAGGCCTTTTTGGACCTAAAATCCCTTCCCAGCGCCATAGGCCTTCACTCCGGCCCCTCCAAAAGCGCCGACATCGGCCAGGTGATGGTCAAAGGGGTGCACGGCCCCGGCCGGTTGGTGGTGGCTGTGCTTCAGGGCACCTGGTAGGCGGGCGGTGGGGAAAGCCTCCTCAGGTTCAGGCGAATCCCCCCTTCTTTCCGCACGAAAATGGGCCACCACACGAAGCTGGCCCTGCCGGCGATGGCCTCCAAGGGCACCGGGCCAAAGGTGCGGGAGTCTTCAGAACCCCCCAGGGTACGGTTATCCCCCATGACGAAGTAGTACCCCTTCTTGAGGCGGATTTTCCCCACCTCGCAGGCCTCGGCGAGGCGGCTTCGGGCCAGGACCTCCTGCGAAGGGGGCAGAAGCATCTCTTTTAGAGGCTTCAAGTAGGCGGGAAGAAGCTCCACGGGGAAATCCCCTTGCTGGGTGAGGATTCGGGTCATGCGCCCGTCCTTGTAGCACACCCCGGGGTAGGAGTCGGGCCAGGGAGCGATGCGGTCGGTGATGTGCCTCTCGTCTAGGGGCTTGCCGTTGATGTACACCACCCCCCGCTCCACATAGACCTCGTCCCCGGGTACCGCCACAATGCGCTTGATGAAGAAGGCCCTGAAGCTAAATCCCAGGATGGGAAAGCGGGCGGTGGCGTTGGGAGTGCCTTCCGGAGGCTTCAGGATGGCGATCTCCCCCCTTCGCCACCCCATCAGGCCGAAGCGCACCAACCAGGTTTCCCACTTGGGCACCAAGACCCGCTCCCCGTTTTGCAGGGTGGGAAACATGCTCTGCCCCACCACCCCCACGGTGGTGAAGACAAAGGTGGTGACCAAAAACGCCACCAGAAGGGCTTCCCCCACCTGGCGGAACCACTCCTTGAAAAGATAGTCCCAAAACGCCTTCATACTCCTCCCACTCTACCCGTTATCGCTTGCCTTGCCGCCTTGCGCCCTGCTTCCACAATCTCCTCCAGCCGGCGGAAGTCCTCTATGCCCACCCCAGCCAGATTGGGCCGCACGTACACCTCAGGGGCATACAGGGTGAGGCGGACCGAGGTGAGGTGGAGCTGCATGAGGTCCACCGCCCGCCGGGCCAGGGCCAGAAGGCCCCTGGGAGCCCCTGCCACCTCCCGCTCCGGGGTTACATCCACGGCCCAGACCTCTGTGGCCCCCAAAAGGCGGGCGGCGTCCACCGGCAGGTTGTCCAAGACCCCCCCATCAAAGAGGAGCTGCCCCTCCCGCTCCACCGGGGCAAGAAGCCCCGGATAAGCGGCGGAGGCCAGGATGGCGCTTAGCAGATCCCCCTGGATGAGAAAAAGAAGCCTCCCCGAAACCACGTCCACAGCGGTGACCGCCAGGGGCTTTTTCAGCCCGTCAAAGCTCTTGGGAAGGTGCTCCGCCAGGAAGTCCCGAAGCTTTCGCCGGGAAAAGATCCCCTCCCGGGGGGAGAAGCCCAAAAGGCCAAGCCAAGGAGTACGCCGGGCTAGGACCAGCATCTCCTCCGGGGTCTTGCCCGCGGCGAAAAGCGCTCCCACGATGGCCCCCATGCTGGTCCCCGCCACCACCTGGAAGTCCAAACCCGCCTCCAGGAAGACCTCGAGGGCCCCAATGTGGGCAAGCCCCCTGGCCCCCCCACCGGAAAGCGCCAAACCGCGCACGCCAAAAATCCTAACGGCTTCTGGGTGAAAGAGGTGAGGGCTGGATATAGTGGAGGCGGTGAGCCTGGCGGGGAAGGTCCTTCTGAACCGATACCGGGTGGTGCGCCCCTTGGGCCAAGGCGCCTTGGCCACCGTCTACCTGGCCTTCGACCGCTTCGGCACCCCTTACGCCCTCAAGGTCTTCCCCAGAGGGGCCGAGGCCAGGCGCAACCGGGAGTTCTGGGTGGGTAGGCAGCTTTCCCACCCCAACCTGAACCCGGTTCTGGAGAGCCTGGACCTCGAGGAAGGCCCCGCCCTCCTCCTGGCCTACGCCCCTGGGGAGGAGATGGGGCGCTGGATGGGGCGCCGCCCCGAGCGCCCTCGGGCCTTATACGTCTTCCGCCAGCTCCTCATGGCCTTGGCCCACATGCACGGCACGGGCCTGGTGCACCGGGACGTGAAGCCGGAGAACATCATCGTGGCGGGAACGGACGAGGCCAAGCTGGTGGACTTTGACCTCTCGGGGCCAGCCCTCGAGGCCTTCAAGAAACCCTTAAGGGTGGGTACCCTTCCCTACCTGGCCCCCGAACAGGTCCTGGGACAAAGCCCGGGCCCCGAGGCGGATGTTTACGCCGCGGGCATCATCCTCTACTGGATCCTCTCCGGGGAACACCCCTTTGTGGGTGGGCCGGAGGAGGTCCTCCTCGGCCACCTCCAGGAACCCGTTCCCCCTGTCCCCGGCCTGGCCCCTCCGCAGCAGGCCTATCTGGAGCGCCTCCTGGCCAAGTCCCCCAAGGAACGCTTCCCCTCGGCAAAGGAGGCCCTCGAGGGGTTTCCCTTCCCCTGAAATGGCTTCCTGCTGGATCCTCTCCACCCTTCTGGGCTCCGCCCTTTTCGCAGGGCTGGGGGAGATGGCGGTGGGGCGGCTCCTGGTGGAGGGGGGCCACCAAGCCCTGGTGGTGACCCAGGAGGGAGCCCACACCCTGGCGGAGAAGGACTCCGCCCTCTATGGGCTCGCCCGTACACCCGAGGGGTTCCTGGCCGTGGGCCACCTGGGAAAGAGCCTCCTCCGGGTGGGGCTGGACCCCAAGGGGAAGCCCCTTTGGGCCGAAGCCGGCGGCCAGGGGATCCTCTGGGGAACGGATGGCCGCTTCGCCTGGGGAGGGTATATGGGCCCTGGGGGCTGGGAAGCTTTGGTGCTAGACCTGCTTGGGGAAAGGGCCTTCCGCCTTCCCCTGCCCGGCCAGGGGTACGCCTATGGGGGCTTGTACCGGCAGGGCGTTCTTTTCCTGGTGGGCCGGGTGGAGGGGGCGGGAGGGTTTGACGGCTTCCTTCTGGGCCTTCCGGTGGCCCGCCCCGGGCAGCCCTGGGCCTACGGGTACCGTAGCGGCTGGCCCGAGAACGATTACCTCCGCTTCCTGGGAGAAAGGGGGGCGGTGGGCCGGCTGGAGGTCAGGGGGGATTCCGAGGGGCTCCTTTTGGACTGGCTGGGCCTTAGCCAGGGAAAGGCCCGGCTTCTTCGCCGCCCCGGTTTTGACTACCTCAGGGCCTGGCGCGGGGCCTTCCTGGTGGGGGAGGCGGAGGTGGACGGGGTTTTGGAGGGCCTTTGGATCGGCCCCCAAGGAGCCCGGTACGCAGGGGGTCCCCTGGCTTCCCTGCGCGCCCTGGATCCCCCTTTTGCCTACGGGTACTCCTACCGCTCCCTTTTCCAGGGAGAGGGTTTGGTCCTGAACCTGGAGGAACAGGTGGGTAGACCCCTGGCTTACCGCCTCGAGGCCTTACGTCTTCCCTGGTTGCCCTTCAGGGCTAGGCCCCGGGCCCTCTTCCTAACCTGGAAACCTGTGGCCTGGAACCCCGAACCCACCCTAAGGCTCAAGGCCTGCCCTCCTGGCCCCGATCCCAAGCCGGACTGAGCGTTCCCTTCCCCCTCCCTAACCCTCAGCGGGCATAGGCCCCGTTGGCCAAAAAGGTGAGGATGCCCGAAAGAAGCCCCTGGGCCACCTTCTCCCGGTAGGCGGCGTCGGCAAGCCGCCTTCCCTCCACCGGATGGTCTCCGAAGCCGATCTCCACCAACACGGCGGGCACCTTGGCGTACCGCAACACGAAGAAGTCGCCGGGAAAGGTCCCCCGGAAGGGGCTCCCCGTGGTCTGGGAAAGCTTCCTCCCTAAGGTTTCAGCCAAGCGCTGACTGTAGCGCTGGTTGGCCTGGGCCACGATGTCAAAAAGAATCCTCTCCGCCACAGTACGGGCTTCCTGGGTCAGGCGCTGCCCCAGCTCCCCCCCGCCGTTTTCCCGGATCACCTGGGCCAGAACCCCTGAGCTCTGGGCCTGGCCGAAGTAGAAGACCTCGAGCCCCTGGGCAGTGCGGGTGGGGGTAGCGTTCACGTGAATGGAGATAAAAAGGTTCACCTGGGAGCTATCGGCCAAGGCTGCCCTCCGGGAAAGGTCCTCCCGCTTATCGGGGGAAAGGTGCGCATCCCGATCCCGGGTAAAGCGCACCTCTATCCCCTCCTTCTCCAGAAGGCGCTTAAGGCGCAAGGCCACGTCCAGGACCACTTCCTTTTCCACCACGTACCCCACCATCCCCGGGTCCACCCCCCCGTGGCCGGGGTCCAGGAGGACCACGGGCTTGGGCGGTCTGGGCGGCCGGTTGCGGGGCGGGTCCAAGTTTACCTGGGCCGGCTTGGCTGGGGTGGAGGCCTCCTTTTTCAAGCTCAGGTCCACCACCAACCGCTCCGGGTCGGAATAGCGGCGCACCGTGGCCTCCACTGCCCCCTTCAAACGCACCACCACCCGCACCTGCCCCTCCTCGGGTAGGGTCTGCACCGAAGCCACCTCGGAAGAGTTCACCACCTGATCCAAGGGAGCTGCCTTTACCCCCTTCAGGATCAGGACCAGAAGGCCATTCTCCTGGGAAAGCGTGTGTTGTACCTCTTTAGAGGGCAGATCAAAGACCAAGCGGGTGAAGCCCTCGTGCACCCCTATGCGGGGAAAAGCTAAAGCCAGGCTCCATAGCCAGACGCCAACCAAAAGAAATACCCGCATCTACGCCCATTCTAGCGGGAAAGGTTAAAGCCTGATAAAATCCGGCTCATGACGAAGAAGGTCGTGATCCACCATCTGGTAGGCCACCGCTTCCTGGGAATGAACGAGCAAGGGGACAAGGTGATGATCGACGGGGACCAGCCCGCCACCGGCCCCCGTCCCATGGAGCTCCTCCTCATGGCCTTAGGGGCCTGCACCGCCTACGACGTGGTGGACATCATGAAGAAGAAAAAGCAGCCCCTGGCCCGCTACCGGGTGGAGGTGGAGGGCATCCGGGCGGAAACCCACCCCAAGCGTTACACCCACATCACCGTGACCCACATCGCCTCAGGGCCCAACGTGACCCTGGAAGCCCTGGAGCGCGCCGCCCACCTCTCCCACACCAAGTACTGCTCCGCTTCCGCCAATCTCAACGCCGAGATCACCGTCAAGGTGGTGCTGGAGCCCTGGGAAGAAGGCCAAGAGACCCAAGGCTAAGCGCCATGCTCCTGGCCATAGACATCGGCAACACCTCCACGGTCCTGGGGGTCTTCTCCGGGGAAGAGCTCATCGCCCACTTCCGCATCCACACCGATCGGATGCGCATGGAAAGCGAGTACCGGGTCATCCTGAAAAACCTCTTCGCCCTCGAGGACCTCCCCCCTCCCAAAGCCGCCCTCCTCTCCAGCGTGGTGCCCCCCGTGGAGAGGGAGATGAAGGAGGCCATAGAGAAGCTCTTCGGCATCAAAGCCCAGGTGGTGGATGCCGGGGCCACAGGGCTCGAGGTGTGCATAGATAATCCCAAGGAGGCCGGCACCGACCGTCTGGTGAACGCCGTGGGCGCTTTGGGCTACGAAAGCCCCACGGGCCGTTACATCGTGGTGGACTTCGGCACCGCCACCACCTTTGACCTGGTGGAGGCCCCCAACCGCTACCTGGGCGGGGCCATCACCATCGGCCCCCAGACCGCCGCCGATGCCCTGGCGGCCAGGACTGCCAAGCTCCCCCGCATAGACCTGGTCCCCCCCACCCAGGTGGTGGGCAAGAACACCCTGGACGCCCTGCGCTCGGGCCTGGTCCTGGGCTATGCCGCCTTGGTGGAGGGCATGGTACGCCGCTTCAAGGAGGAAGCCGGGGAAGCCCTGGTGATCGCCACCGGGGGCTTTGCGGAAACCCTAAGGGATCTCTGCCCTTCCTTTGACGTGGTGGACGAGGACCTAACCCTTAAAGGCCTTCTTCGCATTCACAAGGGGCAAGGGTAAACCAGTACACCCACCGACCCTCCTCAGGGAGAAGGCTGTACCGGTGCCCTTCCACCCGGTAGCACCCCAGGTCCCGCCAGAGGCCGGGCCGCTCCCGGAGGAAGATCCTAAGCGGGGTGCCTCTTTCCTGGGCCAAAAGCAGGCGAAGGTTCCCCCCAACGGGCTCCTGGTTTCCCCGCTTGCCTTCCCCCTGGTAGAGGATGCGGCCATCGGGCAAGAAAGCATTCCGGTACCCCGACTCCCCCCGGTCCACCAAGAGGCTACGCTCCCCAATGCCCTTGCGGGTCCTGTGGTAGGCGAAGACCTCGCTCCAGCTTAAGCTTGACACCGCCCTTTCCCCCGGCTATCATCCTAAGTGCCCGGTCGGACGCCCCCGACCCGGCAACAACCCAAGGCCCCGTGGTGTAGTTGGTTAACACACCCGCCTGTCACGTGGGAGATCGCGGGTTCGAGTCCCGTCGGGGCCGCCAGGCCGAGGTAGCTCAGTTGGTAGAGCATGCGACTGAAAATCGCAGTGTCGGCGGTTCGATTCCGCCCCTCGGCACCAGGGGAAACACAAGCCGTCCTCTAGACGAGGGCGGCCTTGTCTTTTACCCCAGATTCCCATCTTTTTGCTACACTACCCCTGTAGGGGGTGGGAACCTGAAGCAAACCTTTTGGATTCCGGGTGGGTATTCAGGATAAAGATTTTCGGCGCTGAAGGCATTCATTCTTAAGGTATTGCCGGTGAATTTACGGGGCAAATTCAAAAGGCTGTATTGGGCAAGCCGCGCCGGGCATTCCTGCCCCGCGGCTCCCTTTATTTTCTGACGGGCATTCCCCCAAACCCGGAAGGTTCCCCCCTTGCTCCCCAGGGTACTACCCAGCTGGCCAGGGATGTGCTAGGCTGGGTAGTATAAATCTGACTCACTCCCAAAAATCGTTAGGGTAATAACTGTTTTCACCGTTCTGATACCTATTCTTTCCCTCTTGACAGTATTGACAGACCCCCCTAAAGTGAAAGACAAGCAAACGGGGCCAACCCCCCGGAAGCTCTGGGAAAAGGAGGGATGAAGATGAAGAAGCTGATCGCTAGGGTGTTGGTGCTTCTCGGCAGCTTAATCGCTCTTGGACTGGCAGCCGGAGCTACTGCGCACTGGGAGTAAAAACGGCCACAGGTTGGCCGTTTTTTCTTTTTAGCCCCTTAGCCCCCGATCTTGGGGGCTTTGTGCTATCCTTAGGCCAGTATGTTGCAAAAGCTACACAGCCTGGAGCTGCCTCCACCCCGGGTTTTCGCCCTTGTTCTCACCGTCTTCGCAACCTTTTTACTCCTGGAAGGGTATCTTCTCCTACGTTACGAGTTCCGTTTCCCCCCGCCTGGACTGACATGGTTTGACCTTCTTTTCTGGGCAGTATTGGTCTTTTGGAGCGTCCGAATACGAATCCGCCTACCCTTAAATGCCAGCATGAGCCAACTTTTTCTTTTCTCCTTGGCCTTAGTGGTTCTCACCCCTCCCTGGCTTGCTCCCCTATGGGTTTTTCTATTCCAACCTAGCGATAAAGTTTGGTACAAACAGCTCTTCAACCGTTCCCAGGATGCTTTGGCCACTGCGGCCGCCGTATTGGTCTGGCAGTTCTTCCAAACTAGCCCCTTGTACCTGGGAACTTTAGACCTGAGCGCTGGCATAGGTATAGGCCTGGGTGCAATAGCTCTCATCGTCGTAAACATGACCTTGGTTACAGGAATCATCCATCTAGCCAGCGGCACGCCGTGGCGGGAGGTCTGGAAAAAGAACTTTAGCTGGCTAATGGTTAGTTATTTTCTTCTCTCTCCATTGGCCCTCCTTTTGGCAAGAGCTTACGAAACCCCCCTACTAGGAAACTGGGGCGGCTGGACGGTGCTTCTCTTCCTAATACCCCTCTACTACAGCCGCTTCTACTGGGACGAGAAGGTACGGCTGGAGCAGGCCTTTGACGCCACCCTGGAGGTGCTCATGCACGCCCTGGAAGCCAAGGAGCCGGAAACCCGCATGCACTCCGAGCGGGTGGCCGACATCGCCCGCGACTTGGCCCGGCTGGTTTACCAGGACGAGGCTAAGGCCCAGGAGATCTACCGGGCTGCCCGGCTCCACGACATCGGCAAGATCGGCATCCCCGAGGCCCTCCTTCTAAAAGCCGACAAGCTAACCCCCGAGGAATACCGGATTGTGCAAAGCCACACCACCCTGGGGGCCAAACTCCTGAAGCCGGCGGAGAAAGTAGCCTTTGGCCCCCTGGTCTACAACGTCATCCTCCACCACCACGAGCGCTGGGACGGGCGCGGCTACCCCAAGGAGCTCGCCGGGCACGAGATCCCCGAGGAAGCCCGCATCGTGGGCCTGGCCGATGCCTACGAGGCCATGACCGCAGGCCGCCCCTACCGCCCGGCCAAATCCTCAGAGGAAGCCCTCAAGGAAATCCAGGACCTTTCGGGCATCCAGTTTGACCCCAAGCTGGTCAAGCTCTTCACCGAGCTCTGGCACCAAAACCCCTTGTGGCGCGACCGCCAGGCCTACCTGGACGCAAAGGAGGGATCGGTATCACGCTCTACCTTGCCGCTGCTCTTTTCGGAATCGGCCTCGCCCTCGCCCTCGGAGCCAGGGCAAAGGACCTCGGAGCAATAGAGCTAAGGGCTTCCTGGGCCTTTATCCTGGCCGCCCTGGTGGAAGGGGGCTTGGCCTATGGCACCTACCGGGGCCTGTTTCGGCCCGAGTGGGCAGGTCCTCTAGCCAAGGTCCTGGTCCTCCTCCTGGTGGGGTACGGACTTTACCGGAACCAGCACCTGAAAAGCCTCTACCTGGTGCTTTTCGGGCTCCTTCTGAACACCTTGGTCATCTTTGCCAATGGGGGTCACATGCCGGTAAGCCTGGACACCCTTAAGAAAGCAGGCATAGAAGGCTGGGAGGAGCTTCTTAAAACCAGGGCCGACGCCGTGCATAGCCTTTTGGATGAATCCACCCGCCTTCCCTTCCTGGGGGACGTCATTCCTCTTCCCCCCTTGCGCAAGGCGGCAAGCCCGGGGGATCTCTTCATCCTGGCGGGAATCGCCGGGGTGGTGGTGGAAGGAGCCTTGAGGGCAGGGGGAAGGCGGCTACCCAGGCGCCAGGCAGCCCTTAGGGTGCTGGCCTTCCTCCTGCTGGTCTTTCTTCTCCTCGCCCTTCGCATTTGAGCCCGGCACCTCCTCGGCCTGGTGTAGTGTATATTCCCAAGGAGGGGGCTTACCCCTAAGTCCGGAGGCAATATGGCGTATCGCATCTGCTTGATTGAGGGCGACGGTATCGGCCACGAGGTGATCCCGGCGGCCAGGAAGGTCTTGGAAGCCACCGGGCTTCCCCTGGAGTTCGTGGAGGCCGAAGCGGGCTGGGAAACCTTTGAGCGAAGAGGGGTTTCCGTGCCCGAGGAAACCGTGGAGAAAATCCTTTCCTGCCAAGCCACCCTCTTCGGGGCTGCCACCAGCCCCACAAGGAAGGTACCGGGTTTCTTCGGGGCCATCCGCTACCTCAGGCGCAGGCTGGACCTCCACGCCAACGTGCGCCCTGCCAAAAGCCGCCCCGTGCCGGGAAGCCGGAGCAGAGTGGACCTCATCATCGTGCGGGAGAACACCGAGGGGCTTTACGTGGAGCAGGAGCGGCGCTACCTGGATGTGGCCATCGCCGATGCGGTGATCTCCAAAAAGGCCAGCGAGCGCATCGGCCGCGTGGCCTTGAAGATTGCGGAAGGCCGCCCCCGCAAAACCCTGCACATCGCCCACAAGGCCAACGTGCTCCCTGTTACCCAGGGGCTTTTCCTGGATACGGTGCGGGAGGTGGCCAAGGACTACCCCTTGGTGAACGTGCAGGACATCATCGTGGACAACTGCGCCATGCAGCTTGTCATGCGCCCCGAGCGCTTTGACGTGATCGTCACCACCAACCTCCTGGGGGACATCCTCTCCGATCTCACCGCTGGCTTGGTGGGAGGCCTGGGCCTTGCGCCTTCCGCCAACATCGGGGACACCACGGCGGTCTTTGAGCCCGTGCACGGTTCTGCCCCCGATATCGCCGGCAAGGGCATAGCCAATCCCACTGCCACCATCCTCTCCGCAGCCATGATGCTGGAGTACCTGGGGGAGAAGGAAGCGGCCAAGAAGGTGGAAAAGGCCGTGGACCTGGTTCTGGAAAAAGGTCCCCGCACCCCGGACCTGGGGGGAACCGCCACCACGGAAACCTTTACCAAAGCAGTGGTGGAAACGCTAAAGGCCCTTTAAGGCTTTCGCCCGAGCACCCCTCGAGGGGAGGTCCTCGAGGGGTGTCAGTTTTCTTTAAGGTACATGCGGCTGAAACCCACGAGGGAATGCTAGCGAGTTCCTCTTCCCTATTCCAGGTAGGAGCGTGTATACTGCAAGCAGGTTCGCTTATGGCTTATAGCGGCTACACCGCTCCATGTTAAGGAGGCAACGTGCTTTCGGGTTTTAGCAAGCTATTCAAACCCCGCGTGGAGGCGCTGGGCCTGGAGATCGGCGCCGCCAACCTCAAACTGGTGGAACTCTCCGGAAATCCTCCCGCCCTCAGGACCCTGGCCACCCGGCCCACTCCCCCGGGAATGCTGGTGGAAGGGGTGATCGCCGAGCCCCAGGCCCTGGCTCAGGAACTCAAGGAACTTCTCGCCGAAGCCCGGACCAAAAAGCGCTACGTGGTGACCGCCGTGCCCAATCCCAGCGTCATCCTGCGCACCCTTCAGGTGCCCAAGATGCCCCTCAAGGAGATGGAGGAGGCGGTTCGCTGGGAAGCGGAGCGGTACATCCCCTTTCCCATTGACGAGGTGGTCCTGGACTTCGCCCCCTTAGATCCCCTGGCCGAGGTAGCTGAGGGGGAACAGGTGGAGGTGATGGTGGGGGCAGCCCGGCAGGAAGCGGTGGCCTCTTTGCTGGAAGCCCTGCGGGGAGCAGGCCTGACCCCCATCATTTTGGATGTAAAACCCTTTGCCGGGCTTTATCCCCTGGAAGCCCAGCTCAGCAGCGACCCGGAAGGGGTTTCCGTGGCCGTGGAGATCGGGGCGGAAAGCACCAGCCTGGTCCTCCTTAAGGGAAACCGCCCCTTAGCGGTGCGGATCCTCACCCTCTCCGGCAAGGACTTCACTGAAGCTATTGGGAAAAGCTTTGGCCTGGACTTCCTCACCGCCGAGGAGGTGAAGCGCACCTACGGCCTCGCCACCATCCCCACCGAGGACGAGGAGCTTCTTCTGGACTTTGACGCCGAGAGGGAACGGTACAGCCCCGCCAAAATCTACGATGCCATCCGGCCTGTCCTGGTGGAACTCACCCAGGAGATCCGCCGGAGCCTGGAGTTTTTCCGGGTACAACTGGGGGACATACAACCGGAGGTAGGGTACCTCTATGGCGGGGGAAGCCGGCTTAGAGGCCTGTCCACCCTGCTTACCGATACCCTGGGGGTCAACTTCACCGTCCCCGACCCCTGGCAGGGCATCCAGGTGGATCCCAGACGCTTCGACCTGGAAAAGATAAAGGAGATGGAACCGGAGTTCCTGGTGCCCGTGGGCCTGGCCTTACGGGGGGTGATGCCCCTTGATTAGGCTTAACCTTCTCCCCAAAAACCTGCGCCGCCGCATTGAACCGGGTTGGTGGCGTCTGGCAGCGGGGGCCTTTGCCCTGCTGACCCTTTCCCTTTTGGGCTTTCTCCACTACACCGCCTACACCGAACTTACCCTGGCCAAGCAGGAAAGGGATGCCCTGAAAGCGGAGGTGGAAGCCTTAAAGCCCTTCATCGCCGAACAAAACCGCCTCCAGCAGGAGAGGAAGGCCCTCGAGGCCCTCCTCGCCATCCGGGAAGGCCTTAAGAAGAACTTCGTCCCCTGGTCCGAGTACCTGACGGCCTTTATCCGGCAAATCCCCCAGCAAGGCGGACGCCTCCCCGTGGCCCTGCGCTCCGTGGGTACCCGGGCCATTCCCGAGGACGAGGCCAACCGGATGGCTCAAGCCGGGATCTATGACGGCAAGAAGGTAGTGGTGGAGTTCACCGTGCAGGGGGAAGCCCTGAACCAGAGTGCCCTGGTGAGCTTCGTGCGGGCTTTTGAAACCTCGCCCCGATTCGGCATAGAGTTCCAGGGGGCTTCCCTGGACCAGAACCGGGGGCTTTACACCTTCAGCGCCCGGGTGGGCCTGGTGGGAGGTGGGGAAAGTGCTCGCTAGATTGGGACAGCGGGAGTGGGCCCTGATCGCCATCGCCCTCACCTTGGTGGTGGCCCTCCTCTGGTACTTTTTCCTCATCGTCCCCATGCGTCAGGAAACGGAAAGCGTGCGCCAGGAGATCAACGCCCTTATCCCCGAGCGGGATAAAGGAAGGCAAGCCCAGCGCGCCCTTCCAGAACTCCGGGCCACCATCGCTGAGCTGCAAGCCGAGCGCCAAGCCTTTCTGAGGGCACTTCCCAAGGAGGAACGGCTTTCCCAGGTTCTGAACGAGATCCTGACCGAGGCCCTAAGGAGCGGGGTCACGGTGCGCTCCTTCACCCGCTCCCCCACCTCGGCTCCAGTACCGGAGGTGCGGGCGGTGAACCTGGCCCTTTCCCTCGAGGCGCCCTTCCCCGAAACCTATACCTACTTGAAGCGCCTGGAAGGACTTTCCCGTTTCAGCTCCCTTTCCGGGCTCAACCTCAGCGTCCAGGGCCAGGACTTGAATCCCCTTCTCTCCACCAGCTTGACCCTTACCCTCTACATGCTGGCCAAGGACCTTGCCCAGCCCCAAGCAAACCCCCAGACGCAAGGAGCTCCATCCCCGCAAACAGGTCAAGGAGGTGGTCGGTGAAAGCCCTTCTAGCGCGCCTGGCCACGGCTTGGCGCAACCTACCCCAGTCCACCAAGCTCCTCCTGGCGGGCCTTCTCCTGGTGAGCGCCGTGGCGCTTTGGTATGTGGGTTTCTACCTCCCGGCCCAGGTACCCATGGAGGTGCAACCCACCCCCGGCCAACCTCAGGTGCCCAGCCAGGGAGCGGAAGCCCCCAAGGCCATAGAAGCTCCACCCATCCCACCCCTCGCCGAAACTCCTCCGCCGGGTCAAGCGGCGAAGCCTAGCCCCGAGGCTTCTCCTTCCCAGAAAGCCCCTAAAGCAGGCGAGCCCGTCTTGACCCCCGCCTTGCCCATCCCCAAAACCCAACAAGAGGCCCCGCTTCCAAACCCCTTTGTGCCCCTGGTGGTAGAGGCCCCACCTTCTCCCCCCGTGCCCTCCCCTGCCCCGGCACCTAGGCCCACTCCCGTACCCACAGGGGCCCCGGTCCGGGTAACCCAGGGAACACCCCTGCCCACCCCAAGCGTTCAAACTCCACCCCGGCCTCTCCCGGGAAGCCAAGGAGCCCTGCCCGCTCCCAAGGTGCTTACCCCCGCTTTCCAGGTGGAAACCCCCAAAGCCCAGGTGGAAACCCCACCTCTCCTCACCCCACCCGCTGGCCTTGTGGAGGCTCCTTTACCCAGGGCACCCCAAACCCCAGAGGGGGGAAAGACTGAACCCTCCCCCACTACTTCCCCCCAAACCCCCTTGCAAGCCCTGGTGGAGGAGAAAGGCATCAAGCTGGCGGGTACGCTTTTGGGCCCGGTGAGCGTGGCTATCTTGGAAACCAAGGAAGGGTACCTGGTATTGCCCGTGGGCAGCCTTCTTCCAGGTAGCGAAGCAGTGCTCCGCCGCATAGAAAGCGACCGGGTGGTGCTGGCCTTGAAGGATGAAAGCTTGGAGATTGCTTTAGAAAAGATGCAAGCAGGAGGTGGACCTGAAGGTTTCTGAAAGCCAGGTGCGGGCCGGGCTCACCCTGCCCCTGGACGTGGTCCTGGAAGCCCTGGCCCGGAGCGTGGGCCTTCAGCCCCTTATCTACCGGGCCTACGATGCCTCCGGCGACCCGGCCAAGGCCCAGCCCCCCTTACCCAACATCAAGCTGGACTTCCAGGGCAAACCCTTCCGGGAAGTCTGGGACCTCCTCTTCGCCACCTACGGCACCCAGTTCAACCTGGACTACCTCCTCCTGCCTCCCGACGTGGTGGTGGTGGCCCCCACCCAGGTGATCACCGCCTTGGTGGACGCCCCAAGCCGCACCGGGGCCATGGAGCGGAAGCCCTACCTGGTGGCCATCCCCGAGATCGCCTACCGGCGCACGGAAACCGACGCCCAGGGCCAGGCCCGCACCGTGGTGAACATAGATGGGGCCAAGGGCTGGGTGCAAAACGATCTCCTGCCCTTCCTTTCCCGGGAAGCCAGCGGGCTTAGCGTGAACTGGATTGTCGTAGAGGAAGGGGGCAAACTCAGGGCCCTACTCTCTGTCCTGGCCACCCCAGAACAGCACGTTCGCTTCTCGGACATCCTTCAGCGGGCTGGGATTGACTTCCGCCCCCTACCCGCCCTCACCTTACCCAAAACAAAGGTGGAGCGGAGCTATATCCTCACCCACACCACCTTCCCCGAGGTGCTTTCCTTCCTGCAAACACAGGTCCCGAACGCCCAGGTGGCCGTGGTTCCCACCGACCCCAAACGGGCCCTCATCACCGCCACCGAGGAGGACCACGCCCGCATCGCCGAACTCCTAAAGGTGGCCGATGTACCCAAGCCCACCCCCATGGTGCGCCGGGTCTACACCTTGCAGAACCTCACTTTCCAGGAAGCCCAGGAAAGGCTTAAGCCCGTCCTGGAAAGGGAGTTGAAAGGGGCTCGCCTGGAAGGTGTCCCGGGTAACCCCAAAGCCCTTCTTCTGGAGGCTACCGAAGCCGACCAGGCCTTCTTCGCCGAGGTCCTCAAGGCCGCCGATGTGCCTCCCCAGGTGGCCCCGCCCACCCAGGAGACC
Source organism: Thermus brevis (assembly GCF_026427635.1). Classification (NCBI taxonomy): domain Bacteria; kingdom Thermotogati; phylum Deinococcota; class Deinococci; order Thermales; family Thermaceae; genus Thermus; species Thermus brevis. The sequence continues at coordinate 44,781 of NZ_CP102606.1, forward strand.
ACGGTGCGGAGGCTCTACCCCTTGCGCTTCGCCGATGCTGAAAAGGTAGCTCCCTTCCTGGCCCGGGAGGTACCGGGGATCGTGGTGCAGACGGTGCCCGGGCAACCTGTCCTCTCCGTGCGGGGAACGGAGAAACAACTTTCTGAAGTGGAGAACCTCCTGGCTCAGATCGACCGGGCTCCCGAGCAGGGGCCACCTGTCTTCCAGCGCTCCTACCAGCTCTCCAACGCCAAGGCCGCCGACCTGGCCAAGGTGCTCCAGGAGGCCTTGCAAGCCCGGCAGGCCCAGGCTCCCCAGGGCCAGGCCCAGCCCCAAGCCCCCACACGCCAGGCCACGGTGGTGGCGGACGAGCGCACCAATACCCTGATCGTCACGGGCACGCAGGAGGATCTAGCCCTGGTGGAAGGCCTTATTCCCAAGCTGGACCAGGCAGTGCCCCAGGTGAACCTGAGGGTGCGCATCCAGGAGGTGCAGTCCAACTTCAGCCGAAACCTGGGCCTCAAGTGGAACACCATTGCCGGGGGAAATGTGGCGGCCAGCATCCTGGACACGGGGCTTTCCCTTATCTTTGACAGCACCCGGAGCCTGGCTGCCCTGAACATCATCGCCACCCTCGAGGCCCTCCAGCGCCAGGGCCTTTCCCGAGCCCTTAGGGATGTGAACCAAACCGTGCTCAACAACCAGACCGCCCGCCTGCAGTCCGGGGAAACCTTCCTCATCCGCCGGGTGGTGGGGGACCGGGTGGAGCGGGTACCCTTCGACATCGGCATCATCGTGGAGGTGACTCCCCAGATCACCGCCGACGGGCAGATCCTCCTCAACATCAAGGCGGAAGTTTCCGGGAACGTCCAGCGCAACCCCGTGGACGGGGATGTGGACCGCTTCACCAAGCAGGTGGTGACCACCACCCTGCGGGTGCGGGATGGGCAGACCGTGGTCCTCGGGGGTCTCACTTCCCAGGAAAACAACCAGGTGCAGCAGGGAGTTCCCCTCCTTATGGATATCCCCCTGATCGGGGAACTCTTCAAACAACGCACCCAGGAAACCACCGACCGGGAGCTTCTGGTAGTCATCACCGCCGACATCTTGAAGGAAACCGCAAGCCGCTAAGCTCCTTTACCCCTCCCAGCCAGGGGAGGCGAGCCTGCAAAGCTGGGCTTTGCTGATCCCCTGGCTTGGGTCTATCCCAGGTCGCTTGCCCTACAATAGGCCCATGAGGTTCCTGACCGCAGGCGAGTCCCATGGCCCTGAGCTTCTCACCATCATTGAGGGCCTGCCCGCCGGCATCCCCCTCACCGAGGAGGACATCAACCCCTGGCTGGAACGGCGTCAGAAGGGCTATGGCCGGGGAAGGCGCATGGTCATCGAAACCGACCGGGTGGAGTTCCGCGCCGGCGTCAGGGCGGGGCGCACCACGGGAGCCCCGGTGGCCCTGGCCATCAGGAACGCCGACTACCGGAACTGGGTGGAGATCATGGACCCTGCCCCGGGGAACGAACCCCGAAAGAAGGCCCTCACCGCCGCCCGCCCCGGCCACGCCGACCTTTCGGGGGGCATCAAGTACGGCCACAAGGACCTAAGGGACGTGCTGGAAAGGGCCAGCGCCCGGGAGACCGCCATGCGGGTGGCGGTGGGAGCGGTGGCCTTGAAGTTCTTGAGCCTTCTTGGAGTTGAGGGAACAGGGTACGTGCCGGGTATGGCGGGGGTGTGGGCCCAGGTTCCCTTCTCCTGGGACCTGGTACCCCGCATAGAGGAAAGCCCCTTGCGCATGACCGATCCTGAGGCCGAGGCCGAGGTTATCCGCCGCATAGACCAGGCCAAGGCGGAAGGGGACACGCTAGGCGGGGTGATCGAGGCCCGCTTCCGCGGCCTGGTGCCGGGCCTGGGAAGCCACGTGCACTGGGACCGCAAGCTGGATGGCCGTCTGGCCCAGATGGCCCTTTCCATTCCCGCGGTGAAGGGGATGGAAATCGGCCCCGCCTTTGAAAACGCCATGAAGCGGGGCTCGGAGGTTCACGATCCCATCTACTGGAGCCCGGAGAAGGGGTTCTACCGCACCACCAACCGGGCGGGGGGCCTCGAGGGGGGCATGACCACCGGGGAGGAACTCATCCTCAGGGCTGCCTTAAAACCCATCGCCACCCTGATGAAACCCCTCCCCACCGTGGACGTGGTGACCCACCAGGCCGCGGATGCCGCCAGGGAACGCTCCGACGTCACCGCCGTGCCCGCCGCCAGCGTGATCCTCTGCGCCCTATCCGCCATCGTCCTGGCCCAGGCTTACCTGGAGAAGTTCGGCGGGGACACCATGGAGGAGATACAGGAACGGGTGGAGCGGTACAAGGCTCGGGTCCTAACCTACTAAAGGCGTAGGATGGCTCCATGACCCGCCTGGAGATTCCCCGCCCCGCCACCTTCATCAGCCTCACCGGTTTCATGGGGGTGGGGAAAAGCCGCATCGGTAGGGAGCTGGCCCGCACCCTCATGCTCCACTTCATCGACCTGGACCGCTACATAGAAAGGCGCACGGGGCTATCCATCCCCGATATCTTCCGCCACCTGGGGGAAGAAGCCTTCCGGCAGATGGAGCGGGAGGCGGTGCAGGAGCTTCTCGGCAAGGAGTACCTGGTTCTCTCCTTGGGCGGGGGTACCTTCGTGGACCCGGAAAACCGCAGGAAGCTTCTGGCCAGGGGCCCGGTGGTGGCCCTCTGGGCCAGCCCGGAAACCATCCTGGAACGAGCCACCCGCAAGCCCGGGGAAAGGCCCCTTTTGCAGGTGGAAAATCCCCTGGAGAGAATAAGGACCCTCCTCGAGGCCCGCACCCCCATCTACCGGGAGGCCCACGTGCACGTTTCCACCGACAACCGGAAGGTGGAGGAGGTGGTGGAGGAGATCGTGGAGAAGCTTTGGAGCTATGCGAAGGCTCATCGTCCGTAAACCCGTTTCCTACCCCATACTGATTGGGGAAGGCGTGCTCGAGGAGGTCCGGACCCCCGAAGGTCCTTCGGCCCTTCTTTACGACCGGCGGGCGGAAGGCTTTGCCCAGAAGCTGGCAGAACGCCTCGGGGTCCAACACCAGCTAGGTCTGGAAGGGGGCGAGGGAGCCAAGACCCTGGCCGTCTACGGCCGGGTCCTCTCCTTCCTGGCGGAGAAGGGCCTACCCCGGAACACCACCTTGCTGGTGGTGGGGGGAGGGACCCTCACCGACCTGGGGGGGTTTGTGGCCGCCACCTACCTCCGGGGAATCCCCTACCTCTCCTTCCCCACCACCACCCTAAGCGTGGTGGACGCCAGCGTGGGGGGTAAGACCGGCATCAACCTCCCCGAGGGGAAAAACCTGGTGGGAGCCTTCCACTTTCCCCAAGGAGTGTATGCGGAGCTCGAGGCCCTCAAAACCCTCCCCCCCTTCACCTTCAAAGAGGGTCTGGTGGAAGCCTTCAAGCACGGGATCATCTCCGGGGAGGAGGGGCTTTTAGAGGTGGAGGACCTCACGCCGGAAAGCCCCCGCCTCGAGGCCTACCTGGCCCAGGCGGTGGCGGTGAAGGTGAGGATCACCGAGCAGGACCCCACGGAAAAGGGGGAAAGGAGGCTATTAAACCTGGGCCACACCCTGGGGCACGCCCTGGAGGCCTACACCCACCACGCCCTGCCCCACGGGGCAGGGGTGGCCTACGGCCTCCTCTACGCTGCCCTTCTCGGCAAACTCCTGGGAGGGGAGGACCTCACTCCCCTGGTCCTCCGCCTCCTGAGGTGGCTTTCTCCCCCTCCCCTCCCCCGGGTTTCCTGGGAGGACCTCCTTCCCTACCTCCTCAGGGACAAAAAGAAGGTTTCCGAAAGCCTCCACTGGGTGGTGCCCCTGGGCCTGGGAAACCTCACGGTGAAGCCCCTTCCAGAAGCAACCCTAAGGGAGGCCTTCGGCCTTTGGCGGGAGGTCCTCGAGGGGCTTGCTTCTTTTGACCAGAAATGTTAGTCTAAATCATCATGCGCAGGGTAAGTGTACATGAGGCTAAGGCCAAGCTCTCCGAACTCCTCGAGGCGGCACGCCGGGGGGAAGAGATCGTCATCACCCGTTACGGCCGCCCCTTGGCCCGCCTGAGCCCCTGGGAGGAAGGGGTACGACTAGGCACCTTGCGGCGTCTGGGCCCTGTGGATTGGGAGGCCTTCCACGCCCCCTTGCCAGAGGAGGAGCTCACGGCATGGGAGGGCTGAGGCTCCTCCTGGACACCCACACCCTCCTCTACGCTTTGGTAGAACCAGACCGCCTTTCCCCTCACGCCAGGAGCCTGCTGGAAGATCCGCAGAACACCCGCCTGGTAAGCGCGGCTTCCCTATGGGAAATAGCCATCAAATCCCGGCTAGGCCGGTTTCCCCAGGGCGAGGCCGTACTATCCGCCTATCCTGGTTGGCTGGAACCCCTGAAAGCCCAGGAGCTCCCCATAAAGGGTCCTCACGCCCTCCTAGCCCCTTCCCTACCCGGAAACCACCGGGACCCCTTTGACCGCATGCTGGTAGCCCAAAGCCTCTTGGAAAGGGCACTCCTTGTATCCCATGACGAAGCCCTGAAGAGCCTGGGTGCGGCCATCGTATGGTGAGAAGCCTAAAGCCCCACCCCCATAGGCCGGAGCACCCCGGCCTTGGCCTTGCCGAAGTCCAAGGGAAACTCCCCTACCTCCGTCCTTAGGACCAGAAGGGCTAGCGGAAGGTCCTCCCCTTCCCACGCCACGCCCGCCCCCGTGGCCAGGGCCAAGGCCCGGGGGTCTTCCGGGGTGAAGGCCACCCGGGGAAGACGGGGCCAGGGAAGGGTGGCCCCGAAGGCCAGGGCGAGGGCCTTGGCCGGGCGGAAGCGTCCCTTCTGCACCAGACCCAGGTAAAGCCCGGGGGCTGGGGCCTTAAGGCCAGCCAGGGAGGGAAGCTCCTCCGGAACCAGGTAAAGGTGGCCTGAGCGTTCCCAGATGGGGCCTTCCAGGTCCAAACCCGCTTCCCCCAGAAAGTTCGCAAGGGCCTTCCGGGCCTCCTGGCTCAAGGGGGGAATGCGCTCCTTTGGTGGCGTGCCCCAGCTACCCCCCTCCTTGCGGAAGCGGGCCAGGAAGTGCCCCTCCCCCTCGAGGCGGTGAGGCCAGAGGCGGGCGGTCTTCCTGAGCTCGGGGTTTCCGTCCCCCCACTCCGGCACCCCGGGAGCAAACAGGGGATGGTAGCAGGCATCCTCCAGGTGGAACTCCGGATGCTCCCGTAGGAAGTGAGCCACCACCCCCTCGTTCTCCTCCGGGGCGAAGGTACAGGTGGAGTAGACCAAAACCCCTCCCGGCCCCAAAAGCCTTGCCGCCTGGGAGAGAAGCCCCTTTTGCACCTCGGAAGCCCGCCTGGGGGCCCCAGGACCCCAGTGGCGGATGGCCTCGGGGTCCTTGCGGAACATTCCCTCCCCGGAGCAGGGAGCGTCCAGGAGAACCCGGTGAAAGTACGGGCCAAAGGCCTCCGCAAGGAATCGGGGCGGGGCCTGCACCACGGCGAGCCTACTCCCCCAGCGCTCCACGTTTTCCAAAAGGCCCCGGATCCTCTTACCGTCCACCTCGTTGGCCAAAAGAAGACCCCTTCCCCCCATGCGGGCCAGGAGGTGGGTGGTCTTCCCCCCGGGAGCCGCCGCCAGGTCCAAAACCCGCTCTCCAGGTTGAGGGTCCAATAGCACCCCCACCGCCTGGGCGCTTGGCTCCTGGATGTAGTAAAGCCCGGCGTAGAAGAAGGGATGGGGCCCCGGCCGGGCCTCCTTTGGGTAGTAGAACCCTTCCGGGCACCACGGGATGGGCCTCAAGGGCCAGGGGGCGATCCTTGTAAAGTCTTCCGGCGTTATCTTCAGGGTGTTCACCCTTAGGCCATAGCTCCTTTCCCCTTCCGTAAGGGACCTGAGGAAAAGGGGAAACTCCTCCCCCAACAGCTCCGCCATGCGGGAGAGGAAGGCCTTGGGCAACACCCGAGTACCCTAGCACGAAAAACCCCCTGGCTCAAGGAGCCGGGCTAAAATGGCCCTATGGCTCCTGTGGCGGAAAGGCCTACCCCCGGGGCCTACCTGACCCTCAAGGGAAAGAAGTCCCTGGGGTACCGGGAAGGCCAGCTCCTGGCCCTGGCGGGGGACAATCAGGAACCTCACCTCCCATGATTCAAGCCATCGGAACCGATTTGGTGGAAATCGACCGGGTGCGAAAGCTCCTCAAAAAGCACGGGGGAAAAGCCCTAAAAAGGCTTTTCACCGAGGAGGAGTTAACCTACGCCCTCCGCCACCAGGACCCTGCCCCAAGCCTTGCTGCCCGGATCGCCGCCAAGGAAGCCTTCCAGAAATGCTGGCCCGAAAGCCTTTCCTGGAAGGAAGTCTGGGTGGGGATGGAGGGGAGGAAACCGGTCTTGCGCTTTGCCCCAAAGGTAAGGGCCCGCCTCGAGGCGGAAAACCTTTTCGCCCACCTCTCCCTAAGCCACGAGAAAAGCCACGCCCTGGCGGTGGTGGTCCTGGAAGCTAGGGCACCAGGCGCAGGATAAGGACATAGGCATAGGTCCCTCCCCTGCCGGCTGCCAGGGCTCCCTGGATCATGTTCCAAAGGACCAGGACCACCAGGGCAAAGGCCAGGGGAACCGCCACCACCAACCCCACCACGGTCATCGCCAGCAGAAGGAGGGCCAAGCCGTAGAGGGTGTAGCTGATCTGGCCGTTTAGGGACTCCTTGGCGTGGGCCTGGACGAAAGCGCTTTTCGGACCCCAAAGCAGGATGGCCAAGGGCAAGAGGATCTGGCCTATAAGGATGAAATACCCCACCAGGGGAGCCAGGTGGGCCACCGCCGCCCAGGTCCGGTCCGCATCCGTCAAAGGGGTGGGTTGTTCCATAAAGCAAGTTTATCAAGAAGATGGGCCAGAGGCTAGCTTCTGCCTAGGCCACCTCCTCCACGTCCTCGCGGATGCGGATGGGGCCCTGCCTCTCGGGCCTCAAACCCACCTTGTCCTGGTAAAAGGCCCGGATGACCTCAAAATCCTGCTTGAGATTTCCGGAAGGCCAGAGGTAGCCCCCGATCCCCACCTCCTTTTTCCGGAAGTCCACGTAGCCGAGGGCAATGGGCACCCCGGCCTTCAGGGCCATGTAGTAAAAGCCGCTCCGCCAGTAAGGTGCCTTCCCCCGGGTACCCTCCGGGGTGATGAGGATGGCCATCTCCTCCTCCCGCTGGAAAACCTCCGCCACGCTGTCCACCAGGTTGTTCCGGCGGGAGCGGTCCACGGGAATACCCCCAAGAAGCTTTAAGAGCCAGCCCAAGGGGGGCCGGAAAAGCTCCTTCTTCCCCAACCACCGGGCCCGAATCCCCAATGCCCATAGGGCCAGGAGGCCCACCGGGAAATCCCAGTTGGAGGTGTGGGGGGCACCGATCAGCACGTACTTCCGGCTGGGAGGAGGCGGCATATGGTACCGCCACCCGAGGCTTCGCAAAACCAGGCCTGCCAGTTTCTGCATACCCTGAAAGTATACCCCCTGTGGTAGACTGGTCAAAGGCGGGGTGGGGGCTTCCCCCACCCCAGTTTGCTGGGGTGAGGATGCATAAGGTAGTCATCGTAGGCCGACCCAACGTGGGCAAGTCCAGCCTCTTCAACCGCCTCCTGGGCAAAAGGAGTGCGGTGGTGGCCGATGTTCCCGGGGTTACCCGCGACCTCAAGGAAGGCGTGGTGGAAACCGAGAAGGGCCGCTTCCTCCTGGTGGACACCGGGGGGCTTTGGTCGGGGGACCGATGGGAAAAGAAGATCCAGGAGAAAGTGGACCAGGCGTTGGAGGACGCCGAAGTGGTCCTCTTTGCCGTGGACGGCCGCTCAGAGCTCACCCAGGCGGACTATGAGGTGGCGGAATACCTGCGGAAGAAGGGGAAGCCCGTGATCCTGGTGGCCACCAAGGTGGACGACCCCAAGCACGAGCACTACCTGGGCCCCCTCTACGCCCTGGGTTTCGGCGATCCCATCCCCACCTCCAGCGAGCATGCAAGGGGCCTCGAGGACCTCCTGGAAGCCATCTGGGAGAGGCTTCCTGTTCGGCACATCGAGTCGGAGCCGGAAGTGGCGGGCATCAAGCTCGCCATCGTGGGCCGACCCAATGCCGGAAAGAGCAGCCTCCTGAACGCCATCCTGGGGGAGGAACGGGTCATCGTGTCGGAGGAGCCCGGCACCACCCGGGACGCCATTGACGTGCACTTCACCTTCCGCGGCCAGCCCTTCGTCCTGGTGGACACCGCCGGCATCCGCAAGCGCCCGGAAAGCCTGGTGGAGGAGCTGGCCATCAGGCGGAGCCTTAAAGCGATAGAGGAAGCCGACGTGATTCTTCTGGTCGTAGACCCGTTCCAGGTGGGGGACCGGGAGCTCAAGCTGGCCAACCACGCCCTGGAAACGGGCAAGCCCGTGCTCCTGGTCATCACCAAGTGGGACCTGGTGAGGAAGGAGGAGGCCCCCAAGGTACGCCGGGAGCTCAGGGAAAAGCTTGCGCACCTGGAGCATCTTCCCCGGGTGTACACCTCGGCCTTCACCAAGCAGAACCTGGATAAGATCTTCAGCGAGGCGGTGCGCCTATTCGAGCTCAACCACACCCGCATCCCCACCGCCGAGCTCAACCGCTGGCTTTCCGTCTGGACGGCGAAGGTGCAGCTTCCCAACTTCAAGGGAAAACCCTTGAAGATCTTCTACGCCACCCAGCCCGAGGTGGCCCCACCCACCTTCGTCTTCTTCGTAAACCACCCGGAGTTCGTAACCCGGGCCTTTGAGAACTACCTGAAAAACCGCATCGGCGAGGACCTGGGCCTTAAGGAAGTGCCCTTCCGCCTGGTCTTCCGCGGACGTCGGGAAGAAGGCTAGGGACGGCTTTCCCGGCGCGCCGAGGCCAGGAGGCCCGCGTCCAACATAAACTCCACCACCACCCCTAAAAAGCGCCTTCCATCCAGAAGAAGCATGAGAAAGGCCCAGATGACTGCTTCCCAAAAAGCCTCCGGTGCCAGCTTCTGGGCGTAGTAGAAAGGGGCGAAGGTGGCCGGTACTTGCAGGAGCATGGAAAGGCTTTTCTTGGGATAGCGAAGGAGAAGCACCAGACTCCCCACCGCCCAACTCCAGGCGACACCTTCCGGCACCAGCCCCGCCCCCACCAGATAGGCCAGGCCTGCCCAGGCAAGCCCGGCATCCAGGGGATAGTCCCAGGCCGCCAGGGGCGAAGGCCGCCTCGAGGCGCGGGCCAGCCAACCATCCAGAACATCCAGGGTCCAGCCCAGAAGCAAAAGGCGCACCACCCCGGCCAAGGCCTCGGGTCCCTCCCCCACCCGGAGGAGAACCAGGGCCACCACTCCACCCCGGGCCAGGGTGGCCAGGTCAGCCAGAAGCCGAAGGATGTGTTCCGCTCTCCCCATATCCCAGCGCCTGTAAGCCCTCCACCGCCCCCATGCGCAAGGAGAGGTGGGCCAAGGGGGTAAGGGGGGTGGGTTCGGGATTGACCTCAATCAGATACACCCCCCCCGTGAAGGCAATGCGTCCTAAGGAAGCCGCAGGCTCCACCTCGGCGCTGGTGCCCACCACCAGGGCCACATCCGCCTCGGCAAAGGCTTTTTCCGCCTTCTCCCACGCTCCTTCGGGCAAAAGCTCCCCAAACCAGACCACATCGGGCCGGGCCCTATGCCCACAAAGGGGGCAGAAGGGTGGAGGGGTGAAAGGGTCGGGGAGCAAGAACCGGTGCCCGCACGCCTCACAGCGGGCCCGGAGGATGTTGCCGTGAAGCTCCACCAGGTTCCGGCTTCCCGCCAAGGCGTGGAGGCCGTCCACGTTCTGGGTCACCAGGAGGAACGCCCCCCCTCGCCCAAGCACCTCCTCTTCCAACCGCACCAGGGCCAGATGGGCGGGGTTGGGCTTGGCTTCCCGCACCCTGGCGATGCGCCAGGCATACCATTCCCAGACTCTTTCCGGGTTCCTGGCATACGCCTCCGGGGTGGCGTAGTCCAGGGGGTTGAACTCCTTCCAAAGCCCCTCCGCTTCGCGGAAGGTGGGAATCCCCGAGGGCTTGGAAATGCCGGCTCCCGTCAGGACCGCCACCCGCCTGGCTTCCCTTAGACGGCGCTTGGCCTCTAGCATAACCCCCACCCGTTCCTCCATGATAGTTGCTAGGTAAGGGTATGCCCAGGCGTTTACTTCTTCCCCTTTTTCTCGTCTTTGCCACGGTGCTCCTGGGTACACTGGGTTTTTACTTACTCTGGAAGGACCAAGGCGCAACCTGGCTGGATGCCCTCTACATGACCTTCATCACCATCACCACCATCGGCTACGAGGAGGTATACCCTTTAGACAGCACCGGGCGCATCCTTGCCATGCTGGTAGCCTCGGTGGGCGTGGGCAGCCTTTTCTATCTCTTTAGCGTGATCATGGACACGGTCGTTAGCCTTCGCCTGGAAGGAACTTGGAGGCAAAGGGAAATGAATCGGATCAGCAACCATGTCATTGTGGTGGGGCTTGGGCGTGTGGGGCGGCAAGCGGCTTTGGAACTGAAGGCCTCCGGGATTCCCGTGGTGGCCTTGGACCCGAGCGAAAACGCCCACCAGTTTGCCCAGGAAAACCACATCCTCCTTTTCAACAAGGATGGAACCGAGGATCAGTCCCTGATCGAAGCGGGGATCCTCCGCGCCAAGGGCCTCATCGCCACCACCAGCAACGACGCCACTAACCTGCTGGTGGTGCTCAGCGCCCGAACCTTAAAGCCGGACCTCTTTATCGTGGCACGGGCCAGCGACGAAAGTGCCATCCCCAAGCTCCTTAAGGCAGGCGCCAACCGCGCCATCAGCCCCTATGCCATCGGAGGGCGTCGGCTGGCCCATCTCATCCTTTCCCCACGGGTGGTGGATTTTTTTGAAACCGTCCTGACCGGCAAGGAAAGCTTCAGCTTGGAGGAAATCCTGATCCAGAAGGGAAGTCCCCTTGATGGCCTTGCTTTAGGGGAACTCCAGGCTCGAGGCTGCCAGGCCAGCGTCCTGGCGGTGTTTCGGGGAGCCGAGCCGCTGCCTCGGCCTCCTTTAGACTTCCGCCTACTGGCCCATGACCGCATCCTGGCTCTGGGCACCACCCAACAGCTGGAGCAACTGGAAAAGCTGGCCTCTGCGGTATCCTCTGAACCATGAGGCTCTTCACCCCCGAGGCCATGCGGGAAGCCGACCAGAAGGCGGTGGAAATGGGCCACCCCTCCCTTCTCCTCATGGAGTGGGCGGGGATGAAGGCAGCCCGGGTCTACCAGGAGCTTTTCGGTCACCGCCCCGCCGTGGTTCTCGCCGGCAAGGGGAATAACGGTGGGGACGGGCTGGTGTTGGCCCGGCACCTCCACCTGGCTGGGGTACCGGTACGGGTTTTTGCCGCCGAAGGCCAGGGCGGGGATGCCCTTTTGGCCCGAAGGGCCCTCGAGGCCCAAAGCCTGGAGATCCGCCCCCTCGAGGAAGCCATCTGGAACCGGGAGGAAGTGCTGGTGGATGCCCTCTTCGGTACCGGGTTGAAAGGCCCTTTAGAGGGTTTCCATGCGGGTTTGGTGGAACGGATGAACACCTCCGGGCTTCCTACTTTGGCCCTGGACCTGCCCTCGGGGCTTCCCTTTACCCCCCATGTGCGGGCTGCGGCCACCGTGGCCTTCGCCGCCTTCAAAACACCTCATCTCCTCCACCGGGAAGCCTGCGGGAGGCTCTTCCTGGCGGACATCGGCCTGCCCAAAGTCCTCTTGGAACGGGAGGATCTTCCCGAGATCGCCACGCCGGAAGGGCTTCTGCCCCTCCTGCCCAAGCGGCCCCTCACGGCCCACAAGGGAAGCGTGGGCCGGGTGGGGGTTTTGGGAGGCTATCGGGGGGAGGGGCTTCGCTACGCCGGGGCCCCGGTGCTTTCCGCCCTGGGAGCCTACCGCATGGGGGCGGGGTTGGTGCATCTGGTGGCTCCTGAAGGCACTCCCTTGGAGCCCCTCGAGGCGGTCTTCCACCCCGTCCAGGCTCCTGCCTTGCCGTCCATGCGGGTGGAGGCCCTGGCGGTGGGGATGGGAGGAGGGCCTTGGGGCCGGGAATGGGCCCTAAAAGCCCTGGAAGCCCGGCTGCCCACGGTGCTGGACGCCGACGCCCTGCACTTGGAGGTCCTCGAGGCCTACCGCAAGGCGGGTGTACCCACCGTCCTCACTCCCCATTTGGGAGAAGCGGGAAGGCTTTTGGGGATGCCCCCGGAAGAGGTAGCCAAGGATCCCCTGCAGGCCGCCCGGACCCTGGCGGAACGCACGGGGCTCACCGTGGTCCTCAAAGGGAACCCCACCGTGGTGGCCCAGGGAAGCCGCCTTTCCGTGAACCCCACTGGCAACCCCGCCCTGGCCACCGGGGGAACGGGGGATGTGCTCTCCGGGGCCATCGCTGCCCTTTTGGCGGCGGGCCTTTCCCCCTTTGACGCCGCCCGGCTTGGGGTCTACCTCCACGGCCTGGCAGGGGACCTTTTGGCCCAGGAAAAAGGCGTGGGCCTCCTGGCCAGGGAGGTAGCGGAGGCCCTGCCCAAGGCGCGGAAGGTGCTTTCCGAAAGCTCCATCCCCCCGTGGCGCACGGTCTAACCCCCAAAGATCCCGCATCCTTCCCTACTCCTTGAGAGGGCAGGCCCTGAAGGCCATGAGAACGGGCTAACCCATCTCCCCTTCCCGCCCGATCCAGCAGAAACCCCCTGGTATGCTGATGTGAGGTTTGGCGCTTATGAAATCCTTTCCGCGCCTCTACGTCCCCGCCACCCTGGCCAACCTGGGCTCGGGGTTTGACGCTTTAGGGGTGGCCTTGGACCTCTACCTGGAGGTGGAGGCCGAGCCCGCCCGGGAGGACACCTTTCTCTACCAAGGGGAGGGCCAGGTGGAGGGCAAGGACAACCTGATCCACCAGGGTTACCGGGCAGGGATGCGGGCTTTAGGCCTGCATCCTGAACCCCTCCTCATCCGGGCCTTCAACCCCATCCCCCTGGCCCGGGGAATGGGAAGCTCTTCCGCCGCCTTGGTGGCTGGGGTAGCGTTGGCAAACCAGTACTCCGGGGGAAAGCTGGGACGCGAAGGGGTTTTCCAGGTGGCCGCCAGCTTGGAAGGCCACCCCGACAATGTGGCTCCGGCGGTTTACGGGGGGTTCGTGGCCGCCCTGGCCGATCCTCCCCTGGCCATCCCCCTTCCCAGGCCCCAAGGGGTCTACTTTGTATTGGCCGTACCCCCTTACGAAGTGCCCACCCCCCTGGCCCGGGCGGCCTTGCCCGAGAAGGTTCCCTTAAAGGATGCGGTGTTCAATCTGGCCCGCAGTGCCCTTTGGCCTGCTGCCCTCTACTCAGGAAGGCTCGAGGCCCTACGGGAAGCCTGCCGGGATCGCCTCCACCAGCCCCACCGCGCCCACTTGATGCCGGGGATGCTGGAGGCCATAGAAGCTGTCCTCGAGGCGGGAGCCCTGGCAGCCTTTGTGGGGGGAGCGGGTCCCACCGTGGCCGCCTTGTCCCGGGAGGATGAGCTGGAGGAGGTGGCGAAGGCCCTGGAGGGCTACCGGGGCGAGGGGCGTACCCTAATCTTGGGTATAGGGGAGGGATACTTCTGGAAGGAAACCTGAACGCCATCCCTCTTGTGGAGCTTTTGGAGCTGATCCACGGCCACCGGCGCTCCGGAGTCCTGGAGCTCTCCGTGGGCTCCCTGCCCCTTTCCCTGCGCTTCGCCGGGGGGGAGGTGGTGGGGGCGGCCATCCTGGACTGGGAAGGCCTCGAGGCCCTCTTCAGCTTCCCCCTGCATCCCCAGGAAGGGGTTTTCCGCTTCGGGGTAACCCCGCCCGCCGCGGACAAACCCCTCATGCCCTTCTCCGCCCTCTTAGGGGAGTGGGCCCGGGTCAACGACGAGTGGGACCGGTTCCGCACCCTGGTGGACTCGCCCAGCCGGGTCCTGGAGGCCATCCGGCCCAAGCCTCCCTACGAGGTCTTCCAGGGGGGGAGAAGCGTCCGGGCGGCCGCCAAGACCTGGCAGGTTCCCCTCCTCATCGCCATGGAACGGGCCTACATGGGGGTAAGGGAAGGGGACCTTTACCCCCTTCGCCGCTATGCCTGGTACGCCCTAAGGATCAAGTACCAGGGAAGGAAGGGTAAGACCCTGGAGGAGTTCGGCCAGCTTCAGGCCCTCCTGGACGGCACCCGCAACCTAGGGGAAGTGATCGCCTCGGGGGTGCCCATCGGCCTGGTGCGCCGGTACCTGGTGCAGGCCCTAGCCTCAGGGGAACTCGCCCCCCCGGGCCGGGGATGGCTCCTGAGGGACCTCACCTGGGAGATGGAAAAAGAGGAGAGCGCCTAGAGGAAACCCCCTAGGCCCTCGGCCTCCAAGGATCCTACCCCCCTGGCTTCGCCCAAGGGGGTGGTCCTACTTCTTCTTGCGCGGACGGTACTTGCCGTAGGTGCCCCGCCAGATCTTGCCCCTACGGGTGCGACGGTCGCCCTTACCCATGCCCTCCCTCCTAGGCGCTCACCGCAGAGAGGTACTTCTGCACCTTGCGCATAAGGCGCGACTTCCTCCGAGAAGCGGCGTTCTTGTGCAGGGTGGACCCCTTGGCCGCCTTATCGATCAGGCTTTGCGCCATGCGCATGATCTTCAAGGCTTCCTCGGCCTTGCCCTCCTGGGCCAGAAGCACGGCCTTCTTGCTCAAGGTCTTGATGGCCGACTTCTTGGCCTTGTTGCGAAGCCTGCGCTTCAAAGACTGCCGGTGCCGCTTCAGAGCGGAAAGGTTCCTCTTGGGCTTCTTCTGCGCCATCGTTCTCCCCTCGTGCCCCTTAGGGGCAGACCAGGCCTAAGTGTAGCATACCCCGCCTCAAGGGGCAAACTTGGTGGTGACCCAGTCGTAGCGCACCCGGCCCTTGGCTCCTTGAAGCTGGAAGCGGAGGAGGTACTCCCCGGGGCTTGCGGGAAACCGCGCCTCCTCCTGGAAGCTCCCCGAGTAGACCCTCTCCCCCACCACGCGCCCGTCCCGGAGAAGGGCCACGTAAAGCCGCCCCTCCTCGAGGTCCCCGGACACCTTGACCTTCACCGCATCGTAAAGGCCGCTCACCCGGATGGGGTACTGGGCCTCCCCGGTGTACTTCCAGTAGAAGACCGGCAGGAAGGGTGGGTAGCCCACGGCCAGGCCATACCGCTCCGCATACCAGTAAAGGCCAAGGGCCAGGAGGGCCAAAAGAAGCAGGGTCCGCATTGCCTTAAGTATACTTGGGCTCATGGCAGGCGCCGACACCAAGCCTTCTCCGGAAGAAGCCTTGGCCCTCCTCAAGCGGGGGGCCGAGGAGATCATCCCCGAGGAGGAACTCCTCCTAAAACTAAAGGAGGGCCGTCCGCTGGTGGTCAAGCTGGGAGCCGACCCCACCCGGCCCGACCTGCACCTGGGGCATGCGGTGGTCCTGAGGAAGATGCGCCAGTTCCAGGAGCTTGGGCACAAGGTGGTGCTCATCATCGGGGACTTCACGGGCATGATCGGGGATCCCTCGGGGCGGAGCAAGACCCGGCCTCCCCTGACCCTCGAGGAAACCCGGGAAAACGCCAGGACCTACGTGGAGCAGGCGGGGAAGATCCTCAGGCAGGAGCCCCACCTCTTTGAGCTCCGCTACAACTCCGAGTGGCTGGAAGGACTCACCTTCAAGGAGGTGGTGCGCCTCACCTCCCTCATGACCGTGGCCCAGATGCTGGAGAGGGAGGACTTCAAGAAGCGCTACGAGGAGGGCATCCCCATCTCCTTGCACGAGTTCCTCTACCCCTTCGCCCAGGCCTACGACTCCGTGGCCATCCGTGCGGACATCGAGATGGGGGGCACGGACCAGAAGTTCAACCTCCTGGTGGGCCGGGAGGTGCAACGGGCCTACGGCCAACCCCCCCAGGTGGCCTTCCTCATGCCCCTTTTGGTGGGCCTGGACGGGCGGGAGAAGATGAGCAAAAGCCTGGACAACTACATCGGGGTGGCGGAGCCCCCCGAGGTGATGTTCAAGAAGCTCATGTGGGTGCCCGACGCCCTTCTGGAAAGCTACTTCCGCCTCCTCACCGACCTGGAGGAGGCCGAGATCCAAACCCTTCTAAAGGCGGGGCCCGTCCCCGCCCACCGGGTCCTGGCCCGCCTCCTCACCGCCGCCTACGCCCTCCCCACCATCCCTGCCCGCATCGACCGGGCCTTTTACGAAAGCCTTGGCTACAGCTTTGAAGCCCTGGGCAAGGACAAGGAAGCCGGGCCGGAAGCCGTGCGCCAGGCGGAGGCCCGCTACGACCAGGTGGCCAAGGGAGCCATTCCCGAGAACATCCCCGAGGTGGTCATCCCCGCTTCCGAGCTCAAGGAGGGGCGCATCTGGGTGGCGAGGCTTTTCACCCTGGCAGGCCTCACCCCTTCCAACGCCGAGGCCCGAAGGCTCATCCAGAACCGGGGCCTCAGGCTGGATGGGGAGCTTATAGAGGATGCGGGCCTCGAGGTGGACCTCTCCCGCCCCCGCATACTCCAGCGGGGGAAGGACCGCTTCGTGCGGGTGCGGCTGGGAGAATAGGCCTTCTGGACCCGGCGCCTCCTAGCGCACCTCCCGTCCCTCCCCTTGCCCAACCAGGAGACAGCAGCCCCTCCAAAATCCAAAATGGGGGTCGGTGGACCCACCAAAGCGGGCAGCTGGAGCGCACCCGGCGAGGTTGGATTGGCAGGCCGTCTGCATCCCCCCTTATCGCCCCACGCTTTTTAGCGCCCAAAGCCCCGTGGGGATAAGGAGCACCCCAAGGGCTAAGGCCGCGCGTACGGGGGTCAAGGGATTCTGGCCAATGCCCCCCGCCACGAGGGTGCCCAGGAAACCTCCCAGGAGCAAGAGGGCATTGGCCCCGGCTACGGTGCGGCCCAGGAGGGCGGGGGGAGCCAGGCGCTGGCGAAGGGAGGCCAGGTGCACGGCTCCCAAGGCCAGGCCCACCCCATGGACCAAGACGCCGAGGACCAGAAAGGGAAAGGGGAGAAGGATCAAAGCCAGGCCCAAAAGCCTCAAACCAAGGGCGGCCATAACTCCAGGGACACTCCCCATCCGCCCGGACAAAAGGTAGCCAAGCGTTTCCCCAAGGCTCCAGGCGGCGGGAACCAAACCGTAAAGTGCCTCCGGCGTCCCCTGGGCTAGGGCCACACGGGGAAGCTGGGCCATGGCCAGGCCGGTGAGGAATACCAAAAAGAGGTTAAAGGCGATAAGGGGGAGCTGGCGAGGATCCCGCAGGAGGTGGGCCAGCCCGCCCAGGAAGAGGGATGCCATCCCTCCCTTTTGGGAGGTCTGCGGAGGGGAGGCCGGGGGGAGGGGGCGCAGGAGGAGGACTCCGAGGAGCTAGAGGCCAGCGGCCAGCACAAAGCTGGCCTTCTGGCCCGCAAGGGTCAGCAAGGAGGGCCCAATCAGGTCCCCCAAGAGGTCGGCCACGCCCCGGTAGGTCCGGAGCCGGCCCATTTCCCCTTCCAGACGCTCCGCAAAGCGGCGGGTCAGGAGGGTGTCCCATGCGGAGAGCTGGAGAGCGCTCAGGGAAAGGGCCAGGTAGGCGAGGAGGAGGAGAAGGGGCAGGGAGGCCAGAAGGCCCATCCCCAGGAAGAGAAAAGCCGGGAGGAGGGCGCCAAGGAGCAGAAGGCGCCGGGCATCCCATAGGTCCAAAAGGGCCCCCGCCACCAGGCGGGCGGGGAAGGTGAGGTAGCCCAAGGCCAGGAACCAGGACATGACCCAGGGATCGTCCGCCCGGGCCAGAAGAAGGGCTAAAGCGGCAAACGCCTGGCTAAAAGCCAAGGTCCCCAACGCCTCCCCCGCAAGAGGAAGGCGAGGAAGAAAACCTAAAGAAGCCAGGGAAAATCTTTTGCCCATTTTCCAATCATGCCGCCTAACTTTAGCCAACATTGTGAGGCCCTTCCACGGGCCGATCCAGGGCCTAGGGCCCCGCCCAAGGTTGCAGCGGGCATCGGGGGCTGTGTAGGAAACCTTTCAGCTACCCTCTGGCGCAGGCCAAGGCCTCCTTGGAAAGGCTATTGGCGAGAAAGGTGACCACTAGGGATTTTCCCTAGGCCCAGAAGGAATCGGGTGCTGGGTTTTGCCCGAAGCTGCCAGGTCCCCACCGAGGAGCCCTCGGGCTAAAACAGGGGCCTTCACCGCATTTGCTTTCCCACAAAGGGCACCAGAACCAAAAGGAGGATTCCCATGAGAGCAAAGGGCAGGGGAAGGCTCACTGTTGCCAGCACACCGCCCAGGATGGGCCCTAGAGGAGCCAATATGCCGCTGAGAAAGGTAAATCCCCCACTCACCCTACCCCGGAGTTCGAAAGGCGCTTCCCCAAGCCGTATCGCCCCAGCTACCACGAAGAAAGCCAGGGCACCAAGGCCCAAGAGGAAGGCTCCCACGGCCACCAGACCCCAATGCATGGGCCAAGCCATGAAGAAACATCCGGCGCTCCCCACCAGGAGGGCCGTGCGGAGCATCCTTCCTCTCCCCATCCTTGCGGTGAGCTCGCCGCCCAAAAGGCTTCCCGAGAAGCTTCCTCCCCCAAGAAAGAGAGAGGCTACTCCGTATACAAATGGGGTCTGTTCCAAGACCCTTAGGATGAGGAAGGGTATGAGGCTCACCACCAAGGCAAAGGAAAAGGTGTACAGGATTTCTGCTATAAGGACCCTACGCAAGGAAGGGGCTTGCCAGAGAAAGCGAAGCCCCGAAAGAACCTCACCCCTGTTGAAAGAAGGCCGCATGGCGCGCAGCTTTCCCCGGGGGAGTCCCAAGTAGAGGAGGCTCGCTAGGGAGAAAGCAGCAAAGGCCAGGAACGGGGGCAACCAGGGCGACCGCGTAAGGAGGAAACCCGCCAGAGGATCCTTGAGGGAATCAACGGCGATATGAACAGCTCCCACCCGGCCCCGGGCTCTTTCCAGTTCCTCCTTGCGCACCATGTCGGCTAGGAGGGCAGCCGTTCCCAGACCCACCAAGGTGGAGAGAAGAAAGAAGGGTGCGGCGAGGACAAGGAGGAAGGGCATCCCCAAAAGGAGGCCCAGGGCGAGGAGGGCTTGGAGGAGCACGGCGACCACCAGGAGTCTTCCCCGTTCCCAGCGATCCACCACCGCGCCCAGGGGCAGGGCTAGGAGGTTTGCCAGCCGGGCCATGGTGAAGGGCAAGGTGGCCTGCCATGGAGCAGGGCTTTGCAAGGCAGCCATGGCGAACAAGGGAAGGGCAAAAAGACCCTCTCCTAAGGTTCTTAGGGCTTCCGCTGCCAAAAGGGAAAAGGGAAGGGTTTTCATTTGCGGGAGAAACACCTGAGGGCCAAGGTCTTCCCCTATGGAGGAGCAGGAAAAAGATGGCTGAGGAAGGGCATCGCCTCCTCCCCTTAGCCCCCGTCGGTTCCAGCCCAGACTCCCCCTAAGGCTTCCATGCAAGTCCCTAGGAACCCTCCATGGGCCTCAGGGGCACCTCGTGCCCGGTGGCGTAGAGGGTATCCCCTTCCGCCTCGAGGCGCAAACGGGGCAGGGGATAGCGGGGGGGCCCGTACACCGCCTTCCCCCCAAGGAGGGGGTCAAAGGCCCCAAAGTGGCAGGGGCAGCCCAAAAAGGGCCTCTCAAAGCGCACATTGTAGAGGATAGAGGCCGCCTCGGGATCGGGCACATAGTTCACGGTGCACCCCTGGTGGGTGCAGATGCGGCTTAAGGCCAGGTAGTGTTCCTCCCCCAGGGAAAGCCCTCCCAAAACAGGCTCGGGCAGGCGGAGGAGGAAGGCCTTCAAGGGCCCTAAGGGCAAGGGGTACTCAAAGGGCTTCGCCTGCCACACGGCAAGCTCCCCCCGCCGGGCCACCGCCACCTTCGGCCCCTCCTTCCACACGGGCTCTCCTACCCCGGGCCTTGGGCGGAAGCGGAGGTTATAGGTGCGCACCCCAAGCCAGAGGAAAAACCCCCCGGCCACCGCCACCGGGATGTAGAAGACAAGGTCCCGCCGCCTCATAGGCCGGATAGGTAGTCCAGAAGGGCCTTCAGCTCCCCCTCGCCTAAGGGCACCGCCGGCATCTGGCCCCGGCCCTTGAGCACGATCTCCCTCACCGCCTCCGGGGCTTTCAGGATGGGGTTTCCCTTAAGCCTAGGCCCCACTCCCCCCTGGGCCTCGGCTCCGTGGCAGGCGGCACAGCGGGCCTGGTAGACCGTTTTCCCGTCCGTTCCCCCCTGGGCCTGGGCGCGGGCCATGGCGATGAGGCCCTCCACCCTTTCCCTAGCCTCCCCGCCCACCTCCAGGTACTTTTCCCAGGCGGCGATGGCCTCCTTAGCCTGGCCCTTCTGGAAGTAAATGTTACCGAGGAAAAGCCAGCCCTCCGCGGCCTTGGGGTCAGCGTGCTGGGCGATCTCCAAGAACATCTGGGCCTCCTCCAGCCGCCCCCCCATGAAGAGGAGGATCCCCACCCGGCGCACGGCCTCGATGTTGGTGGGATCCTTCTTAAGCACCTCCAGGTAGGCCTCCGCCGCCTGGTCAAAGGCCTGGAGCTCATAGGCCCGCCTTCCCCAGGCCAGGAGGTCCGCCACCTCCCCGGTGCGCCTGGCCTTGTCCTGAAGCGCCTTAAGTTCCCGGGCTTCGGCCCGGGCGGTCACCGTGGTTTCCCCGGGAAGCCTGGGCAGGGTGTAGCGCCAAAGCCCCACCCCCAGCAGGACCACCACCCCCAGGGCCAGGGCCACGGGCCAGGGATTGAAGGGGCGAGGCTTGGGGGGGCGCCAACCGTCCAAGGCCCGTTCCAGCTCCACCATCCGGGCCATGGCCAACTTCCTCTCCTCCCCCTCCAGGCTCTTCACCTCCTCCTTCAGGACCTCGAGCTCCTTGAGAAGCTCCTCCCGCCGGGGAGGCTCGGGGAAGGGTTCCCGGGGCCCCCGAAGAGGCCTTAAAGCCAAGTAGAGACCAAGAAAAAATAGAGCCAGAAAGATAAGGGTGGCCATCATGCGGGAGGCTCCTTAAGCCGGCGCTCCGCCTCCTCCAGAAGCTCAGGAGGCAGGGGTTTCTTGGGCCGGAAGTAGGCGAAGAGCCCCAAGCCCAAAAGGACCAGACCCAAAACCGGCAACACCCAGACCCAAAGGGTCACTCCCCGCCTGGGAGGCTCGTAGAGGATCCACTCCCCGTACCGATCCACGAAGAAGGCCTTGATCTCCTCCTCCGTTTTCCCCTCCTTGAGCATTTCGGCGATGAGGCGGCGCATCTCCACCGCCACCCCGGAGTTGCTCTCCGCCGCCGACTCCCCCTGGCACACGGGGCAACGAAGCTCCCGGGCGATGGCGAAGACCTCGGGGGAGAGATCGGGGGGCGGGGAGGCTGGGTTTTCCTGGGCCCAAGCCCCTAGGGCCAGGAAGAACAAAAGCGCCCAAACCCTCATGGCAACACCTCCTTCAGGTATTGCTCCAAGGTGGCCTGGTCGATGGCCCCGGCGTGGCGGACCACCACCCGGCCCTCCCGGTCGATAACGAAGGTTTCCGGGACCCCGTACATCCCGTAGTCCACCCCCACCCGGCCCCTGGGGTCAAAGACCTGGGGAAAGGTGAGGCCAAACTGCTCTATGAAGCGCAACGCATCCCCCTCCTTGTCCTGGGTGTTGATGCCCACAAAAAGCACCCGGTCCTTATACCGGCGCCAGGTGGCCTCGAGGACCGGAGCCTCCTCGTAGCAGGCAGGGTAGCACCAGCTGGCCCAGAAGTTGAGCACGATGGGCTTCCCACCGAGATGGTCGGAAAGCTTGAAGGTTTCCCCCCACTCCTTTTGGTAAGGAGGAAGCACGGGCAGGGTGAAGTCCGGGGCCGGACGGCGCTCCTTGGCCAGCACCGAGGGAAGCTCCTTGGGGTTTCGCTGCATTCCCCAGTAGAAAAGCCCCCCCAGGGCCAAGACCACAAGGAGCCATAGCCAGCTCCTCAAGGTGTTCCCTGCGGGAAACCTCACGCTGGGCTCACCCCCTTAAGCTCCTCCCGCCCCGCCGCCGGCCAAAGGATGTACAGGGTTCCCAGGGCCAGAAGCCCCCCCGCCACCCACATCCAGAAGACCAAGGGGGTAACGATAAGGCGGATGGAAGCCCACTCTCCCTTCTCCCGGTCAAAGTCCATGAGGAGGAAGTAGTAGTCGTTGCCCGGGGTGTAGACCACCTTGGGGGCCGGCAAGGGGGAGTTCATCTGCGGGTAGAAGTGAAGCCTCGGACGCACCTCCCCGAAGCGGTCCGTGCGCAAGGAAGCCTCCACGGCAAACCGCCTCCCCTCGTCCAAGGCCCGCACCCCCAGGAACTCCATGCGCACTCCGCCCACCTCCCAGGCCTGCCCCCGGTAGAGGGTCTTCTCGCTCTCCAGACGGTAGGTCTGGCTGAAGGCGATGCCGAGGCCCATGAGGGCCACGGCGAAGTGGACCAACAGGCTTCCCACCCGCCTGCGGTTTTCCAAAAACCCCCAGGGGGAAAGCCCCGCCCTAAGGCGGGCCAGCACCCCCTCCCGCACCAGGAGAAGGATGGCGGCGGTGTTGTAGAGGAAAAGCCCCACCGCCAAGGAAGCCCCGAAGGTGTAGCCCCGAAGAAGCCCAAGCAGGGTACCCAGGAGAAGGACAGCCAGGAGCATGTAGAGGTTTCGGAAAACCTCCGCCCTAGGCCTCCGCCAGGGCAAAATGGGCCCCACCCCCATGAGGAGGAGGATGCCCACCCCGATGGGCACGGAAGCCTGGTTAAAGAAGGGGGCCCCCACGCTCACCTTGGCCCCAGTGAAGGCCTCAGCCAGCAAAGGATAGAAGGTGCCAAGCACCACCACCAAAGCCCATCCGGCGAAGAAAAAGGCCCCGAGGAGAAGGGCCCCTTCCCGGGAAAGGAGCCGGAAAACCGCGGTGTCCCGCACCTCCCGGCTGACCCGGGAAAGAAGGCCAAGACCCAAGCCAGTAACCAGGAGGAAGAAGCCCAGGAAGGCAGGCCCCACCGGCCCCTCGGCGAAGGCGTGCACCGACTGGATCACCCCGCTTCGGGTGAGGAAGGTACCCAGCACCGTGGCGGCGAAGGCCAGGGTGACAAAGGCGAAGTTCCAGGCCTTAAAGGCCCCCCGGGTCTCCTGGACGATGGCGGTGTGCAAAAAGGCGGTGGACAACAGCCAGGGGATGAAGCTGGCGTTTTCCACCGGGTCCCAGGCCCAGTACCCACCCCAGCCCAGGACCTCGTAGCTCCACCACATCCCCGCTACCTTCCCGGCGGTGAGGAAACCCCAGGCGATCAGGGTCCACCACCGGGTCTCCCCCACCCAGGTCTGGTAGCGGCGCACCACCATGGCCGCCACCGCATAGGCGAAGGGTACGCTCAGGCCCACGAAGCCCAGGTACATGAGGACCGGGTGGACGGCCATCATCCAATGGTTCTGCAAGAGGGGGTTGGGTCCAGTGCCATCCGCTGGCGGGTTGGGGAGGGTTTGGAAGGGGCTGGCGATGGTGGCCATCACCCCGAAGAAGAAGACCTGAACCCCAAAGAGGACCGCCAGGACCAAGGCGGCCCGCCAGGGGTCCAGGGGTTTGCGGCTGGCCAAAAGGGTGTAGAGGGTTTGCAGCAGGCCCCAAAGGAGGATGCTCCCCTCGAGGGCCGCCCAGGGAGTCACCAGGGTAACCCAGAGGGGGCCATGGGTGGAGTGGTTGCGGGCCACATAGGCCAGGCTGAAGTCGTGGGTGAGAA
This sequence comes from Thermus brevis, assembly GCF_026427635.1. Classification (NCBI taxonomy): domain Bacteria; kingdom Thermotogati; phylum Deinococcota; class Deinococci; order Thermales; family Thermaceae; genus Thermus; species Thermus brevis. The sequence continues at coordinate 68,468 of NZ_CP102606.1, forward strand.
GGGCCCATTCCAGGGCCAAGAAGGCCGTCAAGGCCGCCAGGAAGGCGGGAAGGACCAAGGCCTTGGCCCCTTTCAGGAAGCGCCCGTCCCCCTGGTGGTAGGCGAGGAGGGAAAGGGCCAGGCCCAGAAGGCTAAAGGCCAAGGCCAGGCTGACGCCCAGGTTGCCCAGCAGAGCAGGGGTCATTTGGCCTCCTCAATGAGCTTGCGCACTTCCTCCGGAGTCCAGCCCGCCTTGGGGGCCTGGTAGGCCTCGGAGTGTTTCACCAGGAGGTTGGTGCCGTGGAAGACCCCTTCCCGGAAGCGGCCCTCCACCACCACCCCCTGCCCCTCCTTGAACATGCCCGGCGGCGTGCCCTTGTGCACCACGGGCACCTCCGCCACCCCATCGGTGAGGATAAAGCGAAGCTCCAGCTTATCCTTGTCGTAGTGCACCGTGCCCTGCTTGACCAAGCCCCCCAGGCGTACGGGACGGTTCTGGTAGCGCCCCTGGTCCTGCAGGTACTCGGAGGGGGTGAGGAAGTAGACCAGGTTCTGCCCCAGGCCGCCGAAGATGAGGTAGGCCAAGGCCCCCAGGATGACCCCGAGTCCGATCAGGTACTTGGCCCTCATTTCGCCCTCCGGTAGCGCCAGAAGAGGTAGGCCAGGTAGCCGAAGACCGTGAGGTAGGTGAGGGCGTAGACCCAGGTGACGAAGACCTCGCTCACGCCTCCTCCTTCCTGGCCTCCAAAGCGGCCAACAGGGAGCGGAAGCGCACGAAGCCCAGGTAGAGGAGGGTGAAGACGAAAAGGTTGAAGAGGAGGGCCTGGAGCATGGCGGGGTCCATGTGGATCTTCCCCGTGGTGAGGTCGATGGACTGGGTTTGGTGCAGGCTCCGCCACCACTTCACCGACATGTAGCTGATGGGCACGTTGATGAAGCCTAAGATACCCACCGCCGCCGCCGCTTTCCGCCTGAGCTCGGGGTCCTCTATGGCCCCTCTAAGGAGGAAGTACCCCACGTAAACGGCGAAGAGGATGGCGGTGGTGGTGAGCCTGGGCTCCCAGGTCCAGTAGACCCCCCAGGTGGGCCGGGCCCAGAGCATCCCCGTCACCAGGGCGAGCCCCATGAAAACCAGGCCGATCTCGGCGCTTGAGCTGGCCACCCGGTCGTGGCGGGGATCCTGGTGGAAGAGGTAGAGGAGGGAGTAGAGGAAGGTGACGAAGAAGGCCAGATAGCCAAGCCAGGCCCCGGGCACGTGCAGGTACATGATGCGGGCCAGATACCCCTGGTTCACGTCGGGGGGAGCGGAAAGGGCCAGGTAGAGCCCCACGGGGAGGAGCAGAAGCCCCAACCCCAGGAAAACCCAGGTGAGGGCGTCCGGGCGGTCGGGTTGCGCAACCTTCAGCATGCCTGTACCTCCATGACCCCTAGCATAGCCAAGGGAAGGGTTAAAAATCTGTGGCCTCCATACCGCCAAACCTAACCTTCCATAACCACCGGGAAAAGGAGGGCGCTGGCGGTGAGGTAGACCACATCAAAGACCAAAAGAAGCTGCCACCAATCGGAGATCTCCGCCACGGGAAGGCCCTCTGCCAGGCCCGTGGTGGCCCGCACCGAGGCCAGGACCACGGGGACCACCAAGGAGAAGAGGAGCAGGGGCAAAAGCACCTCCCGTCCCCGGAGCCGGGCCAGGAGGCCGGCGTAAAAGGTGGCCACGCTGGCGTAGCCCAAGACCCCCAGGACCAGGGTCAGGAAGAGGGGGAAAAGGCGCTCCAGGGGCAGGTAGAAGAGGCCCGCCGCCATCAAAAGGGCAAGGGCAGCCAGGGGCAGGAGAAGAAGCATCTGGAAAAGAAGCTTGCCGAAGTAGATCCACTCCTTGCCCCCGGGAGCCAGGAGGAGGTCGTCCAAGGTGCCCTCCTCCACCTCGAGGGCAAAGGCCCGGGTGGAAAGCAGGGTGCTCCCGAAGGCCAAGGCCACCCAAAGCACCCCGGGGGCAGCCCGGCGCAAGGGCTCCTCCTCCGGCCCCAAAGCCAAGGCCATGATGAAGAGCATCACCGCAAAAAAGGCCAGGATGGAAAGAAGCCCCGCGCGGTCGCGCACCTCGAGGCGAAGATCCCTTAAGGCCAGCAAAACCACCCGGCGCACCACCCCTACCCTACCCTGCCCGGCAGCCTCGGGCCACCCTTCCACGGGAAGCTTCATGCCACCCCCAGCTCCAGGGTGCGGTCCGCCACCCGCTCGGCCAGGGTGCGGTCGTGGGTGGCCAGCACCACCCCCGCCTTCTTCCGGGCCTCGGCCAAGGTGGAAAGAAGAAGCTCCCTCCCCCCTTTGTCCAGGGCGGTCTCGGGCTCGTCCAATAGCCAGATGTCGGGGAAGAGAAGGGTAAGCCGGGCTAAGGCGAGCCTCTTCTTCATGCCGCTGGAGAAGGCGTAAAGGGGAAGGTCCCCGGGCAGTCCAAAGCGATCCAGGGCTTCTGCAGGTTCTTTACCCTGGTGGTGGAAGGCCAGGTCGTAAAGGAGGTGCTCCCGGGCGGTAAGGTGGCGGTGGAAGGCCGGGGGATTGGCTAGGAAAAGAGCCTTGCCCGCCCGTTCCACCTGCCCCCGGGTGGGCTTGAGAAGCCCGGCCATGAGGCGCAAGAGGGTGGTCTTCCCCGAGCCGTTGGGCCCCAAGAGGGCCACCACTTCCCCCCGCTCCAGGGTAAAGGAAAGGTCCCGGACCACCCAGTCCCGGCCGAAGCGCTTGGAGATCCCCTGCAAGCGAAGCAACATGCCTATACCAGTTTAGGGGTATCCTCGAGGGCCATTCGTCCCTCTTAGAGGAAAAGACCCCCGAGGTTCTCTCACCCCTACAGGTTCTTCTGCAGCCACTCCGGCGTAATCCGGAGGAAAAAAGAGTTCAGGGCGGTGTAGGTCCCTGTGAGAAGCAAAACCCCCACCACAAGGAGCACCACCCCCGCCAGCAACTCCACGTAGTGGGAAAGCCGCCCGGCTCGCCTCAGCCACCCCTTAAGCCGGTCGGCGAAAAGGGCCACCAGCAAAAAGGGCACCGCCAGGCCCAGGATATAGGCCAAAAGAAGCCCCACCCCGCCCCCCACCGCCGTCAGGGTAAGAATGGCTCCCAGGATGGGCCCGATGCAAGGGGTCCAGCCCAAGCCCAGGCTGGCTCCCAGGAGCAGGGCCCCCAAGGGACGCCCCGTCTCCCCCTCGTAGCGGAGGTTTACCCCCCACCTGGGCCTCAGGCCTAGCATGTACAGGCCGAAGAGGATCAGGATCACCCCCCCCACCCGGGCCAGGGTTTGGCGGTGCTCAAACAGAAGTCCGCCCACCAGGGTAAAGGGCAAACCCAGGAGGAAAAAAACCACCCCGAAGCCCAGCACAAAGAAAAGGGCGTTGAAAAGGGGGCGCCCCCGCTCTCCCCCCAGGTAGAAAAGGTAAGTGGGCACTAGGGGAAGAACGCAAGGGGAGAGAAAGGAGAGCACCCCCGCCAAAAAAGCTGCCGCCAAGGAAACGCTCATGCCTCCATCCTAGGGCAAGGTGAGCCAGGGGAAACGGCGCTTGGTCTCAGGGTCCAACTGCAAAAGCTCCCGCGCGGGCATCTTCACCTGGGGCAGGGTCTTCTGGTTGATGGGCTCGTGGGCATCTATGATCCCGTTCATGTAGAGGAGAAAGGCCACCAGGTGGTAAACCTCCTCATTGGTGAGGGTGCCTTCAGCCCCAAAGGGCATGGCCCTCCGGATGTAGTCGTAAAGGGTGGTGGCGTACTGCCAGTAGTTGCCGATGGCGAACTCCGCTGGCTCGGTGGCGGGGGTGATGGGGAAGGGCTCGGCCACCAGCCGGTTGAAGGGGTACCCCTCCCCCCGGGCCCCGTGGCAGGAGGCGCACTTCTCCGCATAGATGCGCTCCCCTTCATCCACCCTCCCCTCTCCCGGGGGAAGCCCCCGGCCGTCGGGGAGGACCACCGGCCTAAGGTCGTACTGGGCCGCCAGTTCCTCCGAGATAGGGGTGCCCAGGTTGTACCGGGCTCCCACCGCCAGGCCTAAAAGGGCCAAAAGAACCAGGATGCGCTTAACCATCGAACACCTCCCCGTCGCAACCCCCCACGGGTCCAAACGCCTGCTGGCCCAAGGGCCTATCCCCGTTCACCACCCGTCCGTCGGGCAGGATGCGCCAGGCCTGGATGGCGTTGTAGTGGTAACGGTTGTTCCTGCCCCACTTCTTGAAGAACTCCTCCCGGGTGGGCTGGGTGTTCCCCTTCTCGTCCCAGGCCCGGCTCCATAGGACCACCTCCTTGCCATCCCAGTGCCAGGGCATCTTGAAGCGCACGAAGGCGTAGCGCTCCACCGGGGGTTCCAGGGTAGCCTGGCGCCAGGTCTTCCCCTCGTCGAAGGAGATCTCCACCTTGGTGACCCGCCCGTACCCGCTCCAGGCCAGGCCGCGGATCTCATGGAAGCCCGGCTTGATCTGCTGCAGGCCCGAGGGGTAGGTAATGATGGACTCGGGGTCCATAACCCAGGTGAAGGCCAGCACCTTGCCATCGGCCATCACGTCGGTGTACTCGCTGGTTTCATCCTTGGCCATGGCGGGAAGGTCCGTGACCAGGATGCGCCTCAGCCACTTCACCTGGATGCTTCCCTCCCAGCCCGGCACCACCAGGCGCACGGGATAACCCTGCTCAGGGCGCAAGGCCTCCCCGTTTTGGGCGTAGGCCACCAGCACGTCCTCCATGGCCTTCTCCAGGGGCAGGGAGCGGGTGTAGGCGGCGGCATCCATGCCCTCAGGGATGAGCCACTTGGCCCCGGGCTTCACCCCCGCCTCCTTGAGGAGCAAGGCCAAGGGAACCCCCGTCCAGCTGGCGTTGGAGGCCAGGCCCCGGCTCCGGGTGGCGGTGAGGTTAGGGTCCGGGGGATTGCGGTAGCCGTTTTGCCCGTTGCCAGCGCACTCAATGAAGTACGTGCGGGTCACGGAGGGGAAGCGTTTCAGGTCCTCCAAGGTGAAGACCAAGGGCCTTTCCACCATCCCGTGGATCACCAGGCGGTACTTGGCCGGATCCACCTGGGGCACCCCTCCGTGATGCCGCTCAAAGTGGAGGCCGTTGGGGGTGATAACCCCTTCCAGCTTCTCCAGGGGGGCGAAGTCGGCCCCGGAGTGGCGGGTGCGCAGGTTGGGGGAGATGTAGCGCACCACTCCCTCCTCAAAGGGGCTCCTTTGGCCATATTCGGAGAGGGGAGCCCCCAGGGTCTTCATGGGGGCAAAGGTTTCCTCGTCCCAAGGGGGTGTCTGGGCCCTGGCCTTAAGAAGGCCCAGCACGCCTCCTGCACCCAAAAGCCGGAAGAACTTCCTTCGGTCCATATACCCTCCTATGGTATTTCCAGACTACAAAAAACCCCGCCCCCATTGGGGGCGGGGGAAAACCCTTAGGCCGGGCCGAACATGTCGTTCCAAAGCCCTGTGGCCCAGCCAATGGCGGCGGTGCCGTTGGCCGCCGAGCGCTGGTTGTCCACGGAGCCCTGGGACTTGATCTGCTTGGCCGCCTCGTCCCAGGAGTAGTTGGCCGCCACCCAGATGGCCTCCTCCTTGTCCACGAAGGAGTAGCAGATGTTGTGGGGAAGCTCCGGAGGAATCTCCGCCAAAGGCTTGCCCTTGAGCCGCTCTGCCAGGTGCCGGGCCACGATGGTGCCGGAAACGTAGGCCACCATGCCGCTTTTGGGGTAAGGGGTGTTCCCGGTGATGTCCCCCACCAGGTAGACGCGGTCGTCCTTCTCCGAGAGGAAGTAGGGGACCTTCACGTTGGCCCAGCGCTCCCCCAGGCCCGCGGTGCGCACCAGCTCCCCCGCCTTCATGGGAGGAATGATGTCCGCCACGGTGAAGGGGACATCCCCGAGCTCCGTCTTCACCACCTTCTTCCCGTAGTCCAGGCCGGTGATCCGGGTGTTGGGAACGTACTCCAGGTAGTCCTTGTAGAGCTCATTGTAGGCAGCCAGGAAGCCCGGGGCCTTGGAAACAGGCTGAGGGTTGGCGTCCAAAACGATAAGCTTCCCCTTAACTCCCTTGGTCTTGAGCCGCCAGGCCAGCATGGCCGCCCGCTCGTAGGGCCCGGGAGGGCAGCGGTAGGGAGGGTTGGGGATGTACATGACCAGTTCCCCACCGGTTTCGTCAAACTGGTCCAGGAGCCTCCTGAGGGCGATATGTTCAAAGGGTTTGAAGCCCACGGGCATGAGGTGCTTCACCTCGGCGTAGCCCGGGATGGCCTCGTACATGTAGTCGATGCCCGGGGCCAGGACCAGGTAGTCATAACCGATGTACCCGCCAGCGGTCCGCACCAGGCGGCGGTCCCGGTTGATGTCCAACACCCTCTCCTGGACAAAGATCACCCCGTCCTTGACCACGTTGGTGTAGTCAAAGACCAGCCACTCCAGGGGCTTGACCCCGGCCAGGAAGAGGTTGGACATGGGGCAGGACATGAAGATGGGCTTCTGCTCGATGAGCACCACCTCCACATCCACCCCGGACTGGACCAGCTTCCGGGCCACTGTGGTGCCACCCCAGCCACCCCCGATCACCACCACCCTCGGCTTGCGGGTGCGGGGGAGAAGGGTGGCCGGGCGGCTGTAGAACTCCTGGGCAAAGGCTGGGCTCGAGATCGCCCCAGCAGCGGCCAAAGCCGCCCCCGTCTTCAAAACCTGACGCCGACTAACCTTGCCCATACTCCCTCCCTCTTCTTGACCAGCCTCTTATCGGCCAGGGCGGTAAGGAGTCCCGCCCGTGGCTTCCAGGATCTGGCTCATGACCTGGCGGGCCTCCTGGAGCATGGACACCGCCGGCGTGCCCATCACCCCGGGCATGATGGTCATGAGCATGGGCTCGATGGCACCCACCAGGACGTCATTGCCCATCTGCATGGCAAAGAAGCGGCAAGGAGCGGCGAAACCTCCCGCAGGCTGGGTGAGGAACATGATCCGGGCCCATTCGCTCTTGCAGGGCATGATCACGGTGACCGGGCCCACCTTCACGTTGGGCAAAAGGTTAAGCCCGTTGGAGGTGAGCTCCGTTTCCACCATGAGCACCACATCCTCCACCTTGGCGGAGGGCACCCGGTACAAGAGGGCGGGCATCATGCCGCTAGAAGGATCGGGCATCATGGCGGGGGACAGGCGCTTCACGATGCCAAGCCGTCCCAGGGCCGCCTCGAGGCGCCACACCAGCCGCTCCACCTCACCCCCGTACACCTGGAGCATGGAAAAGAGCAGGCGCCCGTCAAAAGTGCCCACCGTGAAGCTGTTCCCCTGGCCGGTGATGAAGACCGTGGGAGGCAGGACGATGGCGGCCATGGGGTTTTTGGAAACCGCCTCGATGCTTCCCTTATCCGGCTTCAGCACCACCAGACGGTACTCGGGGAAGCCCGGGCCCGTCACCTGGCGCACCTGCTCCCCCAGGTTCAGGACCCGGTCCGCCTCGAGGCCCACGGACTTCAGGGCGGAGAGGGTCTTGGCCTCCACCTCTTCCAAGGAGCCCTTAACCCCCACCACCAAAGACTGCGCCAAACCCAACCCCAAAAGGGCCACCAGAGCCAAAAGCTTCCTCATTGCGAGCCTCCTTCCACTTCCAGGCCGGCGTCCAGCCAGCCCTTAAAGCCGTGAGCGATGTTCTTGGCATTCTTGTAGCCAAGCGCTTGCAAATATGCGGCCACCACCGCTGAGACGCTTCCCGAGTTGCAGTAGACCAGGATCAGGGCCTCCTTGTCCTTGGGTAACTCCTGAAGGCGATCAGGTACCTGGCTAGCGTAGATGTGCACCGAACCCGGTATATACCCCTTCTTCCGCTCCTCCTCCGTGCGCACGTCCAGGATGAAGGGATCAAAGAGGAGGAGGTCCTTGGCCTCGGTGGGATACACCAAATAGCTGGCGGGGGGCACGCGCTTGAGGAACTCCCCAAAGGCCTTCACCCAGTCCCCTCCACCTCCCTGGGCCCGGGCCCAGGGAAGGAGGGGAAGAAGGGCAAGGAAGTCGCGACGGCGCATGGCTAGCGGGTGAAGAAGGGCAGCTCCTCAAAGGAGTGCCCGGCCTTGGTGGCCTCGGCCAGCATGTACACGGTCAGGGCGATGTGGACATCCGAGTAAAACTCCGGCTTGGGGATGGCGATGGATTCGTAGCAGAAGTTGATGCGGTCCTCCGTGGTGTAGAGTCGGTCCTCCTCAAAGCGGTAGGCGGGCCACTCGTTGCCCAGACCCTGCTTGGGGCTCCGCACCGGGGAAAGCCGCACCCTGTGGCCGGCATACTGATCATGGCAGACGGCGCAGCTCATGTCCCGGGCCCCGGCGCGGGTGTACCAAAGCTCCCGCCCCAGGTTGTACATGGCCAACTCCGCCGGGTGCTTGGGCACCACCTGGATCTTGGCCTTGGAGGAGAAGGAGGCGATGTAGGTGGTGATGGCCCTAACCTCGTCCCGTTTGATCTCCGCCGGCTTGTACCCCTGCACGGTCTGCATGCAGGTGTACACCCGGGTTTCCAGGTCCTCCACCCGCTTGCTGTCGGGGAAGTACTTGGGAAGGATGGCGTAGACCCCTTCCAAGACTCCCTTCCCCTTGCCGAAGTCGCACTCCTCGAGGGTCTTGCCGCTTGGCCCCTTGCGGAAGAAGAGCTCCTTCCCCTCCTCCACAAAAAGATCCCCCGGGAGCACGCCGAAGGTCTCCAGGTACATCTGCCGCTGGCGCATGGCCTCCTCAAAGGGATCCAGGGGCTTTTGCTGCTGGGTGTACGCCCCCACGCCCACCAGGGTCCCCAAGGCCAGCACGCCCAGGAAGATCAAGCGATTCCTTCTCTTCATGGTTCACCTCCGGTTGATGGGGGACTCGGGGTCCAGCAGGAAGGCCACCAGGTCGGCGGTTTCCTCCGGGGTAAAGAGGCCGTGCACCCCGCCCCGGTACATCAGGGAGCAGGGCACGAAGGCCCAGGCGTTGAAGATCTTCTCGTAGGTGTAGCGCACCACCGCCTCCGAGGTGCCCCGCTGCCCATAGTTGGTCAGGCTCGGCCCCATGGTGCCGTGAGCCACCTCGCTGGCCACCCCGGCGTGGCAAGCGTAGCAGTTACCCCGCTTGGGATCGGTGAAGACCTTCTCCCCGTTTTTCCAGTCCCCCATGAGCTTGCCGTTTGCCGGGTACTTGATGAGGGCCTTCTGCTCCGCCAGGAAGGTCGGGATGAGGTCGGGGGGAAGCTTGTCCCGGTACTGGGAGCAAAGGGCCTGCCCTTTGTCCTGGGAGAGCATCACCTTGGCGAACTCGTGGCCGCCCGCATGCAAAGCCGCCTCAAAGCGGGCCCTAAAGGGACTCATCTGGGTGAGGCCAAGCCCCAGGATGAGAGCCGAAACCAACAGAATTGCCACTTTTTTGGTCATGAACTCACCTCCGGTACACGGTAGTTGCGTCCCAACACCCGCACGTTGGGCTTGGGCAAAACCTTCACGTGTCCAGCAGATTTGAGGTACTCCTCGAGGACCTGGTAGATGGGCCTGGGCTCGTACCCGGCCTTGGCCTCCCCCAGCCGCTGGAGCCTCCCCCCATAGGAGGCCGCCAGGTACCGGCGATTGGGATCCAGGGGCTTGCCCCCCACCTCCACCTCCCGGATGCGCTTGCCGACCGGGGCATCGGGGTCCAACACGTAGCGGAGGCCAAAAACCCGGCTCACGTCCCCGCCCTGCTGGTAGAAGGGATCGGGGGTAAAGACATTGCTGGCGATGTCCTCCAGGGTGTTCCGGATCTGCTCCCCGTGTAGCCAGAAGAGGTAAAGGTCGGGGTAGGTAAAACCCAGGTAGGCGTAGAGGTGGTCCCGGGTGATGGCCTGGCCGGGAAGGATGGTGGTGCCCCAGCGCACCGCCGGGCTGAAGACCAGGTCCACCTCGGGATAAAGGGCCTTGACCGCCTGCCCCACCAGCTCATCCCAGGTGGAGTAAAGGGTATCCCGCTTGTAAAGTAAGGAGTTGGAAACCGCCAGGGGCTCGAAAAGGTGCTGCCGGTGAGGAGCCAGGGTCTTTTCCAGGAAAGCCTCCACGTCGGGAGCCCCCGGGAGATGGCGGGCCAGAACCGGCAGGATCCTGAGCCGGAGGTTGGCGATACCTCCCTTGAAAAGCTCCAGGTCCACCCGCATCAGGGCTTTACCGGCCGCGCTTCCCGCCACGATCCAGGTCTTGCCCACCCGCCAGGGGGAAGGGGTGAGGTCGTGGGTGTGCCCGGAAAGGATGAGGTCAATGCCCTTCACCCGCTCCGCCAAAGCCGCGTCCAGCTGGAGGCCGTTGTGGGAGAGAAGTACCACGGCATCCGCCCCCTCGACCCGGGCTTGATCCACGGCCTCCTGCAAGCGGCGGACGTCCAGGGCAAAGGAAAGGCCTTCCGTGAACTGCTCGGGGTGGGACACCTTCACGTAGGGATAGGTGGCCCCCACCACAGCCAGGGCGTACCGGCCCATTTGGTGGATCCGGTAAGCAGGGTAAAGGGGGTCGCCGAAAAGTTCATCCACCACGTTGTAGGAAAGGTGCTCGCCCTTAAGCTTCTTGAAGAGCGCCTCGGCCCGCTCCCACCCCAGGGTCCACTCCCAGTGGGAAACCATGTGGTCCACCCCGGTGAGGTTTTGCCAGTCCACCAGGGCTTCCCCCTGGGTGAGAAGGGAGAGGCCGGAGTTGGTCCAGGTATCCCCGCCGTCCAACACCAGGACCCTTCCCCCCTCGGCCTCCACCTGGGCCTTTTGCCTGCGGATAAGGGCGGTAAGGGCGCTCAGGCCCCCGATGGGACCGAAGGCCTTGGCCAGTTCCACGAAGTCCAGGTAGCTGAGCAGGTAGGCTAAGGGGGTCTCCCGCTCCACCCCGTAGTAGCGCAGGATAGCCTCCCCGGTGAGGTAGCCGGGCCTCCCCATAAGGGGCTTAGGGGCAATGAGGTTGGGAGGCTCCATGAAGTAGTGGGGGAAGGCCTGGCCGTGGAGGTCAGAGAAGTAGAGGAGGGTGGCGTTGCCGTAAGGGGGAAGGTCATAGAGACGGGAAGGATTCTCCAGAACCTGGGCTAAAGCCCTGGGCCCGAGCCCCGCCAGGGCAGAAAGCCAAAAAAGAAGCTCCCTTCGGTTCATTTAGACCCCACCGCCGGCTTGGTGTTGAAATCGCTTTCCGGATCCAACAGGTAGGCCACCACGTCTGCGATCTCCTCGGGGGTCAAAAGCCCCTGGGCCCCGAAGCGGTACATGACCGTGCAGGGGAAGTAAGCCCAGGAGTTGTAGACGACCTCGTAGGTATAGCGCTGAACCGCCTCGGACTGGCCCCGCTTGAGACCGTATTTCTCCAGGCTGGGCCCCACATCCCCGCCCAGGTGCACCGGGGAGCCAAAGTGGCAGGAGAAGCAGTTGGCCTTCTGCAGGTTGTTGAAGATGGCCCCGCCCTTCTTCCAGTCCCCCATGAGCTTGCCATTCGCCGGGTACTTGATGAGGGCCCGCTGCTCCTCCAGAAACTTAGGCAAAAGATCCGCGGGCAGACGGTTGTGGTAGGTGGAGCACAGGGCCTGGTCCGGCCGCTGGTTGAGGAAGACCTCGGCGTAGGCCTTGCCACCCGTCTGAAGGGCCTCCAGCTGGGAAGGGCTAAGGTAGGACTGGGCCAGGGTCAGCACCAAGGGCGCGGCCAAAAGGATGGGGATAAGCTTCTTCGCCTTCATCACCGCCTCCTCATCGCACAAAGGCCGGCCACTCCTCCACGACGGCCCCGTTGTTGTTGTAGGCCATGAAGAGCTCCAGGGCTAGGATGGGCAGGGAGTAAAGAGCAGGCTGCGGGTGGCCGATGTTACCGTAGCAGGCCCGGATGCGGTCCTGCATAGTCCAGATCTGGTCGTTGGAGTACCGGTAAGCGGGCCAGTGGGTCCAGGACTTATCCTTGCCCAGGACATCGGCGTAGGGAAGCACCCCCGCCCGCCGGCCCACATAACTCACGTGACAGGTGGCGCAACCCACGTCCCGAGCCCCGCTACGGGCGTAGAAAAGCTTTTCCCCAAGGGCGTACAGCTCCCGTTCCTGGGGGAAGAGAAGGCGCACCTGGATGGGCTTGCCCGTGGAGAAGCTGGCGATGTAGAAGGCAACGGCCACCACCTCCTGCCGCTTGACCTGGTCGGGCCGGTAGCCCTGAACCTGGGTCATGCAGGTGACGATGCGGCTATCCAGGTCCTCCACCTTGCCCGTGTCCAGGAAGTAACGGGGTAGCCTGGCCGCCGCTCCTTCCAGAACTCCCTTCCCCAGGCCAAAGTCGCACTCGGCCATGGTCTTTCCGCTTGGCCCCTTGCGGTTAAAGAGCTCCTTGCCCTGCTCCACGATAAGCTCCGTGGGCAGGATCCCCGCGGTTTCCAAAAGGAGTTGCTTTTGCCGCTTGGCCTCCTCCCGCGGATCCACCTCCCCCTGGGCCAAGGCCAGGCCAAGCAGGAAAAGCACGCCCACCATCCACCAGGACCGTAAGAGCATACCCTTACCTCCGCGCCATGCCCAGCGCCCGGGGTTCCCCCCGGGCGCCACCTCTAAGCCAGCTCTAGCTTTACCGTGCCCTCGCCGGTATCTCCGTCGGTGTCCTTCAGTTTTACAGTGAACGTCCCCACCTTTTCCGCCTTGAACATGAAGCCGTAAAGGGGGTTGGCGCTGGTGGAGGGACCGGGCTTAGCCTCGGCCACCTTCTCCCCTTCAAAGTAGATCTCCACCTGGTTGATGTACTTGGCGGGGATGATCTTGCCCTCGGCATCCCGGCGGGTGCCAGGCTCGTTGGGATGCTGGGCGACTACCTGGAGCTTGAAGTTCTCGCCCGCCTTGGGCTTGGCCGGGGTTAAACGAACAATGGTACGAATGGCCATCTTCTACCTCCTTAACCGCAGCCACCCACGGTCACGCGGGTGCTGGCCGATGCCAAAAGGAACTTGCCGTCCGCCGTCTCCACCACCGCCCGGATAGCCGTGGTTTCCGCCAAGCGCACCCGGGTGGCGTAGTAGGGCAGGGCCTTCATGGGCATAAAGGCCACCAGGTGCGGGGTAGGGTTCTTGTCAGCGAAGAGGTGGATGGCCTTCACCTGGCTCGAGGGCAGGTTCACCTCCACCTCGGCGGGAACGTTGGCCCCGCTTTCGGCAATGGCCGGCATGGTGAGCTTGATGACGTTGGAGGGGGTAAGATCCTTGAACCCCTTGCCCAATACCGCCTGCAGGGCCTTCTCCAGGTTGGCCAGGTCCTCACCCTCCAAACCCTGCGCCCTTACGGGAAGCCCCGCCAAGGCAACGGCCCCGAGGGCTACGCCAGTGGTCCTTAGAAACGCTCGCCTATTCACACGCACCTCCTTTGGCACAGATCTGGCGCAGCTCCGAAAGGAACTGCGCCCGGGGCCGGCTGCCAAAAAACCGGCCCACCTCTTCCCACGCCCCCTTGCGGAAGACGAGGAAGACAAAGGTTGGGGTACCCGGCACCCGATACCGCCGGGAAAGCTCCTGACCCTCCGGGGTTTCGGTATCCACGGAGGCCACCACGAACCGGTCCTCCAGGAAGCGGCTTACCTGGGGATCGGAGAGGACGAAGGTGTTCATCTGGTCGCAATAGGGGCAGTGAGGAGAGTGAAAGTACACCATCACCACCCGCCCGTGGCTCTGGGCCAAGTTCAGCGCCATGCCATAGGGATACCACCGGCCGAAGTCCGGAGCCGCCCAGGCCGCGGCCAGGGCGAGTAGGGCTAGGGACCAAAGTACCCGGTATGCGTACATCTTATACACCGCCTGGGTACACCCAAGGACATTTGTACCCTAGCACCCCCACCGGGGCAATGTCAAGCTCCTCTGACACGTAACCTTCTTTTCATAAAAACTCACTTATGAAGGCCCCTCCCCTGTACCCCCCGGGACTATACTCTTAAGAATGGCTAAAGATTTGGCTTCATTAGAGGCCTTGACAAGGAGCCAGGGACAAAATACCCTGATACCCCGGAGGGTAAAGATGAAGCGGACCCTAACGGCTCTCCTTCTTATCGGCAGCCTGGCCTTCGCCCAGGCAGACGGCGCCAAGCTTTTCAGCCAGTGCGCGGGATGCCACCAGGCCAACGGGCAGGGGCTCCCCGGGGCCTTCCCGCCCCTGGCCGGGCACGTGTCCGATATCCTGAGCAAGCAGGGCGGACGGGAGTACCTGATCAAGGTGCTCCTCTGGGGCCTCCAGGGCTCGATTGAGGTGAAGGGCATGAAGTACAACGGGGCGATGCCAGCTTTCAACGGCATGAAGGATGAGGAGATCGCCGCCCTTCTCAACCACATCGCCACCGCCTGGGGCGACGACAAGAAGGTCCAGGGCTTCAAGCCCTTCACCGCCGCTGAGGTCAAGGCCCTGCGGGAAAAGAAGCTCACTCCCCAGCAGGTGCTGGAGGAGCGCAAGAAGCTGGGTCTGAAGTAAGGCGGGCCCGCAAGGAACCCGGGGCGTGCCCCGGGTTCCTTGTTTTAATGGAGGGGTGCTGGAGCTTGCCCTGGAGAAGCGCTTCCCGGGATTCCAACTGGCCCTGGACCTCACCGTTCGGGAAGGGGAGGTCCTGGCCCTCCTGGGACCCTCGGGTAGCGGAAAAAGCACCCTGCTGAAGCTCATCGCTGGCCTCTTTTCCCCCGACCGGGGTTTCGTGCGCTTCCGCGGGCAGGACCTCACCCCCCTGCCCCCGGAAAGGCGGGGGGTAGGGTTTCTTTTCCAGGACTATGCCCTCTTCCCCCACCTCACCGTGGCGGAAAACATCGCCTTTGGCCTGGTGGAGGCCCGCTGGCCCGGGAAGGAGCGGGAAGCACGGGTGAAGGAGCTCCTTGAGCGCATGGAGCTCACCCCTCATGCCCAAAAACGACCCCAGGAGCTTTCCGGGGGAGAACAGCAACGGGTAGCCCTGGCCCGGGCCCTGGCGCCAAGGCCACGGCTTCTCCTCCTGGACGAGCCCCTGGGAGCGCTGGACTTGAGGCTACGGGAGGAGCTCCTCTTCTTTTTGCGCAGGACCCTCCGGGCGGAAGGGGTGACCACCCTGGTAGTCACCCACGACCAGGGGGAGGCCTTCCTCCTGGCCCACCGGGTAGCCCTCCTGCGTCAGGGAAGGCTCGTGCAGGTGGGGCTTCCGGAAGAGGTGTACGCAAGGCCCAAGGACCTCTGGACCGCCCGCTTCCTCGGGCACAAGAACCTCCTCTCCCCGGAGGAAAGCCAGGCCCTGGGCTTGCCTGCCAAGCCCCACCTTCTTCTGCCCAAAGCCCTCCGCCTGGGAGGGGAGCACCCAGGGGTGGTGGAGGAACGGCTTTTCTTCGGAAACAGGGTGGGGCTTTGGGTGCGGCTTGGGAAGGTGCGGCTTTACCTCGAGGCCCTGGAAGGCCCCCCGGAGGGAGCCCAGGTCCACCTCCACCTGGATCTTTCCCAGGCGGTACCCTTGGAGGGATGAGGCGCTTCGCCCTTCTCCTAGGCGGCCCCCTCCTGGTGACGGAGGCTTTGCGGGAACGCCTAAGGGACCTCCGCCTCCTGGCGGCGGACTCCGGTGGACGGCACGCCCTGGCCCTGGGGCTTCCCTTGGAACTATGGCTTGGCGACTTCGACTCAAGCCCCCCTTGGCTGCAGCAAATCCTTCCCGCCCCCAAGGAGGTGCTTCCCCGGGATAAGGACCGGACGGACGGCGAAGCCCTGGTGCGAAAGGCCCTGGAGCTAGGAGCCGAAGAAGTCCTCCTCCTAGGGGGCATTGGGGGCCGCCTGGACCACACCCTGGCCCACCTGGAGCTGGCCTTTCTGCTGGCGGAAAAGGGGGTAACGGTAGAGCTCACCGACGGGCTTACCCGGGCCTTCCCCCTCCTTGCTGGACTCCACGCCTTCCCCCTGGAAAAGGGGAGTTCCTTCAGCCTCCTGCCCTTCCCCGAGGCCACCTTGGCTGTGGAAGGAGCATGCTGGAACCTTCCCTCCACCCCCCTCAAGGCCACCACCCTCACCCTGGAAAACCAGGCCCTCGGGCCCATCCGGGTGCGGGTGGAAAGGGGACGGGCGGTGCTTTACCTGTTCTAGCCGCCTTGACAGAGCCCTAAGGGAAGGCTACACTGGCTTTTGGCGTCAAGGCCGACGCCGTGCACACCTTGGGCCGCTAGCTCAACCGGTAGAGCAACCGACTCTTAATCGGTGGGTTACAGGTTCGAGTCCTGTGCGGCCCACCATGGAACCCCGGGGCCTTCCCCGGGGGTTTTCCTTTACCATGGGGCCCATGAGGCTTCCCAAGACCCCTTTGGACCTCCTGGACCTGGACCTGCCCCGGGGTGAACCCTGGAGCTATGCCTTTGCCCAAAGCCTCCTCAAAGCCCCCTGGGCCTGGCGGGCTTTAAGGCCCACCCCGGGGCTTCTCCAGCTGATACGGCAGGACCTCGAGGTCCTCTCCCTGGAACTGGAGGGGAGGCGGAAGGAGTACCCTTTAGCCGACCTAGGGGAACGCCCTCCCCACCCCGCTGAGGAAGGGGCCCTGGCCGCCCTCCTCACCCGCGACCCCGAGGCCCTAGTCCAGGTGCTCCAAACCCACGGACCCTATCCCTTTGCCCTCTACCAGGCCTTCCGCTTCGCTGGCGAGGTGCGCCCCCTGGGAAGCTACCGCCTGCCCCCGGAGGACGAACTTCTGGGCTACGAGGAGCAGCTTAAGGCCCTCAGGACCAATGCCCTCCGTTTCCTCTCGGGAAAACCCGCCCTCCACACCCTCCTCTACGGGGCCCGGGGCACGGGCAAAAGCACCGCCGCCAAAAGCCTTTTGCACCTTAGAGAAGCCCGCATGGTGGAGGTGGAGCCCAAGGCCTTGGCCCACCTGGAAAACCTGCTGGAAAGGCTGGCCCTCCTTCCCCATCGCTTCTTCCTCTTCCTGGACGACCTCTCCCTGGATCCCAAAGAGGAAGCTTTCCACCACCTGAAGGCCCTCCTGGAAGGAAGCCTGGAAGGCCCGCCGGAAAACGTTCTCTTGCTGGCCACTTCCAACCGCCGCCACCTGGTGCGCCAAACCGGGGAAAACCCCTTACCCGGGGCCGACCCCACCGCCTGGGACGAGCTTCAGGACACCCTGGCCCTCTCCGAGCGCTTCGGGCTGATCCTCACCTTCCCGCCCTTTGACAAGACCCTTTACCTGAAGACAGTGGCCCACCACCTGGGCCGCCCCTTGACCCCGGAGGAGGAAAGGGAGGCCCTGCGTTTTGCCCTGCAAAAAGGCTTCTCCGGGCGCGTGGCCCGGCAGTTCGCCCGAAGCCTGCTTTAAAGCCCCGCGTGCTTTAACGCCGCCTCCACGAAGCCCGCGAAGGGAGGGGAGGGGCGCATGGGCCGGCTCTTGAACTCGGGGTGGCTCTGCAGGCCCAGGAAGAAGGGGTGGTCCCTGAGCTCGATGGCCTCCACCAGCCCCGCCCCCCGGCCCCGCATCCCCGGGGTGGTGGCGGAGATCACCAGCCCAGCCCGCTCCAGCTGGTCCACGTAGAGGGGATTCACCTCGTAACGGTGGCGGTGGCGCTCCAGCGCCTCCTCCTTCCCGTAAAGGCGGTGGAGGAGGGTACCCGGGCGGATGCGCATGGGCCAGTCCCCAAGGCGCATGGTGCCCCCCAGCCCCTCCACCTCCAGCTGTTCGGGCATGAGGTCTATGACCGGGTGGGGGGTGTAGGGGTCAAACTCCGTGGAGTTGGCCCCCTTGAGCCCGGCCACATGCCGGGCAAACTCGATGACCGCAATCTGCAACCCCAGGCAGATGCCCAGATAGGGGATTCCCTTTTCCCGGGCGTACTGGGCCGCCCGCACCTTACCCTCAATGCCCCTCACCCCAAACCCTCCGGGGACCAGGATGCCGGAAACATCCCTAAAGGCCTCGTCCAAATCGGCTCCCTCGAGGCCCTCCGCATCCACCCACTTCACCTCCACCCGGGCCCCGTGCCGGATGCCCGCATGCTTCAAGGCCTCCAGAAGGGAGAGATAGGCGTCCGGCATCTTCACGTACTTGCCGGCGATGGCGATCCTCACGGTGCGCTCGGGGTGCTTCAGCACCCTCACCGCCTCCTGCCAGAAGGAAAGGTTGGGGAAGACGGCCTCGAGGCCTAAGGCCCTTTCCACCACCCGGCCCAGGCCCTGCTCCTCGAGGAGGAGGGGTATCTCGTAAATGTGCTCCACGTTGGGGCTACTGAACACATGCCCCGGGCGCACGTTGGTGAACAGGGCCACCTTCTTGCGCACCTCCTCCGGCACCGGTTTCACCGAGCGGAGAACGATGGCATCGGGCTGGATGCCCACGCTCCTCAGGGTGGCCACGGAGTGCTGGGTGGGCTTGGTCTTGAACTCCTCACTGGTTTCCAGGTAGGGGACCAGGGTGAGGTGGATGTAGAAGGTGTTCTCCTCCCCCTCGTCAAAGCGAAACTGGCGGATGGCCTCCAGGAAGGGAAGGCTCTCGATATCCCCCACCGTGCCCCCCACCTCCACCACCACCACCTCGGCTCCCTGCTCCTCCGCCACCTTGCGGATGCGGTCCTTGATCTCGTCGGTGATGTGGGGAATCACCTGCACCGTCTGGGAAAGGTACTCCCCCCGGCGCTCCTTCTGGATCACGGAAAGGTACACCTGGCCCGTGGTGAGGTTGTTGCCCCGGGAGAGGTCCAGGTCCAGGAAGCGCTCGTAGTGGCCGATGTCCAGGTCGGTTTCCGCCCCGTCGGCGGTGACGAAGACCTCCCCGTGCTCATAGGGACGCATGGTCCCCGCATCCACGTTCACGTAAGGGTCAATCTTGATGGCGGTAACCCTATACCCCCGGGCCCGAAAGAGGGCTCCCAGGGAAGAGGTGAGGATGCCCTTGCCCAGGCTGGACACCACACCCCCGGTGACAAACACGTACTTCCTCGGCCTTTGCGTGCTCTCGGAAACCCCGTTCACGGGACTTCAGCCTACCACATCTGGCAAAAGACCCCGGGGTTATGGTACAGTTTTCTTTGGCGTTCTTGCGGGGTCCCCCGATCCCCCGGCAAGAACATGGTGCCTGGCACACAGAGTTGAAGGAGGGCCCAAACGCATGCAGCCCAAGACGTACATACCCAAGGAGATCGAACCCCGGTGGGTTCTCATTGACGCCGAGGGCAAAACCTTAGGGCGGCTGGCCACGCAGATCGCCACTCTGCTACGCGGCAAGCACCGCCCCGACTGGACCCCCAACCTTCCCATGGGCGACTTCGTGGTGGTGATCAACGCCGACAAGATCCGCCTCACCGGCAAGAAGCTGAAGCAGAAGATCTATACCCGGTATAGCGGCTACCAGGGGGGCCTGAAGGAGATCCCCGCGGAAAAGATGCTGGCCACCCACCCGGAGAGGGTGCTGGAGCATGCGGTAAAGGGCATGCTCCCCAAGGGGCCTCTGGGGCGGAGGCTCTTCAAGCGCCTCAAGGTCTACGCCGGCCCCACCCATCCCCACCAGGCCCAGAAACCCGTTAAGCTGGAGGTCAAGTGATGGAGCAGTACTACGGCACCGGTAGGCGCAAGGAGGCGGTGGCCCGGGTCTTTTTGAGGCCCGGAAGCGGCAAGGTCACCGTGAACGGCCAGGACTTCCAGGACTATTTCCAGGGCTTGGTAAGGGCGGTGGCAGCCCTCGAGCCCCTGAGGGCCGTGGATGCCCTGGGGCGCTTTGACGCCTACATCACCGTGAAGGGGGGCGGCAAGAGCGGCCAGATCGACGCCATCAAGCTGGGGGTGGCCCGGGCCCTTCTCCAGTACAACCCCGACTACCGCGCCAAGCTGAAGCCCCTGGGTTTCCTCACCCGGGATGCGCGGGTGGTGGAGCGGAAGAAGTACGGCAAGCACAAGGCCCGCCGGGCACCCCAGTACTCCAAGCGCTAAAGAGGGTCCGGCTCAAGCCCCTGGGAGAGGATCCCGGGGGCTTTTTCCAACTCCCGAAGGGCCTCCTGAAGCTCCTCTGGCGAGAAGACGTGAACCCTTTCGTGCCTTAAATAGACCAAACGGGCCTCGGCTTCCACCCCCCAGGCCCGCCGCACCGCCTCCCAGTAAAGGGCTAACTGCAAGCGGTAATGCTCCGGGGCCATCCTCTGGTCGGTCTTGTAGTCCTCCAGGTACCACCTGTCCCCCACCCGGTAAAGCCGGTCCAGAACCCCATACCAGACGGTGCCCGCAAGGGGCAGGACCAGGGGAAGCTCAGCGTGGTCCTCCTCCCGGCTTTCCAAAGCGGGAAGGACTTCCCCCAGCATGCGCCGGTGGTTCCAAAGGAGGAGCCGCACCTCCGCAAGGAGGCGCTTTTGCTCCTCCTCGGAGAAGGGGAAGACCACCTCCTGCAGGAGGAGGGCCCGCATGGCCTCCTCGTCCCCCGGGTGCAGGTTGCGGGCTAAAGCGTAGTGCACCAGGGTGCCCAGGGCCCGGGGGTACTCGGGGAGGGTTTCGGCCTCGAGGGCCTGGGAAAGAGCCAAAGGCTCCCCCTCCCCCTTGCGGTAAGCGCTGGGGGAAAAGACCGGGGGAAAGCGCTTGGACGGGATGCGGTGCTCCGCGTAAGGGGCGGGGGGCTGGGGTTCAGGAAGAAGTGGGGGGGAGGGCAAGGGAGGAAGGCCCGCCAAGGGGTGGCGGTGCACCAGGGGGTCCTGGTCCGCAGGCCCCAGGCCCAGGTCCATGAGAGCCTCGGCCCAGGGTCCAGGCCGTTCGGAAAGGCTTCCCGTGAGGAGGAGGACGTCCCTGGCCCGGGAGAGGGCCACGTAAAGGAGCCGCAGGGACTCCTCCTCCTGGGCACGGGCCAGGGTCCTTCTCAGGTTTTGGTACCCCTCCGTCCCCTCCAGGGCCACCTCGCCGTCTAAGCCCACCAGCACGGGTTCGGACCTCCCTCCCTCGTGGCGGGCGAGGTCAAAGACCGCCACCACCGGCCACTCCAGGCCCTTGGCCGCGTGGACCGTGAGGAGCTGCACCCCTTCTCCCCCCTCGGGAAGCTCGGAGGTTTCCGGGTCCTCGGCCCGCACTTTTAGCCACTCCAAAAGGGCCTCGAGGTCGGGGAAGCGCTCCTCCGCGGCCAGGAGGAGAAGGGTGTCCAGATTGGCCCGGGCCCTCCGGGAAAGCCGCCTTAGGAAGACCTCGTCCCGCACAAGGGCCTTCAGGGCCTCGAGGGGACGCAAGCCCGCAAGCGTCTTGAGCCCATCCAGGCGCATCCGCACCTCCGGGGGAAGGAGGGGAAGGGGATCTTCCGCCTGCAGGGCCTCCTCCACCTGCCCGAGGTCCACCCCCACGAAAGGACCCCTCAGGAAAGCCAGGAGGGAAATGCGCTCCTCAGGGCTTGGGGGACCCTCCAGCAGGGCGAGGCGCAAAGCGTGGTAGACATCCCGCACCTCGGGCCTCTTGAAGAAGCTCTGCCCCCGCCTGAGGACGTAAGGAACCCCCAGGGCCCGGAAGGCCCTTTCCAGGAAGGGAAGGCTTGCCCGGCTCCGCACCAGGACCGCCATCTCCCGGTAGGCATGGCCCTGGCCCTGGAGGGCCGCAAGCCGCTCCACCAGAAGGGCCGCCTCCTTCTCCCGTTTTTCCGGCAAGCCCCCCTCCCCCACCACCCAGTGGACCTCCACCAGGCCCTCCTCCTCCCTTAAGGGCACCACCGGCACCCGCTCGGGCTCGGGGAAAAAGCGCTCCACGAAACAGTTCAGGAAGCGTGCCACCGCTTTGGCGTGGCGCTGGGTTTCGGCGAGGCGATGGACCTCCGCCGCCTCCTTGAGGGCCTGGCGGAAGACCTCCACCCGGGCGTTGCGGAAGAGGTAGATGGACTGCTTGGGATCCCCCACGGCCACCACCTGCACCCCCGCCTCCTCCAGGACCCGGAAGAACCGCCCCTGCAAGGGGTTCACATCCTGGTACTCGTCCACCAGGAGGTAGGGAAAACGCTCCACCACCCTTCTCACCGCCTGGGGATGTTCCAGGAGACGAAGGGCCAGGGCCTCGAGGTCCCCTGGCCCCAGGGCCTCCCGCGTGCGCCGATGGTAGCCGGAAAGGACCTCCTGGAACAGCTCAAGAAGCCCCTCCGCCCCGGGCAGGGCCCGAAACGCCCCCGCCAGGGAGCGCTTCCGGTAAAGGGCGAGGAGGGACCCCTCCAGAGCTGGGTCCAGGCCCTTCAGGTAAAGGAGGCTTCGCGCCTCCTCCAGGAAGAGGGCTTCGGCCAAAAGCTCGTCCAATAGGGCAAAGTCCGGGTCCAGGGAGAGGAGGGGGGCGGTGTGGCGGATGGCCTCGGCCATGAAGCCGTGGATGGTGGTGAAGACTGCCCCGTAGACCTCCCGCTGCGCCTCCTCTGCCCAAGAAGCGGAGGAGAGCCTGATCACCTCGCCTTGGATGCGCCGCCTCAGCTCCTCCGCCGCCTTGCGGGTGAAGGTGACGGCAGCCATGCGCCGGAGGGGCACCCCCTGGCGCAAGAGCGCCAGGAGCTCCCCCACCAGGGCGTGGGTCTTGCCCGTGCCCGCGGAAGCCACGTAGAGCCTCATGCCTCCTCCTTGCGGCAGATGTCCGCCAGACCGCAGGCGTAGCAGTGGTAGCCGGGCCTCGGGGAAAACCCCCCTTTTCCCCAGCGAGGAAGCGCCTCCTTCACAAGCGCCCGAACCTCCTCCAGCTGGGGAGGCCTGTCCCCCTTGCGGTAGGGGTTCTTGCGGTAAGGACGGGGTTCCCCCAGAAAGGCCCAGGTCCAGAGGTGGACCTCCTCCACCTCCTTCCTCCGCAAAAAGGCCCCGAGGGCGTACCACTCCGTCCAGCGCCGCCGGGGGCTCAGATCGGGATCCCCCCCTGGGGGGAGGAGGCGGTAGAGGTGTACCACCCGCCCCCCTGCTTCCCGGCGCACCCCGTCCAGGCGCAGGGTGAAGCGCTCCCCCGGCCAGCGAGCCCAAAAGACCATGCCCTTTAGGTGCTCCTGGTGGAGAGCCAGCCAAGGACCCACCTCCGGATGCTGGGAAAGCTCGTCTACCCTCTCGGGGAAGAGGTGCCAGCCCAAGGCCCCATCCTCCGGGCGAAGGGGAAAGCGCTCCAGATAGGTCCGAAAGGGGCACTCCCCGTGGCGGCGGAGAACCTCCAGGTGGGCTGGGGGGGCGTGGGAGGTGGGGAGGGGTGGGGTGAAGGATTCCTCCGGCAGGGCCTCGAGGCGGCCTGAAGGCAGCAGGGGCTCGGGCCTCATTCCCTTCTCCAGGGGTTCGTAGGCCCCCGAAGGTCCCGCCTCTGGGTAGAGGAGATAGACCTCCTCCCCCCGGGTGGAAAGCGCCTGGAGGAAAAGGGGGTCAAGGCCCCGGAGGCGCCGAGGGAGCCTCCTGAGAAGCCCCCGCTCCCGCAACTCCTCCAAAAGGAAGTAGTCCTCCCCTTCTCCCAGGGTGTAGCGCCCCGCCACCCAGTCCAGCACGTAAACCCGCCTGGCCCGCACCCCCATGGCCCGAAGCGGGGGGAGGAGGGCCACCCCCCGGAGGGGTTCTTTAGGCAGGGCCTCATCCAGAAGGAGGCTCCGCCACCAGGCCAAGGGGTTTCGCCCATCCGCCCGCAAAGCCAGGCGAAGCCGGGAGAGGAAGAGCTCCTTGGCCGCCACCCCAAGCCGCTCCAAGACCTCCTCCGCCCAGGCCAGGAGATCAGGCCCGGGAGTGCGCAGGGCCAAAAACGCCTGCCATTCCTGAAGCAAGCCCTCCCTTTCCGCCAAAAGCGCCAGGGCCTCTTCCCCCGCAAGCCCAAGCCGCAGGGCCCTCCGGCCCAGGGCGGAAAACCCCAGGGCCAGAAGGTCCCGCCCGGTGGGCATGGGGTTCAGGAGGGCCAGGACCCTTTCCCCCTCCTCCGTGTCCGCCAAGGCCCCCTCCCGCCCGTCGTAAAGGGGCAAGCCGTACTCGTCCTGAAAGAGGAGAAGCCCAGGGATGCGGTCCTCCGGGGCCACCACCATCACCTCAAAGGGGTCCAAACCCTCGCCCCCCAGGTCCCTCGAAGCCAAAGCCCGCTTGAGGGCCCTCAGGAGGTGGCGAGCCTCCTCCACCGGGTTGGCCAGGGCCCAGACCTCCTTCTTCACCGGCCTTTGGGAAAGGGTCTGCCAGGGTTCCAGCCCCTCCGGAAGAAGCTCCAGGGTGAGGAGGACGGGTACCTCCCGGGCCAGGCGCTTAAGGAAGCGGAGGTCCAAAGGACCCACCTCCCGGAAGCCGTCCACCACCACCAGATCGGGCCTAGGGAAAAGGCGGAGGGGCACGCGGCCCGCCCGGTGGCGGAAATCGTCGTAGTCCAAAGCCTTTTCCTTCAGGCGCTCGTAGGCGAAGTAAACCCGCCTGAGCCTTCCCGCCTCCCCCTCCTTGGGCAGGGCGAAGGGGGAAAGGCCAAAGCGCTTGAGTTCCGCAATGGCCCGGGCGAAAAGCCGGGCCTCCCCGGGGGCGACCCCTTCCCCGTAGAGGTCTCTAAGGGCCTCCCCCACCAGGGCCACCCTTCCCGCCCCGGGAAGCAAGGGCCCAAGCCGGCCCACCTCCGCCAGCACCCGGTAGTAAAGGGCCTGGAAGGACATGAACTCCAGGCCCAGCACCGCCCCTTCCCCCCCGAAAAGGCGGTACACGTAGGCCCTTTGGTGGGGCAGGCCCACCCAGTAGACCCTCCCCCGCCGCTTCAGGACCTCCAGGGCCCATTCCCGGGCCAGGGTGGTCTTCCCCGAAGCGGGGGGGCCCAGGAGGGGATAGAGGCCCGGCTTCATATGGGGGCATTTTAAAACCGGAAAGCCCGGGAACCCGTGATACCCTTTCGTGCCGAACCCTACCCCTTACACCCTCCAAGAAAAAGGCTTGCGGAAGGGATCTTCCGGGGCCTCCAACCTGGCGAAAACCAGGTTGGCGCTATATCAGGGAATGGCTTCCGGGGAAAGGGGCAGGGGAGTGAGATCCAAGCCCAGGCGCAACACCCCCACCACCCGCCCCCGGTGGAGGACGAAACAGCGGTACCCCTCCGGCAGGACCAGCACCCGCCGGGCCAGGGAAAGCTCCCGCAGGAAGAAGAAGGGGCGCATCCGCATGGGCTTTCCGCGGATGGGGCCCATGTAGGGCATGGGCCTGCCCCCCTCGAGGGCCAAGAGAAGCAGGGGCCTCTCCCCCACCGGCTGGCCCAGGACCAGGACCAGGGTATCCCCTTCCCGGTAGAGGGCCTGGACCTCGAGGGTCCGCACCACCTTAAAGCACTGGGTCAGCACCTCTTCGGGCGAGGGGCCAAAGCCCTTGGGGCCCTCCTCCCCCAGGGCCCAGCCCCCGAGGGCCAGGAGGAGGAAGACCCCAAGCCACCGCATCCTTCCCAGTTTGACCGGTCTGGCCTTGTACCCCTTCTCGCCCATATCCGTCCCGGGATGGGGTTAACCAGGGTCCCCACCCTGGCCTGGCCAGGGTGGGGTGGGCTTAGAAGCCCCGCTCCGCCGAGATCAGGGCCAAGGCCGCCCGGGCCAACAGGAAGGCCCGTCCAGGCTCCTTGGAAAGCCTATTCTTGGCCTCGGCCACCAGATCCTTCACCAGGCTGTCCTGGGCCCGGTAGTAGGCGAGCTCCTTCTCCGCCCGGTCCACCACACTCGGGACCCGCTGGGTCAAGCGGGCATCCGGGCCCGGCCGCCCCTTACCCCACGGGGCAAAGGCATGGCCCCTGGGTCCAAAGGGATGGTGCATCCCCATCCCCATACGGGGGGCTGGCCTCGGCCCCCGGGCCTGCACCTGGGGTTCCCCTGAGGCTGCCCGGAAAAGGAGAAGGGCGGCCTGGGCCTCCCGCGCCGCCTTGAAGTACGCCTTGGCCTCGTAGCTCTTCTCCGCCCGAGCCTTCACCTCCTTGGCCCAGGCGAGAAGCTTTTCCTCCCCCGTGGCCCCCTGGGCCACCGCCTGGAGCCTGGCCAAGGCCGCCGAGGCCACCGCCGCCTGCTGGTAATCCGTGCCTTGGGCCAAGGAAAGGCCCGCCATCAGGAGAACCAAACCCATGAGCACCTGTTTCATTCCCTATCACCTCCGAACTGGAGGCTATCCCCTCTGGCTAAAGGGCGCATCGGGCGAAACCTTAAGGGAAGCCAAAGGCAGGTAGAGCCCCACCGCCGCCCCGTCCTGGTTGTCCACCCACGCCCTTCCCCCATGGGCCCGGGCCACCGCCGCCACCAAGGCGAGGCCGAGGCCCGTGCCCTTTCCCCCATGGACAAAGGGCTCCAGGGCCCGGGGCAAAAGCTCGTTGGGGAAGCCGGGCCCGGAGTCCACAAGCCAAAGCCAAACCCCCTCCTTGTCCCGCTGGATTCTGGCCTTAAGGGGAAGCTTCCCGTGGCGGCGGGCGTTGTCCAACACGTTTTCCACCGCCAGGGCGAGAAGCTCGGGGTCCGCCAGAACCTGGCCTTCCCCTTCCACCTCCAGGCCCCATCCCCCCAGGAAAGCCCGCAGGTCCAGGGGGATGAGCCTGGGGGAGGTGGCCTCGAGGCGGGATAACCTGAGGAGCCCGGAGAGCAAGGCCTCCATCCTTTCCGCCTCCCGTAAGGCTCCGGTGAGGGCCCTGGGCTCGGGCTTGCGCAGGAGCACCTCCAAGTACCCCTTCAAGGCAGCCAGGGGATTGCGAAGCTCGTGGGAGGCATGGCGGGCAAACCGGCGGGCCGCCTCCTCCTTCTCGGAAAGCTCCCTAAGAAGCCCCCCCACCTGGGCCAGGCGGCTGTTTAAGGCCTCCACCAAGGGCCTCAGTTCCGCCAGGCCCGGGTCGGGAAGAGGGCTTAGGTCCTCAGGCCGCCGGGCCTCCAGGAGCTTGGCCAGCTGCCCCAGGGGGCGAAGGGCCCAAGCGAGCCCCAGGGCGGAAAGCAGAAAGATAGCCAAAAGCACCCCTCCACCCCAGGTGGCGTAGAGGAGGAGAAGCCTCCGCCCCAGGCCGGCGACCCCCTCCAAGGGGACCGCCAGGCCGAACCCTCCCTCCTCCCGGGGCAGGGCCACGTAGAGTACCCCCCGCCACACTCCCTGGTAGGCTCGTCCCTGAGCAAGGGCCTCGAGGAGACCAGGGGGAAGGTTGGGGGAGGGCACCTCGGTGAAGGCCACCCCCTCCTTCCCTATCACGAAGCCCGTGCCGCCCCCATAGACCTGGGCCAGGCGGAAAAGCTCAAGAAGAAGGGCCTCCTCTTCTCCAGGTCCCTCCTCCCCAAGGAGGTAAAGCCGGGTGTAAAGGGCCCGGCGCAGGTCCTCGCTGGCCGCTCCTTCCGCCTCCCTGGCGGAAAGAAAGGCCAGGGGCAGGGCCAGAAGCAAGAGGGCCAGGAAGAGAAGGGCAAAAAGCCTCCCCCTAAGGGAGGAAAAGGCGGTAGCCATAGCCGCGCACCGTCTGGATGGGGTTGGGCTCCCCCAGGGCCTTCCTTAAGAGGGAGAGGTGCACCTCCAAGGTGGCGGGATCCACCTCCTCCCCCCAGACCCTCAGCATCAAAGCCTCCTTAGAAAGCACCTCCTCCGGGGACTCCAGAAAAGCCTTCAGGAGGAGGAACGCCTTGGGGGGAAGGGAAAGCCTCCTCTCCCCCCGGAAGGCCTCCATGCGCCTGGGATAAAGCCTCAGGTCCTTGTAGGCCAAAACTTCCGGGGCCTCCTTCCCCCTATGGGCGCGGCGCCAGAGGGCCTCGAGGCGGGCCAGGAGCTCGGAGAGGCTATAGGGCTTGACCAGGTAGTCGTCCGCCCCCTCCTTGAGGCCCTTCACCCGCCACTCCACCGCATCCAAGGCGGTAAGCATCAGCACGGGCACCTCCGAGCGAGCCCGGATATCCTTAAGCAGGGAAAAGCCATCCCTTTCGGGCAGAAGCACGTCCAAAATCACCACCTCCGCCCAGGGAAGGAGGCTTAGGGCTTCCTTTGGGCTTTCCGTGGCCTTGACCTCGTGCCCCTCGAGGGAAAGCCCAAGCTCCAAGGCCTCCCGAACCCCTGGGTCGTCCTCCACCAGAAGCACCCTCATGCCGGGTTCCGCCAAAGGGCCAGGGCCCGCACGGGGGCGTACACCTCCAAGGGCGGCAGGGCCTCCCCGGTCTTCAGGTCTATGCGATGGATGCGGCTCGCCCCGCGCCTGGCCGCATAGAGAATGCCCCCGAAGGGCAGAAGCTCCACCAGGCTCATGCGGTCCTCCCCCTCCAACAGGGGCAGGCTGTAGGAGGCGAGAAGGGATCCCGCCAGATCCAGCACCCGCACCTTGGCCGCCTCCACATCGTAGAGGTAAAGCCTCTCCCCCTCCACCCCCACCCCACCGAGAAGCCTCAGCTCCTCGCTTTCCTTGGAACGGCGGAAGGCATAACGGGAAAGGTAGCGCCCATCCAGGGCCAGGCGTTGCACCTGGCGGTTGCCGTAGTCCAGGACGAAAAGGAACTCCGGCGTGGCCGCCAGGGCCTTGGGATCCTGGAAGGTGCCCCGGCCCGGCCCCTGGCCGCCAAAGCGCTCCTGGTACTGCCCCTTCAAATCGAGCCGGCTCACCGTGGCGGTCTCCGAGTCCAGGACAAACAGGCTACCGTTGGCCACCGCCAGGGCCGCGGGAAAGAGGAACTCCCCGGGCTTCATGCCGTAAGGCCCGGCGGAAAGGAGGAGCTCCCCTTCCGGGGAAAAGCGGTGAAGGAGCTTGGCCCCGTGCTCAAAAACCGAGATCCAGATGCCCCCCTCCCCATCGGCGGCCACGGAGAGGGGAGGAGCTGGGAAGTAACCCGGCCCCGAGCCAATGCCGGAAAGGAGCCGGGCAGCGGTACCGGAAAGGTCCAGAAGCCGCACCGTGCCCTTTTTGGCCTCCACCCCCAAGAGCAGGTAGAAGGGGTGGGGCAGGCCCCGCTCCTCCTCCCAGGAGGCGGAAAGGCCCTGGATCACCTCGTCCAAGGAGGGGCGCTTGGCCGGGTCCTTCTCCAGCATCTTCAAGACCAAGTCGGAAAGAACCTGGGGAATCTGGGGATTGAGCTGCTTAGGAGGGGTGGGCACCTGGAAGATCTGCTGGTGAATCACCGTCTCATACCCCCCGGTGAAGGGGGGCTGGCCGGTGAGGGCCTCGTAGAGAACGATACCCAGGGAGTAGATGTCCGAGCGGTGGTCCAGCTTCTGGCCCTTGGCCTGTTCCGGACTCATGTAGACCGGGGTGCCGATGCGAGCCCCGGTGATGGTGAGGCGGGTGAGCACCTTACCGGCGGCGATGCCAAAGTCCATGAGCCGCACCCCCCTGGGGTCCACGCCATCCTCCCTGAGGGCCCCTTTGAGCACCATGATGTTCCCCGGCTTGATGTCCCGGTGGACGATCCCCTGGGCGTGGATGTGCTTAAGGGCATCGGCCACCCGGGCGAGGATGGCCGCCGCCTGCTTCAGGGAAAGGCGCCTTTCCTCTATAAGCTTGTCCAGACCCTCCCCCTCCAGGTACTCCATGGCGATGAAGTGCACTCCATCCACCTGGCCATGGTCGTAGACCTTGACGATGTTGGGATGGTCCATCTTGGCCAGGACCTCCGCTTCCCGGTGGAAGCGGCGCACGAAGCGGGGGTCGCCCACAAAGCGCTCCTGGGGAACCTTGAGGGCCACCAGGCGGCCGGTTTTCCTATCCTTGGCCTTGTACACGGTGGCCATGCCCCCCACGCCCACCTTCTCCAGGATCTCGTACTGCTTCTCCAGAGCCCGGGCCTCCTCCGTGGTCTTGGAACCGGAGGAAGCCCGTCCCTGGGTACGGGAACGCCTTTGAACCCTCCGCCGGGGACCCAGGTAGACCCGGGGTGAGGCCAGCAACCCCAGGCCCATAAGCAGCCAGGGGAAAACCACCTCCGCCCGGGCCCCCGTGGCCCAGGCGGCTCCCGAGAGGAGGAGCAGGAGGAACCAAAGGGGCCAAGGGGAAAGGCGAGAGGCCAGGGCTGCGGTGAGGAGAACCAGGAGGAAGGCCAGAAGCCCCTGCATCACTCCACCCGTAAGGCCACGGCGGTGACGTTGTCGTCCCCGCCCCGACGCAAAGCCTCGGCCAGGAGCCCCTCGAGGCTCGCCTGCAGGTCCTTGCCCAAGACCCACTCCTCCTCGGGCACTAGGCCGTAAAGCCCATCCGTGACCAAAAGCACCCCTTCCCCCGGACCCAAGTGCACCTCCTTGAGGTCAAAGCGAGCTTCCGGCAGGCCCAAGGCCCGGGTGAGGACGTTGCGGTAGGGATGGCGCTCGGCCTCCGTGCGGGTCAGAACCCCTTCCCTCAAGCGCTCCGCCACCCAGGAGTGATCCTCGGTGAGCCGCTTAAGCCCCTTGGGGGTGAGGTGGTAGGCCCGGGAGTCCCCGATGTGCCCCACCACCCCCTCCTTGAGCCAGTCCGCATAGAGGAAGGCGGTGAGGGTGGTGCCCATGCCCTTCTTCCCAAGCCTTTCCGCCTCCTTCTCCACCCGCCTGGCCGCCAGGGTGAAGGCCTTCTCCATCACCTTGGAGAGGCCCACCGCTGGCCGGCCTCCCTTCAGGTGCTCCGCATAGGCCCGCACTGCCTCGGAAATAGCCTCTATGGCCACCTTGCTGGCCCACTCCCCTGCCTCCATCCCCCCCATGCCGTCGGCCACCGCCAGGAGGAGGAGGTTACCCTGGGGGACCTCGAGGCGCATCACCCGGTGGAAGTCCTCGTTGTTCTGGCGGCGGCCCACGTGGGAGACCGCGGCCACGCTGTACCGGGGAGCAAGGCGCATCGGACCCATTATAGGATGAATGGGTGGAGCACCTGGCCGACCTGGTGGACCTCTACGAGTACCGGGTAGAGGACCTGGCCGCAGGCCGCACCCCTAAGGGGGGGAAGAGGGCTCTTTTACAACTGAGGGCCTTCCTCATCCAAACCCGCCTGCCAGGGCCTTTGGCCAAGCGCTTCCGCCAGGCCGATGCCCGCTTCCGGGCCCTGCGGCAAAGCCTTACCCCTTCCCCGCCCCCGGAGCCCCCTTCCCTGGACCTCCCCACCCCGGCCCTGGAGAACCTAGAGGAACCCCCTGCCACCCAAAAGCCTTCCCCCTTGCGGGCCATCGCCTTAAAGGTATGGCGCCTCCTGGCAGAGCGGGAGGCCAAGGCCCGGGCCAAGGACCTCCTGGCGGGGAGGCGGGAAGAACTCAGGCTCATCCACGCCTTCTTGCAGAACTACCTGGAGTACCGGGAAAAGGAAACCTTCAAGAGGGACTTCAACCTCTCCCGCTTCCACCCCACCCACCCCATCCCCTCTCTTTCCGATAGCCTAATGGACCTCGAGGACCCCAAGGTGGCCGAGGCCCTGGTGATGGAGTTTCTGGAAACCGCCCTGCACCTGCCGAAGGACCTCCCCCTGCCCCCTGAGGAAACCCGCACCTATATCCGCCGCTTCCTGAACCGCATCCTGGAGTGGGACGACGCCTACGGCCTCCCCCCCAAGCGGGACCTCATGTCCTTGAAAAAAGCCCTGGAGGAAGCCAAGCGCCTGGGGGCGAGCGCCCTGGAGATCGCCAGGCTGGAAGAACGCCTTAGGAAAGAGGCCCAGGAGGAAAGGCGGCGGGAGCTCCTCTTGGAAGAAGAAGGGCGCCGCTTCCGCGTGGCCCTGGAAAAGGTCATCGCCCTCCTGAACCTGCTCCCCACCCCGCAAGGGGAGACCCCCTGGCCCCGGGTTCCCGAGCCCGGCCAGGGGGAGGAAAGTCTCCTTACCTTGCCCCTGAGGCCAGGCCGGATCCCCTTGGGACCCCTCACCCTCACCCTAAGCCAGGTGGAAGGGACCTGGCACCTGGGTTTGGGCGGGGAGGATTATGTGCTGGAGGATACCCTGGTGATCCCCTGGGAGGACCTCGAGGTCCTGGCGGTGCGGGAGGGGGATCTCCTCCACCTGAGGCTCGAGGCGCGAAGCGGGCTCAGGCTTTACGAGCTCCTGGCCGAGGGGCGGATGCTGGCCCTTCTCCTAAGCCCCAACCAGGACTACGTCTACCTGCGCCTCCTCAGGGCCCTTTCCGCCCGCTTGAAAGGCGAGTTCAGCCCCCAGGCCTTTGGCCCCGAGCTGGCGGAGAAGTACCGCCAGGCCCCCTGGGAAGCCCTGCAGGACTTCGCCCGCAAGGTTTTGGAGCTCGCCCTGAAACGCCTGGGCGGGGCGGACCCCACCCCCCTCCTCAAGGAGGTGGGCCAGGCCCTGGGGCAGGAGCGGGAAGCCCTGGTTTTGGCGGAGGCCTTAAGGGAGTACTTGGGCCGTCGCCCCCCCACCCGGGAAACCCTGGGGGGGGAAGTGCACCTGCTTTCCATCGGGGCCGAACCCCTGGCCCTCAAGGTGGGACAAACCGTCCTCTCCCTGCGTCCCAGGAACGCCCCTTCCGGCGACCCCCAGGAGGACGTCCTTTACGTGGGCCAGGCAGGCGAGGTACCCCAAAGGCTCAAGGACCTCCTGGTCTACCGCCTCCCCGAAGGAACCGTGATCCTGGCCCGGGAGGGAAGGCGGCTTGCGTATCTGGTCATGGCGAACCCTTGACTTAAAGCCATTCCTGGTATACTCCCGAGCAAGGGGGTAGTATGAAAGTTTTGCGGCACAAAGTCTTTGCCCGGCTGATCCTCTCCTACCTGGTTTCCCAGGCGGGGAGCAAGGTGCACCGGGTAGCCCTCCTGGTGCTGGTCTATCTACTCACGAAAAACGCCCTTTGGGTTTCCTTGGTCCTGGGAGTCCAGCTTGTGGGCACCGTGGTCTTCTCCCCCCTCCTTTCCGCCTGGGCTGACACCCAGGACCGCAAGCGGCTCCTGGTGTGGTCCGACCTCCTTCGGGCTCCCCTGGTGGCCCTTATCCCTCTCCTTGGGGCCAAGAGCCTTCCCATCTTGCTTCTTCTAGTCTTCCTGATCGAACTCCTGCGGGACCTCCATGACCCCATCCAAAACGCCGTGGTCCCGGACCTGGTCCCCAAGGAAGAGGTGGACGAGGCCAACAGCCTGGTGCTTCTTGCCGACCGTCTTTCCGAGGTGCTTTTCGTAGGGGCGGCCGGGGTGCTGGTGGCGGCGGTGGGGCCTGCCTTTGCCTTCTATTTGGATGCCGCCACCTACCTGGCCTCGGGGCTTATCCTGTCGGGTCTCCCTTCCCTAAAGCCCCAAAGGCTTCCCAAGGCGACCTTCTTCGCCCGGGTGAAGGAGGGAATCGGCCACCTCGCAGGCCATCCCGCCCTCCGCCGGGCGGTGGGCACCCTCTTCATGGCTGCTGCTTTCGGCTCCGTGGAAACTGCCCTGGGGGTGGTGCTGGCCATCAAGTGGCTCGAGGTGGGCTCGGCGGGATTCGGCTTTATGGAAGCGGCCATGGCTTTAGGGGCCATTCTGGGGGGGCTTGCCATCCCCTATCTCCTAAAGCGCCTTCCCCGGGAGAGGCTTTTCCTCCTGGGGCTTTTCCTCTTTGGCCTCTTTGAAGCCTCCATCGGAGCCTTCCCCCTCTTCGCCTGGGTGCTCCTGGCCTTCCTCGTAAGCGGCTTCCTCAACATGGCCTTCATCGTCCCCGCCCGCTCCATCCTGCAGCTCAACACCCCCCAGGAGATGCGGGGACGGATCTTTGCCGCCTTCAGTGCGGTGATGAACGCCGCCGTTCTCCTGGGCACCCTGTGGGGCGGAGCCTTGGAGGGATGGATGGGAGCCCCCCGCGTCTTCCTGCTGGCAGGGGCCATGGTGAGCCTGGCGGCAGGCTATACCCTCCTCACCGGGGGCATCCCCGCACCCCAGGAAACCCGCCAAACCCAGGAAGCTTGACCTAGGCTTCCTTCAGCCAGCGGGCCACTTCCAAGGCGTAGTAGGTAAGGATCCCCTGGGCCCCAGCCCGCCTTAGGGCGTAAAGGCTTTCCAGAACCGCCCTCCTTTCGTCCAGCCAGCCCCTTTGGCTTGCCGCCTTCAGCATGGCGTACTCCCCGGATACCTGGTAGGCGAAAAGGGGCTTGGAAAACCGCCCCTTAAGGGCAAAAAGCACGTCCAGGTAGGGAAGGGCCGGCTTGACCATGAGCATGTCGGCCCCCTCGAGGTCATCCAGGCTGGCCTCCCGCAAGGCATCCCAGAGGCCAGCCCTCGGGTCCATCTGGTAGCCCGTACGGTCCCCGAACTGGGGGGCGCTCCCTGCCGCCTCCCGGAAGGGGCCGTAGAAGGCGGAGGCGTACTTCACCGCATAGGAAAGGATGGGCACGTGGGCAAAACCCCCCTGGTCCAAGGCCTCCCGGATGGCCTTGACCTGCCCGTCCATCATGGCGCTGGGGGCCACCACATCCGCCCCCGCCTGGGCCTGGGAAAGGGCGGTCTTGGCCAAAAGCTCCAGGGTGGCGTCATTATCCACGTAAAACCCCAAGGGACCTTCCCGCACCACCCCGCAGTGGCCGTGGTCCGTGTACTCGCAAAGGCAGGTGTCGGCCATGACGAGAAGTTCGGGAAACTCCCGCTTCAGAAGGCGGATGGCCCGCTGGACGATGCCCTCTTCCGCATAGGCTCCATGCCCCAGGGAATCCTTCTCTTCCTCGGGCAACACGCCGAAGAGAATCACCCCGCCCAGGCCCGCCTTGAGCACCTCCTCCGCCAAGCGGGGCAGCTGGGCCAGGGGATGCCGGAAGACCCCGGGCATGGAGGAAACCTCCTCCGGCTCCCCTCCCTCCTTCACAAAGACCGGCAGGACCAGGTGCCTCGGGCTAAGCTCCACCTCCGCCACCAAGGGCCTTAAAAGGGGCGAACGCAGCCTTCTTGGGCGCTCCATGCCTTCCACTATACTCAGGGAGGAGGGAGCATGAACCTGCAGAAGCTCTTGAAGGAAGCGCAGAAAGCCCAGAAGAAAGCCGCCGAGATCCAGGAGCGGCTGGAAACCATGACCGTGGTGGGCACGGCCCAGGGCCTGGTGGAGGTGGAAGCCAACGGCCACGGCAAGATCCTGGCGGTCCGCCTGAAGCCCGAGGTGCTCACGAACTTCCAAGAGGACCTCGAGGGCCTGGAAGACCTCCTGCTGGTGGCCATCCAGGACGCCCAGAGAAAGGCCCACGAGCTTTCGGAGAAGGAGATGGCCCGGGAGCTTGGCGGCGTGGGGCAGATGCTGGGCAAGCTCTTCTAGGATGAGGTACCCGGAAAGCCTCCTTAAGCTCACCCGCGCCCTCTCCCGCCTACCTGGGATCGGCCCCAAGACGGCCCAGAAGCTCTCCCTTCACCTGGCCTTCCACCGGGAGGAGGCCGAGGAGCTGGAAAGGGCCCTGGCGGGCCTCGAGGCCCTGGGCGTCTGCCGGGTCTGCGGCAACCTGGCGGAGGGGGAACTTTGCCCCATCTGCCAGGACGAAAGCCGGGACCGGTCGGTGATCGCCGTGGTGGAAACGGTCTCCGACCTGTACGCCCTGGAACGGAGCGGGGAGTTCCACGGGCTTTACCACGTGCTGGGTGGGGCCTTGAACCCCTTGGAAGGAGTGGGTCCAAGGGAGCTCAACCTGGAAAGCCTCTGGCCTAGGCTTTCCAGGGTGGAGGAGGTGGTCCTGGCCACCTCCATGACCGTAGAGGGGGAGGCCACCGCCCTCTTCCTGGCGGAGGAGCTCAAGCGCCGGGGGATCAGGGCCAGCCGCCTGGCCTACGGCCTCCCCGTGGGGGGAAGCCTGGAGTACGTGGATGAGGTAACCTTAGGCCGGGCCCTGGAGGGGAGGAAACCCCTTTAGGCCCTGGGGAAAGGGCATGGAGGAGCTTCTGCAACACCTCCTGGACCAGGTGGAGGGGGCCTTTGCCGCCGCCATCGGCACCCTGGACGGGCTCCTGGTGGAAGGAGCCAGGCGCAGGCGGGTGGACCTCGAGGCGGCCGTGGCGGAGCACGCCGCCCTTTTGCGCCAGGCCAAGGCCGCCTACGCCGGAAGCCTGGGCACCCCCCGGGTGCACGAGCTTTTGGTGGGGGGCCACCCCGTGGTAGGCTATGTCCACGTGGTGCGTAGGGCAGGCCCACGACCCCAGGGACCCGTGCCTCGAGGCAAGGGACACGAGGAACTTTTCCTCCTTCTTCTCATGGCACCGGAAGCCAACCTGGGCCAGGCGCGCCTGCAAACAGCCAAGGCCGTGGAAAAGCTGGCGGAGGTGGCGGGATGGCCTACCTAGAGAGCCTGGCCCCCTTTGGCGTCAAGAGGGCGGTGCTCACGGGCCTGGACGGCCTGGTCATCGAGGCCCTGGGCCGGGGCAACCCCCCGGCTGAGGTTCTGGCGGCGGAGCTGGCCTCCCTGGTGCGGCACATGACCCCCTTGGCGGAAGCCCTCTCCGGGGAGGTGCGCCGCTTCACCCTGGCCACGGAAAACCACGAGATCCTGGCCCTCAGGGTGGGGGAGTACGTCCTGGGGGCGGTCATCGAGCGGGGCATGGACCGCAAGGCCGTGGGCCAGGAGTTAACCCGCATCGCCCTTAAGGTGCAGAACCTCTGACGGTTAAGGAGGCATGGTGGAGCAAGCCCTACAGGAACTCAAGGCCACCAAGGGGGTACGGGTGGCCGCCCTCCTCAGCGAGGACGGGTTCGTGGTGGAAGAGGCCCGGGAAGGGGATGCCCCGGAGGCCAGCCTTCTTTCTGCCCGGGCGGCCACGGTGCTGGGCACCGCCAAGGCCCTGGCCCAGACCCTGGGCCAGGAAGGGGTGGAGGAGGTCATGGTAGAGTACCCCGAGGGGGCCCTGCTACTGGTGCCCCTTCCTGGCTATCACCTGCTCCTTCTTCTGGACAGCGTGAGAAGCCTGGGGCGGGTACGCCTAGCCTTGAAAAGGGCCGTACCCAAGTTGGAGGAGGCGCTTCGATGAGCGAGCTAAAGCTGGACATCCAAATCGACAAGGACGTGGCCCTGGGCCGGTACACCAACCTGGCCCTCATCGCCCATACCAAGAACGAGTTCATCCTGGACTTCGCCTTGTTGCAACCCCAGGGCGGGGCCATGGTGGTCAGCCGGGTGATCACGAGCCCCCAGCACGCCAAGGCCCTTCTCCGGAGCCTGGCGGAAAACGTGGCCCGGTACGAGGAAACCTTCGGCCCCATTCCCGAGCCGGTGGCGGAAAGCCAGGCCTAAAGGAATGCCACGGGTCCCCGCCCTGGCTTGTGCCAGGGCGGGGTAGCCCTAGAGGTTTTCCCGCCACCAGTCCAAGTAGGCCTTGAGCCGGGCGATCCTGCGGTCTGGCCTTCCGGAGCGGGAAAGCTCGTGCCCCTCCTCGGGTACCCGGAAAAAGCGGGCCTTCACCCCCAGGTGGAGGAGGGCGGTGTACCAGGTTTCCCCCTGGTCTATAGGGCAGCGGTGGTCCTGCTCGGAATGGACCACCAGGGTGGGCGTCCGCACCTGGTGGACATAGCGCAAGGGGCTTTTCTCCCAAAGCACTTCCGCCCTCTCCCAGGGCCTGGCCATAAGCTCCATGAAGGTGTAGCGGGGACCGATGTCACTGGCCCCGAAGAAGCTGAACCAGTTGGCGATGCTCCGGTCGGTGACCGCCGCCTTGAAGCGACCGGGGTGGCGGGCGGTGAGCCAGTTCACCATATAGCCCCCGTAGCTTCCCCCCGCCACCCCCACGCGGCCAGGATCCAGGGGGAAGCGGGCCAGAACGTGGTCCAAGAAGCCCAGGAGGTCTCGCTCGTCCCGCTCCCCCCATTCCCCCTGGAGCAGGGTGAAGTCCTGGCCGTAGCCGGTGGACCCCCTTGGATTGGCAAAGGCCACCGCATACCCCGCCTGGCGGAAGAGCTGGAGCTCCAGCATGGGTGCCCGCCCAAAGGCGGTGTGGGGCCCCCCGTGGATGTACAGGATGACCGGGTGGGGTCCTTGCCCTTCCGGAAGCAGGACCCACCCCGGCACCCGGTGCCCTTCCGGGCTCGGCCACTCGGTGTAGATGGGCTCGGCCAGGGGCAGGGAAACCCCCTCGTTGGGGTCGTAGACCCCCAGGGGACCCCAAAGCCGGGCCGGATGGGTAAAGTCCTCGATGAGGAGGAAGAGGCCCCGCTCCGTGTGGGCAAAGGAGAGGACGCTCCCCTCCACGGGCAGGGCCTCGGCCTCCCCCTCGAGGCCCACCCGGTAAAGCCTTCCCGTTCCCTCCTCCGTGCGCACGATATAGACCCCATTCCCGGCCCACCTGGGCCCCTGGGTATGGGCCCCGTGGCGGAGATCGGAGTTGATGGAGTTGTGCAGGCTACCCTCGAAGAGAACCCGAACCCCCCCGCCATGCAGGTGGTAAAGCCGGGCTTCCGTGCCCCCTCCCTGTTCAAAGGCGTGGCCCAGGAAGAAAAGCCCTTCCGGGCTCCACTCCAGGGCAAAGATGGGGCCAAAGCCGCCGTAGACCTTTTGCAACCTGCCTTCCTTAAGCAGGTAGAGGGTATCCCGCCACTCCGCCTGCGCCCCCTTATCCTCGGCCATCACCAGGTAGAGCCCTTCGGGGGAAGGCACCATCTCTTTAGGGACGGGGTAGCGGTCCAGAAGAAGTTTCTGCTGACCCTCCTCGAGGGCATAAAGGGCCACATTCCCCTCGGGCAGGAGGCCCCGGCCGTCGAACTTGAAGGGCCACCCCTCGTACACGCGGGGGCTACCCGGCTTGGGAGCCTCCTTCAGGGCCAGGAAAACCACCTCCCCTTCAGGACCTAGGGCGTAGTCCAAGACCCCCGGGGTTTCCGTAAGCCTCTCCGCCTCCCCACCCCTTAGGTCCAGGCGGAAAAGCTCCTGGACTTCCCCCACCTTGCGCAGGAAGTAGACGTAAGGATGGGCATAGCGGGGCTTTTTGGCTTCCTCCTGGGTGAGAAAGCGCAAGGTGCCGTCAAAAAGGGCCAGCCTCGAGCGGTACCGGGGCGGGTCCCCCTCCTGGATATCGGTCAGCAGGAAAAGGGGGAAGCCATCGGGGCCAGGGGTGAGGTCCGACAGGAAGCGGAGCTTGAAAAGGATTTCCGGTTCCATGCCTCCATAATACTGACCGGTCATTCGCCTGCCCCCAGGTCCGCCTTTCCGGTAAGCTGGGCGCCATGGACCGGGACGAGCTGGTGCGCTACCTGGACACGTACCTGCGCCTGAAGGACTTCCCCCAGGACCTTTCCTTAAACGGCCTGCAGGTGGAGGGAAAGAAGGAGGTGCGCAAGGTGGGGGCGGCGGTGGACGCCGCCGAGGCCATCTTCCAGAAGGCCCTCGAGGAGGGGGTGGACTTCCTCCTGGTCCACCACGGGCTTTTCTGGGGCAAACCCTTTCCCATCGTGGGCCACCACAAGCGCCGCCTGGAACTCCTCTTCCAAGGGGGCATCAACCTCTACGCCGCCCACCTTCCCCTGGACGCCCACCCTGAGGTGGGCAACAACCACGAGCTGGCCCGGGCCCTAGGCCTGGTGGAGCTGGAGCCCTTCGACGTGGGGGTGAAAGGACGCTTTCCCCTTCCCACTCCCTTGGTCCAGGTGGCGGACATGCTGGGCCAGCTCACCGGGATGCAGCCCTTGGTCCACCAAGGGGGCAAAGGCCTGGTGGAAACGGTGACCATCGTATCCGGCGGGGCAGCGAGCCTCATCGGCCAGGTGGACACGGACCTCTTCATCACCGGGGAACCCAAGCATAGCGTCTTCCACGAAACCTTTGAGCGGGGCCTAAACGTCATCTACGCCGGCCACTACGACACCGAGGTCTTCGGGGTCAAGGCCCTGGCCCGGCACCTGGAGGCCCGCTTCGGCCTGCCCTGGGTCTTCCTGGACCATCCCACAGGGCTATGAAGGGCTTCTTCCTCACCCTCGAGGGCCTGGACGGCTCGGGCAAAACCACCCAGGCCCGGCTCCTGGCCCAGTTCCTGGAGGAAAAGGGGATAAAAGTGCGCCTGACCCGGGAGCCCGGCGGGGGGCTTCCCGGGGTGCGGGACCTCCTTTTAAAGGGAGAAGCCCTTTCCCCGGAAGCCGAGTACCTCCTCTTCAGCGCCGACCGGGCGGAGCATGTGCGCAAGGTGATCCTTCCCGCCCTGGAGGAGGGCTTTTGGGTCATCTCCGACCGCTACCTGGACTCCAGCCTGGCCTACCAGGGTTATGGCCAAGGCCTTCCCCTCCCCTGGCTTAAGGAGGTGGCCAAGGAGGCCACCCTGAGCTTGAAACCCCACCTCACCTTCCTTCTGGACCTGCCCCCGGAGGAAGCCCTTAAGCGGGTATCGGCCCCGGACCGCCTGGAAAGGATGGGGCTACCCTTCTTCCAGCGGGTACGCCAAGGCTACCTCGAGCTGGCGGCGGCGGAACCCGAGCGCTTCAGGGTGCTGGATGCCACCCGACCCGTGGAGGAGGTGCAGGCCGCCATTCAAAGCGGCATCCTTCCCCTTCTGCCATAATGACCCTATGCGCCCCTTTCCTCCCGCCTGCCGGCTCAGCCTTGGGGCCCTTTGGCTCGCCCTGGGGCTTTGGGCCTTAGGCCAGGGCCTTACCTTTCCCAAAAGCACCCTCTTCATGGAGCAAGGAGGCAAGCGCTACTTCCTAAGGGTGGAGGTGGCGGACACCCCCGAGCGCCAGGCCCAGGGCCTTATGTTCCGCAAAAGCCTGGGGGAGGATGAGGGCATGGTCTTCCTCTTCCCTACCCCCACGGCCGGAGGCTTCTGGATGAAGAACACCCTCATCCCCCTTTCCATCGCCTTCTTTGACCGTCAGGGGCAGATCCTCCGCATTCTAGACATGGAGCCCTGCCGCAAAGACCCCTGCCCTGTGTACTACCCTGGGGTGGTGTACCAAGGAGCCCTCGAGGTGAACCAAGGCTGGTTCCAAAGGCGGGGCCTCACCCCTGGGACCAGGGTGGGGGGTGAGGCCCTGAAGCTCTGGCCCAAGTAAGGTGGAACGAAACCCCTTCTTCCCCCTGGTGGCCTTTGCCCTGCTGATCGCCCTTTCCGTCTTTTCCTTCATGGGCTACCTGCTCGCCGCCAGGAGGCTGCAAACCCCTCCTCCACCCCAAAAGGTGGTGGTGGATACAGCCCATGGCCAAAGGGTGCTCCAGGCCCGTATAGCCCGCACCCCGGAGGCCTGGAGCCGGGGCCTGGGAGTGCGGAAGGAGGAGCTCGAGGCCCTCCTTTACCTGTTCCCCGAGGCCACCGACGCCTCCTTCAACGCCCAGGGCTACCGCTTCCCGGTGGTGCTGGCCTTTCTGGACGCCAAAGGCCGGGTGCTCAAGGTGGCCAGGCTCCAGCCTGGGGAAACCTACGCTCCGGGCCTCGCCTACCGGGGGGTGCTGGAGGTGCGGGAGGGCCTCCTGGAAATCGCCCCTGGGGACCGTGTGAGGCCTTAAGCCTGCCCGCAACCCACCCTAGCGCCCTTGAGGGGCCTGTTGCATCCCCCTCAGGTCCAGGAGAAAGTTCCCCGTGCTGGGGACAAAAATGGTATGCACCCCAGGAGCCAGCTTCTCGGCGAAGGTGAGCTGGACCACCTCGGGAGCGCTTTTCAAAGCCCGGCCCCTGAGTTCTATGGCCCTGGCCTCCCCTTCCGCCCGCAGAATGGCCGCATCCCATTCCCCTGGGCCTCAATGACTCGGCGCTGGGCAGCACCATACCTCCGGCTAGGGGTAAAGAGGAGCCCCACCCCCAGCAGGACCAGCGCCAACACCGCTAGATTGAGCATGGAAAGAGTATAAGGCCCGAAGCTCTAGCTTCGGGCCTGGACGCACCAGGGCTACTCCTCTTTCTTGCCCTCCGAGCTTTCCGACTTGGAGCCGGAGTCCTTCTTGGCGTAGTCCTTCACGTGCCAGCCCGAGCCCTTGAAGATGATGGCGGGAGGGGTGATGACCCGCTTCAAGGGCTCGCCGGTTTCCGGGTGCGCCTTGAGAGGCTCGTCGTGGAAGCCCTGTTCAAACTCGTAGTAGTTCCCCGTTTCCAGGCCCTTGTAGACGTAGACCGGCATACCTACCCTCCTGTCCGGCCATTCTGACACTCGGCTACCTTGAGTGTCAAGGGGGTGGAGTGGTACCCTCCCCCCGTGGACAAGCCCGCCCTGCGCCGGCACTGCCTCCGCCTCTGGCGAACCCTGGACCGAAAGCGTCTTTCCGAGCAGGTGGTGGAGGTTCTGGTGCCCTGGCTTAAGGCCAGGGGCTTCCGGGCCATCCTCCTTTACCATCCCCTGCCCCACGAGCTGGACCTCCTTTCCCTCACCCGGCTTTACCCTGCCCGCTACTACCTGCCTAAGGTAGCGGACATAGGGCTTACGGTTCACCCCTTAGGCCCCTTGGTCCCCGGACCCTTCGGCCTCCTGGAACCCACCACCCAGGCAGTGGACCCCCAGGCTCTGGACCTGGTGGTGGTCCCCGGGTTGGCCTTTGACCAGGAGGGCTACCGCCTGGGACACGGCAAGGGGTATTATGACCGTTTCCTGGCCACGGTCCAGGCCGAGAAGCTTGGAGTCATCCCCAGGGCCCTTCTGTTTCCCCGCCTTCCCCGGGACCCCTGGGACGTGCCGGTAAGTTTCTTGGCCACCGAGGAAGGGGTGCACCCGGTCAAATGACCCGTGGGTCAGGCCCCGGGGGTGCTACACTTAGGCCCATGCGGGGAGCCCTTTTGGATCGGGACGGGGTTCTGCTCCTCATGGACGAGGAAGCCCTTTACAAGAAGGCCCTGGAGCTTTCCATCCACGGGGCTGGCCTGGAAAAGACCCTGGCGGTTCTGGCCCGGGCGGTGCGGGAAATCAACGAGGTGGTCCGCACCCTTCAGGTGCGCACCCTCGAGGAGGAAGCCACCTTTTGGAACACCCTGGCCCAAAAGGTGGCCCAGGAGCTTGAGCTTTTCGGCCTCGGGAAAGCCTCCTTATCCAAGGAGCTCCACTCCTGGCGCTACTACCACTTCATGCGCAAAGCCCCTGGGGCGGAAGCCCTCCTTCGAAGCCTCAAAGAACAGGGCCTTAAGGTGGGCGTGCTCTCCAACACCTTGCCAAGCCTACGGGAAAGCCTGGCCTACCACGGCCTGGATGTCTACGTGGATGGCTTCTTTGCCTCCTGCACCCTGGGGGTAGCCAAGCCTGACCCCAGGGCGTTCCAGATGGCCCTCGAGGCCATGGACTTGGCCCCGGAGGAAACCCTCTACCTAGACGACGACCCGGAGAACGTAGAGGTAGCCTCGAGCCTGGGGCTCAAAGCCTTGGTATATCCCGCTACAATTCGGGACTCTTCAAGATAAACACATCCATGAAGAGCTCGCTACAGCACGGGAAGCTCAGCCACTG
The DNA here is from genome assembly GCF_026427635.1 of Thermus brevis. Lineage (NCBI taxonomy): Bacteria > Thermotogati > Deinococcota > Deinococci > Thermales > Thermaceae > Thermus > Thermus brevis. The sequence continues at coordinate 111,471 of NZ_CP102606.1, forward strand.
TCAGCACTTCCAAAGCTGGCGTACCCTGGCGGAAGGCGGCGATCCGTCCCACCACCCGCCCCCCTGCCCGGAGCACCATCCTCTCCATGGCCTTCATGGTTTCCCCGCTGGAAACCACATCGGATATCAGGGTCACCTTTTGGTTAAGAAGCTTTTCGGCGAAACGCCGGTCCAGCCAGAGCACCTCCCCCACGCCCAGGGTCAGGGTCTGCACCTCCTGGATGATGGGATCCTCCATGTAGGGGCGGCGCCGCCTTCTCGCCACCACGTAGGGTAGGCCCATCTCCTCCGCAAGGACGTGGGTGAGGGGAATCGGGCTTGTTTCCGTGGTGAAGAGTACCTCGGTGCCCGCGGGCACCAAGGGCTTTAGGGCCTGGGCCGCCGCCCGCACCAGCTCGGGGTCTCCCAAAAACTCCACCAGGGGAATGCGCCGCCCGGGCAAGGGCTCGATGAGGGGCACGTGGCGGGTGACGCTGCCGATGGTGATGGGATAGGTTTCCATAAAACCTCCTATTCCGGCTTAAAGAGGGGCAGATGGCCTAGGGCAATGACATCCTGGCGGGGCGTGCCCTCGGTGAAGACCGCCAGCACCGCCACCACCTGGCCCCCCACGCTCTCAATGAGCTCCCGGAGGCCCGAAAGGGTGGAACCCGTGGACACCACATCGTCCACAATGGCCACCTTGTGCCCCCGGATGAGGGGGATATCCGCCCCATCCAGCACCAGAAGCTGGGGCTTGCCCGTGGTGATGGAGAGCACCTGGCGGCTCACGGGGTTGATCATGTAGGGCTTCTCCGTCTTCCGGGCCACCACATAGGGCTTCTTAGTAATCCGGGAAAGGGCATGGGCCAAGGGCACCGCCTTGACCTCAGGGGTGACCAGGGTTTCCACCTCAGGGGGTAAGCGCTTGGCCAGTTCCTCGGCGGCGGCCTCGGTGAGCTCGGTGTCCCCCAGAAGGTTTAGAAGGGCCACGGCCACATCCGGCCCCACCTGGACGATGGGAAGCTCGCGCCGAACCCCAGCGATCTCCACAGGGTAAGTCCTCACGCCGCTAGTCTATACTCAAGGTATGCTGAACGCCAAGATCGAGACCCTGGGCGTGGACCCCCAGAACGGGAGCGTGGTGGTCCTGCTCAGGACGGAGAACGACAAGCTTCTCCCTATCGTCATCGGTCCCCTCGAGGCCCACCACATCGTGGTGGCCTTGCAAGGCGAAAAACCCCCGCGCCCCCTTACCCCCGACCTCCTCCTCTCCGTGATGGAAATGCTCCAGGGGAAACTCCTGCGCGTGGAGATCATCGACCTGCGGGACGGCACCTTCTATGCCCGACTCATCCTGGAACACCGAGGCATCGAGCTGGAGGTGGACGCAAGGCCCTCCGACGCCATGGCCTTGGCCCTTAGGGCCGGGGCCCCCATCCTGGTGGCCGAGGAGGTGGTGGAAAAAGCGGGGGTGGAAGAAGCCAGCCTAAAGCCCCACGGAGCCGCTGAGGCCTAGTGCGCAGGCTCCTTTTCCTCCTTCTTTCCCTTGGACTGGCCTTTGGCCAGCGGGTAGCGGTTGTGGGGGATTGGGGCCAGGACACCCCGGGCCGGGCCCAGGTGGCTAACCTGCTTCGGACCGAGCACGCCCGCAAGCCCCTGGCCGCCCTCTTCACCGCAGGGGACAACTTCTATCCCCGGGGGCTGGTGGTGGAGCGTTTCCTAAAGGAGCTTCCTCCCATACCCCTTTACCCCGCCTTCGGCAACCACGATGCCCCCAACCTCGAGGGCCAGCTCAAGCGCTTCCAGCTGGAAAGACCCTATTACCCAGTGCGCCTGGGGGCAATGGAGTTCTTCATCCTCTACACGGAAGGAGACCTAAAGGCCCAGCGGGAATGGCTGGCCCAGGCCCTTAGCCGCCCGCAGGCACCCTGGCGGGTGGTGATCCTCCACCGCCCCCTTTACTCCTCGGGGTTACACGGGGGAAGCCCGAGCCTAAGGAGCCTCCTCGAGCCCCTTCTACGCCAGCACCGGGTACCCCTGGTCCTGGCGGGCCACGACCACCATTACGAGCGCCTCCAGGTGGGCTTCACCACCCACCTGGTGGTGGGCGGAGGCGGGGCAGGCCTCTACCCCACCAAGCCTCCTTCCCCCTACACCCAGGCCCTGGCGGTGACCCACCATGCCCTTTTCCTGGAGGCGGAAGGGGAAACCCTGGTGGGCTACGCCCTGGACCCTAGCGGCCAGGTGCTGGACCGCTTCGTCCTCAAGAAGGACTCCCCATGACGTGCACGTGCACGTGGAAGACCTCCTGCCCTCCCTTCTCCCCCACGTGCACCTGGACCTTATACCCCTCGAGGCCCAGGACCCGGGCCACCCGGTTTGCCGTGCGGAAGAGAGCCCCGAGCTTTCTCTCCCCCTCCTCCGTGTCGGGGTAGTCGGAAAGCTTCGCTATGTGTTCCTTGGGCACCACCAACACGTGCACCGGGGCCTTGGGCCTTATGTCGTGGAAGGCCACGAAGCCCTCGTCCTCGTAGACTTTCCGGGAAGGAAGCTCCCCGGCGATGATGCAGCAGAACACGCACTCCATGGGAAAAAGTCTACCTTATGGGGAGTTCCAAGGGAAGCGGAGCCTCCTCCAGCCTTTCCACCCGGCCCAAAAGGGTGTATCCCTCCGCTCCCTCCACCCGCGCCAAAACCGTATCCCCCGGCCGGGCAGAACCGGAAAGGCGGGCCTCGTAGTAGTCGGGGGTGTGGCCGAGGGCAAGGCCCCCCTGGATCCTCTCCACCAAAACCTCCACCTGGCTTCCCAGCTTGGGCCTGATGCGCTCCTCCGCAAGACGCTGGGCCAAAGCGATGATCTCCTTGGTGCGCCGCTTGCGCACCTCCGGCGGCACCTGGGGCATGGAGGCCGCCCGGGTCTTGGGACGGGGGGTATAGGTGAAGGCGTGGACCCGGGTGGGCCTAAGCTCCTCCAGAAAGGCCAGGGTTTCCTGGTGCTCCTCCTCGGTTTCCGTGGGAAGCCCGGCGATGACATCCGTGGTGAGGGCAAAGCTCGGGATGAGCTCGTAGGCCCTCTGCACCAGGTTGCGGTAATAGGCCTTGTCGTAGCGGCGGCCCATGAGCCTTAGGAGGCGGTCCGAACCCGTCTGCAGGGAAAGGTGCAGGTGGGGCCTGATCCCCGGGGCATACCGGGCGATGACCCTAAGGAGGTCCTCCCCCGTGTCCTCGGGTTCGATGGAGGAAAGCCGCACCTTGGCCCCCAGGTGGTAGAGGTCCTCCACCAAACCGGCAAGGCCCCTGGGATGGCCCCGGTAGCTTCCAAGCCGCACCCCCGTGAGCACGATCTCCTTTATGCCTATCCTCAGAAGGGCCTCCGCCTCCGCCAAAGCATCCCGGTAATCCCGATGCCGTTCCTTGCCCCTTAGCCGGGGGATGATGCAGTAGGCGCAGCCCACCTGGCAGCCATCCTGCACCTTCAGAAAAGCCCGGACCCGGCTATTGAGAAGCCCCCTTTCCCCCGCCCCCCAGAACTCGTTGGGGGGGGTGGTGATGGGATCTGAGGGAAGCCCGAAATGCTCCAGGATCACCTTGGGAAGCTCCGCCTTGCGGGAGTTGGGCACCACGGCGTCGGCACCCAGCTCCCGCACCTCCTCCGGGGAAAGCTCGGCGTAGCACCCCGTGACCACGATGAAGGCCCCTGGGTTGGCCCGCCTGGCCCGGCGGATCTCCTTGCGGGCATCGGCCTCAGCGGTGGTGGTCACGGCGCAGGTGTTGATGACCACCAGGTCGGCCCCCGCCTCGAGGGGAACCACCTCCGGCTCCAGGGCCTTGAGGAAGCCCAGCAGGGCCTCGGTTTCCACCTGGTTCACCTTGCACCCGAGGGTGCGGAAAGCCGCGCGCATCCTTCCCATTCTGGTAGGCTAAGGGGGCTTAGTCAACAACCGGGAGCAGAGTGTGACCCTCCCCACTTGCCGGGAAAACCCCAAAGGTTGTAGTATTCCAGGCGTCTGCCCCAAGATGTGGGGGAAACACCCCGAGGGGGTCTGGAGGATTTATGGAACGGTATTTCTTTGACGATCACGCGCAAGCCATCGCCAGGCGCCAGTATTTCCAGGAAGGGGACGGGGATATTCTCGGCATGTTCCGCCGGGTGGCCCGGGAGATCGCCAAGGTGGAAAAACCCGAGGACCAGGCCTACTGGGAGGAAAAGTTCTATGACCTCATGGCCTCCAAGCGCTTCTCTCCCGGCGGGCGCATCCTGGCCGGGGCAGGCACCCCCCACGGCAACCTCCTGAACTGCTTCGTGCAGGGAGCCACCCAGTACCCCCCGGAAAGCTTTGATGGGATCATGGAGGTGGCCAAAAAGCTGGCCCTGGTCACCAAGGTGGGCGGGGGGAACGGGGTCAACCTGGACCCCTACCGCTCCAAGGGGAACCGCCAGCGCCGGGCGGTGCGGGGCGTGGCCTATCTTTCCGCCCGCCACCCCGATGTGGCCGACTTCATCCGGGGCCTGATGCGCCCCCCCACCAACCCGGAAGGGGAAAAGGAGGAGATCGCCCTGAAGAACTTCGTGCGGGCGGTCTACGGGGAGGTTTCCCCCGAGCTCAGGGCCCTGGCGGAACGCTACGGGGTCCTGGTGGTCCAGGAACCCCCTCCCGGGGCCATCCAAGTGCCCGACGACATGGGGGGCATTGTGGAGGCCGCCAAGGAGGCAGCCGCCTTGGCCCTGAAGGGCCTCGAGCCCCACGTGGACTTCTCCCTCCTTCGGCCTGAGGGAGCTCCCATCCGGGGCTCCGGGGGTACCAGCTCCGGCCCGGTGAGCTTCCTTATGGAGATCTTCGACAACTTCCTGGAGTGGGCCGCCCTGGGAGGGGAGGAAGCGGGGCCCGTGGCCACCTTACGGTATGTGTACGCCCCGGTGCTCCGGGTGGTGAGGCAGGGGGGATGCCTACACCCCGACACCTTGGTACACACCGACCGGGGAACCCTCCGGCTTCGGGAAATCGTGGACCCCTTCCGTAAGGGTTGGCAACGCCACACCCTAAGCGTGGCCACGGATCAGGGATGGCGCTTTAGCCCCGAAGGATACAACAACGGGATTGCTCCCACGCTACGGATTGTTTTGGAAAACGGCCTCGAGGTCCAGGGTACCCCCAACCACAAGCTAAAGGTCTTACGGGAGGACGGCAGCCGGGAGTGGGTAGAGTTGCAGCACCTAAAGCCGGGGGACTGGGTTATTTGGGTTCTGGACGAGCACACCGGTACCCCGGTTCAGTTGGCCCCTTTGGATGAGCCCCTTCACCCCAATGCCACCCCCATCCGCACCCCTCACCTGCTGACAGAGGAGCTGGCCTTTCTCTTGGGTTTCCTGTGGGGAGAAGGGTTTGTCAGCGGGGACCGCATAGGCCTTTCCGTACATGAGGACGAACCCATGCGGGAAGAGGCCAAACGGCTCTTCCGAGAACTCTTTGGCCTGGAGCTTCGGGAGGAAAGCAAATCCCGGGACAAGAGCGTGACCCTGGTGGTGCGGAGCGCTCCTCTTGTGGCTTGGCTCCGTAAAAACGGCCTCCTCAAAGGGAAAGCACGGGAACTCGAGGTCCCTAGGGCCATCCGCCAAAGCCCTAGGCTTGTTCTGGGAGCCTTTCTGCGCGGGCTCTTTGAAGCAGACGGCTCCATAGCCGCCGGCTACCCCATGCTCACCACCGCTTCCCGGCGCTTAGCCCAGGACGTCATGGTCCTACTGGGCGGTCTGGGCATCCCTTCCAAGCTCATGCGTTACAACCCCTTGCCCGGACGCTTCTCCAAGGCCGAGCACTACCGGGTGCGGGTGGTGACCGCCAAGGGACTCGAGCGCTATTTGGAACGGGTGGGCATCCCCCAGGGATCCCGCTTCGAAGCCCTTTTGGCCACGAAACCCGACACGCGCAGGGAATCCAGCTGGCCCCTACCTCATGCCAAAGGTTTGCTGGGACCTCTTCTTGAGACCACGCAGGCCGGTAGAAAAGGGTACCCCTCGGCCCACACCGCCTTACGTAAAGACCTTCTCCGCTACATGCGGGGGGAAAGGCAGCTTACCGCCACGGGATACACCCTGGTCCTGGAGAAAGCCCACCACGCGGGCCTGTCTGCCCCAGAGTTTGAGTTCAAAGAGTACTACGTCCGGGTAGCCTCCGTTGAGGAAGGGGGCTCCATCCTTACCCTAGACCTATCCGTGGAGGACAACCACACCTACCTGGCAAACGGACTGGTCAGCCATAACACCCGCCGCGGGGCGGGGATGGCTACCCTTTCCATAGAGCACCCTGACCTCCTGGACTTCCTCACCGCCAAGGACCTGGACCGGGAAAAGGCCGAGGGGGATATCTCCACCTTCAACATCTCCGTCCTGGTCACCGAAGCCTTCATGAAGGCCCTCGAGGAGGACGCCCTCTGGCCCGTGACCCCCATTGAGGTGCCGGGAAAGTACTACCCCCATCCCCTAGGAAGCACCTACACGGGCCAGATCCCCAACCTGCCGGAGCGGGAGGATGGGGCCAAACCCATTCCCCTTTTCGGGGGCAAGGTTCCTGCCCGCTGGCTCTGGCACGAGATCGCCTGGCACGCCTGGGCCACCGGGGAGCCAGGGCTTATCTTTGTGGACCGCATCAACGAGCTTTCCGCCCTCAAGGGCCTCGGGCCCAGGTACCAGATCCGCTCCACCAACCCCTGCTTTGTGGGTAGCACCCGCATCCCCACGGAGTACGGCCTGGTGCCCATTGAAGAACTGGCCCAGAAGGGAAGCTTCTTCCTGGTCACCGATAACCGGGCTCCCTTCGGGGGCTTGGGCAGACCTAGGCCGGGAATGGGCACCACGGTGCGCCGGGCCGCTAAGGCCTTCTTCACCGGAGTGAAGCCTGTGGTGCGCCTCACCACCCGGGAGGGCCTCGAGGTCACCCTTACCCCAGACCACGAGGTCCTAACCCCTGAGGGGTACCGGGAAGCAGGTAGCCTCAAGCCCGGGGACCGCATCCTGATCCAAAGCGGGGAAGGCCTCTTCCCAAAGGAGGAACTCCTCCCTGCCGCTGTCCTGGCCGTGGCCCAAGCCCGGGTGGCTACCGCGGGAAGCCGAGGAAGCAGGGGACGCCAGGACGTGCAGGCCCAATACGCCAACCTTCCCACCCGGTGGAGCCGGGAGCTAGGGGTAGCCCTGGGATGGCTTTTGGGCGATGGTTACCTTCGGGAAGATGGGGTAGGCTTCTACTTCTCCCGGCAGGACTTTGAACATGTTTCATGGCTCCCCACCCTTCTAAGGGATTGGTTCGGTGGGGGAAGCCTCCAAGAAACAGCCTCTTCCACCTATCACCTCCATTTCAACCGGATCCCCTCCGAGTTCTTCCAGGCCCTAGGGGTAAAACCTGCCAAGGCCACGGAGAAGCGGGTCCCCGAAAGCCTCTTCCGGGCACCCCGCGAGGCCGTGGTGGGGTTTCTCCAAGGCCTTTTCAGCGCCGATGGCTCGGTGCAGATCAACCCCCACAAAAAGGACGCCACCGTCCGCTTGGCCTCCTCGAGCCTGGGTCTTTTAAAAGATGTTCAGCTCCTTCTCCTCAACCTGGGCATTTATGGGAAGATCTACAAGCGCCGCGAGGCCGGGCTCAAGGCCTTGCCTAACAGCCAGCGAAAGCCCACGCTCTACCCGGTGGCTGCCCAGTACGAGCTCATTCTCGGGGCGGAAAACCGGGACTATTTTGCCGAGGTGGTGGGTTTCCTGCAAAAGGAGAAGCAGGAAAAACTCATGGCTTTCCTGAAGGACCGCCCCCGGGGCAGCTACGCAAAACCCTTCTTGGCCACGGTGGAAAGGGTGGAGCCCGCCGGGGAAGCCCCTGTGTACGACCTCACCGAGCCGGTCACCCACAGCCTCATCGCCGGAGGCCTGGTCTGCCACAACTGCGGGGAGATCCCCCTCACCGTGGGCGAGCCCTGCGATCTTGGGGCCTTGAACCTGGCCACCTACGTGAAGGACGGGGAGTTCCAGATGGAGGAGTTCAGGAGGGATGTCCACACGGCCATCCGCTTCCTGGACAACGTCCTGGACGTGAACAGGTTCGCCCTCCCCGACAACGAGGAGGCGGCCAAGAAGCTCAGAAGGCTTGGCCTCGGGGTCATGGGCCTGGCGGACGCCCTCATCAAGATGGGCCTCCCCTACTCTTCCGAGGAGGCCAGGAAAAGGGTCTACGAGATCATGTCCGCCATGCGGGAGGAGGCCATCAAGGCCTCGGAGGCCCTCGCAAAGGAAAGGGGGGTCTTCCCCCTCTACGAGGCGCACCGGGAGTACTTTGAGGCCCTGGGAATCAGGCCCAGGCGGAACGTGGCCCTACTCACCGTGGCCCCCACCGGCACCACCAGCATGGTCATGGGGGTTTCTAGCGGCATCGAGCCCGTCTTCAGCCCCTTCGTGTGGCGGAGGATCGGCGGGGAGTACAAGCCCCTCCTCCACCCCCTCTTCGTGGAGCTGATGGAGGCCTACCCGCCCCATCCCGATTACGAGAAGGAAGGCGGCTGGGACTGGGAGAAGATCATCGCCGCCATCCAGGAGGACGGGCACGGCTCGGTCAAGAACCTTCCCTTTGTCCCCGAGGCGATCCGCCGGGTCTTCGAGTGCGCCCACGACATCCATCCCCTGGACCACGTGCGGATGCAGGGAGCCGTGCAGCGAGCCTTCGACGCCGAAGGGTACGCTGCTAACTCGCTCTCCAAAACGATCAACCTGCCCAACCACGCCACCGTGGAGGAGGTGGAGGCCGCTTATCTGGAGGCCTACCACACGAGGTGCAAGGGCATCACCGTCTACCGGGACGGCTCCCGGGAGTTCCAGGTGCTCACGGTGAGGAAGGAGGAGAAGAAGGCAGAGGAGGACAAGGAAGAAGCTCCTTTGGCTTCCCACCCTGCCCCCCAGGCCCTCTCGCCAGCGCCTCAACCGGGTACCCCCATGTACGAGCGCCCGGGCAGGCTCATGGGCTTTACCGACATGGTCAAGCTCCTCTCCCCCGACGGGGGCAAGCGGAGCTTTCTGGTCACGGTGAACATGCTGGAGGGAAGGCCCATAGAGGTCATCCTCACCTCGGGCAAGGCAGGAGACGAGGCCAACGCCGATTCCGAGGCCCTCGGCCGGGTGGTCTCCATCGCCCTCCAGTACGGGGTGCCCCCGGAGGCCATCGTGAGGACCCTAAGGGGCATCAACGGCGGTCTTTACGGCACCTACCAGGGCAGGCTGGTTTCCAGCAAGGCGGACCTGATCGCGGTGGCGCTGGAAACCATCCCCGAGGTCCTAAAGGGGGAGGCCACCGCTGCCCCTAAGGCAGTCCCCGATGAGCTGACCGAGGTACCCGCCCTCTCTGGCGGTTCACTTGGGGTACAGGGGCCCCAAAGCGGCCTGGCCCTGGCGGGAGCCACCAAGTGCCCCTCCTGCGGGGAGGTGGCCCTGGTGCGGGAGGAGGGATGCTACAAGTGCCAGGTCTGCGGCTACTCCAAGTGTGGTTAGACCGCCCGTAAGGGTGTCCAGGCCCCACCAGGGCGGCTGGTGGGGCCCTTAAACTAAGGGCATGGTCCAGCCCCGGCGCTTCACCCGCGAGGAGTACCACCGCCTCCTGGAAGCCGGCGTGATTCAGGAGGACGAACGGGTGGAGCTCATAGAAGGTACCGTGGTGGAGATGAGCCCCATAGGAAGCCAGCATGCGGCCGTGGTGAAAAGGCTCAATGCCCTCTTCCACCAAACCCTAGCCGACCGGGCCCTGGTGGGAGTACAGGATCCCATTAGGCTTTCCCCCCTCTCCGAACCCCAGCCCGACCTGGTTCTCCTAAGGCCCCGCCCCGACTTCTACGCCCAGGACCACCCCGGTCCGGAGGACATTTTTCTTCTAGTGGGGGTGGACGAGGCTTCCCTAAGCTATGACCGCCAGGTAAAACTTCCCCTTTATGCCCAGGCAGGGATTCCTGAGGTGTGGCTGGTGAACCTCGGGGAAAGGAGGGTGGAAGTTTACCGGAATCCCCTGGGAGGGGTCTACCAGGAGATGCGGGAGCTAGGCCCTGAGGATACCCTATCCCCCATGGCCTTCCCCCAGGTTTCCCTGAAGGTAAGGGAGCTTCTGCCTTGATCCGCATCAAGATCTGCGGCATCACCCGGCTGGAGGACGCCCTTCTGGCGGAAGCCCTGGGGGCCTTCGCCGTGGGATTCGTCTTTGCTCCGGGCTCCAGAAGGCGGGTGGACCTCGAGGTGGCCCGGGCCATCTCGGAGGCTTTGGGCCCCTTTGTGGTTCGGGTAGGGGTCTTCCAAAACCAAGGCCCCGAGGAGGTGCTGAGGCTTGCGGAACGGGCCAGGCTCCAGGTGGTCCAGCTGCATGGCCAGGAGCCTCCGGAGTGGGCAGAGGCCATCGGCAGGCACTTTCCCGTCATCAAGGCCTTTCCCCTAACCGGTCCTGCGGATCCCGGCTGGGCCCAGTACCCCGCAGGCACCCTTCTGCTGGATAGCAAAGCTCCAGGGAGCGGCCAAACCTACCCCAGGGACTGGGCCAAGCCCCTTTTGCAAACGGGAAAGCGCATCATCCTGGCCGGGGGGATAACCCCTGAAAACCTGGAGGAGGTTCTGGCCCTGAGGCCCTACGCCATCGACCTGGCCAGCGGGGTGGAAAGGGCCCCGGGGATAAAGGACGAGGCCAAGCTAAAAGCCCTTTTCGCTAAGGGAAGGATCTGGAATCCCGGCGTATGATGGGAAAGTGATTGGCAGGAAGCATCCCTACTTCCCCTACCTCGAGGCCATGCTGGAAGCCGCCCACCTGGCCAAGGGCATCCACGCCTATTACCAGGCCAAGGGCTTCACCCACGGCACCAAGTCCGGCCCCACCGACCTGGTTACCCAGGCGGACCGGGAATCGGAGGAAGCCATCAAGGAACTTCTCCTCTCCCGCTTCCCCGAGGCGGGCTTCTTGGGGGAAGAGGGGGGAAGCGAGGGGGGCAAGGCCCTCCGCTTCATCGTGGACCCCCTGGACGGCACCGTGAACTACGCCCATGGCTTTCCCTTCTATGGGGTTTCCCTTGCCCTCGAGGTGGAAGGGAAGATCCAGGTGGGGGTGGTGCTGGACACCAGCCGGGACGAGGCCTTTTACGCGGTACGGGGGGAAGGCGCCTTCCTAAACGGCCGGCCCATCCGGGTCACGGAGCGGAAGGAGCTTTTGGGTAGCCTCCTCGCCACGGGGTTTCCCTACGATGTGGCCAAGGACCCGGAAAACCTCACCTACTTTCACCGGGCCCTGTCCAGGGGACTCCTGGTGCGCCGGCCGGGAGCGGCGGCCTTGGACTTGGTTTATGTGGCTGCCGGGAGGCTGGAGGGCTTCTGGGAGGTGAAGCTGAACCCCTGGGATGTGGCCGCAGGCTGGCTCATCGTGGAGGAGGCGGGGGGCAAGGTCACCGACCTGGAAGGAAGGCCCTACCGCCTCGGGCACCGCTACATCGTGGCCACCAACGGCCACATCCATGAGGTCCTCATCCAGACCCTCCTGGCCCAGGGCTAGAATGGAAACCGGTATGGACCTCGAGGCCAAGAAGAAAGTCCTGCGGAGCTTCACCTATGGCCTGTACATCCTGACGGCCCGGGAAGGGGAGGACTACGCCGCTGGCACCGTGAACTGGGTGACCCAGGCCTCCTTCACCCCTCCCCTCATCGCCCTGGGGGTCAAGCGGGATAGCCGCCTGCATGAGCTTATCCAGCGCACGGGCAAGCTGGCCCTCCTGACCTTGGCCCAGGACCAGAAGCAGATCGCCCAGGACTTCTTCAAACCCACGGTGCGGGAGGGAAGCACCCTGAACGGCCATCCCTTTGAACCCTCCCCCACCTTTGGCCTTCCCCTCCTCACCGAGCTTCCCTACTGGCTCGAGGCCGAGGTGCGCCACATCTACGAGGGCGGGGACCACAGCGCGGTGGTGGCCGAGGTGGTGGAGGCCGGGGTGAGGCAGGAGGCCAAGCCCCTCATCATGTGGGACACGGGCTGGTTCTATGGGGGCTAGGGCAGCAAGGCCACGGGTACCTCCAGCCCTTCCGGTAAAAGGAAAGCCCTGACCCCATCGGTGCCGAAGATGACATAGGGCACCCGCCAGCGGGCCTCGCGGATATCGGTGGGGCTGGGGAAGGCAGGCCCCCTGGGATGGGAGTGGTAGATGGCCAGGAGGGCTAGGCCTTCCCTTTCCATCTCCTTTAGGGCCCGAAGCAGGGCCAAGGGCTCGGCCAGATACCCCACCAGAGGCTCTGGGTGGGCGTTGGGCAGGGGAATCACCCTTTCCACCTCCCGCCTCCCCGCCCAAAGCCCCACCCCTTCCCTGGGCGCCTCCTTTTGGAGGTGGGTGCGGGTTTCCTCCAGAAGCCTCCTGGGCACGTAGAGCACTTGGGACAATCGCCCCCTCCTTAGGCCTATACTATGGGCACCAAGAAGGAGGGAAGATGATCCCAGGAACCTCTCCCATCCGAACCGTGGCCCTGGTGGGCCATGCGGGAAGCGGCAAAACCACCTTGACCGAGGCCCTGCTTTTCCGAACCGGGGCCAAGGAACGCATGGGCCGGGTGGAGGACGGCACCACCACCACCGACTACACCCCCGAGGCTAAGCTCCACCGCACCACAGTGCGCACCGGGGTGGCCCCCCTGAAGTACAAGGACCACCGCATCTTCCTCCTGGACGCCCCGGGCTACGGGGATTTCGTGGGGGAGATCAGGGGGGCTTTGGAGGCCGCCGACGCCGCGCTGGTGGCCGTATCCGCGGAAAACGGGGTGCAGGTGGGCACGGAAAGGGCCTGGACTGTGGCCGAGCGGCTTGCTCTTCCCCGCATGGTGGTGGTCACCAAGCTGGACAAGGGCGGGGACTACTACGCCCTTCTGGAGGACCTCCGGGCCACCCTGGGACACATCCTGCCCATCGACCTGCCCCTTTACCAAGGCGGGCGCTGGGTGGGGCTCATCGACGTCTTCCACGGCAAGGCTTACCGGTACGAGAACGGGCAGGAGGTGGAGGTCCCCGTGCCCGAGGAGGAGCGAGAGCGGGCCGAGCGCTTCCGTCAGGAGGTCCTCGAGGCCATCGTGGAAACCGACGAAGCCCTTCTGGAAAAGTACCTGGAGGGGGAAGAGGTGACCGGGGAAGCCCTGGAAAAAGCCTTCCACGAGGCGGTGCGCAAGGGCCTCCTCTACCCGGTGGCCCTGGCCTCAGGTATGGAAGGCATCGGGGTCCTGCCCCTCTTGGACCTGATCCTGGAGGCCTTCCCCTCCCCAGAGGAACGCTTTGGGGAAGGCCCCGCCCTGGCCAAGGTCTTCAAGGTGCAGGTGGACCCCTTCATGGGCCAGGTGGCCTACGTGCGCCTTTACCGGGGCAGGCTGAAGCCCGGGGATACCCTCCAGAGCGAAGCGGGCGCCATCCGCCTTCCCCATCTCTACGTGCCCCTGGGCAAGGACCTCCTGGAGGTGGAGGAGGCGGAAGGAGGGTATATCCTGGGCGTGCCCAAGGCGGAAAACCTCCACCGGGGCATGGTGCTCTGGCAAGGGGAACGGCCGGAAAGCGAGGCGGTACCCTTCGCCCGCCTGCCCGAGCCCAACGTGCCCGTGGCCCTCCGGCCCAAGGGCAAAACCGACGAGGCCAAACTGGGGGAAGCCCTGAGGAAGCTTTTGGAGGAGGACCCAAGCCTCAAGCTGGAGCGCCAGGAGGAGACGGGGGAGTTCCTGCTTTGGGGACACGGGGAGCTTCACCTCGCCACCGCCAAGGAGCGCCTGGCCGACTACGGGGTGGAGGTGGAGTTCTCCGTGCCCAAGGTCCCCTACCGGGAAACCATCCGCAAGGTGGCCGAGGGGCAGGGCAAGTACAAGAAGCAGACCGGGGGGCACGGCCAGTACGGGGATGTGTGGCTGAGGCTGGAACCCGCCCCCGAGTACAGCTTTGAATGGCGCATCACCGGGGGGGTGATCCCCAGCAAGTACCAGGAGGCCATAGAGGAGGGGATCCTCGAGGCGGCCAAAAAGGGGGTCCTGGCGGGCTACCCGGTGATGGGCTTCAAGGCCATCGTCTATAACGGCTCCTACCACGAGGTGGACTCCTCGGACCTCGCCTTCCAGATCGCCGCCAGCATGGCCTTCAAGAAGGTGATGGAGCTGGCAAGCCCGGTTCTTCTGGAACCCATCTACCAGATCAAGGTGATCGCCCCCCAGGAGCGGGTGGGGGATATCCTCTCCGACCTCCAGGCAAGGCGGGGACGCATCCTGGGCATGGAGCAGGAAGGGGCCCTGGCGGCGGTGCGGGCCGAGGTGCCCCTGGCGGAGGTTTTGGAGTACTACAAGGCCCTGCCCAGCCTCACCGGGGGGGCAGGGGCCTACACCCTGGAGTTCAGCCACTACGCGGAGGTACCCCCTCACCTAGCGCAGAAGATCGTGCAGGAGCGCAAGAGCGCTGAGGAAACCTAAGCCTTGGAGGCCATGGCGGAAACCCCTCTTCAAGCGCTTTCCCGGCTCCGGGAGGCCCTGCAGGAAGTCCTCTTCGGCCAGGAGGAGGCCATAGAGGCCCTCCTGGCCACCCTGCTGGCCCGGGGGCACGCCCTTTTGGAAGGTGTTCCGGGCTTGGGAAAAACCCTCCTGGCGGAAAGCTTTGCCAAGGGAAGCGGCCTAAGCTACAAGCGCATCCAGTTCACCCCCGACCTCCTGCCCCAGGACCTCACGGGAAGCGAGGTGTTTCGGGAGGGGCGGTTTGAGTTCGTGAGAGGCCCCCTCTTCGCCCAGGTGGTCCTGGCGGACGAGATCAACCGGGCCCCGCCCAAGGTGCAGTCGGCCCTCCTCGAGGCCATGCAGGAACGGGCGGTGACCGCAGGAGGGGTGCGCTACCCCCTGCCCGAGCCCTTCTTCGTGGTGGCCACACAAAACCCTTTAGAGCTTGAGGGGACCTACCCTCTCCCAGAGGCCCAGCTGGACCGCTTCACCGCCAAAATCCCCTTCCGCCCCCCCAGGCGGGAGGTGTGGCTCAGGATCCTCACGGAGGAACCCCGGATTCCCGAACCCTTGGGGGTGGACTTCCCCAAGGCCCAGGAGGAGGTGCGGGGGATTAGGGTGGCCAGGGAGGCCCTCGAGGCCATCACCCACGTGGCCTTTCTCACCCAGGAGGACCGACGCCTGCGCATGGGCCTCTCCCCCCGCGGGGCCAAGGCCTGGCTGTCCCTGGCCCGGGCCCTGGCCTACCTCAGGGCCAAGCCCCTGGTGGACTGGAAGGAGCTTAGGGACGCAGCCTTCCTGGCCCTTCCCCACCGGCTTTTCCTCACGGAGGAGGCCCTTTACGAGGGGGAAAGCGCCGAGGGAATCCTGAAGGAGCTTCTCAGGAAGGGGGGCATCCCCTAGGAAGGGGGCAGGGTATGCGCTGGATCCGGTTTTTTCACGAGGTGGGCCTGGAGGATGTGCCTTTGGTGGGGGGTAAGAACGCCTCCCTGGGGGAGATGATCCGGGAGCTAAGCCCCCTGGGGGTGAAGGTGCCCGGGGGGTTTGCCACCACCAGCGAGGCCTACTGGCATTTCCTCACGGCCAACGGCCTCAAGGAGGCCATCGCCCAGGAACTTAAGGACCTGGACCCCGATGACCCCATCCTCCTGGCCCGGGCAAGCCGCCGCCTGAGAAACCTGATCCTGAAGGGGGGATATCCCGAGGACCTGGAGAAGGAGATCCGCCAGGCCTACCGAACGCTTTCCCAGGAAGCCGGGGAGGAAGCCCTCCCTGTGGCCGTGCGCAGCAGCGCCACCGCCGAGGACCTTCCCACCGCCAGCTTCGCCGGGCAACAGGAAAGCTACCTCTACGTGCAAGGGGAGGAGGAACTCCTCCTTCATGTGAAGCGGGCCATGGCCAGCCTCTTCACCGCCCGGGCCATCAGCTACCGGGCCCACATGGGCTTTGACCACCTCAAGGTGGCCCTCTCCGTGGGGGTGCAGCGCATGGTGCGGGCGGACACCGCCACAAGCGGGGTGATCTTCACCCTGGACCCCGACACCGGCCACCGGGGCTTCGTCTACATCACCGCCATCTACGGACTGGGGGAGAACATCGTCCAGGGGAGGGTGGGACCCGACGCCTACTACGTGCACAAGGAAACCCTCAAAGCCGGCTACCGGGCCCTGGTCCACAAGAAACTGGGCCCCAAGGAGCTTACCCTGGCCTTTGACCCCAGGGAGGGCCGGCTGAGAAACCGTCCCACCCCTCCTTATCTCCGGAACCAGTTCGCCCTTTCCGAGGATGAGGCCCTCCTCCTGGCCGACTGGTCCATCCGGATTGAGGAGCATTACAGCGGGAAGCGGGGAACTCCCACCCCCATGGACATCGAGTGGGCCAAGGACGGGCCCACGGGGGAGCTTTTCATCCTGCAGGCCCGGCCCGAAACCGTGCACTCCCAGAAGGCCCCGGTGCTCCGCATCCACCGCCTTTTGGAAAGGGGCGAGGTCCTGGCCGAGGGCCTGGCGGTGGGGGAGGCCATCGCCACGGGAAGGGCCCGGGTGCTTAAGGATCCCAAGGAGATGGATCGCTTCCAGGAGGGTGAGGTCCTGGTCACGGAAACCACCAACCCCGACTGGGAGCCCATCATGAAGCGGGCAGCGGCCATCGTCACCGAACGGGGTGGGCGCACCTCCCACGCCGCCATCGTGGCCCGGGAGCTGGGGGTACCGGCGGTGGTGGGGGCGGTGGGGGCCACCCGGCTCATTCCCGAGGGGGAAGAGGTCACGGTCTCCTGCGCTGAGGGGGAGGTGGGGCGCGTCTACCGCGGGGCCCTGGCCTTTGAGGTGGAGGAGGTGCGCCCGGAAACCCTCCCCAGGACCCGCACCCGGATCCTGGTCAACGTGGGTACCCCGGAGGAGGCCCTAAGGGTAAGCCTCCTGCCCACGGACGGGGTGGGGCTATTGCGCATGGAGTTCGTCTTCGCCAGCCACGTGCGCATCCACCCCTTGGCCCTAACCCGCTTCGAAACCCTGCCCGAGAAGGTGCGGCGCCAGGTGGAGGAGCTCACCGAGGCCTACCCCGACAAAAGGGCCTACTTCGTGGATACCCTGGCCCAGGGGATCGGCCTCATCGCCGCGGCCTTTTACCCCAGGCCTGTCCTCCTCCGCTTCTCCGACTTCAAGACCAACGAGTACGCCCGCCTCGTCGGGGGGCACCTCTTTGAGCCCAAGGAGGAAAACCCCATGCTGGGCTGGCGGGGGGCGAGCCGCTACTACCACCCCGACTACAAGGAGGGCTTCCTCCTCGAGGTGGCGGCGGTCAAGAAGGTGCGGGAGGAGATGGGCCTCAAGAACCTCATGGTGATGGTGCCCTTCTGCCGCACCCCCGAGGAGGGGGCCAGGGTTTTGGAGGTGATGGCGGAGGGAGGCTTGAAACGGGGAGAGGAGGGCCTCGAGGTCTACGTGATGGCGGAGATTCCCTCCAATGTCCTCGAGGCTGAGGCCTTCGCCGAGCTCTTTGACGGGTTTTCCATCGGCTCCAACGACCTCACCCAGCTGGCTTTAGGCCTGGACCGGGATTCGGAACGGGTGGCCTGGCTCTTCGACGAAAGGCGGGAAACCGTCAAACTCCTCTCGGCCATGCTCATAGAAAAGGCCCACGCCAAGGGGAAAAAGGTGGGCATCTGCGGCCAGGCCCCTTCCGACTACCCCGAGTTCGCCGCCTTCTTAGTGGCCAAGGGCATCGACTCCCTAAGCCTCAACCCCGACGCCCTCCTGCGCACGGTGAAGAAGGTGGCGGAGATCGAAGCCGCCCTGGGCCCTGGTGCCTGAAGCCCAGGTCAGGGTACGCTGGGGCATGGTCCGCGAACCCTTTAACGCCCTAAGCCATGCCCTGGGGGTGCCCCTAGCCCTTTTGGGAAGCGCCTTCCTCCTTCTCCTCGCCCCCAGGGAGGTTTGGCCCGCTCTCCTCATCTTCGGGCTCACCATGGCCTTCATGTTCGGTGCCAGCACCCTTTACCACGCCCTGCGGGTGGGGGATCGGGCCCTGGCCTGGCTCAGGCGGCTGGACCATGCGGCCATCTTCCTCTTCATCGCCGGAAGCTACACCCCCTTTCTGGTGGAGGGCCTTCAGGAAAGCTGGAAACCCTTCGCCCTGGGCCTGGTGTGGAGCCTGGCCCTCCTGGGGGTGGGCTTCCGCCTCTTCTTCCTCAGGGCACCCCGGTGGCTCTACACCCTGGCCTACCTGGCCCTGGGTTGGCTTTCCGTCTTCTTTCTCCCCAAGCTCCACCTGCCCCTTCCCACCTTCGGCCTCATGGCCCTCTCCGGGGTCTTCTACACCCTGGGAGCCTGGGTGTATGCGAGAAAGAAGCCTGACCCCTGGCCGGGGAAAGTGGGGTTTCACGGCCTGTGGCATCTCCTGGTCCTCCTGGGAAGCCTTTTTATGTACCTGGCGGTTCTAAGCCTGTACACCTAGCTTTCTCATGAGAAAGTGAGTATCCTGGAGGGTATGGAACCTCCCCTCATCCTGATCGTGGAGGACGAAAAGGACATCGCCCGCTTCATCGAGCTGGAACTGCAAGCCGAGGGCTACCGCACCGAGGTGGCCTACGACGGCATCACCGGCCTTTCCCGCTTCCGGGAGGTGAACCCTAACCTGGTGATCCTGGACCTGATGCTTCCCGTCATGGACGGGATCGAGGTGGCCAAGCGCATCCGCAAGACCTCCAACGTCCCCATCCTCATCCTCACCGCCAAGGACCGCATCGAGGACAAGGTGGAGGGCCTGGACGCCGGGGCCGACGACTACCTGGTGAAGCCTTTTTCCATAGAGGAGCTCCTGGCCCGGGTGCGGGCCCACCTGCGCCGGGTGAGCCCCGCCATCACCGGGGAGATCAGGGTGGCGGACCTCATCATCAACCTCGAGGGCCGGGAGGTTTTCCGAAGCGGGCGGCGCATCGAGCTTTCCAACAAGGAGTTCGAGCTCCTGGAACTTCTCGCCAAGAACCCCGGGAAGGTCTTCAGCCGCTACGAGATCGAGGAGAAGGTCTGGCCCGGCTACCAGGGGGGAAGCAACGTGGTGGACGTCTACATCGGCTACCTGCGCAAGAAGCTGGAGGCCGCGGGGGAAAGGCGCCTGATCCACACGGTGCGGGGCGTGGGGTACGTGCTCCGTGAGGATTGACGCATCCCTCCCATGCCCCACCTTGAAGCAGCCCTAAGGGCCTCCTCGCCGGGGTCCCAAAGCCAGGGCAGGGCGGTATGACCCTGCGCTCCCGCATCACCCTCCTCACCGCAGGCCTCCTCCTGGTAACCCTTTTGGTGCTGGGGCTGGCCCTGGAAGGCCTCTTGCGGGGCTTCCTCTACCGCTCCCTGCGCCAGGAGCTTCTGGAGGCCAGCAACCAGGTGGTCCGCCTCCTGAACCTGGGCGGCCAGGCCCTCCTGGAGGCCGGGCTTCCCGCAAGCCTCTATGCGGAGCTCCAGCTTCTTCCCGAGGAAAACCCCGCCCTTCTGGCCCGGGAAGGGGGGATCAGCCTGCAGAAAAGCCCCGCCTTAGGAAGCCAGCGCCTTCTCCTAAAGGAGGCGGACTACCGTACCCTTCTGGAGCGGGGCGAGGCCTGGGCCTACGCCGAGCTGCCGCGGGAAGGACCCCCCTTAAAGCTTCTGGTCTACGCCCGCCGGGTGGAGGTCAACCTGGGGGGAACCGTGTGGCAGGGAGCCCTCTTGGTGGGGAAGCCCGTGGAGAACCTGGAGAGCACCCTCTCCCAGTTCGCCCGCATCTATGCGGGTACGGCGCTTCTCGTGCTCCTCCTCTCCATCCTCCTGGCCAGGAACCTGGTGGCCCGGGCCCTGGAACCCCTGGAATGGGTGGCCCGGCGGGCCGAGGCCATCACCACCCGCCCCGAACCCCTGCCCGAACCCGAGGGGCGGGACGAGGTGGCCACCCTGGTGCGGGCCTTAAACGGCATGCTTTCCCGGATGCAGCAGGCCTTTCTGGCCCAGACCCGCTTCCTCCAGGATGCCTCCCACGAGCTCAGAACCCCCATCACCGCCATTCTGGGCCACGTGGGCTTCCTGCTGCGCCGCACTCCCCTCACCGAGGCCCAGCGGGAGAGCCTCGAGGTGGTGAAGCGGGAAGCGGAGCGCATGGGGAAGCTGGTGTCGGACCTTCTGGAGCTCTCCCAAACCGGTTCCTGGCGCATGGAACCGGCCCCTGTCCGCATCCAAGACCTCCTGGAGGAGGTGAAGGAGGAGTTCGCCAAGAGCTTTGAGGGGGAGATTGAGGTGGAGGCCTCCCCGGAGCTTTGGGTGCAAGGCGACCCGGATCGGCTCCACCAGGTCCTGGCCAACCTCCTCTCCAACGCCATCAAAGCGGGGGCCCGGCACATCTGGCTCAGGGCCTTTGACCTGGGGGAGAAGGTGGTGGTGCGGGTGGAAGACGACGGGGAAGGCATCCCCAAGGAGCACCTTCCCCACCTTTTCGAGCGCTTCTACCGGGTGGACAAGGCCCGGGACCGGGAGCGGGGGGGGTCGGGGCTGGGCCTCGCCATCGTGAAGGCCATCCTCGAGGCCCACGGGGGGGAGATCTGGGTGGAAAGCGAGGTGGGCAAGGGAACGGCCTTCAGCTTCTCCCTTCCTTCAGCCGCGCCACCGCCTCCTCCACGCTGATCTCCCCCCGGCGCAAGGCCTCCAACACCTCAAGCCTGTCTTCCCCTTCCTCTGCGGCCTCGTAGCCCAGGGCCTTGAGGAGAGCGTCCAGCCGCGCCCGCACCGTGGGGTAGGAAACCCCTAGGATCCTCTCCACCTCCTTCAGGTTGCCCCGGGCCTTCACGAAAAGCCGGAGGAAGTCCAGGTGCTCCTTGGAAAGGAGGGCGAACTCGTTCAGCTGGAAGCGGCCGTGCACCTCGGTGCCGCAAGAGGGGCAAAAGAGGGCCTTCACCGCCAAAGGAGCCTCGCAGGCCGGGCACCGCACGGGAACGGGTTTCATCACCATAGCCCCACCTTGATCTCTACTTCCTCCGCCTCCACCTCCAGCAGGGTTAAAGGCGGCAACACCCTAAAGGTCCAAAGGGCACCGAGAGGCAAGGGAATAGGCGCTCCTCCCCGGAAAAGGGCCCGGGTCTTCCACACCCAGAGGGCGAGGAGCAAACCCCACTCCAGGGCGCAAAGGGGAAGGGGGAGGACCAGGGGCAGGGGGAAAGGCCCCCGCACCCGAAGGTAGAGGAACCTGGGGCGCAAAGGGGGCCAAGCTGGCCTCACACCACCTCCACCAGCACCTGCACCGGATTGCCCTCCTCCTCCGCCTCGATCTCCACCAGTTTCCCCTCGGGCACCCCCTCCCGCACCAGGCGCAAGAGGTCCTTCAAATGCACCCCCCGGTCCTCCAGGGTGAGCTTGGCCTCTTCGGGCAGGAACTTCTCCAGAAGCTCCGCCAAGGCCAGGGGAAGGTTCACGTGGACCCGAACCGGCTTCCCCTTGTCGTGGGCCTGGATCCGCACCCTGAGGAGCCTGGCAGGAATCTGCGCCCGGGGCCTGGGTTCCTCCACCGCCTGAAGCAGGGCCAGGGCCTCCTCTACCCCAATCTCGCCGGAACGCACCATCTCCAGAATACGCCGTTTTTCCTCCATCTTATGCCTCCAGTTCCAGATTCCCCATGGCCACCCTGGCCCTGAGCTTGGCCTTCCCCTCTCCCAGGGACCAGCCCCGCCCGCCAGGGGTAGCTACCTGCCGCCAAGGTCCCGCCACCTCGAGGCCCCCCAGGCGCACCTGGGCCTCCACCTCCAGGTCCGAACCCGGCAAAAACCGGAGCTCGGCGTTGCCCGCCCGCACCTCCAGGCGGTGCTCTCCATCCCGAAGGAAAAGGCCTGCTTCCAGGTTGCCTCCCGAGAGGGCCAGGTCCAGGCCCAAAAGCCCATCCCCTTCCAGGTTGGCCCCTAGGGCCCGGCCCTTGAGGACCACCCCGGCAAGCTCCACGTGGCTTCCCTTGGCCAAAAGCAAAACCTCGGCCCCCTCGGGAACCCTAAGCCTCCCCTCGCCCAGGGAAACCCGATAGACCGGGATCCCGCCCTCCTGGGTTACCCCTACACCCTCCGCCTCCAGCCCCTCCAACCCTGCCACCCCCACCACTTCGAGGCTGGCCCCGAAAGCCTGCACCTGAACCCGAAACCCCTGGGGGGCGAAAACCTGGGAAGCCTCCACAGGAGGCCTTTCCCCTCCAGCCAACTCCCTTTCCTCCAGCACGGAAAGAAGCTCCAGGGCCTCCTCCGGGGTAAGGACCCCTTCCCTTACCATCTCCAAAATGCGCCGCTTATCCCCCATAGGAAACCTCCCCAAGCTCCGCCGGAGCCTCAGGGGCAAGCCTCTGGGCCCACCGCAAAAGAACCCGGGCTAGCCTCAGACGCCAGGGAGAACGAAGGGGCTTAAGGAGCCTCTCCCGCTCCGCCTCCAAAAGGAGCTCCTCGTGCCTCCTCTTCCCCGCCCCCGGGTCCCACCATGGGCTCCACATCCTTCACCTCCTTGTGAAGGATTATAAACCGCTTGTTCCAAATCTGTCAAGTTACAATTTCTATATCTAAAACCCCAGGCCCGAAGGATGGCGGGAACCCAGGAAAGGGGCGCCGATGAAGGCGAACAGCAAAAGGGCATAGGCCAGCAGGAGCAGGGCCATGCGCGGGTAGCCCTGAAGCCTCTCCTCGAGGAGGAAGTAAAGGGTGAGGCCCAGCCAGCCCAGGAGCACGGAGATCTCCTTGGGATCCAGGGCCAAAGGGCTACCGAAATACCCCCAGGCCCAGGCCATGCCGCTGGTCAGGCCCAAGGTGGTGGCCAGGTACCCCACCCGAAGGTAGCCCTGCTCCAGCCGCCTCAGGCTCCAAAGGGGGGCGGAAAGCAGGGCCTTTTCCGGCACCGACCGCAGGCGCAGGTCCTGCATGGCGCACATCACCCCTGCCCCCACCCCCACCGCCAGGGCCAGGTAGGCCACCAGGAAGGCCCCGGCGTGCACCAGGGTAAGGAGGAGGGGCAGGCTTCCCCCCGGATGGGGCAGGGCCTTGAGGGCAAAGAGGCCAAGGAGCATGGCCAGGAGAACCAAGTAGCGGCGGAGAGGGGTAAGCCTTGGCCGAAGCAACAAACTCTCCCCCCGTAAGGCCAAGAGCCCCCCCAGGACCAAGGCGGGCTGGGCCGGACCTGAGAAAAACCCCTTGGCAAAGGCATCAGCCAAGGCGGCCCCCAGGTACAGAAAGGCCCCCAGGAAAAGCCCTCGAGGCCAGAACAACCCCACGGCCAGGAGGAGAACCCCCACCAGGGCCAGCAGGGAAACCGCGGTCATAGCCGTGGGGGACGGAAGACCAGAAGCGGGCACTCCCCAGGGCAGGGAGGACCCTGGAGGAACTCCTGGGTCCGGGCCTTTACGGCCTGAATCCAGGGGTGGGCCCTGCGCCCCGCCTCCTTGTGCCAGGTAAGGGGATCGGCCTCCGGGTACTCCCGCACCACCTCCTTATAGGCCAGGCCCTTCAGGGCCCGTATGGCCTCCCGCACCCGGTGGCCCGCATACCACTCCAGGTAATCCCCGATGGCTCCCTCTATGAGGGCCTCCACCTTGGGCACCTCGCCCTGGCGGGCCTTTAGGTTCTTCTCCACCACCCGCTTCAGGTCGTCCAGGTTGTACAGGTAGGCCTGGGGCAGGCGGCCCACCCGGGGGTCGATGTTCCGGGGCAGGGCGATGTCGATGAGGAAAAGGGGCTTGGACCGCCTCGGCAGGTCCTCCGGGCGCACCAGGTAATGGGGGCTGGCGGCGGAAGCCACCACCAGGTCCGCCTGGCGCAGGACCTGGGGAAGAGCCTCGAGGCCATAGGCTTCCCCTCCAAACCGCTCCGCCAGGGCCCTGGCCCTCTCCACCGTGCGGTTCACCACCAAAACCCGGCCCACTCCCTGGGCCTTCAGGTGGGTAAGAAAGAGCTCCGCCATCTCCCCCGCCCCCAAAACCGCCACGGCAAGGCCCGTGAGGTCCCCGTACACCGCCAGGGCCAGGTCCAAGGCCGCGTAGGCCACGCTCACCGCTCCCGCCCCGATGCCGGTTTCGCTCCGGGCCCGCTTGCCCAGGGCGATGGCGGACTGGAAGGCCTTCTCCAATAGGCTTTCCGTGGCCCCATATTTCCGGGCCAGGAAGAGGGCCTCCCGCACCTGCCCCAGGATCTGCGCCTCTCCCATCACCAAGGAGTCCAGGCCCGCCGCCACCCGGAAGAGATGCCGCAGGGCCTCTATTCCCTCCTTCTGGTAAAGGTGGTGGGCCTCCACCCCCCGCGCAAGGAGGAGGGCTTTGGCCTCCTTGGGGCTTCCCACCCCGTAGATTTCCGTGCGGTTGCAGGTGGAAAGCACCACCGCCCTGCCCAGGGTGCGCAGGGCCGCCGGCAGGGCCACCGCTGGGTCCAGGGCCGCCCGCTCCCGCACCTCCACGGGGGCGGTCTTGTGGGAAAGGCCCACCAGGTAAAGGGGCAGGGCCATAGTCTTTAGACAGTATACGCCACCCGGGTAGGGACAAGAATCCCCCTTAGGGGCTAACCCTTAACCGAAGCCCTATGAGAGCGCCCGAAGTATGGCCTGGAAAAGCCCTTCTAGGCCCGGCTCCGCCGCCTCCCACACGGCAAAGCCCAGCCGCCCGGCCTCTTCCGCCGTGCTGGGGCCGATGCAGGCCGCCTTGGGCCTCCTAGGGGTCTTTAGGGCGTAGGCCCTGGCGGCGCTTGGGCTGAAGAAGGCCACCACCTGGGCCCTTTCCAAAAGCGCCAGCTCCTCAGGGGAAAGCTCCCTCTCCCGGGTAGCGTACACCTCCAATCGCTCCACCGCCACCCCCCGGGCCCCGAGGCCTTCCTCCAAATCCTTCCCCGCCAGATCCCCCGCCACGAAGAGCACCCTTTGGGCTGGGGGAAAGGCCGCCGCCAGGTCCTTGGCCGTGGCCCGGGGAGGGACGAAGGCAGGGGATAGCCCCCCCTGGCGCAGCACCTCCCCCGTCCCTTCCCCCACCGCCGCCACCTTGAGAAGGGGCCTTTCCGCCTTTTCCCAGGCCCAAAGGAGCCTCTTAGCCCCCTCTTTGGAGGTGACCGCCACCCAGTCCGCCTGGAGGAGTCTTCCGGGAAGGACCTCGAGGCCCGGCAGGTCCACCTGCTCCAAAAGGGCCACCTCCGCCGCCTCAATCCCCAAGGCGCGGAGCCGGTCCAATAGCCCCTTATCCTTCCCGCGGGTGAGCAGGACCACGGCCTTTAAGGACCTTGTGAAAGAGCTTCATGGCGGCCAAGGCCCGGGGGAAGCCCAGGAAAAGAGCAGACTGCAGGATGGTTTCCCGTACCTCCTCCTCGGTGGCGCCTACCCGTAAAGCCCCCTCCAGATGGGTGGCCAGCTCCTTAGGGCTACCCAGGGCGATCAGGGCGGTGATGGCCAGGAGTTCCCGGGTTTTTAGGTCCAGCCCCGGCCGGGCCAGGACCTCCTCGTAGGCGAAGTCCCGGATGTAGCGGAAAAGATCCTCGTCCACCTCCTTCAGACTTGCCTCAATGGCCCCTTGCTTCTCCCCCCAGATGGCCTGCCGCACGCTCATGGCAGGTAGTCTAACACCCCCTCCAGCCGGTGGAGGGCCTGGGGGTTCTCCCCCAGGGGGTCAAAGAGGAGGGGTTTAACCCCAGCCCCCTTGGCCCCGACCCAATCGGCCTCCGAATCCCCCACGTGCACCGCCTCCTCGGGAGCCACGCCCAAGGCCTCGAGGGCCTCCTGGAAAAGCCTGGGGTCGGGCTTGGCCACCCCGGAAAGGGCGCTCACCGAAAGGTGCTGGAAGTAGGGCCTTAAGCCCACCACCTCCAGGATCTCCGGCAAGGTGGCATCCCAGTTGGACACCACCGCCAGGGCATAGCCCCGCTCCTTCAGGGCCTGTAAGGTGGCCTCGGCCCCGGGCACCACGGGCCAGAACCGGGGGTTCCTCCAGTTTTCCACCAGCTCCCGGCTCAGGGCCTCGGCGTGCTCCTCGAGGCCCATCCCCGTAAAGAGCCTCCGGTGGAACTCCCGCCAAAGCCCCAAGGCGGTTTCCAGATCCCGGGCCTCTAGATGATGGTCCTCATAGAAGCGAAAAGCCGCCAAGGCCGCCGCCTTGGGATCCCTCCTGGGCTTAAGGCCCCGTTCCTCCAAAAAAGGCAGGAGCCAAAACCGGGGGCTTGCCAGGATCAGGGTGTTGCCCACATCAAAGAGCACCGCCCGGGTCATGAACCCAGTGTATACCCTGGCTTCTCTAACGGGTGTCTAACCTCCACCTGCTATGGTTTTTATAGCAACAGGAGGTGGTAAGGCATGCGATGGCTGGTATGGACCCTGGTATTGCTGGTTCCCAGCCTGGCCCAAAGCTTTGAGGTGGTTTCCGGGGAAGCCCGCTACCGGGTGCGGGAACAGCTAGTGCAGGTGGGCATCGCCGATGCCGTGGGCACCACCCAGGCGGTGAAGGGGCAGGTGGCCCTCCAGGGCACCAGGGCCACGGGGGAGTTCGTGGTGGACCTGAGGGAACTCCGAAGCGACCAGCAGCGGCGGGATAACTACCTCAGGCAAAACACCTTGCAAACGGACCGCTTCCCCACCGCCACCTTCCGGCCCAAGGAGGTGAAGGGCCTTCCCAGCCCCCTGCCCCAAAGGGGCAGGTTCCCCGTGCAGGTGGTGGGGGACCTCACCATCCGGGACGTGACCCAGGAGGTGGTGTGGGAGGGGGAGGCGGAGTTTGCGGGGGAAGAAGTGAGGGTTCGGCTTAAGACCGAGTTCCCCTTTGAACGGTTCCAGCTCACCCAGCCCCGGGTGCCCATCCTCCTCAGCGTGGAAAACCGCATCCGGCTGGAGGTGGACCTCAGCCTGAGGCGAAAATGAAACGGCGCACCCTGTTAGGATTTTTCCTCTCCCTCTGGCGCGGGCCCAGTGCCCGCCCACCCCGGCCCTCACGGAAGGGCCCTACTACCTTAGGGAGGTACCCCGGCGGAGGGACCTGAGGGAAGGGCTTCCCGGAATCCCCCTTCGGCTTACCCTCCGGGTGCAGGACCACACCTGCCAGCCCCTTGGGGGCGTGCGGGTGGACCTCTGGCACACGGATGCCCTGGGGCGCTACTCGGGGGTGAACGCCCCCGGGGTCTTCTGCCGGGGCTGGCAGCCCACGGACAACCAGGGCCAGGTGGAGTTTCTCACCCTCTTTCCCGGCTGGTACCCAAGCCGCACCCCCCACCTGCACCTCCGGGTGGAGGCGGGAGGCAGAAGCTTCGCCACCCAGCTTTTCTTCCCCGAGGAAGTCCAGCGCCAGGTCTACGCCCAACCCCCCTACGCGGAAAGGGGGATGCCCCGGATCGGCAACCGCCAGGACATGATCTTCCGGGCCGACCTCCTCCTGGCCCTGAAGCCCGAAGGAGAGGGTTATGGGGGAAGCTTCGTCCTTACCCTGCCCTTTTAGTACCCTTAAAGCATGGTCCCCCGTTACCAGACCCCGGAGCTGGCCGAGCTATGGTCGGAGGAAAACCGCTACCGCATGTGGGCGTTGGTGGAGGCCTATGCCCTCGAGGCCTGGGAGGCCCTGGGCCAGGTGCCCAAAGGGCTTTCCCAAAGGCTTCTTGCGCACCTCAAGGAGCATCCCCTGGACGCCCGCTTCGCCCAGAGGGTGGCGGAGCTGGAGGAGGTCACCCGCCACGACCTGGTGGCCTTCACCCGGGCCCTGGTGGAGTGGACCGGGGACGAGGAGGTGGGGCGCTACCTGCACCTGGGCCTCACCAGCTCGGACATCGTGGACACCGCGCAAAACGCCCTTTTGGTGAGGGCCTTGGACCTGATCCTCGAGGAGCTATCCGGGGTCCAGGAGGAGCTCAAGCGCCTGGCCCTCCGCTACAAGCACACCCCGGCCATCGCCCGCACCCACGGGGTCCACGCCGAGCCCACCAGCTTCGGCCTCCGCTTCCTGAGCTTTTACGCCGCCTTTCAGCGGGACAGGGAACGGCTTGAGCGCGCCCAGAAGACCATCGGGGTGGCCATGCTCTCGGGCTCGGTGGGGAACTACGCCCACATCCCCCCGGAGGTGGAGGCCCACGTGGCCCGGCGGCTTGGCCTTAGTCCAGAACCCCTCTCCACCCAGGTGGTGCCCCGGGACCGGCACGCGGAGGTGCTGGCCGCCCTGGCCATCCTGGGGGGGAACCTGGAGCGGGTGGCGGTGGAGCTTCGCCACCTCCAGCGCACAGAGGTACTGGAAGCCCAGGAGCCTTTCCGGGAAGGCCAGACGGGAAGTTCCAGCATGCCCCACAAGAAAAACCCCGTGGGTTTGGAAAACCTCACCGGGATGGCCAGGCTCCTTCGGGGATACCTGGGCCCCTCCCTGGAAAACATCGCCCTGTGGCACGAAAGGGACATCTCCCATTCCTCCGTGGAACGGGTGATCCTCCCCGACGCCACCACCGCCAGCCACTACGCCCTAAGGCGGTTAAAGGGCATCCTGGGAGGCCTGGTGATCTATGAGGAAAATCTTCAGAAAAACCTGGACCTCACCCGGGGCCTGGTCTACTCCCAGCAGGTGCTGAACGCCCTCATCGCCCAGGGCCTTCCCCGGGACAGGGCCTACGCCATCGTGCAACGCAACGCTCTAAGAAGCTGGGAGGAGGGCCTTAGCTTCGCCCAGCTTTTGGAAGAGGACCCGGAAAACCCCCTCAAGGGGGAAAGGCTTAGGGCCCTCTTTGACCCTGCGCCCTTCCTAAAGCACGTGGACGCCATCTACGCCCGCTTTGGGCTTTGAGGGGAAAACCGTTACCACAAAGGGGCCAGCTGGAGGGCGAAGCCCGGGAGTTCCGGTTCCAGGGAAAGGGTGTCCACACCCTCAAAGCGCTCCGGCTCCTTTCCCGGCCTGTACACCTCCACGGTCCGGGTATAAGGGTCCACCAGCACCCCCAGGCGCGCTCCCTCCCTAAGGTAAAGGGCCATCTTGGCCCTGAGCTCCTCTACCCCTTGCGAGGAGGAGCGCACCTCAAAGACCACGTCCGGGACCAAAGGAGGAAACCCTTCCTTCTCCTCCTCCGACAGAGCCTCCCACCGCTTTTTTTCCACCCAAGAAGCATCCGGGGACAGGATGGCCCCGCCCGGCAACTTGAACCCCGTGGAGGCGTCAAAGACCACCCCCAGACCCCTTTCCTCGTTCCAGCGGGCCAGCTGATACGCCAGCTGGAGGCTCCGCCGACCACTTTGCCCTCCTGTGGGACTCACCCAAAGCCTCCCCTCCGGCGACCGCTCAAACTGGTAGCCGGGATTGCGCTCCGAAAGCAGCCAAAGCTCCCTTTCCCCGATGGGGCGCAGAAGGTCCAGGGATAGGGCCATACCTTCCTCATTGTGGCACCCTCCGGGCTTAAAATGAAGGCTGGAGGGGACCAAGGTCCCGAAGCGGAGGCACATGGAAAAGCTTTACGAGGGCAAGGCGAAAATCCTTTACCCGGAAGGGCCCGACACCCTCAGGGTTTACTTTAAGGACGAGGCTACGGCCTTCAACGCGCAGAAGCGGGGCCTCATCCCCGGGAAGGGAGTGGTCAACAACAAGGTTTCGGCAACCCTCTTCCGCTACCTGGAAGCCCACGGGGTGAGAACCCATTTCCTCGAGGAGCTCTCCGACCGGGAGATGCGGGTCCTACGGGTGGAGATCCTCCCCCTGGAGGTCATCCTCCGCTTCAAAGCAGCGGGGAGCTTCGCCAAGCGCTACGGGGTGAAGGAGGGCACCCCCCTAAGGGCTCCCTTGGTGGAGTACTCCCTTAAAAGCGACCCTCTGGGCGACCCCTTGATCTGCCCCGAGGCCATTTTGGCCCTGGGCCTGGCCACGGAGGAGGAGCTTTCCCGGGTGAAGGCCACCACCCTGAAGGTAGGGGAGCTATTGCGGGATTTCTTCGCCCAAAGGGGGCTGGACCTCATCGACTTCAAGCTGGAGTTCGGCAAAAGGAACGGGGAGATCCTTCTCGCCGACGAGATCTCCCCCGACACCATGCGCCTTTGGGACCAAAAGACGGGAGAGCCCATGGACAAGGACCGCTTCCGCAAGGACCTGGGAGGTGTGGAGGAAGCCTACCAGGAGGTCCTCCGGCGGGTTCTAAGGGGGTAGCCATGCCCAAGTACCAGGCCACCCTGCTCATTGAGCTTAAAGAGGGCATCCTGGACCCCCAGGGCCGGGCGGTGGAAGGGGTTTTGAAGGATCTGGGCCACCCCGTGGATTCGGTGCGGGTGGGGAAGGTCCTCGAGGTCGTCTTCCCCGCGGAAACCCTCCTGGAGGCGGAGGAGAAAGCCAGGGCCATGGGGAAGCTTTTGGCCAACCCGGTGATGGAGGTCTTTACCCTGGAGGCCTTAAAGGAACTTCCATGAAGTGGGCCATCATCCGCTTCCCTGGCTCCAACTGCGACGAGGACGCCCGCTTCGCCTTGGAGAAGGCGGGCTTAAAGGCGGAGTACGTCTGGCATACGGAAACAAGCCTGAAGGGCTTTGACGGGGCCTTCTTGCCAGGAGGCTTCAGCTATGGAGATTACCTGAGGGCCGGGGCCCTGGCGGCCAAAAGCCCGGTGATGGAGGAGGTAAGGCGCTTCGCCCATGAAGGGCGGCCCGTGATCGGGGTGTGCAACGGCTTCCAGGTGCTCACCGAGGCCGGGATCCTTCCCGGGGCCCTCCTCGCCAACCTGAACCTGCACTTCACCTGCAAGGAAGTGGGGGTAAGGGTGGAGCGCAACGACCTCCCCTTCACCCGCCTCTACCAGAAGGGGCAGGTCCTCCGCCTGCCCATCGCCCACGCTGAGGGCCGCTACTATGCGGACGCCGAGACCCTGGCCCGGCTGGAGGGAGAAGGCCTGGTGGTCTTCCGCTACGCCCCCTTAAAGGGGGAAACGGACTACAACCCCAACGGGAGCCTCCACGACATCGCCGGCATCACCAACGAGAAGGGCAATGTCCTCGGCATGATGCCCCACCCCGAGCGGGCGGTGGATGAGGTTTTGGGCGGCACGGATGGGCTCCCCTTGTTCCTGGGGTTCTTAGAGGAGGTAACGGGATGAAACCCAAGGCCATCACCTTTGACTTCTGGGGCACCCTCTTCACGGAGGGAAAGGCGTTTTTGGAAAAGGTCATGCCCGCCCGGTACGAGATCCTCCTGGATGCCCTATCTGAGGCCGGGCACCCGGCGGAGGAGCACGAGGTGCGGGAAGCCTACCGCCAGGCGGCCATCGCCTTTGAGGAGGCCTGGAAGGCCGGGGAACATATGTCCGTATACGACCGGGTGTCCCGCATCTTCGCCCTTCTTGGGGCTCCCCATGACCCCGGGCTTATCGCCCTCACCGCCAGGAAGCTGGAGGAAAGCTCCCTTCTGGTGGACCTCGAGGCCCTCCCTGGAGTGGGGGCGTTGAAGGAGCTGGCCAAGAAATACCCCCTGGCCCTGGTTTCCGACACCGGCCTCACCCCGGGCCGTCTCATCCGGGAACACCTGAAGCGGCAGGGGCTGGATGTCTTCCAGGCCTACAGCTTCTCCGACGAAACCGGCTACGTGAAGCCCAAGCCCGAGGCCTTCCGGGTGGCCCTCGAGGCCCTGGGCGTGGCCCCGGAGGAAGCCCTGCACGTGGGCGACCTGCCCCAGACGGACATCAAGGGAGCCTTCGCCACCGGCTACCCCTGGGCGGTGCAGTACGTGGGCCTGAGGGAGGTGAACGGGGAGATCAAGCCCACGGCCAAGATCAAGGACCACCGGGAGCTTCTTCCCCTTCTCCAGTGATGGAAACCCTAGCCCAAGAAATCGGCATCCCGGAAGAGGAGTATCGGGAGATCACCAAGAGGCTTGGCCGAGAGCCCAACCGGGTGGAGCTTTTCCTCTTCAAGGTGATGTGGAGCGAGCACTGCGCCTACAAGAATTCCCGGCCCCTCCTGAAGCAACTTCCCAAGGAAGGGGAGGCCGTCCTGCAGGGCCCGGGGGAGAACGCCGGCGTGGTGCGCATCGGCGAGGGCTGGGCGGTAGCCTTTAAGATCGAAAGCCACAACCACCCCTCGGCGGTGGAGCCCTTCCAGGGTGCCGCCACCGGGGTGGGGGGGATCATCCGGGACATCATGAGCATGGGGGCCCGGCCCATCGCCCTGCTGGATTCCTTGCGCTTTGGCCCCCTGGGGGACGCTCGAAGCCGCTACCTCCTCAAGGGGGTGGTCTCCGGCATCGCCCACTACGGCAACGCCATCGGGGTCCCCACGGTGGGCGGGGACCTCTACTTCCACGAGGGCTACCGGGAAAACCCCCTGGTGAACGCCATGTGCCTGGGGCTTCTTAGGGAGGAGCACTTAAGGCGAAGCCAGGCCTCCTTAGGCCGGCCCATCTACTATGCCGGGGCCAAGACGGGAAGGGATGGGATTGGGGGTGCCGCCTTCGCCAGCCGGGAGCTTTCCGAGGACAAGGAGGAGGACCGGCCGGCAGTCCAGGTGGGGGACCCCTTTTTGGGGAAGCTCCTTATGGAGGCTACCCTCGAGGCCATCGAAAAGGACCTGGTGGAAGGTGTCCAGGACATGGGGGCGGCAGGGCTCACCAGTAGCCTCTCGGAGCTGGCCTTCAAGTCGGGCCTCGGGGTGGAGCTGGACCTAGACCGCGTCCCCACCCGGGAAAGGGACATGGGGCCCATAGAGCTTCTCCTCTCCGAAAGCCAGGAGCGCATGGTCCTGGTGCCCAAGGAGGGCAAGGAGAAGGAGCTGGAAGAGGTCTTCCAGCGGTGGAGCCTGGACTGCGTGCCCGTGGCCAGAACCATCCCCGAACGGGTCTTCCGCGTCCTCTTCCGGGGCGAGGTGGTGGCCGAGGTCCCCACGGAGGCCCTGGCGGAAGCCCCCACCTATGTGCGCATCGGAAGGGAGGACCCCGAGATCCGAAGGCTCCGGGAGATGCCCCTTCCCCCGCTTGCCGCCAACCCCCAGGAGGTTCTTCTCCAGCTCCTCGCCTCCCCCAACCTGGCAAGCCGGGAACCCGTCTACGAACGCTACGACCACCAGGTGGGAACCCGGACCACCCTGGTGCCGGGCAAGGGGGATGCGGCGGTGCTCTGGGTGAAGGGAACCCACCTGGGCATTGCCACCAAGGTGGACCAGAACCCCAGGTATAGCCGCCTCCATCCCCGGCTTGGAGCCATGCACGCCCTAGCCGAGGCCTGCCGCAACGTGAGCGTGGTGGGGGCAAGGCCTTTGGCCTACACCGACGGCCTCAACCTGGGAAGCCCGGAAACCCCGGAAGGCTACTTTGAGCTCCAGGAAACCATCGCCGGCCTCAGGGAGGCCAGCGAGGCCCTGGGGGTGCCGGTAGTCTCCGGAAATGTATCCCTCTACAACGAAAGCGGGGGCCGGCGCATCCCCCCCACGGCCATGGTGGGGGTGGTGGGGGTCTTGGACATCAGGAGACGGGCGGAGATGGGCTTCCGCCGCCCGGGAGAGGTGATCCTCCTTTTGGGAGAGGAGAAAGGGGAGCTTGGGGGAAGCGAGGTCCTCCACCTCCTTACGGGCCTCGAGACGGGCCATCCACCCAAGCTGGATCTGGAGCGGGAGAAGCGGGTACAGGAGGCCATCCGGGAGCTCATCGGCTTGGGCCTCACCCGCACCGCCCACGACCTGGCGGAAGGAGGGCTTTTGGTGGCCCTGGCGGAGATGACCTTCCCCTATGGCCTAGGAGCCACGGTGGAGGTGCGCACCCGGGGCCTCGACCAGCCGCCAGGCCAGCTTGCCACCCTCTTCGGCGAGGCACCGAGCCGGATCCTCTTCACCGTGGCCAAGGAGGACCTCAAGGAGGTCACCTTCCGCCTGGAGGAAAGGGGCCTTCCCTACCGCGTCCTGGGCGAAACCGGGGGGAATACCCTCACGGTCCTCACCCCGGATGGGGTGCTAGAGTGGGAGGTACAGGAGCTCCTCGCCGCCTGGAAGCGGCCCCTGAGGGAGGTGCTGGATGGACAAGCCTAGGGAAGAGTGCGGGGTCTTGGGGCTTTGGAGCGAAGAACCCCTGGACGCGGCGGGGCTACTCCATCTGGGCCTTCTCGCCCTCCAGCACCGGGGGCAGGAGGCGGCGGGGATTGCCGTATCGGACGGGAAGGAGTTTTTGGTGGAGAAGGATCTCGGCCTGGTGAACCAGGTTTTTACGGAGGAGCGCCTGGCCCGCCTGCGCCTGGGGGAAGCCCGGCTGGGCCTGGCCCACACCCGCTACTCCACCACGGGCTCCAACCTGCGCTTCAACGCCCAGCCCCTCACCGCCCGCACCGCCCACGGGGTTCTGGCCATCGCCCATAACGGCAACTTCACCAACGCCAAACCCCTTCGCGACCGGCTTCTAAAGGAAGGGGCCACCTTCCAGAGCACCTCGGACACCGAGGTGATGCTCCTCCTCCTCGCCCGCTTGGGCCACCTCTCCCTCCCTGAGGCGGCCGCCGAGGCCATGAAGGCCCTGGAGGGAGGGTATTCCATCCTCCTCATGGACCGCAGGACCGTGGTGGCCCTCCGGGATCCCCACGGGGTGCGGCCCCTGGCCATCGGCAGGCTTCCTAAAGGCTACGCCTTTGCCTCCGAGCCCCCGGCCCTCGAGCTCATGGGGGCCCGGTACCTCCGGGATGTGCGCCCGGGAGAGGTGGTCTGGGTGGAGGAAGGCGAGCTTAAAAGCCTCCAGGCCCTTTCCCCAAACCCCGCCCCCTGCGCCTTTGAGTGGATCTACTTCGCCAGGCCCGATAGCCTCCTGGACGGGGTGGAGGCCTACGAGGCCCGGGTGCGCATGGGCATGGAGCTCTTCCGGGAAGCCCCGGCCGAAGCGGACATGGTGGTGCCGGTGCCCGACTCCGGCATCGGGGCGGCGGTGGGCTACGCCAAGGCTAGCGGCCTTCCTCTGGAGTACGGCCTTTACAAGAACCCCTATGCGGGCCGCACCTTCATCCAGCCCACCCAGGCGCTAAGGGACCTGAAGACCCGCTTGAAGCTCTCCCCCACCTCGGCGGTGCAGGGCAAGCGGGTGGTGCTCATCGACGACTCCATCGTGCGGGGCACCACCAGCCGCCACATCGTGGCCATGCTGAAGGAAGCAGGGGCCCGGGAAGTCCACTTCCGGGTTTCCAGCCCCCCCATCCGCTTCCCCTGCTACTACGGCATCGACACCGCCGCCCGTAAGGAGCTCATCGCCGCCGAGAAGAGCGTGGAGGAGATCCGGGCCTTCATCGGGGCGGATACCTTGGCCTTCCTCTCGGAGGAAGGGGTGAAACGGGCCATTGGAGGGCCCGTGTGCCTGGCCTGCTTCAACGGGCGCTACCCGGCCGGGGTGCCCGTGGAAGGGGAAAAACTGGCCTTGGAAATCCTCTAGGCCCTATCCCTAGTCCCCACCCTAGCCAAGCCAGGGGGGCGCTAGCCCCTCGAGGCCACCCCCCGCCTTAGGAAAAACCCCGTCCCAAGGCCCAGAAGAAACCCCACCAGCAGGAAGATAAAGGCGAAAGCCCCGGTGGAAGCCAGGTGCCAGCCGAAGAACCAGTAGCTACACACCGCATACCGCTCCACCTGCACCCGGACCAGCTCCGGCAGGTCGCGGCTGGAGGTAAAGTTGATGAGAATAATGGCCACAAGCAGGATAGCCAGGGTCAGGGCAAGCCCCCACTTCAAAATCGGGAAAACACTTCCTTTCATGTCCCAAGCTTAGCAAAGGAAAGGCCCTTTCCGGGGTCCTTCCGCCTCCTCCTAAGGCCCCGGTTCCCGGTAAAGGTAACCTGGTAGCGCCCCGGTGCAGGGCCTATAATCGGCCTATGGTCAGGACCAGCTTACGGGACGAGGCCCTTTTTCAGCTCATCGCCTTGGAGGAAAAGCGCCAGCGGGAAGGCCTGGAGCTCATCGCCAGCGAGAACTTTGTCTCCGCCCAGGTGCGGGAGGCTGTGGGAAGCGTCCTCACCAACAAGTACGCGGAGGGCTACCCGGGTGCCCGCTACTACGGGGGATGCGAGATCATCGACCAGGTGGAAAGCCTGGCCATCGAGCGGGCCAAGGAGCTCTTTGGGGCCGCCTGGGCCAACGTCCAGCCCCACTCTGGCTCCCAGGCCAACATGGCGGTGTACATGGCCCTCATGGAGCCGGGGGAGACCCTCATGGGGATGGACCTCGCCGCGGGAGGCCACCTCACCCACGGCTCCAAGGTGAACTTCTCCGGAAAGCTCTACAAGGTGGTCTCCTACGGGGTCCGGCCCGACACCGAGCTCATCGATCTGGAGGAGGTGCGCCGCCTGGCCCTCGAGCACCGGCCCAAGGTGATCATGGCGGGAGCCAGCGCCTACCCCCGCTTCTGGGACTTCAAGGCCTTCCGGGAGATCGCCGAGGAGGTGGGGGCCTACCTGGTGGTGGACATGGCCCACTTCGCCGGCCTGGTGGCGGCGGGGCTCCACCCCAACCCCCTCCCCTACGCCCACGTGGTCACCAGCACCACCCACAAGACCCTAAGGGGCCCGAGGGGCGGGCTAATTCTCTCCAACGACCTCGAGCTGGGCAAGAAGATAGACAAGCTCATCTTCCCCGGCATCCAGGGCGGCCCCCTGGAGCACGTGATCGCCGGCAAGGCGGTGGCCTTCTTTGAGGCCCTGCAGCCCGAGTTCAAGGAGTATAGCCGGCTGGTGGTGGAAAACGCCAAGCGCCTTGGCGAGGAGCTGGCCAAAAGGGGCTACCGCCTGGTCACGGGGGGAACCGACAACCACCTCTTCCTCCTGGACCTCCGCCCCAAGGGCCTGACCGGCAAGGAGGCGGAGGAGAAGCTGGATGCCGTGGGCATCACCGTGAACAAGAACGCCATCCCCTTTGACCCCAAGCCCCCCAGGGTCACCTCTGGGATCCGCATCGGCACCCCGGCCATCACCACCCGGGGCTTCACCCCGGAGGAGATGCCCCTGGTGGCGGAGCTCATCGACCGGGCCCTCATGGAGGGGCCCTCGGAGGCCCTGCGGGAGGAGGTTAGGCGGCTCGCCCTCGCCCACCCCATGCCCTAGGGAAGCCTTAGAATGGAAGAGGATGCTCAAGCGCCTCGAGGTGCGTAACCTCGCCGTAATCCGCGAGGCTACCCTGGAGCTCGGGCCTGGGCTCAACGTCCTCACCGGGGAAACCGGGGCGGGGAAAAGCCTCCTGGTGGACGCTTTAGCCCTCCTCCTGGGGGCCAGGTCCGAGGGGCTTTTGGGTCCTTTTGGCGATAGCCTCCTGGTGACCGCCTTCTTCCAAGGTGAGGGCGAGGAGCACATCCTCTCCCGCCGCGTTGGGGGCCGCTCTACCCCCCGGATCGATGGGGAGGTGGTGAGCCTAAAAGAACTCCAAGAGGAGGCGGAAAGGTGGCTTTCCCTCCACGCCCAGCACACGGCCATCGCCCTTCTCTCCCCCAAAAGGCAGCGGGAGCTTCTGGATGCCCTGCTGCCCCCGGGCCTCCTCCAGGAGTACGGGGAGGCCTACAGGAGGCATCAGGCTCTCCTTGCGGAAAAGCGCACCCTGGAGGAAGCTCTGAGGGCCAAGACCGAGCGGGAGGACCTCTTGCGCTTCCAGCTCAAGGAGATCCAGGAAGCAAGCCCCAGGCCTGGCGAGGATCAGGAGCTGGAGACCGAGGCGCAAAGGCTTCGCCATCTGGAAGCCCTGAGGGAGCGCTCGGGAAAGGCCTACGCCCTCTTGGCGGAAGGAGGTGCCCTGGATCTTCTTCAGGCAGCCCTGCGGGAGCTAAGGGCGGGAAGCCGCTTTGACCCGGCCCTCGAGGCCCTGGCCAGGGACCTGGAGGCGGCTTTGGAAGGTGGCCGGGCCGTGGCCCGGGAGCTGGAGGACTACCTGGAAAGCCTGGAAGGAGATCCCAGCCGCCTGGCCCAGCTGGAGGAGCGCCTTTCCCTTCTGGAAAGGCTTAAGCGCAAGTACGGCCCCACCCTGGAGGAGGTCCTGCGCTACCGGGAAAGGGCAGAGGAGGAGCTGAAGGCCCTGGAGGGAGGGGAAGAACGGCTCTTGGAGCTGGAAAGAGCTTTAAGGGTGGCCTCGGAGGCCCTCTATAAGGCGGGGGAGCGCCTTTCCGAAGCCCGCCTCGAGGCGGCACGGAAGCTGGAAAAGGAAATGGAGGCGGAGCTTTCCGCTCTGGGCTTCCCCAAAGCCCGCTTCCAGGTGGAGCTCAAGCCCCTTCCCGAACCCGGACCCCAGGGCCTGGAGGAGGTCCTCTTCCGCTTCTCCGCCAACCCCCACCTTCCCCCTGCTTCCCTTTCCGCAGCCAGCGGCGGGGAGCTCTCCCGCATCGCCCTGGCTTTAGCCCTCCTCACCGGGGCCGAGGCCCCCACCGTGGTCTTCGATGAGGTGGACACCGGGGTGGGCGGGGAAACCGCCTGGAAGGTGGCGGAAAGGCTCGCCCAGCTGGGCCAGGCCCGGCAGGTCCTGGTGGTCACCCACCTGCCCCAGATTGCCGCCCGCGCGAAGAGGCACCTCAGGGTGGTGAAGGAAGGGGAGGAGGTGCGCATCGAGGTGCTGGAAGGGGAGAAGCGCATACGGGAGCTTGCCCGCCTCCTCTCCGGCCAGTACACCGAGGCCGCCTTGGCTCACGCCCGCCTCCTTCTGGAAGGAAACGGCCACCTTGCGCAGGATTGGGTGGAGGCCCAGGAATGAATCCCCTCGAGGCTCCCTACCCCGTCTATCTTGTCCGGGAAAGAGAGGTGGTGCGCAACTCCCCAGCCGAAGGCCTCCCCCTCCCCCAAGGGGACACCCTGGAGGTGGGAACGAAGACCTACCATGTAGTGCGCCTGCCCGCCCCGGAGGGTACCTACCTGCTTCTCTTCGAGGTCAGCCATCTCGCCGTGCGGGCCAAGGCCTACCAAAGCCTCCTTCGGGTGCTGAAGGGGCTCGTGCAACACGAGGAGCCGGAGGGCCTTCTCAAGGACTTGATCCGCGAAGCCGTGGCGGTGGTACCAGGAGCTGAAGCAGGCAGCATTCTCCTAAGGGAAGGGGGGTTCTTTTACCTGGTGGCCCAGGAAGGCTTCAGCGATCGCCTGCTCATGGCCCGCACCTCCTTGGAGGAGGAGATCTTCTGGTACGGCCTAGGAGTGGACAACTGGCAAAAGGGCCGGCCCCGGGTCCTCAAAGGGGAGGAGGTGCGGCACCTTTCCAGCCTGAGCACCGTGGAGGCCAGGCCCCTCTTCTTCGAGCACGGCCGCCTTCTGGAAATCCAGGCCACCTTGGGCCTGCCCATCGTCCTGGAGGGGGAGGTGCTGGCCACCATGAACCTGGATAGCTTCTCGGACCCCGAGGCCTTCGGCCCCCTTTCCCTGGAGCTGGCCCAGGCCTTCGCCTTGGAAGCCGCCCTCCTCCTCAAGGCCCTTAAGGAGCGCCAGGCCCTGCAGGAGGCCGCCCGCACCGACCCCCTCACCGGTCTTGGCAACCGCCGGGCCCTGGAGGAGGCCTTTCCCCTGCTCCTGCAGGAAGCCCGGACCCTGGGGGAGCCTTTGTCCCTGATCTACTGGGACCTCAACGGCCTTAAGGCCTTGAACGACCGGGAGGGCCATGCGGTGGGCGACCAGGCCCTGAAGAGCCTGGCCCAGGCCCTAAGAAACCTCTCCCGCCGCCGCGACGTGGCCTTCCGCATCGGCGGGGATGAGTTCGTAAGCCTCCACCTGGGCCTGAAGGCGGTGGAGATCCCCGCCCTCATCGCCCGGCTTCAGGAGAACCTGCCCTACCAGGTGGCCGCAGGAGGGCTTCTGGTGGAGGGGGAGGACCTGGAGGCCCTCCTCAAGGAGGCCGACAAACGCATGTACCGGGCCAAGAGGGCTAGAAAAGGGCTTTAACCCCATCCGCCACGTACTGCACCGCCAAAGCCGCCAGGAGGATCCCCAAGACCCGGGTGACCACGTTCACCCCCGTGCGCCCCAGGGCCCGGCGCACCTGGGCCGCAAGCCGGAGGAACACATAGGCCAGGGCCAGGACCAAAAAGACCGTGAAAAGGACCACCACAAAGCCCAGGGGTTCCTTCCGGGCCTCTGCGGCCAGGATAAGGACGCTGGCCAAGGCCCCGGGGCCGGCGATCAAGGGAATGGCCAGGGGAAAGACGGAGATATCCGCCCGGAGGCGGGCCTCATCCTTTTCCTCCTCCGTTTCCCGCTCGTGGTGGGCGAAGACCATCTCGGTGGCGATGCGGAAGAGGAGGATGCCCCCGGCGATGCGCAGGGCCTCGAGGCTAATCCCCAGGTAGCCCAAAAGCCCCCGCCCGAAGAAAAAAAAGGAGACCAAAAGCCCCCCCGCCACCAGCACCGCCTTCCTGGCGATCTGGGCCTGTTTCCTTTGAGGACGGTCCCCGGCCAGGGCCAGAAAGACCGGCACCAGCCCCACCGGGTCCATG
This sequence comes from Thermus brevis, assembly GCF_026427635.1. Lineage (NCBI taxonomy): Bacteria > Thermotogati > Deinococcota > Deinococci > Thermales > Thermaceae > Thermus > Thermus brevis. The sequence continues at coordinate 151,777 of NZ_CP102606.1, forward strand.
ACCACGAAGAGGGTGAGGAAGGATTTGAGGAAAAGCTCCAGCACGAAGGCCTAAAGGCGCATCTTCCCCGCCACCAGGAGTTCCCCGAACTCCTCCTCCAGGGCCCTCGCCCCTTCCTCGGTCCGGGCCACCACCAGGATGGTATCCTCCCCCGCCAGGGTGCCCACGATCTCGTCCCGCTTGAGGCGGTCCATCAAAAGGGCGATGCCGGAGGCGTGGCCCTCCGCCGTCTTCACCACCAGGATATTCCCCCCCCGGTCCACGTCCTTGACGAAGAGGCCAAACTGCCGCTTCAGTTCCTCGTAAACGTCCTCGGGAAGCTCCATGGAGGGCAGGGCGTACTTGTGCCGCCCCTTGCCCAGGGAAACCCGGGCCAGCCTCAGCTCGGCGATGTCCCGGCTCACCGTGGCCTGGGTCACCTCAAACCCCAGCTGCCTCAGGCGCTCCACCAGCTCCTTCTGCGTGCCGATCTCCTCCCGGCTCACGATCTCCTGAATGGCGCGGTGCCGCTCCGCTTTGCTTCGCATAGACACCCCTCTAACCCTTCCAGAACTCTTTAACCAAGTCCAGTATACGGTCGGCCACCTGCCGCTTGGGCATGCGGGGGAGTTCCAGCACCCGGCCATCCCGGAGGAGGAGGACCACCTCGTTCTCGAGGCTGCCGAAGCCCACTCCCTCGCGGTTCACCCAGTTGAGGACGATGAGGTCCAGGTTCTTGCGGAGAAGCTTCTCCTTGGCCCGCGCCAGGCCCTCCCCGGTCTCCATGGCGAAGCCCACCAGGACCCTCGGTCCCTTGTTCTCCCCCAGCTCCTTGAGGATGTCGGGGTTGGGAAGGAGGCGGAGAACCTTCTCCGCCGCCACCTTGGGCTCCTTCTCCCGGCTCACCTCCGCCGGGCGGTAGTCGGCCACCGCCGCCGCCATCACCACCGCCTGGGCCCAGGAATAGCGCCCCAGAATGGCCTCGCGCATCTCCAAGGCGCTTTCCACCCGCACCACCTCCACCCCCCAGGGGGCGGGCAGGGCCGTGGGCCCGGAAACCAGCACCACCTCCGCCCCCCGGTCCCGGGCAGCCTCGGCCACGGCGTAGCCCATGCGGCCCGAGGAAGGGTTGGAAAGGTAGCGCACCGGGTCCAGGTACTCCCGGGTGGGGCCGGCAGACACCAGAAGCTTAAGGCCCTTAAGGTCCTTGGGCGTGAGGAAGGCCTGAAGCCTCTCCAAAAGCTCCTCGGGCTCCAGCATCCGTCCCCATCCCTCCCCCTCCCCCACCGCCGCCAAGGGTCCGTGGGCGGGGCCGAAGAGGGCATGGCCCATGTCCTCGAGGGTCCGGGCATGCTCCTGGGTCCTGGGGGAAAGCCACATGGCCTCGTTCATGGCCGGGGCCCAGGCCACCCGCTTAGCCCCTGCGAGAAGCGTGGCGGAAAGGAGGTCGTCGGCCAGGCCCAGGGCCGCCTTGGCCATGGCGTCGGCGGTGGCGGGAGACACCAAAACCACATCGGCCCAGCGGGCGAGTTCTATATGTAAGGCCCGGCCATCCGGCCTGAACCAGGCCTCCTCCGTGGCCACCTCCCCCCCGGCGGCCACCGCCAGGGAAAGGGGGGTGATGAACTCCAGGGCCCTGGGGGTGGCCAGGACCCGTACCTCGTGGCCCTGGCCCCTGAGAAGACGGAGGAGGTGGGGGGCCTTGATGGCCGCCACCCCCCCCGTCACCGCCACCAGGACCCGGGCCACCTACTCCTCCTCTTCCACCGGGTAAAGCCGCTCCATCTCCCTCTGCAGGCGGTCCTCGGGCACCAGGTTCTCCCCGAAGACCAGCCTTCCCGTGAGCATCTCCTTCATGGCCCAGGTGACGGGGTTGGGGTCGTCCAGGATCCCCTCGAGGGTCCGCATCTTGGGCCTCTCCTCCGGCTCCAGAACCGTGTTCTTAAAGCGGTGGCGGAGAAGCTGCTCCGCCCGCTTGGCCACCACCACGGTGAGCCGGTACTTGGAATCCACCATGCCAAAAAGCTTGTCAATCCCGGGTTCCGCCATAACTCCTCCGTAGAATCTCGTCCAGCTCAGCTTCCAGGTCCTTATCCCGCTTCAAGGCCCTCTCCAAGGCGGGGCCCATCCTGGGGGTGCGCCGCCTCTCGGCGGTAAGGATGGCCAGGAAGTCGGCCACCGCCTCCTCCAGCACATCGTTCACGATCACGTAGTCAAAGAGGTGGGCGTTTCGTATCTCCCACTCCGCCTGCTTCAGCCGCTTTTCGATCTTCTCCGGAGCGTCCTTGCCCCGGTAGACCAAACGCCGCTTCAGCTCGGAAAGGGAAGGGGGCAGGAGGAAGATGAGGACCGCCTCCGGTACCTTCTTGCGCACCTGCAGGGCTCCCTGGACCTCGATCTCCAGGAGGACATCCTCCCCCCGGGCCAAGGCCCGCTCCACCGGAGCCTTGGGGGTACCGTACAGGTGCCCCACGTACTCGGCGTGCTCCAAGAACCCACCCTCCCGCAGCAAGGCCTCGAAGGTGGCCCTATCCACAAAGTAGTAGTCCACCCCATCCCGTTCTCCGGGACGCGGGGGACGGGTGGTCATGGAGATGGAGTAGAAGAGGCGGGTGCGCTCCAGCACCTTGGCCCGCACCGTGCCCTTCCCCACCCCGCTGGCCCCGGTCATGACGAAAAGGCGGCCCCCCATACCCCTCACCCCGGGAGGATACCAAAGCCACCTGGAGGAGGCAAGGATTTTTGTGGCCTATAACACACTGCCTGCGTGGTACACTTGGGCCCGTGGCCTGGTACGAGGGGGCTTTCTTCTACCAGATCTTTCCCGACCGCTACTTCCGGGCTGGCCCTTTCGGAAAGCCTGCTCCGGCGGGTCCTTTGGAACCCTGGGAGGCACCCCCCTCCCCTAGGGGCTTCAAGGGGGGAACCCTCTGGGGCATAGCGGAGAAAATCCCCTACCTCAAGGACCTGGGGGTGGAAGCCCTTTACCTGAACCCCGTCTTCGCCTCCACCGCCAACCACCGGTACCACACCACGGACTATTTCCAGGTGGATCCTCTCCTGGGGGGGAACATGGCCCTAAGGCACCTTTTGGAAGTAGCCCATGCCCACGGCATGCGGGTTATCCTGGACGGGGTCTTCAACCACACGGGTAGGGGCTTTTTTGCCTTCCAACACCTTCTGGAAAACGGAGAACAAAGCCCCTACCGGGACTGGTACTACGTGAAGGGTTTTCCCCTAAACCCCTATAGCCGCCACCCCAACTACGAGGCCTGGTGGGGCAATCCCGAGCTCCCCAAGCTCCGGGTGGAAACCCCGGCGGTGCGGGAGTATCTCCTGGAGGTGGCGGAGCACTGGATCCGCTTCGGCGCGGATGGCTGGCGGCTGGACGTGCCCAACGAGATCTCTGACCCCGAGTTCTGGCGGGCCTTCCGCAGGAGGGTCAAGGGAGCCAATCCCGAGGCCTACATCGTAGGGGAGATCTGGGAGGAAGCCGACTTCTGGCTCCAGGGGGATATGTTCGACGCCACCATGAACTACCCCTTGAGCCGGGCCATCCTGGGCTTCGTGGGGGGAGAGGTCCTGGACCAGGAGCTATCCTCCCGCTCGGGGCTGGGGCGGATCGAACCCCTTCAGGCCCTGGCCTTCAGCCACCGCCTGGAGGGCCTCTTCAGCCGTTACCACCCGGAAGTGGTGCGGGCCCAGATGAACCTCCTCACCTCCCACGACACCCCCCGCCTCCTCACCCTCCTTAGGGGAAGCGTGGAGCGGGCTAAGCTGGCCCTTTCCCTGCTTTTCCTCCTGCCCGGAAACCCCACGGTGTACTACGGGGAGGAGGTGGGGATGGAAGGGGGCCACGACCCGGAAAACCGGGCGGGCATGGTCTGGGACCAGGCCCGCTGGAAGGAGGAGATCCGCCAAACCGTGCGGCGCATGGCCCGCTTGCGCCAGGAACACCCCGAGCTCCGCACCGCCCCCTACCAGCGGGTCTATGCCGCAGACGGGCACCTGGCCTTCACCCGGGGGCCCTACCTGGTGGTGGTGAACGCCTCCTCCGAGCCTTTCCGCCAGGATTTTCCCCTGCATGGTGCCCTGCCTCGAGGGGCTCAGGGTGTGGACCTCCTCTCCGGGAAAACCTGCACCCCGGTGGGAGGACGCCTTTGCGGGCCCGAGCTCCCCCCCTTTTCCGTGGCCATCTGGGTGGAGGTTTAGGACCAGGCTCCTTCAAAGCGCAGAAGCCAGGCCTTAAGCCCCTCCTGCCCGGCAAACCCCCCAAGCCGCCCGTCGGCGTGGATCACCCGGTGGGCAGGCACCAGGAGGAAAAAGGGCGAAGCCCGCATCCCCGCCCCCACCGCCCTCGGGGAAAGGCCAAGCTCCCGCGCCAGGCTCCCATAACTTTCCGTGTGCCCGTAGGGGATAAGGCGCACCCTCTCATAAAGGGCCACCCGCTTAGGGGAAAACCCCGTGTAGTCCAGGGGGATGTCCAAAAAATCGGGCTTTTCCCCGGCGAAGTAGGCCAGCACCCGCTCCCGCACCCTTTCGGCCAAGGGGCCCCTGGCCTCGAGGCCCCGGGGGAAAAGGGCGGGCTCCAAACGCCGCACCCCCCCGGGGCTCACCTCGAGCCACAAAGGACCGATGGGCGTGGGAATCAACATGGCTCTTTAGCGGGGTCGGCGAGGCTATCTTGTGGCCCAAGCCTCCTCAGGGCCCGGAATCCCACCCAGCAAAAGGTCGGAGAGGAAGGTGCCGGGGAAGTAATACCCGAGGATCTCCCGGTACCCGTACCCTGCCTCCGCCATGCCCTTGGCACCCCACTGGGAGAGCCCCACCCCGTGCCCTGCTCCCCGGCCCTCCGCCTGCCAACCCCTAAACTCCACCAAGGCCGAAGGCAGGCCCAGGTTCCGCACCAGCCGCTGGGCCTCGGGGCCCTGCACCTCCACCCCCAGTAGCCGTAGGCGCCATACCCTGCCCGAGGCGCTTCGCTCCAGCACCACCGGGGAATCCCCAAGGGAGCCGGCCTGGGGAGTACGGCCCATGGCCCTCAAGGCCGCCGCCGCCCGCTCCGGGCTCACGGAAAGCTGCCACTGGCTTTTGGGACCCCGGGCGTAGGGGTCCGGCCTCGGCCGCAAATAGGGCAGGGCCGTCTGAAAGACCTCCTCGCTCCCTGCGGTCATACCCCCGGAGTCGGCGTGGTACAGCGCGGAAATGGCCCTTCCCTGGTAGCTTAAGACCTTACCCTGGGTACCCCTCACCGCCTCAGTATGCCTGGGGGTTTCCACGGCCAAGCCCAGGTAGACCTGGCAGATCTCGCTGGCGCAGAGGTCGTAAGGAGCCCGGGGATTCAAGCGGTTCACGGCGAAGGTGCGGGCCACCACCGCCTGGGCCTTTAAAGCCTCCTGGGGAAAGCCCTCGGGCATCTCTGCAGGGAGGACGCCGAGGAGGTAATCCTCCAAAAGGACCAGGTTCACCACCAAAAGCCTTCCCCCCTGGGCAAGAAGGCGCACCCCACCCCTATAGGTGCGCCCATCCAGGCGGAAATAGGGCTCGGGAAACTCCCAAAAGGGCTGGAGCCTGCCCTCCACCCAGACCCCCTGGGCCATCCCCCTGGCCCGCACGGTTCCCTGGCCCTCCGGCAGGAGAAGGGATACCTCCTGGCCTTCCGGCACCTCCTTAAGGAGCACCCTGAGGAGGAGGTCCTCCTTCTGGCCCCGGGAGGGCAGGAGCCAGACCAGCAAAAGGAGGCATGCCAGAAGGGCGCCCTTTAACCCATGCGTCATATATTGCCCCCATCCTACCACCTAGCCCAAAACCAGGGTGGCCCTTCCCGAGGTGGGCGCCTCCTGGAGCTTAAGGAGGGCCTCCGGGTGGCGCAAGGCGTACATGGCGAAGGGGTAGACCCGTTCCTGGGGCAGGCCTCGAGGCAAAAGGTGCCGCTTGAGGCGCTCCAGGTGACGGAGAAGGACCGCATCCCGCCCCATGCGGGCGCGAAGGAGCTTCTTCAAAAGCCTTTCCCCCTCCCCCTTCAGCCTCGCCTGGAAGCGGCGGAAAGGCCTTTCCAAGGTGGGCTCCAGGGCATGGGCCTTCTGGCCCAGGGCCTCCACCTCCTCCAAGAGGCGCAAAAGCTCCGCCTCGAGGCCCCTGAACCCTTCCAGCACCTCCTTGACAGCCTTAAGAAAGGCATCCTCCCCCCCATCCACAAACGCCCAGGGATCCAGGCGGTACCTCTCCACAATGCGGCGGATGGGAGGCTCCAAAACCACCGCCCTCAGGCGAAGGAAGAGGGCAGGCATGGGGATGCCGCAAAGGGCGTAGACCCCGGAAAGCTCGGCCACATACCGGAACTCGTTGGGACCCACCACGAAGCCCGCCGTGGGCAGAACCAGGTCCTGGAACACCGGCCTCAAGCCCGCCGCAGGAGTAAGGCGGCTGGGATCGGTCCTGAGGATCTCCAGAAGCTCCTTTTTGCCGTAGCGGCGCACCCCGTCGGTAAAGGCTCCATCCTGATAAAAAAGCAATCTTCTTTGATCAGTTTCTAAAAACAGATTGGTGGCCCCTGGCTTGCGCTTCAAAGGAGGCTTGCCCCCCAAAGCGCGGATGCGCTCCGCCTCCTGGTTGATGGCCTGGGCGCTGGCCAGGGGGTCCTCCAGCTCTCTTTCCAGGGCCTTTTGGAAAAGGGGGGCAAGCTCCGGGGCCATGGGGTCAAAGGGAATGAGGCCCCGCTCCCCCAGAAAGGCCAAGAGGGTGCGGGCGAAAAACTCGGACAAGGTTTCCCCCTCCAGGGCGTAGGCCACCCGGGCATCCCGGGACCAGGGACCCAGAAACTCCCTCACCGCCTCTCGGTAAAGGGCAAAAGGAATCCGCCCTGCGGGAAGGGGCGGCAGGGGCAGGGACAGGGTACGCACCTCCTCCTCCAGGAGAAGGTGAAGGTGGCGCACCTCCTCCACATCGTGGTCCTGGGAAGCCACCCAGAAGAGGGAAGCCGCCCCCACCTTTTCCGCCAGGCCCAAGGCGGTGTGGGCCTTGTAGAAGGTCAGGGCAGGCCCTCCCAGAAGCCCCGCCTGCTGGCCCGTGACCACCGCCCCCTGCCCCAGGCCCTCGAGGGCCGCCAGGACCTCCCGTGGAGCCTGAAGACGCTTCAGGTAAGCTGTGAGCGCCGAAGAAAGTTGGGGATGTCCTTCCCGGCCCAAGCGCTCTTTGAGGACCTCTTCCCCCTGGGGTAGGCCCAAAAGCTGGGCCAGGACCTGGGCTTCCATGCTTCAAAGCCTAAAGCGCCTCGGCCAGGCGGGCAAGGGCCTGGGGTTCCCGGACCTCCACCCTCCGGTAGCCCAGGTCCACCACCCCCGAAAGGGCCCACTCCCCCAGGAGCTTGGTCACGGTCTCCCGGGTGGCCCCCACCATGCGGGCCAGGTCCTGGTGGGAAAAGGCCACCTCCCCCGCCTGGCTTAGCCTCAGGAGAAGCCGGGCCAAGCGCTGGCTCACGGAGAGGTGGCGCAGCTCCCAAAGCCGCTCCTCTGCCTCTTTCAGCCGGGCGTACAGAGCCTCCAGGAGGAAGCGCTCCACCTCGGGAAAACGCGCCCGCAAGGGGGCTAGGGCTTCCTGGGGGGCGAAGAGGAACTCGGCGTAAGTCAGGGCGGTGGCTCCCGAGGTGCGACGTCGCCCCCCCACCAGGACCTCCTCCCCAAAAAGCCCTCCAGGCCCCACCACCCCCAAGGTGGCTGGCTCCCCTTCCGCCGAGCGGGGTCCTTCTAGCCAGACAAGCCCCTCCCGCACCAGGTACACCCCGTCCGCCCGGTCCCCCAAGGCGTAGAGAGGGGTACCCCGCAAGACCCTCTTGGGCTGGAACACCCTGGCCATCTCCCGCCGGGCCTCGAGGGAAAGCTCCTGGAACATGCCCCGAGTTTACAAAAAGAGGGGGGCTTCGGAGGAAGGGATAAGCCCCCGGGCCTCGGCCTCAGCGAAGAGCCTTTTCACCGCCTTTTCCCCTTCCTCCCCCACGTCCTGGCTGAACCCGTTCACATAGGTGCGTACATGGGCCCAGATCACCTCCTCCGAAAGCTCCTGGGCATGGGCTTTCAGGTAGGGAAGGGTTTCCTCGGGATGGGCAAAGGCGTATTCCAGGCTCCGCCGCACCGCCTCGTCCAGGGCCTGGATGAGCTCCTTCCCCAGATCCCGCCAGGCCAGGATGGCCCCCAAGGGAAGGGGCAGGCCCGTTTCCCCCTCCCACCACTCCCCCAGGTCCAGGACCTTGACCAGGCCGTACTCCGGGTAGGTGAAACGGCTTTCGTGGATGATGAGGCCCGCCTCCACCTCCCCTTGGGCCACCAGGGGCATGATGCGGTCGTAGCGCACCTCCACCGGCTCAAACCCCTCCGCGTACAGGGAGAGGAGCAAAAAAGCCGTGGTGTTCCGCCCGGGGATGGCCACCCGGGCTCCCTTCAGGCTCCTCAAGGGCTTCTTGGCCACCACCAAAGGGCCCACCCCTCTTCCCAAGGCTCCCCCGCTCCGTAGGGCCACATACCGGTCCCGCACCCTCCCATAGGCGGCATAGGAGAGCTTGGTCAGGGGTAGCCTCCCCTCCAGAGCCCAGCGGTTCAGGGTTTCCACGTCCTCCAAAACCGCCTCCACCGGAAGGGGGCTTTCCACAAGGCCATGGGTGAGGGCGTAAAAGATGAAGGTGTCGTTGGGGCAGGGGGAGTAGCCCAGCTTCAGAACCGGCGCCTCCATGAACCCTACTGTACCCCCTTGAGGGCCCGTTTGAAGAGCTCGGGGGCGAAGGCCTTGAGGGCTCTCAAAAACCCCGTGGCCCCCCGGGCCCGCCCCGGGATCACGTAGACCGGAACCCCCAGGCGCTCCGCCTCGAGGCGCACGGGCTCGGAGAAGTCGTGGCCCACATAGCTGGAAACCACCATGAGGCCATGGGCCTTCTCCAGGCGGTTCTGGATACGCCTCAGGGCCTCCTTGCCCACCCCGGCGGTGTCCGCATCAAACCAGTCCACCTTGAGGCCCCGGGCCTCGAGGAGGGGAACCAGCCGGCTCCTGAGCTGGGTGTGCCCGCCCACCACCAGAAGGTGCTCCCCGTGGAACTGGGGCAGGCCCTCCTGCAGGAGCTCCTCCTTGGTCTCGGGCAGGGCCTTTGGGCTTTCCCCCAAGGCCTCCAGGCCCCGGCTCACCGCCTTAAGCTCCTCCAGGTAAAGGGTAAGGCTCTCGTCGTGGGGCCTCAGGAAGAGGAGGTTTCTTAAGACTTCCCGGGAAAGGTCCAGGTCCTTTTCCCGGTAGAGGGCTACCTCCAAGGCCTTCTGCCAGTGCTCCGCCGCCTTCCGCCAGTTGCCCTGGGCCTCGTAGTGCTCCGCCAGGTCAAAGAGCACCTCCAGGGCCTGGGGGTCAGCCTTCAGTTCCTCCAGCAAGAGCCTTTCCACCTCCTCCCCCCGCCCCTCGGCATACAGGGCTGCCAGGTACTGCCCCCGCACCTCCGAGGCCTCGGGGCTTTCCCGGAAACCACGGGAAAGCCGGTAGGCCAGGGCCAGAAGCTCCAGGGGGGGCTTGGGCGTGCGGCCCAGGGCCTGGTAGAGAAGGCTAAAGGCAGCCCAGGGACCCTCCAGCCTCTCCAGAAGGGCAAGGAGCCCCATGAGGTCCTCCTCGGCCACCTCGGAAAGCCCGGCATCCCGGGCCCGGGAGAGAAGCTCCCGGGCCAGGACCTCCTCTCCCCCCTTCAGGGCCTCCTGGGCCAGCTGGAAAAGGTAGGGGGCGGGGTAGGCCCTCAAGGCGTGGGCCCGCTTGTGGTCCCCCAGGATCTCCTTAAGGGGCCGCCTGAGGGCCCTCTTCACCTGGGCCAGGTGGTGATAGGCTAGGCCCGCCACCTCCCCTGTTCCCCGCTCCGCCGCCCGCTCCAAAAGGCGCAGGGCCTCCAGGTGGCGCCCCTCCCGTTCCCGGAGCATCCCAAGAAGCAGCAAGGCCTCGGGGATCTCCGCCCGGGCCAAGGCCTCGGTGAGGTAGGGCTCCACCGGCTTTAAATCCTCTAGAGGCCGCACCTCCAGAGGGGAGCGCACCCTTAGGGCCACCAGGGCGAGCCCCAAGAAGCCCTCGGCCTCGTCCAGATCCGCAAGCCTCCTGGCATACCGCTCCGCCCGGGCAAAAAGCCCCTGGATCAGGGCGGCCTTTAAGCCAAGCCGGAGCATCTCCCGGGTTAGGAGGTTTGGGGAAAGATCCTCTACAAACTCCGCCCGGCGGCTTACCTCCGCCCACTCCCCTTCCCGGGCGAAGCGGCGCATGCGCTCGGTGATCCGTTCCAAGGCCTCCCGCACGTACCCTTCTGCCTCGGGCAGGCCCGATTCCACAAACTGCCTAAGGGCGTCCGCATACCGCCCCAGGCTCAGGTAGACCCGGCCCAGGTAGATCCGGTACCTTCCTCCCCTCCCGGCCAGGGCCTCGAGGCGGGGCCTGGCCCGCTCGTACTCCCCGAGCTCCACCAGCACCATGGCCCTCAGGTCCTCCGCTTCCTCGGAAAGGGCCCGCCTTAAGACCTCCTCCGCCTCGGCATAGCGGGAAAGGGCGAAAAGGGCCCGCCCCCTCAGGCAGGCCGCCTCCCCTTCCACTCCCTCGGGCAGATGGGCCAGCACCTCCGCATACCGCCCTGCGGCCAGAAGCTCCCGCACCTCGGAAAGATCCCCCTGAACCAGAACGGGAACCTGCAGGGGCGCCTCCTCGAGGTCCAAGGAAGCCTCCTCGTCCACTGCCTGGGACCAGGCCTCCTCCTTAACCTCCAGCGCCTCGGGCCTTCTCGCCAGCACCAGAAAGTACTCTCCCTCCCCCACCCGCTCCACCTGGTCAAACCCCAGGTGCTTTAGCCCTTCCTCCACCCCTTCCGGGCTTTTGCCTAGGAAGGGTCCGTGGCCGTAGATCAAAAGCCCCCCGGGCTTCAAAAGCCGGGCCAGAAGGGGAAGGCGGTCAAAGAAACTGAAGCGTTTCCAGAAGGAATGGACTTCGAGGCGGCTTTCCAGCTCCTGGTCCACAAAGCCCTCGGGGAAGACGGAAAGGAGAAGCAGGGTGTCAAAGGGAGGGAGCTCCGCCTCCTCCGCCCAAGCTACATGCCAGGTCACCTCGGGCACCCGCTTTTTCCCAAGCTCCACGGCCTCCTCCACCCCGTCCAGGGCGTGGAAGGAAAGCTCGGGCCGCTTCCTTTGCAAATAACCCACCAAGGCCCCAGTGAAGGCCCCCACCTCCAAAACCTGCCCCTCTAAGCGGGAAGGCACCTCCCGGGCGTAGAACTCCAAAAAGGGCAGGTGCATGCCGTAGACCAGGGCCTCCCCCTTGGGCACCTTGAGGATCTCCTGGTAGAAACTTCGCACCGCCTCCCTGCCGCCCCCCGAAAGATAGGCCCGCCAGGCCTTGAGAACGGGCTCCCGCTTGGCGGGACTTCCCACCCGCTTGGCCAACTCGGCCTCAAAGCGCCCCGGGGAAACCGGCCCCAAGACGCCAAACCGCTCCTTCAGGTATAGCCTTAGCTCATCAGGCATTTGCCGGAAGTCTACCAAAGGGAGGGGGGGTTGGTCCAGCAGAACCCCCCGCCCGGGCATAACCCCAAGCGGGGGGAACCCCAGCCCGCTAGGCGGGAACCTCCTGAGTGAAGAGGTCGGTGTAGCGCCGCTTGGCCCGCATGGGAGCCCGGTGGTAAACGTAGGAGGCCAGGAGGGGGAAGGCCAGGGTGGCCTCGGCGAAGACCATCTGGGAAAGGGTGGCGTCCACCTTGCCCCAGCTTTGGGCCTCGGAGAGGGTGGAGCCGGAAAGCCCCCCATCCCGCTCATCGGCCACGGTGATCTGGATGGCGTACTTGTGCATCTCCACCGGGTGGCCCAGCACCTCGGCAGCCACCACGATGTCCTGGGCGAAGTTCTTGGGTACCCCACCCCCCAGCATCACCAGGCCCGTGGTGCCGGCTTTGAGCTTGATCTCGGTGAGCTCGCGGAAGTCGGCCACGGAGTCTATGGTCACGTGGGCCTTGGGGTTTTTCACCTGGTGGTAGACCAGGCCGAAGCCCGCGGAGGAGTCGGAGAAGGCAGGCACGAAGATGGGCACCCCCTCCTCGTAAGCAGCCCGGACGATGCTCTTCTCCCCCAGGCCCCTTTCCGCCAGGTAGCGGCCCATGTGCCAGATGAACTCCCGGCTGGAGTAGGGCCTAGGCTCCAGGGAATTGGCGATCTCGGCGATGGTGTAGTCCGTGTGGCGGAGCTCCTCCTCGTCGATGTAGGTGTCGTAGATGCGGTCGATCCAAAGCCGCCTAAGGGTTTCATCGTCAGCCTTGGGGTCTCCCTGGTAGTGGCGGTGGCCCAAGGCTTCAAAGAAGTCCTGGTCCACAATGTTGGCCCCGGTGGCCACGATGGCGTCCACCAGGCCCTTCCGGATAAGGTCGTGGATGATGAGGCCCTGGCCGGCAGAAACCAGGCTACCCGCCAGGGTGAGGATGACGGTGGCGTCGTCCTCCAGCATCTTGAGGTAGATCTCCGCCGCCCGGTAGAGGTTCCGGGCCTGGAAGGCAGTCTTGCCCATGGCCTCGAGGATGGGCCCAGCGTCAAAGACCTTGATGTCTATGGGAACCACGGGCGTAGAGAGGAGTTCCTTCTTCTCCATCCTTCTCCTTTCTACGCGGGGTGGGCGTCGGGCGGCTCCCCCCTTGTTCGCGCCCCCTGCCTTTAGGGCAGGACTTCCAGTATACCACCCCCGGCGATGGGGGGGTAGACCTCGAGGGGGCCCTCCACCTCCTCGTGGGGCTCCACCATCCTTCCGCCCACCGCCAGAAGCCAAACCTCCTCCAGGGGAATACCCAACTTCTCCAGGGCTTCCTTGGGCGTCTTGGCCTCCACCTCGAGGACCTCCCCAAACCGCCTAAGGTCCCCGTGAAGAACCACCTTCATCAGTATCCCTCCAAAACCACGTTCCTAAGGGGCTCACCCCGGAGGTACCGCCCCACCTGCTCCGCCAAAAACCGGGCCGCCCGGCGGTGGAAACCCTGAGAAAGCCCGGCCACATGCGGGGTGATGAGGACTCCAGGAGCCCGCCAAAGAGGATGGTTGGAAGGCAGAGGCTCAGGGTCGGTGACATCCAAGGCCACCCGAACTTTCCCCTCCCGTAGCGCCTCGAGGAGGGCTTCTGTGTCCACCACTGGCCCCCGGCCAGCATTCACCAAAAGAGTCCCCGGCTTCATCCAGGAAAGGAACTCCCGGCCCACCAGCCCCCGGGTTTCGGGGGTAAGGGGGAGGAGGATCACCACGGCATCCGCCTGGGGCAGAAGATGCGGGAGGTCCTGGGGAGTGTAGACCCCAGGGCGGGCGTGCCTGGCCACGGGAAGCACCTCCACCCCAAAGGCCCTAAGCCTCTCCTCCACGGCTTTCCCGATGGAACCGTAGCCCAATAGAAGCACCTTCTTGCCCTCGAGGTCGGCCAGCACCCTGGGAGCCCAGCGCCCTTTCCCCTGGGCCTGCAAAAAGGCAGGCAGGTCCTTAAGGAGGGCCAAAAGGCTCATCACCACCCACTCCGCCACGGGCACGTCGTGGATGCCCGAGCCATCGCAAAGCACCACCCCCTCGGGCACAAGGGGCAGGATCCAGTCCACCCCGGCGGAAAGGGTCTGGACCACCTTGACCTCCACCTGTTCCAGCACCCGCCGCACCACTGCCTCCTGGCCGAAAGGAGGCAGGAAGAAGTCCACCGCCTTGGGCCAAGGCTCGTCCAGGTAATGCACCTCCACCTCTTCGGGTAAAAGGGCGAAGACCTCTTCCCTAAGCCTTGGGCTCAAGATGCGCACGCTAGCCTTCCGGCTGACCACGGGTCACCTCCATGTACACATCCTCCCTTCCCTTAGGCCCAGGACCTAGGCCCACCTGGCGGAAACCCGCCTTCTCAAAGGCCCGCCTGGCCCTAAGGTTATGGGCAAAGGTGCGGAGCTTTACCCGCGTAAGCCCCAAGGGACCGAAGGCGTAGGCCAAGGCCGCCCGCACCGCCTCCGTGCCGTAGCCCTGGCCCCAGCGGTCCTTCCGCCCGATGAGGATGCCCAAGGTGGCCTCCTCCGGGGTGAGGTCGTAAAGCTCGAGGGTGCCCAGATACTCTCCCCTCTCGTCCAGGATGACGAAGGCCAGGCGGTCCTTTCGGCGCATCTCCGCCAGGACGAAGCGCTTGAAAAGCCAGAAAGGGGAGCGCAAGGGGCTCGAGCCGTTCCACTCCGCCACCTCAGGGTCGCGGAAGGTCTCGTAAAGCCCCTTCCACTCCTCCTCGGTGAGCCCCGCGCTAAAGGGCTTCAGGGTAACGCGGCCATAGCGGGGCCAGTCCACACGAATAACCTAACGGAGGCTAGGGGTAAAGCCCCCTGAGGGCCCTGGCCTCGAGGACTCGGGTGGCGGCCACCACATAGGCCGCCGTGCGCAAGGGAATCTTCTTCTCCTGGCTCACCTGCCACACCGCCTCAAAGGCATTCCTAAGGACCTGCTCCAAACGAGCGTTGATCTCTTCCTCCGTCCAGAAGTAAGAGTTGAAGTCCTGCACCCACTCAAAGTAGCTCACCGTGACGCCCCCGGCGTTGGCGATGACATCGGGCACCACCAGGACCCCCTTCTCCAAGAGGATGTCGTCAGCGGCCGGGGTGGTGGGGCCGTTGGCCCCCTCGGCGATGATCTTGGCCTGGATCCGCCAGGCGTTCTGCTCGGTGATCTGCTTCTCCAAAGCCGCAGGGATGAGAAACTCTGCGGGCACGGCCCAGAACTCAGGATTGGGCAGGGGCTCGGCTTTAGGGTAACCCCGCACCCCTCCGAAGTCCACCACGTGCTTGAGAAGGTCGTAGGGGTCTATCCCCGCCTCGTTGTAGATGGTGCCCGTGTGGTCCTGGATGGCGATGATCCGGGCCCCATGGTCGTGGAAGATGCGGGCGGCGGCGTTCCCCACGTTGCCGAAGCCCTGGAGGATGACCCGGCTTCCCTCTATGGGAAGGCCTATCTTCTCCGCCGCCGCCCTGGCGGTGACGAAGACCCCCCGACCCGTGGCGTCCCGCCTTCCCAAGGAACCTCCCAGGGCAATGGGCTTCCCCGTCACCACCCCCGGCACCGTGCGGCCCACGTTCATGGAAAAGGTGTCCATCATCCAAGCCATCTCCCGTTCCCCGGTGTTCACATCGGGAGCAGGGATGTCCCGATCCGGGCCCAAAAGGATCCCGATCTCCGAGGTGTAGCGGCGGGTCAGGCGCTCCAGCTCCCCGGGGGAAAGCTTCTTGGGGTCCACCCGGATGCCCCCCTTGCCGCCTCCATAGGGCAGGCCCACGGCGGCATTCTTAATGGTCATCCAGGCGGCCAAGGCCATCACCTCGGAAAGGGTCACCTCGGGGTGGTAGCGCACTCCACCCTTGGCCGGCCCCCGGGCGGTGTTGTGGTGGACCCGGTAACCCTCAAAGTAGGCCACGGTGCCGTCGTCCAGATGGATGGGCACATCCACGATCAGGACCCGCTTGGGCCTCTTAAGGCTCTCCGCCAAAGGGGCATACCGCCCCAGGTAGGGGACCACCCGGTCCACCTGCTCCACGAAAATCTCCCAAGGACCGCCGTCCTTGCCCAGGTAGGAAAGGGGTTCGCTCTTCATAGACACTCCTCTTAGGGGTAGACGCCTCTTAGCCGCGTGGCCTCGTTCACCCGTTCCAAGGCCAGGGCCATGGCCCCGGTGCGCAGGTCGGTGGAAAGGAACTCGGCCCGATCGCACACCTCAGCCACCGCCTTGGCCACGCTCTTCGCGAAGCTTTGCCGCACTTCCTCCTCGCTCCAGAAGAACATGTTAAGGTCCTGCACCCATTCCAAATAGCTCGCCAGAAGCCCCCCGCCCCCTGTGAGGAGGTCCGGCACCACCAGGACTCCCTTGCCCAGGAGATAGGCCTCCCCCTCGGGGGTCAGGCCGAAGTTGGCAGCCTCCAGCACCACCTGGGCCCGCACCGCCTTGGCTGTGTCCCCGTTCAAGGCTCCCTCGAGGGCCGCCAGGACCAGGTAGTCCACATCCAAGGCGAAAAGCTCCTCCGGGGCAAGGTCGTAGCGGGGAAGCTCTCCCGTGGCCTCGTAGTGGCGCAGGACCTCGGCCACCTCGAGGCCCTCTTCCTGGTACATGGCCCCCCGGGCCGTGGATACCGCCACCACCTTCAAGCCCATCCCTTCGGCATGCAAGGCGAAACTGCCCCCCACCTGGCCGAAGCCCTGCACCGCCACCCTGGCCCCTTCCAGGGAAAGCCCCCGGCGCCGGGCGAGCTCCTTGAGCACCAGGGCCACCCCAAGCCCAGCGGCATCGTCCCGGCCCTCGCTCCCCCCAAGGGCATGGGGCTTGCCCGTCACCACCCCCGGCACCGTGGAGCCTACGGTCATGGAGTAGGTGTCCATGATCCAGGCCATCACCTGCTGGTCGGTTCCCAGGTCGGGGCCCAAGATGTCGATATCGGGCCCGATCAGGTTGACCAGCTCAGCGGTGTAACGGCGCACCAGCCGTTCAAGCTCCCTGCGGGAAAGGAGCCTGGGGTCGGCGGCAATCCCCCCCGCTGCCCCGCCAAAGGGCAGATCGTAAACGGCAGCCTTCAAGGTCATCCAGGCGGCCAGGCCCGCCGTCTGGCCCAGGGTTACCTTGGGATGAATCCTCACCCCCCCCTTGGCGGGCCCCCGGGCGATGTCGTGCACCACCCGATAACCCTGGAAAACCCGCACCTTCCCGTCATCCATGACCACGGGCAGGGAAACCGTGACCAGGCGCTTGGGGTGAGCCAGGTACTCCACCGTGGTGGGGTGGATCGCCGCCACCCTTAAGGTCTTTTCCAATCGCTCCAGGAAGGCCTCCCAGAGGCCTGGGTCCTCCGGGGACCTGTATGCGGGAATAGCCATAGCCTCACCGGAGGGGATTATACCCCGCTCGGGGAGGGACGGCTGCCCCGCCCGGCTCCAGGTTCCAAGAAGTCAGGAAAGGCGCTCGGCTTCCTTTAAGGCCAGGGCCTCGAGGGCCTCCTTGTAGGGGGAGGGAGGAAGGGGCTTAAGGGCCGCGGCGGCCAGAAGCGCCCTCTCCCGGATACGCCTTTCCACCTCCTCCGCCACCCCGCTTTCCCAAGCCAGCATGCGCAGGCGGTCCAGATCCCCTTCACGCCTTCCCTTCCGCCTTAGAATCTCCCGCACCTCGGGAAAGCGCTCCATGAGGAGAAGGGTGATCAACGTGGCCTTTCCCTCCCGCACATCCCCCCCCACCGGTTTGCCCAAGGCCTCGGGGGTGCCCATGAGGTCCAGGTAATCGTCCCGCATCTGGAAGGCCTGACCGTAGAGGAGGCCAAAGCGGGCCAAGGCCTCCCGCACCTCCCCATCCACCCCTTTGAGGAGGGCGGGGCCTTCCGTGCTGAGTTCCATTAGTACCGCCGTTTTGGCGGTGATAATGCGCTCGTAGATCTCCAGGGAGTAGTCCTCCAAAGCGGCCACCTGGAACTGCAAAACCTCTCCTTCGCTCAAGGTCTTGGCCACCTGGGCGAAGCGCTCCACCAGCTCCATCCTCCCGGTCTTGGCGATCACATGGAGGAGCCGGGAGAGCAGGAAGTCCCCCGACAACACGGAAACCGCATTCCCGTACCGACGGAAGGCGGCCTCCTTGCCCCGGCGGGTTTCCGCATCGTCGATGAGGTCATCGTGGAGAAGCGTGGCGGAGTGCAGAAGCTCCACCGCCAAGGCCAGCTCCATCTCGAAGGGAGCCCCCCCGATGGCCCTCGAGGCCAAAAAGACCAAGCGGGGGCGGATGCGCTTGCCCCCCGCCGTCACCAGGTCCTGATGGATAAGGCGCACGAAGAGTACGTCGGAGGCGATCAGCTCGGAAAGAGCCTCCTCAAAACGGTTAAGGGGGGCCTCGAGGTCGGGAAGAACCACCACGCCCCCTAGTATAGCCCTTGGGCCCTCAGTAAACCTCTATGGGAGCCGGCAAACGGACCACCTTGGCTTGGCCGCCCAGGGAAACTGTTCGGTAGCTCACTACTTGAGTGGGGGTAAGGGGTGACGCGGAGCTCTTGCTTATGGTTCGGGAAACCGGGGGACAGGACTGGGCCTGAGCCGGGCAGGGCTCGGAAAAGGTAAAATGAGCCTCCACGGGGTTACCGCTCCCATCCAAGAGCACCACATACCCCCTGCCCGAGCCCGGCAGGGGATAGAGGACCAGGGTGTAGGCGTAGTTGTAGGCCACCACGTTGCCGTTCTGGTCACGCTCAGTGGTCAAGGAAAAGTTCTCCCGAGCCACCTGAACAGTGGGGGCACCCACCACAAGGCCCCCCTCGAAGAAGGAACTACAACCGGACAAGCCCAAGAGCAGGATCAGCACCGACAAAAACCCCTTTCGCATCCACCTCACCCCCTTCACCCCATCATTTCCTCGCGCCACTTGGGATTCAGTATAGCAAAGCTAAGCCGGGCCAGGCCGGCCAGGAAGTCCACGTTCTCCACCGCTACCTCCTTGGGCACCTCCAGTACCGTGGGGGCGAAGTTCAGGATACCCTTGATCCCCGCGGCCACCAAGCGATCGGCTGCCTCCTGGGCCGCCTCCCGGGGCACGGTGAGGAGGGCGATCTCTATGCGGCCGGGCACCCTTTGGGGAAGCAGGTCCATGGGCTCCACCACCCCATTCCTCACCCGGCGGCCGATCTTCTCGGGATCCACGTCAAAGAATCCCCGTAGCTCAAAGCTTTCTCCAAACCCGGGGTAGTCGGCCAAAGCGCTACCCAGACGTCCCATACCCACGATGCACAGGCCCCACTTTCGGTTCAGGCCCAGGATGTGGCGGAGTTCCCGCTTGAGCACGGGCACCGTGTAGCCCACCCCCCGGGTGCCGTAGGAACCGAAGTAGGAAAGGTCCTTCCGCACCTGAAACGCCGTGACCTGGGCCTCCTCCGCCAGCTGCTCGGAGCTGGTGCGGTGAACCCCCTTGGCCTCCAGCTCCTCCAGGATGCGTAGGTACGTGACCAACCGGCTGATGGCTGCACTGGGAACCTTCATCGCACCTCCAAGGCCTCGAGGCCCAAGGCCCGCACCTTGGCCTTGACGGCCTCCTTTTCCGCCTCGGCCACCGGGCCCACCCGCACCCGGTAGACCCCATCCTTCACCAGAACCACGGGCAGGCCCACTTCCCTGAGCTTTGCGGCCAGTGCCAGGGCGTTTTCCTCCTTCTGGAAAGCCCCCACCTGAAGGTAAAGGGTGCCCGAGGCCGGCGGGGCCGCTCCCTGGCCGCGGTACACTTGAGCCCCGTAGACGGCCAAGGCCTCCGCCACCCGTTTGGCCTCGGCCTCGGAGGCGTAAGGACCCACCACCACCCGGGTCAGGTTGCCCAAAGGCTCCAGGCGAGCCGGGTACCCCTTCTGGGCCAGCTCCTGGCGAAGCCTGGACGCGTTTTCCGGATTGGCAAAGGCCCCCACCGCCACCCGGTAGGTTCCACCCGGCGCAGGCGCCGAAGGAGCAGGCGCGCTTGGAGGGGATCCTCCAGGCGAGGCAGGGGTTTTTTCCTGGGGTACTGGCTTGGACTCCGCTGGAGCCTGGGGTAGGGGAAGCACGGTGACCACGGGTTCAGGAGCCGGTTTGGCCTCAGGGGAGGGCACCTGGGGGGCAGGCCCCACCTTGGGGGGCTGGACCGGGGAAGGAGGGGGCGAGGAGGTGACCGAAGGCCCGGGCATGGGCGAGGCCCTCTCCTTTGGCCGGGCAAAGGGATTGATGCCGGTTAGGTAAAGGACAATGCCCGCCGCCACCAGGGCGATGAGGAGAAAAATGAGGAAGTCCAGCCAGTTTTCCCGTAGCCAGCGCATTCTACCTCCGAAGCAAGGCCCGCGCCTCCTTCGAGCCCAGGGCCGCCGCCTGGTTCAAGGCCCGCTCGGCTTCCGCATCCCGGCCCAGGCCCTTTAAAGCCAGGCCCAGGTTGTACCAGGCCGCCGCCTGCCTGGGGGCTTTTCCCAGCACCTCTCTGAGGACCAGCTCCGCCTCCCCGAAGCGCCCCAGGGCCACCAAGGCTGCCGCCAGGTTCACCCCCACCCCTGGATCGCGGTCGGACTCGTAGAGGGGGCGCAGGAGGGCCAAGGCCTCCTCCAGGCGGCCCATCTCCAGCAACAACGTGCCCCTAAGGGCCTGGGCCTCTGGGGTGGTAAGCCCCTCGAGGAGCTTCAAAGCCTCCTCCTTCCGGCCCAAGGCGTAGGCGGCCTGGGCCTTGAGGAAGCCCCCCGGAGGACCCGCTTCCTCGGCATACCGGTAGGCGTTCTTATAGTCCTTAAGCCGCAGGCAGGCCGCCGCCAGGGCCAAGGCCACCTGGGGCTCGGGGCTGGTCCGGTAGGCGGAAAGCAGGTAGTCCAGGGCCCCCTTGGCATCCCCCGCCTCAAGGCGGGCCTGCCCCAGGAGGTAGGCGGCCTCCCATAGGGAAGGATCCAGGGCGTAGGCCTCCTTAAGCACGGGCTCCGGGCGGGAGGAAAGAAGGGCCTTGCGTAGGAGGAGTCTCGCCCTGGCCTTCCCCTCCACCGCCTTAAGACCCCGGTCCAGCTCCCTCAGGGCTCTTTCCTTCAAGCCCTCCTCTGCCAGGATGCGGGCCAGCAGGTCCCAGCCCTCGGCCGACCCGGGCTCCCGATTGAGAAGGCCATAGAGCACCGGCACCGCTTCGGCCCGGGCCCCTGCGGCGTAAAGGGCCTGGGCCAGGGCCAGGTGGTAGGCGGGGCTCCGCTCTGGGGTAAGCCCTTTGCGCAAAACCTCTGCCGCCTCCTTGGCCTGACCTGCCTCGGCGAGGGCGCTGGCCCACCCCAGGTAGGCTTCCTCCGTGGGGGAAAGCTCCACCGCCTTGGCAAAGGCCTCCGCCGCCTCCTTGGGCTTTCCCAGGCGCAGGTACACCTGGCCTAGGTTGTAATGGCCCTCGTAACGGTCGGGGAAAACCCGGACCATCTGGTCAAAGGCGAAGCGGGCCTCCTCGAGGCGGCCCAAGCGGAAGAGGCTCACCCCAAGGCCCAGATGGGCCTCGAAGCGGCCATAGTCCTGGGCTAAAACCTCCTCATAAGCCAGGACGGCTTGGGCATACTCCCCGGCCTTGAACAGCGATTCCGCCCGTTCCAAGGAGGTCTGCGCCAAAGCCAGACCCAGCCCCAGGAGAAGCGTTAAGGCTTTGGGAAAAGGTCTCGTCATAAGGGCCTCCAAACCCGTCGTTGCCTTAAGCATAGCACAGCTCCAGGGGAAGGGTCTTTGTTATTCTAAGGGCGTGGGTCCTGCTTTGGGCAAGGCCCTGGACCTGGATGCCCCCCGGGTCTTGGTCCTGAACGCCGCCTACGAGGTCTTGGGGCTTGCCAGCATCAAGCGAAGCGTCCTCCTGGTGCTTTCCGGGGGGGCGGAGATGCTCTCGGAAAGCGGGCGCTACCTGCATACCCCCTCCACCCGGATCCCGGTCCCCAGCATCATCCGCTTGAAGCGCCTGGTGCGGCGGGGGCCAAGCCGCATCCCCCTAAACCGCCGCAACATCCTGAGGCGGGACCGCTACACCTGCCAGTACTGCGGCCGCCAGGGAGGGGAGCTCACCGTGGATCACGTGCTTCCCAGAAGCCGGGGAGGCAGGAGCACCTGGGAGAACCTGGTGGCCGCCTGCCGCTCCTGCAACCTGAAGAAGGGGGACCGCACCCCCGAGGAAGCGGGGATGCGCCTGCTAAAGCCTCCCCGGGCGCCCAAGGCGCCCCTTTTTCTTTCCGATCTAAAGGAGGTTCCCGAGGACTGGCAGCCCTACCTCCAGGCCTGGTTGTCCTAACCCCTAGCGCCGCACCGTGAGGATCACCGCCAAAAGCACCAAGCCTGCCCCCAGATAGGCCCAGAGGGAAAGCACCTCCCTAAAGAGGAGGAAGGCGAACAGGTTGGCCACCACGGGCTCGAGGGTGGCCACCACGCTGGCCCGGGTGGCGGGAAGGCGCTTCAACCCTGCGTAGTAGGCCAGATAGGCCCCGTATGTGGAAAATACCCCCAAAAAGAGCAAGGCTTCCATGGCCCTTGGGCTCAAAGGAGCAAACTCCACCCAGGGCAAAAGCCCTAGGGCCCCCACGGGCAGGGCGTAGAGGAAGAGGGTGGGGGTGGCGTAGCGGGAAAGGTAGAGCTTGCCAAAGATGTAGTAAAGCGCATAGGTGAAGCCGGAAAGGAGCCCGAAGAAAAGGGCGAGGGAGAGGACCCTTACCCCGCTTCCCCCTCCCACGCCCATAAGCCCCACCCCCAGCAGGGTCAGGGCCACTGCCAAAAGGCCGGTGCGGTCCAGGGACTCCTTCAGGACCACCAGGGAAAGGAGGGCCACCCAGGCTGGGGCCGTGTACAGGAGGACGGAGGCCAAGGCCGCCCCCCCGTAGACCACCGCCAGCTGATAGGAACCGTAGAAGAGGGAAACCCCCACCAGGCCGAAAAGAAGGAGAGGTAAGGCATCCCGCCTTTCCACCCTAACCTGGCGCAGGAGCAGGGCGTGCAGGCCGAAGAAGACCCAGGCGATGCCTGCCCGGAAGAAGGCCACGGCCAGGGGAGTAAGCCCCTCCTCAAAAGCCAGGCGGCTTACGGGGCCAATGAGACCCCAAAGGAAGGCAGCCAGGAGCAGGTACAGGTAGCCCATGGGGAAGAGTGTATAATCCCCCCAGTGCCCTATGGAGGCTGACCTATGAGCGCGCGTACCCTTTTTGCCCTCCTTGTCCTCCTTCTTTTGGTCCTCTTCTCCTGGCTCAACTGGGGGGAGATCACCAAGCCCACCTCCCTTTCCCTGGGCCTCACCCGGGTGGAGGCCCCCTTGGGCCTGGTTCTGGTGGTGGCCCTGGGGGTGGTGTCCCTCCTCTACCTCATCTTCACCATCGGCCTGGAAACCGCCGCCCTTTTGGAGGTGCGGCGCTACGCCCGGGAGCTTCTCCACTACAAGAAGCTGGCCGAGGAGGCAGAGCAGAGCCGATACACCGAGCTTAGAGGCTACCTAGAGGCGGAGTTCAAGCGCCTGGCGGAGGCGGAGAAGGAGGAGATCCGGGCCCTCGAGGCCCGCCTGGCGGAAACCCTGGAAAAGCACGGGAACACCCTGGCCGCCTACATCGGCGAGCTGGAAGACCAGCTCCTAAGGCTCCTCCAGGGGCGGGGAGGAGAGAATACGTAAGCGCCGGCACCCATCCCGGGGCCCGACGCTCACGGGCATCCTTCCCTTTTTTCGGCGCTCCTACTCCACCAGCTCCACCAGGGCCAAGGGCGCCCCATCCCCCCGCCGGCGTTCCGCCAGCTTGAGCACCCGGGTGTACCCTCCGGCCCGGTTCTGGTACTTGGGGGCGATCTCGTCGAAGAGCTTCCGCACCAGCTTCACGTCCTGCAGGTCCCTCAGCACCAGGCGGCGGGCGTGCAGGTCCCCCCGCTTGGCCAGGTGGATGAGGTGGTCCACGAAGCCGGTGAGTTCCTTGGCCTTAGGCACGGTGGTGGTGATGCGGCCGTGGGTGAGAAGGCTTTTGGCCTGGTTGCGGTAAAGGGCCAGGCGGTGGGAAGAGTGACGGTTCAGCTTTCTTCCAGACTTCAGGTGGCGCATGGTCTCACTCCTTTAGGGCGAATCCCTTTTTGGCCAAAGCCTCGCGGATCTCCTCGAGGCTCCTTTCCCCGATGCCGGGGATGTTCTTAAGGTCCTTGAGGTTCAAGGCCAAAAGCGCCCGCACCGACTCGATCCCCTCCTCCTTGAGGCTGTGGAGAACGCGGGTGGAAAGGCCAAGCTCCTCCAGGGGCAGGTCCAGGTCCTCCTCCCCTTCCGCACGCTCCACGGAAGCCGGTTCCGGGGCAGGCAGGGCGGTGGCCTGCGGGTTGGCGAAATAGGAAAGGTGCTCCTTGAGGATCTCCACTGCCTGGTTCAAGGCCTCCAAGGGGGTGACGGAGCCATCCGTCCAGATCCGCAGGGTCAGCTTATCCAGGTCGGTGCGCTGCCCAAGCCGGGTATCCTCCACCTGGAAGGCCACCCGGCGCACGGGGGAGAAGATGGCGTCCACGGGGATGGAGTTGATGCGGTCCTTGATGCCGTGGCGCTCGGCGGGCACGTACCCCACGCCCCGGTCCACCCGCACCTCCATGTAAAGCTTGCCTCCCTTGTCCAAGGTGGCGATGGTGAGGTCCGGGTTCAGGATCTCCGCATCGGGGGGCACCACGAAATCCCCCGCCTTGACCACCTTGGGCCCTTCCGCCTTCAGGACCAGGGTGGTGGTCTGCATCTTGGGGTCCAGGAAACGCACCACCAGCTCCTTGAGGTTCAGGATGATCTCCACCACGTCCTCCTTGACCCCAGGAATGGTGGAGAACTCGTGGAGGACATCCTCAATGTACACGCTGGTGACCGCGGTCCCGGGAATGGAGGAAAGGAGAATCCGCCTCAAGGGGTTGCCCAGGGTGACGCCGAATCCCCGCTCCAGGGGCTCCAGGACAAACTCCCCGTACTCCCGCCCCTGGGTGCGCACCGTGAAGACCGGGGCTTTCAGCTTGCTCTCTAACATAGACCTCCTTGCCGGCAACACATGGGCCCGGTCCAGCCGGGCCCCTTTAGGGCTACCTGGAGTAGAACTCCACCACCAGTTGCTCGTTCACGGGAAGCGCCAGGTCCTCCCGATCGGGCAGGCGCAGGAACTTACCCTTCATCCCCTCCACATCCAAGGAGAGCCAGGGGCCCACCTTGCGGCCCTTCATGGCCTCGAGGTTCTCCCGGATGAAGGCCAGGTTGCGGCTACCCTCGGCGATGGCGATCTCATCCCCAGGCTTCACCCGGTAGGCGGGAAGGTCCACCCGGCGGCCGTTCACGGTGATGTGGCCGTGGCGCACCATCTGCCGCGCCTGGCGGCGGCTAGCGGCGAAGCCCAGCCGGTAGACCACGTTGTCCAAGCGGGACTCCAAAAGCCCCAGGAAGACGGTACCCGTAACCCCCTTCTTGCGGCTGGCCTCCTCAAAGAGGTTGCGGAACTGGGTTTCGGAGATCCCGTAGATGCGGCGGAGCTTCTGCTTCTCCCTCAGGCGCACCGCGTAGTCGGAAGGGCGGCGGGTGCGCTTCTGCCCGTGCTGCCCCGGAGGGTAGGGGCGGCGCTCCATGGCGCACTTGGGGCTGTAGCAACGCTCCCCCTTCAGGTAGAGCTTGACTCCTTCCCGGCGGCAAAGACGGCAAACTGGACCAATGTAACGACCCATCTTCTCCTACTCCTTATGAAGCCTTGCGGAACTTCTTCTTAGGCCGGCAGCCGTTGTGGGGCACAGGGGTGTCGTCCACAATGGACTTCACCTGCAAGCCCGAGGCCTGGAGGGCCCTGATGGCCTGCTCCCGGCCCGCCCCGGTGCCGCGCACGATCACGTCCACGCTCTGCATGCCGTAGGCCATGGCCTTCTTGGCCGCATCCATGGCCGCCAGCTGGGCCGCATACGGGGTGCCCTTGCGGCTCCCCTTGTAGCCGATGACCCCACCCGAGGACCAGGTGATGGGGTTGCCGTCCGGGTCGGTGATGGTGACGATGGTGTTGTTGTAGGAGGCGTGGATGTACGCCTTCCCACTGGCCACCTGTCGTTTGACTTTCTTCTTGGTCGCTTTTCTGGCCATACTCTCCCTCAGCTTTAGGAGTATCCACTGGCCCTAGAACTACTTCCTAGGGGCTTTCTTCTTGCCCGCCACGGTCTTGCGGGGACCCTTGCGGGTACGGGCATTGGTGCGGGTGCGCTGCCCCCTCACCGGCAATCCACGGCGGTGGCGGAGGCCCCGGTAGCAGCCGATATCCATGAGGCGCTTGATGTTGGCGGCCACCTCAGCCCTGAGCTCACCTTCCAGCTTCCAGGTGTTCTCCACGTACTCCCGAAGGCGCACCACCTCCGCCTCGGTGAGGTCCTTCACCCGGGTCGCCGGATTGATGCCCGTCTTCTCCAGAGCCTCCTTGGCCCGGGCCGGCCCCACCCCGTAGATGTAGGTGAGGGCCACGTCCACCCGCTTGTTCCTAGGAATCTCCACACCTGCAATCCTCGCCACGTTCCCTCCTTACCCTTGCCGCTGCTTGTGCTTGGGGTTCTCGCAGATCACGTACACCCGGCCGTGCCGGCGCACCACCTTGCACTTCTCGCACATCTTTTTAACCGATGCCCGTACCTTCATCTCGCCTCCTACTTCCTGTACACGATGCGGCCCCGCGTGGGGTCGTAGGGGGTAATCTCCACCACCACCCGGTCCCCGGGCAGGATGCGGATGTAGTGCATGCGCATCTTGCCCGAGATGTAGGCCAGGATTTCCGGTCCCGAGTCCAGCTTCACCCGAAACGTGGTGTTGGGCAAAGCCTCGGTAACCACGCCTTCCGCCCGAATGGTGTCCTTCTCCTTCGCCATACCCCTCCTACCGCGCCCGCACCAGGGAAACCCCGGTGAGAAGCTCCGGGCCCTCCTCCGTCACCAAGACGGTGTTCTCGTAGTGGGCGGCGAGGTTGCCAGGTCCGGCGCTCGCCGTCCAGCCATCTTCCAATATTACCACAGAAGCCGGGCGTAGGGTGACCATGGGCTCGAGGGCCAGGGTCATGCCAGGCCGGATCTTGGGGCCCGTTCCCGGTTTGCCGAAGTTGGGCAGCTGCGGATCCTCGTGGATCTCCCGCCCCACCCCGTGCCCCACGAACTCCCGCACCACCCCATACCCCCGGCTTTCCAGAAACGTCTGGACCGCATGGGCCACATCCCCGATGCGGTAGCCAGGCCTAAGGTACTTCATCCCCTCCCAGAAGGCGGCCTCGGTATCCTGGATGAGCCTTTCCGCCTCCGGGGAAACCCTGCCCACGGGAAAGGTGCGGGCCATGTCGGCGGCAAACCCCCCGTAGATGAGGCCCACATCCACAGAAAGGATATCCCCTTCCTTCAAGGGCTCCTCCGAGGGGATGCCGTGGACCACCACCTCGTTCACCGAGGTGCACAGGGTGGCGGGAAACCCGTAAAGGCCCAGAAAGGCCGGCTTGGCCTTGCGCTTTTTTATGGCCTCGTAGGCGATCCGGTCCAGCTCCTTGGTGGTGATGCCGGGCTCCACATGCCGGCCCACCTCCTCCACCACCTCGGTGAGGAGGGCCCCCGCCTCCCGCATGCGCTCAATCTCCCATGGACTCTTCAGCTTGATGGCCATCAGATTCCCAGGGCTGCCCGGATGCGGGCGTAGACCTCATCGGGGGTACCCAGGCCGTCCACCCGCCTCAAGGCACCCGTTTTTTCATAATACTGCACCAAGGGCTCGGTTTTCTCCCGGTAGACCCGGAGCCGGTGCCGGATGGTCTCCTCGTTGTCGTCCGAACGCCCCTCGAGCTCCGCCCGCTTGAGCATACGGGCGATGAGCTCCTCCTCCGGCACCTCCACCAGCACCACCCCAAGGAGCCGGGTCCCGGTAGCCTGAAGCAGGTGGTCCAGGGCCTCCGCCTGGGCCAGGGTGCGGGGAAAGCCGTCGAAGATCACCCGCTCCGAAAGCTCCTCCCGAATAAGGGCCAGGATGAGCTCATCCGGAACCAGGTCCCCCCGGTCCATGATGGGCTTCACCTGCTGCCCCAGGGGCGTGCCCCGGGCCACATGGTCCCGGAGGATGTCCCCGGTGGAGAGTTTCTTAAAGCCCAGCTCCTCCGCCAGCCTGGCCGCCTGGGTGCCCTTTCCCGCCCCCGGCGGCCCCAAGAAGATCACCGCTTCCCCCATCCCCCCTCCTAGCGCGTGCGGCCGCGGATGCGGCCCTTGGAAAGGAACCCCTCGTAGTTCCTCAGCATCAGCTGGCTCTCAATCTGCCGCAAGGTGTCCAGGGCCACGCCCACCACGATGAGAAGGCCGATACCGGAAAAGGCGATGCTCTTCACCCCGGTGAGGTTCTGGATGATCTGGGGCAACGCCGCCACCAGGCCCAGGAAGAGGGCCCCCCAGAGGGTCAGGCGGGAAACGATATGCTCCAAGAACTTCACCGTGGGCTCGCCTGGGCGGATGCCCGGGATGAACCCCCCGTATTCCCGGAGGCTCTCCGCAATCCGCTTGGGGTCAAACTGGACCGCGGTGTAGACGTAGGTGAAAAGGACGATGAGCACCACCTCGATGAGGAGGCCGGAGATCCGGGTGGGGTTGAAGAAGTTGGCGATGGCCTGGAGAATCTGGTTGTCCTGGAAGGGGGCGGTGAGGAAGATGGGGATCTGCAAAATGGCAGCAGCGAAGACAATCGGGATGACGCCGGCAGCGTTCAGCTTGATGGGGATGTAGGTGGCCTGCCCCCCGTAGACCCTCCTGCCCACCACCTTCCTGGCGTACTGGACGGGAATGCGCCTCTCCGCTTGCTGTACCGCCGCCATCCCGGCAAAGGCCAAGACGATAAAGGCCAGGAAAAAGAGGAAGGCCACCAGGTTGACCTCCCCGGTGCGGATGAGGCCAGCGGTGCGGAAAAGTTGCGGCAGCCAGTTCACCACGATCCCGGAAAAGATGATCATGCTGGTGCCGTTGCCGATGCCGTACTCGGTGATGCGCTCCGCCATCCAGAGAAGGAGGGCGATGCCCGCCACCTGGGTGACCACCACCACCAGCCAGAAGAAGGGACCGGGCGCCCAGCCAGGCAGCAGGAAACGCCCCCCCTCCGCCCCCAGGAAGGCGGTGGCCAGAAAGAAACCCTGGAAAGCCCCCAGAGCGATGCCGCCGATCCGGGTGTACTGGTTGATGATGCGGCGGCCCTCCTCACCCTCCTTGGAAAGCTTCTCCAGGGTGGGAATCACATTGACCAAAAGCTGCATGATGATGGCGGCGGTGATGTAGGGCATGATTCCCAGGGCGAAGATGGAGAAGCGCTCAAAGTTACCGCCCGAAAAGAGGTTGATGATGCCGAAAACCCCTCCCTGGGTGGTGCGCAGGAACTCCTGGATCTTGTCCAGGTCCACCCCCGGGGTGGGGATAAAGGCCCCCAGGCGGTAGGCGGCCAACACCAGCAGGGTGAAGAGGATCCGCTGGCGCAGTTCGGGAATAGCCAGGGCGCTCCGGAAGGCCTTAAGCATCCTAAGCCTCCTTGGGTGCTTGCCCTTCGGGCAAGGGAGCCAGAAGGACGGCCTCGCCGCCCGCAGCCTTTAGCTTTTCCAGGGCGGTCTTAGAAAAGGCGTGGGCCACCACCTTAAGGGGCTTGGCCTCCCCTTCCCCCAGCACCTTAAGCCGGTAACCCTTCTTCAGGATTCCAGCCTGGACCAGCACCTCCGGCGTCACCTCCCCGTCGAAGCGGGCCAGGTCCCTCAGGTTCACCCCCTGGTACTTGGGCCTCTTGATCTCCCCGGGCACCTGTCCCTGCATGCCCCGCTTGGGCAGGCGCATCAGGGTGGTGGAGCGCCCCCCCTCAAAGCGGCGGGGATCCTTGAGGCCACCGGAGCGGGACTTCTGCCCCTTGTGACCCCGGGTGGCCGTCTTGCCGTGGCCGGAGCCAGGGCCCCGCCCCACCCGCTTCCGCCTCTTGTTGGCCCCAGGATTGGGTTTTAGATCGGTAAGCTTCATTCCAGCACCTCCACCCGCACAAGGTGGGCCACCTTCTTGATGTTGCCCAGTATGGCGGGATAGTCCTCGAGGACCTTTTCCCTGTGGAGCTTGGTCAGCCCCAGGGCTTTCAAGGCCGCCTTCTGGTCCTTGGGATAGCCGATGGGGCTCTTCACCAGCTTAACCTTGAGCTTGGCCATCACTCCTCCCCACCCTTCCGCAGGCGCTCCACATCCTGCTTGGTCTTAAGCTGCCTGAGGGCCTCCATGGTGGCGTAGGCGATGTTGATGGGGTTGCGGCTCCCCAGCTCCTTGGTGAGGATATCCGTGATCCCCGCAAGCTCCAGGATGGCCCGGGGCACTGCCCCCGCAATCACCCCCGTGCCCGGGGCTGCGGGCTTCAGGAGGATCTTGGAGGCCCCGTACTCCACCTCGATCTCGTGGGGAATGGTGCCGTTTTGGATGGGCACCTCCACCATGTTGCGACGGGCGTAGTACCCCGCCTTCTGCACCGCCAGGGGCACCTCCTTGGCCTTGCCCAGGCCCAGGCCCACCCGGCCCTGCCGGTCACCCACCACCACCAAGGCCCCGAAGCGGAAGCGGCGGCCACCCTGGTAGGTCTTGGCGGTGCGCCGCACCAGGATCATCTTCTCTTCAAAGTCGGTCTCGGGCATGCTTCCTCCTTGCTAAGCGACCTAGAACTCCAGGCCCCCTTCTCTGGCCCCTTCCGCCAGAGCCTTTACCCGGCCGTGGTACTTGTAGGGGCCGCGGTCAAAAGCCACCTTGGTGATCCCCAACGCCTTGGCCTTCTCCGCCAGGGCCCGCCCCACCTGCCGGGCCACCTCGGTCTTGTTGCCCTTAAGCTTCAGGGCCAGGCTGGACTCGGCCACCAGGGTATGGCCCTTCTCGTCATCGATGATCTGGGCGTAGATGTGGTTAAGGCTCCGGAAAACGGACAGGCGGAGCCGGCCCGTGCGCTTGATGCGGTTACGCACCCGGAACTTGCGGCGTTCGTATGCGGTAAGCCGTGCCATAGTTCCCCCTACTTCTTGGCCCCGGCCTTGCCGGGCTTAAGGCGGACGGGCTCGCCCGCGTAGTAAATGCCCTTCTCGTGGTAGGCGCTGGGCTTCTTGATGGCGCGCAGGTTGGCGGCCACCTGGCCCACCTTCTGCTTGTCTATACCTAGAACGCGGATCTTGGTGGGCTCGGGCACCTCAAAGGTGATGCCCTCCGGGGGCTCCACCACCACGGGGTGGCTAAAGCCCACGGTGAGCTCCACCGCCCGTCCCGCAAGCCGGGCCCGGTAGCCGATGCCCTTGATGAGGAGCTCCTTCACGTACCCCTCAGAAACCCCCTTGATGGCGTTGGCGATGAGGGTCCGGGTGAGGCCGTGCAGGCTCTTGTGCCGGCGCTCATCCGAGGGCCGCTCCACCCGCACCACCCCTCCGTCCACCACCACCCGCATCTCCGGGGAGATGGGCACGGAAAGTTCGCCCTTGGGGCCTTTCACCTTGACGAGCCCCGGGGTCACTTCCACAGTGACCCCCTTGGGCAAGGGAATGGGAAGCCGGCCAATCCTAGACATCACCACACCTCGCAGATAAGCTCCCCGCCCACGCCCAGACGCCGGGCCTCCCGGTCGGTAAGGACGCCCTTGGGCGTGGACAGGATGGCAATCCCCAGGCCGCGGCGCACCCGGGGAATCTCCTTGACCCCCACGTACACCCGTCGCCCAGGACGGCTGATGCGACGGATGTGGTTGATGACCTGTTCGGGCCGGGGATCAGGCCCCTGGCGCCTGGGCCCATACTTGAGGTGGATGCGCAAAACGGGCTTGCCGTCCACCTCCACCCGCTCGTACCCCTTGATGAAGCCCTCCCGCGCCAGGATCTTGAGGATCTCCTCCTTGAAGCGGGAGGCGGGTACCTCGGTGCTCTCCTTGTAGACCCGGGTGGCGTTCCGAATCCGGGTCAGCATGTCGGCAATGGGGTCCGTCAACATTTCCTCTCTCCTTTTACCTCACTCCTGGACCATGCGGTCTCGAGGGAACCCCCTCGACCGGCCACGGCCTACCAGCTGGCCTTCTTCACCCCGGGAAGCTGCCCCTTGTGGGCCAGCTCCCTAAGGCAAATCCGGCAGAGCCCGAAGTAGCGGTACACGCTCCTGGCCCTCCCACAGCGCACGCAACGGGTGTAGGCCCGCACCTTGAACTTGGGGGTACGCTTGGCCTTTTCGATCAACGCTTTTCTCGCCATGCTCGCCTCACTTGCGGAAGGGGAAGCCCAGAAGCTCCAAAAGGGCCCTGGCCTCCTCGTCGGTCCGGGCGGTGGTCACCACCGCGATGTCCATTCCCCGAAGGGCGTCCACCATGTCGTAGGTGATCTCCGGGAAGATGAGCTGCTCCCTCAACCCTAGGTTGTAGTTGCCGCGGCCGTCAAAGCTGTTCGGATTCACCCCCCGGAAGTCGCGGATGCGGGGAAGGGCCACGGAAAGGAGCTTCTCCAGGAAGATCCACATCCGGTCGCCGCGCAGGGTAACCCTGAGGCCGATGGGCATCCCCTTGCGGAGCTTGAAGTTGGAGATGGACTTCTTGGCCCGGGTTATGGCCGGCTTCTGGCCGGTGATGAGGGCAAGCTCCTGGGAAGCCTTCTCCAGGATGCGGGCATCCTCCTTGGCCTCCCCCAGCCCCTGGTTGATCACCACCTTCTCCAGTCGGGGAACCTCCCAGATGTTCTGGTAGCCGAAGCGGCGGATGAGCTCGGGCCGTACCTCCTCGTAGTACTTCTTCTTCAGCGCAACCTCTAGCGGCATCTTATCCCTCCACGTCCAAAGCCCCGCCGCACTTGGCGCACACCCGGATCTTGCGGCCGTTTTCCAGGAGCTTCTTCCGCACCCGGGTGGGCTTGCCGCACGCGGGGCAGATGGGGCGCACCTTGGAGGCATGCAGGGGAGCTTCCTGCTCCACAAAGCCACCCTGGGGGTGCTGGGGGCTCACCCGCACCGCCTTCTTAACGATGTTCACCCCCTCCACGATGACCGCCCCCTTCTTGGGCAGCACGGCCTTCACCTTGCCCACCTGGCCCTTGTACTTGCCGGAGGCCACCAGAACCGTGTCCCCCTTCTTCACATGTAGCTTGGCCTGCATCAGAGCACCTCCGGAGCCAGGGAGACGATCTTCATGAAGCCCTTTTCCCGGAGCTCCCGTGCCACGGGGCCGAAGACGCGGGTGCCCCGGGGCTCTAGCTGGTTGTTGATGATGACGGCGGCGTTGTCGTCAAAGCGGATGGCGGAGCCATCGGGGCGCTTGACCTCCTTTTTGGTGCGCACCACCACCGCCTTCACCACGTCGCCTTCCTTCACCGCCCCCCGGGGGATGGCCTCCTTGACGCTGGCCACGATGATGTCCCCCACGGTGGCGTACTTGGCGTTGGAGCCCTTAAGCACGCGGATGCACATGATCTTGCGGGCCCCGGTGTTGTCGGCCACCTCCAGGTAGGTCTGGGGCTGGATCATGCCTTACCTCCCCGCTTGGAAAGGCTGGCGTAGTTCTGCCTACGCACCAGGTACTTTTCCACCAGGTCCAGCCTGCCCCCCTCCACCAGGCGCAAGACCCTAAAGCGCTTGCGCTTGGAGATGGGGCGGGATTCGATGATCTCCACCACGTCCCCCACCTTGTACTTCCCCTCGGGGTCGTGGGCCAGGTACTTTTTGGAGCGCTTGATCACCTTGCCGTAGAGGGGGTGGGGAAACTGGCGCTCCACCAGGACCGAAACGGTCTTCTGCATCCTGTCGCTCACCACCACCCCGGTCAGCACCTTCTTAGGCATTGGCCCTCCTCCTCTCGTTCAGGATCGTGAGGAGCCGGGCGATGAGGCGCCGGGTCTCCCGGATCCTGTGGTTCTGGGAGAGCTGGCCGATGGAGGCCTGGAAGCGAAGCTCCATCAGCTCCCGCTTCTTCTCCCGAACCAGCTTCTCGATCTCACTGGGAGAGAGCTTGCGGATCTCACTGGGCTTCATCGTAGGCGTCCCTCCTCACGATCTTGGTCTTGATGGGAAGCTTGTGGCCGGCGATGCGCAAGGCCTCGAGGGCCTGCTCCTCCGTGACGCCCGCCACCTCGAACATCACCCGGCCCGGCTTCACCACCGCCACATACCCTTCCACGTTGCCCTTACCCTTACCCATCCGCACCTCGAGGGGCTTCTTGGTGTAGGGCTTGTCGGGGAAGATGCGGATGAAGATCTTGCCCCCGCGGCGGAAATGGCGCACCATGGCCACACGGGCCGCCTCAATCTGCTGGGAGGTGATCCAGGCGGGCTCCATGGCCACCAGGCCGAAGTCCCCGAAGGCCACGTAATCACCCCCCTTGGCCGCCCCCTTCATGCGACCCCGGTGCTGCTTGCGGTACTTCATGCGCCTGGGCATCAACATGGCCTATTCCTCCTTCTTCACGCGCACCGCTGGGCGGCGGCGGCGGGGCTTTTCCTCCGCCCTCGGCCCCTCGGGGCGGGCCTTGGGCTTCTGTCCGCCGATCACCTCGCCCAGGAACACGTAGGCCTTGACCCCCAGCACCCCGTAGGTGGTGCGGGCCAAAGCGAAGCCGTAGTCTATGTTAGCACGAAGGGTGTGAAGGGGCACCCGGCCCTCGGCGGCCCACTCCGTGCGGGCCTGCTCGGCGCCGCCGATGCGGCCGGAGACGATGACCTTGGCTCCCTTAGCCCCCGCCTCCATGACCCGCTGCACTGCCTGCTTGATGGCCCGCCGCACGGCAAAGCGGCGCTCGATCTGCTCCGCCACCCGCTGGGCCACCAAAGGAGCGGAGAGGTTGGGGTTGTGGATCTCCTGGACGTTCAGGGCCACGTTCTTGCCGGTGAGCTGGGAAAGGGTGTCCCTCAGGACCTTGATCTTCTCCCCGCCCCGGCCGATGACCACACCCGGCTTGGCCACGTGCACGGTCACGGCCACGTTGTCCGCGGCCCGTTCGATGTCGATGCGGGCCAAACCAGCCGGGTAGAGCTCCTTGGTGAGGACCTCGCGGATCTTCTGGTCCTCCACCAGGAGGTGGCGGTACTGCTTCTTGCCCGCATACCAGCGGGACTCCCAGTCCCGGGTGATACCGAGCCTGAACCCAATGGGGTGGATCTTATTTCCCATGTTTCTCTCCCAAGATCACCGTGATGTGGCTGGTCCTCTTCTTGATGATGTCCGCCCGGCCCCGGGCCCGGGGAAGCACCCTTTTCAAAGCGGGCCCCTCGTCCACAAAGGCCGCCTTCACGAAAAGCCGGTCCTCCAGCATGTCGTGGTTGTTGACCGCATTGGCGGCGGCGGACTCCAGCACCTTGGCCACGTAATAGGCCCCCCGCTTAGGGGTGTAGCGCAGGATAGCGCGGGCCTCCTCGAGGCTCTTTCCCCGGATCAGGTCCACCACCAACCGGACCTTCCTGGGGGAGATGCGCACGTAACGGGCAATGGCTTTCGCTTCCATGGCTACTTCTTCTTGGTGGCCTTAGCCTCTTTCCCGTGCCCCCGGTAGGTGCGGGTGGGGGCGAACTCTCCCAGCTTGTGCCCCACCATGTTCTCGGTGATGTAGACGGGCACATGCTGCTTGCCGTTGTAGACCGCAATGGTATGGCCCACCATCTCGGGAACGATGGTGGAGCGGCGGCTCCAGGTCTTGATGAGCCGCTTTTCCCCCTTGGCGTTGAGCTCCAGCACCTTCTCCAAGAGGTGGTCATCTACGAAAACGCCCTTCTTCAAGCTACGCGGCATGGCTCACCTCACTTCTTGCGGCGGGCGACGATGAAGCGGCTCGAGGGCTTCCGCCGCTTCCTGGTCTTAAGCCCCTTGGTCTGCCAGCCCCAAGGGGAGGCCGGGGGACGGCCCCTGGGTGCCCGGCCCTCACCACCGCCGTGGGGGTGGTCCACCGGGTTCATGGCGGCGCCGCGCACATGGGGCTTGCGGCCCAGCCAGCGGGTGCGCCCCGCCTTGCCCAGGACGATGTTCTTGTGGTCGGCGTTGCCCACGGTCCCGATGGTGGCGTAGCACTCCCCGTGCACCTTCCTAAGCTCTCCCGAGGGCAGGCGCAGGATCACGTAATCCCCTTCCCGGCCCTGGATCTGGGTGCTGGTGCCGGCGGAGCGGGCCAGCTTGGCCCCCTTCTTGGGCTCCAGCTCCACCGCATGGACCACGGTGCCCACAGGGATGAAGCGGAGGGGCAAAGCGTTGCCCACCTGGATGGGAGCATCCGGCCCCGCCACCACCTGCTGGCCCACCTGCAGGCCCTCGGGAGCGATGATGTAGCGTTTCTCCCCGTCGGCGTAATGCAGAAGGGCAATGCGGGCGGAGCGGTTGGGGTCGTACTCTATGGCCGCCACCTTGGCGGGGATGCCCGCCTTGTCCCAGCGCTTGAAGTCGATGATGCGGTAAAGCCGCTTGTGGCCGCCCCCCCGGAAGCGCACGGTGATGCGGCCCTGGTTGTTGCGCCCCCCCGTCTTCTTCAGGGGCTTGACCAAGGACTTCTCCGGCTCGGTCTTGGTGATCTCGGAGAAGTCCGCCACCGTCATGAAACGGCGGCTTGGGGTGTAGGGTTTGAACTTCTTAACTGCCATCCTCTATGCCTCCCTTGCCGGATCGGGGCCGGGCCCCCCTCCCGGCTTAGGTTTAGATGAGGCCCTCCAGGGCCTCGATCTTCTGCCCGGCGGCCACCTGCACGATGGCCTTCTTGCGGTCGGGGCGCTTGCCCAGGTAGCGGCCCAGGCGCTTCTTCTTGCCCCGCACCGTCATGGTGTTCACCCCCACCACCTTGACCTTAAAGGCCGCTTCCACGGCGTTTTTGATCTCCGTCTTGGTGGCCTTGGGGTGGACCCAGAAGGTGTACTTGCCCTCGGCGAAGCCGGCGTAAGCCTTTTCGGAAAGCACCGGGGCCAGGATCACGTCAAAGGCGGTCTTCATGCCTCACCCCCCATGCGGGCCTGGAAGGCCTCCCAAGCCGCCAGGTCCATGACCAGGCGCTCGGTGCGCAGGATGTCGTAGACGTTTAACCCCTCCGGCGCCAGGGTCACCACCCAAGGGAGGTTCCGGGCAGCCCGGCGCACCAGCTCACTGGCCGTCACCAGGAGCACGCTTTCCGAGCCGTCTAGCCCCGCACCCTTAGCCCAGGCTAGAAACTCCTTGGTCTTGCCGTTAACCCCAGCGAAGTCCTCCACCAGAAGGAGCTTGCCCTCCTTGGCCCGATCGGCCACGGCCATGGCTAAGCCCGCCTGCCGCACCTTCTTGGGCAGGGTGTAGCTGTAGTCCCGGGGCTTGGGTCCGAAGACCGTACCCCCGCCCACGAAGATGGGGGCGCCGATATCCCCATGGCGGGCCCGCCCGGTGTGCTTCTGGGGATAGATCTTGCGGCTGGAGTAAGCCACCTCGCCCCGGGTCTTGGTGTTGGCCGTCCCCCGACGCCTTTTCGCCAGTTGCCAGCGCACCACCTCCCATAGGAGATGGGGGTTAACCTCCTGGGGGAGATCGGCGGCAAGCTCCCGCTTGCCGGAAGAGGAGAGAACAGGAATCTGGTACACCATGCCCTCCTTTACTTGGCCACCTTCTTGGTCTGGCGCACCAGCACCAGGCCCCCGTTGGGACCGGGCACCGCACCCTTGACCAAGAGGAGGTTCTCCTCGGGGATGACGTCCACCACCTCGAGGTTCATCACCGTGACCCGCTCGACCCCGTAGCGGCCGGCCATCTTCTTGCCCTTGTAGACCCGGCCCGGGGTCTTGCGGTTCCCGATGGACCCGGGGTGGCGGTGGATCTTGTGGGCGCCGTGGGAATCGGGGCCGCCGGCGAAGTTCCAGCGCTTCATCACCCCCGCCGTGCCCCGGCCCTTGGAGGTGCCGGTCACGTCCACCCGCTCGCCGGCCTTAAAGATCTCCACGGTCACCACGTCGCCCTCAGGGTTGAAGTCGCGGATCTCCTTCAGAATGCGCACCGGACCCACCCCGGCCCGGGCGAAATGCCCCTTCATGGGCCGGTTGACCCGCTTGGGGTTCTGGGGCAGGAAGCCCAGCTGGACCGCCGTGTACCCGTCCTTCTCCGGGGTCCGCCGCTGGACCACAGGGCAGGGCCCAGCCAGGATCACGGTGACGGGAATGGCCCGGTCCTCCCGGTAAATCCGGGTCATGCCCACCTTCATGCCCAGGATGCCCTTCATTTGCCACCCCCCACGGTCTTGATCTCAATCTCCACCCCGGTGGGCAGGTCTAAGGACATGAGGCTCTCGATGGTCTTGCGGTTGGGGTTCAGGATGTCCACCAGGCGGTGGTGGGTGCGAAGCTCAAAGTGCTCCCGGGAGTCCTTGTGCTTGAAAGGACCCCGGATCACGGTGAAGCGCCGCACCCGGGTGGGCAGGGGCACGGGACCCGAGACCTGGGCCCCGGAGCGCCGGGCGGCCTCCACGATCTTCTGGGCCGAGGCGTCCAGGGTCTTGTGGTCAAAGCCCCGTAGCTTGATGCGGATCTTGGGCATGCTTCACCTCACTCCAGGATCTTGGTGACCACGCCGGCGCCCACGGTCCGCCCACCCTCACGAATGGCAAACCGCAATCCCTCCTCCAGCGCCACCGGCTTGATCAGCTCCACCGTAAACGTCACGTTGTCCCCCGGCATCACCATCTCCACCCCAGAGGGCAACTCCACCACCCCCGTCACATCCGTCGTACGAAAGTAAAACTGCGGACGGTACCCAGAAAAAAACCCCGTGTGCCGCCCACCCTCCTCCTTCTTCAAGATGTACACCGAGGCCTCAAATTTCGTGTGCGGCGTAATGCTCCCGGGCTTCGCCAGCACCTGGCCCCGCTCCACTTCCTCCCGGCTTACACCCCGGAGCAGCAAACCCACATTGTCCCCAGCAATCCCCTCCTGCAGCGTCTTACGGTGCATCTCCACACCCGTCACCACCGTCTTCCGCGTCTCAGGAGCCAAGCCCACAATCTCCACCTCGTCCCCAACCTTCACCTTCCCCCGCTCAATACGACCCGTGGCCACCGTCCCACGACCCGTGATCGTAAACACGTCCTCCACCGGCATCAAGAACGGCTTGTCCACGTCCCGCACCGGCGTGGGAATGTACTCGTCAATCGCGTCCAACAACTCCCAAATCTTATCCACCCACTCGTTCTCCCCACGCTTCGTCTGGGGATTCCTGTGCATCTGCTCCAGCGCCAGCAGCGCGCTCCCACGGATCACCGGAACCTCGTCCCCAGGAAATTCGTACTGGTTCAGGAGGTCCCGCACCTCCATCTCCACCAGGTCCAGAAGCTCCGGGTCGTCCACCATGTCCACCTTGTTCATGAACACCACGATGTACGGCACACCCACCTGGCGAGCCAGCAAAATGTGCTCCCGCGTCTGCGGCATCGGTCCGTCCGCCGCCGACACCACCAGAATCGCCCCGTCCATCTGTGCCGCACCCGTGATCATGTTCTTGATGTAGTCCGCGTGCCCAGGACAGTCCACGTGCGAATAGTGCCGCTTCGCCGTCTCGTATTCCACATGCGCCGTGTTGATGGTAATCCCCCGCGCACGCTCCTCCGGCGCCTTGTCAATCTCCCCGTAGTCCTTCACCTCCACATTCGGGTTCTCCGCCGCCGCCACAAACGTCAAAGCCGCCGTCAGCGTCGTCTTCCCGTGGTCCACGTGCCCAATCGTCCCCACATTCACGTGAGGCTTCGTACGGATAAACTCGCCCTTGGCCATCTTCGCTCTCCTTTCCGTATGCGGGGCAGGCCCGAAGGCCCACCCCCAGGGATTCCTACTGACCCTTGATGAGCTTCTCCTGCACCTGTTTGGGGACTTCCTGGTAGTGGTCGAAGAACATGACGAAGGAGCCCCGGCCCTGCGTCTTGGAGCGCAGGTCGGTGGCGTAGCCGAACATCTCCGCCAGGGGCACGTAGGCCCGGATCACCTGGGCGTTCCCCCTAGGTTCCATGCCCAGGATCTGGCCCCGGCGGGAGTTCAGGTCGCCGATCACGTCGCCCATGTACTCCTCGGGGGTGGTGACCTCCACCCGCATGATGGGCTCGAGGATCACGGGATCCCCCTTCTGCACCGCCTCCTTGATGGCCATGGAGCCCGCGATCTTGAAGGCCATCTCGCTGGAGTCCACCTCGTGGTAGGAGCCGTCGTAGAGGGTCACCTTCACGTCCACCACGGGGAAGCCGATCAGGGGGCCCGACTGCATGGCCTCCTCGATGCCCTTCTGCACCGCAGGGATGTACTCCTTGGGGATCA
This sequence comes from Thermus brevis, assembly GCF_026427635.1. Classification (NCBI taxonomy): domain Bacteria; kingdom Thermotogati; phylum Deinococcota; class Deinococci; order Thermales; family Thermaceae; genus Thermus; species Thermus brevis. The sequence continues at coordinate 191,501 of NZ_CP102606.1, forward strand.
CCCCGCCCACGATGGCGTTGACGAACTCAAAGCCCGACCCTCGAGGCAAAGGCTCGGCCTTGATCTTCACGTGGCCGTACTGGCCGCGGCCACCGGTCTGGCGGATGAACTTGCCCTCCACGTCCACCGGGCGGGTGATGGTCTCGCGGTAGGCCACCTGGGGCTTGCCCACGTTGGCGTCCACCTTGAACTCCCGCTTCAGGCGGTCCACGATGATTTCCAGGTGGAGCTCCCCCATCCCGCTGATGATGGTCTGGCCGGTCTCGGGGTGGGTGGAGACGCGGAAGGTGGGGTCCTCCTCCGCCAGGCGGGCCAGGGCCTGGGAGAGCTTGTCCTGGTCCGCTTTGGTCTTGGGCTCGATGGCCACGTCGATGACGGGCTCGGGCACCTCAATGGACTCCAGGACGATGCGCGGGGCATCCTCGCCCACCAGGGTGTCCCCGGTGATGGTTTCCTTGAGGCCCACCACCGCCCCCAGGTCACCCGCCCGGAGCTCCTCCACCTCCTCCCGGTGGTTGGCGTGCATCCTGAGAAGCCGGGCCACCCGCTCCTTACGGCCCTTGGTGGTGTTGTACACGTAGGAGCCGGAGGTGAGGGTGCCGGAGTAGACCCGGATGAAGGTGAGGCGGCCCACGTAGGGGTCGGCCATGATCTTGAAGGCCAAGGCCGCCAGGGGACCGTCGGGGTCGGGGTAGATCTCCACCTCGTTCCCCTCGGGCGTGGTGCCCTTGATGGGGGGGATGTCCAAGGGGGAGGGCAGGTAATCCACCACTGCATCCAGGAGAAGCTGGACCCCTTTGTTCTTCAAGGCGGACCCCAGGAACACGGGGGTGATCTGGATGTCGATGGTGCCCTTGCGGATGGCCGCCACTAGCTCCTCCTCGGTGGGCTCCTCGCCCTCGAGGTACTTGAGCATCACGTTCTCATCGAAGTCGGCGGCCACCTCGATGAGCTTCTCGTGGTACTCCCGGGCCTGGGGCAGGTACTCCTCGGGGATGGGAACCTCGCGGATATCCGTACCCAGGTCGTTGCCGTAGGTGTAGGCCTTCATCCGGAGCACGTCGATGATCCCCGAGAAGGTATCCTCCCGGCCAATGGGAAGCTGCATCACCACCGGCCTGGCCCCCAGGCGCTCCTGCATGGTGCGGATCACCAGCCAGAGGTCGGCCCCCGTCTTGTCCATCTTGTTGGCAAAGGCGATGCGGGGAACCTTGTACTTCTCCGCCTGGCGCCAGACGGTCTCGGACTGGGGCTCCACCCCCTGGCTGGAGTCGAAGACCACGATGGCCCCGTCCAGAACCCGCATGGAGCGCTCCACCTCGATGGTGAAGTCCACGTGGCCCGGGGTATCGATGATGTTGATGCGGTGGTCTTTCCAGAAGCAGGTGGTCACGGCGGCGGTGATGGTGATGCCCCGCTCCCGCTCCTGCTCCATGAAGTCCATGGTGGCCGCACCCTCGTGCACCTCACCGATCTTGTGGATCTTGCCGGTGTAGTAAAGGATGCGCTCCGTGGTGGTGGTCTTACCGGCATCGATATGGGCGGCGATGCCGATGTTGCGGAGCCTCTTTAGGTCGTACTCTACCTTAACCGCCATGGCTTACCACCGGTAGTGGGCGTAGGCGCGGTTGGCCTCGGCCATGCGCTCCACGTCCTCCTTCTTCTTGACCGCTCCGCCCTTGCCCTCGGCCGCATCCATGAGTTCATGGGCGATGCGCACGGCAGCCCCCCGCTCGGAACGGGCGTTGGCCGCCTGGACCAGCCAGCGCAGGGCCAAGGACTGCTGCCTCCTGGGGGAGACCTCCATGGGCACCTGGTAGTTGGCCCCACCCACGCGGCGGGAACGCACCTCCATCCGGGGCTTCACGTTCTCCACCGCCTGCTTAAAGACCTTCAAAGGCTCCTGCCCGGTCTTCTCCTGGATGATGCGGCAGGCATCGTAGAAGATGCGGGCGGCCAGGTTCTTCTTGCCATCCCGCATGATCTTGTTGATGAAGGCCGACACCACCACATCCCCGTAGACCAGGTCGGGCTGGAGTTGGCGTACCTCTGCTCTTCTTCTCCGTGCCATAGTTCACCTACTTCTTCTTGGCCGGAGCCGCGCCCTTGGTCTCCTTGGGCTTCTTGGTTCCGTACTTGGAGCGGCTCTTCTTGCGGTCCTTCACGCCCTGGGTGTCGTAGACCCCGCGCACGATGTGATAGCGCACACCCGGCAGGTCCTTCACACGGCCACCCCGGATGAGGACCACGGAGTGCTCCTGCAGGTTGTGCCCCTCGCCGGGAATGTAGGCGGTCACCTCGTACCCGGAGGTAAGGCGCACCTTGGCCACCTTACGCAAGGCGGAGTTGGGCTTCTTAGGGGTTACGGTGCGCACCACGGTGCACACCCCCCGGCGGAAGGGCGAGCCCTTCAAGGCCGGAACCTTGCTCTTCTTCTGGACCTTCTCGCGGCCCTTTCTGACCAGCTGGTTGATCGTCGGCAGTGCCACCACTCCCTTCTTCTTGGACTTGCCCCCGTGTTCTCAAGATCCACCCGGGGGAAGCGCCTTCCCCCGACGTTCGCCCACACAGGGCAGCACCCTCAGGACCAGGGGGCTGGCCCTGAGGGCCCTCAACTTGACTAGTGTACAGGGCAAGAGGCATTTTGGCAAGCGAGGCAAAGGAAAACCCCGCCAGCCGGCGGGGCTTAAAGGGATGGGCTTGGCCTGGAGCCGGTGGCCGGATTCGAACCGGCGGCCTACCGCTTACGAGTAGAAAAATCACCCCGCCTAGCCCGGAGGGTCGTAAAAGAGTTGCGTTATTTATCGGCTTTTTCGTGGTCCTTCTTGCCGGTTGATGGCCGTCCTTTTCCGGGGCTGAGCTGTCCTCAAGCTGTCAGGCTGTCCCCCTGGCCTGCATCCTTAGGGCCTCTGCCCTCCTGGAAAGGTCCTGAGCCCACTTCTCCAAGGATTGGGCCATGCCCGTCAAGAAGCTTTGGGGGTTGCTCACCCTTTGCCCCCGGAACTCCCAGGAGGAGGGAGGCCTCCTTTGGGGCTCAAACACCTGGGGGAGGGCGGCCCTCGCCACCATGCCCCACCCCTCGGGCCGCCCCCCGAGGGCCAGGGCGGCCCCCACCACTCCCGATAAGGCCCGTATGATGGCCTCCCCCTGGTCCTTTTCCGGGGCGGGAAGGGCCTCAGGGGCCACCCGCCTTACCATCCCCCTCTTCTCAAGCTCCTCCATCCCCGCCTCGGGGTCCCTCAGGGCCAAGGACCTGAGGCGCTGGGCCAGGTTATAGGCCTCCTGGGCCTGGGCCTTTAGGGCTTTGGCCTCCTCCAGGAGGCGGGCCCTCCCCTCCTCCAGGCGGTGCCTCACCCGCCCAAGAAGGTCCTCCATGTCCCGCGAAAGGGCCTCCCCGTCCTTCTCTAGGGCCTCTAGGAGAGTGCCCTCCCGGTCAAGCTCCTCCAGGAGGACTTCCGCCCTGCCCCGAAGCTCAGCCCGGGCCTCTTCCTCCTCGCGGGTAAGGGCCCGGTAGCGGTAAAGCTCCTTTAGAAGCCGGTTGATACGGGCCGAAAGGCGCTTCCTCCTTCCCCTCTCCTCCATGCGCCCCCGGTAGCTCCTTTCCCCCTCGGGAGGAGAGGGCTCCTCCAGGGGGAGGTCCTTCCGCAAGGCGTGCATGGTCTTCTCCCACCCGGGCAAGAGGAGCCCAGGGCGAGAGGCGAGGAGGAGGGCCATGTCGTAGGCGGCCTCCACCATGGCCGCCTCGTTCTCTGGGAAGAAAAGGGCCTTATAAGCCACGGAAAGGGGCCTCAAAGCGCCTAAGGGTACTTCCCCCTTACCCCTCGGGGTCAAAAGGCCATAAAGGGCCTCTCGGAGGGGCCCAGGGTCTATTCCCTCGGGGGAAGGGGAAGGCAAAGCGGCAAGGTCTATCCAGGGGGTGGGGGCGGCCTCTAGAAACTCCCGTACCCTCTCCCCTACCCCCTCCCGCAGGAAGGCCTTGTGCAGGGTGCGGGCGTAGGGGGCGGTGTTGAGGAGGAGGCCCCGCCTCTTGGCCCCCTCGGGGAGAGGCACCTCTCGGGCCTCGGGGTTCCAAGTGGCGTAGATAGCGGCGCGATGGGGAAGCTCTTGTCCCTCTATGCGCACCGTGGGGCGGTCGTTGACCAGGGCAAAGAGGGCCCTCTGAAGCTCAGGGGGGGCTTCTCCAAGCTCATCCAGGACGGTGATGGGCCCCTGAAGGGTGGCAGGGGGCTCTACCTCCCAGCCCCCTCCCGGGGTCTGCCGCCTCCTCCCCAGGGCCTCTCCCGGGGTCATAGCCCGCACATCAAAGAAGCGCCCTCCCACCAGGGCCAGGGCCACCTCCCCTACGGTGCTCTTGCCTGTACCGGGAGGGCCGTAAGCCCCTAGCCAGGGCATGGGGCCCAGGGAGGGGGCCTTCTGCCTCAGGTAAGCCACGGCTAGGGTGAGGCGCAAGAGGGCCCGGTACTCGGGGGTGGGCAAGAGGGTAAGGAGAGAAGTCCATGCGGGAAGGGCCCCGAGGGAGGAGGCCTTCTTTCCAAAGCCCTTGAGGGCCCTAAGCCCCTCCCCTGTGAGCCTCCAGGTACGCTTCGGGGTGCTTTCCACCAGGCCCCTGGTCTTGAGGCGGGTCAGGAGGTCCTTGAGCCCCGCCTCCCCTGCCCCCAGGGCCTGGGCGGCCTCGGAGAGGCGGGCCTCCCCGGCCCGGGCCAGGTAGTCAAGGAGTTGCCTTTGCCGTTCAGTAAGCTCCAAGGCCCTCTCCCCCTAACCCTAGGAGGCCTCCTCTCGGAAGAGGGTAGGGACTACCCCCCGAAAGGCCCCACCCTCCTCCCGGTACTCCCCCCAAGCCTCCATGCCCCCAGGGTAGGAGAGGCTTGCCTTAGGGGTAAAGGCCGCCTTGCCCCCTTTTGAAGCTTCCCCCCGGTGAAGCCGCCGCTCAAAGGAGGAGGGGGGAAGGGGAGGGGGGAACACTCCGGGCATATACAGAGGCGACATGCCACTTTACCCGACACTTCTTTGAGTTTTTGCCGTCTAGAACGACACAAAAGCCACCTAAAACCCACCCGACGCTCACCCGCCACACCCGACACTTGGGCCACTTTTACCCTCCAGGACGCAAACCCGAGTGTCGGGCCAACCCGACACCTCACCCGACACTTACCAAGTCAAAATCTTCCCATGAATCCCCAAAACAAGGGGCATTCCCTGCCTTTCCATAGGCCCTTCCTCTTCCCCCTTCTCCAGGGGTGGCAGGGGGCTCCACAGGGGCGAAGAAAGGCGACACGGGGTTTTACCCGGCACTTCTTTGAGCCTTTACCCTCCGGGAGGGCACAAAAGCCACCTAAAACTCACCCGGCGCTTACCCGGCACACCCGGCGCTTCGGGATTCTCGCTCCCCTGGAGGGCGCTTCTCCCAAGTGGCCCTAACCCGGCACTTCCCTCCCCCCAGGCAAAGCCCAGGGCAAAGGGGCCCAAAGCCTTCCTCAAGGCTTTTGTCCGCCTTGCCCGTCCACCTTGGCCGGGCACATTGCCCCGGGTACATTAGTGGCATGTCCCGAGGCCCGAGGCCCAAGCCCAAGGAAGAGGCCCCCTTCCTCATCACCCCGCCCCGCAAAAAGAGGAAGCCTCCCCTTCCAGAGCCGGTAAGAGCTTAGGGCAAGAGGCCTCACTCCCCGAGGCGGAGGGAGGGGCAAGCGTCTACCTGTACCTCCACGGGCCTCACCCCGGGGGGAATGAGTACCTTGCACTCCCCCCCAGAGCACACCTTAGGGGTTTCCACTTGGAGGCCTCCCCCAGGCCAAGAGAGGCGGATGGCCCAGGCCTGGCCTTCCACTTGCAAGCGCACCTCTTGGTAGCCCAGGGCGGCGGCCCACACCCGGGCCAGGCACTTCCCGCCCTCCTCTACCCTCTTCTCCTCTGAGGCAGGGCGCGAGGGAGAAGGGGGCTTCTCCCTCCCCTGAAGGGCGAAATAGAGCCCTATGAGCCCGAGGAGGACCACGCCCAGCACCTTTTGCCGGTCCATGCCTACCCCCTTAGGGGGGAATATACAGAGGCGACATGCCGCTTTACCCGACACTTCTTTGAGTTTTTGCCGTCTAGGAGGGCGCAAAAGCCACCTAAAACCTACCCGACACTTACCCGCCACACCCGACACTTGGGCCACTTTTACCCTCTAGGACGCAAATCTAAGTGTCGGGCTAACCCGACACCTCACCCGACACTTCCTTACGCGGCGATTCTGACCCCCACTTTCCCCTTTTCCTAGACCCCTGACCGGCCAAAGCAAAAAGCCGCCCCTTGGGGGCGGCCTCGGCGTAGAGGGCCCTCAGGCCTGAGCTTGAGTGAGCAACCGGGGATTGAGGGTCCAGGTTGGGGTCCGGGGGTGATACACGGGCAAAAGCCACCCTTCCCTCTCCAGGGCCCTGAGCACCTTATAGGCCTCCTTTGAGGTTTCTATCCCAGCAAAGTCTTGCCTAACCACCCACCTCGGATTGATTTCCTTGGGGAGAGTTCCCCGCCTAGCCCTGTCCAAAAGCTTTGCGGCCACCCGCACGACTTTGGACACATCCCCCACCCGGGCCCTCCTCCACACCCGCTTGGCGTGGGCTTCCGCCCACTCCACCAGGGAGATGGCCCGCAAGAGGCTGTCCTCGGAAATAGGGCCCTCCTCCCTCCAAAGCACGCTCAGGACCCCCGCCAACCGGGCGGTGAGCCCGAGGCGCTTGCCCAGGTAGCCCCTCCAGGCCTCGGGAAGGTCCTCGTTGCGAAGCTCCCGCTCTACCTCGTCCTCCCACTCGTACCAAAGCTTTTGCGCCTCGGGGTCAAAGGTCAGGACCACGGGAGGGGCTTGGGGCTCGCGCCAAAGCCCCTTCATGAAGGTCTGGTAGGCGTGATAAGCCTGGCTTCCCACCTCGGGGCGCTTCTCCGGCCAGGCCGTGAGGCCCCCCTGGACCAGGATGAAGCGCTGGAGAAGCCCATCGGCCTCCTCCCCTTCCTCCAAGGCCTTGAGCACGATTTGGCGGAATGGCCCGGGCTGAACAAAGCCCACCACGGCCAGGGCGGGCTCCCTCAGGGGGGAGGTTTCCCTGCTCATGCGGTCCTCCCTGTGGTAGCCCCCAGAGTAAGCCTTTAGCCAGAAGGCCCGGTCGGCGGCCCGGTCCACCCTTTGCCAGGAAGCGAAGAGGCCCTTGAGCTCGTCAAACACGGCCACCAGGCCCCGGTTCACCTGAAGGACCCGCACCAGGGCTTCTTTGGTAGCATCCTCCACCACCACCCTCCAGGGCTTAGGCTCCTCAGGCTCGAGGCCCCGCTCCTCGGGCTTCTTGGCCTTCCACGCTTCCCGCTCAAGCTCCCATACGCGGCGTTTTGCCTCAAAGTCCTCGTGAAAAACCTGCTCAAGCTCGTAGAGGGGCCGGGCCAGGGTGTTGAGGACGGCGCTCTTTTTGGTCCCGGTGGGGGCTATGACGGCAACCCAAAGGTTGGTCCCTTCCTCCCAGGGGGGATTGAGGGGGTCAGGCCTCACCTTGTACCTCCCCGCCAAGAGGCCCGAGGCTAGGCCCAAGGCGGTCATGGCGGGCACATCGTAGGGAACGGCCAGGCGCTCACTAAAGGGCTTGAGAAAGCCCTCTAGGGCCTCGGGAAGGACCCCCCCGGGGAAGGGGGGAAGCTCCTCTCCGGTCAGCTCTTCCAGAGGGGTAGGCTCAGGAAGGTCATCGGGTGAAAGGTTTTCCGGGGAACGAAGGCGGTTGAGCTCATCGGTTAAACTCTTCTTGTCCATGCCGCTACCCCTTTACTGGGCGCTAAGGGCCTCTTCCTTAGCGCCCTTCAGCACATCAAGCCAGTCCCTGCCCTCCTCTTGGGGGTAAACCACTCTCACCTTGAAGCCCTGGAGGAGGAGGCGCTTCCCCAGGGCATAGGCCGCTTCCACCCCGGCCCGGTCGTGGTCAGCGGCGATAAGGACCCCCTTCACCCCCTCGGGCACCAGCACCCGCTCAAGCCCCCCGGCGCTCACCGTGGCCCAAGCCGGGTAGCCCGAAGCCTCCCGTACGGCCAGGGCGGTTTCTATCCCCTCGCTGAGGGCCAGGGCCTCCCCCTCGGGGAGATAAAGCCGAATGGCCGCCCCTACGGTGGCCCCCTCAAAGACCGGGCGGGTGAGCTTCTTGGGGCTGGGCACGTCGGCCTTCCCCCTTCCATCAGGGGCCAGATAGGTGCGGTGAAGGGCCACCAGGCCGTGCTGGGGGTGCTCCACCCGGGCCAGGAGGGCGGGGAGGACTCCCAGGACCTTCCCCTCCTCCCGGTACTCCAGGCCAGGGTGAAGCCTCAGGTTCTGGAGGCCGGGGAGGACGGCCTCGAGGCTCAGGCCCCGGGCCTCGAGGTACCTCCTCCCCACCTCTGCCCCCCTCCGGTCCAAAGGAATGGCCTGGGCCCAAAGGCGCTCAAGCCTTCCCCTCAGGGCCCCATCCGGCTTTGGCTTTGCCCGGTAGACCGGGGTAAAGGCCCAAGGAGCGTAGGGCCTCCACTCCCTTCCCTCGGGAAAGAGGGCTTTCCACTCCAGGCCCAAGGCCGCCAAAACGCTTTCCGTAGGGCACCCGGCAAAGCAATGGAGGAGAATCGTGCCCTCGGGGGTGAGGCGGATGGAGAGGGAGGGAGTACGGTCCTCATGGGCCGGGCAAAGCCCTTGCCAACGCCCCGGGCCCGAGGGCCGGGCCCGGGTGGCGAAAAGGATGTGGTCAAGCACTTCATGCCTCACGGTTTCGCCCCCAGAAAATGGCCTGCCAAGAGGGCAATGAGGAGCGCGGGGAGGGCCAAGAGGAGGGCCCCGAGGGGAGGGGGCTCCTCCCCCAAGGCCCCTACCGCCACCTTGGGAGGAAGCCTGTCCCCGCCCCCACCGTGGGCAAGGCGGATGAGGTCATTGAGGTCCACATCCCGCTTGACCCCCTCGGGATCCTCGGGATCCTCCACATGGAAGAAGGGCATCACCCGCTTCCCCTGGGCCTCAAGCCGGAGGATGGCCCGCCTCACCTCCTCCCAGAAGGCGGGGCTAAAGCGGTAATCCATGGGGGGGAAGAAGGCCTCCTCTTCCACCGGGACGGTCATGGCCTCCTCCTCACGCTCACCCCGAGGTCCGCCCCCAGGGGGTCGGCAAGCTCCTTGCCCCAGGCCTTAATGAGCTCAGGGGCCTCGGGACGGCCAAACTCCAGTTCCGCGTCAAAGGAAAAGGAGGCGTTCAGGGCGTAGCCCCCAAGCTCCCGCACCTTGGCCCTAAGGAGCTCCACAAAGGCCAGGAGCTGAGGGAGGCTAGCCCCCTCCAGGGAAACCTGAACGGCGTAGACCCCCTTGGCCTGGTCCTCTCCCTCTTGCCCCAAAGCGGGCTCCTCAACCGCCACTTGACCCAAAGGCTCTTTCTCCCGTACCATAGCCTCACCTCTCACCTTTCACCGCCACCCTGACCCAAACGCTTTTTCCCCGTACCAAGCGCCCAGGCCTCTCCCTGGGCGCTTTGGCCGTCCTCCTCAGCAACCGCCTCAAGCCACCGCTCCACGGCCTTGCGGGGGATGTAGATGCGCTTCCCGAGGCGGATACACGCCAGCCTAGGCCAGACCCTCGCCCGGCAAAGCTGGTAGACCTGGGCCTCGGGAAGGCCCAGGTACTCAGCGGCCTCCTTGACGGTGAAGAGGGGCTTCTCAGGAAGCGGCATTCCCAACCTCCTCCCCGTTGAGGAAGGCCTCGAGGGCGGCAATGGGGATGAGAATGCGGCGGCCCACCCGAACATGCCTTATGCGTCCAGTATGGAGAAGCTTGTAAAGCGTGAAAACGCTGATACCCAAAGCCTGTGCGACCTGTTCTGGGCTCAAAGCCAACCGGTCAAGGCTCTTGCTTTTCTCCTTCATATCCTCCTCCTACACGATAAATACTAAATCATCGTATCCACCAGGTCAAGAGGGGCATACTATGATAGACACCGTGGGTACTCGTGCACGGAAGTTCCAAAAGCAAAAAGGCAGCATCAAGAGTGAGAGGAGGAGAAAGGTATCCGTATCCGTCACTCTCTTGCCAGAGCACCGCACCTATCTAGAGGAGCGGGCCGAGGAAAAGGGTGTTTCTGTTTCGGAATACCTGAGATGGCTAATAGAAGAGCACATGAGCCAACACTCTTCGGAAGAGCGTATCTGGCTCTACTTCACCAAGGAGGGTGACTTTGATGAATCTACTATCCTTCCCAAAAGCGAAGGTGGTCTTGGCAGGCAACTCTGGCATGATATCACCAAACTCCTAGAGGATTACGATTTGATGCGAATTGTGGTCGTGGCAAAGGAAGATTTTAAGAAGCTTACCCCAGAAGAACGCGCAAAATATCAGTCGTTTTTACATTTTCTTCTGGAGGGATTTGCGGGGGATGCCCTCCGGGGCACAGTACTGTGGCCTGATGACTTGGACATAGAGAAAGCTATCCAGTACGGGCTTTCTAACATCCGCAAGGTCCGGTTCTACTTGGACACCTATCTAGACAAAGAGCATAGGGAGTTTTTAGAGCAAGCTCGGAATTCCGTGGATGAGGAATAGGTAGAGCAAAGATGGGCCGCAAACGCCGCGGGCGTAATGAGGGCTCAATCTACAGGCGCAAGGATGGGCGCTGGGTGGGGCAAATCCACCTGGGCTACAACGAAGACGGCAAGCCCAAAAGGCGCTACCTCTACGGTCGTACCCGCAAGGAAGTGGCCGAAAAGGTCATCTCCGCCCTCGCTGAGCTCAACAAGGGCACCTACATCCCCCCCCACCCCTTGACCGTGGCGGATTGGGCCGAGGAGTGGCTAAAGCTCAAGGAGCCGGAGCTCAGGCCCAAGACTCTCCAGCTTTACCGCCAGGAGCTGGGCCTAGCCATTCCTGAGCTGAGGGGAGAAGGGCCCGGCCTGGGAAGCATGCGCCTCCAGGAAGTCAAGCCCCTGCACATCCAGGCCACCCTGCACACCCTGGCCCAGGAGGGCTATGTGGAGAGGACCCTCAGGAAGGTGTTTATCCTCCTCAAGGCCCTCTTTGAGGAGGCGGTAAGGCTTGAGCTCCTGGCCCGAAACCCCCTGGCCTCCCTCAGGCCCCCCAGGGTGAGCTCCAAGGAGGAGGCTCCCAGGAAGGCGGGCAGGACCCTCGAGCCCTCCGAAGTGAGGGCCCTCCTCGAGGCCGCCCAGGGCCACCCCCTTGAGCTCTTCTTCCGCCTCCTCCTCTCCACGGGCTTGAGGAAGGGAGAGGCCCTGGGCCTCAAGTGGAAGGATGTGGACTTTGAGCGCGGGGAAATCCATGTGAGCCGGGCCTGGGTAAAGCTTGGAGCCGGGGGGCTCTTGTCCAGCCCCAAGACACCCCGCTCCAGGCGTGCGGTGCCCATTCCCATTGACCTTCTCCACCCCTTGAGGGCCCACTACGAGGCCAGGGTCTTGGCCGTGGGGGAGGAGGCCGCGAGGGAGGAATGGGTCTTCCCTGGGGAGGACGGGGAGGACCCCGTGCATCCCGATTACCCCAACCACGCCCTGAGGCGGCTTTGCGAGAAGGCGGGCATTCCCCCCGTGCGGGTGCATGACCTTAGGCACACCTACGGAAGCCTCCTCTTGGCCCGGGGAGTCCCCTTGGAAGTGGTGAGCGAACGCCTAGGCCACGCTTCTTACGAAATCACCCTCCGGGTTTACCGCCATGTGCTTGAGGAGGAGAGGAGGGGCTATGTCCTCACCCTCGCGGAAATGATTGGGGAGGAGCCCAGCCGCCCCCAGGCATAAAGTGGTCTTATTCCAATCCCAAAAGTGTCGGGTCTGTCGGGTTTGTACCTGACACCAGAAAACCCGTCTGGGACGCAAGTGTCGGGTAAGTGTCGGGTTCTTACCCGACACTTAAAAATACCCTCCCACACACAAACAAACATGAGAAAGTGGCAGAAATGCGATGATTTTTTTGACCCCCCACTTCCCCTTTTTCGTAGACCCCCAACCAGGCAAAGGGAGAGGCTAACCTCTAGGGGCGGCCCGGGCCCTGGTGGGTATGAGGGGGTTGAGGCTCAAGCTGTCGTTTAGCTGTCAAAAGCAATCCCCCGCCTCTCTTCCGAGGCGGGGCTTTTTGCGTCCTGGAGCTGGAGCCGGTGGCCGGATTTGAACCGGCGGCCTACCGCTTACGAGGCGGTTGCTCTACCGCTGAGCTACACCGGCCCGCCCTAAAGAGTCTAGGGCAGGAGGCTCTTTTTGGCAACTACCTGAGCACCACCCCGGGCTGGACCCTTAGGGCCCGGAAGAGGGGCAAAAGGGCGGAAAGGAAGGTGGCGACCAGGCTTGCGCCGCTCACCAGAAGGAAGTCGGAAAGGCGCATCTCCACGGGCAGGTGGGTGAGGAAGTAAAGCTCCCCGGGAAGGTCCACCGGGCGGAGGGAAAGGTAGAGGCAAAGAAGATACCCCAGGAGATTGCCCAGAAGAACCCCCCCGATTCCCAGAAAAACCCCTTCCAGGGCGAAGACCATCCCTACGGTGAGCCTCGAGGCGCCCATGGCCCGAAGGAGGGCGATCTCCGGGGTCTTCTCCACCACCTTGAGCACCAGAAGGTTGGCCACCCCTAGGGAAGCCACCGCCACAATCAGGAAGATCAGGATACCCAGGACCCGCTTCTGCAGGGAAAGCTGCTCCAAAAGGGTGCGCTGGGTGTCCTGCCAGGCCTGAGGGAAAAAGCGGGTGCCGGCAAGGGCCACCCCTATCTCCTTGGCCCGCCAGGGGTCCTTAAGGCGCACCTGGTACCCCTGGGCCCTTATTCCGGAAAGCCGCTCCACCGTTTTCAGGTCCACGAAGGCATAGGCGGAGTCCAGGAGGTAGTTTCCCGTGCGAAACGCCCCCAAGACCCTTAGCTCCACCCGTTCCTGGGTGGCGGACATGGCGTAGAGCCTGTCCCCCACGAAGGCTCCCAGGGATTGTTGCAGGGCCGAGCCCAGGTAGATGCCCCCGGGTTCCAGCCTCAGCCCCAGATCGGGGTAGAGGGCCTCACCTCCCTCACCCAGGCCCACCAGGGTGGCGAAGTCCACCCCCGGGCCCCTGGCGCCCTCCGCCGGACGGGTTAAAAGCGCCTTGGTGGCGGCGAAGGGGGCGTAGGCTTCCACCTCCGGGTGTTCCCCTTTGGGAAAGGGGGGAAGCTCCTCGCTCAGGCTGAAGAGGACCAGGTGGGGGTAGGCCTTCAAGGTGGCCCGCACCAGGCCGCTAACAAAGCCATTGGTGAGGGAGAGGGCGGTGAGGAGGACCGCCACCCCCACCCCCACCCCCAAAAGGGCCAGCCCCGTCTGCAGGGGTCTACGCCGAAGGTGGGCCAGGGCCAGGAAGAGGGCGAAGCGCACGCCCTAAGGATAAGGAAACTCTTGGCCTTTAGCGCCTGGGGTACTCCACCACCTCGAGGCTCACCACCCTGCGGCCAAAGCGCAGGGCTGTGGCCCGGTCGGGAAGCCAGACGTCCACCTTCTCCCGCATCCTGGGGTGCATCACGTCGGCCACCACGAAGATGCGGTCCCGGAAAAGGTAGTCAAACTGCCCGCGGCCCCGGCCGTACACGGAACCCAGGTCCTTAAGGCGCACCTTGGTGCCATAGGGCAGAACCTTGAGGAGGTCCGGGCTCACCGCCAGGACCCCCAGGCGGGTACGTATGCCGGTGGCGGTGATGAAGGGGGTGGAGTCGGTCTCCCGCACGCTGGAGGTGTAGGCGGTGGCCTCGAGGACCATGGTCTTTCGGCCCGCCATCTGGGCCCAGGCCCCGGCAACGGCCAGGGCGGAAAGGAGCACAATCAGCAAACCCCGCATAGCGCCCCTGAGTATGCGGGTCAAACCTGGAGGTTTCTGAGAACCATGAAGGGGGGGCCTCATCCAGGCCGCCCCCTAACAGAGATGGAACGATTACAACAACTCAGGAACCCCGCAGGAAAGGGACAACTTTCGGATGCCTTGCATTAGAGATTCCTTAAGCCTCTTTACCCCACGCTAAGCCCTGTCAAAGAAGCCTAGGGGCAGGGGGTGGAGGAGATCTCCAGCTGATACCGGCCGCTATTTCCCTCGTCAAACCCCGCCCGGGCCAGGCCCCGGTCCCGCACCACCAGAAGGGTGGCGGGAGAGATGGGGGCACAGTTCATCACCGGGTCCAGGACCAGGGGGCTAGGGTCTTGAGGCGAGAGGTAGAGGAGCGCCACCAGGTCCAGGGGTCCGGAATAGGTGAAGCGGAGGTACCCCGTGGCGGCAGAAACGTTATACCGGTCAAACTCCCCCACGAACTCTATGGCCCCCTGCCTGGTTCCGGAGGTGAAGGCCTCCCCGTTCCCCGCCGGATTGGGGATAAAGGGATCGGCGTAGAGGGTTACCCGATCCTGGCTTAGGGCGTAGTTCTCCACCCGCAGGTAAAAGACCTGGCCCGCCTGCCCCTTGAAGTTCAGGCGGTACCCGGGGTCGGTGGTGATCTGGGGACGCAGGGAAAGGGGAGCAAGCTCCTGCCTGGCGGCAAACCAGTTCCGGGCCACGCTCACCGCCTGCACCACTCCTCTATCGTCCAGAAGCACCAGGCGGAGCCGGGCCCTCCCTTGAAGGTCCGCAGAAACCGCACTCACCCTCACCGCTCGGTCCTGGTCTAGGGCTATGCGGTATACCTTTACCCCCGGCCTTAGCTCCTCGCCGCTCTCCTGGGCTGGGGGCAGGTCGGCGATCACCGAACCTCCCACCAATAGGTCCCCGCTCACGGGCAGGGTGCCCTGGAGATTGCAAGCCGCGAGGGCGAGAACCGCCAAGCCCACAACCATCCCTCTGGCCATCCGCCACATAAAACCCCCCTTTCCCTCAGCATAGCCCGGGAAAGGGGGGAAAGGAGCTTAGGCTTTCTTTAGGCTACTCCAAGACCCCCAGGTAGGCGTAAAGGTCGGGCCCGCCGGGAAGGATTTCCACCACAAGCCCCGGGAACTTCCCGGCCACTTCCTCGGCCTTTTCCTTGGGGGTGTTGGGGCCCAGGAAAAGGGTGAGGATCTCCTTGTCTTCTCCAGCCAGGCGGATAAGGCCCTCCAGCACCTCCTCGGGAGTTTCCCCCATGAGGACCAGCCTTCCATCCAGAAGCCCGATGGGCTTATCCTTCAGGACCTTGACCCCATCCACCTCGGCGTCCCGGCTGGCCCAGGTGACCTCGAGGGTCACCGCCCCCTTCATGGCCTCCTCCATCTCGGGAAGAAGCTCCTCCGCCTCCGCCTCAGGCAGGTAGCGCACCGCCGCCGCAAGGCCTTGGCCCAGGGTGCGGGTCTTGAGCACGTACACCTCTTTACCCTGGGCTTTGGCCAGCTCCGCCGCCTTCTCCGCCGCTAGGAAGACGTTCGGGTTGTTGGGCAGGAGGATCACCCTGGAGCTGGCCACGCTCCTTATGGCGGCCAGCAGGTCCTCCACGCTGGGGTTTTGCGTCTGCCCTCCCGCCACCACCCGGGCCCCCAGGCTGCGGAAGGCCCGGGTGGGGCCATGCCCCAGGGCCACCGCCACCAAGCCCGTGGGAGGAGGGGCCTCCTCCCCTGCCCCCACCATGGCCAGGATCTCCGTGTGCTGCTCGGTCATGTCCTCCACCTTGGTGCGCACCATGCGGCCGAAGCGGGCCACGGTGGCCAGAAGGCCATCGGGGTCGTCGGTGTGGATGTGCCCCTTCACATACCCCTCGGCCCCCACCACCAAGAGGGAGTCCCCAAAAGGCGCCACTGCCTCCCGGATCCGCTCAATGGGCACCTCCACCCCCTCCATGAGGAACTCCGTGCAGTAACCGAACTCCTCGGTGGCGAAGGCGGTCTGGGCGTAGCGCTCCACCTTGGGGGGCTCGGGCAGGGGAAGCCGCAGGAGGTATCCCCGGATGCCTTCCAAAAAGCGCACGTACCCCGCACCTCCAGCGTCCACCACCCCCGCTTGCTTCAGCACGGGAAGGAGGTCCGGGGTCTTCTCCAGGGCCTTTTGGGCTGCGCCAAGGGCATTTTCCAGGGTCTCCTCGAGGGTCTCCCCTTGGGCTCCTTCCCCAGCCGCCCGGGCCACGGTGAGGATGGTGCCCTCCACCGGCTTCATCACCGCCTTGTATCCGCTTTCCGCCCCCAGGCGCAGGGCCTCGGCCAAGGCGGAGGCATCCAGCACCTCCCTCTTGCGGAGGGCCTCGCTGAACCCCTTCAGGATCTGGGAAAGGATCACCCCGCTGTTCCCCCGGGCCCCAAGAAGGCTCCCGTAGGCGATGGCCCGGGCCACCTCGGGCATCTTGGAGGTGTCGGCCAGATCCAGCTCCCGCCGGGCGGACTGGAGGGTGAGGTGCATGTTGGTACCCGTATCCCCATCGGGGACGGGGTAGACGTTGAGGGCGTTGATCTCCTCCACGAACACGGAAAACCAGTCCGTGGCGTAGCGGAAGGCCTCGGCCACCTCCCCGGGGCTAAGGCTAGCCACGCCCCACCCCCACCACGTGCACCCGCACCTGGGAAAGCTCCACCCCGGCGAGCTTCTTGGCAGCGAAGGCCACCCGCTCCGCCAGGGACTCCACCACCGTGGGGATGCGGGTGTCCACCGCCACCACCACGTAGAAGTCCACGGCGTACTTGCCGGGGCTGGCCGGGTCCTGGCGCACCACCACCCCCTCGCTGGCCTCCTGCCGCCCCAGAATGCGCACCACCTGATCCTTCAGCCCCGCCGGGGCCATCCCCACCACCCCCGGCACCTCGTGGGCCGCCAGGGCCAGCAAGGAGGCCAAGGCCCCCTCGGTCACCGTCACCCGTCCTTGCATCCTACCTCCTTAGGGCCTCCTCCGGGGGGGTATAGGGCAGGCCGAAGGCCTCCGCCACCCCGGGATGGGTGAGGAGTCCTCTGTGGGTGTTCAAGCCCTTGAGGAGGGCGCCATCCTCCGAGAGGGCTTGAAGGCCCTTCTCCGCCAGCTTCAGCACGTAGGGGAGGGTCTGGTTGGTGAGGGCGAAGGTGCTGGTCCTGGGCACCGCTCCCGGCATGTTGGCCACCCCGTAGTGCACCACTCCCTCCACCACGTAGGTGGGCTCGGCGTGGGTGGTGGGGCGGATGGTTTCCACACACCCTCCCTGGTCCACGGCCACATCCACGATCACCGAGCCCTCCTTCATGAGGGGAAGCATATCCCGGGTGACCAGCTTGGGGGCCTTGGCCCCCGGCACCAAAACCGCCCCGATGAGGAGGTCGGCATGCTGGATGCTCTTCTTGATGTTGGCCTCGGTGGCGGTAAGGGTAACCACCCGGCCCCCGAAGATGTCGTCCAGGTACTGAAGGCGCTTATGGTTCACATCCAGGATGGTCACCTGGGCTCCCATGCCCAAGGCGATCTTGGCGGCGTTGGTGCCCACGGTGCCACCCCCCAGGATGACCACGCTGGCCGGGGCCACCCCGGGAACCCCCCCGAGAAGCACCCCCCGCCCCCCGTGGGGCTTCTCCAGGAACTGGGCCCCCACCTGGGGGGCCATGCGCCCCGCCACCTCGCTCATGGGAACCAGTAGGGGCAGGGAGCCATCGGGAAGCTGCACGGTCTCGTAGGCTATCCCCGTGACCCCGCTCTGCAGCATGGCCTCGGTGAGAGCGCGGTCAGCGGCCAGGTGCAGATAGGTAAAGAGGATAAGCCCGGGGCGCAAAAAGGGATACTCCTCGGGAAGGGGCTCCTTCACCTTCACCACCATCTCCGCTCCCCAGGCCTCTTCCCGGCTCACCAGCTCGGCCCCCGCCCGCTCGTACTCGGCATCGGATAGGCCGGAGCCCACCCCTGCCCCCCGCTCCACCAGAACGGTATGCCCCCGCTTGACCAGGCTTTCCACCCCACCCGGGGTCATGGCCACGCGGTTCTCCAGGGTCTTGATCTCCTTGGGTACGCCGATCACCATACTACGCCTCCTTTACAAAGACACGCCTTATCTTCAGCTTGAAGCCATCCCCCTCAGCGATGGCCAGAAGCCTTCTTCGGGAGTCCACCAGGGCCACATAGCCCAAGGCGGGGATGGGCAAGGGCACCCCCTCCAGCACCCGCCGGGCCTCGGTGTGGGAGAGCTCCACCACCGGAAAGGGCAGGACATCGGTCTCGGGGATGGCCTTTTCCGGGGAAAGTTCGGAAAGCTTCACCGCCCGTTCCAGCCCCACCTTGCCGATACGGGTGCGCACCAGCCCGGAAAGAAAAGCCTTGGTCTTGAGCTTCTCCCCCAGGTCCCGGGCAAAGGCCCGCACATAGGTGCCGGGGCCCACCACCAAGCGGATCACCGCCGTGGGGTAGGGACCCAAGGGCTTGGGAAGCTCCACCTTGCGCCCACCCTTTTCCGCAAGCCGCCAACCCTTGGCTGAGGGAGCGATGGGATGGGGTATGGGCTCGGGGTCCAAGGCCAGGAGTTCCACCTCCAGGTACCTTACCGGCCTCGGGCCAAGCTCCAAGGGCTTCCCTTCCCGAGCAGCCTCGTAGGCCCTTTTTCCTCCCACCTTGATGGCGGAGTAGAGGGGAGGCACCTGCTCCTTGAGCTTCAAAAACGAAGGGAGAACGCTTTCTAAGTCCTTGCGCTCAAAGCGCACCGGCGCCTCCTCGCTCACCGGCCCTTCCGCATCCAAAGTGGGGGTGGTGGCCCCGAAGGAAACCCAGGCGATGTACTCCTTGTCCTCCCCCGAAAGGAAGGGGACCAGCTTGGTGCTCTCGTCGGAAACCAAAAGGAGAAGGCCCGTGGCCAGGGGGTCCAGGGTTCCAGTATGCCCCACCCGGCGGGTACCAAGCAGGCGCCTCGCCTCCTCCACCGCATCATGGGAGGTGAGGTAGAGGGGCTTGTCCACCGCGTAGAGGGCCATGCCTAGGGGATTGTATCACCACCCGGCAGGGGAAAGAATGGAGGCATGGACCTAGAAGGCCGTTACCCCAGCCTTTCCTTCACCTGGCCCCGGCCCGGGGTGCTGGAGATTACCCTGCGGGGGGGAAAACTCAACGCCTTGGACCCCGAAGCCCACCGGGACCTGGCCCGGGTCTGGAGGGACTTAGGGGAACTCGAGGAAGTCAAGGCCGTTCTTTTAAGGGGCGAGGGTGGGGTCTTCTCCGCCGGGGGTTCCTTCACCCTCATCGAGGAGATGCGCTCCTCCCACCAAGCCTTGATGCGGGTCTTTTGGGAAGCGAGGGAGCTGGTGCTCGGGCCCATGGACTTCCCCAGGCCGGTGGTGGCCGCGGTGGAGGGGGTGGCGGTGGGAGCAGGGCTGGCCTTGGCCCTGGCCAGCGACGTGGTGGTGGTGGGCAAGAAGGCCAGGCTTCTGGACGGTCACCTTAGGCTTGGGGTAGCGGCCGGGGACCATGCGGTCCTCCTGTGGCCCCTCCTGGTGGGCATGGCCAAGGCCAAGTACCACCTCCTCCTCAATGAACCCCTCACCGGGGAAGAAGCGGAGCGGCTGGGCCTGGTGGCCCTGGCCGTGGAGGATGAGAAGGTGTACGAAAAGGCCCTCGAGGTGGCCACGCGCCTGGCCGAAGGCCCCAAGGAGGCCCTGAGCCTCACCAAACACGCCCTGAACAACTGGTTCCGCACCTTCGTGCCCCACTTTGAGGTGTCCTTGGCCCTGGAGTTTTTGGGGTTCCAGGGAGAAGCATTGGAAGAAGGGCTACGGGCGCTTAAGGAAAAGCGCAAACCCCAGTTCTAGCATGGAGAAACCCCTGCGCCTCCAGGCCTTCCTGGCCCGCGCCGGCGTGGGAAGCCGCAGGAAGGCGGAGGAGCTTATCCGCCAAGGCCGGGTGCGGGTGAACGGGAGGGTGGCCGTCTTGGGGCAAAAGGTGAACCCGGGGGACGTGGTGGAGGTGGACGGGAAACCCGTGGAACCCCCCCAGGAAAGGATCGTCCTGGCTCTCCACAAGCCCAGGGGCTACACCACCACCCGCCATGACCCCCACGCCCAAAAGACGGTCTATGACCTTCTGCCCGATATCCCGGGCCTCCACCCCATAGGCCGCCTGGACCGGGACTCGGAGGGGCTTCTCCTCCTCACCAACGACGGCCACCTGACCCTCCGCCTCACCCACCCCCGCTACGGGATCAGGAAGGTCTACCGGGTCTATACCGAAAGGGGCACCCTACCCCTGGCCATTTGTCAGCGGCTTTTAGAGGGAGTGGACCTCGAGGATGGCCCTGCCCGAGCCCTGGCCTGCCGGCCGGCTCCCGGGGGTGCCCTCCTCACCCTGGCGGAAGGCCGGAAGCGGGAGGTGCGAAGGATGTTGAAGGCCGTGGGCTACCCGGTGACGAGGCTCATCAGGCTCCAGGTGGGACCCATCCGCCTGGGCCACCTACCCCCGGGAAAGTGGCGGCAACTTTCGCCAAGGGAGGTGGAAGCCCTTTTGCGGGAAACCCCAGTAGAATAAGGGCCATGTTCACTGCGGGGAACGGACCCGTGCAAATCCCAGCCGAGGCCATAGAGAAGCGGGTAAAAGAGCTGGGAGCCCAGATCGCCCAGGACTACCAGGGAAGAACCCCCCACCTCATCTGCGTGTTGAACGGAGCCTTCATCTTCATGGCCGACTTGGTCAGGGCCATCCCCTTGCCCCTGACCCTGGACTTCATCTCCATCAGCTCCTACGGGAACGCCTACCGCACAAGCGGCGAGGTGGAGCTTTTGAAGGACCTCCGCCTGCCCATCCACGGCCGGGATGTCATCGTGGTGGAGGACATCGTGGACACCGGGCTCACCCTCTCCTACCTCCTGGATTACCTCGAGGCCCGCAAACCCGCCTCGGTGCGGGTGGCCGCCCTCCTCTCCAAGCCCAGCCGACGCCAGGTGGAGGTGCCCATCCACTACCTGGGCTTTGAGATTGAGGACGCCTACGTCTACGGCTACGGCCTGGACCGGGCCCAGTTTGACCGCAACCTGCCCTTCATCACTTCCATCCGCCCGGAGGAAGAATGAAGTACCTGGACCTGATCGCCGTTCTCTTCGCCGCCGTGCTTTTGGTTTCCAACGTGGCCTCCACCAAGCTGGTGGTGCTGGGGCCCTTTACCTTTGACGGCGGTACCCTGCTTTTCCCCTTGGCCTACATCTTCGGAGATGTGCTCACCGAGGTCTACGGCTATAGGCGTAGCCGCCGGGTTATTTGGCTCGGCTTTTTTGCCCTCCTCCTGGCCACCCTTACCTTCCAGGGAGTAGCCGCCCTCCCCGCCCCCAAGGATGAGGAAAGCCAGCGCTTCGCTCAGGCCTTCGGCCTCCTTCTGGGCCTTACCCCCAGGATCGTCCTGGGAAGCCTCCTGGCCTACTTCGTGGGGGAGTTCGCCAACGCCTATGTCCTGGCCAAGCTTAAGGTGAAGACGGAAGGGCGCTTTTTCTGGCTTAGGGCCCTCACCTCCACCCTGGTGGGCCAGGGGCTGGACACGGGCATCTTCCTCCTGGTGGCCTTCTACGGGGTTTTCCCTCCGGAGGTGCTTTGGGCGGTCTTCCTCTCCAACTACGTGTTCAAGGTGGGGGTGGAAGCCCTCATGCTCCCCATCACCTACGGGGTGGTGGGCTTCCTTAAGCGGGTGGAAGGGCTTGACGTCTACGACCGGGACACGGACTTCAATCCCTTCCGCTTGGCGTAAGCTTTAAGGGGATGCCGGGAGTCGCCATCATAGGAGCCCAGTGGGGGGACGAGGGCAAGGGTAAGGTGGTGGATGCCCTCGCTCAGGAAGCCGATTACGTGATCCGCTACCAAGGCGGGGCCAACGCTGGCCACACGGTGGTGGCGGAGGGGCGGGTCTTCAAGCTGAACCTTCTGCCCTCGGGGGTCATCCATCCCCATGCGGTGAACATCCTGGGGGACGGGATGGTCATAGATCCCTTCCGCTTCCAGGAGGAGCTTGAAGCCCTGAGGAAGGAGGGATTTAACCCTCAGGTGCTGGTTTCGGAACGGGCCCACCTGGTTCTTCCCCACCACAAGCACGTGGAAAGCCGCCATAACTTCGTGGGCACCACCGGTCGGGGCATCGGCCCCGCCTACTCCGACCGGGCCAGGAGGGTGGGGATCCGGGCTGGGGACCTCTTAAAGGAAGAGGTGTTAAGGGAACGGGTGCGCCGCCTCCTTTTGGAAAAACCCAACTCCACCCGGGAAGCGGGCTGGGACACGGAGGAAAAGGCCCTGGCCGACCTCTATCGGATGCGGGAGATCCTGGCCCCCTTTGTGGCGGACACCGGAAGCCTCTTGCGGGAGGCCCTGAAGCGGGGCAAGCGGCTTCTCTTTGAGGGAGCCCAGGCCACCCTTTTGGACCTCAACTACGGCACCTACCCCTATGTGACCAGCTCCCACCCCACGGTGGGAGGCATCCTGGTGGGCACGGGGCTAAACCACAAGGCCATCACCAAGGTGTACGGGGTGGCCAAGGCCTACGCCACCCGGGTGGGGGAGGGTCCTTTCCCCACGGAGCTCCAAGGGGAGCTGGCCCATTACTTAAGGGAAAGGGGCGGGGAGTACGGCACCACCACGGGCAGGCCCAGGCGGGTGGGCTGGCTCGACCTGGTGGCCCTCAAGTACGCCTGTGAGGTGAACGGCTTTGACGGCCTGGCCCTCACCAAGCTGGACGTGCTCTCCGGGTTGGACAGGATCAAGGTGGCGGTGGAATACCTGGATGGGGCCCGGCCCGGGGAGGCGAGCCCTGAGGCCGTGCGCTACCTGGACCTCGAGGGCTGGGGGGACCTTTCCGGGGTGCGAAGCCGGGAGGACCTTCCCGCATCCTTAAGGCGCTACCTGGACCTCATCGAGGAGTACACCGGGGTACCCGTGGTCCTCTTTTCCACAAGCCCAAGACGGGAGGACACCTTCGGGGCGGTGAGCTGGGTCTAGGGCCACCCCACCCCCCTGGCGAAAGCCAGGGTAGGGGGCCGGCAGATCCCTTCCGCAAACCTGCCTCCAGGGCCCTACCCCCTTAAGAAGGCCACATACCGCTCCAAAAGCCCGTAGGCCTCCCCGGAGGCCAGGACCTCCCGGGCCAGGCGCACCCCCTCCCGCAGGGTGGCCGCCTTGCCCGCCGCGTAGAAGCCCGCCCCCGCCGCCAGGGCCACCCCTTGGGCGTGAGGGCCTTTCTCCTCCCCCCTTAGGATCCTTTTGGCCAGCTCGGCGTTCTCCGCTGGGGAGCCCCCCCTTAGGGCCTCGAGGGGGTAAGCTTCCAGCCCCACCTCCTCGGGGACCAGGGTATAGGCTCCCTTCCCCACCTCCACCACCTGGTTCTCCCCCAGGATGAGCTCGTCCGCCCCCTCCCCGTGGACCACCAGCCCCTTGGCCCCCAGGTGCCCCAGGGCCTCGGCCATGGGGGTAAGCCACCGGGGGCTAAAAACCCCAAGGACATACCGGTCGGCCCCCGCAGGGTTGGTGAGGGGACCCAGGAGGTTGAACACGGTGCGAATACCTAGCTCGGCCCTCACGGGGGCCACGTGGCGCATGGCGGGGTGGAAAACCCGGGCGAAGAGGAAACCAAAGCCCAGCGCCTCAATGGCCTCCCCCACCCGTTCGGGGGGAGCCTCCAGGTTGACCCCCAGGGCCTCGAGGAGATCCGCCGAGCCCGCCCTTGAGCTGGCCGCCCGGTTTCCGTGCTTGGCCACCGCCACCCCTCCCGCCGCCGCCACCAGGGCCCCCAGGGTGGAGAGGTTCAAAAGCCCCTTGTGGTCCCCCCCGGTGCCCACGATGTCCAAAAGCGGTCTGCGGCTTACGGGAATGCGCCGGGCCGCTTCCCGCATGGCCCGGGCCATGGCGGCGATCTCCGAGGGGGTCTCCCCCCTCAGGGCCATGGCGGTGAGCACCCCCGCCACCTGCACGGGGGAAAGCTCCCCGGCCATCATGGCCTGCATGAGGCCGTGGGCCTCCTCCTCGGTGAGCACCTCGCCCAAAAGCGCCTTCTTCACTGCCTCCATGGGTCCTCCAGAAAGTTCTTAAGGATGATCTTACCCGCTTCCGTCAGGTAGCTTTCCGGGTGGAACTGCACCCCGTGGGTGGGGTACTGGCGGTGGCGGAAGCCCATCACCGTTCTCTTCCCCGCCTCCTCCACCCAGGCGTTTACCAAGAGGTCCTCCGGCACCTCCTCCACCACCAGGGAGTGGTAGCGGGTGGCGGGGAAGGGGTTGGGAAGACCCCGGAAGATACCGGTGCCGTCGTGGTGGATCTCGCTCACCTTTCCGTGCATGATCACGGGAGCGGGCACCACCTTGCCCCCGAAGGCCATGCCGATGGCCTGGTGCCCCAGGCAGACCCCCAGGATGGGGTAGCGGGGGGCGTAGCGGCCGATCAAGGGCAGGGAAAGCCCGGCCTCCAAGGGGGTGCAGGGACCCGGGCTTATGAGGATGCGGTCGGGATTTAAGGCCTCCACCTCCTCGAGGGCGAACCGGTCGTTCCGCCAAACCA
Source organism: Thermus brevis (assembly GCF_026427635.1). NCBI lineage: Bacteria > Thermotogati > Deinococcota > Deinococci > Thermales > Thermaceae > Thermus > Thermus brevis. The sequence goes on from NZ_CP102606.1 coordinate 215,854, forward strand.
CGGGGCTTGCCCCAAGCTCCCCCAGGTACTGGACCAGGTTGTAGGTGAAGCTATCGTAGTTGTCGATCACCAAAACCCTCATAGCCCCTCCTCCGCCATCTCCACCGCCTTCAAAAGGGCCTTCGCCTTGTTCCAGCACTCCTCGTACTCCCTTTCCGGCACCGAGTCCGCCACAATGCCCGCCCCCGCCTGCACGTGCATCCACCCACCCGCGATCACGAAGGTACGCAAAGTCAAGGCCACGTCCATGGCCCCGTCGTAGGCCAGATACCCAAAGCTTCCCCCATAGGGTCCCCGGCGGTGGGGCTCCAGCTCCTCGATGATCTCCATGGCCCGGATCTTGGGGGCTCCCGAAACCGTGCCCATGGGGAGGACGCTGGCCAGGGCATCCAAGGGGGTCTTGCCTTCCGCCAACACCCCTTCCACCGTGGACACCAGGTGCATCACATGGGAGTAGTACTCCACGTGCAAGGGCTCCAGGACCCGCACCGTGCCGAAGGCGGAAACCCGGCCGATGTCGTTGCGGGAAAGGTCCAGGAGCATCACGTGCTCGGCCCTTTCCTTCTCGTCCTTTAGAAGCTCCTCCGCAAGCCTTCTATCCTCCTCCTCATCCCTCCCCCGGGGCCGGGTGCCGGCGATGGGCCTGGTAACCACCTTGCGGCCATCGGAGCGGAGGAGGCTTTCGGGGCTCGCCGAAACCAAGACCACCTCCCCCAGGTCCAGGTAGCCCATGTAAGGGCTAGGGTTCACGCTCCTCAGGGCCCGGTATAGGGCAAAGGGGTGCACGGTAAGGGGGGAGGAAAGCCGTAAGGAGAGGACCACCTGGAAGATATCCCCGGCGCGGATGTACTCCAAAGCCCTTTCCACCGCCCTTAAGTACTCCTCCCGGCTCATGTCGGGCTCAAAGCGGGCCCTCCCCCCCGGCCTTTCCCCCGGCACCCCCGGCAAGGGACCCTTAAGCTTTTTCTCGGCCCAAACAAGGCGGGCTTCGGCCTCCTCGAGGCCCCGCCCCGGGGCCACCAGGTGCAGGAGGTTTTTCAAGTGGTCAAAGACCGCCACCACCTCGGGCTCCACGAAGAGGAGGTCGGGGAGGCCCAGGTCGTCGGGCTTGAGGGAGGGCAGGCGCTCGTAGTAGCGGATGAGGTCGTAGGCGGCGTACCCCACCACCCCCCCAAAGAAGGGGGGCAGGTCGGGATGCCGCTCCATGGGAGCATGAACCGCCTCATAAAGGGTGCGCAAGGGATCCCGGGTTTCCACCCTTTCCCCGTTTACGGTGAAAATCCCGTCCTTCAGGCGGAAGGTGCGCCGGGCCCCCACCCCGATGATGGAAAAGCGGCTTTGCCTTCCCCGCTCCACCGACTCCAGAAGAAAGCTCACCGGGGCCTTCTCCGAAAGCTTCAGGTAAGCGGTCACCGGGGTTTCCAGGTCCGCCAAGAGGGTTTTGCGAAAAGGCCTTATGGTTTCCATGCCGCTCCTTACAAAAACCCCGGGGCCTAGCCCCGGGGAAACACGCCCATCCGCCCCCGGGGACCTAACCGGGCCACCAAAGGGTGGGAAGCGGGCTCATGTTCCCAGAATAGCCCAAGCCCCCCCTGGCGTCCAGGGGAAGCCGGGCATCAAGGAAGCCTCAGAACCTTTCGGCCACCGTCTTCATCTGCAGGAAGTGCAGGAGGTAATCAGGCCCCCCGGCCTTGGTGTCGGTGCCGGAAAGGTTGAAGCCGCCGAAGGGCTGCACGCCCACCAGGGCCCCGGTGATCTTGCGGTTGAAGTAAAGGTTCCCCACGTGGAACTCCCGCCTGGCCCGCTCCAGGTGCTCCCGCTTGCGGGAGTAAACCCCACCCGTGAGGCCGTAGACCGTGTTGTTGGCCACCTCGAGGGCCTCCCCGAAGTCCTTTACCCGGATCACGGAAAGCACGGGGCCGAAGATCTCCTCCTGGGCGATCCTGGCCGTGGGGGACACCTCGGTGAAGATGGTGGGAGCGATGAAGTAGCCCTCCCCTTCCAGGCGCTCTCCCCCAAGGACCAGCTGGCCTTCTCCCTTGCCGATCTCGATGTAAGAAAGGATCTTTTTCTCCTGGGCTTGGCTGGCCACAGGGCCCAGGTCGGGGTTCTCCTCGGCCGGGCCCACCACCAGGCGCTCGGCCCGCTTCAAGACCCTTTCCATCAAGGGCTCAAAGGCCTTCTCCGTGACGATGAGCCGGCTTGCTGCCGAGCACTTCTGCCCCTGGAAGCCGTAGGCGGAGATGAGGATGCCCTCGGTGGCCGCGTCAAAATCGGCGGTTTCATCCACGATGATGGCGTCCTTGCCACCGAGCTCCAGGAATACCCGCTTGATCCAGCGCTGGCCCGGGGCCAGCCTGGCCGCCCTCTCGTGGATCCAAAGCCCCACCTCGAGGCTCCCGGTGAAGTTGATGAACCGGGTCCTGGGATGCTCCACCAGATAGGCCCCCACCTCGCTTCCCTTGCCGGGCAGGAAGTTCACCACCCCTGGGGGGAAGCCTGCCTCGTGAAGGATCTCAAAGACCTTGGCGGCGATGACCACCGTGTCCTCCGCGGGCTTGGCCACCACGGTGTTCCCCACCGCCACGGGTCCAGCCAGCATGCCGGTGAAGATGGCGATGGGAAAGTTCCAGGGGGCGATGACCACCCCAGCCCCCAAGGGTATGTAGAAGCTTTCGTTATCCTCCCCGGGGTAGGGCATCACCTCCACGGAGGGGTACTTGTACTTGAGGGCCTGGCGGGCATAGTACTCCAGAAAGTCAATGGCCTCGGCCACCTCGGCGCTGGCCTCGAGCCAGTTCTTGCCGATCTCGTAGACCAAGGTGGCCTCCAGCTCCCGCCGCCTTCTTTTCATGAGGGCGGCCGCCTTTAGGAGGAGGCGGCTCCGGTCCTCCTGGGGCCAGTCCCTCCAGGTTTTAAAGGCCCTCCAGGCCGCCTCCAGGGCAGCTTCCGCCTCGGAAAGCCCCGCCTTGGCGGTGCTCCCCACCACCTCGCTCGGGGCCGAGGGGTTTAGGGACTGGATCTTCTCCTGGGTATCCACCCAGGCCCCATCGATGTAGAGGCCATAATGGCGGCCAAACTCGGCCCTGACCCGCCTTAAGGCCTCCCGCATCTCCCGCCTGGCCTCCTCCGTCTGGAAGGTTTCTATGGGCTGGTTGCGGAAAGGTTCCACCGTCATGCCTTACCTCCTTTTCCTTTAGCCTCCTAGGAGGCTCCTTAGCACCAAAAACAGGTTTTCGGGCCGTTCGGCGATGCGCCGGCTTAGGTAGGGGTACCAGTGGGTGCCGTAGGGCACGTAGGCCCGCACGGTGTAGCCCTCCTGGGCCAGGCGCCTTTGTTCCTCGGGGCGCACCCCGTAGAGGAGCTGGAACTCAAAGCGGTCCTTGGGGATGCCCATGGCCCCGGTGTACCGCTTCACCTCAGCGATGAGCCTGGGATCGTGGGTGGCGAAGGCCACGTAAAGCCCTTCCTTCAGGGCTAGCTTCCCCAGGTGCAAAAACTCGGCGTCGATGAGGCGCTTAGCCTGGAAGGCCACCTCCTTGGGCTCCCGGTAGGCTCCCTTCACCAGGCGCAGGTTGGGCCGGTAAGGGAGTAGCTCCCAGAAGTCCTTTTCCGTGCGGAACAGGTAGCTTTGCAAAACCACCCCCACCCCGCTGAAGCCCTCCTCCCGCAAGGCCTTGTAGATGCGCAGGGTAGCCTCCACCCGGGGAGAATCCTCCATGTCTATCCGCACGAAGACCCCCTTGGGCTCCGCCTCCCTAAGGATTTCCCGAAGAAGATCCAAAGCCAGGGCCTCGGAGAGGTCCAGCCCAAGCTGGGTAAGCTTTAAGGACACGTATTTGGGCCAAGGGCGCCCGGCCACCGCCCGGATGAGCTCCAGGATCCCCTTCTGGAAAGCGCGGGCCTCCTCCTCGCTTCTCACCATTTCTCCCAGGAGGTCCAAGATGGCGTGGACCCCCTGGGCCTCGAGTCTTTCCGCTACCAAGAGGGCTTCTTCCAAGGTCTCCCCCGCCACATAGCGCCGCACCAGGCTCCTGGCCCGGGTCTTGATAAGGGCCTCCACCTTGGGATTCCCCGCCACGGAAAACACCGCCTGCCGATAGAACAAATCCAGGTTCATACCCCTCCTTTCCTAAGCCTGGCCACCACCAGGTCGCGGAACCGGTACACGTGGGCCTCCACCGCCCTCTTGGCCCCTTCGGGGTCCCGCCTCTTCAGGGTCTCGAGGATGGCCTGGTGCTCCTTGCGAGTAGTCTCCTCCTGGGAAAGGGTGGACAGGGCGCTCCGGACCAGGGCCAAGCTGGAAAGGAGGTCCTCGTAGAGGCGGTAGAGGGTCTTGTTCCCGGAAAGCCGCACCAAGGCCCGGTGGAACTCCAGGTCCCGGCGCATCTGCTCGGGGTAGTCCTCGGGGGGAGCTTCGTCAATGGCTTTAAGGCGGGCCTCGAGGTCAGCAAGCTCCCAAGGGGTGGCCCTAAGGGCTGCCTCCCGGGCCGCCTCCCCTTCCAGAAGGGCCCGCACCCCGTAGACCTCCTCCACCTCCTCCGGGCTGAAGATCCGCACCCTGGCCCCCCGGCCCGGCACCAGCTCCACCAAGCCCTCCTCCGCAAGGCGCATGAGGGCTTCCCGCACGGGGGTGCGGGAAACTCCGAGCTCCTGGGCCAAGAGGGGCTCGGAAAGCCTTTCCCCAGGGGCGAACCGCCCGGAGAGGAGAAGGTCCTTGAGGTGCCGGTACACGGCCTCCCGCACCTGGTTGGGCCGGCGAAAGCCTAGGGTCTGCATCCTGTATACAAGATGCTCCGGCCTGTTCCCGTTGTCAAGAAGGGAGATGGCGGCCACGGGTGGCCGCCATCCCCGCGAAGATGGGGCTTCCTAGCCCTTTTGGGGCAGGGGCTGGCCGTCCGGACCGTACTTAAAGTAGGAGGGGGGTATGCGCCGGATGAGCTCCTCCACCGCTTTGCTCACCATGACCGCAAGGGCCTTACCCATGGGGGTCTTTTGATACTGGCTTAGGGCCCCGCCCAGGGCAGCCCCGGGTACCAGGGCGCCGAGCAGGCCGCCAAAGTCGGTATCGGAAGCCTCCCCTTCCACGCGGAAAGCGGCCACCACGGCCCCCGTGCGGACATCAACCGCTCGGAAATCCACGGCTACATAGGCCTTCTTCTGGCCGCCCGCCACCGCACCTAATAAACCCCCCAAGAGTCCACCGCCCCCACCCCGTGTACCACTAGCATCGGGCTCAAAAGCGGTGATGGTTCCAGTAATCAGGATTTCCGCGCCCTGAAGTTGCTGAACTTGGTTGCCTATACCTGCTTCTTTCTGTAGTTGCTCGAGGACGGACCGTTCATACACGATAAAATGATTGGTGTTAATCAGCGCCGTGGTGAGCATATCAGAAATCCCAGCTCCCACGTCTCCTCGGCTCGTTGAAACCTCTATTCCAAACAGCTTACCCAAAACAGCCGCACCAAGCTGAGAAGAATCCACACCGGGTCCACACTTCTCCGCTTTGCACGAAAACGAGGCAACCACTACCTTTGCCCTAGGACCCGTATAGGTAGCATAGGGGTTATCCGGTGAAAGTCCCGAGTCTACCTTGGTCGTCACCTGAGGAGCACATGCGGCCAGAAAAAGGACAGCCAGAGAAAGCAAGCCCTTTCGCATAGCGGGGTCACCTCCCTCTCCACCCCCGGTTCTAAGGAGGGTGGCTTAGAAAACTTTAAGAGGCATCAGGTTTTCGCCTTGTTTATTTGCACTTGACAAATGATACCTTTGTGAGAAAATGAGCGATTTCATGCCTACCCCAAAATAGCCTTCTTCAGCCACCCCCCAAGCCGCTTCCACCAGGGCCCAAACCGGGCCTCGTACGAGCGGGCCGCCTCCTCGGGAGCAAGGTCCACCCCCAGTTCCTGGGCCAGGAAGTAGCGGTGGTCCATCACCCACAGGTAAAGGTCGGCCTCGGTGCGGCCGGGAAACTCCCGCAGCAAGCCCAGGCGGCGGATGGCCTCTGCCGTGGGCCGGTAAAGGTTTCGGTACCAGTCCACTACCCCCTCTTCCCAGGGAATCCCCCTGTCCTCCTCCAAACCCTTGAAGTACCGCCGGGTAGCGATGTGGTCCAGAAGAAGGTCGTAGCGTCCCAAGGTGGTAAAGCGGATCTCGGAGAACTCCTCTGGAGGGATGAGCTCCTTCAAGCGGGTTCTTTCCAGAAAATGGGCGTACTCGGCCTTGAGGATAAGGTCCTTCAAGGTATCCCCGGGTTGCAAGGCCACCGGCACCTCGAGGGCGATCACGTAAGCATCGATGAACTTCTGGCCCGTAGCCTTGGCCAAGGCCACCCGGTGGTTGCCGTCCTTGACGAAGTAGGCCTCCCCCACCTGGTACACCTCGATAGGGGGAAACTCCACCCCTGAAAGCTGGAGAGCCCTGAGGCGCTTCCAGCGCTCCAGTGTATGGGGGGTTCGCGGAAGGAAGTGGCGGTGGAAATCCTCGTAGCGGTCCACCGAACCCACCACCCTGTCCACCTCGATGGATCTAAGCCCAAGGTGATGCTCCCCCCTGGGTCGTAAGGCCAAGACTTCATGGAAGGGAAGGAGGGTATCGGGCTCCCCCTTAAACCGGTGAACCAGCTCCAGGAGTCTAGCCCGCCACTCCAAGCGCTCCGCCTCGTACTCCGCCTGCCAGGATTCCCTCGGTGTGGATCGGTCCATGGTTATGGAAGCGCTCCCACCCCTTCACTCAGGTTAACCCCTCTCGATCAAGAAAAGGTAAGAAACACCCGCAAGTCCAAGTGCGGCTTGCCATGAACCCACCCCCCGGGGTTAGATAAGGCCATGAGTTTATTCCTGCGCGCCCGCGTGGAAAGCGAGCTGGAAAGGTTAAAGCAGGAGGGGCTGTACATCCGCCCCAAGGTCCTCGAGGCTCCCCAGGAACCCGTAACCCGGGTGGAGGGACGGGAAGTGGTGAACCTGGCCTCCAACAACTACCTCGGTTTCGCCAACCACCCCTACCTGAAGGAGAAAGCCCGCCAGTACCTGGAACGGTGGGGGGCGGGAAGCGGAGCCGTGCGCACCATTGCCGGCACCTTCACCTACCACCTGGAGCTGGAAGAAGCCCTGGCCCGCTTCAAGGGCACGGAAAGCGCCTTGGTCCTGCAATCGGGTTTCACCGCCAACCAGGGGGTGCTGGGAGCCCTGCTCCAGGAGGGGGACCTGGTCTTCTCCGACGAGCTGAACCACGCCAGCATCATCGACGGCCTCCGCCTCACCAAGGCCACCCGTTTGGTCTTTCGCCACGCCGACGTGGCCCACCTGGAGGAACTTCTGAAGGCCCACGACACCGAAGGCCTCAAACTCATCGTCACCGACGGGGTCTTCTCCATGGACGGGGACATCGCTCCCTTGGACCGCATCGTGCCCCTGGCCAAGAAGTACGGGGCGGTGGTCTACGTGGACGATGCTCACGGAAGCGGCGTCCTGGGGGAAAAGGGCAAGGGCACGGTGCACCACTTTGGCTTCCACCAGGACCCCGACGTGATCCAGGTGGCCACCCTCTCCAAGGCCTGGGCGGTAGTGGGGGGATATGCCGCCGGGGCGTTAGAGCTCAAGGACCTCCTCATCAACAAGGCCCGGCCCTTTCTCTTCTCCACCAGCCACCCCCCGGCGGTGGTGGGGGCTTTGCTGGGTGCCTTAGAGCTCATCGAGAAGGAGCCCGAGCGGGTGGAAAGGCTTTGGGAAAACACCCGCTACTTCAAGCAGGAGCTTGCCCGTATGGGCTACGACACCCTAGGAAGCCAAACCCCCATCACCCCGGTGCTCTTCGGGGAGGCCCCCTTGGCCTTTGAAGCGAGCCGCCTCCTCCTGGAAGAAGGGGTCTTCGCTGTGGGCATTGGCTTTCCCACGGTGCCCAGGGGGAAAGCCCGAATCCGCAACATCGTCACCGCCGCCCACACCAAGGAGATGCTGGACAAGGCCCTCGAGGCCTACGAGAAAGTCGGCCGGAAGCTTGGGGTGATCCGCTAGGCTGCTTCCCGAAGGACACACCTGGTGGCTTCCTTGCCCTCCCGTACCCTGGGCCGCATCCTCACCCCTCCCCCCTTGGTGGGCTTCATGGTCTCCCTGGCGGAGGCCCCCAAGGGGGGAAGGATCCTGGAGCCCGCCGCGGCCCACGCCCCCTTCCTGCGTGCCTTCCGGGAGGCGCACGGCACCGGGTACCGCTTCCATGCGGTAGAGGTGGACCCCCTGGCCTTTGACCCTCCCCCCTGGGCGGAAGGCCATGTGGCGGACTTCCTCCTTTGGGAGCCCCGGGAGGCCTTCCACCTCATCCTGGGCAACCCGCCCTACGGGGCCCTGGGAGCGGGAGCCCGGCTGGATTCCGAGCGGCGGAGGCTTTACCGAAGTCGCTTCGCCACCTGGCACGGGCGCTACAACCTCTACGGGGCCTTCCTGGAGAAGGGGGTGAGGCTCTTAGCCCCTAAGGGGATGCTGGTCTATGTGGTCCCCGCGGGGTGGATGGTCCTTTCGGAGTTCCGTAAGCTCAGGGCCTTCCTGGCCCGGGAGGGGGAGACGGAGGTCTACTACCTGGGCCGGGCCTTCCCCGGGGTCAAGGTGGTGGCCGCGGTGGTCCGGTTCAGGAAGGGGGGAAGGGGCTTAAAGCTCTACGATGCGGAAGGTCCCCTCTTCCATAGCCCCCTCCTCCTTCTGGAAGACCCCGCCTGGCAGGGGGAGATGATCCGCTTCCCCGACCCCAAGGCCCTGGAGATGGAGAAGAGAGGGGTGCCCCTGGGGGCGCTTTTCCACCTCCACTTCGCCGCCAGGAGCCCGGAGATCCGATCCCACCCCCTCACCCGCACCGCCCCGGGCCCCGGCCTGGTGCCGGTGCTCACGGGGAGGAACCTGAAGCCGGGGGAGATCGACTACGAGACCCCCTACTCCGGCCTCTACTTCCCCAAGGAGGCCGCAGGCCTCCTCAAGCCCTTCTACGCCACCCCTCACCTGGTGGTGGGGAACACCCGCCACTACCGGGTGGTGGCCGCCTGGGATAAGAGGGCTTATCCCTGGCGGGAGGAGTTCCACCTCCTGCCCAGGGTGGGGGTGAAGGTGGACCCGGAAGGCCTGGTGGCTTACCTGAACGGCCTCGAGGTCCAGGCCTACTACCGGGGGCTTTACCGGGAGGTGGTGCCCCACCTCACCCGGGAGATGCTCTTGAGGATTCCAGTGCCCAGGGATTTGGCCTTGAACCAGGCTCCCTTTGCCGCTAGCGCCCGGTGAAGTAAACGCGAAGGACAAGCCCCACGGCAAAGAGGAGGCCCAAGGCCACAAGGAGCTCCGGGCGCTTGGGAGGCTCCTTCAGGCCTTTGTAGAACCACCCTCCCGGCTCGAGGCCCCCCAGGTAGTGAAGCCCCGCCGCCAGAAGGAGACCGTAAAGGAGGTGCAGGCCATCCTTGGGCCTGAGGCCCGCCAGGAAAAGGGCAAACCCCAGGGCCACCTGCAGGATGGCCACCCAGGCCACCCCCCGCAGGGCCCGAAAGAAGCCCCCAGGCAGGGGCCGAAAAAAACCCTGCAAGCCCACCAAGGCCAAGGCAGGAACCGCCAGGAGGAGCAAAGCCCCCAAGGAGGCATGCAGGAAAAGCAAAACTGGCATAGGGCCATGATAAGGCACCCTTCCGGTTCATTTGGGGCAGGGGCCCCAAAGCGGAGGGCATCCCGGGCATTATTGGTAATAGTACCAATCTCCTCCCCGGGAACACGCGCCCTCTTGGCCCATCCTTAAGGGAAAAGTGCCGCGTTCCTTCCTGTGTTATACTAAGGGCGTGAGTTACGACGCTTCCGCCATTAAGGTACTCAAAGGCCTAGAGGGGGTACGCCACCGCCCCGCCATGTACATCGGGGGCACGGGGGTGGAGGGGTACCACCACCTCTTCAAGGAAATCCTGGACAACGCCGTGGACGAGGCCCTGGCGGGCTACGCCACGGAGATCATCACCACCCTCAACCCCGATGGCTCCCTCACCGTGGAGGACAACGGCCGGGGCATCCCCGTGGACCTGATGCCCGAGGAGGGCAAGCCCGCGGTGGAGGTGATCTACACCACCCTGCACTCCGGAGGCAAGTTTGACAGCAGCGCCTACAAGGTTTCCGGCGGCCTCCACGGGGTAGGAGCCAGCGTGGTGAACGCCCTTTCCGAGTGGACGGTGGTGGAGGTGTTCCGGGAGGGAAAGCACCACCGGATCGCCTTCAGCCGGGGCGAGGTCACCGAACCCCTTGCCGTGGTGGGGCCCGCTCCCAAGGGCAAGACCGGCACCCGGGTCACCTTCAAGCCCGATCCCCTCATCTTCGGGAACCAGGCCTTTGACCCCAGCAAGATCAGGGCCCGCCTACGGGAGGTGAGCTACCTGGTGGCGGGGCTCAAGCTGGTCTTCAAGGACCTCATCCACGGGCGGGAGGACGTCTATCTAGACAAAGGCGGGGTGGCCTCCTTCGCCAAGGCCCTGGCGGAAGAGGAGGAGCTTCTTTACGAAAAGCCCTTCCTCCTCAAGGGGCAGGAGGGGGAGGTGGAGGTGGAGGTGGGCCTCATCCACACCAAGGGGTACAACGCCGAGATCCTCACCTACGCCAACATGATCCCCACCCGGGACGGCGGTACCCACCTCACCGCCTTTAAGAGCGCCTACAGCCGGGCCCTGAACCAGTACGCTAAGAAGGCGGGCCTAAACAAGGAAAAAGGCCCCCAGCCCACCGGGGATGACCTTCTGGAGGGGCTTTATGCCGTAGTGAGCGTAAAGCTACCCCAACCCCAGTTTGAGGGCCAGACCAAGGGGAAGCTTTTAAACCCCGAGGCGGGGAGCGCCGTAAGCCAGGTGGTCTACGAGAAGTTTTTGGAGATCCTCGAGGAGAACCCCCGCATCGCCAAGACCATCTACGAGAAGGCCCTGCGGGCCGCCCAAGCCCGGGAGGCCGCCCGGAAGGCTCGGGAGCTGGTGCGCCGGCAAAACCCCCTGGAGTCCGACGACCTTCCCGGGAAGCTGGCCGACTGCCAAACGGAAAACCCGGAGGAAGCGGAGCTTTTCATCGTGGAGGGGGATTCGGCCGGGGGAAGCGCCAAGCAGGGCCGCGACCGGCGCTTCCAGGCCATCCTGCCCCTTAGGGGCAAGATCCTCAACGTGGAAAAGGCGGGGCTTTCCAAGGCCCTGAAAAACGCCGAGGTGCGGGCCATGGTGGCGGCCATCGGGGTGGGGATCGGGGGTACGGGCGACGAAGCCCACTTTGACCTCGAGGGCCTCCGCTACCACAAGATCATCATCATGACCGACGCCGACGTAGACGGAAGCCACATCCGCACCCTCCTCCTCACCTTCTTCTACCGCTACATGCGGCCCCTGATCGAAAGGGGGCACGTGTTCATCGCCCAGCCGCCCCTTTACCGCCTGCAGGTGGGGAAAAAGGTGGAATACCTCTACTCCGACGAGGAGCTTGCCGCCCGCCTGAAGGAATTGGAGGGGAAAAGCTACGAGGTGCAGCGCTTTAAGGGTCTCGGGGAGATGAACCCCGAGCAGCTTTGGGAAACCACCATGAACCCGGAGAAGCGGGTTTTGAAGAAGGTGGAGCTCCAGGACGCCCTCGAGGCCAGCGAGCTCTTCGAGAAGCTCATGGGACAGGAAGTAGCCCCCAGGAGGGAGTTCATCGAGGAGCACGCCCGCTACGCGGAGCTGGACATCTGACGATGAGGGAAGAATCCCTGGCCCCTTAGCCGAGACCCATCCGGCCCATGCCCTACCCGCCCGACCACCCCGGGGATTGGCTGGAGGAGGCCACGACCCTCCTCCTTCTGGAAGGCCGCCTTCTGCTGAAGGCCTACCCTGGGGCCGGAAAGAGCACCCTCTTCCCTCTCCGGCTCTTAAAGGCCTTGCCGGGCAGGATCCTCCTCTTTGAACCCCGGCGGGTGGCGGCCCGGGCCGTGGCGGCCAGGCTTGCGGAAAACCTGGGGGAGCCCCTGGGAAAAACCGTGGGCTACCGGGTGCGGCTGGAGGGGAAGGAAAGCCAGGAAACCCGCCTTTTGGTGATGACGGAGGGCCTGCTTCTCCGTTATCTCCTGGAAAGCCCCCACCTTCCTGGGGTTTCGGCGGTACTCCTGGACGAGGCCCACGAGCGCCATCTGGAGAGCGATTTGGCCCTAGCCCTACTCCCTCGGGTCCAGGCCACCCTAAGGCCCGACCTCAAGATCGCCTTGCTTTCCGCCACCCCCGACGAGGCCTTGGCCGCCCTAGCAGGAAGGGTCCTCGAGGTGGAGGGAGAAAGCCACCCGGTGGAGGTCTTTCACCTGGAAAGACCCTGGGAAGGCCCGCTGGAACCCCTGGCTGCCCGCTATGCCCGCAAGGCCTTTCTGGAAGGAGAAGGGGATGTCCTGGTCTTCCTTCCGGGGAAAGGGGAGATAGAGCGCACGCAAAGGCTTCTTTCGGATCTTCCCGCCTTCCCCCTCCACGGGGGGTTACCCCTCCAGGAACAGGCCGCCCTGCTCCGGCCTGGACCCAGGAAGATCGTCCTGGCCACGGATGTGGCGGAAACCAGCCTCACCCTTCCCCAGGTGCGTGCCGTGGTGGACTCCGGCCTGGCCAGAAAACCCCGCTTTGACCCCAGAACCGGCCTCACCCGCCTGGCCCTGGTGCGCATCCCCGAGGAATCCGCCAGGCAACGGGCGGGCCGGGCCGGACGCACCGGACCCGGGCGGGTTTACCGGCTTTACCCCAAAGGCCCCTTTCCCCCAAAAAGGCCGGAGATCCTGGAGGTTGACCTTTCCCGGGCCCTCCTGGTGGCCCTGGCCCTGGGCGAGAAGCTGGAAGACCTCCCCCTGCCCACCAAGCCTCCCCGAGGGGCCTTGCAAAGCGCCTGGAACCTCCTGGAACTCCTGGGAACGGTCCAAGGGGATAGGCTAAGCCCTCTGGGAAAGCGGATCCTCTTCCTCCCCACCCACCCCCGCCTGGCCCGCATGGTGCTGGAAGCGGAAAGGTTGGGCCTTCTCCCCCTGGCCGCCGATCTCTTGGCCCTCCTGGAGGAACGGAATCCCCTGGAAGGGGAGCCGGACCTGATGCTCCATCTAGAAGGCCTCCTCGAGGCCCGGAGGGAAAGGCGGGGTGCTTTTTTGGCCCACGAGCAGGTTTCCGCCCTCTGGCGCGGACGCTTTGGCGTGCTCTTTCCCGAGAGCAACCCCCCTGGCACGATAAAACCCCAGCAAAGCCTTCCGGCTCCGGAAGAAGTGGGCCGGCTCCTCCTGGCCGCCTATCCCGAGCGGGTGGCCAAGCGGGTAGCCCCAAAGCGGTACAAGCTCTCCTCCGGGCCCCTTATCCAGCTCTCCGGTGACGGCCCCGCCTACCTGGTGGCCCCCTGGGCCGACCTGGGCCCCCAGGGAGGAAGGGTTCTTCTTTACGCCCCCCTGGCCGAGGAGGATCTCCTCAAGCGGGCCGAACTGGTCCTTTGGACCGGATGGGAGGAAGGAAGGCTCCGGGGCTATCTGGAGCAGCGCTACGGTGCCCTGGTGCTGGAACGGGTGGCGGTGGACCCAGGCCCCCCCACGGCCAAGCACCTCGAAGAGGCCTTAAACGGCCAGCTACGCCTTCCCGAGGAGGCCCGGCAGGTCCTCCTGCGCCTCTCCTTCCTCCGAGCCCACGGGATAGAGGTGCCCGAACTCTCGGAGCAAGCCTTGCTTCGCGATCTTTCCTGGCTCCTCCCCTGGACCCAGGGGGTGCGGAAGGTGGAAGACCTCCTGGCCCTGCCCTGGAAGGAGATCCTTTTAAGCCTCCTGGGGGACAAGCGGCAGCTTCTGGAGAGGCTGGCGCCGGAAAGCCTAGCCCTGCCCTCGGGCAAGCGCAGGCGCCTCACCTACCGGGAAGGGGCCCCACCCCTTCTTTCCCTGCGCATCCAGGAAGCCTTTGGCCTTCGGGAAACCCCCAGGGTGCTGGAAGGCCGGGTAGCGGTGGCGGTGGAGCTCCTTTCCCCCGCGGGCCGTCCGGTCCAGGTGACCCAGGACCTAAAAAGCTTCTGGGAAAACCGCTACCCCGAGGTGCGCCGGGAACTCATGCGCCGCTACCCCAAACACGCCTGGCCGGAGACTCCATGAGACAACCCCTACCCAAGGTCTGGGGGTTAGGTTTATACTCGGTTTAAGCAAAGGGGGGAATCATGGAGCTTTTCCAGGAAGCTTGGGCCCAAGCCTACTGCCTGAAGCTGAACGAAAACGAGGCCTACAGGAAGGCCGCCGCCACCTGGGAAGGAAGCCTGGCCCTGGCGGTGCGCCCTGACCCCGCCCTGGGGTTCCCCAAGGGGGTGGCCGTGGTCCTGGACCTGTGGCACGGGGCGTGCCGTGGGGTGCAGGTGGTGGAGGGGGAGGCCGAGGCCGACTTCGTCATAGAGGCCGACTTGGCCACCTGGCAGGAGGTGTTGGAGGGCCGCCTCGAGCCCCTCACCGCCTTGATGCGGGGCCTTTTGGAACTGAAAAGGGGAAGCATCGCCGCCTTGGCCCCTTACGCCCAGGCGGCCCAGGAGCTGGTCAAGGTGGCCCGGGAGGTAGCATGAAGGCCCTGGTCTACCACGGGCCCTTCCAGGTGGCGGTGGAAGAGGTGCCGGAGCCCAAGCTGGAGGCGGAAACCGACGCCATCGTCCAGGTGGAGCTGGCCGCCATCTGTGGCTCGGACCTGCACATCTACCACGGCAAGATCGCCGGGGTGCTACCGGGCACCGTCTTGGGCCATGAGTTCGTGGGGCGGATTGTGGAAAAGGGCCCCCTGGTGCCCTTCCCCCTCGGGGAAAGGGTGGTGGGGAGCTTCCAGGTGGCCTGCGGGGACTGCCCAGCCTGCCGTAAGGGGCAGTACTTCGCCTGCCTGAAAGGAGGAGTCTTTGGCTTCGGCCTGGCCCTGGGCAACCTCCAGGGAGCCCAGGCGGAAAGGGTGCGGGTTCCCTTCGCCCGGCAAAGCCTTTTTGCCATCGGGGACCTGCCCGCGGAGGAGGCCATCCTGGCGGGGGATATCCTCACCACCGCCTACGGGGGCGTAAGGCCCTTCCTCTCCCCCGGGATGAGCGTGGCGGTGGTGGGCTCAGGGCCCGTGGGCCTCATGGCCCAGATGGTGGCCCATGCCCTGGGCGCTGGACAGGTCTACGCCATAGACCCGGAGGAAACCCGCCTGGAAAAGGCGGCGGCCCTGGGAAGCCTGCCCGTCAACCCCAAGGCGGAAGACCCCGTGGCCCGGGTGCGCAAGGAAACCCAGGGCCTGGGGGCGGATCTGGTGGTGGAGGCGGTGGGCGGGGATGGGGAGGCGTTGAAGCTGGCCCTCCGCCTGGCGGGACCCGGGGGCATCGTGTCCAGCCTCGGGGTGCCCACCGCCGAGAAGCTGGAATACCCTTGGCTGGCCGCTTTCAGCCGGGGCATCACCCTGAAAAGCGCCTTGGCCAACATCCCCCGCTGGATCGAGGAGGTTCTGGCCCTGCAACGGGCGGGAAGGCTTAAGGGTAGCTGGGTGTTCAGCCATCGCCTGCCCCTCGAGGAGGCCCCTGAGGGCTACCGCCTCTTCCACGAGCGGCAGGCCACCAAGGTGGCCCTGGTGCCCTAAAACAAAACCGCCGCCCGCAGGCGGCTTCTTCCTCTGACTTTTCTATTCTACCACGGTTTGCCGGTATGTAAAGGGGTATGCAGGAAAACCCGTCCCCAACAGGGCAGAAGACTCCCAGTCACCCTTCCTCATGACCCCAAGGCCAGGGAGTCTAGGGAGCCTTTGGAGTTCCTCTGGAAGGAATCCGTATTAGGGCACAGGCCAGGACAATGTAACCTCGCTCCCGGCCCTCCCCGAAAACTGGGGCTAACCTCGAGGCAAGGCAAAGGAGGTAAAGGCCATGGCCCGGTATCTGGTGGTGGCCCATCGCACGGCCAAAAGCCCCGAGCTGGCCAGGAAGCTGGCCGAGCTTCGGAGCCAAGACCCCGAGGCCCGCTTTGTCCTTCTGGTACCCGCCGTCCCCCCGGCGGGTTGGGTCTACGAGGAAGGCGAGATCCAAAGGCGGGCCAAGGAGGAGGCGGAGGCCGCCAAGGCGGCCCTCGAGGCCCAAGGAGTCGCCATAGAGGAGGCCAAGCCCGGGGATGTCTCCCCCATCCTGGCCCTGGAGGAGGAGCTCATGGCCCATCCCGGGGAGTACCAGGCCATCGTCCTGGCTACCTTGCCCCCGGGGATTTCCCGCTGGCTCCGCCTGGACGTGCACAGCCAGGCGGAGCGCTTCGGCCTGCCCGTGATCCACGTAATAGCCCACTGAGCTCCCGCCTCCTGCGCTTGTTTCTCATCCTAGCCCCGTATACTCGGCCTGGTGCTGGGCCGGTATGTCCTCAAGGAAGTCCTGATCCCCTACCTGGTGGGGGTCCTGCTTTTCGTGGCCCTCCTCACCTTTGACCTCCTCTCTAGCCTCTCCGGGGTGCTTCTAAGCCGGGGAGCCGGCGTGGAGGCCATCGCCAAGCTCATCCTCTACCGCCTGCCCTGGACCCTGAGCCTGGCCCTTCCCCTGGGCCTGGTCTTCGCCATCTTGGTGGGCCTCGCCCGCCTCATCCGCCAATCGGAGCTGAAGGCCGCTTACGCCGCGGGCGTACCCCCCTGGGCCCTTTTGAAACCCCTGGCGCTTCTGGCCCTTCTGGTGAGCCTCTTCAACCTCCTCAACCTGGCCGAGCTTCGCCCCAGGGCCCTCGAGGCCTACGACCAGCACCTGGCCCGGCTCCTCTACGGGGAAGAAGGTCTAAGCGGGGTGTTGCGCAAGCAGCTTTACGCTGCGGAGGGCCTCGGGGTCTACTATGCGGAGGAGGTACGGCCCGAGGTGGGGCAAAACCGCCTCTACGGCATCCGGGTGGTGGACGAAAGGGGCCGGGTCTACAGCGGCCAGGAAGGAGTCTGGGACAAGGAGGGGTGGCACTTCCGGGGGTACGTCCTGGAGGGGGGAAAGCCCAAGCCCTTTGCTGGCACCCTTCCCTTCCCCACCCAGTTCCGCCCCAAGGAAAGCCTGGGCTCCCGCGATCCTTACGACTCCACCACCCTGCGGGAGCTTTGGGAAAGGAGCCAGGTGGAGCCCAGCGCCCGCTTTGCCCTGTACCGCCGGCTCGCGGATGCCCTCGGGGGCTTCTTCCTGGGCCTGGTGGCGGCCGCCTTGGGGCTTTCCTTCCGGGAGGCCGCCTGGGCCTTCCTCAGCATCGTCCTCCTCATCTTCGGCTACTACGTGCTCTGGACCCTGAGCGCCCAGCTCGCCCGCTACGACGTGAACCCTCTCCTGGCCTTCCTCCCCAACGCCTTCTTTGCCGCCTTGGCCCTTTACCTCACCTGGAGGCTCAGATGAAGACCCTGGACCGCTACCTCCTGCGCGAGGTCCTGGCCCACTTCAGCCTGGGGCTTGCGGTCATCGTCCTTCTCTTCCTGGCCGGGGCGGTCTACGAGGTCCTGGCCCCCCTGGTGGCCAAGGGCGCGGATCCCTACACCCTTCTCCTCTACCTCTTCTACCGCACCCCCGAGGCCCTGGTGCGGGGGGCTCCCGTGGCCTACCTCTTCGCCCTGCTCTTCCTCCTCTCCCGCCTGGGCGAGGACTCGGAGCTCAAGGCCCTCCTGGCCCTGGGGATAAGGCGGGAACGCGTGCTTTTACCCCTTTTGGGCCTCGGGGCGCTCCTGGCCCTTTTGGGCTTCCTTTTGGGGGAAAGCCTGGTGCCCAAAGCCCTGGCCCAGGGGCAGGACCTCCTTCGCAGGCAGGTGCTGGAACGACCCAGGGCCCTTCTCACCCCGGGCACCACCTTCCAGGACGCCAGGGGCAGGGTGGTCTTCGTGGGGGAGGTGGCCCGGGACAGGATCGGAAAGCTTAGAATCCTTTCGCAGGAGGAGGTGGTCCTGGCGGAGGAGGGGAGGTTCCAAGGAGGGGTCTTGCAGGTGGAAAAGGGCTTGAGGGTCACCTACGAGGGGGATAGGCCCAGGACCCTGACCCGCTTTCAAGAGGGGGAGCTGGTCCTCAGGGACCTCACCTTTGAGCCCTGGCAGAACCCGGCCAACCGCATGACCCTAAAGGAGCTCAAGGAGGAGGTGGAAAGGCTGAGGAAAAGCGGGGTGAAGGCGGGCCTCGAGGCCACCACCTACTACCGCCGCTACGCCGAGCCGGCGGCCAGCCTGGTCTTCGCCCTCTTCGCCACGGGACTGGCCTTCTACCTCCTCGGGGGGTCCCGGAGCCTGGGGCTTGTGGGGGTGGCGGTCCTCACCTTCTTCTACTACGCCACCTGGAGCGTGGGGCGGATCATGGGGGAGCAAAACGCCTTGGATCCCATTTTGGCCGCCTGGGGGCCCAACCTGTTCTACGGGATCCTGGGCCTCCTCCTCTTCCTGGGAGGGCGGAGGTGAGCCGGCCCTGGCTTGGGGCTACCCGCAAGGTGGCTTCAGGGTTGGCCGCGGTCCTGCTCCTCTTCTCCCTGGCCCTGGCCCAGGAGAAGGTGTTGAGGATCCTGGAGGCGGAAAAGCTGGAGCTAAGGCAGGAAGGAGGGGAGGAGGTCTACGTGCTCACGGGGAACCCCGTGCGCCTGGAGCGGGATGGGGAGGCCATCGAGGCGGGAAGGGCCACCTACTTTCGCACCCGTAAGCTCCTTTTCCTCTCGGAAGGGGTGCGCTACCGGGACCGGGAGGGAAGGCTTGTGGAGGCAGAGGAACTTCAGATAGACCTCTCCGACGAAAGCTTTGACGCCCTCGAGGTGCGCATCGAGGCTAAGGACCTCCTGCTCACCGGCCCCCTTTGCCAGCGGGTGGCAGGGGCCATCCTCCTGGAAAACGGCTACGCCACCCCTTGCGCCTCGTGCGGCCAGGAGGTACCCGACTACGCCTTCCGCGCCCGGGAGATCGTCCTGTACCCAGGGGACCGGGTGGTGGCCCGGGGGGTGGTGGTGCTGGTGCAGGAGAAACCGGTTCTGGAGCTTCCCGTCCTCCTCCTCTTCCTCTCCGACCGCCAGCCCCGGTTCGAGGTGGGCCAGGACGAAGGGGGCTTTTACCTGAAGGCCGCTTTGCCTTACGTGGCCGACTTCGGCCTGGGATTCACCCTCCTCTCCTACTACCAAGGCCGGGGCTACGGCTTCGGCTTTGACCACTACGGCACCGGGGAGGCCAAGGAGCGCTACTTTTTCCTCCACACTCCCCCGGACACCTTCCAGTACCGGGGGGAGTACGCCCTAAAGCGGCAGGAGTTTTCCCTCAGCGCCCTGGTGGAGCGGGACGATACCCGGGAAAAACTGACCCGCTTCCGCCTCGAGGCCCTCTCCCCCGGCACCCCCACGCCCCAGGACTGGCGCTACACCCTGAGGGTGGAGGGGTTTTTGGACCACGACCCCACCACCCCACCCCCCCGCACCCTCCAGCGCCTGCCCGAGGTGGAAGCCCAAAGCCCCGTGTTCCGGGAAGGTCCTTTTAGCCTGCAGGCAGGCTTCGTCCTGGGGCGCTACCTGGCGGAAACCAACCCCCTAAACCGCTCCGCCCGGGCCCTCGGGCCCTATGCCGAGGCGGGAAGGGCCCTCCTTTCCCACAGCGAAAGCCTTTCCCTCTCCCCCTGGCCCGGGGCCACCTTCCGGGCCGAGAACCGCTTCCGGGGGTTTTACTACACCACGCAAAACCCTGATGGGGAGCACGAGCGGCAGGTGGACTGGACCACCTCGGCTAGCCTGCGGCAAAGCCTGGGGGGGTTCAGCGTGGAGGTGGGCTATACCCGAAGCGTCCAGGAGGGGGAAACCCCCCTCCGCTTTGACGCCATACCCCAAAGGCGAAGCCACCAGGCCACCCTGGCCCTGGGCTTCCAGGAAAGACCCCTTTCCTTGAGCCTGAAGGCGGGCAGGAACCTGGAGGAGGGAAGGTATCTTCCCCTAGAGGCCCAGGTCCTCCTGCAGGACCAGGGCTACAGCCTCACGGTGGGGCACAAGCGGGGCCTCGAGGGGGAAGGCCCCTTGGAAACCCGCCTCGAGGCGGGCTTCACCCCCTATTCCTTCGCCCTAAGGGCCAGCCTCCGCTTTGACCACCCGAAGGCTCTCTTTGACCCCCTCCTCCTGCAAGCAGGCTACGCCCTCTCCGGAGGAAGCCTCAACCTCACCCACCGCCACGACCTGAACGGCAAGGGAGCCCTCACCACCGACCTCACCTATGCCTTACGGGAGGGAGCTACGGCCTACACCCTGCAAGGCCGGCGGGACTGGCAGGCGGACACCCTGGCCCTGCAAGGCCAGGCCATCCTCGGTCCGGAAAGCCTCTCCTTGCGGACCACCCTGGATCCCAAGGCTCTGGGCTACGCCCTGGGCTACCGCTCCGGGATCACCCCAGGACCCCTGGTGGACCTGGAGCTTTCCGGGCGGTACCAGGAGGGCTTCCGGGCCACCAATCTGCGCCTGGGCTTGACCCAGGCCCTCCCCGAGGTGGGCTTCCGCTTAAACGCCAACCTGCACCTGCCCGAGGTGGAGGATGAGGACATCTACCTCAAGGACGCCACCTTTAGCGGCGGCATGGAGCTTTGGAAGCCCGTGCCTACGGACGAGGCGGGGGAGGGTGCCATCCCCGGGCTTTCCCTCTCGGGAAGCTTCACCTATACCCGGAGGCCGCAAACCCCCGAGGGTTACAGCCTGGCCTTACGCAACTTCGGACCCACCCTCACCTTCCTGGGCAGGGAGAACACCAAGCTCCACCTGGCGGCCCTTCTCACGCAAAACCTTCCCGGAGAACCCCTTAAGCCCCGCTTCATCCTGGTCCTGGACCGGTGTTGCTGGGCCATGCGCTTCACCCTGGACGCCGCCAAGGGAAGCGTGGGCCTGGCCTTCCTCTACGGGGGGCAGGCAGCAGGGCTTCTCCTTTCCGAGGAAGGGGTGAAACTAGGAGGTGGCCCGTGAAGCAGCTCTGGCCCGTTTACCTGGTCCTGGGAGCCCTGGCTTTTTTCCTGACCGCCTGTACGGGAAGCCAGGAACCTCCCCTGCCCGCCCTGGTGGCCATGGGAGGAGAGGGGGAAGTGCGCTTCTTCCGGGCCCAGGAGCTCCAGAGGGGCACTCCAAATCCTGTGGGCACCTGGAACACCCCAAGCCTCCAGGACCTGGCCCATAGCCAAACCTTCGGGAGGCTCT
Organism: Thermus brevis; assembly: GCF_026427635.1. Lineage (NCBI taxonomy): Bacteria > Thermotogati > Deinococcota > Deinococci > Thermales > Thermaceae > Thermus > Thermus brevis. The sequence goes on from NZ_CP102606.1 coordinate 236,977, forward strand.
ACCTCCTCTTTCCCGACCGCATCGAGGCCTACTCCACCCAAGGCTTCACGGAAACCGCCGTCCCCCAGCCTTCCCCAACCCCAGCGGCCTTCCCGAACGACGTGGACTGCACCGGGGGGTACCTGCGGCTTGGGCAGAACCGGCTTCTCGCCCACTGCCCAGGGGCAGGGAGGGCCTTCCTCTGGAACCTGGATGCCTCAGGGAACCTGGAGGAAGCCGACCTCACGGGCCTTCCCCCTGGGGCACGCCTGGCCCTCTTTCCCCAGGGAACCCTGGACCTCCTGGCCTACATGAGCCAGCAAGCCCTGGGCTACCGCCCGGCCCAGAATCCTTCAGGCACCCCCAGCCTGGAAAAGCCCCTGGACCCCCAGGCAAGCCAAGGACCCTATGACCTCCAGCTGGACCGCCTTCGCGGGCGGCTTCTCGGGCTTGCCGCCACCGCCACCGAGGTGAGGCTCTACACCCTGGAAGGGGATTCCCTCACCAGCCGAAAGGTCTTAGGGGACTTCCCCCAATCCAGCCGCCTGGCCCTGGATCCCGTGGGAGGCATGGCCGTCTACGGCCGGGGGTTCCAGGTGATCCTGCCCAAGGAATCCCCCGTGCAGCAGGAGTACCGCACCTATACCGCCGGGCTTCTGGGGCCGGATGGCTACCTTTACCTGGTCCAGGGGCAAAGCCTCGAGGTTTACGACCTGGTGCCCTCCCCACCCCTCCTCCTGCGCTCCCAATCCTTGGGGTTCAGCCCCACTTCCCTGGCCTTCATCCCGGTAGAATAAGGCATGCTCCAGGGTAAAGCCTTCTTGGTCACGGGGGCGGGGGGCGCCTTGGCCCGGGCGGTGATCCCCGCCCTGCACCGCGCCGGGGCCCGGCTTTTCCTCTCCGACCCCCGGGAGGAACGGATGGCGGAACGGGCCCGGGCCTACGGGGCCAAGACCTTCGTGGCCGACCTCACCCGGCTGGAGGAGGCCGAGGCCTTGGCCCGCTTCGTGGAGCGGGAGGCTCCCCTTTTCGGGGTGGTGCACACCGTGGGCGGGTTCGCCGCCGGGCGCTTTTTGGACTCGGACCCCGGGCTTTACGACTGGCTTCTGGACCTGAACCTGCGCACCACCTTCAACCTCCTCAAGGCCACCCTGCCCTACCTGGAGGCTCGAGGCCAAGGGTTTTTCGCCGCCATCGCCGCCGGCCCCGCCTGGACGGGGGCCGGCCCAGGAAGAGCCCTATACACCATGGCCAAGACCGCCTTGGCCAGCCTCATCCGCTCCCTCCAGGGGGAGGTACAGGGGGTGCGCTTCCTCCTCGTCTACCCCATGGGTACCCTGGACACCGAGGCCAACCGGAAGGCCATGCCGGAGGCCGACCCCAGCCGCTGGATCGCCCCGGAACTCATCGCCGAGGCCATCCTCCTGGCCGCCTCCGCCAAGGGCGGAAGGCTTCTGGAGCTCCCCATCTACCCCCCCACCTAGCCCCCAGATAGGCCCCCAGGAAGTCCGCCACAAGGTCCCAGCCGAAGGCCTCCCGTCCGGGAACCCGACTTTGGTGCCACTCGTCCACCACCCCGTAGAGAGCGGCCAGGAGAAGGGCCGGACGGAAATCCCCGAAGGCCACCCCCAGGAGGAAGCCCAAAAGCCCATAGGCCAGAAAATGGGCGCCCTTGTCCCAGGGATGGGGCAGGCCCATCCCGGTGGCGGGCTGGTCCGAAAACCACCAGAGTAGCCCCATCTCCCCCAGGGCGAGGAGGGCCGGCACCCAGCGGAACCCTGGCCTACGCACCCTCCGTCTCCACCAGTTCCCAAAGCACCCCGAGGCCAAAGCCGGGGTGGAGGAAGGCCACCCGGTGCCCGCCAAAACCCGGCCGGGGGACCTCGTCGATGAGCCTGGCCCCCGCCGCCTTCAGCCGGGCAAGCTCCTCCTCAATCCGGGAGGTGGCAAAGGCCAGATGGTGAAGCCCGGGACCCCGCTTGGCCAGAAAGCGCCCCACCGGGGTATCCGGCCCCAAGGGGGCGAGGAGCTCCAGAAGGGTTTCCCCTTCCCCCCGGAGCAGGGCCACCCGCACTCCCTGGGCGGCCACCTCCCCTTCCGCCACCACGCCAAAACCCAAAAGCCCGTAACGGGCCTTGGCCTCCTCTAAGTCCTCCACCGCAATGCCCACGTGGTGCAGCCGCATGGGAGGATTCTACAGGTCGTACCAGGGGGGCTTCCCCCGGTAAAGCTCCAGCTCCTGGAAAACCTCCTCTTTGCCCGCCTCCTCGAGGCGGATCACCTGGGGCGGGCAGCTTTCCACACAGGCCCCGCATCCCGTGCAGGCCTCCACCTTAAGCCTTAGGACGTACTCCTCCCCCTCCCGCACCCTGTAGACCGCCTCCGTGGGGCAGACATTGGTGCACACCGGGCAAAGGGTGCATCCCTCCTCCACCCGGATCCTGGGCCAGCGCACCTCGGAAGCCCGCCTGGCCGCCAAAAGGCGCAGGCGAAGCTCCGCCGGCATGCCCTTTTCCTCCTCTGGGGCAGGAAGGGGAAGCTCGGGTACTAGGTCGGCGGCGGTACGCTTGGCGCTACCCAAAAGGGCCTGGAAAAGTTCCCTCCGCCCCACCTTCTCCCCGGGAAGCTCCCCTCGCACAACCTCCACCTCCACAGGGTGGTAGCGCTGGGCCTCCTCCACCATCCTTTCCAGGTGCTCGGGTACCGCGGGCCCCCCGATCCTACAGGAGGCGCAATCCCCCCGGGCCAAGACCACCTTCCCGAAACGGCTACCCGCCTCCGCCAAAAGCCCCGGGGTCAGGCGGCCCAGGCACAAGACCTCTTCTCCCTTGCCCTCCGCCTTGGAGCAGCGGATCTGCCCCTTGCCCCGGATCAAGGCCTCCTGGATGCCCCCCAAGGGGTACTCCAAGGCCACCCCAGGGCAGACCCCCGTGCAGAGGCCGCACCCGGTGCAGAGCACCTCGTCCAGCTCCACCCGGAAGCTTTCCAGGCGCACCGCCCCCTTGGGGCAGGCCTGGTAGCAACGGTCGCACCCCCCCACGCTGTTCTTGTAGAGGAGGCAACGGGCCTCCGTGTAGCGGGGCCTGGGGTCCGTGGCCTTGAGGAAGGCATTCAGAAGGTTATCCAAGAAGCCCATTCACGCCCCTAGGAGGTCCCCTATGGCCTTAAGGAAGGCCTCAAACTGCCGGAAGTCCATCTGCTGTTGGTTGTCGGAAAGGGCCACCTTGGGGTTGGGGTGGACCTCCACGTGCACCCCATCCGCCCCCACCGCCAAGGCCGCCCGGGCCAAGGGAGCAAGAAGATCCGTGCGCCCGGCGGCGTGGGTCACGTCCACCACCACGGGCAGGTGGGTTTCCTGCTTGGCCAAGGCCACAGCGGAGAGGTCCAGGGTGTTTCGCGTCCAGCGCTCAAAGGTGCGGATTCCCCTTTCCGCCAGGATGACTTGCTCGTTGCCCTGGCTCAGGATGTACTCGGCGGCATAGAACCACTCCTCCACGGTGGCGGAAAGCCCCCTCTTGAGAAGGATGGGCTTACCCGAGCGCCCCACCTCCTTGAGGAGGGCAAAGTTCTGCATGTTCCGGGCCCCGATTTGGAGGATATCCGCGTATTCCGCCACCACCTCCACGTCCCGGGTATCCATGACCTCGGTGACGAAAACCATGCCAAAAGCTTCCGCCGCCTTGCGGCCGAGCTTCAGCCCCTCCACCCCCAGGCCCTGGAAGCCATAGGGGCTGGTCCTGGGCTTGAAGGCCCCGCCCCTTAGGACCTTGACTCCCTTGGCGGAAAGGAAGCGGGCGGTTTCCATCATCTGCTCCTCGGACTCGATGGAGCAGGGCCCGGCGATGAGGAGGGGCTTCTCCCCGAAGACCACCTCCCCCACCCGCACCCGGGTGGGCTCGGGCTTGTGCTTGCGGGAATAGAGGAACTTCTTCTGGTCCTCCCGCTCCTCGAGGTCCAGGCTGGCCTTGAATATCTCCTTGAAAAGCTTTCGGATGGTTTCCGGAGGAAAGGGACCGGGGTTTTCGGCGATGAGGTAGGCCAGCATCTCCTCCTCCCGCTTGGGGTCGTAGTGAGGCAGGCCGAGCTTGGTCTGGATGCGGCCGATCTCCTGCACCAGCCTTCCCCGTTCGGAGAGGAGGCGCAGGATTTCCCGGTTAACCCGGTCCACCTCCTTACGCAGGGCCAGGATGCGCTCGTCCATGGGCTATTCTATGGGGCAAAGCCCCTTAGGGTGTCAAGCGGCTTCTTCCTTGGGCCTGGCCCGCTCCGCCACCCTGGCCACCAGCACGGAGATCCAGTAAAGGACCAGGAGGGGAATGGTGACGATGGACAGGGACACCACGTCCACCGTGGGGGTGATGAGGGCCGCCAGGCTGAGGAGAAGGACCACGGCGATCCGCCAGTTGCGGGCCAGGAAGGCGGAGGAAAGGATCCCCAGGCGGGCCAGCAAGTAGCTCACCACCGGCATCTCAAAGACCAGGCCCATGACCCCCATCATCATGAGGACCTGGCCCATGTAGCGGCCGATGGAGATCTGCGGGGTGATGACCTCACCCAAAAAGCCCAGGAGGAAGGGTATGGCGAAGGGCAAAAAGCCGTAGTAGGCGAAGAGGGCCCCCAAGGCGAAGCTAAACCCAGCCCCCAGCAAGAAGGGCACCGCCAGCCGCTTCTCGTGCTCGTAAAGCCCCGGGGCGATGAAGGCCCAGACCTGGTAGACGATGAAGGGCAGGGCCAACACCAGCCCCCCGAAGGCCGCCACCTTCAAGGAAACCAAGAAGGGCTCGGTGATGTCCAAGACGATGAGGTTCACCTGGATGTGGTTCTGCTGGGCCGCCAGGTCCAAGGGCCGCTTCAGCCACTCCAGAAGCTGGACCCTAAAACTCCAAGCCACCCCCGTACCCACCAACCAGGCCACCAGGGACCAGAGGATACGGGCCCTGAGCTCCTCCAGGTGCTCAACCAGTGGGGCTTCCTTCAAGCCTTACGCTCCTCTTGAAGTTCAGAACCCTCAGGGGCCTTGGAGGGGGCAGCCTCAGAAACCGGCTTGGGCCTCAGCTCCTCCCTAGCCCCTTCGGGGCCCTTATCTTCCCTAGCCAGCCTAGCCCCTTCGGGGCCCTTATCTTCCCTAGCCAGCCTAGCCCCTTCGGGGCCCTTATCTTCCCGCACGTCCACGCTCTTCTCCAGCTCCTCCCGGATCTCCTGGGCCCCCCGTTTGAACTCCCGGATGCTCTGGCCCAGGGAACGGCCGAGTTCGGGGAGTTTCTTGGGCCCGAAGATGAGGAGGGCCACCACCAGGATCACCAGGATTTCCGGCATGCCCAGGTTCATACCCCCCAGTTTACCACCCGGGCTGAAAGGAAGGTGAAACCCTAGTCCCCCTCCCGCTTGCGCCGGGCGTAGCCCTCGAGGTTCCGCTGCCTCTCCCGCGCTATGGCCAGGGCATCCTCGGGCACATCGTGGGTGATCACGCTCCCCGCCCCCACCATGGCCCCATCCCCCACCCGCACCGGGGCCACCAGCACGCTGTTGGAACCGATGAAGGCTCCCTTGCCGATGAAGGTCCTGTGCTTGCGCTTGCCATCGTAGTTGGCGGTGATGACCCCGGCCCCGATGTTGGTGCCCTCCCCCACCTCGGCATCCCCCAAATAGGCCAGGTGCCCCGCCTTGACCCCGGGGTGGAGGAGGCTATTCTTCACCTCCACGAAGTTGCCCACGTGGGCCCCCTCCCTGAGAACGGCCCCGGGGCGTAGCCGGGCGAAGGGCCCGGCGTCAGCTCCCCTACCGATCACCGCCCCCTGGGCCACGGTGTGGGCCAGGACCCGGGCCCCCGGTTCCAGGAGGGTGTCCTCGAGGACCGCATAGGGTCCCACCTCCGCCCCCTCGCCGATTCGGGTCTTGCCCTTAAGCACCACCCCTGGCCAGAGGGTCACGTCCGGGGCCAGCTCCACGCTGGCCTCCAGGTAGATGCTCTCGGGAAGGATCATCCGCACTCCCTTTCGCATCCACTCCCGGCGCAAGGCCGAAAGGAGCACTCCCTCCACCCGGGCGAGTTCCTCCCGGGTGTTCACCCCCAAGGCTTCCTCCACCACCCCCTTCACCGCCACCACCCTCCGCCCCTTGGCCCGGTAGATGGCGATGAGGTCGGGGAGGTAGTACTCCCGGGCGGCGTTTTCGTTTCGCACCTCCTTAAGGGCCTGGAAGAGGAAGCCGTCAAAGGCATAGGCCCCGGCGTTCACCTCCCGGATGGCCTTGACCTCAGGGGAGGCATCCTTCTCCTCCACGCTGCCCAAGACCTCCTCCCCCTGGCGCAGGATGCGGCCGTAGCCGGTGGGGTCAGAAAGCTCCACGGTGAGGAGGGCCATCCCCGCTCCCTCCTCCACCCTTTCCAGAAGCTCCCTTAGGGTTTCCGGGCGAAGAAGGGGCGTATCCCCCTGGGTGACCAGGGTGGGGCCAGGAAAGTCCTTTAGCAAGGCCTCCGCCTGCAAAAGGGCGTGGGCGGTGCCGAGCTGCTCTTCCTGCACCGCCACCTCCACCGGATAGACCCTTAGGACCTCCATCACCTGCTCGGCTCCATGCCCCACCACCACCACCAGCCTCTGGGGTTCCAGGGCCAGGGCCGTTTCCACCGCATAGGCCAGCATGGGCTTGCCCAGGAGGGGATGGAGCACCTTGGGCAGGCGGGATTTCATGCGGGTCCCCTGCCCGGCGGCCAGGATCACATGGGCGTGCATAGGGCTATTTTAGGGCGTGGGCTAGGTGTGGTCCTGGACCACCTCGAGGCCCACCCTCCCCAGCTCCTGCACCAGGGCCCGCACCGCCTCCTTCACCCCCTCGGTGATGAGGGGGCTACCGAAGCGACTAACCCCTGCATAGAGCCCGTGGGCACTCCTCCTCACTTCCAGAAGCAAATCCTGGGTGAGGTCTTCCTCCTCCACGTGGGTGAGCACGTAAAACCCTTCCTCCCCCCGGGCCACCTCCAGAAAGACCGCCACCCCCCCGGGGATGGCCACGGGAGCCTTGGCAAGGGTAAGCTCCTTGGGCAGTTCCCCCCTTAACAGCGCATGCGCCACCTCGTACCTCCTTATGGGCGGCCAAGGCGTGGGATCCTCGGCCACCTTGGTGAACACCGCATGGAAGAAGGTCCGGCCCGCCTCCTTCCACTTGAGGGCATACTTGGTGCGCAGGTGGGCCTCCGGGGGCTCCTTAACTTCCACCCGGTAAAGCCCGCTCCGTTTCGCCTCCTCCAGGGCGAAGCGGAAGTACTCCTCGTGGTCGGTGGTGAGGAGGAGGTCCCCACCCTCCATGAGCCTAGTGGAAAGCCTGCGGAAAAATCCCTCCTGCAAAAGCCGCTTCCGCTGGTGCCGCTTCTTGGGCCAGGGATCGGGGAAGTTGACGATGACCCGCCTTAAGCTTCCCGGCGGCACCAGGTTCCTCAGGGCGAAGGGGCCTTGCCCGTGGTAAAGGCGCACGTTCCCTATGCCCTCGCGCTTCAGGCGCCTATAGGCCCTCAAAACGCTGGCCGCCGAGACCTCAGCCCCCAGGATGAGCCATTCCGGATGGGCCTTGGCAAGCTCCGCGGTGAAGCGCCCGTCGCCAAAGCCCACCTCGAGGACCAAGGGCCCCTCCCGGCCAAAGAGGTCCATCACCCGGGGAGGCCAAAGGGGAAGAAGGGCGGGCCGCACCAGCACAAGGGGGGATTATACGGCCCTTTCAAATCGTTTTCACAGGGGGGCTCTAGGGTGAAGGCAGGAGGTTGGGTTATGGCCCTGTTTGGAAGCCTCAATGCACTGCCCCTCGAGGAGCTCCTCCAGCTTCTCGCCCACAAGGAGGGGGCCCTGGAAATTTGGAACCTGAAGGATATTCCCGCCACCACCATATACTTGAAGCCCGGCTATATCCGCTCCATTGACCAGCACGGCAAGCCCCTGGAGGCCCTGGCCGCCAAAGCCACCCTGCAAGCCTTGCTGCAAGCCCGCGAGGGCAGCTTTGAATTCCTCCCCGAAGCCAAGCCCAAACACAAGGTGCGCTTGAACTGGCCCGTGGAGAGGGTCCTTCTGAGCACCGTCACCCTCCAGGATGAGCTGGAGCGCTACCGCCCGTACTTCCCCCCTCCCAAGGCCATCTTCAAGGCTTCTGATGTGGCCAAGAAGTACCTCCTGGAGGAAAGCTTTCTAGCCAAGTCGTTTCCCTACCTGGAAAAAGGGGTGTCCGCGGAAGGCCTCTCCAAGGCCCTCAGCCTGCCCCTGGACCTGGTGCGCTTTCACCTCTTCCGCCTGGAGCGGAAAGGGCTGGTGCAGCGCACGGGGCAAATGGAAAGCGGCCGCCTAGGGCTTTTGGGCCAGCTACTCAACGGGGTGAGGCTATGAAACACCCCCAGTTCCCCCACGCAAAAAAGGTGTTGCTGGTAGACGACGAACCCATCCAGCGCCTCCTCCTCATGCGGGCCCTGGAGCCTCTGGGAGTGGAGGTCCAGGAGGCCAGAAACGGGCAAGAGGCCTTGGACCTCCTTCGGGATAGCCTCCCCCACGTGGTGCTCACCGACCTGCACATGCCCATCATGGATGGCCTCGAGCTCACCCGCAAGGTAAAGGCCCTGGACCCCTTGCTTCCCGTCATCCTCCTCACCGCCGATGGGGACCGGAAGGTGCGCCTTAAGGGTATTGAGGCCGGGGCCGACGACTTTTTAAACCGCCCCGTGGACCTGGCGGAGCTAAGACTCCGGGTCAAGGGCCACCTGGAGCGTCGGAAACTGCAAGAGAAGCTGGAGGACCTGGAAAGGGCCCTTCTCGCCCTGGTGCGGGCGGTGGAGGCCAAGGACGCCTACACCGCAGGCCACGGGGAAAGGGTGGCCCAGTACGCCCTTTGGACCGCAGAGGAGCTCGGGGCGAAGCCCGAGGAGCTCGAGGACCTCCACATGGGAGCGCTTCTTCACGACGTGGGCAAGATCGGCATCCCCGACCACATCCTTCGGGGAGACTATGCCCTCACGGAACCCGAGTGGCGCCTTATCCGGGAGCACCCGGTGAAGGGGGACGAGATCATCCGGCCCCTAAGGGCCTACGCCCGCCTAAAACCCTACGTGCGCTGGCACCACGAGAAGCTGGATGGCTCCGGCTACCCCGACGGCCTTACCCAGATACCCCTCTTGGTGCAGGCGGTGACCGCCGCCGACATCTACGATGCCTTGACCAGCGTGCGCACCTACCGTAAGGTAGCCCGGCCCGAGGAAGCCTTGCAGGCTTTGGAGAACGAGGTGCGTCAAGGGCAGCTGGATCGGGAAGTGGTCCGGGCGTTCAAGAGCGCCCTCCTCCGCAACCGGGCCCTGCGAACCGCCTAGAAGCCGTACTCCTCCCAGCGGGAGTCCACCAGGGCCTTGATCCGTTCATCCATAAGGATCCGCTCGGGCCAGGTGCGGGCAAAGCCCTCCTGGGGTAGCTTGCGGGTGCCGTCCAGCACCAGGACGGGGCCCTCCACCCCCTCCAATACCCGGGCATCCCGCTCCGGATCTATGTTGTTGAGCACAGCCCAAAGAAGTTCCTCAGGGGTAAGGAGGATGTCGTGGTCTGCCAGAAGAAGAAGGCGTATGCCGGCGCTCTGCGGGGTGTTAAGGAGCCTTTCCGCCAGGGCCAGGGCCTGGCCCGGCCTCTCCTTGCGCAAGGTAACCCCCCAGATGCCCGGCCACTGCCTTTGGGCCAGGGCCTCCGGGTCCCGGGGAAGCTCGGCATACACCCTGGGGGTGAAGGGCACCTCCCCCCCCTCCTCGGGAAGCTTACGGGTGCCGTCTATCAAGAGCTTCCCACCGAAGGCGAAGCTCCTTGAGCTATGGTCCAGCACATCCATAGGCCCCCGAAGAAGGAGGGTATCCCGCCCGGGCAGGGCATGCTTGAGGGCTTCCAAAAGGGTTTGAAACCCCGGCCTCACCGGGACATCCCCATCCACGGCCACGATCACCTTGGCGAACATCATCTGCCCAAGCCCCAGCATCCCGTAGGCCACCTTGTAGGCCTGGCCCGGATAGGCCTTGCGCAAAGCCACGTTCACCCAGTTGTGGGCCACCCCTTCCGGGGGCATGTGGTAATCCACCACCTCGGGGAGGATGAGGCGCAAAGGGGGCAGGAAAAGGCGCTCGGAAGCCTCGATGAGGTAGGCGTCCTCCATGGGGGGTACCCCCACGATGGTGGCGGGGTAGATGGCCCTTTTCCGGTGGGTGATGGCGGTCACGTGGAAACGGGGATAGAGGTCCACGGGGGTATAGAAGCCCGTGTGGTCCCCAAAGGGACCCTCCTCCACCAAAGGTTCCTCCGGGTCAATGTAGCCCTCCAGCACGAACTCCGCCTCGGCGGGGACGGGGAGGTCCACGGTGACGCCCCGGGTGAGCTCCAGGGGTGCACCCCGCAGGAATCCCGCCAGGTGGAACTCGCTTACCCCGGGCAAGGGAGGTAAGGGGGCGGTGGCGGCGTAGGTGAGGATGGGATCCCCCCCCAGGGCCACGGCCACCTCCAGCTTTTTCCCCAGCTTCCCGGCCTTTTCCAGGTGCTGGCGGCCCACCTTGTGAAGCTGCCAGTGCATGGCCGTGCTCCTTTTGTCCAGAACCTGCATGCGGTACATGCCCACGTTGAGCTCCCCGGTTTCCGGGTCCTTGGTGATCACCAGGGGCAGGGTGAGGAAGGACCCCCCGTCCAAGGGCCAGCACTTCAGGACGGGAAGGCGGGAGAGGTCCACTGCCTTCCCCTTCAGGATCACCTCCTGCACCGGGGCCCTCCCCACCCATCTGGGGAAGAACCCTCTAAGAAGGGGAAGCTTGGGAAGAAGGCCCATGAGGGCGGAGATCCCCCCCCTTCCCGGCTTCAACTCCAGCAAGCGGGCCACCTTCTCAGAAAGCTCGTCCAGGTCCCGAACCCCCAGGGCGAAGGCGGTGCGCTCCCGGGTGCCGAAGAGGCCGATGGCCACAGGGAAGTCCTTACCCACCACCCTTTCAAAAAGGAGCGCAGGACCCCCCGTCTTCACCATGCGGTCGGCGATCTCCGTGATCTCCAGCTCGCTGGAAACGGGTACCCTTATTCGTTTGAGCTCCCCCCGCCTCTCCAGGGCTTGGAGGTAGGCCTCGAGGTTCCTAAACACCCCCAAGCTTACCCAAAGGGGAAAAGCCGTGAGGATTGCCGCCTACACTTCCAACACCAGGTGCTCTATCCGGTGGGCCCTCGGGGTCCCATGGACCAGGATGGCCTCGAGCCTCACCGGAAGATCGTCCCGTCCCAAGAGGTAACGGGCGCTTTGCAAAAGGCGCCCCACCTTCCTGGGGGTCAAGGCCTCCAGGGGCGTGCCGTAAGCCCCCGAGCTCCTTTGCTTGACCTCCACCAGCACGTAAATCCCGTCCTTTTCCAGAAACAGGTCCACCTCCCCAAAGGGGGTGCGGCGGTTGCGGCCAAGAAGCCGGTAGCCCCGCTCAAGGAGGTAGGCGAGCGCCAGGTCCTCGGCCCAACCTCCTTTCACGCCCTCCTCCCCAAACTAGGGAAACCTCAGGGGGCCCACTCCTGGAAGAGCTCCCCGTCCAGGTAAAGGCGGAAGCGGGCCTCCCCCACCACTTCGTAGGTACCCGAAACCCTTAGGCCCCCACGGCCTTCCCCCTCGTAAACCAGGTGCTCCCCCCGGTCGTCCACCAGCACCAGGCGCACCTGGCGTCCCTCCGCCTCCCGGGGAAGGTTCAAGGCCAGGGTCACGGTACGGGCCTGGGGCTTAGGGGCAGGCAAAGGGCTCAAAGCCCCCACCAGCACCTCTCCCCTTGCCGCCACCCTTAGGCGCACCCCGCTTCCTGGCGGCATGGGGGTGCCAGGGGCGGGCTCCTGGGCCAACACCGTGCCGGGCGGAGCCCCGGAGGGCACCTCCTCCACCTGGACCTGCAGGCCCATGGCGTTCAGGAGGAAAAGCGCTTCCTTTTGGCTTAAACCCGTGAGCTGGGGAAGGGGCACCGTGGGACCCAGGGAAGCACCCCGGGAAACCAGAAGCCGCACCGAGGCCCCAGGGGGCAAGGGTGTGCCAGGAGGTGGATCGCTGGCCAGGACCGTGCCCAGGGGCTCTGGGCTTTCCACCTGGGCCACCCCGGCCAGGCGGTAGCCCAGCTCGGAGAGCCGGGCTTCCGCCTCCTCCTGGCGAAGTCCCTTGAGCTCGGGTAAGGGGTTCAGCCGGGCTTGGTTAAGGGTGAGGCGCACGGTGCGCCCCGCCCTAAGGCGGGTTCCCGGTGGTGGCTCCTGGGCCAGCACCACCTCCTTGGGCTTGGCAGGGTCGTTTCCCTCCACCACCTCCAGCCTGAGCCCTGTATCCTTCAAAAGGAGAAAGGCCTCCCTGGCGGTTTTGCCCACCAGGTTCGGCACAGCGTACTCCGGGGGATTGAAGTAGCGGTAAACCCCTTGAGAAAAAAGCCACAGCCCCAGGAGGAAGAGGAGAAGGCCCGGGGCTACCCCTAGAAGGAAGCCCGGCTGGAGGCGGGAAGGAGCCCGGGCCCAGGCCCGCCGGGCAGACCCCAGGGGCCAGGGGGACAGGTAGGCCACCCCTTCTTCGGCCATGGCCAGATGCTCCGGGCCGAATCCCAAGGGAGCCAGGGCCTCGAGGGCAGGCCGGGGCGGAGCCTTACGGGCCAGGGGACGTTCCGGGAAAAAGGCGTAGTAGCGCCCGGGCTTGGCGGAAACCACCGCCTCCACAAGCCCAAGCTCCTCTAGGCGTTTGATGGCCGCCCGGTACCGGTAAAAGCGCTCCTTGTCCTCGGGGGTGCGCACCTGGAAAAAGAAAACCACCCCGCCCTCCACCCGATAAAGGGTGATCCCCTCCTTCTCCTCGAGGGTTTCCAGCACCGGGTAGCGGTCGTCCAAGATCATGCGCCGCCGATTATACCTTGCCTTCTCTCCTCCGTTCCCGACCCATATACTCTAAAAGGTATGTGGGACGTTCTCGTGGTAGGCGGCGGCCCCTCGGGTCTTTCCGCGGCCCTTTTCCTCGCCAGGGCCGGGCTTAAGGTCCTGGTGCTGGACGGAGGCCATTCCAAGATCGCCCAGGTGAACCGGGTTCCCAACTACCCTGGCCTTCTGGACGAACCCTCGGGCGAGGAGCTTATAGAGAGGCTCAAAGAGCACGCCCGCCGCTACGGGGCAGAGATCCAAAGGGGCGTGGTCAAGGGGGTGCGGGACCTGGGAGGGGTCTTTGAAGTGGAAACCGAGGAGGGCGTGGTGGAAGCGGAAAGGCTTCTCCTCTGCACCCACAAAGACCCCACCCTACCCTCCCTCCTGGGCCTTACCCGCAAGGGAGTCCACATAGAAACCGACGAGGCCGGCCGTACCAGCTATCCCAGGGTCTACGCCGCCGGGGTGGCCCGGGGCAAGGTGCCGGGACACGCCATCGTGAGCGCAGGGGACGGGGCCTACGTGGCTGTGCACTTGATCTCCGACCTGCGAGGAGAGCCCTACAAGGATCACGCCACGTGATGCCCTTTTTCTCTATATCGGTAAAAGGCTAAATAGCGCGGGCCAGGGATTTTCTGGGCCCCCACCCTGGTTTTGCCAGGGTGGGGTAGCGCTACACTGGCCTACCCGCCATCATGAAGCTGGCCGTCATCCCCCCATCCACCACCAGAATGGCCCCGGTGATGAAGCTGGCCTTCTCCGAGGCCAGGAAAACCACCGCCTCCGCCACTTCCTCAGGCTGGCCCAGCCTCCTCAGGGCGTGAAGGTCCTCCCAGTCCCGGCGGGTCCTCTCCGGGTCCTCGGAAAGAGCGATGGCCTCCAGCACCGCCTCCGTGGCGATGGCCCCTGGGGCCACGGCGTTCACCCGGATGCCCAAGGGAGCCAGGTCCAGGGCCAGGGAACGGGTGAGGTTGACCAGCCCTCCCTTGGAAGCGTTGTAGGCGGCGTTTTCCTGCTCGGCGAAAAGCCCCTGGACACTGGCCACGTTCACGATGGCCCCCCCGCCCACCTTGGCTATCTCCCTGGCCGCCAGGGCGGAGAGGTGCATGGGAGCGGTGAGGTTCACCTCCAAAACCCTTCGCCACTCGGGGAGCTTCACGGTAAGGGCCGACCCTGGGGCGCTGATGGCCGCGTTATTGACCAGCACGTCCACCCGTCCCAGGGCATGGGCTGCCTCCTCCACGAAACGCACCCGGTCCCTTTCCTCGGCCAGGTCCGCCTGCACGAAGAAGCCCCCGATCTCCTCCGCCACCCCCCGCCCCTGGGGATGCAGATCGCAAAGGGCCACCAGGGCCCCTTCCCGGGCGAAGGCCCGGGCGATGGCCCGACCGATACCCCGGGCCGCTCCCGTCACCAAGACTCCCCTTCCCTCAAAAAGCCCCATGGCCTTAGCTTACGAGGCCTGGATCCAAGGCTGCGGCCACCTTTTCCTTGGGCAGGCTTCCCTGGACCACCTCTTTTCCCCCGCCCCTGGCCCCAAGGGCCTTAAGCCTTTCCAACACCTCCTGCCGGCCGGGGCCCAAGGCGGCAAAGCGACCCTCGGGGGAAAGCAGCAAAAAGGTCTTCTCGCTCCAGGAAAGAAGCCTCTTGGCCAGGTCCCCCAGGACGGGAGCCGGCACCAGGAGCACCCTCTCCTCGAGGGCCCGGGGCAGGAGGGCCTCCACCAAAGCCCCCTTAAGCTCCAGGTTCTCGCCCTTTAGGGCGTAGACCTCCTCCTGAAGCCGGCGCACCGGTTTTTCCAGCTCCAGGGGGCTGGTGGAGAAGGAAAGGGCCAGGCGGGAAAGCAGGGCGTGCTTGGCATGGTAGTCCTCCAAAGCCTCCCACCCCGCCATGAAGTGCACCCGGCTTCCCCCCTTATACCGCTCCCACTTCAGGACCTTGATGGGGCCCGCCTGGGCACTGGTCCTCAGGTGGGTGCCCCCGCAGGCCGCCAGGTCAAAATCCCCAATCCGCACCAGGCGCACCTGGCCCTGAACCTTGGGAGGCCGCCTTAAAGGGTAACGGGCAAGCTCCTCCTCAGAAACCCAAAAGGCCTCTATGGGGTAGTCCGCGTACACGGCGAAGTTGGCCAGGGCCTCCGCTTCCTGGAGCTTGGCTTCCTCCACTTCCTCCTCGAGGTCCACGGTGGAAACCGGGCTATCCAGGCTCACGGCGATGGTGTGGTACCCCCCGGCCCTGAGCAGGGCCTGGGAAAGAATGTGCTGGGCGGTGTGGCGCTGCATGTGGCGAAAGCGCCGGTTCCAGTCAATCTCCCCCTCCACCTCCGCTCCCTCGGGGATGGGGGCGTCCACACGGTGCACCACATCCCCGAAGGCCTTGGCCTCCTCAAAGACGTGGAGCACCCGCACCTGGCCAAACTCTCCTTTCAGCACCCCCGTGTCCGCAGGTTGCCCCCCGGACTCCGGGTAAAAGAGGGTTTGAGAAAGCACGACATGGTGGCCCTTCCCATCGCTCCAAGCCCGCACCACCCGGGCTTGGAAGCGGGTGGCGTAGCTGTCCTCCTGGTAAAGCCTCATGCCCTTTAGAATAAAGAGGATGGCACCCCTGGACTGGGAGGAGTGGGCAAGATGGCACGCGCAAGCCCAGCATACCCTGGCCTCCGGAAAGCAGGACCTGGAGGAAGGGGACTACGACTGGGCCAGCTTTAAGGCCCACCAGGCAGGGGAATACGCCCTTAATGGCCTGCTACAGGGACTAGGACGGCCCGCCTTTGGACACGCCCTGATCCGCCTGCTCCAGGCGCTGAAGGAAGCGGGCCATGAGGTCCCCGAAGCCTTGGAAGAAAAGGCGCGCACCTTGGACGCCCATTATATTCCCGCCCGCTATCCCGATGCCTACCCCGAGGGAAGCCCCTACGAGTACTACACGCGGGCCCGGGCTGAGGAGGCCCTAAGGGCAGCCGAGGGCGTTCTGAAATGGGCAGAGGAGGTTTGGCGTGGCCTCGGAAGCCCTTAGGCTGCGAATGGCCACCTGGGAGGCCCTCCTGGAAGAGGCCCGAGCCTACGCCACAAGGGTGCGGGAAACCCTGGGAGAGGCCCGGGTTTACCTTTATGGCTCTGTGGCCCGGGGTAGCTTCAACCTGGAAAGCGACATAGACCTCCTGGTGGTCTCCCCCCATCTGCCGAAAGACCCCTTAGAGCGCTTCCTCCTCCTCCAAGGCCTTAACCCCGGGCGGGTGGAGGCCAAGGGTCTAACCCCGGAGGAGTTCACCAAGGCCATGGCCAAGGGGGCCCTGTGGGGGCTGGAAGGGGCCTTGGAGCTATGAGGGGGGAAAGGCTCGACAAGCTTCTGGCCCGCCTGGGCCTGGGAAGCCGCAAGGAGGTGGCCCGCCTGGTGCGAAGGGGCCAGGTGCAGGTGGAAGGCCAGGTGGTCAGGGACCCAGCCTTTCACGTGCCCCCAGGCGCCCGCCTCGAGGTGGGCGGTGAACCCCTTGTCTTGCGGCGCCACCACCACATCCTCCTGCACAAGCCGGCGGGGTACGTGACCAGCCGGAGGGAAGGCCCTTCGGTCTACGCTCTCCTGGAAGGCTTTCCCACCCGGGACCTCTCCCCGGTAGGCCGCCTGGACAAGGACACGGAAGGGCTTCTCCTCCTCACCACCGACGGCGAGCTTCTCCACCGCCTCACCCATCCCCGCCACAAGGTGGAAAAACGCTACCTGGTCCATCTGGAACGCCCCGCCACACGGGAGGACCGGGAGGCCTTTCGACAGGGCCTGGTTCTAGAGGGCACGAGGCTTCTTCCCGCGGAGCTCTCCTGGGACCAAGACCCCACCCGGGTGGAGCTGGTCCTGAGGGAAGGGCGCTTTCACCAGGTGAAGCGCATGTTCCAGGCTCGAGGGAACCGGGTCCTCTACCTGAAGCGGCTCTCCCTGGGCCCCCTCACCCTAGGGGACCTCCCCGTAGGCCAGGCCCGCCACCTCTCCCAAGAGGAGGAGGAAGCCCTGTACCGGGCGGTGGGTCTAGGGAGCCAGGATGCGAAGGGTCAAGTCTAGGGTAAGGCGCTCGCCCCGCGTTCCCTCCACGGGTTCCAGGCTATACCGCTCCACCCATAAAGGGTGGGGGATCTTGGGCAAGGTCTCCAGATAGGACAAAATCCCCGGGTAAGATCCCTTCAAGCTCACCTCTAAGCCCCATGCCCGTACCCCTCCCGTCTGAGCCACCGCAAGGGGGTTTAGGGTCTCCAGTTCCAGCCCGGCCTCCTCGGCCAGGCGCAGAAGGGCTTCATAGACCTTGGGGAGCTCCTCCCTTTTCACCGGAGCCTCGGCCAGGGTAGGGGAAAGCTTCCTGGCCAAGGCCTTGGCCTCACTCTCCAAGGCCAGAACCTCCCCCCGCGCTTTCTGGTAGCGGATATAGCCCTGGTACACCCCCTGGGCGCTCCAGAAAAGAGCGATCAAGGGAAGCAAAAACCAGATCCAGATAGGGAGTATCGGCTGTCTCATCGGCGCAGAATCCGGGAGAGGTCAAAGAGGGGCAGGTATAGGGCGAGGGCGACCACGAGGATTATACCCCCAAGCACCACGGTGAGGACGGGTTCGATGCTGGAAGAAAGCCGCTTGACCCCGTAATCCACCTCCCTTTCCAAATGGAAGGCTACTTGATAAAGCATTCGGTCCAAATCCCCTGCCTCCTCCCCCACCAGGGCCAGGCGCACCAGAATGGGGAGGAAAAGGGGTTCCCGTGCCATGGCCGCGCTCAAGGACTCACCCCGCACCACCCGCTCCAGCACCCGGTCCAAGGCCTCGGCCAAGGCGGCGTTGCCTAAGGTATCCCGGGTGGCCTCGAGGGCCTGGGTGATGAGCACCCCTCCCTCGTACAGGGTAGCTAGGGTACGGGCAAAACGGGCCATGGCCGCCCTGTGAAGCACGGGACCCACCAGAGGAAGCCTAAGGATAAGCCCATCCAACAACCTCGCCCCCCCAGGGGTCTGGTGAAACTGGCGCAGGAAGAGGTAAAGGCCAAGAAAAGCCAGGAGAAGCCAGATCCCGTTGTGCCGTACAAACAAAGAGGTCCCGATGAGCAAGCGGGTAGGCCAGGGTAGCTCGGCCCCGGCCGCCCCGTAAAGCCGGGCGAAAACGGGGATGACAAAGATCAGGAGAACGCTGACCACCAGCACCAACACCGTCACCACGAAGGAGGGGTAAAGAAGGGCGGTGCGCACCTTTTCCCTGAGGTCGTGGCTCTTGTCCAGATACTCGGCGATGCGCCTTAACACCACCTCCAAGGCTCCCCCCACCTCCGCCGCCGCCACCAGGGCCCGCACCAAGGGGGGGAAAACCTCTGGGTAGTGGCCCATGGCCTGAGCCAGCCCCTCCCCAGCCTCCACCCGCTCCCGCACCCCTCGAGCCGCCTCCTTAAGAACTGGATGCCGGGCCTCCAAGGACAGGGTGTGCAAGGCCTGGACCACGGGCACCCCTGCCCCCACCAGGGTGGCGAACTCCTCCATGAAGAGCACCAGCTCCGGCAGGGGAACCCGCCCCCTTATCGGGCGCCGGACCCTTTCCACGCGAAGGGGATAAAGGCCCATCTCCCGGAGGCGACGCCGGGCCTCCCGCAGGCTTTCCGCCTCCAGGCTTCCGCGGTAGACCCTCTCCCCCCTCTCGTCCGTGGCCTCGTAGAGGAAGCGCATACGCCTATTCCCAAACCCCCAAGACCCGCAGGAGTTCCGAGCCCGTGGTGACCCCCGCCTTTACCTGGAGGAGGCCCACCCGCCTAAGGTCGCGGTGCCCCCTTCCCTCAGCAAGACGCCTTAACGCCTCCTCGCTGGCCCCCTGGCTTAGGCGGAAGAGGGCCTCGCGATCGGGAGCATAAACCTCGTAAAGCCCAACCCGCCCCCGGTAGCCCGTGCCCCGGCAGTAGGGACAGCCCTCCCCGCGCATCTCCTCCTCCGGGGCCTCCTCCCCGAAGAAGAGGCGAGCCTCCTCCGACAGGGGAGCGGGCTTGGCACACTGGGGACAGACCCGCCGCACCAAGCGCTGGGCCACGGTTCCGATCAAGGTGGAAGCCAAAAGGTGCCGCTCCGCCCCCATCTCCACCAAGCGGGTCACGGCAGCAATGGCGTCGTTGGCGTGAAGGGTGGCCAGGACCAGATGCCCGGTGAGGGCCGCCCGCAAGGCGGTGTCCAGGGTCTCGCTGTCCCGCACCTCCCCCACCAGGATCACATCCGGATCCAAGCGCAACACGCTCTTCAGGGCCTCGGCAAAGGTGAGGCCGATTTTGGGCTGGATGGGGATCTGCACCACCCCCTCCAAGGGGAACTCCACCGGGTCTTCAATGGTGACGAAGGTTTTCTCCTTGGTGTAGATCCGCTCGATGGCGGCGTAGAGGGTGGTGGTTTTACCGCTTCCCGTGGGACCGGTTACAAAGAGGATCCCATAGGGCCGGAGGAGAAGCCTTTGGAAAAGGGCCAGCTCCTCCGGGAGCATGCCCAGCTCCGAAAGCCCGAGCCGGACCCCGATGGGGTAGATGATGCGCAGGGTGAGCTTCTCCCCGTACAGGGTGCCCACGGAGGCCACCCGCACCTCGTAGCGCCGCCCCTCAAAGGTGAAGCTAAAGTGCCCGTCCTGGGGACGACGCTTCTCGGCGATGTCCATTCCCGCCAGCACCTTGTAGCGGGCAGCCAAAGGGGCTTCGAGGTCCTTGGGAAGCCTTTCCAGCTCCTGAACCACGCCGTCCACCCGCGCCCGTACCACAAGGTGGGTTTCCGCCGGGTCCAAGTGGAGATCGCTCGCCGACAGGGCGACGGCCCTTTCCAAGAGGGCCTGGGCCAGGCGCACCGCAGGCAATCCCTCAACGGCAAGGTCCATCTCCGCCACCGGCGCCTCGAGGGCCTCGTCCTTCTGAGGTCGGGCCTGGTCCGCCAGAAGCCGGTCCAGGGCCTCCAGGATTTCCCGGTCCGGGGCCAGGTGGGGCACGATCTCCTTACCCGTGCGAAAACGAAGCTCGTCTAAAAGCGCCAGGTCGGAAGGATGGGCCATGGCCACGTGGAGGCGGTTGCCTTCCAGCTTAAAGGGGAGAACCCGTTTTTCCCGGGCAAACCTGGGGTCCAGCAGGGCCAGGGCCTTGGGATCCAGTTCCAGCTCCCGGATACGCACCAGGTGGGCTTTCTGCTGATCGGCCAGGGCCCGCAAGAGATCCTCCTCCCGCAAATACCCCCTTCGGAGCAGGACCTGGCCCAGAAGGTCCCCTGTGCGCGCCTGTTCCTCCAAGGCCGCCTCGAGCTGGTCCTTGGTGAGGTAACCCAGCTCCACCAGGAGCTCACCGAGCTTCGGCCTTTGCAACCTCCACCTCCCAGGTATAGACCCGCTGCCCCACAAGCTCCTTGGCCCCCATAGGGCCCACCTGCCCTCCCAGCCGCTGGGCGAGGAGAAGGGGGGCGTAAGGGTCCAGGGCTTCCCCGGAAAGCACCAGCCTCACCTCCTCGGCGGTGAGGTGGGTAAGCCACAGGCTTTCCGGCTTTTCCGAGGCCACCTTGAGCACCTCCTCCAACCCAAGCCCTCGAGGGCGGGTGGGCTGGAAGGTCTGGGCCCTAAGAAGCTGGACCTCTTGCTTGAGGGTCTCGATTCGCCTTTCCTGGGCTACCGTCTGGGTGGCCAAAAAGGACCTGCCCACCAAGCCCAGGGCCAGGAACAGGGCGGACAGAAGAACCGCCAGCTGGGCTTCCCGGGGAAGCCCCTCTCCCAGGGCCTTCCTCCTGGGCTTCAGGTCCAGGGCCAGCCTCTTGTCCAAGGCCAGGGCTTCCAGGTCCAGGGGAACCCGTTGCTCCACCTGTTTTGCAGGCAGCCCAGGGGGCAAAGGGGGCGGCACGGGCGACCCCAGAAGCCAGGCTTCCTCCACCGGGCCCCCATGCCCGAATAAAGCCAGGGAGCGGGCCACCTCCTCGGCCAACCTCTCCGACCCCTCATCGGCGTTCAGGGTGAGGTAGCGGAATCCCTTAAGGACCCCTCCCTCAAAGAACGCCACCGTGTGGGAAAGGTTCTCCATCACCAAGAAGGTGGGCGCCTGGGTGTGCTCCAAGGCGTAGCGCCACAGGATCAGGGGTAGGGGTTCCATCCGGCGGGGGCGGAGCCGGGCCAAAAGGCTGGCCCCCTTCCTGGGAATGGCGCTAAAGAGCACCCGCACCCGGCGCTCGTCCTCCGGCGCCACCAGAAAGTAGTCCACAAGGAGGTCTTCTCCAGCGAAAAGGGGGCTTCTCTCCGCCTCAGCCAAGACCGCTTCCTCCAGGGAAAATCCCTGAAGGCTGGGAAAGGGTTGAAGACGAAGAAGGGCGAACTCAGGGCCAAGGCCCAGGTAAGCGCCACTCCCTCCTATCTCCTTAAGAGCGAGATGGAGCCGCTCATACCGGGGCCTTCCCTCCTCATTAAGCAGGTCCTCTACAGGGAAGGCCTCCACGGAACCTTCCCTTAGGCGAAGGATTCGGCTATGGGTGAGAAAAAAAAGGTTCATACCCTAACCCGAGCCAAGCCCAGTCTAATCGGTGCGGCGGGAAACCGCCAGGGGGGGCAAAAGGAAATCCCGGCCCTGGAGCCTAAGGGTAAGCTTCTTTCCATCCAGGCTGGCCATATCGCAAGGGTTGTCCATAAGCACCACCGCGGCAGGGGCAGAGGCATTGTCATAGCAGAACTGGGCATAGGGTAGACCTGCGGGGTCTAGGACATCCAGGAACGTTCCCGTGGGGGAGGCACAACTACCCGTCCAGGTCCGTCGCTCCAAGCGCCCCCCATTCAAGCGGTACTGCACGCATCCCCCTACACCGCTCACGATGAAACCCGTGGCGCTGTATCCTTGCACGGCTAGGGCGCCGCGCACATCCCGCCCCAGGGTATCCCACAGGTCCTGGGCCAGGGAATGAGCCTGGAGTAACCCCGTTTCCCTTTCCGTCCGCACCCCCATGAGGAACAAGCTGGAAAAGGCCAAAGCCAGAACCCCCACGAGGACCAAAACCACCGCCAGTTCCACCAAGGTCAGTCCCCGGCGCATTCACCACCTCACCGTGCAGTCAGAAACGGCATACTCCCGTCCCAAGCTGTCCCTCAAGCGCAGGTTGAAGGAGTAGTTGGTTTTGTTTTTAAACCTGTCGCTAAAGTCCAGACGAATCCTCGTATTGCTGGTCAAGACCAGGGCTCGGCTGAAGGGAACAAACCCATCTCCCGAGAGATAGCTACCCTGGTAATGCACCTGGGGACTAGGAAAAAGCTGTCTAAAGACCTTCAACGTCTGACCCGCTGGAACGTTAGGGGTCCAGGTGAGGGCGAAGGCCACATAGGTCATCCCAGTAGCCCCCAGATCGAAAATCACCTGCCTGCGGTTGCCCCGCGAACAGGTGCCCGGAACAATGGGGGACGACGGCACGCTATACGACTCCGCCCAGCTCAACGAGGCCAGGCGCGTCCCCCCTTCATACACCTCCACTGTGGAGATCTGTCGGGACAAGGTCCCTACGGTTTCCATCCGCTCTTGAATGCACACCTGGTACGTCCGATCTCCCCAGCTTAGGGACCGGGTTGTGGGACAGGAGGGAAGAACAATAAGCGCATTTCCTGCCAACTCCGTAAGGGTGGTGGCGGCAAGGAATCCCTTCCAATCTCCTTCAGCCTCGGTACCCGCCCGCAAAGTGGTGGAAAGAGCAATGATCACAGCCGCAAGCGCCCCCACCAGGAGGATGGCCAGCGCCACCTCAACGAGGCTCATTCCCCGGGCGCTCCTCACGGGTTCACCTCCCAGGACTCCACCTGGTCGTCGGTTTGGTTGTACACCACCCTTACCCTACCGATGGAGCCGTAGCTCTCCCCCACGGCCAGGATGGTGAAGCGGGTTACGCCTCCCTGGGTGCTTTTGGTTACGGAGCAGGTGAAGCCCCCTAACGTCCCCGAGCTATAGCAATACCTGCCGATGTAGTCGGAACTCGAGGTGCTGCAGGGGCTCGAGGTCTGGCAAACCAGAACCGGCTGGGAGGCGTAGGGTGGGTTCTGGGGATCGGCTTGGATGGCGGCTATGGCCTCCCTGGCCCCTCCCTCCGCCAGGTACAGGGCTTGAACAAAAGGGGGCGAGACCACAACCCGCTCCGCATTCAACCGGGCCAGCAGGGAATAGGGAAAGACCAAAGCCCCCAGAAACACCAGGGCCAAGGCAACAATCCACAAAAGATAGCCCTTAGCCGCCATCTTGCTTCATTGTAGGGTATATAGGGTATCCGGATGCCCCTTTAGGTAGCGGGTGGGAACCGTAGAGGAAGACAAACTCCCAGCCTGAGATCTATCTCAAGCTGGGAGAGCGTTTTGCTGTGGCATGAGTATGGCGTTAGTTAATGTTGTACCTTAGGGTAACACTTGCCGTACCCCTCGTCACAGTAATGGTCCCAGGTGTTCCTGAGGTACAGGAAACCGTGGTATTACCATCTGCAGAGGTCCAGGTCGTTCCGGAAACAGTACCTCCATCTAGATTGCCAAGAATCTGCGCACAGGTAGGAACCCCCTTCGCTTGCACCGTGGCGATGGCGTAGGCAGAGCGAACCGAAGCCGCTGTGGCTTCCACATTGGCCTGATTCGCCTGGCCCGTCAAGTCCACAAACCTCGGCACCGCGATGGCCACCAGGATCCCGATGATCACGATCACGATCGCCAGCTCTATCAGCGTGAAGCCTTTTGCCTTCATCTCTGCCCTCCTTTCACAGGTCCCATGGTGGGGGAAGCATGTGAAAACGGTGTGAAAACCGGGACCTAGGCCAGAGGGTACCATGGGGGGGTCAGATGCCGCAAGCCCGGGGCAAGGAATAAGGGTCAGAAGCCCATTGGAGCGAAATCTCGGATGATACCCTTGGGATATGCGCTCGCGGCTGGCATGGGCCCTATTCCTTCTTCAGCTCGCTTTGGCCGGCCCAGGAAGCCCGGATAGCCCAGGGCAGGCGGATAGCGCTCGGGCGGTTGAAGCCCTCCTGGTGCTCGAGGAAGACGTCATAGAAAAGGGCCGCCTGGTGCCGTACACCGGGGTCCAACGCTACCCCGTGTCCTCTGAGGCGGAACTAAAGGCCCTTCTGAAAAAGCTTGCCCGCGAGCCCAAAAAGCCCCGCTTTATCCTGCAGGATGGGCGCTGGCGGGGGGTGGAGAAAAAAGGGCTCGCCTTTGACGAGGCCGAGGTTCTGGCCGCCTATCGCGAAGCCCTGGCGAAGAGTCGCAAAAGCTTCCGCCTGCCCGTGCGCTATCTCCCGCCCACCCCAAGCCTCAAGGACCTCTACGCCCTGGGAATCCGGGAGCACCTGGCCACCGGGGAAACGGACTTCCGGGGTTCCAGCCGGGAGCGTGCCCACAACCTGCTCCTTGCCTCCAGCAAGCTGGACGGCCTCTTGATCCCCCCGGGCACCTTTTCCTTCAATCAGGCCCTGGGGCCCATCACCGAGGAAGAAGGGTACAAGGAAGCCTTCGTCATCGTGGGGGACCGCACGGAGCAGGGGGTGGGGGGCGGGGTCTGCCAGGTTTCCACCACCTTGTTCCGGGCTTTCTTCCTCGCCGGGCTACCCATGAAGGAGCGCCACGCCCACAGCTACCAGGTGGCCTACTACAAGCCCACGGGCCTGGACGCTGCGGTGATCCATCCCTACAAGGACCTCAAGGTAGTGAACGACACCCCGGGGCACATCCTGGTGCAGCGCTCCGTGGTGGGCACCCGGCTCCGCTTTCACCTCTTCGGCACCAAGGACCGGGAGGTGCGCTGGGAAGGCCCCTTCATCTCTGATAGGAAGCCTCCCTTACCCCCCCGGGAGATCCCGGACCCCTCCTTGCCCCCTGGCGTGCGCAAACAGGTGGACTTCGCCGCCGAGGGAGCCAGAGTGGAGGTGAGGCGCACCGTGCGCTACCGGGACGGCCGGGTACAGGAGGACAGGGTCGTGAGCGTCTATAGGCCTTGGGGTGCCGTGTACCTGGTAGGGCCTACCCCACTTCCAGAAGCACCACCCGCTCCACCGGCACAAGGCGGTGGGGCTCCGTAACCCGGGCGGCCTCCCCCCTTTTCAGGTGCAGGTACTGGCCTTGGGGCAGGTCAATGACCAGTTCCCCCTCCAGAACCAGGTAAAAGGCCATATCCTCGCGTTCTTCTTTCTCAACCAGGGTATAACTCCGCACCGGCACGCCGGGCACCTCTACCTTCTCCTCCCGGGCTAGGCGCAGGAGGTGAAGCTTGAAGCTTTCCATCAGGTAACCGCCTCCTTCCTGGCACGGCCCTTCTTCATGCGTAGCTTGAAGATGGCCCGCTGGGCCAGCCCGGCCGCCTCCGGGGAAAGGGGCTCCCCAAGGACCAAGGCCTCCGCCGCCTGGCGCTCTTCCGGGGTGAGTTCACCCAGGAAGGGCCTTAGCTCCTCCCAGTCCTTGGGCGGTTTGGGTAGGGAAGCTTCCTGAACCTGTCCCTTGGCCTTTGCACCTGTACGGCCCCCACCGGCCCTAGCGGCCTTGCGGTGGGAGGACCTCCTGCCCTTGGAAGCCGAATCCCCTGACGGGGAAGCAGCCCGGCTGGAAGCTTTAGGAGGAGGAACCAGCTTGGGGTCGTGGACCGGGCAGACAGGGTTCATGCAGGCTCCTTCCCCCTTCTTCACCAAGGGCCAGCCGCAGGAAGGGCAGGTCTGGTCCAAGAGGGGGTAGAAGGAAAGGAAATCGCAGGCGTTGTTCTCGCACTTGTAGTAGGGCTTACCCCGGCGGCTTCGCTTCTCGAGGACCTGGCTTCCGCACTTAGGGCAAGCATGCCCCGTAGGCTCGCCATCGTCCCGGGTGTAATCGCACTCGGGGTAGCCGGAGCAGGCGATGAAGCTGCCATACCGGCCCTCCTTACGCACCAGAGGTCTTCCGCACTTGGGACAGGCTTCCCCGATGGGCTCGGCCTCCTTTTTTCTCTCCAAAGGCTCGGTGTAGGTGCACTCCGGGTAGCCCGTACACCCCAGAAACTGGCCAAACCGGCTTACCTTCAGCTCCAAAGGCCTCCCGCACCGGGGACAGGTCTTCTTGGGCACCTGGGAAAGCTCCCCCAGAAAGGGCTCGTAAAATTCCCACACCACCTTGGGCCACGGGGCTTTCCCCTCCTCCACCTGGTCCAGGCGGTCCTCCATGCGGGCGGTAAACTCGTAGGCCACCACCTGAGGGAAGCGCTCCTTGAGGTAGTGGGTCACCTGACGGCCCAGGGGAGTGGGCAGCAGGGTGCGCCCCTTGCGCACCACATACCCCCGCTTTTCCAGGGTTTCCAGGGTAGGGGCATAGGTGGAGGGACGCCCGATGCCAAGCTCCTCCATGGTCTTCACCAGGGTGGCGTCCGTGTACCGGGGCGGGGGCTCGGTAAAGTGCTGCTGGGCCTTGACCTCCAAAAGCTCAGCCCCTGTGCCTTCCGCCACCGGGGGCAAGGGAGCTTCCACCTCCGCCTCTTGGCCCTCATTTACCGCCTGCGCCACCCCACCTTCATCCCCCCGCCCCCAGGCCTTCAGGTACCCTTCAAACTTAAGGACCGAGCCCGACGCACGGAAGGTGAAGCGGGGCTTCTCCCCCTCATCCTTGGTCAGCCCCGAAGGGGCTACCTTGGTCAGCCCCGAAGGGGCTACCTTGAGGAGCACCACCGTCTGGTCGTAGAGGGCATCCCGCATCTGGCTGGCGACGAAACGCCGCCAGATAAGGTCGTAAAGGCGATACTCCTCGTCGGAAAGGTACTTCCTCACGCTATCGGGGGTGCGCCGCACATCGGTGGGGCGGATGGCCTCGTGGGCGTCCTGCACCCCCTCCTTGCGGTTGCGATAGATCCTAGGAGCCTCCGGCAGGTACTCGGGCCCGAAGGTTTGCTCTATGACTTCCCGCGCCACCTGCAAGGCCTCCGGGGAAACCCGCACCGAATCCGTGCGCATGTAGGTGATGAGGCCCACCGTGCCCTCGGGAAGGTCCACGCCCTCGTAAAGGCGCTGGGCTATGCGCATGGTGCGGCTTGCGGTGTAGCCCAGGCGGCTGCTGGCCGCCTGTTGCAAGGTGGAGGTGGTGAAAGGAGGCGGGGGGGATTTGCGGCGCTCCTTGGTCTCCACCTGGACCACGCGGTAGGACCGCCCCTTGACCTCCTCGGCCAAAGCCTGGGCCTGGGCCTCGTTCGCCAGGTGGAGCTTCCCCTCCTTCTCCCCCTGGCCGGCCCATAGCCGCTTGCCCTCCACCTCATAGAGGCTTGCGGGAAGGGTTCGGTCCTGGCCCAGGGCGAAAACCCCCTCCAGGGTCCAGTACTCCTCCGGGCGGAAGGCCTCGATCTCCTCCTCCCGCTCCACCAAAAGCCGCAGGGCCACGCTCTGGACCCTTCCCGCGGAGAGGGCCCGCTTGCGGAACTCCAGGGAAAGGAGAGGAGAGAGGTTATAGCCCACCAGACGATCCAGGACCCTCCGGGCCTGCTGGGCATCCACCAGGTTCTGGTCTATGGGCCTAGGGTTTTGCACCGCCTGCCGCACCACCCTGGGGGTGATCTCGTGGAACTCCACCCTTAGGGGCTCCCTGGGATCGCGGCCCAGAAGCCTCGCCACATGCCAGCCGATGGCCTCCCCCTCCCGGTCGGGGTCGGTGGCGATGAGGAGGCGCTTGCCCTTTGCAGCCCGCTTCAACGCCTCCACCACGGGTTTCTTGTCCTTTTTTACCTCGTAGGTAGGGGCGAAGTCCCGCTCCACATCCACCCCGAGCTCCCGTTCCGGCAGGTCGGCCACGTGCCCTAAACTCGCCCGCACCTCATAGCCGGGCCCCAGCATCTTTTGGATGCTCCTGGCCTTGGCGGGGGATTCCACCACCACCAGGGTGGAAATCCCTCCCTTCTGGTTTGTCCCGGCCCGGTTGGCATCCAGGCTGGCCGACGACGCAGGGCTAGCGCGCTGGGTACCTTTCAAGCCTTCCCCTTGTCCTTTGGTCGCCTTTCGGGCCCCGTCGGGCCGGCTCTTGCTCGGCATCGCCCCCTATTTAGGAGCCTCATCCCCCCACTTGTCAAGGCCGCTAGGCCCCCAAACAACTCAGGAAAACCGAGGACTACGCTTCCCTACCCAGAACCCCTAGGCCCCAAGTCGGTGCCCGGATAAACCCTGGGCAGAAGCCTCCTCTCCCACGCCGCCTTTAAAAGCTCCTCCCGAAAGTCGGGGTGGGCCACCTCAATAAGGGCCAGGGCCCTCTCCCTTAGGGAGCGGCCGAAGAGTTCGGCGATACCCCACTCGGTGACCACGTAGTGCACATCGGCCCGGGTGGTGACCACCCCAGCCCCTGGCTTCAAGTAGGGAACGATGCGGCTTTGCCCCTTGGCGGTGGAGGGCAGGGCGATGATGGGCTTGCCTCCCTCGCTCCTCGCCGCTCCGCGGATGAAGTCCAGCTGGCCGCCGAAGCCCGAGTAGATGTGGGTACCGATGGAATCCGCCACCACCTGGCCGGTAAGGTCCACCTCGATGGCGGAGTTGATGGCCACCATCTTGCGGTTCTGGGCCACCACGAAGGGATCGTTCACGTAGTCGGTAGGGTGGAGTTCAAAGAGGGGGTTGTCGTGGACGAAGCGGTAGAGCCGTTCCGAGCCCAGGACAAAGGTGCCGATCACCTTGCCAGGGTGGAGGGTCTTCCTGGCCCCGGTGATAAGGCCCTTTTCAAAGGCCTCCAGAACCCCGTCGGAGATCATCTCCGTGTGGATGCCCAAGTCCCGCCTGCCCTCGAGGCTGGCCAGCACGGCATCGGGAATGGCCCCGATGCCCATCTGCAAGGTGGCCCCATCCTCAATGAGGCTCGCCACATGCTCCCCGATCCTCCGCTCCACCTCGCCAAAGCCCTCCCGCTTCAGCTCGGGCAGGGGCCAGTCCAGCTCCACGATGGCGGTGAAGCGGGAGACGTGGACGAAGGTATCCCCCAGGGTTCTCGGCATCCTGGGGTTCACCATGGCGATCACGATGGGAGCCGCCTCGAGGGCCGCCTTGGTGGCGATCACCTCCACCCCCAGGGAGCAGAAGCCGTGCTCGTCGGGTGGGGATACCTGGACGATGGCGGCATCCAGGTGAAGGACGCGCCTTTTAAAAAGCCAGGGCACCTGGTGGAGCATGATGGGCACGTAGTCGGCCCGGCCCTGGTTCACCGCCTCCCGGTCGGTGGGCCCCACGAAGAGGGAGCGGCGCCGGAAGTGGCCCTCCATCTCCGGGGAGGCAAAGGGATCCTCCCCCATCTGCAGGAGGTGCACCAGTTCCACGTTCTCCAGCTCCTCCTTGCGGGCGGCCAGGGCCTTCAGGATGGGGGTAGGGGTGGCGGCGTTTCCGGAAACGAAGACCCGCATCCCGGATCGGATGAGGGTGACGGCATCCTCGGGGGAAGTCAGCTTCTTGCGGTAGCTCATTCCAGGTGGCCTCCTTTCTGGCCCAGGAGGAGGTAAGCCCCTTGCCGGAGCTCGGGAACCCCCAAGGGATCCTCCTCCACCTCCAGGAGAAAGGGCAGAAGGGTGGCGGTGAGGGCGTGGCTGCTGGTACGGGGCACCAGGGCGGGAACGTTGGGGAGGCAGAAATGGGTGATGCCCATCTCCTGGTACACCCCCACCCGGCTGGTTTCCGCAATCCCCCCCTGGTCGATGGCGAAGTCCAGGAGCACGGTCCCCGGGCGCATGCGGGAGAGCAGGGCCCGGCTTAGGAGGAGGGGGGCCCTCTCCCCAGGCACCGCCACCGCCCCCACCAGGACGTCGGCAAAGGCGGCGTACCGCTCCAGCCGGCTTTGGGTGATGAGGGCGGTAACCGCCCCCTTGGCCTCCTTGGAGGCTTCCTCCAGGGCGGAAAGCTCCTTGTCCAGGAGGTAGACCGAGGCCCCCATTCCCAAAAAGGAGCGGGCCGCCGCCCTTCCCAAAACCCCCGCCCCCAGGATGACCACATCCGCAGGGGGAATCCCCGGCAGCCCGGAAAGAAGCACCCCAGGGCCAAAGGGGGCCTCCAGAAGCCTCCCGGCGATCTGGGGGGCCAGGCGGCCTGCGATCTCGCTCATGGCCTTGAGCACGGGGCGCCTCCCCCCGGCTCCGATGAGCTCATAGCCGATGGCGGTCAAACCCTTTTCCGCCATGGCCTCCACCAGGGAGGATTCCGCCACCGCCAGGTGCATGAAGGCCATGACCGTGGCTCCGGGTCGGAGCAGGGCGATCTCCTCGAGGGTGGGCCTTCCCACCTTCAAGACCACCTCCCCACGGCCAAAGGCTTCCTCCCGGCTCACCAGCCGGGCCCCGGCCTCCTCGTAGGCCCCATCGGGGAAGCCCGCCCGCTCCCCCGCCCCCCGCTCCACATAGACCCGGTGGCCCCTATCCACCAGCTCCCGCACCCCTTGGGGGGTAAGGGCCACCCGGCCCTCCCGCACCTCCCCGAAGGGGGGTTGGGTCTTTACCACGCCTTGCTCCTTGGGTAGGCCAAACTCCATACCCGCCTCCTCGCCTAGAGCTTAAGGCGCCGCTTGAGGGCGGATGTCCTTTTCCTTCTCATGAAATCCCACCCTACGCTTTTTTCGTGGATGCCTTCGCCGACTGGCTCTTCGTGGTCCTCTGGGGGGCGGGGGTGCTCCTCACCCTGGTGCCCTTCGTTCCCGCCACCCTTCTGATCCTGGCGGCCGCCCTCCTCCACGAGGCTCTGGTGGGCTTCCGGGAGCTTTCCCTGGGCCTGTGGCTGGCCCTGGGCGTCCTGGCCCTCTTGACCATGAGCCTGGACAACCTCGCCACCCTCCTGGGGGCCAGAAGGTATGGGGCCGGACGGGCAGGGCTATGGGGAGCGTTTTTGGGCGGGGTTTTGGGCCTCTTCCTGGGGGTAGTGGGGGTTTTGGTGCTCCCCTTTGTCCTGGCCTGGCTCTTTGAGTACCTTTCGGGGCGGAAACCCGAGGAGGCCCTTCGGGCGGCCTGGGGCACCCTGGTGGGCCTCATGGGGGGCGTGGTGGCCAAGGTGATCGTCCACGTGGCCATGGGGATCCTGGTGATCCGGGCCATCTTCTGATGCCACCCCAACCTGGCCAAACCAGGTTGGGGCCCCCGGCGGTACGACCCCAGAGCAAGGTATGCTTTTCCCCATGGACCTGGTCTTCGTCACCCGCGAGGGGTGCGGCCTTTGCGAGAAAGCGGAACGGGCCCTTTGGACCTTGGGGATCCCCTACGTGCGCCGGGATGTGGACCAGGACCCCGAGCTCTTCCGCCTCTACACCTTCCGGGTGCCGGTGCTTCTTCTTGGGGACAGGGTGCTCTTGGAGGGGGGTTTTGCCGAGAGGGAGCTATTGACGCTGATGGAGAACCTTCCGGGCCCCAGGCCCCTTGGAGGTAAAGCATGAACCCCACCATGATCCAGATCGGCCCCTTGCGCATCCAGTGGTACGGGTTCCTCCTGACCCTGGCCATCTTCATCGGCTTTGAGCTGGCCAAGCGCAGGCTTAGGGCCTGGGGGTTGGATGCGGAGAAGTTTGAGGTGGTGGCCTTCTGGGCAGTCATCTTCGGGGTGGTGGGGGCCAGGCTGGGCTACGTGCTCACCTCCCCCAGCTACTTCCTGCAAAACCCCGTGGAGGTCCTGTACATCTGGCAGGGGGGCCTCTCCTTCCACGGGGCCATTCTGGGCGGGGCTTTGGTCTTCTTCTACTTCCATAAGCGAAAGGGCTACCCCCTCTGGCCCTACCTGGACGCCGCCACCCCGGGGGTGGCCTTGGGCATCATCGCCGGCAGGATCGGGAACCTGATGAATGGCTCGGATACCGTGGGGCGCCTCACCTCCTTGCCCATCGGCTTCACCTGGCCGGAGTGGGCCAAGGGCTTCCCGGGAATCTGCCCTGGCATAGAGGACATCTCCCAGGTCTACCGGTGCGCGGAGCTCCTCCGGGGCCCCGTGCACCTCACCCAGATCTATGGGGCCCTGGTGGGCCTCATCCTTCTGCCCCTTTCCTACTACTGGCTTCGCAAAAAGCCCTTCTATGGATACGCCTTTTGGAACTTTATCCTGTGGTACAGCGTGCTCCGCTCGGTCCTCGAGGAGCCCTTCCGGCTGAATCCCCTGTGGCTTCCCGTGTACCGCAATGACGAGCTGGGCATCGGCCTCTTCACCGCCACCCAGGTGGTGAGCCTCCCCCTCATCCTCCTTTCCTGGTACATGCTCCGCCGGCTGGGGAAGGGCCCCGGTTAAGATAACCCCATGGAGCTTCCGCCCCGCAAGGACTCCCTCAAGTGGGGCACCTATCCGGAAGATGTCCTGCCCCTGTGGGTGGCGGACATGGACTTCCCCGTGGCCGAACCCATCCGCCGGGCCATAGAGGAAAGGGCCAAGGGGTTCTTGGGCTACCCACCCCGGGAAGGGGACCTGGAGCTCAAGGCCCTCATCCTGGAACAAACGGGCTTGGAAGGCGAGGTGGCCTTCATGCCCGGGGTGGTGGTGGGGTTTTACGCCGCCGTGGCCGCCTTCACCGCACCCGGGCAGGGGGTCTTGACCCAGGTGCCCATCTACCCGCCCTTCCTCGCCGCCATCCGGGAACAGAAGCGCACCATCTTGGCGAATCCCTTGCGGGAAACGGAGGAGGGGTACAGGCTGGACCTTGCGGGCCTCGAGCGCCTGGCCTACGCCAGCAGGCTCCTCCTCTTCTGCCACCCGCAAAACCCCACGGGAAGGGTCTACAGCGAGGAGGAGCTTTCCGCCCTGGCCACCATCGCCCGCAAGCACGACCTCATCGTGGTTTCCGATGAGCTCCACGCCCCTTTGACCTACGAGAAGCCCCACGTGCCCCTGGCCCGCTTCCTCCCCGAGCGCACCCTCACCCTGCTGGGTCCGGGAAAAGCCTACAACCTGGCTGGGCTGCCCATAGGGGCGGTGGTGGGGCCTAGGCCCCTGGTGGAGGCCTTCAAGCGCCACCTGCCCCACACTTTCCCCAACGTGTTGGCCATGGCCGCCTGGAAGGCCGCCCTGCTGGAGGCTGGGCCCTGGCTTCGGGAAACCCTAGCCCGGCTTAGGGCCAACCGCGACCGGGTGGCGGCCTGGGCCAAGGAGGTGGGCCTCGGGCACTTCCCCCCGGAGGGCACCTACCTGGCCTGGTTCAAAACCCCCATTCCCCAGGCGGCCTCCTTCTTCCTCAAGGAGGCCCGGGTGGCCCTGAACCCCGGGGAAAACTTCGGGGAAGGATACGACCGCTACGTGCGCCTCAACTTCGCCACCTACCCCGAGGTGCTGGAGGAAGCCCTGAAGCGCCTTGCCGAGGCTCTAAAGAAAGTGTAAACCCCCCGGGGACGTTCCCCGGGGGGAAGGAGCTTCCGGGCTTACTGGACCACCTCGATGGGGATCCGCTTGGCCCGAGCCTCGGCCACCTTGGGCAGGGTGAGGCGCAGGATCCCGTGGCGGAACTCCGCCTTGGCCTGGGAGGCATCCACCTCCACGGGGAGGGTGAAGGTGCGCACGAAGGAGCCGTGAGGGATCTCCTGCAGGTAGTAGCGGCGCACCTTAACCTCCTCGGCGGGCTTCACCTGGCCCCGTACGGTGAGCTTGCCCCCCTCGAGGCTCACCTCCAGGTCCTCGGGAGCCAGGCCCGGCACCGCCATCTCCAGGACCAAGGCCTCGTCGGTCTCGTAGAGGTCGGCCGGAGCCACGTAGGTGGCCACGGGCCGGGCAAAGTCGCCCAGGACCTCCTCAAAGAGCCGGTTGGCCTCCTCCAGGAGGGAGAAAGGACCCCAGGTACGGAAGGGAGTGATCTCCGCAGGACGCACATCCCTACGAACCAGGGCCATACCTATCACCTCCCTTTTCACTTATATCACCTGCGCGCCTTCTTGTCAAGTACCTTTAGGCTTACGCACCTACCCTTGCGCCCCCTATAATCAAGGGCATGGAGATCCCTCCTGAGGCTGTCTTGGTGGACACCCGGCCCAGGGCCGCCTACGAGGCAGGCCACCTGCCAGGCGCCCGCCACCTGGATCTTTCCGTCCCCAGGCTCCGCCTGCGGGAAGAGGCGGAGCTTAAGGCCCTCGAGGCCGGCCTCACCGACCTCTTCCAGGAACTTGGCTTACGAAGCCCGGTGGTCCTCTACGACGAGGGGCTCACCAGCCGCCTTTGCCGCACCGCCTTCTTCCTGGGCCTTGGGGGGCTAGAGGTAGAACTTTGGACGGAGGGCTGGGAACCCTACGCCACCGAACGGGAAGAGCCCAAGCCCGAGCGCACGGAAACCCGGGCCCAGCTCCGGCGGGACTGGCTCCTCACCGCGGACGAGGCGGCCAGGCACCCTCTTCTTTTGGATGTGCGAAGCCCCGAGGAATACCAGGGCAAGGTCCACCCCCCCTGCTGCCCCAAGGGGGGACGGATCCCGGGGAGCCGGAATGCCCCCCTGGAGCTTTTCCTGGAGCCGGACAAGGTGCTAAAGCAACTCGGCCTGGAGCCGGGACAGGAGGTGGGGGTCTACTGCCACTCCGGGGCCCGGAGCGCCGTGGCCTTCTTTGTGCTTAGGAGCCTGGGGGTGAGGGCCAGAAACTACCTGGGCTCCATGCACGAGTGGCTGCAGGAAGGGCTTCCCACCGAGCCATGAAGGTGTACGGCTTAAGCGTGGGCCCCCTCCAGGAAAACACCTACCTGGTGGAGGGGAAGGAAGGAGCGGTGCTCATAGACCCCGGGGACGAGGCGGAAAGGATCCTGGCCCTTTTGGAGTCCACGGGATTAACCCCCAAGGCCATCCTCCTCACCCACGCCCACTTTGACCACGTGGGAGCGGTGGCCCCCTTGGTGGAGGCCCTCTCCCTGCCGGTCTTCCTCCACCCCCTGGACCTTCCCCTTTACCGGCATGCGGCGGAAGTGGCCCGCATGTGGGGCCTCGCCATCCCCGACCCTCCCCTCCCGGTAGAGCCTCTGGAAGAGGGGCAGGTCCTTTACGGCTTCACCGTCTGGCACCTTCCCGGCCATAGTCCCGGCCATGTGGCCTTCATCCATCCCGGCGAGGCCGGGGAACCCCCCCGGGTTCTTTCCGGGGATCTCCTCTTCCAAGGGAGCATCGGCCGCTACGACCTGCCAGGGGCAAGCCGGGAGGACCTTTTCCGCTCCTTAAAGCGCCTCCTCACCCTGCCCCCACAAACGGAGGTCTACCCGGGGCACGGACCCCCCACCACCCTGGCCCTCGAGGCCAAGACCAACCCCTTCCTCCTCGGGTTAGAATGGGAAACGTGAACGGGGCGGATGCTCCCCACAGGGGACAGCTTGAGGCGCTCAAGGCTCTTTATGACCTGCAGGAAAAGGACCTGGAGATAGACCGATTGCAAAAGGAGGCGGAAACCCTTCCCGAGGACCTGGTTTCCGTGAAGGCCCAGGTGGAGGCCCTGGAAGACCGGCTTGCCGAGCTCCTGGAGCGCCAGGCAGAGCTCCGCAAGGAGTACAACCGCCACAGCCTGGACATCGAGGACCTCACCGCCAAGGAAAAGCAGGCGGAGGCCGAGCAGCGCCAGGCCCAAAGCGCCCGCGAGCAGACCCAGTACGAAAACCGCATCCAGCAGATCAAGGACCGCATCAAGGAGCTCCTGGAGCTTTCCACCCCCATCATGGAGGCCATGGAGAACCTGGAAAACGAGATCCAGGAGGTGGAAGCCCAGCTGGCGGCCTTAAGGCCCCACCTGGAAGAACTCTTGGAGGCCAACCGGGTGCGGGTGGAGGCCCTAAAGGCCGAGATTGCCGTCAGGCTGGAGGAACGCTCCCTGATGGCCCAGGCCATCCCTGCCCCTGTCCTGAAGGAGTACGAGGCCATCCGCCGGGCCCGGAAGGGCACCGGCATCGCCCGCATGCACCGCCAGGGCCAGGTCTTCCGTTGCGAGGGGTGCAACGTGGTCCTGCCCACCCACGTGGCGCAAAAGGTGGTACAGGGGCAACTGGTGCGCTGCCCCTCCTGCGGCCGGCTCCTCTGGAAGGGGGAGGGCTAGGCCAAGCGGGCCTCGAGGGTAATCTCCTTCACCCCCCCCAGGGCCCGGGAGACCGGGCACCCTTCCTTGGCCGCCTGGGCGATCTCCTGGAACTTCTCTGGGGTTATCCCCGGCACCTCCGCCTCGGTGATGAGCTCAATCCGGGTGATGGTGGCCTTCCCCTCCACCATCTCCAAGTGCACCCGGGCCTCGGTGGAAACCCGCTTGGGGGGAAATCCCTCCCGTTCCAGCGAGGCCGCCAGGGCCATGGAGAAGCACCCCGCGTGGGCCGCGGCGATGAGCTCCTCGGGGTTCGTCCCCTCCCCCTCCTCAAAGCGGGAGGGATAGGAGTAGGCCCCCTTGAAGGCCTGGCTTTCTAGCTCCATAACCCCCTTTCCCTGCCTAAGCCCGCCTTCCCATACCGCCTTCGCCTTGCGAACCGGCATAATACCCTCCTTCCCCCAAAGCTTACCCCATGCCCAAAGGCCCTTTGGGCATGGGGACACAAACCCCAAGGCGCCTTAGCCCCCGCCCCCCACGGCGCTGGCGATGTGGCCGTAGTAGGCCATAAAGCCGGTGAGGAAGGCCCCCAGGGCCATCAGGGCCAGGACCAAAGCCCCGAGGTAGGCCCAGGTGCGCCGGGCCTCGGGGCGGCTATAGGCGTAGAAGAGGATCCCGATGCTGGCGAGGCCCGCCGCCCCCCACATGAGGGCGGTGAGGGGCGGGTTCCGGGTGAGGCCGAAGTCCAACACCGCCCGCGCTCCCTGGAGGAGGTAAAGCCCGAGGAAAACCGAAGGCCAGGCCAGGGCCTTAAGCTCCAGGCCCTGGTAGAGGTAAAAGCCAGCGAGGACCATCATGAAGGCGAAAAGCCCCGTGGCCACCCCGAAAAGCTCCGTGTACTGGGGCGCCGGACGGCCCGCCCAGTTGGTCCAGTAGAGCTGGGCCACCGCCCCAAGGGCAAAGACCCCAAGGGTGAAGAAGAGGGGACCGTAAAGCCGGCCCAGGGCCTTCTCGTCCCCACCCCGGGCCACGGCGAGCAAGTAGGCCACCCCCGAGACCCCGGCCGCCGTGACCAGGCCTAAAACGAAGACCAGCGGGTTGTAGCTTCCCATATCCCTTCACCTCCCAAGCTCAGGATAGCCCTCACCCTCCAGGACAAATGCCCCCCCTTAGGATGGAAAGGTGCTCTTCCTCTTCGTGGACGGCCTGGGCCTGGGGGAGGCCTTGGAGGACCTTTTCCCCCTTCTTTTGGAGCTTTCCCCCAGGGCCCTGGACGCCACCTTGGGGGTGGAGGGCCTGCCCCAGTCGGGCACGGGCCAGACCACGCTCCTCACCGGAGTCAACGCCGCCAAGCTCCTGGGCCATCACCAAGGGCCCTTCCCGAGCCCAAGGCTCAGGCCCCTCCTCAGACAAGGCCTCTATGCCTGGGCTAAGGAGGCGGGGCTTAAAGTCCTCCACGCCAACGCCTACCGCCCGGAATACCTGAAGCGGGCTACGGAGGGAAGAAGGCTTCTTCTTTCCGCCTTCGCCCAGGCTGCCCTCTTGGCGGGGCTTCCCCTTTTGCCCCTGGGCCACCCAGAGGCCCTTTCCCCGGGGTTTTGGGAGGATCCCTATAAAGCAGGTGCCCAGGCGGCGACCCTGACCCGGGCCTTTGACCTGGTGGTCCTGGAGTACTGGGCCCTGGACCTGGCTGCCCACCGCCATCCGGATACCCTTCCCGAGCGCTTCCACGAGCTCTCCCTGTTCCTGAAGGGCTTCCTGGAGGAAGGGGGCACCCTCCTCCTCACCTCCGACCACGGGAATGCCGAGGAGCCCTGGCACCCCAAGCACACCCGAAACCCCGTACCCCTGGTGTATACCGGGAAAACCCCCTTCTGGCCGCAGGACCTCGTGGGGGTGTTTTCCTGGCTGCAAGTGATTATCACTTCTAAACTTACAAAATCCGACCGGAATACTTGACTTTAATCCCCCCTTGGGGTAAAGTCCCCAGGCAGAGGGCGCCCTCGCCCCGGGGAACCCCTGGGGATGCAGGAAGGAGGCAAGATGCAGCTTAGAAGGTTCATACCCCTGATCGGCCTTGCGGCTTTAGGACTAGTCTTCGCCCAGCAGCAGACCCTAACCCTCTACTCCGGGCGGGGGCAGAGCCTGGTGGAACCCTTGGTGAAGCAGTTCCAGGCGGAAACGGGTATCCGGGTCCAGGTGCGCTACGGCACCGACGCCCAGATCCTGGCGGCCCTGCAGGAGGAAGGAAGCCGTTCCCCGGCGGATGTCTTCTGGGCCAACACCGCGGGCGCCCTGGGCCAGGCGGCCAGCAAAGGCCTCTTAAGGCCTCTGGGGGACACCCTCCTTAGGCAACCTGTAGCCTTCGTGCCCGCCTCCAAGGCCTGGGTGCCGGTGACCCTGCGCCTGAGGGTGCTGGCCTATAACCCCCAGAAGCTTAAGCCGGAAGAGCTTCCCGCAAGCATCCTGGACCTCCCCCGCTTCGCCCAGGAAAAGGGCCTGGTGGGCAGGGTGGGCTGGACCCCCACCTACTCCAGCTTCCAGGACATGGTGGCGGGGATGATCGCCCTCTACGGGGAAGGCAGGACCCGGGAATGGCTTTCCGCCATGAAGGCCCTAAACCCCAAGAGCTACGCCTCCAACCCAGCCATGCTGGACGCCATCCGCGCCGGGGAGGTGGACCTCGGCTCCACCAACCATTACTACGTGGTGCGCTTCCGCCGGGCCGGGTACAACCTGGGGCTCCACTACTTTAAGGATGGGGACGTCGGCAACCTGGCCTTGGTCACGGGAGCGGGCATCCTCAAGAGCTCCAAGAACCTGGTGGCCGCAAACCGCTTCCTCACCTACCTGCTCTCCC
The DNA here is from genome assembly GCF_026427635.1 of Thermus brevis. NCBI lineage: Bacteria > Thermotogati > Deinococcota > Deinococci > Thermales > Thermaceae > Thermus > Thermus brevis. The sequence continues at coordinate 275,627 of NZ_CP102606.1, forward strand.
CCAAGGGGCAGCAGTACTTCGCGGGCACCGTGGGGGAATACCCCTTGGTCAAGGGAGTGGTGGCCGATGCCCACCTCCTGCCCCTCGAGGAGGCCCTGGCGAAAAGCCCCAAGCTGGACTTTGAGAAGCTCCCCCTGGACCAGGCCCTAAGGCTCCTAAGGGAACTGGGGATTCTCTAGGACCACCCCCTCCCCCCGGATCCGGGGGCGAGCGCCGAAGCCGAAGATGACCAGCGCAAGAAGGCTCCACCAACTTCCCGGGCTTCTGCCCTTTTTGGTGCCCGCCCTCCTCACGGGGGGCGGGGTGGCCCTTCCCCTCCTCTACCTAGCCTTAAGGGCCCTCGAGGCCGATCCCGAAACCCTTCGGGATATCCTCCTTCGCCCCAAGAACCTGGAGCTGGTGAAGAACACCCTTTCCCTCCTCCTCGGGGTCCTCCTTTTCACCACCCTCATCGCCCTGCCCCTGGCCTTCCTCACCACTCGCACCGACCTCAAGGGGAAGCGCCTCTTCTCCATCCTCCTCACCCTGCCCCTGGCCATCCCCGGCTACGTGGGAGCCTACGTGATCCTTTCGGCCACGGGGCCCGGGGGGGTCCTCCCCCTGCCGCGCCTCGAGGGGTACTGGGGAGCGCTTTTGGTCCTCTCCCTCATCACCTACCCCTACCTCTTTCTGGGTTTGCGGGCTGCTTTTTTGGGGCTGGACCCCAGCTTGGAGGAAGCCGCCCGAACCCTTGGGGTGGGACCCTTAAGGACCTTTTTCCAAGTGGTCTTTCCGCAACTCCTCCCCGCCCTCCTTTCGGGTTACCTGGTGGTGGGCCTCCACGTCCTGGGGGATTTCGGCACCGTGAGCCTCCTTCGCTACGAAACCTTCTCCTACGCCATTTACCTTCAGTACAGCGCCGCCTTTGACCGGGTGTACGCCGCCTGGCTGGCCCTTTTCCTCCTCCTCTTTACCGGAGGGCTTCTCCTTTTGGAAGGCGCCTTCCTCCGCCGCCTTAGCCTGGCCCGCACGGGAAAGGGTAGCGGGAAAAAGGCCAGGTCCGTGCGCCTGGGCAGGTTCACCCCCTGGGCTTACCTCCTACTCCTCCTCCCCGTCCTCCTGGCCCTGGTCCTCCCCCTCTATGCCCTTTTCCACCTGGCAAGCCGCTTTCCCCGGGAACACCTCACCGGGCTTTGGGAAGCCCTCTCCCACTCCGCCATGGCCGCCATCCCCGCCGCCTTTCTGGCGGTGGGCATGGCCCTGCCCATCGCCTACCTGGCGGTGCGCTACCCCTCGCCGGCCTCCCGCTTCCTGGAAAGGCTGGGCTATCTGGGCTACACCATTCCCCCCTTGGCCTTCGCCCTAGCCTGGATCTTCTTCAGCCTGAAGAGCCTTCCCTTCCTTTACGGGACCCTGCCCCTTCTCATCCTGGTTTTGGCCTTCCACTTCCTGGCCGAGGGCCTGGGGCCGGTGCGGGCGGCCCTTTACCAGGTGCCAAGGCGCCTCGAGGAGGCAGCCAGGACCCTGGGGGACACCCCGGCGCGGGCCTTCTTCCGCGTCACCTTTCCCCTCCTCTGGCGGGGAGCGGTGGCGGGAGGGGCCTTGGCCTTCATCGGGGCGGTGAAGGAGCTTCCCATCACCCTGCTCCTGGCCCCCATGGGCTATAGCACCCTCTCCACCCGGGTTTTCGGCTACACTCAGGAAGCCATGTTCGCCGAGGCCGCTCCCTTTGCCCTTCTCATCGTCCTGCTCTCGGCGGCCTTCGTGGGGGTGTTGCTTTGGAGCGAGCGCCGCTTCTAATCCTGGAAGGCATCGTCAAGCGCTTCGGGGAGCACGAGGTGCTTAAGGGAATCGACCTCGAGGTCTACCCCGGGGAGATCCTGGCCCTTTTGGGGCCCTCGGGCTGCGGCAAGACCACCCTCTTAAGGGTGGTGGCCGGGTTGGAGAGCCCGGATAGGGGGCGGATCTTCCTGGAGGGCAGGGAGATCACCCTCCTGCCCCCGGAGAGGCGGGGCATCGGCTTCGTCTTCCAGGACTACGCCCTCTTCCCCCACCTCACCGCCTTGGGCAATGTGGCCTTTGGACTTAAGGGGAAGGACCGCCTGGAGAGGGCCAAAAGGGCCCTGGAGCGGGTGGGCATGACCCTTTTCCAGGACCGCAGGCCGGGCGAGCTTTCCGGGGGGCAGCAGCAGCGCATCGCCCTGGCCCGGGCCCTGGCCCCGGGGCCGAAGCTGGTCCTCCTGGACGAGCCCTTTTCCAGCCTGGACGCCAGCCTCAAGGCCAGCACCCGGGAGGAGGTGCGGAAAATCCTCAAGGAAACGGGTACCACCGCCCTCCTGGTCACCCACGACCAGGAGGAGGCCCTTTCCTTCGCCGACCGCCTGGGGGTGATGCGGGGAGGAAGGCTAGAGCAGGTGGGCACCCCCGAGGAGGTCTACCTAAGGCCCAAGACCCCCTTCGTGGCCCAGTTCCTTGGCCGGACCAACCTCCTTTCCGGGGAGGGGTTCGGCCGGCATGCGCAAACCTGCCTGGGCCCCGTGCCCCTGGCGGAGCCCGCCCACGGACCCCTTCTCCTCTCCCTGCGCCCCGAGGCCCTAAGGCTTCTTCCCCCCGAGACTCCGGAGGGTGCCCTGGGACAGGTGCTGGCCCGGGAGTTCAAGGGGCACGACCTCACCTACCGGGTGCGCCTCCTCTCCCCGGAGAAGGAGATCCTGGTGCAGGAAGGTCCGGAAAGCCCTTTCCGGGAGGGAGACCGGGTGCGGCTAAAGGTGGTGGGGAAAGGGGTGGCCCTCGAGGGGCATCCCTCCAAGGCCCCGGTGGGTGCGGATTAAGCTGGGCCCGTGCGCCGCATCCTGATCCTCACCGAGTACGACGGCACCCATTTCGCCGGGCTTCAGCGCCAGCGACCGGGCCTGCGCACCGTGCAGGGCGAGCTGGAAAGGATTTTGCCGGAAATCGGGGCCCTGCCCAAAGCGGTGGCCGCAGGCCGCACCGACGCTGGGGTGCATGCCCTGGCCATGCCCTTCCACTTTGACCTCTTAAGCAGGATTCCCACGGAGAGGATCCCCGAGGCCTTGAACCGCCTTCTCCCTGAGGACCTAAAGGTGATCGCCGCCAAGGAGGTGGCCTCAGACTTCCATGCTCGTAAGGACGCCCTTTGGCGGGCTTACCTTTACCGCATCCTCCTGAGGCCCCACCCCTCCCCCCTCCTCCGCCACCGGGCCCTTTGGATCCGCCACCCCCTGGACCTCGCCGCCGTGCGGGAGGCCCTCGCCCACCTCCCGGGCCGGCACAGCTTCTTGGGCTTCGCCAAGGAAGAAGTGCGGGCAGGGAAAAGGGAGCTTTACGAGGCCCGCATGGAGGAGGTGGAAGGGGAAGCAGGTAGGGAGCTTCGCTTCTACTTCCGGGGCCAAAGCTTTCTGAGGGGCCAGGTGCGGGGGATGGTGGGAACCCTCATCGAGGTGGGCCTGGGCAAGCGCTCCCCGGAGAGCATCCGGCTCATCCTGCAAACCCAGGACCGGGGCCAAGCGGGCCCCTCGGCGCCGCCCCAGGGGCTATATTTCCTCGAGGCGGCCTATCCCCCGGAAAAGCTATCCCCTCGGTAGACCAGGGGCCCACCCTGGCAAAGCCAGGGTGGGGTGGCATCAGAGACGGCTCCTCGGGTCCAAAGCATCCCGAAGCCCATCCCCCAGGTAGTTAAAGGCCAAGACGGTGATGAAGATCATGAACCCCGGGGGCAAGGCCAGCCAAGGAGCGGTGAAGATGTACTCCTGGGCATTGGTGAGCATGTTGCCCCAGGTGGCCACCGGGGGCTGGATGCCAAAGCCCAGGAAGGAAAGGGCCGCCTCCACCAAAATGGCCCCGCCGATCTGCAAGGTGGCCTGCACGATGAGGGGAGCCAGGGTGTTGGGCACAAGATGCCGGAACATGATCCTGGCATCGCTGGCCCCCAGGGCCTGGGCGGCGGTGGCGTAGTCCTGCTCCCTTAGGGAAAGGATGTTCCCCCGCACCAGCCGGGCCGTGCCCAGCCAGCCGAAGAGCACCAGGATGGTGATGATGAAAACGCTGGCGGCATCGCCGAAGACTCCCTGGGCCCACTGCCCCACCTTCACCCCGGGGTCGCGCAACAAGGCGGAAAGCACCAGAAGAAGGGGCAGGGTGGGAATGGTGAGCATGAAGTCGATAAGACGGCTTATGGCCACGTCCAAATCCAGGCGGATCTCCCCCTTAAGCCCATACCAGGCAGCCCAGAGCACCAGGGCCAAGACAAGGCCAAAGCCCAGGTAACTCCCCACGCTTCCCGCCTGGATTCCATCCTCGGCCAAGGCCCAGGCGATGGAAAGGGCCAGGTACAAGGCCCCGTAATAGAGGAACCAGGAGGACACCCGCCACAGGGCAAAGCTCCAGGGATAAAACCCCTCCCGCTCCCGCCTTAAAGGCCCCAGGTAGAACCGCAGGGGCCGGCCCGAGAAGTACCCCGCCAGGGTGCCCATGATGGTACCCAGGATGACGCTGGAAAAAGCCACGGCGAAGCCCACCAAAAGGGAGATCCGGGAACCGTAGATGATGCGGGAAAGCACATCCCGGCCCAGGTCATCGGTGCCCAGAAGGTGCTCCCGGGAAGGGGGATTGAAGTAGTACTGACCCACATCCTCGCCCGTGGGCTGGGCGGTGGGGTCATAGGGAGCGATCCAGGGAGCAAAGATGGCCATGAGGATCAGGAGGAGGATGACCACCAACCCAGCCATGGCCATCTTGTGCCGCCGTAAGCGGCGCCAGAAAAGGCCGAAGAAGGTCCGGGGCTTGGCTTTCAAAGCTTGCGTTGCCATGATGCACCTCTAGCTGTAGCGGATGCGGGGGTCCACCACCGCATAGGCCAGGTCCGCCAGCAGGTTGAAAAGCGCCGTCATCAAGGCCAAGAAGGCCAGGGCCGCCATGGCCACGTTGTAGTCCTTCTCCACCAGGGCGTCAAAGATGGCCCGCCCCATGCCAGGGTAGCTGAAAATGGTCTCGGTGATGGTGGCCCCGCCCAATACCCCGGGGATGGCCAGACCCACCAGGGTCACGATGGGAATAAGAGCGTTCCTGAGGGCGTGCTTGTAGAGCACCACCCGCTCGGCCAAGCCCTTGGCCCGGGCGGTGCGGATGTAGTCCTGGGAAAGCACCTCCAGCAAGGAAGCCCGCATGAACCGGGTCCACTCCGCCATCTGCAAGGAGGAAAGGGCGATGACCGGCAGGATGAGGTGCCAGGCCCATTGCCCCAGGAAGTACCAAAAGCTTATCGCCCCCGAGCGCACATCCTCCCAGAGCACCCCGGGCACCCCCCCGGTGGGGAAACGGGGGAAGCCCGGGATGTGGTCGGGTAACCAGATGGCGAAGAGGTAAAGGAGCAGGATGCCCAGGAAGAAGACAGGCATGGAAAACCCCACGAAGGAGAAAAAGGTGATGACGTAATCCGCCAGGGAATACTGGCGCACGGCGGAGAAGATGCCCACGGGGATGGCCACCACCAAGGCCAGGGTCAGGGCCAAGCCGGAGAGGATCAGGGTCTTGGGCAAGCGCTGCACGAAGATGTACTCCGCCGCAGGGATGCCGTAGGTACGGCTGTAGCCAAGATCCCCCCGCACCGCCCGGGAAAGCCACTTGAAGTAGCGGATATGGAGGGGCTGGTCCAGGCCGTAAGCCCGCTTCAAGGCCTCAAACTGCTCGGCGGTCATGCGGGGGTTCTGCCGCTTCAGTTCCTCCAAAGGATCCCCGGGTTGCAGGGCCAGCAGGGTGTAGATCACCACGCTGGCCGCAAAGAGCAAGGGGATCATCTGCAAAAGCCTGCGCACCGTGTAGGCAAACACCTTTGTACCTCCTGTTTTTCAGCCCCAAAAAGCCCGCTGGGCTAAAAGCCCAGCGGGCATCACTATACAACCCAGGCTACTTGACGGAAAGGGCGTACTTCGCCTGGTCCCACTTCTTCACGGCGCCGCGGCTTTCCCAGCCGATCTCCCAAGCGTTCCAGCCGGGGTAACCGTAGCCGCCCGCATAGGCGCTGGCCACGTAGTTGACCAGGCCCTTGCGCACCACATAGGGGTTGGCCCGGAAGTAGAGGGGCAGGGCGGGAAGCTCCTGCGCCCAGATCTCCTGGGCCCTCCAGAAGAGCTGCTTCCGCTTGGCCTCGTCGAACTCCAGGACGCCCTGGCTGGTGAGGCGGTCAAACTCGTCGTTCCGCCAGCCGCCGATGTTCTGCCCCTGGTAGTTGTTCTCCTTGGTGGGCACCATGATGGCCCCGGTGTTCAGGTTCCTGTACTGGAAGAGGGAGCCATCCTCCGCCAGGTTGGAAACCCAGGCGAACTCGAACATCCCGGTCCACTTGCACTCGCTGGCCCGCTGGATGTAGTCGTCGGCGAAGACCACGGCGCTGGGGGCGTTGTTGATCTTGACGGCGATGCCGATCTTCTTCAGGTCCTCGGCGAAGAACTGCTGGGTGCGCTCGCGGATGGCGTTGCCCGCGGTGGTCACGTACTCGATCTCGAAGCGAACGGTACGCCCGCCCACGGTGCGCTGGAGGATGCCATCTGGCCCCTTCTTCCAACCCATCTGGGCCAGCAGGGCCTCGGCCTTCTTCAGGTCAAAGGGGTACTTCTGAACATTGGGGTTGAAGAGGGGGTTGACGGGAGCAATCCAGGTGTGGGCCACGGGCTGGAGGCCGTCAAAGAAGGCCTTTACCAGCCCTTCCCGGTTCAGGGCGTGCAGGATGGCCTGGCGGGTGCGCACATCGTCCAGGCCTAGGTCCTTCACCTGCTGGCAGTTAGAGAACTTGTTGATGTCGATGTGCTCCCAGATGGCCCCGGGCACGAACCAGATGTCAAAGCGGCCGGGGGCGCGGGAGGTGAGCTGCCGGCTACGGCCCTGATCAAAGGTGAGGGAAACGCTGGAGGTGGCGTCGATGGAACCGCCGATCACCGCCACCAGGAGGGAGTTGGTGTTCTGGATGAAGCGGTAGACCACCCTCTGCACGTACCTGCTCTCCCCGCCCTCGGGCTTGATGGGGAAGTTGGGGTTCCGCTCCATCTCGATGGAGTTCCCCGGCACCCAGCGCCGCAGCTTGAAGGCCCCCGAGTAGACCATGGCTCCCCGGTTTAGGGCCTGGGGAGTGGCGAACTTGAGGAAGAAGTTGCGGTAGAGCTCGTTGAGCTTCTCCGCATCCTTGTCGGGGTCCAGGCCCCGGGCCGCCGCCTTCACCTTCTCCCACTCGGGCCCCATGATGTGCTTGGGAGCATAGCCGATGGGGGAGCCGTAGGTGCCGCCGTAGGTGTCGTAGTAGTAGGCGGGCTCAAAGGTAACGGTGAAGTTCCGGGCATCCTTTACCTTTAGGCTTACCCGCTCCCAGTAGTCGGGGTTCAGGACGGGCATCCCCTTGGCCTTGCCCACCTCAAAGTAGAACTGCACGTCCTCGGTGGTGATGGGCTTGCCGTCGGACCAGCGAGCATCGGGGCGGATGGTGAGGTCCATCTCCAGCCGCTTCTTGCCCCCGCCGATGTCCGTCACCCGCAAGCGCCCGTTCTGCTGGGTGGGCACCTCGGTGGCCAGAACGGGGAAGTTCTGGCTGTCGGCGTTGAAGCCGATGAAGGGAGCGAAGAGGTATCCCTCGATCTCGCTCTTGATGGCCTGGTTGGAGATGATGCTGAGGAAGTCACCCGCCAGCACCCTGGGCTCCTGGGAAGCCCCTATGACCAGGCTGTTGTCCTGGGGACCTGCTAGGGCCAGGCCCAGGGCGGTCAAACCGAGTACAGCCAGCTTGCCTACTTCTTTCATACGGCCTCCTTTCGTGGTCGCGGCACTATCCTTAGTGGCCGAGGCTATTATACGGCGCCTCCCATGAAGGTCAATGGGAAAAAGGTTAAAGGGGCCCAGGATCTGGGCCCCCAAAAGGCGCTCAAAAGAGGCAATTAGTGGCCGCAGGTGCGGGCCTCCCCTTCCTGGTCCTTGGTGCGGAAGGAGTGGCCGCAACCGCAGGTGCTGGCGGCGTTGGGGTTGTGCACGGTGAACCCGCCGCCCATGAGGCTTTCCACCCAGTCGATCTCCGAGCCCACCAGGTAGGGCAGGGACATGGGGTCCACCACCAAGCGCACCCCGTGCATCTCCACGAGGGTATCCCCCTCGAGCTCCCTCTCGTCCACGGCCATGCCGTACTGGAAGCCCGAGCACCCGCCGGACTTGATGTAGACCCGGATGGCCGCATGCTCCTTGCCATAACGGGCCAGGATCTCCTTAGCCTTCTCCGCCGCCAAGGGGGTAATGCGGATGACCGCCTCCTGCGTCTCGACCATCTTCCAAACCTCCCTACCCCTAACGTAGCACGTCAGGGGTACGAAAAGGTGAGGTGGGTTCCAAGGGGTAGCATGGGAACGTGGAGCTCACCCGCGTGCAGGAAATCCTCAGGGAAGAGAGGCTGGATGCTTGGCTCCTCCTCTCCTTTGGCCGGAGCAATCCCGTGGCCCTCGAGGTGCTTGCCCTCACCCACCTTCACCTAACCCGCCGTTTTGCCTACCTCATTCCCCAGGAAGGGGAACCCCTGCTCCTCTGCCACGCCATAGAGGAAAGTCTCTTTCCCCTCCTTCCCGGGAAGAGGCGCACCTACCACACCTGGCGAGGGTACCTGGAAGCCCTTTCGGAGCTTTTGGAAGGACAGCGGCGCATCGCCTTGGAGTACGTGCCAGGAGGGCTTATCCCCTACCTGTCCCGGGTGGACGGGGGCAGTTTGGACCTTCTCAGGGGAATGGGCCTCGAGCTCACCTCCTCCTGGCCCTTGCTTCTCCTCTTCCAGACCTGGGAGGAGGAGAAGCTAAAAAGCCACCGCCGGGCAGCCGAGGGCCTGGTGGCCGCCAAGGACCAGGCCATAGCCTTCCTGCGCCAAAACCCTGGGTCCACGGAACAGGCGGTACAGGCCATATTGATCCAGGCCCTGGAGGAACGGGGCCTGGTCTTCGACCACCCCCCCATGGTGGCCTTCGGCCAAAACGCCGCCAACCCCCACCATGCGTCCACGGGGAAGGCCCTCGAGGAGGGAGAAGTGGTGCTCTTGGACCTTTGGGCTAAGGAAAAAGGAGGGGTCTACGCCGACGTCACCTGGATGGCCGGCCTAAGGCCTCCCGAGGCTGCCCACCAAGCCTTCCAGGCTGTGGTAAAGGCCCGGGATGAGGCCATCCGCTTCGTGGCCGAGGCCTACCAAAAAGGGCGCTACCCCAAGGGCTTCGAGGTGGACCGGGTGGCCCGGGGCCTTTTGGAAGGGGAGGGCTACGGCGCCTACCTCCGCCACCGCACAGGGCACAACCTGGGGGAGGAGGTCCACGGCTCAGGTCCCCACCTGGATGACCTGGAAACCCACGACTTCCGCCCGTTGGTGCCGGGCCTCGCCTTCACCGTGGAGCCCGGGCTTTACCTGCCTGGCTTCGGGGTGCGCACCGAGGTGAACGTCTACCTGCACCCCACGGGTCCGGAGGTCACCACTCCCTTGCAGGAAGCCCTTACCCTCCTTTAAGTAGCCCCTTCGGGGCTGACCCAAGTAGCCCCCTTCGGGGCCGACTTGGGCATACCCCTCTCCCGTGGTATCTTGGGGAACGGCATGGACCGCCCCCTCCTGATCTTCTCCGGTCAGTCCAACAAACCCCTGGCCCAAGCCATCGCCGAGGCCCTAGGCCTGCCCTTGGGCAAAAGCGCCACCCAGCGCTTCGCCAACGACAACCTCTTCGTGCGCTTCGAGGAAAGCCTGAGGGAAGGGGATGTCTTCATCGTCCAGTCCCTGACCCCTCCGGTGCAGGACCACCTCATGGAACTCCTCATGATGGTGGACGCCGCCAAAGGAGCCAGCGCCGCCCGGGTCACCGCGGTCATCCCCTACTTCTCCTACGCCCGTAGCGACAAGAAGGACGCCCCCCGCATCTCCATTGCCGCCCGGCTCATCGCCGACCTCCTCCAGACCGCCGGGGCCGACCGGGTCCTCACCATGACCCTGCACTCCCCGCAGGTCCACGGCTTCTTCAAGGTGCCCGTGGACCACCTTTCCGCCGAGCCCGTCATCGCCAACCACTTCGCCACCCGGGTGGACCTGGAAAATGCCGTGGTGGTGGCTCCGGATGCCGGCGACCTTAAGAGGGCCAGCTCCCTGGCCCGGCGCCTTCGCCTTCCCCTGGCCTTCATCGACAAGGAGCGGGTATCCGACACCGAGGTGCGGGTCAGGATGCTGGTGGGGGAGGTGAGGGGGAAAACCGCCTTGATCGTGGACGACGAGATCTCCACCGCGGGAAGCCTGGTGGAGGCAGTAGAAGCCCTCCTGCAAGCTGGGGCCAGGGAAGTCTACGCCGCCGCCACCCACGGGGTCTATGTGGGCCCGGCCCTGGAGCGCATCGCCCAAAGCCCGGTGAAGGAGGTGGCCGCCACCGACACCTGCCCTCCCAAGGAGGGTCCCAAGCTCAAGACCCTCCCCGTGGCCCCCATCTTCGCCGAGGCCATCTGGCGCATCCACCGGGGAGAGTCGGTGTCCAGCCTGTTCACCTGAGGGAAGCGGGATGCGGAAAGAAGCCTTCACCCTGGCGGGGCAAAGCGTGCTGGCCCACATCCCCGAGCGCCCGAGGGCCCTCCTCCTTGTCCTCCACGGGCTTCAGGGCTCGAGGGAGCACATCCTTTCCCTCCTCCCGGGGTATGTGGAAAGGGGCTTCCTCCTCCTGGCCTTTGACGCCCCCCGGCACGGGAAACGGGAGGGCCCACCCCCTTCCTCCAAAAGCCCCAGGTATGTGGAGGAGGTGTACCAGGTGGCCCTGGCCTTCGCCGAGGAAGCCAGGGAAGTGGCCCAGGAGGCCAGGGGGCGCTTCGGCCTACCCCTTTTCCTGGCGGGGGGGAGCCTGGGAGCCTTTGTGGTGCACCTGCTTCTATCCCAGGGTTTCCGGGCGGAAGGGGCCCTGGCCTTCATCGGAAGCGGCTTCCCCATGAAGCTTCCCCAGGGTCAGGAGGTGCGGGATACCCGGGTCCTGGCCCTTTACGAAACCCCTCCTGCCCAGAGGGGGGAAGCCTATGGAGGTGTGCCCCTGCTCCACCTCCACGGCACCAAGGACCTGATCGTGCCCCTTTCCCGCATGGAGAAAACCGTGGAGGCCTTGAGGCCCCACTACCCCGAAGGCCGCTTAGCCTGGTTTGTGGAGGAAGGAGCCGGGCACACCATCACCCCCTTGATGGCCCGGATGGGGCTGGCCTTTTTGGAGACGTGGCTTGATCCTGGAAGGCCTTAAGGGGTATAGGGGCTACCCTGGGGGCTTCAAGGCCTACGCCAAAGCCTTCCCCACGGTGGAACTCTCCTGGTGGCACCGGGTGGGGGACAAAAGGACCATAAGCCGCTTGAGGAGCCTGGCCCCGGCGGGATTCCGCTTCAGCGTCTTTGGCCACAAGCACTTCTCCTTCCAGCCTTCCGGGGAGGAGAGGCGTACCTTAAGGCGTTTCTTAAGGCGGTTTGGGCTATTCGGCGAGAAAAGGGGAGCGGTCCGGATTGCAGTCCCCCAGGGCCTGGACCCCACCCAACTGGCCCGCTGGCTGGACCTTTTGGAGGAGGTCTTGAAAGAAGTGGGCCCGGTACCCCTTGCCTTTCAAGCCGAGGAGGCCTTGCATCCCCTTCTCAAAGAACGGGGCTATGCCCTGGTAAACCAAACGGGAGGCCCTTTCCTCTACCTGGTGGACCCGGAGGAAATCCCCAGGGAAGGCGAGGGGTACCTTTACCGGAGCCCAACCTCTTCCCAAGCCGCCCCTTCCGCCCTACACTCAAGGGCGGAGGTTGAACGGGATTGAAAACCGCCAGGCGCTTTTCCCCCAAGGAAGCTGAGGAGATCTACCTGGTGCCCTACTGGGGGGCGGGGTTCTTCCGGGTAGGGCGGGACGGGGAGCTGGAGGTAACCCCCCTGGGCCCGGAAGGCCCTTCCGCTTCCCTTTTGGAGATCGTGGAAGCCCTCAGGGACGAGGGGCGGCCCCTGCCCCTGGTGCTCCGCTTCCCCCAGATCCTCGAGGCCCGGGTGCGAGAGCTGAACGAGGCCTTTCGCAGGGCCATGGAAAAGTACGGCTATACGGGAGGCTACCGCGGGGTCTACCCCGTGAAGGTGAACCAGCGCCGGCTGGTGCTGGAAACCGTGGCCAAGGCGGGGAGGCCCTACCACTATGGCCTCGAGGCGGGAAGCAAGGCGGAACTCGCCCTGATCCTGGCCCAGGACCTTTCCCCGGAATCCCTCATCACCACCAACGGCTTCAAGGACGATGACTTCATCCGCCTGGCCCTAATGGGAAGGAAGCTTTCCCGGAACGTGGTCATCACCCTGGAGAAGTTCGCCGAGCTTTCCCGGGTGATCCGCATTTCCAAGGAGCTGGGCGTGCGGCCCAAGCTGGGCATCCGCTACAAGCTGAAGGCCAAGGGAGCAGGGCAGTGGGAAGCCAGCGGCGGGGAAAACGCCAAGTTCGGCCTCACCACCCCGGAGATCATCCGGGCGGTGGAGATCCTGAAGGAAGAAGACCTCCTGGACACCCTGGCGATGGTCCACGCCCACATCGGCAGCCAGGTGACGGACATCCGCAAGATCAAGGCGGCGGTGCGGGAGGCAGCCCAGACCTATGTGCAGCTCCGGAAGCTGGGGGCTCCCCTCCAGTACCTGAACCTGGGCGGGGGCCTGGCCGTGGACTACGACGGCTCCAAGACCAACTTCTACGCCTCCGCCAACTACACCCTTCCCGAGTACGCCGAGGACCTGGTCTACGTGACCAAGGAGGTGGTGGAGGCCCAGGGGGAGCCCCACCCCATCCTGGTCACGGAGTCGGGCCGGGCGGTGACCGCGTATCATGAGGTCCTGGTCCTCGAGGTCATCGACGTGATCACCCCCCCGGGGGAGACCCGGCCTGCTCCCCCGCCCGCGGAGGCCCACCCTCTGGTTAAAGAGCTTTGGGAGAGCCTGGAAAACCTCTCCCCCAAGAACTTCCGCGAGGTCTACCACGATGCCTTCGCCGACAAGGAAACCCTGCAGACCCTTTACGACCTGGGGCTCGTGTCCCTGCGGGACCGCGCCCTGGCGGAGGAGATCTTCTACCACATCGCCCGGCGGGTCTACGCCATCGTGCGGGAGCTGCCCTACGCTCCCGATGAGTTTGAGGATCTGGAGAAGCTCTTGGCCGACAAGCTGGTCTGCAACTTTTCCATCTTTCAAAGCCTTCCCGACGCCTGGGCCATCCACCAGCTCTTCCCCATCGTCCCCCTAAGCCGCCTTAACGAGCCCCCCACCCGCCAGGCCACGCTGGTGGACATCTCCTGCGACTCCGACGGCAAGATAGACCGCTTCATCGACCTGCACGATGTGCGCCAGAGCCTGCCCGTCCACCCCATCCGCCCGGGGGAGGACTACTACCTGGGGGTCTTCCTGGTGGGAGGCTACCAGGACGTGTTGGGCAGCAACCACAACCTCTTCGGCCAGGTGGGGGAGGCCCACGTGGTGGTGGACGAGGAAGGGTTTGCCATAGAGCGTTTCGTTCCCGGGGAGACCGTGGAAAAGGTCATCGAGAAGATGGGCTTCACCGCCCGGGAGCTCTTCCTGGGCGTGGAGCGGCTGGTGCGGCAAAGCCGCCTCTCCCCCGTGGAAAAGGGAGCCTTCCTGGAGCGATACATGCGGGAGCTCCAGGGCTACACCTACCTGGAGGACTGAAGGCCCGTTAAGGATCCGTTAAGGGGGGTAGGGTCATCCTGGGGGCATGGCCCAGGCAGGAAACCCCTATACTGGAGCTAACTTGTACCCTACCCTCGAGCTCCTGGATCCCTTGCATCCCTTAAGGCGCAGGATGGCCTTATGGCTCCTGCCCCTCGGGGCCCTTCTGGCCCTGGTGGCCTTTGCCGCCTCGAGGGCCGTGGGCCTGGACCCAGTGGACCGCTTCTTCCTTCCCCTCCTGGCCCTGGGCTTTTCCCTACTGGCCTTGGCCCTATGGAGCCTTCCCCGCACCAGCTCCTGGGTTCTTCCCCTGGCCCACGGCCTCGTGGCCACGTACCTCCTTGCCACCCTGGCCTTCCAGCTCCTTATAGCCCCGAATCCCCTGGGCCTATCCCCCGCCGCCCACTGGGTTCCCTTCGTGTACTTCAGCAGCTTCCTCTTCTTCCGAACCCAACAGGCGGTACGCCTGGCCCTTCTTTACCTCCTCACCCTCTTCCTCCTATCCCTCCTGGGAGCTTTCCGCGGCCACTTCCATGCGGAGCACCTCAACGCCTTGGCCCAGTTCTTCGGGGCCAACCTGGCCTACGTAAGCCTTCTCTACATGCTGGTTCGGATCAGGGAAGGCTACCTCGAGGCCCGGCTGGATGCCTACACCGACCCCCTCACCGGGCTCAGGAACCGGCGCTACCTGGATCTCGTCTTGGAAAGAGAACTCTTCCGCGTCCAGCGCTACCGCCGGCCCCTATCCCTTTTGGTTCTGGATCTGGACAACTTCAAGCGGATCAACGACACCCACGGCCACCCGGTGGGGGACCGGGTGCTCAAAGCCCTGGCCCGCTGCCTGGAGGAGCACATCCGGCAAAGCGACCGGGCGGTGCGCCTCGGGGGGGAGGAGTTCGCCGTCCTCCTTGCGGAAACCCCCTTGGCCCAGGCGGTGCGGATGGCAAGCCGGCTCCGGCAAGCGGTGGCCGCCTTGAGGGTCTTCCCGGCGGAGGGGATTTCCGTCAGCATCGGCGTGGCCGAGGCCCGCCCCGAAGACTCCCCCCTTTCCCTCCTCAAGCGGGCCGACGACGCCCTTTACCAGGCCAAGCGCCGGGGGAAAAACCGGGTGGAGGTGGGTTAAACCCACCCCTCCCCACCGGGGCCCCCAGGGTGGGGTGGCCTTAGAGACCTGCTTCCCGCCTCAAGGCCTCCACCCGGTCGGTTTCCTCCCAGGGGAAGCCCGCGCGGCCGAAGTGGCCGTAGGCGCTGGTGGGGGTGTAGATGGGACGGAGGAGGTCCAGCTCCTCGATGATGGCCAAGGGCCTGGGGTCAAAGACCCGCTTCACGATTTCCGTGAGCTTTTCATCGGGCAAGGCCCCGGTGCCGAAGGTTTCCACCCGCAAGGAAACGGGCCTGGCCTTGCCGATGGCGTAGGCCAGCTCCACCAGGGCCCGCCGGGCCAGGCCTGCCGCCACCAGGTTCTTGGCCATATAGCGGGCGTAGTAGCTGGCGGAACGGTCCACCTTGGTGGGATCCTTGCCGCTGAAGGCCCCGCCTCCGTGGGGCACCGCTCCCCCGTAGGTGTCCACGATGATCTTGCGCCCGGTGAGCCCGGTGTCCGCATGGGGCCCCCCCAGGATGAACCGGCCCGAGGGGTTGATGAGGTACTCCGTCTCCCCTTCCTTCAGGTACTCGGGGGGGATGGCCTGGCGCACCACCTCGCGGATCAGGTCCTCGCGAAGCTGGTCCTGCTCCACCTCCGGGGAATGCTGGGCAGAGACCACCACCGTTTTCACGTAAAGGGGCCGGTCCCCCTCGTAGACCACCGTGACCTGGGCCTTGCCGTCGGGACGCAGGTAGGGAAGAAGCCCCGTCTTGCGCACCTCCGCCAGGCGCATGGTGAGGCGGTGGGCCAGGGTGATGGGAAGCGGCATGAGCTCCGGGGTTTCGTCGGTGGCGTAGCCGAACATGAGGCCCTGATCCCCCGCGCCCGTGCGGTCCAGAGGATCCGTGGACTTAAGCACCCGCCACTCGTAGGAGAGGTTGACCCCGCCCGCGATGTCCGGAGACTGCTCGTCGATGGCGGTGAGGACCGCGCAGGTGTCGGCGTCAAAACCGTACTTGGCCCGGGTGTAGCCCACCTCCCTCACCGTCTTGCGCACCAGGCCGGGGATATCCACATACCCCTCGGTGGAGATCTCTCCCGCCACGAACACCAGCCCGGTGGTGACCAGGGTTTCCGCCGCCACCCGGGCCTTCTTATCCTGGGCGATCAGGGCGTCCAGGATGGCGTCGGAGATACGGTCCGCCAGCTTATCCGGGTGCCCTTCCGTGACCGACTCGGACGTGACCAGCCTCAACTTGCGCACCTCCCTTGCCCCCCACCGGGGCAACCCTGATAGTATAGCACCCCCCCTTTTCCGTCCAGGGTATGATGGCGGCTCGTGAAGGACCCTAGGCGGCCCATCGGCGTCTTTGACTCGGGGGTAGGGGGGCTTACGGTGCTTTCCGCTTTGCGCCGGGCCCTGCCCCAGGAGGATTTCCTCTATTTCGGCGACACCGCCCGGGTACCCTACGGCAGTAAACCCCTTTCCATGGTGCGGCGCTTCGCCTGGGAGATCGCGGGATTTTTGCTCCGGCAAGGGGTCAAGGCCATTGTGGTGGCCTGCAACACCGCAAGCTCCGCGGCCCTTCCCGATCTGGCCGAGGATCTTTCGGTGCCCGTCTTCGGGGTGCTGGAACCCGTGGCCAAGGCCGCCCAGGGGCACGGCAAGGTGGGCCTCATCGGCACCCAGGCCACGGTGGAAAGCCGGGCTTACGAGCGCTACGTGGAGGTGTCCTGGGCCAGGGCCTGTCCCCTCTTCGTGCCCTTGGTGGAGGAAGGGCTTTGGGATGACCCCGTGGCCCTCTTGGTGGCCCGGCACTACCTCGAGGACGCCCCCCAGGACCTCGAGGCCCTGATCCTGGGCTGCACCCACTACCCCTTCCTGAAGGGTACCCTGGCCAAGGTCCTGCCCGGAGTGAGGCTCATCGATTCCGCCGAGGCCACGGCGGAAGCGGTGGCCAAAGCCCTTAAACGGGAAGGGCTCTTAAACCCCGAGGGCCAAAGCCGGGTGGTGCACTTCGTCACGGGGGACCCGGAAAGCTACCGGAACCTGGCGGAGCGCCTGGGGGTAAGGGTGGAGGAGCTAAAGCAGGTCAGCCTGGAGGAGCTTTGATGGCCAAGAAGCCCCTGATCGACCAGCTTCACCACGAGGACGCCTGGCGGCTTTTCCGCATCCTGGCGGAGTTCGTGGAGGGGTTTGAAACCCTTTCGGAGATAGAGGTCCCCCTGGTTTCCGTCTTCGGTTCGGCCCGCTTCGGGGAAGGCCACTCCGCCTACGCCCTGGGCTACCGGTTAGGAAGGACCCTGGCGGAAGCAGGCTTCGGGGTGGTGACCGGCGGCGGGGGTGGGGTCATGGAGGCCGTGAACCGAGGGGCCTTTGAGGCAGGTGGGGTGAGCGTGGGCCTGAACATCGAGCTCCCCCACGAGCAGAAGCCCAACCCCTACCAGACCCACACCCTCACCCTGCGCTATTTCTTCGTGCGCAAGGTGCTTTTCGTGCGCTACGCCCACGCCTTCGTCTTCCTGCCCGGGGGCTTCGGCACCCTGGACGAGCTCTCCGAGGTCCTGGTCCTCATCCAGACGGAAAAGGTCCACCCCTTCCCCGTCTTCGCCTTGGACCGGGGGTACTGGCAAGGGCTTCTGAGCTGGATGGAATCCCTGAAAGAACAAGGGGCCATCGATCCCAAAGACCTTGCCCTCCTTACCCCACTGGATTCCCCGGAGGAAGTGGTCCAGGCCCTTAAGGGAGTATCCTAGAAGGGATGCGCCTGGTCTTGGCCACCAGCAACCCCGGGAAGGTGCGGGAGCTTAAGGAGGGCCTGGCTCCTTTGGGCTGGACCCTTCTTTCCCTGGCCGACTTTCCCCTGCGCATGCCCAAGGAGGAGGGCGCCACCTTCCTGGAAAACGCCCTCCTCAAGGCCGCCTACGTGGCCAAGGCCACGGGCCTTCCCGCCCTGGCGGATGACTCGGGCCTCGAGGTGCCCGCCCTAGGGGGGGAACCCGGGGTCTACTCCGCCCGCTATGGGGGAAGGGAAACCGACCGGGAGCGGAACGTCTACCTTCTGGAGAGGATGCGCCACCTCAAGGGGGAGGAGCGCAAGGCCCGCTTCGTGGCGGTCCTGGTCCTGGCCTACCCCGACGGGCATGTGGAAACCTACGAGGGACAGGTGGAGGGGTATATCCTCGAGGCTCCCCGGGGGGAAGGGGGCTTTGGGTACGACCCCCTCTTCTACGTGCCCGAGGCGGGTAAGACCTTTGCGGAGATGACCCTGGAGGAAAAGGCCCGCTACTCCCACCGGGGCCAGGCCATAAAGGCCCTCCTCAAAGCCTACGAGCAGGGTCCCCCTCCCCGGGAGATCTCCCAGCTGGAATGAGCCCGGCCTTCCCATGAACCTCCTTTCGCCCCACATCGCCCTTTACCGCCTTTACGACCTGGCGGACGAGATCGACCTCTCCCGCCTGGCCACCCCCAGGCTTCGCCTTTCCCGGCCCCGGCTGGGGGCGGTGCGCTTCGAAAACCCCCCGGCGCAGGTGGAGCTTGGGGTGAGGAGCGTGGAGGGGATCTCCGGCCTTCTCACCGCCCGGCTCTACGAGTTCGGGGTAGCCTCCCTTTCCTTCCGGGTGCACCTGGGGGAGAAGGTACCCTGGGAAGCCTTTCTGGAAAAGGCCCTGGCCCTTCCCGAGCTTCCCTTCTGGGAAGGGTTTTTCCTGGCGGAGCTGGCGGCCCTCGAGCCCTACCTGCAAGGCGCCCTCCTCCACCCCGAGGAAAAGCGCCTGAGCGAGGAGTTCACCGTCTACCATGCCCTGGGAATAGAAGGGGAAAAGGCCCACGCCCCCACCGTGGACCTCACCCCCCTTTGGATGGGGGCCAAGGAGGAGTTCGCCCCCGAGGTCAGGCGGGAGATGGAGCGCTACCGCTACAGCTACTCCACCGAGGACCTGGCCCTTCTGGGGTTTGACCGGGTCTTCATCCTGGACTCGGAGGGCATCTGGGACGTGGCCGATCTGGTGGAGTTCGTGCACGCCCAGCTTCTGGAGCTTTCCTACTATGACGGGGTCCTCACCCAGGAGCTGGAGGCCGTGCCCCAGGTGCTCAGGCACCGGGGCCTTTGGGGCTACGGCAACCTACAGCGTCTAAGGCGGCGCCTCATGGCCCGGCATGCGGAGATCGCCGACGTGCGGGCCCGGATGGAGGGGGCCTTGCGCATCACCGAGGATCTCTTCTACGCCAAGATCTACCGGGCCGCTTTAGAGCTCTACGGGGCCCACGAGCTGGAGCGGAGCCTGGAGGAGAAGCTCAGGGTCCTTGAGGCCACCTACGAGATGGTCACCGAGGAGGTGGTGCACCTAAGAAGCCAGGCGGTGGAGGTGGGGATCCTGGCCCTCATCGCCTTTGAGGTGGTGCGGGCCCTCTATTAGGGGGGACTTGCGTCCCGGGAAGGTAGGAGTATACTCAGCCTGCAGGGCGCGGAAAAAAAGCTAAGCGGAAACGCTACCACGCGCCCGGAGGTGGGATATGAAACGAGCACTGGCGGTACTGGCCCTCGGGCTTTCCCTGGCCCTTGCCCAGGGGAAGATCACGGTGTGGACCCACTTTGGCGGCCCCGAGCTGGAGTGGCTCAAGGCCCAAGCCCAGGCCTACGAGAAGACCTCCGGCACCAAGGTGGAGGTGGTGGAGGTTCCCTTCGGGGACATCAAGCAGAAGTTCATCCTGGGGGCACCCCAGGGGCAGGCGGCGGACCTGGTGGTCTCCATCCCCCACGACTGGCTGGGGGAGATGGCCCAGGCCGGGGTGCTGGAGCCCATGGGCAAGTACGTGACGCAAAGCTACCTCTCCGATCTGCAAAGCGTGGCGGTGGAGGCCTTCACCTTCGGGGGCAAGCTCATGGGCCTTCCCGCCTTCGCCGAAAGCGTGGCCCTCATCTACAACAAGAAGTACGTAAAAGAACCCCCCAAGACCTGGGAGGAGTTCCTGTCCATGGCCCAGAAGCTCACCACCGGTTCCACCTTCGGCTTCCTGTATAACATTGGCGACCCCTACTTCAACTTCGGCTTCTTCCGGGCCTTTGGAGCGGACAACGTCTTCGCCAAGGACGCCAAGGGCAACCTGGACCCCTCCAAGCTCTTGATAGGCGGGGAAGTGGGGGAAAAGGCTTTAGGGTTCATCAAGGACCTCCGCTTCCGCTACAACCTGGTGCCCGAAGGGGTGGACTACGGTGTGGCGGACGGAGCCTTCAAGGACGGGGCTTTGGCCATGATCATCAACGGCCCCTGGGCCCTGGGCGACTACAAGAAGGCCAAGATCGACTTCGGCATCGCCCCCTTCCCCACCCCGCCCGGGGCCAAGAACCCCTGGGGTCCCTTCCTGGGGGTGCAAGGGGTGGTGGTGAACGCCTACTCCAAGAACAAGACCGCCGCGGTCAACTTCGCCAAGACCCTGGTCACCGGCAAGAACCTGGTTTCCTTCAACCAGGCGGGTGGCCGCATCCCCGTGTCCAAGAGCGCCGCCAAGACCCTGGAGAAGGATCCGGTGGTGGCGGGCTTTTCCAAGGTCTTCGCCCTGGGCACCCCTATGCCCAACATCCCCGAGATGGGCAAGGTATGGGGTCCGTGGGCCAACGCCATCAACCTGGCCATCCAGCGGCCCGACTCCAACTTGAAGAAGATCGTGGAGGACATGGTGGCCGAGATCAGGAAGGGCATCGGCAGGTAACACCATCCCACCCGGACTTTGCCCGGGTGGGGATCCTGGAACACACCGCGTAGCGGAAATGCACACGTATGCGGGCCCCCCATGGGACCTCCTTCCCCCGTGGGGGGCGTATCTTTAAGCCATGAAACACCCTCCTGGCCTTAAGGGTTTTCTCCTGGCCCTGTTCTTGCTTTTGGGCCTCCTGATCCTGTCCACAGGGGTGGGCATCCTGGGGTATCTGGCCCTCGAGGCCTACCTGGCCCCTCCAGGCTGGACCATCCTGGTCCTGGCCCTTCTGGTGCTGGTGCCAGGGGCCATCCTGGTGGGACGCCTTTTTCCCTGGCTGACCGACTGGTACTACTTCCTCCCCGCCCTCTCCTTTCTTTTGGTCTTCACCCTCTACCCCATCGCCCTCACGGTTTACCTGGCCTTCACCGACTACTCGGGGGCCCGAAGCGGCTTCCCCGACCGCTCCACGGAAACCCGGGTGGTGGCACATCAAGGGCCACAGCTTCTTCTGGAGGAAGCCGTAGAGGAAGCCCTTCGTTGCCGTCCCTGCGCAGGGGAAACCGTGGAGGTGTACGCCGAGGGGCACCGCCTGCGGGCCAGGATCCTCGAGGCTGAGGGAAACACCTTGGTCCTAGACCGCATCCCGCCCTTTCAGGCCGCCTTTGTGGCGAAGGTGAATGCCTTCCGCTTCGTGGGCCTTAGAAACTTCAGCTTCATCCTCTCCCAAGCCAGCAAGGCCCTTTTCCCCGTCTTCGCCTGGAACGTGGCCTTCGCCTTAAGCACCGTGCTCCTCAATGCCCTCTTGGGCCTCATACTGGGCCTTGTTCTCAACAACAAAGCCTTAAAGCTAAGGAACTTCTACCGCACGGTGCTCATCATCTCCTGGGCCCTTCCGGGGGTGATCACCGTGCAGGTCTTCGTGGCCCTCCTCAACTACAACTTTGGGGCCATCAACCGCCTCCTAGGGGTCCTGGGCATCTACCCCATCCCCTGGCTCAACGACCCCGACTGGGCCAAGGTGGCCATCCTCCTGGTGAACCTGTGGCTTGGCTTCCCCTACATGATGACCGCCACCTTGGGGGCTCTTTCCACCATCCCCGACGAGCTCTACGAGGCCGCCAAGGTGGACGGGGCCACTCCCTGGCAGGCTCTATGGGGCATCACCCTGCCCCTTCTGGAAAAACCCATGGTGCCCATCCTCCTCTCCTCCTTCGCCTTCAACTTCAACAACTTCTATATCATCTACCTCCTTACCGGCGGAGGCCCCGCCCAGGAAGGCCGCTTGGCCACGGCCCAGGCCACGGACATCCTCATCTCCTGGGCCTACAAGACCGCCTTCAGCGCCGAGGGGCAGTCCGCCTACGGCCTGGGGGCGGCCATCAGCCTCCTCATCTTTGCCATCACCGTGGCCATCAGCCTGGTGAACTTCCGCATCACCGGGGCCCTAAGGGAGGTGAGGTAGGTGCGGCGGCTTCTGGCCTTCCTCCTCGTGGGCCTCGCCCTTTACGGGGTCTATTGGTTTGCCCTAAACCGGCTCTTTGACGTAGGCTCCTACCGCAAGCAGGTGGCCTTCGGCAGCGTTTTCGTGCCCTATGGCTGGGCCTATGCCCTGGGCATCCTTTTGAGCCTGGTCCTCCTGCTTCTCCTTTACAGCGTGATTCACACCGCCTTGGCCAACCGCATCCAGGGGCGCAAACGAAGCCCCTGGCCCTTTTTCTGGCAGGGGGTGACCCACCTCTTCCTCTGGATCCTGATCCTCCTCGTCTACTACCCCGTGGTGCAGGTGGTGGCCGCCAGCTTTGACCCCACCAACAACCTCTTCAGCTTCCGCAGGCCGGACACGGGGTTTCTCCTTTTGGACGCCAAGGTCATCCCCTACGTGCCCGAGCCCTCCTTGGAAAACTACGCCAAGCTGGTGGAGGGGGTGGTGCTTTACCCCTACCAGGTGGGCCTTCTCCTCCTCGGGGGGCTCGCCCTCCTGGGTGTGGCCCTCATCGGCCTCCTGAGGCGGCTTTTAACCCCGGAAGAATGGATGGACTTCTGGCAGGGAAGGCTCCTCCTCCTCCTGGCCCTGGCGGTCTTCGCCTTGGCCCTCACCCTTTCCCCCAGGCAGTTCACCGGACAGGGAACCGAGGCCAAGTTTCTGCTCTGGGTGCGCAACACCTTCCTCATCTCCGGGCTTACGGGACTCCTCGCCGTGTTGCTCACCGCCACCGCGGGCTACGCCTTCGCCCGCTTCCGCCACCTGCCCGGCCGCTACCCCGTGCTCCTCTTCTTCATCTTCGTGCAGATGTTCCCCGGATTTCTGGCCTTGGTGGCCATCTACTACCTCCTTTCCCGGCTGAACCTCTTGAACACCTTTACCGGGCTCGTGCTGGCCTACTCCGGGGGGATCATCAGCTTCGGCACCTGGGTGTACAAGGGGTACCTGGAAAGCATCAGCCCGAGCCTCGAGGAGGCGGCCATGGTGGACGGGGCCACTAAGTGGCAGGTCTTTACCAGGATCCTCCTCCCCCTTTCCGCCCCCATGTTCGTCTTCATCTTCCTTCTCCAGTTCGTGGGCACCTACTCGGAGTTCGTCCTGGCCAACCTGGTCCTCACGGGGGTGGAAAGCTGGAACGTGGGTGTGGGGCTTCGGAGCTTCACCACCGGCCAGTTCCAGACCAAGTGGGGGATCTTCGCCGCCGCCAGCGTCCTCGGTTCCCTGCCCATCCTCTTCCTCTTCTACGGCTTCCAGCAGTACTTCGTTTCCGGGTACACCGCAGGAGCGGTGAAGGAGTAGCCCTATGGCCCACTACCACGACCTCGAGCACATCCATCCCCCTCTGCCCGAGCTGGGGGAGGAGGTGACCCTCTACCTGGAAACCGAGGCCAAGGAAGGGCTCCTCCTTTACGAAAAGGACGGGGAGATCCACAAAAAACCCATGGAACGGGCCAAGGGGGGCCTAAGGGTGCGGGTTTCCGTGCACGCAAGCCCCTTTCGCTACTGCTTCCTCCTGCCCGAGGGCTTCTTGGGCAGCCACGGCCTGGAAAAAACCCTTCCCCGCTACGACCGTTTCTTCCACCTCCTGGCGGGATCCCTTCCCCCCTGGTGGGCCCTGGGCACCGTCTATTACCAGATCTTCCCCGACCGCTTCCGCCAGGGGCGCCCGGAGCTTTCCCCTAAAGACGGGGAATGGCTTCTCATGGGCAGGCCCATCCGCAAGAAGGCCTGGAACGAACCCCCGGGCCCGGAGGGATCGTGGGAGTTCTACGGAGGAGACCTCTTTGGCATCCTGGAAGCCCTCCCCTACCTGGAGGCCTTGGGGGTGGAAACCCTCTACCTAACCCCCATCTTCCAAAGCCCAAGCAGCCACCGCTACGACACGGAAGACTACCTGCGGGTGGACCCCCACCTGGGAGGAGAGGAGGCCCTGGAAGCCCTCTTCCAGGCTTTGGAAAAGAGGGGTATGCGCCTGGTGCTGGATGGCGTCTTCAACCATGTGGGGGCCACCCACCCTTGGTTTCAAAGGGCCCTAAAGAACCTGGCAAGCCCGGAACGGAGCATGTTCACCTTTTACCCCGATGGCTCCTACGCCGCCTTCTGGGGGGTCAAGTCCATGCCCAAGCTGGACTATGCCTCCCCCCTCACCCAGGAGCGCTTCGTCCACGGTAAAAAGGCTCCCATCCGCTACTGGATGCGCCTGGCCCACGGCTTCCGGCTGGATGTGGCCCACTCCATCGGGGAAGGGGGGACCAACCGCAAGAACGCCCGCTGGCTTCGCGCCTTGGCCCGGGCCGCTAAGGAGGAAAGACCCGAGGCCATAGTATTCGGGGAACTTTCCTACGACGCCACCCCCACCCTAAGGGCCCATACCCTGGATGGGGCCATGCACTATGCGGGCTTCGCCCACCCCGTGATGGAGTGGCTTTCTGGAAGGGATGTGCGCGGAAGGCCCGTCCACCTGGATGCCCAGGAGACCTGGCAAGTCCTCTGGGACCACTACCAGGCCCTGCCCGTGCAGCTTCGGCACAGCATGTACACCCTCCTCTCCTCCCACGACATCCCCCGCGCCCTTTGGCGGCTTAAGGGGGATGTGGAACGGTTCAAGCTGGCCTATGCCCTCCTCTTCGCCTTCCCGGGAAGCCCCGCCATCTATTACGGGGACGAGGTGGGCCTTTCCCAACCCAACCCCTACGCAAAGTGGCAAGGGGATCCCTACTGCCGGGCCCCCTTCCCCTGGAACGAAAGCGCATGGAACCTTGAGGTCTTGACCCTTATCCGCAGGCTGGTAAAGCTCAAGCGCACCCACCCTGCCCTCCGCCTGGGAGGGCTTCTTCCCTTAGAGGCCGGCAAAGAGGTGCTGGCCTTCAAAAGGCGGTACCGAGGCCAGGAGGTCTGGGCCTTCTTCGCCCCGGAAGGGACAAGGCTCACCCTTCCCCCTGGAATAGACCTCGTTGCCGAGAAGGAAGTGGCGGGGGAGGTGGAAACCTCCTTCCTGTTATTCCAACCCGTATAATGCAAGCCAGATGCGGCTCAAAAGTTTCAATAGAAGGGTGAGGCGGGTTGGGAGCACCGACGCCAAGCCAGGGGAAGGCATCCAGGATGCAGCCCCCCTTCAAGCCCAGGCTGGGGGAAGGGTCTCCTCAGAAGAGTTATTGGCCCAGATGGAAGCGCTAAAGGGGGAAAACCCCAAGGACCCTGGCTTCTATAAGCGGTTCATCGCTCTGATTCAAGAAGCTCATGACCGTTGGAATAGCCTCCCCCAGGAACAAAAACAGGCCATCCTTGCCTCTCTTACCACCTTGCTCTCCCTCCTGCCTTGGGGGCGGCTCGGACGGGTAGGGTTGCTCTTGAGGAAGGCTTTAGGCCCTGGGGGACAGCTTGCCCTTGCCGCCCTGCTCCGCCTCCTGAAGCGTTAGGGTCCAAGAGCTATACTGGGCTTTTGTGCGGGATGTCCTCGAGGTCCTGGAGTTCCCCAAGGTCCGCGCCCTCCTTGCGGAAAGGGCCAAGACCCCCTTGGGGCGAAGGCTGGCCTTGGCCCTTGCCCCCCTCTCCCAGGAGGAGGCGGAAAGGCGCCACCAGCTAACCCAGGAGGCCTTAGCCTATCCCTACACCCTTCCCGAGGCGGGGGCCCTCGAGGAAGCCTACCAAAAGGCCCAAGGCGGGGCCAGGCTTTCGGGCCTCGAGCTCCTAAAAGGAGCCCAGGCCCTGGAGGAGGCCATAGCCCTCAAGGAAGAGCTTCTTCCCCTACAAAACCTCCTGAGCCAGGTGGCGGCGGGCATCGGGGACCACGGGGCCTTCCTCACCAAGGTCAGGAAAGCCCTGGACGAGGAAGGAGCCGTGCGGGATGAGGCAAGCCCCAAGCTTTTCGCCATCCGCCGGGAACTCAAGCCCCTGCGCCAGCAGATCCTGGACAAACTCTACGCCCTTATGGACCGCCACCCCGAGGCGATCCAGGACCGGTTCGTCACCCTGCGCCGCGAGCGCTACTGCATCCCCGTGCGCGCGGGGATGGCCCAAAGGATCCCCGGCCTTCTCCTGGATGAGTCCGAGTCCGGGGCCACCCTTTTCATAGAGCCCCTTTCCGTGGTGAAGCTGAACAACCGCCTCCAGGCCCTGCGCCTTCAGGAGGAGGAGGAGGTAAACCGCATCCTACGGGAGCTTTCCGAGGCCCTGGCGGCCGATGAGGAACTGCCCGGCACCCTTGAGGCCCTGGGCCTTCTGGACCTCGTCCAGGCCCAGGCGAGCCTGGCCCGGGATTTCGGGCTTAGCCGGCCCCGCTTCGGGGAAACCTACGAGCTTTTCCAAGCCTTCCACCCCCTTATCCCCAATCCCGTCCCCAACTCCCTGGCCCTGGACGGGGAAAGGCGCCTCATCCTCATCTCCGGCCCCAACATGGGGGGAAAGACGGCCCTCCTAAAAACCCTGGGCCTTGGGGTGCTCATGGCCCAGTCGGGGCTTTTCGTGGCGGCCAAGAAGGCCACCTTGGCCTGGCCCGACAGGGTCTTCGCCGACATCGGCGACGAGCAATCCCTTCAGGAAAACCTTTCCACCTTCGCCGGGCACTTAAGCAGGCTCAAGGAGATGCTGGAAAGCGCCACGGCCCAAAGCCTGGTCCTCATCGACGAGCTGGGTAGCGGCACCGACCCCGAGGAGGGAGCTGCCCTTTCCCAGGCCATCCTGGAAGCCCTCCTGGAAAAAGGGGTCAAGGGCCTGGTCACCACCCACCTCTCCCCCCTGAAGGCCTTCGCCCAGGGGCGAACGGGCATCCAAAACGCCTCCATGCGCTTTGACCTGGAGGGCCTGCGCCCCACCTACGAGCTGGTCCTGGGGGTGCCTGGGCGGAGCTACGCCCTGGCCATCGCCAGGAGGCTTTCCCTGCCCGAGGCGGTGCTGAAGCGGGCGGAAAGCCTTCTGCCCCAAGGGGGAAGGCTGGAAGCCCTCCTGGAGGAGCTGGAGGCGGAAAGGTTACGCCTGGAGGAGGAAAGAAGCCAGCTCCTCTCCCAGATGGCCCAGGTGGAGGCCTTAAGGAAGCGGCTGGAGGAGCGGGAAGCCCGTTTTGAGGAGGAGCGGCAGGAAAGGCTCAAGGCCCTGGAGGAGGAGGTCCGCCAGAAGCTCCTAAAGGTGGAGGCCGAGCTCAAAGCCCTCAAGGAAAAGGCCAAAACCCAGGGGAAAAAGGACGCCCTGCGGGAGCTTTTGGCCCTGAGGGAAAGGTATGCCAGGGCCACGCCCAAGGGGGCCTTGGAGGTGCCTAGGGGCCTCGAGGCGGGACAGATGGTGGAGATCCCCTCCCTGAAGCGTCAGGGAAGGCTTCTGGAGCTAAGGGGAGAGGAAGCCCTGGTCCAGGTGGGGCCGGTGAAGATGACGGTGAAGGCCAAGGAGCTTACCCCCCTCAAGGCCCAGGAAACCCCCAAGGCCATCGGCCTAAAGCCGCGAAGGGAGGTGAAGGAGGTGGACCTCAGGGGGCTTACCGTGGAGGAAGCCCTCCTGGAGGTGGACTCCGCCCTGGAGGAGGCCCGCGCCTTGGGCCTCACCACCCTGCGCCTCCTTCACGGCAAGGGTACCGGAGCCCTCAGGCAGGCCATCCGCGAGGCCCTAAGGCGGGACAAACGGGTGGAAACCTTCGCCGACGCCCCTCCCCACGAGGGCGGGCACGGGGTCACGGTGGTGGTGCTGAAAGGCTAGAAGGAGCGGCCTTCCAGGGCCTCTATGCGCTCTCGGATGACCGGGGGCAAAGGAGCAGGCCTGCCTCCTTCCAGCCAAACCTGGACCGTCTTGCCCCGGGCGGCCTCCTCCCCCCTGGCCAGGAGGAGGTACTCCATGTCAAAGCTACTCCGACCGATGCGCACCACCCGCACCCCCACCTCCACCGGATCCTCGAGGAGGATAGGCCGCAGGAAATCCACCTCCGCCCGGGCCAGGATGAAATGCCCCTTCTCCACCCAGTCCCTTTCCAATCTCTGGAAGTAGGCGGCGCGGGCCACCTCAAAGTAGGTGAGGTAGACCGCGTTGTTCACATGCCCCAGGGCATCCAGGTCGCGGAAGCGCACCTGTATGGGTACGGATACGGGAAAACCCTCCACGAAGCCAGAGTATACCAGGGCTGACCCGCGGGTCAGGTATAGTGGGGCCATGGAAACCACGTGGGATCTAACCCCCCTTTTCCCCGGCCTGGAAAGCCCCGAGTTCCAGGCAGCCTGGGAAGGCGTGAGGAAGCGGATTGGCCAGCTCAAGGAGCAGGTGGACCAACAAGCCCCTCTAAAGGAGGTCCTGGCCTCCCTGGACGCCCTTTTGGAGGAATCCACCCCCCTTTGGGCCTACCTCTACGCCCGCTTCACCGCCGACACCACCGACGAGGCCGCCTTGGCCAAGCTCTCCGAGCTGGAGGTGCTCTTCCTGGACTTCGCCCGCCTCAGGCCCCGCCTCACCCGCTACCTGGCCCTACAGGACCCGGAGGAGGCAGGGCCTTACCGCATCCTGGTGGAGGAGGCCCGGGAGGAGGCCCTGCACATGATGCCTGAAGGAGAGGAGGTCCTGGCGGCGGAGCTATCCCTCTCCGGGCGCCAGGCCTGGTCCAAGCTCCACGAGAACCTCACCAGCCAGATCACCGCGGTGGTGGACGGGGAGGAGTTGCCCATCACCCAGGTGCGGAACCTCTACTTCCGCCCCGAGGAGGAGGTGCGCAAGAAGGCCTACCAGGCGGAGCTCAAAGCCTGGGAAGGCCACGAGGTGCCCCTGGCCTACGCCCTAAACGGGGTCAAGGGGGAAGCCTCGGTCCTGAACCGCAGGCGGGGCTACCGGGATGACCTCGAGCCCAGCCTGCACCGAAACCGCATCACCCGGAAGGCCCTCATGGCCCTCCTGGAAGCGGTGCGGGAAAGCCTTCCCCTCTTCCACCGCTACTACCTCCTGAAGGCCAAGGCTCTGGGCAAGGAAAGGCTAGACTGGTGGGACCTCTTTGCCCCCATCGGAAAGGGCCGGCGCTGGAGCCTGGAGGAGGCCCGGGACTTCATCCGGGAAAAGCTCGCCACCCTGGTCCCGAACGCCGCTAAAGTGGCGGAAACCGCATTCCACGAGCGCTGGATGGATCTCCTGCCCCGCAAGGGCAAGATCGGCGGGGCTTACTGCATGGGAAGGGGCGGGGGCAAAAGCCTCATCCTGGCCAACTACGAGGAAAGCTTTGAGTCGGTTTCCACCCTGGCCCACGAGCTGGGCCACGCCTACCACAACTTCGCCCTGGCCCGGGTGCCCGCCAGCCTGCGGGAGGTGCCCATGACCCTGGCGGAGACCGCCAGCATCATGAACGAAACCCTGGTGGTGGAGGCGGCCCTTAAGGAAGTCTCCCCGGAAGAGGGGCTTCTGATCCTGGACGCCTACCTGCAAGGAGCGGCCCAGGTGGTGGTGGACATCTATAGCCGCTTCCTCTTTGAGTCCTGGGTCTTTGAGGGAAGGAAGGCCCGGGAGCTTTCCCCCAGGGAGTTCAAGGAGCTCATGCTGAAGGCCCAGAAGGAGGCCTACGGGGAGGTCCTCGCCACCCACCACCCCTACATGTGGGCGGTGAAGGGGCACTACTACGGCTCCGACTTCTACAACTACCCCTACACCTTCGGCCTCCTCTTCGGCTTGGCCGTGTACCAGGAGGCCAAGGAGGACCCGGGCTTTGCCGGGCGCTACGAGGAGCTTCTGGCCACCTCGGGCATGTACCGGGCCAAGGAGCTGGCGGCCCGCTACGGCTTTGACCTGGAAAGCCCCGCCTTCTGGCGAAAGGGGTTTGCGGTTCTGGCCGAGAAGGTGGAGGAGTTGGAGAGGAGGCTTGCCTAGTCCAGCCGGGCACCTTCCTGACCTTTCCCTGACCTGGGGAAGGTTAGGTTTATAGGATGCGCCTTTTGGTTCTTTGCACCCACAACTCCGCCCGCAGCCAGATGGCGGAGGGCTGGCTCCGGCACTGGGCCGGGGAAATGGGAGTGGACCTCGAGGTCCACTCCGCCGGCACCGAGAAGACCTTCGTCAAGGAAGAGGCCAAGCGGGTGATGGCCGAGGTGGGGATTGACCTTACGGGGCACTTCTCCAAAACCCTTTTTGAGCTCCCCGATCCCTGGAACTTCCACCTGGTTCTCACCGTGTGCGATGCCGCCAAGGAAGCCTGCCCCGCCTACCCCGCAAAGACGGAAAAGCGCCATGTTTCCTTCCCCGACCCCTCGGGAAAGCCCCTGGAGGAGTGGCACAGGGTGCGGGACGCCCTCGGGCGCATGGCCCGCTACCTGGTGGAAAACCTGAAAGTTGGCCGTATCCCCACAGACGAGGAGCTGGAGGAAGCCGCAAGGTAGCCCTATCGGGCTGACCCGGCCTCGAGGTCCCCAATGTGGATGGCCGCCACCCCGAAGGTGAGGAGTTCGTAGCGCACCTTGAAGCCCGCCTCCTCCATCATGCCCTTTAAGGCTTCCGGCGGGGGAAAGGCCTCCACGCTTTCCGGCAGGTAGCGGTAGGCCCCGAAGCTCCCCGAGACCACCCCCCCCAGGAAGGGAAGGAGCCTCTGGAAGTAAACCCGATAAACCAGGCCAAAGGCCCCCCTGGGAGGCGGGGGAAACTCCAGGATGACCAGCCGCCCCCCCGGGGCCAGGACCCGGCGGAGCTCGAAAAGAGCCTTACGGTAGTCGGCGAAGTTGCGGAAACCGAAGGCGATGGTGATGGCCTCAAAGCTCCCTTGGGGAAAAGGCAGGGACAGGGCATCGGCTTCCAGAAACTCCACCGCAAGGCCCTGCGCCCGGGCTTTCCTGCGGGCGATCTCCAGCATGGGCAGGGCGAAGTCCGCCCCCACCACCTGGGCCGTGGGCGCCTTCCTCTTCAACATAAGGGCCAGGTCTCCCGTGCCCGTGGCCAGGTCCAGGATGCGCCCGGGATTTTTTTCCAAAGCCAGGGCCACCGCCCGCCTGCGCCAGCGAAGATCGGCGCCAAAGGAAAGAAGCCGGTTCAAAAGGTCGTAGCGGGGAGCGATCTCCGCAAACATGCGCCGCACCCGCTCGGCCTTTTCCCGGGGAGAAATCTCCACGAAAGAAGTCTAGCACCGCCCCGGGCCGTAGACCTACGGGGCTAGGGTACAATCGTGGGCGTGTGGAAGGACCGTAAGCGCCTGGGAATCCTGGTGGCCTTGGGGGGAGGGGTTCTCCTCCTCCTCTGGTACCTGGCGCCCTGGGCGGTACCCCATCGCCTTTTTGGCGGGGAAGGCGTGCTTTTAAGCCCCTTCGGCCACCATCTCCCCCAGGGAACCTTGCCCCCGGGCTACGGGGACGGCTGGCTTTGGGGTGTCTTCTATCCCTCCCTGGCCTGGCTGGCTTTCACCCTGGTCCTGGCCTGGACTCCCAAGCCCGCCCGGAAGCTTTTCCTCATGGGGATCCTGGGCCTAGGCCTCTTCCTCCTCACCTACCTTCTCTTCCAAGCCAGCGTGGCCCAGGTGAACGCGGGTGCGGAAAGGCCCATCCTCAGGCGGTACACCCTGGGGCTTGGCAGCTACGCCACCTTGGCCTATAGCCTCTACCTCCTCCTTCTGGCCCGGCTTTTCTCCCCTGGAGGGGTGGCCTTTCTGGTGCGCCGCCGGGGGGTGGTGGTGCCCCTCTTCTCCCTCCTCCTGGCTTCCTTGTTGGGCGGGATCATCGTGGCGGTGATGAAGAAGGCCCCAGGAGAGGCCGAGACCCTAAGGGAAGCCTGGATGCTGAAGCTGGACCTCATCACCTACACCTACCAGCTCCTCTATAGCCCCTTGGTCAACCCCTCGGGCTTCCTGCAAAGCCTCCTCCTGGCTACTCCCCTGATCTTCACCGGCTTAGCCGTGGCCTTAAGCTTCCGCGGGGGGCTTTTCAACATCGGGGCCCCGGGGCAGCTCATCCTGGGGGCCATCGCCGCCATGCTGGTGGGGGTGTACCTGCCAGGGCCCAGGTGGCTGGTACTGCCCCTCGCCATCCTGGCCGCCGGTTTGGCCGGGGGGCTATGGGGTGCCCTGCCCGGCTGGCTCAAGGCCCGCTTCGGGGCCCACGAGGTCATCAACACCATCATGCTGAACTACATCGCCGCAAGCCTCTTCCTCTTCCTTATCTCCTCCAACGAGTACAAGTTCTTCGGCCGCACCCTGTACCTGCCCTTCAAATACCCAGGGTACGAGGCCCGGAGCTACGAGATCCGACCAGAGGCCCGCATCCCCCACTGGACCGAGCTTTTGGCCCCGGGGGGAGAGCTATCCTGGGCCTTGCCCTTCGCCCTCCTTCTGGGCCTATTGGGCTACTTCCTCACCCGGAAGAGCCTGGGCCACCGGGTGCTCATGGGCCTCCTCGGAGGAGTGGCGGGCTACGCGGTGGGCGGCCTTCTACCGGGACCTGCGGTGAGCTTGGGCCCCGACCTTACCTCCGTGCGCCTTAACGGCGCTTTTCTTCTGGCCATCCTGGCCCTTTTCTTCTTCCACTTTTACGTCTTCCGCACCGTGGGAGGGTACGAGCTTAGGGCCATGGGCCTGGCCCCCAAGGCGGCGGAGTACGGAGGGGTGCTGGCCGGGCGGAAGATGGTCCTCATCATGTTTCTGGCAGGGGCCTTGGCGGGTCTGGCCGCCACCCACTACGTGCTGGGCGGGGGGATTGACGAGTACCGCCTGAAGCAATCCCTTCCCTATTCCGTGGGCTTTGACGGCATCGCCGTGGCCCTGATGGGCCAGAACACCCCCTTGGGGGTGGGCCTGGCCGCCTGGCTATTTGGCATCCTCCTCACCGGGGGGTTGCAGGTGAACCTGCAACTGGGCATCAGCCGGGAGCTGGTGGCGGTATTGCAGGCCTTGATCGTGCTCTTCATCGCCGCCGGGGGCTTTTTGCCCCGCTACTTCACCGACCCCCTGCGAGCAGCCGAGGTGGAGCTTAGGGAAGAAAGCCGAAAGCGAGAGGAAAGGGAGGAGACCCCATGAACCTGGACGCTGCCTTTTGGATCGCCCTCTTCTTTTCCACCCTGCGCCAGACCACGCCCCTTTTGCTCACCGCCTTAGGGGGCATGTTCTCCGAAAGGAGCGGGGTGGTGAACATCGCCCTCGAGGGCATCATCCTCTTCGGAGCCCTCACCGCCGCAGTGGTGGTGGAAAGGGTGGAACACACCTTAGGCCCCGGCCCCCATCCCTGGCTTCCCTGGCTTGGGGTCCTAAGCGCCATGCTGGTGGGAGGGCTGGTGGCCCTGGTGCATGCGGTGGTCTCCATCAAATACCGGGCCGACCAGATCATCAGCGCCACCGCCATCAACCTCCTGGCCCTGGGAGCCCCCAGCCTGGTGCTCACCTACTTCTACGGCAACGCCACCAACTCCAAGGAGGTGGCAAACCGCCTGCCCCTTTGGGGGCCTGAGGGCTTTGCCCTTTCCCCCTTGGTCTACCTGGCCTTCCTCCTGGTTCCCCTGACCTGGTGGGTCCTCTTCAAAACCCCCTTTGGCCTGCGCCTCAGGGCCGTGGGCGAGCATCCCGAAGCTGCCGACACCCTGGGGATCAACGTGTACCGCATGCGCTACATCGGGGTGGTGCTCTCCGGAGTTTTGGCGGGCCTCGCCGGGGCCTACCTGGCCATCGGCTTCCTCAACCAGTTCGTGCGGGGCATGTCCGCGGGGATGGGGTTCATCTCCCTGGCGGCCATGATCTTCGGGAAGTGGCACCCCTTGGGCATCCTCTTCGCCACCTTGCTCTTTGGCTTCGCCAGCGCCCTGGCCATCCAGCTTCAGGGCACGGAGATCCTGCCCGCGGTCTTGGTGCAGGCCTTCCCTTACGTGGTCACCGTTCTGGTGCTGGCGGGCTTCATGGGCAAGAGCCGACCCCCGGCGGCGGTGGGAAGGCCCTACGAAAAGTGAAGGACCTTGACCCATCGCCCCAGGCGGTAGCGGAGGGTGAGGGCGCTGCCGTCTTGGAAGCGGAGCTCCACCCGCCCCTTTCCCAAGGCGAAGCCCACCACCTCCTCCGCCCCCAGACCCTGGGCAAAGTGGGCGAAGCCATCCGAGCGCAGGTAGAGGAAACCCTCCTCCCAAGGGGAGAGGAGGAAGATCTGGGCCTCGGTGCCCTGGCGGTTCAGTACCAGGCGGCGCACCTTTCGGGCGAACACTTGGGCCCCACTCATCCTCTCAGGCCAGTTCCTCCTTGGACACCTCCACCGCCTTCCCCTCCTCCAGGAGGAGTTCCACCGTCCCCTTCAAGGGGTTCACCTTCTGCACCTTGCCGCACACCCCCTCCTTGGTGCAGACCCGGGCGTTCCTGCGGGGAAGCTCCGCCAAAAGCTCCTGGTACACGGGATGCTCGTAAGCCAGGCAGCAAAGGAGCCGTCCGCAAGGACCCGAGATCTTCTCGGGGTTCAGGGGAAGCCCCTGGTCGCGGGCCAGCTTGATGGATACCTGGGCGAAACCCTGTAGCCAGGTGGAGCAGCAAGACTCCATCCCGCAGGCACCCAGGGTGCCCAGGTAGGCAGCCTCCTCCCGGGGGCCCTCGGCCAAAAACTCCACCCGGGCCCCGAAGCGCTCGGCAAGTTCCCGGGTAAAACGCCTGAGGTTCACCCGCTCCTCCGCGGCGTAGTGCACGGTGAGGTGGCGGCCATCCAGGGTGAAGTCGCACCCCAGGACCTTGGCCCTCACTCCCTCTTCCTGAAGGCGGGCCCGCAGGTAAAAGGCCGCCTCCTCCGCCCTGGCCCGGAGCCTCGAGGCCAGGTCCAGATCCTCCTTGGTGGCCAGGCGCACCACCTCCCCGGCCTCCTTCTCCTTGCGGGGCGGGGTGCGCACTTTGCCCACCTCCAGGCCCCGGCTGGTGCGCACCACCACATACGCCTCCAGGGGTGGGGGATTCCCTTGGAAACGGAAGTAGCGCAGGACAGGGGTGCGGGCTTTGCGCAGATCGGCGTGCAGGCGAACGCCCACGGTCATGTTTCCAAGTCTAAGGCCAATCGGGCCAGGACCAGGTCCGGGCTCACATACCGCTCCAGGGCCTCCCGGGCGGCCTCGAGGGCCAGAAGCGCCTGCGGACGGTGGCGGAAGGCGACATAAAGGGCGAAAATCCCTTCCTCGTCCGCGAAGAGCTCCTTCAGGAGGGCAAACCGCCGCCAGGAGGAGGCGCCACCCACCTCCCTGGCCTTCTCCATGCGGGCGCGAAAGGCAGTGGGGTCGGCCAGAGCCCTTAAGAGCCGGCCTGGAGCCCCGCCGGCGTAAGCCAGAAGCTCCGGGTCCTGGGTCAAGGGGTAAAGCCGCTCCTCAGGCACCGGGGCAAAGGCCACCTCCAGGGCCCGGCTGGCCAAGGTGGGAAGCAGGGTGGCGCGGCTTGGGGCGATGAGGACGATGCGCCCGTAGGAGGGAGGTTCCTCCAGAAGCTTCAAAAGGGCGTTGGCCGCAGCCTCGGTGAGGAGGTGGGCCGAGTCCAGGATGGCCACCTTGACCCGCTCCCGGGGGTGGGTGGCGAACCATTCAAAAAGGGGTTCCACCTCCTCGAGGCGGATCTCCACCCGCCCCTTCAAACCCCGCTCCGGGGGACCTATCTCCAGAAGGTCGGGATGCTCCCCCAAGGCGGGGGGAGGAAACCCCCGGTTCAGCCCCCAGGCGTACCAGCGGGCCACCAGGCGCCTCCCCACCCCTTCCGGCCCCGAAAAGAGCAGGGTGGAGGCGCCAAGCCGGGGTAGGAGCTCCAAAATGGCCTCGTGGCCGATTATTCCCCCAGGGTCAGACGCTCGTAGAGCCACGTGGGAAACCCCTCCTCCGCCAGGCGATGGGCCACCTGGTCCAGGTTGTACCCCACCCGGAAAAAGGTGATCCCGTCCCCCTCCCACAGGGCAAAGGCCGCCCCCGGCACGTGGTCGCGGGGCTGGCCCACCGAACCTGGGTTGACCAGGGCCCGCACCGTGGGAGGCAAAAGGAGCTCTCCTCCTGCGCTATAGCGCTGGTAGCGCACCCAAGGCCGGGGCCCGGAAAGCTCCAGAAAGGCCCCGGCCAGATGGGTGTGCCCGTGGAAGGTGAGGCGGTGGTCCGTACAGGCGAAGGCCTGGCGGGCCAGTTCCAGCGCATCCAGGTACTCCATGGGATCGCAGGGGCTGCCGTGGACCAAAAGCACCCCCTCCACCTCCTTTTGCCAGGGCCAGGAGGAGAGGAAATCCAGGTGCCTTTGGGAAAGCCTCCTCCGCTGCCAGGAAAGGATCTCCAGGACCACCCCTTCCTGGGGCAAACGGTCCAGGGCCAGAAGCCAGGCATCGTGGTTGCCCAAGACGCACTGGGCCTCCACTTCCATGAGCCAGTCCAGCACCCGGTCCCCATCCGGATAGTAGCCCACCGCATCCCCCAGGAAGAGCACCCCATCAAAAGAAGGGGCCGCCTCGAGGACCGCCTGCAAGGCCGGCCAGTTGCCGTGGATGTCGGAGAGGACCAGGTAGCGCACGGGGTTCAGGATACCATGAGAACATGGCTTCTTCCCTGCTGGAACAGCTTTCGGCGGACCTCGAGGTCCTCTCGGAACACCTCCGGGCAGGACTGGACGAATTCGGCACCCTTTACTGCTACCTGGAAGGCGGCCGAGGAGGAAGGACCTACCTCCTCCACGCCCCCTACGAGGAGGCCTTGGCCGTGCTCCAGGCTCTAAACGGCCTCTCTTTTCGGGGACGGATCCTTCTGGCCCTGGATCCCTCGCCCCTCTCTCCCACCTTAGAGGGCCTTCCCCTTTCCGGCCCCACCCGGGCACCCCTGGCCCACCTCCTGGAAAAAACCCGCCCAGACCGCCTCCTCTTAGCCTTTCCCGGGGAGGGGCTTGGCCAAGGCTTCCCGGGAGCCAAGGAAACCCCAAGGGGCTGGCAACCCCTGGAAGCTGAGGAGGAACCCCTGGTCCTGCGGGTGGAGGCGCCCACGGGCCTCACCTACCAGGAGGTGCGGGCCTACGGGCCCTGGGAAAGCCCTCCCCTTCCCCTGGACCTACCCATAAGCCCAGGGCCCTATTGGGGAAGCGTGGGCTTGGCCTTGGGGATTCCCACCTACGGGGTGGGTTTGGTAAACTTACGGGCAAGCCTGGAGGCGCTTCTCAGCCTCTGGTAACAGGAGGGAGAATATGATGTACATCGCGCTGTTTGCCTTGGGAGCCGCCCTGGTTACCCTGCTCTTCTACCTGATCCTGAACCCCCGCGTGCTCACCACCGAGGGGGAAACCTTTGACCTGCGCTTTATCCTTTTCATGCTGATGCTCATCATCCTGGCCGCCGGCACGGTGGCCTTGATGCTGATCTTGGGCAAGATGCACCACCTGCTTTAAACTCCGCGCCCTCCGGCCAAAGGAGGGCGCCTTTTGCACTTTCGGGTTTCCCACCTCAGGAAACCCGGCTTGTTTCCCTTTCAGCAAGCTCCTTGCGAAGATACTCCAGGTCCTTTTCCAGGGCCTTGCGGGTGGCCTCGAGAACGGGGGTAAACTCGGGGGGAAACTCCCGGGTCAGGTGGCCCATGCACACCAGAAGCCCTTCCACCATGGCCTTCTCCTGCTCCCGCCGGCGCTTGCCCCCCCGCAGGGCGCTGTAGGCCAGATGCTCCAGCCGCCGCACCACGCACACCCTGGGCTCCCCCCCCACCCCAGCACAGGGAAGACCCTCCGCACCCCCACAGGCCGCATAGGCCTTGGAGTACAGGGGAGCCAGCTCGGGATGCCCTAAAAGGGCAGGCCCCAGGGGCCCCGCGTGGGCCGCGGCCAGGCGGAGGTACGCAGCGTGGCGGGCACGGCGAATCTCCACCTCCATGGTTCCATCTTAGACAAGGGCCACCGGGACAAATGCCCCAGAGGGCTAGGGAAGCCGGAAAGGGCTCCTCAGCCCGGCCAAGGCGAGGGTCCTGGCTTCCTCCGGGGCCCAGGAGAGGGCCAGGACCCCCCGGTAGGCCCTCAGAGCCCTTTCCCGCTCCCCCGCCAGGTCCAGAAGCTGGCCAAAGCGGGCCAGCACGTAGCCCGGCAGGTAGCCGGGGTGCTGGAAGTCCATGCGGAACACCTCCTCCATGAGGCTTAAGGCCTCCTGCCACTCCCCGGCCGCCAGGTAGATCTGGGCCGCCAGGTACAGGGCCTCGGGATCCCCTATTTGGAAGAGCTCCTCCAAGAGCCCCGCCCAGTCGTCCTCTTCCTTAAGCCGCCAGGCCCGGTCCAAAAGGGCCCTTTGCCTCTCCGCCTCCGTGGGCTCGTGGGCCTTGGGAAGCGCCCCGGGGAAGGCCTCCGCCAGGAAGAGGTAGTCCAAAAGCTCCGCCACCACCGCCCCCTCCTTCCCCCTTAGGGCCTCCGCCACCCGGGCCATGCGCCTTGCCCGGAAGCCCGTGGCCGGGCCCTCCCCGAAGGCCCGGGCGAAGCCCCCATAGACCTCCCGAAGCCGCCCCAAAAAGGCCTCCGAGCCCAGGGCCTCCGGGGTCAGGGGCTCCTTCAGGAGGGCGAGAAGGGCCTCGTCAAAGGCGGCCATGGCCTCCAGGTGGGGCCTTCCCCCGGGGAACTGGCCCAGGGCCTCCCGGAAGGCCTCGGCCTCGGCCTTGAGGTGGGCCTCCCGGTCCAGGGCCACCACGGGGACGCCCCTTTCCTCGGCCCAGGGGAGGAGGTGGAAGAGGAGGGGGTCCTCCTCCCGCCAAAGCCCTTCCCGCAGGCTTTCCTCCGAGTGGGAGGCCAGGTAGAGGACGGGGGCACCGGCCTTTTCCAAAAGGGCCAGCACCGTGGCGGCGTTGTAGTGTGGATGCAGGATGTGGAAGGGCCCAAGGGAAGGAAGAAGCAGCATCCTCACCATCTTAGACCTCCGGGAACGCAACTACCGCCTGGCGGCGCTCAATGGCTGGCTGGTGTGGCTGGGGGATACCTTCTTGAACCCCAACATCGTCCTCACCAGCTTCGCCGCCAAGCTGGGGGCCCCCGGGGCCCTGATCGGCCTCCTCCCCGCCTTGCTGCAGGCTGGAGGTATGATCCCCCAGGCCTTCCTGGCCCCCTACGTGGCCCGCTTTCCCCGGAAGATCGTCCTCTACCGGAAGGTGGCCGCCTTGAGGCTATCCGGCCTCGTCCTCATGGCCCTCTCCGCCTTCCTCTTCGGCCAAAACCCCTCCCTCCTCCTCCTCGGCTTCCTCCTCGGCCTCCTCCTAAACGCCCTCTTCACCGGGGTCTCCAGCCTCCCCTTCTGGGAGGTGGTGGCCAAGACCACGCCCCAAGGGAGGCGGGCCCACCTCTTCTCCGCCCGGAACCTGGTGGGGGGGCTTCTCGCCTTCCTGGCGGGGTTTCTCGTGCGGGAGGTGCTTTCCCTCCCCCTCCCCTTCCCCCTGCCCTACGCCCTCCTCTTCGCCCTGGGGGCCTTGGCCTACGGGCTTGGCTGGTACCTCTTCGGCCTCACGGAGGAACCCGAGGAGGCCCCCAAGGAGGCGAGGCTGGACCTGAAGGCCCCCCTCCTCCGCCCCGCCTTCCGCCGCTACCTGGGGGTGCGGCTCCTCCTGGCCCTCGCGGGCCTCGCCGAGCCCTTCTACGCCGCCTACGCCGTGAGGGCCCTGGGCCAGGGGAAAGAGCTTGGCCTTTACCTCTCCCTCTACGCCCTGGCCTTCACCCTCTCCAACCTCCTCTGGGCCCGCATGGCGGAACGGGGCTCCAAGGGGGTGCTCAAGGCGGGGGCTTTCCTCGCCCTCCTTAGCCCCCTCCTCGCCCTCCTCCTGCCCCCGGGGCTTTTCGGCCTCGTCTTTCTCCTCCAAGGGGCGTACCTCGCCGCCCTCGGCCTTTCCACCACCACCTACCTCCTCAACCTGGCCCCCCCGGGGGAGCGCAGCGCCGCCATCGGCCTCACCAACACCCTGGCAGGCCTCTTCGCCTTCTCTCCGGTGCTTGGGGGATACCTGGCGGACCGCCTGGGCTTTCCCGCCCTCTTCCTCCTGGCCGCACTCCTCTACG
The DNA here is from genome assembly GCF_026427635.1 of Thermus brevis. Taxonomy (NCBI): domain Bacteria; kingdom Thermotogati; phylum Deinococcota; class Deinococci; order Thermales; family Thermaceae; genus Thermus; species Thermus brevis. The sequence continues at coordinate 315,491 of NZ_CP102606.1, forward strand.
CCCTGGCCCTCCTCCTCGCGAAGAGGCTTCCCGAGGAAGGGTAAGGGCCTGGGAACGCCAACCCCTCGCCGATGCCAGGGGAAAGGGGTTGCTCGCCCCGCCCCGGTGCGCCGGAGGGGCGCCCAAAGGCCCGGGCCCCCGGCACCGCCGGGGGCCCGGAGACAGGCCTAGGGGCTAGAAGACGGGGGTAGGGGTGTTCGTCCCGTAGTTATAGGTGTAGCCTATCGCCAAGCCGTTGTCGTACTCCACGACCACCAAGACCTGGGGCGTGCTCAAGTTGGCGGGCGCAGAGAAGACCACGGCGTACTGCCCACCGCCGATCGGGGTAGCGTCGGCCACGTAGTTGTAGTAATCGTTGGTGCCGTCGTTGCTGCTCCAGAGGTAGACGTGCACCGCCTTGACCTGCGCGGTACCGCCCGTGTGGGTGAAGGTGAGCGTGGTGCTACCACCGGATGCCTGGTTAATGTCCGGAACTTCGCTAAAGCCCCCCAGAGTACCGGCGGTGTTGGCGTTGGCCGGGGTCACGCTGATGGCCAGCGTGCTGGTCGCCGGCGCGTTGCGCGCCATGTCCTGCACCCACGCGAAGAGGGTGAAGTCCCCGCCGGTGCTGGGCTTGAGGGCGGTGAGGGTGCCGGTATAGTCGGCGCTGGTGACGCCCGGTGCGCCGAAGGCCTTGGGGGTGGAAGTAAGGGCGGTGAAGCGGATGGTGCCCTTACTCCAGTAGATCAGGCCCTGGCGCAGGTCCACGTTGTCCGTGGCGTGGGCGGTGGCGGTGAAGCTGGTGCCGCCGGTGAGGGCCGTGACCGTGGGCTGGGTGAAGACCACGTTGGGCGCGGTGTTGTCGTAGAGGACGTTGAGGGTGACGGGGTCGGAGACGTTCCCGGCGTTGTCCGTGGCCTGCACGGTCAGGGTGTAGTAGCCCTGGGGCGCGCTACCGAGGGTGGCGGCGATGTCGTTCAGGCCGGGGATAGTGTTGGTGGTAACGGCGGTGATGGTTTGCCCGTTCACCTTCCAGATGTACCCGCTCGTGTTAATCCCGGAGGCCACGGGCGGCGTCCCGCTGGCCGGGTCGTTGACCGTGAGCCAGCCGACGATCGTGGTGCCCACGCTGTTGCCGTTCAGGTCCTTGCCAGAAACGTTCCCGGTGTTCAGGGACGCGGAGTTGAAGTAGGCCCGGTTGTCGTAGCCCGTGCTCAGGGCGAGGGTGGGCTTGGTGTTGTCAATGCCGAAGGCGTTGCTCGCGGGGGGAGTGGAGTAGGTGTAGGTGTTGCCCAGGGCGTCCTTCACCGCCTTCACGTAGACCTGGAAGAAGCCGCCCTCGGGAAGGCCGGCGAGCGCCCCGGCCCCCGCGCACCCACCGCCGGTGATGCTCACCGCCTGACCGGTGAGAACCGGGGTGTTGGTGGTGGTGTTGACGTCCACCACGATCTGATCGCCGCCCACGCCAGCGTCGGGGGTGTAGCTGCTGAACCCGACAAGCAGATTGCCCGAGGTGGCGAACTGCCCGGGGCCAAGGGAGGTAGTCGCCTTGCACACCAGGGCACCGGTCCCGATCGTCGGCACGTAGAAGTCAAGCCTCAACGTGCTCAGCGCGAAGGGGGGGTTGTTGGAGAAGAGCCCGGTGCTGTCCACCAGGACTTGCGAGCCATCCAACACGGCGCTAGGAGGGACAGAGAGGGAAGTCGTGTCGGCGTAGGTAACCGTGACCAGCATCGCCCCCAGAGCGGCGCCATCTAGAGAGGAGTTTTTGTTGGTGCTGTTGTAGGGGATGGTGAAGACGTAGGGCGCGCTGGTAAGGGTGGCAGTGGACTGGACCCCAGAGGTGCTCGCGTCAAGGTCAACGCCGCCGCCAACCCCACTTAGATCCAGCTCAACGCTCTGCACGCCCTTGCCCGAGTAGAGAACGGGCACCACCTCCAGGGTCACCGGGCCTCCGCCGTAGTAGCGCTTACCCCCCTTGTTGAGGGCGTTGCCCGAGATCTTGAGGACGGCGAAGTCGGAGTTGTTGAACTTGACGCTCGTAGCGGTGCTGGTGGCCACCGGGTTGCCGCCCTTGACCAAGCGGACCTGAACGGTGTGGGCGCCGTTGGGGTACTTGGGCGCGAGGTTAGCCAGGGCCGCGGTGTTCAGGTTCCACTCAAAGGTGTAGGTGGCCTGCTGGGGCCGGATACCCTGTGTGGCAGCGCCGAAGTTCACCTCGTACTCCACGTTGTTGTCCAGCAGGAACTGGACCTTGTCCGGCACCACGGAGCCCAGGACCACCTTGGCCCGCACGATGACGAGCCCGGAGACGTTGTTGGGGTCCACCGGAATGGAGGTATTAGCGTTATACAGCCCCTCCACCGCGACCGTGGTGGGCGTGCCGGGCGGCGGCGGCGTCTGCACCTGCTGCCCGCACCCCGCGAAGAGCAGGGCGAGGCCGCCCACCAAGGCGAAGCCTAGCGTCTTAAGCCTGTTTCCCTTCATAGCCTCTTACCTCCCTTTCCTTTTTCTGCTTCCGAAAGGGTTTCCGCGTTGCCCCCTTCGGGTCCGGCGCCGCGCGGGCCGGGCCCGCCTTGCCTGAAGCCCCTCCTCGCGCGGCATCCGAGGCTAATCTTACGCACACCGCCCCCTCATGTCAAGCCTGGCCTGGCCTTCCTTAAGGCCTCCTTTAGCCGGGTTTTTCCTAGCGGTTTCCACTCTTTCACCCCCTCTTCCCCCGAGGGTACCACGCCCCCGTCAGGGCAGGGTCAGGGTAGCCGGAAGGGGCTGAACGACCCCTGAACGGGGGGTGAACGGGGAACGTATAGTAGAGGGCATGACGGTCTACCTTCAGGACGGCAAGCCCCTGGAGCTTCCCGAGGGGGCCACCGCCTGGGACGTGGCCCGGGCCCTCGGGGAGGGCTGGGAGAGGCGGGCGGTGGGGGCCCTGGTGGACGGGGAGCTTTACGACCTCCTCAAGCCCCTCCCCGAGGGGGCGAAGGTGCGCCTCCTCACGGAGAAGGACCCCGAGTACCAGCGCCTCTTCCGCCACACCCTGGCCCACGTCCTGGCCCAGGCGGTGAAGGAGTTCTTCCGGGAGAAGGGCTACGACCCGGAAAGCGTGAGGCTCGGGGTGGGGCCCGTGATTGAGAAGGGCTTCTACTACGACATAGAAGCCCCCGAGCCCCTCTCCGAGGAGGACCTCCCCGCCATAGAGGAGAAGATGCGGGAGATCCTGAGGCGGGACCTCCCCTTGAGGCGCTTCGTCCTCCCCCGGGAGGAGGCCCTGGCCCGCTACCGGGGAAAGGACCCCTACAAGACGGAGCTCATCCTGGAGATCCCCGAGGGGGAGGAGATCAGCTTCTACCAGCAGGGGGACGAGGCCTATGGCTTCACCGACCTCTGCCGCGGGCCCCACGTCCCCTCCACGGGCCGCATCCCCCCCCACTTCAAGCTCACCCACGTGGCGGGGGCCTACTGGCGGGGGGACGAGCGGCGCCCCATGCTGCAAAGGGTCTACGGGGTGGCCTTCCGCACCGCCGAGGAGCTTAAGGAGTACCTCTGGCAGCTGGAGGAGGCCAAAAAGCGGGACCACCGGCGGCTTGGGCGGGAGCTGGAGCTCTTCCTCATAGACCCCATGGTGGGGAAGGGGCTGGTGCTCTGGCTTCCCAAGGGGAACGTGGTCCGGGAGGAGCTCGTGGCCTTCATGCGGGAGGAGCAGGTGAGGCGGGGCTACCAGCTGGTGGCCACGCCCCACATCGGGAGCCTGGAGCTCTACAAGACCTCGGGCCACTACCCCTACTACGCCGAAAGCCAGTTCCCCCCCATCAGCTTCAAGGAGAGGGGCGAAGAGGAGGAGTACCTCCTCAAGCCCATGAACTGCCCCCACCACATAAGGATCTACGCCTACAGGAAGCGCTCCTACCGGGAGCTTCCCCTGAGGCTCGCCGAGTTCGGCACCGTCTACCGCTACGAGAAGGCGGGGGAGCTTCTGGGCCTCACAAGGGTGAGGGGCTTCACCCAGGACGACGCCCACATCTTCTGCACCCCCGAGGAGGTGAAGGGGGAGTTTCTGGGGGTGTTGGACCTGGTGCTGAAGGTCTTCGCCACCCTGGGCCTCAAGGACTACCGGGCCCGGATCGGGGTGCGGGACCCGAGAAGCGACAAGTACGTGGGGGACGAGGCCAAGTGGGCCCTGGCGGAGCGGCAGATTGAGGAGGCGGCGGCCGAGGCCGGGCTCCGGTACACGGTGGAGCCGGGGGACGCCGCCTTCTACGGCCCCAAGCTGGACTTCGTGGTGAAGGACGCCCTGGGGCGGGAGTGGCAGCTTGGGACCATCCAGGTGGACTACAACCTCCCCGAGCGCTTCGGCCTCACCTACGTGGGCCAAGACGGGGAGGAGCACCGGCCGGTGATGCTCCACCGGGCCCCCTTCGGCTCCCTGGAGCGCTTCATCGGCATCCTCATCGAGCACTTCGCCGGGGACTTCCCCCTGTGGCTCGCCCCGGTGCAGGCCGTGGTGGTCCCCGTGTCCGAGAAACAGGAGGACTACGCCCTTTGGGTGGCCCAAAGGCTCAAGGAGGCGGGCCTTAGGGCCGAGGCCGACACCCGGCCCGAGAGGATGCAGGCCCGGATCCGGGACGCCGAGGTGCAGAAGGTGCCCTACATCCTCGTGGTGGGGGAGCGGGAGAAGGCCGAGGGCACGGTGAGCGTGCGCAGGCGGCACCGGGGGAACCTGGGGAGCATGCCCCTCGCCACCTTTCTGGAAGGGGTCCTCAGGGAATACCGGGATAGGCTTCTGGAGTCGGCCTTCTGATGCGGGCGAGGTCCACCCTCTTCACGATTTTTCTGGAATACATCTACCCCGACCGCAGGGCCCCCGTGGGAACCCTCATCGCCATGATGGAGGCCCTAGGCTTCTCCGAGGCGGCGGTGCGGGCGGCGCTTTCCCGGAGCGCCAAGCGGGGCTGGGTGGTGCCCCTAAAGGAGGGCCGGGCCGCCCACTACGCCCTCTCCGACCGGGTCTTTTGGCAGGTGCGCCAGGTGCGCCGCCGCCTCTACGGGCCCCTACCCCCCTGGGACGGCACCTTCCTCCTGGTCCTGCCCGAGGGGCCGAGGACGCGGGGGGAGCGGGAGCGGTTTCGGCGGGAGATGGCCCTTTTGGGCTTTGGGAGCCTGCAAAGCGGGGTCTACCTGGGGGCGAGGGCGGACCTCGCCGCCACCCAGGAGCTCCTCGCCTTTTACGGGCTTTCCGCCACCCTCTTCCGGGCGGAGCACCTCGGGCCGAAGGAGGAAGTGCTCCGCGCCTTTTCCCTTAAGGAGGCCTCGGCCCATTACCAAACCCTCTTCTCCAGCGTGCCCCCGGTGCTCGAGGACCCCCTCTTGGCCTTCCGGACCCTGACCCGCCTGGTTCACGAGATGCGCAAGCTCCTTTTCCTGGACCCTCTTCTTCCCCCCGAGCTCCTTCCCCCAGGCTTCCCAGGCCCCTTCGCCCGGGAGCGCTTCCTCTCCCTTCGGGAAACCCTTTACCGGCAGACCGAACCCTTCCTTAAAAAGCTCTCCCTCCCCCTCTCAGCCCTCTCACCCCGGGCGGGATAACCTTTAGGGGATGAGGCGGTTTCTATCCCTCTCCCTGATCGTCGCCACCCTGGCCCAGGGCCAGGTGGTCATCCCCTTCTGGCACACGGCAGGCCCCCCAGGGAATACCGTCCTGGAGGAGGCCATAAAAAGCTTCAACGAGTCCCAGCGCACCTACCGGATTGAGGCCCGCTACGTGGGGGACTACCGGGAGGCGGGGGTAAAGCTCCTGGCCGCCTTGCGCTCAGGGGGTGCCCCGGTCCTTTTCCACGGGGAGCTTTCCTTCCTCCCCCGCCTGGCCCAGGAAGGGGTGGCCTTGGCCCTGAACCCCTACCTCCAGAACCTGCCCAAGGACCTGTATCCGGAGATGATGCGAACCACCCAGGTCCGGGGGCAGACCTATGGCCTTCCCTTGGGGCTATCCGTGCCCGTCCTCTACTACAACAAGGATGCCTTCCGCGCCCGGGGCCTTAAGCCCCCCAGGACCTGGGCCGAGGTGGAGGAAGCCGCCAGCAGGCTCACCAGCCGCACCAGTAAGGGGCTTGTTATCTCCACGGACATCTGGAGCTTCAACGCCCTCGTGATGAGCCTGGGAGGTAGCCTGGTCAGGGATGGGCTTCCCGCCTTCACCTCCAAGGAGGTGGTGGAGGCCTTGGAGATGCTTTACCGCATGGTGCAGAAGGGGCACGCCCAGGCCAGAAACCTGGCCGAGGCCCAGTTCGCCGTGGCCGATTTCCTGCGCACCAAGGCCTTCATGGGAATCGGACCCACCACCGCCTTGCCGGTGGTGCTTTCCCAAACCTCCCTGCCCTTTGGTGTGGGCCTGGCCCCCCTGCCCCGGCGGGAAGGGGGTGCGGTACCCCTTTCCGGGGCAGCTTTGGCGGTGCTCAAGGGGGCAAGCCCGGAGCAGGCCCGGGGAGCCGTGGCCTTCTGGCTCCACTTCCTGGAACCCAAACGCCAGGCGGAGTGGGTGCGGACCACCTGGTACCTGCCCTTGCGAAAAGAAGCGGAAAGGGAGCTTGCCGACTTCCTGAAAGACCCCGAAAGGCAGGCGGTCTTCGCCCAGGCGGAGGTGGGGCGCCCGTGGAGCCAGGACCCGGAGCTGGTGGTCTGGTACAGCTACCTGGAGGAAGCCCTGGAACGAAGCCTGAAGCAGGGGGTGAAGCCCCAGATGGCCCTCGAGGAGGCCCAGAGGAAGGCCATGGGGGTGGAGAGGCGCTAAAGAAGCCCCTGACCAAGGCTTGACCTCTTGGATGGTAAAATCCACCCCATGAAACAGCCCTTAGCCCTGGCCCTAGGGTTTCTCCTCCTTCCCCTGGCCTTGGCCCAGGCCAGCACCCGCACGGAGGTTTCCTTCTGGCACTCCATGGACGGCCCCGCGGGGAGGCTTCTTTCCACCTTCGCCCAGGAGTTCAACGCCCGCCAGGGGCTCTACCGGGTGGTGCCCCAGTATGCAGGGGACTACCGGGATGCCGAGACCAAGCTGGTGGCCTCCTTACGCACGGGAAGCCAGCCCGTGCTTTTCCAGGCGGAAATCAGCTTCTTCCCCCGGCTGGTGGGGGAAGGCCGGGCCCTGGCCCTGGATGGTTATCTGAACCTGGAGCGCGCCTTCCTGGAGGATCTCTTTGAACCCGCCTGGAACTACGGGGTCATGGAGGGAAAGCGCTACGGCCTTCCCCTAAACACCTCCACCCCGGTTCTCTTCTACAACCTGGACGTCTTCCGGGCCAAGGGGCTTAAAGCCCCGAGGAACTGGAAGGAGTTTGAGGAGGTGGCCAAGGCCCTCACCTCCCGCCAGGCCAAGGGATTCATCTTCGTCACCGACCCCCAGGCCTGGCTCTTTGAGGCCATGGTGACCAGCCGGGGTGGGAACCTGGTGCGGGAGGGCAAGCCCAACTTCACCTCCAAGGAGGCCCTCGAGGCCCTGGAGATGCTGGTGCGCTTAAACCGCGCCGGGGCCCTTTCCGCAAGGAGCATGGCCGAGGCCACCTTCGCCCAGCTGGACTTCGTGCGCACCAAGGGGATGATGGTCATGGCCTCCATCGCCAACTGGCCCGCTGCGGAAAACTTCTCCTTCGCCTTCACCCTGGGGGTGGCCCCGGTGCCCCGGGAACCCGGGGGCAAGGTGCCCCTGGGCGGAGCCCAGCTGGTGGTGCTCAAGGGAGCCTCCGAGGCCCAGGTGCGGGGCGCCCTGGAGTTTTGGAGGTACCTGATGGAGCCCGAGAACGTGGCCCGCTGGGTGGAGGCCAGCTACTACGCGCCCGTGCGCAAGTCGGCCATTCCCCTCCTGGAGGGCTTCTACCGGGAAAACCCTTTCCGCAAGGTGGCCTTTGAGCAGATCGCCCACGCCCAGGAGCGCCCCCGCATTCCCCAGTTCTCCGCCTGGGCCGGCGTCCTGGCAGAAGCCTTGGAAAAGGCCCTAAAGGGCGGGGTTCCTCCCCAGAAGGCCCTGGAGGAAGCCCAGAAGAAGGCGGAGGCCATCCGGTAATACCACCCCACCCTGGCTCTGCCAGGGTGGGGGTCCCGAGAAGCCCCTTCTCCAAGCCACGTCTGGGAGTACCCAAGGGGCACAATATGGCGAGAAGGGGTTAGCGCCTCCGCAAGGACCCTAAAATGGCAGGGATGCGCCTAGGTTTCAGTCCCTTCAATGCAGAGATGGGCTATGAGGAAGCCTTCCGCCTGGCGGCGGAGCTCGGGCTGGACCTCGAGGTTCCCTACGACCTGCACGAGGTCCTGTCCCTTCCCGACGCCAAGACCTTGCGGGCCACGGGGGAAGCCCTGGGGGTAGGGTTCACCCTGCACCTGCCCTTCGTGGAGATGAACCCGGCCAGCCTCATCCCCAGCGTCCGCGCCTTGGCCGAGGAGCGCCTCAAGCGGGCCCTGGAGTTTGGCGAGGCCCTGGGGGCCAAGGTGGGCGTGCTCCACACTGGCCAGGTGCCCGTGCGCCACCCCATGGCCTTAAGCCTGGCCCGGGAGGCCTTGGAAAAGACCCTCTCCGCCCTCCTTCCCCTTCCCTTCCCCGTGGCTTTGGAAAACCTGGCCCTTTCCGAGGAGGACCTCCTCCGGGGCCCGGAGGAGCTAAAGGCCCTCCTGGACCGCTTCCCCCAGTACGGCTTCTGCCTGGATGTAGGCCACGCCCTGGTGGAGCTGGGTCCCCTGGGCCCTTCCCTTTACTGGGAGGCCCTGGGAGACCGGCTCATCCACCTGCACCTCCACGACAACCACGCCCGCAGGGATGACCACCTGCCCGTGGGCACGGGAGCCGTGCCCTGGGAAAGGCTGGCCCCCCGGCTGAGGGGCTTCCCTGCCACCGCGGCCCTCGAGGTGGGTGGGAACATCCAAGGAGTACGCCAGAGCCTTTCCCGCCTGCAGACCCTCCTTGCCTCCTGAGCCTCCCTTTCCATAAGCGGGGACATCTGTCCTTGCCAGGGTACCCTTATAGTAGTGGGGTGGGGGTTTGTACCCCCCTTCACAAAGGGAGGCAGAATGGTCGTAGACCGGATTGAGGTGTACCTGGACGGGGCCAGCGAGCCCCTGGCGGTTCTAAAGGAACCCCCTTACCGGCTAAACCTGGACACCCGAAAGATCCCCGACGGGGAGCATGTCCTGCGGCTGGTGACCCACTTCCGCGGCGGAGGCGAGGAGATCCGGGAAATCCCCTTCACCGTTAACAACTACCCCGACGTGATGGTCCTGGGCCTAGACGAAGGCGGAGAGGTGGCGGGGGCCCTCGAGCTCCGCCTGGCCGTGGGGGAACCCGAGCTCCCCGTGGAGCCGGTGCGCTTCAACCCCCTTTGGTACGTGGTAGCCTCGGTGATCGTGCTGGGCGGCATCTGGGCATACTTTGCCCTTTCCCCTACGGCGGAGAAGGTGGCGGCCGAGCTGGCCCCCCCAGCCCAGGAGGCCCAGGCTCCCAAGGAAGGCGCTGGCCAGGCCGCCAAGGTAGACCAGGCCCTTATGGAAAAGGGCAAGTCCATCTACGAGGCCAACTGTGTTGCTTGCCACCAGGCCAACGGCCAGGGGATGCCCCCTGCCTTTCCTGCTCTGGCGGGAAATCCCAACCTCAAAGACACCCAGCTGGTCCTGAACACCATCAAAAACGGCCGTGGGGCCATGCCAGCGGTGGGCGCCGCCTTCTCGGACGAGGACCTCAAGGCCGTGGCCACCTACATCCGCAATAGCTTCGGCAACAGCTTCGGCCCGGTGGAATAAGGAGGGCTAAGGCATGTACCGCAATGACCCCATCGTACCCACCTTCGCCCTCATCCTGGCCGCAGGCCTCTTCTACATGGCCTACCTGGATGGTCTCCACATTGCCCGCCTCCTGGGCCACACCCCACAGGAGCTTTCCGTGGGCCAGATCGGCCTGATGGCCTTCGGCGGTGTCTTCCTTCTCTACGGCCTCATCGGCCTAGTGTCCTACTGGCTGGAGGGAGTAGAGCTGCGCCCCGGCCGCCATTTCCCCACCCCCTCCACGGCTCCTGTGGCGGTAGGGGTAATCCTGGTTCTCCTCCTCACCGCCCTTTCCGGCTTCTTCGTCCGCCTCATCGTTTACTCCGCCCAGACCGGGCACAACCCCGCCTGGCTCCAGGGCCTGGTCTTCGGGGCCATCAGTCTGGTGGTGGCCACCCTTTTGGGCATTTACAAGAAGTACTTTGGCCGGGACGAGGTGGTCACCGAGGAGGAGAAGAGCCACTTCCCCTGGTAAGAGGTGAAGCATGGACGAACGCGAGATTCGCTTGCAAAGATCCCGCAGGCGGCTTTTCCTGAAGACCGCCATCGGCACCGGAATCGGCCTCTCCCTGGTTTCCGCCTTCTACGTGGGGGCGAGCCTGCGCCCCAAGGCGGAGGTCACCCCGGAGAAGGAACCCCTGAAGCCGGGGGACATCCTGGTCTACGCCCAAGGCGGGGGGGAGCCCAAGCCCATACGCCCCGAGGAGCTCAAGCCCGGCGACCCCTTCGTTCTGGCCTACCCCATGGACCCCAAGACCAAGGTGGTGAAAAGCGGTGAGGCCAAGAACACCGTCTTGGTGGTGCGGTACAACCCGGGTGAGCTTTCCCCGGAGGTGGCCCAGAACGGGGTGGAAGGGATCGTGGCCTACTCCGCCGTCTGCACCCACCTGGGTTGCATTGTGAGCCAGTGGGTGGCGGACAAGAAAGCGGGCCTTTGCCCCTGCCACGGTGGAATCTATGACTTCGCCCACGGGGCCAGGGTCATCGCCGGCCCCCCGCCCAGGCCTGTGCCCCAGCTTCCTCTTAAGGTGGAAGAAGGCGTCCTGGTGGCCGCTGGGGAGTTTCTGGGCGAGGTGGGGGTGAAGGCGGAAGCGGGCTTCTGCCGTCACGTCTAGGAGGAAAGCATGTACAAATGGCTAGACGAACGCCTAGACCTCACGGGCCTTTACCAGAAGGTCTTGCGCAAGGCCTTCCCGGTGCACCATTCCTTCTTTCTGGGGGAGATCACCCTCTTCGCCTTCATCGTCCTGGTGCTCACCGGTATCTTCCTTACCTTGAACTTCGAACCTTCCATCCGGGAGGTGAAGCTCCCCGACGGCCGCACCGTGCCCGCTGCCTACGCCAGCGTCCTCTACATAGACAGCCTTCCCTTCGGGGCGGTGATCCGCAGCCTCCACCACTGGTCGGCCCACGTGATGATCGCCGCCGCCTTCCTGCACATGCTCCGCATTCTCCTCTCGGGAGCCTACAAGAAACCCCGGGAACTCAACTACCTGGTGGGCCTGGTCCTTTTGGGCCTGGCGGTGGTGACCGCCTTCACCGGCTACGCCCTGCCCTACGATAACTACGCGGTCACCGCCACCCGCATCGGCTACGGGATCGCAAACTCCATCCCCTGGGTGGGAGCCACCTTGGCCCAGGTGATGTTCGGGGGAGAGTTCCCGGGCTCGACCAAGTCCATCCCCAGGCTTTTCAGCCTCCACGTCCTCTGGCTTCCCCTGCTTCTCATGGCCCTCATCGGGGTGCACATGGCCATCATGATGAAGCAGAAGCACACCCAGCCCCGGTATGCGGAAAGGGTGGCCCCTGGAAGGATTCTCGGCGTGCCCATGTATCCCCAGCAGCTGGTTATGATGGGCATCCTCTTCGCCTTGTACGTGGGCATCATGACCATGATCGCCGGGGCCTTCCTGGCCCACCCCATCGAGGCCTTCGGCCCTCCCACCCCCAACACCCCGGCGGTCAAGCCCGACTGGTACTTCCTCTGGATCTACGGCATCCTGCAGCTCATCCCCTCCAGTTGGGAGTTCCACCTCTTCGGGGCCACCATAGGGCCGGAGTTCATCGGGGGGGTGGTGATCCCGGGGATTCTGGCCCTGGTGGGGCTTCTCCTGCCCTTCGTGGACACCCGCAAGGACAAGATGCGCTACATGGAGCTTCCCTCGGAGCATCCGGTGCGTACCAGTGTCATCCTGGCCCTTTTGGTCTTCTTCCTCATGGCCACCCTGGCCGGGTACAAGATCGACTTCCAGCAACAGGGCTCCATCCTGGGGAACAACGCTGTGCTCTGGAGCCTAGTCCTAGGCGGGCCCTTGCTCACCTATATCGTCTCCTACACCCTGCTCCGCATCTTCTACGGAAAGGAGGAAGCCCCGCATAAGGCCTAGGCCCCTTGGCCTACTAGAAGAAAGGCCCCCGCCTGTGGCGGGGGCCCTTGCATAATCCTTCAGCCTAAGAGGACTTTTCCTCCTCGAGGCCCAGGCTCGCCAGCAGGTCGCCGTAGAGGTCGCCCAGCTTCACGCTGGCGCTTGCCGTGGGCACCGCCGAGGCATCGTACAGGTTGTACTCGGCCACCGCCCCGTACTCGTACTCCCGGCGCTCCTCCCGACGGGGTCCGGGCTTCCTCTTGCCCCGGGCCTCCTTGCCCTTGGCCCGGCGGGGCCGCTCCTCCTCGGTCTTGGGGGGAGGCGGGGGCAGCAGGCGCTTGCGGGAGAGGGAGATCCGCTGCTCCACGGGGTCGATGTTGAGGACCACCACCTCCATCTCCTCCCCCTTCTTGAAGAGGGCAGCGGGATTCTCGATGCGCCCGTGATCCAGCTCGGAAACGTGGACCAGTCCTTCCATGCCAGGCTCCAGCTCCACGAAGACCCCAAAGTCGGTGATCCCGGTGATCTTGCCCTTGACCACGGTGCCCGGGGGATACTTCTCGGTGAGGAGCTGCCAGGGATCGGGCTGGGTTTGCTTGAGGCCCAGGGAGAGGCGGCGCTCGGCGGGATCCAGCCTCAGCACCACCGCCTCCACCTCGTCCCCCTCCTTCACCACCTCGGAGGGATGCTTGGGCCTTTTGGTCCAGGAAAGCTCGGAGATGTGGATGAGCCCCTCGAGGCCAGGCTCCACCTCCACGAAGGCCCCGAACTGGGTGAGGCCCACCACCTTGCCCCGGACCCGGCTTCCCACCGGGTACTTCTCGGCCACGGTGGTCCAGGGATCGGGGATCAGAGCCTTGATGGAAAGGTTGACCCGCTCCTTCTCGGGGTCCACGGAAACCACCTGGGCCCGCACCTTCTGCCCCTTGTGGATAACCTCCTTGGGGTGGTTAAACCGCCCCCAGGTGATCTCGGAACGGTGCACCAGGCCGTCCACCGGGCCCAGGTTCACGAAGGCCCCGAAGTCGGTGACGTCCACCACCGTACCCTCCACCACCTGGCCGGGCTGCAGGCTTTGGAAAAAGGCCTCCTTGGCCCGTTTCTGTTCCTCTTCCAAAACCGCCCGACGGGAGAGGAGAACCCGCCCCTTCTTGCGGTTAAACTCGATGATCTTCACCAGGATCTGCTGGCCCACGTAGGCATCCAGGTTAGGGATGCGCTTGAGGTCCAGCTGCGAAGCAGGGATGAAGGCGGACACGCCATCCAGGTCGGCAACCACACCCCCCTTGACCTTCTCCTTCACGGTGACGGTCACCGGCTCGCCCTTCTCATAAAGCTCCCGGATGCGGTCCCAGTGCTCCGTGGCCTCCACCCGCTTGCGGGAAAGAAGGACCTGGCCCGTTTCGGGGTCCACCTTGATCACCTGGACCCGCACCAGATCCCCGGGCTTCAAAAGGGCCTTTAGCTCCTCCTCGGGAAGGGACTTCTCCGTTAGCTCGTTAAAGGGGATGATGCCTTCCGTCTTCGCGCCGATATCTACCGCCACACCCTCCGAGCCCACCAGGACCACCTTGCCCGTCAGGATCTGGCCCGGGCGCACGCGCTTTTCCAAGCGGGCCTCGGTTTCCTGAAGGGCCTCCTCCATGCTGAACGTCTGGCCTGGGGTCAAGTTGGCTTCGCTGACCTGGGTCGCCTTTTCTTCCATGCCGCCTCTTTCCTCCTTACGCGCCTTCCAGGGAAGGCGGGCGCATTTTGCGCACGTCCACACGAAAAGGAGGGGGAGAAGCCTCACTCCCCGCTTCCGTGTGAACCGGCCCCGAAGGGCATACCTTTCCTTTATACCACGGGGAGGCCCCCTTGCCAAGAGGCACCAGGCCCCTTGGGCTTAGGTCATAATGAGCCCATGGAAACCCTAGCCTGGATGCAGGCGAAGCTCCCTGAGTTTTTAAAGGACCTCGAGGCCATCGTGCGCCGGGAATCCCCCTCCAGGGACCTGAAGGGCCTAATGGAAGCAGCGGCCTTCCTGGAAGAGGCCTTCGGGCCCCTCCAGGGGCGGCTTTCCCGCAAGGATACCCCCTTGGGCCCCATCCTGCTCTTGAAGCGGGAGGGGGAAGGGGCCCCGGTCCTGGTGCTTTGCCACTACGACACCGTCCACCCCCAGGGAAGCTTCCCCGAGCCCTTCCGTGTGGAAAGGGACCGGGCGGTGGGGCCTGGGGTCTACGACATGAAAGGGGGCATCGTAGCCTTGCTCTACGCCCTCCGCCATGCGGAGGCTACGGGAAGGAAGCTTCCCCCTTTGGAAATCCTCTTCACCCCTGACGAGGAGATCGGCTCCAAGGAAAGCCGGCCCCTCATCGAGGCCGCCGCCAGAAAGGCCCGGGCGGTGTTGATCCTCGAGCCCCCCACGGCGGAAGGGGATCTCAAGGTGGCCCGAAAAGGGGTAGGGCTTTACCGCCTTAAGGCCCTGGGCAAGGCCGCCCACCAGGGGGTGGAGCCGGAAAAGGGGGTGAACGCCATCCTGGAACTCGCCCACCAGATCGTGAGGGTGGCGGCCCTCGAAGACCGGGGAAAGGGCACCACCCTAGGCCCCAACGTGGTGGCGGGGGGTACGGTGAGCAACGTGGTGGCGGAGGAAGCCTGGGTGGAGATCGACCTCAGGGCCTGGACCCTGGAGGAAGCCAGGCGGGTAGAGGAAGGCCTCAAGAGCCTCACCCCCATCCTGCCCGGGGCCAGGCTGGAGCTTTCCGGAGGCCTGAACCGTCCTCCCATGGAGCCCACGGCGGAAAGCCTGGCCCTCTTTGAGAAGGCCCGGGCCATCGGCGAGGCCCTGGGCCTCTCCTTGCGCCCGGGGCGGGTGGGCGGGGGATCGGACGGCAACTTCACCGCTGCCTTGGGGGTGCCCACCCTGGATGGCCTCGGCCTCTTTGGGGGCGACGCCCACCAGAAGACCGAGTACGTGGTGGTCTCGGAGATCCCCCGGCGCACGGCCCTGCTGGCCGAACTCCTCTATGCCCTATGAGCCTCTCCCCTTCCGCAAAGAAGGTGCAAAGGTTCTTGGAGGAAAAGGGCTTCGGCCACCTAAGGGTGGTGGAGCTTCCCACCTCCACCCGCACTGCCCAGGAGGCGGCAGAAGCCGTGGGGGCCGAGGTGGGTCAGATTGTGAAAAGCCTGGTCTTCCTGGGAGAAAACGGAGCCTACCTCTTCCTGATAAGCGGGAGGAACCGCCTGGACCCCTCCAAGGCCCAAAGGGCCACGGGCGAAGCCCTGAGGCGGGCCACCCCGGAGGAGGTGCGCGCCCTGACCGGCTACGCCATCGGCGGGGTGCCCCCTGTGGGACACGAAACTCCACTTCCTGCCTTTTTGGATCCGGACCTCCTGGCCTACTCCCTGGTCTGGGCCGCAGGGGGTACCCCCAAGGCCCTCTTCTCCCTGACCCCAGAGGAGCTCCTGGCCCTCACAGGGGCCCGGGTGACGGATCTAAAGGAGGCCTAGCGTGTGGATCCTCCGCAAAGACCCCCATGTGAAGCCCGAAGGGCCTTTGGCCTTCCGGGTGCGGGTGCGCACGAAAAGCGGTGAGGTGGTGGAACTAAGGCTCTCCAAGAGCATGGAGATCAGCCCGGTGGAAGGAGGCTATTACGTGCGCAAGGAGATCGTGGCCCCCAAGAGCCTGGACCGGGCGGTCCTGGAGATCTGGTTTGACACCCGTTATCGCCCTCTGCGCAAAAGTATTGAGGGAGGAGAGCTTATACCTATCCGGGAATGGAACGGCTAGAATAAGGCCATGGAAAAGTTCTTGCTACTCCTAGGCCTTCTGGTCATGGTGTACAACGTCCTTTACGGCTTTCGGCTCAAGCGGGCCATCCCCGGCGGGGTCATGGGGGAAAGGGGCGGGCAGATGCTCGGGCTCATCGTCTTCTTCGCCCTTGCCTACCTGGTGGTCCTGATCCTCACCTGGAGCGAGCCCAGTAGCCTCCTCCTCCTTCTCCTCTCCCTGATCCTCCTTTTGGGGGCGGTCTTCGTCTACATGGTCCTGCGCCTGGTGGACGCCATCGTGGCCTCCTTGTAGCCATGGTTTTCCGCCGTAACCCCAACCCCCCGGAAACCGACTGGAAGCCCTCCCCCGAGGAGTGGCGGGTCTACACCCTCTGTGACGGTCGGCGCACCGAGGAGGAGGTGGTGCGGGAAAGCGGCCTCGGGGAGGAGGCCTACGCCATCCTGGCCGCTCTTCTCAAGCGGGGCTTGATCCTGCCCGTGGAGGGCGCCAAGGAGCTTTGCCAGAAGCTGGTGGGGCTCCTCAAAACCCGACTCGGCCCCAAGGCTAATCCCTTTGTGGCCCGCCTGGAGGGGTGCCAGAGCCGGGAGGCCCTCGAGGAGGAAGCCTTAAGGGTAGCCCTCAAGGTCAAGCTCACCCTGGACCGCAAAGCGGGGGAGGAGCTGGAAAAGGCCATACGGGCGCTATTCCATTAAATTGGGAAAGGGAAACCCACCTCCCGGAAAACCACCCTTAAAGCGCCTGTCAGCGGGGCGGTATCCAGGGCTCGCCCCGGAAGAAGCCGTAGACCAGCCGGGCCACCACCGGCCCCAAGAGGATGAGGCCCAGAAGGTTGGGGATGGCCATGAGGCCGTTTAGGGTGTCGGAGATGGCCAAGAAGGCCTCGAGGCCTCCCAAAGGCCCCACAAAGGCCAAGACGGCGAAGGTGAGGCGGTAGGGCCAGCGGATCCCCTCCCCGAAGAGGAAGGCCGCAGCCTCCTCCCCGTAAAATCCCCAGGAGACCATGGTCCCCAGGGCGAAGACCGCCACGGTGACGGCCAGGATAAGCCCGCCCAGGGGATGGGCTTGGAAGAGGGCGCTGGCAGCCTCGGCGGCGCTTCCCCCTCCTCGCCAAAGCCCCGAGGCGATGAAGGTAAGGGCGGTGAGGCTCGTAACCAGGAAGCTCACGAACATCTCCGTGACCCCCCAGAAGCCCTGACGCACGGGATGGTCCACCTGGGCCTGGGCGTGGGCGATGGGCGCGGAGCCCAAGCCCGCCTCGTTGGCGAAGATGCCCCGGCCAAGCCCGGCGTTGATGGCGGCGAAGAGGCTATACCCCGCCGCCCCCCCCAAGGCTGCCTCCGGGCTGAAGGCCGCCTGGAAGACCAGGGCTAGGGCCTCTGGAATTCGGCCCCCGTAAACCACCAGAAGGGGAACCACCGCCACCAGGAAAAGAAGGAGCTTCAAGGGCACCACCACCTGGGCGAAGCGGGCTACCCGCACGATGCCTCCCCCCAACACCACCCCCACCAGCAGGGCCAGGAAAAGCCCCACCAAAGCCGGAGGTGCCCCCAAAGGAGCCAGGGCACCCCCCACCGCCCCGGCCTGGGAAAGGTTGCCGATGCCGAAGGCGGCCACGGCGGCGAAGAAGGCGAAGAAGTAGGCCAGAAAGCGGAGCCTAGGGAAACCCCGGTACAGGTAGTACATGGGTCCGCCGGAAACCGAGCCATCGGCATAGCGGCGGCGGAAATGAACCGCCAAAGTGGCCTCGGCGAACTTGGTGCCGGTGCCGAAGAAGTAGCCCAGCCACATCCAGAAGACCGCCCCCGGGCCCCCTATGAGCACCGCCGTCAGCATGCCCAAAAGGTGACCGGTCCCCACCGTGGCGGAGAGGGCCACCATGGTGGCCTGGAAGGGCGTGATCTGCCCGCCGAAGCCGTAGGCGCGCTCGCGGATGGCCCCCAGGGTTTCGCTGAAGGAAACCCGCATCATCCGCAAGGGGGAGCTGAACCAGCGGATCTGGAAGATGACCAGATAGGCCCCCACCAGGAGGAAGACCAGCTTCATGGGAAAGCCATACACCACCCGGTTGAGATACTCGTTTAGGGTCAGGATATCCATAGCCTATACCTCCGGCACCACCTCCACCTTATCCCCCCGCCTGAGGCGGAGGCGCCTGAGATCCTCCTCCAATAGGCCCAGCCGGCCCGGGATGTTAGGCCTGGGCCGCACCTCCATCACCACCTCGGGAGGCTTTAGGCGCAGGCGGAATCCATGGCGGATGGCCCGCGCCCACTCGGCGTAGAGGGCCTCGTCCACATAGGCCACCCCGGACCCCGGGCCGTAGATGGGAAGGACCAAAAGGGAAGCGGGCGATATCTCCACCAGGGGGACCGCCTCGAGGGCCCCCATTTGCAAAAGCGTGTGCAGGATGCGGGCCAGGCGCAGGGTCCCGGGGGCCAGGAGCACCTCCACGATGCGTTTCCCCTCCACCTGGGCAAGAACCCGCAAGGCCTCGGGGCCAAGCTCCACCGCACCTCCCCTGGCGGGCAGGCGCAGGACATACCCCCAGTCGGCGGGAAGGGCAAGCCCCCGCCACTGAGCCTCGGCCTCCGCCAGGCGGGCGGACACCGCAAGCCCTCCCAACAGGGTGGTGTGGGGTGGCGAAACCTCGGGCTCAAAGCGGTAGGGAGCCCGTTTGATCCCCGTCAGCAGGTCCAGGGCATCCTCCCCCTCCAAGACCTTCTCCCCCGAGCGCACCCGGGCGTGGACCACCTGGCCGTTTTGCAGGAAGACCTCCCCCTCAAGGTAAGGGGTGCGGACGAGAAGCCGGCCGGTGCGCCCGGTGCTCATCAAAGCCCCCACCAAAGCCGAGAAGGGAAACTCCGCAAGGTTGCCTTCAAGGTGGCCTGAAGGTTGCCCAGAATGGCCCGGCGGTTGACCCAGCATTCCCCCCCGTTTTACCATGCCACCTCCCAAGCGTCCAGGCGGGGTACCCTGTTGCTTTGCCCGAAGGGCAAACCCATTTGCGTAAGCTAGGGGCATGAACCTCCTCTTGCTCCACGGGTTTACCTCGCACCCCGTCCTCACCCTGGGTCCCTTGCCCCAGGTGTTGCGGGAGGCTGGGTTTCAGGTGAGCCAGCCAGCCCTTCCCGGCCACGGCACCCGGCCGGAGGACCTCCTCAAGGTGCGGTGGCAGGACTGGCTGGAAACAGCCCGGGCTTTTTACCGGGAACTGCCCGAGCCTCGAGGGGTGGTGGGGCTTTCCATGGGGGCCTTGCTTTCCGCCCTCCTGGCGGCGGAAACCCCCACCCAGGCCCTGGTGGCCCTGGCCCCGGCCATGGCCCTCAAACACCCCCTTGCTCCCCTGGCACCCCTCCTGGCCTGGCTGATCCCCCGCTTTCCCGGCCCCGATTCCATCCAGGACCCCGAGCTTAAGAAGCAAAACCCCAACTACCCCTACTTCCCCACCCGGGCCCTGCTTCAGCTTCTGGCCTTAATGCGCCGCACCCCGGAGGTCCTGCCCAAGGTGAAGGCCAACGCCCTGGTGATCGAGGCGGGCCGGGACAAGGTGGTGGACCCTGCCGGGGTGCGGAGCTACCATGCCCTTTTGGGAAGCTCGAGGAAGGAGTACCTGGTCTTTCCCGAAAGCGGCCACGACCTTCTTCTGGACCGGGACCGGGAGGCGGTGGCCTTAGCGGTACGGGACTGGCTAATCGCTAATAGTACTCACTTGCATTAAGATAAAGGCCATGGAGTCTGCCTCCACCTACCCCTGGACCGTCTTTCTATACGCCCTATTCACTGCCATCGCCACGGGCCTAGGAGCCCTGCCCTTCCTCTTCACCCGGCGTATCCTGGCCCACCACCTGGGCCTGGCCAACGCCGCGGCCGCTGGCCTGATGCTCTCGGCCAGCTTCGGCCTCATCTACGAGGGCGTGCACTACCACCTGGCCCGCACCCTCTTGGGGGTGGTCCTGGGCCTTCTTTTCATCCAGCTTTCCCACCGCTTCCTCCACGGCCGGGAAGTAAGCTTCGGGAGCCTAAACGGCCTGGATGCCCGCAAGGCCCTCATGATCGTGGGGATCATGACCCTCCACTCCTTCGCCGAGGGCGTGGGGGTGGGGGTGGCCTTCGGGGGCGGGGAGGCCTTAGGGGTTTTCATCACCCTGGCCATCGCCGTGCACAACATCCCAGAGGGCTTGGCCATCAGCCTGGTCCTGATCCCCAGGGGGGTTAGCGTCCTAGGCGCTGCCCTTTGGAGCGTTTTCTCCAGCCTGCCCCAACCCCTTATGGCCGTGCCCGCCTTTCTTTTCGTGGAGGTCTTCAAGCCCGCCTTGCCGGTGGGCCTGGGCTTCGCCGCCGGGGCCATGATCTGGATGGTGGCGGCGGAGATCCTCCCCGAGGCCCTGAAGGAAGCCAAGGCCGAGGGGGTGGCCACGGTCCTCACCCTAGCCGCGGCCGTGATGGTGGCCTTCCAGATCCTCCTGGGAGGGTAACCAGATCCAGGGAAGCTGTTCCTCCAGGTGGAGGGCCTCGAGGGTCGGCCGCACCCGGTAGGCCAGAAGCTGCACCCCAGCCCGCTTTGCCTCCCGGGCTGCCTGGTAAAGAACCCGGTCCTCAGGGTCCAGGGCGAAGGCCCGGGCCAGGGGATGCTGGACCATCCACACCGCATAGGCCAAGCCCCCGGCCCGGGCAAACCCCGAAAGAAGCCTCAGGTGCCGGGCCCCTCGAGGGGTAGGGGCATCGGGGAAAAGGGCCAGGTCTCCCTCCACCCGGTTGCAGTTCTTGGCTTCCAAAAGGGCTTCCTTCCCCCCAATCCGGGCGGAGAAGTCCAGCCTCTCCCCTTCCAGGCGCACCTCTTTTCGCAAATCCGTAAGGGAGCCGAAAACCCCTTCCCTCAAAAGCAACTCCAGGAGACGGTTGGCCAAGGAGGCATCCACCCCCACCAGCACGCCCCGGCTCTCCAAAAGAAGAAGCCGCCCCACCGTCTTGGGGGTAGCCCTGGGATGGTAAAAGCAAGGGGTCCCGGGAAGGAGAAGCTCCCCCATCCGCCCGGAGTTGGGAAGGTGCAAGGGCCCCACGTCCGACTCCACCAGGAAGCGGTTTTTCCTCTTCAGGAAACGGCAGGGTTTTAGGGGAGACAAGGGCAAGGCCAGCATGACCAAAACGTTAGCCCGGTCTTAGACCGGGCTTTCTGGCGGAGAGGGCGGGATTCGAACCCGCGGTACCGGTTTTCCCGGTACAACACCTTAGCAGGGTGCCGCCTTCGACCACTCGGCCACCTCTCCAAGCCTTCTGGCGGAGGGTGAGGGATTCGAACCCCCGGTGGGCCTGAAGCCCACAGCGGTTTTCAAGACCGCCGCCTTCAACCGCTCGGCCAACCCTCCAAGGTATGGCCGCAAGGTTTACTATGCGGCAAGCTCCTCAGGTTGTCAATCGGGATGGGCTATACTGCCTTTGTGGAGCGAAGCCGGGACTTTATCCTTCAAGCAAGGAGGGACTTGGAGCACGCCCGCTTCGCCTTGGAAAAGGGGTTTTACGAGTGGGCCGCCTTCTCCGCCCAACAATCAGCACCTAGGGGCTGTGGCCTGGGGGCACTCGGTGCTGGGTCTTTTGGAGGAGCTGGCCAAGCGGCATCCCATAAGCGAGTCCCTCCTAGACGCAGCCAGCGAGCTGGATAAGGCCCACATCCCCACCCGTTATCCCGATGCCCTCCCTGAAGGGGCTCCCTTTGAGCGCTACCGGCGCCCCGAGGCCGAGCGGCTTTTGCAGCATGCCGAGGAAATCTATGCCTTCTGTCAGGGTCTTCTTCCCTCCTTGGACTAAAGAGGAAATCCTAAAGCGCCTGAAGGAAGGGCTAGCGGTGCTAAGGGAAGAAGTTCCCCTCCGGCAGGCCTACCTCTTCGGTTCCTGGGCCACGGGTCGGGCGCTACCGGGAAGCGACGTGGACCTCCTCCTCATCTACCAAGGCCCTGCCCGCGGGGACCTTCACCGCCTGGCGCGGAAGGCTTTTAAGGGCCTTCCGGTGGAACTCCATGCTTACACGGAGGAGGAAGCAAAGGCTTTAGAACCCCTTCTTAGGCAGATGCTGGCCCAGGCCATCCCCCTTCTGGACTCTTAGCGGAGCCAGGCCAGGACAAACCGCGGTTCACCGCCGCCAGAAGATGCGATTCCCAGCCTCCCGGATCAAGCTCCCGCAGGAAGCGGCCCGTAACATGATGGAGAACCACTTCCAAAATGGCAGGCCCTTGGAAGACCTCCACCCAGGGAAAGCGCTCCACAGGGCTATTCTGTCATAGGCCCATGGGGCTTTTCCGAGAGCCAAAAGCCGAGCTCCTCCTTTAGGGCGCGTCGACGGGGATAAGCCTGCAGCAAGGCCAAGGCCGCCTCACGGGCTGCCTTGGGGTCCAAACGGGAAAGGCGCCCAAGGAGCCTGGCTGCCTCCCGGTAAGCCTTGCGGGTTCCCTTTTCCACCTCGCGCCTTGCCGCCTCCAGGTAAAGCCTCTTGGCCTCCTCGGGAAGTTTCTCCTCCAGGGCCTCTGCCAAGGCGGGATAGGCCTCCGGCGGGGCGTTCCTCAACAGGCGGTCCAAGGCCTTCCAATCCTCCTCCAAGAGGTAGATGCGGGCGAGAAGAGCAGGGTCCCGCACCTGCCTGAGAAGAGCCTTGCGCTCCCGGTAAAACTCCCGGCCCAGCTTGGACTTTAGGGCCAGGTAGTCCTCGAGGTTCGGCCTCATCCCAAAGCGGGCCCGGTGATCCTCCGGGCTTCCCCGATGGGCCACCAACAGGTCCAGAAGGGGAAGGAGCCTGGGGTCTTTTCCAAACCAGTCCCGGGCTTCCTCCGCATACCTTAAGGCCTCCTCCACCCGGCCCAAGGCCATAAGGCGCTCCACCAGGAGGAGGTAGTCCCCAATCCCCTCCAGCCCCTCCCGCAAAGCGGAAAGCCCCTCCTCCACCCGCCCCAGGCGGAAGAGAAGCTCGGCCCTGAGCGCCCGCTTAAGCTCCAAGCCATTCCCACCCCTTAAAAGGTGAAGGGCCTCCTCCCCCCTTTCCCCCGCCACCTGCAGGAAAGCCTCCCGCAAGGCCTCGGAAGGGTGCCTCAGGTAAAGGTTCAGGAGGAAGGAAAGCCTAGGGGTGAGGGCCAGGTAGCGCTCCAGGGCTACCCGCAAGTAGGGCTCCGAGTCAAAGGGAGCTTCCAGAAGCGCCTCCAGGTAGGCCTCCACCTCTTTCCTCCCCACCCGGTCCAAGCGCAAGGACAGGGTCCGGGCCTCCTCCTGCCCTCCCCCCAGCCGGAAGGCCCGGCGCAGGTCCTTCACCCCTTCCAGAAAGGCCTTTTCCGGGGCCAGGGCTTCCGCCAGGTAAAGGCCCACCTCGGGAAGGAGGGCGAGTTTTTTCAGGAGGCCCCTGGCCTCCTCAGGGGTCAGGGCCTCGATCAGGGACGCCAGGTCCGGAGCCTTTTCCTCCACATAGGCGTAGAGGAGGGCCACCGCATGTTTGCAAGGGAACTCTGGATAAGGGCAGGTGCAACGGCCCCAAAGCCCCGGGCCCACCTCCACCCGGTAGGGCGCCTCTGCCGAGCCCTGCACCAAGCCCAAAACCTTCTCCCCCACCCGGAAGACCCTGAGCACCCGGCCCTCCTGGTAGTAGGCCAGCCCCCGGCGCAGCACCTCCTGGGGAACAAGGGAGGCGAAGTCCCTTTCCTCCCTGGGGGGAAAAGGCGGCACAGGATCAGTTTAAGGCTCGCCATCGGACGGAAACCCCCCGGGCGTGGTATCATGAGATGAGAAGCTTATGAAATGACCCTGACGGTTACCCTTAGGGAAGCGGATCTGAAGCGCCCCCTGCCCAAGGGCTACGTGCAGTGCCGGGCCTGCGCCCACTACTGCGCCATCGCGGAAGGAGAGGCAGGCAAATGCGGGGTTAGGCGCAACTTTGCAGGCAGGCTTTATTTGGTGACCTATGGAAAAGCCGCCGCGGTTCACCTGGACCCAGTGGAGAAAAAGCCCCTCTACCACTTCCACCCCGGAGAAGGAATCCTTTCCCTGGGAACCGTGGGGTGCAACCTCTTCTGCGCCTTCTGCCAGAACTGGCAGATCTCCCAGTTCCGGGAGTTCAAGGTCACGCCGGAAGGCTACCTGGACCGGCCTATCGGGGAGGACTGGCCCCCCGAGGCCATCGTGGAGAAGGCCGAGGCCCTGGGGGTGAGGCTTCTCGCCTACACCTACAACGAGCCCGCCGTCTGGATTGAATACGCCCACGACACGGCCAAGCTCGCCAAGGAACGGGGCATGAAAAACGTCTTCGTCACCAGCGGCTTTGAAACCAAGGAGGCCTGGGAGTATATCCGGCCCTTTCTGGATGCCGCCAACGTGGACCTGAAGGGCTTCACCGAGGAGTTCTACCGGAAGATCTGCGGGGCCCGGCTCAAGCCGGTCCTGGAAAGCCTCGAGCACCTTTTGGCCCAAGGAGTCTGGGTGGAGGTGACCACCCTCCTCCTGGAGGGCTACAACGACTCCCCGGAGGAGGTCCGGGCCATGGCCCGCTTCCTCAAGGGGCTTTCCCCCGAGGTTCCCTGGCACCTCACCGCCGCCCATCCCGACTACCGCATGCTGGACCTGAGACCCACCCGGCACAGCACCCTGGTGCGGGCCTACGAGATCGCCAAGGAGGAAGGGCTTGAGTTCGTGTACGTGGGCAACGTCCTCGACGAGGAAAGAAGCTCCACCCACTGCCCGGATTGCGGGAGGCTCCTCATCCGGCGCCGGGGCTTCCGGGTGGAGCCCCTTTGGGAGGTCCCCGGGGTCTGCCCGGGGTGCGGGAGGAGGATTCCCGGGGTATGGACCTGGTGAGGCTGCCGGCAGTGGCGGGCTACTTCTATCCCCTCGAGGCAGAGCGCTTAAGGCAGGAGGTGGAAGGCCTTCTGCAGAAAGCCCAAGCCTCCCCTGACCCAAGGGTCAGGGGGCTTCTTTCCCCCCATGCCGGCTACTTTTACTCGGGGAAGGTGGCGGCGGAGGGCTTTAAGGCGCTTTCCGCCTGGCGGGGAAGGGCGAGGAGAATCCTCCTCCTGGGGCCCAGCCACTTCGTACCCTTCTTGGGAGCAGCCTTTTACCCTTACCGGGCCTGGGCCACTCCCTTGGGGGAGGTGGCGGTGGACCTGGAAGGGGGAGGCCGCCTTGTGGCCAAGGGATCTTCCTTTCTGACCTACGAGGAACCCTTCCGGGAGGAGCATAGCCTCGAGGTCCTCCTCCCCTTTCTCCAGGTAGCCTTGCCGGACACGCCCATCCTGCCCCTCCTCTTCGGGGAGGTGGATCCTAAAGAGGTGGCCGAGGCCCTGTTGTCGGAGCTTGGGGAAGGGGACCTGGTGGTGGCCTCCAGCGACCTCTCCCACTACCATCCCGACCCCGTGGCCAGAAAGCGGGATCAAAAGACCCTGGAAAAGGCCCTGGCCCTGGATGTGGAGGGAGTGGCCCAAGGGGAAGCCTGCGGCCACCTTCCCTGGGCCACCCTTACCGCCCTAGCCGGAAGCTTGGGTTGGAAGCCCACGCTTCTGGCCTACGCCACCAGCGCCGAGGCCTCCGGGGACACAAGCCGCGTGGTGGGGTACGCCGCGGTGGCCTATTTAGGGCAAGGTCCACCCGCCTTAAGATGAAACCATGACCCCGCATGACCCCGGCGCGCAAGCGGTTTACCGTGGAGGAGTTCCACAGGATGGCCCAGGCGGGCCTCCTGGGAGAGGACGACCGGGTGGAGCTTCGGGCTAAAGCCTAAGAAGGGGCCGAAACCAGGGGATGGAAAGGAGCACCAGCGCCAGGGCCAGGGCGAAGAGGAGCCGGGCCCGGGGCTTTCCCTTTCGAGCCTGCGAAAGTCCAGCGTGGGCCAGGCCCAAGGCCACAAGCCCCCCCACCCAGTGCTCGGCCACGAAGTAGCGGGCCTCGCTTGGCGTTTGCAGGGTGGCCTCGAGGCTGGCCAAGGCCCCTTGGAAGAGAGGGCTCACGAAGGCCAGCAGGATCCCTAACACCACCTGCAGGGTGAGGGTATGGGCGAAAAAGGCTCCTTCTTTAGCCCCAGGGCGCCAGAGGGCCAGGAAGCCAAAGGCCAAGACCGCCCAGCGCACCAGGTTGTGCAGGAAAAGGACCGCCTCGAACATGGTCCAAGGCTATCCCAGCCAGCCCTTGGCCCACGGAAGGAAATCACAAAGGGTATCAAAATTTTCCTTTGCGGCCAAGGAGGGTCAAGCCTCCAGGAGGGCCAAAGCTTCCCGGAGGTCCTGGACCTCCAGGTGGGCGGGATACCGGGGGTCCTTGGAGCGGTGGCCCCGGTCCACCCACACGGCCTTTATCCCCGCCGAAAGGGCTCCCTTGATGTCCCGCTCGGGGTTATCCCCCACCATCACCGCCTCCTCCGGGCCCACGCCAAAAGCGCAAAGGGCCATGCGGAAGAGCCTGGGGTCGGGTTTGCCAAGCCCCACTTCCCCGGAAACCAAGGTGAGGGAAAAAGCCTCCCCGAGGCCTGCCCCGACGAGCTTCTCCCGCTGCAGGTCGGGCACGCCGTTGGTGAGGAGGACCGGGATGGCCCCCCTGGCTCCAAGGGCCTCCAGAAACTCCGACACCTCGGGGAAAAGGGGGTAGCGGCGCCTCTCCTGGAAAAAGGCTTCCGCCAGCTCCCGGGCCCGCTCCACAGGACCGCCAAGCGCCCTAAGGGCCTCCTGGAAAACCCTTTCCCGAAAAGGCCAGGCCCACTCTGCCAAGGTTTCCAGCCCCGGGGTGGAGTAGCGGGCCCAAAGGGCCTCCAGGGCCGAGTGGCCGATGCGCTCGGCCCAGGGGTAGAAGGGAGCCTGCCGGAAGAACTCCTCTGCTTTTCTTCGCACCGCCTGGGGTAGCCCCTCCACCCCTGCTTCCTGCCCCAAGCGGCCTAAGACCTCCTCGCTCACCCGGTGGTCCACAAGAAGGGTATCGTCCAGGTCCAAAAGCCAAAGCTTCATGTATCTCCTCGGGTCAGGGATGCTTTTCGGGGGGAAGCCCCCGCACCAAGACCGGGTTCTCCCCCGGGTCAAAGAGGAGGAGGTGCTCCCCCGTTTCGCGGAAGGGAAGGCCGTACTTGGCAAGGCGAAGCTTTGCGTGCTCCAGGTTCTCCACGAAGAACACCAGGCGGCCTTCCTCCACCCCCAGCCGGGCAAAGCCACGCCCCTCGGGCCGGGGGCGGTTGGGCCCCTGCTCCACCCCCCCGCTTCCAGGGCGCAGGAGGAGGAGGGGCCCCTCGAGGGGAGCCAGAAGGGCCTCCCGTTCCGGGATCAGCTCCTCCAGGGCCAGCCCCAAAGCCTGGTAGAAGCTCACGCCCTGGCCCAGATCCGGCACGTACACCACAAGGGTTTCGCTCATAGGCTCCGCAAAAACGCCCGCAAGTCTTCTTCGTCCGCCACCACATGCAAAAGGTCCAGGTCCTCCGGAGCGATCTCCCCGTGGGTCTTGAGGAGGGAAAGCCAGTAAGGATCCACCGCCAAGGGCCGCCCCAAGCCCCGCCGCAGGTAGAGGAGGTTCCAGGCCAGGGTGAGCTCGGCCAAGGTGCCCACCCCACCCGGCAGGGCCAAGTACCCCGCCCCCAGGTCCAAAAGCCTCCCGATGCGCTCGGGCAAGGAAGAGGCGGGAAGCTCCAGGTCCACATAGGGGCTTGGGCCTCTGCGTTCGGGGAAAAGGACCGGGGCGGTAACCCCCACCACCATCCCCCCCCTGGCCTTCACCCCCCGGGCTAAGGCCTCCATCCCTCCCTGGTAGCCCCCACAGGCCAGGCCAAAGCCTTCCTCGGCCATCACCTCCCCGTAGCGGACCAGGCGGGAGTACCGGGGGTCGCTGGGGGCCACCCTCGAGGAAACGAAGGCGCTAATAAGCCGCATCGCTACAGCCAGGGCTTCCCCCAACCGGGCAGGAAGATGGAGTTTAACGGCACCGCACCACCAAAACGGGTATCCCCACCCGGTGCAAAACCCCCTCGGTCACCGAGCCCAAAAGGAGCTTGTCCAGCCCGGTGCGCCCGTGGGTGCCCATGACCAGGAGGTCGAATCCCTTGGCCGCCTCCACGATGGTGGGTATCGGCACTCCCTCCTTCACCTCCCCCGTGGCCTCCACCCCCTTTTCCTGGGCCAGGCTCAAGGCCTTGGCAATGGCTTCCTCTCCCGCCTTCTTCAGGTCCTCCAGGAGCTCAAGGCCATAAGGGACGCTCTCGGGAGCGATCCAGATGGCCTGGGCGGGGTTCTCCAGCACGTAGAGGAAGTGAACCTTGGCCCCCAAGGTCTTGGCCAGGGAAAGGCCGTGCTCCAGGGCCTGCAGGCTACAGGGGCTTCCGTCCGTGGGCATCAGGATGGTTTTGTACATGGCTCGCCTCCTTCGCCTTCATGATACCCCGTCGTAAACTCAGGCCATGTGGATCTACGGAAGGAACCCGGTCCTCGAGGCCCTGAAGGAGGGCCGGGTGCGGCGGGTTTTGGTGGCCCGGGGGGTGGAGGCCTGGCTTTTAAGGGAGCTGGAGAGGCTCGGGGCGGAGTACACCCTGGTGCCCCGGATTGAGCTGGACACCCTCCTGAGAACCACCCACCACCAGGGCCTGGCTGCGGAGGTGGAGGAACCCCGCTACGCCCCCCTGGAGGAAGCCTTCTTCCTGGCGGAAGCCCGCAAGGAGCTTCCCCTGCTGGTCTTCCTGGACGGCATCACCGACCCCAGGAACTACGGGGCCATGATCCGAAGCGCCCTGGCCCTGGGAGCCCATGGGGTGGTGTCCGAGGAGCGCCGAAGCGCCCCCCTTTCGCCCCTGGCCCTGAAGGCCAGCGCCGGGGCCGCCTTAAAGCTTCCCGTGGTGAAGGTGAAAAACCTTCCCCGGGCCCTCGAGGAGGTCAAGCAAAAGGGGCTTTGGGTGTACGGGCTGGACGTAAGGGGGGGAAAAACCCCCAAGGAGCTGGACTTCCAAAGGCCCCTGGCCCTGGTGGTGGGCTCGGAAGGGGAGGGTATGCGCCGGTTGGTAAGGGAAAGCTGCGACGAGCTTTTCCGCATCCCCATCCGGGAGGAGGCCGAGTCCCTGAACGCCTCCGTGGCCTTGGGGATAGCCCTCTACATGGCAGCCCTGGGCCGGGGTGTAGGATAGGGTCGTGGACTGGATCCGGCTTCTTTCCCGCCTCCTCCAGGCGGAAAGCCTCCCCGGGCAGGAAGGGGAGGCGGCGGCCCTCCTCCTGGAGGCCCTTAAGGGCATGGGCCTGTCGGCCACCCTGGACGAGGCGGGAAACGTGGAGGCCCTTCTGGGGGAGAAGGAACCCGAGGTGGTGCTAACCGGGCACCTGGACGTGGTGCCCGTGGGGGATCCCCTGCACTGGCCCTACCCCCAGGGCACCGTGGCCCAGGAGGCCGTCTGGGGCCGGGGGGCGGTGGACATGAAAGGGCCTTTGGTGGCCATGCTCCTGGCCCTCGAGGCCCTTGCCCAAAGAGCCCTCAAGGGACGGGCGCGCTTCCTCGCCACGGTGCAGGAGGAAGTGGGGGGCCTGGGAAGCCGCCATGCCGCAAAAAGGCTTTCCCCTCTGGCCTTCATCCTGGGGGAGCCCTCAGGAAGAAGGCTCATGCGGGGCCACCGGGGCCGGGCGGAGGTCTGGGTTGACTTTGAAGGGGAGGAAGCCCACGCCGCCCTCTCGGGCCCGGAAAACCCCCTCTTCGGCCTCGGAGAGTACCTCCTGACCCTAAAGGAGCTTCCCCTTCCCCCCGGCCTCAAGCTCACCCCCACCCGGGTGGACACCTACCCCGGGGCCCGGAACCAGACCCCCGGAGTGGTGCGCCTGTACCTGGATGTGCGCTACGAGCCCGAGGCCAACCTGGAAGCTCTTTTGGAAAGGCTCAAGGCCCTGGGGGATGCCTCGGTCTACATTCCCGAGGAGGAGCGGGCCTCGGGGGAGGTGCGCCTCGTCATCCCCGCCCTCTGGCCTCCCTACCGCCTGCCGGAGGACCACCCCGTGCTCCTTGCGGCCCTTAAGGCCCTGGGCCAGGAAGGGGCGGGCCTTTGGCCCTTCACCACCGACGCCCCCTATCTGGGCACCAAGGCTCCCGTCTTGGGCTACGGCCCGGGGGATCCCTCCTTAGCCCACACCCCCAGGGAGCATATTCCCTTGGCCGAGGTGGAAAGGGCCGCCCAGGACTACGTGCGCCTGGTGGAGGCTTTATGGAACGCCGCTTGATCGCCGGCACCCCCTACCGGAAGCTCCTCACCGCCCCCCGGCCCGTGGCCGAGGGAGTGAAGGCGAGGCTCGAGGCCAGGGGCATCCCCGTAATCCTGGAAACCCCTTTTTCCGGTCTGCCCGAGGCGGCCCTGGGCACCTACATGGGAGACGTGAACCTCTTTGTGCCCGAGGCCCTTCTGGGGGAAGCGGAAGCAGCCCTGGAGGAGGAGATCCCATGACCGTGGTGGGCCTGGACCTAGGGGGCACCAAGATCGCCGCCGGGGTCTTTGACGGAACGAGGCTTCTTTCCAAGGTGGTCCTCCCCACCCCCGAGGAAGGTGGGATGGCGGTGGTGCAGGCCCTGGCCGAGGCCACCAGGAAAGCGGAGGCGGAGGCTGGGGTGGAGGGTGTGGCCATCGGCCTGGGCACCCCGGGGCCCCTGGACTTCAAGGAGGGGGTGATCCGCTTCACCCCCAACATCCGGGGCCTCGTGAACTTCCCCATCCGCCGCCTTCTGGAGGAGGCCACCAAAAGGCCCGTCCATCTGGAAAACGACGCCAACGCCGCCGCCTTGGCCGAGCACCACCTGGGGGCGGCAAGGGGAGAGGGTAGCTCCCTCTTCCTCACGGTATCCACGGGGATCGGGGGTGGGGTGGTCCTGGGGGGGCGGGTCTTGAGGGGGGAAAGAGGGCAGGGAGGGGAGCTCGGCCACATCACCCTGCTTCCCGGGGGGCCGGTGTGCGGCTGCGGGCTGGAGGGGTGCCTCGAGGCCCTGGCGGCGGGCAGGGCCCTGGAGCGGGAAGCCTCCTACGCCTACCACCGCAAGGTGGATACCAAGGAGCTCTTCCAGCTCTTCCAGGAAGGCGAGCCCAAGGCCCGGCGCATCCTCCTCCAGGCAGCCCGCTATGTGGGCATGGGCCTGGCCAGCCTGGTCAAGGCCTTCGACCCCGGGGTGGTGGTGGTGGGCGGGGGGCTTGCCCTAAACGCCCCCCAGGCCTACTGGGAAGCCTTGGAGGAAGCCTACCGGCACTACCTGGCGGGCTGGGAGGCTCCCCCCTTGCGCCGGGCTCTTCTGGGAGGGGAGGCTGGGCTCTTGGGTGCCGCCCTCACCGCCTATCTGGAGGTTCGGGATGGAGGTGGGTAAGGCTCTACTTTTCCTGGGAGTTTTGCTGGTCCTTCTTGGCCTGGTGCTCCTCTATTTCCCCAAGCTCTTTTCCTGGTTCGGCCACCTGCCGGGGGACATCCGCATAGAGCGGGAAGGTCTACGGGTGTACATTCCCCTCACCTCGGCCCTGGTTCTTTCCCTTCTCCTTACCCTGCTCTGGAACCTCCTGGGCTTTCTTCGCCGCTAAGACCCACACGTCCACCGGAGCCTTGCCTGAAGGGAAGGTGCCCTCGTCCGACCGCGGGCGGTAGGCCCGCAGGGTACACTCGGCCACCCCCACACCGGAAAAGCGGAGGTGAAAAGGACCAGGGGGAAGGAGAAGCCGATGGGCAAAGGATTCCTCCAGGCGCAGGTGCCCTTCCCCCCAGGCCCCCCGCACGCTTAAAAGAAGCCCCCAGGAATCCTCAGGAGCATAGGCCTCCCCCAGAAGCTCCAACACTGCCTCCTCCTCCAGGGAGGAAAAGTCCAGGTGCGCCTTTTCCTCCGGTTCCAGAAAAGCCAGGCCAAACCCCTGCCCCAGGGGGAAGACGCCTTCGCCCCCTTGCGTGAGCAAGGCCAGTTCCCGTCCCAGCCCTCTTTTGGCCCACACCCTTCCCCCGCTGAGAAGGACCTCCCGTAGATGAGGGTCAAGAAGACTTTCGTAGCTTTCCCCTAAGACTTTTCGGTGCCAAGCCTCCACCTGGCCGCGCCCCGCCAAGGCCAAGGCGGTAGCCGCCCGCTCGTGGAGCTCGTGCCTCCGGCCCGGGGACAGGGTGGAATAGAAGAGGCGGCGCTCCGCCTCCCTGGCGAAGCGATACCCTCCCTGGTAAACCAGCCATCCCTTGCGCTCCAGCTCCTCCAGGTAAGGCAAGGCTCCGAGGGCATCCAAGACCTGCTCGGGGATGAGGCCGGAAACCACCGAAAGCCGCTCCAAGGCCACCCGGGCCGGCTCGCTGAGCCAGCGGGCCTTAAGGCGAAGCTGGGCCAGGGGGCGCTGGGGGGAAGTGGTGCACGCCAGCCACTCGGGTATCCACTCCGGCTGCCCTCCCGCCAAGAAGTAGGCCCCTGCCGCCTGCTGGAAGGTGTAGCCAGCCAAAAGCCCATCCCGAGCCTCCAACCAACTTAAGGGAGCCAGCTCCAGCACCCGCATGCGCTCTGGGGGATAGTGGGCCCTTAGCTCTAGGAAAAGGCGGGGTTCCTCCCCGGGGTCCAGGCTCAGGACCAAAAAAGCCTTGGAGCGCAGGATTTCCCGCACGGGTACCTGGGGATAAGGGAATTCCAGGTAAACCAGACCCTCCGGACGCAGGCTCTGGTGAAAGGCCAAGCCCAGGACCCGGGCCAGCTCCTGGGCCAGCCCCCGCTGGCCCGCTCCAATCCGCCCCCTTAAAACCAAGAGAAAGGGAGGACGCAAGGCAGCAAGCTCCCGCAAAAGCTCCTGGCGCCAGGGAAGGCCAGGAGCAGGCTCATGGCGGGCGCGCACCTCCTGCACCCACTCCCACAAGCTGCCCACTTCCTCCAAGCCCTCCAGGGCTTCCCCGTGCCCCGAGGCTTCCAGCTTCAGCCAGGAAGGTAAGCTCAGGGGATCCTGCCCCTTGGGAAACACCTCCCGCTCAAAGGCCTGGCCCAGGCGGTGGAGCTCCACCCGCAGGTTCTGCAGGGCCGAGCCGTGACCGTAGAGCAGGTCAGCCAGGCGGGCCCTCGAGGTGGGTCCCTCGAGGGCCAGGTAATAAAGGAGGGCAAGCCCCTTCCGGGAAGGGCGTACCTCCTTGCCCTGGCAAAGCACCCTCGCCCGGCCGAAAAGGGGCAGGACATAAACCGGATCGTTAAGGGAGCGTTTCAAAGCGTTACCTTCCTTGCCCTCCATCCTACCACTTTTCCGTAGGCTCCTTGGGCCACGGACTTCCTTCCTGTAACGCTTCCGTAACGCTCCTTCCCTTAGGGTGAGGGCGTCCTGAGAGGCCACCACCTCGAGGGGCAGATTCGGAGGGAAATATGCGCAAAGGCATTCTGGCAGCAGTATTGGTTTTGGCACCCCTGGCCCTGGCCCAGGCTCCCACCGTGGCCCCCACCAAGGGTAACGGCCCCGACGCCTACGCCAAGGGCGCCGATTCGGCCGCCGTGAACCAGACCATCGAACTCATCCTCCCCAAGGCCACGGCTTTGCACCTGGACGTGACCACCCTGACCTTTGACCTCACGGGGCTGGACGGAGCGAAGTGGCCCAACTCCAACCCGGACTTCGGCGGGCAGATGGTGTGCGTCTACGGGCTTGCGGACAAGGATGTGCAAACCAAGCTGGGGGACAACTTCTACAACCAGGTGCAGACCCTGCCCCTGGGCACCAGCTACAAACCCGCCACCTGGCCCAATATCGTCATCAATGGTGGCGGGGCGGTGACTGCCTATCCTCCCATTAAGCTGGATAAGGACGGGGAACTGGTGCCGGGGAGCAAGAACTACTTCGTCTGCTACCGCACCTTCGTTCTGCAGAAGTTCTCCAACGGGAAGCAGTGGCACCTGACCGTGAACCGCAACGACCCCGAAGGAACCCAGGGCATCCAGCACCTTTACATCCAGGATAACCCCTGCGACACCTTCGGCGCGGCCACGGGGCTTTACGAACTCCCCAACGGAGCCACCCTGGAACTGGTACCCCGCAATCTGCAGGCCGGCCCCACGGGAACCCGCTCCGGCAACAACCCCGAGCGGTGCGGCTACAAGAGCTGGCTGGATGACCTGGTGGTGGTGGCCGTCAAGGTCAACAGCGACCTCTGGGGCAAGAGCACCGCGAACCTCACCTACACCCTGGCCACGACTGCTTGGTAAGCGACCTTGAAGGCCTGGCCCTAGGGCCAGGCCTTCGCCCTTTCGGTGAACCATGAAACGAATCTTTCCCTTCCTCTTCACCCTGGCCCTCAGCGCCCTGGCCCAAAGCACCCTGGGTGTGGAACCCCCTGTACTCCTCAAGGAAGCCAAGCCAGGGGAGGTCCTCACGCAAACCCTCACGGTCTACAACGTGGGCACCCGCCCGGTACGGGTACGGGCCAGCCTGGGGGACTGGACCTACGATCCCATGGGAAAGATCCAGTTTCTCCCCACGGGCTCGCTAAGGGAAAGCGCAAGCCCATGGGCCACCTTCTCCCCGGCGGAGTTCCTGCTTGAGCCCAAGCAGAGCCGGCCCCTCACCTACACCCTCACCGTGCCCAAGGAGGCCACTCCCGGCACCCACTGGGGCATCCTCTTCCTGGAATCCGAGGATCCCAACCCACCTCCCGGGGTGCCCCTGGCCACCTTCCGGGTGCGCATGGCCCATGTCTTTTACGTGAACATCGCCCCCCTGAGCACCGCCGGGCGCATCACCGGGATCGTGCCCAGTCCCCCCAAGGCCTCCCAGGATCCCTACCGCTTCGCCATCCAGTACCAGAACACCGGCAACACCGCCCAGAAGCTTTCCGGCCGCTTTGAGGTGCGGGATGGCTCGGGGCGCAAGGTGGCGGAGGTGGAGGTGGAGGAGGTGGTGGTCCTGCCGGGTCAGGTGCGCATCCTGCCCGTGACCCTGGTGGGTCCCTTGCCCGTGGGCAACTACACTGCCTTGGCCATCCTCAACTACGGCGACGCCACCAAGGACGTGGCCGCAGACCTTCCCTTTACCCTGCGCACCCCCTTGAGCGCCCCTCCTGCGCCCCCTGCGGACGAGGGGGAGAAAGGAAAGACCCCATGAGAAGTTGGCTAACCGCTTTCCTCTTGCTGGTTACCCCAGCCCTGGCCCAGGCCACCTGGATCGTCCAGACCTTGATCCCCGAAACCATCGCCCTCCGCACCCCCACCACCCAGATTGCCTTTGACCTTCAGGACTACCCCCCCAAGGCCTTCCCCGCCACCTACCCCGCCAGCAACCTGGAAGGGGGCATCCTGCCCGTCCAGGTCTTCTCCAACGCCCCCGGGGTGTGGAGCCTCCTCCTGCAGATTCCGGATCTCAAGGATCAAAACGGGGCTTTGCTTCTGCCTGCCAGGCAGGTCCTCTACCGGGTGAACGGGGGGCTTTGGCTTAGGGCCGACGGCACCCCGCAGATCATCTACACCCAGGCGGGCCCCACGGGGGACTGGCTGGAAATCCACCTGGAGTTTGCCCTCGAGCTTCTCGGCAACGAGCGCGCCGGTAGCTACGTGGTCCAGGCCCTGGTCACCGCCTTGAGGCAACCTTGAGATGAGGCGTTTCCTGGCTCTTTTCCCCCTTCTTTTGGGCCTAGCCTGGGCCCAGGTGCACTTCCTCCCCACCCCTGGCCTCGCCGGGGTCCCGGGGGACTACCTCACCTTAAGCCTGAGGGTGGAGGGAACAGGGTCGGTGCGCTTCCGCCTCTTTCCCCCGGAGGGCTGGCAGGCTCTTTCCCAGGAAAGGCAGGCGGTGCTGGAGGGAAAGGAGGAAACCCTGAGCTTCACCCTAAGGGTGCCGCCTCTGGCTGCAGGCACCCAGGGGAAGGCCTTGGTGGTGGCCTACGAGGGGGAAAAGGAAGTGGCCAGGACCGAGGTGGCGTTAAAGGTGTTGCCCTTAATCCAGGTGGCCCTATCCGCTCCCGCCACCCTCGAGGCCAGCTTGGGAGGACCCTTTGAGTTTCCGGTCTACGTCAGCAACCGCTCCAACCAAAAGGAGGAGTTCCTTCTGCAGGCGGAGGCCGCCATGTTCCAGGTGTTTTTAAACCCGGCTGGCCTGAGCCTGGCTCCCGGGGAAACTGGGGTGGTGCGGGTGCTGGTGAACCCCCAGGGGGAGATCTCCGCTGGATACCGCTTCTACATGAAGCTTCGGGTCACCCCCAGGACCCAGCCCGAGGCCCGCAAGGAAGCCGGGATCATCGTGCTTTTCAAGGACCCCTTGCTGGCAAGGGGCCAAAAGGGCCGGGACCCTGAGCTCACCCTGGGCCTAGGCGTGGCCTTGAGCCTGGGGGCTACCTTGGAACGAGGCCAGCTCCAGGGGCAGGTGGGCTACCTTCTGGCCCCAAGCCTCAGCGGAGCCCTCTCGGACTACGTGACCGCCACTGCCGCCCCAAGCCCCCTCACGGGGGATTTGCAGAATCCCTTGCGCCTGCCCCAAACCCTTGCCTTAAGCCTCAAGGGGGAGGGCTGGGAGGCCCGGGCCCAAGGGGGGCAGGGAAGCTTCGGCCTGGCCACCACCTTCCGCCTGGATCCCGTGCGGCTTAGCCTCGAGGGCACCTACCGCCCGGAGGCCCTGGCCCTTAGGGCCGGCGCGGTAAGCCTGGACAAGAACCTGGACCTTCAGGGGGCCCTCTCCACCCAGACTGCCCCCACGGGCCGCCAGGACAACCTTAGCCTGCGCTACCGGCTTCCCCTGGAGGGGGGCTTCAACCTGGGCCTCGGCACCGACCTCAGCGGCCAGACCGGGGAGGGCTACCGCCTTTCCCTGGGCTTGAGCCAAAGCCTCACCTGGCAGACCCAGGACCTGGAGCTGGTGCAAAGCTACGGCGGCATACCCCTGGCCGGCCTTCACACCCTGGGCCTGGCGGGAGGCACCCGAAACCTCTACCCCTTGGGCCTTCGTGGAAGCACCAGCTGGCAGCTTGGCCCCAGCCAGGGCCTTTGGCAAAACCAGCTCACCCTGTATGCCCAACCCGTGGCCGGAGCCTTCCTGAGCCTTGCGGGAAGCTACCGCCAGCAGGGGGAAAACCGGAGCTTCGGCCTGGCCCCAAGCCTTAGCACCACCTTTGGCGAACCCGGGGTGTACGCCGGAAGCCTCAGCCTGGGCTACGGCTTGAACCGCAGGCTTTCCGGGGAGGCCCCGGAGAACCAGAGCTACCAGGCCAGCCTCACCCTGGGTACCCGCAACCTCAGCCTCTCCGGCTACCTGCGCTACCTCCTCCAGGAGAACCCCTTGTGGGAAGGAAGTCTTTTGCTCCGGATGGCCCTGGAGGGAGGGAGCCTCGAGGGGCAGTACCTGATCAAGCGGGGAACGGAAAAGGACCTCACCCTCTACGGGGCTGCCTGGAACCAGCTTTGGCCCGGAAGCCTGCAAAGCCGCCTTTTCTACGAGTACCGCCTGGAGGAGGCCACCAGCCAGCGCCTGGGCCTTGCCCTAGCCCAGCGCAACTTCCTGGAAGCCGGCCTCTCCTTGGGAGCCTCCTATACCCTTCTCCTGCAGTCCGGGGAAGCCCGCCACGCCTTTGGCCTCAGCCTGGCCTACACCCAAACCTTTACCTTCACCACCCCGAAGGAGATGGTGGACCTCTTTGGCGGCCGCAAGGGTGGTGAGGTGGTGGGCCAGGCCTTCCGCGACGAAAACCTGAATGGACGCCTGGATCCCGGAGAGGCGCCTTTGGCGGACGTCCGGATCTGCCTGGGAAAGACCTGCGAGACCACGGACGCCCAGGGCCGCTACCGCCTCTTCGTGGCCCCAGGCGAAGGTGCCCTCGCCTTCCCCAACCTTCCCGCCACCCTGGCCCTTCTGGGGGAGGAACGGGTACAGGTCACCTTAAACGCCAGCCTGGAGAAGAACCTCCCCTTCGCCCCCGCCACCACCCTGGTCGTTCAGGTGCTGGACGGCGGAAACGAGCAGGGTCTGGCCTTCGCCGGCGTCTGCGCCGAAGGGCTGGTGAAGCGCTGCACCCGGGCGGATGCCAACGGCCGCGCCCTCATCGGGGGGCTTTTCCGGGGGGAGTACCGGGTCTACGCCGACCCCCGCTACCTGCCCGAGGGCTACCGGCAGGAAGGCGGGGTCCAGGCCCAGGTGGATCCCAGCGCACTCCCCAAGGCCATCCAGGTGGTGGCCCTCCCCCCCAAGCGGGAGGTGGAGGTGACCTATACTGCAGGCCGCCTCAGCCTGGTGGCCACCGCCGATCCCACCACCCCCATCGCCGGAGCGGAGGTGGAGGTCAAGGCTTTGGTCCAGGGAGAAGCAGAGGAGGTCTTTCTGGACCTACCTTCGGGACCGGTGCCCCTGAGCCGCCAGGAAGGAAACTACTACACCGCCCGGATCCGCCTGACCCTGCCCCCGGGGTTCCACACCCTTTCCGTCAAGGCCAGGGGTCAGGGGGAAGCGGAGGCTCCCCTCTTCCTTCAGGTGGTTTCCGGCTCCCTTTATAGCCCCAGTTCCCTGGAAGGACCCAAGGTGAAGATCGCCCTGCGCTTCCGGGCCACCCAGGTGGCCCTCACGGAAAAAGGCCAAAGCTTCGCCCTAAAGAGCGAAGACGGCTACACCTGGACCGGGGAGGTGCCCTTGAGCCCCGGTCGCTACACCCTTTTGGTGCTGGCCGACGGGGAAAGGCTAGGACAGCTGGACCTGGCCATCCCCTCGGAGAGCGCAAATCATTGAGGTAAAGGATTCAGGAAAGGAGAGGATGGGTATGCGGTATTGGTACGGGATTCTTTTAGCGGTGGGGCTCCTTGGAGCCTGCTCCCAGGCTCCCCAAGGCGTGAAGCCCCAGGTGGCGGTAGGCGCCTCGGTGACGGTGGAAAAGACGGCGGTGCCCAAGTTCAAGCGCACTTACCGCTGGACCATTGAGAAGAAGGTGACGGACCCGGCAAGCGGAACCCTTACCCTGGCCCCAGGGCAGTCCTACCTGGTCAAGTATGCGGTATACCTGGTGGGCACGCCCACGGATTCGGACTTCCAAGTGGAGGGCACGGTCACCATCAAGAACACAGGCGGCGTGGATGTCCTCCTGGAAGCTCCCAGCGATACCCTCTCCTCAGGGGAGACCGTGACCCTTAACTGTGGTGTAAGCTTCCCCTACACCCTGCCCGCAGGGCAAGCCCTTAGCTGCACCTACAGCCAAGCCCTGCCCAACGGGCAAAGCCGGACCAACACCGCCACGGTGAACTGGACCAGCAACGGGGAAAGCGGCACTGCCTCGGGCCAGGCCAGCTTCGCCTTCACCACGCCCACCCAGGTGGTGGACGGCAGCGTGCAGGTAAGCGACCCCTCGGCCACCCCGGTCAGCGCCATCAGCGGCATCACCCCCGAGGGCGTGATCTCCCAGACCTACTTCTTTGAGCGCTGGGTCAGCTTTGATAAATGCGGGGAGTACCAGGTGGACAACACCGCCACCTTCACCACCTCCACCACCCAGACCCAGGGTTCCGCCTCGGCCACGGTAAAGGTTTCCGTACCCTGTGCGGGTGGGTGCACCTTAACCCAGGGCTACTGGAAGACCCATTCCCGCTATGGCCCCGCTCCCTACGACGACACCTGGGCAAAGATAGGCGAGGATACTCCCTTCTTCATTTCTAGCCAGAGCTATCACCAGGTTCTCTGGACCTCACCCAGGGGGAATGCCTACTACATCCTGGCCCATCAGTACATCGCCGCCAAACTGAACACCCTGAACGGAGCCTCCACCACCCCTGAGGTGGATGCGGCCCTGGCCTGGGCGGAAGGCTTCTTCGGCACCTATAAGCCCACCGACTCCCTGAGCAAGACCTTGGCCAACCAGGCCAAGGGGTACGCCGCCACCTTGGACAGCTACAACAACGGCCTCATCGGCCCCGGTCATTGCTCAGAGTAAAACCCTGGAGGAAGCATGAAAAAGATCGGCTGGCTCTTGCTCCTCGCCCTTGCGGCCTGCTCGGCCCCTCAGGGCATCAAGACCACGGGGAAGCTGCGCATCCAAAGCGTCCAGCCCGATGTGGTCTCCGGGTGCACCGTGCGGGCCGGGGATTGGATGGCCCTTAAGGGCAACACCTTTGGCACGCAGGAGGAATGGGATGCCGGCATCAACCGCGCCCTGTTTCCCCCGGATCCAGGCCTGCCCGCGGAAAACCCCGAGATCACCCAGGCTGAGAATCCCGCCACCTTGATGTTCCGCGTGCCCATGGGAGCAGAAAGCGGCATTCTGAGGATCCACGTGGAAGGCGTGGGGGATGCGGAAATCCCCATTGCGGTGGAAGGCATCTCCCCTGAAATGGCGGTGCCGGGATGCGAACTGCCTGCACCCCCGCAAAACCCTGACTAGAAGCACCGGACCAAGCCCCCCTG
This sequence comes from Thermus brevis, assembly GCF_026427635.1. Classification (NCBI taxonomy): domain Bacteria; kingdom Thermotogati; phylum Deinococcota; class Deinococci; order Thermales; family Thermaceae; genus Thermus; species Thermus brevis. The sequence goes on from NZ_CP102606.1 coordinate 355,695, forward strand.
CCTGAGCAGGGGGGTTCACTTTAGGTGGCTCAGGAACTCCTCCCGGGTCTTCTGGCTTTCCCGGAAGACTCCCAGCATGGCGCTGGTGGTGGTGCGGGAGTGCTGCTTCTCCACCCCCCGCATCATCATGCAGAGGTGGACCCCTTCCACCACCACCCCCACCCCCTGGGGCTCGAGGATCTCCTGGATGGCCTCGGCAATCTGCACCGCCAGGCGTTCCTGCACCTGCAGCCTTCTCGCAAACATGTCCACGATGCGGGCGAACTTGGAAAGGCCCAGGATCTTCTCGCCCGGGATATAGCCGATGTGCACCTGGCCGAAGAAGGGCAGGAGGTGGTGCTCGCACATGGAGTAGAACTCTATGCCCTTCACCACCACCATCTCGCTCCCCTCGGCGGGGAAGAGGGCCCCGTTGACGATGGCCTTCAGGTCCTGGCGGTAGCCCCGGGTGAGGAAGGCCCAGGCCTTGGCCACCCGCTCGGGGGTCTTCAGGAGGCCTTCCCGGCTGGGATCCTCCCCGATGACCTCCAGCCACTCCGCCGCCAGGCGCTTCAGGCGTCCCAGGTCCACGTGGGTTTCAAAGGTAAGACCCGTATCCTCGAGCTCCACCATCTTGCGCTCCATCTTGCCACCTCCGGTCCTCCCCCTGTGTGGCCCTGGGCTCACTCCGGAGCGAGGAAGCCCTCCTCCACCAGGGGCAGGGCCTCTTCCAGGGCCAGGGGAAACCCCTGGGAAGCCCGCCTCAAGGCTTCCAGGGCGTCCTTCCGGGTGCGCTTCAGGTGGAGGTGAAGCTCGCTAAAGGGGTTTAGGGCATCCTGTCCTCGCAGGGTAAGGCGGTAGTGCCTGGGAAGGTCCATGGCCAAAAGCCCCTTCCGGTACCGCTCCGCCAGGGCCCGGTACCGGGGAGCGTTGCCCGGGGGCCCGGCGGGACCCTTGACCCGGGCTGGAACCCCCAGGGCCAGGGTACCCTCGGGGATCTCCATCCCCGGGGGAACCACCGCCCCTGCCCCCACCACCGCATTCCTGCCCACCCGGGCCCCGTTCAGCACCACCGCCCCCATGCCGATCAGGGCTCCTTCCTCCACCACCGCCCCGTGGACCACCGCCCGGTGCCCCACGGTCACCCCGGCACCCAAAAGGCAGGGAAAACCCGGGTCCGCGTGGAGAACGGCGCCATCCTGGACGTTGCTTCCCGGGCCGATCACCACCCGCTCCAGATCCCCCCGCACCACGGCGGCAAACCAGATGGAGGCTCCCTCCCCCACCTCCACCTCCCCCACCACGTAGGCCCCGGGGGCGATGAAGGCGCTGGGGTGCACCTTGGGAAGCTTGTCCTCAAAGCGGTAAACGCTCAAGGGCCACCTCTAGAAGGCGCAGGTCCTCGGGGAAGGAAAGGAGCAAGCGGGCCTCCTCCAGACTGAACCACCCCAGGCCCGTCATCCCCTTTTCCAGGCGGGGCTCCCCGGTGCCCCGCATGAGGAACCAGTGCACCTCCCGCTCCACTCCCTTGGGGTTCACGTAGCGGGTGGGGAAAAGGGGAGCCAGAACCTCCGCCTTTACCCCGGTTTCCTCCAGGACCTCCCGCACCGCGGCCGCCTCGAGGGTTTCCCCCAGCTCCGGGTGCCCCTTGGGAAAGACCCAGAAGCCCATGCGGTCGCGGAGGAGGAGCACCTCCCCCTTCTCGTTGAAGACCACACCTCCCGCCCCTAGCTCCATGGATACCTCCTCTTGAGGTAGCTCAGGGTGGCCTCGTCCACCTCCGGGCCTCCCTGGTAGCGCTCCTCCAGGTTCTCCATGCCGATCAGGGCAAGGAAAGCGCGCTCCGTGGCCTCGTCAAACTCCCCATGCACTTCCCCTGCGTAAAGCCCAAGGCTCCGGAGCACCCCCTGCAACCACCGCACCTCCTCCGGGGCCAAGGGGCGGCGCTCCTTGGGCCTTTCAAAGAGGAGGCGGTGGAGGGAAAGCAGGCGGAAAAGCTCCTCCACCGGCTCCGGGTGGTCGTCGGCCCGGAGGTCGATGTACCGGTCCCAAAGCCCTCCGTACCCCTTGCCCTCCCCCACCACCAGAAGCGCCGCGGACTGCTTGCCCCTTTTATCCCCTCCCGCCTCCTCCCCCGCCTTTAAGGCCAGAAGAAGCCTTTCGGGAAAAGGAACCCGTTCCTCCTGCAGGAAGGTTTCCACCATGGCCTCCACCACCTGGGGACCTGCCAGAAGGTTGCCCTGGGCGGCCAATCCCTTCCCCGCCCTCCCCCCGGCCCAGGGATGGCACTCCCCTCCGGTAAAGGTGAGGGCCTCGCCGCGGGCACTCACCAGGCCGAACTGGCGCCTTTCCAACCCGGGATCGGTGCGCTGGAAGGCCTCCAGGACCCCTTCTGGGCTTGCCCCTTGCTCCAAAAGGGCAAGCCCCTGCGGCCCAAAGCGGGGGTTGGCGTAGGACTGGGTGGCGATCGCCCCCACCCCCGCCCGGGCAAAGGGTACCACCGAGCCCACCGCCAGGAACTTGCTGGCCACGGCCACGCCCAGGTCCCCGGTTTCCGGGTCCTGGGCCACCAGGGAAAAGGTAGCCACCACCATGCCCCTATCCTACGCGCCCCCACGTGGTAGAGTGGGGGGATTGGGTGCGCCCATGGAGATTAGAAACATTGCCATCATTGCCCACGTGGATCACGGGAAAACTACCCTGGTGGACGCCATGCTCCGCCAGGCCAAGGCCTTGTCCAAGGAAGAAGGGGAGCGGATCCTGGACTCGGGCGACCTGGAGAAGGAGCGGGGGATCACCATCCTGGCCAAGAACACCGCTGTGGTCTGGGATGGGGTGAAGATCAACATCGTGGACACCCCCGGCCATGCGGACTTCGGCGGGGAGGTGGAGCGGGCCCTTTCCCTGGTGGACGGGGTGCTCCTTCTGGTGGATGCCGCCGAGGGCCCCATGCCCCAAACCCGGTTCGTTCTGCGGAAAGCCCTCCAGGCCGGGCTCAAGCCCATCGTGGTCCTCAACAAGGTGGACAAGAAGGAGGCCCGCCCCGACGAGGTGCTCAACCTCACCTTTGACCTCATGGTGGAGCTGGGGGCCACGGAGGAGCAGCTGGACTTCCCCTACCTCTACGCCATCGGCCGGGATGGCCGGGCCTGGCGGGAAGTACCCAAAGAAGATCTCTCGGATCTTTTCCAGACCATCCTCGAGCACATCCCCTCACCCAGGTGGCAGGAAGGGCCCTTCCAGCTTCTGGTGGCCAACCTGGACCACTCCCCCTACCTGGGGCGGATCGCCATCGGCAAGGTGGCCCGGGGCCGGGTGCGCAAGGGGGAAAGCGTGGCCATCTTGAAAGGGGACGGGGTCCTTTCCGCCAGGGTGGTGGCGGTCTACACCCACCAGGGCCTGGAGCGGGTGGAGGTGGAGGAAAGCCTCCCCGGGGACATCGTGGCCCTGGCAGGGGTGGAGGGCGTGGGAATCGGGGACACCCTGGCCGCCAGAGAAGCCCCTGAGGCCCTTCCCCGCCTTAAGGTGGACGAGCCCACCGTGGCCCTCACCCTCACCGCCAACACCTCCCCCTTCGCCGGACGGGAGGGGGCGCACGTGACGGGCCAGAAGCTGAAGGAGCGCCTCCTTAAGGAGCTTCGCACCAACGTGGCCCTCCAGGTGGAGGAGGTGGGCCCCGAGGTCTTTGAGCTTAGGGGCCGGGGGGAGCTCCATCTGGCCATCCTCCTGGAAACCATGCGCCGGGAGGGCTACGAGTTCAGCGTGGGCCAGCCCCGGGTGCTCACCAAGGATGGCCTCGAGCCCTACGAGCTTCTGGTGGTGGAGGTGCCCCAGGACCGTTTCGGAAGCGTCATGGAGGCTTTGGGAGCCCGCCGGGCGGAGATGGTGCACATGGAGGTGGGGGAAAGGGTGCGGGCGGAGTTCGTGGTCCCGGCCCGGGCCCTTTTCGGCTTCCGTAGCCTTTTCCTTTCCCTCACCGGAGGGGAGGGCCTTCTAAGCCACACCTTCCACGGCTTCGGCCCCGAGGCCGGCCCCATCCCCACCCGCACCACGGGAAGCGCCGTGGCCATGGAGGCCGGGGTGGCCACCGCCTACAGCCTGAACCGCCTGCAGGAGCGGGTCCAGTTTTTCATCGAGCCGGGCACCGAGGTCTACGTGGGCATGATCGTGGGGGAGCACGTGCGGGAAAACGACCTGGATGTGAACGTCACCCTCGCCAAGAAGCTCACCAACATCCGGGCGGCGAGCTCCGATGAGAACATCCGCCTGGTTCCCCCGAGGCGGCTCTCCCTGGAGGAGGCCCTGGAGTTCCTGGCCGAGGATGAGCTTCTGGAGGTAACCCCCAAGAGCCTTCGTCTGCGCAAGAAGGTGCTGGACCCTTCCCAGCGCAAACGCCTGGTGGGGAAGTAGCCCCCCTTGCCCCCGGGTCCAAGCGGTGTAGAATCGGCCCGTGAAGCGCTTCATGCTTTTTCTTTTGGCCCTTCTGGGCCTTGGCCTGGGTCTTGCCCAGGCCCCGGTAAAGGTGCGCATCGGCTTTAACCCCACCCAAAACTCCGACCAGCTCAAGGCGGCCGCCCAGGCCATCGCCGATTACATCGAGAAGGAGTTCAGGGGGACGGTGGAGGTGGAGATCTTCGTCCCCACCGAGTACCGCGGCCTCATCGAGGCCATGAGGGCGGGGAAGCTGGAGTTCGCCTTCTTCCCCCCCGACGGCTACGTGCTGGCCCACCGGGAAGCGGGGGCGGAGGTCCTCCTCAAGTCGGTGCGGAACGGCAGCCCCTACTACTGGTCGGCCATCATCGTGCGCAAGGACTCGGGGATCAAGAAGATCGAGGACCTCGAGGGCAAGACCATCGCCTGGGTAGACCCCCTCTCCGCCGCCGGCTACGTCTTCCCCCGGGCGGCCCTGGTGAGCCGGGGCATCAACCCCGACACCTTCTTCGCCAAGCAGGTCTTCGCCGGCAAGCACGACGCTGCCGTGCTGGCGGTCCTCAACAAGTCCGTGGACGCCGCCGCCACCTTCGCCAACGACGACAAGAACAAGTCCGGGGCCTGGACCCAGTTCCTAAAACCCGAGGAGGCACGGCAGATCACCGCCATCTTCTACTCCAAGCCCATCCCCGGCGACACCTTCTCCGTAGCCAAGGACTTCCTCAGCAAATACCTCAACCTGGCCAAGGGAATCGCCGCCGCTATCCAGCGTTGCCAGGCGCCCAAATGCACCCTGCTCCAAAACCTCTACCGCATCGACTACATGGTCCCGGCCAAGGATAGCGATTACGACGTGGTGCGTGAGGCCCGGCGCATCTCCGGCCAGGACAAGTGAGGCCTTGACCCTCCGGGCCCCCAGGACCCCCTGGGGGCCTTTTTGGGGAAGCCGAGGAAACATGATCGCGGTCAAGAACCTGAGCAAGGTCTTTCCCGACGGGACCCGGGCGCTTTCGGAGGTGAACGTCTCCATCCCCCAGGGCGACTTCGTGGCCATCATCGGCCTCTCGGGTGCGGGGAAGAGCACCTTTTTGCGCACCTTAAACCGCCTGGTAGAGCCCACCACCGGCGAGGTGTGGGTGGGGGGGGTGGAGGTGACCAGGCTTTCCCGCAAGGAGCTCCAGGCCTTTCGCCGGAAGGTGGGCTTCATCTTCCAGCAGTTCAACCTGGTGCAGCGCCTCACCGTCCTGGAAAACGTGCTTCACGGGCGCCTGGGCTACCTGCCCACGTGGAAGGGGCTCCTTGGGCTCTACCGGGAGGAGGATATCGCCATCGCCCTCGAGCAGATCCGTCGGGTGGGGCTTCAGGGAAAGGAGCAAGCCCGGGCCGACCAGCTTTCCGGGGGCCAGCAACAGCGGGTGGCCATCGCCCGCGCCTTGGCCCAGGAACCCCAGCTGATCCTGGCGGACGAACCCATGGCCAGCCTGGACCCCAGGCTTTCCGACGTGATCCTGGGCATTCTCAAGGAGTACAACCAGGAAAAAGGGGTGACGGTCCTGGTGAACATCCACGTGCTGGAACTGGCCCGGCGCTACGCCCGGCGCATTCTGGCCTTCAACCGGGGAAGGCTGGTCTTTGACGGTCCGGTGGAGGCCCTGACCCTCGAGGTGGAGCGGATGGTCTACGCGGGCAACCTGGAGGCTCTATGAACTTGGCGGTTTTCCTGCTGGGTATGGCCCTGGCGGGCCTCCTCGGCCTAGGCCGGGGTTCCATGCGCCGCTACTTGGTGGCTACGGCCTTGGGCCTTCTGGTGGCCACCCCCACCTTCCCGGTGGTGGAGGCCGTGGGGTACCTTTCCCGGGAAACCCTGGGGCCCACCCTCCTGGCCCTCCTCCCCATGGCCCCCCACCTGGCCCTGGTTCCCTTAGGAGCCCTTTTGGCCTTGCTTCTGGCCCACTTCGGCGGGCGGGCCGCAGGTGTCGGAGGCGTGCTGGGCGGGGGCTTGGCTCTTGCAAGCCTTCTGACCTTCCTCCAGGGCCCTGCCCACCTGGTGCGGCTTAAACCCCTCCCGGGGCTTATGGAGGGAGTGGTGGCCCTAAGCCTCCTGGTTCCCTTCGTGCTCCTGGCCGTCTGGCGCAGGAAACAGGCTGGGCTTTGGCTACCCTTGGGGGTGGCCCTGGCCCTTTCCACCTTCGCCTGGCTCACCTCCCCCCAGGCCCACACCTACTTTCCCCGGATGGAGGGCTACTATAAGCTCATCCTTCCCGCCGAGCCCGGGACCGAAGAAAAGCTGGTGGCGGCGTACAACCAGGGGTTGGAAGAGCTAAACCGGGTGCGGGAAGAAATCGGGCTTCCCCCCTTAAAGCCCATCCGGGACCTCACGGGCCTCAACGAGGGGCGCCTGCCCCAGGAGGTGGCCCAGGCGGGCTACCGGCTCCTGCAACCCCAGTCCACCGCCTACGGCAACGTGGCCCTTCTCCTCTTCCTGGGGGTGATGATGGGCTCGGGGATCTGGCTTCTTCTCCGACCCCAGCTGGCGCAACCCGATGACCTCCGCACGGGCCTGGTCCTGGCCCTGGTGGCCGCCAGCGTCTTTCCCGCCTTTGACGCCACCGAGTTTGACCTGGGCAAACTGGTCAAAGGCTGGCCCTTCCTGGTGAACTTCCTGGACCGGGCCTGGCCCCCCAATCTGGCCCAACCCCAAAGCGGCATCTACCCGCTCCAGAGCGTGGCCAGCGAGATGCTCCTGACCCTGGAGATCGCCCTGGTGGGCACCCTGCTGGCCGCCTTATTCGCATTGCCCACCAGCTTCCTCGCCGCCCGCAACCTCACCTTCCAGAACCCCCTGCTCCGCATTCTCTTCTATTTGATGCGAGGCTTTTACAACGTGGACCGGGGGGTGGACACCTTGATCCTGGCCCTGATCCTGGTGGCGGCGGTGGGCCTGGGCCCCTTCGCCGGGGTGCTGGCCATGGCCATCCACTCCATCGCCGACCTGGGCAAGCTTTACTCCGAAGCCATAGAGAACGTGGACAAAGGGCCCATCGAGGCTTTGGAGAGCGTGGGGGCCAGCGGGAGCAATGTGCTGCGCTGGGCTATTCTGCCCCAGGTGCTTCCCCTTTTCGTGTCCTATACCCTGTACCGCTTTGAGATCAACTTCCGGGTGTCCATCGTCCTGGGCTTGGTGGGGGCCGGGGGGATTGGCTTCTTCATCAAGGGTGCCATGGATGCGGGCCACTACGACCAGATGGTGATCGGCATCATCGCCATCATCATCGTGGTGAACCTGATCGACTTTGCCTCCAGCTGGCTGCGAAGCCGCCTGGTGTAGAAAAAAACCGGGCCCCATGGGGCCCGGTTTGGGCTTTCTTCCCGCCTACTCCTCTTCCCGCTCCCCGTAGGTTTCCAGGGCCTCCTGCCACGCCTGGCTGATCTCCTTGGCCTGCTCCATCTTGACCTCCCTGAGCCTAAGGGTAAGGGGCGGGAGGGGCAGGCGCATCAAGGTAAAGAAAAAACCCGTACACCCCGGGGTCGGTGTAGCCTCTACTACCTACACCAAAGCGCTCAGGACTGGAGAAGGGCCTCCGCCTCGAGGCGGGCCAGCACACCCTCCAGGCTCCCCCCTTGCCAGCGCTCCACGGCGTAGGCGGAAAGGGGAAACCGCTCCTTAAGCCTTCGCACCAGCCCCGCCGCATCCTCAGGCCGGCTTCCCTGGAGGACCAGAAGATACCCCCCCGCCAGGCGGAAGGCCAAGTCCCCCCGGCGAAGCTCCGCCTGAAGCCGCTCAGGGGGGGCGGAGGTGGAAAGGTACACCAGCACCAGAGGGCGCCTAAGGGCCAGCCCCTCCAAGGCCCCGGCCAGGCGCAGGAGGTCCTCCCGGGTCCCCACCCCCTCGAGGGCCGGCAAAAGGGGTGCCTCCCTGCCGGTGCCCAGGAAGAAGGCTATGGCCAGGGCCAAGGCCCAGCACCAGGAAAAACTGCACGGAAAAGACCACGGGGAACCGGGAGAACAGGCTTCCCGCCGCCGCCAGCAAAAGGGCGGCGAGCAGAAGGCCAAGCCCCCGCTCCACCTGGCCCAGGGGTTCGGCCAAGGCCAAGGGAGCAAGCCCCAAAAGGAAGAGGCCCCAGGGCAGGAGGAAAAGCCAGCGCATGTTGCTTCCAAGCCTACCATGCCTCCCCTTACCCTGGCCTTAGCATGAAGGGGATGGAGCCCCTAGCCGAGCGCCTCAGGCCCCGTTCCCTGGACGAGGTCCTGGGCCAGCCCCACCTCACGGGGCCCAAAGGGCTTTTAAGGCGGATGCTGGAGGCGAAAAGGCTTTCCTCCATGGTCCTCTTCGGCCCCCCCGGTACGGGCAAGACCACCCTGGCCCAAATCCTGGCGGAAGGGGTGGGCAAGCCCTTCCTAAGGCTTTCCGCGGTGGAGGCCGGGGTTAAGGAGGTAAGGGCGGTGGTGGAAAGAGCCCGGAGGGAAGGGGGCCTGGTCCTCTTCCTGGACGAGGTGCACCGCTTCAACCGCACCCAGCAGGATGCTCTCCTACCCCACCTGGAGTCCGGCCTCCTCACCCTGATCGGGGCCACCGCGGAAAACCCCGCCTTTGAGCTCACCCCTGCCCTCCGCTCCCGCCTCCGCTTCTTTCCCCTAAGGCCCCTTTCCGAGGAGGACCTCCTCGCCCTCCTCAAGAAGGCCCTCACGGACCCCAGGGGCCTCCCGGGAACCCCTTTTGAGGAGGAGGCCCTCCGCCTCCTGGCCCAGGCTGCCGGAGGCGATGCCCGCTTTGCCCTCAACACCCTGGAACTGGCCGCCTCCTTGGGCCGGGTGGACGCCAGCAGCGTGAGGGAGGCCCTGGGAGCGGAACGCTTCGCCATGGACCGGGAAGGGGACCAGTTTTACGACCTGGTTTCCGCCCTTCACAAAAGCCTCAGGGGAAGCCACGTGGACGCAAGCCTCTACTATCTGGCCAGGCTTCTTAAGGCCGGGGCCGACCCCCTTTACCTGGCCCGACGCCTCATCCGGGTGGCGGTGGAGGATGTGGGCCTCGCCGATCCCCTGGCCCTGCGCCTGGCGATGGCGGCCAAGGAAGCCTACGAGGCCCTGGGAAGCCCGGAAGGAGAGCTGGCCCTGGTGGAGGCCACGGTTTACCTGGCCTTGGCCCCCAAGTCCAACAGCCTTTACACCGCCTGGAAGAAGGCGGAAGAGGCCGCAGGGGCCCACCCCCACGCCCCCGTCCCCCTGAACCTCAGGAACGCCCCCACCGGCCTGCAACGGGCCCTGGGCCACGGTAAGGGGTACGCCTACTACCACGAGGACAAGGAGGGCAGCTTCGCCCAACGATACCTGCCGGAGGGACTAGAAGACCTCCTCCTCTTTGAGGCCACGGGGGAAGGCTGGGAAGAACGGGTGCGGGAACGGCTCAAAGCCCTTAGAGAGCGGTTCCGAAGCTGAGGCCCAAGGCCAGGTAGGGACCTGGGTAGCCCGCCTCCAGGACCCAACCCTCTCCCCAGTAACCCAGGCTCACCTGGAAAGCAAGGTCGGAGCGGTCCCCATACGCCAACGCATGAAGGCGAGGGGAAAAGTAGAAACGATCCACGCCCAGAATCAAGCCCACGTCCACATCGCGAAACGCTACAGACCCCCGAGATGTTAGCAGAAGGCTGAGGCCGCCATCCAGGCTGAGCCCCGGGGCCAGCTTCAGCTTCCCCCCACCCTTGGGCTCCCTTGAACGGAGAGGCTAAGCTCCCAAAAGCCATTCCCTCCCGCATAGCCCAGGTACGGCACGGCCCAGACCGGGTACTGGCCCTGGGAGCTTGGGAAAACACTGCCTCCCACGGTAAAGACATGCCCCTGCACCGGCTCCGGCGAACGAAGCACGGCGATGGGTACGCACCCCGCCAAAAGAAGGGCCAGAAGCGCCAGGGCCCGCATCCTTTAACCCCCCTAGAAACGCGCTGCTGCGGAAACGACCAATATCAACCCTCCCCCTTGGCCGCTGAAGAGGATGCTTCCCTCCCCTAAAAACCCCTCCCCGGCGTAGCCCAGGGTGGCCTGGTAGAGCAAACCCGACACGCTGGTATTCTGGGACTGGAATCCTATCCAGTGCACCCGCGGAGAGAGGTAGACATCCCCCAGACCCACGAGAAGCCCGGCATCCAGGGCCAAGGGCACCCCACCCCCTCCCAGCAGGGGAGGCAGGGTCAGGCCCATATCCAGGGAGAACCCCGGGGCCAGGGCCTGCTTGATCCCCGCCCTGAAGCCCATCTGGACGGAGAAGTTGTACTCGGTCTGGCCATCCCCCTGGGCGTACGCGGCATAGGGGAGGAACCCCACCCCTCCCTCCACCCCCACCGCGCTCAGGCCAAAGGCCAGGCTCCTCCCGGAAACGGGCTCCGGGGTGCGCAACACCGCCACCGGCAGACAACCGGCCAACACCAAGGCCAGGGCCAACAAGAGAACCCGCATGGCTTCACCCCCTTAGCCTTGACTATAGCCCCCTCGAGGACCCCGTGCAGGCACCTTCTAAGCCCTGGCTGGCCAGCCCCCGGCGAAGCCCAGCTAGGACGGCAAAGAACCTGGTAGGAAGCCTTCCTCAGGGGAAGCCGGGAGGAGTTCCCCACCCCACCAGAGCCTTGCTCACCCCTTTAGCCCTTCCTCAAAGGTAGCCACCACCCGCCTTTCAAAGACAAGGTAGAGCAAGGCGATGGGAAGGACGGAGAAAAGGGCGGCGGCGGAAAGGAGGCCCCAGTCGGTGGGGTACTTGCGCTGCAGGTCCGTAAGCCAGGTCTGGAGGGTCCAGAACCTGGGGTCGGAAACCATCACCCTGGGGTAGAGCACCAGGTTCCAATGGGCGGCGAAGGCCAGCACCCCAGCCGCCACCAGGGTGGGGCGCACCAAGGGGAAAAGGATGCCGAAAAGCAGCACCCGGTGCCCCGCTCCATCGAGTCTGGCGGCTTCCAAAAGCTCCTCCGGCACCGCCCGCATGGCCTGGTAGACCAGGTAGATGACGAAGGGGCTGGCGGCGAAGGGCAGGGCCAAGGCCAAGGCGGTATCCAGGAGGGAAAGCCCTTTGAGGATGCCGTACAGGGGCACCAGGAGGAGTTCGGCGGGTATGGCCATAAGCACCAGGTAAAAGGGCAGAAGCCCAAGCCCCGCCCTTAAGGCGTAGGCGGCCAAAAGGGCGGTGAAGAGCTGAAGGATCACCACCCCCGAGGAAAGCCCCAGGGAGAAGAAGAGCCGGCCCCAAAACCCCTCCTTGGCTAGGCCCTGGACGTTTTCCAGGCTAAAGCCCACCTTGGAGAAGAGCTCCCCCGAGTACACCGCCTCCTTGGGCATGAAGGCGGCGTAGGCCATCCAGAGAAAGGGAAGGAGGACGAAAAACAAGGCCAAAAAGACCAGAAGATGCCCCAAAGCCCGGCCCACGTGCCCAATATACCCCACAGGGGCCTGGGCCTTAAGATGCTTCCATGCAACCTCTCTCCGGCATCAAGGTGCTGGACCTTTCCCGGGTGCTGGCGGGACCCCTTTGCACCATGATCCTGGCCGACCTGGGGGCGGAGGTGATCAAGGTGGAGCCCCCTTGGGGGGATGAAACCCGGGGCTGGGGACCCCCCTTTGTGAAGGGGGAGAGCGCCTATTTCCTCTCCGTGAACCGGGGCAAGAAGAGCCTGGCCTTGGACCTCAAGACCCTCGAGGGCCAGGAGGTGGTGCGCAGGCTAGCCCAAAGGGCCGATGTCCTGGTGGAAAACTTCAAAACCGGGGACCTGAGGCGCTACGGCCTGGACTATGAAAGCCTGAAGGAGCTTAACCCCCGCCTGGTCTACCTCTCCATCACCGGCTTCGGCCACACGGGACCCAGGGCCCAGGAACCCGGGTACGATGCCGCCTTGCAGGGCTACACGGGCATCATGTCCGTAACCGGGGAGCCGGAAGGCCCCCCCATGAAGGTGGGGGTGGCCTGGATCGACGTGATGACGGGCATGATGGGGGCGGTGGCGGTGCTTTCCGCCCTTTACGAGCGGGAAAAAGGCGGCCTGGGCCAGCACATCGACCTTTCCCTCTTTGACGTGGGCCTCTTCGCCCTGGCCAACCTGGGGGAAAGCTACCTCCTCACGGGCAAACCCCCCAAGCGCCTGGGGAACGCCCACGCCCAGATCGTGCCCTACGGGGCCTTCCCCGCGGCGGACGGGTGGCTGGTTTTGGCGGTGGGGAACGACGAGCAGTTCGCCAGGCTCTGCCAGGTCCTGGACCTGCCGGACCTCCTGGCACGGTTTCCCACTAACGCAGAGAGGGTGGAGGCAAGAAAGGAGGTGGTGGAGGCGATTTCCCAGGTGCTCAAGACCCAACCCCGGGCCCACTGGTTGGAAAGGTTTCGGGAGAAGGGCATCCCTGCCGCCCCGGTGAACGACCTGGCCGAAGCCTTCCAAGACCCCCAGGCCCAGGCCCGGGGGGCCATCTGGACCCTTCCCCACCCCCTTTTGGAAGCCCTGCCTACCCTGGCGAACCCCTTGCGCTTCCTGTCCCGCACCCCGGCAAGCCCCTCCCTGCCCCCGCCCCTGCTGGGGGAGCATACGGAGGCGGTGCTGAGGGAAGCAGGCTATACGCCGGAGGAGGTGGCCCGGCTTGTGGAAAAGGGTGTGGTCCGCATCCAGGCCAAGGAAAGGCGGTGAGGAAAATCCTCGTCCCCAAGGCCCTTTTTGCTCCCGGGTCCGCTATTCATGGGTTCTTTTGGCCTGTGGATAACCTTGTGGATAACTGCCCCCGGCGCCCCAGCGGCACTCGACCCGTGGCGCTTAGGGCTGCTTCCTTCCGGACCTGACCCGGTTCACGCCCGGACCGTCGCGCTGGACCGGGGGCTTGGGTAGTATAGCACCCATGGAAGCCCTAAGGCTAGAGGGCCTGGGCAAGCGCTACGGGCGCAAACCCATCCTGGAGAAGATAAACCTCTCCGTGCACCCCGGGGAGGTCTACGCCCTGGCGGGACCCAACGGCTCGGGGAAGACCACCCTTATCCGCCTGGTCACCGGCCTGGCCTTTCCCAGCGAGGGAAGGGCCCTCCTCCTGGGGGAGGACGTGCACCAAAACCCCCAAGCCCGGCGCCACCTGGGGGCGGTGGTGGAAGCTCCGGCCGCCTTCTATCCCTACCTCACGGGCCGGGAGAACCTCAGGATGCGGGCCTACCTGGCTGGGGTGAAGGAGGAAGACCGAATCACGGAGGTGCTGGCTCGCTTAAGGCTCCTCGCCGTGGCCGACCAGAGGGTGGGGAGCTATTCCCTGGGGCAACGCCAGCGCCTGGGCCTGGCGGCAGCCATCCTGCACCGGCCCAGGGTCCTGGTCCTGGACGAACCCACCAGCGGACTGGACCCCGAGGGGGTGGAGCTGGTCCATAGCCTCTTGCAGGAGGTGGCTCGGGAGGGAGTGGCCGTTCTCCTTTCCACCCACCACCTCGAGGAGGTGAGCCAGTACGCCCACAAGGTGGGGATCCTGGGAGGAGGGAGGCTTCTGGACGAGGTGGTCCTCGAGGGGCGGAAGGCCTACCGCCTCGAGGCCGAGCCCCTGGAAGGCGCCCTGGCCCTCCTCAAGACCCTGCCCCAGGTGGCCTCGGCCAGGATCCAAGGCCAGGCCATCCTCTTTGAGGGCGAGGCGGAGGCGGCCTTAGGAGCCCTCCTCAGGGAAGGGTACCGGGTGAAGGCCCTCCATCCCCAAGGCTTTGATCTGAAGCTCTACTACCAGGAGAGGGTGAAGCATGCTTAGGCTTCTGGTCTTTGAGCTCTACAAGCTCTTCCGCCTGCGCTCGGTCCAGCTTGGGCTTCTGGCCGCCTTCCTTCTTCCCTTCCTGTGGGCCCTGGCCCCGGGGCTTAAGGAAGTGTACGGCCTGGTCCTGGCCTCGGGCTGGCAGGTGGTTTCCCTAAGCCTGATGGCGGGGATGGAGTTCCTCTTTCCCTTTCTGGTGGTGATGGCGGCCAGCGAGTCCCTGGGAAGCGAGGTGGCCCAAGGCACCTTGAAAAGCCTCCTCCTCCACCCCCTCCCCCGGACCCGGCTGATCCTGGCCAAGCTCCTCTCTGCCCTCCTCTACCCCTTCGTCCTTTTGGGGGCGAGCTTCCTGGGAAGCCTCCTGGCAGGCCTGCCCCACGGGCTAGGAGGGTTCTACGGGGGCACGGGGCTTGGGGCAGGAGGGTTCGCCGGGGTAGGCTTTCTGAGCGCCCAAGAGGCCCTTGGCCAACTCCTTTCCGCCCACCTCCTGGCGGGGATCGTCCTGCTGCCCCTCGCCGCCTTAGCCCTCCTCTACGCCACGGTCTTCCTCTCCACCACGGCAAGCGCCCTGGCGGCGGTGGCCACCCTGCTTCTCATGCGCCTCCTGGTGGCCTTCCCCGCCCTTACCCCCTTCCTCCTCACCACCTACCTGGACCTCCACTTAAGGCCCAGCGCGGCGGGGCTTGGCCTGCCCCTCCTCCTCATCTACACCCTGGGCTTCGCCTTCCTGGCGGCCTTGGTTTTTGAACGCAAGGACCTCTAGAAGGGATGGGGTTCAGAAACGCCCACGAAGCGCCCTTGCTCCACCAGGGGTTTGCCGTCCAAGAGAAGGCTTCCTTCCCTTAGGGAAAGCACCAGGTCCCAGTGCAGGGCGCTTGGGTTCTTCCCGCCGGTTTCCGGGTAGCTCCGGCCCAGGGCCAGGTGCACGGTGCCCCCCATCTTCTCGTCCAGGAGGATGAGGCCGGTGGGCCGGGTGAGGCCAAAGTTGGTGCCGATCCCCACCTCGCCAAGCCGCCTGGCCCCCTCATCCGTGGCCAGGGCCGCAAGCAGGTACTCCTCCCCCACCTCCGCCCGGGCCTCCACCACCTCGCCTCCCTGGAAGCGCAGGTAAACCCCTTCCACCCGCCTGCCCCCCACGAAGGCGGGGAGGTTGAAGCGCACCTCCCCCTCGGCGGAATCCTCGAGGGGCCCGGTGAACACCTCCCCCGAGGGCATGTTGCGCCGGCCGTCGGAGTTGATCCACCTCCTCCCCGCCACGGAAAGCCTGAGGTCCGTGCTCGGGGCCTGGATGCGAAGCTCCCTGCCCTGGGAAAGCCTCCCGATCAAGGCCTCCTGGAAGCGGGAAAGGGCCCGCCAGGCGCCCACCGGGTCCTCCCGGTCCAGGAATAACGCCCCCTTAAGGTACTCCCGGAACTCCTCCGTCCCCATCCCTGCCCCCACCGCATACCCCACCGTGGGGTAGAGGGTGAGGGTCCAGCGCTTTTTCAGGCGGAGTTCGGCCAGGGGCCGCCAGGCCCGCTGGTGCTTTAGGGAAAGGCCGGGGTCCAGGGAAGCTCCCTCCAGGGGGTTTTCCGCGGAAAGGATGCGCAGGAACTTGTCCGCTTTTTCGTAAAGGGCGCGCTCCACCTCCGGTATCCTCTCCAGCCAAGCCCCCCCGTAGAGGAGGAAGTCCCGCCCCTCCCCGGGGTAGCCTATGCGGAAAAGGGGGTAGGCCCCCCGTTTCAGGAAGGCCCTTTTCAAATGGGGCAGGAGGGGTAAGGCCGGGGCCTCCGCCTCCACCAAAATGGTCTCCCCTTCCTGGGCCTCGAGGCAGTACTCCACCAGGAGTTGAGCGAAAGCGGCTTCCACTTTGTTATCATAGGGCCAAGATGGCAGAACCCAAGATCACGCCCTTGGCCCGGCGTCTTGCCGAGGAAAACGGCATAGACTGGCGCAGGCTCCAGGGCACCGGCCCCGATGGCACCATCGTGGAGCGGGACATCCTCGCCTTCCTGGCCAAGGTGATGGCCGGGGAGGTGGATCTGCCCCCCATGCCCGAGGAAGCCCCGCCCCTTCCCCCGGAAGAGGAACTGAAACGGGTACAGGAGGTCCTGAGCCGGGAGGGCGTGGATCTGGAAGACGTCCTCCCCGAAACCCCCAAGGCCCCCACCCTGGCGGTGGAGGAGGTGGCGGAAGAGGAGCTGGACCTCGAGCCCGCCCTCCTGGAGGACCTTGACCTCGACCTGGAGGAGGACCTCCTCCTGGCCGAGGAACCCGCCCGGGAAGACCAAGCCCCTTCCCTCTCCGGGCTGGAGGAAGAGGAAACCCTCCTCCCCGAGCCCGTGGAGGAAGAGGAGCTCGAAGAGCTCCTCCTCACCGCCGAGGAGGAAACGCTTTCCCCCGAACCGGAGGAGCTGGAGCTCGAGGAAGACCTCCTCCTCGGCGAAACCCAGGAAGCTCCTTCTCCGGAGCCCCTCCAGGCCCTGGAGGAAGCACCCCCTGCCCCAGAACCTCCGCCCCCGGCTGCCCCCGTTCCTCCGCCCAGCCCGGCCCCGGGCCTCACTGCCGCCCCAGCCCCTGCTCCCTTCCTCTTGCGGGTGCAGCGCCTGCGGTTTGACCCCGGGAGGCTGGAGGCAGCCCTGGAAGCCTTCCACCAGGCCCACGGGGTGCCCCATAACCCCCTTCCCTTCCTGCTGAAGGCGGCGGAAAAGGCCCTGGCGGAGCTGGAGCTTCCCCTAAGGCCCCTCCTGGGCCAGGTGGCAGGGGAGGAGGTGCGGGGCGTAAGGCCCATGGGCGGCTTCCTCGCCCTCTTCCGCCAGCAGGAGGGGGAGGAAGGGGAGGGGCTTCTTTGCTTCGCGGGGGAGGAGGAGGTGCACTCCGGCCGCCCGAGCCTTTTCCTCTCCCAGGAGGGGGTGCTTGCCGCCTCGGGCCTCGAGGCTCCCATCGCCCAAAAGCTCTTAAAACGGGTGGCCCTTTACCTGGAAAACCCCGTGCTGCTTTTGGCCTAGCGCCGCCTGCGCCGCTTCCGGCCTCCCGGCAGGGCTTCCGGGGGCGTGAGGCCTTGCAGGCGGGCCTCGAGGGCCCGTAGCTCATCCCTTAGCCTCGCCGCCCGCTCGAAGTCCAAAGCCTCCGCCGCCTGCCACATGGCTAGCTCCAGCTCGGCGATCCGCTCCTTCAGGTCCTCCCCCTCCCAGGCTTCCCCAGGAACCTTCTCCCCGTACTCCTCGGGGCGGATGATGGCCCTAACCTCCTTGCGCACGGTCTCCGGGACGATGCCGTGCTCCCGGTTGTAGGCCTCCTGGAGGGCCCTTCTCCGGTTAGTCTCCCGGATGGCCCTCTCCATGGCCTCGGAGATGGTATCGGCGTAAAGCCACACCTCCCCCTTGGCGTTCCTGGCCGCCCGGCCAATGGTCTGGATGAGGCTTCGCTCGCTTCTCAGGAAGCCCGTCTTGTCGGCGTCCAGGATGGCCACCAGGGAAACCTCGGGGATGTCCAGGCCCTCCCTCAGGAGGTTGATCCCCACCAAAGCGTCAAAGTGCCCGAGGCGCAGGTCCCGGATCAGGGCCTGGCGCTCAAAGGCATCCAGCTCGTGGTGCATGTAGCGGGCCCGTATCCCGTGCTCCTGCAAGAAGGCGGTGAGCTCCTCCGCCATGCGCACGGTTAAGACGGTGACCAGGGTCCTTTCCCCCCTATTCGCCCGCTCCCGGATCCCCTCCATGAGGTCCAGGATCTGGTTCTCCGTGGGCTTCACCACCACCAGGGGATCCAGAAGCCCCGTGGGGCGGATGATCTGCTCCACGATGCGCCCCGAGTGCTGAAGCTCAAAGGGCCCCGGGGTGGCGGAAACGAAGACTACCTGGGACACCCTCTCCAAGAACTCCTCAAAGCGAAGGGGGCGGTTGTCCAAGGCGCTCGGCAGGCGGAAGCCATAGTCCACCAGGGTCTTCTTGCGCACATAGTCCCCCCGGTACATCCCCTGAAGCTGGGGCACGGTCACGTGGGACTCATCCAGGAAGACCAGGAAGTCCTCAGGGAAGTAGTCGAGAAGGGTATAGGGAGGCTCCCCCGGGGCCTTACCGGTGAAGTAGCGGGCGTAGTTCTCCACCCCCGGGCAGGTGCCCATGACCCGGAGCATCTCCAGGTCGTAGAGGGTGCGCTCCTTAAGGCGCTGGGCGTAGAGGACCTCGCCCCTTTCCTCAAAGTAGCGGACCCGTTCCCACAGCTCCTTCTCGATCTCCTTCAGGATCTCCTCCAGCCCTTCCGGGGAAAGGTAGTGGGTGGCGGGAAAGAGCACGAAGCCGGGGAGCTCCCTAAGCCTCTCCCCGGTGATGGGGTGCACCTGGAGGATCCGCTCCACCTCGTCCCCGAAGAGCTCCACCCGCAGGGGCTCCGTCTCGTAGGCGGGGAAGATCTCCAGCACCTCCCCCCTGGCCCGGAACCGGCCCGGGGAGAGGTCGATGTCGTTCCGCTGGTACCCAAGCTCCAAAAGCCTTTCCAAAAGGGCTTCCCGTGGGTAAACCGCCCCCCGCTCCACCACCAGGTTCCGCTCCCTGTACTCCCGGGGGTCGCCGAGGCCGTAGATGGCGGAAACCGAGGCCACCACCACCACGTCCCTGCGGGTGAGGAGGCTACGGGTGGTGGAGTGCCTCAGGCGCTCGATCTCGGGGTTGATGCTAGCGTCCTTCTCGATGTAGAGGTCCTTTCCCGGCACGTAGGCCTCGGGCTGGTAGTAGTCGTAGTAGCTGATGAAGTACTCCACGGCGTTCTCCGGGAAAAGCTCCCGGAACTCCGCGGCGAGCTGGGCCGCCAGGATCTTGTTGGGAGCCAGCACCAAGGCAGGCCTCCCCATGGCCTCGATCACCTTGGCCATGGTCACCGTCTTCCCCGTCCCCGTGGCCCCGAGGAGGGTGACGAAGCGCTCCCCATCCCTCAAGGCCTCCACCAGCTCCCGGATGGCCTTGGGCTGGTCCCCTTTGGGGTTGGGCCCCTGGTAGCGGAAGGGCATACCTCCACCATAGCAAAGGCCCCCGCCCCAAGGGCGGGGGCCCTAGGACCCAGGGGGAGCTAGAAGTTCACCTTGTAGCTGATCTTGAAGCCGCGGCCGTACTCGGGGTTGCCGTTGTTATCCACCACGAAGTCCGCGTAGGAAAGGACCAGATCCCAGTAGCTCCAGCTCAGATAGAAGCCGGTAAGGCTACCATTCACGCCGGAAACGTTTGTCGCAGCGTCGTAGAGGTGGTCCACGCTGGCATCCCAGGCTTTCTCCGCGTTACCCACGAGGATAGCGCTCACGTTGCTGGCGGTGTAGGAGCCGTACTTAGCCTCAAAGCTGGAGTTGGGGAAGAGGAACTCGTTGAGCTTGAGGCCCACCGCATACTTGGTTTCAGCGTTGTTGGCCGTACCACCCGTGGTGGCGCGCGTTACGTACTCGCCGAGAAGGCTGGGCTTCAAGGGGATGGCCAGGGCCTCGGTCTCAGCCTTCACCCCGTACTTGACGGTGGTGTAGCTGTTCGCCGGAGCACCGGCCACATCCTGGCTGTGGTAACGCCCAAGGAGCGTGGCCTTCAGGATGCCCAAGGGAAGGGAGAAGTCCCCATAAACGGCGATATCCGTCCTGGCCCCAGGGGCAAACTGCGGCCGTACATCGTAAGAAGCGGTGAGGTTCAAGCCCTTGATCAGAGCGCCTTCGGCCTTGCCGTCATGGCTCAGGTTGGCGCCGTACTGGGTATAGTCGCTACCGGAGGAAACGTAGCTGTTGTTGGCAGCGGTTTCCTTAGCGGCACTGTCATCCGGGGTACCGTCGTTACCCGCATCGGCCACCCGGTAGTAGCCGCTCAGGCTGAAGGCAGCGAACTTCAAGCCAGCCTCCGCCCCATACGCGGTACGGGCTCCTGTACCGGTGTAGGTGTCGTAGAAGCCACCCAGGGTAATGGCGCCCAGGGACACGGTAGCCTTGGCCCCATAGCCCTGCTGGTCGGCATGGAAGGGAGCGGCGTTGGCACTGTTGGCGGGATCGGCATCGTAAGAGAGCATGTTGGCGAAGGTCACGCCAGCCCCGATGCTCCGGTAGTTCCCCTCCACCGTAATCGGGCCCACACCAGCCTTGGCCTTTGCGTAGTAGCCGTTGGCGTTGGCTGCCGCATCAGAGGAGAAGTACTCACCGGAAAGGGCCACCGGGCCCAGGGCTAGATCGCCCCCTACCCCGTAGACGGTAGTGGCACCTGTACCCCCGCCCAAAATGTCGGTGCCCTGCTGCACCACAGCACCCCTGAGGGAGAAGCCCTGCACGGGAGAAAGCAGTAGGCCCGCACCCCGGGCATAAAGATTATCCCCGTTGGCCCCAAGCTTAGAAGCGTACACGGCCGTGAGGGTAGCGCCCAGAACACCGGGCTTGTAGGTGGCCACCAAACCGTGGCCGTAGCTTACGCCGTCATTGTCAAAGACGTACTCGCTGAACTTGGTTTTGACAGAGCGGCCGAAAGTAAAGGACAAGGACTGGTCCTTGGCTACAGCTAGGGTCGTGGACACTTCGTCCACAGTAACGTTAAGCGGAGCATATGTAGTACCCTTTACAGGGTTGGCAATAGACCCAGTCAGGCTGAAGCCCACCAGCCCAGGGTAAGTGTTATACCCACCGGGGCTGGACTTGGCATCCAGGGCATTGCTCTTAAGGGTGAGGCTGAGGGTAGCTGTGGTTTCGCCCTCGGCGTTCTTACCCAGATCTGCTTCATCCACCACGAGCCCGTTACCGTTGCCATCACCCGTGGAGAAGTTGGAGGAGAACACCCTGTCGATATCGAAATTGTTGTTTGCGCCACCCGAACCGGCAAAGGCCCCGAAGCCCAAGCTCAGGCTCCCGCTGATGGTGAAGGCGTTCCGCTCCAGCTTGGACACCTTGCCGGAGAGATCACCCACGGTGCCCTCGAGCTTGGAAACCTTCTCGGAGAGGCCCACCAGGTCGGAGCGGAGGGCAGCGGCGAACTCCTGCACCGCGGCTACGTCCTCCTTGGAGGCGAACTGCTCAAGGTCCACCCCCTGGAGGTCCGCCAGGCCCTTCTCCAGGGCGGTCACCCGGTCCTGCAGGGAGAGGACATCCTGGTTGAGGAGCACGGCGAGCTCATTAAGGGCCTGGATGGCCTGGGCGTTGGCCTCCACCTGGGTCTGGAGGGAAGCCAGGTCGCCCTTCACCCCTTCCACATCCTGGGCCAAGGCATCGAGCTGCTCGGCCAGCTGCTGGGCCTGGGCCAGGGCGGTGTCGGCGGCGATGGAGGCAGCCTCCACCCGGTCAGCCAAGTCCTGAAGGGCTGCCTGGTCCATGCCGGGCTCAGGGGCAGGCTGGGCCTTGAGCTCCTGGATCATGGCCTCGAGGCGGGCGATGTCCTCCTTGGTGGCAGCGCTGTCCTCGAGGGCCGATACCCGCACGCCCAGGGCAGCCAGCTCAGCGGCCAGCTCCTGGACGGCGTTCTTCAGGGCCTCGATGTCCTCGGAGGACATGGCCTCCATGGTGGGGGACTCACCCTTGGCCTTCATCTCCTCCTCGATCTGCTGCAGGAGGCGGTAGATGAGGAGGGCCGCCTGGTAGCGGGTGAGGGTCTCGTTGCCCCGGTAGGTGCCGTCGGGGAAGCCTACAATAATTCCCTTAGCCGCCAGGGCCTCCACCGCCTCCTTGGCCCAGTGCCCTGCGGGCACGTCGGAGAACTGGGCCAGACCGAAGCCCATGGAGAGCACGGTCAAAAGCCCCGCCAGTAGCATGACTAGCCTTTTCTTCATACTTCCTTACACCCCCTTTAGGGTTTCGGAAGCTCCGCTTTGGGCGAGTTGCCGCGTTTCCTCCCCAAAGGGTGCCTTCCGGGACGCAAGACCTGGCTTCCAAGAAAGAACTTTCGCCTTGCGTCCGCTGGTATCATAAAAGCCTCACCCGAGCCTTGTCAAGCCTTTTGGCCTTAAGGTTTTGCTATACTCCGCCGAAGGAGGGGGGTGGGAGGAAGCAGAAAACCGGCAAGCCAAAGGCAGGAGGAAGGCGGGAAGCGCAGGGGGCCGAAAAGGCCTGACGAGGTGGCGGACCCCGAGAATGGGGATAACCGGCCAAGGCCGGGAAAGGTCGAGGAATCCGCGGATGCCGCCCGGGGTGTGCCCGCCCCGCCCGCCTGAGAAAAGCCCCAAGGGAAAGCCCTCTTTAGGGACAACCGCGGGGCAGGGCGAAAGGATGGGAGGTTCTGGGTGGCCAAAGGCCTGGCCACCCCCAAGGACGGTATATGTGTGGGATCGTAGGCTATATCGGTTTTCGGAACGCCACGGATGTGCTCATAGATGGCCTTAGGAGGCTGGAGTACCGGGGATACGACTCCGCCGGGGTGGCGGTGAGGACGCCGGAAGGGCTTAGGGTGGTGAAGCGCTCGGGGAAGCTTTCCGCCCTGGAAAGCGCCCTGAAGGAGGAGCACTTGGAGGGGCCTTTGGGCATCGGCCATACCCGCTGGGCCACCCATGGAGCCCCCACCGACCCCAACGCCCATCCCCACACCACGGAGGACGGCAGGATCGCCGTCATCCACAACGGGATCATCGAGAACTACCTGGAGCTTAAAGAGGCCCTAAGGGCGCGGGGGCACCGCTTCGCCTCGGAAACCGACAGCGAGGTCCTGGCGCACCTCATAGAGGAGAAGTACCAGGGGGACCTTTTCCAGGCCCTGAGGGAAGCCCTGAAGGAGGTGCGGGGAGCCTATGCGGTGGTGGTGGCGCACGAGGACCACCAGGAGATCGTGGCCGCCCGCACGGTGAGCCCCCTGGTGATCGGCCTGGGGGAGGGGGAGAACTTTTTGGCCTCGGACGTGCCCGCCCTCCTTCCCTACACCCGCCGGGTCATCTTCCTCCACGACGGGGACCTGGCCCGCATCACCCGGGAGGAGGTGGTGGTCACGGACCTCGAGGGCCATCCCCTGCCCCGGGAGGTGGTGGAGATTGACTGGACCCTCGAGGCCGCCGAGAAGGGGGGCTTCCCCCACTACATGCTCAAGGAGATCTACGAGCAACCCTGGGTGCTGGAAAACACCCTGGGGGGACGGCTTAAGGAGGAGGAAGGGGATGTGGAGCTCGGCCTTGGCCTGGACCCTCTGGCCATAGACCGCATCCACGTGATCGCCTGCGGCACCGCCGCCTACGCTGGCTGGTACGGCAAGTACCTCCTGGAAGCCCTGGCCCGCATCCCCACGGAGTGGGATGTGGCCAGCGAGTACCGCTACCGGGACCCCGTGGTGGACGAAAGGACCCTGGCCATCGCCATCAGCCAGTCGGGGGAAACCATAGATACCCTGGAGGGCATCCGGGAGGCCAAGGCCAAGGGGGCCAGGACCCTGGGGGTCATCAACGCCAAGGGCTCCAGCATCACCCGGGAGGTGGAGGACGTGCTCTACATCCATGCGGGCCCCGAGATCGGGGTGGCCTCCACCAAGGCCTACATCGCCATGCTTTCCGCCATGGCCATGCTGGCCATCCACTTTGGCCGAAGGAGGAGAATCCTCGGCAAGGAAGAAGCCCAGGGCCTTCTAAAGGAGATGCGCAAGCTTCCCCGGTTGGTGGAGGAAGTCCTGGAAAAACGCCCCCTCATCGCCCACCTGGCGGAGAAGTACCACCAGGCCCAGGACTTCCTCTTCCTGGGCCGGCACGTGCAGGCCCCCACCGCCTATGAGGGAGCCTTGAAGCTCAAGGAGATCAGCTACATCCACGCGGAGGCCTACCCCGCCGGGGAGATGAAGCACGGGCCCATCGCCCTGATCGACGAGCACCTGCCGGTGGTGGTCCTGGCCACCCGGGGGCCCCTTTACGAGAAGACCCTGTCCAACATCCAGGAGGTGCGGGCCCGGGGCGGCAAGGTGATCGCCATCGCCACCGAGGGGGATGGGGAGATCGGGAA
The DNA here is from genome assembly GCF_026427635.1 of Thermus brevis. Classification (NCBI taxonomy): domain Bacteria; kingdom Thermotogati; phylum Deinococcota; class Deinococci; order Thermales; family Thermaceae; genus Thermus; species Thermus brevis. Next base: position 379,735 of record NZ_CP102606.1, read on the forward strand.
ACTGGCCCAGGATGTGTTCCCCGTGCCGGAGGTCCACCCCCTTCTGGCCCCCATCGTGAGCGTGGTACCCCTGCAGCTTCTGGCCTACGAGATCGCCGTCCTCCTGGGGCGGGACGTGGACCAGCCCCGGAACCTGGCCAAGAGCGTCACCGTGGAGTAACCTAGCGGACCAGCTCCAAAAACACCGCCACCAGCTTGGGGTCCAGGCTCCTTCCAGCCTGGGCTCCAAGTTCCTTCTGGGCTTCCTCAGGGGTCCAGGACCGCTTGTAGGGCCGCTCGGAAAGGAGGGCGTCGTACACATCCGCCACCGCGAAGATGCGGGCCTCGAGGGGGATTTCCTCCCCCTTTAGCCCCTTCGGGTATCCCGAACCGTCCCAGTGCTCATGGTGGTAGAAGACCACGTTTAAGGCAGTTTTTGAGAGAAACGGCAGGTTCTTGAGGATGTCCAGGCCCACCTCGGGATGGGTCCTCACCACCCGCCACTCCTCGGCCTGCAAGATTGCCGGCTTGCGGAGGATCCTGTCGGGCAAAGCCAGCTTGCCCAGATCGTGGAAGTAGGCCCCCAAGCGAAGGCCCTCGAGGTCGGGAAACCCCACGGCCCTTCCCAGCCGCAAGGAGAGTTCCGCCACCCGCTCCGTGTGCCCCTTGGTTTCCAGGTCCCGGTACTCGAGGGCCCGGGCCAAGGCCCTTAAGGCTGCTTCCCGGGTCCGGCTCAGGGTGTCCAGGTGGGAAAGGCGCTCTAAGGCTTCCTCCAGCCTGCCCGCCACCATCCGCAACACCCCCTCGTCCTCAAGGCGGTAGGGAACCGGCTTCCCAAAGGAACCCAGGGCCAAAACCCCATACCGCCTGCCCTCGGGCTTAAGGGGCACCAGGAGGGCGGAGCGAAGCCCGCTTTCCGCATAGGGCCTCAGGGCCTTGGGAAAGCGGGCGTAGTCCTCCACATACACCGGCCCCTCCCACAACCCGGGGTGGCCTAGAAGCCCCTCGCCAAAATGAATGGGATGCTCCTGATAAAGCCGGGGAAGGCCCTTAGGATACCGCCCCGCCATCACCCCAGGCCGCACCATTCCCTCCTGGAACAGATAAAGGGCCCCCGCGTGGTAAGGGGTGAGGCGAAGAAGGGTTTCCAGGGCTTCCTTGGCCATGACCAGGGGATCGCGGGCTGCCTCCAGGGCCAACGAAAGCTCAAGAAGCGCCTGGGCCCGGGAGGCCTCGGCCTTAGCCCGCTCCAAGGCCTCTATGCGGCCCAATACCAAACCCGCCGCCTCCGCCAGGGCCTGGATCCAGAACTCCTCCTCGGGGAGGATCTCTCCGGCTCCGCCGGCGGTGTCCATGGAGAGCACTCCAAATGGTTGTCCCGCGGCATTCCGCAAGGGTACGCCCAAATAGACCCCGGGCTGGGGCCTGCCGGAAAGAAAGATGACCCGAGGGTCCTGGGTCACGTCCGCCAGGTAGAGGGGCTTCCCCTTCTCCAGCACCACCCAGGAGATGCCCTTTCCCCGGGGAAGCCTGAGGCCCACCTTGTCCTGGCTTAGGCCCGCGGCCGCCACCAGCTCGAGGGCATCCTCCTTTGGGCGATGGAGGAAGAGGAGAACGGAAACCGCCCGGGTAGCCCTCTTGGCGGTTTCCACCACGGTCCGGTAGACCTCCTCCGGCCGCTCCAGGGGAGCCAAAAGACGCCAGGCCTCAGCCAAGGCCTGGAGGCGCCTTAGCTCCCGCACCTGGAGGCTTGCGCCATCGAGCCCTTCGGGCTGGCCAGGGGTCATAACACCCCTTCACTCTACCAGGTGGGCCCGGCCCTACCCCCAAACCCAAGGGAAAGGGCAACCAAACCCAAACGGGGCTCGGCCTCAAAGGACCGATCCCAGGGGAAGCGCAGGCCCTCGAGGTCCACCCGGTACCCTTCCAGCTCCAGGTACGGCCAAAGGGCCGCCACCCCCTGGGCCTCCACGGGCAAGGGCTCCGGGAAACGGGCCCGCACCCAAGGGCGGCCCACCTCCCCCCACCAGTAGGCGAAGTAGGCCTCGGCCAGGCGCCTAAGCCGCCCCTCCTGGTCCCTCAGGAAGAGCCCTCCCTGAGCCAGGGCGCTTCCCAGGTTGTTGGCCGGGGTACCCCAGGAGGCGTAGGAGGCAAGGCGAGGGTAAAGCCCAAGGCCCAGCAGGTAGGCCATGAGGCCGGGATCCCCCCGGTTCACCCGGGAAAGATCCGCCAGGGCCACGGGGAAGCGGGACATGAGGCCAAGGAGGTCGTGGGCAGCCCTCCTGGGATTCCCACCCCCGTAGACGTAAAGGACCAGGTCCGGCCTCCCTTCCAGGGAAACCTCCGTGGCCAGAGCACTCTGCAACATCCCCCTCACCGTGTCCCGCAGGGGAACCCCCTCATAAGGGGTGGTGCGCTCCGCCAGGGCCTCCTCCTCGTAGACCACGGTCACCTTCAAACCTGGCCTGAAGGCCCTCAGGAGAAGCACCTGCCCTGCCTCGTCCGCCCCGGGCCGGCTGGGGTAGGACAGGGTCCGGGCCTCTCTGGGGGCGGGGGAGTTGCGCAGGGCATCATCCCAAACCGCCTCCAGATAAACCCCGGGAAGCCCTGGCCAGGAGGCCAAGGTCTCCAGGACCGCCCGGTTTCTCTGCCGCTGGGTGGCGTCCCAACGGGGCACCACCCCGAAAAGGAGAAGCTCCCCCCCGTAACGAACCCTCCAGGCCAGCAAGGGTGCAAGCCGGGCCAAGGCATCCTCCGCCGGCAGGGCCAGGTGGCGGCTTTGGAGGAGCCCGCCGTAGGCCAGGGCATCCAGGCTGGCCACCAGCCTTTCCCCTGGGCTCGCCAAAAGCCAGGCCCTTAGGGCGGCAAGATCGGCCCCCTCAGGCCCCCGGTAGACCTCCCGGGGAGGGCAGGCCACCCGCTCCCAGGCGCATGGGCCCCAGTTGGGAGGGCGGTTGTCCAGGGGCAGGTAAAGGATGGGGGCTTGGGCCAGACCCAAACCCCAAAGGAAAAGCCCCAAAAGCCCCAGGCCCCACACCCCAAGCCCTAACTCACCTTCTCGTGGGCCTCCGCCAGGTAGCGCTCCGCCATCATGGCCGCCCGGGTGCCCGCCCCCACGCTGGTGGTGAGCTGGCGGTAGATGGGGTCGGCCACATCCCCGGCGGCGAAGATGCCGGGCACCGAGGTGAACACCTCGTCCCGCACCAATACGTAGCCGTCGGGCCTGAGCTCCACCACCCCCTTGAGGAAGGCGGTGTTGGGCTCGTGGCCGATGAAGACGAAGACCCCATCCGTGGGGTAGACGTACTCCTCCCCCGTCTTCAGGTTTTTGAGCCTAACCCCTGTAACCTGGTCCTCCCCCAGGACCTCTGTGACGATATGGGAGAAGAGGAAGTGCATCTTGGGGTTCTGGAAGGCCCGGGCCTGGGCCACCTTGTTGGCCCTCAGCTCGTCCCGGCGGTGGATGAGGGTTACCTTGCGGGCGAACTTGGTGAGGAAAAGCCCTTCCTCCACCGCCGCATCCCCACCCCCTACCACCACCACCTCCTTGTCGCGGTAGAAGAAACCGTCGCAGGTGGCGCAGGTGGATACCCCCCGGCCATAGAACTTCTCCTCCCCGGGCACCCCGAGCTTCCTGGGATTGGCCCCGGTGGCGATGATGACCACACGCCCGAAGTAGGAGCGCTCAAACCCCCGCACCAGGAAACCCCCGTCCTGGGCCTCGAGGCCCAGCACCTCGTCCATGACGATCCTGGCCCCGAACTTCTCCGCCTGCTGGACCATGCGGCTGGCCAGCTCCGGCCCGGAGATGCCCTCGGGGAAACCCGGGTAGTTCTCCACCTCGTCGGTCTGGGCGATCTGCCCTCCGGGAAGGCCCTTTTCCAGGATGACGGTCTTGAGCTGGGCCCGCCCGGCGTAAATCCCCGCGGTGAGGCCCGCAGGCCCGCCGCCGATGATGACCACGTCGTACCGCTCCTCCTTTTCGCCGCTTCCCGCAAGCCCCGTGAGGGTGAACTCCATGGATCCCTCCTCCTTCGTCCAGGTTACACCCCCCACATACCTAGTGGGGGTATAGCCCATCCAGTTTCCCCCAGGCCCGGGGCATCCGTCAAGGGAAATCCGGCCCAAGCATAAAGGCAATCCGAGCCGCATCTGGTGACCCCAGGGGGATTCGAACCCCCGTCTCGGCCTTGAGAGGGCCGTGTCCTAGGCCTCTAGACGATGGGGCCGCGCGCGGCTCGGACTGCTTCTGGTGACCCCAGGGGGACTCGAACCCCCGCCGCCGCCTTGAAAGGGCGGTGACCTAACCACTAGTCGATGGGGCCAGGTTTTGGCTGGGGTGCGTGGACTCGAACCACGACCGGCGGATCCAGAGTCCGCTGTCCTGCCGTTAGACGACACCCCAGCGGCTTTTGCCCGATCCCTCGGGCAGAGGTTATGGTACACTCTGAAGGGCAGATTGGCAAGCCCCAGGGTGCTCTCTATGGCGGTGAACGAGGAAAGCCTTTTGGAAGTTCTAAGCCGGTATGTTTCCCCCCGGGCTGCGGAGAACCTGGTGAGGCGGGCCTTGGCCCAGAGGATGCCCACCTCGCCAGGGGAGTGGGCGCACCTTCTAGAGGAAACCCTCTGGCCTGAGCTCCGCCGCCTCCTGCCCTTCCGGGAAATGCCTCCCGAGCTTAAGGCCCTGGCCCGGGAGTGGAGGGATCTGGCCTCTTCCCAGGTGGCGGAAGCCGAGGCCACCGAAACCGGGGAAGAAGAACTGCCCTTGGAGGCCGTGGACCTCGAGGACCCCTTGGCCCGCCAGCACCTGGCCAAGAGGCTCGCCCGCCTGGAGGGGGTGACGGGGGTGGTGGTGGCGGGTAAAAACGGCAAGGAGGAGCTTTTTTCCGGGGAGCCCGTCCCCTTGGACCTGGCCTACCCCCTCCTCAGGCGCCAGGGATATGGGGTCTTCTATGCCATTTTGGAGAGGGAAATCGTGGCCCTAAGACCCCTGGCCCAGGGATACATCGGCCTTCTCGCCAGAAAGGAAGCCAACATCGGCCGCCTCCTCCACGCCTTGAGGCGGCTCATATCCCTAGCGGAGGTCAGCGGATGAAACGATGGTTAGCCCCAGCCTGGTTCCTCGGCCTTTTGGCCTTGGCCGCCCCCCTACCCCAGGTTTACGACCGCCTGGAGGAAGCCTTAAGGCAGGTGCGCCTGGAAAACCCCACCCAGGCCCTGGCCGCCCTGGACCGGGCGCAAAGCCTTCTGCGCCAGGAAAGCGAGGGGCTTCCTCCCGTGTTGCGCGACGCCACCCTCTTGCACCTGCAGGATGCCCGGCAGGCGGTGCTTAGGCAAAGCCGGGTGGACCTCGAGGCCCGCCTCCTCCTGGTGCACCACCTCCTGGGCAAGGCGCTTTACGATGGTTTCTTCCAGGCCCCCGCTGGCCAAAAGGCCCCCTACCTCACCCGCCTGGTCCGGGCCACCGGTTTATCCCAGCCCCTGGCCCAGGGGGCGGAAAACCTGGCGCCCGAAGAAGCCCGGCGCAGGCTGGAAGCCGCCTACCTGCAACTCCTGACCGAGGACCTGGGCCAGGCTCTTTCCGCCGGCTCCCGACCCCAGGCCTACCTGGCCTTGGCCCGGGCCTACGCCCGCTTTTTGGTGATCCAGGATAGCCCCCAAAGCACCCTTAAAGCCCAGGACTTCATCCAGGCCCTGGGCAAGGTCTCCAGCGGGGAGGACTTCCGACCCTCGGTAAGGGATTTGCAGGAAAAGACCCAGGCCTGGCGGAAGCATTTGCAAACCCTGGCGGCACCTCCCCCCACGGCTACCTCCACCCCTTCGCCCGCACCAGCCCCATCCCCTACGGGTTCCTCTGCGGGGAAACCCTCCACCACGCCTCCGGCTGCTTCCCCGCCCTCCCCCCCTGCCCCTTCGCCTTCCGCTCCCCAAGCCTCCCCTGCGCCTTCCCCTTCGCAGGACGCGGTGGCCACGGTGGAAACTTTCCGCACGCCCCCTTGGATGGACCCCGAAACCGCCAGGCAGTTCCGCCAGCAAGCCCACGACCTGGGATACAACTACAACTTTGAACTCCTTGACGCCGTAGACCAGGTCTTGTTGGAGGTAGGGCTTGCCGCCAACGCCCTGGGTAGGGTCAATCCCGACCTGGCCAGGGAGCACCTGCAGAGGACTCTCTGGCGGTTTCAGGTGCAGCTGGAACCCCTCTTCTCCTTGATCAACCCCGAGCTTACCCAGCGGATAAGCTCCAGCCTAATCCACCTCTCCACGGCAACGGGCCTTCGCACCCTGGATGTGTTCGCCGTATACGAAGGCCTCGAGGAACTGAAGAGGCAGTTCGCCCAAGGCCCAGCCTCCACCCCCTGGCTTTACTTCAAACTCTGGCTCACCCTTAGCGCAGGCATCCCCCGGGCCGTCCTCTTTCTGTTGGCCGCGGCCTTAAGCCTTTTTCCCCTCTACCTGATCCGCCTCACCTTTGGGGGGCGAAACGTCTACTGGAACCTGCTGGCCCTGGCCTTTCTCTTCCTCTTCCTGCCCATCGTGGTGGAGGGGCTCTCCTACTTCGGCGCCATCATGGCCGACTACGGGGGCGCACCCTTCCTGGCCTTCCTGAGCAACCTCTCCATCGGCCAAGGCCTGGTGCCCTACCTGGCCTGGGGGAACGCCATCTTCCTGGTGGTGGCCTTCGCCGCGGCCGGCCTCAGGGGCATCGCCGCCCAGTTCGGCCTTCTCAAAGAGCGGGGGCGGGAGGTAATCGCCACCCAAGACCAAAGGCCATCCGCCACCACCCTCACCAGCGAAACCATCGTGGAGTGGGACGAGGAGTTTTAAGGCCCCAACCCGGCTAAACCAGGTTGGGGAAGCCCCTCATTCCAAGCGGGTACCCGGCCCTACCCCATACCCCCGCGCCCAGTCGGCGGCGGGCATGGGGCGTTTTCCCTCGGGCTGGACCTCCAAAAGCCGGATGGCTCCCTCCCCGGTACCCACCAAGACCCCTTCCCGGTCCACCCCCAGCACCACCCCAGGCTCCCCCGCCCCCGGCTCGGGGCGCATCCTCAGGACCTTCACCCGCCTGCCCCCGTGGAAGAAGTAGCTTCCCGGCCAGGGCTGCACCCCCCGGTGGCGGTTGTAGATGGCCTGGGCGCTATCCGCAAAGCGGATACGCCCTTCCTCCTTGGTGAGGAGAGGGGCATAGGAGGGCTCGCCCTCCTGGGGCGTGGGGGTGAGGTGGGGAAGGTTTTCCAAGACCCAAAGAAGAAGCTCTATGCCCTTGTCCCTGAGGCGCTCGGAAAGGGCCACCGCATCCTCCTCGGGGCCTATCTCCGTGCGCCAGAGGGCGTAAAGGGGGCCGGTGTCCAGGCCCTCCTCGGTCTTCATGATGGCCACCCCGGTTTCCCTTTCCCCGTGGATGAGGGCCCAGGGCACCGGGGCCGGGCCGCGGTACTTGGGAAGAAGGGAGGGATGGAGGTTCAAAAATCCCAAGGGGGGAACCTCGAGGACCTCCTTGGGAAGGATCTTGCCGTAAGCGGCGGTGACCGCCACCTCCGGGGCCACGGCCTTAAAGGCCTCCAGAAACTCCCGGTTCCCCTTGAGGCGTTCGGGCTTCAAAAGGGGAAGCCCGTGGGCCAAGGCGTACTCCTCCACCGGACTGGGAGCGGGCTTGAGGCCCCGGCCCTTGGGCTTATCCGGCTGGGTGACCACCAGGACCACCTGGTGGTGGCGGTTTAGGGCATCCAAAACCGGCACCGCCCAGGCAGGCGTGCCGAAAAAGGCCACCCTCATCCCTGGGAAAGCTCCTTCAAAAGCGCCCTGGCCTCCTTCTGCATCCGGGCCAGCTCCGCCCGGTTTTCCTCCAGGAAGGCCTCCCGCTTGGCCTTGGGCAGGCGTTCGAAGAAGAGGATACCGTCCAGGTGGTCAATCTCGTGCTGGAAGACCCTGGCCATATACCCCTCCAGCTCCAGGGCGCGGGGCCTTCCCTCCTCGTCCTGGTATTCCACCCGGATCCGCTCCGCCCGGGGTACCTCCTCGGCGTAGAGGCCAGGGAGGGAGAGGCACCCTTCCAGCCCCTCCACCTCCCCCTCCCGGTGGGTGATCACCGGGTTGGCCACCACGTAAATCCGGCGCGCCAGGTCGCGGAGGGGCCTCTCCTCCCCCTCGGGCTCATCGGCGTACTCCACCGCCACAAAGAAGCGCTGGGAAAGCCCAATCTGGGGTGCGGCCAGGCCCACTCCCCGGGCCTCAAACATGGTCTCCAGCATGTCCTCGGCAAGCTTCTTGAGGCCCTGAAAATCCTGGACGGGCCGGGCTTTTTTGCGCAACACCGGGTCCCCGTAAAGGCGGATGGGGTAAATCATCCCACCTATTCTAGCGCAAGCCGCACCCTACCCAAAACCTCCCCCAAGACCCTCACCCCCGGAGGCAGGTTAAGGATCAAGGGAGCCGAAACCTCTCCCGGGCGGAAGCTTCCTTCCAGCCTCGCCTCCACCTGGGTCAAGCCCGCCAAAGCCTCCTTGGGTCCCACCACCTCCACGGCCCTGGGGGCATAGTCCACCACCCTTAAGCCCGCCGGGGGCTTCAGGACCAGGGGGACCTGCTTGCGGAAGAGGGGGGCCTCCCGGGACACCACCTGCACCTGGGCGGGAAGAAGCTCCACCCCGGGAAGGGGCCCCTGGGGGCCAAAGGCGGTAAGGGCCACCGTATCCCCTCCAAGGTCCAGGCCCAAGGCCACCACCGCCTCCTCCACCCGGCTTCTCGGCCCCTTAGCCTCCACGAAGGCGGGCTGGGTTTCCACCCACGCCCCCTGGGAAAGGACCTCCACCGGCAGGGTGCGGGTGAGGAGGGCCTCCACCCGGCCCTCCACCCGGGCAGGGCGGATCTCCAAAACCTCCACCCCCTGGGGCACGGCCACCCGCACCTCCCGGGAAAAGGCCCCCTCGGCCCCGGAGAGGTCCAGGTAGGCGGACACGGGAAGCCTGGCCCCCTCCACCAGGGGAGCTGGCCCCCTCAGGCGTAGCATGACCTCCTTGGGCACTCCCTCTGCGGTGCGCTCCCCCCCAAGGCCCACCACTTGGAGGGGCACGCTCACCGCCCGCTCCACCACCGGGGCCCTTTCCTTTAAGGAGTACCAGACGGCAAAAGCCGCCAAAAGGGCGATGAGGAAGCTCCCCCAGTCACGCACGGAGCACCTCCTTGAGCTTCTCCCGCAGGGCCTCGAGGCTCATGGGCGGGGAAAGCCTTCCCCCCTCCGCCAGCCTTATGGCCCCTGTTTCCTCGCTCACCACGATCACCAGGGCATCGGAAACCTCGGAAAGCCCCAAGGCCGCCCGGTGCCGGGTGCCCAGGCCCATACGGGCCTCAGAGAGGGGAAAGACGCACCCCGCGGCGAAAAGCCGATCCCCCCTCAGGATGGCCCCGCCGTCGTGCAAGGGCGTGCCGGGGTAGAACACCGTCTGGAGTAGCCGGGCGGAAAGCCTGGCCTCGAGGATCTCCCCCGTGGCCGCATACTCCCCCAGGGGGGTGCGCCTTTCCAGGGCCAGGATGGCCCCGTAGCGCCGTTCGGAAAGCCGGGCCAGACCCAAGAGGAGCTCCTCCAGGGCCAAAGAAGGAGCCCTGGGCCCCTGAGGCCGGCCGATGCGCTCCAAAAGCCCCCTGAGTTCGGGCTGGAAGACCACGATCAGGGCGAAGGCCCCTAGGGTGGCGGCGTTCCCCAAGAGCCAGGAAAGGGTGGAAAGCCCAAGGAGGCTGGCCAGAAACCAGACCACCAGGTAGACCAAGACCCCCCGCACCAGGTTCAGGGCCCGGGTTCCCGCCATGAGGCGCCAGAGGTAATAAAAGAGGATGCCAACGAGAAGGATATCCAGGACGTCGCGCCAGGTGAGGGGCATGGCCTACACCAAGCTTTTCCCAGGGCCCTCCCAGGTGAGGCCAAACAGCCTGGCCCAGGTGGCCCCCAGATCCGCAAAGCTCTCCCGGGTACCCAGGTCCCCCTTCACCCCCGGGCCCACCCAGAGGAGCATCCCGTACTCCCGGGTGTGGTCGGTGCCGAAGAAGGTGGGGTCGTTGCCGTGGTCGGAGACCAGAAAGAGGTGATCCTCCGGGCCCAGGGCCTCCATAAGCCTGGGAAGGAAATCGTCCACCTCCTTAAGGGCCCGGGCGTACCCCTCCGGGTTCCTCCGGTGCCCGTACTTGGCGTCAAAGTCCACCAGGTTGGCGAAGAGGAGACCGGAAAAAGGCTCTTGCATGAGGGCCAGGGTCTTCTCCAGGCCGTCGGTATTGTCCTTGGTCTTCACCTCCCGGGTGAAGCCCCTATGGGCGTAGATGTCGGGGATCTTCCCCACCCCCACCACCTCGAGGCCCGCCTCCTTGAGAAGATCCAGGACATTCCTGGGGGGCTCCAGGGCGAAATCCTTCCGCAAATCCTCCCGCCGGTAGAAGTTCCCGGGTTCCCCGGCGAAGGGCCGGGCGATGACCCGGGCCACCTGGTGCTCGCCCACCAGCATCTCCCGGGCCACCTGGCACCATCGGTAAAGCTCCTCCAGGGGCACCACCTCCAGGTGGGCGGCCACCTGGAAGACGCTATCGGCCGAGGTGTAGACGATGGGGAAACCCGTCTTCAGGTGGGTCTCGCCGTAGTCCCGTATGGCCTCGGTGCCCGAATAGGGCCGGTTCAAAAGCCATCCCTTCACCCCGATGGCCTCGGCCCAGGCCCTAAGGAGTTCCTCGGGGAAGCCCTCAGGGTAGGTGCGGAAGGGCTTTTCCAGGTACACCCCCACGAACTCCCAGTGCCCGGTGGTGGTGTCCTTGCCGGGGTTCACCTCCCGCATGCGGCCAAAGGCCCCTTGGGGCTCAGGCCGGGGAAGGGTGTGGACCCCGGGAACCCACCCCAGGCCCAGGGCGGCCAGGTGGGGAAGCTCCACCCCCGTTTTCAGCACCGTGTGGTCCAGGGTGTCCGCCCCCTCGTCCCCGAACAAGGGGGCATCCGGCAGATACCCCAGGCCCACCGAGTCCAGGACGATGGCCGTGACCTTCATTACGACCTTAAGCCCCCCTCCTCCTCTTCCTCTTCCTCCGCCAGGGCCATGAGCTCCTCCGGGGTCATCTCGGAAAGGGCCCGGACCGCCTGGAACTCCTCCACCAGGCCCTGGATCTCCTCCATGGCCTCTTCCAGGGAAAGCTCCCCGTCCTGGTACTCGTCCAACACTTCCTCTATGGCCTCGAGGATCCCCACCGCGGCGCTGGCCTGGGATAGGGCCTGGGCCAGTTCCGAAAGCCTTTCCGCTAGTTCCATGCCTCCATGCTACCCCAAAAGCTCCGCCAACCGGGAAAGGGCCCGGCCGTACTTCTTGGCAAAGGCCCCGTGCCGGTAGGTCTCGGGAAACACCTCCTTGAGAGGCACCCCGGAGGCCCGGAGGTCCACCCCCAGGTTGTACACCTGGTCCACGAAGTGCACGAAGCGTAGGGCGTCGTTCTGGTCGGGGATGGCCTCGAGGCCCTTAAGGTAGACGGCCTCCACCCCATCCAGCAGGTAGCGGTAGCGGATGGGGTGTAAGGCGCGCAGGTGGGCGAGAAGCTCGGGAAAGGCGTCCAGGGTCTTCCGGCGGGGGTCCTCCCGGTAGAGGGGAAGGAGCCTGCAATCGGAAAGGGGTTCGGGAAACCGGTCCGGGTCGCGGTGGCGGAAATCCTCCCCTTCTATGCGCTCCACAGCGAAGCGCCGGGCGAGGCTTTGGATCTGGTGCTTGAACTGCTCGGCGTTAAACCGCCCTTCCCCCAAGGCCCCGGGCGGGGTGTTGGAGGTGGTGGCCACCCGCAGGCCCCTATCCATGGTGAGGGCCAGGAAGTGGGTGATCATCTGGGCGTTGCCGGGGTCGTCCAGCTCAAACTCGTCCAGGAAAAGGTAGCGCAAGGCGGCAAAGCGCCTGGCCCCTTCCCTTAGGCCCATGAGGCCCAGGGTGTAGGTGAGCTCCTCAAAGGTGAGGAAGGCCTTAGGGCCCGGAGCCTCCCAGTAGGCAGCCACCAGGAGGTGGGTCTTCCCCACGCCAAAGCCCCCGTCCAGGTAGATCCCTTGGGGGCCGGGAAGCCGGGGCCGGAGGAAGCCCCGGGGGCGGTCCTTGATCCATCGTCGCAGGCGCTCCTTGGCCAGGGTCTGGGAAGGATAGCGGGGATCGGGCCGATAGGTGGCGAAGGTGGCGGATTGGAAGCGGGGTGGGGGCACAAAGCTTTGCAGGAGTCTTTCCAGATCCACCTCGGGGTAGCGGTCCACCAGGCGCATGGCCTACATTCTAGCCGGCTAGCGCACCACCTCCACGGCCACCCCCAGGGAAAGGGCACCCCAGGAAGCGTCGGCGGTAAGGGCCGGCAGGTTCAGGCGCTGGGCCAAGGCCAAGCAGGCCCTATCCCCCAGGGAAAGCCCCAAGGAGCGGGTGAGGGGGCGAAGGCGGGCCACCCCAAGGGCATCCTCCTCGGTAAAGGGGAAGACCACCAGGACCTCGCCCAGAATCCCTTCCCGCTTCAACCGATCCCGAACCCCCTTGGGATCCCCTCCCCGTTCGGCAAGTTTGGAAAGCGCCTCCGCCAGGTTGACAGCGCTTATCGCCGCTCCCTCGGCTAGGGCCTCCTCCACCCGCTGGGCTCCGGGTTCATCCAAAAGCAGGGCCAACAAGGCCGAGGCGTCCAGCACCGCCCTCACTCCAGGTCCTCCTTCCGGGCCTCCTCCCGCCGGTCCCGGATGAGTTCGTCCACCAGGTTCACCCCTGGCGCCAGGCCTTTGAGAAGGCCCCTGGCCCGATGGGCCACCTCGCGGAAGCTCACCAGCTCGAGGGTGCCCTCCTCCCGCCAGCGCAAGAGGAGGCGATCTCCCTCCCTAAGCCCCAGGGCTTCCCGCACCTCCGCCGGGAGTACCACCCGACCCTTAGAGCCCACCTGCACCACATAGTGGGTCTTATCCGAAACCTCCCCCATGCTTTTATTGTACCTCCCTAGAAGGAGCCCTTATGGTACCATGGTGGGGTATGGTGCGGCTTTACGGCATCCCCGGCTGCGGTCCTTGCGAGATCGTGAAGATGTTCCTGGCGCAAAAGGGCGTGCCCTTTGAGTTCGTCAACGCCCGGCAGGACCCGGAAGCGGCTAGGAAGATCAGCGAGCTGGTGGGAAGCCCCACCGCCGGGGTGGTCCTGGAGTGGAACGGCAAGGTGGAGGCCATCCGCGGGGTTTCCCCGGCCACCCTCAACGCCTGGCTGGCCAGGTACCAGGCCGAGCAAACCCTGGCCTCCAGTTGAAACCGGGGCCGTCGGCCTATCCAAAAATTGCCGAGCCCCAGACCTCGGTTCACCGAAAGTAAGGAAACCAAACTTCAAGGAAATCGGGTAAGCTAAAGGTATGGAGCTCGCCAAGCTCAGCCGCAAGGGACAGGTTTCCATTCCCAAGCGCCTCCTCAAGGCCTTGGGCCTCGAGGGGGAAGCCTACCTCCTGGTGGAGGTTTCCCCTGAGGGAGCCATCGTGCTTCGGCCCGCCGGGGTTTATCCCGTGGAGATCTATTCCCAGGCCCGCATCCGAGAGTTTCTGGAGGAGGACCAGCTTACTCAGGAGGAAAGGGAACGCTTGGCCAAAGCCCTGGGCGAGCGCTAATGCGCCTCTTCTTGGATGCCAATGTCCTCTTCGCCGCAGCCTGGCAGGAGGGAAGGGCCAGAAGCCTCTTCCTCCTGGCGCAAAGGGCAGGAGTCCACCTCCTAACCTCCTCACACGCCCTGGAGGAAGCCCGAAGAAACCTAAGCCTAAAGCGGCCGGAAACCCTCAAGGTCCTTGAGGAACTATCCCTCAGGGTAGAACGGGTTCCTGAGGCGCCCATCCGCCTGGTACGCCAGGCCCTGAGGGAGGGGTTGCCCCCGAAGGACGCTCCCATTCTGGCAGCCGCCTGGGCAGCCAAGGCGGACCTTCTCGTCACCGGCGACCGCAAGCATTTCGGTTCCCTCATGGGGCGGAAGATACGGGGGGTATGGGTCCTGTCCCTGAAGGAAGCGTGGACTCTTCTTCTGGAAAACGTGGAACAACAAAGCTCCCCTTCACCCTAAGCAGGGTCCCTTAACCCTTGGGTATAATCCCCCCATGCTCACCCTGGACCTTTCCGGCAAAAAAGCCCTCATCATGGGCGTCACCAACCAGCGGAGCCTGGGTTACGCCATCGCCGAGAAGCTCCACCAGGCAGGGGCGGAGCTGGCCTTTAGCTACCAGGGGGAAAGGCTCAAAGAGGAGGTGGAGAAGCTGGCCGCTCCCCTTAACGCCCTCACCTTCCAGGCGGACGTCACCAAGGACGAAGAGCTGGACCGGCTTTTCGCCGGGATCAAGGGGGCCTGGGGGGAGCTGGACTACCTGGTCCACGCCATCGCCTTCGCCCCCCGGGAGGCCATGGAGGGGCGGTACCTGGACACGAAACGCCAGGACTGGCTTCTGGCCCTCGAGGTCTCCGCCTACTCCCTGGTGGCCGTGGCCCAGCGGGCAGAACCCCTCCTAAGGGAAGGGGGAAGCCTCGTCACCCTCACCTACTACGCCAGCGAGAAGGTGGTGCCCAAGTACAACGTGATGGCCATCGCCAAGGCGGCCCTCGAGGCCAGCGTCCGCTATCTGGCCTACGAACTTGGCCCCAGGGGGGTGCGGGTGAACGCCATCTCCGCCGGGCCCGTGCGCACCGTGGCCGCAAGGAGCATCCCGGGCTTCATGAAGATGTACGACCGGGTGGCCCAGGTGGCCCCCCTAAAGCGCAACATCACCCAGGAGGAGGTGGGGAACCTGGGGCTTTTCCTCCTCTCGCCCCTTGCCAGCGGCATCACCGGAGAAGTGGTCTACGTGGACGCCGGGTACCACATCATGGGGATGGAGCTGGAATGAAGCCCCCGTCGCCAGGGCTTAGCCCGTAGGCTTCCCTTCCGCTACCATAGGAAGGATGAGGCGACCTACCCCTACGGTCTGGGTGGGACGCGTTCCCTTAGGGGGCGCCCACCCCGTGGCCGTGCAGTCCATGACCAACACTCCCACCCAGGATGTGGAGGCCACCACGGCGCAGATCCTGGCCCTCTACCGGGCGGGAAGCGAGATCGTGCGCCTCACGGTGAACGACGAGGAGGCGGCCCGGGCCGTCCCGGAGATCAGGAAAAGGCTCCTCGTGGAGGGGGTGGAGGTGCCCCTGGTGGGGGATTTCCACTTCAACGGCCACCTGCTCCTCAGGAAGTACCCTAAAATGGCCGAGGCCCTGGACAAGTTCCGCATCAACCCGGGCACCTTGGGCCGGGGGCGGCATAAGGACGAGAACTTCGCCGAGATGGTAAGGATCGCCCTGGACCTGGGCAAGCCCGTGCGCATCGGGGCCAACTGGGGAAGCCTGGACCCTGCCCTCCTCACCGAGCTCATGGAGGCAAACGCCCGCCGCCCTGAGCCCAAAAGCTCCCACGAGGTCCTCCTGGAAGCCCTGGTGGAAAGCGCCGTGCGGGCCTATGAGGCTGCCCGGGAGCTGGGTCTAGGGGAGGATAAGATCGTCCTTTCCGCCAAGGTGTCCAAGGCCCCGGACCTGGTATGGGTCTACCGGGAGCTGGCCCGCCGCACCCCAGCCCCCCTTCACCTGGGCCTTACCGAGGCGGGAATGGGGGTGAAGGGGATCGTGGCCAGCACCGCAGCCCTTGCTCCCCTGCTTCTGGAAGGCATCGGGGACACCATCCGCATCTCCCTCACCCCGGCCCCCGGGGAGCCCCGCACCAAGGAGGTGGAGGTGGCCCAGGAGATCCTCCAGGCCCTGGGCCTTAGAAGCTTCGCCCCGGAGGTCACCAGCTGCCCGGGGTGCGGCCGCACCACCAGCACCTTCTTCCAGGAACTGGCGGAAACCGTAAACGCCCACCTGAGGGCCAGGCTCCCCGAATGGCGGGCGAAGTACCCGGGGGTGGAGGAGCTCAAGGTGGCGGTGATGGGGTGCGTGGTGAACGGCCCCGGGGAGAGCCGCCACGCCCATATCGGCATCTCCTTGCCGGGAAGCGGGGAAGAGCCCAAGGCCCCGGTTTACGCGGATGGGAAGCTCCTCACCATCCTCAAGGGGGAGAACCTGGCCCAGGACTTCCTGGCCCTTTTGGAAGACTACGTGGAGCGGCGCTTTTCCAAAGCCTGATGGATCCCTTTTGCTTCGCCATCCAAGCCCGCTCTGGCCGGGCCCGGGTAGGCCTTCTCACCACCCCCCACGGAAGGGTGGAAACCCCTCTTTTCATGCCCGTGGGCACCCAGGGCTCGGTGAAGGGGCTTTTGCCCAAGGACCTGAAGGCCATCGGCAGCCAGGTGCTCCTGGCCAACACCTACCACCTCCTCCTCCGTCCGGGGCCCGAGCGGGTGAGGGCCCTGGGAGGACTGCACCGCTTTGCCGGCTGGGATGGCCCTTGGCTTACGGACTCCGGGGGGTTCCAGGTGATGAGCCTGGGGCACCTGCGGCGCATTGACGAGGAAGGGGTGGTCTTCCAAAGCCACCTGGATGGAAGCCTGATCCGTCTCACCCCGGAACGAAGCATCGCTATCCAGGAAGCCCTGGGGGCAGACTTCATCATGGCCTTTGACGAGTGTCCTCCTTACCCGTCCTCCCCCGAATACCTGAAGGCTTCCCTAGAGCGCACCCTGCGCTGGCTGGAGCGGAGCCTGAAGGCCAAAACCCGGCCCGACCAGGCCCTCTTCGGCATCGCCCAGGGAGGGACGGATGCCGGGCTTAGGGCCCTTGCCACCCGGGAAACCCTGCGCTTTGATCTTCCCGGCTACGCCATCGGGGGCCTAGCCGTGGGGGAGACCAAGGAGGAGATGTTCCCTATGGTGGCCCTCTCCACGGAGATCCTTCCCGAGGCAAAGCCCCGCTACCTCATGGGGGTGGGGCACCCCGAGGACCTGGTGGCGGCCATGGGCCTAGGGGTAGACCTCTTTGACAGCGTCTACCCCACCCGCACGGGCCGCTTCGGCTCGGCCTTGGTCCCGGAAGGGCGAATAAACCTGAAAAACGCCCAGTACCTGGAGGACAAACGGCCTCTGGAAGAAGGCTGCGATTGCTACGCCTGCCAAACCTTCAGCCGGGCCTACATCGCCCACCTGGTGCGCGCCGGGGAGATGCTTGGAGGCATCCTCCTTTCCCTGCACAACCTCCGCTTCCTGCACCGCCTCACGGAAAGGGCCCGGGAGGCCATCCGCCAAGGAAGCTACGGGGCCTTTGCCCGGGAGTTTGCCGAAAGGCGTTTTGGCAAGGAGATACCCCCCTGGTTCCGGGAGGCCATGGCGGCGGGGGGGCACTGGTAAAGCCACCCCGCCCTGGCTTGCGCCAGGGCGGGGACCCCGGTGAGGCCACCCCACCTTGGCTTCGCCAAGGCGGGGACCCCGGCTATAACCTAGCCCTCCCGGTAGAACCGGCTTTTCTTGTAGTACTCCTCCAAAAGCACCTTGAGGAAGGCAGCCGTAGGGACCCCTAAAAGCGCTCCCCAGAGGCCAAAAAGGGTGGCCCCCACCAAGATGGCGGCGATGGCGGTCACCGGATGAAGCCGGGTGGAGCGGCCCACGATGAAAGGCCCGAGGAGGTTCCCCTCCAGCTGGTTGGCCAGCCAGAGGACCAAAAGGGCCAAAAGCACCTTGCCCCACCCCCCGGTGGCCGCCAGGAGCAGGGCGGGCACCCCGGAGACAATCACCCCCACGAAGGGGATCAGGTTAAAGACCCCGGCCAGAAAACCCAGGCTGGCGGCCAGGGGAACCCCCACCAGCCATAGCCCCACCCCCACAAGAAGCCCCACCAGAAAGGCCACCAAAAGCTGCCCCCGCACATACCCCCCCACGCTTTGGTCCAGCTTATGGGCCAGCTCGGCCACCAGGGGCTGGTAGGGTTCCGGGAACACCTTCAAGGCCGCCTGGGCCAGGCGCGGCAGGTCGTAGAGGAAGTAGATGGAAAGGGTGAGGGCGGTGAGGAGCTGGAAGATGCCGCCCAGCAAGGAGGTGAAAAAGCCCAGGAGGTTGCCCCCCTGGGAGAGAAGCCCCTGAAGCCAGCGAACCAGGGTTTCCAAAAATCCCTGCAAAAGGCCCTGGAGGTTACGGCTGGCCTCGGCCAGCACAGGCCTTAGGGTCTCGGGAATGGGTATGGTCCGAACGCGATTGGGCAGGTCCAGCAGCCACGAAAGAAAGGGATCCAGGAGCGCAGGAAGCTCCTGGGCCAGGCGGGAGAGCTCCAGCACCGTCTGGGCGGTGAGGAAGGAGGCGAGGCCCAGAAAAAGGCCCAGTCCCAGGTAGACCAGGACCACCCCCAGGAGCCGGGGAAGCCTTTTGCCTTCAAAGAAGCGCACCACGGGATGGGTGAGATAAGCGATGGCAAAGGCGGTGAGGAGGATGGAAAGGGCAGGCCAGGCCCGGAGGAGAAAGCGGTAGAGGAGGAAGAAGAGAAGGAGGTAAACGAGAACCCGCACATACGGGTTCTCCCAGACCCGGGCGAAAGCCTCGCGCATGGGGCTATTCTAAGCGGAAGAAGGCCTTGGCCTCCTTGAGGAGCCCCTCCCGGGACAGGCCCTGAAAGAGGAACCTCCCCCGGTCGGGCTCCCCTTCCCAGATCTCAAAAAGAAGCCTGGGAGCCCCGCCCATAAGCCCGGTGCTACCCACATAGCCGATGGGATCCCCCCGGTATACCCTCTGCCCCACCTTAAGGCCAGGGTAGGGCCCCTCGAGGTGGGCGTAGACGCTGGTGCGGCCATCCGGGTGGCGGATCCAGACCTCGAGGCCCCGCAAGAGGTCCATCTGCTCCGGGGAAGCCCCGTTTCGCACCGCCTCCAGAAGCCTCTGGTACTCCTCAGCAGAGGGCTCCTTGTAATCCCCTTCCACCTTCACCACCTCTCCCCCAAAAGCGGCCACCACCCCCATCCCCCGCACCACGGGCACGCAGGCATCCCCTTGGATGAACACGAAGCCCGCGCTCACCCCCTTGCGGTAGGGACGGGGCGCACCCGGGAGGTTTTCGGGCCTGGTGGGCAGGCAGGCCCCAGGTAGGGGAAGAACATACCCCTCGGGCGCCAGGGTCGCCTTCTGGCTTAGAATCCCCACCTCCTGGCGCAGGCCGGCAAGCTGCCTTCCCCTTAGGGAAAACCCCAGGGTGACCACCAGGCTGTAGAGGGCCAGGGCCAGAAGGAGATAATGCCCCGGCTTCCAGACCATGAACCCATGCTACAAAAAAAGCCCCCCAAGGGGGGCTTTCCCAAGGGAGGAAGACCTTAGAGAAAAGAGGGGGAGTGGGGGAGCTATAATCCCCCGGTTTTTAAACCGGGGATACATGGACTCCCCCACGTGCTCCGAAGGAGCACATGGCATAGTGGGCAGCGGATGTGCTAGCATAGGCACATGCCCGAAGAACGCGCCACGCGCCATTCCCATTACAATCTGAACTACCATCTGGTGTTCACCCCCAAGTATCGCGGGCAGGTCTTCGTTGGCGAGGTGCGCGAAAGGCTCATGCAGGTATTCCGGGAAGCTTGCTTGATGAGGGATTGGGTTGTGCTAGGCATGGAGGTTATGCCCGACCACGTGCACCTTTTTCTTTCTGTACCGCCCAAGTGGGCACCCTCGGATGTGGCGAAGATACTGAAGGGCGTGTCAGCTCGGCGCATCCTGCAAGAGTTTCCCAGGCTACGGCGGGGCAAGGGCGGGGGTCATTTGTGGACGCCTTCCTTTTACGTGGGTAGTGCTGGGAATATCTCAGCCCAGACTATTCAGCGATACATCGAGTTGCAACGCAAGCATCAGGTGGACGATGATTAAAAAGGCGTTCAAGTACCGCCTGTACCCCACCCGGCCCCAGCAGAGGGACCTGGAACACACCCTTGAACTCTGCCGCCAGTTGTACAACGCCGCCCTGCAAGAGCGCAGGGATGCCCACAGGAAGGTGGGCAAAACGGTGGGCTTCTACGAGCAAAAACGGTGGCTGCCCGAGATACGGGCCGGGTTGCCGGAGTACAGGGGCGTCCACTCCCAGGTCTTGCAAAACGTCATCGAGCGGGTAGACAAGGCCTTCCAGGGCTTCTTCCGTAGGGTCAAGGAGAAAAGGAAAGCCGGATACCCTCGCTTCAAAGGGAGGGGACGCTATGATTCCTTTACCTTCCCTCAGGCCGAAAAGACGGGAGTTAAGCTCCAGAAGGACGGAAAACGAGTATTTATCCACGGGATAGGCTCGGTAAAGGTCAAACTGCACCGACCCCTTGAGGGCAGGATAAAGACCGCCACCGTGAAGCGGGAGGGGGACCATTGGTACATCGTCTTCACCTGTGAAGTTGAACCCAAGCCTCTTCCTCCAACCGACCGGGCCGTAGGCATAGACCTGGGCACCAACCCCCACTTCCTCATCACCTCGGATGGGGAAACAGTGGAGGCTCCCCGGTACTTCCAGAAGGCAGAGGAAAGACTGGCTAAAGCCCAGAGGGAACTTTCCCGCAAGAAAAAGGGTAGTTATCGTCACAAGCAGGCTAAGAAGCAGGTAGCTAAGCTCCACCGCAAGATAGCCAATCAGCGCAGGGACTTCCACCACAAGACTGCCAGAAAGCTTGTCGAACGATACGGGGTGATAGTCCATGAAGACCTGAACATCCTCGGCTTGGCCCGTTCCCGCACCGCCAAAGGGGTGCTGGATGCGGGTTGGGCCCAGTTTCTGCAAATCCTTGCCTACAAAGCGGCGGAGGCTGGTAGGCAAGTGATAGGGGTAGACCCCAGGTACACGAGCCAGGATTGCCCGGTGTGTGGGTACCGGGAGAAGCGTCCCCTGTGGGTGCGGGAGTACACCTGCCCCCAGTGCGGGGCTCACCTACACCGGGACATAGCGGCGGCGCAGAACATCCTGGCTAGGGCTCGGGCGGAGCCTGCGGGGATGGGTACGGCATGGGCCGTCCCGTGAGAACCGCGAAGCCCCGCTCTTCAGAGCGGGGAGTCGTCACAGTAGCTTCAAGAGCCTCTCTTTGATCTCCTTGGCGGAAAGGCCCTCCAGTTTAAGCCCCTTGGCCCGGTCCAGAAGCTCGTAAACCTTGGGAATATGGCTCGCCGCCACCCGGAAGGTGATCTCCTGGCCCGCCACCTGGACGCGGATCTTCTGCAGGTTGGGGTACTGCCGACGCTTGGAAATGCCGGTGGTCTTCTTACCCACGCCCCCTTCCCGCTTGGCCTTACCCCGCCTTTGGATGCTATTGGCCACGATGGGCCTCTTTCCGCTAATCTCGCACACCTTGGACATAAGACCCTCCCGTGCCCGAAGGCAAACCCTATGGAGTATAGCACAAAGGGGGGCATTGGGTAGACTCTAGGGGATGCCCACGATCCTGGTGCCCCTCCTCCTCGCCTTTGACCAGATTCTCAAGCTCTGGGCCCTGGAAAACCTTTCCCCGGTGCCGAGGCCCTTTCTGGGAGACCTCCTCTACCTCACCCTGGTCAAGAACACGGGGGCGGGCTTTGGCCTTTTCGAGGGCCGGGCCTTCCTCCTGGGGTGGCTCAGCCTGGGGGTGGGGGCCCTCCTCCTTTACCTTCTGGCCCGAAGGCGCTATGTCTTCTGGCAAACCCTGGCCCTCTCCCTCATCACCGTGGGGGCTCTGGGTAACGGGATAGACCGCCTGGGCCGCGGCTGGGTGGTGGACTACCTGGACTTGGGAACCTCCATCCCCCTTATCGCCACCTTCCCCGTCTTCAACCTGGCGGATGTGTGCGTGACGGTGGGGGCGGCCCTGCTCCTCCTGGCTCCCAGGCGGAAGCGCCGCTTTTAGAGCCCAGGGGCATGCCCAAGAAACCCATCCAACTTACCCCGCATACTCGGGGGGCCACAGCGGAGGAAAGCCATGCGGATTACCTATGACCTCGAGGCCGATGCCCTGTACATCGCCTTCGGCGAGGGGCCGGCCACCGTGGAAGAGGTGGGAGAAGGCATTGCCCTGGACTGGGATGCCGAGGGAAAACTCTTGGGCATCGAAATCCTGGATGCCAGCAAGCGGCTTTCCGACCCCAAGGCCCTAAGGCGCTTCTCCCTGGAGGCCCTCCCGGTCTGGGATGGAACCTAAGAGCTTAGACCCTTTGCAAAACCCGCGCAAAACGCTCCAGGGCTTTCTTCAGGTTTTCCTCGCTGGTGGCGTAGGAGAGGCGCACGTGCCCAAAGGCGGCGAAATCCGTGCCCGGCACCACCGCCACCCCCCCTTCAAGGAGCCTCTCCGCCGCCTTCACCTCATCCTCGGCGAAGGGGGAGGTGTCCAGGAGGACGTAGAAGGCCCCGTTCGGGCGCACCGCCTTCAACCCGATCTCGGAAAGCCCCTTAAGGAGAAGGTCCCGCCGCCTCCTGTAGGCCTCCCGGGCCATTTCGATAAAGGCCCTCGAGGCCTCCTGGTTGGTGAGGGCCTCGAGGGTGGCCCACTGAGCGATGGTGTCGGGGCTGGTGGTGGACTGGCTGGAAACGTCCGCCATGGCCTTGATGACCGCCTTGGGGCCACAGGCGTAGCCGATGCGCCAGCCGGTCATGGCGAAGGCCTTGGCCGCCCCGTTCACGGTGATGGTGTGCTCAGGAGCCAGCTGCCCCGGGGAGAAGTGTTCCCCCTCGTAGATGAGGTGCTCGTAGATCTCGTCGGAAACCAGGTAGAAGTCGTGCTCCAGGGCAAGCCGGGCCAGGGCCTCGAGGACCTCCCGGGGATAGACCGCCCCCGTGGGGTTGTTGGGGGAGTTCACCACCAAGGCCTTGGTGCGGGCCGTGATGGCCCTTTTCACCCGCTCGGGGTCGGGCACGAAGCCTTCCTCGGGAAGGGTTTCCACCTCCACCGGCACCCCGCCGGCAAAGCGCACCATCTCCGGGTAGCTCACCCAGTAAGGAGCCAGGACGATCACCTCATCCCCGGGGTCCAGGATGGCCTGGAAGAGGTTAAACAGAGCCTGCTTCCCCCCCACGGTGACGATGGTCTGGTCCGGGGCGATGGCAAGGCCATTCTCCTTGCGGAACTTCTCCGCCAGGGCCTCCCGAAGCTCGGGAATCCCCGCCGGGGGCGCATACTTGGTCTTCCCCTGGGCCAGGGCGCGCCGGGCTGCCTCCTTCACATGCTCGGGAGTGTCAAAATCCGGCTCCCCGGCTGTCAAGGCCACCAGGTCCACCCCCTGGCGCCTAAGCTCCAGAGCCCTGGCGTTCACCGCCACCGTGGCCGAGGGTTTCATGGCCCTAACCCTTTGCGAAAGGCCGCGCATGGCCTAAGTATACGGGCTACAATGCGTGGGTGGGGGAAGGAGCCCGCGAGGAAGTGCTAAGGGAGGCCTCGAGGCGGGTGGCAGAGCTCCTCAAGGGAAGGCGCTACCGCCTTTACCTTTTCGGCTCCCGGGCCCGGAAAGAGGCCAGCCCCCGCTCGGATTACGACCTGGCCCTGTGGGCCGACCCGCCCCTGGACCTGGCCACCCTGGCCCGCATCCGGGAGGCTTTGGAAGAGCTTCCCATCCTGCAAAGGATAGACCTGGTGGAGCTCTCCTGGGCCCCAGGGCTTAAGAAAACCGTGGAGGAGGAGGGGATCCTGATTGCAGAAGGAGAGGTTTAGGGAGCGCCTGCACCTTTTCCGCCGGCTTTTGCTGAGGCTGGAGGAGGTGGAAGGGGAAGACACCTAGGCCCACAGGGTTCCCCGAAGCCTCCCCAAGCCCTTCCTCCCGGTACGGTTGGACCACGAGCCCCGAGCGGTAAAATCAAAAGCTCTCCCCTTGGTCTCCACCTGACGGAGAAGCTCGAGGGCATGGGCCTTCGAGTAACCCTTGGACACCTCCACGCCCAGGTCTTGAGGACTGGGCACCGGGTTCAAGAACCGGCACCTCCAGGCCTCAACCTGCCCCCACCGGGCTTAAAAGGGGCCTTTCCCCCTTCTGCCCCGCCCTGCCTCCCACCACCCTAAGGCCCAAAGGCTCCACCCGGGCCCGGTAAAGGCGGGCCTCGGGAAGAAGCTCCCCGTCCGCATGGGCGGGGACAGGATGGGCGAACTCCACCACCACCTCCCGGCCCGCAAAGGCCACCACCTGGGGATGGGAAAGGTGCCTGCCCAAAAGGAGCCGGGGAAGGATGAAGACCACCCCAGGCCGGGTGAAGGAGCGGGCCAGGATCACGGAGAGGAGGCCATCCCGGGGGTCGGCCATGGGGGCGATGGGGATGCCACCCCCGTAGGCGGGTCCGTTCATCACCGCCACCAGGAGAAGAGGCCCCCGGTGCACCTCCTCCCCCTCCACCACCACCCGCCCCTCGGGCAGGCGAAGCTCCTTAAGCACCCCGAAGAGGGCGTAAAGGTAGCGGGGCATGCCCCGGAGGAAGGAGGGGGCGGTGAGGGCCTTCTTGGCTACCAGGGCATCGAAGCCAATGCCCAGGGAAGCCCCGAAGGGCTCACCGTTCACCCAGCAGAGGTCTATGGCCTCCTCCTGGGCAAAGAGGGCCAGTTCCAGGGCCTCCCTCCAGGGAAGCTCCCTCAGGCCCAGCATGCGGGCGAAGTCGTTGCCGCTACCGATGGGCACCACCCCCAGGACCTTTTCCGTGCCCGCCAGGCCCCTCAACACCTCGTGCACCGTGCCATCCCCCCCCACGGCCACCACCCTGGCCCCTTCAGGGGCATCCCGGGAAAGCTCGGTGGCGTGGCCCGGGCCCTCGGTGAGGAAGGCCTTCGCCCCTTTTTCCCGCGCAGCCTTGAGGATGGACCCGGAAAGCCTCCCCACCTTTCCCCGTCCCGCCGCCGGGTTAACGATGACCCACCTTTCCACCCCCGTATTCTAGGGCCATGGGTCTTCTCGGCCACTTCCTTAAGGGACCCCACCCCAAAACCACCCTGCTCCTCACCCGGGCCGGGCCGGTGGAAAACCCCGAACACGTGCTTTACAGCCATCCGGGCCTTCCCCTTTCGGAACAGGGCAGGCAGGCCCTCCGCTCCCTGGCCAGGCTAGCCCGGCGCTACCCCGTGGCCTGGGTCTACGCCGCCGACAGCCTGGCCGAGGCCGAGGCGGCCGGGCTTCTTGCGGAAGCCCTCGGGGTGCCTTTTACCCTTCTCCCGGAGCTGAGGGAGCGAAGCTGGGGGGAATGGGAAGGGCTGAGCTTCGCCGAGGTAAGGGAGCGGTATCCCCAGGAAGTGGCCGCCTGGCTGGAGGACGAGGCCGGCTTTGCCCCCCCGGGTGGGGAAAGCTTGAGGAAGGCCTGGGAAAGAGGGCGGGAAGCGATCAGGACCCTCCTTGGAAAGCATCAAGGCCAGGCCCTGTTGGTGGTGGGGAACTGCACCCTAAACCGCGCCGCCTTGAGCCTGGCCCTGCCCCTTCCCGTGGAAGAAGGCCTCAGGGTGGAGCAGGACTACGCCCGGCTTTCCGTGGTGGAGTTCTACGGCGAGGAAGGGGTGGTGAAGGCCCTCAACCTGGGTCAGCTTGAGGAACAAGCTTGACATTTGTCCCTGGCTCCGTCCCGGGCAACGGGGAGTAGACTAGAGGCATGATCCGGCCCGTGGCCCGCCAGGACCTTCCTGGGCTCCTAAAGCTCCTCCGCTGGATGGACGAAAGCCCCAAGCGGGGGGTTCTGGCCCCGGAGGCCCGGGACCTCGAGGGCCTGGCCGAGGAGCTGGAGGACGGCCTGGTCCTCTTGCGGGACGGGGAGGTGGCAGGGTACGTGGGCCTTTATGCCTTTTGGGATGGAGCGGCCCTCGAGGGACCCCTGGCCTACCGGGAGGAGGACCTTTTCCCCCTTCTCCAGGCCGCGGAAAAGCGGGCCGGTGAGCTTCACCTGGACCGGCTTTACGCCTTCCCCCGGGAGGAAAACCACACCCTGCGCCAGGTGCTGGAGGAGGCCGACTTCGGCCTTTTGCACCTCACCTACTTCTTCGTGAAAAACCCGGAGGGCCTAGACTACCCACCCCCTGAGGGCGTGGTCATCCGAAGGGGTTTCCCGGGCCCCGGGGTTTACCGGGAGCTTTACCGGGAAAGCGAGGAGGGCTGGGCCCTGCGCCTCAAATGGACGGACGAGGAGCTTTGGGAACACTTCCAGGATCCCCATGTCCACCTCCTGGTGGCCTACCGGGGAGACGAACCCGTGGGCCTGGCCGAGGTGGAGCTGGAGGATAAGGAGGCCAGCGTGGCCTATGTCGGCGTGGTGCCCAAGGCCCGGGGCCAGGGCATCGGGCGGGCCCTCTTGGCGGAAGCGGCAAAGCTGGCGCAGAAGAAAGGCGCCACCCTCCTGAGGGTCCGGGCCCACGACCACGAGACCGGGGCCCTGGAGCTTTACCGCAACCTGGGCTTCAGCCTCGAGGAGGCGGTGGCCACCTACGCCAAGGAACTCAGGGCCAGGCGGTAGGTCCCTGCATGGGCCTCCACGGTGAGCCGGGGGTCGCGGTTGTACCCCCCACCCATCACCACCACCAGGGGTACCCCCAAGGCCTTTACCATGCGAAAAACCCGTTCATCCCGCTTCCGTACCCCCTCGAGGCTCAGGCCCAGCCGGCCAAACCGATCCCCCTTTAGCACGTCCACCCCGGCGTTGTAGAAGACCAGCTCGGGCCGGAAAGCCTGGGCTGTTTCCAACGCCTCATCCAGGGCGTAGAGGTAGGCCTCGTCCCCCACGCCGTCGGGAAGTCCCACATCCAGGTCGCTCCTCTCCTTCCTTAAGGGGTAGTTCCGCTCCCCGTGGAGGGAAAGGGTGAAAACGGTGGGGTCTTTTTGGAAAAAGACCGCGGTGCCGTTGCCCTGATGGGCGTCCAGGTCCACCACCAAGACCCGGCCCCGGAAGCCCTCCCGCCTGAGCCAGGCCACGGCCACCGCCACATCGTTGAAAAGGCTATACCCCTCGGCCCGGTCGGGGTAGGCATGGTGGGTGCCCCCGGAGAGGTTCAGGCCGAGGCCCAGCTCCAGGGCATCCCTGGCGGCGGCCAGCGTTCCCCCCGCCGCAAAGAGGGCCCGCCTGAGGAGGCTTGGGCTAAAGGGCAGGCCCAGGCGCAAGGACTCCTGGCGGGAAAGCCCCTCGGTGAAAAGCCTTTCCACATACTCCGGGCGGTGGGCCAAATGAAGGGCTTCCCGGGGCACCTCGGGGGCAGGCAGGACGGGAAGGAGTTCCCTCAAGGCCTCCGCCACCCCCTGGTACTTGTAGAGGGGGAAGGGATGGCCCTGGGGGAGGTCCACTCTTAGGTGGGCGGTGGTGTAGGCCCGCACGCCTCCATCATGCCCCATGAAGCTGCCGGTAGGCCTCATAGGCCGCCACCCCCACGGCCACCGCCAGGTTCAAGGAGCGTACCGGCCCCGGCATGGGGATGTACACCCCGGGGAAAAGGGCCAGGACCTCCGGGGGAAGCCCCCGGGTTTCGGGGCCAAAGAGGAGGTAGTCCCCGGGCTGGAAGCTCACCCCATAGAGGCAGGTATCCCCCCGGGCGCTAAAGGCCCAGACCTGGGCACCCGGGGGCAGGCTTTGCCAGAAGGCCTCCCAGGTATCGTGAAGGTGCAGGTCCACGTGGGGCCAGTAGTCCAGGCCCGCCCGCTTAAGCCGAGGGTCGCTCAGGCGGAAGCCCAAGGGGCGGATAAGGTGCAGGGGCCAGCCCAAGGCAGCGGCGGTGCGGGCGATGTTCCCGGTATTCTGTGGGATCTCCGGCTGGAAAAGGACCAGGTGAAGCATGGCCTAGACCCGCCTCCGGTAACGGGTAGCGGCTCCCCGGCCCGTCCGCTCCACCTTGCCTTCCCGGATAAGCCGGTTCAGCAAGGCCAGGGTTGCCCTGGGGGTAAGCCCCAGCTGGGCTTCCACCTCCCGCCGGGAAAGGGGATCGGCCAGGAGGCCCAAGGCCCTTTCCCCCAAAGGATCGCGCCGCACCAGGTGGTACCTTCCCCCTTCCTTGCGCAAGAGGCCCATGCGCTCCATCCGGGTGAGGACCTTGCGGGTAGCTTCCAAAGGAAGCTGGAGGGCGCGGGCCAGCTCCTCGAGGGTGGCCTCCCCCACCCTCCGCAGGTGGCCCACGGCGATGAGGTGGTCCAGGCTGAAGCCACCCAGGCGCTCCTGGGCCTCGGCCAGCTCCCGCACGAAGGCCTCGTCCAGCTCCGGGTTGTAGAGGACCAGGGTGAGGGCCTCGGGGAAAAGGTGGTACTCCGGGGGCTCCTTGCCGTACTTGAGGAGGAGGCGGTACATCTTGTCCACCCCGCTTCCCGCCCGCTCCACGTAGCCAAGCCGGTAGAGGGCCTCGGCCAGACGGGGATTCCGCCTTTTGGGGGGGTGGCGGAGGATGTTCTCCGGGGTGATACCGGGAGGGAAGCTTCCCGGGTTGGAAACCTCCAGGCGATCCGGGTAGTGGTGCACCTGGATGGCATCCGGGCTTTGCCAGTCCCGGTGGACCAAGGCGTTTAAGAGGGCCTCCCGGTAGACTTCCTGGTCAAAGTCCCAGACCTCGAGGCGGAACAGGCCCACCGTGAGGTAGCGAACCCGGTTCCTGGCCTGGATCAGGTCCCTAAGCCTTTCCAGGAGGGCGGGGATGGAGCGCAGGATGTCCTCCCTGAAGGCGTAGCCTTCCGGGTCCACGCCGGCCTCGTGATAGTAGTAGCTCACCTCCGCTTGGGGAAGAAGCCGCTTCAGGGCCAAGGGGGTTCCTGCCAGAAGGAGGCCCGCCACCGTGGGCTTGTCCTGCCCCTCCACTCGCTCCAAAAGTCCCAGGGCGAAGAGGAGTTCCAGGTCCGGCAAGGCCGCCAGGTTGCTTCCCCGCTCCTCCAGGATGCGCCTAAGGCGCAGAACCTCCACCGGGTCCAGGTCGGAAAGGCTGGCCGCCGGCAGCACCTGAGCGGTGAAGTCGGGCTCCGGCAGGGCCTGGCCCATCCTCAGCTCCGTGAGCCTTTTGCCGTCCCAAAAGGGCACCCTCCCTGCCCCCACGGCGATGGCCGCCGGGCTCTGCGGTACATGAAGGGCCAAAACCCGGCCCATAGGCCCCTCGATCACCTCCACATAGGGCAGGAGAAGCCCCTGGGTGAGTTGGAAAAGGGCATGGGTGATCTGCAAGGGATGGATCTCCGAGGCTCCCACCACCCGCCCCTCCCCATCCACCCCCAGGAAGAGGATCCCGCCCCGGTGGTTGGCTAGACCTGCGGCGTAGCGGGCCAGCTCCTCCGGGGAAAGGTCCGGGGGCAGGAAGAGGGTGCGCTCGTCCTGTCCCAAAGAAAGCCGCTCCAAGAGTTCTTCCCACGTCACGGGCCTCAGTTTAAGGGGAGAGGCCCGGTGTCGACCGGGATGGATTGTGCGCAACGCTGTGCAGTCTTATGTGCACATCTGTACACTTTAGGGCCGACAGCATGCGATATAAATACGGCTATTTTGCGTTGCATGCTCCAAAAGCTTTTGCTAAGTGTCAAGCTACTGCTTGACATTATGCACACCCGGTGCTACCCTCAGCCCTAAGGGGGTGACGGACCATGCGGAAGACCCTATTTATAGCGGCAAGCGGGCTTTCAGGACTGGCCTTGGCAGAAGGGGTGGACGGGGCGGCCACGGCCTGGATGCTGGTTTCCACGGCCCTGGTGCTCCTCATGACCCCGGCTTTGGCCTTCTTCTACGGCGGCCTGGTGCGGAGCAAGAACGCCTTGAACACCATGATGATGAGCTTCGCCGCCTTGGGCTTCGTGGGGGTGGGCTGGGCCCTTCTCGGCTACAGCCTAGCCTTTGCCGGGGGCGGTCCCTGGCTGGGGAGCCTAGGCCACGCCCTTCTGAAGGGAGTGGGCCTCGAGGCCAAGGGGGAGATCCCCCATCTCCTCTTCATGGCCTTCCAGGGCACCTTTGCCATCATCACCGCCGCCCTCCTCACCGGGGGCATAGTGGAAAGGGTACGCTTCCCCGCCCTCCTTCTCTTCCTCAGCCTCTGGGGGCTCTTGGTCTACGCCCCCCTGGCCCACTGGGTCTGGGGTGGAGGGTTTTTGGGCTCCTTAGGGGCCTTGGACTTCGCCGGGGGCACGGTGGTCCACATCAACGCCGGCGTGGCTGCCCTGGTGGGGGCTTTAGTCCTGGGAGCCCGGAAGGACTACGGCCGCCAGGCCATCCTTCCCCATAACGTCCCCTTCGTGCTTCTGGGGGCCGCCCTTCTCTGGTTCGGCTGGTTCGGGTTCAACGGGGGAAGCGCCCTGAGCTCCGGAGCCCTGGCGAGCCTGGCCTTTGTGAACACCCTCCTCGCCCCCGCGGCCACCCTCACCGCCTGGGCCCTTCTGGACCTCCTGCGCACCGGCAAGGTCACGGCGGTGGGCCTGGCCACCGCCATCGTGGTGGGCCTGGTGGCCATTACCCCGGCGGCGGGGTTCGTATCCCCCCTATCCGCCCTGGTGCTGGGGGCGGTGAGCGCCTTCCCCAGCTATTTCTTCCTGCTCTGGCGGCCCAGGACCCGGCTGGACGACTCCCTGGACGTGTTCGGCGCCCACGGGATCGCGGGCACCACCGGTGCCCTCCTCACCGGCCTTCTGGCGGAGAAGGCCTGGAACGGAGTAGCGGACGGCTTCCTCTTCGGCAACCCCATGCAGCTCGCCATTCAGGCCCTGGCGGTGGGGGTGGCGGTGGCCTACTCCGCCCTCGGCACCTTCCTCCTCCTGAAGCTTGTGGGCCTTCTCACCCCCTTGCGGGCCAGCCCCAAGGAGGAAGGGCTGGGCCTGGACGTGACCCAGCACGGGGAAGAAGCCTACGTGGAAGGCGAGGGAGCCATCCTGGTGCTCTCCGAGGCCACCCCCCCTGCCCTCAAGCCCGCTGGAGGTAAGGCATGAAGCTCATCGTGGCCATCATCCGGCCGGAGAAGCTACAGGACGTGCTGGAAGCCCTCTTCAGGGCGGAGGTGCGGGGGCTATCCATCAGCAGGGTCCAGGGGCACGGGGGGGAAACGGAAAGGGTGGAAACCTACCGGGGCACCACGGTGAAGATGGCCCTGCACGAAAAGGTACGCCTGGAGATCGGGGTGTCCGAACCCTTCGTTCGGCCCACGGTGGAGGCCATCCTCAAAGCCGCCCGCACCGGGGAGGTGGGGGACGGAAAGATCTTCGTTCTGCCGGTGGAGAAGGTCTACCGGATCCGCACCGGGGAGGAGGACCAGGCCGCCGTAACCCCGGTACAATAAGGATGTGACGGCCAGGCAGCGGGCCATCCTTCACCTCCTGGTGGAGGTGTACATCAAGACCAAAGCCCCTGTGCCCTCGGCGAGGCTGGCCGAGGGCCTGGGGCTTTCCCCTGCCCTGGCCCGGTACGAGCTCATCGCCCTCGAGGAGATGGGCTACCTCTCCAAACCCCACGCCTCCGCCGGAAGGGTCCCCACCCGGCAGGCCTTCCGCCAGTACTCCCTTTCCCTCCTCCCCCCAAAACCCCTTCCCGAGGCCACCCAGGAGCGGCTCCAGCGGGCCCTGGAGGGGGCCAGGGAACCCGAGGCCTTTTTGGTGAAGATGGCGGTGGGGCTTTCCGGGTACCCCGCCCTTCTGCGCTTGAGGCCCAGGAACTCCCCCAAGGTGCTCCAGGTCCACCTCTCCCCCCTGCCGGAAGGAACCCTGGCGGTTTTCGTCCTGGAAGGGGGAAGGGTGAAGGAGGCCCGCCTTCCCCTCAGCCTTCCCACAGAGCGCCTAAGGAAGGCGGAAGAAGCCCTCTCCGGACCCTTTGCCGCCTTGCCCCCGGCTCCCAGGGGCCTGGAGGAGCTTTTCGCCCATCTCTCCCGGGCCCTTTCCGCAGGCCTTTCCCTCGTCTACCGCGAGGGGCTGGCCGAGGCCTTAAAGGAACCGGAGGCCAAGGATCCCGGCTTTCTGGAACGCCTGGTGGCCCTTTACGAGGCCGGGGGGGATGAGGCAGTCCTGACCCCTCCCGGCCGGGTGGACGTGCGGGTGGGAGAGGTGGAGGGCCTTTCCCAGGTGCAGGCGGGCTTCGCCCGGGGAGAGTGGCTGGGGGAGCTGGTGCTCCTGGGGCCCATGCGCATGCGCTACCTCGAGGCCCTCTCCGTGGCCTCGAGCCTCAGCCGGGTCTATACTGGGCAGCATGCGGGTTGAAGTGCGGCTCTTCGCCCTTTACCGGGAACAGGCGGGCACGGACCGCCTCTTCCTGGAGCTTCCCGAAGGAGCCCGGGTACTGCACGCTAAAGAAGCCCTGGAGAAGCGTTTTCCCGGCCTAAGGCTGGAGGGCGGCATGGCGGCGGTGAACCAGGCCCTGGCCCAGGGGGAAACCCCCCTAAAGGAGGGGGACGAGGTGGCCTTTCTGCCCCCGGTCTCGGGAGGGCAGGACTCCTACGGCCTCACCCATGAACCTTTGGACCTGAAGGCCCTGGTGGACTGGGCCACCGCCCCCGAGTACGGGGCAGTGGTGAGCTTCCTGGGCACCACCCGAAGCCCCAACCGGGGGGAGGAGGTGGCCTTCTTGGAGTACGAGGCCTACCCCGGCATGGCGGAGAAGGTGATGGCGGAGATCATCGGGGAGATGCGCTCCCGCTGGCCCCTGGGCCGGGTGGCCCTCTGGCACCGCCTGGGCCGGGTGAACCCCGGGGAGGCCTCCATCGCCATCGTGGTTTCGGCCCGGCACCGCCCCGAGGCCTTCGCCGCCTGCCAGTACGCCATTGACCGGGTGAAGCAGATCCTCCCCGTCTGGAAGAAGGAGCACCGGCCGGACGGCAGCTTCTGGGTGGAGGGCTTCGCCCCGGAGGACCACCGCCTCTAGGGCCCCCAGCCATGGCCTCCTTTTCCTTCCTCCTGGGCCTCTTCCTTCTGGTCCTCTGGGCCTTGCCCCTCCTTCTGGGCTTCCTCTCGGGCCGGGCCTACCGGCATGGGCGCACCAGGGTGGGCCTGGGCCTTCTCCTCTTCGGGGGCTTCCTGGGGCTCCTTGCCCGGCCCAGGCCCTTGGGGCTTCTCCTTCTCCTTCTGGGGCTAGGTCTGGGCTACGGGCGGCTACGCTGAAAAACCCCGGCGAAAGCCTTACAATAGGACGATGACCGAGCGGTCCTTGCGCCCGCTAACGGAAGAGGAATACCTGGCCCTGGAAGAGGCTAGCCCCGTGCGCCACGAGCTGGTAGGGGGCATCCCCTATGCCATGGCCGGGGCCAGCCTGGACCCCAACCTCATCGTCACCAACCTGGTGGCCCTCTTAAAACCCTTGGCCCGGGCCCAAGGATGCCGGGTCTACAGCGAAACCGCCCGGCTTAAGGTTTCCGAGGACACCTTCTACTACCCAGATGTCATGGTGGTCTGCGGCCCCAAGGCCCATCCCCTCTACGAAACCGCCCCTTGCCTGGTGGTGGAGGTTCTCTCCCCCGGTACCGAGGCCCAGGACCGACGGGGTCAGCGAAGCTATCTTGAAAAGCTTTCCCGTTACCTTGGGCTCCCTAGTCTCCAGGCCTATCTCCTCCTGGAGGGAGCCAGGCCGGGAGGCGTCCTTTACCGCAAAACCCCTTCGGGCTTTCGGGAGGAAAGGGTGGAGGAACTCCTTATCCTGCCCTGCCCGGAGGGGACCTTGAAGCTTGAGGAGATCTACGAGGGCGTGGCATGAAACCCATCCTGGAACTCCTCCCCGAAGAGCTTCCCGGCGAGGGCTACCGCAAGGCCCAGATCGCCCACTGGCTCTATGCCCGGGGGGCCATGGACTTCTCCGAGATGACCGACCTGCCCAAGGGCCTCCGGGAAGCCCTGGCCGGGGAGTGGCGCATCTCCGAGTTTGCCCTGGTGGAGGCCTACCCGAGCCGGGATGGAAGCGTCAAGTACCTCTTCACCCTGCTGGACGGAAAGAAGACGGAAGCCGTCTACATGCCCTACGAGAACCGCAAGACCGTCTGCCTTTCCAGCATGGTGGGCTGCCCTGCAGGGTGCACCTTCTGCGCCACCGGGGCCTTGGGCTTTGGCCGTAACCTCACCGCGGCGGAGATCCTCTCCCAGCTCCTGGCCATCGCCCACCACCAGGGCATCTCCCCCAGGGATATCCGCAACGTGGTCCTCATGGGCATGGGGGAGCCTCTCCTGAACCTGGGCAACGTGCTTCAGGCCATCCGCACCATGCTCCATCCCAAGGGCCTGGCCATGAGCCCAAGGCGCATCACCCTTTCCACCGTAGGCATCCCCAAGGGCATCTACCGCCTGGCGGAGGAGGACTTAGGGGTGCGCCTCGCCCTTTCCCTTCATGCCCCTGATGACGAGACCCGCAGGAAGATCATCCCCACCGCCCACCGCTATTCCGTGGGGGAGATCCTCGAGGCGGTGCGCCACTACTACGCCAGGACCAAAAGGCGGGTCACCTTTGAGTACACCCTCCTGAAGGGTCTAAACGACCACCCCTGGCAGGCCCGGCTTCTCGCCAAGCTCCTTAAGGGCATAAGCGCCCACGTGAACCTGATTCCCTTTAACCCCTGGGAAGGCGCTCCCGTGGAAGGCACCCCTAAGGCGGGCATCCTGGCCTTCGCGGAGGAACTGAGGCGGCTCGGGATTCCCACCTCCATCCGCTTCAGCCGAGGGCAGGACGTGGGGGCAGCCTGCGGCCAGCTGGCCTTAAAGGCCCCCAAGGCCCTCACCTTCACACCGACTCTAGAAGGCGCCGGGCAATAATGAGCTTCAGGATCTCGCTGGTGCCCTCCCCAATGCGGGTCAGGCGGGCGTCGCGCCAGTAGCGCTCCACGGGGTAGTCCTTGATGTACCCGTACCCCCCCAGGATCTGGATGGCCTCGTCGCAGGCCTTCACCGCCACCTCGCTGGCGAAGAGCTTGGCCTGGGCGGCCTCGAGGGTATAGGACCTTCCCGCATCCTTAAGCTCCGCCGCCTTCAGGTAAAGAAGCCTTGCCGCCTCCAGCTCCGTGGCCGCCTCCGCCAGCTTGAAGGAAACCCCCTGGTACTCGGCAATGGGCCTGCCGAAAGCCTCCCTTTGTTTGGCGTAGCGGAGGGCGTAGTCCAAGGCCGCCCTTCCCAGGCCCACCGCCATGGCGGCGATGCCGATCCTGCCCCCATCCAGCACCTTGAGCACGTCGTAAAACCCCTTGCCCCTCTCCCCCAAAAGGCTGCCCTCGGGCACGAAGAGGTCCTCGAGGACCAGCTGGGCGGTGTCGGAGGCGTTCAGGCCCAGCTTCTCCTCCTTGCGGCCGATGCGGAGGCCCTTTTCCGGGCGGAAAAAGACGAAGGCGGAGATGCCCAGGTGCTTCCTCTCCGGGCTTGGAGCCGGGTCGGTGCGGGCCACGATCACGTAGACCCCGGCCACGCTCCCCTGGGTGATGAACTGCTTGGTGCCATTGAGCACATATCCCCCGGACACCGGCTCGGCCCGGGTTTTAAGGGCGGCGGCATCCGAACCCGACCCCGGCTCCGTAAGCCCCCAGGCCCCCAGGGCCTCCCCCGAGGCCAGCTTGGGCAGGAAGGTCTCCTTCTGCCTTTCATTCCCCGCAAGGAGGATGTGCCCCGTGGCCAAGGAGTTGTGGCTGGCCACGGTGAGGGCCAAGGCCCCGTCGTAATAGGCGATCTCCTCCACCATACGGGCGAAAAGCCGGCTTTTAAGCCCCGCCCCGCCATAGGCCTCGGGCACCGTGGCCCCGAAGACGCCGAACTGGGCGAGCTTCCTCACCAGCTCAAAGGGAAAGGCCCCCGTGCGATCCCTCTCCGCCGCCCCCGGGGCCACCTCCGTCTTGAGAAACTCGCGGAAGGGCCCCAAGACCGCCCGCTCCTCCTGGCTTTCCTCAAACCAGAGCCCCATGGTGGGCATAGTATAACACTTTCTTGCGACATGGCAAAAATACGTTATCCCACAGGCCCCCGGAATCCCGGGGCATGGGGTAGTTTCAAGGGGGATGCTCCTCCTGGCTGGCCCCACGGATACCGGCAAGTCCACCCTGGCCTTAAGGCTTCTGGAAAAGGCCAAGGAAGCCTACCTCCTGGACCTGGACCCGGGGCAGGGAGCCCTGCCCGGGGCCTTCACCCTCTTCCACTACCGGGAAGGAACCCTCACCCCCCTACGCCGCTACCTTCTGGGGGCCCTGTCCCCCAGAGGGATGGAGGCGCAGGCGGTGGTGGGAGCCCTGCGCCTAGCCCGCCTCATCCCCAAAGGAAGCCCCGCCGTGGCCGACACGGATGGCTACCTGGACCCTGGGTTTCGGCTCTTACAGATCGAGGCCCTGGTGCCCGCCGAGGTGCTGGTCCTGGGGTGGGAGGAACTTTACCAAGCCCTTTCCTGGCGCAAGGACCTAAGGGCGCGCCTGGCCCCGCCCCTTCATGGGGTCCGCAGGAAAACCCCGGCCGAGAGGCGGAAAAACCGCCTGGAAAGGCTTTTTGCCCACTTCCAGGAAGCCAGGCCCCGCCCCCTTCCCCTCGGTCACATGCCCGCATACCCTATGGAGCCCCCCGAGCCCCAGCGGCTTTACGGGCTCCTGGACGGGGAAGGGTTCCTCCTGGGCTACGGGCAGCTTCTGGCCTGGGCGGGGGACGAGGGGCTTTTCCTCACCCCCGTGGGGGAGGAGGTGGCCAGGGTAGTACCCACCCGGCTTCTTTTCCCTATCCCCGCACTACCAGGTTGAGGATCTTGCCGGGGACGTAGATTTCCTTCACGATGGCCTTGCCCTCCACGTGGGCCTGAACGTTTCTCACCCTGAGGGCCTCGGCCCTGGCCACCTCCAGGGGGGCGTCCTTGGGAATCCGGATGGTTCCCCGCACCCTCCCGTTCACCTGCACCGCCACCTCCACCACGTCCTTTTCCAGGGCCTTTTCGTCCAATTCGGGCCAGCCGGCTTCAAAGAGGCTATCCGGCCAGAACCAGTGCCAAAGTTCCTCAGCGATGTGGGGGGCAAAGGGGAAGAGCATCTGCAGGTAGTAGCGGATGGCGGTGCGGTAGACGGGGGTCACGAGCCGCACCTTGCGGTACTCGTAGAGGGCGTTCAAGAGCTCCATCAGGGCGGCGATGGCGGTGTTGAAGCGCAGGGCCTCGAGGTCCTCCGTGACCTTCTTGAGGGTGGCGTGGAGCTTCTGGTAAAGCTCCCGGTCCGGACCCTCCAGGCTCTCGGCGGCAAACTGGCCCGTGGTGGCCAAAAGGGCCTCGCGGTCCTCCGCCACCCGGCGCCATATGCGGTTCAGGAAGCGCCAGGCCCCCTGTACCCCCTCCTCGGTCCAGACCATCTCGTTTTCGGGGGGTGCGGCGAAGAGGATGGTGATGCGGGCGATGTCCGCCCCTTCCTCCTTCACGAAGGGCCCCACCATGACCCCGTTGCCCTTGGACTTGCTCATCACCGCGGGCTTCCAGAAGTGAAGGGTACCGTCCTCGTGGGGCCTGAGCTCCGCCCCCATCTTCCGCACCTCCTCCAGGGAAAGCTCCCTCTCCGGGATCTCCAGGCGGATGCGGGTGGGCTCGGGCAGGCGCACCCTATCCCCCTCCACCTCCACGGGGCCGAAGTCCGTCCAGGCCAGGACCATGCCCTGGGTGAAAAGCCCCTGGAAGGGCTCCTCCACCTTCACCATCCCCAGGTCGTGGAGGAACTTGGTGAAGAAGCGGCTGTAGAGGAGGTGAAGCACGGCGTGCTCCACCCCGCCAATGTACTGGTCCACCGGCATCCAGAAGTCCGCCTTCGCGGGGTCAAAGGGCAGCGTTTCGTTCCTGGGGTCGGTGTAACGCAGGTAGTACCAGCTGGAGTCCACGAAGGTGTCCATGGTGTCGGTGTCCCGCTTGGCGGGGCCACCGCATTTGGGGCAGGTGGTCTCGTAGAACTCGGGGTGGGCCTCCAGGGGGCTTTTCCCCTTGGGCCGGATGTCCTCGATGTCCTTGAGGTCGGGGAGGAGGACGGGAAGCTCCTCCTCGGGAACCGGCACCACCCCGCAGGCTTCGCAGTGGACGATGGGGATGGGGGTGCCCCAGTAGCGCTGGCGGCTGATGAGCCAGTCCCGGAGGCGGTAGGTAACCTTAGCCCTTCCCAGGCCCCTCTCCTCCAGCCAGGCCACCACCTTCTTCTTGCCCTCCTCGCTGGGGGTGCCGTCAAAGGGCCCCGAGTTCACCATGATGCCGGGCTCCTCGTAGGCGGCCTCGAGGGGCTCGGGCAAGGGCTCACCCGGGCGCTCGATCACCTTCCTTATGGGAAGGCCGAACTTCTGGGCAAACTCAAAGTCCCTCTGGTCGTGCCCGGGCACCCCCATGATGGCCCCGGTGCCGTAGCCGTAAAGCACATAATCCGCAGTCCAGATGGGGATTTTCTCCCCGGTGGC
The DNA here is from genome assembly GCF_026427635.1 of Thermus brevis. Lineage (NCBI taxonomy): Bacteria > Thermotogati > Deinococcota > Deinococci > Thermales > Thermaceae > Thermus > Thermus brevis. The sequence goes on from NZ_CP102606.1 coordinate 417,856, forward strand.
GGGGTTTGTGGCGTAGGCCCCGAGAAAAACCCCCGTCTTCTCCCGGCCTTCCGCCTGGCGCTCGATCTCGGTCTTGCGCTTGGCAGCCTCCACATAGGCCTCCACCTCGGCCCGCCTTTCGGGAGAGGCGAGCCTTAAGGTGAGGGGGTGCTCCGGGGCCAGGACCATGAAGGTGGCTCCAAAAAGGGTGTCGGGCCGGGTGGTGAAGACGGTGATGGCCTCTTTCAGGCCCTCCACGGGGAACTCGATCTCCGCCCCCTCCGACCGGCCGATCCAGGCCCGCTGCATGGCCTTCACCTTTTCCGGCCAGTCCAGGCCCTCGAGGTCCTCAAGAAGCCTTTCCGCATAGGCGGTGATGCGCAGGTACCACTGCTCCAGCTCCCGCTTCTCCACCGGGGTGTCCTCGTGCCGCCAGCAGCGGCCCTCCACCACCTGCTCGTTGGCCAAGACCGTCTGGCACTTGGGGCACCAGTTCACCAGGCCCTTGGCCCGGTAGGCCAGGCCCTTTTCCCACATCTTCAGGAAGATCCACTGGTTAAAGCGGTAGTAGTCGGGCTCGCAGGTGGTCACCTCCCGGTCCCAGTCGTAGAGGATGCCCATGAGCTCGAGGCTCTCCTTGGCCTGGCGGATGTTCTCGTAGGTCCAGTCCCGGGGGTGGAGGCCGAACTTCAAAGCGGCGTTTTCCGCGGGCAGGCCGAAGGCATCCCAGCCCATGGGATGGAGAACCTCATACCCCTGCACCTTGCGGAAGCGGGCCAGGACATCCCCCATGGTGTAGTTCTTCAGGTGGCCCATGTGCAGGTCCCCGGAGGGGTAGGGGAACATGACCAGCACGTACTGCTTCCCCTTCCTTCCCGGGACCTCCTTGGCCTTCATGAAGCCCTTTTCCTTCCAGAAGCGTTGCCACTTGGGCTCTATGGCGTGCGGGTTGTACTTCTCCATGCGCTCCTCCCTCAAAAAAACCCTTCCCCCAAGGGGAAGGGACGGCCAGGCCCCTTCCCGCCTTAGGGGATTAGCCTGGCCGGGCTCATGGGAACATGATACTGCAACCCGGCAAAAAAACGTGGGGCGCCCTAGTCCTCCACCGCCCTCGCCACCACCGCCCCCAGGAGGAAGACCCAAAGCACGAGATATAGGCCGAGTAGCGCCAGGACAAACCCCGCCAGGGGTCCGTAGAGGAGCTCGTACTGGGAACGGGGGAGGAGCTTGGGAAGCCCAAGCCGCACCCCCTCGAAGAGAAGGGCCGCCACCCCTGCCCCCACGCTCAAGGGCACCAGGTGGCGAAACCCTTTGAGGCCGCGGAAAAAGGCGTAGGTGAGGAGAAAGAGCAAAAAGGCCAGGAAGAGGGGTAAAAAAGCCTCCAGGGGCCCCAAGGCCCCCCGCCACTCCGGGGGGAGGAAGCGGAGGAGAAACCCTAGGGCCAGGCCCAAAAGGGCCAGGAGGATGAGGGCAAGACCCAAGACCACCGGCATGAGGAGGCCCAAAAGGCGGTGGCGAAAACCCGGGGGGCGGCCAAAGATGAGCCCCAGGGCGTAGCTCAAGGCGGCGAAGAAATTGCTTCCCGACCAAAGGAGGAAGAGGGCGCTTACCAGGGTGAGGGGAAAGGCCCCCCGGGTGAGGAAGCGGAGAAGGTCCTGGGCCAGCTCAGGCCGGGCCGGGAAAAGACCCTCGGCCAAGGCCTCCACTCCCCTCAAAAAACCCTCCCTCAGGGCCTCGCTTCCCGAGAGGAAAAGGCCAAAGACCCCCACCAGGAGAAAGAGAAGGGGCATGAGGGAAAGAAGGGCGTAGTAGGCTAGGGCGGCGGCGAAGAAGGGCACGTGGGCCTGGGTGTAGAGGCGTAACACCTTCTGCAGCACGGGCTCCCCTTCCCTACCCGCTCCCCCCGGCGGGCATCCTCCCCTACCTCCCCTAGGGGGCACCTATTCCCGCTCCTGCCCCTCCCCCAGGGCCACCCACTTGGTGGTGGTGAGCTCCATGGGCCCCATGGGGCCGTAGGCGTGGAGCTTGGAGGTGCTGATGCCGATCTCCGCCCCCAGGCCCAGCTGGAAGCCATCGTTGAAGCGGGTGGAGGCATTCCACAGGACCAGGCTGGCGTCCACCTCCTCCAGAAACCGCCAGGCGGCCTTGGGATCCTCCGTGCAGATGGCCTCGGTGTGGCGGGAGCCGTAGCGGGCGATGTGTTCCAGGGCTTCTTCCAGGCCGGAAACCACCTTCACCCTCAGGATCAAGTCCAGATACTCCCGGTCCCACTCCTCCTCCTGAGCGGGCACCGCCCCCTTCAGGAGGGGAAGGGCTTTGGGGCAGGCCCTGAGCTCCACTCCCCTTTCCTGCATGCCTTTTTCCAGCATGGGGAGGAAGACCTCGGCCACCCTCTCGTGCACCAGGACGGCCTCGAGGGCATTGCACACGGCAGGCCGCTGGGTCTTGCCGTTAATGGCCAGGCGGAGGGCCATATCCGGGTCCGCCCTCTCGTCCACGTAGAGGTGATTCACCCCCTTGGCGTGGGCCAGGACCGGCACCCGGGCCTCCCGTTGCACCAGACGGATGAGCTCCTCCCCACCCCGGGGGATGAGGAGGTCCAATAGCTCCAGGCGGCACATGGCCAGGATGGCCTCCCGGTCGGTGGTGGGCACCAGGCTCACCGCCTCCACAGGAAGCCCGGCCTCCCTCAAGGCCCGATGCCACAGGGAAACCAGGGCCTGGTTGGAGCGGAAAGCCTCCTTCCCTCCCCTGAGGAGCATGGCGTTTCCCGCCTTCAAGGCCACGGAAACCGCCTCCACCGTGGCCCCGGGCCGGGCTTCGTAGATGAAGCCGATGAGGCCCAAGGGGATCCGCATCCTTCCCACCCTAAGGCCGTTTGGCCTCTTGCTAAGCCCCTCGATCCTCCCCAAGGGATCCGGGAGGGCGGCAATCTGACGAAGACCCTCGGTGAGGCTCCTAAGGTCCTTGTCCTTGAGGGCCAGGCGGTCCAGCTTGGCCCGGGATAGCCCCGCCTCCTCCGCCTCCTTGAGATCCTCTTGGTTGGCCTTTAGCACCTCCGGCCAGGCTTCCTCCAAAAGGCGGGCCATGGCCAGAAGAGCCCCGTCCCGGTTCCCCTTGGCGATCTCGGGAAGCCGGGCCCGAGCCCCCTCCGCCAGTTCCCTCAGCGTTTTCTCTAGATGTTCCCTTTGGGAAGCAGCTAACTCCCCCATGCCTCCTCCTTCAAGGCCAGGTGGTCCCGGTGGACCACCTCCTCCGTGTAGCGATAGCCCAGTAAAGCCTCGATCTCGGCGCTTTTGTGCCCCTTGATGCGCTCGATCTCCTCGGCGGCGTAGTTGGCCAGGCCCACCCCCACCTCTTCCCCTGCCTCGGTGAGGAGGCGCACCGCCTCTCCCCGACCGAACCGCCCCCGCACCGCCTTGATGCCGGCAGGCAGGAGGCTTGCCCCCCTCTCCCTTAGAGCCCTCACCGCCCCGGCGTCCAGCACCAGCTCCCCCTTGGGCTTCAGAAGACCATAGAGCCAGGCCCTCTGCCCCCGGTACCGCCTTCGGGCATGGAAGTACGTACCCAAGGGAGCTCCCGCCAGAGCCTCGAGGATCACCCCGGGCCTTCTTCCCGGGAGAAGGAGGGTGGGTATCCCCACCCTTCCGGCAATGCGGGCGGCAAGGAGCTTGGAACGCATCCCTCCGCTTCCCAAGGGATTTCCCTCCCCGGCATGGGCCAACACGGCCTCCACCCGCTCCACCTCCGGGATGGGGCGGGCGCTGGGGTTCTTCTTGGGGTCATCCTCATAGAGGGCGTCCACGTCGGAAAGGAGGAGCAAAAGCCCTGCCTCCACCAGGGCCGCCACCCGGGCGGAAAGCTGGTCGTTGTCCCCAAAGCGGATCTCCTGGAAGGCCACCGTATCGTTCTCGTTGATGATGGGAACCGCCTTCAGGCGCAAAAGGGCCTGCAGGGTGGCCTTGGCGTTCAGGTAGCGCCCGCGGCTCGCCAGATCCTCGGCGGTGAGGAGCACCTGGGCCACCGGGGTAGGGGTGAAGGCTTCCCGCCAATAGGCCATGAGAAGAGGCTGGCCGATGGCGGCCAGGGCCTGCTTGGTGGGCATGTCCTGGGGGCGGGGCAGGCCCAAGGCCGCCATCCCCGCCGCCACCGCCCCCGAGGAAACCAGAACCACCTCCCGCCCCTCCTGGCGCAGGGCCAGAACCTGGCGGGCAATCTCCTGCATCACCGCCTGCTCTAACCCTTGGGGCCCCGCCAACACGGCGCTTCCCACCTTGAGGACCAGCCGCTTGGCCTCGAGTCCCGGCCGCATTAAGGCCCAGGATAGCATCCCCCACGCAGCCGCGGATGGCACCCGCACCACCCTGAGCCTCTGACGCTGAGCAGGGGAAGCGCGGTTTGCCCCGGAGGATCCGGTTCCTGGAGGTACCTTTGGAATCCAGCCTTCCAACGGACTAAACGTTTGAATCCTCCGCTTTCCCTGCTACGAAGCGTCCCTGGCGAAAGGCCACCTTTCCCTCCCGCCTGAGCCGCACCAGGAGGGCGAAAAGGGTGGCCTTCCTGAGCCCGGGGCGGAGGGATTGAAGCTGGGTGTGGAGGTCCTCGAGGGTCCTGGGCTCCCGAAGAAGATGGAGAAGATAGGCTTCCAGACGCTTATCCCGCACCAACCCCATTATTGACAAGGGGGGCTTTCCCATGCTACCTTGAGGGTCGGCTTGGGCCCGTAGCTCAGTTGGATAGAGCGGCTGACTACGGATCAGCAGGTCAGGGGTTCGAATCCTCTCGGGCCCGCCAAAACCCCCGGGGAAACCCGGGGAATGTTTTTTCGGTCAGGCCCTACAATGGGGCCATGAAGATCTACACCAAGACCGGGGACGCAGGGGAAACCGGCCTTTACGGGGCCGAGCGGGTGGCAAAGGCCCATCCCCGGGTGGAGGCCTACGGCACCGTGGACGAGGCCAACTCCGCCTTGGGCCTAGCGCGAAGCCTCCTTCCCCAGGAGCACCTGGACCTGCACGACCTCCTGGAGCGCATCCAAAACGCCCTCTTTGACCTGGGGGCCGACCTGGCCACCCGCATGGGGAGCCCCTACGAGAAGAACATCGCCCGCATGGACGCCCAGGACGTGGAGGGGCTGGAGCAGGCCATCGACCGCTACATGGAGGAAAGCCCTCCCTTCCAGGGCTTTATCCTCCCGGGAGGGCATCCGGCGGCGGCAGCCCTGCACCTGGCCCGCACCGTGGTGCGCCGGGCGGAGCGCAAGGTGGTGGCCTTAAGCCGGGAGGAACCCGTGAACCCCGAGGCCATCCGCTACCTCAACCGCCTTTCCGACCTCCTCTTCGTCCTGGCCCGGGTGGTGAACGCCCGGGAAGGGGTGCGGGAAGAGGCGTGGCTGGTGAAGAAAAGGCGTTAGGGCCAGGGCTTACCGTAAACCCTCACCTCGGCCCCGGGAAAGGCGGTCTCCAGAAGATCCTTTAGGAAAAGGGCGGCAGAGGGCAGAAGCCCTCCGCAAGGACCCTCCATGTAAAGGAAAAGGTAGCGGGGCCTTCTCGGGGACTGGGAAAACCCCAGGCATCCCTCGTACTCGGGGAAGTACTCGTAGAAAAGCTCCAAGAGGTCCCGCACCAGGTCCCTGGCCTCGGGCAGGGCCTCAATGGAACTTTGCGGCTTGACCCAGAAGGTCATGGCCTTCATGCAAATCCATTATGGCCCTTGACCCGGATAGGGTGGTATGATATCACTTAGATATATGATTGAAGTCGCCGGTCTCACCAAGGCCTACGGCCAGCGCCTGGCCGTGCGGGACCTCACCTTCCAGGTAGCCCCCGGGGAGGTCTACGCCCTCCTGGGCCCCAACGGGGCTGGGAAGACCACCACCTTGCGGGTTCTCTCCACCCTGATCCGCCCCACCCAGGGCAGGATCAGGGTGGCGGGGTTCGATGTGGTCCAAGACCCCCTCGAGGTGCGCCGGCGCCTGGGCCTGGTTAACGGAGGCATGCGGGTGTACGACCGCCTCACGGGGCGGGAGGTACTCCGGTTCTTCGCCGGGTTTTACGGCCTCGAGGGCCAGGCCTTCCAGGAGGCCCTGGACTGGGTAGCGGACCTTTTGGAGATGGAGGAAACCCTGGAGCGAAGGGTCATGGAGATGTCCACCGGCATGCGTCAGAAGGTGGTCATCGCCCGGGCCATCCTCCACCGCCCTCCCGTCCTCCTTCTGGACGAGGCCACGGCCGGGCTGGACGTGTTCGCCCGCAGGGCTCTTCTGGACTTCGTCAAGGCCTACCGCCAGCTGGGCAACGCCATCATCTACTCCACCCACGTGATGAGCGAGGCGGAGGAGGTGGCAGACCGGGTGGGCTTTTTGCACCAGGGCCGGCTGGTCTATGAGGGAAGCAAGGAAGAAGCCCTGGCCCTGGGGGAGGGAAGCCTGGAGGAAGCGTTCGTGCGCAGGGTGAAGGAGGCCGCATGAGGGACATCTACCGCATCTTCTGGAAGGAACTTGTGCAGGTCTTTCGCGACCGCAAGCTGGTCTTCTCCACCCTGATCCTTCCTGTGCTGCTCATGCCCATTTTCATGTTCGGGCCCAGCCTGGTCCTCCAAAGGCTCCTGCAGGGCGCCCAGGAGAGGAAGCAGGAGGTGGCGGTCCTGAACCTGCCCGAAGAAGCCCTCCGCGCCCTGGAGCAGGCCGGACTCTCCCCCAAAGCCCACCCCGACCCCGAGGGAGCCGTGCGGGAGGGGAAGTATCCCGTGGGCGTCCGCTACGAGCAGGGGGTGTACCGGGTCTACGGCCGCCTGGCAGGGGGGCTCACGGAGGGGCAGGTGGCGGTGAACAAGGTGCAAGGGGCCCTGCAAGCCCTTAAGGAGGCCAAGGTGGCCGAGGCCCTGGCCCAGAGGGGAATCCCCCACCAGGTCCTCACTCCCTTCCAGGTGGAGGTGGTGGACACCTCCCCCGAGCGGGAGAAGGCCGGGGGGCTTCTGGGCTTCCTCCTTCCTTTCTTCCTGGTGGTCTTCGTCCTCACAGGGGGGCAGGTGGTGGCGGTGGACGCCACCGCCGGGGAGAAGGAGAAGGGGACCCTCGAGGCCCTCCTCATGGCCCCGGTGCCCCTCTGGCACCTGACCTTGGGCAAAACCCTGGCCACGGTGGCCATGGCCCTTCTTTCCGGGATATCGGGGCTTGTGGGCCTGGCCTCGGGCAGGGCCCTAGCGGCGGAGTTTGGCGGCCGTCTTTTCAGGGAAACCGGCCAGACCCTGGAACTGGGCGGCCAGCTGACCCTGGACGGAACCAGCTTTCTTGCCCTCTTCCTCTCCGCCTTCCTGCTGGCCCTCTTCATGGGGGCGGTGATGGTGAGCCTGGGGCTTTTCGCCCGAAGCTTCAAGGAAGCCCAGAGCTACATGGCCCCCCTCCAGCTTCTCGTCTTGCTCCCCCTCATCTTCCTCCAGTTTCGGGGCTTCTTTGAACTGCAAACCTGGCACCACCTGGTGCCCCTCTTCAACGTGGCCCTCCTCATGGACGCCCTCCTGAAGGGAAGCGCAAGCCCCCTGCAGGCAGGCCTCACCTGGGGTTCCACCCTGGTCTACGCCGGGCTTGCCCTCCTGGTGGCGGTTAGGGTCTTCTCCCGGGAAGAGGTGGTCTTCAGGAACTAAAAGGAGGCGGTATGCGCGAGGTAAAGGAAACTGCGGCGTGGCGACAAAACGGCTTTCTTGCCCTTTTGGCTCTCCTCCTGGCCCTCCTCTGGCTGGGCTGGGCAGGGTATCGGTTGCTGAGCGAGAAGGAGCTTTTCTACCTCTGGCACCTCATCCCCGCTCTTCTGGCCTCGGGGCTTTTAGCGGCGGGGCTTTTCACCGTGCAACCCAACGAGGCGGTGGCCATAGTCTTCCTGGGGCGGTACGTGGGTAGCGTCCGGGAGGAAGGCTTCCACTTCACCAACCCCCTGGCCCAGCGAAAACGGGTTTCCCTGAGGGTCCACAACTTCACCTCCGATAAGCTCAAGGTGAACGACGCCCAGGGAAACCCCATAGAGATCGCCGCCGTGGTGGTGTGGCGGGTGGTGGACACGGCCAAGGCTCTTTTCCAGGTGGAGAACTACCAGAGCTTCGTGGCCATCCAGTCGGAGGCGGCCATTAGGGCGCTGGCGAGCCGCTACCCCTACGATGCCGAGGGCAGGTCCTTAAGGGGAAACCCCGAGGAAATCGCCGAGGAGCTCAAGGCCGAGGTGCAGGAGCGCCTGAAGGTGGCCGGGGTGGAGGTGTTGGAGGCCCGCCTCACCCACCTGGCCTACGCTCCGGAGATCGCCCAGGCCATGCTCCGCCGGCAGCAGGCCCTGGCGGTGGTGGCGGCCAGGAGGCTCATCGTGGAGGCAGCGGTGGGCATGGTGAAGGAAGCCCTCCTGGGCCTCGAGGCCCAGGGGATCGCCCTGGACGAGGAGCGCCGGGCAGCCATGGTGAACAACCTCATGGTGGCCCTGGTGGCTGAGGCCCAGGCCCAGCCGGTGATGAACGTGGGTACCCTGTACACCTAAGGGGGTGGGGTGAGAGAAAAGGAGAAGAGGCGCTTCCTTTTAAGGCTTGACCCAAGGCTCTATCGGGTGCTGGAGAAATGGGCCCAGGACGAGCTGAGGAGCGTGAACGCCCAGATCGAGTTCCTCCTCAAGGAAGCCGCCAAGAAGGCGGGGAGGTGGAAGGATGAGGCTTCAGCCGAAGAGGGACGGGAACCCTAGGCGGTTTTTCCTGGTCTTGCTCCTCTTTTCCCTCCTGGCCCTGGGTGGGGTGGTCCTCCTGGCCGCCCGGGAGGATCCCGAAAGCCTTCCCCTCCTCCTCCTCGGCATCCTCCTGGTGGACCTTTTTCTGATGGGAGCCCTCCTCTACTGGCTCATGGGGTTTCCCCAGAGGCTTTTCTACGAGCTAAATGGCCCGGTGCTCGTCATCCACCACCCCCTAGGCCGCCGCACGATCCACCGCTCGGAGATGGCGGAGGTGAGGCTCCTCACCTTCGCCCTTCCCTGGTGGACCCTTCAGGGGGAGGTCTCCATGCCCGGCTACCACCGCAAGCGGCTCCGGCTGGAGGGACTATCCGTGGAAGCCCTCGTGGGAGCCAGGCGGGGGGAGGGAGTGCTCCTGGTGCTCAAAAACGGCTCCGGGCTTCTTCTCAACCCGGAAGACCCCCTTCCCCTGCTGAAGTGGAAGGAGGTGGCATGAGGGCCCTTTACTGGACCCTGGGCCTTTCCTGGGTGGCCTTCCTGGCCTTTTACCTGCAGGGCGGGCGGGTGGGTAGCCCTGCCTATCTGGCCTTTGGCTTCCTCTACATGTGGATTCCCGGCCTGGTGGCCCTTTCCTTCGCCCGCAAGGAGGGAGTGCGCCTCCCCCTTGCCCTACGGCCCAACCGCTACTGGCTTTTCGCCTGGCTCTTCCCCGTGGCCCTCACCCTGCTTTCCATTCCCTTAAGCCTTCCCTTCGGTGCCTGGAAAGGATGGGAAGCCCTCCGGCAAACCGCGCCCCAGGAAGCAGCCCAGGCGATCCCGGAAACCCTCTCTGCGCTTTTCCCCCTGGTCCTCATCCTCTCCGCCCTGGTGGCGGGAGCCACGGTAAACCTCCTGGCCGCTTTGGGAGAGGAACTTTTGTGGCGGGGGTACCTGTGGGAAAAACTAAAGGTGCGGGGCTTCTGGCCCGCCAGCCTGGAAATCGGCTTCTGGTGGGGCCTGTGGCATGCTCCCCTTATCCTGGCCGGCCATAACTATCCCAGAGAACCTCTCCTCGGCGTTCCCATGATGATCCTTTTCACCTTGGCCCTGACCCCCGGGCTCCTCTGGGTCCGGGAAAAGGCAGGCTCGGTGCTGGCGGCAGCCCTCTTCCACGGAACCCTGAACGCCATAGCGGGCCTTTCCCTCCTTCTGGTGGAGCGCACCCACGACCTCCTCATCGGGGTGGTGGGGCTTCCTGGGCTTTTCCTCCTTTCCCTTTTCAACCTCTGGCTGAGGAGGCGGGTATAGTCAAGGGGATGCGGTTTCTGGTGCTTTCGGGGCTTTCCGGAGCGGGCAAGACCACGGCCAAGGGATATCTGGAGGACCTAGGCTACTTCATGGTGGACAACCTCCCCCCAAGCCTGTGGGAAGCCCTTTTGCAGGAACTGAGCCGAAGGGGGGTGGAGCGGGCCGGGGTGGTGCTGGACGCCCGGGCCCTGGCCTTCTTCGGGGATCTGGAAAGGGTATTGGACCAGCTCAAGCCCACCGTGGTCTACCTCGAGGCCCGCCCCGAGGTCCTCCTGCGCCGCTACAACCTGACCCGGAGGGTCCACCCCCTGGGAGCGGGGAACCTCATGCGGGAGATCGGGGAGGAACGCCGCATCCTGGGGCCCCTAAGGGCCAGGGCCCACCTGGTCCTGGATACCTCGGAGCTTTCCCCAAGGGCCCTCAAGGACGCCCTGGTGCGCTTTCTGGGGGAGGAGGCGGGCTTTCTTTTGCGCCTCATCTCCTTTGGCTTCAAGTGGGGCCCGCCCCAGGAGGCGGATCTGGTCCTGGACGTGCGCCCCCTGCCCAACCCTCACTACGATCCCGCCCTCAAGCCCAAGACGGGGCTTGACCTCGAGGTGCAGGCCTACGTGTTCCGGGAAGAGTACGAGCCCTACTACCGGGCCCTGCTGGCGGTGGTGGGGCTGGCGGCGGAGGGAGCCCAGAAGGAAGGCAGGGCCTTTTACACCGTGGCCGTGGGGTGCACCGGGGGAAGGCACCGGAGCGTGGCCGTGGCCGAGCGGCTTGCCGAGGAGCTCTCCAGCCGGTTCCGGGTGGAGGTGAGCCACCGGGATGTGGACAAGGAGGAGTAAGTACCAGGGATTGTACCGGGTAGCCAAAGGGCTTGCCCGGCGCTTTCCCCCGCTTCGCTGGCTCTACCCGGGGATGCGGGTCAAGCGCTACGCCGCCTTGGCGGGCCTGGGGGTAGGCCTCATGGCCTTTGGGCTTGCCCGCTTCCTCCCTCCTCCACCCCCGGAACCCTGGGCCCTGGGCCTTGTCCTCCTGGGCCTCACCCTCTTGGTGGGAGGGGTAAGGAGCATGAACCGGAGCATGCTCTCCGCCTTCACCGAGCCCGAGGCGGTGCCGGAAAGGGTCTACGTGCGCAGGAGGTTGGAGCAGGGTCCCAAGGTGGTGGCCTTTGGCGGTGGGACCGGGCTTTCCCGGGTGCTCAGGGGCCTAAAGGAGCACACGGCCAACACCACCGCCCTCGTGGCCGTGACCGACGATGGGGGCTCCACGGGCCAGCTCCGGCTAGCTTTCGGCCTGCCGGCGGTGGGGGATCTGGTGGACTGCCTGGCGGCGCTTTCCGACCACCCCGCCCTTCCCAAGCTCCTGCACCACCGCTTCCAGGAAGGGGAGTTTAAGGGCCACACCTTCGGCAACCTCTTCCTCTTGACCCTGAACCAGGAGGCCAGGAACTTCGCCCAGGCCATCCTCGAGGCCAACGCCATCCTGCAGCTTAGGGGCCAGGTCTTTCCCGCCACCCCCGAGGCCGTGCGGCTTAAGGCCCGCTTCCGCGATGGTTCGGAGGTGGTGGGCGAGGTGGCCATCCGGGAAAAAAGGGGACGGATCCAGGAGGTCTTCCTGGAACCCGAACCCCAGCGGGTCATGGAGGAAGCCCTCAGGGCCATCCGCCAGGCGGACCTCCTGGTCCTGGGCCCGGGAAGCCTCTACACCAGCGTCATCCCCAGCTTCCTGCCCAAGCCCCTCCTGGAGGCCATGGCCAAGGCCAGGGCTCCCCTGGTCTACGTGGTGAACCTCATGACCGAGCCAGGGGAAACCGATGGCTACACCGCTTACGACCACTACAAGGCCATCGCCTACCATCTCGGCAGGAGGCCCGAGGTGGTCCTGGTGCACACCGCCCCCATCCCGGAGGAAGTCCAAAGGCGGTATGCGGCAGAAGGGCGTTTTCCCGTGGCCTTTGACCCGAGGCCCTTCGCCGCGGACGGGGTGAGGGTGATCACGGGGGATTTCCGGGAGGAGGGTCCCTTGGCCCAGCACGATCCGGAAAGGGTGGTGAGGGCCCTCGTGGCCCTGGTATAAAGATGGGCGTGCTGTTTCTCTTCCAGGACCCCGTGGGCGACGACCAAGGCCTGGCCTACCTCTATCCCCGGGCAGCCCTGTTCCAGGAGGCGGGGGAGGGCTATGCCGACCTCCTGGCCCTGGCAGGGGAAGAACGGGAAGGGAAGCTGGTCCTGAAGGTGCGCCTGAGCCGCTACCCGAATCCCCTCGAGGGCCCCTTGGGCTTCAGCCTGGCCACGGTGGTCCTCTGGTTGGACACCGGGGAAGGAGGGGAGGAAGCCTTGCTTCCTGGGCTTTCCACCCCTCCTGGCCAAGGCTGGGAGGTGGCCTATATCCTCACGGGATTCGGCGGGGAAAAGCGCACCCCCACCGGGGAAAGGACGCCCGCAAGGGTGTGGCGGGAAGGGGAATGGGTGGTGGTGGACACCGGGATTTCCCCCGGGCCTTACGGCTACTACGGGGCCGTGGGCCTCTTCGACCCCTTCGCTTCCTGGTACCTGCGCCCCACAGGCCCGGAAGGAGGCCCCTGGACCCTGGGGGCCCCCCCGGGAAGCCCCCCGGTGGTGGACCTTTTGGCGGAGGCACCCTTGGACCAAGTAAAGGCCTACCAAACCGGCATCCTGAAGCCCTTAAGGCCCAAGGGATTCGCCCTCAAAAGGGAAAGCCTCCTGGCCTTTGCCCTGGGCGGGGCCTCCCTCCTCCTGGCCTTCCTCCTCCGCAAGCCCTAGAGGGGGCGCAAATCCTCCAGAAGAAGCCAGCCCACCTCCTTGGGAAGCCCCTCCAGCATCCCCCGAAGCATGGGGGCCAGGGTTTCCGTCAGGGGCTTCAAGGCCTCGGCAGGTTCCTCGGTGAGGAGAAGAAGGGTAACCTGGTAAAAACGCTGGGTGTGGGTGGGGGTACCGTCCTCAAAGAAGGGCGCGGGGGGCGGCACCTCGTCCAGGAGAAGCCTGGCTCCCTCCACCTCCTGGGGAAGCAGGGTTTTCAGGTCCAGAGCAAGCTCCCTGGGGTACCAGAGGTAGCCCTGGAACAGGCGCACCGCTTGCACCCGTCTAGTTTAGAACCTCCCACACCTCCTCGCCATAGCGGTAAACCCGAGGAAGCCTCCGGGAAAGGTGCACCGCCACCTCGTAAGGGATGGTCCCCCGGGCCTCGGCCCAGGCGCAAAGCCCGGTGGGGCCGAAATCCGGGGAGAGCACCTCCAAGACCGCCTCCAGGGGCAAAGGCCCCGGGGAAAGGACCGTGGTCTGGTCCATGGAGATGCGGCCCGCCACCGGGTAAAGGCCTCCTTCCGGACCCTTCGCGAAGCGCACCGCCCCCCGGGGAAGACCGTCGGCATAGCCCACGGGCAAGGTCAAAAGCCACTCCCCACCCCGGGCCACGTACTCCCCTCCGTAGCCCACCCGATCCCCCGGCTCCAGCTGCTTCACCAGGGTGGGCCGGGCGAGAAGGCGGAGGATGGGCTTTAGACCGAAACCTGGGATGAGGCCATAGAGGGCGAGACCCACCCGCACGTTCTCCCCCCCGTGCAGCAGAAGCCCGTAGGAGTTTTCCAGGTGGTAGAAGTAGCCTTCCCCCAAAGCCTCCCGCACCCTTTGGAAGCGGCTTCTCTGCACCTCCACGAAAGCCTCGTCCTCCCCGGCGGTGGCCAGGTGGGTGTAGACTCCCTCCACCCTTATCCCCAAGGCCTCCACCGCCAGGAGGGCATCCTTAGCCTTCTCCCAGGGAAAGCCCACCCGGTTCATCCCCGTGTCCACCTTGAGGTGGGCCCTGGGGGTCAGGCCCAGGGCCCAGGCCCTACCCGCCAGGGCCTGGGCTGCCTCGAGGGTGGAGAGGGTGGGCAGCAGGTTAAGGCGCAACACCTCCTCCGCCTCCAGGGGATGGAGGCTTCCCAACAGGAGGATCTCCCCCTCCACCCCGCCTTCCCGCAGGGTCCTTCCCTCGCTCACCGTGGCCACCGCCACCCGCCTGGCCCCCTTTTGGAAGAGGAAGCGGGCCAGGGGTAAGGCTCCATGCCCATAGGCTTCGGCCTTGAGGACCGGGATGACCTCTCCCCTGGCCTTGGCCTTAAGGAGGAGCCAGTTGGCCTCGAGGGCCTTAAGGTCCACCTCTATCCAGGCGCGGGTCTTGAGGTACGCCGCGGCGTGACCCATGCTAATCCTCCAAAAGCCCCACAAAGCGGTGGGGATCGGGATCCAGCTTAAAGCGACGGCGGTCCAGGCGGGAAAGAAGCTCCCTAAGCCGCTCCGTGCTTCCCTTCAGGAGAAGGTGGAAGACGTACATCCCCTTGACCCGGGGCACCGGGGCAGGGGCCGGGCCCAGCACCTCCCCTTCCCGGGCCACCCCCTTCAGGGCGGAAAGGAGGCCATAGGCCTCCTCGAGGGCCCGCTCCTCCTTGCGGTGGGCCACCTCCAGCTTCACCATCCGCACCTTGGGAGGGTAATCCAGGGCCTCCCGCAGGGCCTTTTCCCTCCAGGGAAAGACCTCCACGCTTCCCTCCAAAAGCGCCTGGTGGACAGGGTGGTCGGGGGTGTAGGTCTGCAGGACCAGAAGGGGCCTTCTCCCCGGCCTCAGCTCGGTGAGGGCCCAAAGCAGGCGATGGTACCGCTCGGCGGCGCGGAAATCGGAATCGTAGAGGAAGCCATCGGCATAGGGCAGGAGGACCAAGGCCAGCTCGGGGAGCACCGGGCCCCGGAGAAACGCGGTGGTGCCCACCACCACCCCTGGCTCCCCCTCGAGCAGGGGGCCCAGGTCGTCCTTCCCCTCCTTGGAGTAGCGGTACACGGGTAGGGAAAGGCGCCCCCTTAGTTCTTCCTGCAGCCATTCCAGCCCTGGCCCCTTGGGCTCGAGGAGGGGGGAACCGCACTCCGGGCACAGGACCGGGGGAGGCTCGCGGTGGCCGCACTGGTGGCAGACCAGCTCCCCCCTGCCCCCCTTGTGGTAGCGCAAGGGAAGGGCGCAGTTGGGGCAGGTGGGCTTGTACCCGCAGTCGGCGCAGAGGAGGAGGGCGCTATAGCCCAAGCGGGGAGAAAGGACCAGGGCCTGCCGCCCCTTCTCCTCCACTTGCTTCAAAAGGGCCCAGGCCCTCCCCACCAGGGGATACCCCTTCTCCTTCCTCAAGTCCAACAGGAGAACCCTCGGCTTGGGTACGGGGAAGGCCAGGCCGGGCTTTTCCAAGACCTCCACCGCGGGCACCAGGGAAAGGTAGGTGAGGGGCACTCCCAAAAGCTTCGCCCTGAGCTCCGCCAAGGGAGGCACAAAGGCCCGGGTCCCCGAGGGGAGCTTGTAGCTTTCGCTTCCCTCTTCCACCACCACCAGGGAATCCGGGGTGAAGGGGAGAAGAAGCCCGCCATAGGTGGCGAAAATCAGGCCCCCAGGCTGCCGAAAAAGGGCCTCCCGCGCTTCCCGGGAAAGGCCCCCATGGTACGGCTTGGCCTGGGGGAAGTGGCAGAGGAAGCGTTCCAAAAGGCTTACCTCGGGAAAAAGCACCAGGTGGCTTCCCTTGGCCACCAGACCCGCCAGGAAACGCATCCTCTCCCCAAGCCTTCCCCCGTTCAGCCTTTCGGGCCTTTCCGGAAGGAAGAGGGGCTTTAGGGGCTCGCCCGCAGGGGAAGGCTCCCTGGGAGTCCCGTTGCCGATGTACCCCTCGGCGAGAAGCCTCTTCACCCGGCCCACCCCTACCCCAGCAGCCCGGGCCAAGGCTGCCAAACTCTCCGCTTGGCCCAGGGTCCAAAGGACCTGCAAAACGGCGTCCAGAAGAGGGTCAGGATGCCGCTTCTCCAGGGGGACGAGAACCTTTCTCCCCTCCTTAAAGGCCACCTCCTCCTGCAAGACCCCAGCCTCCCGCAGGTAATCCAAAAGCTTAGGGTCAAACCCCTTAGCCTCCTGCCAGGTGACAAGACCCTCCAACCCCCTGGGCAGAAGGGCTGGGTCCGCCCCCGGGTAGAGGCGCACCCGGTGCCTTAGTTCGGGAAAAGGGGGCAGGAAATCGGCAAGCACCTGGCCCAAGGGAGCAAAGAGGTAGCGGGCGGCTTCCTCCAGAAACAGGATCTCCTCCGGGCGCAAATAGGGCCTCGAGTCCACATAGGCGATGGCGTGCCGCAAGGCATGGCTCGGCCTGCCCCCTTCCCCCACCACCACCCCCACCCGTACCTCCCCCCGCCAGGGCACCGCCACCCGTTTCCCCAGGGCTTCTTCCCCATCTACCCCCTCCTGGCCCAGGGGAGGCAGGTAGGTCATGGGGGGAAGGGGCAGGGGTAAGGCCACCTGAAGAAGGCGCATGCTGCCCATAGGATAAGGGGGATGCGGTGGGCGGTGGTGCTCTCTGGGGTAGCCCTTTACAGCGCCCTCTACGCGGTGGTGCCCTTGCTTCCCCTTTTGGAAAAGCTCTTCGCTGCCCCTCCGGGGGCTGCGGGTCCAGGCATGGGCCTGCCCCTTTTGCTTCTGGTGCTCCTTTCCCCCTGGGTACCCCGCCTGGGCCTGCCGGCAGGCACCCTGTTGGGCGGGGGCCTTCTCTTGGTGGGCCTAGGGGGGGTGCTCGGGGCCTTTAGCCCAAGCCTTCTCCTCTGGACCCTTTGCCGCATCCTCCAGGGGGTTGGGGCTGCCCTCGTGCCCACCTTGGCCATCGTCCTCATTCCCCTTCTCTTCCCCCAAAAGGCCTGGGAGATGGCCGGGGTATACATGGCGGGGAATGTTCTGGGCGGGGGCATGGGCCGGGTGCTGGCAGGGGTTTTGGCCGAGGTCGTCGGGGTGAGGGAGGCCCTCTTCCTCCTTTCCCTGCCCGCTTTTCTCCTGGGTCTTCTTCTCATCCGGGCTCCTGCAGGGCTTCCCGCCCTGGGTAGACCGCAATACGACCTTTCCGCCTTTCCCTTGTACCTGGCGGGTTTCATCCTCCTTTTCCTGAACCTCTTCCTGGCCAACCTCCTCCCCTACCGCCTTCTGGAGCTGGGCTTCCGCCCAGGCGAGGTGGGGCTCGTGTACCTGGCCTACCTCTTCGGCATCCCAGGAAGCGCCCTTTCGGGGCTTCTGGCCCGCCGGTTCGGGGCGGTGGCCACCTTTCGCCTGGCCTTCTCCCTAGTCCTCCTCGCCCTCGGGCTTTTGCTCCTGCCACCCCCAGGCCTGGTTCTGGGATTCGTGCTCCTCATGGCCGCCCTCTTCACCGCCCAAAGCCTGGCCTCAGGAGCTGCCGGAAAGAGGGGAGCGGGGGTAAGCGGCACCTATGTGGCCGCCTTCTACCTGGGGGGCACCCTGGCCGGGCTTCTTTATCCCTTCTTCCTCCATAGCTTCCCCCTGGCGGTGGCGGTGGGCGTGGCCCTGGCCCTTCTCAACCTCCTCCTGGCCCCCGTCAGGTAGGCCCTTTTGTCCCGGAACCCTCCTACCCGCGCTACCATAACCCCATGGAGCTCCATGCCGCCGACCAGTACCTGGTGGCCCCCGGGGAGGCCGGGCTCCTTTCCGTGTACGAAAGGCTTTCCGGCACCCGGCTCTACCCTCCTTTCCCCCCGGTGGAGCTCCCCGGTGGGGTGGGGGGGCTTTTGGAACGGGGGGGCTTTGGCCAGACCTTCTTCTTCCCGGCGGAGGTCCTGGGCTTGACCTTTAAGACCCCCAGGGGAAGGGTGGTGCGGGCCGGGGGGGTGGTGGTGAAGAACGTGCAGGGCTACGACCTGGTGCGGCCCTTTGTGGGGAGTTTTGGCCTGTTAGGAAAGGCCCTCGAGGTGATCTTCCGCTTGAGGCCGGGGCAGGCCTCCGTCTTTTTAAGGAAGCCCTTCACCGGAGAGTTTCCCGAGCTTACCCCCCATCCCCGCTTCCTCTTCGCCCTCCAGGAGGGAGGGAAGTGGTGGCTTTACGCCTTTCAGTTCGGCCACGAGAAGGAGGTGGCCCGCTTCCAAGAGGCCTTCGGCGGGGAGGAGGCCAGACCCCTGGACCTGCGGCCCCTCTTCCCCCAGGGGATGGGGCTGGGCGAAGGTCCTCTCAGGGACCTTCGCTTCTCCTGGGCGGATGGGGGCAGGGCCCCGGAGCCTCCAGAGGCCTTCCGGAAACTCGCCGAGGCGCTTTAGTTAGGGATTTTGGTTTCCGCTTGGACTAAGCGGGTGGAAACGGACTCCTCGACCTGTCCGGGGAAGGAGCGTAAGGAGGTGCCGCCATCTCCTTGCCCCATCCTCCCCACGCCCGGGACGGGGCAAGGTATTCTCTTAAAGATGCGGGAGCTCGAGCAAGAAGCCCTAGCCGCCATCCGAGAAGCCCGGGACCTCGAGGCCTTAAAAACCCTGAAGGCCCGCTACCTGGGCAAAAAGGGCCTCCTCACCCAGGAGATGAAGGCCCTTGCCAGCCTTCCCCTCGAGGAAAGGAAAGCGAAGGGCCAGGCCCTAAACGCCCTCAAGGAGGCCATCGAACGGGCCCTGGAGGAGCGGGAAAAAGCCCTGGTGGAAGAAGAGCTGAGAAGGGCCCTGGAAAGGGAGCGCCAGGATGTTTCCCTACCAGGGGTGGAGGTTTTCACCGGGGGACTCCACCCCATCACCCTTATGGAGCGGGAGCTGGTGGAGATCTTCCGCTCCCTGGGCTACCAGGCGGTGGAAGGTCCCGAGGTGGAAAGCGAGTTCTTCAACTTTGACGCCCTGAACATCCCCGAGCACCACCCGGCCCGGGACATGTGGGACACCTTCTGGCTGGAAGGGGAGGAGCATAGCCTTCCCGGCCCCTTGGGAGAAGAGGTGGGGGGCAGGCTCCTTCTTCGCACCCACACCTCCCCCATGCAGGTGCGCTACATGGTGGCCCACACCCCTCCCTTCCGCATCGTGGTGCCGGGGCGGGTTTTCCGCTTTGAGCAGACGGACGCCACCCACGAGGCGGTCTTCCACCAGCTGGAAGGCCTGGTGGTGGGGGAAGGGATCACCATGGCCCATCTGAAGGGAGCCATCTACGAGCTGGCCCAGGCCCTTTACGGCCCAGAGTCCCGGGTGCGCTTCCAGCCCGTGTACTTCCCCTTCGTGGAACCCGGGGCCCAGTTCGCCATCTGGTGGCCCGAGGGAAGGAAATGGCTAGAGCTGGGAGGGGCCGGGATGGTCCACCCCAAGGTCTTCCAGGCGGTGGACGAGTACCGAAAAGCCCTGGGCCTTCCCCCCGCTTACCAGGGGGTCACAGGCTTCGCCTTTGGGCTCGGAATCGAACGCCTGGCCATGCTCCGCTACAACATCCCCGACATCCGCTACTTCTTCGGGGGAAGGCTTAAGTTCCTGGAGCAGTTCCGGGGGATTCTATGAGGGTGCCTTTTTCCTGGCTAAAAAGCTACGTGCCCGAGTTGGAAAGCCCCGAGGTCCTGGAGGAGCGGCTCGCCGGTCTCGGCTTTGAGACCGACCGCATGGAAAGGATCTTCCAGATACCCGGCGGCGTGGTCTTCGCCCGGGTCCTCGAGGCCCACCCCATCCCCGGCACCAGCCTGAAGCGCCTGGTCCTGGATGCGGGAAAGGTGGTGGAGGTAGTCTCGGGAGCGGGAAACGCCCGGGCGGGAATCGGGGTGGCCCTGGCCCTTCCCGGCACGGAGGTAAGAGGCCTAGCCATCGGGGAAAGAACCATCCAGGGGGTGGTCTCCCACGGCATGGCCCTGTCGCCCAAGGAACTCGGGGTAGGGGAATACGGCGGTGGGCTTCTGGAGTTCCCCCCCGATACCCTTCCTCCCGGCACCCCCCTGGCCGAGGCCTGGCCGGAGGAGGAGGTGCTGGACATCGAGGTCACCCCCAACCGCCCGGATGCCCTGGGGATCCTGGGCCTGGCCTTTGACCTCCACGCCCTGGGCTACAGCCTGATTCTGCCCGAGGTGCGGCTGGAAACGGAGAAGGTACCCCTACCCTTTGGCCTCAGGGTGGAAGACCCTCGCGGGGCCCCTCACTTCACCCTTTCCTACGCCTTTGGCCTCCAGGTGGGGCCGAGCCCTCTTTGGCTCCAACGCATCCTTTTCGCCTGCGGGATGAGGCCCATAAGCAACGTGGTGGACATCACCAACTACGTGATGCTGGAACGGGCCCAGCCCATGCACGCCTTTGACCTCCGCTTCGTGGGGGAGGGTATCCTGGTGCGCCGGGCCAAACCCGGGGAAAAGCTGGTCACCCTGGATGGCGTGGAAAGGGAACTCCACCTCGAGGACCTGGTGATCGCGGGCTACCGGGGAGAGGAAAGTTTCCCCATCGGCCTTGCCGGGGTCATGGGGGGCGCCGAAAGCGAGGTGCAGGAGGACACCCGGGCCATCGCCCTGGAGGTGGCCCAGTTTGACCCCGTTTCCATCCGCAAAACCGCCAGGCGGCATGGCCTCCGCACCGAGGCCAG
This sequence comes from Thermus brevis, assembly GCF_026427635.1. Taxonomy (NCBI): domain Bacteria; kingdom Thermotogati; phylum Deinococcota; class Deinococci; order Thermales; family Thermaceae; genus Thermus; species Thermus brevis. The sequence goes on from NZ_CP102606.1 coordinate 438,180, forward strand.
CTACCGCTTCGAGCGAGGGGTGGACCCCTTGGGCCAGGTACCCGCAGCCCAAAGGGCCCTAGGCCTCCTTCAGACCCTGGCAGGGGCCCGGGTGGCGGAGACCATCCTGGAGGAAGGAACCCCCCAGGCACCCAAGCCCATTCCCTTCCGCCCTGCGTACGCCAACCAGCTCCTCGGCACCCAGTACCCGGAGGAGGTACAGCTTGCCATCCTAAGGCGCCTGGGCTGCCGGGTAGAGGGGGAAGGTCCCTACCGGGTCACACCCCCCAGCCGCCGCCTGGACCTCGAGCTGGAAGAGGACCTGGTGGAGGAAATCGCCCGAATCCAGGGCTACGAGACCATTCCCCTGGACCTTCCCGCCTTCTTCCCCGCCCCCGACAACCGGGGGGTGGAGAGGCCCTACCAAAGGGAGCGCCGCCTGCGGGAACTCCTTTCGGGCCTTGGCTTCCAGGAGGTTTACACCTATAGCTTCATGGACCCCGAGGAGGCTTCCCTCTTTCGCCTGCCCCCGCCCCCTTGGCGCCTCAAAAACCCCTTGAGTCCGGAAAAGGCTGCCCTGAGGACCCACCTCTTCCCTGGCCTCCTCAGGCTCCTCAAGGAAAACCTGGCCCTGGACCGTCCGGAAAGAGCCCTCCTCTTCGAGGTGGGCAGGGTCTTCGGGCGAGAGGGGGCTTGGGTGAGGGAGGAAACCCGTCTGGCAGGCCTCCTCTTCGGGGAAGGCCTGGGACTTCCCCATGGGGAGAAGCTTTCCGGCTACCCCCTCCTCAAGGGACTTCTGGAGGCCTTTTTGAACCGGCTGGGCCTGGACCTGAGGGTGGAGGCCCATCCCTACCCCTTCCTCCACCCCGGCGTTTCGGGGAAGGTAAGGGTGGCCGGGGAGGAAAAGGGATTCCTGGGCCAGGTGCACCCGGAGATCCTCAAGGCCCTCGAGCTTCCCCCGGTCTATATCTTTGAGCTCCACCTCCCCCTTCCCGAAAAGCCCTTCCGCTTCCAGGACCCCTCCCGCTACCCCTTAGCCCTCAGGGACCTGGCGGTGGTGGTTCCCGAGGCCACGCCCTACGGGGAGGTGGAGGCCCTCCTTCGCCAGGCAGCGGGACCCTACCTGGAAAGCCTACGGCTATTTGACCTCTACCAGGGCCCACCCCTTAGGGAAGGGGAGAAGAGCCTGGCCTTCCACCTGCGCTTCCGCCACCCCGAGCGCACCCTCAAGGACGAGGAGGTGGAGGAGGCCATGGCCCGCCTCCTGACGGCTTTGAGGAGCCGGGGCTGGGATATCCGGGGCTAGGCGGTAAACTAGAGGCATGCTCACCTGGGTGGATCTCCTGGCCCTGCTAGGCTTGGCCGTGGCCCTGGCCTGGGGCTACCGGAGCGGCCTCCAGGGAGCCTTCGCCGGGCTCGGGGTGGTGCTCTACCTCCTCCTGGCCCAGGTGGGGTTTGCCGGCCCCTGGTGGGGTCTGGGCCTAGGGCTTCTCCTGGGGCTTCTGGCCAAAAGCCTCCCCCTTCCCTCCCTTTCCCAGGGCCTCGAGGTCCTCCTGGGCTCCCTGGGAGGGTTCCTTTTGGGCCTCTTCGTGGCCCTGGCCGTCTGGACTGGCTATCCCTGGGAAAAAACCGTCGCCGGGAGCCTCCGCTACCCCTCCCTGAACCTTCCCACCCCGGTCTACGACGGGGTGAGCCAGAGCCCCTTCGCCCGGGAGGCCTTCCGTCTGGCCTGGACCTCCCCCTGGCTCAGGCGGGCCCTGGGCCTAGATCGGCCGTAAGGCTATCTAGGTCAGCCGTAAGGCTATCTAGAGGGCCAGAACCCGCGATAGGGCCAGAAGGGTGCGGTTGATGTCCTTCTTACGCTCCACCGCCTCCTTGAGGGGGGTGAGCTCCACCTCCCCCTCCACCTCCCCCACCATGACCCCGCTGGTCCCCCCGGCCAGGGCCTCCACCGCCGCCGCCCCCAAGCGGCTCGCCAGGATGCGGTCCTTGGCGGTGGGGCTTCCTCCCCGCTGTATATGGCCCAGGACCGTGACCCGGGCCTCCACCGGCACGTGCTCCCTGATGGCGGCAAGAAGCCCCGCCGCCCCTCCGGGATAGGCCCCTTCCGCCACCACCACGATGGAGCTGGACTTGCCCCGGCGCAGGGATTCCAGAAGCCCCTCGGCGATGGCCCTGGGGTCCACGGGTTCCTCGGGCACGGCGATCACCTCCGCCCCCCCAGCCAGCCCCACATCCAAGGCGATGAACCCGGAGTCCCGCCCCATGACCTCGATGAAGAAGACCCGCTCGTGGCTGGCCGCGGTGTCCCGGATGCGGTCTATGGCCTCGAGGGCCGTGTTCACCGCGGTGTCAAAGCCAACGGTGTAATCGGTGCCGTAAAGGTCGTTGTCGATGGTGCCGGGCACCCCCACCACGGGGATTTTATGCTCCTCCAAAAGGCGCATGGCCCCGCGAAAGGTTCCATCCCCTCCGATGGCCACCAGGCCCTCGATGCCCGCCGCTTTGAGCTTCTCCGCTGCCTTGGCCCGGCCCTCTTCCGTGAGGAACTCCTGGCTTCTTGCGGTGAGGAGGATGGTTCCTCCCCGCTGAAGGATGTTGGCCACATCCCGCACCCCCAAGGGCACCATCTCCCCCTGGATCATGCCCGCATAGCCCCGGCGGATGCCGATCACCTCGAGGCCTAAGGCATAGGCCTGGCGCACCACCGCCCTAATGGCCGCATTCATCCCCGGGGCATCGCCGCCGGAAGTAAAGACCCCTATGCGCTTCATTCCCCCTCCTCAAAAGGCTCCTTCTCCCCTTCCAAAGCGAGGCGATAGGCCTCGTTCCTGGGAACCCCCCTCTGCAGAAGGGCCCGGAAAAGCGCCTTACCCTTAAGGCCATGGGCTTTTAGCTCCTCCAAGACCCGCTTGGCCTCCACGGGTGGCGCCTCCTTGGGTCCCAGCACCAAAACGAACTCGCCCCTCGGGTTTTGAAACTGCCTCCAGGCCTCCTCCAGGGTCCCCCGGAAGATCTCCTCGTGCACCTTGCTGATCTCCCGGGCCACGGCCACGGGATGCCCGGGACCGTAGATCCCCATGAGGTCCTCCAGGGTTTTTTGCAGGCGATGGGGGCTTTCGTACAGCACCGCGGTCCTCCCTTCCCGGGCCAGGGCCCAAAGCCGTTCCTTGCGCTCCTTGCCCCCTTTGGGCAGAAACCCCTCAAAGGTGAAGCGGTGGGTGGGCAGGCCCGAAGCCACCAGGGCGGGGATGAGGGCGGTGGGACCCGGAAGCGCTTCCACCCGCCAGCCCCATTCTAACGCCAGCCGCACCAGCTCCGCCCCGGGATCGGAGATGCCCGGGGTGCCGGCGTCGGTAGCGTAGGCCACGTAAGCGTAAGGGGAAAGGAGTTCTCTGGCCCTCCCCATCGTGTGCTGGTCCAAACGCAGGGTGGGGGTAGCGATGCCGTAGTGGCGGAGGAGAAGCCCGGTACGCCGGGTGTCCTCACAGGCCACCACCTCCACCTCCTTGAGCACCCTCAGGGCCCTTAGGGTGATGTCCTCCAGGTTGCCGATGGGGGTGGGTACCAGGACCAGGCGCACCTTAGAGGAGGATGGGCTTTAGAAGCTCCTGGACCTCGCGGAAGGTGAACTGGTACACCGAGCCCGAGGGCAGGGTGAACTCCAAAAGGTCCGGGCTTCCCGGGAAAAGGATGCGGCGCAGGGCCATGGGGCCCTGGTCGGTTTCCACATGGGCCGTCAGGTAGTCGGGCTCCAGGTTGGGTTCGTCCTCGGCCTCCTTGGGGGGTTCCTCCCCCACCCCCTCCTCCAGGCGGCGAAGGGCTTCCAGGAGGTCGGCCTTGAGGGTCCGCACCTCCTCCTCCAAGGTGCCGTCGGAAAAAACCAGAACCGCCTCCTCCCCTTCCCCATAGGCGGTAAGCCCCCAAAGGGCCTCCCCTTCCTCCTCGGGGGGGGCCTCCACCAGCTCCAGGGTGCCGTCGGAAAGCAGGCGCAAGACCGCCCCGCAGGCCTCGCAGTCCAGGAGGTCCCCCGCCTTGTACCCCTCCAGCTCCAGGGTTTCCCCGCATGCCGGGCAGACCATAAGCCTCCTCCAACCCCATTGTAAGCCGCTTAAAAAGGGCCTGGCCCTTCGGCCAGGCCCCGCCCTTTCCCAGAGGATTGGCCTCAACGGGCCCCGTAGCGGGCGATGCAGGCCCTCACCTCCTCCAAGGCCGCCTGCCGGTCCCGCCAGCCCGTGACCTTCACCCACTTGCCCTTCTTGGCCTCGAGGGCCTTGTAGGTTTCAAAGAAGTGCTGGATCTCCTGCTTAACCCCCTCGGGCACATCGCCAATGTCCCGAATGTGGTCCAGGCGCTGGTCCTCCGCCACCACCCCGATGACCTTGGCGTCCCCGCCCTTCTCGTCCTCCATGAGCAGAAGGCCCACCACCCGCACCTCCACCACCACCCCGGGCAAAAGGGGGTAGGTGGAGAGAACCAGGCCGTCCAGGGGATCCCCATCCTCGGCCAGGGTGGAGGGAATGAACCCGTAGTCCCCGGGATAGAACTGGGCTCCGGGAAGGACCCGGTCCAGCTTGATAACCCCAAGATCCGGATCGTACTCGTACTTGTTTCCGGAACCCCTGGGCACCTCGATGACCATGTTCACCACCTCGGGGGCACCCTTACCCACGGGAAGGCTCTTCAGGTTCGCCATAGCCCCCCCATTATACGAGGACCCCCGGGAAATCGGTGACCAGGGCATCCACCCCCCAGGCGGCCAGTTCCTGGGCTTGCTGGCGGCGGTTCACCGTCCAGACCAGTACCCGGTAGCGGGTCCTTAGCTCCCTCACCTTGGCCTCGCTGAGCAAAGAGGCCTCGGGATGCACCCATTCCACCCCCAGGCAGGGGGCCAGGGCCTCCGCCTCCTCGTGTTCATAAAGAAGGCCCAGGGGCCCCACCCCAAGCCGTTTAAGGCGCACCAGGGCCAAGGGATCAAAGGAGCTCACCCAGATCCTATCCGAGGGGTAGCGGGCCAGGAGCCTGGCCAAGGCCTCCTCCCGGCCGTCGGTTTCCGGAGGAAGGCTTTTCAGCTCCACGTTGATCCAGGCTTCGGGGAAGGTCCTCAGCACCTCCTCGAGGGTGGGCACATAAGCCGGGAGCTCCCTAGAAGAAACCCCGCTAATAGGGACGCCTCCCAGGGTGAAGTCATGGTGCACCACCAGCACCCCATCCCGCGTGAGGTGCACGTCCAGCTCAAATCCATCCAGCCCAGCCTCCAAGGCCTGCCGGAAAGCCTCCAGGGTATTTTCCACATAAACCTGGGCCTCGCCTTCCGCCAGGCGAGGGGCGCCGCGGTGTCCCAAGCGCAAGGGCACGAGGGGAAGTATACAATGGGGCCATGGGCAAGTATGAAGCGGCGTTTTCCCGCCTGGGCGAGGAAGCCCTGGCCAAGCTGGAAGGGCCGGGTGGCTTTCTGGCCGTCACCGAGGCCCACCTGGTCTTCGTGGACGACGCTGGGGTAAAGCGCCTAGAGCTGGCCAGGATCCGCCGGGTGGGTAAGGGAGAAGCCGGCACCCTCCTGGTGCAAGGAGAAGGGGATTCCCTGGTCCTCCCCCTGAGGGCCTTCCCCCTGGAGGAGCTCAAGGCCTTTCTGGAGGGGTTGAAACCCCACGTGGCCCGGGCCCGCAAGGCCACCTCGGCTCCAGCCCCCGGCCCTAAGGCCCCCCTGACCCAGGAAACCCCTCCCCCACCCCCTCCTCCCGAGCCCCCGAAGGCCCCGGTGTGGGAGGAGGAACCTCCTCCCAAGCGGGACTCGGTGGAGCTGGCCCCGGAGCCGGAGTCCCCTCCCCCAGCCCCCACGCCCAAGGCCCAGGGGGGGAGGAACCCTTTGGCCCTCCCCTTAAAGGTCCTCTCCCTCCTCACCCTGGCCTACACCGTGGCCTTCGTGGCCCTGAACCCAGGGGTGGATCCTTGGGTCCTGGCCGGAGTTCTCCTAGGCGGGCTTGGTCTGGCCTTGACGGAGTGGTCTTCCTCTACCTCCTCGCGGTAGCCCTCCTGGGTCTTTCCAGCCTCTGGCCCAAGCTGGTCCCGAAACCCCAGCCGGTGCGGGTGGAAACCCTGGCGGAGGCCAGCTTTGAGCCCCCAGCCCCTGAGCCCATCAGCTTGAACCAGGCCAGCCTCGAGGAGCTCATGAGCCTCCCTGGGGTCGGCCCCGTGCTGGCCCAGAGGATCGTGGAGGGAAGACCCTACGCCCGGGTGGAGGACCTCCTGAGGGTCAAGGGCATCGGCCCCGCCACCCTGGAACGGCTCAGGCCCTATGTCCGACCCTAGGGCAGTCTTCCCCAAGCCTCCCCTTTCGACCTGGGGTCCAGGGGTGGACCTGGGTCTAGGCGGGCTCCTGGGAGCCTGGGGGCTTTTCCATCCCTGGGTCCTTCTCCTGGCGCCCTTACTCCTCCCCCTCCTCCGGCTTCCCTTCGCCCTCGGGCTCGTTTTTGTCCTCCTCCGGGGCCTCCTCTTTCCCGTAACGGAACCTCCTTACGGCATCCGCCTCGAGGGTGTCTTCACCCTCCACCAAGGCACCATCCTCTGGCAGGGGCACAGGCTCTGGGTGCAGCACTACCCAGGCCTGGAGGATGGCCGCTACCGGCTGCGGGGGTACCTGGTTCCACCCCAGGGCAAGCGCAATCCCGGGGGCTTTGACCAGCGCACCTGGCTCCTCTCCCGGGGGATAAGAGGGGTGTTTCACGTGGAACGGGCGGAACCCCTGGCTCCGCTTCCCGACCCTCGGGCTCCCTTCCGTGCCCGCCTGGCGCAGGGACTCTCGCCCCCTGCCCTCGAGGTCCTGGAAGGGCTGGTCCTGGGGGATAAAAGGGAACTGGAGGACACCTATACCCAGTTCCAAAAGGCAGGGCTCGCCCATCTTCTGGCCCTCTCGGGCCTCCACGTGGGCTTTCTGGTGGCAAGCCTGGTTTTCCTTCTCACCCCTTTGGGCCGATGGCGCTACCTCCTGGCCCTCCTCGCTCTACCCTTTTACCTCTGGCTGGCGGGGCCAAGCCCCTCCTTGGTGCGGGCCAGCCTCATGGCCGGGTTATCCCTCCTGGGCCTCTTCCTCGGCCTTGGAGCCGCCGGGGTGCTCCAGGCCCTGGGCCTCGCCCTCTTTCTCCAGCTCCTGTGGTGGCCCGCAAGCCTGCTAAGCCTTTCCCTCCAGCTCTCCTACCTGGCGGTTGCGGGGATCGCCCTCCTCCTGCCCGCCCTCCCCCGACCCCAGGGAGCACGGGGGTACCTGGCCGGAGCCCTTCTCACCAGCCTGGCCGCCCAGGTCCCCCTGGTTCCCCTTCTCCTTCACCGCTTCGGCTTCCTACCCCTCCTCTCCCCCCTTAGCAACCTCCTGGCCCTACCCCTGGCCTCCCTCCTGGTACCCCTGGGATTCCTCAAGCTCTTCCTTGGGGGTCTTCTGGCACCCCTTCTGGAACCTTTGGCCAAGGCCCTCCTTCTCCTGGCCCAGGCCGCAAGCCGTGGCCCACTCTTAAGCTGGGGGGAAATCTCCCCTTTGGGCTTCGCCCTCTACTACCTTGGGCTTTTCCCCTTGGCCCTGGCCTTGCACTGGCTTCTCCCCTGGCGGAAAGCCCTCCTCCTTGCCAGCCTTCCCCTTCTGGTCAGCCTCCTCGCCTCCTGGCCCAAGCCCCTGGACCTCTTCGCCCTGGACGTGGGCCAGGGGGATGCCCTGCTGGCCCGGCTGGGTGGGGCCGAGGTGCTGGTGGACGGGGGCCGGCCCGAGCAGGGGGAAAAGGTGGTGCGGGCCCTAAGGGCCCTGGGGGTGGAGGCCCTCGAGGTCCTGGTGGCCACCCACCCCGATGCTGACCACCACGGGGGCCTCCTCAAGGTGGCCGAGGAGGTTCCCATCGGCCTCGCCCTCCTCTCCCCCGCCTTCCCAAAGGAGCACCCCCTGGTCCAGGCCCTGCAAAGCCGGAAGGTGCCCATCCTCTTCCCCGGAACCGGCACCCGCCTTCGCGTGGGAAAAGGGAGCCTCGAGGTCCTCTGGCCTCCTGGCCCGCAAGCAGATGACAACCAAAGCGGTCTGGTCCTCCTCCTGGACTTCGCCGGGCCCAAGGCCCTTCTCCTGGCGGACGTGCCCGGGGAGGTGGAGGAACGGCTAACTCCCCCGCAGGTGGCGGTGGTTAAGGTTAGCCACCACGGCTCCCGCACGGGCACGGACGAGGGCCTCCTGGAACGCATCCGGCCCCAGGCGGCCTTGATAGGCGTGGGAAGGAACCCCCACGGCCACCCCCACCCCGAGGTCTTGGAGCGCCTGGACCAGCATGGGGTAAGGGTCTACCGCACCGACCAAAACGGCGCGGTGCGGGTCCTTTTTGGCTACGCCTGGTAACCCAGCCGCTCTAAAAGGGACTCCAGCTCCTCCAGGGAGCGGTAGTGGATGACCACCTTCCCCCGCCTTCCCCCCACCACCCTCACCGGCAGGCCCAGGTGCCGGGAAAGCTCCAGGGAAAGGGGAGAGGGTTCCTGGGTTTTGCGCTCCCGTTCCCGCACCAAACGCTCCCGCAAGGCCTCCGCCTGGCGCACGGAAAGCCCTTTTTCGAGGATCTCCCTCAGGCCCCAAAGCCGGTCCTCAGGCTCCAGCATCAAAAGGGCCCGGGCGTGGCCCGCGCTGATGAGCCCCTCTTCCAAGGCCTCCAAAACCTCCTCGGGAAGCTGCAAAAGCCTCAGGGCGTTGGCCACCGTGGAGCGGGCCTTACCCACCCGCTTGGCCACCTCCTCCTGGGTGAGGCCCAGACCCAAGAGGGCCTGGTAACCCCGGGCCTCCTCCAACGGGGTGAGGTCCTCCCGCTGGAGGTTCTCCACCAGGGCCACCTCCATGGCCTCCTGGTCCGTGAGGTCGCGGATGAGGGCGGGAACCTCCTTCAGGCCCGCCATCTCCGCGGCCCTAAGGCGCCTCTCCCCGGCCACCAATTCGTACCCCTCCCCCTTGGGACGCACCACCAGGGGTTGAAGCAGGCCTTTCTCCCGGATGGAAGCCGCAAGCTCCTCCAGACCCTCCTGGGAGAACCTCCGGCGGGGCTGGTGGGGGTTGGGCCGGATGGCGGACAAGGGAAGCCGGACCACCCCTCCGCCGCCCTTGGGCAGGAGGGCCTCGAGGCCCCTCCCTAAACCGCTAGCCTTCTTGGACACGGGCGATCACCTCCTCGGCCAGACGGCGGTAGGCGTGGGCCCCCGGCGAGGTGGGGGCATGCTGGGCGATGGTCCTGCCAAAGCTCGGGGCCTCCGCCAGCCGCACGTTCCGGGGCACCACCGTCCAGAACACCTTCTCCCCGAAGTGGGCCCGAAGCTGGGCCTCCACCTGCTGGGACAAAAGGGTCCGGCCGTCGTACATGGTGATGAGGATGCCGAGAAGCCTAAGGCGCGGGTTCAGCCGGGTGCGCACCTCGTCCAGGGTGGAGAGCAACCCCGCCACCCCCTCCAGGGCGTAGTACTCCGCCTGCACCGGGACCACCACCCCGTGCGCCGCCGCCAGGGCGCTCAGGGTGAGGGCGGAGAGGCTGGGGGGCACGTCCAAGAGGGTGATATCGTACCCCTCGTCCCGTAAGGCCTCCCTCAAGGCCAGGGGTCTTTCCAGAAGCTCCACCGTGGCCCCCACCAGCTCCGGGGTGGCCGGCAACAAATGGAAACCGTCCACGGGCTGCACCAAGCCCTCCAGGGGTTCCCCCTGCAACACCTGGTACACCCCGCGCTCGGGCCGGAGCCCAAGGCCACTGGTGGCGTTCATCTGAGGGTCCAGGTCCACCAAGAGGACCCTCTTCCCCATGCGGGCCAGGTAGGCGGCCAGGTTGATGGCGGTGGTGGTCTTGCCCACCCCCCCCTTCTGGTTCACCAGGGCAATCCGCCGCAACACCTTGGACCCTAGCATAAAGGATTTTTCTCGGGCACCCCCGGTCGCCGGGGATACCTGGCCGGGGTAGAGGCCTCCTTCGGCACCACCACCAGGTTCCGTTCCTCCTGGGCCACGGGAAGAACCAAGGAGTGGACGGTAACCAAGCCGCCTCCCAGGAGGGCTAGGGCCCTGGGCAAGGGGGCCACCTCCTCCGCCACCCTCGGACCCTTCTGGGCCACCATATACCCCCCCAGGGCCACGAAGGGCAGGCCCAGCTCCACCAATACGCAAAGGGGAGCCACCGCCCGGGCCACCACCCGGTGGTAGGCCTCCCGGTGCTCGGGCCTATGGGCCAGCTCCTCCGCCCGGCCCCAGAGGGGGTAGGCCCCCTTCAGCTCAAGGGCCTCCACCGCCTGGGCCACGAAGGCCACCTTCTTCTTGGTGGCGTCCAGGAGGGTGACCTCCAGCTCCGGGCGCACGATCTTCAGGGGAAGCCCGGGAAACCCCGCCCCCGTGCCCAGGTCCAGCACCCGCCATGGCCCCTGAAAGAGGGGCAAGGTGAGGAGGGTGAGGGAGTCCAGGAAATGCTTGACCACCACCTCCTCCTCCGTGCGCAAGGCCGTGAGGTTGGTGCGCCGGTTGGCCTCCATAAGGAGGTCGTAAAGGCGGGAGAAGGTGGAAAGGTGGGCCTCGAGGTCCAGCCCCAAGGCCTTTCCACCCTCCAGAAGAAGCTGAACGCCCTTTGGGCTTAGACCCACCTCCACCCCCAATGTTTCACGGGAAACATCCCCCTCTCACCGGGAAAGCACCCTGAGGTGCACCAAGAGGGCCGTGAGGTCCGAGTCCCGTATCCCAGGGATCCGGGCAGCCTCCGCCACGGTCCGGGGCCTCACCCGGGAAAGCTTTTCCACGGCCTCCCGGGAAAGGCCCGGGACCCGGGGGAACTCCAAACCCTCGGGTATGCGAAAGCCCTCCAGGTCCCTCAGTTTTTCCCGCAGCCGCTCCTGCCGCTCGATGTACCCCGCGTACTTGGCCCGCACCTCCACCTGGTAGGCCTCCTCGGGGCTCAAAGGAACAGGTGGGGGAAAGCGTTCCGCCAAGGCCCCGTAGGTGTTTTCCGGACGCCTCAGCCACACCAGGCCGCTCACCCCATCCACCCGCAAGGCCTCGAGGCGCCTTAGCTCCGCCTCCACCCGGCGGTACTTTTCCCTCACCGCTTCCAGATCCTCCCTGGGCCTAAGGCCCCACTCCACCGCCAAGGGCACCAGGCGCTCGTCCGCATTGTCCGCCCGGCAGAGGAGGCGGAGCTCCACCCTCGAGGTCATCATCCGGTAGGGCTCGTCCGTGCCCCGGCCCACCAGGTCGTCCACCATCACCCCGATATAGCCGCTTTCCCGGGGGAGATGCACCTCTGAGAGGCCCAGGGCATACCGGGCAGCGTTCAGCCCCGCCAGGAGGCCCTGGGCCGCGGCCTCTTCGTACCCCGAGGTGCCGTTCACCTGCCCGGCAGCGAACAACCCAGGGAGGAAGCGGGACTGGAGCCCCCGGGTAAGCTCCGTGGGATCCAGGCTGTCGTACTCCACCGCGTAAGCGTAGCGCTGGATCACCGCCCGCCCAAACCCCGGCAGGCTTTTCACCATCTCCTCCTGGAGCTCCGGCGGCAGGCTGGAGGAGAACCCCTGCAGGTACACCTCGCTGGTGGCAAGCCCGTCGGGCTCCACGAAGAGGAGGTGGCTATCCTTGTCGGAAAAGCGCACCACCTTGTCCTCAATGGAGGGGCAGTAGCGGGGACCGATGCCCACGATATCCCCGGCATAAAGGGGAGACAGGTGCAGGTTCTCCAGGATCAGGCGGTGGGTGCGGGATGTGGTCCGGGTCTGCCACGTGGGAAGCTTGGCCGCATGGGGTCCCGGGCTTCCCGTGAAGCTTCCCGGGGGTACCTCCGGGGGCACCACCAAGAGCTCCGAGAAGTCCACGGAATCCGCCCGGATCCGGGGTGGGGTCCCCGTCTTGAACCGGCGCAGGGTGTGGCCGACGGCCTCGAGGCTCCGGGAAAGAAACCGGGCTGGCGGCTCCCCCTGCCGTCCCGCCGGCCGGGAACGCCTTCCGTACCAGACCACCCCCCCCAGGAAGGTTCCCCCCGCCACCACCACCGCCTTGGCGGGAATCTCCCGGCCATCCACGGTGCGCACTCCAAGAAGCCTTCCCCCCTCCACAAAGAGGCTCGCCACCTCCCCCCGGATCACCTCGACCGGCCTTTCCGCCAGGATTTCCTGGGCCCTAAGGGCGTAGAGATCCCGGTCCACCTGGACCCTCAGGCTTTGCACCGCCGGTCCCTTGGAGCGGTTCAGCACCCGGGTGTGGATGGCGGTGGCGTCCGCCGCCCGGCCCATAAGCCCCCCCAGGGCGGTGAGCTCCGCCACGAGCTGGCTTTTGCCGGGCCCGCCCACCGCCGGGTTGCAGGGCATCATGCCTATGCGCTCGGGGTTTATGGTGACCAGGGCCACCCGGACCCCGAGGGCCGCGGCCGCCCAGGCCGCCTCCAGCCCTGCATGCCCACCTCCCACCACCACCACGTCGTAACGCATCCCACCCTCCACTTTACCCAAGGCCTTGGCGTAGAATGTTCCTCCGGAAACGCGGGGGGTAGCCTTGACCCACGAGGCCGTCTGGCAACACATCCTGGAACACATCCGCCGCAACATCACCGAGGTGGAGTTCCACACCTGGTTCGAGCGCATCCGCCCCTTGGGCATCCAGGATGGGGTACTCCAGCTGGCGGTGCCCACCTCCTTCGCCCTGGACTGGATCAAGCGCCACTACGCCGAGCTGATCCAGGAAGCCCTGGGCCTCCTGGGGGCCCAGCCTCCCCGGTTTGAGCTCAAGGTGGTCCCCAGCGTGGCCGTACAGGAGGATATCTTCCACACCCCTACCCCTTCCGAAGCTGCCAAGCCCAACCTCAACCCCAAGTACACCTTTGAAAACTTCGTGGTGGGGCCCAACAACTCCATGGCCCATGCGGCGGCGGTGGCGGTGGCCGAGTCCCCAGGAAGAGCCTACAATCCCCTTTTCATCTATGGGGGCGTGGGCCTGGGCAAGACCCACCTCATGCACGCCGTGGGACACTCCGTGGCCAAGCGTTTTCCCCACCTTAAGATCGAGTACGTGTCCACGGAAACCTTCACCAACGAGCTCATCAACGCTATCCGCGAGGACCGCATGACGGAGTTCCGCGAACGGTACCGCTCCGTGGACCTTCTCTTGGTGGACGACATCCAGTTCATCGCCGGCAAGGAGCGCACCCAGGAGGAGTTCTTCCACACCTTCAACGCCCTATACGAGGCCCACAAGCAGATCATCCTCTCCTCCGACCGGCCCCCCAAGGATATCCTGACCCTCGAGGCCCGCTTAAGAAGCCGGTTCGAATGGGGCCTCATCACCGACATCCAGCCCCCTGACCTGGAAACCCGCATCGCCATCCTCAAGATGAACGCCGAGCAACGGGGTCTCAGGATCAGCGAGGAGGTGCTGGAGTACATAGCCCGGCAAGTGACCTCCAACATCCGCGAGCTGGAGGGTGCCCTGATGCGCACCATCGCCTACGCTTCCCTAAACGGGGTGGAACTCACCCGCGCCGTGGCCGCCAAGGCGCTTTCCGACATCTTCGCCTCCAAGGAAGTGGAGGTGGATCCCCACGAGATCGTGCGCAAGGTGGCGGAGTACTTTGCCCTGCGCCCGGAGGATCTGGTGGGGGGTGGCCGGCGCAAGGAGGTGGTTTTACCCCGCCAGATCGCCATGTTCCTGGTGCGGGAACTCACCCGCTCGTCCCTCCCGGAAATCGGCCAGCTCTTCGGGGGGCGGGACCATACCACCGTCCTCTATGCCATCCAAAAGGTTCAGGAGCTTTCGGAAAGCGACCGCGAGGTGCAGAAGTTACTCCGCAGCCTGAAAGAGGCCCTGACATGACCCCTGTGGATAACCTGTGGATAACCCTGTGGATAACCCCGGTTTTTCTGTGGATAACCTTGTGGACAAGCTGTGGAAAATCGACCTCCCTTCAGGACCTGTGGATAACTGGCCAGTTATCCACAGCTTATCCACAACCTGAGGCCAGTTATCCACAAGGGTTTTCCACAAGCCCTTTCCGCTCCCACACGTCATTTTCTACCCCTTATCCACATATCCACAGCCCCTATTACTACGACTACTATCTCTTTAAGATCTTTAAGAAACCCATAGTAGCAGTAGAGAGGAGGCAAACCCGATGAAGGTGAAAGTTCCAAAAACCCTGCTTACCGAACACGTGGCCTTGCTGGAACGGGTCATTCCCACGCGAAGCTCCAATCCCCTTTTCACCTACTTAGGCTTAGCCCTTACGCCAGACGCCCTGATGTTGTTCGGAACCAATGGCGAGGTGGACCTGGAAGTGCGCCTGGAGCTTCCCACGGAGGGAGAAGGGCGTTTTTTGGTTCCTGCACAGCCTTTCTTCCAGCTGGTGCGCAGCCTTCCCGGGGATCAGGTGGAGCTGGACTTCGGTGCGGAGCTTTCCCTCTCCTCGGGTTCCTTCAGCACCCGGCTGAGCCTTGCCCCCGACGAAGGCTACCCAGAGCTTTTCTTCCCCAGCCTGGAAGGCCCCGCGGAGCCCTATCCCCTCCAGACCCTTTTGCCGGTGGAGGAGCTTCTCAAGGCACTCTCCCACGTGCGCTATGCGGCCAGTAACGAGGAGTACCGGGCGATTTTCCGGGGCGTCCAGCTGGAGTTTTCCGAGGGAGGGCTTCGCTCCGTGGCCTCCGACGGGTACCGCCTGGCCCTATACAGGCTTGCCAAGCCCCAACCCTTTGCCAAGAAGGTGGTGGTGCCTGCCCGGAGTGTGGACGAGATGGTGAGGGTTCTGAAGGGCATGGGTGAAGGGGAGGTAGCCCTGGCCCTGGGCCCGGGGGTTCTGGGCCTGGCCACCAGCGGTTCGCAAGGCCCTGCCGCCACCGGCAAGGGGCAGCTGCGCACGGCTGTCCGGCTTATGGAGGGGGAGTTCCCGGATTATGAGCGGGTGATCCCCAAGGAGTTCCCCCTGAAGGCGGCCTTCGAGGTGGAGGCCTTCCGCGAGGCCCTGCGCCGGGTGAGCGTCCTTTCTGACCGGCAAAACCATCGGGTGGATCTTCTTTTTGAGGAGGGGCGGGTGTTGCTCTCCGCTGAGGGGGATTACGGCAAGGGGCAGGAGGAGGTTCCCGTGCACCTCGAGGGCATGCCCCTGGCGGTGGCCTACAACGCCCGCTATCTTTTGGAGGCCCTTTCCCCCCTTTCCGGCCTGGCGGTGTTGCTGCTCTCCGGGCCCACCAGCCCTAGCCTGGTGCGCCCAGGGGGGGCTTCCCCAGTGGAGGCGGCGGAGGGGTACCAGGCGGTGGTGGTACCCCTGCGGGTGTAAACTTGGCTCCGGGGGGCGGGAAGCGCTTCCAGAAACGCTTAGGGGAGGAGTCCATGACCACGATCGTGAACGTGAAAGCCAGGGAGGTTTTAGACTCTAGGGGCTTTCCCACGGTGGAGGCCGAGGTGGAGCTGGAAGGAGGTGCCAGGGGCAGGGCCATGGTGCCCTCTGGAGCCTCCACCGGCACCCATGAGGCCTTGGAGCTACGGGATGGGGGCAGGCGTTACCTGGGGAAGGGGGTGCGCCGGGCGGTGGAGGGCATCCAGGAACGCATCGCCCCCGAACTCATCGGCCGGGATGCCCTGGACCAGGAGGGGGTAGACCGGGCCATGCTGGAGCTGGACGGCACCTCCAACAAGTCCAACCTGGGGGCCAATGCCATCCTGGCGGTTTCCCTGGCCACGGCCCGGGCGGCGGCGGAGGCTTTGGGTCTGCCCTTATACCGTTATTTGGGAGGAGTTCAGGCGGTTACTTTGCCGGTTCCCCTTATGAACGTGATCAACGGGGGAAAGCACGCGGACAACCGGGTGGATTTCCAGGAGTTCATGCTGGTGCCCGCGGGGGTGGAAAGCTTTTCCGAGGCCTTGCGGGTGGGGGCCGAGATCTTCCACACCCTTAAGGGGGTGTTGAAGGAGAGAGGGTACAGCACCAACGTGGGGGACGAGGGAGGCTTCGCCCCGGACCTAAGGAGCAACGAGGAGGCCATAGAGCTTCTTCTTTTGGCCATCGAGCGGGCGGGATACACCCCGGGGCAGGAGGTTTCCCTGGCCCTGGATCCCGCGGCCAGCGAGCTTTACCGGGATGGGAAATATCACCTGGAAGGGGAAGGACGGGTGCTTTCCTCGGAGGAGATGGTGGAGTTCTGGGCCACGTGGGTGGAGAAATACCCCATCCGCTCCATTGAGGACGGCCTAGCGGAGGACGACTGGGAAGGTTGGCGGCTGCTCACCGAGCGCCTGGGTGGCAGGGTCCAGCTGGTGGGGGATGACCTTTTCGTCACCAACCCGGACAGGCTTCGCCAAGGGATCGAGCTGGGTGTGGCCAACGCCATCCTGGTGAAGGTGAACCAGATCGGCACCCTTTCCGAGACCCTCGAGGCCATCCGCCTGGCCCAGCGCTCCGGCTACCGGGCGGTGATCAGCCACCGTTCCGGGGAAACCGAGGACAGCTTCATCGCCGACCTTGCGGTGGCGGTGAACGCTGGTCAGATCAAAACGGGTTCCCTCTCCCGTTCGGATCGCCTTTCCAAGTACAACCAGCTCCTGCGCATTGAGGAGGAGCTGGGGCGTGCGGCGCGCTTTCTAGGATATGAGGCCTTTTAAGCGCACCAAGATCGTGGCCACCCTGGGGCCCGCTTCGGACTCCAAGGAAGCCATCCGGGCCCTGGCGGAGGCGGGGGCGGATGTCTTTCGCCTGAACTTCAGCCACGGCACCCATGAGGAGCACCGGAAACGGGTGGCCTGGGTGCGGGAGGTGGAGAAGGAACTGGGCAAAACCCTGGCCATCCTCCAGGACCTCCAGGGCCCCAAGATCCGCATCGGCCGGTTCAAGGAGGGCCGGGTGGAGCTTAAGGTGGGCCAGCCCTTCATCCTCACCCGGGCTCCCGTGGAGGGGGACGAGACCCGGGTTTCCATCACCTACAAGGGGCTTCCCGAGGACGTGGCTCCCGGGCAGGTGCTCCTCTTGGACGACGGCCGCCTGCGCCTTCGGGTGGAGAGGATCCAGGGGGACGAGATCCACACCGTGGTGGAGCTGGGGGGGGTGCTTTCCGACAGCAAGGGGATCAACGTTCCTGGCTCGGATCTCTCCATCCCCGCCCTCTCGGAAAAGGACATCCAGGACCTGGCCCTGGGGACGGAGCTCGGGGTGGACTGGGTGGCGGTGTCCTTCGTGCGCACCCGGGATGACCTGCTCCTGGCCCGGCACTACCTGGCCCGGCATGGTTCCCGGGCTCGGCTCATGGCCAAGATAGAGAAGCCTTCCGCCGTCTACCGCTTTGAGGAGATCCTGGAAGAAGCCGACGGCATCATGGTGGCCCGGGGGGACCTGGGGGTGGAGATGCCTCTAGAGGAGGTGCCCATCATGCAAAAGCGCCTTATCCTCAGGGCCATCGCCGCCGGCAAGCCGGTGATCACCGCCACCCAGATGCTGGAGTCCATGGTGCAGAACCCAAGCCCCACCCGGGCGGAGGCCTCCGACGTGGCCAACGCCATCTTTGACGGCACGGACGCCGTGATGCTCTCCGCGGAAACCGCCGCCGGGGCCTACCCGGTGGAGGCGGTGGCTACCATGGCCAGGATCGCCCGGGTGGTGGAGTCCTCCCCCGAGTTCTTGCAAAAGCTCAACGTCCTCCGCCCGGCCCCTACCCCCACCACCCAGGATGCCATCGCCCAGGCGGCGGACGACATTGTGGAGGCGGTGGAGGCCAAGGCCATTGTGGTCTTTACCGCCACGGGAAGCTCGGCTAGGCGCATCGCCCGCACGCGGCCCAAGGTGCCCATCCTGGCCCTCACCCCGAACCCCGAGGTGGAGCGGCAGCTGGCCTTGGTCTGGGGTGTTCTGCCCTATCTGGCCCCCGACCCCCAGGATACCGATGACATGGTGCGCATCGCCCTGGAGAAGGCCAAGGCCTGCGGGCTGGCCCAGGTGGGGGAGAGGGTGGTGATCGCCGCCGGAGTGCCCTTTGGGGTGCGAGGGACCACCAACCTCATCCGGGTGGAGCGGGTGAGCTAACGCCACCCCATCCTGGCTCTGCTAGGGTGGGGGCCCCGGTAAAGCCCTTCTGCAGGCGTATATTTCCCTGTTTCCTGAAGGAAGAGGCGTCCTCAGGGGGCGTAAAGGGCTAAGGCGCTCACCACCGGCCTTGGGGAGCCTTGGTAGGGACTTCTCAGCTTATCCTTGACCCAAAGCTGGGCTGAGCCCCCTCCGTCCATCCTTAGGGCGTTCCAGGCCCCCAGGGAGAGGAGGGCGCGGGCTAGGACCCCAGGGGTAGTGGGCTCGGAAACCAAAAGCCAAAGCTTCCCTTCCCGGGTCCAGGCCACGGCCGCCTGGGGGGCTATGGCCTGGAGGGGCCTTGGGTCGCGGAAGTTCTCCCGGCTGGGGTCAAAGGCGTACTGGCCTTCCTGGACCAAAAGGGGGCCTGCTTCCAGAGCGTAGCGGAAAGGGGGGTCCAGGCGCCCGTAGAGGCTTAGGGTGTCCCCGGGCTTTAGGGGAAAGGGAAGGGCTCCTTTGGGAAAGGTAAGGGCCCAGGCCCCAGGAGGAAGTTCCTGGGGGGCGGGGAGGATGGCCTGTACCCGGTTTCCCATCACCAAGGCCACCTCCTCCCCCTCCTTGCCCACGGGTCCCGGGACCGTGTGGGCGGTGTAGCGGGCCCGGGAGGCGTTGATGCCCACCCGCACCCGCTCTCCGGAAGGACCTTGGATCGTTGCCTCAAACCGGGGAACCCCCAGGAAGAAGCTGAAACTATCCCATAAGAGGGCTGTGCGGCCGCTGGGGTAGGAAACCGTAACCCCGTCCTGGACCCAAAGGCCGATGGGGGTAGCGGTTTTGGGGTCAAAGTACCCCCCGTTCAGCACCGCCAGGGCGTTTGGGGCAAGGTCCTTGGGCAGAGCCCTCATCCCAGGCCGGCCCACGGGGATGAGTGTTCCCCGTTCTGCCTCCACCAGGTAGAGCCTAAGGGGCTCTGGGGTAAAGGCCCAGATTTCCCGGTAGCGGACTCCTGGGGCCAGGGGTTCCTCCACCTCGGCCTCGAGGACATAGAGATCCAGGACCAGGCGCTCGGGGTCCTTCAGGGGAAAGAGGCGGTAGCGAAGGAGCTTTCCCGGAAAGCTCAGGGTGAGCTCTGTGCCCCCTGGCAAAAGGCGCACCCGGGCCTCCATGCCCTTGGGCCAGGGAACCTGGGTCATACCCGGGGCCAGGTAGGGGAGAAGGAGGGAAAGGCTTCCTGGAGCCTGGCCCTCCGAGGGAGGCTTGGGTGCAGGTTCGGGCCCGGGGAGGTCCAGCACCAGGCGGAGGGCCCGTCCCTGGGTGCCGTGGCGTACCCCGGCCTCCGGGGTGCGGAAGTAGCCCAAGGCCTTCAGGGCCTCGAGGGACATTCTTTCCCCGTCGGGTGGGGGAAGAGCGGGTTCCAAAGGTTCCGCCCAGCCCACCCCCGGCACGTAGACGAAGCGCACCCCCTCCCCCTCGTAAATCCAGGCCCCGGCCTCCTCCCGAAAGGAAAGGCCAAAGGTGCTGGCGGGAAGCAGGGTCTGGGCCAGGGAGCAGGAGAAGAAAAGGAGGAGGGCTAGGAGCCTCATCCCTCCATGGGAGCAGATAGCGGTGAGAAAGTGCTTAGAGAAAAGAGGGGGTGTGGGGGAGCTACAATCCCCCAGTTTTTAAACCGGGGATACATGGACTCCCCCACATCCGCCGGCGGTTCATTTGGGGTAGGGGTCCCAAAGCGGCGGACATAGCATAGTTGGGGGCGGATAGGCTATCCTATGCTCAAGTGGACGATGACTAGGAAGGCGTTCAAGTACCGCCTGTACCCCACCCAGCCCCAGGCTCGAGACCTGGAGAACACCCTTGAACTCTGCCGCCAGTTGTACAGCGCTGCCCTGCAAGAGCGCAGGGATGCCTACAGGAAGGCGGGCAAGACGGTGGGGTTCTACGAGCAAAAGAGGTGGTTGCCAGAGATACGGGCTGAGTTGCCGGAGTACAAAGGCATTCATTCCCAGGTTCTCCAGAACGTTATTGAGCGGGTAGACAAGGCCTTCCAGGGCTTCTTCCGCAGGCTTAAGGAGAAAGGGAAAGCCGGATACCCCCGCTTCAAAGGGAGGGGACGCTATGATTCCTTTACCTTCCCCCAGGCCGGAGTTACCGGAGTCAAACTCCAAAAGGACGGAAGGCGGGTTTTTCTCCACGGGATAGGCTCCGTAAAGGTCAAGCTACACCGACCCCTTGAGGGCAGGATAAAACCCGCCACCGTGAAGCGGAAAGGGGACCATTGGTACATCGTCTTCACCTGTGAAGTTGAACCCAAGCCTCTTCCTCCAACCGACCGGGCCGTAGGCATAGACCTGGGCACCAACCCCCACTTCCTCATCACCTCGGATGGGGAAACGGTAGAGGCTCCCCGGTACTTCCAGAAGGCGCAGGAAAAGCTTGCCAAGGTTCAGAGGGAGTTCTCCAGAAAGAGAAAGGGTAGTCATCGCTATCGGCAGGTTAAGAACCGACTAGCCAAGCTCCACCGCAGGATAGCCAACCAGCGCAAAGACTTTCACCACAAACTCGCCAGGAGGTTGGTGAACGAATATGGCACCATCGTCCATGAAGACCTGAACATCGCTGGCCTGGCCCGTTCCTATGTTGCCAGGGGAGTAATGGATGCGGGTTGGGCCCAGTTTCTGCAAATCCTTGCCTACAAAGCGGCGGAGGCTGGTAGGCAGGTGATAGGGGTAGACCCCAGGTACACGAGCCAGGATTGTCCCGTTTGCGGTCATCGGGAGAAGAAGCCGTTGTGGGTGCGGGAGCACACCTGCCCCCAGTGCGGTACCCGCCAGCACCGGGACGTGGCCGCTGCCATCAACATTCTGGCCAGGGCTCGGACGGAGCCTTCGGGGACGGGAAGGGGTCTTATCCCTTCCTGAAACCGAGAAGCCCCGTTCTTCAGAACGGGGAGTCGTCACAGTTTATCCCTTCACCACGATGAGGGGCCTTAAGCGGGCTACCTTCTTGCCGATCCCCGCTCCCTGGACCGCCTCCACCACCACGGAAACATCCTTGTAGGCCTCGGGCATCTCCTCGTCCACGGTGGCCTTGGTGGCCGCCCGCACCAGGATGCCCCTTTCCGCCAGCTCCTTGATCAGGTTCCGCTCCCGGGCCACCCGCTTGGCCTGGTGGCGGCTCATCTTGCGTCCAGCCCCGTGGCAGCTGGAGCCGAAGGATACCGCCATGGCCTTTTCCGTTCCCGAAAGCACATAAGAGTAGCGGCCCATGTCCCCGGGCACCAGGACGGGCTGGCCCACATGCTGGTACTCCAGGGGGATTTCGGGGTTTCCGGGGCCGAAGGCCCGGGTGGCTCCTTTGCGGTGCACCAGGACCCTCTTTCCCCCGTGCTCCTCAAACTTGGCGTTGTTGTGGGCCAGGTCGTAGAGGACCCTGAGACCGTGCTCCCTGGGTGGGAAGCCCACCACCTCGAAGGCCTCCCGCACGAAGTGGGCGATCAGCTGCCGGTTGGCGAAGGCGAAGTTGGCGGCGGCGGCCATGGCCTGAAGGTAGTCCTGGCCCTCCGGGCTCTTGATGGGGGCTGCCGCCAGCTGCTTGTCCACTAGCTCTATGCCATAGCGGGGGGCCACCTTTAGAAATCTTTCCACATAGTCCTGGCAGACCTGGTGGCCGAGGCCCCGGCTTCCCGTGTGAATAAGGACGGTGATCTGGTTGGGAAAGAGGCCGAAGGCTTCGGCGGCTTCCTCATCGTAGATCTGGTCCACGTACTGGACCTCGAGGAAATGGTTCCCGCTTCCCAGGGTGCCGATCTGGGGAGCTCCCCGTTCAAAGGCCCTGTCCGAAACCTTGTCGGGGTTGGCCCAGGGGAGGCGGCCCTCCGACTCGATGAAGTGGAGGTCCTCCGGGTAGCCGAAGCCCCTACGGATGAGCCAGCCAGCCCCCTCCTTGAGGATCTCCTTAAGCTCCTTCTTGCTGAAGCGCACGTCCTTGCGCTCGCTTCCCACCCCCGAGGGGATCAGGCGGTAGAGGGTATCGGCCAGCTCCCGTTGGCGGGGGAGGAGGTCCTCCAGGGTGAGGTGGGAGGCCAAAAGGCGTACCCCGCAGTTGGAAACCACAAACCCTTCGGCCACAAAGTTGTGTCCCTCATGAGCCATGGAGAGGTCGTAAACCCTTCCCCCGTGGGGAACGGTTTCCATAGCCACCACCCTGTCAAAAAACATGGGGCCGGCCCTTTGGAGGAACTCAGGGAAGGTGGGAAATCCCCAGGGGCGAAATCCACCTCGCTTCTCGTAAAGGGTACGCTCCACAAAGCGCCGAGGGAGGCCTAGGGTGGCGGCGATGCGTTTTGGTCCCAGGCCTGCCTGCCGCAGGGCCAAGACCTCCTCGGCCTGGGTTTCCCGAGCTTCTAAGTGGGCCTTTTTCAGGCGCAAGTAGAAAGCGGCCACCTGGGCTAGCCAGGCTTTTTGGGGAGCGTAGGCATAGCCCACCCTCTCGTAAAGGAGGCTGAGGTTTTCCGGTGTACTCCGGAGGATCAGTTTGAAGCGGTGGGAAGGATCAGCGGGTTCTTCCCAATCCAGTTCCTCACGTAGGGACTGGACTTCCAGGCCCAAGCCTTCCATTAAGCGGGCCAGATCTTCCATGAAGGTTCGGCCAATCCCCAAAAGGCTTTTCCGCTTGGACTGGGAGAGCACAGGAGAGGCGAGGTTGTACCCATGTCCGCTTACCCACTTCGGAGCAGAGAGCTCCGCTCCGAATAGTCCTGCTAAAAAGTTGGCTTTAAGCCAAGCGGGAAGGGAGAAGAGCCAATGAGGTAAGGTAAAAGCCGTTTGCGCCTTGGGGCCCTCGGGAAGGCCTAAGGCGTGGAGAAGGAGGAACAAAGCCCGGGAGGAGGCCTTAAGGCTAGCCTCTCGGTAGGTAAAGGTTCGTCCTCGGAAGCTGTGGTTTCGTACCCGAACGTAAGGGCCCCCAGCCTGGAAGCCCAGACGCTTAAGGTCCTCCTTGGCTTCCAGGAGTCCTTCTTCGTCCCCATAGAGCACCAGGTACCCCCTGCCCCGGGACCGGTAAAGGGTGCCATCCCCCAAGGCGTAGCCCAAAAGGCGGAGGATAGCTGGCAAGTGAGGGTGGTCCGCCTGTAGGGGAAGGAGCCCCTTCTCTTTCAGCACGTCTGCCGCCCGGGGAAACCCCAGGGCAAGTCCTAGGGCTTGGGCCCTTTCCTCGCTGAGAAGGGTCAGGGACGGAGGGGGTTCGTGGGGAAAGCCCTGGAAGGGGTGGACGGCCACCTGGTCTCCCCTTTTTAGGGTACCTATGGGATGCATCCCCGAGGGGGTGTAGACGGGATGATCGGGGGTGGCCTCCAGGATGAACCCTCCCTCGGTGCGGAGGCGCACCAGGGTTTCCGCTTCTCGGGAGAGGAGGAGGAAGGCTTTGCCTGCCTCAGGTTTTTCTTCAAGCCGCCACACGGTGAGGAGGGGTTCTTTTTCCCTCGCTACCTCCTCTATGGGGCGGGTGTAGCGGTCATGAAAGAGTACACGGGTGCCGGCAGGCAGGCAGTTGATATCAAACCCCACGCCTCCCGGGCTCACCACCCCTCCTTCCTCGGGGTCGAAGGCCGCCACCCCCCCGATGGGGAAGCCGTAGCCCCAGTGGATGTCGGGCATGGCCAGAGCGGGTTCCACGATCCCCGGCAGGGTGGCCACGTTCATGAGCTGCTGCAGGGAAGCGTAGTTTTCCCCCTCGAGGTCCTTCAAAATCTCCTCCGAGGCGAAGAAAATCGCATCCACCCGCATCTTCCCCTGGCGGGGGATGCGGTAGGTGTAGGGGGCGATTCTCTCAAAGCGCATGGCGCCCTCCTAAAGCAAAAGGCCGGGCTTTCGGGCCCGGGCTTATCCTCAAGTTACCGCGGTATGCGGTATGCGTCAAGGCTATGCAGGCTTAAGGGGCCTTGGAGGGTTCGGAGAGGGGGGTAACCTCCAGGTTATCCAGGTAAAAGACCAGATCGGGATCGTGAACGCCGAGTCCCAACCCCCCTTGGCGGAAGTCAGGGTCTTGCCAGAAGAGGAGTTCTCCTCCGTCCATGCTGAACCGAACCTCCCCCGTGTTCCGGGCAGTGACCTCAAGGCGATGCCACATCTTGTCCATGATGAATCCTCGCCCTGCTTCCCTCAGTTCCGGCCTTTTTGCCACCACCTGTCGCTGTTCCCCGAGGACCTTGGTGAGCTCTATGCCCTCCAGGCCGAAATAGAACTCCAAGGCGCGGGTTCCCGCAGGATCCAGAAACACCCGGAGAAAAAGGCCAGCAGAGCCCCAATAGGGATTTCCCAGGGACTTGACGTCCATGCGGACCCGGTAGTTGGTCCAATCCCCGGCACCCGTTGTGAGAAAGGCGCCATCAAAACGCGCCAGGCGGACGGCTCGGGTTACCGCGTTCTGAGGGTTCAGGGCTTCCGTGATGGTGAAGCGGGCTTCTTTCCCAAGCAGACCATACCGCTTGGGGGCTATCGTGGTTAGGACTGCGCCCAGCGGATAGGACTCGAAGTCATCCACATGGGGCAAGGGGTTTCCAGGGAGAACCCATTGGGGAGTGATCTGACCCTTCCCCACCTCTACCTGGGGCAGGGGTACTTGGGGTTCGAGGACCAGCCTGGGGGCACAAGCTCCCAATAGACCCAGGAGCGCACCCACAAAGAGGAGCCAGCCCCGTGCCATACCTACCTCCTTTTTCTTCAGCATAGCGCGGCTACCTCCTGTTGTCCACGGGCAAAAGGCGGTAAAATCCCCCCGTGTCCGGCCTGGCCTTCGCCTTGGAAACCCACCCCGGCCTCAAGCGGCCCAAAAACGAGGACGCCGTGGGGCATGCCCTTACCCCGTGGGGAGGGGTCTTCGTGGTGGCGGATGGGATGGGGGGGCATCGCACAGGAGAGGTGGCGGCCAGGCTGGCCGTGGAGATGATCCTGGAGAACCTGCGCAATGTAGACCCAAGCCCGAGGGCCCTCCTTCAAGCCTTTGAAAAGGCCAACGAGCGCATTTACCAGGAGGCGCAACGCCCCGAGAACCGGGGTATGGGCACCACCGCCACCTGCCTCCTGTTGGATCTGCCCTATGCCTTGATCGCCCATGTGGGGGACTCGAGGGCCTACCTTCTCAGAAAAGGGGAGCTTACCCTCCTCACCGAGGATCACTCCTGGGTGGCGGAAAGGGTGCGCCAGGGGCTCTTAAGCCCCGAGGAGGCCAAGACCCACCGCTGGCGCAACGTGATCACCAACGCCCTGGGCTCCTTCCCCCAGGCCCGGGTGGACCTCATGGGGCTTAAGCTGGAGCCCGGGGATGTGTTTTTGCTTTGCAGCGATGGCCTTTCCGGGGTGTTGGAGGACCGCACCCTGGGGGAAGTTCTGAAGAGCTTTCCCCCGGAGGAGGCGGCCAGGCGCCTGGTGGCCTTGGCCAACGAGTGGGGGGGGCCCGATAACGTGAGCGCCATCGTGGTGCGGGTGCCCGAGGAGCTTCCCCAGGGGGGTCGCCCCTATGCCCTGCCCCTCGAGGCAGCAAAAGGAGCCCCGGTGCGCCTGAAGCTTGGGGAGGAGCCTGAGGAACTGCCCACCCAGGTCCTGGAGCCCAAGCGTCCCCGGGTTCGCCTGAACTGGCGGGATGCCCTTTTGGTGCTCCTTTGGGTGGTGGTGGTGGCCTACATCCTGCTGGGTTACTTCAAAAGGCCCTAGACCTGCTAAACTCCTAGGGGTATGGAGCGCACCTTTGTCATGGTGAAGCCCGACGGCGTGCGAAGGGGTCTGGTAGGGGAGATCCTTGCCCGCTTTGAGCGGAAGGGTTTTCGTATCGTGGGGCTTAAGCTTTTACGGATCACCCAGGAGCTTGCGGAAAGGCATTACGCCGAGCACCGGGAGAAACCCTTCTTCCCCGGCCTGGTGAGCTTCATCACCTCGGGCCCGGTGGTGGCCATGGTGCTGGAGGGGCCGAACGTGGTGGCCGAGGTGCGGAAGATGATGGGGGCCACCCACCCCAAGGATGCCCTTCCCGGCACCATCCGGGGGGATTTCGCCACCACCATCGACGAGAACGTGATCCACGGTTCGGCGAGCCTCGAGGACGCAAGCCGGGAGATCGCCCTTTTCTTCCGTCCCGAAGAACTCCTCTAGGCCGGGGCCTACTCGCCGCTTTCGGGGGCCTGGGGCAGGCTCTGCGCCCGGAGGCGCTCCCAGGGGAAGTCGTCCAGGGGATAAAAGCGGTCCGCCTGCTGGGCCAGGCGGTGGGAGGAAAGGGCGTGAAAGGTGGTGTTTTCCACCTGCTTGCCCATGTCCTGGACCACCTTGACCACCTCGGCGAAGTCCCCATCCCCGGAGACCAGCACCGCCACGTCATAGGCGTCGGCATAGGCCAGGCGCAGGATGTCTATGGCGATCTGGATATCCACCCCCTTTTCCACAAAGCCATCCGCCCGCCTTTCCAGCCTTCCCAGGCGCACGGCCACATAGGGCACCCGCTTCAGGTAGTTGAGGAAGCTCTGGTGGGCCTTGGCGGCGGGGTCTTCCGGAGGGAGGGGGGCGTTGTAGTAGTAGGCGCGCAAAAGCCTGCGCCCGGCGGTGAGAAGGCTGATAAACTCCACGAAGTTAAGCCGATAATCCGGCCCCAGGTGCTGCACCAACCCCTTGTACAGGTTGGAGCCGTCAATGAATATCGCTACCCTTTCCATAATAGACCCGCCCCTTTCCGGGCTCCTTCAGTTTAGCCCAAGGGGGTGAGAAAGTTTATAGCCCACCGCTCCCTAGGGAGCAGTGGGGGAAGGAATAGGCCTTCTTCACGTAGCCCTTTTGGGCGGGGCTATCCTACCACGGTTTTCCCATGAGCGCAAGATGAGTGGCCGAAATGGGCTCTAGGAGCGCAGTTTCTCCGTTTCCGCGTACACGTCGCGGAAGACCCCGGGGATGGGGGCGTGGGGCTTGTGCACCCGCACCCGTACTCCCTCGAGGCGAGGAAAAGCCTGCAGGAGGGCTTCCGCCAGGTGGTCGGCCAGGGCCTCGATCAGGTAGAAGCGGCGGTGGCGCACCACCTCCTCCACCAGGGCGTAGACGGCGGCGTAGTCCACGGTTTCCTCCAGCCGGTCCCCCCTGCCCTCAAAGGGCACCTTAAGCCAGAGGTCCACCACAAACCGGGCTCCAAGTCGGCCTTCCTCGGGCCTCACCCCGTGGCGACCGTAGAACTCCAGACCCAAAAGGGCGATCTCCCCCATATCTATCCCCAGAGGGCGTTCCACACCGCAAGGGCCTCCCGGTGGGCGGCCACGTCGTGGACGCGAAGGATCCTGGCCCCCTTCGTGACGGCGAAAAGGTGGGCGGCCACGGAGCCGATGACCCTTTTTGCGGGTTCCTCCACCCCCGTGAGCTCCCCGATGGACCGCTTCCGGGAAAGCCCCACCAAAACGGGGTGGCCCAGGGCCACGATCTCTTCCAGGCGTTTAAGGAGGGCCAGGTTGTGTTCCAGAAGTTTCCCGAAGCCGAACCCCGGGTCCAGGACCACCTGGGGCACCCCGGCCCTCAGGGCGCTTTCCGCCTGGGCCCTTAGAAAGGCCTTCACCTCGGCCACCACGTCCCCGTAGCGGGCGTGGGCCATCATGGCCTGGGGGTCGGGCACGGGCATGTGCATGACCACCGCCGCCACCCCATATCGGGCGCAGAGGGCCACCATGCGCTCATCCCTAAGACCCGTCACGTCGTTGATGAGGTGCGCTCCCAGCTTCAGGGCCTCCGCCGCCACCTCGGGCTTGCGGGTGTCCACGCTCACCGGCACCCCCAGTTCCAGGATGGCCTCGAGGGCGGGAAGAAGCCGCTTCTTTTCCTCCTCCACGGACACGGGCTCGGCCCCGGGGCGGGTGGATTCGGCCCCCAGGTCCAGAAGATCCGCGCCCTCGGCCACCAGGGTCTTGGCCCTTTCCAGGGCCCTTTCCGGGTCCAGGTAGAGGCCGCCATCGGAAAAGGAATCGGGGGTGAGGTTGAGGATCCCCATGATCCGGGGGCGGGAGAGGTCCAGGGTGCGGTCGCGAAGCCAGAGCACGCAAGGATTATATTGGGGCCAGGGGGTGAAGCATGCGCCTGTTGGCTGCGGTGGACCTGGGGGAGGGCTTGGAGTCGGTGGTGGAAAGCGCCCGCTTCCTTCAGGAGGGGCTTGGCATCCCGGCGGAGCTTCTCCACGTGGTGCCCACCCCCTACTTTGAGGCCCTTGGCCGCCGCTTTCCCCATCTTAGGCCGGGGCTGGAGGAAACCCTTAGGCGGGTGGAGAAGGAGGTGCAAAAAACCCTGGCGGATACCGGGCTCAGGGCCCGGGTGCTCCGGGGTTTCCCTGCCCAGGTGGTGGCTGGGGAGGCCTTGCGAAGCCGCCTGGTCCTTTTGGGACAGCGAGGCACGGATGCCCTCGAGGTCCTGGCCCGGGGTGGGCTCGCCCGCTACCTCCTGCACCGAGGAGAGGTTCCGGTTCTGCTGCTCCCGAGGACCCTGAGGGGGGTGCGCCGCATTGCCGTGGGGTTGGACGATAGCCCGGCAAGCCTGAGCGCCTTCCGGGTGGCGGAGGCTTGGGGAAGGGCCTTGGGGGCTGAGGTCTTCGGCCTGCACCTGGTGAGCGGCCAGGGAGGGTGTTGCTTCCCCACCTATCTGGATCCTGAGACCTTGGGGCTAGCGGATGTTCTGGCCCGGGCCAAAGCCCATCTGGAAACCCTCCTCAAGGCCACTGGGGTGGTGGAGGTATCCAAGGGGGAAGAGGAGCTGGACCTTTTGCGCTTGGCCAAGGCCCGGAAGGCGGACCTCCTGGTCCTGGGTTCCAAGGCCAAGAGCACCTGGCGCCACCGGCTTGGGCGCATGGTGGAGGTGCTTTCCCACCGGAGCTCCTTGCCCCTCCTGGTGGTTCCCGAGGCCACGGTCTGGTAAGGTAAGGCCCATGCGCCACGGGCCCGGCTGGTACCTATCTCTTTCCGCCTACTGGTTCGCCACCAGCTTCAAGTGGTTCCTGGTCCTTCTGGTGATCCTGCCCGCCAAGGTGGCGGAGCTTTCCCCTCCCGAGGAGAAGGCTAGCCGCCTCGGCTTCCTCTTCGGCCTGGGGGCGGTGATGGCCATTCTTGGACCCCCCATCATGGGCTACTTCTCCGACCGCCTGGGCAGAAGAAAGCCCTTCCTCCTCGCGGGTAGCCTCCTTACCGCCATAGCCCTTCTCCTTTTGGCGCATGCCCCAAGCTACCTATGGCTCCTGGTGGCCTACCTCCTCCTGCAGGTGGCGGACGACCTGGCCACCGGGCCCTACTCCGCCCTCATCCCTGACCTGGTGCCCCGAAAGGAAAGGGGCACTGCCTCGGGGTACATGGGGGTGTTGCAGGTTTCCGGCCAGATCCTGGGGGGTGCGGTGGGGTTTCTTTTCCCTTTGGCCTTCCAGGCCTATCTGGCGGCCTTTTTGAACCTTCTGGGGGCCGGGCTTAGCCTCCGGGTTACCCTCGACCGGTCTTCAGGGGTCCATCCCCGTCCCTTCCTCACCGCCATGGCGGGGCCCTGGCGGGACGGTGATTTCCTTTTGGTCTACCTGACCCGCTTTTTGGTGATGCTGGGCTTTTACCTGGCCCAGACCTACCTGCAGTACTACCTGGCCGATGTGGTGCGGGTTTTCCAGGCCCTCGGGCGGACCCTTGCCAAAGAGCCCTTCCAGGCGGTGGCCCTTTTGGGCCTCCTCATCTCCTTGGGGGCGGCCTTGGCCAGCGTTCCCGCAGGGAAGGCCTCGGACCGGCTGGGCCGAAAGCCCCTGATCTACCTTTCGGGGGCGGGCCTCGGGTTGCTCATGCCCTTCATCCTGCTTTTCCCCCGGTATGACGCCATGCTGTTCCTGGCCCTTTTCTTTGGCCTTTTCTACGGGGTCTACCTGGCGGTGGACTGGGCTTTGGTGGCGGATGTGCTGAGGGATCCCAAGGCCCACGCCACCGACATGGGCTTATGGCAGACCGCCATCGTGGTGCCCCAGGTGCTGGCGGGGGCCTTCGGGCGGCCTTTGGACCTTCTGAACGCCCGGGGAGAGGGTCTGGGTTATCTGGTTCTCTTCCTACTGGCGGGGACCTTCTTTCTCCTGGGGGCCTTCCTGGTAGCCCCGATCCGCCGGGCCCGTTAAGAGCTTGGGATGGAAAGGAACCAGGGGAAAATCCCTTCTGGACGCGACCTCACATTGACCTTGGTTTGGCCTCCTGGTGGGGGTGAACCTGCAGACCTCCTTCCTCACCCCGCCCTTTGGCTTCGCCCTCTTCTACCTGCGGAACGTGGCCCCCAAGGAGGTGAAGACCACGGATATCTACCTGGGCGGGATCCCCTTCATCGGGCTGCAGCTACCGGTCTTGCTCTTTGTTTCCTGGGGAACCCCATCCGGCGCTTTGTGAGCGGGATGGGTTTTGGTGGGTAGCCCTGCCCAGGCCCTAGACTGGAGGCATGGACCTCACCCACTTTAAGGATGGCAGGCCCCACATGGTGGACGTGACGGGAAAGTCCGCCACCTTCCGCACCGCCACCGCCGAGGCCTATGTGGAGCTCACGGAAGAGGCCCTGGCTGCCCTGGAAAAGGGGGGTGTGGGGAAGGGGGATCCCCTCACGGTGGCCCAGCTTGCGGGCATCATGGGGGCCAAGAAGACCTCTGAGCTCATTCCCCTTTGCCACCCTCTGCCTCTCACCGGGGTGGAGGTAAGGGTGGAGCTGGAAAGGGAGGCCAGGCGGGTGCGCATCGAGGCCACGGTGCGCACCAAGGCGGAAACCGGGGTGGAGATGGAGGCCCTAACCGCCTGCGCCGTGGCGGCCCTCACCGTGTACGACATGCTGAAGGCAGCCTCCAAGGGCCTGGTGATCTCGAGGGTGCAGCTTTTGCACAAGGCCGGGGGGAAGAGCGGGGAGTGGCGGCGCACCCCTGACCCTTGATACCTCCGGGGTGTATCCTAGGGCTATGCGCATCGCCGTCGCCCTATCCAAAAACGACGACCAAAAGGTCTACCCGGGCCCCTTCGGGCACGCACCCCGCTTCGCCATCTACGAGGTGGAAGGGGGAGGAAAGGTGAGCCTCCTCGAGGTGCGGGAAAACCCCTACGCCGCCATGGAGGGCGGGAGGAAGCACGAGCTCATGCGGGAGCTACTCAAGGATGTGGACCTGCGGGTGGGGGCCCGCTTCGGCCACGGGGGTTCCATGGGAGCTTTCCCCATGGCGGAGCGGCTGGAGGTGGGTCCGGTGAGCGTGGCCGAGGCTTTAGAAAAGGTCAGGGCCCGCTAAAGTAGCGCCTTAGAAGCTCCTTGGCCTCAGGGGAGAGGGGAGTGCGCTCCAAGTAGACCTCCACCCCCCGGCGCACCTCCTCTGGAGGGCTTCCCTCCCGCCAGGGGGAGGGTAGGTCCTGGCCCTTTCCTTCCCGGCCGGGCCCGAGGAGTTCCTGCCCGGGACCGGTGGGCTCCGGGAGGGGCAAGGAGGCGGGAGCCTCCAGCGTTGGGGAGGGTCCTGAGGCACCTGGGGTGGGGGTGCCTGCTCCCTGAGGCTGGCCCGGTTCCTGACCTGGGACCTCCTGGGTGGCTTCTGGCTTTCCTTCCCCCCTGCTTGGCGCCCGGGTGCCCTGCCCCGGGGCCTGGGGGGAACCCCCGGGGGAAGATCCCTGGGGGCTAGGCTTTGGAGCCTTTCCCTCTTGGGGGGTTGGGGCGGGGTGGCCCTGGCCTGGTTCCTTCCCTTGCGGGCTCCTGGGGGCCTCTGGGGAATCTGGGGTCGGCGTGGTTTTCCCAGGTGAGGCCCCGGGTGCTTCGGCCGGCTTCTCCCTTTCCGAGGGGGTTTGGGGGATTGCGGGGCGCCCGGCGTTGGGAGGGGACCAGAAGGGGCTTGCTTCCCTGGGAGGAAGCTTCGTCCACGAGCCCAGGGCCAAGGCCAGCAGGACTAGGTAGAGGGCGAAAAGGCCCAGGGGGAAGGGGGGAAGAGGGATCTCCACCTTGCGGGCCTCCTGCCAAAGCCGTTCCTCCCCGTAGGCCAAGGCGGTGGGATAGGCCAGACTGGCCCGGGCGATCTCCCGTAGCGCCCGCCCTTCCCAAAGCCGGGCGGGAAGCAAAAAGGGTAGGAGGGAGGCCAGGGCGAAGAAGGGGTGGAGAAAGCCCAGAAGCGCCAAGGGAATGGCCAAGAGGAGCCGGTGGCGCCAGGCCAGGCGCCTTGCGTAGAGAAGGTGGAACCCAGGCTCCACGGCAAGACCATTATCCCCCGCCAGGGGTTAAGGAAAAGGTGCCCGGGGCCTAAAGGCCCCGGGGGGAGGGAGTACACCGGTCTACTTGACCGGGGGACGGGACTTGAGGACCTCCTGGGGAGAGCGGGCCCTGGCCCTTTGCGCCTTCACCTCCTCGGCGCTTATGGGCTTGGCCTTGGACTTGGCGAAGGTGGTGAGGACGTGGTTCAGGAGGTCGGCCACCTCCTGGTCCTTGAGCTGGCGGAAGGGGGGCATGACCCCGCTATAGGTCTTGCCCTCCACCGTAAGGCTTCCCTGGAGGCCGTAGAGGACCACCCGGATCAGGTACTCCCGGCCCCCCTTGGCCTGGACCACCTTGTCCAGGTGGGTGAGGGACGGGAAGGCTCCAGGGACTCCCTGGCCCGTGGCCTGGTGGCAGCTTTGGCAGTTGGCGGAGTAGAGCTTGGCCCCAGGGCTTTGCCCAAGGGCCAGAAGGCCCAGGAAGAGCAAGGCGGGGAAGAGGCGCTTCATGGCTCCATTATGGGGAACCTCCCTCCCCTTAGGCCAGGGGCATTTGTCCTAGGCCCTTAGGGATGTAGGCGCAGCGGGGGTCGGCGGCCAGGTGGTCCCCGGTTTCCGCCCAGGCCCGGGCCCGGCTTCCCCCGCAAAGCTCCCGGTACTCGCAGACCCCGCACTTGCCCTTGAGAAGGGCCTTGTTGCGGAGCTCGAGGAAAAGGGGGCTATTCCGGTAGATCTCCAGAAGGGGCTTCTCCCGCACATTGCCGGCGGAGAGGGGAAGAAACCCCGAAGGATACACCTCCCCGGTGGAGGAAACGAAGACGAAGCCGAAGCCGTCGGAGAGGTGCACCCCCCGGCCTTCCCCCACCAGGGCCCCGTCCTCCCCTCCTTCCTTCTTGCGGCGCTCCAGGGCCACCCGGCGGAACATGGGGCCTTCCGTGGTGCGCACCTTGAAGGGATAGCGGCGGGAAAGATCGTAAAGGAGGTGCATCACCTCCTCGTATTCCTCGGGGGAAAGTTGCTCTAAAAGCGCTCCCCGGCCCACGGGTACCAGGAAGAAGACCTCCCAGGTGGCCACCCCTTTGGCCGCCAGGATCTCGGCGATGCCGGTGAGCTCCCCCTTGGTCTTTCGGGTCACGGTGGTGTTCACCTGGGTTATGAGGCCCACCTCCCGGGCCCATTCCAGGGCCTGTAGGGCCAGGGCGAAGGTGCCCGGGACTCCGCGGAAGCCATCGTGGCTTTCGGGGCTCGCCCCGTCCAGGGAGATGGCCATCTGGTGCACGGAAAGCTCCTTGAAGCGCTCCACCACCTCCCGGGTGAGCCTGGGGGTGACGGCGGGGGTGATCCCCACCTTAAGGCCCAGGCGTTTGGCCTCCTCCAAAAGGAGGAAGAGGTCGGGCCGGGCCAGGGGATCGCCCCCCGTGGGCAGGAGGATGGGCTTGGGGGTGTAGGTGGCGAGCTCCTCCAAGAGCCTCAAGCCTTCCTCGGTGGTGAGCTCCCCGGGTAAGGGGTCCGGCACCGCCGAGGCCCGGCAGTGCTGGCAGGCGAGCAGGCAGGCCCGGGTCATCTCCCAGGCCACCAGGAGGGGGAAGCGGTGAAGGTCGGGCTTCATGCCTCCAGGATGCCGCCTGGGGGTGGGGGCAGATGTCCCTAGCGGGGAAGGGTGAGGCGGTAGACCAGGGTAAGGGCCTCCCCGGGTTTAAGGGGGACCTCCAGGCGGTAGCCCTGGGGCAGGTGGGTGGCTTCGGGGAAGTCCAGGCGGAAGGGCTGGGGGAAGGTTTCCGAAAGGAGAAGGGCGATGGGGTAGGGGTAGGGGTTTTTGAAGCGGGTTTCCACGCGGTAGGTGGCCTCCTTTTCGCTTTGCTGGAGCAGGCTCACCGTCCGTTCCAGCCGGCCCTCGAGGTCCCGCCCCAGCCACACCTCGGCCACCTCTCCCTCGGGGGTGGCGGGAAGCAGGGCCTGGCCCAGGAAGAAGCCTTCCTCCACCACCTCGAGGCTCCCCGGGGCCAGGGGGAAGGGTGCCTTAAAGCGGTAGCCCCGCTCCAGGGCCAGAAACCTGTCCGTGCGGAAGGGTCCTTGGTAGCGAAGAAGCCGGGTTGGGCTTACCTGGGCCTTGAGGACGGGAATCTCCGTGGTGCCGGGCTCCAGCCGGCCCGGGGGCAGGGGGTAGCGGAAGAGGCCAAAGGGGCTTTCCCCTGAAGGAGCCTCGGCCAGAGCCCGCATGGGTATCCCCTTGGCCTCGGCCACCCCGAGAAGGGGGGCTTCCCCGGCGAGCAGGGTGAGCTTTCTGGCTTCCAGGGGCCCTCCCTCCAGCCGGAGCCGGGCCCAGAGGGTGAGCCTTCCCTCCTCCAGGGTGTAAAAGACCTCCCCGGAAAGCCCGGTGTAAAGGTAGCGCAGGATGGCGGGCCCCTCCCCCTGGTAGCGGAAAAGGACCGCCGTTCCCTGGTAGATGCGCTCCTTTTCCTCCACCCCAAGGAGCCTTAAGGATCCCGGGGCCATGCGGGAAAGCTTCTCCCCGGCCAAATAGACCCAGGCGGAGGGGGGAAGGAGCACGGGTTCCTTGACCTCAGCGAAACCGGGGTAGACCACCACCTCCTGGGCCCAGGCCAAGGCGCCCAGGCTCCAGAGGAGGGCTAGGAGGCCCGCTTGGACTTTTCTCATACCCCCAGTTTAAGGGCCAAGGCCTCCACCTCCTGGCGGGAGAGGGGCCCTCCGTGGCCCAGGTAGACGGTTTCTGCTCCCAGGTCCAGGATCTTGCGCACTGTTTTCTTGGCTAAGGCATGGTCCTCGTTGACGAACCTGGGGGGAAGGCCCTTGCCCCTTAAGGCATCCCCGGCGATCAGGAGACCTTCCCGGAAAAGCCCCACCTGCCCCAGGGTGTGGCCGGGAAGCTCCACCACCCGCCATCCCCAGACCACCTCCCCTTCCTCCGCCGGCCTCAAGGCCTCCCGGGGGAGGGGCGGGGCCAGGTTGGCGAGCCAGGGGCCCAGGAGGGGTATGGGTAGAGGAGGGCGGGGCCTTTCCTTGGTCAGGTAGGGCCACTCCTTGGGATGGGCCAGGATGGGAAGGCCAAACCGTTCCCAAAGGGCCCGGGCTCCGCCGCTATGGTCCGTGTGGTGGTGGGTGAGGAAGAGGAGCCTGGGGGGTTCTCGGAGGAGCCTTAGAAGCTTTCCCGCCTCCCAGGGAAGCCCGGCGTCCACCAGGAAGTACCCTTCCGCTACGGGAACCCTGTAAAGGTTGGCGGCGAAGGGGAGGGCCTCAAGCCCTCTCATAGGTGGAAGGGACGCCCATTTCCGCCAGGGCCTTCCGGATGCCCTCGGCGTCGATCCCAGCCTGGCGGTGGAGGCTGGGGATGGAGCCGTGCTCCAGGAAGCGGTCGGGCAGGCCCAGGACCTTCACCTGAGGCTTCAAGCCCATCTCGTTTAGGGCCTCGAGGACCGCGCTCCCAAACCCCCCCATCCGCTGGTGGTCCTCCACGGTGAGGAGCCGGTAGCGGGCAAGCGCCCTTAGCATCTCCCGGTCCAGGGGCTTGAGGAACCGGGCGTTCACCACCCCGATCCTGGGGTCATCCGAGGCGGCCTCGAGGGCGTACTTCAAGGTCTTTCCGAAGGCCAGGATGTAGGCCTCGGTGCCCTCCTTGAGCACCTCCCACCGGCCCCAGGGGATCTCGGGCCAGGCGCCCTCCGGGGCCCGTTCCACGTTGTCCCGGGGGTAGCGGATGGCGATGGGCCCCCCGATCTCTAAGGCCTTCTTCAGCATGGCCCTTAGCTCCAAGGCGTCCTTGGGGGCAGCGATCTGCAGGTTGGGGATGGTGCGCAGGTAGGCGATGTCAAAAACCCCGTGGTGGGTGGCTCCGTCGGCCCCCACCACCCCCGCCCGGTCTATGGCGAAGATCACGGGCAAGGCCTCTATGGCCACGTCGTGGATCACCTGGTCGTAGGCCCGTTGCAAAAAGGTGGAATAAATGGCCACGATGGGCTTAAGGCCCCGTAGGGCCATGCCTGCCGCCGTGGTCACCGCCACATCCTCGCAGATCCCCACGTCCAGGTAGCGGTCGGGGTGCTCCACGGAGTAGCGCACCAGGCCCGAGCCCTCCCGCATGGCCGGGGTGAGGACGAAGAGGCGGGGTTCCAGATAGGCCAGCTCCGTGACGGCGTCCCCAAAGGCCTGGCTCCAGGTGTAGCCCTTGGAAACCTTCTCCGGCCTGAGGGGGTCAAAGCCCGAGGGCCCGTGCCAGTAGATGGGGTCGGCCTCGGCCACCTTGTAGCCCTTACCCTTCCTGGTGACCACGTGGAGCAGGGTAGGGCCGTCCAACTCCTTGAGGTGCTCCAGGATGTGGATGAGCCCTTTGAGGTCGTGGCCGTCCACGGGGCCGATGTAGCGGATCCCCCAGGCGTAGAAGGGATTCTCCTGGTGGAGGATGAGCTTGGCCGCTTCCTTGGCCCGGTCCACCAGGCCGAAGAGCTTGGGGGAGATGTGTTCCAGGATGCTCCGGCCCAGCTTCTCGGCGTCCTGGACCCACTTTCTTATCTGAAGCTCTTTGAAGTACTTGTTGAGGGCCCCCACGTTTTCCGAGATGCTCATCTCGTTGTCGTTCAGGATGATGAGCATCCTCTTGCCCAGCTCCCCGATCTTGTTGAGGGCGGCCAGAGCCATTCCCCCGGTGAGGGCCCCATCCCCTATGACCGCCACCACGTGGTAGTCCTCCTTCGCCAGGTCCCGGGCGATGGCCATGCCCAGGGCATGGGCCAAGGAGGTGCTGGCGTGGCCAGCGGTGATGGCGTCGTGCTCCGACTCGGAAACCTTGGTGAAGCCGGAAAGCCCCCCTTCCTGCCTCAGGGTGTGGAAACGGTCCTTGCGCCCGGTGATGAGCTTGTGGGCGTAGGCCTGGTGGCCCACGTCGAAGAGGATGCGGTCTTTAGGGGACTGGAAGACCCTGTGCAGGGCTAGGACGAGCTCCACTGCCCCCAGGGAGCTTGCCAGGTGGCCCCCGTTTTGCGCCGTGACCCGGATGATCTCGCTCCGGATTTCCTCGGCCAAGGCCTGGAGCTCCTCGAGGGTCAGGCCCTTCAGGTCGTCCGGGCTATTCACCTTGTCCAGTACCATCTTTCCCCCCTAGCTAGAAGTTCTTCTCCACCAGAACGCGGCCTTCCCGGGTGCGCACCTCCCCCACCCTGGGGGAAAACCAGACTTCCCGGGCATCCTGGCCGCGCTCGTCCTGGTAGACCTGTCGGATGCGGTACACCTGGAAGACCCCGGCGGGCAGGCGCACCTCCCGCTCCTCCAGCACCTCCATGGTATAGCTCAGGCCCCCCT
Source organism: Thermus brevis (assembly GCF_026427635.1). Classification (NCBI taxonomy): domain Bacteria; kingdom Thermotogati; phylum Deinococcota; class Deinococci; order Thermales; family Thermaceae; genus Thermus; species Thermus brevis. The sequence goes on from NZ_CP102606.1 coordinate 475,689, forward strand.
GGGCTAGGGGCTCCCGTCCCCCAGGGGTGAGGAGCTCCACCCGCACCGTCACTCTGCCCCCCCAGCGGTAGCCCACGGCTAGGAGGGCCTCCGGGGGGTACTCCAGAATGGGGGGGGTGAAGACCACCCGGGCGGAGGGGTCCTGGAAGCCCAAAAGCCGCACGCCAAAGGCCCCCACCTGCCGGTAGTAGACCCTGTCCTCCCCCCGGCCGAAGCTTCGGAAGCGCACCGCCTCCAGCCCCTCGTAAAGGGCCGGGCCCTCCACCCGCACCCGGTAGGGGGGGGAGGAAAGGGCCTCCCCCTCGGGCACATAGACCCACTCCAGGCCCGTGGTGGCGGGATAAAAGGCGGTTTCCTTAAGAAGGGGCCGGGCCTCGGGGGCCTGGGTGGCCTGGGGGGCACAGGCGGCCAGAAGGAGGGCGAGGGCCATAAGGTACCGCCTCATGATACGGAGTTTACCCCTTAAGCCCCCGTGGGCCGGCCTACACTGCCCGCAAGGAGGGATGCCCGGATTAGGACTGGCCAAGCTCCTTCTTGAGGCGGGAAAGCTCCTCCTCCAGATCCTTTTCCGCGGAGAGGGCGGCGAGCTCCTTTTCCAAGTCCTGGCCATCCAGCTCCTTCAGGGCCTCGTGCCGGTCCTCCATGGAGAGGATGCGGGCCTCCATCTCCTCAAAGGCCTCGAGGGCCGGGTGGGCGTCCAGCTTGGATTCCATCCGCCGCACTGCCTCGGCGGCCTCCACCCCCTTCTTGCGGGCGAGAAGGAGCTTCTTCCTGGCCTCGGCCTCGTCGATCTTGGCCTCGAGGGCCTTGAGCTGGGTCATGAGGCGGTTCACAAGGGCCTTCTGCTCCTCCGCCTGCTGCTTGAAGCCCTCGGCCAGGTCCAGGGCCCGCTTCCTCCGCCTCAAGGCCTCCTTGGCCAGGTCTTCCCGGCCTGCCTTCAGGGCCTCCTTGGCCTTCTCCTCCCAGAGGGTGGCCTCTTGCAGGTGGCTTTCCACCTCCCGTTCCAGGCGCTTGCCCTCAGCCATGGCAGCCGCCACCTGCTCCCGGGCCTCCCTTAGGGCTTCTTTCATGTCCTCCAGGGCCTGGTTGATGATCTTCTCGGGGTCCTCGGCCCGGCGCAGCAGGTCGCTCAGGTTGGCCCGGATGAGACGGCTTAGGCGGTCCAGTAGGGTCATGGTTTTTCCTCCTAGGTTGAGTATGCCACACCCACCCTTGACCCTGGGGGAGAAAGGGGGTAGGCTTGCGCTGTAAGTATGCGCTTACTTGCAGGGCCGGAGGACCAGGGCTGGGGCAAGGATCCGGATCGCGGGCTGCTTTTGGCGGCCCTGGAGCTTTTGGCTGAGCGGGGGTACCGGGGGGCCACCACCAAGGAGATCGCCCGGCGGGCCGGGGTGAACGAGGTAACCCTCTTCCGGCGTTTCGGCAGCAAGGAGGCCCTTTTGCGGGCGGCCCTTTCCCACTTTATCCCGGCGGGGTTTCTGGAACGCCTCCCCGCGGAGGAGGCTCCCTTGGAGGAGGGCTTGAGGCAGCTTTTAGAGGCCTACCTGGACCTCCTAAAGGCCCACCAGGCCCTTCTGCCCAAGCTGCTTGCCGAGCTTCTCCGCCACCCGGGGCTAAGGGGCGCAGGACCTCCGAAAGGCATCCTGGGCGTCCTGGAAAGGGTGGTGGGCTTCTTCCGGGCCCAGCAGCGGAGGGGCCTTCTCCGGTCCGATGAGCCTCCCGAGGAGATGGCCTTGGCCTTTGTGGGACCCTTGATGGCCCGCTTCCTTCTGGGGGAGGCTTTGGGGGTGCACCTCCCCCTGGACCCGGAGGCCTATCTGCGGGGATACCTGGAGGGTAGACATGGTGCAGGCAGAGGAGGTCAGTCGGAGCTTCGGTAGCGTCAGGGCCTTGGATCGGGTGAGCCTCGAGGTGCGCCCTGGAGAGGTCTTCGGCCTCCTGGGGCCCAACGGGGCGGGGAAGACCACCTTGGTGCGGATCCTCACCGGGGTTCTCCTCTTTTCCGCCCTGGTCCTCTTCCTGGCCTCCGTGCGCTTCCAAAGGCAGGTGGTGGCATGAAAAGGATCTGGTGGGCGGGGTGGGTGGTTTTGGGCTTGGCCCTGGCCCAGGGGCGCCTCGAGGCCGGGGTTTATGGAGTTTCGGGAAGCTTAGCCTCCACCCTCGAGGGGGGCTTCACCCTGGAGCCGGGGGAGGTCTACGGGAAGCTCCAGGTGGGGCAGGAAAGCTGGGGGGCCTTGGGGTTTTCCTCCAGCCTTGCCCTCGGGCCCCTGGGGTACCTGGCCTATGGCCTGCAAGCCGAGGTGGGGGTGGGGGGGCTTGGGGGGATGGCCTTTGCCGAAGGGGGTGCCGGCCCCCTGGCCCTGGCGGCGCGGCTCGGCTACCGCCCCAAGGGGGTTTTCCCCCTGTTCCCCGAGGAAGGGGTGTTCGGCCGGCTTTCCCTGCGCTACCGCCTGGTGCCTAAGGAGGTGGTGGGCCTGCTCTTGGAAAGGGGAGAGGTCTTGCGGGCCGAGGTGAGCTACGCCCTGAGGGAGGAGGCCACCTATACCCTGGGGGCGGGTTTTTCCGGCCTGCCCTACCTGGTTTTGGGCTGGAAGGGCGAGGTGGGGGAGGGGATGGAGGTACTGGACCTCGCCCTGCGCTTAGGGGGGTTAAATCGCCTCGAGGCGGGGCTTTACTTAGGGGAGGCTAGCCTTTTCCTCACCCTTTCCTATCCCTTTGCGGGTAGCCTCGGGGTGTGGCTTGGGGACCTGGGCCTCGAGGGAGGGTACAGGGAGGCTCCCTACGCCTGGGTCCGGTACGCCTGGAGGTGGCCATGAGGAGGCGATTTATGGAAAAACCCTGGGGTATTTTGCTCCTGGCCCTGGGTCTGGCTCTGGCGCAAAGCGTCTCCGAGGTCCTGGACCGGGTGGAGAGGAACCTGCAGGACCCCTGGCAGGCGGTGGTGCAGGGCCAGATCCAGGGACCCGGAGGGCAGGAGGAGCTTAAAGCCCGGGTGCTGGCCATTCCCAAGGAAAACCTCTTCCGCATAGAGTTTCAGAAACCGGGCTCTCTGGAGGGCAACTTCACCCTGATCACGGAAAAGGAGGTCTGGAACTACCTTTACCTCACCAACCAGCTCATCGTGAGCCCCAAGGAAAAGGCCCAGGTGCAGGGCCTGGGGTTTAGCCCCCAGGGCCTTGGGGACCTGAAGGGGCTTTCCGAACGGGTGAGCCTTCGCCTGGTGGGGGAGGAGCGCCTGCCGGAGGGGGTGGCCTGGAAGCTGGTGGGCCGGGCGCAGGAGGGCCAGGGCTTCGCCACCCTGGAGCTTTACATCCTGAAGAACGATCCCAGGCCCGTGCGCTTCGTGTTCCGGGACGAGGCGGGGAAGGTGATGGCCGACCTGCGGGTGGTGGAGTTCAAGAAAGCCTCCTTACGCCCCCAGGATCTCAAGCGCTACCCCAAGGACGCTCAGGTGGTGCGGCGCTAGGGTTCGGCGTAGAGGGGGGTGGTGAGGTACTTCCAGCCGCCATCCGGGCTGATGCAGGCCACCCTCTTGCCGGGGCCCAGTTCCCGGGCCACCTGCAGGGCTGCCCACAGGATCCCTCCCGAGCTCATCCCCAGGAAAAGCCCTTCCTCCTTGGCCAGCCGCCGGGCCAGGGGGAAGGCATCCTCCTCCCACACCTGGATGACCCCATCCAGAAGGGAGAGGTCCAGGTTCTCGGGGATGAAGCCGGGTCCCATGCCCTGGAACTGGTGCTGGCCCATCTTGCCCCCGGAGAGGACGTTGGAGCGGGCGGGCTCCACGGCGATCACCTTCACCCCGGGGATCCTTTCCTTCAGGTACCGCCCCACCCCGGTGATGGTCCCCCCGGTGCCCGAGCCGTAGACGAAGGCGTCGATCCGCCCCTCTAGGGCCTCAAAGAGTTCCGGCCCGGTGGTCTCGTAGTGGGCCCGCACGTTGGCGGGGTTGGCGAACTGGTCGGGCATGAAGGCCCCAAGCTCCTCCTTAAGGCGCAAGGCCTCCTCCCTTGCGGCCAGCATCCGCCTCGCCGGGTCAGTGAGGACCAGCTCGGCGCCGAAGGCCTTCAGCACCCGCTTCCTCTCCTCGGACATCTGGGCGGGCATGGTGAGGATGAGGCGGTAGCCGCGGCTTGCGGCGATCATGGCCAGGCCGATCCCGGTGTTGCCGCTGGTGGGCTCCACGATGACCTGGCCGGAGCCGGGGCGGAGGAGGCCTCTTTCCTCGGCATCCCTGATCATGTACCAGGCGGGCCGGTCCTTGATGGACCCGCCGGGGTTGAGGCCCTCCAGCTTCACCCACACCTCGGCCATGTCGGGCTCCACCACCTTGAAAAGGCGCACCACCGGGGTTTTGCCGATGATCGTTTCCACCCGCATACCCCTACTATAGGGCCTGTAAGGGAAGGGGAAGGAGCTTGGATACGGGGAAAGCTCCTTCCACCTTTCCTCCAAGGGGCGGGTCTGCTAGGCTAAGGGGAGCAAGCCTGGCTTGCGAAAGGGTGACCATGAAGGTTGAACAAGACAAGGTGGTAACCATCCGCTACACCCTCCAGGTGGAGGGGGAGGTCTTGGACCAGGGGGAGCTTTCCTATTTGCACGGGCACGGCAACCTGATCCGGGGCCTCGAGGAGGAGCTGGAAGGCCGCGAGGAGGGGGAGGTCTTCCAGGCCCGTGTGCCTGCGGACAAGGCCTATGGACCCCGCGACCCCGAGGGGGTCCAGGTGGTGCCCCTCTCCGCCTTCCCCGAGGACGCGGAGGTGGTGCCCGGGGCCCAGTTCTACGCCCAGGACATGGAGGGGAACCCCATGCCCCTCACCGTGGTGGAGGTCCAGGGGGAAGAGGTGACCATTGACTTCAACCACCCCCTGGCGGGCAGGGACCTGGACTTCGAGGTGGAGGTGGTGAAGGTCCGGGAGGCCACCCCCGAGGAGATCCTTCACGGCCACGTGCACGAGGGCGGGCACCACCACTGAGCCCAAAGCCTCCCTCAGGCCCCAAGGCCCCTTGCGCTTTGGGGCTTGACTTTTTGGGTAATCCGTGGGATAGTGAAGAGTCCCTGGAAAGCCAGGTGGGTTTTCGGGATGAAGGAGAAGCATGAAGAAGGGTACCGTCAAGTGGTTTAACGCGGAAAAAGGCTACGGGTTCATCCAGCAGGAAGAGGGTCCGGATGTGTTTGTGCACTTCACGGCCATCGAGGCCGAGGGGTTTCGCACCCTGAACGAGGGTGACCGGGTGGAGTTTGAGGTGGAGGCCGGCCGGGGCGGCAAGGGCCCCCAGGCCAAGAAGGTCCGCCGCCTCTAAAGGATCTTTCCGCCCAAAGGCCCCTTCGGGGGCCTTTTTGTTTTAGGCTTAAGCCATGCGCATCCTGGTTTCCAACGACGACGGCATCTTCTCCCCCGGGATCAAGGCCCTGGGCCTGGCCATGCGGGCTTTGGGGGAGGTTTATGTGGTGGCCCCGGATGTGGAACAGTCCGCGGTGGGCCACGGGATCACCGTGAGGCGGCCCCTGCGGTTCAAGCACACCGCCAGCGCGGGCTTCGGGGAGATCCCCGCCTACCGGGTGGACGGCACCCCTGCGGACTGCGTGGTGCTGGGCGTTCACCTTTTGGGCCGGCCCGACCTGGTGGTCTCCGGCATCAACATCGGGGTCAACCTGGGCTTGGACCTCACCCACTCGGGCACGGTGGCTGCGGCTTTGGAGGGTACTTCCTTGGGCATTCCCTCCATCGCCTTCAGCCTGGATACCTCGGGGGAGGAGCTCAACTTCACCCTGGCGGCGGAGTGGGCGGTAAGGATCGCCCGCCTGGTGATGCGAAGGGGGCTTCCCAAGGGGGTTCTCCTCAACGTGAACTTCCCGGCGGGGGTGCCCAAAGGGGTCATGGTTACCCGGCTTTCCACCCACCACTGGGAGGACACCGTGGTAGAGCGCCTGGACCCCGAGGGGAGGCCCTACTACTGGATCGCCGGCACCCCCGTGGGGGAGGAGGAGGAGGGAACCGACCTTCACGCGGTGCGCCACGGGTACATCTCCATCACCCCCGTGAGCCTGGATTTCACGGCGGCAGATCTGTTGGAGGAGGTGGCCCGCTGGGTGGCGGAAGTATGACCACGGGCATCCCCTCCCTTAGCCCCAGGGCTTCCTTGGCGTTTCCCTGGTTGAGGGCGATCTCCAAGAGGCCTGCGCTTCCCAGGTAGGCCACGGCCTCCCCCGCTTCCACCTGGCCGAAGGTTTGGCGGATGGGGATGCGTTTCCCCGCCACCTCCACCACGCCCTCCAAGGGAGCCTCGAGGAGGGTGGTGATGGCGTTGCCGAAGCGGTCAAAGGTGAGGATTTCCCCTTCTGGGCCTGGGGTGAGGGTGAGGGGCAGGCGTATGAGGTCCTGGGCGGGCACCTCCGGTCCAAGCTCCTCCGGAGCCAGCCCTAAGGCCAGGTGGGCTGCGGCGGGGGCGAAGAGGTCGCGGCCGTGGAAGGTGTGGCCCCCCAGGGCCCAGTCCGGCAGGGGGAGGATGCCCTTGGGGCTTGGGGGAGAGATGCAGGTGATCTCGTGGGCTTGGATGGGTGGGTCCAGAAGCCAGGCCAGGGTGAAGAGGCCGTTGTCAGGCCCCACGTAATGGCGCCTTCCTAGGGCGGCGATGGCCCGCCTCTTGGTGCCCACCCCAGGGTCCACCACCGCCAGGACCACCGCCTGTTCCGGCAGGTAGGGGAGGGCCTCAAAAAGGGCGTAGGCAGCCCGGCGCAGGTCCTGGGGGGGTAGGGCGTGGGCCAGGTCCAGGACGGGTACCCCGGGGGCTTTGTCCCGGAGCACCGCCTTGACCACGCCCACGTAGGGGTCCTCGAGGCCAAAATCGGAGAGAAAGAAGACGGGGCGCATCCTGCCCTTAGCCTACGGGGTTTTACCTGGATCCCCACCCTGGCAAAGCCAGGATAGGGCGGCATCAGAAGCTCCGGAGCCAGGCGGCGGGGAAAAGGGCCAGGATCACCCCCGCCACCACCCAGCCCAAGCCCAGGCCCAGGGTGCCCTCTGCCCGCTCCTTGGCCCAGAGGAGGCCTGCCCCCAGGAGGAGGAGAAGGAAGGTGGGCCCGGGCACGGCCACCGCAAAAAGCAAGGCCGTCAGGTAGGGGGAAAGGTCCCGGTACCGTTCCTTAAGGACCAGGGGGACCAGGCCCCGGAAGAAGGGCTCCATGAGGGCTAGGCCCAAAAAGGTGAGGAGGTTTAAGGGGAGGGTGCCTAGCCCCAAGGGCTCCCGGATCCACCCGTAGAGGAAAAGGAGGAAGACCAAGGCCGGCCCCACCCAAAACCCCTCGATCCAGCTGGACCAGGGGCCCAAAAGGGCAGGAAGGCGCTTGCGGAAGGGCCTTTGGAGAAGGAGGCTTGCAAAGAGGAGAAGGCCATAGAAGAGGTAAAAGCTGGGGAGGATCGAGTCTTTCTGGTAAGGGGTGATGAGGGCCAGGGCGTTGGCGAAAAGGGTTTTGCCCAGGAAGGCGGCCAGGAGGAGGGCCAGGAGGAGGGTGCCCAGGAGGGTCAGGTAAAGGCTTCCCGGCCCCGGCAGGGGATCCTCCACCACCTCGAGGGTGCGCAAGGGCTCTATGCGGCTTTCCCCCAGGAGGACCAGGAGCAAAAAGGCCAGGAAGACGAGAAGCCAGGGCCAGGCCTGGGCCAGGAAGCGGGCCGGGAGGTTTTCCAGGGCAGAAAGCTGCTTCAAGGCCGCCTGTCCCTGGGCAAGCTGCCCCTGCCCCAGGTAGGCCAGGGCCAGGAGGGAAAGGGCCTGGCCTTGCAGCCCGGGCTGGGCCGAAAGTTCCGGCAAGAGCCCTTCCAGAATAGGGATGGCCTCCTCGGGCTTCCCCGAGAGGAAGAGGAGGCGGCCTCGCTCCAGCCTTTCCACAAGGGTGGAGCCCAGAAAGGCCAGACCCTCCTGGGGCCTTCCCAGGGCCAGATGGAGCCGGGAAAGCAAAAGGCGCGCCTCGGGGGTGGAGGGCAGGCCTTGGGCCAGCCTCAAGGCTTCCTCGTACTGGCGGAGGGCCTCGAGGGCCATGGCCTGGAGGAGGTTGGCCTCGGGCCCCGGGGGGAGGGAAAGCCTTAGCACCTCGGCGGCCTGGCCCTTTTGCAAAAGTAGCCGGGCGCGAAGGAGCTGGGCCTCCGGCTCATCCCCCAGGCGTCCCAGGTAGCTTTCCGCCTGCGCGAGGTCCCCCCTTTCCAGGTGGATGCGGGCGAGAAGGAGGAGGCTTGGCCGGTGCTCCGGATCGCTGGTGAGGGCCAGCTCGCAGGTGGCCTGGGCGCTTTCCAGTGCCCCTCTTTGGTATAGGCGCTGGCAACGGGCGAAATACTCTTCGGCTCCCTGGGCCAAAGCGGAAGAGAGGAAGTGTAGGCCCAGGAGAACCAGCAATCCCCCAATAAGCCTCATGCCTTCCAGTTTACGCCCTCCCTCTCTTGTACCGGGTATAATCCCCCGCGGGTGAAACCCATGAAGCGCTGGATAACCGTACTTGCCGCGATAGTTTGGGTTGCTGGCCTGGCCCAGGCCCCCCAGGTGTCGGCCCTGGTGGATGCCGGGCGGTTTCAAGAAGCCTACGAGCTGGGCTTGAAACTGGGCACCCCCGAGGCCCTAGCCCTGGCGGCCAAGGGAGCCAGCTTTTACGCCCTTTACCAGGCCAAGCCCGAGGAGAAGCGCACCTGGTTTGAAAAGGCGGAGAAGGCTGCCTCCCAGGCCATCGCCAAGGCTCCGGATTACCCCGAGGGCTACTTTGAGCGGGCCCGGGCCCTGGGGCGGCTTTCCCAGTTCAAGGGGATCCTCGAGGCCCTGGCGGAGGGCTTGGCCCCCAGGATCCGAGGCGACCTGGAGAAGACCTTGAAGCTCAAGCCCGACCATGCCGGGGCCATGGTGGCCCTGGCCCTCTGGCACTTTGAGCTGGTGCAGAAGGGTTGGCTGGTGGCGGCCACCCAGGGGGCGGATGGCTCCAGGGTGGAGCCCCTCATGCAAAAGGCCATAGAGCTGGAGCCGGATGGGATCATCCACCGGGTGGAGTACGCCAAGGTCCTTGCCGCCTGGGGCAAGAAGGAGGAGGCTAGAAAACAGCTGGAAACCGCCCTTTCCCTTCCCGCCAAAACCGCCGCCGACCGCTACGACCAGGAGAGGGCCCGGCAGGAGCTTGCCAAGCTGAGGTAGACCCAAGGAGTTCAGGGGCCGGGCACACCCGGCCTCGTTTTACCTTGGAGTGGGGAGCCTAAGACCAAGCCGCCTTCCGAAGATCCGCAGGAGCACGGTGGCCAGGGTCCCAGCGAAAAGGGCCCCTTCCGGATGGGTGCCGTAGAGGGCGTAGACCACAAGCGCTCCCACCAGAGCAGCGGAGGCGTACAGGTCCCCTGCCCGGTAGAGGATGCCCGGCACCTCTCCGGAGAGCACGTCCCGTAGCACGCCTCCCCCCACCCCTGAGAGGGTGCCCGCCAGGGCTACGCCGAAGGGGCCAAGCCCCGAGGCCAGGCCCCGCTCCGCTCCCAAGGCAGCGAAGAGGCCTAGGCCCAGGGTATCCAGGTAGTAGATGAGCCGTTCCATGGCTTGTACCCTGGGGTGGAAGCGGAAGACAAGAAGCCCCGTGAGGACCACGCTCCACAAGAGGGGTTCGTTGTGCAGGGCCGTTGGGGGAAGGGTGCCTACCAGGACGTCGCGGATGGACCCGCCCCCCACCGCGGTTACCGTGGCCAGCACCAGGACCCCCAGGAGGTCAAATCCCTTCTCTACCCCCTTCAAGGCCCCGGTGGCGGCGAAGACCAGGGTGCCGAGCCAGACCAGGACCTCAACCATCCAAAAGCACCATGGCTCGAGCCTGCACGTGCGCTACCGCCAGGCCCTCCGAGGTCTTGAAGGTGAGGCCGATGCGGTCCAGGGGCAGGCCAAGAAGCCGGGAGAGATTTTCCAGAAGGCCCTGCCGGTAGGGGGAAAGCTTGGGCTGGTCCAGGATGATGGCCAGGCTTACCTGGATCAGCCTTCCCCCCCTTTCCTCGACAAGGCGGAGGGCTTCCTTTAGAAAGACCTCGCTGCGGGCTCCTCGCCACTTGGGGTCGGTGTCGGGGAAAAGGAGGCCGATATCCCCAAGGCCAAAGGCGGAGAGCAAGGCGTCGGTGAGGGCGTGCAGGGGAGCGTCCCCATCCGAGTGGGCCAGGGCCCCGTGGGGGCTTGGAATCAAGAGGCCGCAGAGATAGAGGGGTTTCCCTTCTATAAGGCGGTGGCTATCCTCCCCATAACCTAGGCGCATGGCTATACTTTAGGGCATGCCGAGCTTTGCGGAAGCTCTAGCCCTCATGGAAGCTTGGACGGAAAGCGAGTCCCTGAGACGGCACATGCGGGCGGTGGAGGTGGCCATGCGGGCCTATGCCCGCCGCTTCGGGGAGGACGAGGAGCTTTGGGCCATGGCCGGGGTCCTGCACGACATGGACTACGAGAAGTACCCTGAGGAGCATCCCTACCGGGGGGTGGAGGAGCTGAGGCGCCTGGGCTACCCGGGGGAGGTCTTGGAAGCCATCCTGGGCCACGCCTCTTACACCGGGGTACCCCGCAGGACCCTGATGGCCAAGGCCCTCTTCGCGGTGGACGAGCTTACGGGCTTGATCACCGCCGCGGTCTATGTGCGCCCGGACCGCTCCATCCTGGGCCTGGAGCTTTCCAGCTTGAAGAAAAAGTTTAAGGACAAGGCCTTCGCCAGGGGGGTGAACCGGGAGGAGATCCGGACGGGGGCTGAGGACCTGGGCCTTTCCCTGGACGAGCACATGGCCTTTGTCCTCGAGGCCATGAGGAAGGAAGCGGAACTACTAGGCCTAAAGTAGTTGCCTTCGCCCCCTGTGTTCCGCTAGGGTGGAGGGCGTGGAGCTACCCGACCTAAGCCCTTACCTGGGGCAGGTGACCTTTGGCGGCCTGGCGGGGTATGCGGTGGGCTATGCCCTGAAGAAGGTGGGCCGCCTTCTGGCCGTGGCCCTCGGCCTCCTCTTCGTGGCCGTGCAGCTTTTGGCCCAGGCGGGCTATATCCAGGTGGACTGGACCCGCATCCAAAGGGATGTGGAGCCCCTCCTCCGGCAACCGGGTTTGCAGAGCCTGTGGGAGAGGCTCCTCACCACCCTCACCTACAACCTGCCCTTCGGGGCTAGCTTCGTGGGTGGGTTGATCCTGGGCCTGCGGGCTGGCTAAGGAGCAGGGGACGGCCTAGACCCAGGTGAGTTCCAGGTGGGCCTTCAGATAGCCCACCTGGAGCCCCCGGTAGTTCCTGCGTTCGGGCTGGTCCCAGGGGGTGGGCCCGGGATCCAAGCCCAGGAGCCGGAGGAGGGCCACCACCGCCACCTCCCGGGCCTGGGCCGAGCCGTCCTCCACCTTCAAGGCGATCCCCAGGGGCCCGCGCGGGCTTTCCAGAAGGGCCAGGCCGTAGTAGCCGTCGGCTCCCCGCTTGGCCACCACCGGCAGGTGCTCCATCAGGAGGGTGTCGATGCTCCCGGGTCCTGCCACCAGCTCGGGGTGGCGGCGCATGATCTGCTGCACCTTGCGAAGGGGTTCCCGGTACGCCTCGAGGGCCCTTTCCGGCATCGCCAGGAGGTAAAAGGCCCGGGCAGCCCGGGAAAGAGGTAGGGAAAAGGTGGGGACGCTACACCCGTCGATGGCCAGGAGGGGCTCCACCCCGGAAAGCTCCCTCAGGGTCTTTCGGTTCAGGACCTGGACCGGGTGGTCGGGGTTCTCGTAGCCTTCAGGGCTTGCCCCCAGGGCCAGGCTTGCGGCCAGCATGCCCGCGTGCTTCCCCGAGCAGTTGTGGTGGAGGGGCGTGGGGCTTTGCCCGGCTTCCTCCAGGGCCTTCCGGGCTTCCCTGGAGGAGGGGGGGTGGACCCCACAGACCAGGGCCTCGGGGCCGAGGCCCAGCTTGGTCAAGAAGCCGGAAGCCACCGCCACATGGCGGGGGGTGCCGTCGTGGCTGGCGGTGGCCAGGGCCACTTCCTCCTCCGTGATGCCAAACCGCTCCACGGCTCCCGTGAGGAAGAGGGCCAGGGCCTGGAAAGGCTTGGCCGAGGAGCGCATGTAGGCCCATAACCCAGGGTTTCCCGCATAGGCCAGTAGGCCTTCCGGCCCGTGGATGGCCAGGGAAACCCGGTGCCGGTTTTCCACCTCTTGGCCGCGGTAGGCGTAGACCCAAGCGTTCACGCCCCAAGTCTACGCCGGGCTTCCTCAAGAAGGGGCCGCCAGTCCAGGCCGAGGTGGGGGGAGGGGAAGCCCAGGAGTTTCCCTTCCGCCTTTTTCAGGTTCCTCAGGCCCTCCCGCCCGTTCTTGGCCTGGTGCAGGGCCGCCGCCAGGAGGATGAGCCCCTGCAAAAAGCGCCGCTTCTCTCCTTGCGCCTCCCGCCAGGCTTCCTCTAGGACCTCGTGGGCTTCAAAGTATTGGCCCTCTAGAAAAAGATGCCAGGCCTCACCCAAGGCTTCCACGCCTTAAGGCTAAACTGGGGTCATGCGCTTTGTCCTGGCGCCCTTGCTGCTGGCCCTGGCTTCGGTTCCAGCCCTGGGGCTTAGGCTGGCCACCACCACCAGCGTCTACGACTCGGGGCTTTTGGACCGGCTTTTGCCAGCCTTTGAGAGGGCCACGGGGGTTCGGGTGGAGGTTTTGGCCGTGGGCACGGGGCAGGCCTTGCGGCTGGCCGAGCGTAAGGATGTGGATGCGGTCTTGGTCCATGCCCCGGACCTCGAGGGGGAAGCCTTGAAGCGGGGTATCATTGCCCAGCCCTTCTGCCTGGCCCAGAATAGCTTCCTTCTGGTGGGGCCAAAAAGGGATCCTGCCCGGATCCGGGAGGCGGGGGATGTCCTGGAGGCCTTGCGGCGGATTGCCCGGGCCCAGGCTCCCTTCGTGTCCCGGGGGGATCGCTCGGGCACCCACCTGAAGGAGCTGGAGCTCTGGCGGAAGGCAGGCCTAACCCCCCAAGGAGGCTGGTACCTGGAGTCGGGGGCGGGCATGGGCCAGACGCTGGTTCTGGCGGCGGAGAAGGGAGCCTATACCCTCTCCGACCTGGCCACCTACCTCACCGTGGGCCGCAAACGGGGCCTGGAGGCCCTTTATCAACGGGAGGATCCCCTTCTCCTGAACCAGTACACCTACTACCTGGTGCCTCAGGGGGCGAAGGTCAGTGAGGCGGAGGCCCTGCGCCGCTTCCTGGTCACGGAGGGGGCGGCCCGGTTGGTGGAGGGTTTGCGGGTGGAGGGGACCCCGCTCTTTAAGGCCTTGAGGGGGCGGTGTATCATCCCCAGGGGTGGAGGCCGCTGAGCTTTTGGAGATCTCCTTGCGCAGCCTCTGGGTGGCGGGGCTTGCCACCTTGCTGGCGGCTTTTCCTGCCGTGCCCTTGGGGCTTTGGCTGGCCTTGAAGGGGGGTGGGGGGATTTTCGGGCGGATTCTCCTCTACGCCGGCCTTGCCCTCCCTTCCGTGGTGGTGGGGCTTTTCTTCTACCTCCTCCTTTCCCGCTCGGGACCTTTGGGATCCTTGGGCCTCCTCTATACTCCCTATGCCATGGTGCTGGCGGAGGCGGTCTTGGCCTTTCCCCTCATCGCCGCCTTCGTGCTTTCGGGGGCCAGGGGTAGGGTGGAGGAGGTGCGGCTTTTGGTGAGGAGTCTGGGGGGCAAGGAGGGCCAGGTGCTTCCCACCCTGTTCTGGGAAAGCCGCCGCACCCTGGCCGCTGCCTTGGCCGCTGGCTTCGGCGGGGCCATCAGCGAGGTGGGGGCGGCCACCTTGGTGGGCGGGGATATCCGCCACCACACCCGGGTCCTCACCACGGCCATCGTGGTGGAAACCCGAAAGGGGGAACTGGAAAGCGCCTTGGCCTTGGGATTTATTCTCCTGGGGGTGGCCCTCTTGGTCACCGCCCTGCTGGTTATCCTGGAGCGGGAATGAGTCCGGTTTTGAGGGCCCAGGGGTTGGTCCACCGCTACGGGGATTTTCGCCTCGAGGTTCCCCACCTCGAGGTGCACCCCGGGGAGATCCTGGCGGTGCTGGGGCCTTCGGGAAGCGGCAAGACCTCTCTTCTCCGCCTCCTTGCCGGCCTCCTGTCCCCGGAGGAGGGCCAGGTGGAGGGGAAGTTCCGGGCCTACCTGCCCCAGACCCCACCCCTTCTTCGGCGTAGCGTCCTGGAAAACGCTGCCTTTGGCCTGTTGCTCCGGGGGGTGCCCCGGCGCCAGGCCCTGGCCCGGGCTGCCGGGCTCCTGAAACGGGTGGGTTTGGAGGGCAAGGCCCGTCAGCCTGCCCATCTCCTCTCCGGGGGGGAGGCGGTGCGCCTGGCCCTGGCCAGGACGCTTCTGGTGGAGCCTGCGGCCCTGCTACTGGACGAGCCCACCGCCAGCCTGGACCCCGCCAACACCCTGAAGGTGGAGGCCTTGCTCCAGGAGGCGGCCAGGGGAGGCCAGGGGGTGGTCCTGGCCACCCACGACCTCTTCCAGGTGCGCAGGCTGGCCCATAGGGTGGTCTTCCTCTTCCAGGGCCAGGTGGTGGAGGAGGCTCCTGTGGACCGGTTTTTCCAAAGCCCAAAGGACTCAAGGAGCCAGGCCTTTTTGGAGGGGCGGTTGCTTCCTTAACCGCCCCCCCGGGCTGCCGCCAGGCGGATGCGGCCGAACCAGGCCTCCGCCGCCTCCCCTTCCACCGCCACCTCGATCTGGGGGAGGGAAAGGCTTCCCACCCTTAAGGGTTCCGCCTCGGCGAAGCGCACCCGGGCCCCGGGGAGGGCGTAGACTCCTTCCTCCAACTTCCTCCCGCCCCATTCGCTGAGGTATCTCTCCAAGAGCCAGGTGGGCAAAGCCCCGAAGCGCTGGGCAAAGGTTCCGCCCGCCACCGGGGGGAAGAGGTCCAAGGTGGCTTCCTCCGTCAGGGGGGTGGCAAGCCCGTTTAGGTAGCGCACGTCCCGGCCCTCCAGGAAAACCGAGACCCGCTCGGCTAGGTCCTCGCCTTCAAAGAGCTCCTCCCTCAGGGCCGGGTAGGCCTTAATCAGGGCGTCCAAAACCTCCCCAACCGTCCTTCCCTCCACCTGGACCTGGCCCTTGCCCACCAGGTCCCGGAAGGTGGCGTACAGGTTCACCTTAGGCATAGGAAAAGTGTAAAGGAGACCCGGGGGCGAGGGCCCGGGTCTCCTGGGGGTGCTCCCTAGTCGTCCGCGGCGGCGGACAGAATGCCCAAGGCCTGGAGCTTGGCCGGGGGCACCACCCCCTTATCCCAACCCCGCTCCTGGTAGTATTCCTGCAACATCAGGTCCAGCTCCGTGAGCTGGCCCTTGGAGCCTGCGCAGTCGGAGGGTTCCTTGAGGAAGCGCTCGGGCAGGTAGTCGGAGCCTTCCGCCCAGCCCGCCAGGTTGTTGTAGTAGCGCTCCAGGTTGTAGATGCGTTCCCCGATGAGGAGGATCTCCTCGGGGGTCACGGGCCGGCCCCAGTAGGCGGCAAGCTGCTTGGCGTACTCCTCGGGACCCTCGGCGAACTGGCTGAACTTGCAAAGGTCCAAGGAGTCGGTGAAGGCGGAGAGGTCCTGGAAGAGCTTGGTGAGCTTGCCCTTCCCCTCCCAGGCCAAGGGGTCGGTCTTGTAGGGAACGCCCAGGATCTCCGAGGCGGGGGTGTAGGCCCGGAGGTGGCAGGCCCCCCGGTTGGAGGTGGCGTAGGCGATGCCCATGCCCTTGAGGCCCCGGGGGTCGTAGGCGGGGATGGACTGGCCCTTGACCTCGAGGGAAAGCTCGGGGTGGCCGATGGCCTTGGCAAAGCGGGCCGGGCCTTCCGCCAGGCCGTTCCCCACTCCCCGGCGGTAGGCGATGGCCTCGATGGTGCGGGCCTCGCCCTCCTTGTCCCCAAAGCGGATCCCGTCAGGGCCCTGGTAGTAGCCCTTCTCCGTGGCCTCCATGAGGACGGCGATGGCGTTACCCGTCTCGATGGTGTCCATGCCGTAGGCGTTGCAGAGGTAGATGGCGTACCCGGTCCAGTCGGTGTCGGTGTGGCCGGAGTGGGCCCCCAAGGCCCAGGCGGACTCGTACTCGTAGGATTCGAAGCGGATGGCCTTGCCGTTGATGTGGACCTCCACCATCTTCTTGCAGGCCACAGGGCAGGCGTGGCAGGTGTTGTCCTTGATGAGGCGGTGCTCGCGGATGTACTCCCCGGAGATGGTTTCCACCCCTTCAATGCAGGTGTGCTGGGCGTTGAAGGTGGGCAGGGCCCCCATCACGTTGGTGATGTTCATGAGCACGTTGGTGCCGTAGAGGGAAAGCCCACCCTTCTTGGGGGCGGTCACGTTCTTGGGGTCGTTGATGGTGGCCGAGGCCTGGCGGTCGGCCTCCCGCCAGAGCTCGGGGTCCTTGGGCTGGGGCATGTTCTCCTGCTTGCCCACCACCACGATGGCCTTGAGCTTCTTGCTCCCCGCCACCGCCCCGGTGCCCCCTCGGCCGGCAGCGCGCTCGTCGTTGTTGATCCAGTTGGCGAAGCGGACCAGGTTCTCCCCGGCGGGACCTATGGCCATCACGTCGGCATCCTCCCCGTGGCGTTCCCGCAGGATGCGGTGGGTTTCATGGGTGGTCTTGCCCCATAGGTCCGAGGCATCGTGGATGGTGACCTCCCCATCCTTCACCAGCAGGTAAACGGGTTTATCCGAGGCTCCCTTGATGAGGAGTCCATCAAACCCCGCCCACTTCAGCTTGGCCGCGGTCCAGCCCCCCATGTGGCTATCCGTGACCGTGCCCGTGAGGGGGCTTTTGGTGACCACCGCCAGGCGCCCCGACATCTTGGCCCGAGTGCCGGAAAGGGGGCCATTCATGATGCAGAGGAGGTTATCGGGGCCAAAGGGGTCTACTTTGGGCCCGTTTTCAAACACGTACTTGACCCCTAGACCCCTTCCGCCCACATACATCTCCAGGTCCTTGGGATCGGGGACGAAGTACTCCACCTGGCCTGTCGAGAGGTTAATACGGGCGAGCTTATGGGCATATCCACCGAGCATCCTTTACCTCCTTTTGGGCCAAAGGGAAAGACACCCATTGCCAGGAAGACCACAGACCACTGCCCAGGTTCGGGCGAATTATACCATCCAAACCCCGGAGGAATGTAAAGAAAGTGACAGGCATAATGGAGCCATGCTGGCCCTTTTGGGGGAGGTCCTGGTGGACCTCATTCAGGAAAGCCAAGACCCCTTGCGCCTTAGGGGGGTCCTTGGGGGCTCGGCGCTCAACACCGCCACCACCCTGGCCCGGTTGGGGTTTCCCGTGTGTTTCCTTTCCGAGGTGGGGGAGGACTGGGTTTCCACCTGGAGCGAGGAGGAGATGAAAAGGCGGGGCCTCGAGCTTAGGCTTTTTCGCCATCCCGCCCCCATGCCCCTGGCCCTGGTGCGCCTGGATGCGGAGGGAAATGGGGAGTATAGCTTCCACCGCCCTTTCCACCTGCCCTACCGCCCAGGGCCCGAAAGCCTCCGGGGAGCCAGGGTGTTCCACTTCGGCTCCCTCCTGGCCCTCGAGGATCGCGTGGAGGAAGGCTTGAGCCTCCTTTTGCAGGAAGCGGAGGAGGAGGGAGCCTTGGTTTCCTACGACCCCAACCTCCGGCGTTCCCCTACCCCCAAGGAAAGGAAACGGATAAGAGCCTACCTGGACCGGATAGACCTGCTGAAGCTTTCCCTGGAAGACGCCAGGCTTCTTTTCCCTGAAGACCCCGTGGGGGCGGTGAAGGCTCTAGGTGTACCCCTAAAGGTCCTCACCCTGGGCCGGGAAGGGGCGGTGGCCTTTCTTGGGGAGGAGGCGGTGCGCCTTCCCGGAAAGGCGGTGAGGGTGAAGGATACCGTGGGGGCAGGGGATGCCTTCACCGCAGGGCTCCTGGCCCTTCTTCTCCGAAAGGGCTACGGTAAAGGGAACCTTCCCCGCCTGTCTTTGCCGGACCTAAAGGAGATCCTGGAGGGCGCCATCGCCCTATCCGCCCTGGCCTGCACCGTGCGGGGAGCCTACCTTCCGGAAAGGGGGCTCAGGTCCTGGAAGGCCCGGTACCTAGGGGATGAGGAGGACCTTGCCCGTGGTCTTCCGCCCCTCTAGGGCCTCGTGGGCCTCCCTGGCCTTTTCCAAGGGGAACTCCGCCCCGATGCGCACCCGTAGCCACCCTTCCCGGATGGCCTCAAAGACCTCCCCCGCCCGAAAGAGGAGTTCTTTGCGGGTGGCGGTGTAATGGTGCAGGGTGGGGCGGGTAAGGAAGAGGCTTCCTTTCCGGTTCAGGACCTGGGGGTCAAATGGGGGCACGGGCCCCGAGGACTGGCCGAAGAGGACCAGATAGCCCCTGGGCCTTAAGGCCTCGAGGCTTCCCTCAAAGGTGCTCTGCCCCACCCCGTCATAGACCACGTCCACCCCGCCTCCGGAAAGGGCCTTCACCGCCTGGGCGAAGCCCTCGTAGGGCAGGGCGTAGTCCGCCCCCGCCTCGAGGCAAAGGGCCCGCTTCTCCTCGGTGCTGGCGGTGGCGTAGACCGTGGCCCCCAGCCGCTTGGCCCACTGGATGAGGAGAAGCCCCACCCCCCCGGCCCCCGCATGGACCAGGACCTGATCCCCAGGGCGGACGGGGTAGGTGCTCTTCAGAAGGTAGTGGACGGTCATGCCCTGCAGGAGGCTCGCTGCCGCCAGCTTGGGATCCAACCCTGCGGGCACGGGTACGAGCCTCTCCGCTGGCACCACCTGGTACTGGGCGTAGGCGCCCTGAACGTTGGCGAAGGCCACCCGGTCCCCAGGGCGTACCCCCACCACGCCTTCCCCCACCTTCTCCACCACCCCGGCTCCTTCCTCCCCTAAGGTGAAGGGAAGGGGCATGGGGTAAAGGCCCTTGCGCTTGTAGGTGTCGATGTAGTTGACCCCGATGGCCAACAGCTTCACCAAAACCTCCCCTGGCCCTGGCTCGGGGATGGGGAGGTCCTCGAGGGCCAGGACCTCGGGCCCGCCTGTCTGATGCACCCGTACGGCCTTCATGGGGAACAGTCTACGGTAAACTGGAGGGGTGAATCGGGCTAAGGACTGGCTTCTCCAGGCGGAAAGGGACCTGGAGATGGCTGAGATCGCCCGGAAGGCAGGCCGGCACGAGTGGGCCTGTTTTGCCGCCCAGCAGGCCGCAGAGAAGGCGGTGAAAGCCCTCCACCTCCACCTGGACCAGGAGGCTTGGGGGCATGTGGTGGCCCGGCTTCTCAAGGAGTTACCCTTGGAGGTTCCTCAAGACCTGGTGGAAAAAGCCCGCTACCTGGATGGGCTCTACATACCCACCCGATACCCCAATGCTTTTCCCGAGGGGCCTTCTGCGGAGCACTATGGCCCCTTGCAAAGCCAGGAGGCGGTGCGCTATGCCCGTGAAATCCTTGAGTTCTGCCGTGCTCAGATGGCCTAGCCGGGAGGAAGTGGAAGGTGCCCTTCAGGCCTGGATGGTCCGCCACCCCATCCCCGGCCTCCTGGCCCTGGGCTACTTCGGTTCCTACGCCCGGGGCGACTACGGGGTGGGAAGCGACCTAGATCTCCTTTTAGTGGTGGAGTCCTCTTCTCTTCCTTCCTGGCAACGGGCCCTAACCCTGCCCCTGGAGGAGCTTCCCGTGCCTGCGGAGGCCTTGGTCTATACCCTGGCCGAGTGGCAGGCCCTGCCCGAAAGAAGCCCCCGCTTTGCCGAGACCCTGAGGCGGGAGGTGCACTGGCTCCTTCACCACCCCGCCCTTTTCCCCTAGCCCACCGTGTCCCTAAGCGGTTTGGGCTGCCGCGTTAGGGACTGGCCGGAATCCCCAACCTGGCAGGGCCAGGTTGGGGTGGCGCTAAAACCCCCTTTGGTACTGGGGGGGCACCTCCGGGGCCACGCCCAAGGCCTTGGCGGCCCTTAAGGGGAAGTAGGGGTCCCTGAGGAGAACCCGGCCCAGAAGCACCAGATCGGCGCTCCCCGCCTGCAAAAGGGTTTCCGCCTGTTCGGGGGTGGTGATGAGGCCCACGGCTCCCGTTCGCAGGCCCACCCTCTTGCGCACGGCGTCAGCGAAGGGCACCTGAAAGCCCGGGGCCAAGGGGATCCGCACCCTGGGCACCACCCCGCCCGAAGAGCAGTCCAAAAGGTCTACCCCCAGCTCCTTAAGCCTCCGGGCGAAGGCCAGGGTGTCCTCGAGGCTCCATCCCCCTTCCCCCCAGTCCGTGGCGGAGACCCGCACGAAAAGGGGAAGCTCCCTGGGCACCACTTCCCGCACCGCCTGGGCTACCTGGAGGGGAAAGCGCATGCGGTTTTCCAGGCTTCCCCCGTAGGCGTCGGTGCGCTGGTTGGAAAGGGGGGAGAGGAAGGAGGAAAGGAGGTAGCCATGGGCCATGTGGAGCTCGATCACCTGAAAGCCTGCCCTAAGGGCCCGTCTGGCTCCTTCCACAAAGGCCTGGAGGATGCGCTCCATCCCCGCTTCGTCCAGGGGTTCGGGTACGGGGTAGCCCTCGTCAAAGGGAATGGGGCTTGGCCCCACCACCCGCCAGCCCAAGGGCTTCCCTCCTTCCCAGGGCCTAGCGGTTCCCGCCTTGCGCCCGGCGTGGGCCAGCTGGATCCCCGGCACCGCTCCTGCTTCCCGGATCCTCCGGGCTAGCTCCCTCAGGCCCGGAAGGTGATCCTCCGACCAGATGCCAAGGTCATAGGGGCTGATACGGCCCAAAGGTTCTACGGCGGTGGCCTCCACCAGGATGAGCCCCACGCCTCCGAGGGCCCGCGTGGGGTAGTGGAGGAGGTGCCAGTCGGTTACCTCTCCCTCCAAGGTGGCAGAGTACTGGCACATGGGGGACATGGCCAGGCGGTTTTTCAGCCGAAGGCCGCCGAGTTCCAAGGGGGTGAAGAGCAACGCCATATCCCCTTACATTATGGAGTGCCCTTGAAGGAAAGCGAGGTGGCTAGTCCCGTAGGGGCTGGGTTTCTCCGTACTGTTTTTTGGGATAGACTGGTCTTATGAACCCCGGCTTCGGTCAGGGGCAAGGCTCCGATCTGGCGGCTGCCTTCCGCTACGTGGAAAGCCTCCTATTCGGGGATATGGAGCGCCCCGGCCTCACCCTCTACGACCTGGAGCGCTTGGTGGGCTACCCCGCCAAGGGGGAGGGTCCTTTGGCCTATACCCTGCCCCGCAGCAAGGGCCTTTCCGGGGTGCAGGCGGTGCGTCTGTACTACTATCCCAAGGATCCCGTCCTTCAGCTCATCGTGGAGATTGAGGATCTGGAAGGGAGAAAACACCTTCGCCACTTTCGCTGGAACGGGTTTTCCTGGGAAACCCCCGAGGGGGGACAGGGGGAGCTGAAACCTACCCGGGAGGACCCAGCCTCCGTTCAAGTGGGTGAGGATTTCTTCTTGGGCTTTCCCCGGGAGGAGGCCCTGGAGCTGGAGGAGGCGGTGCGCAAGGGGGAGGCCCCGGGGGTCAAGTACCTCCTGTGCCCCCGGTGCCACACCCGGGTCTTCTACGCTCCCTCGGTCCGCCCCGCGGGCCTCGTCTGCCCCCGGTGCGGCAACCCCACCCTCCTCTTCAAGACCCTTTCCGCGCCGGAGGGAGCCAAGGACCCCCTCGAGGCCCTGGCGGAGGAGCAGCGGGCCTTGAGGAAGGCCATAGAGGAGCTCACCGCCTACCTGAAGCGGAAACTGGGTCCTTAATCCTGGGTTATACCCCTTCCCGCTCCATCGTGGCCCAGATGGCCTAGGTGAGGGATTCACCTGGGCCCCTGCCCTGACGAAGCCAGGGTGGGGTGGCGTTAGACCCGTGTTCCCGGCTGGCTCCAGCCGGTGTAGGCGTAAAACCGGCCCCGCTCCCCCCCAAGGTAGTCCAGCAGGGGTTCCAGGAGGGGGCGGTGGCCGGAAAGTTTGACCGCCACCTCCTCTGGGGTGAAGAAGCGGGCTTCCACGATGTGGCCGTCGGGGTCCCTGGGGTTCAAAAGCCCCTCGTAGCTGGCCCTGAAGGCCATGGCCAGGGTGCGCTCGTTCTTGCGGCGGTCCTCCACCTGGATAGCGTAGGCCAGGTGCTCAATGGCCTTCACCTTCAGGCCGGTTTCCTCCCGCACCTCCCGCACCAGGGCTTCCAGAACGGTTTCCCCGGGTTCCACGGTGCCCCCAGGAAGGGTGTAGCGCACCATGCCCCGCCTGCCCCAGTCGTTCCCCACCAGGAGGACCCGGCCCTGGCGGTCCAACAGGATGGCCGCCACCACCAGGATCTCGCGGCGCATCACGCTTCCGTCAAGGCCTCCAGCTGCCGTTCCTGGTCGGCCCGTTTGAGGGCTTCCAGGAGGGGCTGGAGGTGCCCCGAGAGGATGCCCTCGAGGTCATGGGTGGTAAAGCCGATGCGGTGGTCCGTGACCCGGGACTGGGGGAAGTTGTAGGTGCGGATCTTCTCGGAGCGCTCCCCGGTGCCGATCTGGGCCAGGCGGGTCTTTCGGAGCTTCTCCGCCTCCTCCGCTCGCTTCATCTCCAGAAGGCGGCTTCTCAGGATCATCAGGGCCCTTTCCCGGTTCTTGATCTGGCTGCGGGAGTCCTGGCAGGTGACCATGATGCCCGTGGGCAGGTGCACCACCCGCACCGCGCTGTCCGTGGTGTTCACCCCCTGGCCCCCAGGCCCCGAGGCCCGCATCACGTCGATGCGGATCTCGTCCATGTTGAGCTGGAAGTCGGACTCCTCCGCCTTGGGCAGCACCGCCACCGTGGCCGTGGAGGTGTGGATCCGCCCCTGGGTTTCCGTGGCCGGTACCCGCTGCACCCGGTGGACCCCGCTTTCGTACTTGAAGGTGCCGTAGGCCCCGGGCCCCCGCACCTCGAAGACCACCTTGGAGAAGCCTCCCAGGTCCGTGGGGTGGGAGTCCAGGATCTCGGTCTCAAACCCCATCTCCTCGGCGAAGCGCAGGTACATCTCCAGGAGGTCCCGGGCGAAAAGGGCGGCCTCCTCGCCCCCGGTGCCGGCGCGGATTTCCACGATGGCGTCCCTCTCGTCCATGGGGTCCTTGGGCAGGAGGTGGCGTTCCAAGGCCTTTTCCAGCTCCGCCCTCCGGGAAAGGAGGGCTTCCTTTTCCGCCCTGGCCACTTCCTTGAGCTCGGGGTCTTCCAGGAGGCCCTCCACGCCTTCCAGGTCCTCGAGGACCTTCCGGTACTCCCGGATGAGGGCGATCACCTCCCCCATCTCCGCATAGCGCCGGGAGAGGGCCTGGTAGCGCTTCTGGTCCTTTAGGACCTCGGGATCGGCAAGGAGCGCTTCCAGCTCCCGGTATTCCTCTTCTAGGCGCGCAAGCTTATCCAGCATACCTTACCTCAGGATACTCCAACCCGGGCTTGCCTTTGGGTTTAGGTATACCTAAACTGGGGGGCATGGAAACCCCGGTTTTCCTCTACGCCCTCTTAGGGGGGCTCTTCACCTGGGGGCTTACCGCGGTGGGGGCGGCCAGCGTGTTCCTGGCGCAAGAGCCCAGCCGCAAGCTCCTGGATGGGATGCTGGGCTTTGCCGCAGGGGTCATGCTGGCGGCCAGCGTCTTCTCCCTCCTCCTTCCCGGCATGGAGATGGCCGCATCCCAGGGCATGGTTCCCTGGGTGCCCGCCGTGGTGGGCTTTCTCCTGGGAGGAGCCCTTTTGCGTCTGATGGACCGGTTTCTTCCCCATGTTCACCTGGTTCCAGGAGCCCAGGAGGAAGGGATCCGCACCCTGTGGCGGCGCACCACCTTGCTGATCCTGGCCATCACCCTCCACAACTTCCCCGAGGGCCTGGCGGTGGGGGTAGCCTTTGGAGCCGCAGGTCTTGACCCCACGGGGACGGCCACCCTGGGCGGGGCCATCGCCCTGGCGGTGGGCATTGGCCTGCAAAACATGCCCGAGGGCCTGGCGGTGGCCTGGCCTCTAAGGCGGGCGGGCATCGGGGCGGGGAAGGCTTGGTTTTACGGGCAGCTTTCCGCCATCGTGGAGCCCTTAGGAGCCCTTCTGGGAGTCCTTTTGGTCACGCAGATGCTCTACCTGTTGCCCTACCTCATGGCCCTGGCGGCAGGGGCCATGGTCTTCGTGATCGTGGAAGAGGTCATCCCGGAAAGCCAGGCGGAGGGCAACGGGGATATCTCCACCTTCGGGGTGATGACGGGCTTTGCCCTCATGATGGCCCTGGATGTGGCCCTGGGCTGATTCCTTCCTTAGGCTTGGGAATCCCTCTTGCCCAGGCGTTCCTTGAGGAGGCGGGCGGCTTCCTCCGCCTTGGCCTTGGCGGCTTCGGCGGCCTGGGCCGCTTTTTCCGAAAGCTCTTTCAGCTTGTCGGGGACGCCGTCCTTGTCCTGGTCCAGCTCCGCCAGGCGGGCCTTGGCCTCCTGAAGAGCCTTTTCCACCAGGTCGGGCTTGCCGTCCTTATCCTGGTCCAGCTTCTCCTTCAGCTCCTGAAGGCGCTTTTCCACCTCTGCGGTGGCGGAACGGCTCTTCCCGGAAACCCTTTGCAACAAATCCCTGAGGAAATCCTCCATATTACAACAGGGCCCGGAGGTCCCCCACGACTTTCTCCGTTTCCTCCACCTTGTCCGGGCTGAAGAGGAGGACCAGGTTGCCCTCCTTCACCGCAAAGGTGGTGGCGGTGTGGTCCACCAGGTACTCCCCCGGGCCCCGGTACTGGGTCTTCTGGTAGTAGACCCCGAAGGTCCGAGCCACCTCCTGGATGGTTTCCGGGCTTCCCGTGAGGCCCAGGAAGCTGGGGTGGAAGCCCTTGGCGTACTGGTCGGAGATCTGTGGGGTATCCCGCTCGGGGTCCACGCTGATGAAGATCACCTGCACCCTTTCCTGCTCCTTGGGGGAGAGCTTCTCGTAGGCCCGCTTCAGGGCCAGCATGGTGGTGGGGCAGACGTCGGGGCAGTGGACGTAGCCGAAGAAGATGAGGACCAGCTTGTCCTTAAGCTGGGAAAGCTGGACCGGGCCCTGGGGCCCCTCGAGGGTGAAGTCCACGGGCTTGGGATTCAGAAGCCGGGTGCCGTAGAAGGCGTGGGAGCCCTTGGGCAGGAGGAGGTAGGCCACCCCCACCAGGGCGAGGACCAGGAGTACGGGCAAGAGGAGTTTCCCTTTCATCGCATCTCCACCGGCAGGATCACCTTGAGCCTGCTGCCGTCTTGGAACCTCAGGACCAAAGCCACCTTCTCCCCTGCTTTCAGGGGGCGCTTAAGCCCTTCCAGCATGAGGTGGTACTTACCCGGGCGGAACTCCACCCGGCCTCCCGGGGGAATGTCCAGGTAGGGAAGGGGGCGCATGCCCAGGACCACCTGGCCTCCTTGGTGTTCCCTATGGTCCTGGTGGAAGGAAACCCGCTCGGCCACATCCGTTTCGGCTCCCACCAGGCGCAAGGGAAGCCTGCCCCGGTTTTCCAGGGTCAGGTAGGCGGCGGTATCCTTCACCACCGGGGGCACCAGGCGGACCCAGCCCGGGGTGGCCACAGCCTGGGCCAAGGCCACGCTACCCAGCAACAGGAAAAGCCACCTCACCCCTCCAGGCTACCAGGAGGGGAAGGACATATGTACTCCCCAAGGGTGAGGAGTACAGATGTCCCGCCCTTCCCTTCTACCCTAGGGGCGATGCGGCCCGTTCTTATCCTGGGCTTCCTGGCCCTTCCAGGGTTGGCTGCTCCGGTGCTTCGCCTGGAAGGGGAGGTAAGGGGTCCATTGGTGCTTTCCACCCCGAACCTGGTGGTGGAGGGGCAGGGGGCAGTCCTGCGAGGGAACAAGGGGCATACCCTGAGCCTCCTCGCCCCAGGGATCAAGGTGCGGGGGCTAAGGGTGGTGGGGGCGGGGCCCGAGGGGGATTTCTTTGAGCCGGACGCCGCCTTTTACCTCTCGGGGTGCGAGGGATGCCTGCTGGAGGATGTGAGGGTGGAGGAGGCCCCTGCTGCAGTGCGGGTGGAGGATTCCCCGGGGGCCACCATCCGGGGGCTTAAGGCCCGGGGCCTCGAGGGTTCCCCGGGGGTTTTGGTCTACTCCAGCCCCAGGGCCCGGGTGGAGGGAAGCCATCTCCAGGGCTTCATGGATGGGATCTACGTGGAGTACAGCCCGGGGATGAGGATTAGGGGCAATCTTCTGGAGAGGAACGGCCGCTATGGTTTCCACGTGATGTTCTCCTGGCAGGTGGGCATAGAGGGCAACCTATCCCGGAATAACGGCGTGGGCAATGCGGTGATGCATGGGGCGCAGAACCTGGTGCGGGAAAACCGGCTTTACGGGCACAAAAGCCCGGTGGGCTACGGGCTTCTGGTCCAGGACGAGCGGGAAACGGAGGTTCGGGAAAACCTCTTTGCGGAAAACACCCTGGGCCTGGTCCTCATGGACGCCCAGGGGGTGAGGGTGGGGGGCAACGGCTTCCGGGAAAACGGTACTGCCTTGCGCATCACCCGGGAGCGGGGAGGGAACTCGGCTTGGGTAGAGAAAAACGCCTTCCAGGGAAACCTCTACGACCTTGCGGTGGACGATCCCGAGGCCAAGGCCCGGGTGGTGGGGAACCTGTACGACCGGGCTTCTGGCCTTCCTGTTCCCCACCTGCCCACCGGGAGCTTCGCCCTTCTCCTGGCCCGGCAGCCGGAGCTTTCCCTTTTCGCCCTCTCCCCGGGGATTGTCCTTTGGGAGGCAGCGGAGGTCCAGGTGCCGGGCCTGAGGCTCGTGGCCTTGGCCGATGCCCGGGCGGCTTCCTTGCCCAAGGCGGTGGTTTTCCAGGGCCTCTGGATCATCCTCGGCCTTCTTGGAGGTGTGTTGTGGTGGTGGCGGAGAACCTGAGCAAGAAGGGAAGGCTTAGGGGAGTTACCCTGCAGGTGGCCGGGGGTGTGGTGGGGCTCTTGGGCCCCAACGGGGCGGGGAAGAGCACCCTTTTGGCCCTTTTGGCGGGGCGGCTCAAGCCGGATGGAGGCAAGGCGGCGCTTTTCTCCCATGCCCCCCGGGATCCCAGGGCCCTTCCCCTAAGGGCCTACCTGCCCCAGACCCCCAGGCTATTCCCCCATCTCAGGGCCCTCGAGGTCCTGGAGGGAGCGAGGCGGGTGAGGGGGCTGGGCCGGGAGGCCCTCGAGGAAGCCCTGGAGCGCATGGGGCTGGAGGGGTTCCTGGGGAAACGGGTGGGAGAGCTTTCCGGGGGGCAGCGCCAGCGCCTGGCCCTGGCGGCAAGCCTCATGGGCGACCCTCCCATCTGGCTTCTGGATGAGCCTACCGCCGCCTTGGACCCCAGGGGACGGGAGCGGTTTTGGGCCTGGGTGGAGGGGAAGAAGGAGGGCGTGGTCCTGGTGGCTCTCCACCACGTGGAGGAAGCCCAGCGGGCGGACCGGCTTTTGCTCTTGAAGGGGGGAAGCATCCTGGAGGATGGCTCCCCAAGAGGGGTTTTGGGCCCAAGGGGGGAGCGTCTTTCCTGGCTGATGGAGGTGCTGTATGAGGAACCGGCGTGAGGTGCTGAAGGCTTTGGGTGGACTGGTGGTGGCGGGGTCGGCCCTTGCCCAGCCCATGGGGCATGGCATGGAGGCCCCGGCTCCTGCTTTGGGGATGCGGGTTTCCCCTAAGCCCATTCCCTGGGACGAGGGGGCCTGTGCCTTCTGTGGCATGCCCATCAAGACCCCGGAAGGGCAGTGGCGGGGCCGCACCTTCCCCAAGGGCTTCTTTGAGCAGACCTATAGCCAGATCGCCTTTTACAGGCCTACGCCCGCTCCCCATAATCCCAAGCAAGCGGTGGAGGCCCTGCACTTTGAGAGCATCGCCTGCATGGTGAACTACGCCTGGGTGCATGGGCTTAAGGATGGGGAGGGGGCTACTTTCTACGTCACCGACCGGGGAGCCTACGACCCGGGGAGGCCCCAGGAGTCGGTGCGCCTCGTCCCCGCCCGCCAGGCCACCTACTACTGGGGGGAGAGGATGATGGTGGTTATGAACGCCAGGCTCCTGGCCTTCGCCAGCGCCAGGGCAGCCCAGGAGTTCGCCGAGAGGAACCGGGCCCAGCACGGTCGCCAGCGCTTCTACAGCTTCCAGACCCTTTGGGACCTGGCTCCCTTGCCGGAGATGAACCTGGTGGCCCTTCTGGCCCAGCATGCAGGGCTTTTGGGTGGAGAGGGCGAGGGGAGCCATGGCCATTAGCCTGGTGGGGGCTTGGAGGGTTCCTCGAGGGCGTAGACTGGCTTGAGGACCTATGCATCGGCGGATCTTTATCCTTTCCCTGCCCTTCCTTCTCCAGGCCCTGGCGGCTCCCCGGGCCCTGAGGGTAGGGGTGGAGGCCTGTCCCTACTGCTTCATGACCATTCTGGACGCCCGGCATGCGGCCCAGGCAGTGAATCCCCAGGGGAAGGCCTTCTTCTACGATGACCCGGCTTGCCTTCTGGATCAGCTTAACGGCTGGGGCGGACCTAGCCTTACGGCCAAGGAGGTGTACCTGGCGGATTTTGCGGCCAGCACCCGCACGGCCCCCAGGTGGATCCCGGCGGAAGGGGCGGTGCTCTACCACCATCCCAGGATCCGCACCCCCATGGGCTCGGGGCTTCTGGCTTTCGCCAGCCGGGAGGCTTTGGAGGGGCACCTTAAGGAGCGGCCCGAGCGGGGGGGTGGACGGATCCTCACCTGGGCCCAGGCGCTTAAGGAAGGGGCGAAGCGCCCCTGGGTGCCCGCCGACATCCTTTCCCCTTCCAAGGCTCCATGAGCCCCCTTTTCTTCAGGGAGATCACCCGCAACCCCTGGACCTTCGGCCTGTTCCTCCTTCCCTTCCTCCTGGCCCTGGGCTTCCTGGGCCGGGGAGAGGGGGTGGGGCTGGTGGGGCTTTACTCGGGGCTTCTCCTTCTCCTTCCCCCCTTGGTCCTGGCCCTGGCGGTGCCCCTTTTGGCCTCGAGGGAGGAGTGGGCCTTCCTCCTCGGGCTTCCCGTGGGGGCCTTCCGGGGCTTCGGCCAGGGGGTCCTGGGGATCTTCCTGGGGCTAGGGCTTCCCCTCATGCCCGGCCTTCTCCTGGGGGCGGGGTTCTTGGGGCTTTCCGGGAAGGCCGCCTTATGGCTTTTGCTTTCCGGCCTTGGCCTCCTGGCCTTCTGGGTGGGCCTTGCCGCCCTGCTTTCCGCCTTGACCCTGGAGGAAAAGCGGGCCCTGGGCCTGGGGTTTGGCCTTTTCGGCCTCTTGAACATCCTTTATGGACCCCTGGTGGTGGCCCTGGCGGTGCGCCTTAAGGACTATCCCCTGGAGGGCCTCCTCGCCCTGGCCCTGCTTCTCAACCCCCAGGAGATCCATCGGGTGGGGCTTCTGGCCAGCTTGAAGGCCCCGGTGCTCACCGGGCCCATGGGGTACCTGGTGGTGGAGCGGCTTGGGGAGGTGGGGCCTTGGCTGGGCTTCTTTTACCTGGCCTTCTCGGGGCTTGCCCTGGCCCTGCTGGGCTCCCTGGTCTTTGCCCGTCGGGACCGGTAGCATAGGGCATGCGCCTCCGTATGGCGGCCTTTTTGCTCATCCTTCCCTTTTTCCTCCAGCTTCTTGGCTTCGGGAAGACCCCCTTGGGCGGGGGGCTATGCGGGGAGCTTTTCCTGGTGCAAAACCCCGCCCTGGCCTTCCAGACCCCGGGGTTCTGGTACGCCCTTCTCTTCATGGGCCTGTTGGCCCTCGAGCTGGGCTACGGCCTCTCCCTGCTCCTCCTGCCCCTTCTGGAGGTATCCATAGGCCCGGGCTGGCGGCGCCTGGGGCGGTACCTGGTGGGAGTGATGGTGGGGCTTTTCCTCCTCACCCGCACCACGGGTCTACCCGCCCCGGGGCCCGGGGGGTGGGTGCTGGAGCGGGCCCCGGTGGACCCCCTTTCCCTGCTCTTGGTGGGCCTTTCCCTGGCAGGGGGCTTCCTCTTGAGGGAGAATGGGGGGCATGGAGCGGCTTCTTGAGGTGATGCGCCGCCTCAGGGGCCCTGGGGGCTGCCCCTGGGACCGGGCCCAGACCCATGAAAGCCTCATCCCGTACCTTTTGGAGGAGGCCAGCGAGGCGGCGGATGCCCTTTTGAAGGGGGATTCCCAGGAGATGGCGGAGGAGCTTGGGGATGTGCTTTTGCAGGTGGCCTTTCACAGCGTCATCGCCGAGGAGGAGGGACGGTTCTCCTACGAGGACGTGGAAAGAAGCATCGTGGAAAAGCTCATCCGCCGCCACCCCCATGTGTTCGGGGAGGGCACGGCCAAGACCCCGGAGGAGGTGAAGGCCCGCTGGGAGGAGCTGAAGGCGGAGGAGGGGAAAAAGGAGGAGCCCTGTGGGCTACCCAAGCACCTTCCCACCCTGCTTCGGGCCTACGAACTCCAGCGAAAGGGCGTGGATCCGGGAAGCGAGGAGGGCCTGAGGGCGGCCCTGGAGAAAGGGGACCTCGAGGAGGCGCTTTGGAACCTGGTGGGGCTTTTCGCCAAGAGGGGCCTGGACCCCGAGACCGCCTTAAGAAGGCGCTCCCAGAGAGCCTGCCAGGAGGACTAGCCCTCCCCGAGGGCTTTCGCCTGGCGGCGGTGGCCGTGCCCCTTCTTGGGGAAAGCCTCCTTTTCACCCTAAGGAGCCCCCACCTCCCTACCCACGCCGGGCAGATCAGCTTCCCGGGAGGGGTGGTGGAGCCAGGGGAAACCCCCTTGGAGGCAGCCCTGCGGGAGGCCGCGGAGGAGGTGGGTCTTTTGGGGGTGGAGCCCCTGGGGTACCTTGCCCCGGTGCTTTCCCCCCAGGGTTTCCTGGTCCAGCCGGTGGTGGTCTTCCGGGAGGATCTTCCTCCCCTAAGGCCCAATCCCCTCGAGGTGGCCGAGGTCTTCCTGGCCCCTTTAGGGGAGCTTCTCCAGGTGAATCCCTGGAGCGAGGTGCGCCATGGCCGCACCGTCTGGCACTTTCCCTGGCGGGGGGTGGACATCTGGGGGGTGACGGGGAATATCCTTAAGGAGTTCCTGGAGGTGTGGCGTGAGGCGAGTGGGGATTCTTCTGGCGGACCTTTTTGACGAGCGGGAGTTCCTGTACCCCTATTACCGGGTGCAGGAGGTAGGGTATATCCCGGTGGTCATCGGTCCTGAGGCCCGGGAGTACAGGGCCAAGTCCGGTTTTTCCTGGAAGGCGGAGGTAAGCGCCCGGGAGGCGCCGGAGCTGGCGGGCCTCCTCATTCCCGGAGGCTTCGCCCCCGATTACCTGAGAAGAAGCCCTGAGGTGCTGGCCCTGGTGCGCCGGGTGGCGGAGGAGGGAAGGCCCCTCGGGGCCATCTGCCATGCGGGCTGGGTTCTCATCAGCGCCGGGCTGGTGCGGGGCAGGCGGGTCACGGGGTTTTCCTCCATCCGGGACGACCTGGAGAACGCCGGGGGGCTTTACCAGGAAACTGGGGTGGTGGTGGATGGAAACCTGGTCACCGCCCAGGGGCCCAAGGACCTGCCCGGGTTCGTCCTGGCCTTTTTGGAGCTTCTGGCTAAAGGGTGAACCGGGTTCCCCTCTCCCCCTGCAAGACCCCGGCCACTACGCCCCTTTCCCCCTGGGCGATGGCGGCCCAGGGGGCGCCTGCCCTAAGGGCGCTTAAAGCAGCTTCCACCTTGGGGATCATGCCCCCCTGGAGGATCCCCTGGGCCTTCAGGTCGTCCACTTCCTTCGGCGTGAGGTGGGGGAAGCGGGTGGTGGGATCCTTGGGATCCCTTAAGACCCCGGGCACATCCGTGAGGAAGAGGGCGGGCCACCCCAAGGCCCCGGCCACCGCCCCGGCGGCGGTGTCGGCGTTCACGTTCAAGGGGCCTTCCTCGTCCAGGGCGATGGGGGCGAGGAGGGGCGTGTAGCCCTTTTCCAGGAGGTCCAGGAGCAAGCCCACTTCTACCCCCACCACTTCCCCCACCCGGCCCAGGTGGGGGAGGGCCTTCCCCCTTAGGCACAGGGCATCCCGACCGGAAAGGGAAAGGGTCCTTCTCCCTCTTCGGGAAAGTCCCTCCGCCAGGCGCTTCCCCGTGAGGCAGAGGCTCATCTCCACCACCTCCATGTGCTCAGGAGGCGTTACCCGCAGGCCTCCCTCAAAGCGGCTTTCCAGACCCAGGCGGGTAAGCCAGGCCCCGATCTCCGGCCCACCCCCGTGCACCAGAACCAGGGGGCCGGGGTAGCTGGCGAGCTCGTCCAGCAGGGTTTCGGCACCCCTTAGGCTTCCCCCCACCTTCACCAGCAAGGGTTCACTCAAGGTAGATCACCTCCTCGGGCAGGTCCCCTTCCTCCTCGGCCTCCAGGAGGTCCAAAAAGCCCAAGGCGGCGTGGTCGGGGTGGAGGCCGAAATGGGCCGCCAGGGCCTGGACTGCGTTTACGGGGGGCATGCGGCTGGCCTTCTCGAGCAGGGGTTTCAGCTCCGAAGGGGCCATAAGCCTTTCCCCTAGCTCCGTTCCCTGGGCCAGCTCCGCCTGGACTTTTCCCCCCTCAGCCAGAAGAAAAAGAAGCTCCTCCTCGGCCAGGACCAGGAAGGCCAGGGCCTTCCCCAGTTGGGAAAGCTCCTCCAGGAAGGCCCGTATGGCCTCGGGGTCCTCCTGGGCCTCGAGGGCCTCGTGGTAGAGGCTCACCCAGGGAGGATCCGGAACCAGGTAGACCCCGGCCCCCAGGGTCTTGCCCTGAGCCCAGGCCAGCACCCTTTCCAGGGGGGCCTCCACGTGGAGGGAGAGAAAGCTCCGCACCAAGCCCTATACTAGCCCTTGTGAGCGCCCTTTACCGCCGGGTCCGCCCCCTCACCTTTGAGGAGCTGGTGGGCCAGGAGCACGTGAAGGAGCCCCTGGTGCGGGCCATCCGGGAAGGACGCCTCGCCCAGGCCTACCTCTTTTCCGGTCCGCGGGGGGTGGGGAAGACCACCACCGCCCGGCTTCTGGCCATGGCCGTGGGGTGCCAGGGGGTGGAGCGCCCTTGCGGGGTTTGCGCCCACTGCCAGGCGGTGCAGAAGGGAGCCCACCCCGATGTGGTGGAGATCGACGCCGCCAGCAACAACTCGGTGGAGGACGTGCGGGAGCTTAGGGAGAGGATCCTCCTCGCCCCCCTTTCCGCCCCCAGGAAGGTCTTCATCCTGGACGAGGCCCACATGCTCTCCAAAAGCGCCTTCAACGCCCTCCTCAAGACCCTAGAGGAGCCCCCGCCCCACGTGCTCTTCATCTTCGCCACCACCGAGCCCGAGAGGATGCCCCCCACCATCCTTTCCCGCACCCAGCACTACCGCTTCCGCCGCCTCACGGAGGAGGAGATCGCCTTTAAGCTCCAGCGCATCCTCAAGGAGATGGGGAGGGAGGCGGAGGAAGACGCCCTTCTCCTGGTGGCAAGGCTTTCGGACGGGGCGCTTAGGGATGCGGAAAGCCTTTTGGACCGCCTGCTTCTCCTGGAAGGTCCCTTGACCCGAAAGCAGGTGGAGGAGGCCTTGGGCCTTCCGCCAAGAGAAGCTCTTTCCCGCCTGGCCCAGGGCCTGGCCCGGGGGGACCTCAAGGAAGTGCTCTCGGAGGCCAGGGGGCTTTACGCCAAGGGTTTCGCCCCAAGGAGCCTGGTGGGAGGGCTCATGGAGGTGCTCCGGGAGGCCCTCTATGCCGCCCACGGCCTGCCGGGGGAGAGCCTCGAGGCTCCTCCCGAAGCCTTGCTGGGAGCCCTCGCCGCCTTGGACGAGGCCATGGAGCGCCTTGCCAAGCGCTCGGACCTCCTGGCCCTGGAGGCAGCCCTGTTGCAGGCGGCCAGGGTTTTCCCGGCGGCCTCCTTGTTCCAGCCGGGCAAGGGGGAGGTTCAGCCCAAGGCCAGCCCTCTCTCCGGGGAAGCGGTGCGGGCCGAGGCGGCTTTGCCTGAAGAGCCAGCCCATTTGCGTAAGCAAGAGGCTTCCCAGGAAGACCTGCCCGAGTTCCATCCCACCAAGCCCCTGGTGCCGCCAGGCGCCAGGGAAGCAGGCCTTTCCGGGGAGATGCCAAGGGACCTGGCCGGGAGGTGGCGGGCGTTCCTCGAGGCCCTGAAACCCACCCTGAGGGCCTTCCTCAGGGAGGCCCGGCCGGACCTGGAAGAAGGGCGCTTGATGCTTCGCTTCCCCGAGAGCAAGGCCTTCCACCACAAGCGGGCTGAGGAGCAAAGGGCTACCCTTCTCCCCCTGGTGCGGGCCCACTTCGGGGTGGAGGAGGTGGCCTTTCTCCTGGAAAAAAAAAGCCTAGACCCTAGGCCCCCTTCCCGGAACCTTCCTTTGCCCGGGGAAAAACGTGGGCGTTCGGAAGAGCCCAAGGCCTCCGAGCCCGCTTCCCTGGCCCTGCCCGAAGGGAGTGTCCAGGAGGCCAGGGGTTTTCTTGAAGGGGAGGAGGAGCCGTGGGATGCCTTGCCCGAGCCAGCCGAAAGGCCACCTTCCGCAGAGGCTCCTTGGCGAGGGGAGGCGGACCCCTTTGGCCAAGACGCCCCGGTGGAGGACCCCATCAGGCCTCCTGAGGAT
Organism: Thermus brevis; assembly: GCF_026427635.1. Taxonomy (NCBI): domain Bacteria; kingdom Thermotogati; phylum Deinococcota; class Deinococci; order Thermales; family Thermaceae; genus Thermus; species Thermus brevis. The sequence continues at coordinate 510,018 of NZ_CP102606.1, forward strand.
CCCAGCCAGCGCCTAGCGGAGATCACCCGGCTCTTGGGGGCGCGGCTTCTATGGGTGCGCAGGCCCAGGCTTCCCGAGGCCGAGGAACCGCTGAGTGAAGACGACATAGGGGGTACTGGTATATAATGCCCCCATGACCAAGACCACCGAGCTGGGGCAAGAGACCGTAGAAAACATCCTTAAGCGGCTACGGCGTATCGAAGGCCAGGTGAGGGGTTTGCAGAAGATGGTGGCGGAGGGGCGTCCCTGCGACGAGGTGCTCACCCAGATGACCGCCACCAAAAAGGCCATGGAGGCGGCGGCCACCTTGATCCTGGAGGAGTTCCTCAACATCTGCGCCGCCGAGGTTTCCGAGGGCAAGGTGGACCCCAAAAAGCCCGAGGAGATCGCCACCATGCTGAAGAAGTTCATCTAGCCCCTTGCTAGGTCGCAGGAGCCCGGGCTTAGGACGAGGGTTTGGGAAGGTGCCGAAGAGGCTTAGGCGCCTCTTTCAGGCTTTTTTTCCTCGAGGGGAGGAGCCGGACGATGCCTTCGCCCTGGCCTTTCTGCGGGGGGAGGAGCGCACCCTTTACCTTTCCATGGACCCCAGGGACCGGGCCCATGCGGTGCGGGTGGCCCGCCGGCTCCTGAGGTACTACCCTGAGGCCCCTGCCTTCGCCATCCGGGCTGCCCTTCTTCACGATGCGGGAAAGGCCCTGAGGCCCTACCGTCCCTTGGAACGCATCCTTACTGGGCTTTACGCCCTCCCCGTACCCCCTTATCCCTTGCAGAGGGGGATCTTTGGGGCCTTCCAGGTGCGCCGCCACCACCCCCTGTACGCTGCGGAGCGCATTCAGGACCCCGAGGTGCGGGCTTTGGTCCTGGAGCACCACCGCCCGCAAAGCCTCTGGGGAAAGCGGCTTCACCAGGCGGATCAGGAGGAATAACCCCCTTTTGGGCAAATGCCCCTAGCCAAGCTGGACCCTTAAGGAGTAGGGTATCAAGGAGCGAAGGAGGGCTTATGGAAGACTTCACCTGGCGTGTGGGCGGCCCCCAAGGGGGCGGGATAGAGACGGCGGCCACCCTGTTCGCCCGGGCGGTGGCCAAGGGGGGCTGGTGGGTGGCCACCAAGCGGGAGTACCACTCCAACATCATGGGGCGGCACTCCTACTTGGATGTGCGCCTCTCGCGAAAACCCGTGGCGGCCTTCCGAGGAAAGGTGGACATGCTGGTGGCCCTGGACGGGGAGACCCTGGCCCGGCACCTGGACGAGATTCGGTCTGGAGGGGTCATCCTTTACGATCCCCGGGTCTTGGAGCTCACGGTGCACAAGCTCCCCATGCTGGACCACCGGGTGGCGGAGGCCCTTTCGGAACGCTTCGGCAAGCTGGACCCCAGCCTGAAGGATCTCCTTGCCGCCTACGTGGAGTCGGGGATCCAGCCCCTGCCCTACCCCTTTGAGGAGGTGGCGGACCGGATCGGGGCGGAGCTGGGTGTTCCTTCCCTTCAAGCCCGGCGCACCCTGAACACCATCGCCGTGGCGGCGAGCCTCCACTTCCTGGGCTTCCCCCTGGAACCCTTGCTGGAGGCCCTGGCCCTGCAGTTTAGGGGCAAGGTGTTGGAGCTAAACCAGAAGGTGGCTGAGGCGGTATACCGGGAGGAGGTGCCCAGGCTTTCCTTCCAGCTTCACCTAAACGGGTACGAGCCGGGCCGGGTCTACCTCACCGGGGCCCAGGCGGCGGCCTTGGGCAAGCTGGCTGGCGGGCTTCGCTTCCAGACCTACTACCCCATAAGCCCGGCCACGGACGAGTCCACCTACCTCGAGGCCCACACGGCTTTTACCGGAGCCGACGTGGCCGTGGTCCAGACGGAGGACGAGATCGCCGCGGTGACCATGGCCATTGGGGCGGCCCTCACCGGGGCCAGGGCCGCCACCGCCACCAGCGGGCCAGGCTTCAGCCTCATGGCCGAGGGCATGGGCTTTGCCGGCATGATCGAGGCGCCCTTGGTGGTGACCCTCTACCAGCGGGGTGGCCCGAGCACCGGCCTTCCCACCCGCACCGAGCAGGGCGACTTGATGTTCGCCATCCGGGGCGGGCACGGGGAGTACCCCAGGATCGTCCTGGCCTCTGGGGACATTCAGGATGCCTTCCTGGATGCCCAGAAGGCCCTAGCCTGGGCCTGGCGCTACCAGACGGTGGTGGTGCATCTGGTGGACAAGTTCCTGGCCTCCATGGCGCAAAGCCTTCCCAAGGAGGCCTTGAGGGTACTCTCCCTGGATGGGGAAAAACGCCTCACCCCCAGAAAAGAGGGGTTTGGCCCCTATGAGCGCTACGCTCCCTCGGAGGACGGCATCTCCCCCTTTATCCCCCTTGGCACCCCGGGGGGCTTTTACTGGATGACCTCGGACGAGCACGACCTCGAGGGCCACATCACCGAGGACATCGTCCTCAGGGAATACCAGATGGAAAAGCGCATGCGCAAGCTGGAAGCCGCCCGTAAGGAGATTCCCCTCGAGGACCAGTACACCCTCTACAGGGATGGCGAAGTCCTGGTCCTGGGTTGGGGCACGGTGAAGGGTACCCTCCTGGAAGCCCTGGACCGCCTGCCTGGGGTGGGCTACCTGCACCTCAGGCTCCTTTGGCCCTTCCCGGAGATTGGTGCACTTCTGGAGGGGAAAAAGCTGGTCACGGTGGAACACAACTACTCGGGGCAGCTTGCGGACCTGGTGCAGCAGGAAACCTTAAGGCGGGTCCATCACCGCATTGTGAAGTACAACGGCCGCCCCATCACCCTGGATGAGGCGGTGGAGGCCTTGGAGCAGGTGCTTGCGGGCAGGGCCCCGGAGCGCCTGGTGCTCAGGAAAGGAGTTTAACCATGCTGGAACTCAAACTTGCCGATTACAAGGCGGAAAAGCAACCGGACTGGTGCCCGGGCTGCGGGGACTATGGCATCCTCTCCGCGTTGCAGATGGCCCTTTTCGAGCTGAAGCGGGATCCTGTCCAGACGGCGGTTTTCTCGGGAATCGGTTGCTCCGCCAAGACCCCTCACTACCTGAATGTCTACGGGATCCACACCCTCCACGGCCGCGTCCTTCCCGTGGCCCAGGGAGCCAAGCTGGCCAACCCCCACCTCACCGTGGTAGCGGTGGGTGGGGACGGGGATGGCCTTGGGATCGGGGCCGGGCACTTCGTGGCCGCAGGCCGCCGCAACGTGGACATGCTCTACATCCTCTATGACAACGAGGTCTACGGCCTCACCAAGGGACAGGCGGGGCCCACCCTGGGCCTAGGGGAGAAGACCAAAAGCCTTCCCAAGCCCAACCCCCAGGGGCGCATCAACCCCCTGCTTCTGGCTTTCGCCTCGGGCTACACCTGGATCGCCCGGGGCTACGCCTACGACGTGAAGGGCCTCAAGGAGCTCATCAAGGAGAGCCTTAGCCATAAGGGCCTGGCTTTTCTGCACGTCCTCCAGCCCTGCCCCACCTACAACGACTTGCACACCAAGGAGTGGTTCGCCCCCAGGCTCTATAAGCTCCAGGATGAGGGATACGACCCCCATGTTCCCGAAGGCCTGCCCCCGGAGGAGCTGGATCGTAAGATGGCCCAGTTCCAGGAAAAAGCGGCGGAGTGGGGGGAGCGAATCCCCATAGGGGTCTTCTGGAAGGCGGAGGTCCCCACCTTTGAGGAGCGCCTTAAGGCCTATCTGCCCCGCTACCCTGAGGTCTACCCTGCCTTAGGGCAACAGGAACCCCTGGACCTCGAGGGGCTCCTTAAGGAGTTCGCCCTTTAAGGTCGGATGAGCCGCGCCGGGGTGGCGATAAGGTCTACCCGGCGTTCCGGCTCCACAGGAAGCTTGGGGTAGACCATGAGGGCGTGGGCCAGGGTGGCGAAGGGGGCCTCCACGGCAAGCCAGGCCTGGGGAAAGCCATAGCCCTTCCCCACCCAGCCCCCTTCCTCATCCACGGCCACGGCCCCGATGAGGACCAGGTCTATGGGCTGCCCCTTTAGGTCCACCTTCACCCCGTAGCGGTAGGCCTCCCGCACCCGCTTGAGCTTCCTTGGGTCCAGGTCCTTAAGGAGCACGAACTCCCCTGGCCGGTCGGGGTGGGGGAGAATTAGGGCCTTTCCTGCCTTCAGGGCCTCTTCCCGCAAGGGTTTCAGCACTGCATCCATGCCCGCCAGGATGAGCCTGGCCCTTTGAAACTCCGGGGTGCGGAGGAGGAGCCCCGCTGCCTTTTTGGCTCCCAGAAAGTTGGGGTGGTGGCCGTGGGGAGGCGTGGGGTGAAGGGCCAGGTCGTAGCGGGCTAAGGTGTTCCAGACTTCTTCCCTAAGTTGGCCCAGGGTCATGGGGTTCTAAATAGCGCACGGTAATGCCTTCCAGCAAGCCTTGAGCTTGAGCTTCCGTAACCTTTCGGGATAGCTTTCCGTCTGCTGTCCAGAATTCAGCCTGAAGCTTCTCCGCCAGGGCCAGGTAATGGGCGTCGTACACAGCTTTTAAACCCAGGGCTTGGGATAAGGCCAAGGCTCTTAGATGAAGGCCTTTGTCTCCCATCAGGCGGATGTTCAGGCCCAAGGCTCCTCGCAGAAAGGCTTCCGCTTGGGGCCCTGACAAGACCCCACCCAGAACGTAGCGGTGAAGGGCATTGGCCACCTCGTAAGGCAGGAGGGTGGGGGCGACCACCTCCTTGCTACCCAAACCAAGAAAAGCTTCATGGGCCCTTCTGTCGCCAAGGATGCCTGCCAGAAGAACTCGCATGAGGAAGCTTGCGTCAAGAACCGCCCAGTTCAAGGGTGCGTTCCTCCCGCATCGCCCGTATGACTTCCTCTGGGGAAGAGATGGGTCCTTGTAGGTGGCTTCGGATCTCCTGGCCCAGCCTCCAAAGCGCATCGAGGATCTCTTGTTGCTTAGGCGCTTTCCGGAGCCGCTCGTATTCTTCCACGGACAGGATGACCGCTACGGCTCTTCCTCCCCGTTCCACCACCAGGGTTTCTCCCTGGGCCACGCGTTGGAGGACCTCCCCAAAGTGAACCCGGGCCTCGGTGGCGGAGATGGGGGTGCTAGTGTCCTCAATCATTGCATTAATCAGTATACCCAAGTACCTAACTAAGGGAGGCAAGGCCCTTGCTAGACTGGACCCTATGGGCCGCCTTAAGTTCGCCCACCTGCACCAGCACACCCAGTTCTCCCTCCTGGACGGGGCGGCGAAGCTTTCTGACCTTCTTGAGTGGGTGAAGACGGTTTCCCCCGAGGACCCTGCCCTGGCCATGACCGACCACGGCAACCTCTTCGGGGCGGTGGAGTTCTACAAGAAGGCCACCGCCATGGGGATCAAGCCCATCATCGGCTACGAGGCTTACGTGGCCTCGGAAAGCCGCTTTGACCGCAAAAGGGGGAAGGGCCTGGACGGGGGGTACTTTCATCTCACCCTTCTTGCCAAGGACTTCAAGGGCTACCAGAACCTGGTGCGCCTGGCAAGCCGGGCATACCTGGAGGGTTTTTACGAAAAACCCCGTATTGACCGGGAGATTCTACGGGAGCATGCCGAGGGTCTTATCGCCCTTTCGGGGTGCCTGGGGGCGGAGATCCCCCAGTTCATCCTGCAGGACCGCCTGGACCTGGCGGAGGTCCGGCTGAACGAGTACCTCTCCATCTTCGGTGACCGCTTTTTCATAGAGATCCAGAACCACGGCCTGCCTGAGCAAAGGAAGGTTAACCAGGTCCTGAGGGAGTTCGCCCGGAAGTACGGCCTGGGGATGGTGGCCACCAACGACGGCCACTACGTGCGTAAGGAGGACGCCCGGGCCCACGAGGTGCTTCTCGCCATCCAGTCCAAGAGCACCCTGGATGACCCCGAGCGCTGGCGTTTCCCCTGCGACGAGTTTTACGTGAAGACCCCAGAGGAGATGCGGGCCATGCTCCCGGAGGAGGAGTGGGGCGACGAACCCTTTGACAACACGGTGGAGATCGCCCGCATGTGCGACGTGGACCTTCCCATCGGGGACAAGATGGTCTACCGCATCCCTCGCTTTCCCCTTCCCGAGGGCAGGACCGAGGCCCAGTACCTTAGGGAGCTCACTTTCAGAGGGCTTCTTTCCCGGTATCCGGACCGCATCACCGAGGGGTTTTACCGGGAGGTCTTCCGCCTTCTGGGGAAAATGCCGCCCCACGGGGACGGGGAAGCCCTGGCGGAAGCCCTGGCCCAGGTGGAAGGGAAGGCCTGGGAAGCCCTTCTGCCCAAGCTACCCCCGTTGGAGGGGGTGAGGGAATGGACGGCGGAGGCCATCTTGCACCGGGCCCTCTACGAGCTTTCCGTGATCGAGCGGATGGGCTTTCCCGGCTACTTCCTCATCGTCCAGGACTACATTAACTGGGCCAGGCGGAATGGGGTATCCGTGGGACCAGGCCGGGGAAGCGCCGCCGGGAGCCTGGTGGCCTACGCCGTGGGCATCACCAACATCGACCCCCTGCGCTTCGGCCTTCTCTTTGAGCGCTTCCTGAACCCCGAGCGGGTTTCCATGCCCGATATCGACACGGACTTCTCCGACCGGGAGCGGGACCGGGTGATCCAGTACGTGCGCGGGCGCTACGGGGAGGACAAGGTGGCCCAGATCGGCACCTTCGGTAGCCTGGCCTCCAAGGCAGCCCTCAAGGATGTGGCCCGGGTCTACGGCATCCCCCACAAGAAGGCGGAGGAGCTGGCCAAGCTGATCCCCGTGCAGTTCGGCAAGCCCAAGCCCCTGGCCGAGGCCATAGAGCTAGTGCCGGAGCTAAAGGCGGAGATGGAAAAAGACCCCCGGGTGCGGGAGGTGATCGAGGTGGCCATGCGCCTCGAGGGCCTGAACCGCCATGCTTCCGTGCACGCCGCCGGGGTGGTGATCGCCGCCGAGCCCCTCACGAACCTGGTGCCCCTCATGCGGGACCAGGAGGGGCGGCCTGTGACCCAGTACGACATGGGAGCGGTGGAGGCCCTGGGGCTTTTGAAGATGGACTTCCTGGGCCTGCGCACCCTCACCTTCCTGGACGAGGCCAAGAAGATCGTGAAGGAGTCCAAGGGGGTGGAGCTGGACTACGACCGCTTGCCTTTGGACGACCCCAAGACCTTCGCCCTCCTTGCCCGGGGAGAGACCAAGGGGGTTTTCCAGCTGGAATCGGGAGGGATGACCGCCACGGTGCGGGGGCTAAAGCCCAGGCGCCTCGAGGACATTATCGCCTTGGTTTCCCTCTACCGCCCGGGGCCCATGGAGCACATCCCCACCTACATCCGCCGCCACCATGGCCAGGAGCCCGTGAGCTACGTGGAATTCCCCCATGCGGAGAAGTACCTGAGGCCCATCCTGGAGGAAACCTACGGCATCCCCGTCTACCAGGAGCAGATCATGCAGATCGCCTCCCAGGTGGCGGGCTACTCCCTGGGGGAGGCCGACCTTTTGAGGCGGGCCATGGGCAAGAAGAAGGTGGAGGAGATGCAAAAACACCGGGAGCGCTTCGTGCGGGGGGCCAGGGAACGGGGCGTGCCCGAGGAGGAGGCCAACCGGCTTTTTGACATGCTGGAGGCCTTCGCCAACTACGGCTTTAATAAGTCTCATGCAGCCGCCTACAGCCTCCTTTCCTACCAGACCGCCTACGTGAAGGCCCACTACCCGGTGGAGTTCATGGCCGCCCTCCTCACCGTGGAGCGGCACGATTCCGACAAGGTGGCGGAGTACATCCGCGACGCCCGGGCCATGGGCATAGAGGTCCTTCCCCCCGACATCAACCGCTCGGGCTTTGACTTCAAGGTGGTGGGGGAGGAGATCCTCTTTGGCCTCTCCGCGGTGAAGAACGTGGGGGAAGGGGCAGCCCAGGCCATCCTGGCGGAAAGGGAGCGGCGCGGGCCCTTTAAGAGCCTGGGGGACTTCCTCAAGCGCCTGGACGAGAAGGTGGTGAACAAGCGCACCCTGGAGTCCCTCATCAAGGCGGGTGCCTTTGACGCCTTTGGGGACAGGGCCCGGTTGCTGGCTTCCTTGGACCCCCTCCTCCGGTGGGCGGCGGAAAGCCGGGAGCGGGAGCGATCCGGCATGATGGGCCTGTTCGCCGAGGTGGAGGAGCCTTCCCTGGCGGAGGTTCCGCCCTTGGACGAGATCACCCGGCTCCGCTACGAGAAGGAGGCCTTGGGTATCTACGTTTCCGGCCACCCGGTGCTGCGCTACGCGGGTCTGAGGGAGGTGGCGAGCTGCACCCTGGAGGAGCTTTCCGACTTCATCCGAGGCCTTCCCCCAAGGCCCAAGGTGCTCCTTTCGGGCATGGTGGAGGAGGTGGCGCGCAAGCCCACCCGCAGCGGGGGCATGATGGCCCGTTTTACCCTTTCCGACGAGACGGGGGCCCTCGAGGTGGTGGTTTTCGGCCGGGCTTACGAGGGGGTTTCCCCCAAGCTCAAGGAGGACACCCCCCTCCTGGTCCTGGCGGAGGTGGAGCGGGAGGAAGGGGGGCTTAGGATCATGGCCCAGGCTGCCTGGACCTACGAGGAGGTGGCCGAGTCCCCCAAGGCCCTGGAGGTGGAGGTGGACCACGCCCTGTTGGACGAGGCGGGCGTGGCCCTCCTCAAGAGCCTTTTGGACGAATACCCTGGAACCCTCCCCCTTTACCTCAGGGTGCAGGGGCCCTTCGGGGAGGCCATCCTCTCCTTGCGGGAGACCCGGGTGGGGGAAGGGGCGCTGGAGGCCCTCGAGGCCGAGGGCTTCCGCGCCTACTTGATCCCGGATCGGGAGGCCTTCCTCCAGGGGAACGGTGGAGGAGGGCCCAAGGAGGAAGTGGTGCCCTTTTAGACAAAGAAAGGAGGCTGGGCCTAGGCCCAGCCTCCTTTGCCGGGGCCCCAACCTGGCGAAGCCAGGTTGGGGTGGCTTTAGAAGTCCATGTCGCCGCCCGTGGGAGCGGGTGTGGTCTCCTTCTTCTCGGGCTTCTCGGCCACCACCGCCTCGGTGGTGAGGATGAGGGAGCCGATGGAGGCGGCGTTCTGCAGGGCGGAGCGGGTTACCTTGGCGGGGTCCACGATGCCCGCCTCCACCATGTCCACGTACTCCCCGGTGGCGGCGTTGAAGCCCAGGCGGAGGTTCTTGGTCTCGGAGAGGATCTTCTGGACCACCACGGAGCCCTCGTAGCCGGCGTTCTCGGCGATCTGACGGGCAGGCTCCTCCAGGGCCCGACGCACGATCTTGGCCCCGGTGGCCTCGTCCCCCTCTAGCTTCTTAAGGAGCTCGTCCACGGCGCTGATGGCCCTGAGAAGCGCCACACCACCGCCCGGGACAATGCCCTCCTCCACCGCGGCCCGGGTGGCGTTCAGGGCGTCCTCAAAGCGGTGCTTCTTCTCCTTGAGCTCGGTTTCGGTGGCGGCCCCCACCCGGATCACCGCCACGCCCCCCGCCAGCTTGGCCAGGCGCTCCTGGAGCTTCTCCTTGGCGTACTCGCTGTCCGTGGTCTCCAGCTCCTTCTTGATGCCGTTGATGCGGGCCTCGATGTCCTCCTTCTTGCCCTTGCCGCCCACGATGGTGGTCTCGTCCTTGGTGATCTTCACCCGCTCGGCCCGGCCCAGCATGGAGAGGGTGGCGTTTTCCAGCTTGAAGCCAAGCTCCTCGGAGATGACGGTACCACCGGTGACGGCGGCGATGTCCTTGAGCATCTCCTTGCGGCGGTCACCGAAGCCGGGAGCTTTCACCGCAGCCACGTTCAGGGTGCCCCGGAGCTTGTTGACCACCAGGGTGGCCAGGGCCTCGCCCTCCACGTCCTCGGCGATCAGGAGGAGGGGCTTACCCGTCTGGGCCACCTGCTCCAGGATGGGGAGGAGTTCGCGCACGTTGGAGACCTTCTTCTCCACGATGAGGATGAAGGCGTCCTCGAGGACCGCCTCCATGGCGTCGGGGTTGGTGATGAAGTAGGGGGAGATGTACCCCTTGTCAAACTGGTACCCCTCCACGAACTTCAGCTCGGTCTCCAGGCTCTTGGACTCCTCGACGGTGATGATCCCCTCCTTCCCCACCTTCTCCATGGCGTCGGCGATCAGCTTGCCCACGTCAGGGTCGTTGGCGGAGATGGTGGCCACCTCCTCGATGGCCTTGCGGTCCTCCACGGGGATGGCCAGGGAGCGAATCTTCTCCACCGCCGCCTCCACCGCCTTCTCGATGCCCCGCTTGAGGGCCAGGGGGTTAGCGCCGGCGGCCACGTTCTTCAGGCCCTCCCGCACGATGGCCTGGGCCAAGACGGTGGCGGTGGTGGTACCGTCACCGGCCACGTCGTTGGTCTTGGAGGCCACCTCCTTGAGGAGCTGGGCCCCGATGTTCTCCAGGTGGTTCTCCAGCTCGATCTCCTTGGCCACCGTCACCCCATCCTTGGTGATGGTGGGGGAGCCGAACTTCTTCTCCAGGACCACGTTCCGGCCCCGGGGGCCCAGGGTTACCTTCACCGCATCGGCTACCGCGTTCACGCCGCGCTCCAAGGCCCGGCGGGCTGCTTCGTCAAACACCAGGATCTTCGCCATACCTCACCTCCCTTACTGCAGAACCGCCAAAAGGTCGCGCTCGGAGAGGATCACGTACTCCTCGCCGTCGATCTCGATCTCGGTGCCGCCGTACTTGGCGAAGACCACGATGTCCCCCTCCTTGACCTCGAGGGGCACCTTCTGCCCGTTGTCCAGGATGCGGCCCGAGCCCACCGCGATCACCTTGCCCTTCTGGGGCTTCTCCTTGGCGGTGTCGGGGAGCACGATGCCGCCCTTAGTCTTGGGCTCCTCCTCAATCCGCTTCACCACAACCCTGTCGCCTAGGGGCTTGATCACCGTCTTCACCTCCGCAGCCATATTCACTCCCTCCTTTGACGCTCAAAGGGCGAGAGTGTCAAACCAAGGGTTATTATTTTGCCCCCATGTGTTCCTGTCAAGGGGGTTGAGGGGGGTTTTATAAGGTGAGGGGCTGGTGGCCCCGCACCACCTTCAGCTCGAGGCCATGGGCTAGGAGAAGGCCCCGCATAGCCAGGGCCCGCTCCAGGCCCGGGGTCTTGCCCAAGGCCAGCCGGCCCTTTTCCCCTGGGTAAAGGAAATAACCCTCGGGGAGGAGGAGGAGCACTCCCTGCCGGGCTTGGGCGCTTCCCCTTAAGGCCGCCTTGAGGAAGGCTTGTTCCGCCGCCTGGGTGATGAGGAAGTAGGTGCTTCCGGGAGGGGCCTTGGGCGGGAGGGCGGGGGTTTGGGTGGACTCTAGGCGGGCCAGAAGCGAGAGGGCCCTCACCAGGTGGCCCCTTCCCCGTCCCAAAGGCAGGACCTCTCCTGCGGAAAGGCCATAGGGAACCCCGCTTTTCTCCGCCAGGAGAAGGAGCCAGGCGGCGAGGCTTGCCCCATGGTCCAGGTAGGCGGGGTGGAGGCTTTGGGTATCCAGGTGAAGGAAGAGGCTTCCCAGGAGGCTTTTTTCCACTTCCCGCACGATGGGGCGGCCCTGGCGGAGGCTTGCCGGCTTGGCCAGAAGGCGCAGGGAATCCCCGGGCTGGTAGGGGCGGAGGCCCTTGGCCTCGAGGGGATCGGGAAGGCCGAAGGGCTCGGTTTTGCCCTCCAGGAAGAAGCTGGGGGCGGGCTCAAAGGGCGGCAGGGGCCGCAAGGCGGGGTAGACCAAGACCCTCCCCGCCTCCAGGCTGAGAAGCCTCTCCCCCAGGCCCAGGGGGTTAGTGAAGCGGAGAGTAAGGCGGAGGGGATGCTCTCCCCGCCGGCGGTAGCGGCAGGAAAGAGGTAGGGCCAACCGGATCTTCCCCCAGGCCATCCCGGAAAGGCCCCGGGGTTCCAAGCCCAAGGGGGCCGAGGGGAGGTTTTCCAGGCGGAAGAAAAGGGGAAGGGGAGCCCAGACCTCCACCGCCACCTGCCCAAGCCGCGCCTGCCCGGGGAAGCCTGGAGCCAGGTCCGGGGTTTGCACCCGGATCCGGGCCAACCGGGGTGCCCGCCAAAGGGCGAGGAGGAGAAGGAGGGATAGAAGGCCCAAAACCCCTTCCATGACGTCCTTCCCTAGGCCCTTTCCACCGGGGCGGGAACCGCCTTGAGGGCTTCCGCCACCAGCCCTTCCGGGCTGGCTCCGGAAAGCTCCGCCTCCAGCCGTAGGAGAAGGCGGTGGGGGATGGCGGCCCGGAAGGCCTCCTTGATGTCCTCGGGCACGGTGAAGGTCCGTCCCTGCAAGAGGGCCAGGGCCTGGGCCAGGCGCTCCACCTGCAAAAGGGCCCTGGGGGAGGGGCCAAGCCGCACCTCCTCCCGGCTCCTGAGCCAGCCCGCCAAGGCCAGGAGGTAGTCCAGCACCTCCTCGGCCACCCGCACCCGGCGCACCTCCTGGCGAAGGGCCAGGATCTCCTCCCCTTGGGTGACCGCCTCCAGGCCCTCCAGGGGTTCCCTCTCCTTCAGGGCCTGGAGGAGGGCCTTTTCGTCGGGGTAGCCCAGGAATAGCCGGGCGGTGAACCGGTCCCGCTGGGCCACGGGCAGGGGGTAGGTGCCCTCCTCCTCCACGGGGTTTTGCGTGGCCAGGACGAAGAAGGGCTCGGGCAAAGGGTGGGTCTTCCCCTCCAGGGTCACATGGCCTTCCCCCATGGCCTCGAGGAGGGCGGACTGGGTCCTGGGGGTGGCCCGGTTGAGCTCGTCCACCAAGAGCACCTGGGCGAAGACGGGTCCCTTCTGCCAAAGGAGGCTTCCTTCCCGGTAGAGGTAGACGCCGGTGAGGTCCTGGGGCAGGAGGTCGGGGGTCATCTGGATGCGGCTAAAGGAAAGGCCCAGGACCCGGGCCAAGGCCTTGGCGAAGGTGGTCTTCCCCGTGCCGGGTACGTCCTCCAGAAGAAGGTGTCCCCCGGAGAGCAGGGTGGCCAGGGAAAGCCTTAGGGTTTCCTCCCTCAGGAGGACCCGGCCCGAGAGGGCCCTTTGGATGCGGGCGAGGAACATAGCCTAAGGATATCCCCCAAGAGGGCTTCCGCCCTTTCCGCTTCCTCCTCCCCGGTCCTTCCCCCGTAGCGCACGGGCAGGTAAAGCCGGGTGAGCCCCTCCAAGGGTTCTCTCAACCCGGGAAGGGGGAGGGAAACCCTCTCCAGGTACTCCAGGGGCCCCTCGGAGGCCATGCGGGGAAGGCCTAGGGCCTTTAGGGCCTTCAGGGCCTGGAAATAGGCCCGCCGCACACGGTCTTGGGGAAGGGTTTCTTGGAAGCGCTTGGAGCTCCTGGCCGGTATACCCTGGGCGGCCTCCTGCTCTTCCCGGTCCCGGTGGCGCCAAACCAGGAAGGCCAGAAGGGAGAGAAGCCCCAGGGTGAAGAGGGCGGAAAGCCCCGCCAGGGCTATGCCCACCTCGCCTAACCGCTCGGGTCCCGGTACGGCCTCTTTTAGGCCGCTCTCCTGGGAAGGGGTGGGCATGGGGGCTGAGGGGCTGGTTCCCCATGCGCTTTCCCCACCCCCCAGGGTGCCCAGGTAGAGGAGGAAAAGGCCCCCGGCCAAAAGGGCCAGCAAGAGGGGCAAGAGGTGAAGCCCCCGGTAGGGAAGCCTTTCCCCCCGGGCCAAAAGGGGCAGAAAAGCCAAGAGGAGAAGGAGTAGGGCCAGGGGCTGGGCATGGGCCAAGGCCCGGTTGAGGAAGGCCACCCAGGGGGAAAACCCCTCCTCGGGAGCCTGGTAGGCTGCTTCCTCTCCGGGCTGGGATTTTGCTTCCGGGGAAGCCTGAAGGCTAGGGGGAGTCAGGGCGGGTAGGGGAAGGGAGGGAAGGCGGAGGGGAAGAAAGGCCAGGCCTGCCAGCAGGAGGCCCAGAATCCCTGGGATCCATAGGGTGGAAGGGGGAGTCCAAAACCGTTCCCCCCGTTCCTGGGCCCGCACATGGGCCTCCTCCAGAAGGTTGACTCCGTGCAGGAGGCCCAGGAGGAAGAGGCCCCATGGCCCGAGCCCAAGGGCCACGGGGAGGAGGAAGAGGCTGGAAAGGGGCCTAGCCTTGGCGGCCAGGAAAAAGCCGTAAAGGAGGAGAAGCCCAGAGGTCAGGGCCCACCCCTGGAGCCAGGTGGGGAAAGGGAGGGTGAAGGCATGGAGGAGGCCGGGAAGGAAGGCTCCCCATAGGAAGGCACCGGGGTAGAACCGCTTGCCCAGGTGGAGGAGGAGGATCCCCAGGGCCGAAGGGAGCGCCCACACGGGCAGGGAAAGAAAAAGCCCAAGGGCCAGCAAGGGGGTGAGGGGAAACCTCATCCTCCGCCCCTTTGGCGCAGGGCCTCGTAGAGGAGGAGGGCGGCGCTCACGGAAACGTTGAGGCTATCCGCCACTCCCCGCATGGGGATGCGCACCCTCACCCCCGCCCGGGCCAGCCAGGCCTCGGGAAGGCCTTCGTCCTCGGTTCCCAGGAGGAAGGCCACCCCCCTTTGGTAGTTCTCTTCCCAGTAAACCTTTTCCCCCCTGGGGGTGGCGGCCACCAAAAAAAGCCCCCTTTCCTCCAGGAAGCGGGCGGCTTCCTCCTCGGCCACGGGGAAGACGGGCAGGGAGAAGACCACCCCCGTGGAGTTCCGGATCACCTGGGGGCTATAGAGGTCCACCCCTTCCGCCACCAGGATCAGATCCACCCCCGCCCCATCCGCCGAGCGCAGGATAGCCCCCAGGTTGCCGGGTTTTTCCAGGCCCAGAAGGACCAGGACCAGGGGGTTTTGCGGGAGCCGGGCCTCCTTTAGGGCTTTGTGGGGCAGGCGGAAGACCCCGATGACGGGAGGCGGGTTTTCCCTTACGGAAACCCGCTCCATCGCCTCCTGGGAAAGCTCCAGGGTGGGGGCCGATCCCGCCAGGGCCTGGTCCTCCGGGGTGGCCTTGGGGCCGAGGAGGAGGGTTTCTAAGTGGAGGCCAGCCCTTAGGGCCCTTTCCACCTCCCGCCGGCCTTCCACCAGGAAAAGGCCCGCCCTTTCCCGCTCCTTTCGTTCCTTCAGGGCGGCCAAGGCCTTCACCTTGGGGTTAGCGGGGCTTTGAATGCGCATGGCGGTTCCTCGGTTCGGGGTTTCCCAGGAGGCGCACTTCAAAGCGGGCGATCCGGGGTCCGGAAAGCTCCAGGGAAACCTCTTCCACCTGGGGCAGTTCCTCCAGAAGCCGGGAAAGCCTGAGGACGATTTCCTGGTAGGGGGCAGGGTCGAGAGGACCCGAAAGATCCAGGCTTTGCCCGTGGCTTAAGGACCTCACCAGCTCCTGGGCGTCCTTCTGGGTGAGGGGGGAAAGCCGCTGGCCCAGCACCTGGTCCCCCAGGGGGGTGGGCAGGACCAGGGTGAGGACGGGGCCGAAGAGGGGGTGGGGCTTGGCGGTGAGCCTGAGGGAAAGCCCTTCTCCCTTCCCCAAAGGCAGGCCGAAGCACTCCAAGAGGGCGGCCCCCTCCGCCTGGCTCAGGGTCTTTTTCCCTTCTAGAAGCTTCCTCGCCTCCTCCAGGCGCAGGTCGGGGAAGTCGGGGAAGTGGAGGGGCTCTTCCCGCCAGGCCTTGTAGGCCCAGGCCCGGCTCAAGGCGATGGCCGCGGATTCGGGGAAGCGGTAGAGGGCCACCTGGCCCATAACCCGGGCCCGCACCCCAGGGGAGCCCATCACGCAGGCCAAAAGGAGCTTGTTCCCTTCTGCCTTCTCTAAAAGAGCCAGGAACTCCTCCTCGCTGGTAAAGCTCATGGGCACGAAGAGGAGAAACACGCTTCCCGCTTCGCCTTCCAGGGCTTCTTCCAGGGCGCGGGCGAACTCCTCCGCCTTGGCGGTGGAGCCCAGGTCCACGTGCTCCACGGAAAGCCCTCCTTCCCTTAGAGCCTCGAGGGCCAGGTTGGAGGGACCGGAGGCGTTGGAGATGAGGCGCACCCGGTTGTTTTCCGGAAGGCGCCCCAGGGCCAGAAGGGCGGCCACGTCAAAGGCTTCCTCCAGGCTGTTGGCCCGGATCACCCCGGCCTGGGCGAAGAGGGTGCGCACTAAGGGATCCCGGGAGGGATGCACCGCCAGGATGGGCTTTTTCTTGCCAATCCTGCGGGCTAGGCGGGAGAAGCGCCGGGGGTTGCCAAAGCTCTCCAGGTAAAGGAGGATCACCCGGGTTCGCTCATCCTCCTCCCAGAACTGCAAAAGGTCGTTGGAGGAGATGTCCGCCTTGGCCCCCAAGGAAACGAAGGAGGAAATGCCGAGTCCCATGCCCTCCGCGTAGGCCATCACCGCCCGGCCCAGGGTGCCGGACTGGCTGGAGATGGCCAGGGGCCCGGGCCTGGGGAGGGGGGCCAGGCCCGCCGCCAGGCGCACCTCGGGGTGGGTGTGGACCAGGCCCAAAGAACCCGGGCCCAGAAGGCGCATCCCCAGGCGCCTGGCCTTGTCGGCTAGCTCTTTGGCCTCTTGGTCCTGGAAGCCGGTGGTGAGGACCACGCTGGCTCGCACCCCTCGCCTTCCCGAGGCCTCGAGGGCCTCCCAAACCCGCTCCTTGGGCACGGCGATCACCGCCAGGTCCACGGGGCTGGGGATGCTCTCCACCCTGGGGTAGGCGAGAAGGGGCCCCACCGTACCTCCTTCCTTGCCGATGGCCTCGTTCACCGGGTAGACGGGGCCTTGGAAGCGGCCAAAGATGAGGTTTTCCAGGGCCCGGTAGCCGATGCTTTCCGGGTCGCGGCTTGCTCCCACCACCGCCACGCCCCGGGGAAAGAAGAAGGGGTGAAGGCTCGCAAGGGTGGAAACCTTTTCCCGCCACTCAAACCGCTCCGCCGCCTTCTCCTCCAGGAGGATCTCAAACTCCACCTCCACCTCCCCGCTATCCCGGTGGGCCCGTACCTGGAAGCCGCTTTCCATGAAGACGTTGAGCATTTTCTGGTTCTCCGCCAGGACGAAGGCCTGAAACCGCCTTACCCCCCGCTTGGCGGCGATCAAGGCCAGGCGCTCCAGAAGGAGGGTGCCCAGGCCCTTGCCCTGGAAGGCATCGTCCACCAGAAAGGCCACCTCGGCGGTGCCCTCCCCCTTCAGGCGCACGTACTCCCCCGTGGCCACCATCCTGGGGGGGTCTCCCGCCAGGACCATGAGGATCACCTTTTCCTCTTCCGGTTTGGCGGAAAGGAGAAGCTCCGCCGCCTTTTCCGGGGAGATGGGGGAGAAGAAGCGCATGCGCAAGGACTCCGGGGATAGCCGCCTCAGGAACTCCACGAAAAGGGGAAGGTCCTTGGGGCCTGCCCGCCTCAGGAAGGCGGTGCGCCCGTCCTTGAGGAGGATGGGACCCTCCTCGAGGCCGTGCTGGGGCGTGGGTGGGGGCACGTAGCCCATGCCTTTAGCCTACATCCGGGTAGCATGGGGGTATGCTGCGCCTGGATACCCGCTTCCTCCCGGATTTCCCCCAGGCTTTTAAGGAGCACGGGCCCCTCCTTCTTCAAGCCCGGGAGGCTCTTTTGGCCAAGCGGAAGGATCTCCAAAGCATGCTGGGCTGGATGGACCTCCCCGAGGACACGGAAACCCTGAGGCGGATCCGCCGCTACCGGGAGGCTAACCCTTGGGTGGAGGACTTCGTCCTTCTGGGCATCGGGGGAAGCGCCTTGGGGCCTAAGGCCCTGGAGAGTGCCTTCAACGAAAGCGGCGTGCGCTTCCACTATGTGGACCACGTGGAGCCGGAGCCCGTGCTTCGGCTCCTTCGGGGCCTAGACCCCCGGAAGACCCTGGTGAACACGGTTTCCAAGTCGGGGGCCACCGCGGAAACCCTGGCCGCCCTTCTGGTGTTTCTGAACTGGCTTCGGGAGAACCTGGGGGAGGACTGGCGGCGGCATCTGGTTCTCACCACCGACCCCAGGCAGGGGGCGCTAAGGGCCTTGGCGGAAAAGGAGGGCCTCGAGGCCTTTTCCATTCCCGAAAACGTGGGAGGGCGCTTCTCCGTGCTCTCCCCGGTGGGGCTCCTTCCCTTGGCCTTTGCCGGGATGGACCTGGAGGCCCTCCTCATGGGGGCGAGGAAGGCGAACGAGCTGGCCCTGGCCCCGCTGGAGGAAAACCTCCCCCTGAAAACCGCCTTCCTCCAGCACCTCCACCGCCACCTGCCCATCACGGTCTTTATGGTGTACTCGGAGAGGCTGAAATACCTTCCCGCCTGGTTTGTCCAGCTCCACGACGAGTCCTTGGGCAAGCGGGATGGGGAGGGCAACCGGGTGGGCACCACCGCCGTGCCCGCTTTGGGTCCCCAGGACCAGCACGCCCAGGTGCAGCTCTTCCGGGAAGGCCCCCTGGACAAGTTCATCGTTCTGGTGGTGCCGGAAAGGGCCACGGAGGACCTCCTCCTGCCCCAGGTGGAAGGCCTCGAGGGGGAGGCAGGTTACCTCTTCGGCAAGGGCTTGTTCCAGCTCTTGAAGGCCGAGGCCGAGGCCACCTACCGGGCCTTGGCGGAAGCGGGACAGAGGGTCTATACCCTCTACCTCTCGGAGGTTTCCCCCTACGCCGTGGGCTGGCTCTTGCAGCACCTCATGTGGCAAACCGCCTTCCTGGGGGAGCTCTGGAGGGTGAACGCCTTTGACCAGCCCGGGGTGGAGCTGGGCAAGCGCTTGACCTTTGCCCTTCTTGGGCGTCCCGGGTATAGCTCCTAACCTTGGAAGCGTGGAAATAAGTGTATAGTGTATGATGCCCTAGGCATAAGGGGGTCTCTATGGACCGACTGGAGCCTTTGGGCATCAAACCGAGGAAACAGGTTTTCTGGAACACGGTTTCTCCCATCCTGGTGGAGCACACCCTGGCCCGGGGCGAGGGGATTCTGGCCCACAAGGGGTCCTTGGTGGTGGACACCACCCCCTACACCGGGAGAAGCCCCCGCGACAAGTTCGTGGTGCGGGAGCCGGGGATAGAGGAGGAGATCTGGTGGGGTGAGGTGAACCAGCCCTTCGCCCCGGAGGCCTTCCAAGCCCTTTTGGAAAGGGTGGCCGCTTACCTTTCTGAGCGCGACCTCTACGTTCAGGACCTGTATGCGGGAGCTGATAAACGCCACCGTCTGGCGGTTCGGGTGGTGACGGAAAGCCCCTGGCACGCCCTTTTTGCCCGCAACATGTTCATCCTCCCGCGCCGTTTCCCCGAGGACGACGAGGTGGAGCCCTTCGCTCCCGGCTTCACCGTGATCCACGCCCCTTACTTCCTGGCCGACCCCGAGCGGGATGGAACCCGGAGCGAGGTGTTCGTGGGCATCAGCTTCCAGAGAAAGCTCGTCCTCATCGTGGGTACCAGGTACGCGGGGGAGATCAAGAAGAGCATCTTCACCGTGATGAACTACCTCATGCCCAAGCGGGGGGTTTTCCCCATGCACGCCTCGGCCAACGTGGGGAAGGAGGGGGATGTGGCCATCTTCTTCGGTCTTTCCGGGACGGGCAAGACCACCCTTTCCACCGACCCGGAGAGGCCTCTGATCGGCGACGACGAGCACGGCTGGAGCGAGGAGGGGGTCTTCAACTTTGAAGGGGGATGCTACGCCAAGGTCATCCGCCTCTCCCCGGAGCACGAACCCCTCATCTATAAAGCTTCTAATCAATTTGAGGCCATTCTGGAGAACGTGGTGGTCAACCCGGAAAGCCGCCGGGTGGAGTGGGATGACGACACCAAGACCGAGAACACCCGGGCCTCTTACCCTCTTGCCCACCTGGAAAATGTGGTGGACTCGGGCATGGCGGGCCATCCCAGGGCCATCTTCTTCCTCTCCGCCGATGCCTACGGGGTCCTGCCCCCCATCGCCCGCCTTTCTCCGGAACAGGCTATGTACTACTTCCTCTCCGGCTACACCGCCCGGGTGGCGGGCACGGAAAGGGGTGTCACCGAGCCTAAGGCCACCTTCTCCGCCTGTTTCGGGGCGCCTTTTTTGCCCCTCCATCCCGGGGTCTATGCCCGGATGCTGGGGGAGAAGATCAAGAAACATGGCCCCAGGGTGTACCTGGTGAATACCGGCTGGACCGGGGGGCCTTACGGGGTGGGCCGGCGTTTTCCCCTGCCCGTGACCCGGGCCCTTTTGCAGGCGGCGCTAAGCGGGGCCCTCGAAGGGGTCCCTTACCGCCAGGATCCCGTCTTTGGCTTTGAGGTCCCCCTGGAGGTCCCTGGGGTGCCCAAGGAGCTTTTAGACCCGCGGGAAACCTGGGAGGACAAGGAGGCCTACGATCGGCAGGCCAGGAAGTTAGCCGCCCTGTTCCAGGAAAATTTCCAGAGATATGCGGACGGGGTGGGGGAAACCATACGCCGGGCAGGGCCAAAGGTGGGGTAGCCCTTATCCTTATGTGGGGCTGGGCCTTCTGCCCAGCCCCTTGCCAAGTAGGGCCAGGGGGTATTAGTCTCCTAGGTGGCAGGTAATGGAAGGGACAAATGTACTTCACCCCTGGACGAGGTCTTCTGGCAGAATGGTAAGCACTACCGTCTGGGGGACGGGTGCCCTATGAGCCAAGCTTGGTTTAGCCGTTACGCCTGGGGAGTCTTGGTGTGGAACATCCTGGTGGCCCTCTGGGGGGCTTACGTGCGGGCCACCGGGTCGGGGGCGGGGTGCGGCTCCCACTGGCCCACCTGCAACGGGGAGATCATCCCCAGAAGCCCGCAGGTGGAGACCCTCATCGAGTTCACCCACCGGGCTACCTCGGGTCTCGCCTTTCTTTCCGTGCTTTTTTTGGCCCTTCTCGCCTTCCGCCTCTTCTCCAAGGGCCACCCGGCGCGGCTGAGTTCCGGGGTGGCCTTTCTCTTCATGATCACCGAGAGCCTGGTGGGGGCCTCCCTGGTCCTGTTTGGCTGGACAGCCCATAACGTGAGCGCTGCCAGGGCCGTGGTGCAGATGGTGCACCTGGCCAACACCTATTTCCTCCTGGCCTCCCTGGTCCTCACCGCCTGGTGGGCCTCTGGAGGGGCTCCCTTGCGCCTTAGGGGGCAGGGTGCGGTGGGGGCGGCCCTGCTCCTGGGACTTCTTGCCTTGCTCTTCCTGGGGATGAGCGGGGCGGTGACCGCTTTGGGCGACCTTCTTTTCCCCGTGCGGAACACCCTCGAGGCCCTGGAGCGCTCCCTGACCCCGGGCGAGCACTTCCTGGTGCGCCTCAGGGTGCTACACCCCCTCATCGCTGTGAGCGTGGGGCTTTATGTGGTTTTTGCTGGCTACCTGGTGGCCCATCTGAGGCCTTCCTCCCATACCCGCCGCTTCGCCCATGCCCTCGCGTACCTCTATGGGGTGCAGCTTCTTGTAGGCCTGGTGAACGTGTGGCTTAAGGCCCCGGTCTGGATGCAGATCCTGCACCTTCTTTTGGCCTACGCCGTGTGGCTTCTTTTCATCCTGCTTTCGGCGGCGGCGTTGGCCCAGGGGGCTAGGCGGGTGGAGCTGGGGGAGGGTACCGAGGCGGCGCACCGGGGCACCGGGGGAGCCACCTGGAAGGACTACTTGGCCCTCACCAAACCCCGGGTGATCAGCCTCCTTCTCTTCACCACCCTTTTGGCCATGCTCATCGCTGCCAAGGGCTGGCCTGGCACGGGCCTCTTCCTGGTGGTGGCCCTGGGAGGTTACATGATGGCGGGAGCGGCCAACGCCATCAACATGGTGGTGGACCGGGACATCGACGCCCGCATGCGCCGCACCGCCAAGCGCCCCACCGTGACCCAGCGCATTTCCAGCCGGGATGCACTTCTCTTCGCCTTTGGTCTCGCCCTTCTGGCTTTCCTTCTCCTCTGGTGGGGGGCGAACCTCCTTTCCGCCACCCTGGCCCTCATGGGCCTTATCTGGTACGTGCTGGTCTACACCCTCTACCTGAAGCGGCGCACCTGGCAGAACATCGTCATCGGTGGGGCGGCGGGAGCCTTTCCTCCCCTGGTGGGCTGGACGGCGGTAACGGGCGAGCTCAGCCTCTTCGCCTGGTACCTCTTCGCCCTCATCTTCTTCTGGACCCCGGTGCACTTCTGGGCCTTGGCCCTCATGATCCAGGACGACTACCGGGCCGTGGGTGTGCCCATGCTGCCCGTGGTGTTGGGGGAAAGGGTGACGGTGATGCAAATCGCCCTTTATGCCGTGCTCACCGCCTTGATTTCCCTCATGCCCCTCCTTTTGGGGGAACTCGGCCTCGTTTACTTCTTCTTCAGTCTTACCCTTAATGCTTTGCTTATCCTTAAGAGCCTTGCCCTCTACCGCCAGCCCGAGCGGAGGACGGCGGTTTCGCTGTATAAATACTCCATGCTCTACCTGGCCCTCTTGTTCGTGGCCATGGCGGTGGATCGGGTGCTTTAGGGAGGGAAGCGGATGAGAAGAGTTGTAGCGGCGCTCAGTCTTTTAGGTTTGGCCCTGGCCCAGGAGGGCCATAGGGTGGCCATTACCCACCCTATCTCCCCCTTCAACCGGGAGACCAACTTCCTCCTCATCTGGGTCTTGGTCTTCTCCGTCCTGATCTTTGGGGTGGTGGCTGGGGCTCTGGCCTACATCACCTGGAAGTTCCGGGCCAAACCCGGTCAGGAGGGGGAGCCACCCCAGTTCCACGGCAATGACCGGTTGGAAGTGGTCTGGACGGTGATCCCCATCTTGATCATCTTCGTTCTCTTCGGCCTGACGGCCCGGAGCCTCATCCAGGTGAACCAGCTTCCTGCCGGAGCCTTGAAGGTGGAGGTGACAGGCTACCAGTTCTGGTGGGACTTCAATTATCCTGAGCTGGGCTTCCGCACCTCCAACGAGATCATCCTGCCCGCAGGGGTGCCGGTGGTGCTGGAGATCACCTCCAAGGACGTGATCCACTCCTTCTGGGTGCCGGGGCTTGCAGGAAAACGAGACGCTATTCCGGGACAAAAGACTCTTCTCTCCTTTACACCGGAAAAACCGGGCAACTACTACGGCTTCTGTGCCGAGCTCTGCGGCCCCAGCCACTCCCGCATGCTCTTCCGAGCCATCGTGCTGCCCAAAGAAGAGTTTGACCGCTTTGTGGCGGCAGCCAAGAACTACACGCCTCCTGTGGCCGATGCCCAGGGCCAGCAGGTCTTCCAGCAGAACTGCATGGCGTGCCACTCGGTGCAGGCTAAGATGCCTCCAGCGGTCATCGGGCCGGAGCTGGGATTTGTGGGCAATCGGGTGAGCCTGGCTGCGGGGATTGTGGATTACACGCCTGAGCACCTGAAGACCTGGATCAAGGATCCCGCCTCCATGAAGCCGGGGACCAAGATGCCGGGCTTCCCGCAGCTTTCCGAGGGGGATCTGAACGCTTTGGTCCGCTATCTGGATGGACTCAAGGTGCAGGGTTTTGACTTCAAGGCGTTGCCTAAGTTCTAAGGAGGTATGGGCAGATGGCCATCGCGACCAAGCCAAAAGCAGGTTTCTGGGCGATCCTGTGGGATCTCCTGACCACGGTAGACCATAAGAAGATCGGGCTTTTGTACACGGCCACCGCTTTCTTCGCCTTCGCTTTGGCCGGGGTATTTTCCCTTCTGATCCGGGCGCAGCTGGCGGTGCCCAACAACCACCTGCTCACGGGGGAGCAGTACAACCAGATCCTCACCCTGCATGGGGCTACCATGCTCTTCTTCTTCATCATCCAGGCCGGGCTCACCGGCTTCGGGAACTTCGTGGTGCCCCTGATGCTGGGGGCCCGGGACGTGGCCCTGCCCCGGGTGAACGCCTTCAGCTACTGGGCTTTTCTGGGAGCCATCATTCTGGCCCTGATGAGCTACCTCTTCCCCGGAGGAGCTCCCAGCGTGGGCTGGACCTTCTACTACCCCTTTTCCGTGCAGTCGGGTAGCGGGGTGAGCTTCTACATGGTCGCCATCCTGCTCCTGGGTTTCTCCAGCCTCTTGGGTAATGCCAATTTCATCGCCACCATCTACAACCTCAGGGCCCAAGGGATGAGCATGTGGAAGATGCCCATGTACGTGTGGAGCGTCTTCGCTGCCAGCGTTCTCAACCTTTTCAGCTTGGCGGGCCTGACCTCGGCTACCCTCTTGGTGCTTTTGGAGCGGAAGATCGGGCTTTCCTGGTTCAATCCTGATGTTGGTGGAGACCCGGTCCTGTTCCAGCAGTTCTTCTGGTTCTACTCCCACCCCACGGTGTATGTGATGCTCCTGCCCTATCTGGGCATCCTGGCGGAGGTGGCCTCCACCTTTTCCCGTAAGCCCCTTTTCGGCTACAAGCAGATGGTCTGGGCTCAGATGGGCATCGTGGTGCTGGGGACCATGGTCTGGGCCCACCACATGTTTACCGTGGGGGAGTCCACCATCTTCCAGATCGCCTTCGCCTTCTTTACCGCCCTCATCGCTGTACCCACCGGGGTGAAGCTTTTCAACTTGATCGGTACCCTTTGGGCTGGGCACCTGCAGATGAAGACCCCCCTCCTTTGGGTGCTGGGCTTCATCTTCAACTTCCTCCTGGGCGGCATCACCGGGGTCATGCTCTCCATGACGCCCCTGGACTACCACTTCCAGGACTCCTACTTCGTGGTGGCCCACTTCCACAACGTCTTGATGGCGGGGTCGGGCTTCGGGGCCTTCGCCGGGCTTTACTACTGGTGGCCCAAGATGACGGGCCGCATGTACGACGAGCGTCTGGGACGGCTCCACTTCTGGCTCTTTCTGGTGGGCTACCTGACGGTCTTCCTGCCCCAGTACGCCCTGGGCTTCCTGGGGATGCCCCGGCGGTACTACACCTACAATGCGGACATCGCCGGCTGGCCTGAACTGAATCTCATCTCCACCATTGGGGCCTTTATCCTGGGCCTTGGGGGTCTGGTCTGGATCTACGCCATGTGGAAGAGCCTGCGCTCCGGGGGGAAGGCTCCGGATAACCCCTGGGGCGGCTACACCCTGGAGTGGCTCACCAGCTCCCCACCCAAGGCCCATAACTTTGACGTGGCCTTGCCCAAGGACTTCCCCTCTGAGCGGCCTCTGTACGACTGGGCTAAGAAGGGGGTGGAGCTGAAGCCCGAGGACCCAAGCCACATCCACCTGCCCAATAGCTCCTTCTGGCCCTTCTACTCCGCCGCCACCCTCTTCGCCTTCTTTGTTTCCGTGGCGGCCTTGTCCGTGCCCAACGTGTGGATGTGGGTCTTCCTGGCCCTCTTCGTCTACGGCCTCATCCGCTGGGCCCTCGAGGACGAGTACAGCCACCCGGTGGAGCACCACACCCTTTCCGGCAAGTCCAACGCCTGGATGGGGATGGCCTGGTTCATCGTTTCGGAAGTGGGCCTCTTCGCCATCCTCATCGCCGGCTACCTCTACCTCCGCCTCACCGGGGCGGCGGTGCCCCCGGAGGAGCGGCCCGCTCTCGGGCTTGCCCTCCTCAACACCTTCTTCCTGGTGAGCTCCTCCTTCACCGTGCACTTCGCCCACCACGACCTGAGGCGTGGCCGCTTCAGCCCCTTCCGCTTTGGCTTGCTCGTCACCATCATCCTGGGGGTCCTCTTCTTCCTGGTGCAGGCTTACGAGTTCTACCAGTTCCACCACCACTCCAGCTGGCAGGAGAATCTCTGGACTGCCACCTTCTTCACCATTGTGGGCCTCCACGGTCTGCACGTGGTCATCGGGGGCTTCGGCCTTATCCTGGCCTACCTCCAGGCCCTTAGGGGCAAGGTTACCCAGCACCACCACGGCACCCTCGAGGCGGCCAGCATGTACTGGCACCTGGTGGATGCGGTCTGGCTGGTGATCGTGACCATCTTCTACGTCTGGTGATCCTCTTGGTCTTGGCCCCCGCCCAAGAGGCGGGGGCTTTGCTATCTATGGAGAGGGATGCGGCTTTTGGTGGTGGATTTCGACTTCTTCTTCCCCGTGCCCCAAGACCCTAAGGACCCTATGGCCCCCCTTTACGCCTGGGCCCACTTTGAAACCCCTTACTACCTGGGGGAGGTTTGGGAGGAACGGGCTTTGGCCTTCCTCCTAAGGGGGCTTCCCCTGCCCCAGGCCCGGGGATGGGAGGGATTCTGGGAGCGCTTTGCCTTCGCCCCGGAGGCCCGCCTTTACTATGCGGATTCCAACGCCTTGGCCTTCCATCCAGACGTGCGCCAGGGAGTGCGGGAGGTAATGCTCTTTGATGCCCATCACGATGCGGGCTACCGCCCTTTGGGCGAGGAACCCGCCTGCGACGACTGGATGGTCTATTACGCCCGCCAAGGGGCCAGGCTTAGGGTTTTCTACCCTTCCTGGCGCGATCCTTCCCTGGAACCCGAGCCCGTGGTTCCTGTGGAGAGGGTCAAGGATCCTGGGGGGCCGGTGGAAGGTATCTTCCAGCGGGTGTTCCTCTGCCGCAGCGGGGCCTGGGTCCCCCCTTGGGCCGACGAGGCCTTTTTCGCCTTGTTGGAGGCGGCTCCCCTGCCCAAGGTGGCCCTGGAGGCGGTGGCGAGGAGGCCATTGGACCTCGAGGGCCTAAGGCGCAGGGTGCAGGAGGAGGCTTTTGGGCTGGCCTTCCTGGAGCGGCTCAGGGGCTTGAGGTAGCCTTTGGGCTCAAGGCTTCCTGGGCCTCGAGCGCCGGCGCCAGAGGTACCAAGCCACACCCCCCACCAGGAGGAAGGGAACCGGGGCCATCACCAAAATCCCCCACCAGCTTGGCCCCAGGTCGCTGGGGCGGGTTTCGGTGTGGTGGGCCAGGGCCAGGCTAAGGGCCGCCAAAGAAGAAATGCCGCACCGTCGCCACATACTGCCCCTCGGGGAGCAAAATGGCCACCAGGGCCAGGAGGAGAAGGGGAGGCAAAAGGATGGCGTAAGCCAGGCCCACCCGCTCAAAGCGCAGGTGCATAAAGTAGGCCACGATAAGCCCCGCTTTGAGGAGGGCAAAGGAGGTGATGAGGAAGCGCCGTAAACCCAGAGGTTCCACCTTGAAGTAGTCTAGGAGGTAGGACAGGGTGCTGAGGAGAAAGAGGAGTCCCCAGACCGCTAGATAGGTGCCGATGGGCTGGTGCTGTTCCCCTCGATGGATCTCCGTGCCGTGGTTCATGCTGCCTCCTAGAACAGGTAAAAGAAGGCAAAGATGAAAACCCAGACCAAATCCACGAAGTGCCAGTAAAGCCCCGCCACCTCCACCCCCACGTAGCTTCCCGCCCGGTCGTAAACCCCTTTCAGGACCCTTGTGGCCACGGCCGTGAGGTAGATAACCCCAGCGGTGACGTGGAGGCCGTGGAAGCCGGTGAGCATGAAGAAGGAGGAGCCAAACTGGGGAGCCCCCATGGGGTTGCCCCAGGGGCGGAAGCCCAGGTCCCGGATGAGGTGGGTCCACTCGTAGGCCTGCATGCTCACGAAGCTGAGGCCCAAAAGGGCGGTCAGGGCTAGGAAAAGGGCAGTGCGGGGCTTGTTGCGGTTATAGGCGTGGTACACGGCGATGGCCATGGTGCCGCTGGAGCTGATCAGGATCACGGTCATGATGGCGATGAGGAGGAGGGGAATCTCGCGCTCGCCGATGTGGAGGGCGAAGACCTTGCCGGGGTCGGGCCAGGGCAGGGTGGCGGAGAGGCGGGCGGCCGCATAGCCCGTGAGGAAGCAGCCGAAGATGAAGGTGTCGGAGAGGAGGAAAATCCACATCATGGCCTTGGCCCAGACCACCTTGAAGGCGGAAAGGTCGCTTCCCCAGTCCCCGGCTAGCGCCCTTAGGAAGTGCGGCAGTCGTAGGGTTTTTTCCTCCATACTCCCCCTCCTTAGGTCCAGAGAAACAGGGCGTAAAGCACCAGCCAGACGCCCAAGAGGTAGTGCCAGTACCAGGCGCAAGGCCGAAGGCCCTTTCCTTCCCGGACAAAGACCCAGGCCAGGGCCAGCCCTCCCCCCAGGAGGTGCAGGCCGTGGAGGGCGGTGATCAGGTAGAAGAAGGCGCTGGCGGGATTGCCCGCTGGGGCATAGCCCAGGCTCAGAAGGAGCCGCCAGGCCAGGAGCTGGCCCAGGATGAAGCCCGCTCCCAAAAGCCCGCCGCCTAGGGCCCAGGGTCTTGCCTGGGGCCAGGCCTCGAGGCGGGCCGCTCGTTCCAGGGCTAGGCTGGCCAGAAGGAGCACAAGGGTGTTGAGCCAGAGAAGGGGAGGCTTGGGCAGAGCCTGCCAGTCGGGAAGGCCCATACGCACCAGATAGGCGCTCACCAAAGCGGCGAAGAGGCTGGTGATGGCGGCAAGCAGGACGAGAAGACCCACCTGCCCTGGGGGCAGGGAAAAGGCGTCTTCTGGTTCCTCTCCTCCGCCGAGCTCGCGGCCCGGAGGCCCTTTTGGAGGAAGCTTAGGCCTGTCCTCCACCTTGGGCATGATCTTCCCCTCCACTGCCTCCCGCCACCACCGGGGGAGCGTTTTGCGGGATAAAGTCCTCTTTAGCCCCCGGGGGGCTGTACTCGTAGGCCCAGCGGTACACCACGGGAGGGGGCTCGTGCCCCCAGTTGCCGTGGGGTGGGGGTGTGGGGGCCTGCCACTCCAGGGTGGTTGCCCGCCAGGGGTTGTCTGGGGCCTTCTTGCCGCGGAAGTAGGAGTAGACCAGGTTGAAGCCAAAAAGGAGCTGGGCTAGGCCCACCAGGAGGGCCACCACGGTGATGAACTCGTTCAAGGGGCGCACGGAGGGGGGCAGGAAGGAAAGCCCTTCAAAGGTGTTGTACCGCCTCGGTACCCCCAGAAGGCCCAGGAAGTGCATGGGGAAGAAGATCAGGTAGGTGCCCACGAAGGTGGCCCAGAAGTGGATTCGCCCCAGGGTCTCGTTGAGCATCCGACCCGTGGCCTTGGGGTACCAGTGGTAGATGCCCCCGAAGATGGCCACGATGGCGGCCACGCCCATGACCATGTGGAAATGGGCCACCACGAAGTAGGTGTCTTGGAGAGGGAAGTCCACGATGACGTTGCCCAGGAAGAGCCCCGTAAGCCCTCCCACCACGAAGGTGTTGAGGAAGGCGATGGCGAAGAGCATGGGCACGGTGAGATGGATCTTTCCCCGCCACAGGGTGAGAAGCCAGTTGTAGGTTTTGATGGCCGAGGGAATGGCCACGATCAGGGTGGTGGTGGCAAAGAAGAAGCCGAAATAGGGGTTCATGCCGCTGGTGTACATGTGGTGGGCCCAGACCATGAAGGAGATGGCGGCGATGGCCACCAGGGAGAAGACCATCATTCCGTAGCCAAAGATGGGCTTGCGGGCGTGTACCGAAACCAGCTCGGAGATAAGCCCCATGGCGGGGAGGATGACGATGTAGACCTCGGGATGGCCGAAGTACCAGAAGAGGTGTTGCCACAGGAGGGGGCTTCCTCCCTCGTAGGGTAGGTGTTGGCCAAACTGCATCACCGCGGGCATGAAGAAGCTGGTGTGCAGGGTGCGGTCCAAAAGCAGCATCACCCCGCCCACAAAGAGGGCGGGGAAGGCGAGGAGGGCCATAATGGAGGCGATGAAGATCCCCCAGACCGCCAGGGGCATCCGCATCAGGGTCATCCCCTTGGTGCGGAGCTGAAG
Organism: Thermus brevis; assembly: GCF_026427635.1. Taxonomy (NCBI): domain Bacteria; kingdom Thermotogati; phylum Deinococcota; class Deinococci; order Thermales; family Thermaceae; genus Thermus; species Thermus brevis. The sequence continues at coordinate 539,313 of NZ_CP102606.1, forward strand.
CACGGTGGTCACGTAGTTGAGCCCGCCCATGGTGGCGGCCACGATGAAGAGCAGGAGGGAAACCAGCATGAGGACGATCCCCCAGTCGTACCCGGGGGTGCCCTGCGTGATGGCCTGGGGTGGGTAGAGGGTCCAGCCTGCCCCGGTGGGCCCTCCCGGCACGAAGAAGGAGGTCAGGAGAACCAGGACGGAAAGCAGGTAGACCCAGTAGGACAGCATGTTGACGAAGGGGTAGGCCATGTCCCGTGCCCCCAGCATGAGGGGGATGAGGAAGTTGCCGAACCCTCCAAGGAGCAGGGCGGTGAGCAGATAGATGATCATGATCATGCCGTGTAGGGTCATGGCTTGGTAGTACCTTCCCGCATCCAGGACGCCCGGGAAAGCTAGCTCGAGGCGCATAGCCCAGGAGAGGGCCATGCCGATGGCCCCTACCAGAAGGGCGGTCAGGATGTACTGTATGGCGATCACCTTGTGATCCTGGCTGAAGACGTACCGGCTCCAGAAGCTTCGGGGCTCCGGGCCAATGCGGTGGTCATGGTAACCGGGAAACTCCATGGCTCCTCCTTACCGGCCCAGGGACTGGGCCACGCTGGGCTGGGCTTTGATCCAGGCCTGGAACTCTTCAGGCTTCATCACCAGGACCTGGCCCAGCATGCGGGCATGACCTATGCCGCAGTACTCGGCGCAGACCACCTGGAACTGGCCGAGGGCGGTGGGGGTGAACCAGATGCGGGTTACCATGCCCGGGACCACGTCCATCTTGATCCGGAACTCGGGGACGTAGAAGCTGTGGATGACGTCGTTGGCCCGGAGGAGGAGTAGGACGGGTTCGCCCAAAGGGAGCCGCAAGGGACCCCCGATGACCAGGATGTCGTCCCGGGCGGGGGGATCCTCGAGGTCCAAGCCAAAGGGGTTGGCGGGAGAAGCTTTCTGGATGGACGTCCTTCCTAGTCTCCCGTCCGATCCCGGATAACGGTAGCTCCAAAGCCACTGCTGGGCAAGGACTTCTACCGTGAAGGTTTCCTTTGGGGGGTGGACCAGGTGGTTGTAGAAGTAAAGCCCCGGGGCCAGAAGAACCACGATTCCCAAGGTGGTGAGCCAGATTAGCTTCCGCTCCAGCCTCGGTTCCTCCGGGAGGTACTGGGCGGGATCCTTGTGGTAGCGATGGATGCTGTAGGCCAAAAAGAGGTTGACGCCAGCGTAGGCCAAACCGGTAAGAAGAAGGGAAAGAAGGATGATCTGATCTATGGAACCCCAGTTGGAGGCCAGGGGCGTAAACCACCAGGGCCGAAGGAGCGCAAGCCCAATGGCACCCGCCACCATCGCCACCAGGGCCAAAACCAGGAAGGCCCGCTGCATAGGGGGTTCCCTCCTTTAGCTTAACACCCAACTCTATCATAGGGGAAAGGGACAAATGTCCTACCCCTTTGGTCCCCTCACCTGGACAAGCCTTTATCCTTCCCCTATAATCACTAAGGCTGTTGGGCCGTTAGCTCAGCTGGCAGAGCAACCGACTTTTAATCGGTAGGTCGCAGGTTCGAATCCTGCACGGCCCACCAAGCCGGGGCCCCATCGTCTAGCGGTCAGGACGCGGCCCTCTCAAGGCCGAAACGGGGGTTCGATTCCCCCTGGGGTCACCACGGGCGGCTAGCTCAGCTGGTCAGAGCGCTCGCCTTACAAGCGAGAGGCCAGAGGTTCAAATCCTCTGCCGCCCACCACGATGGGAACGGAGAAATCCCCGGGGTCAGTCCCCGGGGTTTCGGTTTTTCTTACCCCCTGTCTACCCCTTATCCCGGTTGGGCTCCTTGCCGAACGGCAAATGGGGTTAGCATGGGGGTGTGCGGGAACTCCACTGGGCTCTGGTGCCCGTCTTCATCCCCGTGGGGTCCGCTGTTATCCGCTGGACCCTGGGGCTCAGCCTGGTGGCCCTGGCCTACTACACCTGGGCGGGGAACCCCGGCCTTTCCCAACTTCCCGGCATCGCCATCTTCGCCTACACCGCCTTTCTCTTACTTACGCAAATGTGTTTGCCCTTCGGGCAAAGCAACATGGGACACCTGTACGAGGCCCTTGAAATCCGTACCCCCCTTGAGGGCACCCAGCTGGAACCCCTCTCCAGCTACACCGGGAAGACCACCCCCAGTACCCGGTTCCGCTGGGGCACTTTCTTCAGCCTGCTCTGGGCCTTAGGCCTTGGCATCGGCTACTACGGGCTTCTGGCGGGCCACTTCACGGCCTTGGGCTTTCCCCTGGCTCTAAGTGGATACCTGCTGGTGCGCAGGGTGATCCACTGGGGTCCTATTCCCGGGAGTGGTAACAGCGGGGACGCTTTGGGGGAATGCCCATCAAGACGGTGAAAACCGTGTCCCCACTTTTCCCGAGTGTACCTACTCCGAGTGGGTACACTTTTGTGCCTCCCGGGACGGCAAAAGTCCCAAGCGTCCCCACTGTTCCCACTTCTTTACCCCCCAGGGGCTAGTCGGGGCACTTCCTGGCCCCCGGCTACGGGGACCTCCTACCTATGGCCTTCACCGCCCCGACCCGGGAGAGGGTTTTGCTTCTAGAGCCCGGGTGTTGGGCAGGTTTACCTCCTCCCCCAGGGCCATCTTTTCCGGACGGCCTTTGGCCAGGGTGGAGGCCAGGCTGGCTAGGCGGATGAGGTCATCGGCGGTGGCCCGGGAGCTTCCCGGCCGCTTCTTGCGCCGCCTCCCCCCGGCCACCCCCAGGGACAAGCCCAACCTCTTTTCCCCCACCCTAAGGGGAAGCTTCAGGAGCTCGGGAAGGCGAGGGAGAACCCGGGTGCGGGGCCGGGGGAAAACCAGGGCAAACTCGTCCCCGGCATACCGGAAGGCTTCTCCCCTGTGTTTACGGGCGAAGGCTGAGAGCCGGCTGGCCACCTCCTTCAGGGCCTGGTCGCCTGCGGTGTGGCCCAGCTGCTTGTTGAGGAGGCCGAAATCGTCCAGATCCACGAAGACCAGGGTGGGATCGATTCCCTTGTCCAGGAGACGCTCCAGGTGGCTCCGCAGAAAGTCGGCCCGGGGCAGGCCCGTGAGGGGGTCAAAGCCCTGGCCCAGGGCGAAGGCCAGGGCGCGCTTGGTAAGGATGCCGAGAAGGCGCCCCTCCTCCACCACCAAAAGCCTTTCCACGCCTTTCTCCTGCATCAAGGCCTGGGCCTCGAGCAGGCTGGCTTTCGGGGAGATGAAGATGGGGGGGCCTTGGAGGACATCCATGACCACCCGGTTGGGGTGAACCCCCCTGAGGTCCCGGCTGGTGACCACGCCCACCAGGGTGCCATCCTCGAGAACCGGAAGGCTTCCGATCCTATGCCGGGCCATGAGGTTGGCCGCTTCCCGTATGCTGGCCCATGGCCTTATGGTTACAGGGCTAGAGGTCATCACCTCCTTAACCTGGACCATGGCTAAGGATTATTCTAGCCGAACCGTGCGCGCCGTATGCAGTACAACCTCCACCTGGACCCGCACCACCTGGTCCTCGCTGATAAGGGGAGCAAGCTCTTCCAGGAGAAGCTCCGGTAAGGCCTCCGGGGTCAAGACTTTTAGAAGGGTTTTCCTTATCAGTACGGCCTCCACGGGTGCACCCTGGATGCGGACGAGCTCGAACTGCCCCGGTGCCATGCTGTCGGCCATGCGTTTGGCGGCCTCGGGACCGATGGGAGCTTGACGGCCGATGAGGAGGGCGTCCCATAGGGGTGGGATCTCAAACGCCTGGCCGCTTAGTCGCAGTTCCATCTGCTTTTTGGAAGGGGACTCGCGCTTCTTGGCCATGGGCCTATTCTACGGGGACGGGTTCTCCTCCCCGTTTTCCACCTGCCGAAACTCCCCCAGGACCTCAGTCAGGCCGACCCGGAAGGATCTCTCCACCTGGCAAGGCAGAAGGTGTTGAGAGTGGAGAGAAGGGTTTCTGAGGCGCGGGGTTCCCCGGAGGCCCCCTGTCACGGGTTGGCGGGGATGGTTTCGGAAGCTCCTGGAAGCCTTAGCCCCTGTTCCCTTGGCTTCACCGTTGTACTGGCCCGGGGTTCTGGGGAGCACCCTGCAGGCGGGTATGCCGATCCATCATGGGCTGGGGTCCCGGTAGCACCTAAGGGGTTAGGAGAAAGCTGTGGTCATGGGGGTACTCCCTAAGGCATCTCGGGTCGATCAGACACCTGGCCCGGGTCTCTGGGCGCGCTATCCGGCGCATGCAGGTAAAACCCCTGGACCAGATCCACCCCTAAGGCTTGGGCCAGAGCCAGGTCGCTTTCCGTTTCCACACCTTCGAGGGCCACGCCGAGCCCAAGGTCGCGGGCCATGGCCACGATATGGGCGATTACAGGAGGGGGATGGAGCCCGTTGCCCCGGTGGGACCAGAAGAGTCCCCGGCAAATCTTCAAGAAGTTTAGGGGAAGGCTCTGCAAATGGACCAGGGACAGCTGGCCGGATCCGAAGTCATCCAGGGCGAGACGGAAACCCTGGGCACGCAACTTCCAAAGGGCGGGCACGATCCGGGCCAGCTGCGGCTGCGCCAACCGTTCGTTGATCTCCAGGACCACCCTTTCCGGCTCCAGCCCCTCCTCCACCTCCCGGTGGACGAAGGTGAGGAAAGTGGGGTCGCCAAGAGACCATGGGGTCACGTTGAGCCACAGGGTCAGATCAGGGTACTTCTCCTGCAATCCACGCGCCTGGCCGATGACGAAGCGGTCGAGGGGCTCGTTCACCGAACGGCGCGAGAGGTCCAGATGGGGCAGGGGATTTGAGAGGCCTTCGGATCCACGGATGCGGAAGAGCACCTCCGCGTTGCGGAAGGTCCCGTCCCCGAGGTCAAGCAAGCTCTGAAAAACAAGCTGGGCGCGTCCCAAGGACAGGGCCTCACGGAAGGAGGTTTCAAGGGCCAGGGCCTGGGGCGTGAGCCCTTCCAGATCGGGGGTAAACACCTCGGGTTCCCAGGTGCGGAGGAGTTTAGCCCGATGCATGGCCAGATCGGCGCGCCGCAGGAGATCGGTGAAGGAGGCGCCGTGTTGGGGGAACAGGGCGATGCCCATGCTGCACTCCAACCGCACGGGCTGCCCCTGAACCGGGACCTCAAGCGCCAGGGCTTCCAGAAGAGTCCTGCCCTTTCCCCTGGCCTCGTCGGGATCCTCGGTCGGGTACCAGGCAGCGAACTCGTCTCCCCCCACCCGGCCCAGGACCGCCTCGGGCAGGGCTGCCAGGAGGCGCCGGCCAACCTCCGCCAAAACGGCATCCCCCCCACGATGGCCCAGAAGGTCGTTGACCATCTGGAAGCGGTCCAGGTCGAGGTAGGCCAGGGCCATCCCCCGGACCGGGGTTGCAAGGTCCCTTTCCACCCTTTCCAGGAAGGCCCTGTGGTTAAGGAGGCGGGTCAGCGGGTCGTGGGTGGTTAGCTCCCGCAGCCTGGTCTGGAAGGCTATTCCCCCGGTGACATCGCGGCTGGTGGCCACGAAATAGGAGATGTTCCCCGAGGGATCCCTGACCGGGGTTACGATCTTCTCCTCCGTGAACAGGGTGCCGTCCTTCTTGCGGTTAATGAAGAGACCCCGGTAAGGAACCCCGGCCCGGATCTGCTCCCAGAACATTCGATAGAACTCCCGCGAGTGGGCCCCGGATTTAAGGAACCGGGGGTTCTGCCCCAGCACTTCCTCCCGCGAATAGCCGGTGAGGTGCTCAAAGGCCTGGTTCACGTACAGGATGCGACCGGAGGCATCGGTGATGAGCACGCTTTCGGCCAGCTGTTCCAGCACGGCCTCCAGGACCGAGGGCGGGAGGGAGGGTGGGTTCATGTCCCCTCCTGGTGTGGGGCAGCCTGGAGTCCCCGGGGCTCCTTCCCGGTGAGGGGCTCCTTCCCGGTGAGGGGCTCCGACGCACTTGGCCCCATACCCACCCCCTGGCAGGCATTCCCGAGAGGGGGTGCGGACAGCTGCGGTGAGATGCAACCCTCGCGTTCGGCCGGTTGCGCCACTGGCTCCCCGTGTCCCCTGGCGCCCATCTTGGGTCCCACGGCTCGTCGCCTCCGAACGCCCTAAAAGCCTTAGGGCCAGGCTGGGCACCTGGCCGGCAAGGGTTTGGCTACAGGGAAGGAAGAACCTTTGTTCACCCTCGGCCGGTTGCGCCACCGGCTCCACCTGCCCCAGGCGCCCAACTGCAGGGCAGGCTTCTTCGCCTCCGAGGACTTATTGGGAGCTCCCGCTCCCGCCGAACAGCATAGCATGCAGGGCTAGGGTTCGAGGGTAACCTCTGACACACCCCCTCACAGGCAACCCCCAGGACTCGCCTGGGGGTTGGCCCTTACCGATGGGGAAAGGCTTCAGTACACCTGCCCCCTCTGGCCGCAACTGAGAGCCACCCCATGGATCGCCTGATCCAGCCCCAGGGTGGGGAGGTAAGGGGGGCAAGCCCCTAGGGGAAGCACCGGGGATGGGGGAAAGCTCAGCCGAGCCCCATACCGCTGAGCGCTTCCCGCGAAATGTAAGCGGGGAATGGATGCCCTCGGCTGCTCGAGGAAGGATCGTGACATGGTTACCTCACGCGAGTTTGCCCACACCCTGGTTGTCGGTGGAACCGGCATGCTGCGGGAAGCCTCGGTGGCCTTAGCCTCCCGCTCGGGGCGCCTGACCTCCGTTGCTCGAACCCAGCGTTCACTGTTGAGCCTGGACGCGGAACTGGCCAGGACGGGCTGTGTCCATCACATGCTGGCCTTGGACTGGAACGTCCCGGACCGGTTCCTGGCCGAGATCGAGCGTCATATTGGGGCTACGGAGCCCCCTGAACTCGTGGTGGCCTGGATCCATGAGGATCACCTGGCCCTTCGGCTCGCGGCTGTGCTGGCCCGGATGGGCCATCCCTTGCGCTTCTTTCACGTGGTGGGAAGTGCCCGGACGGATCCCAAGCAGCTGGCGGACAGCTTGTCCCAGGGACTCGAGCCGCACCCCAACCTGAGGTATCACCAGGTGGTTCTGGGGGCACGGAGATCAGGCGGGTCCATGCGCTGGCTCACGCATCAAGAGATCTCGGCGGGTGTCCTTCAGGCCATCGAGGCAGGGCAGGCGCAGTGGATGGTGGGGGATGTGGGCCCCTGGTGACCTGGGCCCAGGCTTGCTTTCCCTCCACGGACTCCTGTGCATGACCGGACGGTGTGCTAGAATCGCCTGGCACCGAAAGGAGGAGCTCACCATGAAGGATCCGTGTCTGCTCTATGTCGGCACTGGGGATGGGATGTACGTCTTCCACGCACGGGGGGAGGAGCTTGCCTTGGTCGGTCGGGGCATCGAAGGGAATGCCGTGCGCGGGATCGCTGTGCACCCGCAGGATTCGAAGACGGCCTATGCCGCCTGTGGCCTGCGCGGCTGGGGTCTGTATCGAACCGTGGATGCCGGGCAAACCTGGGAGCTTCTCGGGTTCGAAGATCGCTGGGGTAAGATGGGCGGAGAGTCTTCACCCTGCAAGGATACCAGACTTTTACAACAGTTTCTAAGATGAGCTCGGAAGGAGGCACAAGGACTTGGAGCAAGAATGGTGGCAGAAGTTCTTCGACGAGACAACGGGTCAGATCATGTTCCACGGAGAGGCCTGGCAGCGGGCCGATCAAAGCTGTGATTCGTTAGTATTGTTGCTAGGGCTTCAGCCTGGCGCAAAGATTTTAGATTTAGCTTGTGGCCCGGGACGCTTTGCTATCCCCTTAGCCAAGCGAGGCTTTCGCGTCGTAGGGTTAGATAGCTGTGACGTGTATCTTGAACAAGCGCGCGCCAAAGCCCAAGAGCAGGGATTGCAGATAGAGTTCGTCGGCGGCGACATGCGCGCCATTCCCTTTGAAAATGAGTTCGACGCAGTTATTAATGTATTCACAAGCTTCGGGTACTTCGAGCGCGATAAAGACCATCTGCAGGTGCTCAAAGAAGTACACAAGAGCTTGAAGCCCGGCGGGCGCTTTCTATTAGAGTTGATCAACCGCGACTGGCTCATCAAGAACTTTCGCCCGCGCAATTGGCACGAGTATCCCGGCTTTTTCGTGCTCGAGGAGAGCGCAATGGATTTCGCGCGCAATCGGATTGAGTCGCGCTGGATCGTACTGAAAGGAGCGGAGCGCAAGGAGTATACTCTTTCTCTACGAGTGTTCACGCTTGCTGAACTGTTGGAGCTATTTGCCCAAGCTGGGCTGAAGGTGCTAGGCTACTACGGCGGTCTGCGTGGGGAGCCCTGGACTTTGGAAGCCAATCGCTTGGCTCTTCTGGCAGATCGTGCTGCCTCGCCTTAAACATAAAACAGCGAAGGAGGTGACGCTGTGGAGGAGGGGTGTGTGCCCTCAATCTTCCATACTTTGGCCTTCTCCTCCGTGTGAGGCCCTACGGGCCAGCTCCAAGGTCTGTCTAGGTGTCTCGCACCCTAGCTCCGAATTCAGCGTTTGTTGTCCCCTTCGAAAGGGCTAACTGGCAAAGTGACCAGAATATCCTTCGGTAGAACCTTCCCCTTGCCGTCCGGCAAGGGTAGAGGCCCGGTAAATTCTGTTTCACACAGCACTTTTGTCTTGGCCTTTGTTTACCCCTATCCCACCGGAACGGTCCCATATCTGGGCCACTTACGAAGGACACTCACGGGGCATCAATGTCTTTCTACTGCCTACTACCATCTGTCAAATATCAAAGCTAGCTGGGGGTGAGATGAGGGGAGGATCACTCACATGCGAGAGGTCAGAGGTTCAAATCCTCTGCCACCCACCACGACAGTAACGCAAAACCTCCCCCACGCTAGCGAGGGGGGAAGGTGCTTTAGGGGCTTATTTGATGGGGTTTAGGCTTCCTTGGAGAGGAGGCTCCGCACTGCCTCGGGGAGGGTTTCCCCGGGAAAGAGGGTCCGGAAGCGCTGGGCCAGGTCCCGGAGAAGGGGACGAAGGGATTCGTCCCGTAAGGCCTGGGGGTAAAGGGCTTCCATCTCGCTTAGAAGAGATTGTCTGGCCAGGTGCCGAGCCACCAAGAGGGCTTCCCCCTCGAGGCCCGTGGGCCGGCCCCGCTTGAGGCGCTCCGCCTCCTTGCGCACCCAGGGGCTTTCCAGAAGGCGGCGGCAGGTGGGGCAGGGATGCTTGGGGCTAGGGCTTCCGCAGATGGGGCAGGGCTCGCCCCGATCCTTTTGCAAAAGGGCCAGGGCGGCCCGGGCTACCTTTTCCCGTAGCTCCAGGGGGGCTTTTTCCGCCAGCTCCAGGGCCCGGCGGCTTGCCCATAGGAGGCGCTCGGGGTTTTCCGGGGTTTTGGGGGCCTCTGGCTCCTTCTCCAGGGGCCCCACCACAAAGCGGATCTCCTTCACCACCCCTGGAAACCGCTCCTCGTAGCGTCGCAAAAGGGCCAGGCGGCTATAGGTGAGCTGGTGGGCGGTGACGGGGTCCGCCACGCGCACGGTGAGGGTACCCTCCTCGAGGGCCAGGGGCTCGCTGAGCTGGGCAAGCTCCCTGCCCACCACCTCCCGCCAGGCGGCCAGCACCAGACCCCGCTTCAGCTTTTCCTTCCCCCCGGCCTTCTTGAGGGCCTCGGGGATCACCTCCTTAAGCCGCCAGGGCATGCCCACCCTCCCGGGAGGGTCAGCATAGGACCACCCCTCCTTCCACCCAGCATACCGGGACCCCCTCGGGGGCCCAAAGCCCCGCCAGGATGGCCTGGGGTAGGGTGCGGGTGTAGGCCAGAACCGCCTGCCGTTTGCCCTCGTCCAGCTCCTCGCTCCACTCGTCCACCAGGAGAAGGGGGGCTTCCCCATGGTGCTCGGAAAGCAGGCGGTGCTCGGCCAGGCGCAGGGCCAGGGCCACCCCTTTGGCTTCCCCCCGGCTTCCGAAGCGGTGGACCGGCCGGCCTGAAAGCAGGAAGACCAGGTCGTCGCGGTGGGGGCCCACCAGGGTCTGCCCCCGGGCCAGCTCCTCCTCCCTCCGGGCCCTTAGGGCCTCGACGAGATCCCCCGGGGAAGTTTCCTCCAGAAGAAGCCCCACCTCCCCCGGGGCCAGGCTCCGGTGGACGGATTGGAATATGGGCAAGAACCGCTTTAAGAAGCGCCTTCGGAAGGCCATGATCTCCGTGCCGTAGCGGGCCAGCTCCTGATCCCATACGGAAAGCCCGTTCCCCCCGGCCTTCAAAAGGGCGTTTCGCTGGCGTAGAGCCTTTTCGTAAGCGGAAAGGAGGGCGGCGTACCGGCGGGAGAAGCGCCCGATCAGGCGATCCAGAAAGGCCCGCCTCTCCTCCCGGCTTCCCAGCACCACCTCCACGTCCTCAGGCAGGACCAGGACCGAGCCCGGAAGCTCGTGTAGGGCCCTTAGGCTCACCGCCTTCTCGTTCAGCACGATTTCCCTTCCCTCCGGCCTCAGCCGTTGCTCGATCCGGTATAGACCCAGCTCGGTTTCCACCTCCGCCTGCAGCCAGGCTTCCTCCTCCCCGAAACGGATCAGATCGGCCAAGGAGGCCCGGACCTCGCCTCCAAGGGCCAGGTGGATGCCGAGGAGTAGGCTGGTCTTCCCCTGGGCGTTCCCTCCCACCAGGGCGAAAAGGCCCTGAGGGGGTTGGAAGGCCGAGAAGGCCAGGTTGCGGAAGTTCCTCTGGCGGAAGACGAGGAGTTGCATCTAGATCCTTGCCCGGCGAAAGAGGAAGGGAAGGGTGAGGAGGGCCATGAGGAGGAGGGTAGCCCCCAGGAGGTAGGGGGCCTCATGGGAAAGCCGGTAGAGGCCAGTACCCAGAACAGGCCCGAGCATCCTACCCAGGGCCTGGGCGGAGGCGCTCAAGCCCGCCACCAGGCCTTGTTCCCCTTCTCCCACGGCCAGGGAGAGGGCGGCGGTAACCCCCGGCCCCGCCAGGGCCGCCCCCGCCCCCTGCAGGGCTAGGCCCAGGGCCAAAAGGGGAAAGCCTTGGGCCACCACCAAAAGGAGAAAGCCCAGGATGCCCACGGGTAGCCCAAGGAGGAGGAGGGTCCTAGGCGGCCAGGAGAAGCGCCGAACCAGGAAACCCTGGATGAAGACTGCCACAAAGCCGTAAAGCACCAGGGCAAGCCCCACGCTTCTGGCGGTTTCCACCCCCGAAAGCCCGAGGCGGTCTTGGAAGTAGAAGGCGATGGTCTGCTCGAGGGCCACCCCGGAAAGGTTCAGGGAGAACCCCAGGAGGAGAAGGGGAAAAACCCGTCCATCCCAGGGGGAAAGGTGCCCCGCCTCCTGCGATCCCTGGGGCCTGGATTCCGGCAAGACCAGGGCCACGAAGAGGGCGTTGAGGAAGGCGATGCCGGAGGAGAAGAACACCGGGGCCAGGAGGCCAAACCATGCGGCAAGCCCCGCCCCCAAGGCGGGCCCCAGGATGACCGCCAGGCCGAAGGCGGCCCCCAAGAGGGCCATGCCCGCGGTGCGGTTCTCCCGCCCGGTGATATCGGCCACGTAGGCTTGGGCGGTGGGTAGGGTGGCGGAGCTGAAGGCCCCGCCAAGAAGCCGGGCCAGGAGGAGGAGGGGGAAGAGGAGGCTCGCGGAGACCAAACCCCTTTGGCCCAAGAGGGCAAAGAGGCCAAAGAGGAGGAAACTCACGGCAAAGCCCAGGATGCCCAGGAGGAGGATGGGCTTCCTGCCCTTCTCGCTCAGCCTCCCCCAGAAGGGCGAAAGGAGGAACTGCATGAGGGCGTAGCCAGTGGAGAAAAGGCCCACCTGGACCTCGGTGAGCCCAAGCTCCCGGCCCAAAGGCCCCAGGATGGGGAAGAGGATGGAAAGCCCCAGGATGCTGTTGAAAAGGGTCAGGAAGAGGAGGCCTACAGGGGACATGCCCTAGAGTTTATCCGAAGCGGCCGGTGATGTAGGCCTCGGTGCGGGGGTCCTTCGGTTTGGTGAAGATGGACTCGGTGGGGCCGAACTCCACCATCTCCCCGTTGAGGAAGAAGGCGGTGTAGTCGGAAACCCGGGCGGCCTGTTGCATGTTGTGGGTCACGATGACGATGGTCACCTGCTCCTTCAGGGAGAGGAGGAGGTCCTCTATGGCCTGGGTGGAGATGGGATCCAGGCTGGCGGTGGGCTCGTCCATAAGCAGGACTTCCGGCTCCACCGCCAGGGCCCGGGCGATGGTGAGGCGTTGTTGCTGTCCTCCGGAAAGGCCGCTCGCCGGGGTGCGCAGGCGATCCTTGACCTCGTCCCACAGGGCAGCGCCCCGCAGGGCCCTTTCCACCGCCTCGTCCAGGCGGCGCTTGTCCCTTATGCCCACCAGCTTAAGCCCCGCCGCCACGTTGTCGTAGATGGACATGGTGGGGAAGGCCGTGGGTTTTTGGAAGACCATCCCCACCCGCCTCCGCACCAGAACCGGGTCCACCCCGGGGGCATAGATGTTTTCCCCGTCCAGGAGGACCTCCCCATCCACCCGGGCGATGGGGGTGAGGTCATGCATGCGGTTTAGGGCCCTTAGAAATGTGGTCTTGCCGCATCCGGAGGGCCCGATGAGGGCGGTGATCCGGTGGCGGTAGATGGGGAGGTTTACCCCGCCCCCGACCCCCACGCCCACCCGGTTTCCGTAGCGGACCACTAGCCCTTTGGATTCCATGTGGGTGCCCACGGTTTCCTTGGTTTCCGGTAGCATCTAGAACCTCCTCCTCGAGGCCCAGCGGGCCAGCAGGCTCGTCAGGGTGATGAGCCCAAAGAGCACCAGCCCCGCAGCCCAGGCCTGGCGGTGCCAGTCCTCGTAGGGGCTGATGGCAAAGGCGAAAAGCCGCAGGGGAAGGGTGTCCATGGGCTTAAGGGGGTTTAGCTCCAAGAGGGGACTGCCAAAGGCGGTGAAGAGGAGGGGTGCTGCTTCCCCCGCCGCCCGGGCGAAGGCCAGAAGAACTCCCGTGATGAGCCCGGCCCGGGCTGTGGGCAGGACCAGGGAAAGGATCACCCGCCAGCGGGGAAGCCCCAGAGCGAGCCCAGCTTCACGGATCTCCTTGGGCACCAGGGCGAGGACGCCCTCGGTGCTCCGGGCCAGGATGGGGATCATGAGGAAGCCCAAGGCGAAGGCTCCCGAGAGGCCCGAAAACCCCCCCATGGGCTTTACGATGAGGATGAAGGCCAAAAGCCCAAAGAGGATGGCGGGCATGCCGTTTAAGGTGTCGGAGAGGAGGCGGAGGTACGGGTTCACCGGATGGTCAGGATACTCTGCCAGGAGGATTCCGGCGGCCAGACCAAAGGGCAGGGCGATGAGAAGTCCCAGCCCGTCCACGATCAAGGTACCCACGATGGCTTGCCTGAGCCCCCCTCCGGTTTCGCCGGGGGGCCGCATGTCCTTAAGGAAGAAATCCAGGTTAAGGGCGCCTGCCCCTTGGGTTAAGGCGTAGGCCAGCACCAAAAGCAGGATGAGGAAGGCAAGCCCCGTACCCAGGCCCACCAGGGCCATCATGAACCGCTCCTTGCGGTAGCGGGCTTTAAGGGCCAGGTTTTTTTCCAGGCTCCGCAGGCTGCTGGCAGGAAGCATCACAGCACCCCTTTGACCAGGCGCTCCTGGCGCCGGAGGACGTAGGCCGCCGCGAAGTTCACCGCCATGGAAACCCAGAAGAGAAGGAAGCCCACGGCGATCAAGGCGGAAAGGTGGAGGTCCTCCACGGCCTCGGTGAACTCATTGGCGATCACGCTGGGCATGGTGGCCGCCCCGCCAAAGAGGGTGTAGGGGAGCTTGTGGGAGTTGCCAATGACCATGGTGACCGCCATGGTCTCCCCCACCGCCCGGGCTAGGGCCAAAAAGGCCCCGGCGATGATCCCGCCCCGGGCCAGGGGAAGGATGGCCATGCGCATCACTTCCCAGCGGGTGGCCCCCAAGGCGTAGGCGGCCTCCCGATGCTCCTTGGGTACCAGGGCGATGGCATCCCGGGCTAAGGCGGCAGTGTAGGGGACGATCATGGAGGCCAAGATCAACACGGCGGTCATCAACCCGTATCCCGTGGGCACCCCCAAGATGGAAGCCAGCCAGGGCGCATGCTCCGCCGCCCACATGTAAAAGGGAAGCTGCACCTGGTCCCGGATCCATGGGGCCAGAACGAAGATGCCCCAAAGGCCGTAGACCACGCTGGGTACCGCGGCCATGAGGTCCAGGAGAAAGTTGATCACCTGGGCGAGCCACCTGGGGGCATACTCGGCGGCGAAGATGGCCGCGGCCAGGGCGGGGAAAAAGGAGAGCAAAAGAGCCGAGAGGCTCACGATCACCGTGCCCAAGATGTAGGGCCAGGCGCCGAAGGACTTCTGGATGACGGGGTCCCACTCCCTACCCAGGGCAAACCCCAAAAGCCCGAAGCGCTTCAGGGCCAGGCTTCCCCCTTGGTAGAGCTCGTAGGCCATGAGCAGGGCCAAGGCCACCACGCCCAGGGCCAGGAGAAGGAGAGCCCAGGCAAAGATCCGGTCGCCAGAATGGGTGTACAGCCGCTTCATGGGCAACCCCTTTTCAAGATAAGGGGTGGCCCGGGAAAAGGCCACCCCTGGGGCAGAGGTGTTCTAGCGCCCCGTGATCTCTTTGCCGATGGGCTTGCCCTGGTAGGTGACCCGGGAAAGGAGGGCCAGGGCCCGCTGTTGGGGCACGGAGGCCAGGGCCCCATAGGTGAGGGGCTCGTTGTACTTCTGCCCATCGGTGAGGATCCACTTCACGAACTCCACCAGGGCCCGGGCCTCAGCCTCGCTCTTCACCGCCTTGTTGGCGGAGAGGTCCTCGTAAAGGAGGAGGTAGGTGAAGCTGGCGATGGGATAGCCGCTTGGCTCGGAGGTGTCGGTGATGGAAACCCGCATATCCCCGGGAAGGGGCACGTTGGCGGCAGCCTTGATGCTGGGGAGGTCCGCCAGGATGAACCGTCCCGACTTGTTCTGCACCGCCCCGTAGCTCAGGTTGTTCTGCTTGGCGTAGGTGACCTCCACGTAGCCGATGGCGCCAGGGGTCTGTTTGACCACCCCGGCCACGCCCTCGTTGCCCTTGCCTCCCACGCCCACGGGCCACTGGACGCTGGTGCCCCGCCCCACCTTGCTGGCCCACTCGGGGGAAACCTTGGAAAGGTAGTCCACCCAGACGTAGGTGGTGCCGGAGCCGTCGGAGCGGTGCACCACGGTGATGGGCAGGGGAGGAAGCTTCACGTTAGGGTTGAGACCCTGCAGAGCGGGGTCGTTCCAGGTCTTGATCTTGCCCAGGTAGATGTCCGCCAGGACGGGGCCCGTGAACCGAAGGGTTTCCCGTATTCCGGGTAGGTTGTACACGGGGACCACAGCCCCGAGGGCATAGCCAATGTTAAGGGCGTTGCTCTTAAAGCGGGTGCGTACATCCTTCATAACCTGGTCGCTCAGGGGGGCGTCGCTGGCGCCGAAGTGGACCGTCTGCTCCAGGAACTGCCGGATACCCCCGCCGGAGCCGATGGACTGGTAGTTGATGCGCACCTTGCCCCCGGTGAGCCGGGTGTACTCGTCCCCGTACTTGGCCATCAGGGGGTAGGGGAAGGTGGCCCCTGCCCCAACCAGGGTGATCACTTCTTGCGCCCATGCTGAAGCCGCTAGTGCCAATGCTCCCAAAACCGTTGCCGTTAGCCGTCGCATCCTAAACCTCCCACCCGTACTTTGGCAGCCCTTTGTCAGGAGAAGGTCAAGGCATTTGCCTGGGGCTTCCCCTCGAGGCCCGCCAGGTTGTAAAGCCCCTGGCGGATCACCGCGCCCCCCAAAAGCCTCTCCCCCTGGTAGAACACGGCGCTTTGCCCTGGGGTCACGGCGAAGACCGGGGTGGTGAAGCGAAGGCGCAAGGGGTTTAAGGACTCCACCTTGGCCCTTACGGGAGGGGTGCGGTAGCGCACCTGGACCTCCACCTCCTCGGGAAGCTCGGCCAGGAGGTTGGCCTCCTCCCCCTCAAGCCCAAGCCAAAGGGTAGCCTCCCTTGGCCCCACGTAGACCACGTTGGCCAGAGGGTCCACGCCCACCACGTACCGCTCCAGGTGGGGCTTGAACAGGCCGAGGCCCTTTCGCTGGCCGATGGTGTAGAGGCTTGCCCCTTGGTGTTCTCCCACCACCTCCCCGGTGAGGGCGTCCACCAGGGGACCGGGGCGGACCTTGAGCCTTTCCCTCAGGAACTCCCTCAGGTCCCCGGCCACGAAGCAGAGGTTCTGGCTTTCCGGCTTCCTGGCGGTGGGAAGCCCGGCCCTTTCCGCCAGGGCCCGCACCTCAGCTTTGGTCATCCCCCCCACGGGGAAGAGGAGGTGGGGAAGGGCCTCCTTGGGGGTTCCCCAGAGGAAGTAGCTCTGGTCCTTCAGGGGGTCTATTCCCCGGAGCAGGCTTTCCCCTTCCCGGCGCACGTAGTGCCCCGTGGCCACATAGTCCAGGCCCAGGCGCCGGGCCTGCTTGAGGAGGGCCCCGAACTTGACGAAGGTGTTGCAGCGGGCACAGGGGTTGGGGGTGCGGCCTTGGGCGTAGTCCTTCAGGAAGGGCTGGATGATCTCCTCCTCAAAGGTCTCCCGGTAGTCCAAGAGATAGAAGGGGATATCCAGGATCTCCGCCACCCTGCGGGCCTCGTAGGCGGCCTCGGGGGTGCAGCAGCTTTCCCAGGCCCGCTCCTTGTGGGGGATATCCAGGGTGGGCCTTGGGGGCTCCTCGGGCCAGAAGCGCATCATGGCCCCCACCACCTCGTACCCCGCCTCCTTCAGGAGGTAGGCGGAGACGGAGGAGTCCACGCCCCCGGACATGGCTACCAGAACCTTCTTGCTCATGCCACCACCCGTTCGCCCAGGGCGGCCTCCGTGCTCCTTATGGCCACCTCCGCCATCTCCGGGGTGGGCTCGGCCACGGTGAGGGCCTGGAAGCGGAAGCCAAGCTCCCTCAAGAACAGGGAAACGGGATCGTTGTGCCGGGCGGAGAAGTAGAGGAGCTCAAAGGCCAAGGCCGCCACCACTGGCAGGAAGAGGACCCGGGCCAGTAGCCGCCACCAAAGCACCTCCGGGGCGGGAATAAAGCTGTAGACCAAGATGGAAACCACGATGACGAAGGCGATGAAGGTGGTGCCGCACCGGGGGTGGAAGCGGGGTTGGGCCATGACGTTTTCCACGGTGAGGGGAAGCCCCTTTTCAAAGGCGTGGATGGCCTTGTGCTCCGCCCCGTGGTACATGAAGAAGCGCTTGATCTCCGGCAGGCGTCCGATGAAGCGGAGGTAGCCCACCAGGATGCCCACCTTGAGGAGGCCGGCCAGGAGGTTGTAGAGGAGGGGGAAGCGGGCGGCATCCAGGAGGAGGCCGGCCAGGAATCCGGGCAGCACGATGAAGAGGGCGATGCCCAGAAGGAGGCTCACCGCCACCGTGCCCCACAGGGCCCCCTTGGGCATTTCCTCTTCGCCCCCCACCAGCTCGGCGCTGCGGGCCAGGGCCCGATAGCTTATGGAAAGGGCATCCCAGAGGGCCACCACCCCCCGAATCAGGGGGAGCTTGGCCCAGGGGTAGCGCTGGCTTAGGGCGGGCTCCTCGTGGCGCTCCACGTGGATTTGGCCGTCGGGAAGGCGCACCGCCAGGGCCCAGGCCCAGGGAGCCTTCATCATCACCCCCTCGAGGGCCGCCGAACCCCCCAGGGCCACCTGCTTGGCGAGCAAAAGAAGCCGCATCCCTCCCATTCTGCCACGGGGGTGTGGTATCTTCCAGGCGTGATCACCTTGCATGCTGTAGAGGCCACGTTGGCGGAGGGGAAGGCTCCTTTGAAGGTGGTGTGGGTTAAGCAGGGGGAGCTTACCCCCCAAGGGGAGGCCCTGGACGCCCGGCTAGGAGGGCTTCTAAGGCGGGCCATGGCCGGGGCGGGGTTCAAGGGGGAGGCGGGGGAGAACCTCTTGCTTTCCTCCCTCGAGGGGCATTTCCTCCTCTTCGGCTTGGACGAGGATCCCCGGGCCACGGGGGGAAGGTTGGCCCAGGCTCTTGGGAAGCTATCCTTCCCCGAGGTCCTGGTGGAGGCCCTCGAGGCCTACCCCCTGGCGGAAGGGATTCTCTTGGGGGCTTACCGCTTTGACCGCTACAGGGGCTCCAGGGAGGAAAAGCCCGTGGCCATCCAGCTTTCCGGGGCTAGGCCGGAGGAGTTGGAGAGGGCCCAGAAGGTGGCGGAAGGAGTCTTTTGGGCCCGGGACCTGGTGAACGAGCCTCCCAACGTCCTCACCCCGGAGGCCCTGGCGGAGGCGGCCCTTTCCCTTAAGGCCTTCGGGGTAGAGGCGGAGGTTCTGGACGAGGAGGCCATCCAGGCTTTGGGCATGGGGGCCTTCCTGGCGGTGGCCCAGGGGTCGGAGAACCCCCCCCGTTTCATCGCCCTGCGCTACGCTCCCGAAGGCGCCCGGGAGAGGCTGGACCTGGTGGGCAAGGGGCTCACCTTTGACTCCGGGGGCTACTCCCTCAAGCCCACGGAGGGCATGGCCACCATGAAGGGGGACATGGCGGGAGGGGCGGCGGTCCTCGGGGCCATGAAGAGCGCCGCCCTCCTGGGCCTTCCCGTGGAGATCCGGGGCTACATCGCCGCCTGCGAGAACATGGTTTCGGGCCGGGCCTACCGGCTTGGGGATGTGCTCAAGACCCTTTCCGGGAAGACGGTGGAGGTGATGAACACCGACGCCGAAGGAAGGCTCACCCTGGCGGATGCCCTGGCCTATGCGGAACGCCAGGGGGCCAAGCGGATCCTGGAGCTCTCCACCCTCACGGGCTCGGCGGTGGTGGCCCTGGGGGAGGAGGTGGCTGCCCTGTTCGCCACGGAGGAAACCTGGGGGAAGCGGGTGGAGGAGGCGGCGAAGAAGGCGGGGGAGAAGGTCTGGCCCCTGCCCCTGGAGAGGGCCTACCGGGAGAAGCTGAAAAGCCCCGTGGCCGATCTTAAGAACGTGGGGGACCGGAATGGCGGGGCCATCACCGCGGCCCTTTTCCTGACGGAGTTCGTTTCGGTGCCGTTGGTGCACCTGGATATCGCCGGGCCGGCCTTTGCCAAAAAGGCTCACGCCTTAGGTCCTGAAGGGGGCACGGGGTTTGGGGTGAGGACGGTCCTCAAAGTGGCCCAAGGGCTGAGCGAACGTTAAAAAGCCCCACCCTGCCTCCGGGCAGGGTGGAAGCCTATCGAACCCTTACTCCTGGCAGTTGGGGCAAAGCCCCCGGAACTCCAGCCGGAAGTTCTCCAGAGCCCAGCCAGACTTCTCGGCGGCGGCCTTCTGTGCCTGGGAGAGGTCCAGCTCCGGCAGGTTCTTCAAGAGAAGGTCCTCCACCTTCCCACAGGAGGTGCAGACCAGGTGCACGTGGGGCTCGTTGTAGCCGTCGTAGCGGGTCAGGCCCTTGGGGTCGCGGAACTCGTAGATGAGGCCATGCTCCCGCAGGACGTGGAGGTTCAGGTATACGGTGGAAAGGCCGATGTCGTAGCCCCGCTTCTTAAGGCCGTTGTAGAGCTCCTCGGGGGTGGGGTGGACGTTCTTGCGATCCAGGTAGCTTAGGATCCGCTCGCGGGGCAGGGTGTGCCTGAGCCCAACCGCCTTTAGCCGCGCCCGGTAGTTTTCCTTTTCCCTCATCCTTGGCATAGCTCCTCCTTCCTTTCAATTCCAGTATACACAGACCATGTGCAAATGCAACACCCAAATTGGGTAAAAGGTGGTATAGACTTTCCCTCCCCTTTTGGGAAGGGTTTTTCTCAGGGAGTGTTCCCCAAGGTTAGGTAAAGTTCCAGGCTCTTCCATTATGCCATACCCTTGTCCAAGGCCACGGATTGTCCGCGGTATAATGAACCCATCTTGGACCGGCCCATCTACCGCATCCTGCACCTGGTCTTCGCCCTGGGTTTGGCCCATGCCCTTTTCCTTTTGGGGCAGGAGGGGGTCAGGGCGTATGAGCTCGCCCGGGAGCGGGCCAGGCTGGAGGAAGCCCTGCGCCAGGCGGAGGCCCGGGTGGCCCGCCTCGAGGCCGAGGTGAAGGCGGCCAAGGATCCCGCTTACCTCGAGGCCCTGGTCCGCAGGTTGGGTTTTGTGCGGCAAGAGGAGATACTAAGGAGGCGATGAGGGAAGACCCGGCGGCACTCTTTCTGGAGGATGAGGCCCTCACCGACGGCCTCACCGATGAGGAAGCGGAAACCCTTCTTTCCTGGCTTTTGGACCTGGCGCGGGAGGCCAGCCCCTCCCAGCTGGCCCATCTGAGAAGGCTGGGGCACGAGATCACGCGCCTTTCCCGCGACTACGGCCTGCCGGTGGAGGAGCTTATCGGCCTGGTGGAGCTGGCCTGGGGGGAGGCGGATGCCCCTGGCCTGCAGGCCTAGAAGACCAGGGCTTTGAGGAGTTCCCGCACCTCCAGAAGCCTGGGCGGTGGGGGAGTGAGGCGGTAGATGAGAGAGACCTGTAAGGCGGCCTCCTCCTCCAGGGGCTTGAGCACCACCCCGGGATGGGGAAAGACCCGGTAAGGGGCCAGGGTGAGGTAGACCCCTACCCCGGCGGCCACCAGGCTCACCGCTTGGGAAAACCGGGCCACCTCCCGGGCTACCCGGGGCGTGAAACCCGCCCGGCGGAACACCTCCATGAAGGCCTCGTAAAGGGGGGGCAGGGTTTCCTTGGGGAGAAGGAGAAAGGGTTCCTCCTTGAGGGCCTTGAGGGGAACCCGTTCCCTCGAGGCCAGGGGATGCCCCTCGGGCAGGGCCACCACGATGGGCACCTGTAGGAGGGGTTCTTGGCCGATGATGGGGTCCTCCACCCGAAGCCCCGCCAGGCCGTAGTCCAGCTGGCCCTCCTTGAGGGCCTTTACCTGCTCAGGGGTGTGCATTTCCAGGATTTCCACCGGCTGGCCCAAGCCCCGGCGCAGGTGGTCCAAAAGGGGCATGAGGTCGGGAAGGAGGTTTTCCGGAACCCCGAAGCGGAGTTCTTCCCGATTGGCCCGCCGCACCCGGGCCTTTAAGGCCTCCACCTCCTGCAAAAGTTGTCGGCCCTCCCGCACCAGCACCTCCCCCGCCGGGGTGAGGCGGAAGGGCCTGCGTTCCAGGAGCTTCACCCCGAGTTCCTGCTCCAGGGCCTGGATCTGCTGGGAAAGGGCGGGCTGGGAGAGGTAGGCCTTCTCCGCCGCCCGGTGGAAGTTCTTCTCCTCGGCCAGAAGAAGGAAAAGCCGCAGGCGGCGCAGGTCCATGATAAGGTTAGCTTATCACCACGACCCAGGCTTTTCTATTGGACAAAGGGCTCCATCTGCCCCAGACTGGGATGAGGAGTCGGTGTAGTGTAGTTTTGCGCAAAAGGGGGGAGGTTGACGGCAGTGAATGCGGATGTGCTCAAGCAGGCCCTAGAGGCCCTTTCCCCAGAGGAAATGGCCCGGTTCAGGGAGGAGGAAAACCGGGAGTGGCGGGAGTCCTTGGAGTACGTGCTCCGGGTGGAAGGCTTCGCCAGGGTGGAGGAGCTTTTGCGCCTTCTGGACGAGTTCCTTTATCTACAGGGCTTCTCCCCTCCAAACCGCCTCTCCACTCCCTACCTGAACACCATCCCTAAGGAACAGGAACCCCCTTATCCCGGGGACCTCGAGCTGGAGAGGCGCATCGTCAACATCCTCCGCTGGAACGTGGCCATGATGGTCACCCGCGCCAACAAGAAGGCGGAGGGGATCGGGGGACATATCTCCACCTACGCCTCCATCGCCGAGCTTTACGAAGTGGGGTTCAACCACTTCTTCCGCGGGCCCGAGGCGGGGTTGGACCGGGACCTGGTCTTTTTCCAGGGCCACTCCTCCCCCGGCATCTACGCCCGGGCCTTTCTGGAGGGAAGGCTAAGCGAGGCGGACCTGGAGAACTTCCGCCGGGAGGTGCACCCCCCAGTGCCGGGAGGCCGGGGGCTTTCCAGCTACCCCCATCCCTGGTTGATGCCGGATTTCTGGGAGTTCCCCACGGTTTCCATGGGCCTTGGCCCCATCCAGGCCATCTACCAGGCCCGCTTCATGCGCTACCTGGAGGACCGGGGCCTGAAGCCCAGGAGCAGCGCCAAGGTCTGGGCCTTCTTGGGGGACGGGGAGCACGACGAGCCGGAAACCGTGGGGGCCTTGCACCTGGCGGCCCGGGAGAACCTGGATAACCTCATCTTCGTAGTGAACGCCAACCTGCAGCGCCTGGATGGGCCGGTGCGGGGCAACTCCAAGATCATCCAGGAGCTGGAAAGGCTCTATAGGGGTGCGGGCTGGCGGGTGATCAAGATCGCCTGGGGCTCCGCCTGGGACCGGCTTTTGGCCAAGGATAAGGAGGGCCACCTTCTTAGGCGGTTTGAGGCCCTAGTGGACGGGGAGTCCCAGCGGTACGCCGCCTTCGGGGCCAAGGAGCTCAGGGAGCGCTTCTTCAACACCCCCGAGCTCAAGCGGCTCATCGAGGGCATGAGCGATGAGGAGCTGGATGAGCTCACCCGAAGCCGGGGTGGGCACGACCTGGTGAAGATCCATGCCGCCTACAAGGCGGCGGTGGAGCACCGGGGAAGCCCCGTGGTCATCCTGGCCCGCACCATCAAGGGCTACGGCATGGGGCCCACGGCCATGGCCAAAAACGTGGCCCACCAGGTGAAGAAGCTCACCGAGGAGGACCTGAAGGAGGCCCGGGCCTTCTTGGGCATTCCCGTCCCGGAGGAGAAGCTTTCCGAGCTTCCCTATTACCACCCGGGGCCGGACTCCCCCGAGGTGAGGTACCTCCTGGAGCGCAGGAAGGCCCTGGGGGGCTTTGTCCCTGAGCGGCGGGTGCGGTTTACCGGGGGCTTAGGTCAGCCGGAAGGCTATCTTGAGGTGCCGGGGGAGGAGTTCTTCCAGGAGTTCTACGAGGGCACGGGGGGGCGGGAGATCTCCACCACCATGGCCTTCGTGCGCATCCTGGCTAAGCTCCTCCGGCATCCCAAGATCGGCAAGCTCATCGTCCCCATCGTGCCCGACGAGGCCCGCACCTTCGGCATGGAGGCCCTGATCGCCCAGGTGGGCATCTACTCCCCCCAGGGGCAGCTTTACATCCCCGTGGACGCCGGCACCCTCACCGCCTACAAGGAGAGCAAGGAGGGCCAGATCCTGGAGGAGGGCATCACCGAGGCGGGGGCCATGGCGGACTTCATCGCTGCCGGTACCGCCTACGCCCACTGGGGCATCCCCACCATTCCCTTCCTCATCACCTACTCCATGTTCGGCCTCCAGCGCATCGGGGACCTGGTCTGGGCGGCGGCCGACCAGCGTACCCGGGGCTTCCTCCTTGGGGCCACCGCCGGGCGGACCACCCTGGAGGGGGAGGGTTTGCAGCACCAGGACGGGCAGAGCCACATCTACGCCCTGGCCGCCCCCAACCTCATGGCCTACGACCCCGCCTTTGCCTACGAGTTCGCCGTGATCCTCGAGGACGGCCTCAGGCGCATGTACGCCCAGG
Organism: Thermus brevis; assembly: GCF_026427635.1. NCBI lineage: Bacteria > Thermotogati > Deinococcota > Deinococci > Thermales > Thermaceae > Thermus > Thermus brevis. The sequence goes on from NZ_CP102606.1 coordinate 562,638, forward strand.
GGGAGGATGTCTTCTATTACATCACCATCGAGAACGAGAACTACCCCCACCCCCCCATGCCCGAGCCCAGGGAGAAGGTGAAGGAGGGGATTCTCAAGGGCCTTTACCTCTTCCGCCCGGGGGAGGGGGAGGGCCCCAGGGTGCAGCTTCTGGGCTCGGGGCCCATCCTGCCCCAGGCGGTGAAGGCCCAGGAGCTCCTTCAGGGCTACGGGGTGGTGGCGGATGTGTGGAGCGCCACCAGCTACAAGGCCCTCTACGTGGATGCCATAGAGGCGGAAAGGGAGCGGAGGCTTTTGGGGAAGGCCCGCAAGCCCTATGTGGCCGAGGTTTTGGAGGGTCACGAGGGCCCCGTGGTGGCCGCCAGCGACTACCTCAAGGCCTTGCCCAACCTCATACGAGGGTATCTGGACCGGCCCTTCTGCGCCCTGGGCACGGATGGCTTTGGCCGCTCGGATACCCGGGAGGCCCTAAGGGACTTCTTTGAGGTGGATGCCCGGCACATCGCCTACGCGGCCCTTGCCCTTTTGGCCGAGGAGGGTAAGGTGCCGGCTAAGACCCTGGCCAAGGCCCGGAAGGAGCTTGGGCTCGAGCTTTGGGAAACCCCGCCCCACAGGAGGTAAGGGGGTATTCTGGAGGGCAAGATGGAGCTGAAGCTTCCCGAACTGGGCGATAACGTGAGCGCCGCCACGGTGGTGGGGGTGCTGGTGAAGGAGGGGGACCGGGTGGCCCCGGGGGACCCCCTCTTGGAGCTGGAAACCGACAAGGCGGTGATGGAGGTCCCCGCCGAGGCAGGCGGGGTGGTGAAGCGGGTTCTGGTGAAGGTGGGGGATGAGGTGCGTCCCGGGCAACCCTTCCTGGAGCTGGAGGCTGGGGAGGTGGGGGTTCCCTCGCCCCAGGAGGTGCCCCCCCCACCCAGGGAGGAGAAGGTCCAGGCAGCACCTCCTTCAAAAGCCCCCAGCCCTTCGCCGGCTCCGGCAGGGCAGGAGGAAGGCCGGCTCATCCCCGCCGCTCCCTCGGTGCGGCGCCTGGCCCGGGAGCTCGGGGTGGACATCCGCCAGGTGAGGGGTACAGGCCTTGCGGGGCGCATCACCGCCGAGGACGTGAGGCGGGCCGCGGGCCAAGTTCCCCCTTCCCTGCCGGCGGAGGCCATAAGCCCCCTCCCGACTTCCAGGCTCCCCGATTTCAGCCGCTGGGGTCCGGTGCGCACCGAGCCCATGAGCGGGGTGCGCAAGGCCACCTCGAGGGCCATGGCCCAGGCTTGGGCCCAGGTGCCCATGGTCACCCACTTTGACGAGGCGGACATCACCGAGCTGGAGGGCTTAAGAAAGCGCTACGCCAAGCGGGCGGAGGAAAGGGGCTTTCGGCTCACCCTCACCGCCTTCCTCCTCAAGGCCCTGGCCTTGACCCTGAAGGCCTTCCCCAAGTTCAACGCCTCCATCGATGCGGAAAAGGGAGAGATCATCTACAAGGATTACGTGCACATCGGGGTGGCGGTGGACACCCCCCATGGCCTCCTGGTGCCGGTGATCCGGAATGTGGACCAAAAGGGGGTTCTGCGCCTGGCCAAGGAGCTTCAGGAAGTTTCCGAACGGGCCCGGGAGCGGAAGCTCACCCCGGAGGAGATGCAGGGAGGCACCTTCAGCCTCTCCAACCTGGGGGGGATTGGCGGCACCGGATTCACCCCCATCGTGAACTGGCCGGAGGTGGCCATTTTGGGGGTTTCCCGTTCCCAGATGAAGCCGGTGTGGGATCCGGAGAAGGAAGCCTTCCAGCCCCGGCTTATCATGCCCTACAGCCTCACCTACGACCACCGGCTTATAGACGGGGCTGAGGCAGCCCGCTTCTGCCGCCATCTGGCCCAGCTTCTGGAGGATCCTTTAGGCCTGGCCTTGGAATAGGGGGTGCCCGGCCCCGGGTTCTCGTGTAGTATGGGAAAGTATGCGCGTCATCGTGGTGGGAACCCGGGGCAGCGCCTTGGCCCTGGCCCAGACCCGCTTTGTGGTGGAGCGTCTTAAGGAAAGCTGGCCCGAGGCGGAGTTCAAGGTGAAGACCATCAAGACCCGGGGGGACCAGGGGGCGAACCCCATGGAGCAGGCCATCTTCGTTAAAGAGCTTCAGGAGGCACTTCTTTCCCGGGAAATCGACATCGCCGTGCACTCCCTGAAGGACCTGCCCACGGAGGAACCCCTGGGGCTCAAGATCGCCGCCATACCCCGCAGGCAGGACCCCCGGGACGCCTTCTTGGGCAAGGTGTATAAGCGCCTCGAGGACCTCCCTGAAGGCGCTGTGGTGGGAACGAGCTCCATAAGGCGCAAGGCCCAGCTTCTGGCCCACCGCCCGGACCTGGTGGTGAAGGACCTGAGGGGCAACGTGGACACCCGGCTGGCTGCCTTGGGGAATGGGGAGTATGACGGGATCATCCTGGCGGCGGCGGGGCTCATCCGGCTGGATCTGCGCAACCGCATCGACCAGTTCCTGGAGCCCGAGGTGATGCTCCCTGCCCCTGGCCAAGGGGCCTTGGCCCTGGAGGTGCGCCAGGGGGACGATCTGGCGGAGGAGCTCTGCTATGCCCTTCACCACCACCCTTCCCACGACCGGGTACGGGCGGAGCGGGCCTTTTTGAAGGGCCTTGGGGCCGGGTGCCTGGCCCCGGTGGGGGCCTTGGCCCAGGTGGCGGAGGACGGCACCCTCCTCCTCGAGGGGATGGTCCTCACCCCCGACGGCAAGAGCTTCATCCGGGCGGAGATCGAGGGCGACGCCTCCGAGGCCGAGGAGCTGGGGTTGGAGCTGGCCCAGGACGTGTTGGAGCAGGGAGGGCGGGAGATTCTTGCCCAAAGCCGATAGGTTTGCTGGAGTTTTCCCCCGGCCTAGGGTATAGTGGGGTAGATGGCGCTTAAGCGCTTGACCCGTCAGCGTAAGGCTGTTTTGGAGGTGGTGAAGAGGGCCCACAACCACCCCGATGCCGCCTGGATCTACCAGGAGGTGCGCAAGGTGGTGCCCAAGGTGAGCCTGGGGACCATCTACCGCACCCTCGAGGCCCTGGTGGAGGAGGGCTACCTCATCCCCATCACCAAGGCGGGGGAGGCCACCCGTTACGACGCCAACCTGCACCCCCACCTGCACCTGGTCTGCCAGGGGTGCGGGGCCATCGTGGACCTGGAGGTGGATCTTCCCGACCTCCTCACCCCCGTCCAGGAGGCTTACCCCCAGCTGGAGGTAAGGGAGGTGGAGGTCACCTACAAGGGCCTCTGCCCCACCTGCAAGGCAGCCCTTAAGGGCTAGGTCGGCCCGGAGGGCCATCTTGATGGAGCCCTTGGCTTGGCTTTATGCCCGGCAGGGCCGGGTGAAGCCGGGGCTGGAGCGCATCCAGGTTCTCCTTGCCCGCCTGGGGAATCCCCAGGAGGCTTACCCTGTGGCCCTCGTTGGGGGAACCAACGGTAAGGGGACCGTGGCCCGGGCCCTGGCGGCCATCCTGGAGGAGGCGGGCTTGAGGGTGGGGCTTTACACCAGCCCCCACCTGGTGGACTTCCGGGAGCGCGTGGCCATCCAGGGCCAGCCCATAGGCCAGGAGGCGGTTCTTTCCCTTCTGGAGGAGATCCGTCCCCAGGCGGAAGCCCTGGAGGCCACCTTCTTTGAGGTGGCCACCGCCCTCGCCCTTCTCCACTTTGCCCGGGAGGGAGTGGAGTTTGCGGTCCTCGAGGTGGGGCTGGGGGGGCGCTTTGACGCCACCAACGCCGCGGAGCCCCAGCTTTCCGTGGTGACCAACATCGGCCACGACCACCTGGAGATCCTGGGCCCCACCCTGAGGGATGTGGCCCGGGAGAAGGCGGGGATCTTCCGCAAGGGGGTGCCGGCCCTCACCGCCGCCAGGGGGGAGGGGCTAGAGGAGCTTCTGGAGCGGGCCCGGGCTATGGGCACCCCCCTTTGGGTTTTGGGGGAGGAGTTTTCCCTTCTCGGGGTGGAGGCTTTGGGGGAGGGCCTGGCCTTCCGCCTGCGGATCCGGGGGGAGGAGAGGACCTTCCGCACGCGGCTTCTCGGCCCCCACCAGGCGGAAAACCTGGCCCTGGCGGCGGTATCGGGAAGGCTCCTTGGGGCGGGTTGGGAGGCAGTGGAAAAGGGCCTCCTTCGGGCGGAGAACCCGGGGCGGCTGGAGCGCCTTCCTTGGCCCGGGGGGAAGGAGCTCCTCCTGGATGGGGCCCACAACCCGGAAGGAGCCTGGGCCTTGCGGCAAGCCCTTCGCTTCCACGGGCTTCTGCCTGCCGCCTTGGTCCTGGGCTTCAGCCGGGAGAAGGACCACCGGGCCATGGCCGAGGCCCTTAAGGGGTTAGGGCCGGTGGTCCTCACCCGCTACGCCTCTCCCAGAAGCCAGGACCCCAGGGCCCTCCTCCCCCTCTTCCCGGGGGCCCTGGTGGAGGAAGAACCCTTAAAGGCCGTGGAAAGGGCCTTCACCCTGGAGAACCGGGTGGTGGTGGCGGGAAGCCTCTACCTGGTGGGGGAGGTGAAGCGGGCCCTTTTGGGGCTTCCCCCGGAGGAAAGGTGGCAGTAACACCACCCCACTGGGTTAAGCCGGGGTGGTATCAGTCCAGGGCCTCCCGCAGGATGCGGGCGGCTTCTTGTAGCATCTCCATGGGTTGCACCAGGGCGATCCGCACGTGTCCCCTTCCCCCAGGGCCGAACCCCCTCCCCGGGGCCACGGCCACGCCCCGCTCCACCAGGCTTAGGGTGAACTCCAGGTCATCCACCCCCTGGGGAAGCTTCCCCCAGAGGTACATGGTGGCCTTGGGGGGAAGGAGGTCCAGGGCCCCCTTAAGAGCTTCCGCCATTCCCAGGGCCCGCTTTTGGTAGACCTGGGCGAAGCCCCGGGTCACCTCCCTAGGGGTCTTGAGGGCGACGATCCCCATGCGCAGGATTCCGGCATACTGGTTGAAGTCCACGACTCCCTTCACCCTTTCCAGCCGGGCTATGGCCTCCTCGTTCCCCAGGGCGAAGCCCAGGCGGAAGCCTGCCAGGTTGTAGCTTTTGGAGAGGCTAAAGAGCTCCACCACCCGTTCCTTGGCCCCGGGAAGGGCCAGGGGGGAGGGGGCCTCCCCCTGGTAGACCTGGTCCACATAGGGGTTGTCGTGGACCAGCCAAAGCCCATGCCTTTCCGCCAGGGCCAGGGCCTCCTCAAAGTAGCCCCAGTCCGCCAGGGCCCCCGTGGGGTTGTTGGGGTAGTTGAGGAGGAGGACCTTGGCTTCCTTCCAGATGCTTTCCGGCACCTGGGAGAGATCCGCCAGGCCGTCTTCCCGCAAGGGGATGAGGTGGGTCCTTAAGGAGGCCACCCGGGCAGCACCGAAGTAGCTGGGGTAGGCCACCTCGGGCAGGAGGAGGAGGTCTTGGGGCTCGGTGAGGGCCAGAAGAAGGTGGGCCAGGCCCTCCTGGCTGCCGATCAAGGCCAGGGCTTCCCGCCTGGGGTCCAGGCGTACCCCGTAGCGGCCTTGGTACCAGCGGGAGGCTTCCTCCAAAAAGGAAAGGGTGCAGCTTTTCAGGCAGTAGCCGTAAGTGCTGGGGTCAGAAAGGGCTTCCCGCAGGGCCTGAAGGGGCTCGGAAGGGGGCAGGAGGTCGGTGGAGCCGATGGAGAGGTCGATGAGGCGGATCCCCTTCTCCCGGGCCTTTCTCTTGGCCTCATCCACCACCAGGAAGACCGAGGCTTCAGGAACCCTACTCATGGTGCCCCTCCCGCCAGGCCTTGCCGGTGATGAGGCTTAGGGCATGGGGCAGGACGGGAAGCACCGCCTCCAGGGATTCCCGGGCTCCCTTGGGGCTTCCTGGCAGGTTCAGGATGAGGCTTTTTCCCCTTACCCCCGCGAGGCCCCGGGAAAGGGCGGCCATGGGGGTTTTCTCCAGGCCCTTGAGGCGCATGAGCTCGGCAAGGCCCGGCACCTCCTTGTCCAGTAGCTCCCGGGTGGCCTCGGGGGTCTTGTCCCGGGGGGCCAGGCCCGTGCCCCCATTGGTGAGGATGAGGTCCAGGCCCTCCCGGTCGGCCCAGAGCCGGATGACCTTCTTGATCAGGGGAGGCTCGTCGGGGACGATCTCGTAGGCCGCCACCTCGAAGGGCCCTTCCTTTAGGGCCTCGCGGATGGCCAGGTGGGTGGTGTCCTCCCGTTCCCCCCTCGAGCCCTTATCGGATACGGTCAGGATGCCCACGCGGAACATTTGTCAAGAGCTTACCCCGTGGAAGACCCTTTGCAAAAGGGTGCGGGTGTAGCGCAGGGTGTCCTCGAGGGCTCCCTGGTCCAAACGGGCAAAGGTATCCGTGGGCCAGTGCCACTCGGGGGGCACCCCCTGTTCCAGCCGGATCAGGGAAAGGCAGGGAAAGCCCCTTTGCGCCAGGGGCAGGGTGTCGAAGTAGGCCAGGCGGTAGCGGAGGGGACGGGCTCCCGGGGTTTTTCGTGCCGCATCCAAGAGCGCTCCACGGTAGGAAACATAAAGGAGCATGCCTTCTCCTTCCGCATAGAAAAGCTCTCCCCGGCCCACGTTGTCCAGGTTAAGGACCAGGGTGCCTGGGGGAAGATGCGGGATCAGGACCTTGGCCCCCAGGGCCCCCACCTCCTCGCAACCCGTGAGGGCGAGGCCGAGCCGCCAGCCCTCTGGGGGCTCGGTTTCCAGGAAAAGGACCGTGGCCACCGCCACCCCGCTTCCGTTGTCGTTTCCCCCCTCCACGTAAGGAGCCCTTAGCTCCCGGTGGAGGAGGAGGGCGGCCTGGATGAGGAAGTAGAGGCCTATGGGCCACCTGAGGGGGGTGAGGGCGAGAAAAGGGGACAGGAAGGCGAGGAGGGCGTTCAGGAGGAAGCTTTCCCGGAAGCGGCGAACCCTTTGCGGGTGGTAGAGGAAAAAGGTCTTGGCGGTGTCCACGTGGGCCATAAGGAGAAGGGCCTTTCCCCCTTGCCCCTTCCAGGCGAGGAGGTTTTGCGAGGGATGCCGGTCTAGAAGGAAGCTCCAAGGCCTAAACCCGTTGAAGTAAAGGAAAAAGGCCCAGGCCCCCAGAAGGGGTGGCCAAGGGGAAAGGGGAGCCAAGGCAAGGAGGAGGCTGATGCCGAGAAGTTCCCACCCGTAGCTTCTGACCCCCTGGAAAGGAAGGGTTTGGACCCGGTGGCCCCGCTCCTCCAAAAAGGTGCGCAAGCGGCGAAAGGCCTCGGCCTCGAGGGGGGTGGCGCTTCCCCGGTGGGGGAGGTGGAGGAGGTTTAGGACCTGCTGAAGCTCTTCCCTCATCCCTTCACCCCGGTGAGGACCACTCCCTCGATGATCTGCCGCTGGAAGAAGAAAAAGACCAAAAGAACCGGTAGCACCGCCAGGCTCGAGGCCGCCATGATCAGGTTCCAGGCGGTGCCCGCTTCCCCGGAGAAAAGGGCGATGCCCACGGGAAGGGTGCGCATCTCCGGGGTTTGGACCACGATGAGGGGCCATAGGAAGGCGTTCCAGTTGCCCAGGAAGGTGAAGATCCCTAAGGCGGCTAGGGCCGGGCGCACCAGGGGCAGGCCAATCCGCCAAAACACGCCGAACTCGGAAAGCCCATCCATCCTTCCGGCGTCGAACAGGTCCTGGGGCAGGGTTTCGAAGAACTGCCGCATGAGGAAGACCCCGAAGGCGGTGATGAGACCGGGAAAGAGGAGCCCCCAGTAGGTGTTGATCCAGCCCTTCTCCGCGCTCATCACGTACCAGGGGATGACCAGCATCTCCGTGGGGACCATCAAGGTGGAGAGGATGAGGATAAAGACCAGGTTCTTCCCGGGAAATCGGAGCCGGGCCAGGGTGTAACCTGCGAGGCTATCGAAGAACAGTACGGAAAGGGTGGTGAGGGAGGCCACCAGGAGGCTGTTTCCAAACCAGCGCATAAACCCTGTTTCCCCGAGGACCACCCGGTAGTTCTCTAGGGTGGGCTCCCGGGGAAGGAATCTGAGCTCGAAGAGTTCGGGGAAGGGCTTGAAGGAGGTGAGCACCATCCAGAGGAAGGGGAGGACCATGACGCTACCGCCCAGGAGGAGGAAAAGGAGAACCAGAAAACCCGTAAGGCGGTTTTTTGCCTTCATAGCTCCACCCTCCGGGTGAGGAGCTTAAGCTGAACCAGGGTGATCAGGAGGATGAGGGCAAAGAGGAGGACGGTGACCGTTGCGGCATACCCTAGCTGGAAGCGCAAGAAGGCCAGCTGGTAGATGTAGAGGGCCAGGGTTAGGGTGCTGTTCAAAGGTCCCCCTTGGTCCGTAAAGTTCAGGTTCACCACCTGGGTGAAAAGCTGCAGGTAGCCGATGGTGCCGATGACCACGGAGAAGACCAGAACCGGGTTCAATAGGGGCCAGGTGATGTGGCGGAAAAGCCGCCATCCCTCCGCGCCATCTATGCGGGCAGCCTCGTAGTACTGCCGGGGGATGCTTTCCAAACCCGCCAGGAAGAGGACCACCTGGAAGCCCAGGTTCTGCCACACCACCACCCAGGTCACGGTGGGTAGGGCCTGGCTGGGGCTTTGCAAAAAGGGCTGCGGGGGGATTCCCAAAAGGGCCAGAAGCTCGTTGACCAGCCCGAAATGCGGGGAAAGCATCCAACTCCACACCCAGGCCACGGCCACCGCCGGGGTCACGTAGGGGGCGAAGTAGATGGCCCGGAAGAAGTCGCGGCCAAAGGGTACCCGCTGGAGAAGCAAGGCAATGACGAGACCCAAGGCAATCTGGCTTGGGATCCCCAGAAGGGTATAGAGGAGGGTGTTGAAAAGAGCCCGGCGGAGAACGGGGTCCTCGAGGAGCCGGGCGTAGTGCTCGAGGCCTACAAAGCGCCTCTGGGAGGGGTCTGCGTGCCACTCGTATAGGGAAAGCCAAAGGGCCTGGAAGGCGGGAAGGATGCGGAAGTAAAGGAAAAAAGCCAGGGGAATGGCCAAAAACACAAAGGCCCATAGGGCTTCCCGCCAGGCCAGGGTAAGCCGCACCCTACCTCCAGAACTGATCCAGAATCTTTTGCTCCTCCTCCGCGGCCAGCCTCAGGGACTGGGCGGGGTCCATGCCCTGGAGCAGGACCCGGTTGATGGCGTCCACCATCACCTTGCGCTGAGCGGCTTCGTCCACAAAGGGGGTGGCCTTGGCGTAGGCCAGGCTCAGCACGAAGGGGCCGTAGATGGGGTGTAAGGAGAGCTTGGGATCCCGGATCAGGTTTTTGCTGGCGGGAAGCTCCCCCACTTTTTCCAACCAGTAGCGCTGGGTTTCCTCGGAAGTGATGAAGGCGAGAAACCGGAGCGCGGCTTCCCGCTTGGGCCCGGTGGCCAATGGGGTGAGGCCGTGCATCCAGAAGGAGCCGAAGTTGGCCTTCCGTCCCCCTGGTCGCTCTAGGGGTAGCTCCGCCACTCCCCAGTTGAAACGGGCCCCTTGCTGGATGGTGCCGATGGCGAAGGATCCGTCGATGATCATGGCGATCCTGCCTGCGATGAACCCATCGCGATAGCCGTTGTTACCAGGGAAGAAGCCAGGGACCCCGATCTCGTGTTTGCGTACCCAGTCGGTGTAGAAGCTCAGGGCCTTAAGCCCGGCCTCTCCCTGGTAGAGGACTCGTTTTCCATCGTCGGAATAGGGCCTGCCCCCGAACTGGCGCACCAGGGCCTCCCGGACCAGGTGGTGATCCTGCCCGTCCGGGGCGATGCCGTAGCCGATCTGGGTGAAGCGCCCTCCCTGTTTAACGGTTAGCTTTTGACCTACGGCGATGAACTCCTCCCAGGTCTTGGGGGGGCCGGCAATCCCCGCTTGACGGAAGAGGTCCTTGTTGTAGAACAGGGCCAGGCTTCGCACCGCGGTGGGAACCCCGTAGAGCTTTCCCCCCACCTTGGCGGCCTGGGCCATGGCCACGAAGTCCTGGTCCAGGCGCCGCATCCAGTCATCGGGTAGGGGCACCAAGTATCCTGCCTTAACCCAGGTGGGAGCCCAGCCGTAGTAGAGGTTCACCACGTCCGGCCCCTGCCCCGCGGGGATAGCGGCGGCCACCTTTTGCTGGAAAGCGTCGTAGGGGAAGGTCTGGTGAACCACCTTGATGCCGGGATTCTGGGCTTCAAAGCGGCGGATGAGCTCATTGATGGCCTCGACCTTGCTGCGGAACTCGTACTGCCAGTAGGTGATGGTGACGCTTTGGGCCAAGGCTAAGGGTAAAAGAACGGCGCAAAAAGCCAGTAACTTTTTCATTTTAAGCCTCCCTTCGCCGCCATTATACCCCAGGGCGCATCGCCAAAGCCCTTGGCCTGCGGCTGGTACGGGAGCTAAAGGGGTTTTGTCCCATAATGGAGGCATGTGGTCCTTTCCCCAGAGCCTCGAGGGCCGGTATGTCCGCTTGGAGCCCCTAACCCTCTCCCACCTTCCGGGCTTCCAAGCCCAGTTCGACCCCGAGGTCTACCGCCACATGAGCCATAGGGTAAGGGGGCCAGAGGACCTAAGGGCTCACCTCGAGGCCCTTCTTTCCGAGCCTGGCCGGGTTAACTGGGCCGTTTTCCTGGGAGGGGAGCTGGCCGGGCGGATCTCCGTCATCGCCCCGGATCCGCAAAACCGCAAGCTGGAGATCGGTACCCTCATCTTCAAACCCTTCTGGGGAAGCCCCGCCAACAAGGAGGCCAAGTACCTCCTCCTGCACCACGCCTTCGAGGTGCTCCTCGCGGAAAGGGTGCAGTTTAAGGTGGACCCCTTAAACCTGCGAAGCCAAAGGGCCTTGGAGTCCTTGGGGGCGGTGCGGGAAGGGGTCTTGCGGCGTAACCGCCTTCTCTTGGATGGCCGTTTCCGCGATGACGTGGTCTACAGCATCCTGCGGGAGGAGTGGCCTCGTGTGAAGGCCCGGCTGGAGGAGAAACTGTATGGAGCTTTCCCAGGAGATACGGGAGGGGCTTAGCCTCTTGGTACTCCTCCTCACCTACCTGGGCCTGGCCCTGGGAGGGCTTCCCGGCTACCGTATGAACCGGGCGGGGGTGGCCCTGGTGGGGGCGAGCTTTCTGGTGCTCCTCGGGGTCTTGGACCTCCGGGAGGCCTGGCAGGCCCTGGACGCCCAAACCCTCACCTTCCTCTTCGGCATCATGGTCCTGAACGCCCATCTGGGCTATGCGGGCTTCTTTGGCCTTGCGGCGGAGAGGCTTTTGGGTCTGGCCAGGACTCCCTTTGCCCTTCTCCTCCTTCTTACCTTTGGAAGCGGGTTCCTTTCCGCCCTTTTCCTGAACGACACCATGGCCCTCCTCCTTACCCCCTTGGTCCTCTCCCTAACCCGGAGCCTGGGCCTGAACCCCGTGCCCTACCTCCTTGCCCTCATGGCGGCGGTGAACACGGGAAGCCTCATGACTCCCACAGGGAACCCCCAGAACATCGTGGTGGCGAGCCTATCCGGCATCTCCTACCTGGGGTTTGTTTCGGCCCTCTGGCCCGTGGCCCTGCTGGGCCTGGGGCTTCAGGTGGTTCTCCTGGCCCTCCTCTACCCCGAGGTACGTTCCTTAAAGCCCCTTCCCCCCATCCCCCCCTTGCGCTACCGCCTGCACGGCCCCCTGTTGGCCAAGGGGCTTTGGGTGGCCTTTGGGCTTTTCCTGGCCTTCCTCCTGGGCTACCCCATGGCCCAGGGAGCCTTGGTGGCTGCGGGAATCCTCCTCTTCACCCGCCGTCTACGCTCCGAGCGCTACTTCTTGCGGGTGGACTGGGAGCTACTGGTGATGTTCGCCGCCCTCTTCATGGTCACCGAGGGGGTACGAAGGCTGGGCCTGGCGGAGTTTCTTGTGCCCTTGGCCACCACGCCTTTGGGGCTTCTTCTGGCCGCCACCCTCCTTTCCCTTCTCATCTCCAATGTGCCTGCGGTGTTGCTCCTGGCTCCCCTGGTGCAAGAGCCCAGGGACTGGCTTCTTCTGGCTGGGGGAAGCACCCTGGCGGGGAACCTGACCCTCTTGGCCAGCGTGGCCAACCTCATCGTGGCCGAGGGGGCGGGAAGGGAGGGGGTGAGGATAGGATTCATGGAGCATCTTCGGCTGGGGCTACCCCTTACCCTCTTGACCCTGGGCCTGCTCTACGTGCTACTTTAGCCGGGCCTCGAGCCAGCCTCCAATGGCCAGCACCCGGCCATCCTCCGCGTAGGGCCCCACCACCTGGAGCCCCACGGGCATCCCCTCCACCCGGGCGAAGGGGAGGGTTAGGGTGGGCACCCCGAGGAGGCTGAAGGGCAGGGTGAGGGTGATGAAGGCCTCCCGGTGGCTCTTCTTCCCCGATTCCAGCTCCACCTCCTCCGTGCCCAAGGGGGGGGCGGGAAGGGGCTGGGCGGGGAGGAGGAGGGCGTCCACCCCCCTTAAGGCCTTCACCAACTGGAGGCGCAGGGTCTCCCTTTCCGCCACCGCATCCCGGTAATCCTTCTCCGTGAGGGAAAGCCCGGCCATAAGGGCCTCCCGCACCTGGGGAGAGAAGCCTTCCGGATGTTCCCTTAAGGCTTTTTCGTGGATACGGGCTGCCTCGTAGCGCACCAGGCGGGTGTAGACCTCATAGACCCCGGGTAGGGGTAAGGATACCTCCCTTACCTCGGCCCTCAAGGAGGGGAGTTCCTCTAGAAGCCTCTGGAAAACCCTGCGCACCTCCACCCCCAGACGGCCCTCCAGGAAGTCCAGGGGCACGCCGAAGGTGGGGTTTTGCGGGCCCTCGAGGGGGATGCTTTCCCCGGCCAGGATCTCCGTGAGGAAGTGGGCGTCCCGCACCGTCTTGGCGATAGGCCCCGCATGGTCGGTGGAGCGGGAGAGGGGCAAGGCGCCTTCCAGGCTTACCCGGCCGTAGGAAGGCTTGAAGCCCACCACCCCGTTGAAGGCGGCAGGGATGCGGATGGACCCTCCCGTGTCCGAGCCCAGGGAGGCGAGGCCGATCCCCAAGGCCACGGCCACGGCGCTTCCACTGCTGCTTCCCCCGGCTTGGCGGCTTGCGTCTAAGGCGTTGCGCACCGGGCCCGTCCAGGGGTTTTCCCCGGTGATGCCTAGGGCCACCTCGTGCATGTTGGTTTTGGCGAAGAGGAGGGCTCCGGCTTCCCTCAGGCGCCTTACCGCCTGGGCCTCCTCGGGAAGGGGAGGGAGGGGGGCCCGGGTTCCTGCCCGGGTGGGCATGCCCTTGACCGGGAAGAGGTCCTTTACCGTGAGGGGGATGCCGTGTAGGGGTCCGCGGATGTACCCCTGCCTTAGCTCCTCCGTAAGCCGCTGGGCTTCCTCCTTGGCTCCCTCCTCGTCCAGGTAGGCCAAGGCGTTGCGGTCCTGGAAGGCCCGGGCCCTTTCCAGGGCTTCCTCCAAAAGAGCCAAGGGAGTGGTTTCGCCCCTTTCCAGGAGGGCTTTAGCCGTCAAGAGGTCCATGCTCCATTATAGGGGCCTTCTCCTGAGCCTCCGGTAGGGGTTTTTGCCCCGGCCAGGTGTAGCGCACCACCTCCCGGCTCTCGAGGGCCAAGGCGATGAGCCTTTCCGTATCCAAACGGCTTTCCGTTTCCAAGGCCACGGAAAGCCGGGCCCGGGTCACGGGATGCTTGGGGGCGAAAAGGGTGCAGCACTCCTCGTCAGGGAGGATGGAGATGGCGTAGGTGCCGATGCGCTCCGCCTCCGCCTTGATCTCCACCTTGTCAAAGCCGATCAAGGGCCGGAAGACGGGAAGGGTGGCCGCCTGGTTGACCACATGGAGGTTCTCCAGGGTCTGCGAGGCCACCTGGCCCAGGCTGTCCCCGGTGGCCAAGGCCAGGGCCCCCTCCTCCTTGGCGATGGCCTCGGCGATGCGGAGCATGTAGCGGCGGTAGAGGACCACCCGGTAGGCCTTGGGGGCCTCGAGGATGATCTGCCGCTGCACCTCGCTGAAGGGAACCAGGTGGAGGGTGATGCGGTGCTGGAAGCGGGCCAGGCGCTCGGCGATGGCCTTGGCCTTTTCCCGGCTCTGGCCCGAGAGAAGGGGGAAGGGGTGGAAGTGCACTAAGACCACCTCCGCTCCCCGGCGCATGAGGCGGTAGGCGGCCACGGGGGAGTCAATCCCCCCGGAAAGGAGGGCCACCACCTTTCCGGAAACCCCGGGGGGAAGCCCTCCCGGTCCCGGGTGGCGCTCCACCTCCAAAAGGGCGGCGTTGGGCAGGATGCGCACCACCAACTCCCTTTCTGCTCCCTTGAGCTGTACCCTGGCTCCCGTCTTCTCCTTCACGAAGGCCCCAAGGAGGCGCTCGATCTCGGGAGAGGTGAGGGGGAAGGTCTTGTCGGAGCGCTTGGCGGTGATGCGGAAGCTTTCGAAGCGTTCCCTCGCAAGGGTTTCCTCCAGGGCGGCCTCGAGGGCCTTTAGATCCGGGGGGGTGCGCAGGACCCGGGCGAAGCCCTCCACCCCCAGGGTGTCCTTCAGGCGTTCCCTGGCCTCGAGCCAGGCTTCCTGGGGCAGGCGGAAGAGGAGGGCCATGGGCCACTCCGCCTCCAACCTGGCCGCCGTGCCCTTAAGGGCCTCCTTTACATGGGCCTTGGCCTTCCTCAGGAAAAAGGGGCGGTTTTCCCCTTTCAGGGCCAGCTCGTGGAACAGGTTGACCAGAACCAGGGTTTCCATGGTCACGGGCAGAGACCTTTCACCGCCAGGTAAAGGCGGCTGCATAAGGAGCCTTGCCGGGCGGCTTCCCTAAGCTCCTCGGGCCGGCCAAAGCGGTAGGCCCGGTAGTAGGTCTTGCCGGGCTTGGGCTCGGGAAGCTCAGGCCTGGCGAGAAGCCTGGCCTCCACCACCCAAAGCTCCAGGGTGTACGCGGTCCGCTCCTCCACCCCGAAGGCCACGGGCCGGAGGACCTCCACCCCGGCTCCCAGCTTCTCCCGGCCTACCCTTAGGGCCCCTTCCTCCGGGCCTTCCCCTTCCCCAAGGCTCACCGCCGGCAGGCCCCAGGCCCCGCCGAACTCGGGGTCTTCCTCGGGCCGCTTCACCAAGAGAAGCCCTTCCTCGCTCCAGGCGGCCAGGGCCACCGCGCGCTTAAGGGGCTTGGCCGTCTGCACCCAACCAGCCTAGCAAAACCCTGGCCCAGGCGCAAATCAGGCCAGGCGGAGGGGTTCCACCTCCACCGGGTTGCTGTGGAAGGTGCTTCCGCCCCCTAAGTCGGTGAGGGTTTCCGCGGTGAGATGGTTGATGCCCTTGCCGTCCGGGGCCCACTTTTCCCACCAGGTGCCCTCGAGGACCACCGTCCCCGGCATGGGGGCCTCCGTCACCTTGGCCTTACGCGCCACCCTGCCTTGGGGGGAGTGGATGTAGACCAGCATGCCCTCGGTGATCCCCCGCTCCTCGGCGTCCTTGGGGTGGATGAGAAGCCTGGGCTCGCCTCCTTCCGCCTCCACCAGGGCCTGGATGTTCCCGTAGGTGGTGTTCAGGAAGCGGTGGGCCGGGGGGGTGAGGAGGATCAAGGGGTAGCCGGGGAGGGTTTGGGTGGGAATGACCTCAGGGGGTGGGCTAAAGCGCACGGGGCCCTTTCTAAAGGGCAGGAAGGGCTTGGGGAGGTTGAGCTTCACAAACCCCTCCGCCTTAAGCCTCTTCAGGTTGATGCCCGCAAGGTAGGGGTGGTCCACATCCAGGAGGCTTTCTGCCACCTCCTCCGCGGTCCAGTAGAGGGTGGGTTCCTTTAGGCCAAGCCTCCTCCCCAGTTCCCGGAAGACCCAGGTGTTGGGCTTGGCCTCTCCTTGGGGCTCAGTTAGGGGCTCGTTCCAGGAGAGGTAGTAGTGGCCGTAGCTGGTGTAAAGGTCGGGGTGCTCGTAAAAGAAGGTGGCGGGGAGGAGGTAGTCGGCGTAGAGGGCGGTTTCCGTCGGGACCTGCTCCAGGACCACGGTGAGGAGGTTCTCCCGCAAAAGCCCTTCCTTGACCCTTCCCGTGTCCGGGGCCACCACCAGGGGATTGGAGTTGAAGACGAAGAGGGCCCGGATGGGGGGGGCAAGCCGGGTGAGGGCGCTGGCCAGCTGGTTCATGTTGATCCGGCGTACCCTGGGGTTGGGACGAAAGTAGCCCTCATGGGGGTGGGATCCTTCCAGAAGATGCCTTCCCCCCAGGAAGCGCTTGTTGAGGGGGAAGGCCCCGCTGGTGGAAAGAAGGGCCCCGCATCCCGGGTAGCGCCAGGCCCCTAAAAGGGCGGGAAGGAGGATCGCTGCCCTTAGGGCATTCCCCCCGCCCGGGTGCCGGGTCATCCCGTAGCCCACCCGGAGGAAGACCCGTTTGGCTTCCCCCAGTTCTCGGGCCAGCCGCTCTATGGCCTCCTTGGGCACCCCGGTGAGGGCCTCGGCCCTTTCTGGGGACCACTTCCGGGCCTCCTCCTGGAAGGCTTCCAACCCCGTGGCGGCCTCCTTGAGGTATTCCCAGTCCACCAGGTTTTCGCGGAAAAGCAGGTGGGCCAGGGCGTAGGCCAAGGCGGCGTCGGTGCCCGGGCGGAGCTTGATGTGCTCGTCGGCGAATCGGCTGGTGGGGTTCTCGTAGGGGTCGATGTGGACCACCTTGGCCCCCCGCCTTCTCGCCTCCTTGAGAAAGGGGGTGAGGTGGCTGTTGGTGGAGAGGCTGTTGATGCCCCAAAGGAGGATGTAACGGGCCTCGGGCACCTCCTCCGGGTCGGGGCCAAGCCTGGGACCGTAGGTCATCTCCCAGGCGGCGCTTCCCGCGGTGGAGCAGATGGTTTCCTCTAGCTCGCTCGCCCCTATGGCCCGGAAGAAGGCCAGGGGATGCTGGTTTTCCACAAGGCCCATGGTGCCCGCATAGTGGTAGGGGAGGATGGCCTCCCCCCCGTGGGTGTCCAGGATGGCCCTAAGCCTTTCGGCGATTTCCTCCAGGGCCTCCTCCCAGGAGATCCTTTCGAAGCGGCCTTCTCCCTTGTTCCCCACCCGGCGCATGGGGTAAAGGAGGCGTTCCCTCACCCTTTCCGGGTAGCGGTAGGTTTTGGCGCAGGCGAAGCCTTGGGTGACAGGGTGGCGGGAGTCGCCCTCCACCCGGGAGAGCCTTCCCTCTTCAAGGGTGAGCAGGAGGCTACAGGCGTCGGGGCAGTCCAGGGGGCAGGTGGCCCGGGCCTTCATGCCCCTATAGTAGCCCAAGGGCCTCGAGGGCACCGCATCGTTCCGCGTAGGGATCGGGAAGGAGGCCTGGGGGCTCGTCCAGCCGGAGGAGGTAGCCTTCCTCGTAGGTGGGCCAGCGGGGCCAGCCCCGGGGCTCCCCTTCCCGGGCGAAGCTCACCCAGTAGCGGCGCATGCGCTTTCCCAGGGCCTCGGCCCTTTCCCGGGCCTCGGCGCTGAGGAAAAGCGGAAGAAAAGGCATTTCCTCGAAGTTTCCGAAAAGGGGGGCGAGCTCCAGGCCGTGGAAGGCCCCAAGTCCCTCCCAGCCTGGGATCCGGAAGGTGAAGAGGTAGGCGTAGGTGGGGGCGAAGGGAGCCTGGAGCCTGGCGGCTTTCAGGGAGGGGCAGAGGAGCTGGAGGTCCGTCTGGGCCTCCCCCCAAGCCTTTTGGGGGTCGGAAAAACGCTTTTGGTAGGCCTTCGTTAAAGCCTCCCGCTCCTTGGGGGGAATGCCTTGGGCGGCAAGCCTCCCGCTAAACTCCTCCCAGGTCCTGGGTCCCAGGAGCCAGGCCAGACCGGGAAAGGCAAGCTCCTCGAGGTTGGCCCCCACCAGGAGGGGGATACCCCGGGCCTTTCCTTGGCCCAAGGCTTGCAAGGGGCTTTCCGGAAGCAAGGCCCCCAGGTGGGGCTTGAAGGGAGAGTTGGGAAAGCCTAGGGCGGAGGAGGTGATGTCGGGAGGGGCTTTGGGTTCCGTGGAAGGAAAGAGGCGGGATAGGGGAAGGTTCCTGAGGCAGGCCAGGTCCTCCGGGGAGCAGCCCAGGTTCCTGGCCCACCGCTCCCCGAAGGGGAAGTCCTTTTCCAAGGGGCGCACCTGGTGGCATCCACCCGACTGGAGGATGGCCCTGTGGAAAAGCCCCTGGGCTTCCGGGGTGGCGAGGAGGGTGCAGACCAGCATGCCTCCAGCGGATTCCCCGAAGAGGGTAACGTTTTGAGGGTTGCCGCCGAAGTAGCGGATATAGCCCTGCACAAAGCGGAGGGCCTCCACCAGATCCAAAAGCCCATAGTTCCCCACCGCCTTGGGGTTCTCCTTGGCTAGGGCAGGGAGGGCCAAAAACCCCAGGGGGCCCAGGCGGTAGTCCACGGAAACCACCACCACGCCTTCCTGGGCCAGCTGGTGTCCTGCGTAGATGGGCTCGGCGGCGCTTCCTGAGGTGAAGCCGCCCCCATGCAGGTAAACCATCACGGGGAAGCCTTCTGGAGGTGGGAGTTCCAAGGGGAGGAAAAGGTTTACCACCAGGCAGTCTTCCCTTTGCGGGGGCAGGTATCCCCCAAGGCGCGCGGGGGTGCCCAGGGTTTGAGGACAGGCCACCCGTTCCTTCCCGACCTGAGAGGACCAGGCGGCCACGGGCCTTGGGGCCTCAAAGCGGCTCGCTTGCGCATAGGGCAGGCCGTAGAAGGCGATGGCGCCCTTTTCTATCTGGCCCAGGGTGGGGCCGAGGGGAGTTTGGACCGCGATTCCCTGGGCCAGGACAAGGCCTAGGGTTAGAGTTAAGGTAACCGCAACCGGCCTCAGGAAGGTGGAGGGGCCCATATCCAAACTTTTCCAAATAGCACCTGGGGATGTCAAGAAGCTCGGGATACGGGGCATAATGCCAGGGGATGGAAGAAGCGCAAGGGTGCCTCGAGGCCTCCTTCTGGTCCTTGGGCTTAAGGGTGGCCGGGGTGGATGAGGCGGGCCGGGGAGCCTGGGCAGGCCCCATCGTGGTGGGGGCGGTGATCCTGCCTCCTGGGCGTTACCCTTTCCGGGATTCCAAGCTCTTAAGGCCAAAGGAGCGCGAGCGCCTGGCGGAGGAGGTGCGGCGGGTGGCCTTAGCCCATGCCCTGGGGGTGGCGGAGGTAGGGGAGGTGGACCGGCTTGGGGTTTTGAAGGCCACCCTGTTGGCGGCGCAAAGGGCCTTGAACCTTCTGGATCCACCCCCTGAGGCCCTGGTCACCGACTACCTCCAGGTGACCACTTCGTTGCCCCTCCTTGCCCCTTCCAAGGCGGACCAGAATAGCCCTAGCGTGGCCGCGGCCAGTATCCTGGCCAAGGTGCACCGGGACCGGCTTATGGTGGAGTTGGATTGCCTTTACCCAGGCTACGGCTTTGCCCGGCACAAGGGCTACGGCACCCCTGAGCACCAAGAGGCTCTCCTGGCCCTAGGGCCTTCCCCCGTGCACCGCAGGCGCTTTGCCCCGGTGGCCCAGGCTCCCTTAAGGTTTTCTGAAGAGGAATAGCCCCATTCAGGACTAAACTGAGGGTGGAGGTGGCCATGCGGGTTTTGGGGCTTTTAATGGCGGGGCTTCTTTCCGCCTGCACCCTGACCCTTGAAGGGGTCACGGTGCGTTATCGCTTGGACTTCTCCCCTAGCATCCTGCGCTTTGAACCAGACCGGGGAGCGGGGGCCACGTACTACGTGGGTGAGGAGGTACGCTTCCTCCTCACCCTGGCAGATCCTGGCTGGATTAGCCTGGTGGCCATAGACCCTGATGGACGCACCTATGAGTTCGACCGCTTCTACCTGGGCCGGGGTACCCACGTGCTGCCTCCAGGGGCCTACCGCTATACCCTCACGCCTCCGATAGGTCTCCATCGAGTGCGGGCCATCTACACGGATAGCCAGCCCGGGAGCCTGCGCCTGGAAGGGGTATACACGGACTGGGATGCCCGGCTCAGGGTGTACCTGGAAGCCGCTGGAGCCCGTCGTTACCAGGTGGTGGAGACCTACTTCTACGTCCGCTGACCGCAAGAACTTGCAAGGGGACTTGCGCTTTCCACCCCCGGGTGGGGTATAATCCCCCCGGACCGCTAAGGAGGTCGACAATGAAGCGGCGTGACTTCTTAAAGAAGGCAGGTATCGGCGTAGCAGCTAGCGCAGCTTTTGGCCCAGTGTTCGCCCAGGCCCAGCCCAGCGTGAGGTGGCGGCTGGCTTCTAGCTTCCCCAAGAGCCTGGACACCATCTATGGGGCAGCGGAGGTGTTGGCGGAGCGGGTTTCCGCCCTCACCGGCGGCCGCTTCCAGATCCGCCCTTACCAGGCAGGGGAGATCGTGCCCGGGCTACAGGTGATGGATGCCGTGCAACAGGGCACGGTGGAGATGGGTCACACCGCCAGCTACTACTTCGTGGGCAAGGCACAGGTTCTGGCGTTTGACTGCGCCGTGCCCTTCGGCCTAACTGCCCGGTAGCAGAATGCCTGGATGTACTACGGAGGAGGTATTGAGCTCTTCCGCCCTATCTTCGCTGATTTCAACATCATCCAGTTCCCAGGTGGCAACACCGGGGCCCAGATGGGGGGCTGGTTCCGCAAGGAGATCAAGAGTGTGGCGGACCTCAAGGGGCTCAAGATGCGTATTCCCGGCCCTGGCGGCCAGGTGATGAGCCGGCTTGGGGTGGTGCCCCAGGTTCTGGCGGGTGGGGACATCTACCCGGCTTTGGAGCGGGGCACCATTGACGCCACGGAGTGGGTGGGACCCTACGACGATGAGAAACTGGGCTTCTACAAGGTGGCCAAGTACTACTACTACCCTGGCTGGCACGAGCCCGGGCCCCAGCTTTCCTTCTACGTCAACCTGAAGGAGTGGCAGAAGCTCCCCAAGGAATACCAGCAGGCCCTCGAAGTGGCGGCCGCCGAGGCCAACCTGTCCATGCTGGCCAAGTACGACCAGGTGAACCCCCCTGCCCTCCAGCGGCTCATCAAGGCGGGGGTGCGCCTGCGCAAGTGGCCTGCTGACGTGATGAAGGCGGCCCAGAAGGCAGCCTTTGACTGGTACGAGGAGGAGGCTGCTAAGGACGCCACTTACCGGAAGGTCTACACCGCCTGGAAGAAGTTCCGGGAGGAGCAGTACCGCTGGTTTGCTACGGCGGAGCTGGGCTACGAAAGCTTTGCCTTCCCTGCGATATGAGTAAATTGGGGTGAAAGCTAAGGGGGCCGGGCGTATTCCGGCCCCCTTAGCTTTGGGCCTGTACCTCACCCTCCCAGAACCCTAAGGACTATGCCTGGGAACAGGAGGAGAATACCCACCATCAGAAGCTGGATGAGGATAAAGGGTACCGCACCCCAGTAGATGTCCACGGTCTTGACCACGGATGGGGCCACGCTTCGGAGATAGAAGAGGGCGAAACCAAAAGGGGGGTGCATGAAAGACGTTTGCAGGTTAACCCCTAGGAGGACCCCGAAGTAGACCAGGTTAATATCCATGGCCTTAACGGCTGGAGCTAGAAGAGGGAGAATGATGAAGGCTATCTCAAAGTAGTCCAGGAAGAAGGCCAAGAAGAAGACAAAGAGGTTTATGAGAATCAAAAATCCAATCTGTCCTCCAGGCAAATTGGAAAGTAGGTGTTCCACCCATAAGTCTCCGTCTACCCCGTAGAAAACCAGGCTAAAGGTGCGGGAACCCACCAGGATGAAGACCACAAAGCTGGTGAGCTTGGCAGTCTCCCGCATGGCTTGGATCAGGACATCGCGGGTTAGCCGGCGACGAAGAGCTGCGAGGAGCAAAGCCCCCGTGGCACCCATGGCCCCACCTTCCGTGGGGGTAGCTACACCCAGGAAGACGGTGCCGAGAACCAGGAAGATGAGCACCAGGGGGGGGATCATCACCCGCAACACCCTGGCGAAAAGGGGGTTGCGGGCGTAAAGGTAAGCGCTGATTCCCACGGCCAGGATAAGCAGGAGAATATCCAAATAGGCCGTATTGTGAACCCCAATAAGGCTCAGTCCCCAAGGCACCAGTGCCAGGATGATATAGCTTAAAAGGCCTAAGATGGCTCCTCGCTCATGTCCCGCATGGGGTCGGGCTTCCGGAGGCAAGGCAGGGGCAGTCTGGGGGCGAAGAAGGGTGGTGAAAAGAACGTACGAAACGTAGAGTCCTGTGAGTATAAAACCAGGAATAAAGGCTGCCTTGTACATATCCCCCACAGAGACCCCCAGCTGGTCGGCCATGACGATGAGCACAAGGCTTGGGGGGATGATCTGGGCCAAGGTACCGCTTGCAGCGATGACCCCGGTGGCGAGCCGCGCAGAGTAGCCATAGCGGAGCATAATGGGCAAGGAGATGAGCCCCATGGCGATCACGCTGGCGGCTACGATGCCCGTGGTGGCGGCCAAGAGGGCACCCACCAGGATGACCGCATAGGCCAACCCCCCACGAAGGGAACCAAAGAGTTGGCCAATGGTGTCCAAAAGGTCTTCTGCTAAGCCACTCCGTTCCAGAACCAGCCCCATGAAGGTAAAGAAAGGAACGGCTAGAAGGAGCTGGTTTTGCATGGTATCAAAGATGCGTAGAGGGATGTTCTGCAAAAGCCCTAGGTTTAGGTGACCATACTGCATCCCCAAGAAGGCAAAGCCTAGGCCCACCGCCCCAAGGGAAAAGGCCACAGGATAGCCTAAAAGCAGAACCACCACCAGGGCGACGAACATCAAGGGGGCCATCCACTCGAAGGGCATCAGACCACCTCCTCTGGTTTTTCCTCTTCAAGTTGAAGCTTGCCCGCTAGGGCCAGGCCCCGCTTGATAAGTTCTGAAATCCCCTGAAGGCCTAAAAGGACGAATCCGATTACCATGGCTACCTTGATGGGCCAGCGGGGTAAACCCCCAGCGTCGGGTGACATTTCTCGGATATGCACGGACTCGGTTACGATGGGCCAAGAAAGCCAGAGAATAAGCGCCACCATGGGCAGGAGGAAGACGAGAGTGCCCAGAAAGTCAATCCATAACTGGGCTTTGTGGGAGAGGCGGGCATAGAGGACATCTACCCGTACGTGTCCCCCATGCTTCAGCGTCCAGCCTGCCCCCCAGAGGAAGATGAGGCTGAAGAGGTACCATTGAGCCTCGAGGTAGGCATTAGAGCTGTAGTGGAAGATATAGCGCATAAGGGCATTAGCCGCAGAAAGCAGGGTTACCAGTAGGACCAGCCATACCACCAGTTGCCCTACGCGCTCATTCAGGGCGTCGATGACTCTGGAAATCCCAAGAAGCACTCGCATGGTTTTTCCTCCTGGCCAGAAGCCCGCTTTATCCTAATGAGGTGAGAAGGAAGCTGTCAACTGGGCCTGAGTGGTAAGGAAGCCAATCCTGGCCATTTCTTTACAGGGAAAACCTAGAAAGGTGGCTTTCGCTTAGCTTTTTCCCTGCGTAGAATCCTTCAGCAGTTCCTTTCCCTAGGTCCTGGATGGCCTCGAGGAAGGTTGTCTTTCCTTTGTGTGCGTCGATGAGGCCGGTATTCAAGCCCACCGGAGATGATCCCGGTGAGCGATCCCGTGACCACGATGGTGTAGACCATGCTGATCCAAGTTGAGGATTGGCCTTCGCACCTTCCAGACTGCTAGGGTCAAACCCTGCGTCCAAAGGACGCTGCTTACAAGATTCAATAAGGCGAAGCGTCGCCAGGGTATTTCCAGGGGGCCGGATGAAAAGGGGGTTAGAGTACGAGCCACGGGTACAAAAGGGCCCAAGGTGATAGCAAGGGGTCAAGGGCGCATGAAGGATGCTTGATCCTTAGCGTAGAAGTCAGGACGTCTCCGGTTTTAAGCCCAGAACGTAGCAAGCGACCTCGGTGGTAACCGAGGTTATTTCCGAGAATTGAGCTCGCCAGCAAAGCGAAAAGGATGGGGGATAGGACCAGCTTTCCAGCTGCTGCCAAAAGCTTACGGTGATGAGGAGAGTGCCCCCGAGTAGGAAGAATCCCAGGAGAAATCCAGTTTCGATTAGCACGATGGCCCAGATGCCGAAGTAGAAGAAGCCCTCTACGAGACCCGCTAGATCCATATGGGCCTCGTCTACTTTGGCCTGGGCAGGGTTGCTTGGGATACCAAGGGCCAAGCCCCCTCTGGGCTTGACAGGGAGGGTGAACGGGGTTTAAAATCCCCCCTGGAAAAGCTTCCACGGAGGTTGATATGAGGCGTAGGGAGTTTCTCAAGAAGGCAGGGGTTGGATTGGCGGCCAGCGTCCTTTGGGGGCCGGCTTTGGTGCGGGCCCAGGCGGGCCCGGTCATCCGCGTGGCCGGGGATTCCACCGCGGTGGGTGAGGGCGGGCGTTGGATGAAGGAGATGGTAGAGGCCTGGGGCAAGAAGACGGGCACCCGGGTGGAGTACATCGACTCCCCTGCGGACACCAACGACCGCCTGGCCCTCTACCAGCAGTACTGGGCGGCCAAGAGCCCGGATGTGGACGTGTACATGATCGACGTCATCTGGCCGGGCATCGTGGCCCCCCATGCGGCCGACCTTAAACAGTACTTCTCGGATAACGAGCTCAAGGAGTTCTTCCCCCGCATCGTCCAGAACAACACCATCCGCGGAAAGCTTACCTCCATTCCCTTCTTTACCGATGCAGGCATCCTCTACTACCGCAAAGATCTTCTGGAAAAATACGGCTTCAAGAACCCACCCCGGACCTGGGCCGAACTGGAGCAGATGGCCCAGAGGGTTATCGAGGGCGAGCGCAAAGGGGGCAACCGCGACTTCTGGGGTTTCGTTTTCCAGGGCAAGGCCTATGAGGGCCTTACCTGCGATGCTCTGGAATGGATTTACTCCCATAGGGGCGGGCGCATCGTAGAGCCCGATGGCACCATCAGTATCAACAACGGCCGTGCTGCCCTGGCCCTTAACACCGTGCGCCGCTTTGTGGGCACCATTGCCCCCTCGGGGGTCACCAGCTATGCCGAGGAGGAGGCGAGGAACGTCTGGCAGCAGGGCAATAGCCTCTTCATGCGCAACTGGCCCTACGCGTACGCCCTTGGCCAGGCGGAGGGAAGCCCCATTCGCGGCAAGTTCGGGGTCACGGTACTCCCTAAGGGCGGAGCCGATGCCCCCAACGCCGCCACCTTGGGGGGTTGGCAGCTCATGGTTTCCGCCTACAGCCGCTATCCCAAGGAGTCCGCCGACCTGGTGCGGTACCTGGCCTCCTACGAGGTGCAGAAGGACAACGCCGTCCGGCTTTCCCGCCTGCCCACCCGTCCGGCCCTTTATACCGACCGGGATGTGCTGGCCAAGAACCCTTGGTTCCGGGACCTGCTTCCCGTCTTCCAGAATGCGGTTTCCAGGCCCTCCGATGTGGCTGGGGCCAGGTACAACCAGGTGTCCGAGGCCATCTGGACCGAGGTGCACAGCGTCCTCACCGGCCAGAAGACCGGGGAGATGGCGGTGCGGGACCTCGAGGGCCGCTTGCGCCGCATCCTGCGCTAGCCTTCTTCCCACCCCGGGGGACCACTCCCCGGGGTTTATCCTCTAGGCATCATGCTGACACAACGACAGGTCCGCTTGGCCTGGGCCTTGGTCCTGCCTACCCTTTCGGTGGTGGTGCTGGTGGCGGGGTACCCTTTGGCCCAGGTGTTTTACTGGTCCTTCTTCCGGGCGGATATCGCCTTCGTGGAGCCCCCGGAGTTTGTGGGCTTCAAGAACTACCTTTACCTCCTGCAGGACCCTGACTTCCGCCAGGCCCTATGGAACACGGTGAAGTTCACCCTGATCTCCGTCAGTCTGGAAACCCTTCTGGGCTTGGCCATCGCCCTGGTCATCCATTCCAACTTCAAGGGCCGGGGGTTGGTGCGCACCGCCATCCTCATTCCCTGGGCCATCCCCACAGTGGTTTCCGCCAAGATGTGGCAGTGGATGCTGCACGATGTCTACGGGGTGATCAACATCCTGGGGGTGAAGCTGGGCATCCTGGTGCAAAAGGTGGCCTTTCTGGCCCGGCCCGAACTGATCCTGCCCGCCATCATCGCCGTGGACGTGTGGAAGACCACGCCCTTCATGGCCCTTCTCCTGCTGGCCGGCCTCCAGCTGATTCCCGAGGAGCTATACGAGGCGGCCAGCATCGACGGGGCCACCCGGTGGCAACAGTTCTGGACCATTACCCTCCCCCTCCTCACCCCCGCCCTGGTGGTGGCCCTCATCTTCCGCACCCTGGATGCCTTGAGGGTGTTTGACGTCATCTTCGTCATGAGCGGGGTGAACCCCGCCACCCGTACCCTGGCCGTGTACAACCGCCAAACCCTGATCGACTTCCAGGACCTGGGTTATGGGTCGGCCATAAGCGTGGCCATTCTGCTCCTTATCTTCCTCTTCGTGGTGGTCTATATGCGCACCCTGGGTAGGGGGGCCTTGCGATGAGGACCTGGCTTCGTTTGGGGAATCGCTTTCTTTTTTACCTGCTGGTGGCCTTCGTGGTGGTGTACAGCGTCTTCCCCTTTGGCTGGGCGGTGATCTCCAGCTTCAAGCCTTCCGACGCCCTTTTTGCCAGCAACCCCAGCTTTCTCCCGCTACCCTTCACCCTGGACCACTACAGGAACGTGTTTCTCCAGGCGAACTTTGGCCGCAATCTTCTGAACTCCGTGGTGGTGGCCGGCGGGGCCACCCTTCTTTCCCTGGTCCTTGGGGTGCTGGCCGCCTACGCTTTGGGCAGGTTGCCCTTCCCTCCAAGAAACGCTGTGCTCTACCTGGTGCTGGCCATGACCATGTTCCCCCAGATCTCGGTGTTAGGGGGGCTTTTTATGCTGCTCCGCCAGGCGGGGCTTTTCAACACCCATTTGGGCCTTATCCTCAGCTACCTTCTTTTCACCCTGCCGTTTACCGTATGGGTCCTGGTGGGCTACTTCAAGGGTCTGCCCCGGGAGCTGGAGGAGGCGGCCTATGTGGATGGGGCCACGCCCTTGCAGACCCTGGTGCGCATCATGCTTCCCCTTACGGGCCCGGGTCTGGTGACCACGGGGCTTCTCGCCTTCATCGCCGCCTGGAACGAGTACCTCTTCGCCCTCACCTTCACCGTGGGGGACAAGGTGAAGACGGTGCCTCCAGCCATCGCCAGCTTTGGGGGGGCCACGCCCTTTGAGATCCCCTGGGGTTCCATCATGGCGGCCAGCGTGGTGGTCACCGTGCCCCTGGTGGTGCTGGTGCTCATCTTCCAGCAGCGGATCGTGGCGGGGCTTACCGCCGGGGCAGTAAAGGGCTAGGTACTCAGCCTAGGGTCTTTGCCACCAGGGCCAGGGCGGCCTCGAGGACCTCCTTTAGGTGCCCTTCCCCCTTGAAGCTTTCCGCGTACACCTTAGCCACGTCCTCGGTACCGCTCGGGCGGGCGGCGAACCAGGCGTTTTCCGTCACCACCTTGAGGCCCCCTAGGGGCTCCCCGTTTCCGGGAGCCCGGGTGAGGATGGCCAGGATGGGCTCCCCTGCCAGCTCCTTTTCCTTTACATCTTCGGGGGAAAGGCGGGCCAGCCTGGCCTTGGCCTCGGGGGAGATGGGGAGGTCCTTGCGGGCGTAATGGGGCCGGCCCAGGCGCTCGGCCAGTTCCTCGTAGAGCTCGTCGGGCCCCTTTTCCCGCTTGGCCAGGATCTCCGCCGCCAAAAGCCCCAGGAGGATGCCGTCCTTATCGGTGGAAAAGGGCCTGCCGTCGAAGCGCAGGAAGCTGGCCCCGGCGCTTTCCTCCCCGCCGAATCCCAGCCAGCCTTCCAGGAGCCCGTCCACGAAGTACTTGAAGCCCACGGGGGTTTCGTAGACCTCCCGCCCCAAGGCCGTGGCCACCCGGTCCAGAAGGGCGCTGGTCACCGCGGTCTTACCCACCTTGGCCCCCGGCCAGGTGCGGGTGGTGTAGAGGTGAAAGACGGCGGACGCCAGGTAGTGGTTGGGGTTCATGAGGCCCTTCCTGGTGACGATGCCGTGGCGGTCGGCGTCGGGATCGTTGCCGATGGCCAGGTCAAAGCGGTCCTTCAGCGCCAGAAGGCCCGCCATGGCGTAGGGGCTTGAGCAGTCCATGCGGATCTTGCCGTCGTGGTCCTTGGGCATGAAGCGGAAGGTGGGGTCTACGGTGGGGTTTACCACCTCGAGGTTGAGCCGGTAGGCCTCGGCAAGCCGCTCCCAGACCCTTAGGCTCGCTCCTCCCAAAGGGTCCACCCCCAGGCGCAGGCCGGAAACCCGGATGGCCTCGAGGTCCACGGCCTCCCGGATCTTCTCCACATAAAGCCCCACGTAGTCAAAGGGCTTGGCCCTTTTCAGGGCCTCCCGAAGGGGAAGGCGCTTTACTCCCTTTAGCCCTTCCGCAAGGAGGGCGTTGGCCCTTTCCTCAATGGCCTTGGTGATGCGGGTGTCGGCGGGGCCGCCGGTAGGGGGGTTGTACTTGAGCCCCCCGTCCTCGGGGGGGTTGTGGCTGGGGGTGAGGAGGATGCCATCCGCTTTGGCGGGGTGCTGGGCGTTGTGCTCCAGGATGGCCAGGGAAACCAGGGGGGTGGGGGTGTAGCCCTCCTCGAGGCGCACCTCTATGCCGTTGGCAGCGAGAACGGTAAGGGCCGTGGCCCAGGCAGGTTCGGAGAGGGCGTGGGTGTCCTTGGCCAGGAAGAGGGGTCCGGTGGCTCCAAAGGAGGCCCGGAGGTCGGCGATGGCCTGGGAGATGGCCAGCACGTGGGCCTCGGTAAAGGTGCCCTTGAGGCTTGTGCCCCGGTGGCCGCTGGTGCCGAAGGCCACCCGCTGGAGGGGGTTTTGGGGGTCGGGGCGCTCTTCGTAGTAAAGGGTGAGGAGCCTGAGGAGGTCCATGTTTCCATCTTAAAAAAACCGAGGAGGCCCCAAGCGCCTGGGGCCTCCCTGCGGGTTTCTTCCGGCCTAGGGCTTGGAAGGCGCTTCCTTGGGAGCCTCCTGTGTAGGGGATTTCGCCGGCTCCTGGGTTTTGGGGGTGAGTTCCGCCAGCACCTGGCTCAGGCGGTTTTCTATTTGGGCTGCCTTACGGAGCTCCTGAATGAGGGCCTGGGCCTGCTGCTGCCGCTTCCGGTTGATGACCCCTTCCTTAGCCTGCTCCACCACTTCCGCGAAGGGCTTGAGCACCTCCGGCTTGCGGTCTTTGATGATCAGTACGGCAAAGGTGCCGTCTTCCAGCTTCACCACCTCGCTCACCTCCCCCAAAGGACCCGTGGGGAAGGTTTCCTTCACCTTGAAGACCAGGCGGTCCAAAACGGCGGGGAGCTGGTTGGGGTTCACGGTGCCGTACTCGGTGACGCTGCCCTCCTGGGCCTTGGCCAGGGCCTGTAGATCGCCGCCTTTTAAAGCCGCCTCACGGAAGGCCTTGGCCTTGGCCTCGGCCTTAAAGACTACCCCCGTCACCTCGGCGCTGGCCGGGATGGTGAAGAGGGCGGGGTTTTCCGCGTAGAATTTGCGGGCTTCCTCCTCGGTGGCGGCGAGGCCACGGGTTTCGTAGAGGAGGTAGGCCTGGGCGATCTGGTCCTTGGAGCCGATGAAGGGCTTGCCGGTCTTCTTGGCGGCCTCCACCAGGAGCTCGCGGTCGATCAGGCTTTCCAGGGTCTGGGGCAGGAAGAACTGCACCGCTAGCTCCCCCAGGCCTTGCTGGATGAGGGATGCGGTCTGCTGGTTGGAGAAAACCGGCTGGAGAACCTCGCTCAGCAGGATTTCCCTGTCGCCCACCTTGGCCACGGGAGGGTTCTTGTAGCTATAGGGGCTCTCCTCGGCGAAGCGCACCTGGGCCTTCCGGCGGAGGTCTTCCAGGTAGGCCTCGAGGGCCCCGTTCCCCTTGGCCCCTTGGGCATCCTTCTCCACCTGCTCCCTCACCTCCTCAAAGGTGGGCACCTTGGGGGGCAGGTACTCCTCCACCTTCACCAGGTAGTACCGGCCCCCTGCCTCTATGGGCCCCATCAGGCCAGGCCCCTTCTTGGCGAAGACTGCCTCCGCCACCTTCTCGGGGAAAACCACCTTGGTCACGGGTTTGGGCTCGCTCTCCCCTGGAGCTGCTCCCAGGGCTCCACCTTGCTCGGCACCCACCTTGGAGTGCTGCTTGGCCAAGGCGGCAAACTCCTCCCCGGCCTGGGCCTTGGCCAGAAGCTCCGCCGCTAGCTTGGCATCGTCCACCACGATCTGCCGGGCCTTCACCCGGGGCTCGCCCTTGTAGTCCTCCTGGTGCACCTCAAAGTAAAACCGCACCTCTTCCGGGGTGGGCTTGGCTGCGGAGCGGATCTGCTCGAGGCGCTTCTGGATCTGGAGCTGGGTTTTTACCTCGCCCCTGAGCTGGGCATCCGTGTACCCCACCTGGTTCAGGAACTGCTCGTAGGCCTTCTTGTCCTTTAGGCCAAACTGCTCCTTGATGCGGTCCACCTCCTTGCGCACCTCGGCACTACCCACCCGGATCCGGGCAGCGTCCTGTTTGAGGGCCTCGGTGAGGATCACCTGCTCCAGGAAATGGGTGTCCACCAGGTTCTTGAGAAGTCCTTGCGGGTTTGCGGCGTAAAGGGGATCGTTTCCCTGGAGCCTAAGCAGGTCCAGCTCGTAAACTGCCTTCCCGTTCACCCACAGCACGGGTTTGCCCCGCGCCTGCTGCCCTGCCTGGGGGGTGAAGAGGAGGATGGCCCCCACGGCGAAGGCCAAGGCCAGAAGACCGAAAAGGATGGTGATGGCTTTCTTGCTGATACCGAACACTTGACCGCCTCCTCCTTAGCGTGCTAGGATACTTCCCGCTGAGTGCGCCCGTAGCTCAGCTGGATAGAGCGTCGGCCTCCGGAGCCGAAGGTCAGAGGTTCGAGTCCTCTCGGGCGCGCCATTTTTCTTTTTCCCCCGCCTACCGGAAAGCCCACAAGCACGAAGGGATTGTAGCACACTCCTCATGAGAAAGGGGTTTAGCATGGGAGGGTGCTGCCGCTTCTCCTGGCCTGGCTTCACACGGTCAACGACCTCTTTTCCAACTTCCTCACGCCCCTTCTGCCCAAGCTGATGGCCCACTTTGGGGTAGGGCTTGGGACGGTGGGGCTTCTGGTGTCCGTGTATTCCCTTACGGGTAGCCTTTTCCAGCCCTTGGCCGGCCTCGTTGCCGACCGGTTGGACCGAAGGCTTTTGGCGGCCTTGGGGCCGGTGCTGGTGGCTTTGGGCATGGGTTCCTTGGGCCTATGGCCTCGGTTCGAGGTACTGCTTCTGGTCCTGGGGCTTGCCGGCTTGGGTTCAGCTCTTTTCCACGCCTCGGGGGCCAGCCTGGTGGGGGAGTTCGCCCCGAGGGAGCGGAGGGGTTTTTGGCTTTCCTTTTTTGGGTCCGCTGGGTACCTGGGCCTTTCCCTGGGGCCGGTGGTGGCCTTGTTCGCCGTGGGGGCTTGGGGGCTTAGGGGCCTAGTGTGGTTAACCCCGCTTGCCCTGGTGCCGGCCCTGCTTCTCCTGCGCCTGCCCCCCGTGCGGCGCCAGGGAAAGCCCGCGGGTTTCAGGGACTTTCTGAGGGTCTTTCGCGGGGATGTGGCCCGGCTTTGGGGGATGGCCACCTTAAGGAGCCTGGTGTTTATGAGCTTTTCCACCACCTTACCCTATTGGTTTACCCAAAGGGGCCTTTCCGATGCGTACATCGCCTTAAGCCTTTCCACCTATAGCTTCTCCGCCACCTTGGGCGCCTTCCTTGGGGGTACCCTTTCCGACCGCCTGGGGCGGAAGGCGGTTTTGGTGGGGACCCTGGCCTTCGGGCTTCCCCTGTACCTGGGCCTTCTTTCCCTGCCTCCCGAGGGTGCGCCCTACCTGGTCCTTCTGGCCCTGACCGGGGCCTTGATGAACGCGGGGATCCCGGTGGCTGTGGCCTTGGCCCAGGAGCTGGAACCGGGCCAAACGGCCACGGTTTCCGGGCTTCTCATGGGCTTCACCTGGGGTTTCGCCGGGCTCTTCTACGCCCCCATAGGACACTTGATCGAGGTCTTTGGCGTGATGCCGGTTCTCCTGGCCCTGGGGGCCTTGATCCTGCCCGCCTGGGCCTTGGCCCAGGGGGTACGGGAACCTGGGGCTGGGCCTAAGGGCCGTAAGATGGATCCATGAGGATCCTTCTGGCCACAGATGGCTCTCCCCAGGCCCGGGGAGCGGAGGTGCTGGCGGAGTGGCTTTGCTACAAGCTTTCCGCCAAGTTGGTGGCCCTCTACGTCCGGGATTCCCGCCTCATCCGGGTGTTGGAGCTCATGGACTTCGGGGCCCTTACCGTGCCCGTGCCCGCCTACCGGGAAGAGCTGGAAAAGGCCCTTTCCGCCCATGGCGAGGCCTTATTGGAGCGCATTCGCAAAAGCGCCGAAGAGGCGGGGCTTCAGGCGGAGGTTTTCATGGAAACCGGGTTGCCCCACGAGGTAATCCTGCGCCACGCCCGTACCGCAGACCTCCTGGTCATGGGCCGGAGCGGAGAAACCCATGGGGGGAGCTTCGTTGGTTTGGGAAGCACCGTGGATAGGGTTTTAAGAACCTCGCCCACCCCGGTTCTGGTGGCTCCCACCGACTACGTGGAGATAGAAGGGGCCATCCTGGGCTACAACGCTTCGGAAAGTGCGGTGCGGGCCTTGCACACCCTGGCCCTTCTGGCCAGGCCCCTGGGGCTATGGGTGCGGGTGGTGAGCGTGCACGACGATCCGGTGCAGGCAGGGGCCTGGGTCCTCGAGGCGCAGACCTACCTGCAGGACCAGGGGATCCGGGTGGAGTCCCTGGCCTTCTCGGGCGACCCCGCAGAGCATCTTGTTTCCTTGCAAACCCCCTCGGATCTTCTGGCCCTGGGAGCGCCGGTGCGCCGCCTGGTCCTGGGGAGCACCGCCGAATACGTGGTGCGCCATGCGGTGGGGCCGGTCCTCACCGTGCGATAAGCGCTTGCCCGGTCTGGTATAATGAACCCCTAAAGGAAAGGGGGTTCTATGACCGTTCGGCAGGTCCTGTTGCGCAAGGGGGGAGGGGTCTATAGCGTTCACCCCCAGGCCACGGTGCTGGAGGCTTTGCGCAAGCTGGCGGAGCACGACATTGGGGCCCTCCTGGTCATGGAGGGGGAGAGGCTTCTCGGCGTCTTCTCCGAGCGGGACTATGCCCGGAAGCTGGTCCTCCTGGGCCGGTTTTCCAAGGACACCCTGGTGGAGGAGGTTATGACCCGTGAGGTGATCACGGTGACTCCCGAAACCACCTTGGAAGAGGCCATGCGCCTGATGACCGAGCACCGGGTGCGGCATCTTCCTGTCTTGGAGGAAGGCAGGGTGGTCGGAGTGGTTTCCATCGGGGATGCGGTCAAGGCCATCATCACCGAGCAGGAGGTCCTGATCGAGGAGCTTTCCCGCTACGTGATGGAAAACCGCTAGTCGCGGAAAAGCCAGCTGAGAAGAAGGCTTACTAGGGAAAGGATCAAGGCCCCAATGAGGGCTTCACCAAAGCCCGGCACCTGAAGGGCCGTGGCCTCGGCCACCAGGTAAAGCACGATGCCGTTAACCACCAGGGTGAAGAGCCCCAGGGTCATGAGGTTTAAGGGCAGGGTCAGGAAAAGGAGAATGGGCCGCAGCAGGGCATTGGCCAGCCCCCATACCGCACCTGCCACCAAGTAGTCCAAAAGCCCTGCCTCCCGGGCGAAGGAAACCCCCGGGTACACCAGGCTCACCACCCAAAGGGCCAGGGTGTTGAGGAGAAGCCGTACCAGCAGGCCGCGCACGGCCTTAGCTTACCCGAAAAGCCTCCACCCCCCTTGACAGTCTTGTTTTGGTCTGGTAGTTTTTTCTTTGCGCTGCCTGAAGGGGCGGCGGGGGATCTTGAAAGCTGGGGTGGAGGATAGGTAGTTAGAGGCCGTGATGAGCGGCCTTGCAGGGTCAAGATGCTAAGGGCCCACGGTGGATGCCTTGGCACCCGAGCCGATGAAGGACGTGGCTACCTGCGATAAGCCAGGGGGAGCCGGTAGCGGGCGTTGATCCCTGGATGTCCGAATGGGGGAACCCGGCCTGTGGGAACACGGGTCACCGCCGATTGGCGGGGGGAACCTGGGGAACTGAAACATCTCAGTACCCAGAGGAGAGGAAAGCGAAAGCGACTCCCTGAGTAGCGGCGAGCGAAAGGGGAAGAGCCTAAACCGTCTGGCTTGTCCGGGCGGGGTAGTGGGGCCCTCGGATACCGAATCCCCGACTCTAGCCGAAGCTGTTGGGAAGCAGCGCCGGAGAAGGTGAAAGCCCTGTAGGCGAAAGGGGAGGGGATAGGTGAGGGTACCCGAGTACCCTGTGGTTCGTGGAGCCATGGGGGAATCTGGGCGGACCACCGCCTAAGGCTAAGTACTCCGGGTGACCGATAGTGGACCAGTACCGTGAGGGAAAGGTGAAAAGAACCCCGGGAGGGGAGTGAAATAGAGCCTGAAACCGTGGGCTTACAAGCAGTCGCGGCCCCTTTGGGGGGTTGCGGCGTGCCTATTGAAGCATGAGCCGGCGACTCACGGTCGTGGGCGAGCTTAAGCCGTTGAGGCGGAGGCGTAGGGAAACCGAGTCCGAAGAGGGCGTTAGTCCGCGGCCGTGGACCCGAAACCGGGTGAGCTAGCCCTGGCCAGGGTGAAGCTGGGGTGAAGCCCAGTGGAGGCCCGAACCGGTGGGGGATGCAAACCCCTCGGATGAGCTGGGGTTAGGAGTGAAAAGCTAACCGAACCCGGAGATAGCTGGTTCTCCCCGAAATGACTTTAGGGTCAGCCTCAGGTGCTGACTGGGGCCTGTAGAGCACTGATAGGGCTAGGGGGCCCACCAGCCTACCAAACCCTGTCAAACTCCGAAGGGTTCCAGGTGGAGCCTGGGAGTGAGGGCGCGAGCGATAACGTCCGTGTCCAAGCGCGGGAACAACCGAGACCGCCAGCTAAGGTCCCGAAGTCTGGGCTAAGTGGGAAAGGATGTGGCGTTGCTGAGACAGCCAGGAGGTTGGCTTAGAAGCAGCCATCCTTTAAAGAGTGCGTAATAGCTCACTGGTCGAGTGACGCTGCGCCGAAAATGATCGGGGCTTAAGCCCAGCGCCGAAGCTGCGGGTCTGAGGGGTGATCCCTCAGGCGGTAGGGGAGCGTTCCCGATGCCGATGAAGGTCGTCCGCGAGGGCGGCTGGAGGTAAGGGAAGTGCGAATGCCGGCATGAGTAACGATAAACAGGGTGAGAATCCCTGTCGCCGTAAGCCCAAGGGTTCCTACGCAATGGTCGTCAGCGTAGGGTTAGGCGGGGCCTAAGGTGAGGCCGAGGGGCGTAGCCGAAGGGCAGCCGGTTAATATTCCGGCCCTTCCCATGGGTGCGATGGGGGGACGCTCTAGGCTAGGGGGACCGGAGCCATGGACGAGCCCGGCCAGAAGCGCAGGGTGGGAGGTAGGCAAATCCGCCTCCCGTGTGCTCTGCGTGGTGGGGAAGCCCGTGAGGGTGACAACCCCCCGAAGCCAGGGAGCCGAGAAAAGCCTCTAAGCACAACCCATGGGAACCCGTACCGGAGACCGACACAGGTGGGCGGGTGCGAGAGCACTCAGGCGCGCGGGATAACCCTCGCCAAGGAACTTTGCAAGTTAGCCCCGTAACTTCGGGAGAAGGGGTGCTCTCTGTTGGCGCCGCGTGCGGCGCCGATGGCGAGCCGCAGTGAACAGGCTCTGGCGACTGTTTACCAAAAACACAGCTCTCTGCGAACTCGTAAGAGGAGGTATAGGGAGCGACGCTTGCCCGGTGCCGGAAGGTCAAGGGGAGGGGTGCAAGCCCTGAACCGAAGCCCCGGTGAACGGCGGCCGTAACTATAACGGTCCTAAGGTAGCGAAATTCCTTGTCGGGTAAGTTCCGACCTGCACGAAAAGCGTAACGACCGGAGCGCTGTCTCGGCGAGGGACCCGGTGAAATTGAACTGGCCGTGAAGATGCGGCCTACCCGTGGCAGGACGAAAAGACCCCGTGGAGCTTTACTGCAGCCTGGTGTTGGCTCTTGGTCGCGTCTGCGTAGGATAGGTGGGAGCCTGTGAAGCCGCCCTTTCGGGGGCGGTGGAGGCGCCGGTGAAATACCACCCTGATGCGGCTGGGGGCCTAACCCAAGGGATTGGGGACAGCGCTTGGCGGGCAGTTTGACTGGGGCGGTCGCCTCCTAAAGGGTAACGGAGGCGCCCAAAGGTTCCCTCAGGCGGGACGGAAATCCGCCGGAGAGCGCAAGGGTAGAAGGGAGCCTGACTGTGAGGCCTGCAAGCCGAGCAGGGGCGAAAGCCGGGCCTAGTGAACCGGTGGTCCCGTGTGGAAGGGCCATCGATCAACGGATAAAAGTTACCCCGGGGATAACAGGCTGATCTCCCCCGAGCGTCCACAGCGGCGGGGAGGTTTGGCACCTCGATGTCGGCTCGTCGCATCCTGGGGCTGAAGAAGGTCCCAAGGGTTGGGCTGTTCGCCCATTAAAGCGGCACGCGAGCTGGGTTCAGAACGTCGTGAGACAGTTCGGTCTCTATCCGCCACGGGCGCAGGAGGCTTGAGGGGGGCTCTTCCTAGTACGAGAGGACCGGAAGGGACGCACCTCTGGTTTCCCAGCTGTCCCTCCAGGGGCATAAGCTGGGTAGCCATGTGCGGGAGGGATAACCGCTGAAAGCATCTAAGCGGGAAACCCGCCCCAAGATGAGGCCTCCCACGGTGTGAAGCCGGTAAGGACCCGGGAAGACGACCCGGTGGATGGGCCGGAGGTGTAAGCGCCGTGAGGCGTTGAGCTGACCGGTCCCAATCGTCCGAGGTCTTGACCCTTTTTGCCCTGATGACCACCCCAGCTTGGATCCCCTGCCGCTCGTGGGCGGCGTGGGATTTTGAAAAGCAAAACACGAGAATCCCCCGTGCCCATAGCGGCGTGGAACCACCCGTTCCCATTCCGAACACGGAAGTGAAACGCGCCAGCGCCGATGGTACTGGGACCGCAGGGTCCTGGGAGAGTAGGTCGGTGCGGGGGATTTTTACTACGCGCCGCGTGTGGCGCGTGCGGGAGTAGCTCAGTTGGTAGAGCACGACCTTGCCAAGGTCGGGGTCGCGGGTTCAAGTCCCGTCTCCCGCTCCACATATATCCCCCAGGCTTATGCCTGGGGGTTTTTCATTTGACGCTTTCGTCGGAAAGCCAGTCGGCCCAGGTTTCCAAATGGGCGCTATCGGAAACGGCGAGGACCTCCCGCTCGGGCAGAAGGATCCGGGTGATGGAGGTGTTGGGGATGTGGAAGCGCCGCCAGGCATCGCCCTCGAGGTCCAGGGCCATCTTCAAGGCGGCGCGGATCACGCCCCCATGGGTCACCAGGAGGTGCCGGCCGGCCGGGAGCGTTTCAAGGAAAGCCTCCAGGCGCCGGGCTAAGTCCGCCATGCTTTCCCCACCAGGGCGGGGGGTATGCCAGGGATCCCTTTGGGCAGCCCGGATGAACTCGGGGTACCGGGCCTCCGCTTCCTCCCGGCTCAGGCCGGCCAGGGCGCCCACGTCGATTTCCCGCAAAAGGGGGGTGGTTTCCAAGGGAAGGCCCAGCACCGCCGCCAGGGGCTCGGCGGTTTCCCGGGCCCGGCGGAGGTCGGAGGCGTAAAGCCCGTGAAAGGGAAGCTGGCTCCGGGAAAGGCGCTGGGCCAGGCGGAAGGCCTGGCCGATCCCCGCAGGGGAGAGGGGTACATCCAGGTGGCCCTGGAAGCGCTTCTTGACGTTCCACTCGGTTTCCCCGTGGCGGATGAGCCAGAGCTCTTTCATACCAGCCGAACCCCGGAGCCTGCCACTGCCCGTCCCACCGGGAAGCTTTCCACCAGGTCCTGGGCCCTCTGGGCCTCCTTTTCCGGCAGGACCAGGATCAGCCCAAGGCCCATGTTGAAGACCCGGTACATCTCCTCCTCCGGTATGTTTCCCAGGCGTTGCAGGTAGGGGAAGATGGGGGGAATGGGCCAGCTTCCCTTTCGGATCTCCGCTCCCAGGCCCTCGGGAAGAGCCCGGGGCAGGTTTTCCGGGAGGCCGCCCCCGGTGATGTGGGCGATGGCGTGGATCCTCACCCCAGCTTCCCTAAGCGTTAGGAACTCCTTGAGGTAAGCCCGGTGGGGGCGGAGGAGGGCTTCTTTTAGGCTTTCCCCAAGCTCGGGTACGGGCGCCTCGAGGTCCAGCCCCTCCACCACCTTCCGGATCAGGGAGTAGCCGTTGGTGTGGGGGCCGGAGGAGGGAAGGGCCAGGAGGAGATCCCCTTCCTGGACCCTTTCCGGGCCCAGGATCTCCTCCTTCTCCACCACGCCCACCAGGGTGCCCACCGCATCCCAGGCCCCTTCCCGGTAGACCCCGGGCATCTCGGCGGTCTCCCCGCCCAAAAGGGGAATGCCCAGGGCCTTGCAGGCCTCGGCCAGGGAGGTGAGGAGCGCGGAGAGCACCTCCTCCTCCAGGCGGCTTGCCGCCAGGTAGTCCATGAAGAAGAGGGGCAGGGCTCCCTGGGCCAGGAGGTCGTTCACGGAGTGGTTCACCAGGTCAAAGCCCAGCCCGGACACATTGCCCGCCTGGAGGGCCAAAAGGGTCTTGGTGCCCACCCCGTCCGTGGTGGCCACCAGGACGGGCTCCTTCATTTCCTTTAGCCCCCCGGCGTCAAAAAGCCCCCCAAAGGCTCCAAGCCCTCGTAACACCTTGGGGGTATAGGTGGCGGCGATGGCCTCCTTGGCCCTTTTCAGGGCTTCCGCCTTGGCCTCGATGTATACCCCGGCTTCCTCGTAACGCATCGGCCTCATCCTACCCCAAGGGCCTCGAGGAGAAGCCTTCGCACCAAGTCGGGCTTGGCCTGGCCCTTGGTCCTCCGCATCACCTGGCCCAAAAGGGCGTCCAGGGCTTTGAGCTTCCCCTGGCGCACGCTTTCTGCCGCCTCGGGCATGGCGGCGATCACCTCGGTCACCACGGCCCTCAAGGCTCCCTCGTCCGCCACCACCCTTAGGCCCCGCTCCCGCACCAGGGCCTCGGGATCCTTGCCCTCCAGCACCTCGGGCAGAAGCTCCTTGGCCACCCGGCTGGTGATCTCCCCCCGCTCAAAGAGGGCCACCAGGCGGGCGAGGCCTTCCGGGGCAAGGCGGGTTTGCTCCAAGGTAAGCCCCCGCTCGTTCAAGAGCCCGGCCACGTCCGCCAGAAGCCAGTTGGCCAGGGCCTGGGGGGAGGCTTGGCCCAGGGTTAGGGCTTGGTCCAGGAAGCGGGCCAGGGAAGGGGTGTAGGCCAGGACCTCGGCGTCTTGGGCCTTGATCCCCAAGGCCTGGTAGCGCCCTTCCTTTTCCCAGGGGAGTTCGGGGAGGCCTTGCCGGATGGCCTCGAGCCACTCCCGGGAAATGGGCACCGGGGGGATGTCGGGCTCGGGGAAGTAGCGGTAGTCCGCCTCCTCCTCCTTGGTGCGCATGGGGTAGGTCTTTCCGCTTCCCTCCTCAAAGCCCATGGTGGCCTGTTTGACCCTCTCCCCCCGCCTCAGGATCTCGGTTTGGCGGCGGATCTCGTACTCCAGGGCCCGTTGCACGCTCTTAAAGGAGTTCAGGTTTTTGATCTCCACCTTGGTGCCCAAAGGCTCCCCCGCACGGCGCACGGAAACGTTCACGTCGGCCCTCATTTTCCCTTCCTCGGGGCTGGCCTCGGAGATGCCTAGGGTCTGGACCAAAGCCTGTATACGTTGCAGGAAAAGCCGGGCCTCCTCGGGGCTTTTGAGGTCGGGTTCGGTGACGAGCTCGATCAAGGGGCTTCCCGCCCGGTTCAGGTCCAGAAGGG
The DNA here is from genome assembly GCF_026427635.1 of Thermus brevis. Lineage (NCBI taxonomy): Bacteria > Thermotogati > Deinococcota > Deinococci > Thermales > Thermaceae > Thermus > Thermus brevis. The sequence continues at coordinate 602,117 of NZ_CP102606.1, forward strand.
TGCGGTCCTCCAGGTGGAGACTTTTCCCGGCATCCTCCTCCAGGTGGAGGCGCTTGATGCGCACGGTCCTCTCCCCCAAGGGGAGGCTACCTCCCTGGCCCAGGGGGAGGTCATACTGGCTGATCTGGTAGTTCTTGGGTAGGTCGGGGTAGAAGTAGTTCTTGCGATGGAAGACCAGCCTCTCCGGAATCCGGCTTCCCAGGGCCAGGGCGAGCCTGAGCCCGAACTCCACCGCCTTCTTATTGGGCACGGGCAGGGCCCCGGGTAACCCCAGGCACACGGGGCAGGTGTGGGTGTTGGGCGGGGCGCCGAAATAATCGGCCTGGCACCCGCAGAAGGCCTTGGTCCGGGTCTTTAAGTGCAGGTGGACCTCGAGGCCGATGGCCGCCTCGTACATGGCCTAAAGTTTACCAAGCTCCTTGGGTACTTAAGGGCGCTTGCTCCCCTCCTGCACCCCAGCCAGGCGCATGAACTCCTTGGGGTCCACCGCCCGGCTCAAGCCCATCTCGTAGGTGATCAGCTTGCGCCGGTAGAGATCCGCCAGGCAGGCGTCCATGGTGATCATCCCGTACTGGCCCCCGGTCTGGATGACGCTTCGGAGCTGGTGGCTTTTGCCCTCCCGGATCAAAGCCCTTACCGCAGGGGTGGCGATCATGAGCTCGTAGGCCAAGACCCTTCCGCCCCCGAAGGCCTTGGGCAGAAGCTGCTGGGTAAGCACCGCCACCAGGTTGTTGGAAAGCTGCACCCGCACCTGCTCCTGCTGATTTTCCGGGAAGACGTCGATGATGCGGTCGATGGTCTCGGGGGCGGAGTTGGTGTGCAGGGTACCCATGACCAAGTGCCCGGTTTCCGCAGCGGTGATGGCAGCGGCGATGGTTTCGTAGTCCCGCATCTCCCCCACCAGGATCACGTCCGGGGCCTGGCGGAGAACGCTTCTAAGCGCCTTGTGGAAGCCGTGGGTATCAGAGCCGATCTCCCGCTGGTTGACGATGGCCTTCTTGTGCTTGTGGAAGAACTCTATGGGGTCCTCAATGGTCACGATGTGCACGGGCTTGCGTTCGTTGATGTAGTCGATCATGGAGGCCAGGGTGGTGCTCTTCCCCGACCCGGTGGGCCCCGTGACCAGGACCAGGCCCCTGGGAGAAAGGGCGATCTCGGCGATGTTCTTGGGCAGGCCCAGCTCCTCAAAGCTCTTGATGGTGGCGGGCACTACTCTTAAGACCCCTCCCACGCTTCCCCGTTGCAGGAAGACGTTCACCCGGTAGCGCCCTTTTCCCGGGAGGCTGAAGGAGAAGTCCAGCTCCTTTTCCTCCTCAAAGATCCGCTGCTGCTTCTCATCCATGAGGGCGTACATGAGCCGGCGGGTGTCCTGGGGGGAGAGGGTCTCGTACTCCGTGGGGTGGAACTCCCCGTCCACCTTGATCATGGGGGGAAGGCCCACGGTGATCACCAGGTCGCTGGCCCCCCGCTCTACAGCCAGGGTCAGAAGATCCACGATATCCAGTGCTTTGGCCATAGTTCACTCCTTTACTCAATGGTACGCGCCAGGACCTCCTCGAGGGTGGTGATTCCCTGGAAGGCCTTGTAGATGCCGTCCTCCCGCAGGGTTTTCATGCCCTTTTTCCTGGCGATCTCCTTGATCTCGGTGGCCGACTTTCCGGCCACGATGGCATGGCGGATCTCGTCGTCCACCACCAAAAGCTCGTGGATGGCGTAACGCCCCTTATAGCCCGTTCCCCCGCAGCGCTCGCACCCCATGCCCTTGTAGAGCTTGGCTCCTTGGATCTCCTCCTGGGAAAGGCCCAGGCGCCGCAGGACCTCGGGGTCGGGCTTCACCTCCACCTTGCAGTGGTCGCAGATCCTCCGCACCAGGCGCTGGGAGAGAACCCCGATGAGGGCGGCGGAGATGTTGAAAAGCTCCACCCCCATCTCGTCCAGGCGGGTGATGGCCTGGGCGGCGTCGTTGGTGTGCAGGGTGGCGATGACCAGGTGGCCGGTGAGGGCGGCCTCGGTGGCGATCTTGGCGGTTTCCGAGTCCCGGATCTCCCCCACCATGATGATGTCCGGGTCCTGCCTGAGGAAGGCCCTGAGGGCCCGGGCGAAGGTGAGCCCCGCCTGGGGGTTCACCTGGGTCTGGTTGATGCCGGGGATCTCGTACTCCACGGGATCCTCGATGGTCTGGGTGTTCTTGTCGGGGGTGGCGATGCGCTTGAGGATGGAGAAGGTGGTGAAGCTTTTGCCGCTTCCGGTGGGCCCGGTGATGAGGAAGATGCCGTAGGGCTTGGAGATCACCTCCTGGAAGCGCTCAAAGACCCCGGGGGCGAAGCCCAGGCCCTCGATCTCGGGGATGTCGGCGGCCTTCTTCAAAAGGCGCATCACCGCCTTTTCCCCGTAGACCGTGGGCAGGGTGGAGAGGCGGAGGTCCAGGTCGATGGAACCTTCCCGGTAGCGCACCCGCCCGTCCTGGGGCAGGCGCCTTTCGGCGATGTTGAGGCCGCCCATGATCTTGACCACGCTGATGATGGAGTTTAGGGCCCCCTTGGGCAGGGTGGTGTACTGGCGCAGGGTGCCGTCGATGCGGAGGCGCACCAGCACATCCGACTGCCGGGGTTCTATGTGGATGTCGGAGGCATCCTGCAGGAAGGCCTCCCGGATCACCTGCTTGACGAACTTCTGGGCGGCGCTTTCGTCCAGCTCGGGGGTGACGGCCTCCTCCTCCTGGTAGCCCTTGGACAGCTCCTTGGCGATCTCGCCCAGCTCCTCCTTGCCGTAGAAGCGCTCGATGAGCTTGGTGATGGCGGCCTCCGTGGCCACGGCGGGCTGAACCTCGTAGGCCAGGCCCTTGCGCTTCAGGGCCAGGCGTACGTCATCCAGGGCCAGGATGTTCCTGGGGTCTTTCATGAGGAGGACCAGGGTCTTGCCCTCCAGGCGGTGGGGGAAGACCCCGTACCGCCGGGCCAGGTCCTCGGGGAGGAGGAGGGCGGCCCCGGGGTCCGGGGGGTTCTCCTCGGGGTTGATGTAGGCATAGCCCAGCTGGGCGGCCACCGCCTGGGCCAGGGCCTCGGGTTTGAGCTTGCCCGAGGCCACCAAGGTGTCCTCGAGGCGGCCCCCACCCTGGCGTTGCTTCTTCAAGGCTTCCTCCACGTCCTCGGGCCGGGCCAAGCCCAGCTCCACCAGGATCTCCCCCAGGGGCTTGGCCTTGGGCAGGCGCCTTTGCACCTCGAGGGCCTCCCTTAAATCCTCGCGGCTCAGGCGCCCCTCCTGGACCAGGACCTCCCCCAGACGGCTTTTTTCCGGATAGGCCTGGTGGAAAAGGGCTTCCCACTCCTTGGGAAGGGTGAGGAGGAAACGGGCGGGGCGCCCAAGGAGCTCCGCCACCGCTTCCTTGTGCCGGGGATCGGCGAGGACCACCTCCACCTCCCCGTTGTTGAATCCCACGGGTACGGCGCTATAGCGCAGGGCATCCGAGCGGAGGAGAAGGCTGGCGGCGGCGGGGTCGGGGAATAGGTCCTGGGTGGAGGGGAGAAACTCCATTTCCTTCTGCCCCGCCAAAACCCGGTAGAGGACTTCCTCGGGTAGCCCCTTGCGCACCAGGATGCGGCCCAGGAGATCCCCGGTCTTTTCCTGCTCTACCAGGGCTTCCTCCAGGGTACTCCGGTCCAGGAGACCCTTCTCCACCAGAAGCTCGCCCACCTTCAGCTCCTCCCGGCTGGGGCCGCTGGGGGGAGGGGGTAGGGGCAGGTTGAGCTCGGGGTAGTTCCTGGCCAGGGCGTAGAGGAAGGCGCTCTTGGTGGCCTGGTAGGGTTCCACCACCATCCCGGTGAGGTCCTCCACCTCCTCGAGGGCCAGGGTGTCCAGGGGGTTCACGAAGGCCACCCGCACCACCCCTGCCTCCTCGTCCAGGGCGAAGGGGATGGCCTGGAGCTCCTTGGCCTTCTCCGCCGGCAGGAGGGCCTTCACCTTGGGGGGGATCTCTAGGGTGTGGAGCTCCACCAGGGGGATGCCGAAGTGGTCCTCGATGGCCTGGGCGATCCGCCTTTCCGAAAGCAGCCCCGAGTCCACGATGACCTCGGCCAAGGAACCCCCTACCTCCCGGTGCTTTTCCAGGGCCATCTGCAGCTCCTCGTCGGTGAGGAGGCCGGCATCCAATAGGATGGCACCTAGCCGTTTGTCCCCGATGGTGAGCACGCTCATCCCAATCCTCCCCGTGGCCTTCTGAATGGAGTCTCCAGCATCCGTATGAAACGGGTGTAAAAGAATTCCCTTTCCCGCAAGGGGGGTACTAAAACGGTATAGGCTCCCACCAGGTTGCCTCCAAGGACGTCGGTGAAGATCTGGTCCCCCACCACCGCCACCTCCTTGGGAGGAAGGCCCAGGACCTTCAGGGCCCTTTGAAACCCAAGCCAGGGCTTGAGGGCAGGGGCGTGGCCGGGGAGGCCCAGCCTTTCCTGGATCCGGGCGAAGCGGTCGGAGAGGGCGTTGGAGAGGAGGTAGACGGGAACCTCGGCCTTTAGGGCCTCCAGCCAGGCCCGATGCTCGGGCAAGGGTTCCTCCTCCCCGTAGGGCAGGAGGGTGTTGTCCAGGTCCAGGATCACCCCCTTTAGGCCCCGTTCCTCGAGCCACTTCGGGGTTAGGTGGAGGAGGGAAGGCAGGACCGCCCGGGGGAAGAGCATAGCCTTATTGTGGCATGACAGGGTGACCGAGCCCTTAACGGGGGAGCATGACGAGTCCCCACATCCGCCCCGTCTTACCCTGGTCGCGGCGGTGGGAGAAGAGGGTGGGTTCGCAGTGGGTGCATAGGCCTACCCGGTAGATCCTTTCCCGGGAAAGCCCGGCCCTTTCCGCCTGGAGGAGGAGGGCCCTTTCCAGGTCCAGAAGGTACTTGCCCGGGGCTTTAGGGTCCGGGGTAAAGGTATGGAGGCCCGCTTGGGCAAACCGCTCTGCCACCTCCTCCCCCACCTGGTAGCACCGGCCTCCGATGCCGGGGCCGATGGCCAGGTGGACCTCCTTGGGATCCAGGCCCAGGCTTTCCAGCCGCTCCAAGGCCCGGGGGAGGATCCCTCCCACCACTCCCCGCCAGCCCGCGTGGAGGGCCGCCACCGCCCCTTCGGGGTGGTAAAGCAGAAGGGGGTAGCAGTCCGCCACCCCCACCCTGAGGAGGAGGCCAGGGGTGCGGGTGAGGAGGCCATCCCCCTCCCAAACCCCGGGGCCTTCCACCAGGTGGATCTCCGTGCCGTGCACCTGTTTGAGCCCGGCCACAGGAGGATGGCCGAATCGGGAGAGGACCCGCCTTTGGTTCTCGGCCACCCGCTCGGGGTCGTCCCCGGTGGCGGCGGAGAGGTTCAGGCTCTGAAAGGGTCCTTGGGAAACCCCGCCCAGGCGGGTGGTGAAGCCATGGGGCACGGGCAGGGGGGTGGTGAGGAGGGGAACCATGCCTCTATTGTGCCCTGGGGTTCCGCAAAGCGTGCCCTTACCCCTATTCTTCACAGGCTCAGGTGTATACTATAGCCCCATGAAGACGGACCGGAACCAGCTCCGCTTCAACCAGGTTCTCCTCACCCTTCTTCTCCCCCTGGCGGCGCTTTTGGACCTACCCCTTCTGGTCTATCTCCTCTTCCTCCTCATGGTAAGCCAGCACACCCCTTGGGATCTGATGGTGGCCCTGAAGCGGGCCCTGGGCATCCCGGCCAGGTTGGTGGAGGAAGACCCCAGGCCCCACCGCTTCGCCCGCACCTTGGGGGCGGTGTTTTTGGGGCTTGCCTCCCTCTTCCTCCTTCTCGGGCTCAAGGGGGTGGGGTACGCCTTGGCCCTGTTGGTGGCCCTATTGGCCTTCGTTAACCTGGCCTTCGGCTTCTGCCTGGGTTGCTTCCTCTACCTGCACCTGCGTTACGCCCGGGCCCTTATCACCGGGAAATAGCCTCGAGAAGGCGCACCATCTCGATGGCGGTGAACACCGCCTCGGCTCCCTTGTTCCCCGCCTTACCTCCGGCCCTTTCCTGGGCTTCCTCCGGGGTGTTGGTGGTGAGGACGCCGAAGACGATGGGTTTTTCCGTCTGGAGCATGGCCTGCATGAGGCCAGAAGCAGCCTGGGCGGCCACGTACTCGAAATGGGGGGTTTCCCCCCGCACCACGGCCCCTAAGGCCACCACCGCATCCACATCGGGGCGCAGGGCCAGGCGCTTGGCCACCAGGGGTAGCTCAAAGGAACCCGGCACCCAGGCCACGAGAACCTCGGCGGGGTCCCCGCCCAGGCGGGCGTAGGCCTCGAGGGCCCCTTCCAGGAGGAGTTTGGTCACCCGTTCGTTGAAGCGGCCCACGGCGATGGCCAGGCGTACCCCTTTGGCGGTGAGGATGGGGGAGAGGGTCTTGGGCTCCATGGTCCCAATATACTTTGGGGGTGGAGCGGTATCTCCTGGTGGCCTTGGGCGGGGCCTTGGGCTCCGCCTTGCGCTACGGGCTTGGGGCCTGGGTGCAGGCCCTTACCGGGCCCAGCTTCCCCTATAGCACCCTCTTGATCAACGCTTTGGGCAGTTTCCTCATCGGCGTGGTGATCCGCCTGTCCCTGGAGGGGGCCCTGTCCGGGGAGGGGCGCCTCTTCCTGGCGGTGGGGGTGTTGGGGGGGTTCACCACCTTCTCCACCTTTAGCTACGAGACCCTGGCCCTCATCCAGGACGGCGAGGCGTGGAGGGCTTTTTTATACGTCTTTTTCAGCGTCTTCCTGGGCCTTTTCCTGGTGCTTCTGGGCTACCGCCTGGGCGGGGTCCTGGTAGCCTAGGGGTATGAAGCTGGAAGGGGAGGCCAAGCTCCTGCGCATCTTCGTGGGGGAGTCGGACCGGCATGGGGGGAGGCCCCTCTATGAAGCCATCGTCCTCGAGGCCAAGCGCCAGGGCCTGGCCGGGGCCACGGTGTTCAAGGGCTTCATGGGCTTCGGTGCCCACTCCCGCATCCACACCGCCAAGGTGCTCCAGCTCTCCGAGGACCTGCCCGTCATGATCGAGATCGTGGACACCGAGGAGAAGATCCGGGCCTTTCTGCCCGTATTGGAGGGGATGGTGAAGGAGGGGCTGGTGACCCTGGAGAAGGTGGAGGTTATCCGCTACCGAAGCCGGTGATCCAGGGCGCTTTCTTTCCCCGGGGGCTGGTCTAGCCTAAAGGTATGGAGAGGATTCCCCCGGGCCAGGTGGTCACGGAGCGGTTTCCCATCCTCACCTATGGGGAGGAGCCCAGGGTTTCCCCCGAGGAGTGGCGGTTTTCCCTCTTCGGCCTGGTGGAGGAGCCCTTTACCCTCACCTACCCGGAGCTCCTTCGCCTGCCCCAGGTGGAGGTGGTGCGGGACTTCCACTGCGTCACCCGCTGGAGCCGCCTGGATGTGGCCTGGCGGGGGGTGCGGGTGAGGGACCTTTTGCTGAGGGCCAAGCCCAAGCCCCAGGCGGTGGCCGCCTTGGTCCACAGCTACGGGGGCTACGCCACCAACCTCTTCCTGGAGGACCTCCTGCGGGAGGATGTCCTCCTCGCCCATACCCTTTTCGACAAGCCCTTGCCTTTGGAGCGGGGTGGGCCGGTGCGCCTGGTGGTGCCCCACCTCTACGCCTGGAAAAGCGCCAAGTGGGTGCGGGGCATTGAGCTTCTGGACCACTTGGAGCTGGGGTTTTGGGAAAAGCTGGGCTACCACTTCCGGGGCGACCCCTGGCGGGAGGAGCGCTTTCAGGAGGGTCCCATCCCCGCCGCGAGCCTGAGATTCCAAAGCCGGAAAGGAGGGAGGGAAGGATGACGGCTCTGGAGCAAGCCCGCCTGGATGTGGAGGAGGCCTTGCGCCGTTACTGGGAATGCGTGAAGGCGGAGGAGGAGGAGTACGCCGAGGACTACGAGCGGGTCACCTTTATGGAGTACGAGGCCCCCGCCCCCGATCCCTGCGCCGAGGCCTTTTCCCGGCTGGTGGCGGCGGTGCGGGCCTACGAGAAGGCCTCGGGGCGGCGGGATGACCTGGACCTGGGCGCACTGAGAAACCAGGTTTACGAGGCCCTGGACAGGGGGTAGGCTTGGGCCCTGCCTTCCCGGAAGTAATGGGCCTCTTGGTATCCGAGGTTGAGGAGAAGATCCCCCGCCTCCTTAAAGGCGTACCCCACCTGGGGGGGCTGGTGGGCGTCGGAGCCCAGCACCACCCCGATCCCGAGCTCCCGGGCCCGCCGTAGGAGGGCGGGGGCCGGGTAGATCTCCTGGGCCGGGTTCCGAAGCCCAGCGGTGTTCACGTCCAGGAGAAGCCCCTCCTCCGCTATGGCCCTAAGGGCGGGTTCGGCCAGCTCCACGAGGGCTTCCTCCGGAAGGCGGTGGCCGAACTTCTTGGGCAGGTCCAGGTGGCCGATGGCGTGAAAGAGGCCGCTTCTTGCCGCTTTTTCCACCTCCTGGAAGTAGGCCTGGAAAATCTCCTTCAGGTCCCGCCAGGTGTACTCCTCCTGGTGGTCGGGATGGTCCAGGGGCCAGGCCCCCAGGTAGTGGACGCTGCCGATCACGTAGTCGAAGGGGTAGCCTTTAAGCAGGGTCCGCACGAACTCCTCCGTGCCCTCGTGGAAGTCGGCCTCGAGGCCGATCCCCACGTAAAGATCCGGGTGATCCTCCCGGATTTTCTCCAGGGCCAGGAGGTAAAAGGGTAAGGCCTCGAGGCGCATGCGGCTCATGGGATCGTACCAGGAGGGCATAGGGCTGTGGTCGGTGAAAACCAAGCCCTTTAACCCCGCTTTCCGGGTGTAAAACAGGTACTCCCCCGGGGCCCCCTGGGCATGGCCGCAAAGGGGGGTGTGGACGTGGCTATCCACCATGTACCGATTCTATCCGAAGAAGGGCTCCCTCCCAGGTGTAGGCGACCACCCTTTGCCCCAGGGCCTGGGACAGGTCCAGGGAGAGGAAGGGATCCTCCAGGAGCCCTCCTTCCAGCGGAGGGAGGGTGGTCACCTCCTGCACCAGAACGGGCAGGGCTGGGGGAAAAAGGGCGGGGTAGCGTTCCAGGATGGCTTCCACCCGGAAGGCTTCAGCCCAAAGCCGCTTCAAGGCGAAAAGGGCCTCCTGTGGGTTCCGGGCCAGGTGGTAGGTTCCCTCCCCTGCCCGGCGGACGAGGAAGGGTCCCTTGCCCTCGAGGGTTCCCAGGAAGGCCTCAGCCCGCTCGGGGAGGAGGTAGCTTTCCCGCACCGCCCGCTTTGCCTCCTCCGCCGCCAGCAGCAACCTTTCCTCGTCTATGCGCACGCCGAAGACCCCCTGAAAAAGCCACGCGATGCGCTCGGCAAGGTTGTTGAGGCGGGCAAACTCCTCCCAAAGCCCCACCACCCAGGTTCCCCCCACGGGGAAACCCAGGTCCTGGGCCTGCCTCAGGAGGAGAACCTCCCCCTGGCCTTCCGCCTGGGCCAAGGGGATTAGTCCAGGGTTCGCCATAGGTACCAAGCCAGGTGGCTACGGTAGGGCCGGAAGGGCTCGCCAAAAGCAGGAAGCCCTAGGGCTTCCACATCGAAGAGCGCCTGGGCTGCCCGGCGTAGACCCAGGTCCCCCACGGGCCAGACATCGGGCCGCCTCAGGCCGAACATGAGGAACATATCCACCGTCCAGGGGCCTATGCCTCGTACCTGGAGAAGCCTCTCCTTGACCGCTTCGTCCTCCAGGGAGTCCAACCCGTCCAGAAGCCCTTCCAGGCTCCTGGCGGCCAGGTCCCGAAGAGCCTGAGCCTTGGCGTGGGAGAGCCCCGCCTGGCGGAGGAGAGCGAGGGGTACCTGGAGGATGGTTTCGGGTTGGGGTCGTATCCTGGACCAGAGCCGGGCGCTGATGGCGGTGGCTGCTTTGCCGGAAAGCAGCTGGGCCACGATGCTTTCCGCCAGCACCTTGAAGGGTTCTTCCCGAGGTGCCGCGTGGGGTAAGAAGGGGGCAGGGCCGAAGCGGCCGTAGAACTCCGCCAGGACCGGATGCTCAAACAAAGCGCACCCCTTCGGCCCGGGTCACCTTGCCCTGGTAGAGGAAGGTGATCTGGCGCAAGGCCGCCTGGAGGTCGAAGGGGGTAAGGGCGCTGGTGGCGTCCTCCGGGAGGATCACCCGGTACCAGCGAAGGGCGGCGGAGCCTGCGGTGTGGAGCACGCAGATGTTGGCCACGGTGCCCGTCACCACCACGTGCTTTACCCCCCAAAGGTGCAGGTAGTGGTCCAGGGGGGTGCCGTAGAAGGCGTCGTAGCGCACCTTCTGGATGATCAGGTCCCCCGGCTCGGGGCGGAGGTCCTCCAGGATCTCCGCCCCCCAGGTGCCCGCCACCGCATGCCGGGGCCAGATCTGGAACTCGGGGTCGTCCTCCCGGTGCCAGTCCTGGGTGTAGACCACCCTTGCCCCTGCCTGCCGCGCCCTTTCCAGAAGAAGCCGGATGGCCGGGACGCTTTTGGGGGCATCGGGCACGAAAAGGGCACCTTGAGGGTGGGCGAAGTCGTTCTGCATGTCCACCACGATCAAGGCGGTTTCCCTGGCGGGAAGCTCCAGGCCTTCCACCTTGGGGATTTCCGGAACCTCTACCATACCCTTATTTTGCCACCTTGACCAGGGGGAGGGGAGGGGCTACACTCTAGCGCATGAAAATACGGGACCTCCTTAAGGCGCGCAAAGGGCCCCTTTTCTCCTTTGAGTTCTTTCCCCCCAAGACCCCGGAGGGGGAGGAGGCCCTTTTCCGCACCATGGAGGAGCTCAAGGTTTTCCGGCCCGCCTTCGTCTCCATCACCTACGGGGCCATGGGGAGCACCCGGGAAAGGAGCGTCCTCTGGGCGAAGCGGATCCTGGGCCTAAAGCTAAACGCCCTCGCCCACCTCACCGTGGCCGGGCAAAGCCGGAAGGAGGTGGCGGAGGTCCTGGACCGCTTCGTGGAGGCGGGGGTGAAGAACATCCTGGCCCTTAGAGGCGATCCTCCCCAAGGGGAACGGGCCTTTAGACCCCATCCCGAGGGGTTCCGTTACGCTTCCGAGCTGGTGGCCCATATTCGCGCCCGCTACGGGGAGGGGCTCTCCGTGGGCGGGGCCGCCTACCCCGAGGGGCATCCGGAAAGCGAGAGCCTCGAGGCCGACCTGCGCCATTTCAAGGCCAAGGTGGAAGCGGGGCTGGACTTCGCCATCACCCAGCTTTTCTTCAACAACGCCCACTACTTCGGTTTCCTGGAAAGGGCCAGGAGGATGGGCATAGAAATCCCCATCCTCCCCGGCATCATGCCCATCACCAGCTACACCCAGCTCCGCCGCTTCACCGAGGTTTGCGGAGCCAGCATCCCCGGGCCCCTTCTTTCCAGGCTGGAAAGGTACCAGGAGGATCCCAAGGCCATCCTGGAGATCGGGGTGGAGCACGCCACCCGCCAGGTGGCGGAGCTTTTAGAGGCCGGGGTGGAGGGAGTGCACTTTTACACCCTCAACAAAAGCCCGGCCACCCGCATGGTTTTGGAGAGGCTCGGCTTTAAGCCCCAGCCTTAGACCCCCAGGGCCTCCCCGAAGGTGGCCAGGTGGGCTGCCTGGCCCCGCTGGGCAAGAAGCTGCTGAAGCTCCCCTAGCTTCTCCTCCTCCCCGTGCACCAGGGCTACCCGGGGTTGCCCTTCCAGCCAGTCCAGAAGCTCGTCCTGCCCCGCATGCCCCGAGAAGCCGCCCAGGGTGTGGACGCTGGCCTTTAAGGGCACCTCCTGCCCCAGGAGGTGGATGCGCTCGGGCCTTTGGATGATCTCGGCTCCTAGGCCCCCTCGAGGCTGGTAGCCCACGAAGACCAGAGTGTTCTTAGGATCGGAAAGGCCGTGCTTCAGGTGGTGGAGGATCCGCCCCCCGGTGAGCATGCCGCTTCCCGCGATGATCACCATGGGGCCGGGCTCGCGGTTTAAGGCCTTGGATTCCTCCACGCTTTCCACCACCCGAAGCCCCCGGGGGCGGAAGGGGTTCTTCCCCGTCAGGAAGTAGGCCTGCACCTCCTCGCTGAAGTAGCGCACCAGCCGGGGATAGAGGTCAAGGACCCGCTCGGCCATGGGGGAGTCCAGGTAGACGGGGGCCTCGGGCAGGCGGTGGCCGTTTTCGTAGAGGAGGAAGAGGATTTCCTGGGCGCGCTCCACGGCAAAGGAGGGGATGAAGACCTTGCCGCTTTGGCCCAGGGTTCGTTCTAGGATCTCCAAAAACTCCTGCACCGTGGCGGCGAAGGAGCGGTGGGGCCGGTCCCCATAGGTGCCCTCGCAGAGGATCAGATCCGCCCTGGGAGGCAGGGAGGGGTCGGGGAGGACGGTCTTTTGCCTGTTGCCCAGGTCCCCGCTATAGACCAGGGTCTTCCCCTCCCCCTGGACCACCACGAAGGCGCTTCCCGGAAGGTGCCCCGCCTGGCCGAAGGTGAGGGTAAGGTCCCCTAGCCTGAGCCATTCCCCGTACTCCAGGAGGCGGACGTGGCGGAGGGCTTCCTCCACATCCTCCTCGTCGAAAAAGGGGGTTTCCATGACCTTTAGGGCGTCCTGGAGGATGATCTGCATCAACAAGAAGGTGGCCTGGGTGGCGTAGACCGGCCCCCTATACCCCTCCCGGAAAAGCTTGGGCAGACGGCCCACGTGGTCCAGGTGGGCGTGGGTGAGGACCACGGCGTCCACCGCCTGGGGGTCAAAGCCAAAGGGAGCGTGGTTCTTCTCTTCCTCGCGCCCCTGGAACATGCCGCAGTCCAGGAGGACCCGCCTGCCCTCGGCCAAGAGGAGGTGGCAGCTTCCCGTGACCTCCCGAGCGGCGCCAAAAGGTACGATGCGCATGCCTTTATCTTGACACTCACCTGTGGGTGTGCTAGCCTATTCCCTCGGACAGGGTCCTATCCCCCGTCCTGCCACCCTAGCTCAACAGGCAGAGCACCCGACTTGTAATCGGGGGGTTGGGGGTTCAACTCCCCTGGGTGGCTCCAAGCGGGCGTGGGCAGGTGCCCGAGCGGCCAAAGGGGACGGTCTGTAAAACCGTTGGCGTACGCCTTCGCTGGTTCGAATCCAGCCCTGCCCACCAAAGGTGTGCCCAGCACACCCTCATGCGGGAGTAGCTCAGTTGGTAGAGCATCGGCTTCCCAAGCCGAGGGTCGCGGGTTCGAGTCCCGTCTCCCGCTCCACGAGCTCGCGTAGCTCAGCAGGTAGAGCACACCCTTGGTAAGGGTGAGGTCGCCGGTTCGAGCCCGGCCGCGAGCTCCATCTTTTTGTCTGCCCTGGGCTTAAGGCCCCCAGGGCGGCTTTTGCGTGCAAGAAAGAAGGAGGAACCATGGCCAAGGGCGAGTTTATCCGTACGAAGCCTCACGTGAACGTGGGGACGATTGGGCACGTGGACCACGGGAAGACGACGCTGACGGCGGCTTTGACGTTTGTGGCGGCGGCGGAGAACCCGAACGTGGAGGTGAAGGACTACGGGGAGATTGACAAGGCGCCGGAGGAGCGTGCGCGGGGGATTACCATCAACACGGCGCATGTGGAATACGAGACGGCGAAGCGGCACTATTCGCACGTGGACTGTCCTGGGCACGCGGACTACATCAAGAACATGATCACGGGTGCGGCACAGATGGACGGGGCGATTCTGGTGGTGTCGGCGGCGGACGGACCGATGCCGCAGACGCGGGAGCACATTTTGCTGGCTCGCCAGGTGGGTGTGCCGTACATCGTGGTGTTCATGAACAAGGTGGACATGGTGGACGACCCGGAACTTTTGGACCTGGTGGAGATGGAGGTGCGGGACCTCCTGAACCAGTACGAATTTCCTGGGGACGAGGTTCCGGTGATCCGTGGGAGCGCGCTGCTGGCGCTGGAGCAGATGCACAGGAACCCCCAGACGAGGCGTGGGGAGAACGAGTGGGTGGATAAGATTTGGGAGCTGTTGGACGCGATTGACGAGTACATTCCCACGCCGGTGCGGGACGTGGACAAGCCGTTCTTGATGCCGGTGGAGGACGTGTTTACGATCACGGGTCGTGGGACGGTGGCCACGGGTCGTATTGAGCGGGGGAAGGTGAAGGTTGGGGACGAGGTGGAGATTGTGGGTTTGGCTCCTGAGACGCGGAAGACGGTGGTGACGGGTGTGGAGATGCACCGTAAGACGCTGCAGGAGGGGATTGCTGGGGACAATGTGGGTTTGTTGCTCCGGGGTGTAAGCCGGGAGGAAGTGGAGCGGGGCCAGGTGCTGGCGAAGCCCGGGAGCATCACGCCGCACACGAAGTTTGAGGCCTCGGTGTACATCTTGAAGAAGGAGGAGGGTGGGCGGCACACGGGGTTTTTTTCTGGGTACCGTCCGCAGTTTTACTTTCGTACGACGGATGTGACGGGGGTGGTGGAGTTGCCCTCTGGGGTGGAGATGGTGATGCCGGGGGACAACGTGACGTTTACGGTGGAGCTGATCAAGCCGGTGGCGCTGGAGGAGGGATTGCGGTTTGCCATTCGTGAGGGTGGGCGGACCGTGGGCGCCGGCGTGGTCACCAAGATCCTGGAGTAAGCTTGGGGGCGGCTAGCCGCCCCTCGGGGAAAGGAGGTGAACCATGGCCAGCGAAGTCCGCATCAAAATCCTCCTGGAGTGCACCGAGTGTAAGCGCCGCAACTACGCCACCGAGAAGAACAAGCGCAACACCACCACCAAGCTGGAGCTGAAGAAGTACTGCCCCTGGTGCGATAAGCACACGGTACACAAGGAAGTGAAGGTCTGATGTTTACCCGGATTGTTCGCTACTTCCAGGAAGCCCGGGCCGAGCTTGCCCGGGTTACCTGGCCCACGCGGGAGCAGATCGTGGAGGGTACCCAGGCCATCCTGGTCTTCACCGTGGTGGCCATGGTGGTCTTGGGGTTCTACGATCTCGTCTTCCGGTTCCTGATAGGGCTTGTGCGATGAGCATTGAATGGTACGCGGTCCACACCTACGTGGGGCAGGAGGAGAAGGCCAAGGCCAACCTGGAGAAGCGGGTTAAGGCCTTCGGCATGGAGGACAAGATCTTCCAGGTGCTCATCCCCACGGAGGAGGTGGTGGAACTCCGCGAGGGGGGCAAGAAGGAGGTCGTCAAGAAGAAGCTCTTCCCCGGATACCTTTTTGTGCAGATGGACTTGGGGGACGAGGAGGAGCCCAACGAGGCCTGGGAGGTGGTACGGGGTACCCCGGGCATCACCGGCTTCGTGGGGGCAGGGCATAAGCCGGTACCCCTTTCCCCGGATGAGGTGCGGCACATCCTGGAGGTGTCGGGGCTTTTGGGCAAGAAGGAGGCCCCCAAGGCCCAGGTGGCCTTCCGGGAAGGGGATCAGGTCCGGGTGGTTTCCGGCCCCTTTGCCGACTTTACCGGCACCGTGACCGAGATCAACCCGGAAAAGGGCAAGGTCAAGGTCATGGTCACCATCTTCGGGCGCGAGACCCCGGTGGAGCTGGACTTCTCCCAGGTGGTCAAGGCTTAGGAGGCGTTTGCACCCCCAACTTGGGGGGAGCCTAGGAGGGAAAAATGAAGAAAGTCGTTGCTGTGGTGAAGCTTCAGCTGCCGGCTGGCAAGGCCACGCCGGCACCCCCGGTGGGCCCGGCTCTGGGCCAACACGGGGCCAACATCATGGAGTTCGTCAAGGCCTTCAATGCGGCCACCGCCAACATGGGGGACGCCATCGTCCCCGTGGAGATCACCATCTACGCCGACCGCTCCTTCACCTTCATCACCAAGACCCCGCCCGCCAGCTACCTGATCCGCAAGGCGGCGGGGCTGGAGAAGGGGGCTCATAAGCCCGGCCGGGAGAAGGTGGGCCGCATCACCTGGCAGCAGGTTCTGGAGATCGCCAAGCAGAAGATGCCCGACATGAACACCACCGACCTCGAGGCCGCCGCCCGCATGATCGCAGGGTCGGCCCGCTCCATGGGGGTGGAGGTGGTGGGCGCCCCGGAGGTGAAGGATGCCTAAGCACGGCAAGCGCTACCGGGCCCTGTTGGAAAAGGTGGACCCCACCCGGATCTACACCATCGACGAGGCCGCCCGGCTGGTGAAGGAGCTGGCCACGGCCAAGTTTGACGAGACCGTGGAGGTCCACGCCAAGCTGGGCATCGATCCCCGCAAGTCCGACCAGAACGTGCGCGGCACGGTTTCCCTTCCCCACGGCCTGGGCAAGCAGGTGCGGGTTCTGGCCATCGCCAAGGGGGAGAAGATCAAGGAGGCCGAGGAGGCCGGGGCCGACTACGTGGGCGGGGAGGAGATCATCCAGAAGATCCTGGATGGCTGGATGGACTTCGATGCGGTGGTGGCCACCCCCGATGTGATGGGGGCCGTGGGCTCCAAGCTGGGCCGGATTCTGGGCCCGAGGGGGCTTCTGCCCAACCCCAAGGCGGGCACCGTGGGCTTCAACATCGGGGAGATCATCAAGGAGATCAAGGCGGGCCGCATCGAGTTCCGGAACGACAAGACCGGGGCCATCCACGCCCCCGTGGGCAAGGTGAGCTTCCCCCCGGAGAAGATTGCCGAGAACATCCGGGCCTTCATCCGGGCCCTCGAGGCCAGCAAGCCCGAGGCGGCCAAGGGCACCTTCCTGCGCTCGGTCTACGTGACCAGCACCATGGGGCCCAGCATCCGCATCAACCCGCATTCCTGAGAGCAGCCTTCTTAGGGCCTGGCTTGACGCCAGGCCCCCTGCCTTTTAAACTCCTCTATGGCACCCCGGGCGCTACGGCGCCCAGGCCAAAGACAGCGGGGGGCTTCAGGCCTTAAACATCCCGCCGAGGCGCTTGCAGGGGGAGCGTTTCGCAGAAATCCCGAAAAGTCGGCTGGGGTTCCCCTGCCCCAAAGGGAGGAAGGCGTGCCCAATAAGCGTAACGTTGAGCTTCTTGCCGCCCTCAAGGAGAACCTTGAGCGGGCCCATGGCTCCTTCTTCCTGGTGAACTACCAGGGGCTTTCCGCCAAGGAAACCCATGCCCTGCGTCAGGCCCTGAAGGAGAAGGGGGCCAGGCTCTTCGTGGCCAAGAACACCCTGATCCGCATCGCCCTTAAAGAGCTGGGCCTGCCCGAGCTGGATGGCCTTCAGGGGCCCAGCGCCGTGGTCTTTTACCAGGACCCGGTGGCGGCGGCCAAGGCCCTTTCGGAGTTCGCCAAGAAGAACCCCAAGGGCATCCCTGAGGCCAAGGGCGGGCTTTTGCAGGGCCAGGTGCTTTCGGCCAAGGACGTGGTGGCCCTGGCGGAGCTTCCCACCATGGACGAACTCAGGGCAGAGCTTTTGGGCGTCTTGCAGGCGCCCATGGCGGAGCTGGTGGGGGTCCTGGGCGGCGTGGCCCGCGAGCTGGTAGGCATCCTGGAGGCGTACGCGGAGAAGAAGGCGGCATAGGAGGTGGAAGATGGCTTTGGACATCGAACGCATTAAGGAAGAGCTTTCTCAGGCTACGGTTTTGGAACTCAAGCAGCTCATCGACGTGCTCAAGGAGACCTGGGGCGTGACGGCGGCGGCCCCGGTGGCGGTGGCGGCGGCTCCTGCTGCGGCCCAGGCCGCGGCTCCCGTGGAGGAGAAGACGGAGTTTGACGTGATCCTCAAGGACGCCGGGGCCAAGAAGCTGGAGGTCATCAAGGAGCTTCGCGCCATCACCGGCCTGGGCCTCAAGGAGGCCAAGGACCTGGCCGAGAAGGGGGGCCCCATCAAGGAGGGCATCCCCAAGGCCGAGGCCGAGGAGATCAAGAAGAAGCTCGAGGCCGTGGGCGCGGTGGTGGAGCTCAAGTAACCCTCCGCTTCCACGGGGTGCCCCCCAGGCCCAAAGGGCCTGGGGTTTTTGCATGGGAAACCACGGGAAGCCTTCGGAATAGGGGATAGCATGGAAGCCATGGCGGAACTTCCCCGGGTGGTGGTGGGCTTGACGGGGGCGAGCGGCATGCCCTACGCCCTGGACCTTTTGGAAAGCCTGCAGGGCCTTGCCGAGGTGCACCTGGTCTTAAGCCAGGGGGCCAAGCGGGTCTTGTGGGAGGAGATGGGCCTGAGCCCGAAGGACCTCTACCCCTTGGCCAGCCGGGTGTACAAGGACGGCGACCTCGGTGCCCCCATCGCCTCGGGTTCCTTCCGTACCCAGGGCATGGTGGTGGTGCCCTGTTCCGCCACCACCCTTAGCAAGATCGCCCTGGGCCTGGCGGATACCCTCCTCACCCGGGCGGCCTACGTGCACCTGAAGGAACGGCGCCCCCTGATCCTGGTGCCCCGGGAGGCTCCCCTGCCCCTCCCCACCCTTAGGGCCATGGTGCAGGCGACGGAGGCCGGAGCCTTGATCCTCCCGGCGAGCCCTGGCTTCTACCACCGGCCCAAGGAGATCCGGGACCTTTTGGGCTTCATCACCCAGCGCATCCTGGACCACCTGGGCTTGAGCGCCGAGCGGGCTCCCCGCTGGGGTGAGCCCCCCTCCTGACAGTCGAAAAGGGCTTTGCGCCTGGGTGAGGGGTGATGGCCCATCCTTGCCCGCCCATAGCCTCCCACATACATGACGTTTTTTTGCCCAAGTGCGGTGATACGATATCCCTGATGACCCTCACTTCCGAGCAGAAACTGGCGCTGGACACGGTACGGCAGGTGGCCAAGGAGGTTCTTTACCCCCTGGCCCCGGAGTACGACCGCACGGGGGAATACCCCTGGCCCCAGCTGAAGGCTTTGGCGGAGCTGGGCTTTTTGGGCATGACCACCCCGGAGGAATGGGGAGGAGTGGGCCTGGATTCCGTGACCTGGGCCCTGGCCCTCGAGGAGATCGCCGCCGCCGATCCCAGCGTGGCCGTGGTCCTTTCGGTGACCAGCGGCCTTCCCCAGTACATGCTGCTTCGCTTCGGCACCGAGGCGCAAAAAAGAAAGTACCTGGTGCCCCTGGCCCGGGGGGAGTGGATCGGGGCCTTCTGCCTCACCGAGCCCCAGGCGGGTTCCGATGCCGCCAGCATCCGCACGGAGGCCAGAAGGGTGCCCGGGGGTTTCGTGCTGAACGGCCTGAAAAGCTGGATCACCTCCGCAGGCCAGGCCCACCTCTACGTGGTCATGGCCAGGGGTGAGAAGGGCATCAGCGCCTTCCTGGTGGAGAAGGATACCCCTGGCCTTTCCTTTGGCCCCCCGGAGGCGAAGATGGGCCTCCACGCCGCCCACACCGCCGAGGTTCGCCTCGAGGGGGTCTTCGTGCCCGAGGAAAACCTTCTGGGCGAGGAGGGAAGGGGCTTGGCCTACGCTCTGGCGGGTCTGGATTCGGGCAGGGTCGGGGTGGCGGCCCAGGCGGTGGGCATCGCCCGAGGGGCCTTTGAGATCGCCAAGGCCTATGCCGATGAGAGGGAGCAGTTCGGCAGGAAGCTCCGGGAACACCAGGCCATCGCCTTCAAGATCGCTGACATGCACGTGAAAATCGCCGCCGCCCGGGCCTTGGTGCTGGAGGCCGCCAGGAAAAAGGATTCCGGGGAGCGGTTCACCCTCGAGGCCAGCACCGCCAAGCTCTTCGCCAGCAGCGTGGCGGTGGAGGTGACCCGGGAGGCGGTGCAGGTCCTGGGGGGCTACGGCTACCACCGGGACTACCGGGTGGAGCGCTACTACCGCGACGCCAAGGTGACGGAGATCTACGAGGGCACCTCGGAGATCCAGCGCCACATCATCGCCCGGGAGCTTTACCGGTAGTTGGCCTAGGGCCTTCCCTTTCTCATCCACCCGCCTTAGGGTGGAAAGGGTATGGTCCGCCGCCTCCTTTCCCTCACCCGGCCCCTCTACTGGCTTTACGAAAAGCGCCTCCTTAAGGAGGTGAAAGGAGGCCCGGTTCCCAAGCACCTGGGCCTCATCCTGGATGGGAACCGCCGCTACGCCAGAGCCTTGGGGTTATCCCCCGTGAAGGGGCACGAGTTCGGGGTCCAGAAGGCCTACGAGGTCCTGGAATGGTGCCTGGAGATGGGCATAAAAACCGTGACGGTCTGGGTCTTCTCCACGGACAACTTCAAGCGCCCCCCCGAGGAGGTGGAGGAGCTCATGCGCCTTTTCGTGCGGGAGGCGGAAAGGATGGCGGAGGACCACCGCATCCTGGAGCACCAGGTGAGGGTGCGCTTCATCGGGCGGCGGGAGGGATTCTCCGAGGAGGTGCTAAGGGCGCTGGAGCGCCTCGAGGCCAAGACCCAGCACCACCAGGGCATGGTGCTGAACATCGCCTTGGGTTACGGGGGGCGGGAGGAGATCGTGGACGCGGTGAAAAGGCTTCTTCTGGAGGCTTGGGAAAGGGGCCTTTCCCCCAAGGAGGTTGCGGAGGGGCTTACCCCTGAGGACATCGCCCGCCACCTCTACACCGCAGGCCTTCCCGACCCCGACTTCATCATCCGCACCTCGGGGGAGATCCGGCTTTCCGGCTTCCTCCTTTGGCAGTCGGCCTACTCGGAGTTCTACTTCGCCGACGTGCTCTGGCCGGAGTTCCGGAAGATCGACTTCTTGAGGGCTCTGAGGAGCTACCAGGCCCGCGAAAGGCGGTTTGGGCGTTGACAAAAAGGAGGGTTTCGTATACCCTTACAGGCAAGATGCTGGCCCTTGAGAAAAAACTCGGCCGCCGGGGGGTAGGGTAGCCCCAGAGGGTTCCTTATCCCCCGGCCCGAGTTCGGGCCGGTTTTCTTTTTGGGGAGGAGCGCATGCGGGAATGGAAGATTATCGATTCCACCTTAAGGGAAGGGGAGCAGTTTGAAAGGGCCAACTTTTCCACCCAGGACAAGATCGAGATCGCCAAGGCCCTGGACGAGTTCGGCGTGGAGTACATCGAGGTCACTACCCCCATGGCCTCCCCCCAGTCCCGCAAGGATGCGGAGGTCCTGGCTTCCTTGGGCCTGAGGGCCAAGGTGGTGACCCACATCCAGACCCGGCTGGATGCGGCCAAGGTGGCGGTGGAAACCGGGGTGCAGGGCATAGACCTCCTTTTCGGTACCAGCAAGTACCTCAGGGCCGCCCACGGGCGGGATATCCCCCGGATCATCGAGGAGGCTAAGGAGGTCATTGGCTACATTCGCGAGAAGGCTCCCCACGTGGAGGTGCGCTTCTCCGCCGAGGACACTTTCCGCTCCGATGAGCACGACCTTTTGGAGATCTATCAGGCCATCGCCCCCTATGTGGACCGGGTGGGTCTGGCGGATACCGTGGGCATCGCCACCCCCAGGCAGGTCTTCGCCCTGGTGCGGGAGGTCAGGCGGGTGGTGGGCCCCCACGTGGACATAGAGTTCCACGGGCACAACGACACGGGCTGCGCCATCGCCAATGCCTTTGAGGCCATAGAGGCGGGAGCCACCCATGTGGACACCACCATCCTGGGCATCGGGGAGCGGAACGGGATCACCCCTTTAGGGGGTTTTCTGGCCCGCATGTACACCCTGCAACCCGAGTACGTGCGCCGGAAGTACAAGCTGGAGATGCTTCCCGAGCTGGACCGCATGGTGGCCCGGATGGTGGGGATAGAGATTCCCTTCAACAACTACATCACCGGGGAAACCGCCTTCAGCCACAAGGCGGGGATGCACCTCAAGGCCATCTACATCAACCCCGAGTCCTACGAGCCCTATCCGCCGGAGGTCTTTGGGGTGAAGCGCAAGCTCATCATCGCCTCCAAGCTCACAGGCCGGCATGCCATCAAGGCGCGGGCGGAGGAGCTTGGCCTTCATTACGGAGAGGAGGAGCTGGCCCGCATCACCCAGCACATCAAGGCCCTGGCGGATAAGGGTCAGCTGACCCTCGAGGAGCTGGACCGCATCCTGAGGGAGTGGATCACGGCATGAGGCTAAAGGTTTTGGAACTCCTCCTCGGTGAGGCCAATCTGTTTCAGGATTTTTTTGAAGGTGCCCTTGGGAAGCTCTCCGCTGTGGAAGGGTATCACGGCTATCCGGCCATCGGGGTGGGCGTAAAGCCGATGCCCCCCTTTGGCCATGCGCTCCACAAACCCCAGGCGCTGAAGCTTTCTGGCCACTTCCTCGGGTCTAGGCGGCATCTATCCCCACCTGCACCGTGCGGACGTCTGGGGGAAGAGGGCGGCCTGTTTCCTTCAGGTAGGCCAGTACCAGCTCCAAGGCTTCTTTGGCGTGGGCCAAGGCTTCCTCGGGGGTCCGGCCAAAGGAATGGGCTTCAGGGATGGCGGGGAACTCGGCGATCCAGGTGCCCGGGGTTTCAGGGTCTTCGTAGACGAGGGCAGTGTAGGTCATACCCTCAGTATAGGAGGCGGGCATGGGCATGACCTTGGCGGAAAAGATACTTTCCAGGAAGGCGGGAAGAGAGGTGCGGGCCGGGGAGCTGGTGGTGGTGGAGGTGGACCAGGTGATGGTGGTCGACTCCATCGCCGGGAGCTTCTTCAAGCGCCTGGCTTACCTGGAGGCCACCCCCCGGTACCCGGAAAGGGTTTCCATCGTCATCGACCACGTGGCCCCGGCGGCCAACCTCGAGGTGGCCAAGGCCCAGAAGGAGATCCGGGAATGGGGAAGGAAGCACGGCATCCGGGTCTTTGACGTGGGAAGAGGCGTGTGCCACCAGGTGCTCATCGAGGAGGGCCTGGCCCAGCCGGGCTGGATCGTGGTGGGGTCGGATTCCCACTCCACCACCTACGGGGCAGTGGGGGCCTTCGGCACGGGCATGGGGGCCACGGATATCGCCCTGGCCGCTGCCAGCGGCCGCACCTGGTTCAGGGTGCCGGAAAGCGTCAAGGTGACCTTCCGGGGGAGGCTTCCCAAGGGGGTTACCGCCAAGGACGCGGCCCTCGAGATGGTACGCCTCCTCACCGCCGAGGGCGCCACCTATATGGCGGTGGAGATCCACCTCCTGGACGGGGCGGAGTCCTTGAGCCGGGGTGAGCGCATGACCCTGGCCAACCTCACCGTGGAGGCTGGGGCCAAGGCGGGGCTGGTGGTGCCCTCGGGGGAGATCCTGGACCTCTACCGGGTGCCTGACTGGCTCTACCCCGACCCCGACGCCCGGTATGCCCGGGAGGTGGAGATCGACCTTTCCACCCTTTCCCCCAGGGTTTCCGTACCCTTCTACGTGGACAACGTGCAGGAGGTGGCTGCCGTCCGGGGCAAGCGGGTGGACCAGGTGTTCATCGGCACCTGCACCAATGGCCGCATCGAGGACCTGAGGGCCGCCGCCGAGGTGTTAAAGGGGAAGAAGGTGGCCCCCGGGGTGCGCCTTTTGGTGATTCCCGCAAGCTCCCAGGTTTTGGAGGAGGCCACCCGGGATGGCACCCTGCTCACCCTGCTGGAGGCCGGGGCCACCATCGGCACCCCTGGGTGCGGTCCTTGCATGGGGCGGCACATGGGGGTTTTGGCCCCGGGAGAGGTGTGCGTGTCCACCAGCAACCGCAACTTCCGGGGGCGGATGGGGGCTCCCGATGCTGAGATCTACCTGGCAAGCCCCCGTGTGGCGGCGGCCAGCGCCGTGGCCGGGTATATCGCCACCCCCGAGGACCTAGCCTCTTTGCCTCAGGAGGAAGCCCATGCCTAGGGTTTGGAAGTTTGGCGACCACATCAACACGGATGACATCCTTCCCGGCAAGTACGCTCCTTTCATGGTGGGGGAGGACCGGTTCCACACCTTCGCCTTCGCCCACCTGCGGCCCGAGTTCGCCAAGGAGGTGAAACCCGGGGACATCCTGGTTTTCGGAAGGAATGCCGGGCTTGGCAGTAGCCGGGAGTACGCCCCGGAGGCCCTGCGCAAGCTGGGCATCCAGGTGGTCATCGCCAAGAGCTACGCCCGCATCTTCTTCCGCAACCTGGTGAACCTGGGGATCATTCCCTTTGAGTCGGAGGAGGTGGTGGATGCGCTAGAGGACGGGGATAGGGTGGAGCTGGATCTGGAAACGGGGGTTCTGGTGCGGGGAGGGGAGCACTTCGCCCTTCGTCCCCCGCCGCCCTTCCTCTTGGAGGCTTTGAGGGAGGGTTCCCTTTTGGACTACTACAAGAAGCACGGCCGCTTCCCGGGAGAGTAGACTGGGGTTTATGGAGGACCTGGAGATCACCTGCCCGGTGTGCGGCGAGGTCAGCGTGGTGCTGGCCGAGGACATGGAGACCCTGGAAGTAGGGGACGTGCTGGAGTGCGAAGCCTGCGGGGCCTTTTTGGAGGTGGTCTCCCTGGATCCCCTCGAGGTGGAGGTGACGGAGGAGGGCCTCGAGGCCTTCTTCGTGGACTGCCCCCGTTGCGGCTACACCTTTGAGGTATCCGAGGAGGATCAAGGCCAAGAGGTGGAGTGCCCGGAGTGCGGCTTCCGGTTCATCCCCGACTGGAGTGAGATCGAAGAGGAGGACGAGGAATGGTAGCCACTTGCCCTGAATGCGGTGCGGAGCTTACCCTGGAGAACCCGGAGCTGGGAGAGCTTTTGGTTTGCGAGGACTGCGGCGCGGAGCTGGAGGTGGTGGGGCTGGACCCCCTTCGC
The DNA here is from genome assembly GCF_026427635.1 of Thermus brevis. Lineage (NCBI taxonomy): Bacteria > Thermotogati > Deinococcota > Deinococci > Thermales > Thermaceae > Thermus > Thermus brevis. Next base: position 626,473 of record NZ_CP102606.1, read on the forward strand.
CTGGAGCCCGCCCCGGAGGAGGCGGAGGACTGGGGAGAGTGAGGCCATCCCCTTAGGGTAGGGAGCCTCGAGGCCCCGGGCCGGGCTTCAGCCCGGTCCGGGGGTTCCTGAAAGGGGGAAGAGCCATCGCCATGCTGGCCATCCTGTACGACCGCATCCGTCCCGACGAGAAGATGCTCTTTGAAAGGGCTGAGGCCCTGGGCATTCCCTACAAGAAGGTCTACGTTCCCGCCTTGCGCATGGTCCTGGGGGAGAGGCCCAAGGAGCTGGAGGAGGTCACGGTGGCCCTGGAGCGCTGCGTGAGCCAGACCCGGGGCCTGGCCGTGGCCCGTTACCTCACCGCCTTGGGCATCCCGGTGGTGAACCGGCCTGAGGTCATGGAAACCTGCGGGGATAAGTGGGCCACCAGCGTGGCCCTGGAGCGCCATGGCCTGCCCCAGCCCAGAACCGCCCTCCTCACCGATGCGGAGGAGGCCCTGAAGCTCATGGAGGAATGGGGCTATCCCGTGGTGCTGAAGCCGGTGATCGGGAGCTGGGGAAGGCTTCTCGCCAAGATCACCGACCGGGAGGCCGCCGAGGCCATCCTGGAGCACAAGGAGGTTCTGGGGGGGTTTCAGCACCAGCTCCTTTACCTGCAGGAGTACGTGAGGAAGCCGGGGCGGGACATACGGGTCTTCGTGGTGGGGGATAGGGCCATCGCCGCCATCTACCGGAGGAGCCAGCACTGGATCACCAACACCGCCCGGGGAGGGCAGGCGGAAAACTGCTCCGTAACCCCGGAGATCGCGGAGCTTTCCGTGCGGGCGGCCCAGGCGGTGGGGGGCGGGGTGGTGGCCATCGACCTCTTTGAGTCCGAGCGGGGCCTTTTGGTGAACGAGGTGAACCACACCATGGAGTTCAAGAACTCCGTGCACACCACGGGGGTGGACATCCCGGGGGAGATCCTCCGGTACACGTGGGAGCAAGGGGGGACGGCTTCATGAGCGCCGGGAAAAAGACCTTGTCCATCGTGGGGGCTTCGGGGTATGCGGGGGGGGAGTTTTTGCGCTTGGCCCTTTCCCACCCTCACCTCGGGGTGAAGCAGGTGACCTCGAGGCGTTTTGCCGGCGAGCCCGTGGCCTTCGTCCATCCCAACCTGAGGGGGAGAACCAACCTGAAGTTCATCCCCCCGGAGAAACTGGAGCCCGCCGACATCCTGGTGCTTTCCCTGCCCCACGGGGTCTTCGCCCAGGAGTTTGAGCGCTATGCGGATCTAGCCCCCATCCTCATCGACCTTTCCGCGGACTTCCGGCTTAAGGACCTGGACCTCTACCGCAAGTACTACGGGGAGCATCCCAGGCCCGAGCTTCTCGGCCGCTTTGTCTACGCCCTGCCCGAGCTTTACCGGGAGAGGCTTAAGGAAGCGGACTGGATGGCGGGGGCCGGGTGCAACGCCACCGCCACGCTCCTGGGCCTGTACCCCCTCCTTAAAGGAGGGGTGCTGAAGCCCGGACCCATCTTCGTCACCCTCCTCATCTCCACCTCGGCGGCGGGGGCCGAGCCCAGCCCTGCCAGCCACCATCCCGAGCGGGCCGGCTCCATCCGGGTCTACAAGCCCACGGGCCACCGCCACACCGCCGAGGTGGTGGAGAACCTCCCGGGAAAGCCCGAGGTGCACCTCACCGCCATCGCCACCGACCGGGTGCGGGGCATCCTCATGACCGCCCAGGCCTTTTTGCAGGATGGCTGGAGCGAGCGGGATGTCTGGCAGGCGTACCGGGAGGCCTATGGGGGTGAGCCTTTCATCCGCATCGTCAAGCAGAAAAAGGGCATTCACCGCTATCCCGACCCCCGCTTCGTCCAGGGCACCAACTATGCGGACATCGGCTTTGAGCTGGAGGAGGACACGGGGAGGCTGGTGGTGATGACCGCCATCGACAACCTGGTGAAGGGCACCGCCGGGCATGCCCTGCAATCCCTAAACCTCCGCATGGGCTGGCCCGAGACCCTTGGCCTGGATTTCCCGGGACTGCACCCGTAGGTGCAAGGGGGGGTTGCCGTGATCGTGGTCAAGGTAGGGGGTGCCGAGGGCATCAACTACGAGGCAGTGGCCAGGGATGCCGCCTCCTTGTGGAAGGAGGGGGTGAGGCTTCTTTTGGTCCACGGGGGAAGCGCCGAAACCAACAAGGTGGCGGAGGCCCTGGGCCACCCGCCCCGGTTCCTCACCCACCCCGGGGGGCAGGTGAGCCGCCTCACCGACCGCAGGACCCTGGAGATCTTCGAGATGGTTTACTGCGGCCTGGTGAACAAGCGCCTGGTGGAGCTTTTGCAAAGGGAAGGGGCCAATGCCCTGGGGCTTTCCGGGCTGGATGGAAGGCTTCTGGAGGGCCGCCGCAAGACCGCGGTGAAGTATGTGGAAGACGGAAAGATCAAGATCCACCGCGGGGACTACACGGGCACCGTGGAGCGGGTGAACCGGGCCCTTCTGGACCTCCTCCTGGGGGCGGGGTATCTGCCGGTTATCACCCCTCCCGCCATCAGCTACGAGGGGGAGGCCATCAATACCGACGGGGACCAGGTGGCGGCCCTTCTCGCCACCGTCTACCAGGCGGAGGCCCTGGTGTACCTCTCCAACGTGCCGGGCCTTCTGGCCCGCTACCCCGATGAGGCCAGCCTGGTGCGGGAAATCCCCGTGGATAGGGTGGAGGACCCCGAGTACCTTTCCCTGGCCCAGGGGCGGATGAAGCGGAAGGTGATGGGGGCGGTGGAGGCGGTGAAGGGGGGAGTGAAGCGGGTCATTTTCGCCGATGCCCGGATGGAAGACCCCATAAGGCGGGCCTTGGCCGGGGAAGGCACCGTGGTACGCTAGATCCATGGCACGCTTTGCCCTGGTCCTCCACGCCCACCTCCCCTACGTGCGCTCCCACGGGATGTGGCCCTTTGGGGAGGAAACCCTCTACGAGGCCATGGCGGAAACCTATCTGCCGCTTCTCAGGCTCCTGGATCGGCTTTATGCCGAAGGGGTGGAGGCCCGTTTTACCTTGGGGATCACCCCCATTCTGGCGGAGCAGCTGGCTGACGCCAAGGTGAGGGAAGGCTTTTGGGCGTATGCCAGGGACCGGCTGGAGCGGGCCCAGGGGGATTATCTCCGTTACCAGGGGACGGACCTCGAGGCCAGCGCCCGCCACCAGGTGGCCTTTTGGGAACTCACCCTGGATCACTTCCACCACCTGAGGGGGGACCTCCTTGCCGCCTTCCGCCGGGCCCAGGACCGGGGCCAGGTGGAGCTTCTCACCTCCAGCGCCACCCACGGCTACTCCCCGCTTCTGGGCTACGACGAGGCCCTTTGGGCCCAGGTCAAAACCGGGGTGATCACCTACCGCCGCCACTTCGCCAAGGATCCCACGGGCTACTGGCTTCCCGAGATGGCCTACCGGCCCAGGGGCCCCTGGAAGCCCCCTGTGGAGGGGGCTCCGGAAGGGGTCAGGCCGGGGGTGGACGAGTTTCTCATGCGGGCGGGGATCCGCTACACCTTCGTGGACGCCCACCTGGTCCAGGGGGGAAGGCCCCTTTCCCCTTACGGGGAGGCCTCCTTGGGTCCGGTGGAAAGCGCTGAGGCCACCTACTACGTTCACGAGCTGGAGTCGGGCCTGAGGGTTTTGGCCCGCAACCTGGAGACCTCCTTGCAGGTGTGGAGCGCCGACTACGGCTACCCGGGGGAGGGGCTTTACCGGGAGTTCCACCGCAAGGACCCCATCTCCGGCCTCCACCACTGGCGGGTGACCCACCGCCAGGCGGACCTCTCGGCCAAGGCGCCCTACGATCCCGAGGCGGCCTTTCTCAAGGTGAAGGAGCATGCCGTTCACTTCGTGGATTTGGTGGAGCGGCTTTCCCGGGAGCACCCGGATGGGGTGATCCTGGCCCCCTACGACGCCGAGCTCTTCGGCCACTGGTGGTACGAGGGGGTGGCCTGGCTGGAGGAGGTGCTGAGGCTTCTGGCCCAAAGGAGGGGGGCGCAGGCGGTGACGGCGAAGGAGGCGGCCCAGGGCAAGGCGGTGCGCTCCGCCTTGCCCGAGGGTTCCTGGGGCCGGGGAGGGGACCACAGGGTCTGGCTCAACGAGGCCACCTGGGACTACTGGCGCACGGTGTACCGGGCGGAAGGGGCCATGCGGGAGGCGGTGCGCCACGGCAACCTGCCCTCCAGGGTGCTCCAGCAGGCCATGCGGGAGCTCTTGCTCCTCGAGGCCTCCGACTGGCCCTTCCTCATCGATACCGCCCAGGCGGCGGGGTACGCCAAGGAACGCTACCAGGGGCACGCCGAGGCCTTCTTTCACCTCCTCCGAGGGGTTTCCCCCGAGGAGCTTAGGGCCTTGGAGGAGCGGGATAACCCCTTCCCGGAGGCGGACCCCAGGCTTTACCTGGAGCCCAGCGCTACGGTTCATGGGGGTGTAGGCTAGATCCGTGATCCGGCACGCCGTCTTGCAGTTTCGTCCGGAGAAGGCCAGGGTTAAGGAGAACCTGGCCCGCTTGGCGGAGCGCCTCGAGGCCCTCCGTCCCCATGCCCCCGAGGTGGTGGTCCTTCCCGAGGCCGCCCTGACCGGGTATTTCCTGCAGGGAGGGGTGCGGGAACTGGCCCTGACCCGCCACGAGCTTTTGGAGCTCCTTTCAGGGGTGCACCGGGCCGTGGGGTGGGAGGGGCTTTTGGACGTGGTGGTGGGCTTCTATGAGCGGGATGAGGGGGCCTATTACAACAGCGCCGCCTACCTCGAGCTTCCCCACCGCGTGGTTCACGTGCACCGCAAGGTCTTCCTGCCCACCTATGGGGTTTTTGACGAGGAGCGCTACCTGGCCCGGGGCAGGCGGGTGGAGGCCTTTAACACCCGTTTCGGCCGGGTGGCCATCCTCATCTGCGAGGACTTCTGGCACTCCATCACCGCGGCCATTGCCGCCTTGGATGGGGCGGAGGCCATCTACGTGCCGGCGGCAAGCCCGGCCAGGGGCTTCCAGGGGGAACGCCCGGAGAACGTGGAGCGCTGGCGAACCCTGGCCCGGGCGGTGGCGGCGGAGCACGGGGTGTACGTGGTGCTCTCCAGCCTGGTGGGGTTTGAGGGAGGGAAGGGGATGAGCGGGGGAAGCCTGGCGGTGGGGCCCGAAGGGAGGATTCTGGCCGAGGCCCCCCTCTTTGAGGAGGCGGCTTTGCTCTTCGACCTGGACCCCGGGCGCATTCCCCCGGTGCGCTACGATAGCCCCCTGCTTTCGGACCTCGAGGCGGCCCTTCCCCTTCTTCTCCCGGACCTGGAGAGGGTTCTTGGAAAGGGGGGAGGATGAGGATCGTTCAGGCGCCCAAAGCCCAGGAAAGCCTGGAGCTCAACTGGCCCCTGGTGGCGGACTTCCTCACCCGCTTTATCCGGGAGGAGCTGGCCTGGCGGGGCTACGAGAAGGCCATCGTGGCGGTATCCGGAGGGGTGGACTCCGCCACCACCTTAGCCCTGGCGGTGCGGGCCCTGGGGCGAAAGCAAGTCCATGCCCTTTTCCTTCCCCACCGGGACTCCAGCCCCCTTTCCCGGGAGCACGCCTACCTGGTGGCGGAAACCTTCGGGGTGGACCTGGAGGAGGTGGACATTACCCCCATGGTGGAGGGCTATGCCGCCATGACCCCGGACCTCACCCCCCACCGCAAGGGCAACCTCATGGCCCGGGCGCGGATGATGGTGCTCTTTGACAAATCCCAGGCCTACCAGGCCTTGCCCCTGGGCACGGGCAACAAGACGGAAAGGCTTTTCGGCTACTTCACCTGGCACGGGGACGACACCCCCCCCGTGAACCCCTTGGGGGACCTTTACAAGACCCAGGTCTGGGGCTTGGCCCGCCACCTGGGGGTGCCGCAGGCGGTGGTGGAGAAGGTCCCCACCGCGGATCTCATCCCGGGCCAGACGGACGAGGGGGACCTGGGGGTGCGCTACCTCCGGGCGGATGTCATCCTGGAGCATTATCTGAAGGGCTACCCCGATGCCTACATAGAGAGCCTGGGCTACACCCAGGAGGAGATAGGGCGGGTCAAGGAGCGGGTAAACCGCACCCACTGGAAGCGGGCCCTTCCTACCGTGGCCCTCCTTTCCTCCACGGCCATCGGGGAGTTTTACCTGAGGCCCTTGGACTACCGGCCATGACCGACCTGGAACTCAAGGCCTATCTGGAAAAGGCCAGGAACATCGCCGTTCTCGGAGCCCACAAGGATCCTTCCCGCCCCGCCCACTACGTGCCCCGGTACCTCTGGGAGAAGGGGTACCGCATCCTGCCCGTTAACCCTCGCTTTGCCGGGGAGGAGCTTTTCGGGATGCGGGTGGTGGCGAGCCTGAAGGAGATTGCCGAGCCCGTGGATATCCTGGATGTCTTCCGCCCTCCGGAGGCCCTTCTTGGCCACCTGCCCGAGGTCTTGGCCCTGAGGCCGGGCCTGGTGTGGCTGCAGACCGGCATCCGCCATCCGGGCTTTGAAGAGGCGTTAAAGGAAGCGGGCATTCCCGTGGTGGCCGATCGTTGCCTCATGGTGGAGCACCGAAGGCTTTTCGGGGTCTACTGATCATGGAGAAGTTTCAGGAAGCTCTGCTCGCCTGGTACCGGGAAAACCCCCGCTCCCTGCCCTGGCGGGGGGAGAAGGATCCCTACCGCATCCTGGTGGCCGAGGTACTCCTCCAACAAACCCGCACCGTCCAGGCCATCCCCTACTACCACCGCTTCCTTGCCCGCTTTCCTACCCTGAAGGCCTTGCGGGAGGCTTCCTTGGAGGAGGTGCTTAAGGCCTGGCAGGGAGCGGGCTACTACCGCCGGGCCCTTCACCTCCACCGCCTGGCCCAGGAGGTGGAGGCCCTGCCCCGAAGCTACGCCGAGCTTCTTAAGCTTCCCGGCCTGGGTCCGTACACGGCGGCGGCGGTGGCCTCCCTGGCCTTTGGGGAAAGGGTAGCGGCGGTGGACGGTAACGTGAGGCGGGTGCTTTCCCGGGTTTTTGCCCTGGAAAACCCTGCCCCCAGGATGCTTCGAAACCTGGCCCAAGGCCTTCTGCCCCAAGGGGAAGCCCCGGGGGAGTGGAACCAAGCCCTCATGGACCTGGGGGCCACGGTGTGCCTACCCCGGAGGCCCCTTTGCTCGGAGTGCCCCGTCGCCCCTTTGTGCCAGGGGCGGGTGGACCCGGGGCGTTACCCAGGGGCCAGGAGGCGAAAAGTGCGGGAGGAAGCCCTGGCGGCCCTGGTCCTTTGGGGGAGGGAAGGGGTTTACCTGGAGAGGCTGGAAGGGCGTTTCGCCGGGCTTTACGGGGTGCCCCTCTTTCCCCAGGAGGAACTTCCCCGGAGGGTGCGAAGCTTTGGGGTGGATCCCCGCTTCGCCGGGGAGGTGCACCACACCCTCACCCACCGCAGGCTACGGGTGGGGGTGTACGTGGCTCCTTGGGATGGGGAAGGGGCGGCTTCCCGAAGGGAACAGCTTGTGGATCCGGGGGAAAAACCCCTACCCAAGCTCATGGAGAAGGTGCTCCGCCAGGCGCAGGCCTTCTTGGCTCATGAGGGCATACTCCCCTTCCCGCACGCAAAGGCCCACGGCGTAAAGCCCTTCGAGCCTGGTTAGACGGAAGGTAGTCTCCTCCCATTCCTCCGGATGGAAGGCGTGGTAGCTGACGGTGTAGCCAGGGGTTCCCGGGGTTTGGGGTACCTCCCTTTCCCGTTTCAGGAAGCTGAAGCCCAGGGCCTGGAGGTGGAGGAAGAGGTCCGGGTAGCTGGCCTCGGAGAGCCGGCCTGCCTCCTCCTCCACCTCGCCCATGCGGAGCCTGGCCCCGAGAAAGCTCCCCACCGCCAGCACCACATGGAAGGCCCTAGCCGGAAGGCCCTCCCACGTGCCCACCCCCACCACCCTTCTCCCCTCGAGGAGGAGCTCCGTGGCGGTGGCCTGGAAAAGATGCAGGTTGGGCTGGTTTTCCAGGAGGTACTTGGCCCGGGCGTGGAAGGCCCAAAGCCGGGGATCGGCCGGGTGGTAGACCTGGGCCAGGAGGCTCCCCTCCGGGAAAGGGGGCTTTGGGGGCAAAAAGGGCATCATCACCGAGTCCAGGCTCTGGGTGAGGAGGCCCACCCGCACCCCCCTTTGCGCCAACCGGTAGGCGGCCTCGCTCCCCGCAAAGCCCGCCCCAACGATGAGCACCTGGTAATCCTGCATGGCAGGCGGAAGGATTTAAAAAAGGCCCTCGAGGGGCCTTAAACCTAGCCCTTTGGGCTGGCATGGCGGGCCGTGAAGGACTCGAACCTCCAACCCCCGGTTTTGGAGACCGGTGCTCTGCCAGTTGAGCTAACGGCCCCCGCCTTCCGGGATTGTAGCACACCCCCGGGAAAAGGCCAAGGGGCGCTTCCTGTAGAATGGGGCCATGCCCCGCAGGTTGGCCCTGGCGGTCCTATGTTTGCTTTTCCCCTGGACCCTGGCCCAGGTGAGCTCTCCCCAAGGGGGCTCTTTGGAAGGGCCTGCCCTATCGCACACCGTGGCCCCAGGGGATACCCTGTTCTCCATCGCCCGGCGCTACGGCACCACGGTGGAGGAACTCATGCGCCTCAATGGCCTGGATACCTTCCTCATCCAGCCGGGGCAGGTGCTCAGGCTTCCCCAAGGGGGGGAGCGCATCCACGTGGTGGCCCCTGGGGATACCCTGTTCTCCCTGGCGCGCCGCTATGGGACCACGGTGGAGGAGCTCATGCGCCTCAACGGGCTTTCCACGCCGGGGCTTAAGGTGGGTCAGACCCTAAGGATCCCGGCCCCCAGGGGGGAGGATGGATCCAGGGGGAAAGCCGCCCCGGAGTCCCCTCCCTCGTCCCAGGGGGGAGGCCATGCCCGTGACCCGGGGGAATCTCCCCTGGCGGTGGGCGAGGATTACGACCCGGAAAGCCCGCTTCTCAAAATCGTCCTCCGCTACCTGGGGGTGCCCTACAAGTACGGGGCCAACTCGCCCACCTCCGTGGACTGCTCAGCCTTTGTAGCCCAGGTCTACGCCGAGCTGGGCATAGCCCTGCCCCGCACCACCCGGGAGCAGTTTCAGGCTTTTCCCGCCGCCGAGTCCCTGCGCCCGGGGGACCTGGTCTTCTTCAGCTTTGGGGGAAAGGATATAGACCACGTGGGCCTCTACCTGGGCCGGGGGGTCTTTGCCCACGCCAGCAGCTACGGGAGCCGGGTGGTGATCGAGAGCCTCGAGGCTCCCTTCTATCAGAAGGCCTACCGGGGTGCCCGGCGGGTGGTGCAGGAGGCCTTGAAGTAGACCGCGCCTGGGTTCAGGGCCAGTCCTTCATCTCCCCCCGGGCCTTCTTTAGGGCAGTGAGGAGGGCCTCTCCTGGGCTTCCTTCCCCTCGGAAGGCTTCGGTTTCCCGCTCCAGTCAGGCCTCCCCCTTGCGGAAAAGAACGGCCCGGCCTTCTCCCAGGGCCTCCGCCAGCAGGGCACCCAGGGAGTAGAAGGGGGTACCGGGGGGAAGGTCGGGATCCAGGCCCTGACGGGCCAGGGCCTGGCCGTAGGGCGTTTCCCTTTCCTCCATGGTTCCCCCTTGGGCGAAGTACCGCCTCAGGACCCTTCCCCAGTCCCCCACCCGGCTATAGGAGGCCATGGCCTGGAAGGCGGCCTCGAGGTCCTCCGGGCTGTAGGGCCGGTACCGGTTTTCGTGCACCACCAGGCTCCTCGGAAGCCGGGGCCTGGGGGGGCCTTCCTCATCCGGAACGCCCACCGCCAGGCCCACCGCGGGGATGACCCCTCTGGGAAGCTCCAGGAGGTTGATGAGCTCCTCCACCCCGTTCAGCACCCCTCCGATGAAGCAGACCCCGTAGCCCAGGGCCTCGGCGGTAAGGGCCAGGTAGCTGGCGGCAAGCCCTGCATCCAAGAGGGCGAAGTGCAAGGCGGTTTTGGGCCAGAAGGCCATCCTTTCCCCTCGGTGGGCGAGAAGCCTCTCCAGACGATGGACGTCCGCCAGGAAAACGAAGAACTCCGCTGCCTGGCGGATGTGCTCCTGGTTACCGGAAAGCTGGGCCACCTTGTCCCTGAGCCCGGGGTCCGTGATCCGGATGGCGCTGTAAAGTTGGGCGCTGGCGTCGGTGGGGGCTCTTTGCAGGGCGAAGAGGAGCTTCTCTAAGTCTTCCTCGGGTATGGGCACCGGCTTAAAGCGGCGCACGCTTCGCCTTTGGGCCAGGATGGGAAGAAGGTCCACCGCCATCCTCCCCACTATAGGCCTAGCCAGGCCAGGTACGCCCGCCACAGGGTTTCCCCGAAGAAGAAGGTCACCCCACCCCCTAAGGCCAGGTAGGGGCCGAAGGGGATTTTCCGTTGCCGGAAAGCCAGGCCCACCAGGGCTCCGGCGAAGACCCCCAGGAACAGGGCCAGGAGGCTATAAAGCCCAAGCCAGGCTCCCAGCGCCCCCAAAAGCTTCACATCCCCGTAGCCCATGGCCACGGGATCGGTTTCCTCCCCCTCCTTGTTTACCTCGTTTACCTCGTGGATGGGTTTGAAGGCCCAGTAAAGCCCCCCTGCCAGGGCCAACCCCCCTGCCGCCAGGAAGGACCCTTTCAAGGTGCTGAGGAGGTCGGCCCCCAGGTAGGGAGCCAGGATCCAGGCCAGGGGCAGGAGGGGAAGGGTTATCCGGTCAGGAAGCACCACGGGTTTTCCCGTGCGCCCCGAGAGGGCCCAGGTGAGGAAGGCCAGGGCCATGCCCACCCCCGGGCCCAGGAGGGCACCGAAAAGGGCTGCCATGTGCACCTGGTGGGGTCCCACGGGCACCTCCGCCCTGGTCTCGCGGAAGCGCCTCAGGAAAAGCCCTCCGTACCCCGCCACCAGCCCCAGGACCCCGGCGGCGATCAAGGCTCCGTCCAGGGCCTCGGCAAAGGGGCGGGGGAAGGAAAGGAGGTAGGCGGAAAGGAGCCCCAGGAAGAGGAGGCCGTAGGTGAGGGAATCGGGAAGCTCCAAGGTGTCCAGGTCTATGAAGGAAAGGGCCACCAGGAGGGCCAGGAAGGCGAAGGTGAGGAAAGCCTGGGGCGAGGGAGGGTAGAAGAGGGCGGCCAGGGCAAAAAGCAGGCCCGTGAGGGCCTCCACCAGGGGATAGCGGGGGGATATGGGGCTATGGCAATAGCGGCACCGCCCCCTAAGGGCCAGGTAGGAGAACACGGGAACCAGGTCCCAAGGGGCCAGGCGATGCCCGCAGGCGGGGCAACGGGAAGGCGGGAAGACGATGGACTCCCCTTTGGGCAGGCGGTGGATGACCACGTTCAGGAAGGAGCCCACCACCAGGCCGAGGAGCAGGGCAAAAAAGGGCCACATGGGGGCATTTTAAGGCCCAAACCCCGGGCCACCGACAACGGGCCCTGGGTTTCATTCCTGCCTACGGGGTTTTGCGGATCCCCTCATGCCCGGGCAAGGCCCTTCCGCAGGCTTCTTCTTGGGGAAGCCTGGGGGCACGGAGGGGCATTAGGCCTGCGGAGAGAGGTTTTCTGGCTCACCTGGGCGGTCGGTATCGTCAAAAAGAAGGGCGAAGAGGAAGAAGAGAAGCACCCCCAGCAAGGACCAGGCCCCGCCAAGACCGAAGAGCCCCACGGCCAAAAGCCCCATCCCAAGGGTCAGGACCAGTCTCATAAGGGTATTTTAACATACCGACGCTATAGATAAGCAAAGCCTTCACTTTGTGGAGAGGGCCGAGAGTAGGAGAAGTTTCATGGGCCTTTAACACCCTGAGGGGTAAGATGCTTCCGTGAAACCTGAAGCGGCCTATCAGCAGCTTTTGGAGTTCCAGAGGGAAACCGCCTACCTGGCCTCCCTGGGGGCCCTGGCGGCTTGGGACCAGCGCACCATGATCCCGAAGAAGGGGCACGAGCACCGGGCAAGGCAGATGGCCGCCCTGGCCCGCCTCCTCCACCAGCGGGCCACCGACCCCAGGGTTGGGGAGTGGCTTTCGGCGGTGGAGGGCTCCCACCTGGTGCAGGATCCCCTATCCGATGCGGCGGTCAACGTCCGGGAGTGGCGGCAGGCCTACGAGCGCACCCGGGCCATTCCCGAGCGGCTGGCGGTGGAGCTGGCCCAGGCGCAAAGCGAGGCGGAAAGCTACTGGGAGGAAGCCCGTCCCAGGGACGACTGGCAGGGGTTCCTGCCCTACTTGCGCCGGGTGTTTGCCCTCACCAAGGAGAAGGCGGAGATCCTCTACGGCCTTCCCGTGGCTCCCGGGGACCCGCCCTATGGGGAGGTTTACGATGCCCTTCTGGACGGGTTCGAACCGGGGATGCGCTCGGGGGAGCTTCTGCCCCTTTTCGCCCAGCTGAGGGAGGGGCTTCAGGAGCTTTTGGACCGGATCCTGGGTAGCGGCCGGAAACCCGACACCGCCATCCTGCACCGCTCCTATCCCAAGGAGGCCCAGAGGGCCTTTGCCCTCGAGCTTCTCGCCGCCTGCGGCTACGACCTCGAGGCGGGCCGCCTGGACCCCACTGCCCATCCCTTTGAGATCTCCATCGGGCCCGGGGATGTGCGCATCACCACCCGCTACTTCGAGGACTTCTTCAACGCCGGCATCTTCGGCACCCTGCACGAGATGGGCCATGCCCTCTACGAGCAGGGCCTGCCCAAGGAGCACTGGGGGACCCCAAGGGGGGAGGCCGTCTCCCTGGGGGTTCACGAGTCGCAAAGCCGCACCTGGGAGAACCTGGTGGGCCGCTCCCTGGGCTTTTGGGAGCGGTTTTTCCCCCGGGCCAAGGAGCACTTCCCAAGCCTCCGGGACGTGGCCCTGGAGGACTTCCACCGGGCCATCAACGCCGTGGAGCCCTCCCTCATCCGGGTGGAGGCGGACGAGGTCACGTATAACCTCCACATCCTGGTGCGCCTGGAGCTGGAGCTTTCCCTCTTCCGGGGGGAGCTTGGCCTGGAGGACCTCCCCAGGGCCTGGGCGGAGCGGTACCGGGCCTACCTGGGGGTAGCCCCCAGGGACTACAAGGACGGGGTGATGCAGGACGTGCACTGGTCCGGGGGGCTTTTCGGCTACTTCCCCACCTACACCCTGGGCAACCTCTACGCCGCCCAGTTCTTCCAAAAGGCCCAGGAGGAGCTTGGGGACCTCGAGGCCCAGTTCCGCCGGGGGGAGTTCCATGCCTTTTTGGACTGGACCCGTAAGAATATCCACGCCGAGGGTAGGCGCTTCCGCCCCAAGGCCTTGGTGGAGCGGGTGACCGGCACGCCTCCCAGCGCCCGGCCCTTTTTGGCCTACCTGGGGGAGAAGTACCGGGCCCTTTACGGTTTCTGAGGGCGGGACCAGGTGGGGAGGAGGGCCAGGAAGAGGAGGATGCTGGCCGCCCAAAGCGCCCCCTCCCCCCGCCCCGCCATCTCCGCGAAGAACCCGGCCACGGCAGGCCCCACCGCCTGCCCCAGGGCGAAGGCTGCCGTGGAAAGCCCCATGGCCCGGGGCCAGGCGGAAGGGGGAAGGAGAGTGCGGAAGGCCTGGGTGAGGGCGGTGATCACCCCCAGGAAGGAAAGGCCGAAGAGGAGGGCGCTGAGGGCGGGAAGGTGCAGGGCCAGGGGTGGGAGGCTTCCCAGGAAGAGCACCAGAAGCACGTGGAAAAGCCCTTTTCTCCCCCCTACCCGCTCCACCCAGGGCCCCCAGACGGGTCCGGTCAGGAGGGCTCCCAGGCCCAGGAGGCCGAAGAGGACCAGGGAGCCCCCCACCACCGCCGCCACGAAGGTCATGTAGCCGATGTACCCCGCCCCGTAGAGGCCGTAGGCCAGGAGTAGGGGAAGGATGGGCCAGAGGCTTCCCTCGCCCTGGACGGGGGGTGGGGGTTCTTTCAGAAGAGGCCAGGCGAGGAGAGTGGGCAGGCCCAGCAGGAGGCTATACAGGCCCAGCCTGGCCCAGGCCCCCGTGGGCTCGGCGGCTCCCCATAGGAGCCACGGGGCCAGAAGAAGCCCCAGGCCCACGCCCCCGTAGTAGATCCCCAGGGTTCGCCCGGAGCTGCCCAGGGCCATGAGGAGGGCCGCCCCTCCCACGAAGACCAAGGCGCCCAGAAAACCCTGGAGAAACCGCAGGCTGAAGACCAGGGGGAGGTTTTCCATCCCCGTGAGGGCCAGGATGGGGCCCTGCAGGAGGAGGGCCAGAAAGAACCCTTTCCGGTAGCCCACCCGGCCCAGGAGGCGGTGGCTGAAAAAGGCCCCCACCAGGTAGCCTAGGGTGTTGGCGCTTCCCAGGATCCCCGCTTGGGCGTAGGAAAGCCCCCAGGCGTTTTGCATGAGGGGCAGGACCAGGGCGTAGGCGAACCGCCCCAGGCCCAGGGCCAGGGCGGGTCCCAAGGCGAGGAGGACGAGCCTAATAGCCATGCAAAAGCCCCAGCTTCTTGGCCCGATGTACGGCCAGTTTGAAGAGGAAAAGCCCCAGGCCCAGGTAGAGGAGGCCGTTCAGGAAGGCCAGAAGCAGGAACAGGGGGTCCAGAGGCGCTCCTTCCGCCAGCATGCTCCGGGCTAAGGCGGCCCCGGGGACCATGGGCAAGAGGAGAAAAAGCCCCTGGCCCGGGGCTTGCAGGAGAAAGAGCAAGAGGAACTGGGAAAGGCCCAGAAGCTGGCCGATGCGCTTGTATAAAAGGGCCAGGCTTCCCATGGCAAACCCGAGGCCATACCCCCCCAGGAGAACGGCCAGGAAGGGGAGAACCACCCAGGGATTAAAGGAGAGCCGGGCTCCCGTGAGGGCCATGAGCACCAAGGCGATGAGAAAGACCAGGAGCCCCTGGATGAGGAGTCCGGAGAGGTTCCGCACCAGAAAAAGGGGAATCGGCCCATAGGGGGTAAGGAAGACCTGCTCCAGGGTGCCTGTCTGGGCCTCCTCGGTGAGGCCGAAGGAGAGGCTGCTATAGGAAAGCAGGGTGAAGGACCAAAGCAGGTAGCCCACCAAGACGGCTTCCAGCCTGCCCTCGAGCTCCACCCCCGGCCCGGCCAGAAACCGCGCCCCCAGGAAGAGGAGGTAGAAGATGAGGCTTAGGCTGACCACCGCACCCAAAAGTTCCAGGGGGTAGCGGCGCAGGGCCAGGAGGTGCCGCCAAAACTCCGCCAGGAACAGGTCAAACATGGTTCACCACCTTCAGGAAAACTTCCAGGAGATCCGCCTCGGCCTTGGCCACCCGTTTCAGGGGGAGGGGCTTTACCGCTTCTAAAACCCGCCAGATGGCCTCCCCATCGCCGCGGAAGAAAAAAGGGTTTTCGCCCTCTATGCCCAAGGCCCGCAGGTGCTGGAGCACCTCGAGGGGAGGTGGTTTTTCCAGCTCCAACACGTAGTATTCCCCGGAGAAACGGGCCAGGAGGCGCTCCTTGGTTTCCTCCAGGATCACCTCGCCCCGGTGGATGATGGCCACCCGGTCGGCCAGGGCTTGGGCCACCTCCATCTGGTGGGTGGTGAGGAGGATGGCCTTGCCCGCCCGGGCCAGGGCCCGGATCTTTTGCTGCATCAGCAGGGCGGTTTCCACATCCAGGCCCAGGGTGGGCTCGTCCAGCAGGAGCACCTCAGGGTCGTGGACCAGGGCCTGGAGGAGGGCCAGTTTTTGCTGCATTCCCCGAGAGAGGTGGCGCACCTCCGTGTGGGCTTTTTCCAGGAGCGCATACTCCTCCAGGAGTTCCAAGGCCCGCTTCCTGGCGGCGGCAAGGCGGAGGCCCCGGGCCACCCCGAAGTAGACCAGGTTTTCCAGGGGAGTAAGCCGCCAGTAGGTGTTGCGGTTCCCCTCCAGGACCGCTCCCAGGTGCTTCAAAGCGAGGGGTTTCCGGAAGGGGTTCTTCCCCAAAAGGCGCACCTCTCCCTCATCGGGAAGGAGGAGGCCCGAAAGCATCTTCACCGTGGTGCTTTTGCCCGCGCCGTTTTTCCCCAGGAAGGCCAGGATCTCGCCAGGTCGTAGGGTAAGGTGGACGTTTTTTACGGCCTCGAGGGTCCCGAAGCGCTTGTGCAGGCCCTGGGCTTCCAGGAAGGGGCGCTCCATCCTAGCCTCCTTTCCGGGTCCAGCGTTCCCCGTCCCGGTCCCGGTACTTGGCCATGGCCTTGAGGAAGGCTTCCTCCAAGTCGATGCCCTCCCGGTTGGCCAGGGAGATGAGGACGAAGAGGAGGTCGGCGAGCTCCATGGCCAGATCCCCTTCCTCCTCCCCTGGCTTGGGCTTCTTCCCATGGCGGTGGGCCAGGACTCGGGCCACCTCCCCTAGCTCCTCCGTCAGGCGGGCCAGCATGAGAAGAGGCGGGAAATAGCCTTCCTGGAACTGGCTGATCCAGGCGTCCACCTGCCTCTGGGCCTCCTTAAGGGTGAGGGCTTCCATGGAAAGGAGCATACAATGGCCCCATGAAGGCCTTAGCCCTCATCGCCCACGATGCCAAGAAGGACGATATGGTGGCCTTTTGCCAACGGCACCGGGAGCTTCTTTCCCGCTTCCCCCTCCTGGCCACGGGCACTACGGGGAAACGCATCCAGGAGGCCACCGGCCTTGAGGTGGAGCGGGTTCTTTCCGGTCCCCTGGGAGGGGATATGCAGATCGGGTCCAGGGTGGCTGAGGGAAAGGTGCTTTGCGTGCTCTTCTTCCAGGATCCCCTCACCCCCAAGCCCCACGAGCCCGACGTGCAGGCCCTCATGCGGGTGTGCAACGTGCACGGGGTGCCCTTGGCCACCAACCTCGAGGCGGCGGAGGCCCTTGTTCCCTGGCTTGCTGCCCAGGTGGGCTAGAGGGTCTTGCGGTAGGCCAAGGCCTCGGCCACGTGGTTTTCCTCCACGCTCTCCGCTCCCTGCAGGTCGGCGATGGTGCGGGCTACCCGGAGGAGGCGGTCGTAGCTCCTGGCGGAAAGGAGCATCCGCTTGGCCGCTGCCTGGAGGAGGTTTTCCGCCCCCGAGGTTAAGCGCACGTGCTCCCTCAGGGCCTTTCCCGCAAGCTCCCCGTTGGGCCTGCCCTGCCGGGCGAGCATCCTCTCCCGGGCCCTTAGGACCCTTTCCCGCACGGCCTCGGTGCCTTCCCCTTCGGGGGCGCGGGCGAGCTCAGCTGGGGTTAAGCGGGGCACCTCCACCACCAGGTCAAACCGGTCCAGAAGGGGTCCGGAGATCTTCCCCACGTAGCGCTGGCGGCTTGCAGGGGTGCAGGTGCAGGCCCGCTCCGGGTCCCCATACCAGCCGCAAGGGCAGGGGTTCATGGCCGCCACCAGGAGGAAGCGGGCGGGGAAGGTGAGGCTGGCCCTGGCCCGGGAGACGGTCACCACCCCGTCCTCGAGGGGCTGGCGCAGGGCCTCCAGGGCATCCCGGGAAAACTCGGGGAACTCGTCCAGGAAAAGCACCCCCCGGTGGGCCAGGGAAACCTCCCCCGGCTTGGGGATGGCCCCGCCCCCGATGAGGCCCGCGTAGCTCACCGTGTGGTGGGGGGCGCGGAAAGGGGGCGTGCGCACCAGACCCTTAAGGATCTGCCCGGCGGCGGAGTGGATGCGGCTTACCTCGAGGGCGGCCTCCTGGCTCAGAGGGGGAAGCAGAAAGGGAAGGCGCCTAGCCAGCATGGTTTTTCCCGAGCCCGGGCTTCCCACCATGAGGAGGTGGTGGTAACCGGCGGCGGCGATCTCCAGGGCCCTTTTGGCCTTGGCCTGGCCCTTCACGTCCCGGAGGTCCAAAGCCTCCAGGGCGGCCACGGGATCGTCGGGTTCCACCCTCCTGGGCTCCTCTTCTCCCCTCAGGTAGGCCACCGCCTGAAGGAGGTTTTCCACTCCGTAGACCTCCACCCCCTCCACCAAGGCGGCCTCCTTGGCGCTTTCCAGGGGCAGGAGGAGGCTTTTCCCTTCGCCCAAGGCCCCCAAAGCCAGGTTCACCGCCCCGGGCACCGGGCGCAGGGTTCCATCCAGGCCTAGCTCCCCGGCCACCGCCAGGCCCGCGAGTCCCTCCAGGGGCACCACCCCTTGGGCGGCCAGAAGCCCCAAGGCGATGGGCAGGTCGAAGTGGCTTCCTTCCTTACGGAGTTCCGCCGGGGCCAGGTTCACCACCACCCGGGCCTGGGGGTAGGGGAAGCCCGAGTTCTTGAGGGCGGCCCTGACCCGCTCCCGGCTTTCCTCCACCGCCTTGTCCGGCAACCCCACCAGGGCGTAGCTGGGAAGCCCGGGGCTAACATCCACCTCCACGGTGACGGGAACCGCGTCCAGGCCGAAGAGGGTGTAGCTGCGCACCTGGGCTAGCATGGAGGGAGTTTAACCCAAAAGTGTTAGTTTTGCCCAGGCTCGGCCATTGGCTAACAGGTCAGATGTCGGCTCCTAATCGCAAAAGGTCCCCGCAAGGCCTCGAGGCCATATAACAAAGTTCGTTCGCCGCCTGCCGGGGAAAATGGAATATACTCCAAGATATCTCAGGACCTAGGAATGGTACCACCCTTTGAGCCCTTGGGAACGCCCGCTCCTTTTCCCGATCCGCTTCCACAAGAACGCCTGGACTGACCGGATGGGGGTCCAGGAGGTTTTCACCCTGAGGTTTTCCCCAAACCGAGAAGGGGGCGGTAAAGGAAAAGAGCCAGAAGAAGAAGGCCAAGAAGGCTGCCGAAGGCGAAGGCGTATCCCAGGGTTCCCACCGCCACCCCCACCCCCCACTGCAACAGGAAGGTGCCCCCAATGCCGAAGAGGTTCACCAAGGTGGTGCCCCGGCCCACCAGGTGAGGGGGCACCAGTTCCCGGGCCTGGGTAAGGGTGAGGATGTTGAAGGCTCCGAAGAATCCCATGAGGGGGTAGGCGAGGGCAAGAAGCTTGAAGAGGGCGAGGAGGAGGCCCAGGGCGAAGAAAAAGGCCGCGCCTACCAGTACCCTGGCGGTGCCTAGGCGGTCGGCCAAGTAGCCGGATACCAAAAAGCCCAGGACCGCACCCCCCGAGTAGAGGAGGAGGAGGTTCCCCACCTTCACCGCCTCGAGGCCCAAGGCGTAGGCGTAGGCCCCAGCCCAGAGGGTTTGCAAGGCCAGGAAGCTTCCCGCAAAGGCCAGGGCCAAAAAGGCCACCCGCAGGAGCCTGGAATTGCCCAGGACTTCCCTTAACCCTCCGCCTCCCCCACCCTTGGGCCAGGGAACCCCAGGGGGGGTGTTCCGCACCCCCAGGTAGATGAGAAGGGCCACCAGGACCACCACCCCTGCCCCCAGGAGGAAGACCCCCCGCCAGCCCATGGCCTCCTTCATGAGGGCCAGGGGGGTGGCCGCCAAAAGCCCCCCTGTGGCCCCCACGCCCACCAGGAGGGTGGAAACGGTGGCGTAGGTCCGGGGGAACCAGAGGCTAAAGGCTTTTAGGGAGCCCATAAGGGCGGCGGCCATCCCCACCCCGATCAGGGCCCGGCCCAGGGCCAGGGTGGGGAAGCCTTGCGCCAGCCCGAAGACCACGCTTCCCAGGGAAGCCACCAGGAGGAGGGCCGGGGTGATGATCCTGGGGCCGTACCGGTCCAGGAGGCTTCCCAGGGGGAGCTGTACCGCGGCGAAGGAGAGGTAGAAGAGGCTGGTCATAAAGCCCAGCTCCGCCGGACCCAGGCCCAGGTCCTGGGACAGGTCCTTGGCCAGCACCGCATTGGCCGACCGGTAGAAGTAGGAGAGGAAGTAGCCTAGGGTGAAGAGGAGAAAAACCCGCGCTGCCATATCACCTCCGGTTCAGAGCCACTCCCAAGAGGATGAGGGTGCCGCCCAGAAAGCCCTCGAGGCTCAGGGTCTCTCCCGCCAGGGGCCAGGCGAAGATCGCCCCGGCCACCGGCTCCAGCATGGCGGTTAGGGTGGCGTTCCGGGCGGGTACCGTGCGCACCCCCAAGAGGAAGAGGCTAAAGGGCACCACCGTGCCCAGGATGACCAGGTAGGCCACCGCCCCCCAGTCCCCTGGGTCCAGGGTCCAAACCCGGGGGAGGTTGCCCATAAGGATGGGGAGGGAGAGGAGGCTTCCCACCCCCGTGGCCACCCCCAGGCTCACCAGGGGTGGGGTCTTGAGCCCATGGGAGAAGGCAGCGTAAAGGGCGAAGGAAAGGGCGGAGAGGAGGCCGTAGGCCACCCCCAGGGGGCTTGCCGTGAAACCCTTGGACCCCACCACCAGCACGTAGGCTCCCAAAAGGGCCACGGCCACCCCCAAAAGGGCCTTGCCGGGAAGCCTTTCCCCCCTTAGGAGGGCGTAGAGGGTGAGGAGGGCAGGGGCCAGGTACTGGAGGAAGATCCCGGTGGCCACGGTGGTGGCGTGGATGGCCAGGTAGTAGAAAGCCTGGGCCCCGGAGAGGGCGAGCCCCACCCGGAGGAGCCGGGGCCACTCCTTGGCGGCCGGGGGAAACCGGAGCACCAGGGGGAGAAGGAGAAAGAAGCTCAGGAGAAAGCGCAAGGGGATGAGGACCGAGGGGGGAATCTCCCCCATGAACCGCCCGGCCAGGGCCCCGCCCAGGCCCCAAAGGAGTGCGGCCAGGGCCACGTAGATCATCGCCGTGCCCCCACTACGGCCATACCCACCCCGATGAGGAGGACCAGGGCTCCCAGGAGCACCTGAACCCCGGGAAGCTCCCCAAAGAGGAGGAAGGCCAGGAGACTTGCCCCCACCGGCTCAAAGAGGATGGCCAGGGTGACCAGGACCGGGGGGATGTGCCGGGTGGCCCAGTTGAAGCTGGTATGGCCCAAAAGCTGCGGCAAAAGGGCCATGAGAAGGATGTAGCCGTAGACCGCGAAGGGATAACCCCCGTACCCTCCGCCAAAGAGGTAGGGAAGAGGAAGGAGGAGGAAAGCTGCGGTGGTGTAGGCTATCCGCACGTACTCCAGAATGGAAAGCCCCCGTCTCTGGGCTTCCCGCCCCAGGAGGAAGTAAAGGGAGGCGGCCACCGCTCCTAGGAGGGCCAGGAGGTCCCCGAGGAGGGGATTGGTTCCCCCACCCCCTTGGGCATCCCCCAGGCCAATCAAAAGCCCTCCCAAAAGGGCTGTTCCAATCCCCAGCAAGGTCAGGCCGGAGGGAATCTCCCGGAAGAAAAGCCAGCCGAAGAGGGTAACCCAGACCGGGTTGGTGGTGACCAAGGCGGTGCTGGCCGCCACAGAGGTATAGGAGAGGGAGGTGATCCAAAGGGCAAAGTGCAGGGCCAGCGAAGCCCCGGCGGCCACCGCATAGGGAAGCCCCCTTCGGCTGGCCAGAGGTCTTCGCCAGCTGGGAAGGAGGAGCAGGGCCGCAAAGCCCATCCGCCCTGCGCTCATCACCAGGCTGAAGGCTAGGCTCCGGTCCCCGGAGGCCGCCAGGGCCAGGCGCACCAGGATGCTGCCGAAGCTGATGGCGAAGATGCCCAGGAGCAGTACGGAGGCGATCTTGAGCCCGGAGGGCCGCATGGAGGCATTCTTCCATAAGGATTCGCTTCTGACCAGTGGGTCACCCTCGAGGGCAAGGACAGATGCCCGTGGCCCCATTGGTATACTGGCGCGGAAGGAGGTCCTATGGTGACCATAGCGGTTCCCAAGGAAAGGGCTCCAGGGGAAAGAAGGGTGGCCCTGGTGCCCGAGGTGGTGGCCCGCCTGGTGAAGCAGGGGGCCAGGGTGCGGGTAGAGAAGGGTGCCGGGGAAGGTGCCTACTACCCCGACACCGCCTACCAGGAAGTTGGGGCAGAGGTGGTGGAGCGAGGAGAGCTCCTGAAGGATGCCAACCTGCTTTTCACTGTTCAGCCGCCTCCTGAAGACCTGATCGGGGCCCTGGAGCCCGGGGCCATCGTGGTGGGGTTTGTCCAGGCCCACAAGAACCTGGACCTGGTGAAGGCCCTGGCCGCGAAAAAGGCCACGGTGATCGCCATGGAGCTCATCCCCCGCATCACCCGGGCCCAGAGCATGGATGCCCTCTCCAGCCAGGCCACGGTGGCGGGGTACCTGGCGGCCATCCACGCCGCAAGGCTATCCCCCCGCTTCTTCCCCATGCTCACCACGGCGGCGGGCACCATCCGCCCCGCCAAGGTGATGGTCATGGGGGTGGGGGTGGCGGGGCTTATGGCCATCGCCACCGCCAAGCGCCTGGGGGCCCAGGTCTTTGCCTACGATGTGCGCAAGGCGGCGGTGGAGCAGGCCCTCTCCCTGGGGGCCAAGCCCATTGAGCTTCCCATCAGCGCGGAAGGGGAGGGCGGCTACGCCCGGGAGCTCACCGAGGAGGAGAAGCGCATCCAGCACGAGGCCCTGCGGGAACACGTGGCGGGGATGGACGCCATCATCACCACCGCCCAGGTGCCAGGCCGTCGGGCCCCCATCCTCCTCACCGAGGACATGGTGGAGCGCCTGAAGCCGGGCACGGTGGTGGTGGACCTGGCGGCGGAAAGCGGGGGTAACTGCGTCCTCACCCAGCCCGGAGAGGTGGTGGAGGTGAAGGGCGTGAGGATCTTTGGCCCCTTGAACCTCCCCAGCGAGCTTTCCGTGCACGCCTCGGAGATGTACGCCAAAAACCTTTTCAACCTTTCCAGCCTGCTCATGGAAAAGGGCGAGTTCGCCCCCAAGTGGGAGGACGAGATCATCCAGGGGGCGCTTCTCATGAAGGAAGGCGAGATCCTGCACGGGCCCACCAAGGCCCTCGTGGGAGGTGCGTGATGGAGTTTGGCTTCTGGTCTGCCCTTTACATCTTCGTGCTCACGGCCTTTTTGGGTTATGAGCTCATCACCCGGGTGCCGGTGATCCTCCACACCCCCTTGATGTCCGGGTCCAACTTCATCCACGGGGTGGTGGTGGTGGGGGCCATGGTGGTCCTGGGGCATGCGGAGACGGGTTTGGAGAAGCTCATCGGCTTCCTGGGGGTCATCCTGGGGGCGGCCAACGCCGCCGGGGGGTATGCGGTTACGGTACGCATGCTGGAGATGTTTGAGAAGAAGCCGGGCAAGGGGGGTGGTCAGTAATGGATCTCATCCAGGCAGCCTACTTCGTGGTGGCCATCCTCTTCATCGTGGGCTTAAAACGCATGGCCCACCCCACCACGGCCAAAAGCGGCATCGTCTGGGCTGGGTGGGGCATGGCCCTAGCGGTTCTGGCCACCTTCTTCTGGCCGGGGATGCAGAACTTTGGCCTCATGCTCATCGCTCTTCTGGTGGGCTCCGTGGTGGCCTGGTGGGCGGCCATCAAGGTGGCCATGACCGACATGCCCCAGATGGTGGCCATCTACAACGGCATGGGTGGGGGTGCGGCCGCCACCATCGCCGCGGTGGAGCTCCTGAAGGGAGCCTTTGAGAACCCGGGCCTCATGGCCTTGGCCATCCTGGGTGGCCTCATCGGGAGCGTGGCCTTCACGGGAAGCCTAATTGCCTTCGCCAAGCTCCAGGGCATCATGAAAAGCCGGCCCATCCTCTTCCCCGGGCAGAAGGTGGTGAACGCCCTGGCGCTCCTCATCACGGTGCTTTTGGGCTTTTCCCTGCTCTGGAACGACCCCACCCTGAGCATCGTGCTCTTCTTCCTCCTGGCCCTCCTTTTCGGTATCCTCATGACCCTGCCCATTGGGGGTGGGGACATGCCGGTGGCCATCAGCTTCTACAACGCCTTCACCGGTATGGCCGTGGGCTTTGAGGGCTTCGCCGTGGGGAACCCGGCCTTGATGGTGGCGGGTACCCTGGTGGGGGCTGCGGGTACCCTCCTCACCGTGCTCATGGCCAGGGCCATGAACCGCTCCGTGTGGAACGTGTTGGTGGGTGGGTTCGGCGTGGAGCAGGAGGCGGGGGAGGTCAAGGGAAGCCTCAAGCCCATCGACGTGGAGGACGCCGCCGTCATGCTGGCCTACGCCAGCAAGGTGGTCTTCGTGCCCGGCTACGGCATGGCCCTCTCCCAGGCCCAGCACAAGGTGAAGGAGCTGGCGGACCTTTTGGAGAGCAAGGGGGTGGAAGTGAAGTTCGCCATCCACCCGGTGGCGGGGCGGATGCCCGGGCACATGAACGTGCTTTTGGCGGAGGCCGGGGTGGAGTACGACAAGCTCAAGGACCTCGAGGAGATCAACCCCGAGTTCCCCACCGTGGACGTGGCGGTGGTCATCGGGGCCAACGACGTGGTGAACCCTGCCGCCCGCCGCCCGGGAAGCCCCCTTTACGGCATGCCCATTCTGGACGTGGACAAGGCCAAGAACGTCATCGTCATCAAGCGGGGCCAGGGCAAGGGCTTCGCCGGGGTGGAGAACGAGCTCTTCTACGCCGACAACACCCGGATGCTCTACGGGGATGCGCAAAACGTTCTCACCCAGCTCACCCAGGCCCTGAAGAAGCTATAGGGGTCCTTGGCCGGACCCCGGGGAAACTCCCCGGGGTTTTCTTCTTGACGCTTCCCCGGGCCTCCTGCTATAGTGCCTAGTGCGGTCGGTCCGCGGTAGCTCAGCAGGTAGAGCGGCCGGCTGTTAACCGGTTGGTCGCAGGTTCGAGTCCTGCCCGCGGAGCCATATGGGGGCCTTAGGGCCCCCTGGGTCTTTTTTTAGGGGAGGCGAAAGGGTATAATCTTAGCTCGTGCGGCCTGCCGGGCCCGGAGAGGAGGTGTAGATGCGCAAGTACGAGGTGAACATCATCCTGAGCCCCAACCTGGACCAGAGCCAGCTCGCCCTGGAGAAAGAGATCATCGGGAAGGCCCTCGAGGCCTTCGGCGCCCGGGTGGAAAAGGTGGAGGAATGGGGCATGCGCCGCCTGGCCTACCCCATCGCCAAGGACACCCAGGGCTACTTCCTCTGGTACCAGGTGGAGATGCCCGGAGACCGGGTGAACGACCTGGCCCGGGAGCTTCGCCTGCGCGATAACGTGCGCCGGGTCATGGTGGTGAAAACCCAGGAGCCCCTCCTCACCAAGGCGTAGACTGTTCCCATGGCAAGAGGCCTGAACCGCGTTTTCCTTATCGGTACCCTTACCGCCCGTCCGGACATGCGCTACACCCCGGGGGGTATGGCCATTCTGGACCTGAACCTGGCGGGCCAGGATGCCCTCTTGGATGCCTCCGGCCAGGAGCGGGAGGTGCCCTGGTACCACCGGGTGCGCCTTTTGGGCCGGCAGGCGGAGATGTGGGGGGACATCCTGGAAAGGGGGCAGCTGATTTTTGTAGAAGGCCGGCTGGAGTACCGGCAGTGGGAGCGGGAAGGGGAGAAGCGGAGCGAGGTTCAGATCCGGGCGGATTTCATCGACCCCTTGGAGGGACGGGGCCGCGAGACCCTCGAGGACGCCCGGGGCCAGCCCAGGCTCCGCCACGCCCTAAACCAGGTGATCCTCATGGGCAACCTCACCCGCGATCCCGATCTGCGCTACACTCCCCAGGGGACGGCGGTGGTCCGGCTGGGCTTAGCCATCAACGAGCGCCGCCCGGGCCAGGGGCCGGACGGGGAGAGGACCCACTTCATAGAGGTTCAGGCCTGGCGCGACCTGGCCGAGTGGGCCGGGGAACTCAAGCGGGGCGAGGGGCTTTTGGTAATCGGCCGTTTGGTGAACGACTCCTGGACGAGCTCCACCGGGGAGAGGCGCTTCCAGACCCGTGTGGAAGCCCTCAGGTTGGAGCGACCCACCCGTGGGCCTGAAAGGACCGGCGGAAGCAGGCCCCAAGAGCCAGAGCGCTCTGTCCAGACGGGTGGGGTGGACATCGACGAAGGACTGGAAGACTTCCCGCCGGAGGAGGATTTGCCGTTTTGAGCACGAAGAACGCTAAACCCAAGAAGGAGGCGCAGAAGCGCCCTTCCAGGAAGGCCAAGGTCAAGGCCAGCCTGGGGGAGTTTGACCTTAAGGATTACCGCAACGTGGAGGTGCTGAAGCGGTTCCTGTCGGAGACGGGGAAGATCCTTCCCCGCCGCCGCACGGGGCTTACCGCCAAGGAGCAGCGCATCCTGGCCCGCACCATCAAGCGGGCGAGGATTCTGGGGCTTCTTCCCTTCACGGAGAAGCTGGTGCGCAAATAGGGGGTGGACATGAAGGTCATCCTGCTTGAACCCCTGGAGAACCTGGGCGATGTGGGCCAGGTGGTGAACGTGAAGCCCGGCTACGCCAGGAACTACCTCCTGCCCCGGGGCCTGGCGGTCTTGGCCACGGAGAGCAACCTGAAGGCCCTCGAGGCCAAGATCCGCGCCCAGGCCAAGCGCCTGGCGGAGAGGAAGGCGGAGGCGGAGAGGCTTAAGGAGATCCTGGAGAACCTCACTCTCACCATTCCGGTGCGGGCGGGGGAGACCAAAATCTACGGCTCCGTGACCGCCAAGGACGTCGCCGAGGCCCTTTCGCGCCAGCACGGCATCACCATTGATCCCAAGCGCCTGGTGCTGGAAAAGCCCATCAAGGAGCTGGGGGAGTACGTCCTCACCTACAAGCCCCACCCCGAGGTGCCGATCGCCTTGAAGGTGGGCGTGGTGGCCCAGTAGGGGCCTGGGGATCCGGCAGGCTGCCTTGGGACCCCTGGGAAGCCAGGGGTCCTTAAGCTTTTCCTATGGGGGCTGTGCTCATCACGGGAGCGGGTAGCGGCATCGGCCTGGCCACGGCCCGGTTCCTGGCGGAAAAGGGTTTTCGGGTCTATGGCGGGGTGCGCAAATCCGAGGATGCAAAGGCCCTTCGCGCCCTGGGGGTGGTGCCCCTTTTTCTGGATGTAACCCAGGAGGAAAGCCTTGTGCAGGCCAGGAGGCTTCTGGAGGAGGAGGGGTTGGAGGGACTGGTGGCCAATGCGGGAATTGCCGTGGCGGGGCCCTTGGAGCTTATTCCCCCTTCCGTCTTCCGCCAGGTGCTGGAGGTGAACGTCCTCGGGGCCTTTGCCACGGTGAGGACCTTTTTGCCCCTTCTTCGAAAGAGCCGGGGGCGGGTGGTGCTCATGGGCTCGGTTTCCGGCCTGGTGGCCCTGCCCCTGGCGGGACCCTACGCCGCCAGCAAGTTCGCCCTCGAGGCCCTGGCGGATGCCCTGAGGGTGGAGCTCCTTCCCTTTGGGGTGAGGGTGGTCTTGATGGAACCGGGGCCTGTGGCCACCCCCATCTGGGAACGTTCGGAACGCTGGGCGGAAACCTACTTGGAACCGCCTCCCCCCGGTACGGAAAGGGTGTACGGCCGCTACCTGGAGGTGGCCCGCAGGGCGGCCCGGGCCAGCGCCAGAAGGGGCCTGCCCCCCGAGAGGGTGGCGGAGGTGGTGCTTAAGGCCCTCCAAGACCCAAGGCCCAGGGCCCGCTACCTGGTGGCCCCTAAGGGGTGGCAGACCCTTCTCCTCCGCCGCCTCCCTGAGGCCTTACGGGACCGGCTCCTGGCCCGCTTTCTGGCCTAGGCCAGCTCCAGGCTCACCAGAAGGATCAGGTGGCCCTCCTGCCGCTTCAGGATGCCCTCGAGGCTCCGTACGGGAAGGTGCTTGCGGAAAACCGCCAGCACCTCATTCATGAGCCCCTCCGCCAGCCCAGGGTCCAAGGCCTCGGGGTCAAGCTCCAAAAGCATCTCCAGCCGGGTTTCCAAGTCCATGCCCCTAGCCTAGGTCCCTGGGGTCAGAGGCTGGTCAGGGCTACCTTGCAGGGCAATCATGCTTGCGCAAGCCAGCGAAGCTGGGCCCGGTGAGGCCCGATACTTTAAGGGAGCTTCCCCCTGGCGTATGCTTAGGGACGTGGAGTTTCTGGTGGAGGACCTGGGCCTTTTGCCCTACTCCCAAGCCTGGGAGTACCAGAAAAAGGTGCACAAGGAGGTGGTGCGGGGTGAGCGCCCTCCCACCCTGCTGCTTTTGGAGCATCCCCGGGTCATCACCCTGGGGAGAAAGGCCACGGGGGAGAACCTCCTTTTTCCCGAAAGCTGGTACCGGGAAAACGGCTTTGAGGTCTACTGGGTGGAGCGGGGTGGGGACGTTACCTACCATGGGCCCGGGCAGCTGGTGGGCTACCCCATCTTTCCCGTGGGCCGGGAGGTGCGCCGCTTCCTTCGGCAGATAGAGGAGGCCATCGTCAAGGTGGCGGCCTCCTATGGTCTGAAGGCCTACCCCACCCCGGGGTACGCGGGGGTCTGGGTGGGGGAGGACAAGCTCTGCGCCATCGGGGTGGCGGTGAAGGAGGAGGTGAGCTTCCACGGCTTTGCCCTCAACGTGAACACCGACTTAAACGACTTCTCCGTCATCATCCCCTGCGGGCTAAAGGGGAAAGGGGTTACCTCCCTGGAGCGGCTTTTGGGCCGCAAGGTTCCCATGCCGGAGGTGAAGGACAAAGTGGTGCGGGCCTTCGCCGAGGTTTTCGGAATGGAGCCCCGTGTAAAGGAGGATCATCGTGAAGCCCAAGTTTGAAACCGTGGAGCTCCTTGCCCCCACCGGGGAGGTGGTGGAGCTCAAGGTGGTGAAGCACGGCCTAGCCCAGGCCCGGCCCGAGCCTGTGGACCGGAATAAGCCCGCCTGGCTCAGGGCCACCCTGCCCACGGGGGCCAAGTACCAGGCCCTGAAGGCCACGGTGAACGAGCTCAAGCTCCACACCGTCTGCCAGGAGGCCCTCTGCCCCAACGTGGGGGAGTGCTGGAGCCACGGCACTCTTACGGTGATGATCCTGGGAAGCATCTGCACCCGGGCCTGCAAGTTCTGCGCCGTGGATACGGGAAACCCCAGAGGCATTGTGGACCCGGAGGAGCCCCGTAGGGTGGCCGAGGCCATTGCCCGGCTCCATATCCGCTACGTGGTCCTCACCAGCGTGGACCGGGACGACCTTCCCGATGGCGGGGCGGCCCACTTCGCCGCCACCATCCGGGCCATCAAGGAGAAGGCCCCTGGGGTCTTGGTAGAGGCCCTCACCCCCGACTTCCAGGGGGACCTGAAAGCGGTGGAGACGGTTTTGGATGCGGGTCCGGAGGTCTACGCCCAGAACCTGGAGACCGTGCGCCGCCTTACCCCCAGGGTGAGGGACCCCCGGGCGGGGTACGACCAGACCCTTAGGGTCCTGGCCCATGCCAAGCGCTATCGGCCCGAGGTCCTCACCAAAAGCAGCCTCATGCTGGGCCTGGGGGAAACGGAGGAGGAGATCCTCGAGGCCATGCGGGACCTGAGGGCGGCCGGGGTGGATATCCTCACCCTGGGCCAGTACCTGCGCCCCACCCCCGCCCACCTGCCCGTGGAGCGCTACGTGCCCCCGGAGGACTTCAAGCGCTACGAGGCCTGGGGGTACCAGCTGGGCTTCCGGGAGGTCTTCGCCGGGCCTTTGGTGCGGAGTTCCTACCGGGCGGATAAGGTCTTCCTGGAGGCTTCAAAGAAGTAGGGGGCCTTCCACCTGGTAGGCTAAGGCCATGACCGGAGGCCGCACCGCTGGCATGTCCCTTTTTCTTCTGGACCTCTTGGCCCTTCTCCTCTTTGCCGGAGCTGGGCTTCTTTCCCACGGGCTTCCCATCACCCTGGGGGGCCTCGCTCGGAACGTGCTTCCCGTGCTTTTCGTGTGGCTATTGCTTTCCCCTTTTCTGGGAACCTACCGCCAGCCCACCTGGAAAAACCTCCTCCTCACCTGGGCCATTGCCTTCCCCGCGGGGCTTTGGCTTAGGCAGATGGTCCTGGGCGGGAGCTTTGGGGTGGGGTTTTTCGTCTTCCTGGGCGTAGCCATGGCCTTTGGCCTTCTCTTCCTCCTCCTTTTCCGGGGCCTCGCCAAGCTTGTAAAGGTCTGGTAAAAAGGGAGCATGGAGAAGCTGGCCTTCCTCGGTCTTGGGGCCATGGGCTACCCCATGGCCGGCCATCTGGCCAAGAGGTTTCCCACCCTGGTCTGGAACCGCACCTTCGCCAAGGCCTTAAAGCACCAGGAGGAGTTCGGTTCCAAGGCCGTGCCCCTGGAGAGGGTGGCGGAGGCCCAGGTGATCTTCACCTGCCTGCCCACCACCAAGGAGGTGGGGGAGGTGGCGGAGGCCCTTTGGCCCCACCTGAGGCCCGGCACCTACTGGGTGGACGCCACCAGCGGGGAACCCGAGGGAAGCCGCAAGCTGGCGGAGCGCCTTTGGGAAAAGGGCGTGGTTTACCTGGATGCCCCGGTCTCCGGTGGGACCGTCGGGGCGGAAAAGGGTACCCTCACGGTGATGATGGGGGGGCCCGAGGAGGCAGTGGAGAGGGTGAAGCCCTACCTGGCCTACGCCGCCAAGGTGGTCCACGTGGGGCCCGTGGGGGCGGGGCATGCGGTGAAGGCCATCAACAACGCCCTCTTGGCGGTGAACCTCTGGGCGGCGGGGGAAGGACTCCTCGCCTTGGTGCGGCAAGGGGTTTCCGCGGAGAAGGCCCTCGAGGTCATCAACGCCTCCAGCGGCCGCTCTAACGCCACGGAGAACCTGATTCCCCAAAGGGTTGTCACCCGGGCCTTCCCCAAGACCTTCGCCCTGGGCCTCCTGGTGAAGGACCTGGGGATCGCCATGGGAGTTTTGGATGGGGAAAAAGCCCCAAGCCCCCTGCTTCGCCTCACCCGGGAGGTGTACGAGATGGCCAAAAGGGAGCTGGGCCCGGAGGCCGACCACGTGGAGGCCTTGAAGCTTTTGGAGCGCTGGGGCGGGACGGAGATCCGCTAGGGATGGGGGAAGGCCTGCGGGCCGCCTGGCCCATCGCCCTGGGCTACTTCCCCGTGGCCGTGGCCTTTGGCGCCTTGGGGGCCCAGGCGGGGCTTGGCTACCTTTGGATCCAGCTCACCTCCCTTCTGGTCTTCGCCGGGGCCAGCCAGTTCGCCCTGGTGGGGCTTCTGGCCCAGGGGGTGCCGCCCCTTTTGGCGGCCTCCCTGGGCCTTCTCCTTAACCTGCGCCACGCCTTCTACGGCCCGGCCCTGAGGCCCTACTTGAAAGGAGGCCCCCTGGAGGCCTTTTTCCTCACCGACGAGGTCTTCGCCCTGGCCTTAAGGACGCTTCCCGGCCTTTCCCCGGAAAAGAGGCGGGGCTACTTCCTGGGCCTGGGTTTGGGAGCGTACCTTTCCTGGAACCTGGGCACTGCTCTCGGGGCCTTGGGGGCCAAGGGGCTTCTGGCCTGGCCCCGCCTGGGGGAGGCCCTTGCCTTTGCCCTTCCCGCCCTTTTTCTCCTCCTGGCCCTGCCCCACCTGCGGAACCCAGCGGCCCTTCTGGCGGGGGGAGTGGCCCTGGGGTTTCACCTCCTGGGCCAGACGGCCTGGGGTCTATTCCTGGCAGGGGTGGTGGGGCTCCTTTGGAAGGAGCCCTGGAAAGGGAGGAGGGCATGACCCTGGCCCTTCTCCTTCTGGCTTTGGGCACCTTTCTCCTCCGCTTTCTGCCCTGGCGGGGGGAAAAAAGCCTGAAGGCGGGCCAGGCAGGGCCCGCCTTGGTGGTGGCCCTTTTCCTGGTCTCCGCCTTTAGCCCGCCTCCTTCTTCCGAGTGGGTCCGGGCGGCCTTGGCCCTTCTTGGCACCTATCTGGGGCTTAGGCTCACCGGGAACCTGGGCGTGGCCGTCTTCCTGGGGGCAGGGTTTTACGGGCTCCTCGGGGCCCTGGGCTTTTAAGGGCCCGGTGGGGCAGAAGCCCCACCGGGAACTCCCAAGGAACCTGGTTGGGTCAACGGTTCAGGATGTGGATGGCCTGTTTGTGGAGGGCTTCCGCCGCCTCCATGAGGCCCTCGGAGAGGGTGGGGTGGGGGTGGATGGTGAGGCCCAGGTCGGAAACCGTGGCCCCCATCTCCAGGGCCAAGGTGGCCTCGGCGATGAGCTCCCCCGCCTGAGGGCCCACCACGAAGACCCCGAGGAGGAGGTCGGTTTCCGCATCCCCCACCACCTTCACCAGGCCCTCCGCCCCACCCAGGGTAAGGGCCCGGCCGCTGGCGGAAAAGGGAAACTTCCCCACCTTGACCTTATACCCCGCCTTCTTTGCCTCCTCCTCCGTGAGCCCCACCCCGGCCCATTCGGGGCCGGTGTAGACCACGCTGGGCACCTGGAAGTCGAAGAGGGCGTTCTTGCCGGCGGCGTTTTCGGCGGCCACCAGGCCCTCCTTCATGGCCTTGTGGGCAAGGAGGGGGGGCCTGGCCACATCCCCGATGGCGTAGACCCCGGGGGCCGAGGTTTCCATGCGGGCGTTTACCTGGATGAAGCCCCGTTCGTCCACCCTCACCCCAGCCTTTTCCAGGCCGAGCCCTTCCGTGCGGGGCCTGCGGCCCACCGCCACCAGGATTTTGTCCACCACGATCTCCTCCTGGCTGCCTCCCTGGGCGGCCTCGAGGAGCACGTGGAGGCCGTCCTGCTTCTTCTCGTAACCCACCGCCTTGGTGCCCGTGCGTACCTTAAGGCCTTCCTTCTCCAGGGCCCTGCGCAGGAGGGCGGCGGTTTCCCTGTCGCCTGCGGGGAGGATCTCCGGCATGTATTCGATCAGGGTCACCTCCGAGCCCAGGCGGTGGTAGATCTGGCCAAGCTCGAGCCCCACCGCCCCGCCCCCGATCACCAAAAGGCGCTTGGGGATGCCCTCTTCCACCCTTAGGGCCCGGGTGGAGTCCCACACGTCCTCCCCGAAGGGAAAGCCCTTTAAGGGCATGGGCTCGCTTCCCGTGGCGATGATGAGGCTTTTCGCCCCATAGGCCTCGCCGTTTACCTCGATCTCCTTGGGTCCCCTGAAGCGAGCGAAGCCCCGCAAAAGCTCCACCTTGTTGCCCTTTAAAAGCCCGGCCACGCCCCCGGTGAGCTTCTTCACCACGCCATCCCGCCAGGCGCCGAGCTTGTTGAAATCCAGTTCGGGCTTGGCCTTCAGGCCAAAGCCCTCGGCCCCCTTGAGGTGGTGTACGGTTTCCGCGGCGTGCAAAAGCGCCTTGGTGGGGATGCACCCCACGTTCAGGCACACGCCCCCCACCTCGGCAGCCTCCACCGCCAGAACCTTAAGCCCGAGCTGGGCTCCCCGGATGGCGGCGTGGTAGCCGCCGGGTCCGGTGCCGATCACGATGAGGTCGTAGGTCTTCATGGGGTCCATCCTACATTTCCAGAAGGAGCAGGTCGGGGTTCTCCAGGAGCCGGATCACCTCCCGGGTGAAGGAGGCCGCCTCGGCCCCGTCCACCAGGCGGTGGTCAAAGGAGAGGGAGAGGTACATGATATCCCTCGCCTGGATGGAGCCATCCGGCATCACCCAGGGCCGCTTCCGGATGGAGTGCACCCCCAGGATGGCGGCCTCGGGTACGTTGATGATGGGGAAGCTCATCAAAGCCCCCACGGAGCCGATGTTGGTGACGGTGAAGGTGGAACCCGTGACCTCCTCGGGGGAGAGCCTTCCTTCCCGGGCCTTGGCGGAGAGCTCGGCGATCTCCTGGGCCAGCTCCAGGATGTTTTTCCGGTCCACGTCCCGCACCACGGGCACGATGAGCCCCCTTTCCGTGGCCACCGCCAGGCCCAGGTGGTAGTAGCGCTTGTAGACGATCTCCTGCCTTTCCTCGTCCAGGCTGGAGTTCAGCATGGGGTACTTCTTCAAAGCCCGCACCACCGCCTTGAAGATGAAGGGGAGGTAGGTGAGCTTCACCCCCTGGCGTTCGGCCTCGGGTTTCAGGCGCTCCCTCAGGGCCACCAGTTCCGTGAGGTCGGCCTCGTCCACGTTCAGGGTGCGCACGGTGTAGAGGTGGCTTTGCCAAAGCCCCTGGGCGATGGTGCGGCGGATGCCCCTTAGAGGGATGCGCTCCTCCAGGTGCTCGTAGCCCTTGGGGGGGGTGTAGCGGGGTGGGAGTGGGAAGCCTGTGGGAAGGGGTGCTGGGGCCTCCCTGGGGCTTGGGGGCGGGGGTTCGGCCTGGGCCTTAAGCTGTTCGGCATAGGCCCGCACGTCCTCCACCCGGATGCGGCCCATGGGGCCGGAGCCGGGGATGGCCTCGAGGGGAATCCCCAGCTCCCGGGCCAGCTTCCGGGCGGCGGGCACCGCCAGGATGCGGCCTGGAGCCTGGCCTTCCCTGGGAGCCCGCTCCGCTTGGCCTCTTAAGAAGGGGTTCTTCACCGCCACCTGGGTGGTGTCCGGTTTGAAGAGGGAGAGATCCTCCTTTTCCTCCTTTGGGGGAAGCCCGGGTTCCACGATGGAGCGCTCCTCCACCGCTTGCACGGGCGGAGCCTCCTCCTTTACCTCCTTTACTCCAGCCACGGCCTCCCCGGGCTCCGCCAGGAGGGCGATGGGGGCGTGGACCTTGACCACCTCCCCTTCCTTGGCCAGCCTCTTCAAAAGCACCCCCTCGTAGGGGGAGGGTAGCTCCACCGTGACCTTGTCGGTCATCACCTCCACGAAGGGCTGGTCCTTCTTGAGGTAGTCCCCTTCCTCCACCAGCCACTTGAGGATCTCGCCTTCCACCACGCTTTCCGCCAGTTCGGGCATGAGGATTTCCTTGGGCATAGGCCTCCTAGATCAGATCTAAAAATTCCTCGAGGGAGATCTGCGCATTTTTGAGAATGTGGGCTAGGGTGGAGCGCTTTATGGGGATATGCGCAGGCACGATGACGATGATCCGCTTTTCTCCCAGCTGCCTCTCCATCCGGATATGGCTTCCCCGTTGGCGCACCACCTGAAAGCCTGCCTTTTCTAAAGCCTTGATCACCCGCTTGTAGGACAAGGAGGGGACCTTCAAACCTCTACCTCGGCCAGCTCAGCGTTCTCCGGCAACTTTTCCTCTAGCGGTTCCAGGTAGAGGGCGATGGCCTCACGGATGTTGGCCAAAGCTTCTTCCAAGGTGTCCCCCTCGCTAATACAACCAGGAAGGGCAGGCACGTAGACGGTGTACCCTCCCTCCTCGCTCTTTTCCAGGACCACCTTTAGCCGCATAAAGCCTCCCTTCAGTCAGTAGTCTAACGCCCGCTTGGCGGCGTTGAGGATGCGGGTGACGGTGGGCAGGTACAGCTTGTCCTGGGCGTAGGGGTACGGGGTGTCAAACCCCGTCACCCGGATGGGAGGGGCGAGGAGCATGTCCAGGATGTCCTCGGCGATGGTGGCCGCCACCTCGCTGACGAAGCTGGCGTGCCGGGGGGCGTCGGATACCAGCACGGCCCTTCCCGTTTTGGCCACGGAGTTCATCACCGCCTCGTAATCCCAGGGCATGAGGGTGCGGAGGTCCAGAACCTCGGCGGAAACCCCTGCCTTCTCCAGCTCCTCCGCTGCCTGGAGCACCTCGGGCATGACGGTGCCGTAGCCGATGAGGGTGAGGTCCTTCCCCTCCCGCCTGACGGCGGCCTTGCCCAGGGGCAGGACATAGTCCTCCTCCGGCACCTCCTCCTTCACCGAGCGGTAAAGCCTTTTGGGCTCCAGGAAGACCACGGGGTCCTCGTCGCGGATGGCTGCCTTTAAAAGGCCCTTGGCGTCGTAGGGGGTGGAAACCGCCACCACCTTGAGCCCGGCGGTGTGGACGAAATGGGCCTCGGGGCTTTGGGAATGGTGGTGCCCCCCCTTGACCCCGCCCCCGGAGGGCATCCGCACCACCAGAGGGGCGGTGAACTGCCCTCCCGAACGGTAGCGGAGCTTGGCCACCTGGCTCACCAGCTGGTCGAAGCCGGGGAAGATGTAGTCGGCGAACTGGATCTCGGCCACGGGCCTTAAGCCGTGGGCGGCCATGCCCAGGGCAGCTCCCACGATGGCGGCCTCGGAAAGGGGGGTGTCCATAACCCGGTCGGGGCCGTACTTCTGCAAAAGGCCTTCCGTCACCAGGAAGACCCCGCCCCTTTTGCCCACATCCTCTCCCAGGACCACCACCCGGGGGTCCAGGGCCATCTCCTCATCCAGGGCCCGGTTCAGGGCTTGCACCATGGTCATGAGGGCCATGGGGACCTCCTTAAAGCTCTTCCTTGAGAAGGGCCTCCTGGCGCTTTAGGTGCCAGGGCTTTTCCGCAAGGACGTCGTCGAACATCCACTCGGGGGGTATGGTGCCCGCTTCCTCGGCTTCCTTCAGGCCCCGCTCCAGCTCGGCGCGGATCTCCGCCCTCAGGTCCTCCTCCCACTCCAGGTTCCAGAGGCCCCTTCCCTCCAGGAAGCGCTGGAAGCGGAGGATGGGGTCCCGTTTCCGCCAGGCCTCCACCTCCTCCTTGGGGCGGTAGCGGCTGTCGTCGTCCGCAGAGGAGTGGGGGCCATAGCGGTAGACCCTGAGCTCCACCAGGCTCGGGCCCTCTCCCATGCGGGCCCGCTCCACCGCCTCCTTCACCACGTAGTAGGAGGCCAGGACGTCCATGCCATCCACCAGATAGCCGGGGATGCCGAAGGCATGGGCTTTGTCGGCGAGGGTGGGGCTATGGGTCTGGCGGCTATAGTCCACGCTGATGGCGTAGAAGTTGTTCTCGGCGATGAAGACGGCAGGGGCGCCCTGCACGGCGGCGAGGTTGATCCCCGCATACCAGTCCCCCTCGCTGGTGGCCCCGTCCCCGAAGGTGCAGACCGCCACCTGGCCCGTGCGCAAGAGCTTCATGCTGATGGCCGCCCCGGCGGCGGGGGGTACGTGGGAAGCGATGGGGCTGGCCACGGTGAAGTAGTTGAGGGCCTTGGACCCCGGGTGCTCGGGCATCTGCCGGCCCTTGTTGGGGTCGGCCTGGGTGGCCAGCATCTGGCCGAAAAGCTCCTTGGGCGGTAGGCCCAGGGCCAAGGCCAGGCCGTGGTCGCGGTAGTAGGGGAAGACCCAGTCAAAGCCCCTTCGAATGGCGTGGGCGATGCCCACCTGGGCGGCCTCGTGCCCGGCGGCGGGGGCGATGAAGCTGGTCTTGCCGGTGCGGATGAGGATGGTGTAGCGCTCGTCCAGCATCCGGGCCGCCAGCATGTCCCGGTACAGGCGGCGTAGCTTATCCTCGTCCAGATCCAAGGGGAAATCCCCTAGCCACTCCCCCTTCTCCCCGATGAGCCTTATGGGCTCGGGGGTGAAGGGCTGAAACCGGTGGGTGTCCTTTACCATAAACCCTCCTTTTCCGGCGCTTTTGGCGCCCGTAGAGCCTGCCCTGGGTAAGGGCCTGGGGCTCTTTTATCGGGGTGGGTTAGGTCCCACTTTCCCTTCGCCCTGAGTATACCCTGGCCTTAAGATGGGGAGGTGCGCCTTAGGGTGGTGGCGGTGGGCAAACCCAGGCTGGATTACGCCCGGCTGGGGGTGGAAGAGTATGCCCTGCGCATCCGGAAGTATGCTCCCCTCGAGGTCCACTTCGTCAAGGAAGCCCAGGACCTCCTGCCCAAGGCGGAAGGCCACCGCAAGGTGGTCCTGGACGAAAGGGGAAAGCTCTTCACCACGGAGGGGCTTCTGGAGGAGTTGAGGCGCTGGGAGGGGGAACGGGTAGCCTTTTTGGTGGGGGGTGCCGAGGGGTACCCTGAGGGGGTACGTGAGGGGGCCGACCTCCTCCTTTCCCTTTCCCCCCTTACCCTGCAACATGAGCTGGCCCTGCTGGTCCTCATGGAGCAGCTCTACCGGATCCTTACCCTGAGGGCCGGGCATCCCTACCATCGGCCATGACCTACGAGGCCTTTGTGGCGCTGGTGGAAAGGGTTTGGGCGGAGATCCCCGAGGCCTTCAAGCGGGAGCTTCAGGGGGTGCACGTCCTTCCCCAGGCCAAGCCGGAGCCCGGGCTAAAGGGGGTGTGGCGGCTTGGGGAATATCTGGACCCCGGCCCTCCTTCCACCTTCCGGGGATTTGAGGGGCTCGGGCGGCACATCGCCCTCTACTACGGTTCCTTCCAAAAGGTGGCGGGGCCGGGGTTTGACTGGGAGGAAGAGGTCTGGGAAACCCTTCTCCACGAGCTAAGACACCACCTGGAGTCCTTGGCGGGCCAGGACGACCTGGTGCGGGAGGACCTTAGGCGCCTGGCCGAGTTTCGCCGGGGCGGGAGGCCTGGGGGAGAAGGCCGTTAGCCTCCTCCTGCAAGGGGCGCCGCTCGGCAAACCCCCCTGCCAGGGGATGGTAGTGGGCCACCTCGGGTTCGCCTTCCTGCCAGCAGAGGAAGACCACCTCTCCGCCCACCCGGCTGGGGAAGTCCACCAGGCCCCGGTCCAGGTCCTTGAGGAAGACGCCCAGGGAGGCCAGGTAACGGGCGTCGGCTTCCAAGGAGCCCAGGAGGAAGCGGGCCTCCTCCTCCAGGGCCCTTCGTTCCAGCCCGCGGACCTCGGGAAGCCGGGCCTGCACCTCGGAGAGCTCCTTCCGGGCCTGCCGCATCTGGGAGAGGACCCGCTGGATCTCGGGCAAGAGGGCATCGGCCTCTTCCTTGGTGAAGATGCGGGCAAACATACCTAGCCTTATCCTAGCACAAACGCTTTGGGAAATCTAAGCCTAGAATACTCAAGGGTCGGACTCCCCGGTCCGGAGGGGGGACACGAGGGCCACCTCGCCCGCGCCTATCCTGACCCCCTCCACCTGGAGGCTGCCGTCGGGGAGGATGGCCTCCGCCACCCCCTCCACCATCCCCTTAGGGGTTTGGACCCGCACCCTTCGGCCCAGGGTGTAGGAGG
Source organism: Thermus brevis (assembly GCF_026427635.1). Taxonomy (NCBI): domain Bacteria; kingdom Thermotogati; phylum Deinococcota; class Deinococci; order Thermales; family Thermaceae; genus Thermus; species Thermus brevis. The sequence continues at coordinate 664,696 of NZ_CP102606.1, forward strand.
CCTCCCGGTAGAGGGAGAGGAGGGTTTCCGGGCTTTCCAGAAGGGGGAGGAGGCTTTCCAGGTGGAGGAGGAAGCCCGAAAGCACCTCCCGCCGGGAAAGGGGAGAGAACTCCCTCAAGGCGGCGGCGCCCTCGGGGGCCCAGTCCACGTTCACCCCCACTCCCAGGAGGACGTAGGCCACCTCCTCCCCCTCGGCCTTGGCCTCCAAAAGGACCCCGGCCAGCTTCCTGCCATCGGGGGCCAGGAGGTCGTTGGGCCACTTGAGCCCCCCCACCCCCACCGCCCGCCAAAGGGCCAGGCCGGCGAGAAGGGGAAGGAGGCCCATGGAGGAGAGGGGAAGGGTGGGGCGGAGGAGGAGGGAGAAGGTGAGGCTTTCCCCCGGGCAGCTTTCCCAGGGCCTTCCCCGCCTGCCGCGGCCCCTTTCCTGCACCTCGGCCAGGACCAGGGCTCCCTCCTCAGCTCCTTCCTCCGCCCAGGCCCTTAGGACATCCTGGGTGCTTCCCACCCGCCCCAGGTAGCGGTAGGGCCGGCCGAGCCGCCCTGGGGGGTGGAAGAGGTGGGGAAGGGGGGTGCCGGGCCGGATGCGGTAGCCCTTCCGGCTCATCTCCACGGGGAAGCCCTCGGCGAGGAGCCTTTTCGCCTCCTTGGAAACCGCCTGGCGGCTTATCTTGAGGCGCCGGGCCAGGGCCTCGCCGCTTTGGTAGGCCTCGGTGAGGAGGTCCAGAAGCCGGGCCATGGGGGGGGTGCTCTTCAGGCCAGCTCCACCTGGGAGAGATCCCCCAGGATCAGGCGGTGGGCCCGGGGGAGGCCATCGCGGTTTTTCACCTGGGCCCCCACCCCCAGGATGCTTTCCTGCAGGCGTAAGGCCACGTCTTCCAGGATGGCGTGGTCCTCGAGGATGGAGTACTCCACCTCCGAGCGCACCACCTTGGCCCCGGGCCCTAAGGAGGTGAAGGGCCCGATGTAGGCTCCTTCCACCACCGCTCCCTCCCCGATGAAGGCGGGGCCGATCACGGTGCTTTTCCGTACCCTAGCCCCCTTCTCCACCACCACCCGCCCGGTGAGCTGGCTTTCCACCACCTCCCCCTCCACCAGGGGTTCCAGTTCCTCCAGGATGAGGCGGTTGGCGTCCAGGAGGTCCTGGGGGCGGCCGGTGTCCTTCCACCAGCCCTCCACCTCCACCCCCACCACCTGCTTCCCCCGGTCGATGAGGCCCTGGATGGCGTCGGTGATCTCGTACTCCCCCCGGGCGGAGGGCTTGAGCCCCTCGATGACCTCCAGCACCTCCGGGGTGAAGACATAAACCCCGGCCACCGCCAGGTTTGAGGGCGGCTCCTTGGGTTTTTCCAGAAGGCGCACGATCCTTTCCCCTTCCAGCACCGCCACCCCGAACTGGCTGGGGTTTTCCACCCGCACCAGGGCGATCACCGCGCTCACCCCTGGGGTAAAGGCCTGGAGAAAGCGGGCGATCCCCTTCTGGAAGAGGTTATCCCCCAGGTAGAGGACGAAGGGGCTTTGGCCCAGGAAGTCCCTGGCCACCGCCACCGCATGGGCCAGGCCCTGGGGCTCCTCCTGCAGGATGTAGCGTACCCGGTAGCCCGAAAGGGCCTCCCGGATGTCCTTTTCCGTTTCCGGGGAAACCACCACCCCGATCTCCTCTATCCCCGCTTGCAGGAGGTTTTCCAAGCCGTAGTGGAGGATGGGCCTTCCCGCCACCCGGATCACGGGTTTGGGCCGGGTGTGGGTGAGGGGGCGGAGCCGGGTGCCCCGTCCGGCAGCCAGAATGAGTCCTTTCACGCCGGGAAGTATACCCCGTAAAATGAGAAGAAGGATGCCCAAGGCCTCCGTGCGCATGGCTTACGCCTACGACCGCCTCCGGGCCTACCCGCCGGAGGTGGCGGGCCGCATCGCCACCGCCATAGGGAATGCCCTCGGGGTGCGGGGGGAGGAGGCGGTGCTCCTGGAGCTTGGAGTGGGTACCGGGCGCATCGCCCTGCCCCTCATCGCCCGGGGCTACCGCTACCTGGCCCTGGACAAGGATCCCGGCATGCTGGAGGTCTTCCGCCAGAAGGCGGCGGGGGTTATGCGCAAGGTGCGCCTTATAGAGGCCGATGCCCGGGCCATTCCCCTGCCCGACGAGAGCGTGCATGGGGTGATCGTGGTCCACCTCTGGCACCTCCTTCCCGACTGGCCCAAGGCCCTGGCGGAGGCCCTGAGGGTACTGAAGCCGGGAGGGGTGCTTCTGGAAGGCTGGGATGAGATGGAGGCGGAGGAGGAGCGCTTAATCCAGGAAAGGTGGCGCTTCCTGGTGGAGGCGGAGGGCGTGGGGGTGGTGCGGGGCTTGCACAGAAGGCGGCTAGGAGAGGTGGAGGAAGCCCTAAAGCGGCTTGGCCTTAGGCCCAAGACCAAGCAGGTGGTCCAGTGGCGGGAGGAGCGCACCCTCCGCCAGGCCCTCGAGGCCCTGGAGGAAAGGCTTTACTCCTTCACCCAGCTGGTTCCCGAGGAGGTGCACGAGCGCATCATGCCCGGGCTCTGGGCCTGGGCCCAGGGGGAGTTCGGCGATTTGGACCGCTCCTTCACCCTGGAAAGGAGCTTTACCCTGCGGGCCACCCGCATGGCCTGATACCACCCCATCCTCGCAGGGCCACGCTTAAGCCCTTGCTTAAGAGATTTGCCTTCGTGGCCCGATATGCTTAAAGGATGAAGGCCATCCGCATTTCCACCCCCAAGGAAGGTTTGGTGAACATCACCCGCCAGGTGGAGGAGGTCTTGGCCGGGCACACCGGCTTGGTCTACCTCTTCGTTCCCCACACCACCTGTGGCCTTACCGTGCAGGAGGGGGCGGATCCCGATGTGGCCCACGACCTTCTGGCCCGCCTGGAGGAGCTGGCCCCCAGGGTGCATCCCAAGGACCGGCATGCAGAGGGGAACTCCCACGCCCACCTGAAAAGCCTCCTCACCGGGGTGCACCTCCTCCTTCCCGCCGAGGGGGGGAGGCTTAGGCTTGGCCGCTGGCAGCAGGTTTTTCTGGCGGAGTTCGACGGGCCGAGGATGCGGGAGGTGTGGGTCAGGCTCCTCTAGCCGGGCCCGCCTAGACCCAGCGCACCTCCTGCACGCTTTTCACGCCCTTTATGGCCTGGACCAGGGACTCCCGCTCCCCGTCCTGCACGGTGAGGCGGAGGCGGATGCGGGCCAGGGGTCCGAGGATCCGGGTTTCCGAGCCCAAGGCGCTCTTCCCCGCCTCGGCCACCACCTGCATCACGTCCCTCAGGAGGCCGGCGCGGTCCTGGGCCAGGACCTCGAGGGTGGCCACCTTGCCCCCCACCCCCTCCCAGTAGGCCCCGATGACCCGGTCCGCCTCCGGTCCCTGGAGGATGCGGCGCAGGTTGGGGCAGTCCGCCCGGTGGATGGTGACCCCCCGGCCCCGGGTGACGAAGCCCAGGATGGCGTCCCCTTTCATGGGCTCGCAGCAGGAGGCCAGGCGGATGGGGGCCTGGAGGTCCTGCTCCAGGCGGATCCCCCACTCGTTCCTGGGGGGTGCCTTGGGCTTTTCCGGCTTGAGAAGGGCCTTGGGGTAGAGCTTCTCCGCCACCTGCTTGGGGGTGAGGCGGTTTAGGGCCAGGGCCAGGTAGAGCTCCTCGGGGGAAGGGCTGAGTCCCAGCTTCCTGGCGGCCTCCTCCAGCTGGCTGTCGCTGGGTTTGGGGAGGCCCCGGCGCTTCAGGTAGCGCTCCAGGAGGTTCTGCCCCCTCTCCAAGGTTTCCTGGCGCTCCTGGGTGCGGAAGTACTGGCGAATCTTGCTCTTAGCGCTCCGGGTCTTTGCGAACTCCAGCCAGTCCTTGGAGGGGTGGGCGTTTTTGGCGGTGAGGATCTCCACGATCTCCCCGTTTTGCAGCTCGTAGGAGAGGGGGACGATCCGCCCGTTCACCTTGGCCCCCACCATGTGGTGCCCCACCTCGGTGTGGATGTGGTAGGCGAAGTCCACGGGGGTAGCCCCCTTGGGCAGGTTGATGATCCGCCCCTTGGGGGTGAAGACGAAGACCCTGCCCCCGAGGAGGTCCCGGGTCACCGCCTCCACGAACTCCCGGGAGCTGCTAAACTCCTGCTGCCACTCCTGGATGCTTTTAAGCCAGGAAACCCGCCTCTTTAGCTCCTCGGGGTCGGTGAGGCCCTCCTTGTAAAGCCAGTGGGCGGCGATCCCGTACTCGGCGATGCGGTGCATCTCCCGGGTGCGGATCTGCACCTCCAGGGGAAGCCCCTCCAGGGCGATGACCGTGGTGTGGAGGGACTGGTAGCCGTTGGGCTTGGGCACGGCGATGTAGTCCTTAACCCGCCCGGGGATGGGCTGCCAGAGGGCGTGGACCAGGCCCAGGACGTGGTAGCAGACCTGCTTTTCCCTCAAGGCCCTTCCTTCCTCCGTGGGGGCGGGCTTGGGGTCCAGGATGACCCGGACCGCCAAGAGGTCGTAGATCTGTTCCAGGGCCTTCCCCTCCCGCTCCATTTTCTTCCAGATGGAGTAGAGGTGCTTGGGGCGGCCCGTCACCTCCAGGCTTTGGAGCTGGGCCTGGAGGAGCTCATCCCTCCTTAGGGCTTCCTCCAGGGCCGCCATGGCCTTTCGGATGATCTGTTCCCGGGCCTCCTGGGTTTCCTGGATGCGGGAAAGAAGGGCGTGGTAGGCCTCGGGGTGGAGGTAGCGGAAGGAAAGGTCCTCCAGTTCCCACTTGAGCTGCCCCATCCCCAGGCGGTGGGCCAGGGGGGCGTAGATCTCCAGGGTTTCCTGGGCGATGCGCCTTTGCTTCTCGGGGGGCATGTGCTCCAGGGTGCGGAGGTTGTGAAGGCGGTCCGCCAGCTTCACGATGATGATGCGCACGTCCTCTGCCATGGCGATGAACATCTGGCGGAGGTCCTCTGCCCGCTTCTCCTCCCCCTCGAGGTTGGCCAGCTTGTAGAGCTTGCTGACCTTGGTCTCCCCCTCCACCAGCCTGCGCACCGCAGGGCCAAAGCGCCTTTCCAGCTCCTCGGGGGCCACCCCGCAGTCCTCCAGGGTGTCGTGGAGGAGGCCCGCCATCACGGTATCCGCATCCATGCGCAAGGAGGCCAGGATCTCCGCCACCGCCACCGGGTGGGTGATGTAGGGCTCCCCGCTTCTCCTGAGCTGGCCCCGGTGGGCCTCCTCGGCGAAAAGGTAGGCCTCCCGCACCTTTTCCCGCTCCCCCGCTGGGAGATAGTCTAGAAGAGGTGCAAGCTTTTCCCAAAGAGCCGAAACGGATACCACCATTTTTCAGTGTAGCACCCCTAGGAGGTGAGCTCCAGGAGGAAGGCGGATAGGCTGGTTTTTCCCAGCAGGGCCACCAGGGTGCGGCCCTTGCGGGGGGCCAAGACCAAGGCCTTCTCCCCCAGCAGGATGGCCGCCGGCCCCCGGGACTGGCCCAGGCTTTTATCCAGCTGGTCCAGGGCCTGGACCAGGGCTTCCAGGGGTTCCTTGGGCAGGGGGAGGGCCTCCCCCAGGTAGCCCAGCACCTCCACCCCAGGAAGGCGCAAGGGGGCGAGGTCCGCCTCGAGCACCTTGGGCGAGGGTGCCCCGGTTGGAGCCTCCGGTGCCCTGGCCTGGGCCGGGGTCCTTCCCTGGTCGAAGACTCCCAGGAGGGCCTCGAGCTCCTCGCCTCTGATCTCCTGGAGCACAGCCTTGGCGGCCTCCTGCTCCCTTTCCAGCTCCCGGAGAAGGGCCTCCGCCTGGCTTAGGGTTCTTTCCACCTGGAGGAGGCCTTGGGGTCCCAGGCGGGAAAGCTTTTCCTGGGCGCTTCTCAGCACCGGCAAAAGGGCCTTTAGGCGGCGACCCGTTTCGCTTTGGAACCCCTCGAGGCGGGCGTAAGCCTGGAAGAAGGCGGTGAGGCGGGTGGTGAGCTCCTCCCGCTTCACCTCCATCCGCCGCTTTAAGGCCTCCAGGGCCCGGGCTACAGGGGTGGGGTCGGGGAGGGGCTTGCCCTTTTCCTCGGCGATGGCCCGCAAGACCCCTTCCCCCCCGAAGCCGCGAAAGCGCTCCGCCAGGGCCTGGAGGCGGGAGAGCTCCAGAAGGGCTTCCTGCCGGGCCTGGGCCTTGGCGTCCTCCAGGCTTTTCTGTAAAGATCCCAGGTCGGGAAGGCTTCCCTGGGCCAAGAGGGCTTCCGCCTCGGCCACCTTCTCCTTTAGGCCCAGGGCCAGGGCCTCGGGCTTTAGGGCCTCCAGGGCCTTGGCCGCCTCGGCGAGCTTGGCCCTTAGGGCGGCCTCCTCCCCCTGGGCCTTGAGGAGCTCGGCATACCGGGCCCGCACCTCGGGAAGCCTTTGGGGAAGGGCTTCTAGGGGGAGCGCCTTCAGTTCCTCCAGGAGGGGGCGGAAGGCTTCGCCCTTTTTCTTTAGCTCCTCCACCAGGGCTTCCTTTTCCTGGAGGAGGCGCTTTTCCTCCTCCGCCTTGCGCCGGGCCTCCTCTTCCAGGCGCCTGAGCTCCTCCTCCAGGGGAAGGAGGTCGGGGTAGCCTCCCTCCTCCAGGGTTTCCTCCGCCAGCTGCAAGGCCCGTTGTAGGGGGAGCTTGGCTTCCTCGGGCAGGGAAAGGAGGCGCAGGGCCTCCTGAAGCTGGATCAGGCGGGCCCGCTTCTCGGCCCGGAGGTTCCTCTCGGCCTCCTGAAAGGCTTCCTCCAGGGCTTGGAGCTTTTCCCCCACGGGGGTGCCCGCATCCAGAAGGGCCTGGACCTCGGCGAGAAGGGGGCTCACCGTGGCCCGCTCCACCAGGGGGGCAAAGCGCCTTAAAAGCTCTTCCAGCCTGCGCTTCTCCTCCTCCACCTCCAGGGCCAGGATTCTCCGGCTGGCCTCCTGGGAAAGGGCCTCGAGATCCACCACTAGCTCCCCTTCCAGGTCGGAGGCCTCCTCCACGGTGAGGAAGACGTCGGTGGGGTGGGAAGAGGGCGTTTCCGCCTGGGGTGGGGTTTCCGGGGCAGCCTCCTGGGTTTCAAAGACGATCTCCGGCAGGGTGGGGGTCTTGACGGCGCTGGACTCCAGGAACTTCCTTAGCTCCAGGGCCAGGCTCCGGGCCCGCTCCACCTCCGCCTGGGCCAGGATGCCCTCCTTCTGAGCCTGGCGGATGGTTTCCACCAGGCTCTCCAGCCGCCGCACCTTGGGCCCTCCCAGGTGGCGCACCCTTTCCAGGGCCTCCTCCAGGTGGGCCAGGTCCTTGGCCTGGCGCAGGAGGGCCTCCTCCATCTTCTCGTCCAGGGCCTCTAAAAGCTCTTCCCCCTCTGCCAAAAGCCCAGGGTCCGGGAACTGGCGCAGGCGGTTGACCAGGGCCCGGAGGCGGGCCACCTCCGGCCAGTCCACATAGAGCCCGAAGCGCTTCAAGCCCTGTTCCAGCTTGGCCAGCCTGGCACCCTGGCCTTCTATCTTGGCCAGGACCCCCTCCACCAACCGCCTGGCCTCCTCCGGGCGCATGCGGGCCTGGAGCTCGCGGTAGACCAGGCCCTTTAGGAGGTGAGCCCCCTCCGCCGGGGTGAGCTCGGAGGGCCGTTTGCCCAGGCGCTTCAGCCCTTCCTCCAGCACCGCCTCGGCCCTGGTGCCCAGGTGGGGGTGGATGGCCTCCAGGATGGTTCCGTAGACGTCCGGCATCCTTACGCTCCCTTCTCCAGCCTAAGGGGTTCGCCGAAGTAGAGCTTCTGGTGGGGGTAGGGGATCTCGATCCCCTCCTGGTCCAGGCGGTTTTTGATGCGGCGGCGGAACTCCCGGGCCACGGCCCACTGCTGGGCGGGCTTGGTGCTGAAGAGGACCCGGATCACCACGGCGCTGTTTCCCAGGTCCTGCACCCCCAGGACCTCCGGGGGTTCGGTGAACCGGTCCTGCCACTCCGGATCCTGGTGGAAGCGGGCCACCTCATCTTGGAACACCGCCAAAACCCGGTCCAGGTCCTCCTTGTAGGCCACGCCCACGTCCACCACCGCCCGGCTCCACTCCTGGGTGAGAACCGTCACCTGGTGGACCTCGGAGTTGGGGATGAAGTGGACCCGGCCCTCCAGGTCCCGGAGGACGGTGAGGCGCAGGTTGAAGCGCTCCACCTGCCCCCCCACCCCGTTGATGAGCACGATATCCCCCACCCCGTACTGATCCTCCAGGAGGATGAAAAACCCGTTGATGAAGTCCCGGATCAGGTTCTGGGCGGCGAAGCTGATGGCCAGGCCCACCACCCCGGCCCCCGCCAGGAGGGCGGTGACGTTGAAGCCCAGGTTGGAAAGGAGGAAGAGTCCCCCCAGGGTGAGGATGGCCACCTTCAGCACGGAATCCGCCACCGCCCTCAGGGTTTTGCGCCGCACCGCCTCCCGGGTGAGCTCCCCTTCGGGCTCGGGAAGCCGGGCGAGGAGGAGGGGCACGAGGCGGTAGGCCACCAGGGTGAGGCCCAGCACCGCCAGAATGGCCAGGCCCCGGCTTCCCAGCCACTGGGCGAGGGCCTTCCCCCAGGTGGCCAGGGGCTCCAGGGGCCAGGCGAGGGCGTGGGCCAGGTAGCTCAGGGCCAGGAGGGCCACCACCCCCCACCAGAGGAAGCCGAGGACCCGGAAGAAGCGGTCATCCCGTTCCGTGGGGGTGAGGCGCCCCAGGGCGTTCAGGGCTCTGGCTCCGTAGAGGCCTAAAAGCCAGGCCAGAAGGAGGGCGAGGGCTACGTGTAGGGCCACCATGGTGGGAGTATATCCCCGGGTATATTGGGGGCATGGGAGGTCACATTCCTGAGCCCACCTTTACCCTCGAGGGCTGGCACATCCTTCACGACTTCCGCCGCCTGGACCATGCCGCCTGGTTCTCCGCCCCCAAGGAGGAACGGCAGGCCGCCTGGGAGGAGCTTTCGGAGATCCTGAAGGAGTGGGAGAAGGTGGAGGCGGAGGGCAAGGGGTCCTTCGGCGTGTACCAGGTGATCACCCCCAAGGCCGACCTCCTCTTCCTGAACCTGAGGGAGAGCCTGGATGCCCTCTTAGAGGTGGAGGCCAGGCTCAACAAGAGCCTTTTCGCCCGCTACCTGAGCCCCGCCTACGGGTTTTACTCGGTGGTGGAGCTGGGAAGCCAGACCGGGCTCTTGGATCCCGAGGCCCCCTACATCAAGCCCCGCCTGACCCCCAGGGTGCCCAAGACGGGCTACGTCTGCTTCTACCCCATGAACAAGCGCCGCCAGGGCCAGGACAACTGGTACCTCCTCCCCGCCAAGGAGCGGGCGGAGCTCATGAAGGCCCACGGGGAAACGGGAAGGAAGTACCAGGGCAAGGTCTTGCAGGTGATCAGCGGGGCCCAGGGCCTGGACGACTGGGAGTGGGGGGTGGACCTCTTCAGCGAGGACCCCATCCAGTTCAAGAAGATCGTGTACGAGATGCGCTTTGACGAGGTATCCGCCCGCTTTGGCGAGTTCGGGCCCTTCTACGTGGGCAAGCGCCTCAGCCAAGAGGCCCTGGCCCGCTTCCTGGAGGTGGGGTGAGGCATGCCGCGCCTTTGGGGGTTCAGCCTCTATAGGCTTTTGCCGGAGTTCCGCCGCCTCGAGGCCGAGCACCAGGAGCACCTTAAAGAGGAGTTCGCCCAGTTCCTGGCCCGCTGGCAGGAAAAGGAGGGTTTCCTCCAGGTCTACAGCCTGGTGGGGCTTTCCCCCGAGGCCGACTTCCTCCTCTGGCAGGGGGCCTCGCACCCCAAAGCCCTCCAGGCCCTGAGGCGGGAGATGCACCGCACCCGCCTCATGGGGTTTCTGGAGCCCGTGGCCCTTTACCTGGACCGGGGGGAGGGGGAGCCAGGGGAGGAGTTTTTGGCCCTTTTCCCCTTCGGCCTGGAGGGAGGCCCGCCCGAGGGGGCGAGGGTCTTCCAGGGGGAGGGGCTTTTGGCCCTCGAGGGGCCCTGGGAGGTGCTCTTCCCCCTGGCCCTGCGGGAAGGGGGGTACCTCGCCGCCCGGCGCACCCCCAGGGAGCTTCTGGACGAGCTTTAAAGGGAGGCCCAGAGGGCCAGGCCCCCGAAGAGGAGAAGGCCCAGAAGCAGGGTGAGGAGGGCCGGACGCCGGGTTTTGCGCAGGAAGAGGCTCAGGAAGAGGCCGGTGAGGCTCACCAGGGCCAGGAAGAGGGCGGAGAGGTCTATGGCCCATTTCCAGGCTCCCGGGGTATCCCGGCCCTTGTGCAGGTCGTTGAGGGCCGCTACCAGGCCGGCCTCCGAGAGGCTTAGGGTGTACGCCCCCGTCTTCAGGTCCACCTGGGCATCGGCCCCGTAGCCGGGGGCCCGGAAGGAAAGCCAGGCCTGGGCCCCGCTTTGGCCGTACTCGGAGACCCGCCCCCTGAGCCCGAGGGCCCGGAGGTCCTCGGAAAGCCTCAGCCAGTCCACGGCCTCCCCCTGCAGGTAAGGGGCACCGGGCAGGGTTCCGGTGAGCTTCCTCACCCGCCCTTCCCCGAACCACTCGGGGTGGTTCAGGGTGAGACCGGTGAGGGCGAAGAAGAGGACCGCCATCAGGGCCAGCATGGAAAGGTAGAGGTGAAGGACCCGGGCCCAGGCGTAAAGGCGGGCCCTGAGGGGGCTGGCCCCGCTTCTAGGTTTTCCTGCGGTAATCAAGGCTCACCTCCCTAAGCTCCCCCCTCAAGGGGTAGGTTTTCTGGAAGGGCTTGTCCCCGATCTCCACCCTTTCCCGGAAGAGCTCGTAGGGGCCATGCTCCCGGGCGTACTCCACGCACACGTAGTAGCCCCCCTGGGGCACGGTGCGCCCCCGGTCGTCCAGGCCATCCCAGGCCAGGGTGTACTGCCCTGGGGGACGGGTGGGGCCGGAAAGGGTGCGCATGGCCTCGAGGCTCCCCTGGGTGAAGTAGCGCCGGAGGGCGTTCCACCACCGTTCCCCCTTCCCCGGCATGAGGAAAAGCCCCAGGGTGCGGACCAGGTTCCCCTTCTCGTCCTCCACGTACACGGCCACGTAAGGGGCCCGGTAGCGGAACCCACCACCCTCGTAGGTGAAGCTGACCCTGAGCTCCATCCCTTGCGGCCAGGCCTTGCCTTGGCCCCGGGCCAACCCCAGGGCCAGGGCCCCGCCCAGCACCCTTCGGAAAAAGCTCCTGCGGCTGTAATAACGCTTAAGCATCCTTCCCTCCCCTAAGCCCGGGGCTCGGTACGGGGCCATCCGGGGTGAAGAGGATTCCCTCGGCTCCAAAGCCCCTGAGCACGGAAAACCCCTCCTTCCCCAGGAGGAAGAGGGCCTTGGTGAGGCCATCGGCCAGGAGGGCGCTGGGGGCGATCACCGTGGCCTGGAGGGCTGTTGGGGGGCTTGCCGGGGCTTTCCGGCGGGGGTCCAGGAGGTGGAGCCCCTTATGCCGTAGCCCGCTGGTGGCCACGCCCCCTTCCCTCAGGGAAAGGATCCAGGCGGGCTTGGCGTTGTCGGGGCCCTGGGGGTCCTCCACCTCCACCTCCGCCTGCCCGGGCCCCCGGCGGGCCAGGTCCCCACCCAGGTTCACCAGGACGGCCCGGGCCCCCGCTTGGATGGCCGCTTGGGCCGCCCGGTCGGCGATGTAGCCCTTGGCCAAGCCGTCCAGGTCCAGGGGAGCCAGGACCTCCACCTCCTCCCCGTGGAGGCGCAGGGCTTCCCCCCCGTGCCGGGGAGCGGGGTGGAAGGCCCCGCCCGTGGCCTCCTGGAGCCTGAGGGCCCAGGCGAGAACCTCCCGCACCTCCGGGCTTGGCCGGCCTCCCCCCTGGCGCACCAGGCGGGTGAGCTCGCTATCCCGGTGGCGGCTCAAGAGGCCCTCCAGCCTGACCACCTCCTGCACCACCGCCGGGAAGACCCTGCGGACCCTCCAGGGCGGGGCGAGGACCTGGACCTCCAGGAAGCTTCCCAGGATGCCCTCCCATCTGGCCCCGTACCGGCCCATGCCCTAAAGGGTAGGGGAGGGTGGTTAGGTGAGGGTTAGCCCGGCCCATAACCCCCGCCTAACCGCAGGGGGGCATACTGGAGGCGTGCAGGTTCTCCTCCTCGAGGACGAGCCCCGCCTGGGCCGGGCGGTGGAGGGAGCCCTTAAGGCCCAGGGCTACGGGGTGCGCTGGGCCAGGGGTTTGGAGGAGGCCAGGGATGCCTTCTTGGAGCTGGAGCCCGACCTCATGGTGCTGGACGTGCGCCTGCCCGAGGATCCCGACGGGGGCTTCCGCTTCGCCCAGGAGGTGCGCCAGGCGGGGTACAAGGGGCCCATCCTGTTCCTCACCGCCCGGGATACCCTCGAGGACCGGGTCTTCGGCCTGGACCTGGGCGGGGACGATTACCTGGTGAAGCCCTTCCACCTGGAGGAGCTTCTCGCCCGGGTGCGGGCCCTTTTCCGCCGGCAGGCGGAGGCGAAGGGGGCCCGCCTGCGCCTTGGGGACCTGGAGGCGGACCTGGCGGGGCGGGCGGTTTACCACCGGGGCCAGCGGGTGGACCTCTCCCTTAAGGAGTTCGCCCTCCTGGAGGTCTTCCTTCTCCATCCGGGCCGGGTCTTCCCCCCGGAGGAGCTGGCGGAAAAGGTCTTTGGGGATGCGGAAAAGGTGGGGGCGGTGAAGGTGTACATCCACTACCTGAGGCAGAAGCTTCATCCGCAGGTCATACGCACCGTCCCCGGGGGGTACCGGCTTGGCCATGAGCCTTAGGGCCCGCTTGGCCCTCTTCCTGGCCCTTTCCGTGGGGCTTGCCCTCCTCTTCCAGGGGGCCTTGAGCTACCTGGCCTTCAAGCGCCTCCTCGAGGCCGACCTGGACCGCTCCCTCCTCTTCTACGTGGCCGCCCTCTCGGAGGGCCGGAGGCCCCCAAGGGGGGAGTTCGCCTTCCGCCTGGTGCAGGGGGACAAGGCCCACCAGAGCGCCAACTTCCCGGACTGGCCGGACCTTCCCCCCGGGGCCCGCTGGCGGGAGGGGTGGCGGGTTCTGGTCCTGGAGGTGCCGGGGGGTACCCTCACCGTGGCCCGCTACGACCCGGGGGCGGCGGGGGCCTTGGCCCGCTTCCGCCTGGCCCTTTGGGGAAGCGGGGCCTTGCTCACCCTCTTGGCGGTGCTCCTGGCGTCCAGGGTGGCCCAGGCGGCTTTGACCCCCCTTTCCCGCCTCACGGAGGTGGCCCGGCGGGTGGCGGACTCCGGGGATCTTTCCCACCGGGTGGCCCCCGGAGGGGGAGGGGAGCTCAAGGCCCTGGCGGAGGCCTTCAACCACATGCTGGAGCGCCTCCAGGCCTTTTTGGATAGGGAGCGCCGCTTCACCCGGGACGCCGCCCACGAGCTGAGGACCCCGGTGGCCGCTGCCCTGGCCCAGCTGGAGGCGGCGGAGGCAGGGTATCTGCCCCGGGAGGAGGCCCAGGAGGCGGTCAAGGAGGAGCTTCTCCGCATGAAGCGCCTGGTGGAGGCCCTCTTGGTCCTGGCCCGGGAGGGAAGGGTGGAGCGGATTCCCCTGGACCTGGCCCAGCTGGCCCGCCAGGAGGCCGAGGCCTTCGGCGTGCCCTACCGGGGTCCCGGCCATCTGGCCTTCCAGGGGGATCCCCTGCTTCTTTCCCAGGCCCTGAGGAACCTTCTGCAGAATGCCCTCCTGCACGGGGAGGGCCTGGGGGTGGAGGTGGCCTTGCGGGTGGAGGGGGAGGAAGCCTTCCTGGAGGTGCAGGACCAGGGGCCGGGAATGCCTGAAGAAGCCTTGAAGGAGGCGGCCAGGCCCTTCTTCCGGGCCTCCGGGAAGCCTGGGGAGGGCCTTGGTCTTTCCGTGGCTGCCAAGGTGGCCGAGGCCCATGGAGGGCGGCTGGAGCTCAAGCCCAACAGGCCCCGGGGCCTTATCGCCGCCCTCCGGCTTCCCTTAACCCTGGGCTAACCGCCCACCCTTAGGCTGGCAGGGAGATGGAGATGAGGAAGACATGGCTCTTCTTCCTGCTGCTTCCTGCCTTGGCCCAAGGGGTGGACCTGCGGGCTTTGGTGCGGCAAAGCCCCGGTTTTCGCGACCTGGAGGCGGCGAGGGCCCAGGCGGAGCTTGCCCTGGAGGCAGCCCGGGCAGGGCTTGCCCCTACCCTTGCTCCCCAGGGCAGCTACTCCCGCACCCCCTTGGGTCAGGAAAGCCTTTCCCTGGGGGTGGGGGGAAGCCTGCCCCTTTTGCCCTGGGGGCCGGCCCAGGATAACCTGCGGGCCGCCGAGCGAGCTTATCGTCAAAGCCTTCAGGACCTCAAGGCCCAGGAGAACGCCCTTTTCCAGAAGGCCCTGTCCCAATACCTGGATGCCTACCTGGCTGGGCTGGACCTGGGGGTGGCCCGGAAGACCCTGGAACTTAGAGAGGCCCAGCTCAAGGCCGTGGAGGCCCAACAAGCCCGGGGCCAGGCTACCTTCCAGGCTCTCCTGGAGGCTCAGGCTAACCTCGCCCAGGCTCAGGCGGATGCCTTGCGGTCGGAACTGGCTTTGAGCCTGGCCCGCGCCCGCCTTGAGGCCACCTTGGGCACCCGGGTAGAGCCTCTTCCCCTCTCCCCACCCCGGGTCCTACCCACCCTGGAAGAGGTTCTAAAGGCCAAGGAGCGGAGGCCCGATGTGCAAAAGGCCCGCCTGGCCTTGGAGGAGGCGGAGGACCTTCTGGCCCAGGCCCGGCGCGACCGGTTCCTGCCCCGGGTAAGCGTCAACGTGAGCGGAACCGAAGCGGGTACGGGTTTTGGCCTCGGACTGGACCTTAAGTCGGGCGAGCTAAGCTACGCTCTTCAGCATGCCCTTCTGGGCGCATCCCAAAGCGGCCTTACCCTTCAGGCCCAGGCCAGCTTTCCCCTTTACAGCCCTTCCCAGGACCTGGGGCTGAGGCAAAAGGAGGAGGCGGTGGAGCAGGCCAAGCGGGCTTTGGAAAATGCCCTTTCGGCTGCGGAGTTGGACCTAAGGTCAAAACACCAAACCCTTTTGCAGGCCCAGGCGCAGATGGGGGTAGCGTCCAAACTCCTGGAGGCCGCTAAAAATTCCCTGGATACGGCGCAAAAACGCCTGGAGGTGGGAACGGGAACCCGTCTTGAGGTGGCGCAGGCTGAGGTTAACCTCCTCCAGGCGCAGCGTACCTGGGAAGGCGCGGTGTCTGCCCTTTTGCAGGCCTACTACGCCCTCTTGGACGCCATGGGGGAAGCCCTTTTGGGAGGTGAGGAATGAGGCGAGTGCTGGCGGTTTGGTTCTTGGGTACCCTGGCCCTAGCCCAGTCCACCCTGGACTGGCAGGGGGCGTGGAAGCTGGCTTTGGAACGTAATCCCGGCTACCAAAATGCCCTTCTTTCCCGAGAGGCGGCGGCAGGGGAGCTTAGGGCCTTGGAAGCCGACCCCAGCACCCTGGTCCTGCCCCTCACCCAGGCGCGGCAGGCCTTGGCCCTGGCCGAGGTCCAAGTGCAGGCAAGCCGCCTCACCCTTCTGCAAAGCCTTCTTACCGCCTACACCAGCCTCCTCGAGGCTCAGGAGAACGAAAAGGTGCTGGAGGCCAACCGGGCCCTGGCGGAGAGGAACCTGGCGGTGGCCCGCGCCCGGAGGCAGGCGGGAAACGCCACCGATCTGGACGTGGCCAAGGCCGAGGCCAATCTGCGCTCGGCGGAGTTGGCCCTGCAAAATGCCCAGGGCCAGCGCCTGGCCCTGGTAAAGGCTTTGGAGGCGGTGTTGGGCCTTCCCCTTTCCCAGGAGCCCCGGCTTGCCCTTCTACCTGAGCCCAAGCCCCTCGGCCCTTCCCTGGACGCCTTAAAGGAGGGCCTGGAAAACCGTCTTCCCAGCCTCCTCCAGGCCCGGCAGGCGGTGGAGCTGGCGGAACTCCAGGTGAGCCTGGCCGATAACGACTACACTCCCCGCCTCACCTTGGAGAAGGCCCGGGCTGGGCTGGAAACCGCTCGCAAGAACCTTCAAAATACCCTAGCCCAGGCCCTGGCCAACCTGGAGAGCACCTACGCCCAGGCCCAGGCCGCCTGGGGCCAGGTGCTCACTGCCCGCGAGGCCCTGGCCAACCAGGAGAAAACCCTTGGGGTGGCCCGCCGCTCCTACCAGGCGGGCACCATCAGTCTTCTCCAACTTGAGCAGGAGGAGGTGAACCGTCTCCAGGCCCAGCAGTCCCTCTTGCAGGCGCAAAACGCCTACTGGCGGGCCTTGGCGGCCTTGGGCGTGGCGGCGGGGCGGGACCTCGCGGGCTTGGGGGTGGAGCCATGAGGCGTTGGTCCCTCCTGGTCTTGGCGCTCCTTCTGGGTGTAGGGGGCTACCTCCTTCTCCGCCCCAAGGGGACCCCCAGGGCCCAGGAGGTTCCCGAGGTCTACACCGTGGCCCGGGGGGAGGTGCGGGTGGTGGTGGCAGGATCGGGGCAGCTGCAACCTTGGAGGACCCTCGAGGTACGTCCCGAGGTCCAGGGGATCCTTCTTTCCGTGGTGGAGGAGGGGAAGGCGGTGAAGGCGGGCGAGGTGTTGGCGGAGCTGGATCCCGATCCCTTCCGCCGGGCTTGGGAATCGGCCCGGGCCGACCTGCAAAGGGCCGAGGCCAGCCTGGCCAACGCTCGCGCCCAAGGGGAAAGCAGTCTGGCTTCCTTGCAAGCCGGGGTGAAAAACGCCGAGGTGGCCTACGCCAACGCCCAGGCTTCCCTGGAGACTGCCCGGCGTAACCTGGAGGCCACCCGCCTGCTCTACCAGGCGGGTGGGACGAGCCGCCAGGCCCTTTGGGATGCGGAGACTGCCTATGCCAATGCTCAGCGGGCCCTGGAAAATGCCCGGGCTAGCCTCGAGGCCCAGCGGGAAGCCTTACGCCTGCGCCAAGCCCAGCTGCAGGAGGATCTCAGGGCCCAGGAGGCTGCTTTGTCTCAGGCCCGCCTGGCCCTGGCGGAGGCCCAGGCCAACCTGGAGAAGACCCGGGTCCGTGCCCCCTTCGCCGGGGTGGTGCTTTCGGTTTCCGCCAACCCTGGGGCCCAGGTGGGCCCAGGCACCCCGCTCCTCACTTTGGGCAACCTCTCCGCCTACGCCTTGGTCCTGGAGGTGGACGAAACAGAGATCGCCAAGGTCCGGGTGGGGCAGAGGGTGGACGTGACCCTGGAAGGCCTCCCGGGGGAGACCTTCCAGGGCCGGGTGGAGGCCATCAGTCCTCAGGGCCAGGTGGTGAACAACATCCCTGTCTTTAAGGTGACCGTTCGCCTTCCCTACGATCCCCGCCTGCGCCCCGGCATGAGCGCCGATGGGGAAATCGTGGTGGAGGAGGCCCGGAATCTCCTGGTGATCCCCAAGCGGGCGGTGGAGCGGGTGCGGGGGCGGGCCTACGTGAACGTCCTCCTTCCCGATGGTTCCACGGATACCGTGCGGGTGGTTCTGGGGCCGGAAGATGCCCGGATGGTGGCGGTGCTCGAGGGGTTGAAGGAGGGGGACCAGGTGGTTCTGCCCAAGGCTGGGGGTGCATCCCAGACCCCGCGTACTCCCTCATCTCCCTCCCCGGTTCCCCTCCCGGGCTTTGGGAGGTAGAGGGTGCTCTTGGAGTTTAGAGGGGTAAAGAAGGTTTACCAAAACGGGGGAGGGGCCTTTCCGGCCCTTAAGGGGGTGGACCTCAGGGTGGAGGAAGGAGAAATGCTTTCCATCATGGGGCCCTCGGGAAGCGGCAAGAGCACCCTGCTTCACCTCCTTGGCCTTTTGGACCGTCCCACGGAGGGGGAGTACCTCCTTATGGGGAAGCCTACCTCCAGCCTTTCCGAGGAGGAGCGGGCTTACCTGCGGAACCGCTTCATCGGCTTCGTCTTCCAGGCCTTCTTCCTCCTTCCCCGGCTTTCGGCGGTGGAAAACGTGGAGGTGCCCCTGGCCTATGCGGGCGTGCCCCCTCAGGAGCGTAGGCGGCGGGCCTTAGCCCTCTTGGAACGGGTGGGGCTTTTGGACAAGGCGAAAAGCCTTCCCAACCAGCTTTCCGGGGGCCAGCGCCAGCGGGTGGCCATCGCCCGGGCCCTGGCCTTGAATCCCCCTCTTCTTCTAGCCGACGAGCCCACCGGGGCCTTGGACACCCGCACAGGCGAGGAGATCATGGCCCTTTTCCAGGAGCTTAACCGCGAGGGGACCACGGTCATCATCGTCACCCACGAGCCCATGGTAGCGGAGAAGACCCGGCGCATCGTGCGGGTTCGGGATGGGGAGATCGTGGCCGACGAGAGGAGGGGATAGGGTGGTGGCTGGGCTTGGCAAGGAGGCCAACTTGCGGGGAAAGGTGGGGCTTTCCTTGGTAGAGGTGGTGCGCATCGCCCTGAGGGCCATGGCCGCCAATCCCTTGCGCTCTGCCCTCACCGCCTTGGGGGTGGTGATCGGGGTGGCGGCGGTGGTGGCCCTTACCATGGTGGGCCAGGGGACCACCCAAAGGATCACCTCCCTTTTGGAGGGCCTGGGTACCAACCTCCTCACCGTGGGCCCGGCCCAGGGGGGAAGGGGTCCAGGAGGCGGGCTGGTGCGCTTTGGCGGGCCCGCCACCCTTCCCCTTTCCGACGCCTATGCCATCCAGGAGGCCTTCCCTGGGGAGGTGGTGGGCATCGCTCCCGTGGCTCAGGGGAACTTCCAGCTCAAGTATGGGGCCAGTAATCTCAGGGCCACTGTGGTGGGTACCTGGCCCGATTTTGCCCGGGTGCGCAACGCTGAGCCGGAAAGGGGAAGCTTTTTTACCCAGGAGGATGTGGACCTAAGGCGGCGGGTGGCGGTGATCGGTTACGGCATCGCCCAGGATCTCTTTGGGGGTGAGGATCCCCTGGGCCAGCGCCTGCGTATCGGGGGGATTCCCTTCACCGTGGTCGGGGTTCTGCCCGACAAAGGGGACCAGGGCTTCGCCAGCGTTAACTACCAGGTTTTCGTGCCCCTTTCCACTTACCTGCAGCACCTGGCCCGCCTCGAGGCGGGGGAGCCCAAGGTAAACGCCATCTATGTGCAGGGGGCAGACCGCAATCGCCTGAAGGAACTCCAGGAGCGCCTGACCCAGTTTCTGGCGGAGCGCCGGGGCCTGGTGGACCCCAGCACCTACGACTTCTCCATCACCAACCAGCAGGATGCCTTGCAAAGCGTGAACCAGACCACCCTGGTCCTAACCCTTTTCCTGGGGGGAGTGGCAGCCATCAGCCTGCTGGTGGGAGGCATCGGCATCATGAACATCATGCTGGTTTCGGTTACCGAGCGTACCCGGGAAATCGGGGTGCGCAAGGCCCTGGGGGCGCGGCCCAAGGACATCCTGGCCCAGTTCCTGGCGGAGTCCGTGGTCCTTTCCGTGGGGGGAGGGGTCCTGGGGGTAGGGCTAGGCCTTCTCATGGCCCGGTTCGTGGGCCAGGCCATCGGGGTAAGCCCGGTGTTCTCCCCTTTGAGCGCAGGGATAGCCTTCCTGTTTGCGGTCTTCGTGGGGGTTTTCTTTGGCCTCTACCCTGCCTGGCGGGCGGCCCGGCTGGATCCGGTGGAGGCCTTGCGGTACGAGTAGGAGGTGAAGGATGGGGAAGAAGATCGCGGCGGTTACGGGGTTTTTCCTTCTCCTTGGCTTGGTCTTGGCTCAGGGCCAGACCCAGGGAAGTTTGGACCCAGCCGTGCGGGAACGACTACAGGCGTACCAGCCGGTTTTTGAGCTTTCCAGCACGGTGCGTCTCCTCCTGGAGATGGATGGGCAGAGGGGGCTTTCCTTCACCAAGGCGCAGGCCCAGAGGCTCTTGTCCCTCCTCAAGCGGCTACGAACCCTTCCCGATCTCAAGCCCAAGGAGGCGGAAAAAATCCTGGTGGAGATCGAGGACAAGATCCTCACCCCGGCCCAGCTGAAATGGCTGGATACCCGTAGGCTGGAGCTGCAAAGGGAGCGCCAAAACCGCCAGGGTCCGCCCCCAGGCCAGGGTCCGCGTCAAGGTGGGCAGGGTCCAGGGGGTAGGGCCTTCCAGGCCCTTCTGCAGGGAGAGCCCTTCAACCCATTCCGTCAGGGCAGGGGGGCGGAGGACCTCGAGGCCCTCATCGCCATCCTGGAGCGGCGTTAGCGCAACCGCTTCAGGGCCTCCTTGATGAGCTCCTGGGCGTTGGCCGAGGGGCGCTTGGCCAGGAGGTCCAGGACCACCCCCCGGGCCTGGCCCTCCTTGAAGCCCAAGGCGGTGAGGGCCAGGATGGCCTCCTCCGCCGCCTGGCTTTCCACCTTTTGCCCGGTGAGGAGGCTTGGGGGCACCTTCCCCTTGAGCTCCAAGGCGATCCGCTCGGCGAGCCTTCTTCCCACCCCGCTTGCCGCGGTGAGGAGGCGCAGGTCCCCCTGGGCCAGGGCCTGGGCCAGAAGCCTGGGGGTGAGGGCGGAGAGAAGGGAGAGGGCCACCTTGGGCCCCACCCCGCTCACGGAAAGGAGGAGCTCAAAGAGGAGGAGGCTTTCCTCGTCGGGAAAGCCATAGAGAAACAGGCCCTCCTCCCGGAGCTGGAGGTGGGTGTGGACCGCCACCTCCTGGCCCTCTTTGAGGCTTTGCAGAAGGGTCTGGGGGGCCTGCACCAGGAAGCCCACCCCGTTCACCAGAAGGAGAAACCCCCCTTCCTCCCTCTTCAGGACCGTGCCCCGGAGGTAGCGGATCATCGGCCCACGAACCTGGGCGGGCGCTTTTCCCTAAAGGCCCTTACCCCCTCCTCGTGGTCCTGGGTGCGCCCGGCCTCCCCCTGGAGGATGGCCTCGAGGGCCAGGGCTTCCGTGAGGGAAAGCCGGTAGGTTTCCAAAAGGAGCTTCTTGGTGAGGGCGTAGGCCCGGGTAGGCCCCTGGGCCAGCTCCCGGGCCAGAGCCAGGGCCTCCTCCAAAAGCCTTTCCCCCGGCACCACCCGGTGCACCAGGCCGAGGGCCTGGGCCTCCTCGGCGGAAAGCCTGGGGGAGAGGAGGAGGAGTTCCTGGGCCTTGGCGAACCCCACCAGCCGGGGCAGGATAAAGCTCATCCCCGAGTCCGGCACCAGGCCGATGCGCACGAAGGCGGGGGTGAAGCTGGCCTCCTGGGCTGCCAGGCGCAGGTCGCCCCAAAGGGCCAGGCTCATCCCCGCTCCTGCCGCCACCCCGTTCACCGCCACCACCAGGGGCTTCTCCAGCCCCGCCAGGGCCTCCACCACCCGGTTGTAGCGGCGGAGGTGGGCCTCGTAGTCGGGCTTGCCCTCCCCGAACTCCCCCAGGTCCTGCCCCGCACAGAAGGCCCGCCCGGCCCCCGTGAGGAGGAGGGCCCGGACCCCGGGGTCCTCCTGGGCTTCCTTTAGGGCCTGGTAAAGTTCGTCCAGCAGGGCACCGGTTATGGCGTTCAGCTTTTCCGGCCGGTTTAGGGTGAGGATAAGGACGCCTTCCTGTTTCTCCTTCAGGACCATGGCCCTATTGTAAAGGTCCTAAAGCACCTACACCGCTTTTTGGTGTAGCGTAGATGAAGGGGGTATACGCCCCCTTCTTGGGAGGTAGGATGGAGCTCACGTTGGAAAGCCAAGGCTACCTGGAGGCCCTCTACCGGGCCTATCTGGAGGATCCCTTCTCCCTGCCGGAGGAGTGGCGCCGCTACTTTTCCGCCCTCGCCCTGGAGGGTTCCCGAAGAGAACCCCTCGAGGACGGCCGACGAGCCACCCCCGCTCCCCTGGCCGAGGCGGTGGACCTGGCCTTCCTCCTCAAGGTGGAGCGCCTGGTCCAGGCCTACAGGGAGCTTGGGCACCTGGCGGCCCGCATCGACCCCTTGGGGCGGGAGCGGCCTAGGCCCAAGGAGCTTTCCCTGGAGGCCCACGGCCTTTCCCGGGAGGATCTCTTTAGGTCCCTTCCCCCCTTCTTCGGCGCCCCCACCCTGGGGGACCTCCTGGGCCGCCTGGAGGAGGTTTACCTGGGCCCGGTGGGGTTTGAGGTGGTCCATACCGAGCCCGAGGAGCGGGCCTGGCTTCTTTCCCGCATCGAGGCCCCCTGGCCCAAGCCTCCCCGGGAGGTGCGCCGGCGCATGCTGGAGCGCCTCATGCAGGCGAGCCTCTTTGAAGCCTTCCTGCAACGCAAGTACCTGGGGGCCAAGACCTTCAGCCTCGAGGGTCTGGAAGGCCTGGTCCCCCTTCTCTTGGAAGCGGTAGAGGAAGCCGCCCGCCACGGGGTCAGGGAGGTGGTCCTGGGCATGGCCCACCGGGGGCGGCTCAACGTCCTGGCCCACGTGGTGGGCAAGCCCTTTGAGCGCATCTTCCGCGAGTTCGAGGAGATCTTCCCCGAGGGCTACTCGGGGGATGTGAAGTACCACCTGGGCTTCTCCAACGACCTCACCACCCCCTACGGGAAGGTGCACGTTTCCCTCAACTTCAACCCCAGCCACCTGGAGTTCGTGAACCCCGTGACCCTGGGGAGGCTTCGGGCCAAGCAGGACCGCTTCGGCGACCGGGAGCGGAAGAGGGGCCTCGCCATCCTGGTCCACGGGGACTCGGCCTTCATCGGGGAGGGCATCGTCCAGGAAACCCTTAACCTCTCCCGGCTTCCCGGCTACCGGGTGGGGGGGACCCTCCATGTGGTGGCCAACAACCAGCTGGGCTTCACCACCCTGCCCGAGGAGTACACCTCCTGCCGCTACCCCACGGACATCGCCAAGATGGTGGGGGCCCCCGTCTTCCACGTGAACGCCGAGGCCCTGGACGAGCTCTGGTTCGTGCTGGGCCTGGCCCTGGAGTACCGCCAGCGCTTCGGGAAGGACGTGGTCATCGACCTGGTGGGCTACCGCCGCCGGGGCCACAACGAGACGGACGAGCCCACCTTCACCCAGCCCCCCATGTACGCCCTCATCTCCAAGAAGCCCGAGCCCTGGAAGGTCTATGGGGAAAGGCTCCTTGCCGAAGGGGTGGTGGCGGAGGGGGAGCTTAAAGCCAAGGAGGAAGCCTACCTGGCGAACCTGGAGAGCGAGTTCGCCCGGGTCAAGGCGGAGCCGGGCCCCGTGGTGCCCCATGGCCTTTCCGGCATCTGGCAGGGGTACGTGGGCGGGCCCGACCACCTGGTGCCCGAGGTGGACACCGGGGTGCCCCTGGAGGCGCTAAAGGAGCTCCTTCTCCGCCTGAGCACCGTGCCCGAGGGCTTCCAGGTGCATCCCAAGCTGAAGCGGTTCCTCGAGGCCCGAAAGGAGATGGCCGAGGCCAAGCGTCCCCTGGACTGGGCGGCGGGCGAGGCCTTGGCCTTCGCCTCCTTGGCCGCCGAGGGGCACCGGGTGCGCCTCACGGGGCAGGATGCCCTAAGGGGCACCTTCACCCAGCGCCACGCCGCCCTGTACGACTACCAGACGGGAAGGCCCTATATCCCCTTGCAGCACCTGGCCGAGGGGCAGGCGGAGGTGGAGATCTACAACTCCCCCCTCTCTGAGGCCGGGGTGCTGGGGTTTGAGTACGGGTACAGCCTGGACTACCCCGAGGCTTTGGTCCTCTGGGAGGCCCAGTTTGGGGACTTCGTCAACGTGGCCCAGGTCTACATCGACCAGTTCCTGGCCAGCGCCGAGGCCAAGTGGAACCGGCTTTCCGGCCTGGTCCTCCTCCTGCCCCACGGCCTCGAGGGCCAGGGCCCCGAGCACTCCTCCGCCCGGTTGGAGCGCTTCTTGCAGCTTGGGGCCAAGGACAACCTCCAGGTGGCCTACCCCACCACCCCCGCCCAGTTCTTCCACCTCCTCCGCCGCCAGGTGAAGCGCCCCATCCGCAAGCCCCTCGTGGTCCTCACCCCCAAAAGCCTCCTCCGCCACCCCGAGGTGGTTTCCAGCCTGGAGGAGCTGGCCCAGGGGCGCTTCCAGAAGGTGATCCCGGAAAGGGTCAAGGGGGCCAGGAAGGTCCTTCTCACCTCGGGGAAGGTCTACTACGACCTCCTGCAAAAGCGGAGGGAGGTGGGGGCGGAGGACGTGGCCTTGATCCGGCTGGAACTCCTCTACCCCTTCCCCGAGGCCGAGCTCAAGGAGGCCCTGGGCTTCTACCCCAGGAAGACCCCGGTGATCTACGTCCAGGAGGAGCCGGTGAACCAGGGGGCCTGGTGGTACCTCTCCGCCCGCTTCTGCGGGGAGATCTACGGCCACCCCTTCAGCGTGGTGGCCCGGCCGGAGTCCCCAAGCCCCGCCGTGGGTTCCTCCAAGGTGCATAGAGAGGAGCAGGAAGCGCTTCTTGAGGAAGCCTTTAAGTGAGGAGGTAGACGGTGCAGGAACTGAAAGTGCCCTCCGTGGGCGAGTCCATCGTGGAAGTGGAGATCGGCGCCT
This sequence comes from Thermus brevis, assembly GCF_026427635.1. NCBI lineage: Bacteria > Thermotogati > Deinococcota > Deinococci > Thermales > Thermaceae > Thermus > Thermus brevis. The sequence continues at coordinate 688,819 of NZ_CP102606.1, forward strand.
GGCTGAAGAAGGAAGGGGAAAGCTTTGCCCAGGATGAGCCCCTGGTGGAGCTCATCACCGACAAGGCCACCCTGGAGCTCCCCGCCCCCTTTGCGGGAACCCTGGAGCGGATCCTGAAGCGCACCGGGGAAACCGCCAGGGTGGGGGAGGCCATCGCCCTGCTTAAGGCCTCGGGGGAGGGGCTTCCCCGGCCTGAGCCCGAGGCCGCGGTACCCCAGGCACCCGAGCCCCAGGAACCCCTGGCCATGCCCGCCGCGGAACGGGTTTTGCGGGAGGCGGGGGTATCCCCAGGGGAGGTGGTGGGCACGGGCCTGGGCGGGCGGATCCTCAAGGAGGACGTGGAGCGCCACCTGGAGGAGAGGGCCAAGCAGGCCCCGCCCCAGGCGGTGCCTCCCCGGATGCCGGAGCCCGCACCGCTTCCCGCCCAACCCCCGGCCGACCGCCCCTGGCGGGTGAGCGAGGCGGTGCCCATGAGCCCCTTGCGCCGCCGCATTGCGGAGAGGCTCCTCATGGTGCGGCAGACCACCGCCATGCTCACCACCTTCAACGAGGCGGACATGTCCGCCATCATCGCCTTGAGGAAGGAGCTCGGGGAGGCTTTCCAGAAGAAGCACGGGGTGAAGCTGGGCTTCATGAGCTTCTTCGTGAAGGCGGTGGTCCAGGCCCTCAAGGAGATCCCCGAGCTCAACGCCGAAATCCGGGACAACACCATCCTCTACCACCGCTACTACGACATCGGGGTGGCCGTGGGCGGGGGAGAGGGGCTGGTGGTGCCGGTCATCCGGGATGCCGACCGGCTTTCCTTCGCCGAGATCGAGCGCCAGATCGCCGATTTCGCCGAAAGGGCCCGCACCAAGAAGCTGAAGCCCGAGGAGCTCATGGGGGGCACCTTCACCATCACCAACGGGGGGGTGTACGGCTCCCTCAACTCCACCCCCCTCCTCAACCCACCTCAGGTGGGCATCCTGGGCATGCACGCCATCCAGGAAAGGCCCGTGGCCCGGGAGGGGCAGGTGGTGATCCGGCCCATGATGTACCTGGCCCTTTCCTACGACCACCGCATCGTGGACGGCCGGGAGGCGGTGACCTTCCTGAGGCGGGTCAAGGAGCTGGTGGAAAACCCCGTGCGCCTGATGCTGGAGGTCTAGCGTGGAGGCCTACGACCTGTTGGTGATCGGGGCGGGGCCCGGGGGGTACGTGGCCGCCATCCGGGCCGCCCAGCTGGGGATGAAGGTGGGGGTGGTGGAGAAGGAAAAGGCCCTGGGGGGCACTTGCTTGCGGGTGGGGTGCATTCCCTCCAAGGCCCTTTTGGAAACCACCGAGCGCATCTACGAGGTGAAAAAGGGCTTGATCGGGGCTAGGGTGCAGGGCCTCGAGGTGGACCTTCCCGCCCTTCTCGCCCACAAGGACAAGGTGGTCCAGGCCAACACCCAGGGGATCGAGTTCCTCTTCAAGAAAAACGGCATCGCCCGCCACCTGGGAAGGGCCCGCTTTCTCTCGGACCGGAAGGTTTTGGTGGAGGAAACCGGGGAGGAGCTTTCCGCCCGCTACTTCCTCATCGCCACGGGGAGCGCCCCCCTCATCCCCCCTTGGGCGGAGGTGGATGGCAAGCGGGTGGTGACCTCCACCGAGGCCCTTTCTTTCCCGGAGGTGCCGGGCCGCCTCATCGTGGTGGGGGGCGGGGTCATCGGCTTGGAGCTCGGGGTGGTCTGGCACCGCCTGGGAGCGGAGGTCCTCATCCTGGAGTACCTGGACCGCATCCTCCCCACCATGGACGCCGAGCTATCCCGGGCGGCGGAAAAGGTCTTCCGGAAGGAGGGGCTTGAGATCCGCACCGGGGTCAAGGTGAAGGCGGTGCGCCCCGAGGGCCGGGAGGCCCGGGTGGAGCTGGAGGGGGGAGAGGTCCTCACCGCCGATAGGGTGCTTCTCGCCGTGGGCCGCAGGCCCTACACCGAGGGCCTGGACCTGGAGAGGGCAGGCCTTGCCACCGATGAGAAGGGGCGCATCCCCGTGGACGAGCACCTCAGGACCCGCGTCCCCCACATCTACGCCATCGGGGATGTGGTGCCGGGGCCCATGCTGGCCCACAAGGCCAGCGAGGAGGGGATCGCTGCCGTGGAGCACATGGCCAAGGGGTACGGCCACGTGGACTACCTGGCCATCCCCAGCGTGGTCTACACCCACCCCGAGGTGGCGGGGGTGGGGTACACGGAGGAGGAGCTCAAGGCGAAGGGGATCCCCTACAAGGTGGGCCGCTTCCCCTACTCCGCCTCGGGCCGGGCCCGGGCCATGGGGGAGACGGAGGGCTTCGTCAAGGTCCTGGCCCACGCCAAGACCGACCGCATCCTGGGGGTCCACGGGATCGGGGCCCGGGTGGGGGATATCCTGGCCGAGGCGGCCTTGGCCATCTTCTTCAAGGCCAGCGCGGAGGACCTGGGCCGGGCCCCCCACGCCCACCCTTCCCTCTCCGAGATCCTCAAGGAAGCCGCCCTGGCCGCTTGGGAAAAGGCCATCCACATTTAGGGCGGGGAGAGGCTGAGGGTGAAGCGGTAGGGCCCAAGGCTCCAGGTGCCGAGGGCAAAGGCCAGGGGCATCTGGAGCCTGAGTCCCCTTTCCCGGTCGTGAAAGGAAATGAGAAAGCCCGTGGCCTCCCCGGTGAGGGGAAAGCGGGCGGTTCCGTCCTTGTCGGTGAGGCGAAGGATCCCTTTGCCAGAGGGCATGCGGTTGGGGGCCATGGGTTGAAGGACCACAAGGATGCCTGGTGTGGGTGTTTCCCCAAAGAGCACCCGCACTTCCAGTACGGGAGGGCTTAGGGGTTCCTCGGGGGGGCGGGGCCTGGGAATAGGGGCTTCCGGTTTTTGGGCCAGGGTCGCGGAGAAGACCATGGCCAGGATCCAAGGTAAGAGGGAGGTTCTCCCCATGGGTTTCCCCCAGTTAAAGAAGTTAGGCCTCGAGCTTTAGTTGGCTCGAGGCCTATTCCGCCCCTACTGGCCTAAGAGTGTGTCCAGACTAGCCTTGGCATCCACAAGGCCATAGCCGTACTGGCCGCCTGCGGCGTAGTCAGGCTTCGCCGCTTGGCCAGTGAGCCGGGCGTTGGCTCCCTGTTCCAGGGCCAAGCGGATTTCCTCGGGGGTTGCGGTGGGTTTGGCGGAGAGGAGGAGGGCCACCACCCCGGTTACGTGGGGGGAGGCCATGGAGGTTCCCTGGAGGAAGGCGTAAGGGGTGGCCGGGTTTTGGGCCACGGGCACCGTGGAGAGGATGGCCGCTCCGGGTGCGGCGACGGTGACGTACGGCCCCGTGCTGGAAAAACCTGCCCTTCGGTTGTCGTTGCTGGTGGCCCCCACCCCGATGACCCCGGGGAGCAGGGTGCCATAGGAAACGGGGTAAGAGGGCCGGTTTCCAGTGCGATAGGCGTTGCCCGAGGCGAAAACGTAAACCACCCCCTTCCTGGTTCCATACTCCAGCACGTCCAGGAAAGCCTTGCTCCGGGCCCCTGAACCCCAGGAGTTATTCACCACCTTAGCCCCGCAGTCGGCGGCATACTTCAGGGCCCGCACCAGCATGTAGTTGGTGCCGCCAAAGTAGCCCAGACCCCGAAGGACCATGAGCTTGGCCTCGGGGGCTACCCCTACCACACCGATGCCGTTGACAGGAGCGGCAATGGTCCCCGCCACATGGGTGCCGTGGCCCCCCGAGTCGGAGGGATCGGGATCGTCGTCCACGAAATCGTAGCCGTGCTCCCCAGGGCAGGTTAGGCTGTTGGGGTTGGGGTTTTGCCAGAGGTTAGCGGCGAGGTCAGGGTGGTTTAGGTCCATCCCCTCGTCCACCACCGCCACCACCACTCCTTGGCCCCGGTAGCCCTCGTTCCACACCTCAGGGGCCCGAATGCGGTGGATGCCCCATAGGTAGGGTACATTTTGGTACGGGGTTCCGTCGGCCCCCATGGCCGCCAGGGGATCCCCTGGCGGCACCTGGACGAAGTAAGGGTCGGTCACGTTATCTGAGTACGCCTGCGTGCGAAGCCCTTGGGGTTTCCCAGGCAGACTTAAGGTGCCCAGGACTTCCCGGGCGGGGTTGGCCACCCAGTAGTTGGGCTCGGCGTACTCCACCCCGGGCCTGGACGCATAAACGGCCACGTACGCTTCCTCTTGGCCCACGGGTACCTTGATTCGGGCCAGCTCACCCCAGGTGGGGTCGGAGAGGGCCTCGAGCCTCTGGCTTTCCCCCAGGGGCGTGAGGCTTTGGGGGCTGAGGCCGGGGCGGTATTTGACCAGGATCTCTCCCGCCACCGCAGGCCCTTCCCCGGTTTGGATAAGCCCCGGCTCCCCGGGAACCCGGCCCTGAGGGGCTTGGCTGCAGGCGGCAAGGAGGAGCGAAAGAAGGAGAAGCCTTTTGCTCGTCCGCATCTTTATCCTCCTTACTGAACGGTGAAGGAGCGGATTTCGCTCACGGACTTCCGGTAGCCGTTTTGCAGGAGCTTCTGGTAGGCCCCTTGGGGGATGTACCCCAGGTTATCCAGATAGGCCTTAGCCAGCTCGCCCCTTTGCCGATTTACCGGGTTGGTCCGCAAGGACTTTAGCCGTACCAGGTGTTTCGTGTCCAGGTATAGCCGTGCCTGGAGGGCCGCAGGGTCCATGCCGATGTAGTCCAGCATCTCGGTTTGATCGTCGGTGTAGACGTCCCAGAAGTAGGAAGCCCCGGTGGCGAGAGGGAAGGGCACGACGAGGGAGGTGTTCGGGGTGAAGCCTGCCCACACCAGGTTGCCGCCCTCGTCGTACACCGATACCACGTACACCTTGGCCCCGGCCACCGGGTTCCAGGTCAAGGTAGGGGTGGCTCCCAGGGTGGTCCCATCTTCAATCCCCAGTTTGGGGGTGTCCAGGAAATGGACGGTGAGGGGGTTGGCCAGGTTGGTGCCATCCCGCCAGTTTTGAGCTTGGGAAAGGTCGAGGACCTCGAGGGTGTTGTCGACGATTCGGAAGCGGATGGCGATGCTGGTTACCGCGATCTGCTGGGCGCTGGCCCCCGGGGGCAGCTTGTAGACCCGAAGGGTTTTGCTGGCCTGCCCAAAATAGTAATACTGGCCGAGCTCCACCTCGTCAGAGTGGATGGCGTGGTTGAAGGTGGGAACACTTACCGAGAAGGCGTTCCATCCCGGGCTGGTGGGATCGGGGTTGTATTGGGAAAGCCCGGATAGGTCGTGGGTGACCTGGAGGGTGGTGACCCGGCTGGGGTTGGCTTGGGGGTCAAAGGCCTCGAGGGCCATGTCCTGTTGCGTGGAAGACCCGTTCAGGTACACCCAGGCATCGGGCACGTACCGGAAGTGGCTCCAGTAGTATTCGGTGGCCGTGTTGCAGTCCCCCGTGTCGGTGCCCGTGTAATTGCCCGCCCACACGCTTCCCGAGGCGGCATAGAGGTTGTTGGTGGAAACTACCGGGATCTGGTACTGGCCGTTGGTATCCGTGGTGACGGTCCGGAAACCGCCAAAGACCACTAGGCCGTCCTCACAAGGTGTGGGAGGATCGAAGAGTTGGTTCAAGGTTCGCGGGGTGGAGCTGGCTACCGGCTGGCCTCCCAGGGTTACCGTACCGGTGAGGTAGCCAGTGCGTGGGGGATAGCCAGGAAGGATTCTTGAGGGAGGTGCGGGAAGGTAGATATTCATTTCCGAGGCGGCGCCGTAGGGGGAACGGTAGGCGCTTAAAGGGACCTCCGCGAAGGTCAAGGCGGCCACACCCTGGCCTGCAGGGGGGAGGACCGTGAGGGTGAAAGCCTGGGCGTTGCCGGGTATTTGCAGGGAGAAGTGCCCGTCCAAGCCGGTGGTGGTTTCCACCTTCCGGCTTCCCACCTGTGCGATTACCCTGGCCCCGTGAACGGGCTGCCCCCCGGCGCTGGGGCTGGTGAAGACATTTCCCTGGAGGCCCTGGGGCGGTGGCGTACAGGCCCAAAGGCCCAGCAAGCCTATGCCCATGGCTAAGAACCCGAGTTTTTTCATAATCCCTCCTTTCTTTACGGGGCAAACATACCCGGACCGGGATGGCCTGTCAAGGAGGAGGTGCGGAGCCAGAGGGGTTCCTGTATACTTATGCATACCCCCTCGAGGGGGTAGACTAGGGGTTGGCATGAAGATCGTCCTGGCATACTCCGGTGGGCTGGATACCAGCATTATCCTCAAGTGGCTCAAGGAAACCTACAAGGCCGAGGTCATCGCCTTCACCGCGGACATCGGCCAGGGGGAGGAGGTGGAGGAGGCCCGGCAAAAGGCCCTCAGGACCGGGGCCTCCAAGGCCATCGCCCTGGACCTGAGGGAAGAGTTCGTGCGGGACTTCGTCTTCCCCATGTTCCGCGCGGGTGCGGTGTACGAGGGGTACTACCTCCTCGGCACCTCTATCGCCCGGCCCCTCATCGCCAAGTACCTGGTGAGGATCGCCGAGGAGGAAGGGGCGGAGGCCATCGCCCACGGGGCCACGGGCAAGGGCAACGACCAGGTGCGCTTTGAGCTCACCGCCTACGCCTTGAAGCCCGACATCCGGGTGATCGCTCCCTGGCGGGAGTGGAGCTTCAAGGGCCGGCAGGAGATGATCGCCTATGCCGAGGCCCACGGCATCCCCGTTCCCGTGACCCAGGAGAAACCTTATTCCATGGACGCCAATCTCCTGCATATTTCCTACGAGGGTGGGGTCCTCGAGGACCCCTGGGCCGAACCCCCCAAGGGGATGTTCCGCATGACCGTGGACCCCGAGGAAGCCCCCGATGCCCCGGAGTACGTGGAGGTGGAGTTTGAGCGGGGGGATCCCGTGGCGGTGAACGGGGAAAGGCTCTCCCCGGCAGCCCTGCTGCAAAGGCTCAACGAGATCGGAGGCCGCCACGGGGTGGGCCGGGTGGACCTGGTGGAGAACCGCTTCGTGGGCATGAAGTCCCGGGGAGTCTACGAAACCCCGGGGGGGACCCTCCTCTACCATGCCCGCCGGGCGGTGGAAAGCCTCACCCTGGACCGGGAGGTGCTCCACCAGCGGGACCAGCTTGCCCCCAAGTACGCCGAGCTCGTCTACTACGGCTTCTGGTACGCCCCGGAGCGGGAGGCCCTCCAGGCCTACTTCGACCACGTGGCCCAGGCGGTCACCGGGGTGGCCCGGCTGAAGCTCTACAAGGGAAACGTCTACGTGGTGGGAAGGAAGGCCCCCAAAAGCCTTTACCAGAAGGACCTGGTTTCCTTCGACGAGCTCGGGGGCTACGACCAGAAGGACGCCGAGGGCTTCATCAAGATCAACGCCCTGAGGCTCAGGGTACGGGCCTTGGTGGAGGCTTTGCCGTCAGGGAACGAGGGGGAAGGGAAGGGCCATGGCGCATAGGACCTGGGGGGGCCGCTTCGCCGAGGGCCCAAGCGAGCTGGCGGCCCGCTTTAACGCTTCCCTTCCCTTTGACCGGGCCCTTTGGCGGGAGGACCTCTGGCAGAACCGGGTGCACGCCCGGATGCTCCACCGGGTGGGCCTTCTCACCGAGGAGGAGCTAGGGGCCATCCTCGAGGGCCTGGACCAGATCGAGCGGGAGATCGAGGCGGGCACCTTCCCTTGGCGGGAGGAGCTTGAGGACGTGCACATGAACCTGGAGGCCCGCCTCATCGAACTCGTGGGTCCACCGGGGGGCAAGCTCCACACGGCGAGGAGCCGGAACGACCAGGTGGCCACCGATCTCCGGCTTTTCCTCCGGGGGGCCATAGACGAGCTTCTCTCCCTCCTTCTGGACCTGCGGCGGGTTCTGGTGCGGGAGGCCGAGCGGCACCTCGAGCCCCTTTACGTCCTTCCCGGCTACACCCACCTGCAGCGGGCCCAGCCCATCTTGCTTTCCCACTGGTTTTTGGCCTACTACGAGATGCTTCTCCGGGATGCGGGAAGGCTGAGGGACGCCAGGGAGCGCCTTAACGAAAACCCCCTGGGGGCTGCGGCCCTGGCGGGGACGGGCTTCCCCATAGACCGCCACTACACCGCACGGGAGCTCGGCTTTTCCGCTCCCATGCGGAACTCCCTGGATGCGGTGGCGAGCCGGGACTTCGCCCTGGAGGTGCTTTCCGCTCTCAACATCGGCATGCTGAACCTCTCCCGGATGGCGGAGGAACTCATCCTCTATAGCACCGAGGAGTTCGCCTTCGTGGAGGTCCCGGATGCCTTCGCCACCGGCTCTTCCATCATGCCCCAGAAGAAGAACCCGGACATCCTGGAGCTCATCCGGGCCAAGGCGGGAAGGGTCTTAGGGGCCCTGGTGGCTCTCTCCACCGTGGTGAAGGGCCTGCCCCTTGCCTACAACAAGGACCTGCAGGAGGACAAGGAACCCCTTCTGGATGCCCTCGCCACCTACCGGGATAGCCTTAAGCTCCTCACCGCCCTTCTTCCCGGGCTCAGGTGGCGGCGGGAGAGGATGTGGCGGGCGGCGGAGGAGGGCTATGCCTTGGCCACGGAGCTCGCCGACTACCTGGCGGAAAGGGGGCTTCCCTTCCGGGAGGCCCACCACGTGGTGGGGCGCCTGGTGCGGAGGCTTGTGGAGGAGGGAAGGGCCTTGAAGGACCTGACCCTGGAGGAGCTCAGGGCCCACCACCCCCTCTTCGCCGAGGATGCCCTGCCGCTTCTCCGGCTGGAATCCGCCATCCATCGGCGGGGTTCCTTCGGGGGCACGGCCCCCGAGGCGGTGCGGGAGAGGATCCAGGAGGCCAAGAAGGAGGTGGGCCTTGCTTGAGACGGGAATCGAACTCTCCACGGTTACCCTGCCCGAGGTGCGGCGCCAGGCGGGGGTGGAGCTCAGGAAGGCCAGGCTGAGCGATGTGGACGCCATCTACTGGCTCATCCGCTACTGGGCGGAGAAGGGCCTGATGCTGGTCAGGAGCCACAGCCACCTCTACGAGAACATCCGCGACTTCCAGGTCCTCGAGGACGAGGACGGGAACATCGTGGGCACCGTGGCCCTGCACGTGCTGTGGCGGGATCTGGCGGAGATCAGGGGCCTGGCGGTGCACCCCAACAGGCAGGGGGAGGGGCTTGGGCGCTGGCTGGTCCTGGGGGCGGAACGGGAGGCCCGGGACCTGGGCCTGCCCCGGGTCTTTGCCTGGACGCTTCAGGTGGGCTTCTTCCGCTCCTTGGGCTACCAGGTCACCACCCGGGAGGCCCTGCCCCCCAAGGTGTGGAGCGAGTGCAACGCCTGTCCCTTCTACGAGAACTGCCGGGAGATCGCGGTCATCAAGCACCTTTCCCCAAGGGCCTTCGGGGGCTAGAATGGATGGGATGGGGACCCTGACCCGCTACTTGGAGGAGGCCATGGCCCGGGCCCGCTACGAGCTCATCCAGGACGAGGAGCCCTACTATGGGGAGGTTCCGGACCTGCCCGGGGTGTGGGCCACGGGCAAAAGCCTAAAGGAATGCGAGGCCAACCTGCAGGCGGCCCTCGAGGACTGGCTTCTCTTCCTGCTTTCCCGGGGTGAAACCCCTCCGCCCCTGGGCGAGGTCCGCATCGAACTGCCCCATGGCGAGGCGGCTTAGGCCTGTTTCCCGGAGGGAGCTGGTGGCGAGGCTTAAGGCTTTGGGATTTGCTGGGCCTTACACGGGGGGTCGGCACCAATTCATGGTGCGGGGTTCCGTGTGCTTGGTCCTGCCCAATCCCCATCGGGGTGAGATCAGCGTGGACCTTTTGAGGCGCATCCTAAAACAAGCCGGGATTGAGGAGGAGGAATGGCTGGAGTGAAGGAACGGGCGGTTTTGGTCCTGGAGGACGGCACCGTCTTCCACGGCTATGCCTTCGGGGCCCGGGGGAAGACGGTGGGGGAGGTGGTCTTCAACACCGCCCAGACCGGCTACCAGGAGATCATGACCGATCCCAGCTACCACGGGCAGATCGTGGTCATGACCTACCCCCACCAGGGCAACTATGGGGTCAACGTCTACGACATGCAGTCCAACCGCCCCTGGGTGAAGGGCTTTGTGGCCAAGGAGTTCAGCCGCATCGCCTCCAACCCCAGGGCCCAGCAGACCCTTAAGGAGTTCATGGAGTTCTACGGGGTGGTGGGGATCGAGGGGATCGACACCCGGGCCCTGGTGCGCAAGATCCGCGAAGGAGGGGTGCTCAAGGGTACCATCGCCCACGCCAGCCTTTTCGGGGATCCCCAGCACGCCTTCACCCCCGAGGAGCTCGAGGCCCTCCGCCAGGAGGCCAAGGCCTGGACGGACATCGACGGGCGGGACATGACCCCCGAGGTTTCCACCCCTTTGCCCTACGCCTGGCCCACCCTGAAGTCGGGGCGGCGCATCGTGGTCATGGACTTCGGCATCAAGCACGCCATCGTGGAGAACCTGGCGGCTTTGGGCTTCGAGATCCTGGTGGTGCCGGGAAAGACCCCGGCGAGCCAGATCATGGCCCTGGAGCCCCACGGGCTTTTCATCTCCAACGGCCCCGGGGACCCCTCCATGCCCCGCTACGCCCACGAGACCATCTGGAAGCTCATGGGGCTACTTCCCACCTTCGGCATCTGCCTGGGGCACCAGCTCCTGGCCCTGGCGGCGGGGGGGCGCACCTACAAGATGAAGTTCGGCCACCGGGGGGCCAACCACCCGGTGAAGAACCTCCTCACCGGGAAGATCGAGATCACCAGCCAGAACCACGGCTATGCGGTGGACATCGACTCCCTGAAGGAGTTCAAGCCCACCCACATCAACCTGAACGACGGGACCCTCGAGGGCATGGCCCACGCCCGCTATCCCGTCTTCTCCGTGCAGTACCACCCCGAGGCCGCCCCCGGGCCCCACGACGCCCTCTACCTCTTCCGCCGCTTCCTGGAGGAGGTGGAGGCCTTCCACGGGGCCACGGGGCTTCCCGTGGAGAAGCAGCGGGCGGACGGGCACGGGGTTTAGCCCGGCCCTTGCCTTTCCAGACCGGGGTCCCCACCCTGGCGAAGCCAGGGTGGGGCGGTCTCAGTAGTCCATCCCCCGGATGTTCCCCTCCTCGTCCACGTCGATCCCCAGGGCCTGGGGTACCTTGGGCAGGCCGGGAAGGGTCTCGATCCCTCCCATGTAGACCACCACGAACCCCGCTCCAAACCGGCACCTCAGGTCCGTGACCCGCACCCTAAAGCCTTGGGGCCTTCCCCGGAGCTTGGGGTTGTCGGAAAGGGAGGTGGCCGCCTTGGCCATGACCACGGGAAGGGCCTCGCACCCCTCCTTCTTGGCGGCCTTGAGGGCTTTCTTGGCCTCCTCGCTCCACTCCACCCCCTCCGCCCCGTAGATGCGGGTGGCGATGGTTTCCACCTTGTCCTCGAGGGGCATCTCCAGGGGATAGAGGGGCCGGTAGGCGTGGGGCAGGGAGAGGGCCTCGAGGACCCTCTCCGCCAGCTCCAACCCCCCTTCCCCCCCTTTGGCGTAGACCTCGCTCAGGGCGAAGGGCAGGCCCCGTTCCCGAGCGAACTCCCGCACCAGGGCGATCTCCTCCTCGGCGTCCGTGGGGAAGCGGTTCAAGGCGATCACCGGCTTGAAGCCGAATAGCTCCACGTTCTCCACGTGCTTTTCCAGGTTGGCGAGGCCCCTGGCCACCGCCTGGGGGTCCGGCATCTCATAGGCATCCTGCCCCCCGTGGTAGCGGAGGGCGCGGATGGTGGCCACCAGCACCACCGCCTCGGGGGCCAGGCCCGTGGTGCGGGCCACCACGTTCATGAACTTCTCCATGCCGAGATCCGTGGCAAACCCCGCCTCCTGCACCACGTAGTCCGCCAGGCCCAGGGCGAAGAGGCTTGCCCTCAGGGAGTTGGTGCCGTGGGCGATGTTGCCAAAGGGTCCCATGTGGATGAAGGCGGGGTTCCCCTCCGCCGTCTGCACTAGGTTGGGGAGGAAGGCCTGCCGTAAAAGGGCGGCCATGGCCCCCACCGCCCCCAGGTCCTGGGCGTAGACGGGCTTCCCCCCGTAGGTGAAGCCCACCCGGATCCTTCCCAGGCGCTTCTTTAAATCCTTGAAGTCCCGGGCCAGGCTCATGAGGGCCATGACCTCGCTGGCCACGGTGAGCTCAAACCCTCCCTCCCGGGGCACCCCGTGGGCCTTGCCCCCCAGGCCCAGGACAATGTGCCTTAAGGCCCGGTCGTTCATGTCGATGGCCCTCTTGAGCTCAATGCGCCTGGGGTCGATCCCGAGCTCGTTCCCCTGGTGCAGGTGGTTGTCCAGGAGGGCGTTCAGGAGGTTGACCGCGCTGGTCACCGCATGGAAGTCCCCGGTGAAGTGCAGGTTGATCTCGTGCCGGGGCTCCACCCGGGCCCGGCCGCCTCCCGTGGCCCCGCCCTTCACCCCAAAAACCGGGCCCAAGGAGGGTTCCCTCAGGGCCAAGGCCGCCCTTTTCCCAAGCCGCCATAGGGCGTCCACTAGGCCGATGGCGGTGGTGGTCTTGCCCTCCCCGGCCGGGGTGGGGGTGATGGCGGTGACCAGGATCAGCTTTCCTTTGGCCTTAGGGGGTTCCCCCAGGACCTTGGCCATGTGGGGGCCGTAGAGGTAGAGCCTATCCCGGCTTAAGCCCAGCTTGCCGGCCACTTCCTCTATGGGTAGAAGCGCTTCCTTGACGATCACGGGCTAAGCTTACTCCGCCTTTCCAGGGAAAGAAGTCCCGCCTTGCGCCGGGGCTGGGCTTAGGGGCGCGGGATCATCCTGGAAAATGCCGCATCGCCATGTCGGATTTTCAAGGATAAACCCCAAACCCCCGGTTTCCCCCCGAAAGGAGGAGGGCCAGGACCTGAGGGAGCCTTCCCCCATGCTCCAGCACCGCCGCCAGGGGCAGGGCCCCGGTGGGCTCCACCACCTGCTTCGTGCGGGTGAAGAGGAGGCCCTCGGCTTCCAGGATGGCCTCCTCGCTCACTGTGAGGATGGCGTCCACCCTCCTCTTCAGGATGGGGAAGGTGTGCTGGCCCAAAGCCAGGGTCCTTACCCCGTCCGCCCGGGTTTTGGGGGCTTGGGAGAGGTGCACGATCTCGCCTTCTTCCAGGCTCCTTCTGGCGTCGTCCGCCCCTTCGGGCTCCACCCCCAGGACCAGGGTGCTTGGGGAGAAGGCCTTCACCGCCGTGGCCACCCCGGCGATGAGCCCCCCTCCGCCCACCGGGACCAAGACGGCCTCCGGGAAAAGGCCCATCTCCTCTGCCTGGGCCATGAGCTCCAGCCCGGCGGTGCCTTGGCCGGCCATGACCAAGGGATCGTCAAAGGGGTGGATGAAGGCGTAGCCGGTTTCCTCCAGGAGGGCCCTGGCCACCTCCTCCCGGTTTTCCACCGTGACCCCCTGGTCCACCACCTGGGCCCCGTAGGCCCGGGCCGCCTCCTTCTTGTAGGGGCTTGCCTCCTCGGGCATGACGATGAGGGCCTTGACCCCCAGGATCCGGGCGGCGAAGGCCACCCCCTGGGCGTGGTTGCCGCTACTCACCGCAAGAAGCCCCTTGGGGTTTTCCAGGGTCAGGGCCTTGGAAAGCGCCCCCCGGGCCTTGAAGCTTCCGGTCTTTTGCAGGTGCTCGGCCTTGAGGAGGAGGCGCTTGCCTAGTAGCTCATCCAAGAGCCTCGAGGTGAGGAGGGGTGTGCGGTGGATGTAGGGGCGGATGCGCCGGTAGGCGGCATGGATCTCGGTAAGCTCCACACCTCTTTATACCGCGCCCGGGTGGACACGCCCTTCGCCCCGCGCTAAAGTGGTAGGGGTATGGACTTCCTTTACACCTTGGTCATCCTTCTTTACCTGGGCGTGGCAGGGCTTTTGGTCTACCTGGTCCTGGTGCAGGAGCCCAAGCAGGGCGCCGGGGACCTCATGGGGGCTTCCGCGGACCTCTTTTCCGCCCGCGGGGTCACGGGGGGGCTTTACCGCCTGACCATCCTCCTGGGGGTCATCTTCGTGGCCCTGGCCCTGGTGATCGGCCTCTGGACCCGTTGACAAAAGCCTTCCCCCTCGGTACCATAGGCGTTGCCTGGGGCCGTGGCGCAGTTGGGAGCGCGCCTCAATGGCATTGAGGAGGTCAGGGGTTCGAATCCCCTCGGCTCCACCAGGAACCCCCTGGGGAAACCCAGGGGGTAAGGCTTTTACCGTAAGGCCCGGATCCCCAAAAGGAGGAAGAGCAGGTTGGCCCCTCAAGCTCGAGGTGGCGGGGTAGCTTCCTGGTTGCTTGAAGTAAGCGGTTGGGTTGGGTATAGTAGAAAGCCGGTAGCCCCTTCGGGGGCTTTGGGAAGGGGAAGCCATGTTCGCGATCGTCAAGACCGGTGGCAAGCAATACCGGGTGGAGCCCGGGCTGAAGCTGAGGGTGGAGAAGCTCGAGGCCGAGCCCGGAAGCGAGGTCACGCTTCCCGTCCTCCTCCTGGGGGGCGAGAAGACGGTGGTGGGGGTTCCCTTCGTGGAGGGGGCCAAGGTGGTGGCGGAGGTGCTCGCTCACGGCAAGGGCAAGAAGATCACCATCTCCCGCTTCAAGGCCAAGGTGCAGTACCGGAGGAAGAAGGGCCACCGCCAGCCCTACACGGAGATCCTCATCAAGGAGATTCAGGGGTGAGCCATGGCACATAAAAAGGGTTTGGGTTCCACCAAAAACGGCCGGGACTCTCAGGCCAAGCGCCTTGGGGTGAAGCGGTATGGGGGCCAGGTGGTGAGGGCCGGGAACATCCTGGTCCGCCAGCGGGGCACCCAGTTCAAGCCCGGCAAGAACGTGGGCATGGGCCGGGACTTCACCCTCTTCGCCCTGGTGGACGGGGTGGTGGAGTTCCAGGATAAGGGGCGGCTAGGCCGCTACGTGCACGTGCGTCCCTTGGCGTAGGCCCAAGGGGCGGTCTGGATGTTCCGGGATGTCCTGACAATCACCGTCGTCGCCGGCAGGGGTGGCGACGGTGCCATCTCTTTCCGCCGGGAGAAGTTCGTGCCCAAGGGGGGCCCCGACGGGGGGGATGGGGGGCGTGGGGGTAGCGTCTACCTCCGGGCCAGGGGAAGCGTGGACTCCCTCTCGGAGCTTTCCAAGCGCACCTACAAGGCGGAGGACGGGGAGCACGGCAAGGGAAGCGGCCAGCACGGTCGGGCCGGGCAGGACCTTTACATAGAGGTGCCCCGGGGAACCCGGGTTTTCGATGCGGATACCGGGGAGCTTCTCGGGGACCTCACGGAGGAGGGCCAGGTCCTCCTGGTGGCCAAGGGGGGGGAGGGAGGCCGGGGGAACATGCACTTCGTCACCCCCACCCGCCAGGCCCCCCGGTTCGCCGAGGCGGGGGAGGAGGGGGAGAGGAGGAGGCTTCGCCTCGAGCTCATGCTCATCGCCGATGTGGGTTTGGTGGGCTACCCCAACGCCGGCAAGTCCAGCCTGCTCGCCGCCACCACCCGGGCCCATCCCAAGATCGCCCCCTACCCCTTCACCACCCTCTCCCCCCACCTGGGGGTGGTGGAGGTGGGGGAAGAGGAGGGGGAGCGCTTCACCCTGGCGGACATCCCCGGGATCATCGAGGGGGCAAGCCAGGGGAAGGGCCTGGGCCTGGAGTTCTTGCGCCACATCGCCCGCACCCGGGTGTTGCTCTACGTTCTGGACGCCGCCGAGGAGCCCTTAAAAACCTTCCGCACCCTGCGCAAGGAAATAGAGGCCTACGACCCCGCTCTCCTCAGGCGGCCTAGCCTCATCGCCTTGAACAAGGTGGACCTCCTCACCCCCAAGGAGGTGGAGGAGAGGGTGGCGGAGCTGGCCCAGGAGGGGCTTCCCGTCCTCCCGGTGAGCGCCCTCACAGGGGAGGGTTTGGCGGCGTTGAAGGAAGCCCTCCTCAGCCTGGTGAAGGCTACCCCGGCCCCCGAGCTTCCCAGGCCGGCCCCCAGGGCTCTCGTGGAGGCAGGGGTGGAGGTGGTGCCCCTGGAGGAAGGGGTGTACGAGGTGCGCTCCCCTGCCCTGGAGCGGTACCTGAGCCGGCTCAAGGGGGATCTCTCCGAGGCGGCGGGCTACCTGCAGGAGGTCTTCCGGCGCCAGGGGGTGGAGGCGGCCCTCAAGGCCAAGGGGGTGCGGGCGGGGGATATCGTGCGGATTGCGGGGCGGGAGTTTGAGTACATCCCGGGGTAAAGGCGGCTTGACCACGGAGGTTGAACCTTGCGCATAGGCCTTTTCGGCGGGAGCTTCGATCCCATCCACCTGGGGCACCTTTTGGCGGCGGCGGAGGCCCGGGCGGCCTTGGGGCTGGACCTGGTCCTCTTCGTGGTGGCGGCCCGCCCCCCCCACAAGACCCCGGTGGCCCCGGCGGAGGCCCGCTACGAGATGGTCCTCCTGGCCACGGCGGAGGAGAAGGGGTTCTTGGCCTCGAGGCTGGAGCTGGACCGGCCGGGCCCAAGCTACACCGTGGACACCCTAAGGGAGGCCAGGAGGCTCTTCCCGGAGGATGAGCTCTTCTTCATCACCGGGGCCGATGCCTACCGGGATGTCCTCACCTGGAAGGAAGGGCACCGGCTTCACGAGCTGGCCACCCTGGTGGCCGTGGCCCGGCCCGGCTACCCCTTGGAGGGGATGCCGGTGCCCGTGGTGCCTTTGCTGGTGCCCGAGGTGGGGATATCCAGCACGGAGATCCGGAGGCGGATCCGGGAAGGAGAGAGCATCCGCTTCTGGGTGCCCAGGCCCGTGGAGGTGTACCTTGAAAAGCACGGTCTCTACCGCTGAGCTGGAGGAGAGGGTAAAGGCCTTGGTCCGGCCGGAAAGGTGGGCGCACATCCAGAGGGTGGCGGCCCTGGCCCGGGAGATCGCCCTTAAAAACGGCCTGGACGGGGAGCGGGCTTACCTGGCGGGGCTTCTCCACGACGCCGCCCGGGATCTGGGGGAGGAGGAGCTCCTTAGGCTGGCCTCCCCGGAGAACGAGGTGGAAAGGGCCCATCCCCTTTCCCTCCACGGCCGGGCGGCCCGGGTTCTGGCCGAGGCCTGGGGGGTAAGGGACGAGGAGGTTTTGGAGGCGGTGGAGGGGCACGTGTACGGGGTGGACCCCCAAAACGGCCTGGGCATGGCCCTCTACATCGCCGATATCTCCGAGCCCGGCCGGGGGGTGAACGGGGAGATCCGGGAGCTCGCCCTTTCGGGGAGGCTCCTCGAGGCCTACCGCCTGGCGGTGGGGAACAAGGTGGCCTACCTCACCGCCAAGGGCATTCCCCTGCACCCCAGGACCCTGGCCGTGTACCGCCGCTTGCAGGATGCGCCCTAGGCTTTCCCTCCTCCTCCTTTCCCTGGCCCTTTTCGCCCTCGGGGGGGTGCTCTCCTGGCCGCGGCCGGGGGAGGAGGAAGGGGTGCGGCCCAGGAGGGCGGGGGCCTTGCCCGAGATGGGGGTGGTGGTGGCGGCCCGGGACATCGAGTACTGCGGCTACCACACCCCATGCGGCCCGGGAAGCCGCACGGACACCATCTTCTACGTGCGCCTAAGGGGAGGGGAGGCCAGGGCCTTGGCCATTCCCCGGGACCTCTATAGCCCGGTGGTGGGGGGCAAGGTCAACGCCGCCTACGCCCGGGGCGGGGCGGAGCTTTTGAAGCAGGCGGTGGCGGAGGCCACGGGCCTGGTGGTGGAAAGGCACCTCATCCTCACCCTGGAAAGCGTGGCCCGGGTGGTGGACGCCGTGGGGGGGGTGGAGGTCTACCTGGAGCGCCCCATGCGCTACACCGACCGGGCGGCGAGGCTTTTCATCGACTTCCCCGCGGGAAGGCTTCACCTAAACGGGGAGGAGGCGGTGCGGTACATGCGCTTCCGCCACGACGCCCTGGGGGATTACGCCCGGTTGGACCGCATCAAGGGGGTGGTTTCCCAGGTGCTCAAGAAGGCCCAGAACCCCCGCACCTGGCCGGCCTTGGCCCTGGCCCTAAGGGAGGCCTGGCGGGAGCTGGACACCGACCTTTCCCTGGAGGAGGTTTTGGCCTATCTGCCCGGGGTCCAGGGCCTGAGGCTTTCCGTGGCCACCCTGCCCACCCGGGAGGGGAGGGGGACCTTCCTCCTGGTGAACGAGGAAGCCCGGGCCCAGGTCCTGGCCCAATGGATGGGGATGGCCCCGCCTTCCTCCCCGCCCCAGGTTCCCGTGCGCCTGAGGGGGGAAAGGAGCCTGGTCCTTTGGGGCCAAGCCCTTCTTGCCCGGGAGGGAATCGAGGCCCAGGTGGAGGAGGCGGAGGTGGCGCAGAGCGCGGTCTACACCAAGGACCTCGAGGCCGGAAGCTACTTCGCCGAGCTCTTCCACCTGCCCCTTCTTGCGCCCCACGGACCGGTTCCCGGGGTGGTGGTGGAGCTCGGGCGGGACCTGGTACAATAGCAGTAGATGGTAAAGACCCTCGAGGCAGTGGAGCTGGTAGCGAGGATCAAGGATCTCCTTTGGGAAAAGAAAGCGGAAAAGGTGGTGGCCCTGGACCTCCGGGCGGTGTCCGAGAGCCTGGACTACTTCGTCCTGGCCAGCGCCACCAGCACCCCCCATCTCCAGGCCCTGGAGCGCCACGTGCAGGAGAAGCTGGAGGAGGAGGGGCTTCGCCCCAGGCCCACGGAGGGGCAGAGCCCCCGCTGGGTGGTCCTGGACTACGGGGAGGTGGTGGTCCACCTCATGACCCCCGAGGCCCGGGAGTACTACGACCTGGAGGGGTTCTGGGCGGATGCCGAGAGGATATGAGGACCCAGACCCTGGGCCTAGTCCAGGGCCGAGTAGATGGCTTCTAGGTCCAGGGACATGTCCAGACAGGGCAGGGGCACCTGGCCGCCGGCGTAGCGCTTCAGGCTGAAGCCCTTCCCCTCGCGGAAATACCCTTCAAGGCCCTTCCTTTCCGGGTCCAGGAGGAGATAGGCCTGGAGGCTTTCCAGGCTCAGATAGGCCCGCATCTTCTCCCAGCGGTCCTGGGCCTCTGTGGAAGGGGAGAGGACCTCGAGGACCAGGCAAGGGCGTTCCTCCAAAAAGGGGTTTTCCCCTGGGGGGCCGCAAACCACCATGAGATCGGGGTAGTAGACGGTGTCGGGGGCCACCTTGAGCTTAAAGGTTTCCGCATGGACCCGGCACCCCTTTTCCCGGGCCCGGGGGAAAAGGGCCGCCACCAGGGCCACCACCAGGAGGTTGTGGCGGCGGCTGGCCCCGGCCATGGCCCTGGGGAAGCCCCGGACCAGCTCGTGGCGCACGGGGTTTCGGGCCTCCTCCTCCAGGTAGGCCTCGAGGGTCAGGGGGCGGCGGATCTCTGCGGGCTCAGCCATCTGCCCTCATTTTATCCGGGGTGGGGCCAGAGGCCCCATGATGAAGCGCTGGAAGAGGAGGTAAAACCCCAGGTAGACGAGGAGCTGGAACCAGAAGGTCTGGGCCCAGGCTAAGCCCAAGGCGGCGACGGCGATGAGGAGGAGGGTGGCCGCCACCATAACCAAGGTGGTGCGGAGAAAGACCCCGGGAAAGTATTTAAGGGCTTCCCGAAAGGTCTTGGGCCGCCTTTCCTCCCATTCCTTCAGGGCTTTCTTCTTGAGCTTTTCCTCGCGCTTCTTCTTGCCCACGGGGAAAGTATACTGAGCCCCGTGAAGGTGGCGCACACCGTGGCCGAGCTAAGGCAGGCCCTCCCCCGGGAGGGGGTGGGGTTTGTCCCCACCATGGGCTACCTCCACCGGGGGCACCTGGCCCTGGTGGAAAGGGCCCGGAAGGAGAACCCCTTTGTGGTGGTCTCCATCTTCGTGAACCCCCTGCAGTTTGGCCCCGGGGAGGACTACCACCGCTACCCCAGGGACCTGAAGCGGGACCAGGCCCTTTTGGAGGAGGCGGGGGTGGATCTTCTCTTCGCCCCTAGCGTGGAGGAGATGTACCCGGCGGGCTTCTCCACACGGGTCAGCGTGGAGGGTCCCCTCACGGCTCTTTGGGAGGGGGCGGTGCGCCCCGGCCACTTCCAGGGGGTGGCCACGGTGGTGGCCAGGCTTTTCCTCCTGGTGGGGCCGGACCGGGCCTACTTCGGGGAGAAGGATTACCAGCAGCTTCTGGTGATCCGCAAGATGGTCCGGGACGTGGGCTTTCCCCTGGAGGTGGTGGGGGTGCCCACGGTGCGGGAGGAGGATGGGCTTGCCCTTTCCAGCCGCAACGTGTACCTTTCCCCGGAAAGGCGCAAGGAGGCCACGGTGCTTTACCGGGCCCTGCAGGCCATGCGGGAAGCAGCCTTAAGGGGGGAAGGCGTGGCCGAGGCCTGGGGGAGGGGGGAGGAAGTGCTTAGGGAGGCTCCCCAGTTCCAGCCTGACTACCTGGCCATCGTCCACCCCGAGACCCTTCTCCCCCTCTCCCGCTTTGTCCCCGGGGCCAGGGGGATTGTGGCGGGCCGCTTCCCCGAGGTGCGCCTGATCGATAACCTGGAGGTGTACCCATGAGCGAGGCTTCTTCCCAGGAGGGCAGGCAGAGCCTCTTGGAGATGTTCAAGGCCATGGTCCAGGCCCGGGCCTCGGACATCCACCTGCAGGCGGGGGCCCCGCCCGTGATCCGGGTGGACGGCAAGCTGAAGCCCTTCGGCAACCGGCCCCTGACCCCCAAGGACCTCGAGGCCATCGCCAAAGCCCTCCTCACCCCGGAGCAGTGGGAGGAGGTGGAGTACCGCAAGGAGCTGGACTTCGCCTACACCATCCCCGGAGTGGCCCGCTTCCGTTGCAACCTCCTGAGGCAGAGGGGAAGCTTCGGCCTGGTGATGCGGGTGGTTTCCGAGGTCATCCCCAGCTTCGAGGCCCTGGGCCTGCCCCGGGAGGTGATGGAGGGGCTGGCCGGCAAGGAGCGGGGGCTTATCCTGGTCACCGGGCCCACGGGTTCAGGGAAAAGCACCACCCTGGCGGCCCTCATCGACCACATCAACCTGCACTACGCCAAGAACATCATCACCATAGAAGACCCCATAGAGTTCTTGCACAAGCACAAGAAGAGCCTGGTGGTCCAGCGGGAGGTGGGGCTGGACACGGATAGCTTCTACTCGGGCCTCAAGTACGCCATGCGCCAGGACCCGGACGTGATCCTCATCGGGGAGATGCGGGACAGGGAAACGGTGGAGGCCGCCCTCATGGCGGCCCAGACCGGGCACCTGGTGCTTTCCACCCTGCACACCCTGGACGCCGGGCGGACCATCAACCGCATCATCGAGTTTTTCCCCCTGCACGAGCACCAGCAGGTGCGCATCCTCCTGGCGGAGTCCCTTCTTGGCATCCTCTCCCAGCGCCTGCTGCCCCGGGCGGACGGCAAGGGGCGGGTTTTGGCCCTCGAGGTCCTCATCGCCACCCCCTACGTGCGGGAGCTCATCAAGGATGAGGACAAGACCCCCCAGATCAAGGAGGCCATGATGGAGGGTTCCATCCACGGGATGCACACCTTCGACCAGCATTTGGTGGAGCTCTACACCCAGGGGCTCATCTCCCTGGAGGACGCCCTTTCCGCCGCCACCAGCCCCCACGAGTTCAGGCTCCTCCTCACCAAGGCCACGGGGCAGGCGTACTAGGGGCCTAGGTGCTTTAGACCATAGCGTTTTCTGTCTCCTTTGTGAATGACCTGGAATCGAGCCACAAAGGGAGGAGGGGTTTTGTTTATGAAGCGCTCAACTTGGGCTTGGGCTTTTGCAAATTCTTCAGCAACTTGAAGAAGCCAGCCCGGCGTGCGCTGGCTGGGGTTGGGCAGGAGGATCACCCTAGCTCCATACACTAAAAGCATGGTCTTTTCTACCTTGTTGAAGCGGATCCTTTCGTCCAGAGTTAGGATCACCCACCCTTGTTGGCTTACATGGGGGATCCAAACTTCATCTCGCTCTTCTTGCCGGAAGTGTTCATCGTGGAGCTCCACAGTAAGCCCGAGCTCTCGCAGTCGCATGGGGAACTTTCGGCCAAGATTCCGGTCGCAAAAATAGGTAGGTTTCACGCAGCCCTACCCTCGAAAACCACAGCTTCCTTTACGTCTTCTACGTTAAGGCCGTAGTCTTCGGCTAGGAACTCCGGGGTTTCGCCGGAATCGTAACGAAGCGCGATGATGCGGGTTCGAATGCCTTTCACAGTGGGCGCGCCGAAGGCTACTTCTGGGTCCAATACGATTCGGTCGCTGCGTATTTGTCCGGCTACGGGAGGATGGAAGCGAAGAGGCCTTCCCCAGACATCCCGATCTACCCTGGCCAAATAGCGTTCCAGGATTTCCTCTAGGGCTAGCTGACCAGAACGGGTTAAAGACAGCAATCCCTCGGGATCCTTAATGAAAACATCCCCTAGACCGGTTTTCAGGTCAAGCAGGAGCGGGCGGGTGACTCCTAGATGTTCCTTGGCATACTCCACCATGCGGCGGATTTTGGCCATGGAGATGCGATGTTCCTCTCTTAATGCGGCGAGGACATTGGCTTCCACCAAATTGTGAAAGGAGAGGAGGGAGCCTCCTTGCGGAGGGACGATCAACGGGGTAGACCATTTTTTCCCATGATGGGTAGCGTAGCTTCGCCCGCGCACCCAGGTGTGCAGGGTGGCTGGGGGAATACCCAGGTAACGGGCAGCTTCGCGCAGGGTATAGAGGGGCCGGTCCCGAGGATCCAAGCTGAGCACTTCAAGGTGCGGACTTTGCCCGTGACCCATCTCCCTCCTTTTGGATTTCCGCTCGCCCATCGGTCACCAGATTACCACGCATTTAGGGTCAGCCAGGGAATGCGCACCCCAGGGAAGTGGAGGGGTTCGGCCTCCTCGCCCGGGAGAAGGATGCGGTGTTCCGTGTAGAGGCCTTCCTTGGGATGGCGGAAGACGTGGAGGCGGTTTTCTGAGAGGTCGAGAATCCACACCTCGGGGATTCCCGAGCGGGCATAAAGGGGAAGCTTTACGTTCCGGTCGTAGTCCAGGCTGGACTCGGAAACCTCCACCAGGAGCAGGATGTCCTCGGCGCTGGGGAGGGCCTCCCAGTAGTCCTTGGGCTTGAGGAGGGCGATATCGGGCTGGGGCTCGGAGCCCGGGGGCAGGCGCACGGGATTTTGCGGCCAGACGCGGGCTTTATCCCCCAGGGCCTGAGCGAACCGGGTAACCAAACGGGCCACCACCTCGGCATGCTTCGGACCGATAGGGCTCATCTGGTACACCTCCCCGTCCAGAAGTTCCACCCCCGTGACCCCCTGGAAGAGGCGCTCGAACTCCTCGATCCCAAACCGGTACCGCTGGGCCATAGCCCTAGCGTAGCATGGGGGCATGAACCCGGTGCAGTTCATCCGCGAGAAGCGGGAGGGCCTGAAGCACAGGCGGGAGGACCTGAAGGCTTTCCTCGAGGGCTACCTGAAGGAAGAGGTGGCGGACTACCAGGTATCCGCCTGGCTCATGGCCGCCTTCCTGAGGGGCCTGGACCCAGAGGAAACCCTTTGGCTCACCGAGACCATGGCCTATTCCGGTAAGGTCCTGGACCTCTCCCACCTGCCCCACCCCGTGGATAAGCACTCCTCCGGGGGGGTGGGGGACAAGGTGAGCCTGGTGGTGGGGCCCATCCTGGCGGCGGCGGGGTGCACCTTCGCCAAGATGTCGGGCCGGGGCCTGGCCCACACCGGGGGGACCATCGACAAGCTGGAGTCGGTGCCGGGCTGGCGGGGGGAGATGACGGAAGGGGAGTTTCTGGAAAGGGCTGAGCGCATCGGCCTGGTCATCGCCGCCCAAAGCCCGGACCTGGCCCCCTTGGACGGTAAGCTCTACGCCCTAAGGGATGTCACGGCCACGGTGGAGAGCATCCCCTTGATCGCCAGCTCCATCATGAGCAAGAAGCTGGCGGCCGGGGCCAGGAGCATCGTCTTGGACGTGAAGGTGGGCAAGGGGGCCTTCATGAAGACCCTGGAGGAAGCCCGGCTTCTCGCCAAGACTATGGTGGGGATCGGCCAGGGGGCGGGGCGAAGGGTTAGGGCCCTCCTCACCAGCATGGAGGCCCCCCTGGGCCGGGCGGTGGGGAACGCCATAGAGGTCCGGGAGGCCATAGAGACCCTGAAGGGGAAGGGACCGCAAGACCTCCTGGAGGTGGCCCTGCGCCTTGCGGAGGAGGCCTTAAGGCTTGAGGGGCTGGACCCGGGCCTGGCCCGTAGGGCCTGGGAAAGCGGCAAGGCGCTGGAAAGGTTCCAGGCCTTCCTCGAGGCCCAGGGGGGAAACTCCCGGGTGGTGGAGGACTTCTCCCTGCTTCCCCTGGGGGAGGAGCTTCCTCTCGCCTCGGAGAAGGAGGGCGTGGTGCAGGAGGTGGATGCCTACCGGGTGGGCCTGGCGGTCTTGGCCCTGGGGGGCGGGCGTAAGAAGAAGGGGGAGGCCATCGACCACGGGGTGGGGGTCTATCTGCTGAAAAAGCCCGGGGACCGGGTGGAAAGGGGGGAGGTTCTGGCCCTGGTCTACCACCGCGGGAAGGGCCTGGAGGAAGCCCTGGCCCACTTAAGGGAGGCCTTCCAGCTGGGACTTTCGGCAAGCCCCCTGCCCCTGGTCCTGGATGCTTTGCCCTGAGGCCGAGATAGGGTTGCGCGGGGCAGGTGGCGGTGGGGTGGGGTGTACAGGGTATACTCTTCCGGATGAAGCGGCAGGCTAGGAGGCCCTTGCGCTATACCCTTCTCCTCGCCCGAAGCGGCGGGGGGAGCCGGGCGGTGTCCCTGCCGGGGTGGGCCGTGGCCCTCTTCTTGGCCCTCCTGACCCTTTGGACCGGGGCCAACCTCTACCTCTGGCATAAGAGCCGGGAGGCCCGAACCCTGGAGGTTCGCCTCCAGGCCCTTTCCCAGGAGGCCCGGAGGCTTTCCTTGGCCCTCGAGGCGGAGCGGGCCAAAAACGGCGCCCTTTCGGAGGAGGCCAGGCGCACCAAAAAGGAGCTTGAGGAGATCAAGAAGGCCATAGAGGAGCTCCGCCGCCGGGCGGGGCTTTCCCCCTTGAACGCCCTTCCCGTGCGCTACCAGGAAGGGGGCCAGGGGGGTGGGGCTGTGGCGGCCTCCCCCGAGGAGTCCCTGGCGGGCTGGGCGGAGGTGCGGGCCGAGGTCCTGGACTTAAAGAACCAGCTTAAGGAGGTGGTGCCGGCCCTGGAAAGGACCCTGGAGGTGGAGCGAAGCCTCCCCCGGGGCCTGCCCCTAAGGGGCTACGAGGGGATCACCTCCTTCTTTGGCATGCGCAAGAACCCCTTCGGCCCGGGGTACGAGTTCCACGACGGCCTGGACCTCTCCGCCCCTTATGGCGCCCCCGTCTACGCCACGGGAAGCGGGGTGGTGGCCCGGGCCGGCTGGATGGGGGCCTATGGCCTCGCCGTCCTCCTGGACCACGCCGAGGGGTACCAGAGCCTCTACGGCCACCTTTCCCGCATCCAGGTGCGTCCCGGGCAGAAGGTGGAGAAGGGGCAGGTCCTGGGGTACGTGGGCTCCACGGGCCGCTCCACCGGCCCCCATCTCCACTACAGCGTCTACCGCTACGGTTCCCCCCGGGATCCCAGGCCCTACCTAGACCCCCTTTGGGCCTCCCGTTAAAATGGGGCGGATGCTGGGGAGAAGGCAGGCGGGGACCCTCACCTACCTGGGGCCCGACACCGAGGTCCTGGGGGACCTGAGGGCCAAGGGCCAGGTGCGCATCGACGGTCTGGTCAAAGGCTCGGTCTACGTGGAAGGGGAGCTGGAGGTGGGCCGTACGGGCCGGGTGGAAGGGGAAAGGGTGGAGGCAGGGAGCGTCCAGATCCACGGGGAGGTGAAGGCGGACCTGGTGGCGGCCAAGGTGAGCCTTTCCAAGACGGCCCGCTTCACCGGCACGGTGCGGGCCCAGGCCCTGGACGTGGAGGCGGGAGCGGTCTTCATCGGCCAGAGCCTGGCGGGGGAGACCAAGGCCCTCGAGGCTCCCAAGGAGGCATAAGCGTGGCCCTAGAGCGGCTGTTCCGAAGAAAAAGGCCCAGCGGGGGGAACCGGGACGTCCCCGAGCTCTGGACCAAGTGCGAGGCCTGCGGGGCCCAGCTCTACAAGAAGGAGTTCCGGGAAAACCTCTACGTCTGTCCCAAGTGCGGCCACCACCACCGGGTGCCCGCTTCCGAAAGGGTGGAGATGCTGGCGGATCCCGGTACCTTCCAGGAGATCACCGGGCTTAGGCCCCGGGATCCTTTAGGCTTCGTGGACACCAAGCCCTATGCGGAAAGGCTTAGGGCCTACCAGGAGGAGACTGGCCGCAAGGACGCCATCCTGGGGGGTACCTGCACCATCGGCGGGGTGCCTGCGGTCCTTCTGGTCATGGACTACGCCTTCGCCGGGGGGTCCATGGGGAGCGTGGTGGGGGAGGAGATCGCCCGGGGGGCGGAACGGGCGGCGGCGGAGGGCCGGGCCCTGGTGATCGTGGCGGCCTCGGGCGGGGCCAGGATGCAGGAGGCGGCCCTTTCCCTCATGCAGATGGCCAAGACGGTGATGAGCCTGGACCGCCTCTGGGAGAGGCGCCTTCCCTACGTTTCCATCCTCACCGACCCCACCACCGGGGGGGTCACCGCCAGCTTCGCCGCCCTGGCCGACGTGATCTTCGCCGAGCCCGGGGCCCTGATCGGCTTTGCCGGGCCCAGGGTCATCCGCCAGACCATCCGTCAGGAGCTTCCCGAGGGCTTCCAGCGCTCGGAGTTTTTGCTGAAGCACGGGATGGTGGACCGGGTTACCGATCGCAGGAAGCTCAAGGCCGAGCTGGTCCGGGCCCTTCGTCATCTGCACCCTGGGGTTCCCTATGCCGTTGGAGTTTGAAAAGCCCATCCTGGAGCTGGAAAAGCGCATCGCCGAGCTAAGGGAAACGGCCCGCACCACGGGGGTGGACCTCGAGGCGGAGATCCGCCTCCTGGAGGAACGCCTGGCCAGGCTCAAGGAGGAGGTTTACGGGAGCCTCACCGCCTGGCAAAGGGTGCAGCTGGCCCGGGCCCCGGGCCGCCCCACCACCCTGGACGTCCTGGAGAAGGCCTTCCAGGACTTTTTGGAGCTCCATGGGGACCGGGCCTTCGCCGACGATCCCGCCATCGTGGGGGGGCTCGCCTATTTGGAGGGCCAGAAGGTGGTGGTGGTGGGCCACCAGAAGGGGCGGGACACCAAGGAAAACCTCTACCGCAACTTCGGCATGCCCCATCCCGAGGGGTACCGCAAGGCTATGCGCCTCATGGACCTGGCGGACCGGTTCGGCTATCCTTTCCTCTCCTTCATCGATACCCCGGGGGCCTACCCGGGGGTTTCCGCAGAGGAGCGGGGCCAGGCCTGGGTCATCGCCCAGAGCATCCAGCGCATGAGCCGCCTGAAGGTGCCCGCCGTCGCCCTCATCCTGGGGGAGGGGGGCAGCGGGGGGGCCCTGGCCATCGGGGTGGCCAACCGGGTCCTCATCATGGAAAACGCCTGGTACTCGGTGATCAGCCCCGAGTCCTGCGCCGCCATCCTCTGGCGGGATGCCAAGGAGGCCCCCAAGGCCGCCGAGGCCTTGAAGCTCACCGCAAGGGACCTCCTGGCCCATAAGGTGGTGGACGCCATCGTCCCCGAGCCCGAGGGCGGGGCCCACAAGGACCCCCTTAAGGCCATCCAGAACATCAAGGAGGCTCTTCTGAAGACCCTCGAGGAGCTCAAAGGGCTTTCCCCGGAGGAGCTTTACCAGGACCGTTACCGCCGCTTCCGCACCCTTGGGGCCTACGCCGAGTCTTAAGGGGCCTTGTCCCTTTTCCCTCAGGATTTTCACAGGGAAGCTTTAGCCTGAGGGCGGAGGTGAGGATTATGCGGAAACTCCTTTTGGCCATCCTGGGTTTGGGGGCGGCGTTGGCCCAGCAGATAAGCCCCCAGGGGATCATCGTGAATCCCGTGCCCACCGACCTTCAGGTGAAGGTCTGGGTGGACAAGGACCCCGGGAAACGGGGAGGTGCGGTTTACCAGATCGGTGAGCCCATCTTCATCTACGTGAACGTGAACCAGGATGCCTATGTCTACCTTTTCAACATCAACGCCGACGGCAAGATCGACCCCATCCTGCCCAACGCCTTCGAACGGGGCAACTTCCTCCGGGCCGGGGAAACCCGGCGCTTTCCCCCGGAAGGGGCCCGCTACCGCTACACGGTGACGGGTCCCGAGGGTGAGGACCGCATCCTGGCGGTGGCGAGCAAGCGCCCCCTTTCCCTGGGGGAGATCCTGGATGTGGAGCGCAACCAGGTGCGGGTCCAGGGGGCGGAGGGCTTAGCCCGGGCGCTTTCCATCGTGATTGAGCCCATCCCCGACAAGGACTGGGTCACTGACGTGGCCCGTTACTTCGTGGGCCGGGTCACGGCTCCCCCTCCCACCCCGGCCACGGCCACCCTGGTGGTGGACTCGAGGCCCGCCGGCGCCGAGGTCTACCTGGATGGGCGGCTTTCCGGGCGCACCCCCGTTAGCCTCCAGGTGAACCCGGGCCGGCACGAGGTGGAGCTCCGGCTTTCCGGCTACCAGCCCTACCGGGTCACGGTGAACCCCAGGCCCGGGGAAAGGGTCCAGGTCTTCGCCCAGCTGGTGCCGGAGGCCAGGCAGGGGACCCTTGCCGTCACCTCCAGCCCTTCCGGGGCCGAGGTGTACGTGAACGGCGCCTTGCGGGGCCGCACCCCCTTGCGCCTGGTGCTGGAAGAGGGAACCTACCAGGTGGAGCTCAAGGCCCCGGGTTACGAGCCCTACCGGGCCACGGTGCGGGTGGAACGGGGCCGGGAGACCCGGGTTTCCGCCACCTTGAGGCCCATCCGCACGGGGGAGCTTTACCTGGAGGCCAGGCCCGAGGGGGCCGAGGTCTACATCGACGGCCGCTTGATGGGCCGGGCGCCTTTAAGGATGACCCTCGAGGCCGGTCTCCATGAGGTGCGGGTCCTGGCCCCCGGCTACGGGGAGTACCGGGCCCAGGTGGAGGTGCGCCCCGGGGAGTCCGTGAGGCTTTACGTGGAGCTCGTGCCGGTGCGGGCGGTGTTGGAGCTTTACCTGAACGTGGAGGCCCGGATCTTCCTGGATGGGGAGGAGGTGGGGGTGGCCAAGGGAGGCTACCTGCGCCTCGAGGCGCCCTTCGGCGAGCACGAGCTCACCCTGGTGGCCCCCGGGTACCGCACCCTGGTGGAAACGGTGCGCATCACGGGGAACCAGGTGCTCCGGTTTACCCTTAGGCCCCTTTAATGCCACCCCACCCCGGCGATGCCGGGGTGGGGGTCCCGGCAAAACCTTTAGCATAGGGATGTGGAGGCCATTGTCTTAGGGGGTGGCGAGGAGGCTTGGGCGGGGAAGTACGGGGTGCGGAGCAAGGCCCTGGTCCCCTACCGGGGAAGGCCCATGGCGGAGTGGGTGCTTTTCGCCTTGAAGGAGGCGGGGCTTTCCGTGGTCTACGTGGGGGAGAACCCGGGGCTAAGCCCCTCCCCCCGCCTGACCCTGCCCGATGGGGGAAGCCTGCTTGGGAACCTGGAGGCAGCCTTGGAGCACGTGGAGGGGCGGGTCCTGGTGGCCACCGCCGACATTCCCCACCTCACCCCGGAGGCGGTGCGCTATGTGCTGGAAAAGGCCCCGGAGGCTGCCCTCGTCTACCCCATCGTGCCCAAGGAGGCGGTGGAGGCCCGTTTTCCCCACACCCGGCGCACCTACGCCCGCCTTCGGGAAGGGGTGTTCACCGGGGGAAACCTGGTGCTTCTGGACAAGGAGCTTTTCTACCAAGCTATGCCCCTAGCCCAAAGGGTGGTGGCCCTGAGGAAAAGCCCCTTGGCCCTGGCCCGGCTCATCGGTCTGGATATCCTCCTCAAGCTCCTTCTGGGCCGGCTTTCCCTCTCCGAGCTGGAGGGTAGGGCCAGGAGGATCCTGGGGGTGGAGGCCAAGGCCCTCATCACCCCTTACCCCGAGGTGGGGGTGGACGTGGACCGGGAGGAGGAACTGGTAAGCTAAGCCCATGCGCACGGTGAAGGAACTCCGCCTGGCCGGGCTTTTCGCTTATCTAGCCGCCTTGGTGCTGGGCCTTCTCTTCTCCTACCTCCTGCACTCCCTCCTCGGGGGTGGGGGCAGGCTAGGGTGGGAAAGTTTTAACTTTACCGGCCTCGTGGAGGGGCTGGGGTTTCTCTTCTTCTTCACCTTTGCCCTCTACGTGGCCAAGAAGGCGGTGCGGGTACCCTGCACCACCCTGCTCACCGCCGGGCTCCTCTGGCCCACCCCGGCCCGCCGCCTGGCGAGGCCCCTGCCCCGGGTGGAGGCCCTCGAGGCCTACGAGGGCCGGGGGCTGGCCCTGCTGGTGCACGAGGGGCGGCCGGTGGGGCTACTGGGCCTCTCCGACCACATCCTGCCCCTGGAGGAGGTGCCCAGCGTGGAGGCCGAGGTGGCGGTGAGCGAGCTTTCCCCCCTCTTCCTGCGGCAGCCCCTGGTCCTGGTGGTCAGGGGGGAGGAGGTGGTGGGGGCCATCTCCCGGGAGGCCTTCTTCCGGCACCTGGGGGCCTAGGCGGTTGACAAGGGGCCTTCTGCCCTAAAATAGGGGGGAGCGGTAGCTCGGGAGGTGAAGGATGCCGCACGTGATCTGTGAACCCTGCATCGGCGTAAAGGACCAGTCCTGCGTGGAGGTCTGCCCCGTGGAGTGCATCTACGACGGGGGGGATCAGTTCTACATCCACCCCGAGGAGTGCATCGACTGCGGGGCCTGCGTACCCGCCTGCCCGGTGAACGCCATCTTCCCCGAGGAGGATGTTCCCGAGCAGTGGAAGTCCTACATCGAGAAGAACCGCAAGCTGGCTGGGCTAGGCTAGGTCTACCTTTAGGCTTTTGCACTGTCCCCCGGTGAGAACCGGGGGCTTTTTGGTTACTTGCGTGTTTTGATGTTTTTGATTAAAGTGGAACGGGGGCCACTTAAAGAACAAATTTCATAACCCCCGAAGCAAGGAGGCTGGACTATGATGAAGAGGTTTTATCTGGCTTTTGGGCTGGCAGGCTTGCTCTCCTTCCTTTTGGCCAGTTGTGGTGGGCAAGGAGGTGGGGATAGCAGGAGGATTAATGCGAGCATGGGCACTTGGAATTATGGAGGCCAGAACGTGGGATTTTTCGCCATACTTTGGGCAGACCTGGCTCAACCTACTTCTGTTGATGGATTTACCTTTGCTGTTACTGGTCCCAATGGCTTTTCCTTTTCCTGGCCTTCTGTTAGGAGGGATTTCTTTGGACCTATGTTTAGGTTTGTTAGGAGTTCGTTGGTTCCTTCCTCAGGTACCTACACTATAACAGCGAGTCTGGGTTCCGGGTTTAGCCGACAGATAACTATTAGCGCTACGTCAATCCTTCCCCAACCCCAGAACATAACTGTTCAGGCAACCCAGAACTCCGCGACCATTACTTGGTCACCCGTTCCCGGGGCCAAGTCTTACCTGGTAGAACTTTGGCTTTTGGATCAAAATGGCAACCTCCTTGCAAGGCCCTTTGGTTGGTACACCGCGGAGACGCAGGTACAGTTCAGCCAAGCGGCCCAGATCACTCTTCCCCCGGGTGACTACCGAGCCTATCTTTGGGCTTTTGGCGTAGACGTTACGCGACTAACAACTAGTGGCCAGGCTCCCCAACTTGATCCGCAAGTTAATCTGTCCAGTGGATGGAGTTCGCAGGTGATTCGGGTCCAGTCCGTAGGGACCCTTAAGGTTCTGGATCTTCCCGTTCTTAAGGAGCCAACGATGGATGGCGAAGGTGGTTGGCCCGAGTGAAGGATTAGGGCTTTTTGGCCCCATGGGGGTTCCTCATGGGGCCTTTATGTTAACTCCCGCACGTACCAGCTCAGGGTGGGGCCCCCGTCCTTCACGTGACGGAAACCCTGGGCCTGGAAGAAGGCCTTGGCCCGGGCGTTGTTGCCGTAGACCACCGCATAAAGCCGCTCGGCCCCCGTCAGGTGCTGGAGGAGGTGCTCCAGGGCCCTTCGCCCCAGGCCCTGCCCTTGGCGGTCTTCCCGGATGAGGAGGAGGCTTAGGGTGGCGTCCTCAGGCTCGGGGTAGCGGAGCTTGTAGTCCAGGTAGCCCACCGCCTCCTCCTCCAGGAAGAGGAGGAAGGCCCGGCGGCGCTCGTCCTTCTCCAGGGTGGCCAGGTCCCGGGCCACGTCCTCGAGGGCCGGGGGTTCCATACCGATCAGGGCGAAGTACCCGGGGCTTCGCAGGAAGAGCTGGTGCAGGAGGGGAGCGTCCTCTGGGAGCACCGGACGTAAGCTCAGGTTAAGGGTCCGCATCCCTCCCATGCTACCGGCTGGGGTCTGAGAAAGGGGTGATAGCTTCCCCAAAAGGAAACCGCCGTGGGTCTTCCCCACGGCGGTCCGGGTTGCCCTTTACCTGCGGGCCGGCTCCACCACGGTGACGTTCACCGCCTGGGGGCCCTTGCCGTTCTTGCCCGGCTCCACGTCAAAGGTGACGATGTCGCCCTCGTTCAGGGTGCGGAACCCCTTGGCGTTGATGGCGCTGAAGTGGACGAACACATCCGTGTCGCCCTCGCGCTCGATGAAGCCGTAGCCCTTCTCCGCATTGAACCACTTGACCCGACCCTTCTGCATACTGCTCCTTCTCTTCCGAGCCCCAAGGGCTCGTATCCGGGGCCTTAGGGGTTGCTTTAGACCCAAGGGGCCACCCTATAGCGACCCGGAATGCCTCACTATACCACGAAGGACCTACTTGCGGAAGAACCCCCGTAGCCTCTCGAAGAAGCCTTCGGGAGCCACTTCCTCCCCCACCTCCTTGGCGTAGGCCCTGAGGAGCTCCTTGGCCTTGGGGCTGAGATGTTTGGGCACGGAAAGCTCCACCACCACCCGAAGGGCTCCCCGCCTGGCCTCCCCCGGGTAGGGAAGGCCTTCCCCGGGAAGCTCAAAGACCTCCCCGTGTCCCGTGCCCGGGGGGACCTCCAAGGGGATGGGGCCCGAAAGCCCCGGGATCTCCACCCGGGCGCCCAGGGCCGCCTGGGCCAGGCCAAGCTTGAGCCGGTAGACCAGATCCGCCCCTTCCCGCTCCAGGTAGGGATGGGGGCGGATCTTCAAGCGCACGTACAGGTCCCCGGGCCCGCCGGGCCCCAGGTTTCCGTAGCCCGGTACCCGCAGGAGGTGGTTCTCGTCCATGCCCGGGGGGATTCGTACCCGGGCCCGTTCCTCCCGCGCCACCCGGCCCCGGCCCCGGCAGACGGGGCAGGTTTCCGCCAGGAGGTGGCCCTGCCCCTTGCAGTGGGGGCAGGTGGAGCGGGTGACGAAGGCCCCGAAGAGGCCCTGGCGGTAGCTTTCCAGCACCCCTTTTCCCCCGCAGGTGGGGCAGACCACCCGCCTACCCCCCTGGCCGCCGCAGGCCTCGCAGGGGACGAGGCGGGCGTAGGCCACCTCCACCTCCTTCCCCTTGAGGAGATCTTCCAGGTCCACCTTCACCTGGGCCTCGAGGTCCTCCCCCCTGGGGGCGGTGCACCCCGTGCGGAAGCCGAAGACCTGGGCGAAGAGGTCAAAGAGGTCCTCGGTGCGGAGCTCCGGTGCCCCTAAAAGCCCCCGGTCGTACTGGGCCCGTTTCTCGGGGTCGGAGAGAACGGCGTAGGCCTCGTTGATCTCCTTGAAGCGCTCCTCCGCCTCCTTGTCCCCGGGGTTGCGGTCGGGGTGGTACTGGAGGGCGAGCCTCCGGTAGGCTTTCTTGATCTCCTCCTGGGTGGCTTCCCGGCCCACCCCCAGGATGGCGTAGTAGTCCTTCATCCAGGTAGCACTTTACAAGGAAAGGGGCCTTGGGCTAAAGTGGGCCTCAATGAGGCTCCTGCGAGCTATCCGGTAGGGGGCCCCTTCCTTCGGGAAGGGCCCCCCCGGTATCGCCGCGGGGGCTTTTCTTATGCCCGCTTCCGGCGGGAGTAGAGGAGGCAAGATGCTGCTTCTGACCCCTGGACCCACCCCCATCCCCGAGCGCGTGCAAAAGGTTCTTCTCCGTCCCATGCGGGGCCATCTGGACCCCGAGGTGCTGGCGGTGAACCGAGCCATACAGGAGAGGCTTGCCCGGCTCTTTGACCCCGGGGAAGGCGCCCTGCTGGCGGCTTTGGCGGGCTCGGGAAGCCTGGGCATGGAGGCCGGCCTCGCCAACCTGGACCGGGGCCCGGTCCTGGTGCTGGTGAACGGGGCCTTCTCCCAGAGGGTGGCGGAGATGGCCCAGGTGCACGGCCTGGAACCCGCGGTTTTGGAGTTCCCTCCGGGCGAGCCCGTGGACCCGGAAGCGGTGGCCAAGGCCCTAAAGGCCGGGCGCTACCGCATGGTGGCCCTGGTCCACGGGGAGACCTCCACCGGGGTGCTGAACCCGGCCCGGGAGATCGGGGCCCTGGCCAAGGAGGCCGGGGCCCTTTTCTTCCTGGATGCCGTGACCACCCTGGGGATGCTTCCCTTCTCCATGCGGGAGATGGGGGTGGACTACGCCTTCACGGGCAGCCAGAAGTGCCTCTCCGCTCCCCCGGGCCTAGCCCCCATTGCCGTGAGCCTCGAGGCCCGCAGGGCCTTCACCGGCAGGCGGGGCTGGTACCTGGACCTCGCCCGGGTGGCGGAGCACTGGGAGCGGGGCGGCTACCACCACACCACCCCGGTCCTCCTGCACTACGCCCTGCTGGAGGCCCTCAACCTGGCCCTGGAGGAGGGGGTGGAGGCCCGGGAACGAAGGGCGAAGGAGGTCTACGCCTGGCTGCTTGGGGAGCTAAGGGAACGGGGTTTCCGCCCTTACCCCAAGGCCAGCCCCCTGCCCACGGTGTTGGTGGTGCGCCCCCCTGAAGGGGTGGAGGCGGACCGCCTGGTCAGGGCCCTTTACGCCCAGGGGGTGGCGGTGGCCGGGGGGATCGGGCCCACCCGGGGGCAGGTTTTGCGGCTCGGCCTCATGGGGGAGGGAGCCCGGAGGGAGGCCTACCAAGAGTTCCTGGAAACCCTGGATAGGGTTCTGGCCCTAGCGTAGGAAGAAGTAGGCGTAGACCAAGGCCAGGGCCATGCGGTAATAGGCGAAGGGCCTGAAGCCGTGGCGCTCCACGAAGGAAAGCATCCAGCGCACGGTGAGGAGGGCGGTGACTAAGGCGGCGAGGAAGCCCATCCCAAGAAGGTTCCAGCCCCCTTCGGGTACCGCGGGAGCGCTTTTCAGGAGGTCGTAGCCTACGGCGGCCAGCATGGTGGGAAGGGCCAGGAGGAAGCTGAACTCCGCCGCTGCCTTGCGCCTCAAGCCCAGGAGGAGGCCTCCCAGGATGGTGGCCCCGCTCCGGCTGGTGCCGGGGAAGAGGGCCGCCAGGCCCTGGAAGAGCCCGATTAAGGCCACCCGGGCTAGGGGAAGCTCCAGGACATCCCCGTGGCGGGCCCGTTCTGCCAGGCGGTCGGCCAGGAGGAGGACCAGGCCCACGGAGAACAGAAAGAAGACCACGATGCCGTCGTTTCCCAGGATTTTCCCCTTGATGAGGGGGTAGAGGAGGAAGCCCATGGCCGCGGTGGGCAGGAAGGCCGCCCCGATCCTGAGCCAGAGGGCCCGGTCCACGGCGAAGCGCCTTCCGTAAAGGAGGAGGATGGCCAGGATGGCCCCAAGCTGGATGGCGATGAGGAAGGTCTTGAGGAAGGGATCCTCTTGGATGGGCAGGCCAAGGAGGTGGAAGAGGAGGGTCAGGTGGCCGGTGGAGGAGACGGGCAGGAACTCCGTGAGCCCCTCCACCACCCCTAAGAGAAGGGCTTCCCAAAGGCTCATGGGGCTCATGCTACCATGGGAATCGTGGAGGTTTCCGTCCTGATCCCCGCCGCCGGGAACGGGGAGCGGCTGGGTCTTGGGCCCAAGGCCTTCCTGCGGGTGGGGGGGAAGACCCTCCTGGAGTGGGCCGTGGATGCCTTCCGGGAGGCGGCGGAGGTCCTGGTGGCCCTGCCCCCTGGGGCTCCCGTCCCCAAGGGGCTTCGCGCCACCTTTTTGGAGGGGGGCAGAAGCCGGCAGGAGTCGGTTTCCCGCCTCCTGGAGGCGGCGAGCCTCCCTCTGGTCTTGGTCCACGACGTGGCCCGGCCCTTCGTGAGCCAGAGGCTGGTGGGGCGGGTCCTCGAGGCCACCCGCGCCACGGGGGCGGCGGTGCCGGTTCTGCCCCTTCCCGACACCCTCATCCGGCCGGAAGGGGAGGGGTATGGGGAGGTGGTGCCCCGGGAGGCCCTGCGCCTGGTCCAGACCCCCCAGGGTTTCTTCACCGCCCTCTTGCGGGAGGCTCACGCCTACGCCAGGAAGCGGGGGCTTTCCGCCACCGACGACGCCCAGCTGGTGAGGGCCCTGGGCTATCCCGTGGCCCTGGTGGAGGGGGAGAGGGCCGCCTTCAAGATCACCTACCCCGAGGACCTGCCTCTGGCGGAGGCTCTGGCGAGGGTATGGAACGCCTAGCGGTGGCCAAGGTGAACCTGGGCCTCTCCCTCCTGGGGAGGAGGCCGGATGGCTACCACGAGCTCCACACCCTCTTCGCCAGCCTATCCTTCGGGGACCGGCTTTTCCTGGAGCCCATCCCCGAGGGGATCGAGTTCCGCGGGCGGTATGGGCGAAGGAACCTGGCCTACCGGGCGGCAGCGGCCTACCTGGAGGCGGCGGGCTGGCCCGGGGGGGTGCGCATCGTCCTGGAAAAAGCCCTGCCCGAGGGGGCGGGCCTTGGCGGGGGGAGTTCGGATGCCGCCCAGGTGCTTCTGGGCCTCAAGGAGCTCTATCCGGCGGAGGTGGACCTATCCTCCTTGGCCCTTTCCCTGGGGGCCGATGTGCCCTTCTTCCTCCAAGGGGGGGTGGCGGAGGCCCGGGGGGTGGGGGAGAGGCTTAGACCCCTTCCCCTTTCTCCCTTGCCGGTGGTGGTCTTCTCCTTGGGCTTGCGCCTTCCCACCCCCAGGGTGTATGCGGAGGTGAAGCCCCACGATTTCGGGCCCGAGCTTCCGGTTTCGGAGATCCTCGAGGCCCTGGAGAAAGGGGAGGAGCCACCCTATTGGAATAGCCTCGAGGGCCCTGCCTTCCGGCTTCATCCGGAGCTGAGGGAGGTGAAGGCCCGGCTTAAGGCCTTAGGCTTGAGGGGGGTTTTGATGTCGGGCTCGGGGAGCGCCTTCTTCGGCCTGGCGGAGGATGAGGCCCAGGCCAAGAAGGCGGTGGAAGCCCTAAGGCATGCCGGTTATGCCCGGCAAGGGATTCTGGGGGGAGGGTATGGGGTTATTTAGGGAGCTTTTTGGGTGTTGTCCGGATGCCTTGGAGGAGATCAAGTCCTTGCCCCTCCGCTGGGACGAGGAGCGGTTCAGCTTCTGGCTTAAGCAGGATTTCCCCTTTGTGGAAGCCCTGTACCGCTTTCAGGTGGGGCTTCTTAAGGAGGCTCCCCATCCCCACCGGGCTCCTTTGGTCCAGGCCCTCATGGCCACGGTGGAGGAGCTGGACTGGCTTCTTTCCCAGGGGGCGGATCCCAGGGAGCCGGTTCACCCGGTGCGGCAGGAGTACATCGCCCTGCTCCGGGAGATGGAGGGGTTTTCCTACCCTTACCGCCTGGTATTCTTTTACTTTTTGAACCGCCTTTTCCTGGAGGCCTGGAACGCCCACGTGGAGGGGGATGGACCCTGGCAGGAGCTTGCCGAGCACTGGTCGGCCCCCGAGTTCCAGGCGGTGCTCTTCGACCTGGAGGTCATGGCCCAGGGCCAGGTGGAGGGGCTGGATGCGGGGGTCCTGGAGCATTACCTGGCCCGCATCCTGGAGATGGAGAAGAAAACCTGGAGCCTATTGCTGTGAAAAGAGTGTTACCGAGGCCCCCACCCTGGCAAGGCCAGGGTGGGGTGGTGTTAGTTCAGCTCTTCGCCCCAGGCCTCCTCGAAGAGACGCTTGGCCTCCTGCACGGTGATCTCCAGGGTCTGGGAAACCTCCTCCGCCAAAAGGTAGATGGCCCGCCTGAGGGCCTGGCGGTCCAGGTCCGGTAGGCCCCGTTCCAGCTCCCAAGCCCTGAGCTGCCCGGCCATCTGGGCGATGCGGTAGGGGTTCCCGTCCGCCAGGATCTCGCTGGTCTTGCGGTGCCGGGCGGCCCACTGTTTGGGCAGGGGCATGCGCCCGTTCTTTAGGAGGTCTAGGATGACCGGCACCTCCTCCGGGGCAAGGGCCTTGCGCATGCCCACGCTTTGGGGAGCCTCCACGGGTACGTAGGCCTTGGAGCGGGAACCGGGAAAGTCCACCTGGTAGTAGGCCCGGCTGATGCCGCTCACGCTTCGCTGGGCTATGCCCGCCACCACGCCGACCCCGTAAGGGGGCAAGACCACCTTGTCGCCGGGACGGAACTCTTTCACGGCGCGACTCCTTTCCGGAACACCTCCATGAGGTGCTCCAAATAAGCCTCCACCTCCAGCTGGGGGGTGCACCCCAAGGCCGCGATCACGTGGGCGGTGGCCCTGGGGGAAAGCTCGGGGCGCACGGCCCCTTCTTCCTGGCCGCTTCGCACCAGCTCCTCCAAGAGGTCCAGGTAGTGCTGGTGGAGTCCCTTGAGCCAGGGGGTTGGGTCCTCCATGGCCTCCCGGGCTACCGCTGCCCACAGGCCCCGCCACTCGGCGATCCAGGCCAGGCGCTTCTTCAGGAGGCCTTCGAGGCGCACAAAAAAGGGCGCCTTTTGGCGCACCACCTCCTCCACCTCCCGGTAAAAGGCCCAGGTGCGTTCCTCCACCAGGCTTTTCAAGAGGTCCTTCTTGTCGCGGAAGTAGAGGTAGATGGTACCCTTACCCACCTCCGCCCGCCGGGCCACCTCCTCCATTTTCAGCCCGGAAAGCCCCATCTCCCGGAGGATTTCCAAGGTGGCCTCGAGGATGGCCCTCTTTTTATCCTTGGAGAGCGCCCCCGGGGGGGATACCATCGCGGCCACGCCCTTAAGTCTACCACACCACCCTTTTCCTTTCATGAGGAGGGGATTACCCTAAAGGTATAGGAGGTCAGGTATGCGTCAGGGCTTTTTCGCCTTGCTGACCGCCGATCCCCTTCGGGGGGCCTTGCGCCCGGTGGAGGCCAGGCTCCTGGAGGAGGCCCGCGGGGAGGCTCTTTTCCTCGTGCCCTATCCTTTGCGGGACCTGGCGGAGGCCTGGCGGCTCGCTTACCGGAGCCTGGGCCTGAGGCGGGGAAGGGTCCTCTACCTCAGGCGGCGGGAGGAGGCCTTTGACCCCGAGATAGCCCAGGCGGTGGCGGCGAGCCCC
Organism: Thermus brevis; assembly: GCF_026427635.1. Taxonomy (NCBI): domain Bacteria; kingdom Thermotogati; phylum Deinococcota; class Deinococci; order Thermales; family Thermaceae; genus Thermus; species Thermus brevis. The sequence goes on from NZ_CP102606.1 coordinate 727,857, forward strand.
CTGGTGCTTCTGGCCGCCGAGGGGTTGCCGGAGTTTTTGGATCTCATCCGGGGAAGCCTCCTTCTCCAGGCCCTTTTGGAGGTCCACCGCCAGGGGGGTGGGGTTGTGGCCTTGGGGGAGGCGGCGGGCCTTCTGGGCGAGGCCGCCTTTTACTCCCTGGAGGGGGAGGTTAAGGCCGCCTTGGGCCTGGCCCTCTTGAGAGGTCTGGTCTTCCTTCCCCGGGTGGAGGAACGGGGGCGGTTCCTGGCCCTTTCCCGCCTGGTGGCCGACAACCCCGATCTGGTGGGGTTAGGCCTTCTGGAGAACACCGCTCTTCGCCTCCTAAAGGGCCTGGGAGAGGTCTGGATGGGAGGGGTGACCCTGGTGGATGCCGGAGGGGCGGAGTACACGGGCCGGGGGGTGAAGGGGCTCAAGGTGGACGTCCTCTCGGCGGGGGAGCGCTTCCCCCTGCCCGCCCTTTGAGGAGGGCGGGGTCCCTTCCTCCGGTAACATGGCCCTATGCCCTCGGGGCGGGTGCACGAGGCCATTAACCTGACGGTCCTGGGCGGGGGGGCGGTGGTCTTCCTGGCCTACGGGGGCTCCCCGGAGGACCCCCGGGGCTTAGCCTTCACCCTGGCCTATCTGGCGGGCACCTTCCTCCTTTCCCCTGATCTGGACCTGGCGGAGAAGGGCACGCGGTCCCAGCGCCGCTGGGGCCTTTTGGGCCTTTTCTGGCGTCCTTACGGCTGGCTTTTCCGCCACCGGGGGCTTTCCCATACCTGGGTGCTGGGGCCCTTGACCCGCCTGGGTTACCTGGCGGGGCTTCTTTTGGCCCTGGGGTACCTGGCCCAGGGGCTTGCCAGGTACCTGGGGATGGGGTTTTCCCTGAAGCTCCCCTCCTGGCCCTGGGAGGTCTGGGGCTTCGCCCTTTTGGGCTACTACCTTTCCCAGTGGCTCCACCTGGTGGCGGACGGCATCTGGCCCGACCACGACCTTAAGCGCTTGCGGCGGCCAAGGTGAGGTGGTTTACATACCCATCCCCGCTAGGGTAAACAATGGAAGCATGCTAAGGCGATGGATGGGGTTCCTTTTGCTTTTGGGGGTGGTCCTTGCGGTGCAGCCGGGCCAGCGCATGCCCGAGTTCGCCCTTCTGGATTCCAAGGGTAACCTCGTCACCCCCGCCACCATGAAGAAGCCTGCGGTCATCGTCTTCTGGGCCAGCTGGTGCCCGGTGTGCAAGGCGGAGTTCCCGGGGCTTCACCGGGTGGCGGAGGAAACCCGGGTGCCCTTCTACGTGATCAGCCGGGAGCCCAAGGACACCAAGGAGGTGGTGCTGGAGTACATGAAGGCCTTTCCCCGGTTCATTCCCTTGCTGGCCTCGGACAGGGACAAGCCCCACGAGGTGGCCAACCGCTTCAAGGTCCTGGGCCAGCCCTGGACCTTTGTGGTGGATGCCGAGGGCAAGGTGGTGGCCCTATTCGCCGGGCGGGCCGGGCGGGAGGCCTTGCTGGATGCCCTCCTCCTGGCGGGTGTGGAGCTGCCATAGCTCCGCCCGGCGCACCTCCCCTTGGGGGCTGAGGCGCAGGAGGAAATCGGCCTCGAGGAGCCCGGGGTCCCCCCACTCCGCCAGGAGGAGGCGGGCTTCCTCCCGGGCCGCTTCCAGCTGGGGCAGGAGAGCCCTTTGATCCTTCAGGCGGTAGAGGTCGGCGTGGACCAAGGGGCCTTCCGGGGTGGGGTAGGTGTGGATCAGGGTGTAGCTGGGGCTGGTCACCCTTCCCTTAAAGCCCAAGGCCTCGGCCAGAAAGCGGACGAAGGTGGTCTTGCCCGCACCCAAGGGGCCCTCCAGGACCACCAGGGCCCCCGGGGGGAAAAGGGCCAGGGCTTCCCGGGCCAGGGCCTGGGTGTCCTCGAGGGTCTTGAGGGTGCGCTCTAGGAGAAGCCGCATAAAGGAAAAAGGCCCCGCAGGGCCTCTTTGGTGCCGGGAGCGGGACTTGAACCCGCACGCCCTTGCGGGCACCACCCCCTCAAGATGGCGTGTCTACCAGTTCCACCATCCCGGCAGGGTGCGCCTTACGCGCAAGCCTTAGTTTAGCAAAAGCCTCCTCCTTGTCAAGGTTTGCCGGGGTTTGGGACATTTGTCCCTTCCCCTTTCCGCTAGTGTACCCATGAGAAGACCTTGCTAAAGGGTAGGCACGGGTAGGGCCCATTCGCTTATGAAAAAACCCACGCCCCTTGATTGACCCCTTGCTCCTTTGCCCGTAGCCTTGGCCCTTAAGACCGGAGGTGGCATGCGGCGGCGCAACCGATGGGTAAAAACCTTCTTCTGGGGAACGGTTCTAGGGGTGTTCGCGCTACTGGTGGTGGTGTTTTCCGGGGTGGCGGTGGGGGCCTTTGAGTACCGCACCCAGCCCGTGGAGCAGCCCGTGCCCTTCAGCCATGCCTTCCACGCTGGAGGGTTGGGGCTTTCCTGCCGCTACTGCCATTCCAGCGTGGAGCGGGCGGCCTACGCGGGCCTGCCCCCCACGGAGGCCTGCATGACCTGCCATACCTTTATCAAGCCCGATAGCCCTAACCTGGCGCTGGTGCGGCGAAGCTGGGAAACCGGGGAGCCCTTGCGCTGGAACCGGGTCATCAACCTGCCGGACTTCGTCTACTTCAACCACGGGGCCCACGTGGCCAAGGGGGTGGGGTGCGCCGAGTGCCACGGACGGGTGGACCAGATGGCGGTGGTCCGCCAGCCCCAGGCCTTCACCATGAAGTTCTGCTTGGACTGCCACCGCCAGCCGGAAGCCCACCTCAGGCCCAGGGAGCAGGTCTTCAACATGGCCTACACCCCGGATCCCGGGCTGGGCAAGAAGCTGAAGGAGATCTACCAGGTGCGTTCGGCCGAGGCCCTTACCAGCTGCAACACCTGTCACCGCTAGGAGGCTTCATGAGGGAACGGCGCGGTTATGAAGAAGCTTTGGAGCGGGAGCTCTTCCGTGAGGAGTTTCCCTTTGGCCCCGTGTCCCGGCGGGGGTTCTTGGTCTTGGGGCTTTTGTCCCTTGCGGCCTGTACCCCGGTGGTGCGGCGGAAGGGGATACCCTACGTGCGCCAGCCGGAATGGGTGGTGGAAGGAGGAGAGGCGGAGTTCGTCACCGCCATTGCCCATGCCGGCTTTGCCGAGCCGGTGCGGGTAAAGGTCTACCAGGAAAGGCCCCTCTTTATGGCGCCTTTGGAGAGGGCCATGAGCCCCTACCCCCTGGCGGGCCTTTACGCCCTATACGATCCGGCCCGTCAGGGTAAGGCCCCGGACTGGGAGGGGTTTTATGCCGCCTGGCGGCGGGCTTTGGCGGAGGGGGAAACCCTTTTGGTCCTGCCCCGCACCACCTCCCCCAGGCTCGTGGGTCTTTTGGAAAGGGCCCAGGCCCGTTTCCCCAACCTTCGGGTAGCCCGATTTGAGGCCTGGAGCCTGGAGAACATCTACCTGGGGGCGGAGGCGGCCTTCGGGCAAAGGGCCTGGCCCGTCTACGCCCCGGAGAAGGCGGAAACCGTACTCCTCCTGGACGTGGAGGCGCACGAGCACCCGGCGGGATACCTCTGGTGGGAGGCCTTAAGCCGCAGGCGCCTTCCACCCATGAACCGCATCTATGCGGTGGAAAGCGGGGCCAGCCTTCTGGGAAGCATGGCTGACCACCGCCTGGCCTTAAAGCCTAGCCAGGTGGAGGCGTTTATCCTGGCCCTGGCCCAGACCCTGGGGGTGGTTCAGGGAAGCCCGGCCTCGGACTACGGAGGATTCCTTTCTGCCCTGGCGGAGGACCTGCAACGGGGTGGGGTGGTCCTGGCCGGGCCCCAGCTCTCCCCGGGGGCTCAGGCCTTGGTCATGGCCATCAACTGGGCCCTTAAGGCCCCGGTGCGCTATGTGGAGCCTCCGGAGAAGGAGGCGGCCACGCCTAAAGCCTTCCAGCAGGCCGGGGAGGCCGAGCGCCTGGTGTGGGCGGCGGAGGGTCCCTTGCCCAGCCTCTCGGGCAAGGCCTTCTCCGCAGCGCTTTCCCTGTATCCCAACAAGGCTGCCTCCTGGAGCCTTCCCCTGGCCCATCCCCTCGAGGCCTCGGGCCAGCACCGGGATGCCGAGGGCCGGCTCTGGCCCAGCCAAGCCCTCATCCAGCCCCTGTGGGGTGGGAAAACCCTGGAGGAGGTGCTGGCGGGGCTTCTGGGGGAGGAGCTTCCCGCCCTTTCCCCCGAGGAGAAGCGGGCCCTGGTGGAGGGAAGGCCCTTGGCGGAGGCCCAGGAGGTGCCCGTGGAGGTGCGCCCCGGCCTGGAAGGCCGCCTTCCTCCTTTGCGGAAGGAGGCTCCTTGGGAGCTTACCCTGCGCCCCGACGCCAGCCTTTACGACGGGCGCTACCGGGACAATCCCTATTTGCAGGAGCTTCCCAGGCCCCTAAGCCGCCTGGTCTGGGACGGGGCCTTGCTCTTAAGCGAGGAGGATGCCGAGGCCCTGGGCCTTCTTGCGGACATCCAGGCCCGGGAGCGGCGGGCGGATCCCAAAAGGCCCCTCCTACGGGTTAAGGCTGGGGAAAAAGAAGCCCTCCTTACCCTCTGGCCCCTTCCCGGCCTGCCCAAGGGGAGCGGAGTAGCTCCTCTTTCCCACTTCTTCCACCCCGAGGGGGTGGTCTGGCCCATGGAGGTTTCCCCCACGGGCCGGGACTATCCCCTGGTTTCCACCCAGTACCACGGGTACCTGGGGGAGGTGGAGGCGGTGAAGGTGATGGAGGAGGCCAAGGCCCTCGAGGCCGAGCCGGAGAAGGAGAAGCGGATCTCCTTCTACCCCCCCTGGCCCCAAGGGGAACACGCCTGGGCCATGACCGTGGACCTAAGCCGGTGCCTGGGGTGCGGGCTTTGCACCCTGGCCTGCCAGGTGGAGAACAACATCCCCGTGGTGGGCAAGGAGGAGGTGGCCAAGGGGCGGGAGATGCACTGGATCCGCATCGACCGCTACTTCACCGAGGAGGGGGTGGTGCACCAGCCCGTGATGTGCCAGCACTGCGAGAAGGCTCCCTGCGAGGCCGTCTGCCCGGTGGCGGCCACGGAGCACTCCAGCGAGGGCCTGAACCTCATGGTCTACAACCGCTGCGTGGGCACCAAGTACTGCTCCGCCAACTGCCCCTACAAGGCCCGGCGCTTCAACTTCTTCCCCTACGGGGAGGCCTTCGTGGGCAAGGGGGACCCCCGCAGGGCCCAGGAAAGCCCCCTGGCCCTCCTCATGAACCCCGAGGTGACGGTGCGGAGCCGCGGGGTGATGGAGAAGTGCACCTACTGCGTGCAGCGCATCGAAAGCACCCGGGCCAAGGCGGCTATGGAGGGGCGGAAGATCCGCACTGGGGAGATCAAGACCGCCTGCCAGGAGGTCTGCCCGGGGAAGGCCATCCACTTCGGGGACCTCTTGGATCCTGAAGACCCCATCCAGGCCCACCGGAAGGAGGGACGGCACTACGCCCTTTTGGAGGAGGCCAACACCTGGCCCCGCACCACCTACCTGGCCCACCTGAGAAACCCCAATCCCAAGCTGAAGGAGGGGAAGCATGGCGCATAAGGAACCCCATCCCGACCACGACCTGATCCAGGGGGAGTGGACGGAGAAGACCTTGGTGGAAAAGCTTCTGGAGCCGGTGGAGAAGCCAGCCCCCAGGCCCTGGAGGGTGGTCTTGGCCGTGGGGGGGGCCTTGACCCTGGCCTGGCTTTACGGTCTTTTCGTCACCTTCGTGAAGGGCCTCGGCACCTGGGGTATCAACCAGCCTGTGGCCTGGGGGTTTGACATCGTGCACTTCGTCTGGTGGATCGGCATCGGCCACGCCGGGACCCTGATTAGCGCCATTCTGGTCCTCATGCGCCAGAACTGGCGGGACTCCTTGAACCGGGTCACCGAGGCCATGACCCTGTTTGCCGTGCTGGCGGCGGCCACCTACCCCCTCATCCACATGGGCCGGCCCCAGCTCTTCTACTGGGTCATGCCCTACCCCACCCACATGGCCCTCTGGCCCCAGTACAAGAGCCCCCTTTCCTGGGACGTGCTGGCCATCATGACCTACCTCACTATCTCCACCCTCTTCCTCTACCTGGGCTTGATCCCGGACCTGGCCCTCCTCAGGGAGAGGAGCAAGGGCTGGCGGCGGAAGCTGTACGGCTGGCTCTCCCTGGGCTGGACAGGGAATGCCGTCCACTGGCAGCGCTATAGGGCGGTCTATGTGCTCCTGGCGGGCCTCGCTACTCCGGTGGTGATCTCCGTGCACTCGGTGGTGAGCATGGACTTCGCCTACGGCCTGGTGCCGGGCTGGCACCTCACAGTCTTCCCCCCCTTCTTCGCCTCCGGGGCCATCTACTCGGGCTTCGCCATGGCCCTTACCCTGATCATCCCCCTCAGGAAGTGGTACCGGCTGGAGGGGGTGATCACCGACCGCCACCTGGACTGGATGGCCAAGGTGACCCTGGCCTCGGGCCTCGGCGTGGCCTACATCTACCTCCTGGAGATCTTCATCGCCTGGTACGCGGGGGAGCCCGCGGAGTGGGCCCAGCAGCTTTGGCGCATGACCGGCCCCTACGCCCCCTACTACTGGGCCATGATGCTCATCAACGTGGTCCTTCTCCAGACCCTCTGGTTCCCCCGCTTCCGCAAGAACCTCACCTGGCTTTTGATCTTCTCCATCCTGGCCAACGTGGGCATGTGGCTGGAGCGCTTCGTGATCGTCATCATCAGCCTGTCCCACGACTTCTTGCCCGGGAACTTCCACCTTTACTACCCCACCTGGGTGGACTGGACCCTCTTCCTCGGGACCATCGGCTTCTTCCTCTTCGGCCTTTCCCTTTTCATCCGCATCTTCCCCCCCATCGCCGTGGCGGAGATGGTCCACCTGTTCCACCGCCTGAGAAAGCACTAGGAGGGGCCCATGCTGTATGGACTCATGGCCTACTTTGACTCGGCGGAAAGGCTTTTAGAGGCCTTAAGGGTGCTCAAGGGGAGGGGATACCGCCACCTCGAGGCCCTCACCCCAAACCCCGTGGAGGGGATCGAGGAGGTCCTGGGAGGGGATGGGCGTATACCCTGGATCGCCTTCGGCCTGGGGGTTTTGGGGGTGGGCCTGGGGCTTTTCCTCCAGATCTACACCACCCTGGACTATCCCCACAACGCCGGGGGCAAGCCCCTTTTGGGCTGGCCCGCTTTCATCCCCGTGACCTTTGAGCTCACCATCCTCACCATCACCGTGGGGATCTTCCTCTTCCTCCTCTACATGAACGGCCTTCCCCTGGCCGCCCATCCCGCGGTGAAGGCCAAGGAGTACGTGCGGGTCCTTCTAGACGAGTACGGGGTCTTCGTTTACGCCACGGACCCCCGGTTCGACCTGGAGAGCACCAGGGCCCTGCTTCGGGAACTGGGGGCGGAGGTGGAGGAGGTGCGGCGTGACTAGGTGGCTTCTTCTCCTGCTCCCCCTCCTTTCCGCCTGCGGCTGGATGTGGAACCAGCCCAAGGTGAAGCCGTTTCGGGAAGCACCCCTCCAGGTCCAGGTGGCCCCGGAACGGGTGCGCTTCGGGGAGAACCTGAACCTGGAGGTGCGCACCGGGCTCAAGCCCGAAGGGGGGTTCGCCGACAACCCCTACGCCTTCACGGACGGGGAGCTTTTGCGGGGCAAGGTCCTCTACCGTTCCTTCTGTGCCATCTGCCACGGGCTGAACGGGGAAGGGGATGGGCGGGTGATCCCCTTGGGGATGCCCAAGCCCCGCTCCTTCCTGGACCCGGGGGTGAAGTCCATGCCCGAGGGCTACTTCTACTTTGCGGCCACCAATGGCTTTGGCCGCATGCTCTCCTACAAAAGCCGCATCCCGGAGAGGGAACGCTGGCTCATCGCCCGCTACATCAAGAGGTGCCTGCAGGAGGAGGCCTGCCCTCTGGAGGTGATCAATGCAGAGGTCTATTGAGGCAAGCCGTTCGGGTTTCCTGTTCCTGGGCCTGGTTCTTTACGCTTTAGCCTTTTTCTTTGGGGCTCCGGCCGCTTACTTTCCCTTCGCCTTCTTCCTTCTCCTTTCCTTGGGGGCGCTTCTGGTGCTCCTCCTGCACAACGCCTTAAGAAGCCGCTGGGGTATTCCCCTGGAGCCTTACCTTTATCCCCTGGCCCGCCTCCTTCCCCTCATGGGGCTTTTGGGCCTGCCCTTCTTCCTCTTCCTGCCGGAGCTTTTCCCCTGGGCCCGGCCCGGGGCCGCGTTGGATCCCATTCTGGCCCACCGCTCGGGGTACCTGAACGCCCCCTTCATGCTCCTTCGCTACGTCCTCTTCTTCACCCTCTTTTCCTGGATCCTCCTGAGGCTGAAACCCGGGGAGCACCGGGCGGAGGTGGGGGCCTGGGGGCTGCCCTTGGCCTTTGCCGCCGCCACCTTCCTCACCTATGACCTCTTCATGGCCCTCGAGGCTCACTTTTACTCCGCCTCCTTCGGGGCCATCCTCCTTCTTTCCGCCACGGTTCTGGCCCTGGCCGTGGCCGTGGCCCTGGCGGCCCGCAAGGGGACGCCTGCCCTTATGGGCCAGGCCCAGAACCACACCAACCTCCTTCTCGCCCTTTCCATCATCTGGATCTACGTGGAGGCCACCACCCTGATCATCATCTGGGGAGGGGACCTGCCCCATGAGGTGGAATTCTACCTGAAGCGCCTGGAGGGCCCTTGGGGCACGGTGGCCGCCTTGTGGGCGGTGGGGGGGTTTTTCCTGCCCTTCCTTTACCTCCTCACCAACCTGCCCAAGCGGAAGGCCCGGTATCTCCTGCCCGTGGCCCTTTGGATCCCCGTCTTCCGCCTTCTGCACCTGGCCTGGTACGTGCTCCCCGCCCTGGGGCGGGGGGTGGGGATCGGGGAGGTGTTGGGCTTCCTGGGCCTTGGCCTCTTCTTCCTCCAGCGCCTGCGGAACCCCTCCTGAGGATGCTCTAAGCCAGGGATGCCCTTGCGTGCGAGGACGGGGCATTTGCACCTACCTTCACAAAAGGGATGGGTGCATCCTGGACTTAGGGGTACACGGTAAGGGTACCCGGGAGGTGGAAGATGGCGACGAAGGTTCTGGTTCTGGGAGGCGGCTCGGGTGGCCTGGTGGCGGCCAACAAGGTGAAAAGGCTCCTGGGGAGGGAGGTGGAGGTCACCCTGGTGGACAAGAACGCCTACCACGAGTTCATGCCCGCCTATCCCTGGGTGGCCTTCGGCATGCGGGAGCCCGAGCAGGTGCGCAGGCCCCTGGCCAACCTGGAAAAGCGGGGCATCACCTACCTGCAGGCCACGGTGGAGGCTTTAGACCCCGCCAACAACCGGGTGAAGACCAGCGCCGGGGAGCTTTCCTACGACTACCTGATCGTTTCCCTGGGGGCGGAGGCATTGCCCTCTCCCGCCCAGGATGGCCACGCTCCCTGGAGCCTCGAGGGGGCCTTGAAGCTAAGGGAAGCCCTCAAGAACTTCAAGGGGGGCCGGGTGGTGGTGGGGGTTTCCTCCCCCTACTACCCCTGCCCTCCCGCGCCCTATGAGGTGGCAGGGCAGGTGGAGTTCGCCCTCAAGGTCAAGGGGATCCGGGATAAAAGCACGGTGGAGGTCTTCCACCTAAACCCCCTGCCCCTGGCGGGCATGGGCCCGGTGATCTCGGGGAAGGTCATGGAGATCCTCCGCTCCAAGGGCATCGCCTTCCACGGGGAGTTTGAACCTGCTTCCTTTGAAGGGGGCAAGGTCAGGGCCAAGGACGGGCGGGAGCTGGCCTACGACCTCCTCATCCTCACGCCTCCTTTCGCCCCCAACCGGGTGGTGCGGGAATCCCCCCTGGCGGGGCCCCAGGGCTTCCCCGAGGTGAACAAGATGACCTTCCGCTCCACCAGGTTCGCCAACGTCTTCGTCATCGGGGACACGGTGAACCCCTCCCTCATGCTGCCCCCCGCCGGGGTGGTGGCCCACTTCCAGGGGGAGTACGTGGCCGGGGTCATCGCCTCCGATCTCAAGGGAACCTATATCGGCGAGCCCTTCAACCCCGTGGCCATGTGCATCATGGACTTCGGGGATAACGCCCTTCTGCCCCAGTGCTCCTTTGAAAAGCTTCTGGCGGGCACGGGGATGCCCTCCTGCGGCGTGATGGCCGTGGGCAAGTGGGTGCGGGTGACCAAGATGCTCTTTGAGGGCTTCTGGTTCGCCACCTTGATCGAGTAGGAGGGGCCATGGAGAAGACGCTTACGGTGGAAGAAAGGCTGGCCCGCATAGAGGAGGTCCTGGAAAAGAGCGGGCTAGGCCTCCTGGCCCAGGTGGGGGCCGGGGAGACCCTGGCGGAGAACCTAGGCCTCCTCATGGAGCCCAAGAACCTCCAGATGGTTTCCCTGCTGGCCCGCTTCCTGGATCAGGCGGAGGCCTTGGAGAAGCTGGCGGATACCCTGGAGAAGCTGGAACGATCCGGGGCCTTGGCCTTCCTGGGCCACCTCTCTGAGAACTTCGGGGAGGGCTTGGGGATGCTCATGGAGCCCCAGGTGCTCAGGCTTTTCTCCCACGGGGCCAATGTTCTGGACATCCTCTCCCGGATAGAGCCCGCCGCCATCGGCATGATGGCCTCGGCCCTGCAACGGGGCCTGGGGGAGACCTTTACCCCCGAGGTGATGCGGGATCCACCCCGGGTGGGCCTGGCGGGGATTCTGAAACAGCTTTCCGACCCCGAGGTGCAGAAGGCCCTGGGGGTGCTTTTCCTCCTTCTCAAGGCCCTGGGCAAGGCCTTCGGACACCTGAACGAGGACATGAAGGCCCTAGAGGCCCTCATGGCCAAGATGATGCCCAAGAAGTAGCGGCTTAGGGTCTTAGGACCCCGTTGCGGCCCTCGCCGCAACGGGGTTTTACGCCATGGTCACCCGGTCCCGGCCCGTTTCCTTGGCCCTAAGGAGGGCGTAGTCGGCCTTGAGGACCCAGTCCTCCAGCTGGGCCTCGCTTTCCGGAACCTCCCCCCCGGCGATGCCGGCGGAGAGGGTGAGGGGATAGGGGATGGGGTCCACCCTTTGGTGGCGGAAGCGGGAGCGGATGCGCTCCACCACCTCCTTGGCTGCAAGGCGGTCGGCCCCGTAGAGGAAGAGGAGGAACTCCTCCCCCCCGTAGCGCACCGCCAGGTCCTCGCGGCGCACGCTGGCCTGGAGGATTCGGCCCAGGAGCTTCAGGACTTCGTCGCCCACCGGGTGGCCGTAGGTGTCGTTCACCCGCTTGAAGCGGTCGATGTCCAGCATGACCACGCTTATGGGGGCCTGGTAGCGCCGGGCCAGGGCCAGGAGCTTGGGAAGCTCCGCCTCGAGGCCCCTGCGGTTCAAAAGCCCGGTGAGGGGATCCGTGAGGGCAAGGGTGCCCCACTCCACCTGGCGCAGGACTTGCTTGATCCGCTCCCCCAGGAGGGAGAGGAAGCCGGGGGGCACGGATTCCTCCAAAGGACTTTGCAGGTAGAGGTAGGCGGTGTCCCCGTTTAAGGGGATGGCCAGGGAATGGGGGGTGCGCTCCCCCACCAGGCCCCGCCTTCCCCTCACCTCCAGGCCCACGGCCTGGGGCAGGAGGTAGCGGGTGGCCTCGAGGGCCCCCACCAGCACAGCCTCAGGGCTCAAGGTCTGGGTTACCCGGGGGGAAAGGCGGGCGAGCTCTTCCAGAAAGCGGGTCCAGCGTAGCCTCTTCTCCTCCGTGCGGCGCCACTCCAGATGGTTGGCGTAAAGGAGCCCCAGGCTCCCCACCAGCCCTCCATAAAGGGCCATGATCCGCACCCCCCAGGGGGTGGGATCGTTCAATAGGAGAACCGGCATCAGGAAAAGCCCTCCCAGGGCCAGGGCCTGTCCCGGGAAGGAGGCTTTTCCCGATGCTTCCTCCATCACCCCGAGGGCGAGGAGGAAGTAGCCCAAGGTCCAGAGGAGGTGGACAGGGTGGCCGGTGGGGTAGGTTCCCTCCGCCTCCAGGAAGGCGTAGGCCATGTCCGCCACCAGGAAGAGGAGAAGCCCCACTCCCCAGACGGCCCATCCTCCCAGAAGATGTTCGCGGAACAGGGTTTCCAGCCTGGGCAGAAGAAGGAGAAGAAGGAGGGCATCCCACACGGTGTAGATCCGGTCTATGCCCAGTTCCGGCTTCAAAGAAGAAGCCAGGCCCAGAATAGCCAGGGGCACCAGGAGGAGGCTTAGGCGAGGCTTCTCCCCGGGGATCTTGAGAAGAGCCCAGGTTAAGGCGGCATACCCCACCAGGTAGGGGAACTCCAGGTACAGACCCCGGGGTAGGCTCTTCAGATCCTCCAGGGTCCAGGCCAGGTCCCCTAGGCCCAGGAAAAGAAGCCCGAGGCCCCAGGGTTCCTGCCGTTGCCTAAGAAGGAAAACCCCTCCTCCCAGGGCCACCAGGGGGGTAAGGAAGCGCTCGCTCCAGGGGGCGGTGGGGGGGAATAGGCCAAGGAATAAAAGGAGGGCGAGAAGCCCTAACCCATAGGCGGCCACGGCCACAGTTTAGCCCAAGGCTGGCTCCGGTGGGTGCGCTTTGGCCAGGGCCTCGAGGGCTTCCCTAAGCGCCTCTATCCCTTTCAGGAACTCTTCCACCCCTATGTGCTCGTGAGGGGTGTGGTCCAGGGTGGAGTCCCCGGGGCCGTAGGCCACCATGGGCACCTTCCAGTGGGGGGCCAGGACGTTCATGTCGCTGGTCCCGGTCTTCAGCTTGAAGACGGGTTTTCCCCCAGCCTTGCGGATTCCTTGCCTGAGGGCCCGGGTGAGGGGGGTGTCCTTGGGACCCAGGTAGGGTACTTCCCGGCCGAAGAACTCCAGCTCTATGGTCGGGGGAGCGTAGGCGGTGAGGTGGTGGATGGCCTCCTCCGGGGGGAGTCTCGGGGGAAGGCGCAGGTCAAAGAACATCTCCGCCACCTGCTTGAGCTCTGCAGGCTGGATGCGGAAATCCCTTAGGGTGTACTGCACCTGGTCAAAGGCCTTTTGCCCCACGTTCATGGCCTCCGCCCAGGCCTTGATGGCCACGAAGTAGCTGATGAGCTCCTCGGCGGCGTTGGGCTCGTGGTGGGCAGAGTGGAAGTTGTCCTTTTCCCGCCTGGCCTTCACCAGAAGCCTTCCCTTGTACCCCAGGGTGATGCCCTCCCAGCCCGAGGGCTCCCCGATGATGACGTAGTGGGGCTTGAGCCTTGGGGCCACGAAGCGGGCTCCCTTGGAACTGGGGGCCTCCTCCTCCGTGGCCCCCACCAGGTGAACGGTAAGGTGTTTCCTTGCTTCCTCGGAAAGCCCGGCGGCGGCGAAGATCATGGTCACGAAGGGGCCCTTGGCGTCCACCGCTCCCCGGCCGAAGAGCTTGTTGCCCTCCAGGCGTACCGGCACCACTCCGGGCACGGTGTCGATGTGCCCCAGGAGGACCACCTGGATGGGGCCATGGCCCACCTGGCCCCGGGCGTTGTCCGCCTCGTCCACGAAGGCCTTGAGGCCCAGCTTTTCCATTCCCTCCGCCAGGTACTCCGCCACCAGGCGCTCCTGCCCTGAAGGGGAGGGGATCTCCAGGGCCCCTTTGAGGAACTCAACGGGGTCCAAGGCGCTTGCGCTCATACTCCTCCTTGCTCCATCCCACGTCCCGGAGGATCCCTAGAAGCGTTCCCGGGCGAAGGAGTTCTCCTGCGTGTACCGGCACCGTGGTGGCTCGGCCGTCTGGGTGTTTAAGGCGCACGTGGCTCCCCCTCACGCGCACCACCTGGAAGCCTTCTTCCTGTAGGAGGCGGACCAGCTCCTTCCCGGCGATGGGGGTTAGGCGGGGGCTCACGCGGCTTCGATCTCCAGATCGCCGGAAAACCCCAGCACGGAAACCTCTTCTTCCGTGTCCAAGGAAACGGCTATGGCCTCCTGCAAGCGTTCAAGCAACTCTGCGAAGCTCCTGGCCTGGGTATGGGCCCGAAGCTCCGGGACATGGGCCACCAGGTAGCCTTCCTCGTCCCGTTCCACTTCTATGTGGTAGCGTTGCCTCATCCTGTTAGGTTAGCACAGCCCGCACCGCCTCCACCACCCGCTCCAGATCCGCCTTTTCGATGACCAAAGGGGGAAGGAAGCGGATCACCGTGGGGCCGGCTTGGAGGGTCAGCACCCGGTGCTCCTTTTCCAGGCGCTCGATGTAGGGGGCAGCCTTTTCCTTGAGCTCGAGGCCCACCATGAGCCCAAGCCCCCGCACCTCGCGGATCTTGGGGGAGGGGATCTCCCTCAGCTTTTCCATGAACCAGGGCCCGAGTTCGGCGGCCCTCTCCCATAGCCGGGTGCGCTCCAGATAGCGCAGGGCGGCTACCCCGGCGGCCATGGCCAGGGGATTCCCCCCGAAGGTGGTGCCGTGGCCCCCCTTGGGCATGCTTTTCGCCACCTCCTCCCGCATCACCGCTACCCCGATGGGTACCCCGCCCCCAAGGGCCTTGGCCAGGGTGAGGATGTCGGGCACCACCCCATAGTGCTCAAAGGCGAAGCGCCTTCCCGTGCGCCCCATGCCGGTCTGGATCTCGTCCAGGATCAGCAGGGCTCCTTTTTCCCGGGTAATCTCCCGGGCAGCCTCCAGAAACTTCCGGGTGGCGGGGCGCACCCCTCCTTCCCCCTGCACGGGCTCGAGGATCACCGCCGCGGTCTCCTCGTCCACCGCCTTCCTCAGGGCCTCCACATCGTTAAAGGGGATGAACTCCACGGGGCCCAAGAGGGGCATGAAGGGTTCCCGGTACTTGGGCTCCCAGGTGACGGAAAGGCTTCCCAGGGTGCGCCCGGAGAAGCCCCGCATGGCGGCCACCAGCTTCCGCCTCTTGGTGTGGGCCCAGGCGAACTTGATGGCGGCCTCGTTGGCCTCGGTGCCGGAGTTGGTGGGGAAGACCCGGTTGAGCTCGGGGGGAAGGAGGCTTACCAGGGTGCGGTAGAACTCCCCCCGCATGGGGGTGGGCAGGGTCTGGGGCATGGAGAGGAGGGTTTCCGCCTGCTTCTTGATGGCCTCCACCACCTCGGGGTTGGCATGGCCCAGGTTGGCTACCCCGTAGCCCCCCACGCAGTCGATGTACTCGTGGCCCTCGGCATCCCAGACCCGGGCTCCCTGCCCCCGTACCAAAAGGAGGTCGTGCTTGGTGTAGACGCCAGTATCCAGGCTCTTCTCCGCTTCCAGAAGGGTCCGCCATTCCACATTTACCCCGTTTACCCCAACCATCCTCACCTCCAAAAGAAAAGCCCCCGGGCGGGCCCGGGAAGCCAGGCTTCCCAGGCCCCATCAGGTTTTGCCCCGGGCGGCCATCTCCCCTTCAGGGTAGGGGGGCGGGACCACCTTGTCAACGGATAGACTGGGGAGGTGCTGGCCTATGTGGGCTTGGGTTCCAACCTGGGGGACCGGGCGGGCTACCTTTTGCAGGCCCTTTCCCTCCTTTCCCGGCTTCCTGAAACCCGGTTTTTGCGCCTTTCCCCCGTGTACGAAACCGAGCCCGTGGGCCCACCCCAGCCCCCCTACCTGAACCTGGTGGCGGAGGTGGACACGGGGCTTTCCCCACGGGCTTTCCTGGAGGGCCTCCTGGGGATAGAGCAAAGCCTTGGGCGGGAGCGGAAGGAGCGCTGGGGGCCGAGGACCATAGACCTGGACCTCCTGCTCTACGGGGACCTGGTCCTGAGGGAGGTGGGCCTCGAGGTGCCCCATCCCAGGCTCCACCAGCGGGCCTTCGTCCTGGTGCCCCTGGCCGACCTCGTCCCGGAGGGGCGCCACCCGGTGCTCGGGCGCACCTTTGCCGAACTCCTCGCCCCCCTGGACCGAAAGGGGGTGCGGCCCTTTGTGCTATAGTGGGGGCATCGCGGATCCTAGCCGCGCAAAGGGAGAAGGAAAGTGGAGCTAGAAGCTGGAAGCGTTGTAGAGGGCCGCGTGGTGCGGGTTACGGATTTTGGCGCCTTTGTGGAGCTCCCGGGGGGCGAGCAGGGCCTGGTGCACATCTCCCAGATCGCCCACGAGTTCGTGAGGAACGTGCGGGACTTCCTCAACGAGGGGGACATCGTCCAGGTGATGGTGAAGGGCCGGGACGCCAAGGGGCGTCTGGACCTTTCCATCAAGGACCTCACCCCCGCCCCGGAAGGGGCTCCGCCCCCCAGGCCCAGGCGCCTGCCCAAGCAGTCCCCCGAGTTTGAGAACAAGCTCAAAAGCTTCCTCCGGGGCACCGGGGGCTTTGGCGGCAAGGGGGGCAAGAAGGGCGGCAAGAAAAAGCGTTAACCCCAAAGGGTTCCCCCCGGGGGTGTATGCCCCCGGGGTTTTGCTTTAAAGTGATGGGGTATGGCGAAGCCCATAGAGGTTACCGACGCCAACTTTGACCAGACCTTAGGCGGACACCCCCTGGTCCTGGTGGACTTCTGGGCGGAGTGGTGCGCTCCCTGCCGCATGATCGCTCCCATCCTGGAGGAGCTGGCCAGGGAGTACGAGGGGAAGCTCTTGGTGGCCAAGCTGGACGTGGACGAGAACCCCAAGACGGCCATGCGCTTTAGGGTCATGAGCATCCCCACGGTGATCCTCTTCAAAAACGGCCAGCCGGTGGAGGTCCTGGTGGGGGCCCAGCCCAAGCGCAACTTTGAGGCCAAAATCCAGAAGCACCTCCCTGCCAGCGCATGAGCATTAGGATCGCCCTGGACGCCATGGGGGGGGACCGGGCCCCCGGGGTTACGGTCCAGGGAGCCTTCCTGGCCGCCAAGGAAGGGGTGGAGGTCCTTTTGGTGGGGGAGGAGGCCCGCCTGCGGGCCGAGCTTGCCCGCCTGGGGACTTCCTTGCCCATTCATCATGCTCCGGACTGGATCCCCATGGAGGAGCATGCCACCGAGGTGAGGAAGCGCCGGGAAAGCTCCATCATGGTGGCCATGGACCTTCTAAAGCGGGGCGAGGTCCAGGCGGTGGTGTCCATGGGCCACACCGGGGCCACCATGGCCGCAGCCCTCTTCACCCTGGGGCGGGTCAAGGGGGTGGAAAGGCCTGCCCTCTTGGTGGAGTTCCCCAGCCAAAGGGGACGCACCTTCCTCCTGGACGGGGGAGCCAACGCCGACTGCCGCCCTTTCTTCTTGGTACAGTTCGCCGCCATGGGCCTGGCCTATGCCGAGGCCAGCGGCCTTAAGGACCCCAAGGTAGGCCTTCTTTCCATCGGCGAGGAGGAGGGGAAGGGCAACGCCCTGGTGCTGGAAACCTACCCCCTCCTGAAGGATGCCCTGGGAGAGCGGTTTTTCGGCAACGTGGAGGGGCGGGACGTCTTCTTGGGCACCGCGGAGGTGGTGGTCACCGACGGCTTTACCGGGAATGTGGTCCTGAAGCTGGCGGAGGGAGAGGCCAAGGTCCTCCTCGGCTGGATCAAGGAAGCCCTCACCTCGAGTCCCTTGGCCCGGCTGGGGGCCCTCCTGGCCCGGGGGGCTTTGCGGAAGGTGAAGGAGAAGGTGGATCCTTCCCAGTATGGGGCCATGCCCCTTTTGGGGGTGGAGGGAGCGGTCTTCATCGGCCACGGTTCCGCCGACGCTTTGGCGGTGAAAAACGCCCTTCTTCGGGCCAGGAGCCTGGTGGCGGCAGGGCTTTTGGACCGGGTGCGGGCGGGTCTTTCCGCCCTACACGTCTAGGATCACCTGGGCTTTCCATGCCCCGTTTTCCCGGCTCACCTGCAGGCCGTGGAAGGTGGCGCTTTTCACCTCCCCCTGGAAGCCAAAGCTCTCCTGGAAGGGCTCACCCCAGAGGGTGGCGGTGAGGCGGTAGCCCCCGGCTTCCTTGTTTACCCGTACCCGTGCCTTCCCGGGCACGAAGCCCTTGGTCTGGATCAGGTAGATGAGCTCGTTCAGGAAGCGGACCAGGAGGGTTTCCAGGTCCTCCGCCTCCAGGGAAAGGCGCCTGCGCCGGCTTCCCCCTTCTGGGGGAAAGAGGAACATCACCTGGAGAAGCCCTTTCAGGGCGGCCTGGAAGAGGCCCTCGAGGCTTTCCGCCTCCAGGAGGAACCCCACGTCGGCGGTGTGGTCCAGGGGCTTTACCACCATGGTCCCTCCTGGGTGCCCTCCGTTCCGGGGAGGTGAAAGGTTTCCGTCCAGAGCCTTTCCGGATACCTTTCCATGAAATCCAGCAGGGACAGGGCCTGGGTCCGGTGCTGGGCCAGGGCCTTGAGCTTCCGGGCCAGGGCCCATTCGGGTAGGTGTAGGCGGTGGGTGACGGGCCAGGGGCCTTCGGGCCGCACGAAGTACACCACCTGGGCCAGGCCCTCCGCCGCCCTGGTGGCGTAGCGGCTTGTGGCCACGTGGTCGGGGTGGCCGTTGATGCCGTCAGGGGGAAAGGTGAGTACATAGCGGGGCCTTTGGGCAAGAAGCCTTTCCCGGATGGCCGCTTCCGCCTCGGGGTGGTCGAGGAGGCCTTTCCCCGAGGCCAGGCCGCGGGGTCCCTCCGTCATCTCTTTAGGGCCCCTGTACTCCAGGTGAACCGCCTGGGGTAGGGCGTTGGGGAAGGAGAGGACCTCGAGGAAGTCCACCTCCAGGATCTCCGTTGCCCGCTCAAGTTCTTGGGTCCGCACCCTGGGCAGTTCCTCAGGTGGGCAGAGCCCCAGGGTTCTCCCCGCCTCCCCTCGGGTGAGGGTGAGGATGCCCGTCCTGAGCCCGGCCCTTTTGGCGAGGAGGAGCGCCCCACCGGCACCAAAGCTTTCGTCGTCGGGATGGGGGACCACCACCAAGAGGTCCAGCATGCCCCCATCTTGACAGAAATGCCCCTGCCTGGTACATTCAATGTTGCGCCGGTTGGACCGGCGGGGGATCTTGAAAGCGCAGGAATAGGGCAACGCACGAAACAAAACGCCTTCGGGCGTTAATTTTATTGGAGAGTTTGATCCTGGCTCAGGGTGAACGCTGGCGGCGTGCCTAAGACATGCAAGTCGAGCGGGGCGGGTTTATACCTGCCCAGCGGCGGACGGGTGAGTAACGCGTGGGTGACCTACCTGGAAGAGGCGGACAACCTGGGGAAACCCAGGCTAATCCGCCATGTGGTCCTGTCCTGTGGGGCAGGACTAAAGGGTGGATAGCCCGCTTCCGGATGGGCCCGCGTCCCATCAGCTAGTTGGTGGGGTAAGAGCCCACCAAGGCGACGACGGGTAGCCGGTCTGAGAGGATGGCCGGCCACAGGGGCACTGAGACACGGGCCCCACTCCTACGGGAGGCAGCAGTTAGGAATCTTCCGCAATGGACGGAAGTCTGACGGAGCGACGCCGCTTGGAGGAGGAAGCCCTTCGGGGTGTAAACTCCTGAACTGGGGACGAAAGCCCCGGATAGGGGGATGACGGTACCCAGGTAATAGCGCCGGCCAACTCCGTGCCAGCAGCCGCGGTAATACGGAGGGCGCGAGCGTTACCCGGATTTACTGGGCGTAAAGGGCGTGTAGGCGGCCTGGGGCGTCCCATGTGAAAGGCCACGGCTCAACCGTGGAGGAGCGTGGGATACGCTCAGGCTAGAGGGTGGGAGAGGGTGGTGGAATTCCCGGAGTAGCGGTGAAATGCGCAGATACCGGGAGGAACGCCGATGGCGAAGGCAGCCACCTGGCTCATTTCTGACGCTGAGGCGCGAGAGCGTGGGGAGCAAACCGGATTAGATACCCGGGTAGTCCACGCCCTAAACGATGCGCGCTAGGTCTTTGGGGTTTACCTGGGGGCCGAAGCCAACGCGATAAGCGCGCCGCCTGGGGAGTACGGCCGCAAGGCTGAAACTCAAAGGAATTGACGGGGGCCCGCACAAGCGGTGGAGCATGTGGTTTAATTCGAAGCAACGCGAAGAACCTTACCAGGCCTTGACATGCTAGGGGACCTAGGTGAAAGCCTGGGGTGCCCGCGAGGGAGCCCTAGCACAGGTGCTGCATGGCCGTCGTCAGCTCGTGTCGTGAGATGTTGGGTTAAGTCCCGCAACGAGCGCAACCCCTGCCCTTAGTTGCCAGCGGGTTGAGCCGGGCACTCTAAGGGGACTGCCTGCGAAAGCGGGAGGAAGGCGGGGACGACGTCTGGTCATCATGGCCCTTACGGCCTGGGCGACACACGTGCTACAATGCCCACTACAGAGCGAGGCGACCCAGTGATGGGGAGCGAATCGCAAAAAGGTGGGCGTAGTTCGGATTGGGGTCTGCAACCCGACCCCATGAAGCCGGAATCGCTAGTAATCGCGGATCAGCCATGCCGCGGTGAATACGTTCCCGGGCCTTGTACACACCGCCCGTCACGCCATGGGAGCGGGTTCTACCCGAAGTCGCCGGGAGCCTTAGGGCAGGCGCCGAGGGTAGGGCTCGTGACTGGGGCGAAGTCGTAACAAGGTAGCTGTACCGGAAGGTGCGGCTGGATCACCTCCTTTCTAAGGAGCATGAAGCCCGTTCCTGCGCTTTCAAGACCCCGTGGTCCAAGCCGGTGCAACCCCCTATGGGGGGTTTTCTTTTTTCCCAGGCAAAACCAGCCCCCCGCCCTAGGGCGGGGGGCTTTTCGGGGAGAGGCTAGAATCCCCTCACGTTCAGGAAGGGCTCGGGGTGCGGATTCCCCGAGGTGTTTTGCCAGGTGGCGGTGCTTTCGGCGTTTTGCAGAAGGGCCTGCTTCACCTGGGCCGGGGTGTAGCTGGGGTAGCGGGAAAGCACCAAGGCGGCGGCCCCGGCCACATGGGGGCTGGCCATGGAGGTGCCGCTGATGGTGTTGTAGCTGGTGGTGGAGGAGTTCCAGGTGGAGAGGATGGAAACCCCGGGGGCGGCGAGGTCCACGTCGGGGCCGTAGTTGGACCAGGAGGGCCAGTCGTCCTGGCTGTTGGTGGCGCTTACGGTGATGACCTCGTCGTAGGCGGCGGGGGTGTGGTTGGCGGCGTTGTCGCCCTCGTTGCCGGCGGCCACCACCACGGTGATCTGGTAGTCGCACACCGCCTTCTGGATGACGTTGTGGAAGGCGTTGGTGGAGCGGGTGCTGGGACAGTACTGGCCATCCTGGTCGTCGGTGCCGCTCCCCCCAAGGCTCATGTTGATCACCTTGGGTTTGCCCCCGTTGTTGTGGCCGATCACCCAGTTGATGCCCTGGACGATGCCGCTGATGCTTCCGGATCCGGAGTTGGAAAGGACCTTCACCGCCCATAGCTCGGCGGCGGGGGCCACGCCCAAGACGCCCACGCTGTTGTTCACCGCGGCCACCGTGCCCGCCACATGGGTGCCGTGGCCGTTGTCGTCGTCGTAAGCGGTGCGGCACTTACCCCGGCACTTCACCACCGCATACCCCCCCATCAGGTTGGTGAGGTCCTCATGCCCCACCTTGATGCCGGTGTCCACCACGTACACGGAGACGTTGGCGCCCTTGGCGGTGGTGGTGGGGGCGCCGATGCGGTCCACCCCCCAGGGGATGGTCTGGGCGTAGGCCTTCACCTCCTGGTCCGGGGTCAGGGCGTAGACCCTGGGGTCCTGGGCCAGGCGCTGGGCCTGGGCGGGGGTGAGGTTGCGGAGAATCACAGCCCCCAGGGCCTCGAGGCGGTCCTCTGCAGGGATGGAGAGGCCGTGGGCCCTTTCCAAAGCGGCAAGGCGTTCGAAGAAACGGGCGGGAAGCGTGGGCGAGGCCGTGGGCTCCAGGATGGCGATGTAGGTCTGGCCCGCTTCCCTAAGGGCCTGGGGTTGCACCGTGGCCTGCTGCTGGCAGGCGGCTAGGACCAGAAGGCTTAAAGCCAGGATGAGTTTCTTCATACTCCCTCCTTGCGGTACGCTGGCAACTCTATGCCCGGAGGCCTGGGGTTGTCAAGGCCTATAGTGGAAGGCATGGACTTTCTCCTGGCGCTTTCCCGCCCTCCTTTGGTCCTCGGGGTGGATCCCAGGCCCGAGCTTCACGGGCGTGAGCCTGTTGCCCACTTGAAGCGGTATACGGTGGAGCTTCTTGAGGCCTTGGCTCCCAGGCTGGCTGCGGTCAAGTTCCAGCTGGCCTTCTTTGAGGCCCTGGGCCCAGAGGGGCCCGGGCTTCTTTTTGAGCTGGCCAGCGCCGCACGGGTCATGGGCCTGCCCGTGATCTTTGACGGGAAGCGGGGGGATATCGGTTCCACCGCCGAGGCTTACGCCCGAGCCTACCTCCTGCGCTTTCCTGGAAGCGCCCTCACCGTGAACCCCTACCTGGGCCTGGATAGCCTCACACCCTTCTTCCAGGCGGCCCGGGAAAGCCAGGGGGCGGTTTTCGTCCTGGTCAAGACCTCAAACCCAGGATCAGGGTTTTTGCAGGATCTTCTGGTGGAGGGAAGGCCCCTTTACCTCCACCTGGCGGAGGCCCTGGCCCGGGAGGGGGAGGGATACCGGGAAGGGGAGTGGAGCCGCGTGGGCATGGTGGTGGGGGCCACCTACCCGGAGGTGGTCTTGACGGTGCGGGAAAAGGCTCCCCATGCTCCCTTCCTCCTCCCCGGCATAGGGGCCCAGGGGGGAAGGCCCTTGAAGGGCCCTGGCCTTTTGAACACCGCTAGCCGCGCCCTTTTCTATCCGGGGGGCAGGCCGGATCTGGAGGGAGCCTTACGGGCGGCGGAGGACTTCCATAGGGCTTTGGTAGAGTAGGGGGGATGGATGTCCTGGAGCTCTACCGCAGGACGGGAGCCCTTCTGGAAGGGCACTTCCTCCTGCGCTCGGGGTTGCACTCGCCTATCTTCCTGCAATCCGCTGCCCTCCTGCAGCATCCCCTCTATGCGGAGGCGGTGGGGGAGGCCTTAGGCAAGCTATTTGAAGACGAGAAGGTGGATTTCGTCATCGGCCCGGCCCTGGGGGGTGTGGTGCTCTCCTTCGTGGTGGCCAAGGCCCTGGGGGCCAGGGCCCTCTTCGCCGAGAAGGATGGCCAGGGAGGCATGACCCTGCGCAGGGGCCTCACCGTGAACCCAGGCGACCGTTTTTTGGCGGTGGAGGATGTGGTGACCACCGGGGAGAGCGTGCGCAAGGCCATTCGGGCGGCGGAGGCCAGGGGAGGGGTTCTGGTGGGCGTGGGGGCCATCGTGGACCGGAGCAGGGGAGAGGCGGACTTCGGTGTCCCCTTCCGGGCCCTCCTGAAGCTGGAGGTGCCCCAGTACCTTCCCGAAGCCTGCCCCCTGTGCCGGGATGGTGTGCCCTTGGAGGAGGTCTGAGGCCATGCGCCCTCTGGCCTTTCTTCTTGTTCTTTTTCCCTGGGCCATGGCCTCTTCTGTGGTGGAGTTGGCCCGCCAGGCGGCGGAGGCCTGGCTTGCGGGAAAGCTTTCGCCGCGCCTCGAGGAGGTCCTGAGGGCTTCCCCTGAGGAGGCCCCGAAGCTTTTGGAGCGCTACGCCCTTTTCCCACCGCCTCCCAGGGGCCTCTCCCTCAACCTGGATAGCCCCAGGGTGGAGGGAAACCGGGTCCTCTTCCCCGCGGCGGTGGGGGAGGAGGTGGGGGAGGTGGTGGTGGTCCTGGAGGGCGGCGAGGCCAAGCGGGTCTACTTCCGCCCCGAGGGGCTTGCCCTTCCCGGGTACCTCCTTAACCCGGCCTCGGGCTGGGGGTTTTTGCTCCTTTCCCTCTTCTTTGGCTTTCTCCTCTTCCAGCCCTCGCCCTTTCGCGCCTGGCTTTTGGAGGCCCTGGCCCTGCTTCGCACCTATAGGGGGCTTTACCTTTTCACCAACCTCTTCCTCTATGGCCTCTTTGCCCTTGGGAGTTTGCTGGCCTATGGGATGCCGGAGATGGCCCGAGCGGTGCAGGCCCTTTTCGGCGGGGCCCTCGAGGCCATAGGCTTGGAGGAGGCCACGGGAAAGGGCATCCTGGTCTTGGCCGGGGTGATCTTCCACTGGAACTTCGGCCAGGGGCTTTTCCTCACCGGGCTTCTGCCCGCCTTGCTTTTGGGGGTTCCTGTCTTTCTTTTGAATGCCCTCCGCTATCTGGTCTTCGGCTTCGCCCTGTCCCCGGCGCTTCTGGGCGCCGCCTTCCTGGTTCACCTCCCCACCCTTCTCCTGGAGCTTCAGGCCTATATCCTGGTCTCCTTCGGGGGGCTTGTGCTCCTGGCCAAGACGGCGGGAGGGGAGGGGTATAGGAAGGGGCTTAGGGCCTTGCTCCTCACCTTCTACCTGGGGGCTCTTTTCCTGCTTTTGGCGGCCTGGTATGAGGCCTGGGAGGTGAGCGTGCTCCTATGAAGGTGGCCATCCTGGGGGCTGGGGCCTGGGGCACCGCCTTGGCGGTCCTTCTGGCCAGCAAGGGGATTCCCACGGCCCTCTGGGCTAGGAGGAAGGAGCAGGCGGAGGCCCTCAGGGCGAGCCGGGAGAACAAGGACTACCTGCCGGGGGTGGCCCTCCCCGCTTACCTTTACCCCACCGCGGACCCGGAGGAGGCCTTGGAGGGAGTGGAGCTGGCCGTGGTGGCCCTGCCCTCCAAAGCCCTGGAGGACACCTTAAGGGCTCTGCCCCGGGCCCCTTGGTACCTTTCCGCCACCAAGGGGCTTTTCTTCAAGGAGGGGAGGCTTCACACCCCCAGCGAGGTGGTGGAGGCCTTAACCGGCAGGCCCGTGGCCGCCCTTTCCGGTCCCAACCACGCGGAGGAGGTGGCCCGCTTTCTCCCCACGGCCAGCGTGGCGGCGGGTCCCTTGGAGCTGGCCAAAAGGGTGCAGGAGCTTTTCTCCGGGCCCACCTTCCGGGTCTACACCAGCCAGGACCGGCGTGGGGTGGAGCTGGGCGGGGCCTTGAAGAACATCCTGGCCCTGGCGGCGGGGATGGTGGACGGGCTTCGCCTGGGGGATAACGCCAAGGCGGCCCTCCTCACTCGGGGCCTTAGGGAGATGGTGCGCTTCGGTACCGCCCAGGGGGGAGAGGAGGCTACCTTTTATGGGCTTTCCGGCCTGGGGGATCTCCTGGCCACCGCCTATAGCCTCCACTCCCGGAACCGGGGGGCGGGGGAGAGGCTGGTGCGGGGGGAGGCTTTGGAGCGCCTCGAGGACCGGGGGGTGGTGGAGGGGCTTTATGCGGTCAAGGCCCTCATGGCCTGGCGGGAGCGAACCGGGCTTGAGCTTCCCATCGCCGAGGCGGTGTACCAGGTGGTCTACGAGGGGTTGGATCCCTTGAAGGCCCTTTCCGCCCTCATGGCCCGGGAGCCCAAGGCGGAGTAGCCGGCTGGGACCGCCCTGCCTGGCCTTAGGACCCTGGAGAATCCCTTTCCCAAGCCTCCTTATTGGTCTGGCTAAGGTCGGGGCTGGGCGAGAAACCGTAGAATGGAATCGGGAATGTTAGCCCCCAAGCTTCCTAAAGCTCTGGAAGCCTACCTGGAGGAGGAGGCCCAGTCCCCGGTGAAGCGGGAGTACTTGCGGGGGCGCCTTTACGCCATGGCGGGGGCCAGCGCCCTCCATAACCGGGTGGCCCTCAACATCGCCGCCCGGTTTCTGGAGGCAGCCAGGCCCAGGGGGTGCCGGGTGTACATGAGCGACATGAAGCTACGGATCCGGGATGAAGCCGTCTACTACCCCGACGTGATGGTGGTGTGCCAACCCGGGCCTCCCCACCCTTACTACGAGGAGGCTCCTTGCGCCGTGGTGGAGGTTCTTTCGCCCGCCACCGAGGTGCAGGACCGCCGGGAAAAACGGGCCCTTTATGAAACCCTGGACACCTTGGAGGTCTACCTTCTGGTGGACCCCGAGGCCCGCCGCTTCACCCTCTACCGCAGGACCCCCGAGGGCTTTGCGGAGGAGGAAGGGGAAGAGGCCTTGATCCCCTGCCTAGACCTCGTGTTGCGGGCCGAGGAGGCCTTCCGCCTTTAGAGCACCTCGGCCAAAAAGCCCAGAAGGGCCGTGCGGAAGGCCTTGGGGTTTTCCAGGTTGGCCAGGTGCCCGGCCTCGGGGAGGATGAGCAGGCGGGCGTCGGGCAGGGCCCTGGCCATCCGCTTGGCCTCCTCCGGGGGGGTTAGGGTGTCCTCCTCCCCCACCAGGACCAGGGCCGGGCGGCGCATCCCGGGAAGAAGGGGGGAGGAGTCGGGCCGTTCCGCCAGGGCCAGGAGGCTTCCTGCCACCGCCTCGGGGCTGGCCTCCAGGATGAGGGCTTTGGCCCTTGCCACCACCTCGGGCTTCTCCTCCTGCGTGGTCTTGCCCAGGTGGTTTGGGAGAAGGGCCTCGGGCAGGAAGCCCACCCCTTCCGCCAGAACCCTTTCCCTTAGGGCATAGCGGTTCTTCCGGCCCTCCTCGGTGTCGGCCCCCGCGCGGGTATCCGCCAGCACCAGGCCCAGGAAGCGCTCGGGGGCCTTGCGCCAAAGTTCAAAGATGAGGTAGCCCCCCATGGAAAGCCCCACGAAGACGGCCTCCTCGAGGCCCGCCTCATCCATCTCCCCCAGCACCTTATCCGCTGCCTGGGAAAGGGATAGCCCCAGGTAATGGGGGGCTAGGACGGGAAGCCTTCCCCGAAAGTAGCCCATCTCCTCCTCCCACATCCGGGGGTTGTAGGGGAAAGCGTGCAGAAACACCACGCCTCGCATCTAGGCCTCCTTCACCGGCTCCCCCTCGAGGCCCAAGGCCTTGAGCCGGGCGATGAGGCTTGGGTCTTCCACCACCACATAGTTGCGCCCATCCTGGCTCTCCGCCCTAAGGAGCCCAGCCTTGGCGGCCTCCTTCCAGGCCTCCATGAGGTCGGGGTACTGGACCAGCAAGGGGGTCACCTTGTGGGCGGGGTAACGCCTCACCGCAGGGCCTCCTCGAGGGCGTGCCAGGCCAAGGTGGCGCACTTCACCCGGGCGGGGAGCTTGGCCACCCCCTGAAGGGCCAGGAGATCCCCAAGGGCCGGATCGGGGGGGGCTCCTTCCACCACCATGGCCTGGAACTTCCTGGAAAGCTCCAGGGCCTCCGCCACCTTCTTCCCCTTCACCAGCTCGGTCATCATGGAGGCGCTTGCGGTGCTGATGGCGCACCCTTGACCCTGGAAGCGGATGTCGGCGATGGTATCCCCTTCCAGCCGCACCATCACCTCCACCTGGTCCCCACAGGAAGGGTTCATGCCCCCGGCGGTCTTGGTGGCCTGGGGCAGGACCCCGAAGTTTTTGGGGCTCTGGTAGTGCTTGAGGATGATCTCCCGGTAAAGCTCGTCAAGGACGCTCATGGATTCCCCCATTATAGCCAGGCCCGGTACCGGGTGTGGATGCGAAGGAGGGCTTCCACGAAGCGGTCCACCTCCTCGAAGGTGTTGTAGAGGTAGAAGCTCGCCCGGGCCGTGGCGGCCAGGCCCAGCTTCCGGTGCAGGGGTTGGGCGCAGTGGTGCCCTGCCCTTACCGCGATCCCCTCCTGGTCCAGGAAGGTGGCCAGGTCATGGGGGTGGAGGCGGCCTAAGGTGAAGGGGATGACCCCGCCCCGATCCTCCCCCTTGGGACCGTACACCTTGAGGTCCGGCACCTCCGCAAGGCGCTTTAGGGCATATTCCAAAAGGGCCCGGTCATGGGCATAGACCCGCTCCATGCCGATCTCCATCAGGTAGCTGGCCGCTTCTCCCAAGGCGATGGCCTCGGCGATGGGGGGAGTGCCGGCTTCAAAGCGTTGGGGAGGGGGAGCGTAGGTGGAGCGGTCCACGTGTACCTCCCGGATCATCTCCCCTCCTCCCAGGAAGGGCATCATCCCCTCCAGGACCTCGTACCGTCCAAAGAGCACCCCGGCCCCTGTGGGCCCCAGCATCTTGTGGCCAGAGAGGGCAAAGAAGTCGGCCCCCAGGGCCTTCACGTCCACGGGCAGGTGGGGGGCGCTTTGCGCCCCGTCCACCACCATCAGGGCCCCTACCCCCTTGGCCCTCCTGGCGATCTCCGCCACGGGGTTGATGGTGCCCAGGACGTTGGACATGTGGACCACGGAAACCACCTTGACCCTTTCCGTGAGGAGGGTGTCCAGGGCGGAAAGGTCCAGCCGGCCCTCCTCGGTGAGGGGGATGGCCTTGATCCGGGCTCCCTTGAGCCCCGCCACCAGGTGCCAGGGCACAAGCCCTGCGTGGTGCTCCATTTCCGTGACCAGGATCTCGTCGCCCTCCTTAAGGTTCCTTAAGCCCCAAGCGTAGGCCACCAGGTTCAGGGCCTCGGTGGTGTTGCGCACGAAGATGATCTCCCTTTCCTCGGCGCCAAGGAAGCGGGCTATCCGGCGCCTGGCCTCCTCGTAGGCCTCGGTGGCCGCCACGGAGAGGCGGTAAGCCCCGCGGTGGACGTTGGCGTTGAGCTCCTTGTAGTAGCGGTCCAAAGCCTCCAGGACCCGCTTGGGCTTCTGGCTGGTGGCGGCGGAGTCCAGGTAGACCAGATCCGGCCGCCCCGCAATCAAGGGGAAGGCTTCCCTTAGGCTGGTGAAGTCCATGCCTCCAGTTTAGCCCTAGGTACCCAGGCGCGCCCGCCTTAGGAGAAGGGCGTTGAAGGCCACCACCACGGTGGAGAGGCTCATGAAGAGGGCACCGAGGGCCGGAGGGAGGAGGAAGCCGAAAGGGTAGGCCGCGCCCGCGGCCAGGGGCAGGGCGATGGCGTTGTACCCCGTGGCCCAGAAGAGGTTTTGGAGCATCTTCCTCCGGGTGGCCCGGGCCAGGTGGAGGAGGCGGACCACGTCCAGGGGATCGCTCTTGACCAGCACCACATCGGCGGATTCCATGGCCACATGGGTTCCTGCCCCGATGGCTACCCCAAGGTCCGCCTCCAGGAGGGCAGGGGCATCGTTGATGCCATCCCCCACGAAGGCTGTAGGACCTTGGGACTTCAGCTCCCGCACGATGCGGGCCTTGTCCCGGGGCAGGACCCGGGCGTGGTAGAGGGCGATACCCAGCTCCCCAGCCAGGGTTTTCGCCACCGCCTCGGCGTCCCCGGTGACCATGACGGGGGTGAGGCCCAGGGCTTTGAGGCGTTGGATGGCCTCCCGGGCCGAAGGGCGCGGGCGGTCGCGGAGAGCGAAAAGGGCGAGGAGGCGGGTTTCATCCATGAGGGCCACGGCGCTTTCCCCCCGGGCCTCTACTTCCCTCAGGGCCTGGGCGAGGTAAGGGGAGAGGGAAAGGCCCAGTTCCTCGGCCCACTCCGGCCGGCCCACCCGGTAAAGCTGCCCATCTAGATACCCCTCCACCCCTTTGCCCGGCACGGCCTGCACCCTGGTGGGGGAGGGAAGAAGGGCCTCGGGGCCCAGGTGGGCCTTGGCGTGCTCGCGGATGGCCTCGGCCAGGGGGTGTTCGGAGAAGGCCTCGAGGGCCGCGGCCAAGGCCAGGGCCTTCTTTTCCTCGAGGCCCTCTGCATACACCCCCCGTACCTCGAACCGCCCCTCGGTGAGGGTCCCGGTCTTGTCCAGGGCCACATACCTTAGGCCCGTGGCCCGCTCAAAGGCCTCCCGGTTTCGGATGAGGATTCCCCTTTGGGCGGCCATGGCCGTGGCGTTGACCACCACCAAGGGTATGGCCAGGCCCAAGGCATGGGGGCAGGCGATGACCACCACGGTCACCGCCCGCTCCAGGGCGAAGGACAAGGATGCGTCGGCTAGAAGCCAAAGGAAGAAGGTTGCGCTTCCCCCCAGCACCGCCAGGTAGAAAAGCCACCCCGCCGCCCGGTCGCCCAGGTCCTGGAAGCGGCTCCGGGAAGCCTGGGCTTCCTCCACCAGGCGCATGATCTGCCCCAGGGTGGTGGAGGTTCCGGTGCGGGTCACCCGGACCTGGATGGCTCCCTCCCCGTTTAACGCCCCGGCCAGGACCTCGTCCCCCACCCCTTTGGCCACGGGCCGGGACTCCCCGGTGAGGAAGGCCTCGTTCATGCTGGTGGCTCCTTCCACCACCACGCCGTCCGCGGGCACCTGCTCCCCCGGGCGGATGAGGATGAGGTCCCCTTCCCGGAGGGCGGTGGTGGG
The DNA here is from genome assembly GCF_026427635.1 of Thermus brevis. Taxonomy (NCBI): domain Bacteria; kingdom Thermotogati; phylum Deinococcota; class Deinococci; order Thermales; family Thermaceae; genus Thermus; species Thermus brevis. The sequence goes on from NZ_CP102606.1 coordinate 757,616, forward strand.
TACATCCTCGACCCGGCCATCAACCAGGCGGTGGGCCGTCTGGGGCATCAGTTTGGCCAAGGCTTTTAAAGCCTCGCCCGCTCCCAGGATGGCCTTCATCTCCAGGAAGTGGCCGAGGAGCATCACATCCACCAGGGTGGCCAGCTCCCACCAGAAGGGCTTCCCCTCGGTCAGCGGAGCCAGTTCCACGGCCAGGCTGTAGATATAGGCCACGCTGATCCCCAGGGCTACCAGGGTCATCATCCCCGGCCGCCTGCCTCCAAGCTCCCGGAGGGCCCCCTGGAGGAAGACGCCGCCGCCGTAGAGGTAGATCAGGGTTCCCAGGAGGAGGGGGATCCAGGAGGCTCCCTCCCAGGGGGGAAGGCCGAGGAGGCCCCGCACCTCCTCGGAGGCGTAGAGGACCGGCAGGGTGAGGAGAAGAGAGACCAGGAAGCGGTCCCGGAACATCTCCGGGGTGTGGCCCGCATGCCGGTCATGGGCCTGGGAGGGGGAGGCGGGGGGAGGATGGGGATGGGGGTGGGGATGCATTAGCCCACCTCCAGCACCCCCATCATGCCCCGGTCCTCGTGCTCCACGATGTGGCAGTGGAAGACGGTCTTCCCGGGAAGGTTCCTAAGGGGAACCAGAAGGCGCACCACCTCCTTGGCCTTCAGGTTGACCACGTCCTTGAGGGCGCGGTAAGGAAGGGGCTTGCCGTTCACCGAGAGAACCTGGAAGGGGTGGGTGTGGAGGTGGAAGGGGTGGTCCATGTCCCCTTGGTTGTCCACCTCCCAGACCTCGAGGTCCCCCGCCCGTCCCTGGAAGTCCACCCGGAGGTGATCAAAAGCTTGGCCGTTGATGAAGAACTTCCCGGCCATCATGTCCTCCGTGAAGGTGATGCGCCGGGTCACCCTGGCCTGGTTGGGGTTGAGGGCGGGCAGTTTGGCCAGGGCCTTGGGCAGGGGGAGGGGTTTGGGGCGGGGCGGGGCCACCAGGGTGAGGAGGGTTTGCGGGCCGCTGGGGCTTGTCCCCATGGACATCCCTCCGTGGCCCATGTGCTCCATCCCGCCCATCATGTGGACCCCCCGGTCGTAGGGAAGGGCGAGGAGGCGGAAGGCCCCTTCCTTCTGGAAGCGCACCAGGACCTCTGCCCGTTCCCCGGGGGCCAGGAGGAGTTCGGGGACCTCATAGGGTTCCTCCAGGAAGCCCCCGTCGCTGGCGATGAGGTAAAGGGGATGCCCTTCCAACTGGAGCCGGTAGAAGCGGGCGTTGCTGGCGTTCAGGAGGCGGAGGCGCAAGGTGGCCTTGCCGGCCCGCAAGGTGGGGCGGGAAGCCCCGTTGACCAGAAGAAGGTTGCCCTCCTTACCGTTGATCCAGTCCATGGGGGTGTGGGCGGCGGGACGGCCCGATGCGAGCTCCAGGTCCTTGAGGACCAGAAGGTGCTCCTCGGCTTCCCGGAGTTCGGGAATCCCGTCTACGGGGCTTTCCACCACAATGGCCCCCGCCAGTCCGGCGAAGAGCTGGGGGGCCACCCGCCCGTGCAGGTGGGGGTGGTACCAGAAGGTGCCTGCCAGGTCCTGGGGAACGGTGAAGGCGTAGCTCCAGGTTTCCTTGGACGGGATTTCCAGGAAGGGATCGTCCACCTTAGGGGAGATGGGAAGCCCGTGCCAGTGCAGGTTCGTGGACTCGGGGAGGAGGTTTTCCAGCTCGAGGCGCACGGCATCCCCCGGGCGCACCCTGAGGGTAGGCCCTGGGAAGCTGCCCCCGTAGGTCCAAAGCCGCGCTTCCCGTCCCACCAGGGAAAGGGGGGTAGGGGCAACCTTCAGCCGCACCTGCAGGAGGCCGTCCCGGCTTTTGAGCACCGGGGGCTCGGGAAAGGGGGCCTGCCCCCTGGCCAGAGGGGAGAGGAGGAGGCCTGCGGTGAGCTTTAAAAGGGTTCGGCGATCCGCGTTCATACCTCCAGAGGGTAGGGGAGGTTTGTAAAGGAAGTATAAAGGTCCCTTTTGAACCCTCTAGAGTTTGGCCAGGGCTTTTTCCAGTCGGCTTCTAGCCTCTTCCACCACGGGTTTCAGGGCCTCCTGCTTTTCCGGAGGTAGGACCTGGAACATGCCCTTGGGGTCTTGGAGGAGGATTTCCACGCCTTCTCCGCCTTCCCTGAGCACGGCGTTGCAGGGGAGAAGGAGGCCGATATTGGGTTCGGCCTCGAGGGCCCTGGCGGCCAGGTTCGGGTTGCAGGCCCCCAGGATGAGGTATGGGGGCCTTTCCAGGCCCAGGCGGGCCTTTAGGGTGGCGGCCACGTCGATCTCCGTGAGGATGCCGAAACCTTCCTCCTTCAAGGCGGCTTCCAGGCGGGCACGGGCCTCGGCCAGGCTGGTCTTCAGGGTTTTCCTTAAGTCCGTCATGGTACCCTCCCTACCTAAAGTGTAGCGGAACCTGAGAGAAAAGGCCTTTCGTGAAAGTTGTATTGAGGAGTTTTGGGGGGTATAGGAAAGGCCCTGGGCCCCGCCCGGGGCAGCTGCCCCGGGCAAGGGCCCTACCGGGGTCACTCTCCCAGGAAGAAGCCATGCCAGGTGTGGACCCAGACCTCCCCCGTGTAGGCGTTCACGGAAAGCATGCCCTCCACCTCCTTGCGCCCGAAGTCAAAGGTGTAGTACCCGGGGAAAGCCCCGGCTTCCATCACCTGGGCACCCGGGAGGTAGCCTTTCAGGAAGGTCTCGGCCAGCTTCCTGGCTTCCGCCAAGGGGAAGCGGACAGGAGTCTGCACCGGCCCGCCCATCATGCTGTAGCGGGTGTTCCACATCATGTTGGGGCCAGGTTCCGGGGAAACCACCCCGGTGTAGCGATCGGCGATGAGCTCAAAAAGCCCCTGCCCCTTCTCGTCCACCACCTGGGCGTAGTAGTTTTGGCTGAAGGCCATGAAGTCCTTAAGGCGTGCCCCCGGGTAGATGCGCTTGGCGTAGGCTTCCATCCGCGCTTTGGCTTCTTTCTGGGGGATGGGCCGGGCCTCCGGAGGGTAGACCGCCATCATGCCCATCATCCCGTAGCCGCCCATCATGCCGTAGCCCATCATCCCCGGGCCGTACTGCGGGCCGTAGCCCATCATCCCCGGACCAAAACCCCCCATCATGCCCTGGGTGAGGGCAAGACCTAAAAGCATAAGGGCCAGAACTCCTAGAGTTAAACCGTAGCGTTTCATGCTTCACCTCCCTGTTCCAGTTCCTTCCGCAACCTTCTGTAGGTTTCCTCGTCCAGCTCGCCCCTGGCGTACCGGAGGCGCAGGGCCTCCAGGGCCGCATCCTTTCGCGGCTCCCCGCTTCCCCGTTCCCAGGCCCGAAGGCCCAGGTACAGGAGAAGTCCCAGGAGGGCCAGCACCAGGAGCATGTTGAGAAGCCCGAAGAACCACCCGAAACCCATGCCGCCCCAACCCATCATGCCCACGATCCACCTCCATCTGTACCCTAGGCCGGTATTGTTAAGCTGGCATAAAGGGGTTTTACCGGCGCTTAACGTTTGGCCCTTAAGCTGATGGACATGCGAAGAGGGCTCCTGGCGCTTGGTCTTGCTGTCCTGGGCCTGGTGGGGTTGGCCTTGGGAAGCGGGCTACTGGAGGAGGTTTCCCGAAGCCTTTACCGAATGGCCAACACCCTGTACGCTCTCCTGGCCCCCTGGGTGGATGGCCTGAGGCGGGAAGTGGGGGTCCCTTGGCTTTCCGCTTTCCTACTCGGGGTCTTGGCGGCCTTTGCCCCCTGCCAGATCACCACTGGGGCCAGCGCCCTGGCCTATCTGGCTCCTTCCGCCCTCGAGGGAAGGGTCTGGCCCAGGTTTCTGGCCTTTCTCCTGGGGAAGGCCTTCACCTACCTGGTGCTCGCCGGGGTGGTTCTCTTCGTTTTGGGCGGGACCCTGGACAACCCCGGGGCCATCTTCCGCCCGGTGCGGCTGGCCCTTGGGCCCTTCATGATCCTGGTGGGCCTGGGCCTTTTGGGAGTGGTGCGCTGGCCCCTGGCCTGGGCGGCACCGGAGGGCTGGGTGGCCCGGGTGGGGGCGTGGGGTGGGCTTCTTGGGCCCTTGGCTTTGGGTGGGGTTTACGGCTTGGCCTTCTGCCCTACCCTCTTCTGGCTTTTCTTCGGGCTTCTACTCCCTTTGGCCCTGGCTTCTTCCTTTGGGTTTCTCTTTCCCCTTCTCTTCGCCCTGGGGACGGGCTTTCCCCTGGGTTTTCTGCTCCTCCTTTTCACCCGCATGGGCCGGGGCCAGGCCCTCAAGGGAATGCGCCTCGTGGGAAGCCATCTTCTAAGGGGTGCAGGGGCAGTCTTCGTGGCCCTGGGGATGTTGGACACGGTGCTTTACTGGAACCTCTAGCATGGGAGGCAAGGGGATGAAGAAGGGTTTAAGGGCTCGGTTTTTCGCCACCCTCCTTCCCGTCCTTTCCCGGGGGCACGTGGGCTTGAGCGAACCCTGGCGGAAGAAACTCCTGGGAAGCCTGGCGGGGAAGGTTTTGGAGATCGGCCCGGGGACGGGGGTTAACCTGGCCTATCTGCCGGATGGCGTCCACTGGATTGGCCTCGAGCTCAATCCCTACTTCCACCCCCACCTTAAGCAGGCCCTAAGCCTGAGGGGGCTTTCCGGTGAGGTTCTTTTAGGCCAGGCGGAGGCCATCCCCCTGCCGGAGGAAAGCGTGGAGGCCGTGGTGGCCACCTTGGTCCTTTGCTCGGTGGAGGATCCCAGAGGGGCTTTGGCGGAGATCCTCAGGGTGTTGAAGCCCGGGGGGCGTTTGGTCTTTTTGGAACACGTGGCCGCTCCCCGGGGCTCCTCCCTGCGCCGATTCCAGGACCTCCTTTGCCCCTTATGGAGTTTTTTGGGGGACGGCTGCCATCCCAACCGGGAAACCCTAGCCCTTATTCGGGAGGCGGGGTTTGCCCGGGTGGAGGCGGAGGCCTTTGAACTACCCCTCCCCCTGGTGGCCCCCCATGTGGCCGGGGTGGCCTGGAAGGGATAGCCCTCAGCGCCCCTGCCAGAGGGTGCCCCTTTCGTCCACCCAGGCCAGCCAACCCTCCTCCTGGGGATGGGCGGTGAGGGCCAACACCGCTCCCTGCCAGATCCTGCGCCACCCCGCTTCCGTCCGCCGCCAGAGGCCGAGCTTTCCTCCCAGGTACAGGGTGCCCGAAGGGGAGAGGGCCAGGGGTCCCGGGGCGGGGTCAGGGGAGGGAATGGGGCGGAAGCTTTCGCCTCCATCCTCGCTCAGGAAGAGCCCCCTTTCCATAAGGGAAGCCCAGAGGCGGCCCTTTTGGTCCACCAGGAAGAAGGCCATCCCCGCTTTGGGCAGGCCCCGGGCGGGAAGCTTTGCCCAGGTCTGCCCGCCGTCCTGGCTGCGGAAGTAGCCGTAGGTGGCCTCGAGGGTGTAGTGGACCTCAGGCTTCCTGGGATCGATGGCATAGGCGTGGAGGTCCAGGGCGGGAAGGCCCTTGGGCCTTAGGTCGCGGAAGCGCTTGAGATCCCGGCTTTCCGCAAGGATCCAGTGCCCGGCCGCGATCAGGCGTTCGCCTCCCCAGGCCAGGTTCATGGCGTCCCAGTCCCGCCGCCGCACCAGGTCCTGGGAGGTGCTGTTGCTCCAGGCAACGATGCCGTCGTGGTGGCCCAGGAGCAGGACTCCCGAGGGGTGCCACAAAAGGGCGTGAACATCCCGCGTGGGCACCGGACCCAGGGGAGTTTGGGCCAGGGCGAGGCCGAGGAAGAGGGTAAAAAAGGTGAAAGGGCGCATGGCGTTCTACCGTGAGGCGAGGCGGAAGCCGGTAAGGCAGGTGGGGCTTTGGCTGAAGGTGGTCACGGAGCTGGTGGCTGCCAGGTTCCCCCAGCGGATCTCCAGGGTGTAGCGGCGGTTGCGGGGCAACCAGAGCTCAAAGAACCCGTCCTTCCCCGATCTGACCTGGGTCTTGAGCACCTCCTTTTCCCCCTCCAGCACCCGAACCTCAAAGACCTCCTCCTGGAGTTCCCCCGTGCAGCTGGAGAAGTAGTGGACCTGGCAGGGATGGGTACGGCTCACGTAGGGGGCTATCGCCAGGAGGAAGCGGTCCTTGAGGGCCACCTGGGCCTTGCGGCCGTCCGGGAACTCGAAGAAGAAGGCCTCGGGGGTCACGTAGCTCACCACCCTTTGCCCTTCCTCCCGCCACCGCTTGGCCAGAGCCAGGGCCTCTTCGGGCTTCAGGCCTTTGAGGGCCTCGGGGGAGGGAGTCTGGGCCAGGCCTAAAGCCACGCCTAGGGCAAGCGCCAGAAGCTTCTTCATGGCTCTCACCCTAAGCCTTGCCCGTTAAGCCTGTGTAAAGGGGCAGGGTGAAGCGGAAAACGCTTCCCCGGCCCAGCTGGCTTTCCACCCAGATCCTTCCCCCCATGGCTTCTACCAGGCTCTTGGCGATGGTGAGGCCCACTCCGGTTCCCCCATCCTGACGGCTGCGGGAGGGGTCTATGCGGTAGAAGCGCTCAAAGATGCGGGGAAGGTGTTCCTCGGGGATGCCGGGCCCTGTGTCCTCCACGCTGAAGACCACCGCCTGGCCTGTCCTTTCCGCCCCAAGCCTCACCCTTCCTCCCTCCGGGGTATGGCGGAGGGCGTTGGAAAGCAGGTTGGCGAGCACCTGGAGGGTCCGTTCCGCATCGGCCCAGACCCGGGGAAGAAAGGAGGGGGCCGCCACCTCCAGGGCCACTCCCTTGGCCTGGAAGGCGGGGCGGAAGCGTTCCGCCGCCTGTTCCAGGAGTTCTTTGGGATCCAGGGGCCCGGGGTGAAGCTCCACGGCTCCCGACTCCACCTGGGAAACCAGGGAGAGATCCCGGACCAGCCGGCTCATGGCCCGCACTTCCTGCTGAATCCTTTCCGCTGCCTTTTCGGGCTCCATGACCCCGTCCGCCAGGGCCTCGGCGTAGGCTTGCAGGGCGGACAGGGGAGTCCTGAGCTCGTGGGCCACGGTGCCGATGAGCTCCACCCGGCTTTGTTCCACCCGTTCCAGGGCCTCGGCCAGGCGGTTGAAGTGAAGGGCCACCTCGCCGAACTCGTCCCGTTCCAGGGGGGGAAGGCGCACCCGGTACTCCCCCTGGGCCATACGGCGGCTTCCCTCGGCCAGAAGCCTGGCGGTGCGGGAGAAGCGCAGGCTGGCGAAGGAGGCGGAGAGGGCGGCCCCGGCCACGGAGAGGGGAAGGGCGGCGAGGAGGGCGGTGGTGAGGGTGGAGCGGAGGCCTTCCTCGAGGTCCCGCCTTAAGGCCTCGCCCATCATGAGCCCGCCCATCATGGATAGGGCGTGGTACATGCGCTCCACATGCCCCCGGTAGAAGGAGGGGGCCAGGGTCTCCGCCAGGAGGAAGAAGAGGAACAGGGCCAGGAGGGCCACCAGAAGGTGGCTGAGGAAGAGCTTAGCGAAGAGGCGCATCGCCTTCCCGGAAGCGGTACCCCACCCCCCGTACCGTTTCGATGAACCGGGGGTTTTCCGGATCGTCCATGAGCTTTTTTCTCAAAGCAGCGATGTGCACGTCCACCACCCGGTCTATGCCCGGGAAGTCCGGTCCCCACACCTTTTCCAAGAGCCTTTCCCGGGTGAAGACCATGCCCGGGTGCTGGGCCAGGGTGAGGAGGAGGTCAAACTCCAGCTGGGAAAGGGGAAGGGGCTTGCCCTCCAGGTAGGCCTGCCGCTCCTTCGGAAGAAGGCGCAAGGGGCCGTAGCAGAGCTCCTCCTTGAGGCCGGCTCGCCTTAGGAGGGCCTTGACCCGGGCCACCACCTCCTTGGGGCTGAAGGGCTTGACCACGTAGTCGTCGGCCCCTAGCTCCAGCCCCTTAACCCTTTCCTCCTCCTCCCCCCTGGCGGTCAGCATGAGGATGGGAAGCTCGGGCCTTTCCCGGCGCACCTCCTCCAGGACCTTGAAGCCGTCCAGCTTGGGCAGCATGAGGTCCAGGATGATGAGGTCGGCCCGGGGAAAAAGCTCCAGGGCCTTTTCCCCATCCTTTGCCTCCAGCACCTCAAACCCAGCCCCCCTCAGGTAGGCCCCCAGGACCTCGAGGAGGGCTGGGTCGTCGTCCACCAGGAGAACCCTCATGCGAGCTCGCGCTTCATGCGCTCAAAGGTTTCCTTGTCGATCTCCCCCCGGGCGTACCGCTCCTTGAGGATCTCCAGGGCCCGGTCCCGGCGTTCCGGCACCAGGCTCCGGACCAGCCAGTAGACGAAGAGGCCCAGGAGGACGAACCAGAGAAGCCCGAAAAGGGGCCCCCACCAACCCATGTACCCCCAGTTGCCGCACCACCACATACCCATCACCTCCGGTTTCACCTTAGCCGGAGCCGGTTAAGCTCCGGTTAAGCTCTTCGGTTGGAATCCCCTCAGCCTCAAGGAGTTGGTGAGCACGAAGAGGCTGGAGAGGCTCATGGCCCCGGCCGCCAGCATGGGGTTCAGAAGAAGCCCGGTGAAGGGGTAAAGAGCCCCGGCTGCCACCGGAATGAGGAGGATGTTGTAGGCATAAGCCCAGAAGAAGTTGAGGTAAATGGTCCTTAGGGTGCGCCGGGATAGGAGGATGGCGTGCACCAATCCTTCCAGGCTCGGCGAAAGCAGGATCACATCCCCGGCTTCCACCGCGATGTCCGTGCCCGTGGCCAGGGCGATGCCCGCATCGGCCTGGGCCAAGGCGGCGGCGTCGTTGATGCCGTCCCCCACGAAGATCACCTTCCGCCCCTGGGCCTGGAGGTGCCGTATGGCCTCCACCTTACCCTCAGGGCGCACCCCGGCCAGCACCTCCTCTATGCCCAAGGCCTCGGCCACCCGCCTGGCCGGGATGGGATGGTCCCCGGTGAGGAGGACGGGTTTGAGGCCCAGGGCCTTTAAAGCGGCCACCACCCTTCGTGCCTCGGGCTTGGGGGGGTCAAAGACCCCGAAGGCGGCCAAAAGCCTCTCCCCATCCGCCAGGTAAAGGGGAGTGTAGCCCTTCTGGGAAAGCTCCTGGGCCTCCTGGGGAAGGGCCACCTTGAGCCGCTCCATGAGGGCTGGACCCCCCAGGTAAAGCCTTCTCCCCTCCACCACTCCCTCGATGCCCTCCCCGGGCAGGGCCCGCACCCCTTCGGCCTCGGGCAGGCTGAGATCCTTGGCTGCCTCCAGAACCGCCTTGGCGATGGGGTGTTCGCTTCCCCGCTCCAAGGCGGCGGCGAGGCACAAGGCTTCCTCAGGGCTTAGGGCAAACCCCAGGCGTTCCGTGAGGGTGGGCTTCCCTTGGGTCAGGGTCCCGGTTTTGTCCAGGACCACGGTATCCGCCCGGGCGAGGCCTTCGATGGCCTGGCCCTTGCGGAAAAGGAGGCCCATTCCCGCCGCCCTGCCCGTGGCCACGGCGATGGCCGCCGGGGTGGCGAGGCCCATGGCGCAGGGGCAGGCGATAAGGAGTACGGAAAGAAGGGCCACGAAGGCGTAGGAGAGGCCGGGCCCCAGAAGGAGCCAGAGGGCGAAGGTGATAAGGCCGATGAGGAGCACGATGGGCACGAAGACGCTGGCGATGCGGTCCGCCACCTCCTGCACCCGGGGCTTGTAGGCCTGGGCTTCCTCCACCAGGCGGGCCATCTGGGCCAGGACCGTGGCCTCCCCCACCCGGCTTACCCGGATGAGGAGGGGACCTTCCCCGTTCACCGTTCCCCCCACCACCTCATCCCCGGGCTTCTTGGCCTTGGGGATGGGCTCCCCGGTGAGCATGGCCTCGTCCACATGGCTGAAGCCCTCCACCACCACCCCATCTGCAGGGATGCGCTCCCCGGGAAGCACCCGCACCAGGTCCCCGGGGATGAGGGCCTCGGCGGGGATTTCCCTTTCCTCCCCTTCCTGAACCACCCGGGCGGTCTTGGGCCTCAAGGCCAGGAGCTTGCGGATGGCCTCCGAGGCCTTCCCCTTGGCCTTTTCCTCCAGGTGCTTGCCCAAAAGGATCAGGGCCAGGATCACCGCCCCCGCCTCGAGGTAGAGATGGCGGGCCTCCTCCGGGAAAAGGGTGGGAAAGAGCAGAACTAGAAAGGAGTAGAGGTAGGCGCTTCCTGCCCCCAGGGCCACCAGGGTGCTCATGCCCAGGGAACGGTGCCGGATCTCCGCCAGGGCCTGGCGGAAGAAGCGGCGGCCGGCGTAGAGGACGGGGAGGGCGGTGAGGGCCTGCAAAAGCGGAGGGAAGTGGGGAAGGGGAAGAAGCAGGGGCCCCATGGCTAGGAGAAGGGTGAGGAAGGCAAAGGGCAGGGCGATGAGGAGATCCAAGGGGTAAGCGGGGGCCCGTTTTTCCTCCTGGGCCACCTCCAGGGGCTCGTACCCTGCATCCCGGATGGCCTGGCGCAGGCGGGGGAGGGTCACGGTGTCCGGGAGGTACTCCACGAAGGCCTTCTCCGTGGCCAGGTTCACGTGGGCGGAAAGCACCCCGGGTAGCTTCTTCAAGGCCCTTTCCACCCGGGCCACGCAGGCGGCGCAGGTCATGCCCCGGATGGGGATCTCCACCCGGGCCACCACGGGCTCGTAGCCGGCTTCCTCCACCTGCTTCAGGACCTCCTTGAGGTCTATGCCTTCCTGAAGGCGCAAAAAGGCTTCCTCGGTGGTGAGGTTGACCCGGGCTTCCTCCACGCCCGGGGCCCTTTTCAAGGCCCTTTCCACCCGCACCACGCACGAGGCGCAGGTCATGCCCTTTACCCCTACCTTCACTTCCAATGCCATGGCTTCGTACCCCCTAGCGGAAACCCCTTTGCTTTCCCCGGGCTGGTGTGCCCTTGGGCCTCTACCCCGCCCTGGACCGGGTGGGATCAACGGTACTTGAGGGCCTCCATCAGCTCCTCCACGATTTCCTCCACGTCCCCCCGCTCGTGGGCGGTGGCCACGTGGTCCCGGAGGTGGGCCCTTAGGACCATCTCCCCCACCCGGTCCAGGGCACCCTCCACCGCCTTCAGTTGCTTCAGCACGTCCACGCAGTAGACGTGGGGATCCTCCAGCATGCGCAGGATGCCCTCGAGGTGGCCCTTGGCGGAGAGGAGGCGCCTTTTGGCCTCTTCCCGCACCTTGGGGTCCAGGTGGAGGGGGTGGCGGGGCACAGGGCCTCCTTAGCCCGCCAGGGCGGCCCGGTAGCCTTCCTCTTCCACGGCCCGGATCAAGGCCTCGGGGTCCGCCTTGCCCTCCACCAGGGCCTCGGCCCGTTCCAGGCTCACCTCGGCCTTCTCCACCCCGGGCACCTTCATGAGGGCCTTCTTGACCGCCATCACGCAGTGGTTGCAGGTCATGCCTTCTACCTTGAGTTTCAGCATCCCTTACCTCCCCCCACCCCAGGTGGGGTGGGTACTCCCACCCTAGCGCTTCTTCCGCCTGCCGTCAAGGACAAAGGCCCCAAGTCCTCCTTGGGGCCTTGCGAACGGGATGGGCGTCTATAGGTCCAGAAGGATGGTATCCCCCTCCAGCTTGGCGGGGAAGACCTTGACGGGCCTGGGGGCGGGAAGGGTCTGCCGGCCTGTTTTCAGGTCGAAGCGGGCCCCGTGCCGGGGGCAGACGATCTGGCCGTCTTCCACATCCCCCTCGTGGAGGGGGCCGCCGTCGTGGGTGCAGATGTCCTCCAGGGCAAAGACCTCCTCCCCGGTGTAGAGGAGGAGGATGGGCTTCCGGTGCTCGGGCCGCTTCACCACCAGGCGGCCGTTTTGTAGCTCGCTCAGCCGGGCTACCGGGGTCCACATGGCTTAGATGCGCACCTTTTCCTCGATGACCGCCTCGAGGTGGGCCCTTAAGGCCTTTAGAGGAATGCGGTTAAGGACGTCCGCCAGGTGGGCTTTGACCAAAAGCTCCTGGGCGAGGCTACGGGACAGGCCCCGGGACTGCAGGTAGAAGAGTTGCATCTCGTCCACGGGGGCGGTGGTGCTGCCGTGGGTGCAACGCACGTCGTTGGCCCCGATCTCCAGCTGGGGGATGGAGTCCACCCGGGCGGTGGGGGAGAGGATGAGGTTGCGGTTGGCCTGGTAGGCGTCGGTCTTCTGGGCCCCCCGTTCCAGCTTGATGAGGCCGGAAAAGACCGCCCGGGCCTCGTCCTTCACCGCTCCCTTGTAGAGGAGGTCGCTTCGGGTATGGTGCTCCACGTGGTGCTGCAGGGTGTAGTGGTCGAAGTGCTGGAGGCCGTGGCCGAAGTAAAGCCCCAGCATCTCGCTTTCCGCTCCCGGGCCCAATAGCTCCGAGGCCACCTCACTCCTGGCGTAGCGCCCGCCCAGGTTGACCACCAGGTCGTTTAAGGCGGCATCCCGCTCCAGCAGGGCCCTTTGCCGGTGGAAGTGCCAGACCCCGTCGCCCAGGGTTTGCACGTGGGCGTGGCGCAGCCGGGCTCCAGGCCTCAAGACCATCTCCGTGGCGGAGAGGTGCAGGGTGGGGGGGAGGTCCAAGGAGAGGTACTCCTCGATGTAGGCGGCCTTGGCGTTGTCCTCCAGGAAGATGAGGCTCCGGCCCGCCGAGGCCTTGCCCCCTTCCAGCACCTTGAAGACCCCCAGGGGCCTTTCCACCTCCAGCCCCGCGGGTACGTAGAGGAAGGCCCCGTGGGTGAAGAAGGCGGAGTTTTCCGCGGCGAACTTGTCCTCCACGTAGACCCCCCGGAAGAGGGTGGCCTCCACCTTACCGGGGTGGGTCTTCAAGGCCTCGGCCAGGCTGGTGAAGACCAGGCCCTTGGCGGAAAGCTCCTCCGGCACCTCGGCGTAAACCAGATCCGGGCCCACGAAGACCAGAAAGCCCGAAACATCGGTCTTCTCCAGGCGGCGCTTCACCAGCTCGGGAAGTTCATCCCGGGAGAGGCTAAGCCCCTTGGGGGTTTCCACCTCCTGCTCCAGGGGAGCCTCAGAGAGATCCGTGTAGCGCCAGGCCTCGTCCTTCTTGCTGGGATAGGAGAGGCGGGCGAAGGCCTCGAGGGCTTTTAGCCTTTTCTCCAGCAGCCAGCCCGGCTCCTTTAGGGCCCGGGAGATGGCTTCCACCTGCGTTTTGTCCAGTACCTGCATGAATCCTCCTAGCGCAAAGGTTAAGACCCTTGACGGAAGCCCTTAGCCTACGGAGCCCTCCATCTCCAGCTCGATGAGCCGGTTCAGCTCCACCGCGTACTCTAGCGGCAGTTCCTTGGCGATGGGCTCGATGAAGCCCCGCACGATGAGGGCTGCGGCCTCGTCCTCCTTGAGGCCCCGGCTTTGCAGGTAGAAGATCTGCTCGTCGTTGATCTTGGACACCGTGGCCTCGTGGCCCACGTGGGCGGTGTCCTCCTCGATCTCGATGTAGGGGTAGGTGTCGGTGCGGCTCTCCGGGTCGATGAGAAGGGCGTCGCACTCCACGTTGGCCTTGGCGCCTTTGGCTCCCTCCAGCACCTTCACCAGGCCCCGGTAGCTGGCCCGGCCCTCCCCCTTGGAGATGCTCTTGGAAACGATGGTGCCCGAGGTGTGGGGGGCTCCCAGGATGATCTTGGCCCCGGTGTCCTGGTGCTGGCCGGTCTTGGCAAAGGCGATGGAGAGGATCTCTGTGCGGGCCCCGGGTTCCAGGAGGTAGCTGGAAGGGTACTTCATGGTGACCTTGGAGCCTAGGTTGCCGTCCAGCCACTCATGGAAGGCATCCCCATAGACCAGGGCCCGTTGGGTCACCAGGTTGTACATGTTGGTGGACCAGTTCTGGATGGTGGTGTAGCGGCTCCTGGCCCCCCGCTTCACCACGATCTCGATGACCCCGGTGTGGAGGCTTTCCGTGGAGTACATGGGGGCGGTGCAGCCCTCGATGTAATGCACCTCGGCCCCCTCGTCCACGATGATCAGGGTGCGCTCAAACTGGCCGAACTCGGGGGTGTTGACCCGGAAGTAGGCCTGCAGGGGAAGCTCCACCTTCACCCCGGGGGGGATGTAGACGAAGGAGCCCCCGGACCAGGCGGCGGAGTTCAGGGCGGCGAACTTGTTGTCCTCCGGGGGGACCACCTTGGCGAAGTACTCCTTGAAGAGGTCCTCGTACTTCTTCATCCCCTCCTCGATGGCCACGAAGATGACCCCCTGCCGCTCCAGCTCCTCCCTGACCCGGTGGTAGACCATCTCCGAGTCGTACTGGGCCCCCACCCCGGCGAGCACCTTGCGCTCGGCCTCGGGGATGCCCAGGCGCTCGTAGGTCCGGCGGATCTCCTCCGGGATCTGCTCCCAGCTCTTGGCGTCCCTCACCTCTGCGGGCTTCACGTAGTAGACCAGGTTGTCCAGGTCCAGGCCCGAGAGGTCCGGGCCCCAGGTGGGCATGGGCTTCTTCTGGAAGATCTCCAAAGCCCGCAGGCGGAACTTCAGCATCCACTCGGGCTCCCCCTTGTGGTAGCTGATGGCCTCGATCACCCTCCGGGTGAGGCCCCGCTCGGCCACGAAGACCGGCTTGACCTCGTCCACGAAGTGGTACTTGTACTCTTCGCCCAGTGCCCTCAGATCGGCCTCGCTCATGCTTCCTCCTTCACCCTTTCCCGGAGCCACTCGTAACCCTTGGCCTCCAGCTCCAGGGCCAGCTCGGGGCCGCCCTCCGCCACGATGCGCCCGTCCATCATCACGTGCACCCGGTCAGGGACGATGTAGTTCAGTAGGCGCTGGTAGTGGGTGATGACCAGGGCGCCGAAGTTGGGCCCCCGCATGGCGTTCACCCCCCGGGCCACCACCTTGAGGGCGTCGATGTCCAGCCCGGAGTCGGTCTCGTCCAAGACGGCGTAGGCGGGTTCCAGGACCAGAAGCTGGAGGATTTCGTTCCGCTTCTTCTCCCCGCCGGAAAAGCCCTCGTTGAGGTGGCGGGAGAGGTAGCTCTCATCCCAGTCCAGGACCTCCAAGGCCTTCTTTACCTTGGTCCAGAACTCCGCCACCCCCACCTCCCGGCCCAGCTTGGCCTGCAGGGCCAGGCGCAGGAAGTTGGCGATGGTGACCCCCGGCACCTCCACGGGGTACTGGAAGGCCAGGAAGAGGCCCTTCCTCGCCCGCTCGTCCGGGGATAGATCCAGGATGCTTTCCCCGTCCAGGAGGATATCCCCCCGTTCCACCGTGTACTCGGGGTCCCCGGCCAGGATCTTGCCCAGGGTGCTCTTCCCGGCCCCGTTGGGGCCCATGAGGGCGTGCACCTGGCCCTTGGGGACCACCAGGTTCACGCCCTTTAGGATGGTTTCGCCGTCGATGGAAGCCCAGAGGTCGCGGATTTCTAGCTGGTTCATCGTTCTGCCTCCTGATGCCGGGTCGGGTTCTTACTGCGACCCATTCGCAGTAAGAGTATAACCTCTCCACCCCCTAAAGTATAGTGATTTAGTCGGGATTTGCCAGGTGGAAGCCCAGGGCCTCGGGAAGGGCCAGGGGGGTGGGGGGAAGGCGCCTTTGCAGCTCGGGGCAGAAGCGGCCCAAAGCCCGGCCCAGCTGGAAGCGGAAGGGTTCGGGGAGAGGGCTTCTCCTCACCTCCGAAAGTTTTTGCCAGGCGGCCTCCTTCTCCCCCAGGCCCAAGAGGGCCAGCACCTCCACCGCCCGGGCCTGGGCTAAAAGGCCAGGGTCCTCCAGGGGAGGGAGGGCCACCACCTGGGCCAGGGCCTCCCCCAGGTTGCCCTCGCGGACCAGGGTTTCGGCGTAGCTCAGGCGGGCCTGGGCCCTGAGGTAGGGGTTTTCCACATCCAAAAGGGGCTTTAGGAGGGCCTTTCCCTCGGCGGGGGAAAGGAGGAGGGCCAGGAGGCTTGCGGTGTCCAGCCGCAAGGCGGTGTAGCGATCCGTGGCCTCCCAGGGGATTTGCTCCAGGAGGTCCTCGAGGAGGCGCTGGGCCGTGGGGGCGTGGAGCCCTCCCAGGAAGGGGGCCCGGTAGGGTTGCCCTGCCTCCAAGAGGAGGTAGGTGGCTCCCAGGCGGAAGAGGGTGCGCAGATGGCGGTAGCGGGCTTCCTTGGGCCTCTCCTCGGTGGAGCGGAAGTAGGCCTCGGCGGGGACCAAAAGGCTTAGGGCGGCAAAGGGACGGCCGCGGGCCGCCTCGAGGATCCCGGCCTCGCTTTCCACCCGGGCCCGGGTGAAGGGGTCCTCCGCTTCGGCCAGGGCCTTCTCCATGGCTTTTCCTGCCTCCTCGTACAGGCCCAGGCGCCGAAGGAGGGTGGCGTAGCGGGCCCGCACCCGGGCCACCTCGTCCTTGGGGGCACCACCCTCCTCCAGGGCCTTCAGGCCCTCCTCCATGCGGGGCTTGGCCTCCAGGCTTCCCAGGCGCATGAGGAGGTCCCCCATCTGGTAGCGGGCCCTCCCCAGGAGGAGGGGGTCATGGCCCACCCGGGAGAGGGCCTCCAGGGCCTCCGGGTAGCGGCCCAGGTCCTTGGCCACCAGGCCCCGCCACAAGTACACCCGGTCCTGCAGGAAGGGGGCCACGGGAAGCCCCTGCGCCTCCTCCACAAAGCGGGCTGCCCTCTCGTAATCCCCCTTCCAGCGCTCCACCGCCGCCATGACCAAAAGCCCCTCCGCCTGGGCGGTATCGTCCAGGAGCGTGAGGTCCTCCTTGGGAGGCAGAAGCTCCTCCGCCTCCTTGTAAAGGGCGGCATCCGCCTTGGCCTCGGCTGCCTTGATGCGGGCCCAGGTGCGCAAGGAAGGGTTTTGGGCCTCCGAGAGCACCCTGAGGGCTTCCTCCGCCTCGGGGTGGGCGTACTGGCCCAAGACGGCCCGGTAGCGCACCACCACCGCGGCCAGGGCCTCGAGGTCCTCCCGGGGCCAGGCCTGGGCTTCCTGCCAAAGCCCGGGAAGGAGGGCCAGCCGGGCGGGATCCTCCTGGAGAAGGTCCAGAAGTATCTGGGTGTCCCCCGCCTTGTAGGCGTGGTGGAGCTTGCGGAAGAGGTTTTCCTTGGGGAAGAAGGAGAGGGCCAGGCGGTGGAGTTCCCTGGGGGCTTCTTGGGGAAGGAGGCTTCTTAGGGCAGGGCGCACCAAGCCTTCCCCCACCCAGTCCAAGAGGGCCCTTTCCGCCTGGGAAAGGCGTTCCAGAGGCTTGCCCAAAGCTTTCTCTAAAAGCTCTGCGGGAAAGGTGGGGTCGGCCTCGGGGCTGAAGGCGGAGAGGGCCAGGAGCAAGGGCTTCAGGGCTGGGTCGTCCTGAAGGGGGGTCTTAGGGTCGTGCTTGGCGGCCTCCAGGAGGACCAGGCGGGAAAGCTCCCCAAAGTTGCGCCCCGCTTGGTTCACCAGGGCCTCCAGCCTTTCCGGGGGCAGATGGGGAAGCCGTTCCCGCACGAAGCGCCTGGCCTCCTCCCGGCTCGGGGGGGAAAGGGGCTGGTGGGGCAGGGTAGGGGGTGGCTCGCTCAGGGCTGCCACGTAGGGGATGGTCAGGGCCTTCAGGAAAGGTTCCAGCCAGGCGGCAAGCCCCCGTTGGGTGCCGTCTGGACCCCGCAGGGGAAGGCCTTCTAGGGTTCCCTCCGCCTCGGCCCGAAGCAGTAGGGGGCGGCCTTCCCGGTTTAGGCCCCGGGCCAAAAGGGCCAGCACCTCGTGTTCCAAGGCTCCCTGCAGGATGTAGGGCTGGGTGGGGGAGAGCTGGGCCAGAAGGGCCCGCACCTCCTCCCCTGTTCCCAGGCCCTCGGCCAAGGGGACCAAGGCCTGGGCCAGCTCCCCTCCCAGGTTGAGGAGGAAGGGTTCCTTGCCCGGCAAAGCGGATAGGGCGCGGCTCAAGGCCGCCAGGAGGACTCCCTTGCCTGTGGCCGGCCCCCCCACCACCACCATCTGAGGCCTCCCCCCGGCTTCCAGCTCCTTCAGAAAGCGGCGAAAGATGCGGCGCTTGTCCCGGCCCAGGGTCTTGCGGGCGCTTTCCAGGAAAAGCTCCGCCGGGGGAGGGGGGGGTGGGAGGCCCGCCTCTTGGTACAGGTCGGCGATGACCCCGTAAAGCCTTTCCTTCTCCTCGGGGCTTCCCAGGTCCTTGTAGAGGATGTTGCGCACGGTCCCCGCCTTCCCGCCCCGCTCGGCCATAAGGGCCTCGAGCCACCTTAAGGAGCCCCGCTTGCCCCGATGGTCCCGGCCCTTAAGGTGGGGACGGAGGTCTTCCAGGTAGCGTAGCCAGGGTGTATTGGCCTCTGGCATGGTGATTACACTATATCAGCTTTGGTGTGCCTTCGGCCTACCACGGAAAAGGAACCTGCCGCCCTCCGAACCTGGAGGGCGGCAGAGCAGGCTTCCCGCTAAACCTAGTGCACGGGTTCGTTGAACTGGGCCTCCTCGGTGGAGCCCTTGAGGGCCAGGGTGGAGGCCTCCCCCTGGGTGAGGGCCAGGACCACCTCGTCGAAGTAGCCCGCCCCCACCTCCCGCTGGTGCTTCACGGCGGTGAAGCCCTGGGCCTGGGCCAGGAACTCCTTCTGCTGGAGCTCCACGAAGGCAGGCATGCCCCGGGCCTTGTAGCCCTTGGCCAGCTCCCAGGTGTAGTAGTTCACGGTGTGCCAGCCCGCCAGGGTGATGAACTGGAACTTGTACCCCATCTCCCCCAGCTCCCGGTTGAACTTGGCGATGGTTTCGTCGTCCAGGAACTTCTTCCAGTTGAAGGAGGGGGAGAGGTTGTAGGCGAGGAGCTTATCCGGGAACTCCTCCTTCACCGCCTCGGCGAACTTGCGGGCCTCCTCCAGGTCGGGCTTGGAGGTTTCCATCCAGATGACATCGGCGTAGGGGGCGTAGGCCAGGGCCCGGGCGATTCCCGCCTCGAGGCCGTTTTTCACCCGGTAGAAGCCCTCGGGGGTGCGCTCCCCGGGCAGGATGAAGGGCCGATCCCGCTCGTCGATGTCGCTGGTGATGAGGGTGGCGGCCTCGGCGTCCGTGCGGGCGATGATCACCGTGGGCACCCCCATGATGTCCGCTGCCAGGCGGGCGGCCTGCAGGGTGCGGATGTGCTGGGAGGTGGGCACCAGGACCTTGCCCCCCAGGTGGCCGCACTTCTTCTCGGAGGCCAGCTGGTCCTCGTAGTGGATGCCGGCGGCCCCCGCCTCGATCATGGCCTTGGTGAGCTCAAAGACGTTCAAAGCCCCGCCGAAGCCCGCCTCGGCATCGGCCACGATGGGCACGTACCAGTCCCGGGTCACCTTGCCCTCGGAGCGCTCGATCATATCCGCCCGCATCAGGGCGTTGTTGATGCGCTTCACGATCTGAGGCACGGAGTTATAGGGGTAGAGGGACTGGTCGGGGTAGGTCTGCCAGGCCAGGTTGGCGTCGGCGGCCACCTGCCAGCCGGAGAGGTAGATGGCCTCCAAGCCGGCCCGCGCCATCTCCACCGCCATGGCCCCGGTGTAGGCCCCGAAGGTGTGCACGTAGGGTCGCTCGTGCAGAAGCTGCCAGAGCTTCTCCGCTCCTCGCTTGGCCAGGGTGTACTCCACCTTCACGCTGGGGCGAAGCCGGACCACGTCCTCGGGCCGGTAGTCCCGCTTCACTCCCTTCCACCGGGGGTTGGTGGCCCAATCCCGCCGAAGCTCCTCCGCCTCCTGCCGCATCTCTGGGGTCAGCACGCTTAAGGGATCCATCCCTCACCTCCCAAGCCCAGTCTGGAGCCAGGAGGGATTACAGTGTAGGGTGTAAGGCAAGGGGCTTAACACCCCTTGCCGGTGTGTTCCTCCCTTAACTACACTGCTTCACTTCACCTGCTGGGCGGCGATGAGGAGGGGGTCCCAGACGGGGCTGTAGGGTGGGGCGTAGGCCAGGTCCAGGCTCAGGAGATCCTCCACCGTGCCCCCCTGGTGCAGGAGGACGGCCAGGGCGTCGATGCGCAGGGCCCCGTGCCCATGGGCCACCACCGCTCCGCCCAGGAGCTTTCCCGTGCCCTCCTCGTAGATGAGTTCCACCCAGAGGGGCTGGCTTCCCGGGTAGTAGTGGGCCCCGTCCCGGCTTTGGATGAAGACCTTCCTGGCCTGGAAGCCCTCCCTTAAGGCCGCTTCCTGGGAAAGCCCGGTGGTGGCCACCGCCAGACCGAAGGCCTTGAAGATGGCGGTGCCCACCACTCCGGAAAAGCGGGCTTCTTTGCCGGCGATCACCGCCCCGGCGGTGCGGCCGTGCTTGTTGGCCACATCCCCCAGGGGAAGCCAGTAGGGGCGCTTGAGTACCTGGTGGAAGCTTTCCGCCACATCCCCGGCGGCATACACTCCCTCCAGGTTGGTATGCATCCTCTCGTCGGTGGCGATGGCTCCTGTGGGGCCTAAGGCTACCCCCATGGCCTGGGCCAAAAGGGTGTTGGGCTTGATCCCCGTGGCCACCAGCACCAGGTCGGCAGGCACCACGCCTTCCGAGGTCTCCACCGCCTCCACCCGGCCCTGGCCCCTTAGGGCCTTCACCTCCACCCCGGTCCAGACCTCCACCCCGTGCCGCTCCAGCTCCTCCTTAAGGAGGTTCCCCACCTCCTGGTCCCAGTGGGGTAGGGGACGGTCCTTGAGCTCCAGGAGGGTCACCTCGAGGCCCCGTTTGCGGAAGGCCTCGGCCACCTCGAGGCCAATGTACCCGGCTCCCAGGATGGCAGCCCTTTGGGCTCCCTCCAGGGCCTTGAGGAGGCTTTCCCCATCCTCCATGCTCCTTAGGGTGTAGACCCCTTCCTGCTCCGTGCCCGGGATGGGGGGAAGGCTCGGCCTGGCCCCGGTGGCCAGGACCAGGTAGTCGTACCGGTCCTGGAGGGTGCGTCGCTCCTGGTGGTCAAAGACGGTGAGGGTCCTGAGCTCCGGGTCCACATCCACCACCTCGTGGTGGATGTGGATGTGAATCCCCTGCCTCCGGAACTCCTCCGGGGTCCTGGCCACCAGCTTTTCCAGACGGGGGATTTCCCCGGAAAGCACGTAAGGCAGGCCGCAGGCCCCGTAGGAAACCCACCCCGATTTCTCGTAGACCACCACCTCCAGGTCCGGGTTCTCCCGCTTGGCCTTGGCGGCGGCGGAGGCCCCGCCTGCCACCCCACCGATCACCACCAGCCGCTTGCCCATAGGGGGTATTGTGCCACAGGCGGGGTGGGCGGGATGTCCCGGGGAAAGGGCAGGGGGTGGCTACCGCGGGGGCCCAGGCACCTCCTGCCGCACCAGCCGCCCTCCCTTGAGGTAGAGGATCCGTTCCGCCTGGGCGGCCAGCTCCAGGTCGTGGGTGACCAGGATCAGGGTGCGCTTTTTCCCGGCTTCAAAGAGTAGGGATGCCACCTGCTCCCGGGAGGTGGCGTCCAGGTTGCCGGTGGGCTCGTCGGCGAAGAGGATGGGGGGGTCCAAGGCCAGGGCCCGGGCCAAGGCCACCCGCTGCTGTTCCCCGCCGGAAAGGCGGCTTGGCAGGTGGTGGGCCCTTTCCAGAAGCCCCACCCTTTCCAGGAGCCCTAAGGCCCTTTCCTTGCGGGCTTTAGGGGGAAGGCCCGCAAGGAGGAGGGGAAAGGCCACGTTTTCCCAGGCGGTGAGGGTGGGGATGAGGTTCCACTGCTGGAAGACGAAGCCCATGTGCCGGAGGCGCACCTCGGCCCTTTGGTCCTCGGACAGCCGGTGCAGGGCCAGCTCCCCCAGGTACACCCCTCCTTCCGTGGGCAGGTCAAAGCCCGCAAGGAGGTTTAGCAGGGTGGTTTTGCCGCTACCCGAGGGCCCCACCACCGCGGTGCTTCCTTGGGGGAAGGCGAAGGTAAACCCTTCCAGGGCCACCACTTCCTTCTCCCCTTGCCGGTAGCGCTTGCCGAGGTTTTCCGCCCGCAGGACGCTCGTCATATCCTTTCCTATCTCCTGGCTTCTCCGGAAGGGCCTACGGGAAGAGGATTTACTCCCGGGGAAGCCAAGGCGGTCTCAAACCCTCCCCAAAGCCTCCACCACGGGAATCCGGCTGGCATGGTAGGCGGGAAGGATCCCCGCGGAAAGCCCAAGCCCCAGGGCCACCAGAAGGGCGAAAAGGGAAAGCCTGGGGGTGACGGCGGAAAGGGCCAGGCCCACCTGCTCCAGGGTGTAGAGGTTGATGGCCTGGGAAACCGCGCTTCCTAAAGTCAGACCCAGTAGCCCCCCCAAGGAGGAGAGGAGGAGGGCCTCCAGCACCACCAGCCGGAAGATGAAACCCCGCTTGGCCCCGAGGGCCCGCATGACCCCGAACTCCCGGGTGCGCTCGTACACGGACATCATCACCGTGTTGGCCACCAGAAGCCCTCCCACCACCAGGGCCACCAGGCTGATGCCGAAACGCACCAGGTCGCTGATGCGCAAGGCCCTTTCCGCAAAGCGCATCACGTCCCCCGTGGTCTGGGCCTTGAGGCCGGGGAGGCTGGCCTCGAGGGCCCGGGCCACCTCCTCCGCCTTCTGCCCGGGGTTCAGGGCCACGAGAAGCGCGGTGTAGTTTTGCGTGCCCAAGACCTCCTGCAAGGGCTTTAGCGGAACGAAGATGAGGTTGTCGGCAAGCCCCCCGCTTTCCTCCAGGATGCCCTCCACCCGTAGCTCCACCCGGGGGGAAAGCCTGAGGGGGCTTCCTAGGGAAAGCTGGCTCCGCTTGGCCACCTTGGCCCCCACGATGGCTCCCTTGGCCGAGGGAAGAAGCCGGCCTTCCCGGACCCTCACCCCGGGGTAGAGGAGGTCGGGGGCCACGCCTTGCGGGAGACCCTGGAAAAAGAAGCTCGTTTGGGGGTCAAACCCTCCCCGGGCCAGGAAGAGGGTGGGGATGATGCTCCTCACCCCCAGCTCCTTCCCCGCTGCCACCGCCCGCCGGTACTCCTCGGGGGTGATCTCGGGGTAGCCGGAAAACCCCAGGCCCTCCATGCCCTCGGGGACCAGCTGGATGGCAGGGCCCACCCGGGCGAGCTCCTGGGCCAGGGAGCGCCTTAAGCCTTCCCCGAAGGAGAGGAAGAGGACCATGCTGGTGGTGGCGATGAGCACCCCCAGGAGGGTGAGGAGGCTGCGCACGGGGCGGGCCAGGAGGTTACGGAGGACCATGGAAAGGATTTCCATCTTCTCAAGCTTATTCCTGGTGCGGAAAGTGGACGTGCCGGGGCCCAGAGAGGGCCAAACACCGGGGATGGCTTTCTAGATGAGTCTTTCCACGAAGCGGGTTTCTATTTCCTCCAGGAACTGGCTGGGGTCCACCTTCTTGCGCTCGGGGTGCTGGTAGTAGGCCTTTTCCGCCTCCTGAAAGTTCTCGTGGCCCACGAACCACAAAAACTCCCGCTCCCCGATCCAGTAGGCCCCCAGGACCTGGAAACCCGTGGCCTGGCGCAAGGGAACGATGACCTCCAAGAACACCTTCTGAAAAGCCTCCCTGGTGCCTTCCTTAAGCCGGTAGCGGCGCATCTGGACCGTCATGGTCCAAGTTTACTGCCTATAATCAAAGGCATGCGCACGGCGGAGATCCGGGAGAAGTACCTGTCTTTTTTTGAGGGCAAAGGGCACCTGCGACTTCCCTCCTTCAGCCTCATCCCCGAGAACGACCCTTCGCTCCTCTTCACCTCGGCGGGCATGGCTCCCCTAAAGCCCTACTTCCTGGGGGCCAAGCCCATCTTCGGGGGCAAGGAGTGGCGAAGGATCACCACCTGCCAGAAGTGCCTTAGGGTGGGGGACATCGAGAACGTGGGGAGAACCGCCCGGCACAACACCTTCTTCGAGATGCTGGGCAACTTCTCCTTTGGGGACTACTTCAAGAAGGAGGCCATCCTCTGGGCCTGGGAGTTCCTCACCGACCCCAAGTGGTTGGGCCTGGATCCGGATCGGCTCTGGGTCACGGTCTACGAGGACGACGACGAGGCCTACGCCATCTGGCGGGACCTGGTGGGGGTGCCCGAGGAAAAGATCGGCCGCTTCGGGGAGGACGAGAACTACTGGCCGGGAGGGGCCATCACCCACGGGCCCAACGGGCCCTCGGGCCCTTGCTCGGAGATCTTCTACGACCGGGGCCCGGCCTTCGGCACCCCGGACGAAACCGGTCCCAACACGGGAAGCGGGGACCGGTTCGTGGAGATCTGGAACCTGGTCTTCACCCAGTACGACCGCCAAGGCCCCATCCCCGGCCCCGGGATCCTCAAGCCCTTGCCCCAGAAGAACATCGACACCGGCATGGGCCTGTACCGGGTGGCGGCCATCCTGCAGGACGTGGAGGACTTCTACCGCACGGACACCTTCTACCCCATCATCGAGCGGGTGGCCCTCTTTAGCGGTAAGCCCTACGAGGGGAAGGCCTCGGTGAGCCACCGGGTCATCGCCGACCATATCCGGGCGGTGGTGGCGGCCTTGGCCGACGGGGTGACCTTCTCCAACACCGGCCGGGGCTACGTGATCCGCAGGCTCCTTCGCCGGGCCCTCCGCCACGGTTACCTTTTGGGCCTGCAGGAACCCTTCCTCCACCGCCTGGCCCCGGTGGTGGCGGAGCTTCTTGGGGACTTCTACCCGGAGATGCGGGAGAACCTTCCCGCGGTGGAGAAGCAGATCCGCCTCGAGGAGGAGCGCTTCCTGGAAACCCTGGAAGGGGGCTTGAAGCGGCTGGACACCCTGCTTTCGGGCCTTAGGCCCGGGGAGGTGCTTCCGGGGGCGGAGGCCTTCCGCCTCTACGACACCTACGGTTTCCCCCTGGACCTCACGGTGGAGATCGCCGCGGAAAGGGGCTTCGGGGTGGACACCGAGGGTTTCAAAAGGGCCATGGAGGAGCAGCAGGAGCGTTCCCGGGCGGCCATGGCCTTTGAGCGGGAGATCTTCAAGAAGAGCGCCCAGGTGCTGGAGGAACTCTACGCGGAACGGGGGGCCACGGAGTTCTTGGGCTACGGGACCCTGGAGGCGGAGGGCACCGTCTTGGCCCTTCTGGCGGGGGACCAAAGCCTGGAGGAGGCGGGCCCCGGGACCGAGGTCCAGGTGGTCTTGGACCGGACTCCCTTCTACGCGGAAGGGGGGGGACAGATTGGGGACTTCGGCCACCTGGAGTGGCCCTCGGGCCGGGCCAGGGTGGAGACCACCCTCAAGACGGAAAGGGGGATCTTCCTGCACCGGGCCAAGGTGGAGGAGGGCACCCTCCGGGTGGGGGAAAGGGTGCGGGCGGTGGTGGACCCTGCCCGCCGGGACACGGAGCGCCACCACACCGCCACCCACCTCCTCCACGCCGCTTTGAGGGCGGTCTTGGGCCCCCATGTGCGCCAGGCGGGGAGCCTGGTGGCCCCGGACCGCCTGCGCTTTGACTTCACCCACCCCGAGCCCCTGACCCAGGAGGAGCTGGAGCGGATTGAGCTTTTGGTGAACCGCTGGATCCTGGCGGATTTCCCCGTCACCTGGCGCTACCTGCCCCTGGAGGAGGCCAAGCGGGAAGGGGCCATGGCCCTTTTCGGGGAGAAGTACGGGGAGGTGGTGCGGGTGGTGCGGGTGGAGGGAAGCCCCCTGCCTGGGGTGGAGTCCAAGGAGCTTTGCGGGGGCACCCACGTGCGGCGCACGGGGGAGATCGGGGCCTTCCTCATCCAGAAGGAGGAGGCGGTTTCCGCCGGGGTGAGGCGCCTCGAGGCGGTGGCCGGGGAATGGGCGGTGCGCTTCGCCCGCGGGGCTTTGAACCGAGTGAGGGCTTTGGCCGAGAGGCTTTCCGTGGGGGAGGCCAACCTGGAGGAGCGGCTGGAGAGGCTCTTGCAGGAGCTTAAGGCCAAGGAAAAGGAGGTGGAAAGCCTTAAGGCGCGCCTGGTGCAGGCGGAGCTTAAGAAGGAGGTCGCCCTTTCGGAGAAGGGGGGCTTGCGCTACGGGGTGCTGGAGCTTTCCGGGGTGGATATGGCCGCCTTGCGCCAGGCGGCGGACGATCTGGTGGCCAAGGGGGCGGATGTGGCCCTGGTCCTGAGCGGGGGGCAGGCGGTGCTGAAGCTTTCCCCAAAGGCCCAGGAAAGGGGCCTCGAGGCGGGGGCCCTTTTCCGGGCCCTTGCGGAGCGAGCGGGGGGGCGGGGGGGTGGGAAGGGAGCCCTGGCCCAGGGGGCAGGGCTTTCCCCGGAAAAGGCCCGGGTGGCTCTTCCCGACCTCCTTCCTTGAGGGAGGCCCCTAGCCTCGCCGGGGTGCCTGGCAGGGGACACCCTCCCCCGGTAAAATGAGCCCATGGCCATGTTGCTGAACCTGGTGGCGGTGGCCCTTTCCTGGGCCCTTTTCGGCCTCACCTTTGGGCGGTACCGGGGGCGTCCCTCCCTTCACAACGCCCTCTACTCCCTGGGCCTCCTTCTCTTCGCCCTGGCGGTTTCCGCCGAGTTTCTGTCCAAGCTCCTGGGTGCCTGGAACCCCTTCCTCTATCGGCTTTGGTACCTCACCGGGGCCATGCACGGGGTGACCTTTTTGGGCCTGGGAAGCCTGGCCCTTTTGAACCCCAAGGCGGCCCGGGGGCTTCTTTGGGTGCTCCTGCCCTTTATCCTCTATGGGTTTTATCTGGTGGTCTCGGCCCCTCTGGACTTTTCCCAGCTCCCTGCGCCCTATGCCCCCTCGGGCAAAGCCTTCCCCGAGCCGAGCCTCACCTCGCCCAGGCTTTGGACCATTCCCTTTAACCTCCTGGGCACGGTGCTGCTGGCCGGGGTGGCCCTTTACACCACCCTCCTCTTCTGGAGAAAGAACCCCCTTAGGGCCCGGGGCACGGCCCTCATCTTCCTGGCGGCTTTGGTGTTGGCCTCCACCAGCACCTTAAACCGCTTTGGGGTGGTGGGCCTCGAGGAGGCGGGAAGGGCCATGGGGGTTGCCCTGCTCTACCTGGGGGTGGTCTTGGCGGATCGCAGCGTGCAGTATGCGTCTGGGCGCGCTTGACGTGGGAGAGGCCAGGATCGGCCTGGCGGTGGGGGAGGAAGGAAGCCCCTTCGCCTTCGGCCGAGGTTATCTGGTGCGGAGGAGCCTGGAAGAGGACGTGACCGCCCTCCTGGACTTCGTGCGCCGGGAGGGGTTAGGAAAGCTTCTGGTGGGCCTTCCCTTGCGCACCGACCTCAAGGGAAGCGCCCAGGCCCAGAGGGTCCTTCCCCTGGTGGAGGCGCTTAGGGCCAAGGGGGTGGAGGTGGAGCTTGTGGACGAGCGCTACACCACCCAGGCGGCGGCCAGGCGTCTGAGACACGCCCCCAAACGGATCCGCCGGGAGAAGGGCCGGTTGGACGAGATGAGCGCGGTGATCCTCTTGGAGGGCTACCTTGCGGGAAGGCTCTAGGCGCTGGCTCTGGCGGGGGGTGGTGGCCCTTTTCGTCACCTTCGCCCTTCTCCTCTTCTACGCCCTCTGGCTTTTGGGCCCCACGGGAAAAGAGGCCACGGTGCGCATTCCCCGGGGGGCCACGGGGCAGGAGGTGGCCAGGATCCTGGAGGAGGCCGGGCTTTTGCGCTCCGGGTACCTCTTTTCCGCCTACCTGCGCTTCTCCGGCCGGGCCAAGAAGCTGGTCCCTGGGGTCTACCGCCTCGAGGGGGACGGGGCCTTCCGCCTGGCCAGGGCCCTCACGGGAGGGGAGAGGCCCCTCACGGTCACCCTCACCTTCCCCGAGGGGGAAAGGGCGGTGGACTACGCCAAAAGGCTTTCCCAGGCGGGCCTGGATGGGGATGGTTTTTTAAGGATTGTCCAGGAGCCTGGTGCCCTGCGCCCCCCGTACGTGGAGGGCAGGTCCCTGGAGGGTTACCTCTTCCCCGCCACCTACACCTTTGACCTCCTGGTTACCCCCGAGGAGGTGGTGCGGGCCCTCCTGGGCCGCTTCGAGGCCGAGCTCACGCCCCCGGTGAGGCGCCTTTTGGAGGAGCGGGGGCTTTCCGTCCACGCCTGGGTGACCCTGGCCTCCATCGTCCAGGCGGAGGCGGGAAGCCAAAAGGAGATGCCCTACATCGCCGGGGTTTTCCTGAACCGACTGGAAAGGGGCATGCCCCTCCAGGCGGATCCCACCGTGGCCTACGCCCTGGGCAAGAGGCTTCCCGAGCTTTCCCGGAAGGCGGGGGACTTCGCCCATGATTCCCCCTACAACACCTACCGCTACGCCGGGCTTCCCCCGGGGCCCATCGGCAACCCGGGGCGGGAGGCCCTCCTTGCCGTGCTCAATCCCGTGCGCACCGACCCCAAGGGGCGCCCTTACCTCTACTTCTTCCACGCCAAGGGGGAGCTTTTCCTCAACACCAGCTTCGAGGCCCACCTCGAGGACCTCCGCCTGCACCGCTATTCTTCGCCGTGACGCAGAAGCCTGAGCTGGGCATAGGCGAAGAGGAGGGTGAGGAGGAGGATGACCACGGTGACCGCGGCGGCGTAGCCCAGCCGGAAGTTCTCGAACCCCGACTCGTAGAGGTAGTAGCCCAAGACCCGGGTGGCCCCGTAGGGCCCGCCCCGGGTGAGGAGGAAGACCGCCGAGTAGGACTGCAGGGAGAGGATGGTGCCCACCACCACCAAAAAGGCCACCGCCGGGCGCATGAGGGGAAGAACTATGTAGCGGAAGGCTTCCAAGGGCCCTGCCCCGTCCACATAGGCGGCCTCCAGAAGGGATTTGGGGATGGCCTTAAGCCGGGCCGAGGCCACCAGGACCCCATACCCCAGGTGCCGCCACAGGGTGAAGAGGACCACCATGACCAAGGCCCAGAACCCCTCCCGGTCCCAAGGGGGGATGGGCAGGAACTGGGCTAAGGCCCCGTACTCGGGGGTGAAGAGGGTGTACCAGCTCAGGGTGGCCCCACCCAGGGTGACGAGCCCGGGCAGGAAGAGAAGGCTTTTGGCAAGGCGCTCGTAGGGTGCCCCTTCCAAAGCCACCGCCAGGGCGATGGAAAGCCCCACGAAAAGGGGCAGGGCCAGGAGCATGAACTTCAGGGTCACCCAGAGGCTTCCCCAGAAGGCGGGGTCTTGGAAAAGATCCCGGTAGTTTTTGAGCCCCACCGGCTTGGGCTCGGAAAGCCCCGACCAGTCCCAGGTGGAAAAGCGAATCACATCCAAAAAGGGGTAGAGGATGAACACCCCCAGGGTGAGGAGGGCGGGAAGGGAGAAGAGGAAAAGGGGAAGGCGCCGCACGGGTTACCAGAGGTAGAGAAGGCTCAGCAGGAAGGGATACCGGTCGGAGGCGGAAACCTCCAGGGCCAGGGGTTCCAGGTAGAGCCTGAACCCGGCTCCCCAGGCCAGGTGGAACCCGCTTTGGTAGCCTAGCCCCCCGTAGGCGGAAAGGGCTCCTCCCGGCACCTCGAGGCTCACCACGGGTCCCAGGTGCACCCCAAAGGGATACCGCAGGTCCAGGCCCAGGCCCACCGAGGTGTAGAGGTCCGCCAGGACCAGGCCCGGGAAGAGGTTGGCCTTGAAGAAGGCGAAGACCTCAGGGTTCTGGGAGACGAGGGCCTGCAGGTCCAGCCCCGTGTCGATTCCCAAGGGGCTAAGGGGCAAAAGGGCGCTTCCCTGCAGGTAGATGCCCTTATCGGGAGCGTACCCTAGCCCCAGGGTGTTTTCCGGGTAGGCAGGGGCCTGGGCTAGGGAGAAGCTGAGGACCAACAGGAGAAGGGCGGTTAGACGCTTCATATCCTCACCTATCCTATCAGAAGCCTTGTCCAAGGCTAACTGTGTTTTCCCCAAATCGGCTAACCAGGTTTGGGTACAAGGCATTGGTAAGAATGCCCCTCCCCGAGCTTGGATGAAGGCCAAAGGGTAAGCTTTGGGATTGCTAGGGAAGCTGAATGCTTCCGCCACCTACGGTGTAGTATCCGTTAGCTCCTATAAAGGCAAAGTCAAGGTTAGCGGTAAACGTCGTGGGGTCGAGGTTTGTGGCACCCAAGTCAAGCGCATTGGGGGAGAAGACAGCCAGGATGGAAGCGCTCACCCTGCTACCCGAAGCGAAGGGAGTGTAGGTTAGAACTGAAGAGAGATTGGGGACAACATAGCTGGTATTGGAACCTAACCAGCCTTTGGTTACAAGCCCTAGCACATGGAGCTCCGAGCCTTGTAAGTCAATCCCATATGCCTTGAGGCTGGGCTCGGTCCGGTTTAAGCCGGACACCGTGGGGTGGGCATTGCCATCTACCGAAAGGGCAGCCGCCTGCCAGGGGTTGGGCAGGGTCACACCGATGTCCCCTCCGCTGGACCCTTTGAGGTAGAGGATCCGGGAGGAGCCGGAAGGGTTCTGGTACATTAGGTTCAAGAAGTAGCGATCCCCTTGGGAGAAGCCCCGAACCTGCCGATAGGTGAAGGTGTTCCCAGACCCCCAACCCACAACGCCAGCGCCCTTGTTGTCCTTGCTGAGGTAGAAGACCAAGGGAAGGCCCGAGAATCCAGATGGGACATTGCTTATGGTGACGGTGCCTGTCCCTAAAGGAGCCCCTAAAGTATGGTTGCTGGAGCCACCATTCGTGACGTTGACATTCCTCAAGACCTCTGCGTGAAGGATTTGCAGGCTGGAAGGGTTGTCGGGATCTCCTCGCGCCACGATGATCAGAATATCCTGGGTTCCTTCTGGGGCCTGGATGCTGGCTTGAACATTGGAAAGCGAGGTGACGGGTGTACCGGAGTGGGAAACTCCACTTCCCTGAACAAACACAATATCCCCAATTTGTGCGCCGGTCTGGCTCACGTTTAAGTTAAGGGTGTAGGGAACCAGGCTGGGAGGTCCACCAGCGGGAGAGCTGCATACCACCGTAGCGTTGCCCAGCTCGGTATTGGTTGCGTGGATAATGTGTAACGAAGAATTTTGGTTGCAGTAAACGGCGACCCCATATTTGCTTTGGGTTCCCAGGTTGAGGGTGTAGGTGTGGCTGGGGTTAGGGCTTTGAGCAGTCCAGTTTCCATTTCCTACCTGGAAAGCCACAGTGTAGCCAGTATTCTGGGAATCCTGCACGGTGAGGGTGATGGACGAGGGTGGCTGGCCCCCACCAGAACCTCCTTGCCCACCACAGGCGGCAAGAAGCGTGCCCAAAGCTACAGCAAACAGGAAGTACCATGCTTTTGGCCGCTTGCTCTTAGGTAACATGGGCCACCTCCGTATGCAAAGATCAACGGGGAAAAAGATTTTTGAGTGATTTTTGATCCCCTAGGGTTAGTTTACACCAGGCTGGGTATTTTATCCAGGGGGCGTGGGTCCTTACCCTAAGGGATCCAGAGTTTGGAGATTATTTGAGCCATAATGGTCCCATGGCTTCTTACTTGCTATTGCCTTTCTCCCTCGAGCCCCGTCCCAACTTAGTCCCCGTAAAGGACCACCCCCTCCTCATCCTGGTGGGCCTCACCGGGGTGGGGAAGAGCACCTTGGTGGAGGCCTTGGGCTTTCCCCGGCTTCCTGACCGGCGGGAGCTGGTGGACCTCTATGTCCTTCCCCGCTACGGGGTCAACCCCCCCATTCCCCGGGAGGAGCGCTTTCGCCTGACCCGGCGCTTCCGGGAGGAGTTCCCGGGAGGGGTGGCGGAGGTCCTGGCCCGGGGGTTTGTGGAGCCCCGCTTCCCCCTTCTCTTCGACGGGCTTAGGGGGGAGGCGGAGGTGGCCTATGCGTTGGAGCATCTGCCCAAGGCGCTTTTCGTGGTCCTTCACGCCCGGGAGGCCACGCGGCTCAAAAGGCTACTTTCCCGCCAGGATGCCTTTGACCGGGTGGAGCTTCGCCCGGAGGAGAGGGCGGAGCTAAGGGCGTTGGCGGAAGGGGTTCTTTCCCCAGGGGAGCTGGAGGAGGCCCTGGCCCTGGCTCCCTGGGAAGAGGTCTTGGCCAAGCTCAAAATCGTGGCCGAGGAGAAGAGAAACTACAATCCCCTGGGCCCCTTGCGCCTCCTTGAGGACCACCCCCGGGCCCTCATCCTGGACACGGAGAGGCTTTCCCTCGAGGAGGAGGTGGAGGCGGTTAGGGGCTTCCTCAGGCAGTTTGGCCTCTAAAATGGCCTCATGGCGACCATCCGCGACCTCAGGCTGGTTCCTTTCCGCATCCCCTTAAGGGCGCCTTTGCGCTGGGGTAAGGCCTCGGAGATGGCGGCCCTGGAGCATGCCCTTTTGCAGGTGGAGCTCAGCGATGGCTCCCTGGGCCAGGCGGAGGTGGCCATCCGCCCCACCATCTACGGGGAAACCCTGGGAAGCGTGCGAGCGGGGCTGGAGTATCTGAAGCCCCGGCTTTTGGGCCTCGAGGCGGACGACCAGGAGGCTATCCGGGCTGTCCTGGAGTCTTTTCCCTGCAACCTGGGCCTTAAAGGGGCCCTGGACCTCGCCCTTTGGGAGGCTTGGGCGAGAAGCGAGGGGGAGGGGCTTTACCAGGTATTGAAGCCGGCCAAGCACCGGGTGCGGGTTTCCTATATTCTGGGCATGGCCTCGGAGGAGGAGATGCTTTTAGATGCCCGCATGGCCTACGAGGCGGGGGTGCGGGTCTTCAAGGTGAAGGTGGGCCGGGACCTGGAGGAGGATGGCCGGAAGATCGGCCGCCTTAAGGAAGCCTTCCCCGACGCCGAGCTTTACGCCGACGCCAACGAAACCCTTTCCCCCAAGGAGGCCGAGCGCTACCTCCTTGCCTGGAAGGAAATGGGCCTCCTCTACGTGGAAGAGCCCCTGCCCGTTGAGGAGGTGGAGGCCAGGAGGAAGCTAAGGGAGAAGAAAATCCTTCCCCTCATCGCCGACGACTCGGCCATGACCCCCAAGGACCTCCGCCGGGAGCTTCTTCTGGACACCTTTGACATCCTGAACCTGAAGCCCGCCCGCACCGGGGTCACCTGGACCCTGGAGATGCTGGCCTTAGCCCGGGAAAAGGGCAAAAGGGCCATGGTGGGAAGCCAGGCGCAGAGCTCCTTTGGGGCCTACCAGTCGGCGCTTCTGGCCTTCCAACAGGGGGTTACCGAACCCAACGAGCTGGCCTTCCACCTGAAGGCGGAAGGGGGGTTCCTGGACTTCCCCACCTTCCGCCAGGGGTGGCTTTACTTCGAGGACCTGGTGGAGGCGCGGTTTGACGAGGGGGCCTTCCAAAGTTACGCCTTGAAATGAGCAGGCGGCCCGGGATTACCCCAGGCCGCCAACCTAGCTGAGATTATTGCGCTTGCACGTAGGTGTAGTAGCGGTAGGAGTTTCCGGCGCCATCAAAGGCCACGATGTCGATGTCGTAGCGGCCGGGGGTGGGAGGGGTAAAGGTGAAAGTGAAGGTGATGGAGCTGGCAGGAAGGGGCAGCGAGAGGGTAACCGGGAATTCTTTCGAGTTAACGTAAACCTTTAGATCCTTGACCTGAGTTTCCCCGTCGGAAGCGGAGCCGGAGAAAGTAACGGGTTGCCCCACGGGCACAGTGGCTCCGGGAGAGGGGGAAGTGTTATATAGCCAAACCCCGGGTGGGTTAAAGTCCAACTCAATGCCCACACCGTTGCCAGACACCGGTATCTGAATGGGTGGGCTATACCGGGTCAAGGTGGTGTCCTGATGATCGCTTCCAAGGCCCGAGACCTCGGCTTTAACGTAGATGGTAGTGTTCTGTTGAACCTGACCCGCCTTGATGCGCACCCCGGTTTTGCTTTGGGCCTCTATTGTAGCCGCGTTGCTGGGGGTGAAGTCCGAGCAGTCGGACTGAGTGCAGGTGCCGATTTCGTAGTTGACGTTGTAGTCGTCCAGGGGGAAGTAATCACCAGAATATCCCCCTGGCTCCACCACCAAAAGCCGCAGGTTCAACTCTTCCCCGGGCGAGATTATGCCGTTTCCGCTGAAGGATAGCCAGGCGTTCCCTAGGATGGCCTTGGGTTTTAGGGGGAGGTTGGTGTTTTGGGTGATGGTGTGGGTTTCCTGGCCCCAGGCGACTTCCTTCCAGCGCTGGGGCTCATTGTTTACCAATTGCTGGCTCCAAACGGAAACCTCAAAGGTATACGTGCCATTTTCCAGGATGAAGCTCGCTGTGGGATCTTGCCATGTTAGGGTGGCCGATTTCACGAGGTTCCCTTGGTTGTTGTAGACCTTTACGTCGGCTTCCGCCGCACTCCAGGGCACCCCCTGGGGCGTCAGACCGCTTCCGGAGACCTGGCGTTGTGGGAAAGCCACCGAAACCGTTACCGTAGACTTGCCGGTATCCCCGCTAGTATTTTGGGTGTTGCAAGCACCCAAAATAAGCGCCAGGGCCCCGGATACCATAAGGGCCAGGGTTTTCCTCATACTCCGAACACCTCCTTGGGCAATAGCCCACCGGCTATACTACAAATGTCCTCGGCCTGGCAAGGTTTATCTGCACCCGGAGCGTGCTCTTAGGGGCAAGAAGGATGATATTTGGATAATTCTGCACTCGGTGGAAGTGTGCTAGGGGAGCGAAAAATCGAGAAATGTTGCAATGACTCCTCGAGCCCCCGCCTCGAGGAGGGCTTCCTCCTTGTGCCCCGTGAGCAGGGCGTAGGTGGGTATCCCCGCCCCCACGGCGCTCCTCACCCCGGAAGGGGAGTCCTCAAAGGCCAGGGCTTCCCGGGGGGTGAGGCCCAGGTGCCTTAGGGCCACCCGGTAGGGCAAGGGGTCGGGCTTGCCCCGGCCCACCTCCTCCGCCAGGACCAGAAGGGGCGGGTTCAGGCCCAGGGCCTTCAACACATGGCGGGTGTTCTCCCGGGGAGCGTTGGTGACCACCCCCCAGGTGAGGCCCCTGGCCCGGGCCTTTTCCAGAAGCTCCTTAAGGCCGGGCATGGGCTTGAGGTTCAGGGCTAACTCTCGGAAGCGGGCTTCCTTGGCCTCTATGAGCCCTAAGGCTTCCTCTCCATCCAACCCCAAAAGGTCCTTGACGATATCCGGGTTGAGCCGGCCGGAGATGCGCTTTCGGTAGAAGTCCTCGTTCACCTCGAGGCCATAGGGCGCCAAGACCTCCCGCCAGGCCAGAAGGTGCAGGGGATCGGTGTCGGCCAAGGTGCCGTCCAGGTCGAAGAGAAGGGCCTTAAGCATGGACGGCCCTCCGTTCCAAGCTGGAAACCATCAGGAAAAGGCCCAGGGCCAGGCCGAGAAGCCCATAGGGGATGCCAGGTGTGGGCAGAAGGGCAAAGAGGGCCGGGATCAAGGTGCTTCCCGTGGCGCCCGCATAAAGCAAACCCCCCAGAGCCCGGTGGCCGAAGCGGGCCTGCACCAGGGCAAAAAGGGTGGAAAAGAGGGGACCCAGGAGAAAGCCAGCCAAAGGGAAGAGAAGGGCGGTGGGGGGCAGGAGGTTGAGGAAAAGGAGGGCGAGGACTCCGAGGAGGAGACTCCTCAGGGCAGCCAGGGGCTTTTGCGCCACCGGTTTGGCCAGGAAAAGGCGGCCCAGGGCCAGAAAGAGCCAGTACAGGGAGAGAAGCACCCCTCCCATAGGGGTGGGGTGGCCGAGGTGTTCCAGCCAGACCCGGTTCCAGGTGGCCAGGGCTCCCTCCAGACCGGTGTAGATGGCCACGGCCAGGAGGAAGGGCCAAAGCCCCCGCCCTTGTTCCTTGGGCACCTGGGTTACCTGAGGGGCTCCCCAGAGGAGAAGGGCCCCTATCCAGGCCAGGAGGCCCGCCAGAAACAACACGGCGCCATAGGGCAAAAGGGTAAGGGCGAAGGGGGTGAAGACCGCCCCCAGGCCGAAGGCCACGTTCACCCGGTTCAGGAGTTCCACCCGTTTCCTGGGGTAAAGCTCCCCCACCAGGCTGTTGCCGTGCACGTTCATCAACCCTTCCCCGAGCCCGAGGAGGAAGGCCAGGGCCACCACCAGGGGGAAGGAAGGGGCCAGGGCCACCCCCCATAGGGCCAAGCCCACAAGCCCCATGGCGGCGGGAAAAAGGGGGTGGCGTTTATCCCCCTGGGCCAGGCGCACCCCCAGGAGGAGGCCCAGGAGAAGGGCGGTGAAGAACCAGGAAACCTCCTCTCCCACCCCGTAGCGCCCCCGCCAAACGGGCAGGGCCGCCCCGGGCAGGGCCACGATCACCCCCACGAGGAAAAGCGCCAGGAAGGAGCCCCAGAAAAAGCGCACGTCCGTTATTCTTCTCCTAACTGACCCTTTGGTCAATAATGGAGGGGATGGAGGAGGCCCTGGAAAAGGCTTTGGCGGGCGAGGGGTACTTTGCCTTTCCTGGCCTTTTGCTGGTGCGGGGGCCGGACGCCCTTTCCTTCCTTCAAGGCCAGGCTACCCGGGACCTCAGAAGGCTTTCCGGGCCCGTGGGGGCCCTGTTCCTCAACCATCGGGGGCAGATAGAGGAGGCGGCCACGGTGTTCGTGCACGAGGAAGGCTTTCTTCTGGCTCCCTGGGGCACCTTGGAGGGCTTAAGGGCCCGGCTGAAGCGCTACATCGTCTTTGACCAGGTGGAGCTTTTGGAACTTCCCCTTTACCGGCGCCTCCATGCCGATGGGCGGGAGGAAGTGGCGGAAAGCGGGGAGGGGGCCCATCCCGCTGGGGTTTACCCCCTTTACACCCTGCTTAAGGGCCTTCCGCTCCTTTCCGATATTCGTGGGGAGCTTCCCCAGAGCGTGGGGCCTCTCCACCTGGTGGACTACGGCAAGGGGTGTTATGTGGGCCAGGAGATCATGGCCCGCCTCGAGGGGAAGGAGGTGCACCATCACCTGGTGGGCCTAAGGGGGCTTTCCCCTGCCCAAGAAGCCCCCTTTGACCTCCTGCTGGAGGGGCGCAAGGTAGGGGAGGCCAAGCGGGTGATGGAAACGCCCTTCGGGGTTTTGGGCCTTGCCGTGATGCGTAAGGAGGTGCCCCTAGGGGCGGTGGTGGAGGGGGGTGGGGGGCGCTTTCGGGTGGAGCCCCTGCCCTTTGAGGAGGCAGCATGGAGCGGGCGGAGATCATCGGGGTAGGCACGGAGCTCATCTACGGGGAGACCCTGGACACCAACACGGCGGAGATCGCCAGGAGCCTCGAGGCCTACGCCCTCAAGGTGGAAAGGACCCTCAGGGTGGTGGACGAGCCCCTCCCCTTGGCCCGGGAAGTGGGCCAGGCCTGGGAGCGGGCGAGGCTTTTGGTGCTTTCCGGGGGCCTGGGCCCCACCCCCGACGACGTGACCCGGGAGGCGGTGGCCGAGGCCTTGGGGGAGCCCTTGGTGTTGGACGAGGAGATGCTTTTGGAGATTGAGGCCATCTTCCGGGCCCGGGGGCGGAGCATGCCCGAGGCCAACCGCAAGCAGGCCTTGAGGATCCCTTCAGCCACCTGGCTTAAAAACCCCAGGGGCACCGCTCCCGGCTGGTGGGTGCGGAAGGAGGGGAAAGACCTGATCCTCCTGCCCGGGCCTCCCCCTGAGTGGCGGCCCATGTGGGAGGAGGTGTTGCCCAAGCTGAACCTACCCCGCCGCCCCTACGCCAAGCGGGTCCTGAAGACCTGGGGCATCGGGGAGTCGGAGATCGTGGAAAGGCTCGGGGAGCTCTTCCAGCGAGAGGCGGAGGTGGAGGTGGGCACCTACCCCAAGCTCCAGGGGGTGGAGGTGGTGATCCGGGGCCGGGAGGATCGGGTGGCCGACCTTACGGAAAGGATCCGGAAGCGGCTTTTTAAGGAGATCTGGGGCGAGGGGGACCTCACCCTGGCCGAGGCGGTGAAGCGTCGCCTGGAGCTGGAAGGGGCCACCCTTGCCACCATGGAAAGCCTCACCGGGGGGCTTCTGGGGGCGGAGATCACCCGGGTGCCGGGGGCGAGCCGCTTCTATTTGGGGGGCGTGGTATCCTATTCCGTAGGGGCCAAGGCCCGCTTCGGTGTGCCGGAGGAACTCCTCGCCAAGACGGTCTCCGCCGAAACGGCCAAGGCCATGGCGGAGGCTGCCCGGGTGCTTTTCGGTTCCACCTACGCCCTTTCCACCACGGGGGTGGCGGGACCGGACCCCTTGGAGGACGAGCCCGTGGGCACGGTCTTCGTGGCCCTGGCGGGGCCTAAGGGGACGGAGGTGCGCCGCTACCGCTTCCCCGGGGACCGCGAGGTGGTGCGGCTCCGAAGCGTTTATGCCGCCTTGGCCTTGCTCCTGACATGAGGCTCTTCTACGCGATCTTCCTTCCTGAAGAGGTGAAGCGGGCCTTGGTGGAGGCTCAGGAGCGGGTGGCCCGCTACAAGGGGTGGAAGGAGGTGGTGCCCCACCAGCTCCACCTTACCCTTCTCTTCCTGGGGGAAAGGCCGGAGGAGGACCTGGAGGACCTTTTGGCCCTGGGCCACCGGCTGGGCCGGCTCCATCCTCCCTTCACCGCCCGCATCCGGGGCACGGGTTACTTCCCCAACGAGGGCACCCCGAGGGTCTGGTTCGCCAAGGCGGAAGGGGAGGGGTTTGCCCCTTTGGCGGAAGGGCTTCGGGAAGGGGTGCGGGAACTCCTGGGGGAGGAGGCGCTTCTGGCAGGCGGGGATAAGCCCTTCAAGCCCCACATCACCCTGGCCCGGCGCAAGGCTCCTGCCCCCCGGGTGCCCCCGGTGATCTTCGGCGTGGAGTGGCCGGTGACGGAGTTCGCCCTGGTGCGCTCGGAGCTTAAGCCCAAGGGGCCCGTCTATACCATTTTGGAAAAGTTCCCTTTGCGAGGTGACCATGGACGAGAACAAGAGGAAAGCGCTGGAAAACGCTCTCAAGACCATTGAGAAGGAGTTCGGCAAGGGGGCGGTCATGCGCCTGGGGGAGATGCCCAAGCTCCAGGTGGATGTGATCCCCACGGGTTCCTTGGGTCTGGATCTGGCCTTGGGGATCGGGGGCATTCCCCGGGGAAGGGTGATCGAGATCTACGGCCCCGAGTCCGGGGGGAAGACCACCTTGGCCCTCACCATCATCGCCCAGGCCCAGAAGCAGGGGGGTGTGGCGGCCTTCGTGGATGCGGAGCACGCCCTGGACCCCCTATACGCCCAGAAGCTGGGGGTCAAGGTGGAGGACCTCCTGGTCTCCCAGCCCGACACCGGGGAGCAGGCCCTGGAAATCGTGGAGCTTCTCGCCCGCTCGGGGGCGGTGGATGTCATCGTGGTGGACTCGGTGGCCGCTTTGGTGCCCAAGGCGGAGATCGAGGGGGAGATGGGGGACCAGCACGTGGGCTTGCAGGCCAGGCTCATGAGCCAGGCCCTGCGCAAGCTCACCGCGGTCCTTTCCAAGAGCAACACCGCCGCCATCTTCATCAACCAGGTGCGGGAGAAGGTGGGGGTGATGTACGGCAACCCCGAGACCACCCCCGGCGGCCGGGCCCTTAAGTTCTACTCCAGCGTGCGCCTGGATGTGCGCAAAAGCGGCCAGCCCATCAAGGTGGGGAATGAGGCGGTGGGGATCAAGGTCAAGGTGAAGGTGGTGAAGAACAAGCTGGCCCCACCCTTCCGCGAGGCGGAGCTGGAGATCTACTTCGGCAGGGGCCTTGACCCGGTCATGGACCTGGTGAACGTGGCCGTGGCGGCCAACGTGATCGAGAAGGCGGGAAGCTGGTTCTCCTACGGGGAGATCCGCCTGGGCCAGGGGAAGGAGAAGGCGGCGGACTACCTGCGGGAGCGGCCCGAGCTTCTGGAGGAGATCCGGGCCAAGGTGCTGGAGAGGGCCCACGAGGTGGTGCTCGCGGGAAGCGAGGAAGGGGAGGAGTAGATGACCCTGACCCTTTTGGACCTGGGGCTTCTTCTCCTGGTCTTGGTCCTCTTGGGGGCCCTGTTCCTTCGGCGCAAGGGGGAGGACCGCACGGGGGAGGAGGCCAAAAGGCTCCTCGAGGCCGCCAGGGGGGAGGCCAGGGAGGCCCTCGAGGCGGCCCGCAAGGAAGCCAGGGAGATCCTGGAGGCCGCCCGGGCCGAGGCCAGGACCCTGCGCCAGGAGGCCGAGGAGCGGGCCAAAGCCTTGCGCCAGGAGCTGGAGGCGGAGCTTAAGCGCCGTTCGGAAGCCTTGGAGGCCGAGGCCAAAAAGCGCTTGCAGGAGGCGGAAGAGCGCCTGAGGAGCGAGCGGGAGGAGCTTAAGGCCGAGCGGGAGAGGCTTAGGGCCTTGCAGGAGGAGCTTAAGGCGGAGAGGGAGCGCCTTAAGGGGGAGCGGGAGGAGCTCCGGCGGGAGGCCGAAAGGCTATCCAAGAGGGGCGAGGCCTTGGACGCCCGGGCCCTCAAGCTGGACGCCCTGGAGGAGGCCCTTTCCAAGCGGGAGGAGGCCCTTAAGGCCCAGGAGGCCCTTCTGCAGGAGAAGGAACGGGAGGTGGAACGGAGGCTTCACGAGGTGGCAGGCCTCTCCCCGGAGGAAGCCCGGCGCCTCATCCTGGAGAGGCTGGACCGGGAGCTGGAGGAGGAGAAGGCCCAGAGAGTGCGGGCAGCCTTGGAAAGAGCGCGCCTCGAGGCCCGCAAGGAAGCCCAGAAGATCCTGGCCCAGGCCATGCAGCGCCAGGCCTCAGAAACCGCCGCCCAACTGGCGGTTTCCGTGGTGCCCATCCCCTCCGATGCCATGAAGGGCAGGATCATCGGACGGGAGGGGCGGAATATCCGCACTTTTGAGGCCTTGACGGGGGTGGACCTGATCATCGACGACACCCCGGAGGCAGTGCTCCTTTCCTCCTTCAACCCCATCCGCCGGGAGATCGCCCGCATGGCCCTGGAGGAACTCCTCAAGGATGGGCGCATCCATCCCAGCCGGATCGAGGAGGTGGTGGAGAAGGCCAAGCAGGAGATGAAAACCTTCATCTACGAGCGGGGCGAGGAAGCTGCCCTCGAGGCTGGGGTGGTGGGGTTAAAGCCTGGCCTGATCCAGCTTCTCGGCCGGCTCCACTTCCGCTCCAGCTACGGTCAGAACGTCCTCAAGCACTCCGTGCAGGTGGCCCACCTGTGCGGGATCATGGCCGCGGAGCTGGGCCTGGATGCCGCCTTGGCCCGGCGGGCGGGGCTCCTTCATGACATCGGCAAGAGCGTGGACCGGGAGGTGGAGGGAAGCCACGTGGAGATCGGCATCGCCCTGGCCCGCCGCTTTGGGGAACCCGCGGAGGTCATAGACGGCATCGCCCACCACCACGACCCGGAGAACGCCGAGACCGTGTATGCGGTTTTGGTGGCGGCTGCCGATGCCCTTTCCGCCGCCCGGCCCGGGGCCAGGCGGGAGAGCCTGGAGGAGTATTTGCAGCGCCTCGAGGCCCTGGAACGCATCGCCCTTTCCTTCCCCGGGGTGGAAACCGCCTTTGCCGTGCAGGCGGGGAGGGAGGTGAGGGTCATCGTCAAGCCCGACAAGATCACGGACGCCAGGGCTACCCTTCTCGCCCGGGAAATCGCTAACCGCATCGAGCGGGAGATGAACTATCCGGGCCAGGTGCAGGTGACCGTGGTGCGGGAGACCCGGGCGGTGGAGTACGCTAAGTGACATGGACTGGCGTGAGCGCATCACCGTGGACCCGGAGGTCATGGGGGGGCGGCCCTGCATCCGGGGTATGCGCTTTCCTGTGGCCACGCTCCTGCAACTCCTCAAGCACCAGACGCCCGAGGAAATACTTCAGGAGTTTCCTTACCTGGAACGGGAGGACCTGGAAGCCGCTTTGGATTTCGCCGCCTATCTCGCTGAGGGGCGAGAGGTGGTCCTTTGAAAGTGGTGGTGGATGTGTGCTTGAGCCCTAAGTGGGTTCCTTACCTAAGGAAGAAGGGTCTGGAGGCCTTTCACTGGAGTGAGCTGGGTGATTTACGAGCAAAGGATCAGGAGATCCTTGCCTACTGCAAAAGGAACGGGTATGTCCTCCTCACCCAGGACCTGGATTTTGCCGCCTTGCTTTTTTCGGGTGGCGAGGTTCCGGCAAGGGTGGTGCTCCTCCGGGTTTCGGACCTGCGGGTAGAGGTAGCCGGGCCCAGGGTTGCCGCGGTGCTGGCGGGTGTGGAGGAGTACTTGAAGGAGGGGGGAGTGGCGGTGGTAGAGGACCACAGGGTCCGCTACCGGGTTCTTCCTGAGTAGAATGGGGCGATTATGCTGAGGGGCGAGGACATCGGGATTGACCTGGGGACGGCGAGCGTTCTCATTTACGTGCGGGGGAAGGGAATCGTCTTGCGCGAACCCTCCGTGATCGCAGTGGTGCAGGGGAAGCGGGAAGTGAAGGCGGTGGGGGCCGAGGCCTACCGCATGCTGGGGCGCACCCCGGGGAACATCGTGGCGGTACGGCCCCTTAAGGATGGGGTTATCGCCGACTATGCCTTAACGGAGCGCATGCTCCTCCTCTTTCTGCAAAAGGTGCTCTCCCCCATGAGCCGCTTCTTCCGGCCGCGGGTCATGGTGGGGGTGCCCTCCGGGGTCACGGACGTGGAGCGGCGGGCGGTGGTGCAGGCGGTGTCCGCCATGGCCCACAAGGTCTACCTCATCGAGGAACCCCTGGCGGCGGCCATCGGGGCGGGGATCAACGTGGCCGAGCCCACGGGCAGCATGGTGGTGGACATCGGGGGAGGCTCCACGGACATCGCCGTCATCTCCCTGGGGGGCATCGTGCGCTCCGAGAGCCTTAGGATCGCTGGCAACGAGATGGATCAGGCCATCATCCGCTACGTGCGGCAAAAGTACAACCTCCTCATCGGGGAGCGCACCGCCGAGGAGCTCAAGATCCAGCTGGGGCGGGCCAAGGTCCTTCCCGGGGAGGAGAAGGAGGTGGCCGAGGTGCGGGGCCGGGACCTCATCACCGGCCTTCCCCGCACGGCGGAGATTCCCGCCGAGGACGTGGCCGAGGCCTTGAAGGAGCCTTTGGACAAGATCTTCCAGGGGGTGAAGGCGGTTTTGGAAACCACGCCCCCCGAACTGGCCTCGGATATTTACGAGAGGGGCATCCTCCTTACCGGGGGTGGTGCCCTGCTAAAGAACCTGGATGTGGCCCTGCAGGAGGCCACGGGGGTGCCCGTGGTGGTGGCGGAAAACCCCATCGAGGCGGTGGCCTTGGGCACGGGTAAGGCCTTGGAGATGCTCCACGTGCTGGAGGACACCATCCTGTCTTCGGACGATGTCCTGAAGAGGTGAGCCGTGGAGATCGGGGAGATCCTGGCCCTCCTGCCCCATCGCTATCCCTTTTTGCTCATCGACCGGGTCCTTCACGCCGACGAGAAAACCTTCCGGGCCCTGAAGAACGTTACCTTTAACGAACCCCACTTCCAGGGGCATTTCCCCGGTTACCCCATCATGCCGGGGGTGCTGATCCTCGAGGCCATGGCCCAGGCGGCGGTGGGCACCATCGCCAAGCAGCCGGGTTTCAAGCCTGGGGGCCTGGTCTTTTTGGTGGGGGTGGAGGAGGCTCGCTTCAAAAAGCCCGTGGTGCCAGGGGATACCCTGATCCTGGA
Source organism: Thermus brevis (assembly GCF_026427635.1). Lineage (NCBI taxonomy): Bacteria > Thermotogati > Deinococcota > Deinococci > Thermales > Thermaceae > Thermus > Thermus brevis. Next base: position 800,522 of record NZ_CP102606.1, read on the forward strand.
GGGGGAGCTCCTCCTCTTCCGCCGGGGCCTGGGCAAGGTGGCGGTCAGGGCCTTGGTGGAGGGGGAGGAGAGGGCCAGCGCCCGTTTAAGCTTCGTGGTCCGGGAGGGTGCGGAGTAGGATGGCGCTGAACTCCAGAAAGTCGGGAAGCCGTTCCTCCAGGATCTGGCGCAGGATGGGGAGGGAAAGGGCTTGGTAGTCATGTACCGCCACATTGCGAAAGCCCACCATGGCCTGCATCCGCTGGGAGAGGCTTGGGAGATCAGCCCGGCTTTTTCCAACAAAACAAAGGCTTCCCGTGAGGTTTGCGGTAAACCCAGGCGCCTAAGCCGCACCACATGCATGGCCATGTCTATGGCAGCTTCGCAGGCTCGGAGCAGGTTGAGAACGATGGCGTCCTGGCGGGAGTAGTTGGTTTCCAACTCCGCTTCATGCCCGCGGTATTCCTCCGCGATGCGCCTTAAACAACGCTCGATGGTGGCGGCTTTTTGTAGGAGGACCTCATCCATAGACTTTGCCCCGTTTCTGAATATCCCGGAGGATTTCCGCTCTTTCCTCGTTGAGGCGGGCGTAGGCCTTAAGGGCGAGGTCCAGGAAGCGGTCCGCCTCGAGGCTCTTTCGATACAGGGGTTCGCCAAAAGCGGCCACCTGCGCCTGTAGGGGAAGGGGGGCCTGGCGAAGGTCTACCAGGTCCACTTCCCGCCCCACAAGCAGGCTCAAGGGGGCACGCAGGGCAAAAAGGTGCTCCGGAGGGTAAGGCTTGGGGCCCAGGATGGCCAGATCCAGGTCGCTTTCTGGGGTCAAAAGGCCTTGGGCTCCGGAGCCAAAGAGGTAGATCCCGAGGGGATCCAGTTCCTCCACCAGAAGGCGGATGGCTTCTTTAAGCCTTTCCACTTCCCTTAGGGTATCATCTTTCCTTGTGGCGGACCTCATGGCCTACCTGAAGCGGGCCCGGGGGGGACGGGTGGTGGAAACGGGCTTCCTGGACCCGGAGGAGCAGGCCCTTCTGGAGGAAAAGGCCCGGGGAGAGGGGCTTAAGGTGGCCTTTTTCGGGGGGTTCCCCCTGGCGGAGAGGAGGCTTGCGGTGCTGTATCCCCCGGAGGTCCCCTCCGTCCACGACCCGGTGGAGGTGGTCTTCCTGGAGAAGGAGCCCCCGGATCTGGGGGAGGCCATGGGGGATTTGGAGGCCTTGGGCGAGGGTTACCTGGCGGCGGTGTCCGCCAAGGGAAGGAGGGCCTTGGAGGAGGCGGGCTACACCCTTTTCCCACCCCCGGAGGGGGCCTTAAGGGTCACCAGCGAACGGGTGCGGACCCTGGTGGTGCCCTCCTTGCGGGTGGATACCGTGGGGGCTAAGGGCTTCGGGGTTTCCCGCAGCTACTTCGTCCAAGGGGTGAGGGCGGGGAAGGTGCGGCTAAGGGGCAAGGTGGCCTCCCCCAAGGAGGAGATGGCTCCCGGGGACACCCTTTTAGCGGAGGGCTTGGGAAGCCTGAGGCTTGTGGAGGTACTTGGCGAAACCAGGCGGGGAAACTATAAAATCAAGGTGGAGGTGGAACGGTAGCGGCAAGAAGAGAAGGGTCGGGTAGGCTTGACGGCTTAAGGGATTGCCCTATAAGCTAAGGTTTGTGCTCTTTGGTCGGGCCAAGGGAGCACGGTAAGAGCCAGCCGCCGCGGGGCGCGAGGTCCCGCGGAAGAACCCTGTTAGCTTACCTCGGGCGGCCCGCTTTCCCATCCTTGAGGTGACGCATGGAGATTAAGCGGTTCGGTCGCATCCGAGAGGTTATACCCCTTCCCCCTTTGACGGAAATCCAGGTGGAATCCTACAAGAGGGCCCTTCAGGCCGATGTTCCCCCGGATAAGCGGGAGGACGTGGGCATCCAGGCGGCCTTCAAGGAGACCTTCCCCGTGGAGGAGGGGGACAAGGGCAAGGGCGGTATGGTCCTGGACTTCCTGGAGTACCGCATCGGGGAGCCCCCTTTTTCCCAGGACGAGTGCCGGGAGAAGGACCTAACCTACCAGGCTCCCCTCTATGCCCGCCTCCAGCTCATCCACAAGGACACGGGCCTCATCAAGGAGGACGAGGTCTTCCTGGGCCACATCCCCCTCATGACCGAGGACGGCTCCTTCATCATCAACGGGGCCGACCGGGTGATCGTTTCCCAGATCCACCGCTCCCCGGGGGTCTACTTCACCCCGGACCCTGCCCGCCCGGGGCGGTTTGTGGCCAGCATCATCCCCTTGCCCAAGCGGGGACCCTGGATTGACCTGGAGATGGAGCAAAACGGCACCGTCTCCATGAAGGTCAACAAGCGCAAGTTCCCCCTCATCCTCCTCCTCAGGGTCCTGGGCTACGACGCCGAAACCCTGAACCGGGAGCTTGGGGCCTACGGGGAGCTTTTGGGGGGCCTCCTGGACGAGGCGGTGCTTGCCATGCGCCCGGAGGAGGCCCTGGTGCGCCTTTTCACCCTGCTCCGTCCCGGCGACCCTCCCAAGAAGGACAAGGCCTTGGCCTACCTCTTTGGCCTTTTGGCCGACCCAAGGCGGTACGACCTGGGGGAGGCGGGGCGGTACAAGGCGGAGGAAAAGCTGGGCGTGCGTCTTTCCGGGCGCACCCTGGCGCGCTTTGAGGACGGGGAGTTTAAGGACGAGATCTTCCTGCCCACCCTGCGCTACCTCTTCGCCCTCATGGCCGGGGTTCCCGGGCACGAGGTGGACGACATCGATCACCTGGGCAACCGCCGCATCCGTACCGTGGGGGAGCTCATGGCCGACCAGTTCCGGGTGGGCCTAAGCCGCCTGGCCCGGGGGGTGCGGGAGAGGATGGTGATGGGCTCCGCCGATACCCTGACCCCGGCCAAGCTGGTGAACAACCGGCCCCTCGAGGCGGCCATCCGGGAGTTCTTCAGCCGTAGCCAACTTTCCCAGTTCAAGGACGAAACCAACCCCCTTTCCTCCTTGCGCCACAAGCGGCGCATCTCCGCTTTGGGTCCTGGGGGCCTCACCCGGGAGCGGGCGGGGTTTGACGTGCGGGACGTGCACCGCACCCACTATGGCCGCATCTGCCCGGTGGAAACCCCGGAAGGCGCCAACATCGGCCTCATCACCTCCCTGGCCGCCTACGCCCGGGTGGACGGGCTGGGCTTCATCCGCACCCCCTACCGCCGGGTGAGGAACGGGGTGGTCACCGACGAGGTGGTCTACATGACCGCTACCGAGGAGGACCGGTACACCATCGCCCAGGCCAACACTCCCCTCGAGGGGAACCGCATCGCCACCGACCGGGTGGTGGCCCGGCGCCGGGGTGAGCCGGTGATCGTGGGCCCGGAGGAGGTGGAGTTCATGGACGTGAGCCCCAAGCAGGTCTTCTCCGTGAACACCAACCTCATCCCCTTCCTGGAGCACGACGACGCCAACCGGGCCCTCATGGGTTCCAACATGCAGACCCAGGCGGTGCCCCTTATCCGGGCCCAGGCCCCGGTGGTGATGACGGGCCTCGAGGAGCGGGTGGTGCGGGACTCCCTGGCCGCGGTCTACGCCGAGGAGGACGGGGAGGTGGTGGCGGTGGATGGCCGCCGCATCGCCGTGCGCTATGAGGATGGCCGCTTGGTGGAGTACACCCTGCGCCGCTTCGTGCGCTCCAACCAGGGTACCGCCCTGGACCAGCGCCCCCGGGTGACCGTGGGCCAGAGGGTGAGGAAGGGGGACCTCCTGGCGGATGGCCCGGCCTCCGAGGAGGGCTTCCTGGCCCTGGGGCAGAACGTCCTGGTGGCCATCATGCCCTTTGACGGCTACAACTTCGAGGACGCCATCGTCATCAGCGAGGAGCTTTTAAAGCGGGACTTCTACACCTCCATCCACATCGAGCGCTACGAGATCGAGGCCCGGGACACCAAGCTGGGTCCGGAGCGGATCACCCGGGATATCCCCCACCTCTCCGAGGCGGCCCTGAGGGACCTGGACGAGGAGGGGGTGGTGCGCATCGGGGCCGAGGTGAAGCCCGGGGATATCCTGGTGGGCCGCACCAGCTTCAAGGGGGAGCAGGAGCCCTCCCCGGAGGAGAGGCTTCTGCGCTCCATCTTCGGGGATAAGGCCCGGGATGTGAAGGACACTTCCCTCCGGGTGCCCCCGGGCGAGGGGGGCATCGTGGTGGGTACCCTTCGCCTGCGCCGTGGGGACCCCGGGGTGGAGCTGAAGCCCGGGGTGCGGGAGGTGGTGCGGGTTTACGTGGCGCAGAAGCGCAAGCTCCAGGTGGGGGACAAGCTGGCCAACCGCCACGGGAACAAGGGGGTGGTGGCCAAGATCCTTCCCGTGGAGGACATGCCCCACCTGCCCGACGGCACCCCCGTGGACATCATCCTGAACCCCCTGGGCGTGCCGAGCCGTATGAACCTGGGCCAGATCCTGGAAACCCATCTGGGCCTGGCGGGCTTCTTCCTGGGCCAGCGCTACATCTCCCCGGTCTTTGACGGGGCCACGGAGCCCGAGATCAAGGCCCTTTTGGCCGAGGCCTTCGACCTTTACTTCGGCAAGCGGAAGGAGGAGGGCTTCGGGGTGGACAAGAGGGAGCTCGAGGTCCTGGCCCGGGCGGAGAAGCTGGGTTTGGTGAGCCCCGGCAAAAGCCCGGAGGAGCAGCTTCGGGAGCTTTTCATCCAGGGCAAGGTGGTTCTCTACGACGGCCGCTCCGGCGAGCCCATCGAGGGCCCCATCGTGGTGGGGCAGATGTTCATCATGAAGCTTTACCACATGGTGGAGGACAAGATGCACGCCCGCTCCACCGGCCCTTACTCCCTCATCACCCAACAGCCTTTGGGCGGTAAGGCCCAGTTCGGCGGCCAGCGCTTCGGGGAGATGGAGGTGTGGGCCCTCGAGGCCTACGGAGCCGCCCACACCCTGCAGGAGATGCTCACCTTGAAGTCCGACGACATCGAGGGCCGTAACGCCGCCTACGAGGCCATCATCAAGGGCGAGGACGTGCCCGAGCCCAGCGTGCCCGAGTCCTTCCGCGTGCTGGTAAAGGAGCTTCAGGCCTTGGCCCTGGATGTGCAGACCCTGGACGAGCGGGATAACCCCGTGGACATCTTTGAGGGCCTGGCATCCAAGCGGTAAGCCGCACCGCAGAAGCGGGATTGCCCTTAAGTGGAGGAGGAATGAAAAAGGAAGTTCGCAAGGTTCGCATTGCCCTGGCCTCTCCGGAAAAGATCCGCTCCTGGAGCTACGGGGAGGTGGAGAAGCCTGAAACCATCAACTACCGCACCCTGAAGCCCGAGCGGGATGGGCTTTTCGACGAGCGCATCTTCGGCCCCACCAAGGATTACGAGTGCGCCTGCGGCAAGTACAAGCGCCAGCGCTTTGAGGGCAAGGTGTGCGAGCGCTGCGGGGTGGAGGTCACCAAGAGCATCGTGCGCCGCTACCGCATGGGGCACATCGAGCTGGCCACCCCGGCGGCCCACATCTGGTTCGTGAAGGATGTGCCCTCCAAGATCGGCACCCTCCTGGACCTCTCCGCCACCGAGCTGGAGCAGGTCCTTTACTTCAGCAAGTACATCGTCCTGGACCCCAAGGGGGCGGTGCTGGATGGGGTGCCGGTGCAGAAGCGCCAGCTCCTCACGGACGAGGAGTACCGGGAGCTCCGCTACGGCAAGCAAGAGACCTATCCCCTTCCCCAGGGGGTGGATGCCCTGGTCAAGGACGGGGAGGAGGTGGTGAAGGGGCAGGAGCTGGCTCCCGGGGTGGTGAGCCGTATGGATGGGGTGGCCCTTTACCGCTTCCCCCGGCGGGTGCGGATCGACTACCTGCGCAGGGAGCGGGCGGGCCTCCGCCTTCCCCTCTCCGCCTGGGTGGAGAGGGAGGGCTATAGGCCGGGAGAGATCCTGGGGGAACTTCCCGAGCCCTACCTCTTCCGGGCGGAGGAGGAGGGGGTGGTGGAGCTCAAGGAGCTCGAGGAGGGCCACCTCCTCACCCTCCTCAAGGACGAGGAGGCCGTGGCCCGCTACTTCCTGCCCGTGGGGTTGACCCCCTTGGTGGTCCACGGGGAGGTGGTGGAAAAGGGCCAGCCCCTGGCCGAGGGGCGGGGTCTTCTGCGCATGCCCCGCCACATGACCGCCAAGGAGGTGGAGGCGGAGGAGGAAGGGGATACCGTCTACCTCACCTTCTTCCTGGAGTGGACGGAGCCCAAGGACTATGGGGTGGCTCCCCACATGAACGTGGTGGTGCCGGAAGGAGCCCACGTCCAGGCGGGGGAGAAGGTGGTGGCGGCCATCGACCCCGAGGAGGAGGTGATCGCCGAGGCCGAGGGCATCGTTCACCTGCACGAGCCCGCCAGCATCGTGGTGATGAAGGCCCGCCTCTACCCCTTTGAGGAGGACGTGGAGGTAACCACCGGGGACCGGGTGGCCCCGGGGGATGCCCTGGCCGACGGGGGCAGGGTCAAGAGCGAGATCTACGGCCGGGTGGAGGTGGACCTGGTCCGGAACGTGGTGCGGGTGGTGGAATCCTACGACATCGACGCCCGCATGGGGGCCGAGGCCATCCAGGCCCTTTTGAAGGAGCTGGACCTGGAGAAGCTGGAGGCCGAGCTCTTGGAGGAGATGAAGCACCCCTCCCGGGCCCGGCGGGCCAAGGCCAGGAAGCGCCTCGAGGTGGTCCGGGCCTTCCTGGACTCCGGCAACCGCCCGGAGTGGATGATCCTCGAGGCGGTGCCCGTGCTTCCCCCGGACCTCCGTCCCATGGTCCAGGTGGACGGGGGGCGCTTCGCCACCAGCGACCTCAACGACCTCTACCGCCGCCTCATCAACCGCAACAACCGCTTGAAGAAGCTCCTGGCCCAGGGGGCCCCGGAGATCATCATCCGCAACGAGAAGCGCATGCTCCAGGAGGCGGTGGATGCGGTCATCGACAACGGCCGCCGCGGCTCCCCCGTCACCAACCCGGGCTCCGAACGGCCTCTTAGGAGCCTCACCGACATCCTCTCCGGCAAGCAGGGCCGCTTCCGCCAGAACCTCTTGGGCAAGCGGGTGGACTACTCGGGGCGGAGCGTCATTGTGGTGGGTCCCCAGCTCAAGCTCCACCAGTGCGGCCTGCCCAAGCGCATGGCCCTGGAGCTCTTCAAGCCCTTCCTCCTCAAGAAGATGGAGGAAAAGGGCATTGCCCCCAACGTGAAGGCGGCCCGCAGGATGCTGGAAAGGCAGCGGGACATCAAGGACGAGGTGTGGGATGCCCTGGAGGAGGTCATCCACGGCAAGGTGGTCCTCTTAAACCGCGCCCCCACCCTCCACCGCCTGGGCATCCAGGCCTTCCAGCCGGTTTTGGTGGAAGGCCAGTCCATCCAGCTCCACCCCCTGGTCTGCGAGGCCTTCAACGCCGACTTCGACGGGGACCAGATGGCGGTGCACGTGCCCCTCTCCTCCTTCGCCCAGGCGGAGGCCCGCATCCAGATGCTCTCCGCCCACAACCTCCTCTCCCCGGCCTCCGGGGAGCCTTTGGCCAAGCCCAGCCGGGACATCATCCTGGGGCTTTACTACATCACCCAGGTGCGCCGGGAGAAGAAGGGGGCGGGCCGGGAGTTCGCCACCGTGGAGGAGGCCCTGGCCGCCTACGACCGGGGCGAGGTGGCCTTGAACGCTCCCATCAAGGTGGCGGGCAAGGAAACCAGCGTGGGCCGCTTGAAGTTCGTCTTCACAAGCCCCGACGAGGCCCTTTTGGCGGTGGCCCATGGCCTTCTGGACCTGCAGGACGTGGTGACGGTGCGCTACCTGGGCAAGCGCCTGGAAACCAGCCCGGGCCGGGTCCTCTTCGCCCGCATCGTGGGCGAGGCGGTGGGGGATGAGAAGGTGGCCCAGGAGCTTCTGCAGATGGACGTGCCCCAGGAGAAGAACTCCTTGAAGGACCTGGTCTACCAGTCCTTCCTGCGCCTGGGGATCGAGAAGACCGCAAGGCTTCTGGACGCCCTCAAGTACTACGGCTTCACCCTGTCCACCACCAGCGGGATCACCATCGGCATCGACGACGCCGTCATCCCCCCCGAGAAGCAGAAGTACCTGGAGGAAGCCGACAAGAAGCTTAGGCAGATCGAGCAGGCCTACGAGATGGGCTTCCTCACGGACCGGGAGCGCTACGACCAGGTGATCCAGCTCTGGACCGAAACCACGGAGAAGGTCACCCAGGCGGTCTTCAAGAACTTTGAGGAGAACTACCCCTTCAACCCCCTCTACGTGATGGCCCAGTCCGGGGCCCGGGGTAACCCCCAGCAGATCCGCCAGCTTTGCGGCATGCGGGGCCTCATGCAAAAGCCCTCGGGGGAGACCTTCGAGGTGCCGGTGCGCTCCTCCTTCCGGGAAGGCCTCACCGTGCTGGAGTACTTCATCTCCAGCCACGGGGCCCGGAAGGGTGGGGCGGACACCGCCCTCAGGACCGCGGACTCGGGCTACCTCACCCGGAAGCTGGTGGACGTGGCCCACGAGATCGTGGTGCGGGAGGCGGACTGCGGCACCACCAACTTCATCTCCGTCCCCCTCTTCCAGCCCGACGAGGTGACCCGCACCCTGCGCCTCAGGAAGCGCTCGGATATCGAGTCCGGCCTCTATGGCCGCGTTCTGGCCCGGGAGGTGGAGGTTCTGGGCCAGCGCCTGGAGGAAGGGCGCTACCTGACCCTCGAGGACGTGGGGCTCATCATCAAGGCGGCGGAGGCCGGGGAGATCAAGGAGGTGCCCGTGCGTAGCCCCCTCACCTGCCAGACCCGCTACGGGGTGTGCCAGAAGTGCTACGGCTACGACCTCTCCATGGCCAGGCCCGTGTCCATCGGGGAAGCGGTGGGGGTGGTGGCGGCGGAGTCCATCGGCGAGCCCGGCACCCAGCTCACCATGCGCACCTTCCACACGGGCGGCGTGGCGGTGGGCACCGACATTACCCAGGGTCTGCCCCGGGTCATCGAGCTCTTTGAGGCCCGCAGGCCCAAGGCCAAGGCGGTGATCTCCGAGATCGACGGGGTGGTGCGCATCGAGGAAACCGAGGAGAAGCTTTCCGTCTTCGTGGAATCCGAGGGCTTCTCCAAGGAGTACAAGCTCCCCAAGGATGCCCGCCTGGTGGTGAAGGATGGGGATTACGTGGAGGCGGGCCAGCCTTTGACCCGCGGGGCCGTGGATCCCCACCAGCTTCTGGAGGCCAAGGGCCCCGAGGCGGTGGAGCGCTACCTGGTGGACGAGATCCAGAAGGTCTATCGGGCCCAGGGGGTGAAGCTCCACGACAAGCACATCGAGATCGTGGTGCGGCAGATGCTCAAGTACGTGGAGGTCACCGATCCCGGGGATAGCCGCCTGCTGGAGGGCCAGGTCCTGGAGAAGTGGGACGTGGAGGCCCTGAACGAGCGGCTCATCGCCGAGGGCAAGACCCCGGTGGCCTGGAAGCCCCTCCTCATGGGGGTCACCAAGAGCGCCCTGTCCACCAAGAGCTGGCTTTCCGCCGCCAGCTTCCAGAACACCACCCATGTGCTCACCGAGGCGGCCATCGCCGGCAAGAAGGACGAGCTCATCGGTCTCAAGGAAAACGTCATCCTGGGCCGCCTGATCCCTGCGGGGACCGGAAACGACTTCGTGCGCTTTACCCAGGTGGTGGACAAGAAGACCCTCAAGGCCATCGAGGAAGCCAGGAAGGAGGCGGTGGAGGCCAAGGAGAAGGAGCCTGCCCTCCGCCGCCCTGGCCGCCGCGAGCAGCCTGGGAAGCAAGCCTAGGGCCACCCCACCCTGGCATAGCCAGGGTGGGGGCTCCTAAGCGCCGCCCCCAGAAGGGCTTTTGCGCCATAATGGGCCCATGCTGGCGCGGATCTACACCGCCTTTCGCCAGGTGGGGGAGGATCTTTTCCACCACAGGCTCATCTCCGCCACCGCGGGCAACTTTTCCGTGCGCACCAAGGAGGGCTTTCTCATCACCAAAAGCGGGGTGCAGAAGGCCCGCCTGACCCCCGAGGACCTGGTGGAGGTGCCCCTCGAGGGCCCCTTTCCGGAAGGGGCCAGCGTGGAGAGCGTGATCCACCGGGAGGTGTACCGGGCGACCCCGGCCCGGGCCATCGTCCACGCCCATCCCCGGGTGGCGGTGGCTCTTTCCTTGCACCTGGACCGGATTGTTCCCCTGGACCTCGAGGGCCAGTACTACCTGAAGGAGGTTCCCGTGCTTGCCCCCAAGACCACAAGCGCCACCCTGGAGGCCGCTTTGGCCGTGGCGGAGGGCCTTAAGGGGCACCGGGCCTGCCTGTTAAGGGGCCACGGGGCCTTTGCCATAGGGCTTAAGGAGAAGCCGGAGGACGCCCTTCTGGAGGCCTATAGCCTCCTCACCACCTTGGAGGAAAGCGCGGAGATCCTCTTCTACCACCGCCTTTGGGGGAGGGGATGAGGGTAGTCTTTGTGGAGGGCAAGGAAAAGGAGGCCCTTTTGGGCTTGGCCCGGGAGCTTCCCCATCCCTACTGGCTTCTTGCGGGGGAAGGGGTCTGGCTTTTGGAGGTGTTCGGCGCCGGGGAGGAAGCCTTGGCCAAGGCCAGGGCCCTGCCCGGGGTTAAGGTTTGGGCCTTCACCCTGGAGGATGGGGTAGTCTATAGGGGATGCGGGAAGAAATCGGCTACATCCCCGTAGGGGAGGCGGAGCTTTACGTGGAGGACGTGGGGGACGAGCATGCCCCGGCCCTCCTGGTCCTCCACGGAGGGCCTGGGGGAAACGCCTACGCCTTGAGGGAAGGGCTTCAGGACTACCTGGAAGGGTTCAGGGTCATCTACTTCGACCAGCGGGGTTCCGGCCGGAGCCTGGAGCTTCCCCAGGACCCCAGGCTTTTCACCATAGATGCCCTGGTGGAGGATACCGTGGCCCTGGCCGAGGCCCTGGGGCTGGAGCAGTTTCATCTTCTGGCCCACGGCTTCGGAGCCCTGGTGGCCCTGGAGCTCCTCCGCCGCTACCCGGAGGTCCTGGGGGCGGTGCTCCTTTCCCCCTGGGTGAGCTTCCCCTGGCTTTCCGCAAGGCTTGCGGAGGCGGCGGGGCTTGAGCCTTTGGCCGACCCCGAGGCGAACCTGAGGGCGGCCTTGGAGAAGGCGGAGCCCAAGCTCCTCTTCGACCGCCTCATGTTTCCCACCCCCCATGGCCGCCTGGAGTACGAGTGGGTGGCGGAGGGCTCGGGCATCCTGGGGCCGGATACCCCGGCCTTGGCCTTTTGGAAAAACGGTCTCTGGCGGCTGGACTACACTCCTTACCTCTCCCCAAGCCGCAAGCCGGTGGCCCTGCTGGTGGGGGAGAAGGACGGCACCAGCTACCCCTATGCCGAGGAGGTGGCGGAACGCCTCAAAGCCCCCATCCGGGTGATACCCGGGGCCGGGCACTACCCCTGGATCGACCAGCCGGAGGCTTTTGGCGAGGCCTTCCGGGAGGTCCTCGAGGGCCTGCTGGCTCTCTGGAGGGTGTGAGGGATGCCCTTCCAGGGCCAGGAAGGGTGGTAAACTCAGGGCGTCACCGGGGGTGCCCTCTTATGGGGCTGAGAGATACCCTTGGAACCTGATCCGGGTAATGCCGGCGTAGGGAAGGTGACCAAGGCCCCTCCCGGTGACAAGGAGGGGTTTTATGTTGAGGATCTTTGCCCTGCTGGTCCTTCTGGCCTTCGGCTTCGCCCAGGAGATCACCGTCCTCACCCACAGCAGCTTTTCCCTGGATAAGGGGCTCATCGCCCGGTTTGAGCGGGAAACCGGCCTGAAGCTCCGCTTCCTTAAAGGGGGGGATGCCGGGGAAACCCTAAACCGGGCCATCCTCACCAAGGGAGCCCCCATCGCCGACGTGATCTACGGCTTTGACAACACCTTCCTCTCCCGGGCCCTCGAGGCGGATATCCTCTTGCCCTACCGTAGCCCAGAGATCCAGAACCTTAAGGCCACCTTGCTTCTGGACCCTACCTTCCGCGCCCTTCCCGTGGACTACGGCTGGGTGAGCCTGAACTACGACCGGGCCTACTTCAAGGACCGTCCCTTGCCCAAGGCCCCCGCCGACCTCGCTCGGCCCGAGTACGCCAGGCTTCTGGTGGTGCAAAACCCCGCCACCAGTTCCCCGGGCCTGGCCTTCCTCATGGCCACGGTGGCCCGCTTCGGCGAGGATGGCTACCTGGACTTCTGGGCCAAGCTCAGGGATGGAGGGGTGCGGGTGGCCAAGGGGTGGAGCGAGGCCTACTACACCCACTTCACCCTTTACAAGGGGGATAGGCCCCTGGTGGTCTCCTACACCACCAGCCCCGCCGCCGAGGTCTACTATTCCGAGGGGAAGTACCAAGAGCCGCCCACGGGAAACCTCTTCCCCGAGCTGGCCTTCTTCCAGGTGGAGTTCGTGGGGATCCTGAAGGGGACCAAGAACCTGGAGGGGGCCAGGAAGGTGGTGGACTGGCTCCTTTCCAAGCCGGTCCAGGAGAACCTTCCCACGGAGATGTGGATGTACCCGGCCCGCCGGGATGCCAGGCTCCCCGAGGTCTTCCGCTTCGCGCCTGAGCCCCTTGGGAGCGTGCGTATGGACCCCAGGGCCATGGCCCAAAACCGGGAGCGCTGGATCGAGGAGTGGACCAAGGTGGTCCTGCAGGGGCAAAGCCCCGAGTCGGTGCGCCAGGGCAGGCGGTAGCGCCTCCCTCAGGCTGGGAAGGCCCTGGGCTTTTCGCCGGGCGGCTTGGGGGTTAGGCTTAGGGGGATGGCCTACGGAGGCTTTTTCGTCCTCCTCTTCCTGAGCCTAGCCCTCTTCTACCCCCTTTTCCGCATCCTGGCCCTGGGGGTAGGGGAGGGGTTTGCCCGGGCCCTGGCAGACCCCTACTACTGGGAGCGCTACCTCTGGAGCCTGGAGTATGGGCTTCTCTCTGCCCTCTTCACCCTGTCCCTGGCCCTGCCCCTGGCCTTCCTCTTTCGCCGCCGCTTCCCCCTTAGGGGGGTTTTCCTGGCTCTTTCCACCTTGCCCTTCGTCCTCCCCACCCCGGTGGTGGCCCTGGGGTTTTTAGCCCTCCTGGGCCCCAGGGGACTTTTGGGGGTGGACCTTTACGGCACCAAGGCCATCCTTTTTCTGGCCGCCATTTTTTACAACCTGGGCCTTGCCCTCAGGATCCTCCTGCCGGTGGCCTTGAACCTGGAAGGCCCCTTGCAGGCGGCTCGGGTCCTGGGGGCCTCGAGCCCCAGGGCTTTTCTAAGGGTAGGGCTTCCCCTCCTCCTCCCCGCCTTGGGTTCTGCAGGGCTTTTGGTGTTCATCTACGCCTTTTCCGCCTTCGGGGTCCCTCTCCTCCTGGGGGGGCCCCGGTACGCCACCCTCGAGGTGGAGGTCTACACCCTCTTGGCCTACCGCCTGGCCTTCCCCGAGGCCAGCGCCCTCATGCTTTTGGAGATCCTCACCCTGGGCCTCGCCGTGGCCCTCTACCTGCGCCTCCGGCCCTACCCCCTGTCCCCCGGAGGGCTTCTTCCCCCTCCTCCTTGGGCCTATACCCTGGGCCTAGGCGTCCTTTTTCTCCTCCTTTTTGCCCCCTTGTGGGGGCTTTTTCTGCGCCTGGACCTAGGGGCCTTGGCCGCCGCCTGGGCCTCGGAGGACTTCACTCCCCTTTCCGTGGCGTTGGGGAATAGCCTCCGCTTCACCCTCTTGGCCCTGGCCCTGGCGCTTCCTTTGGGAGTGGCTTATGCCGCAGCGGCCCGCCGGAGCCCCCTCATGGACCTCTTGGGGCTTTTCCCCCTCATGGTGAGCCCGGTGGCCGTGGGCCTCGGCTACCTTTTGGCTTACCCAAACCTCCGGGGCTCCTTGCTCCTTCTGCTTGCCGCCTATGCCCTTTTGGCCTACCCCCTCCTTGCCCGGGCCCTCCTGCCTGCCTTAAGAAGCCTTTCCCCAAGCCTCCTCGAGGCGGCCCGGGTCCTGGGGGCCACGCCCCTTCGGGCGTTTTTGCGGGTGGAGATCCCTTTGGTCTTTCCCGCCCTGCAATCCGGGCTGGCCCTGGCCTTGGCGGCCATTTTGGGGGAGTTTGGAGCCACCCTGGTGCTTTGGCGGCCCGAGTGGACCACCCTGACCCTAGCCATCTATGAGCGCCTGGGCCGGCCCGGGGAGGCTCCCTTCCGGGAGGCCTTGGCCATAGCCGCCCTTCTGGCCCTTCTCTCGGGGCTTGCCTTCTATCTCCTGGACCGGGGAAGAGGGCGGCTGGGCTAGAATCCCTGGCACCGGGGGCAGAAGTGGGTGCCTCTACCTGCCACCACCCTTTTGGCGATGGGTGTGCTGCAAACCGGGCAGGGAAGCCCTGTGCGGCCGTAGACGGCGTGGCGCATCTGGAAGCTTCCCTGTAGGCCATCGGGCTGCTGGTAGGTGCGGTCGGAAAGGGTGCTTCCTCCCAAGAGGAGGGCCTCGGCGAGCACCTTTTTAAGGGCTGCGAAAAGCCTTTGCGCTTCGGCTTCCGTAAGCTCCCGTCCCCGGCGGAAAGGGGAGAGGCGGGCTCTAAAAAGGGCTTCGTCCGCATAGATGTTCCCCACCCCGGCGGCCAGGCGCTGTTCCAGAAGGAGGGCCTTGAGGGGCTTCTGGCTTCCCTTTAGCCCCAGCCAGAACTCGTGGAACCGGAAATCTTCCGAAAGGGGCTCCGGGCCCAGTTGAAGGAGAAGGGGGATCTCCTGGTAATCCCCCTTCCTTACCACCCAGATGCGGCCAAAGCGCCGGGGGTCGTGGAAGAAGACCTCCCGGTCCTCCAGCTGGAAGGCCACCCGGGTGTGGGGGCTCCTTTCCAGGCGAAAGCCCCCCGTCATCCCCAGGTGGACCACCATCTCCCACCCTTCCGTGAGGGCGAAGAGGAGGAACTTACCCCGGCGCCGGATTCCCTCCACCCTTTGGCCTGCCGCCCGTTCCGTGTGGCGGTAGCGCCTGGGATCCCGGTGTTCCAGTTGGAGAAGCCTCTTGCCCACAAAGAGGGGAAGAAGCTTCCTCCTCGTGGTTTCCACCTCCGGTAGCTCGGGCATGGGGTCTAGTCCACGGGCACGGGCTGGCCCTTCTCGTTCACCGCCACGTAGGTGAGTTCCCCCTTGGTGGCCAGCACGCGGCCATCTTCCTGGCCGAAGTGCTCCTTATAGACCT
Source organism: Thermus brevis (assembly GCF_026427635.1). NCBI lineage: Bacteria > Thermotogati > Deinococcota > Deinococci > Thermales > Thermaceae > Thermus > Thermus brevis. The sequence goes on from NZ_CP102606.1 coordinate 815,600, forward strand.
CCACCTCCACCGTCAAGGAGGTGCGCCCCACCCGCACCACCTTGGCCACCACCTCCAGGAGGTCCCCGGTGCGGATGGGTACCTTGAACTCCACGCTGCTCACCGCCACGGTTACCACGGGCTTTCTTGCCCTGCGGGCGGCGGCGTAGGAACCCACCTTGTCCATAAGGCCCAGCACGAAGCCGCCAAAGGCAGCCCCCAGGGGATTGGTGTGCTCGGGGAAGACGAGCTCTAAGGTGCGTGCCTCCATACCTTTCCCAGGCTACCCCAGGAGAAGGTCGGTGAGGCGGGCCATCTCCCGGTCTTTCTCGGTGATACCACCGGCGCTATGGGTCCACCACTCCACCGTGACCCGCCCCCACTCCACGGTGAGGCGGGGGTGGTGGCCCTTGGCCTCGGCCAACTCGGCCACCCTGTTGGCGAAGACCATCGCCTCCTGGAAGTTGGCAAAGCGGAAGGTTTTGACCAGGCGCTCGGGGTTTTGCCGGGTTTCCCAGTCCATGCCTTAAGGGTAAGGGAAAACCCCGGGCGCCCGTGTGCCCGGGGTTTCGTTTGGTTGCGGGGGCGGGATTTGAACCCGCGACCTTCGGGTTATGAGCCCGACGAGCTACCAGGCTGCTCCACCCCGCGTCGCCATCCTTAACTATAGCGGGAAGAAGGGGGTGTGTCAAGCACCTTGCCCGGGTTCAGGAGCCCCTCGGGGTCAAGGAGGTCCTTTAGTTTTCGCATCCATTCCAGAGCAGCCCCGTGTTCCAAGGGTAGATACTTCTTCTTCCTCAGGCCTACCCCGTGCTCAGCGGTGCAGGTGCCTCCCAGCTCCAAGGCCCTTCGCACCAGGGCCTCGGCGTAGGCCTCCGCCTTGGGGTAGTCCTGGGGCAGGATGGGGACCAGGGTGTGGAAGTTCCCATCCCCCACATGGCCCAGGATGTTTCCGGTAAGGCCCATTTCCTCAAGAAGCCCTTGGGCGTGGCGCACCATCTCCGGTAGACGCGAAAGGGGGACGGCCACGTCGGTGATCACGAAGCGATGGCCTGGGAAGAGGTGCACCAGGGCCCAGTAGGCCTGGTGTCGGGCTTCCCACTGGCGCCTGCGCTCCTCTTCGGTCTTGGCGGCCTCCACCTCCAAAGCCCCTGCCTCCCGCATGATCTCCAGGGCCAGGGCGCTTTCCGCCTCCAGGGCCTCCCGGGTGGAGGAGTGGAACTCCAGAAAGAGGGCCGGGCGCTCCGGGAAGCCCGCCTGAAGGTAGCGGTTTAGGGCCCTTAGGGCCAGTTCGTCCAGTAGCTCCAGCCGGGCCACGGGAAGCCCGCTGGCCATCACCTGGTAGCTGGCCTCCGCGGCCTCCTCCACCCGGGGGAAGAAGACCCTCAGGGTGTGGATGTGCTCGGGCAAGGGGTGGAGCCTTAAGGTGAGGCGGGTGATGATCCCCAAGGTGCCCTCCGAGCCGATGAAGAGGTCTTTCAGGTCATAACCGGCGCTGGTTTTGCGTACCCCCCGGCCGAGCTCCAGGACCTCCCCGTTGGCCAAGACCACTTGCAGGGCCAGGACATTCTGCCGCATCCCTCCGTAGCGCACCGTGGTGGTGCCGCTGGCGTTGGTGGCGGCCATACCGCCTAGGGTGGCGTCCGCCCCGGGGTCCACGGGGAAGAAGAGCCCCGTGCCCTTTAGGGCTTCGTTTAGCGCCTTGCGGGTGAGGCCGGGCTCCACCACGCAAAGGAAATCCTCCGGGCGCACCTCGAGGACCCGGTTCATGCGGCTGAAATCCAGGCTCAGGGTTTCCTTCAAGGGGTAGAGGTGCCCCTCGAGGCTGGTTCCAGCCCCAAAGGGAATCACCGCCAGGCCCTCTTCCCTGGCGAACCGCAGGGCCTTTTGCACATCCGCCACGCTTTCCGGGTAGACCACCGCCAAAACCTCTCCTTCCTCCGGGTAGCCCTCGTCCCGCCCGTGGCGGCGGCGTTCGGAAAGGGAGGTGTCCACCTTGCCCGGGAAAAGGCGCTTTAGAGCCTCCAAGGTGTCCATGGGAGCCAGTTTAGTCCGGCTTGGCGTCGGGGAGAAGGGTTTCCGCCTCCCGCACCTTGGGGAAAAGGTATCCGGAAAGCCCCCACACCACCCCCAGGCCGCCGAAGGTCAGCAGCATGAGGGCGATGCCCTCTCCCTGGCCGTACCGGGGGGCGAAGACCCGGTCGGCCAAGGGCCCGGAGAGGAGCATGGCCAGGGGATTGGCGAACCAGGCGATCATCCGCCGGGCGGCGAAGACCTTCCCCTGCACCTCGAGGGGCACCTTGCTTTGCCAGATGGCCTGGTTGGAACCGTTCAGCAATGGAATAAAGAAACTCTCCAAAAAAGCCAGCACCGCCCAAGCCCGGGGACCTTCCACCACGCCCATGAGGGCCAGGGCCAGGCTGGAGAGGGCCATGCCCAGGAATACCCCGTGCACCCGCTTTCTTGGGCCACCCCAGAGGGAGAGGAAGAGGCCTCCGGCCACGCCGCCCAGGCCGGAGGCGGAGCGCACCAGGGCCAAGGCCGCTTCGGAAAGGCCGGTTTTGGCGAGGACCATGGCGGGTAGTACCGTCACCGCCAGGGTGGCGAGGAAGTTCATGCCGAAGAACATGAGTTGAAGCCCCAAAAGAGGGGGCTTGGCCAGGATGAAACGGAAGCCGAAGAGGGCCTCCTCCAAGAGGGAGGATCGGGGCCTGAGCGGGGCCTTAGGGTTGGGAATGGGCAGGAGGAGAAGGGTGAGGATGGCCGTGCCGGCCCCGAGGAGGTCCAGGGCGAAGATGCCCCCAAGGCCCAGGGGCTTGAGGAGAGCGGCCGCCAGGATGGGTGCCCCTACCCCGGCCAAGGACTCCGCCAGGCTCATCATGCCGCTTGCCCGGGCATAGTCCTTTTTCTCCAGCATGGCGCTTAGGGCAGCGGAGAGGGCGGGCCAGTGGAGGCTACCCAGCGCCCCGGTTAGGGCGGACACCAGGTAGAGCTGCCATACCTGTAGCTGACCGAGAAGGAATGCCAGGAGGAGGAGGCCCGTGGCCAGGCCGCTTCCCAGGTCCGCCGCCAGCATGGCCCACTTCCTGGGGTAGCGGTCCACCAAGGCCCCCGCCAGGGGCGAGAGGAGGATCAGGGGGAGGAAGTGGTAGAAGCCCAGAAGGGCAAGGGTGGTGGCCAGGCCGGTTTGCTGATAAGCGTAGAGGGTGAGGGCAAACCAGGTCATCTCCCGGCCCACCAGGGCCAGGGCCTGGCCCAGCCAGAGGAGACGGAAGGCGGCAAAACCTTGCATGTCCTTCAATCTCCCGGCTCCTCTACTCCAAACGCAAGGGGCTTCGTAGACTTAGGCCATGCCCTTTCTGGTGAGCGATCCCCTGGCGGCCCGGCTTCTGGCTGATGCGGGCATGGCGGTGTGCTTAAAGCCCTTCATGAAGGGTCCCGCCAGGGTGAAGGACCTGGCCTTGGCCCAGGGGCTTTCCCTCCAGCAGGCTCATTACCGTGTGGGCCTCTTGCTTAAGGCAGGGCTTTTGGAGCCCGCCGGGGTGATTCCCAGGCGGGGCCGGCCTGTGCGTCTGTACCGGGCGGTGGACACGGACTTCCGCATCCCCCGCAAGCTGGTGCCGGAAAGGATCCTGAGGGCCCTCGAGGGGGCCGACGCCTGGCAGGAGGAGTGGGAAGAAGCCTTGCACCTCCACGATCCAGGCTATGGCCCCATGTTGCGGGTCTTCCTCAACGGGGAAGGCCTTTTGGAGTTTGGGGGAGAAGGCGAGCCCGACATCCTGGCGGAGGGGTTTCCCCCTTTTGTGAACCTCTGGAGCGCAGGCCTCCACTTAAGCCGTAAGGAGGCCAAGGCCTTCCAGCGGGAGCTTTTGGCCCTTTACCACCGCTATGCTGCCCTCTCCCCAGTACGAAAGGAAGAGGGCCAACCCCGGTATTTGCTCCACCTGGGACTGGCCCCGGCGCCGAAATAGGCCTATTTACGCCTCGCCTTTCAGGATGGCCTCAATCCGCTCCAGGGCTTCCTTGGGCAGATCCACCCCAGCGGCCCCCAGGCTTTCTCGGATCTGCTCGGGCCGGGTGGCCCCGGTGATGGCGCTGCTGATTTCAGGAAGCCTAAGCACCCAGGCCAGGGCCAGCTGGGTGCGGGTTAGGCCCAGCTCATCCGCCACCTCCTTGAGCCTCAGCACCTTCTTCCGGTTTTCCTCCGTGAGGAAGCGCTCGGCGAACTGGGGGTAGCGGGCGAAGCGGCTGTCCTCGGGAATTCCCTGGTCGTACCGCCCGGTGAGCATGCCCATGGCCAAGGGGCTCCAGACCACCAGGCCCACGCCGAAGCGCTGGGCCTCGGGGAGGATCTCCCCCTCCACCCGCTCCCGGTAGAGCATGGAGTACTGGGGTTGCTCCACCACAGGCGGGTGGAGGCCGTTTTCCCGGGCAAAGGCCACCGCCTCAGCGATCCTGGCGGCGGGCCACTCCGAGGTACCCCAGTAGAGGGCGTAGCCCCTTTCCACGATGGTGTGCATGGCGTAGACGATCTCCTCCATGGGCACCTCGGGGTCATAGCGGTGGGCGAAGAAGAGGTCCACGTAGTCGGTCTTTAGCCGCTTCAGGCTTTGGGTGATGCTCTCCAGGAGGTGTTTCCGGCTTAGGCCCCGGTCGTTGGGGTCCTCCGACATGGGCCAGTAGGCCTTGGTGGAGAGAACCAGGGTGTGCCGGGGAAACTCCCTGAGCACCTCCCCCATGATCTCCTCCGCCAACCCCCGGGCGTAGACGTCGGCGTTGTCAAAGAAGTTCACCCCGCCCTCGTAGGCGATCCTGACGATCTCCCGGACGGTTTCCTTGTCCTTCACCACATCCCCGAAGGTGACCCAGGCCCCCAGGGAGATCTCCGAGACCTTAAGCCCCCATTTGCCCAGTTTCCGGTAGCGCATCTCGCCCATGGCTACCGGAGTTTACCCCTCGAGGCGGAAATTGACCAGCGGGTCAGTCCCCCACCTCCAGCTCCCCTCCCGGGGCCTGGAAGCCGATTCGCTTGTGGGTGCCGTCGCAGAAGGGCTTGTTCCCCGATCCCCCGCAGCGGCAAAGGGAAACCCTTCCTTCCCGAACCTCCTCCCGTTCCCCGATGCGCACCACGATGCGCTGGCCTTCCAAGCGAATGGGCCCGTTTTCCACGAACACCAGCCTCATGATTCCTATGATAGTGGTATACTCGGTCCAACTATGAAACGCCTCTTACGGGTTTTTGCCTGGCTTTTGGGCCTGGCTATCCTGGCGGCTTTGGGGGTGGTCCTGGCGGCCTATGTCACCCTGCGGGCCTCTCTCCCCCAGGTGGAAGGGCGGATGGTTCTGAAGGGGCTTTCCGCACCCGTGGAGGTAGGGCGGGATGCCCAGGGGATGGTGCGGATCCGGGCCCAGACCCTAAAGGATCTCCTCTTCGCCCAGGGCTTTGTTCACGCCCAGGAAAGGCTTTGGCAGATGGAGTTTCAGCGGCGGGTGGGCCAGGGAAGGCTTTCCGAGGTGCTGGGGGAGGCCACCCGGGCCCAGGACCGCTTCCTGCGCACCTGGGGCTTTTACCGGGCGGCAAAGAGCGCCTACGAGCGGCTTTACCCTGAGGAGAAAGAGGCGGTGGATGCCTATGTGGCCGGGGTGAACGCCTTTTTGCAAAGCGGGGCTCCTCTTCCCCCAGAGTTTCGCCTCCTGGGCTTCCGCCCCGAGCCCTGGACGGGGCCGGATGTGTTGGTCTGGGTCAAGATGATGAGCTTTGACCTCTCCGGGAACTGGGAGGAGGAGCTTCTGCGCCACCGCCTCCTGGCCCGGGGGATCGGTACGGAAAGGCTTCTGGAGCTCATCCCTCCTTACCCGGAGGATGCCCCCACCATCCTGCAAGGGGAGGACCTGGAGCTTCCCCTGAAGCGGGAGGAAGCCCCGGCCGCCATTCTTAGGATGGCCCCGCCCCGTTTCCTGGAGGCCAGCAACAACTGGGTGGTGGCGGGAAGCCGCACGGTCACGGGAAAGCCCTTCCTGGCCAACGACCCCCACCTGCGCCTGGGGGCTCCCAGCCTCTGGTTCCTCATGGCCCTGGAAGCCCCCGGCTACCGGGTTATCGGGGCCAGCCTCCCCGGGGTTCCCGGGATCGTCATCGGGCGCAACGACCGCATCGCCTGGGGGGTCACCAACGTGGGGGCGGATGTACAGGACCTCTACCTCCTGGAGGACGTGAAGGGGAAAGGGTACCGCTACAGGGGCCAGGTGCTTCCCTACCGGGTGCGGGAGGAGAGGATCCCGGTCAAAGGGGGAAAGGAGGAGGTTCTTCGAGTACGGGAAACGGTCTATGGACCGGTGATCACCGACGCCTTAGAGAACCCTCCCCAGGTTCCCATGGCCCTTCGCTGGGTGAGCTTGGATGAGGAGGACCACATCCTCATGGCCTATCTGGGGATCAACCGGGCGCAGAACTGGCAGGAGTTCGTGGCCGCCCTAAGTCACTACTCCGCTCCCAGCCAGAACTTCGTCTACGCCGATGTGGACGGCAATATCGGCTACATCGCTCCCGGAAAGTTTCCCATCCGTAAGGAAGGGCACACGGGCATGGTGCCGGTGCCGGGGAATGGGGAATGGGACTGGCAGGGCTACCGCAAGCCGGAGGACTGGCCCAAGGTGCTGAACCCCAAGGAGGGCTTCCTGGTCACCGCCAACAACAAGGTCACTCCCCAGGGCTTCCCCTACACCCTCACCTACGACTGGGCCGAACCCTACCGGGCGGAGCGCATCCGGGAGCTTCTCCTGGCCAAGGAAAGGCTTTCCCTCGAGGACATGAAGGCCATTCAGCAGGACCAGAAAACCCTCCTCTTCCGGGACTTCCGCCCGGTGCTGGAGCTCCTAAACCCCCTCTCCGAAAGGGCCAGGGTTTTTCGGGAAAGGCTTTTGGCCTGGGATGGAACCATGGATAAAAGTTCGGAGGAGGCCCTGGTCTTCGCCCTGTGGTACACGGAGCTCACCCGCCTGCCCAAAAGGGAGGTGGGGGAGGAGTTCTGGGACGAGCCCCGCTACCTCCTGCGGGCCATGCGGGAAGGGGATCCAAACTGCGACCAGCCGGACACCGAGTACCGGGAGTCCTGCCTGGACTTCGCCGCCTTGGCCCTGGAAAGGGCCTTGGACCGGAAGGAGGCCTTGAGGGTACGCTCCTGGGGCGAGGTGCACCGGGCCACCTTCCCCCATGCGGTCCTTACCCATACCCCCTTGAAGCGGTTTACGGACCGGAGGGTTCCCTTTGGCGGGGACCGGTACACGGTGAACGTGGGCCCCTTTGACCCCGAAACCCTTCTCATGTCCCACGGGCCCAGCTACCGCCAGATCGTGGACCTGGCCCATCCGGAGGCCTCCCTCTTCATCCACCCTATGGGTCAGACGGGGCACTTCCTGGCCCCTGGCTACGGGAACCTCCTGCCCCTTTGGGCAGGAGGGGAGTACCTGCCCATGGCCTTCGCCGCCCCGGCCCGGGAGAGGGTGTTGCTTCTGGAACCCGGGCGTTAGCCGAAGCCGCCTTACGGGGAGGGGTTTTCCTCCCCGTTTTCCATCTTGCGGAACTCCCCCAGGACCTCCCGCACCTTGTCGTGGACCCAGTAGGCCTTGCGGCCGAAGAGAAGCTCTATGGCCTGGTCCACCTCCTCCACCGCATAGAGATGGAAGCGCCCCTTGGCCACCGCCTCCACCACCTCCTTCCGCAGGGTCAGGTGGGGAAGGTTGGCCTTGGGAAGCACCACTCCTTGGCTCCCCGTGAGCCCCAGGGTCTGGCAGACCCGGAAGAATCCCTCCACCTTCTCCGCCACCCGGCCCACGGCCAAAACCCTTCCCGTCTGGTCCAGGCTTCCGGTGACCGCCAGGTCCTGCCTTAGGGGAAGGCCAGAGATGGCGGAAAGCACCGCCAAAAGCTCCGCAAGCCCCGCCGAATCCCCCTCTATGCCCCCGTAGCTTTGCTCAAAGACCAGGCTCACCGTGGCGGAAAGGGCCCCCAGGCTGGCGTAGCTTCCCCGCAGGTAGCCCGCCAGGGTGAGGACCGCCTTGTGGAACACCTGCCCCCCCAGGCCCACCTCCCGGTCGATGGAGAGGATGCCTTCGCGCCCGGGGCCCGCCTGGGCGGTGATGCGCACGGGCCGTCCCCGGGGCAGGGGGCCTTCCACCACCACCAGGCCGTTGATCTCCCCCACCCGCATACCCTGGACCTCGAGGGCCACCACCCCCTCCTCGAGGTCCTTCAGGTACAGTTCCTCCTCCAGGCCGAACCGCTCCTCCCTTGCCAGGAGGGCTTTTTCCACCGCCTCCCGGTCCAGGGGGTGCTTGAGGGCCGAGGCCTCCCGGGCCAGGTCCAGAAGGCGGTAAAGCCTGGCGTCCAGGCGTTCCTTGTGCCCGGTCCAGCGCCGGGCCTCGTCTGCCAGGGCGGAGAGACCCTCAGGGGTCAGGGCCACCCCCTCGGCTTGCAAGAACCCCCCCAGGTAGGCCACGTTCTCCGTCGTGTAGGGGATCTCCGGGCTGAACTCCACGCGGAAGGGAAAAAGCTCCAGGAATTCCTCGTCCTCCTCCAGGAAGGCGATCACCTCCGGGGGGCCCACCAGGAAGACCTGGGCCTTGAGGGGGGCGGGTTTGAGGCGGGGGCCCTTGACCTCGGGCCGGGGGGAGAGGGGTTCCACCTCTCCCGTGGCCAGGGCCCGCTTCAGGAGGGTGTAGCTTCCCAGCTCCCACACCCGGTGGGCCTCGAGGACCAGCACCCCTCCCGTGGCCCGGTGCAGGGCCCCGGGGCGCAAAAGCCCCAGGTGGGTGGAGAGGAGGCCCTCCTGCATCTCGTACTCCAGGTGGCCGAAGAGCCTTTCCGGGCTGGGGTTGGGCTCATAGACCACCCGGTCCCCTCCCTCCACCAGAAGCCGGGGCAGGAGCTTTTCCAGCTTGAGGGCTTCCTCCAAAGCGGCGGCCCGCAACAGGGTTTCCGTGATCCAGTCCAGGTAGCGGCCCGCCTGGGGGAAGCGCCTTTTGAGCTCCTGGGCCTTGGGAAGGAGGAAGCGTTCGGCAAAGCCCCGCCTCAAGGCGGCCACCTCCGCTTCCGCCCGCTGCCGCACGTCCACGTAGGCCAAGACGGTTTCCTCCAGCTTGGCGGAAAGCTCCGGGGGCATGGGACCCTTTCCCGATAGCCTAAGGCCCTCTTCCCCCTCCAAAAGGGCAAACCCGTAGCCCTCCGCCTCCTGGGCCAGGGCTTTCAGGAGGGCTTCGGCCTCCTTCTCGTAGCGGGCCTCCACCAGGCTTTTAGCGTAGAGGAAGCCCTTTTCCCGGAAGAGGGCGGGGGTGAACTCGGCGAGGAGGGCCTCCACCCCTTCCACCAGGGCCCGGCCCTGCCCCTCGGGGAGGAGAAGGGGGAAGGCTTCCTCCCCGAGGGGCAGGTAGACCAGCTCCTCCTTGGGGAAGGGGCGGTCCTGCAGGTAGGCGAGGAGGCGTTTTCTTTTACCAAGGCCGCTTGGCCCCACCAAATAGCCGTGCCCTCCCTGGCGGAAGGCGGCCTCGAGGGCCTTTAAAGCCCGCTCCTGGCCGAAGAAGGGAGGGGCAGGCTCAGGCTCCGTGGGTGGGGTGAACCAGGCAAGAGCGCTAACCCGCATCGGGCTCACTATACCCGGACCCACGCCCTGAGGGGCCTGGGGTAAACTAGCGGACAAAGGAGGGATTTCATGGTTAAGGTGGAGGTCCTGGGCATGATCCTGGCAGGGGGGCAGGGAAGCCGCCTCTACCCCCTCACCGCCAAGCGGGCCAAGCCGGCGGTGCCCTTCGGGGCCAAGTATCGGATTATTGATTTCGTCCTGAACAACTTCGTGAACTCGGGCATCTACTCCATCTACGTGCTCACCCAGTTCAAGGCCCAGTCCCTCACCGAGCACATCCAGCGCTACTGGCGCTTCGGGGCTTTCCTGGAGGACCACTTCATCCTCCTGGTGCCCGCCCAGATGTACCGCTACGAGGAGCTGGGCCCCGTGTGGTACCGGGGTACCGCCGACGCCATCTACCAGAACCTGCACCTGGTGCACAACCACGCCCCCATGGCCGTGGCCGTCTTCGGGGGCGACCACATTTTCAAAATGAACATCCGCCACATGGTGGAGTACCACTATGAGAAGCGGGCCGACATCACCATCGCCGCCTACCCCGTGCCGGTGGAGGAGGCCCGGCGCTTTGGGGTTTTGCAGGTGGACGAGGATTGGCGCATCACCGAGTTCCAGGAAAAGCCCCAGAACCCCAAGCCCATTCCCCGCAAGCCCCACCTGGCCCTGGCCTCCATGGGCAACTACATCTTCCGCACCGAGGCCCTCTTTGAACTCCTGGAGGCCGATGCCAAGGAGAGCGCTTCCAGCCACGACTTCGGCAAGGACGTGATCCCCCGGGCCCTCAAGGAGGGGTACCGGGTGTTTGCCTACGACTTTCACCGCAACCCCATCCCCGGCCAGGAAGGTCCCAACCTGTACTGGCGGGACGTGGGCACCCTGGACGCCTACTTTGAGGCCAGCATGGATCTGGTGAAGGTGGTTCCCGAGTTCGACCTCTTCAATCCCGAGTGGCCCCTCAGGACCGCCAACCTCTTCAGTCCCCCCGCCAAGTTCGTCCACGAAACGGGGGAACGGATAGGTCGGGCGCTGAACAGCCTTCTGGCCGGGGGGGTCATCGTGAGCGGGGGAACGGTGCGGGAGTCGGTTCTTTTCCGGCGGGTACGGGTGAACTCCTACAGCCTGGTGGAGCGCTCCGTCCTCTTTGACGACGTGGAGGTGGGCCGCTACTGCAGGATCCGCAACGCCATCATCGACAAGGACGTGAAGATCCCTCCCCATACCGAGATCGGCTACGACCTCGAGGCCGACCGCGCCCGGGGCTTCACCGTTACCCCGGAAGGGGTGGTGGTGGTGCCCAAGGGGTACCGCTTTTAGCCATGGAGAAGCATCCGGGTAAGCTTTTCTATCGCCTTTCCCGCCTGGCCCAAGGGGAGGAGCTTCCCCTAAAGCGGAAGCCCAAATCCAAGGTTTACGCCAATCCCCTGGAAACCCAGGCCCTGCCTCCCTTCCGGGAGGAGGGAGGGCCGCCTTTGTTCCGGGTTCTTTCCCAGCTCAGGCCCCTCTTGCCCGAGGTGGGTTCGGCCCTGACCCTGAAGGATCTCTCCCAGGTCCTCTATCCCCTGGCGGAGCGCTCGGGGAGGCGGGGCTTCCCCTCGGCGGGGGAGGCTTACCCCGTGGAGGCCTACCTGGTGGTGCGCCGGGTGGAAGGGGTTTTCCCGGGGGTCTACCACTACTTCCCCAAGGAGCACCAGCTCTTCCAGATCGCCGCCAGGGTGGAGGAGGCTTCCTGGTCCGAGGCGCTTTTGGGGCTTGGCCTCGAGCAGGTGGCGGCCCTTTTGGTCTTCACCCTGGTTCCGGAAAGGAGCGAGGCCCTTTTCGGCCTCCGGGGATACCGGTATGCCCTCCTCGAGGCGGGCTACGCGGCGGGCTTGGTGCTTCTTTCCGCCATCGGTCAGGGACTGGCCGCATACCCGGCCGAGACCTTTTATGATGAGATGGTGGCTCACCTCCTGCGGTTGCCTGAGGGGGAATACCCTGGGGTGGTGGTGATTTTAGGACGCTAAAGGGTATTTGGGGAAGGATTTATGGCACGGATTCTCTTGGTGGAGGATGATCCCCAGGTGGGGGAGCTGGTCAAAAGGTTCCTGGAAAAGGAGGGGCTTTTGGTGGTGTGGGCCCGCACGGGGAGGGAGGCCCTGAAGCAGGCCTGGGAAGGGACCAAGCCGGATCTGGTGGTCCTGGATCGAGGGCTTCCCGATTTGGAGGGCCTCGAGGTCCTCAAATCCTTGCGGGACCTGGACCCTTTGCTTCCGGTTTTGCTCCTAACCGGTAAGGTGGACGAGGATAGCCGGGTGGAGGGGCTATTAGAGGGGGCGGACGATTATCTGGGCAAGCCCTTTTCCCTCAAGGAGCTTTTGGCCCGCATCAAGGCCCTCCTGCGCCGAAGCGGAAAGGAGGGGAGGCGGTATTTCGGTCCCCTGGAGTTGGACCTGGAGGCCAGGAAGGCCTACCTGGACGGTCAGCCCTTGAAGCTTTCCGCCACCGAAACCAACCTCCTCTTCGTCCTGGCCCAGACCCCGGGAAGGGTGTACACCCGGGAGGAGCTTGTGGAAAGGGTTTGGGGGCCCGAGTTTGAGGGTTCGGAGCGGGTGGTGGACGCCTATATCCGCCTCCTCCGCAAAAAGCTCAAGGACGACCCCCAGGCTCCCCGGTTCATTGAAACCGTGGTGGGGATGGGGTACCGCTTCGTGGGCGAGTGATGGAGCGGGTTTTCGTCTACGGAACCCTGAAGCGGGGGGAAAGGAACTACCCTTTGGTGGAAAAGCTGGTGGTGAGGGTCCTGCCCGGGTACGTGGAGGGGTATCGCCTCTTTCATCTGGCCGAGGGGCCGAGCCGTCCTTACCCTTATCCCGGCATGGTTCCCGGGGAGGGAAGGGTCTACGGGGAGGTCCTCTTCTTGCCGGAGGAGGCCCTCTCCCTATTGGACGAGCTGGAGGAGGAGGGGGTGGAGTACCGGCGGGTTAAGGTCCTGGTGGAAACGGAGGAGGGCCCCCTTCTCGCCTGGACCTACCTCTACCTGGGGGACCTCGAGGGGGCGGTTTGGCTTCCCCAAGGGGTGTGGCCGGCCTAGGCTTCCCCTGGGTCGGGGAGGACGGGAAACCCTTCCCGAAGGGCCACTCCTGCCAAGCGCGCATCCAGGGTTACAAAGGGAAGGTCCTGGGGCCGGCCCCGGCTGGCCACCCAGGCTGCGGCCAGCTGAAGGGCATCCCCGGTTCGCAAGGGGTGGGAGAAGAGGAGGCGGCGTGCGGTTTTCCGCACCTCCTCCCCCGGCAACACCTCGTACCACGCCCTTTGTAACCTTTCCAGACGATCCAGGGCTTTGGCCAGGGGCGCATCCTTTAGGGTTCCCTCTCGGGCTTTGCGGGCAAGGGCGGAAACCAGCTCCAGCTCGGTTCCCCACCAGACCACCACCAAGGGATTTTCCAAATAGAGGTTCTGCACTCTTTCCGTGGCGGCCTCGAGGGCCAGAAGGGGAAGAAGAGCCGAGGCGTCCCAAAACCTCATCCTTCCTCCCGTCGCTCCTCCAAAAGGGCCTCCACCAGCCCGGGTATCCGGGGCATTTCGGCAAAGTCCAGCACCTCCCCGCTCCCCGGACGCACCATTCCCAGGCGTACCAGCTCTTCCAGGCCCTCGGGCAAGGCGGCGGGCACCAGCCTGGCCACGGGTTTGCCGCGGTCTAGGATGAGGATCTCCTCCCCTGAGCGCACCTCCCTTAGGAGCTTGGAGAGGTGGGCCTTGGCCTGGCTTACCGACACCCTGCGCATAAGACCATTATAGTCGATTATAGTATGACCATGAAGGTCCTTATGGTGGCCCCCGAGGCCTATCCCCTGGTGAAGGTGGGGGGGCTCGCCGACGTGGTGGGGGCCCTGCCCAAGGCCTTAAGGCCCCTGGGGGTGGAGGCCACGGTGCTTCTTCCCTGGTACCGCTTTGTGGAGGCGCAGAGGGTGGGGGAGGTGGCCTATGCCTTCGCCGGACAGGAGGAAAGGGCTCCCCTGGGGGAACGGTGGGAGGGAGGGGTGCGGTTTCTCCTTCTGGGGGTGCCCGGGTTTGAACGGGACCGGGTCTACGGCTACCCCGACGACGTGGAGCGCTACCTCCGCTTTGCCGTGGCGGCGGGCCGGGTGGCCCTGGGGTTTGACCTGGTCCACGCCCACGACTGGACCGCTGCCCTCCTGCCCCTTACCGCCAGGGTGCCTGCCGTCTACACCATCCATAACCTGGCCCACCAGGGCCTGGTGGACCCCGCCCTCTTCTTCCACTGGACGGGGCTTCCCTGGAGTCTTTTCCACATGGAGGCCCTGGAGTTCTACGGCCAGGTGAACCTGATGAAAGGGGGTATTGTCTTCGCCCGGGCCGTGACCACGGTGAGCCCCTCGTATGCGGAGGAGATCCAGACCCCGGAATTCGGCATGGGGCTGGATGGGGTACTGAGGCGCCATGCGGGCAAGCTTTTCGGCATCCTGAATGGATTGGACCTCGAGGTCTTTGACCCGGCCAAGGACCCCCACCTTCCCGCCCCCTACTCCCGGGAGGATGTAAGGGGCAAGGCCCTGGCGCAAAAGGCCCTTTGGGAGCGCACGGGGCTTAAGGGGCCTCTCCTCGCCTACGTGGGCCGGCTGGACGGGCAAAAGGGCCTGGACCTTATCCTGAAGGCTGTTCCCCGCTTGAAGGAGCTGGGCTTTTACCTCCTGGTCCAGGGGGTGGGGGACGAGGGCCTAGCGCAGGCCCTCAGGCAGGTGGAGGAGGAGAATCCCGGCTTCGTGCGCTTTGTGGAGGCCTACGACGAGGCCTTGGCCCGCTTGGCCTACGCGGGGGCGGACGCCCTTTTGGTGCCGAGCCGCTTTGAACCCTGCGGCCTGGTGCAGATGATCGCCCAGCGCTACGGCACCCCGCCCGTGGCCCGGGCGGTGGGGGGGCTTAAGGACACCATAGAGGATGGCCGCACGGGGGTACTCTTCCAGACCTACCACCCCGAGGGCCTCCTCTACGGGGTCTTGCGCCTTTTCCGCTTGGGGCCTGAGGCCCTGGGCCTAAGGGGCATGGAGAAGGACTTCTCCTGGGAAAGGTCCGCCCGGGCCTACCTGGAGGTCTACCGAAAGGCCCTGGGCTAATATGGGGGGGATGCTTCCGGACCTCGAGGCCAAGGCCCTGGCGGGCGACGCGGAGGCCCAGGCCCTGCTCCACTTTCTCCGGCTTCTAAGGCGCAAGGAGTACCAGGAGGCCAGAGCCTATGCGGAAGGCTTCCCCGAGGAGCTTAGGGAAAGGCTTTTGGCCGGGCTTAGCCTGCTGGAGGAAGCCCCTGAGCGCCTGGAAGACCCCCTGTTTGCCGCGGAGCGGGAGGTGCTCTTGGGGGTAAGGGCCGTGAGGGAGGGGAGAAGGGAGGAGGCCGAGGTCCGTTTTCAAAAGGCCCTTGCCCTGGATCCCCATCACCACCGGGCCCTCAGCAACCTGGGCAACCTTTACCTGGAAAGGGGGGAGCTGGAGGTGGCCTTGGATCTTTACCAGCGGGCGTTGAAACTGGCCCCGGAGGACCCCCTGATCCACGAGAACCTAGCGGCCCTTTATAAGAGAAAGGGCAACCTGGACAGGATGGTGGCCCACATGAAGCAGGCCACCCGCCTCAAGATGCGCCCGCCTGTTTCCCTAGATCCCCTGACGGGAAAACCCCAGCGCCGCCCGCTTCACCGCCGCCTTCCCCTTTGGGTCTGGGTGTTCCTCCTCACCCTCCTGGCCTACCTTCTCCTGAAGAAGCCCTAGGGCCTGGTCCAAGGCGCCCAGGGAACGCCCTTCCGAAAGCAGGCGTCGCCAAAGCCGCCCCCCAGGCTGCCCCCGAAAGAGGTTCAACATGTGCCTTAGTACCGCCCACGGAGGGGTTCCTTTTTGCGCCTCCGCTTCCAGGTAGAGCCGCATGCGCCGGGCCACATCCAACCGGCTTGGCCTATGCGCCAGGCCGAACACCCGCCGGTCCGCCTCCTCCAGCACAAAGGGGTCCTCGTAGACCGCCCGGCCCATCATGACCCCGTCCACCTTCTCCAGGTGGGGAAGGGCTTCCTCCAGGGTTCGCACCCCTCCGTTCAGAATGAAGGTGAGGTGGGGAAAGTCCGCCTTTAGCCGGTGGACCCAGTTGTGGCGCAAGGGGGGAACCTCCCGGTTTTTCAGGGTGGAGAGGTTAAGGAGGGCGCTACGGGCATGGACGATGAAGACCCGCACCCCGGCTTCCCCATACGCTTCCACCCAGCGAGCAAGGAGGGGGTAGCTTTCCCCTGCTACCCCCAGCCGGAGCTTCACCGTGACGGGGATTCCCACCGCTTCCACCATGGCCTTGAGGATCTCCCTCACCCTTATGGGGTCCAGGAGGAGGCAGGCGCCAAACCTCCCCTCCTGGGCCTTTTCCGAGGGGCAACCCAGGTTTAGGTTCACCTCGTCGTATCCCCAGGCCTGGCCGATCCGCGCCGCCTCCGCCAGGCTTTTGGGATCCGAGCCCGCAAGCTGCAGGGCGATGGGGTGCTCCTCGGGGTGGAAGGCAAGGAGCCTTTCGGCTTTTCCCCGGAGCACCGCCTGGTCCACGGTCATCTCCGTGTAAAGCCGCACCTTGCGGCTGATCTGGCGGACCAGGTAGCGGAAGTGCCGGTCCGTCCGGTCCACCATGGGGGCCAGGGACAGGCGGTGGTCAGACACCCTGCAAGACCTCCTCCGGGGACAGGACCCTGGGTTCGCGGAAGGCGATGTCCTCTTCTTCCCCTTCCTCGATCACCTCGAGGCCCGGGTATTTTGCCCGGAGTAGCTCCACCAGTTCCCGCACCAGGTCCTCAGGGGTGCTGGCGGCGGAGGTGATGCCCGCGCTTTCGGCACCCTGAAGCCACTCCTCCTGGAGATCCCTGGCGCTTTCCAAACGGTAGGCTCTGCCGGTAAGGCTCTGGGCCAGTTCCAAAAGGCGCATCCCGTTGGAGGAGTGGGGGCTGGTGAGCACCAGGAAGAGGTCCACATGGGGGGCGATGCGCCGCACCGCCTCCTGACGGTTCTGGGTGGCGTAGCAAAGGTCCTTTCGCCTGGGCACCACCAGCTTGGGGAAGCGGGCCTTGAGGATTTCTATGGTCTTTAAGGTGTCCTCCACGCTCAGGGTGGTCTGGGTGAGGACCACCACCCGTTCCGGGTCAGGGACCTCCACCGTGTGCGGGTCCGCCAGGCGGGGATCCTTGCCCACGTGGGTGTGCACCGCCACCAGGATGGTCCTTTCCGGGGCCTCCCCGTAGGTGCCCTTCACCTCCTGATGGTCGGCGGAATCCCCCACCAGGAGGATCCAGTACCCTTCCTGGGCATAGCGTCTGGCCTCGATGTGCACCTTGGTGACCAGGGGACAGGTGGCGTCCAGGATGTGGAAGCCCATTTCCGCCGCCTGCCTGCGCACGGCCGGAGGGTGGCCGTGGGCGGAAAAGACCAGGGTGCCCGCCAGGGGCCTTTCCCGGCGAAGGCTATCGATCTCGGAAAGGTCCTCCACGAAGTGCACCCCCTTGGCCCTAAGCCGCTCCACCACCGCCCGGTTGTGGACGATCTCGTGGTACACCACCAGTTCCCCCTGGGGTTTCAGGGCCTCCGCCCAGCGCTCCACCGTCTGGATGGCCATCACCACCCCGGCGCAAAACCCCCTGGGCCGGGCCAAGTAGAGGCGCTTTAGCCCCCTCTCCATGCCCTCCATTCTAGGCGTCCGCCTCCTGGGCCTTTGTGTCCCGGGCGAGGAGCCTTTCCGCCACCTCCCGGGCAAAGGGGGTCTTGGCCCTTTCCAGGGCCTTCCTGGCGGTTTCCCGCCCCTTGCCCCCAGGGCGGAAGCCCTCCTGGGCCAGGGCCAGGAGGGCCAAGGCGGTGGCGGGGAAGGGGAGGCCCTCCTTTTCCAGAAGCCCCAGGCCCTCTCCGAAGCGGTGGAGGGCCTCCCGGTAGGCCCCCCTTAGGAGGGCCTGGCTGCCTTCCTGGAAGGCCCGGGCTACCCTCAAGAGGCCTTGGGCCTCGGCCAGGGGTTCGCCTTCCTGGGCGGAGAGGTGGGCCGCCTCGAGGAGCCTTTCCAGGGCCAGGGTTCGCTCCTCCTCGGGCAGGAGGGAGGAGTATTCCCGCTGGAAAAGGGGGGCGAACCAGGAGAGGCGGAGGGGTTTCCGCAGACGAAAGGTTTCCCCTTGGGCTTCCACCTCCTGGTCCAGGGCCTTGAGCAAGGGCACCAGCTTGGGGAAGCGGGCCCGCACCTCCTCCCGCCGGGCTTCTCCCCTTAGGGCCAGGAAAAAGAGAAAGGCCTCTACTCCTTCCACGCCTCCACTTCCTTGTAGTGCACCAAGGCGGCGAAGAGGGGAGACGACCCCTCGGCCACGGAGAACTTCACCTCCACCAGGACCACATCCTCGGGAAGCTCCTCCACGAAGCGGTTGAGCCTTTCCTGAAAGATATCGGGATCGTTGGCGGTGATCACCTTGAACCTAACCCCCTGCATGGCCCCATTATGCCCTGCGTTCCACCAGGGCGGTGAGGAGGTTTTGCAAATGGGAGGTGGCCTCCCGTCCGGGGAGGGTGTCCAGGTAGGGAATAAGGGCACCCAGGCCCTCTTGGGCAAGTCTCCTGGCCTCCTCCTTGGCCCAGGCCACGGCTCCGGAGACCAGGAGGTTTTGCCAAAGCCAGCGCACCTCGACCTCGGGCTTGGCCTCCCGGGGAAGGCTTAAGAGGGCCTCGGCCCGGATGCGCTCCTCCTTGGGGGCTTCCTGGAGGTAGCGGATCAGGATGAGGGTGCGCTTGCCCTCGTAGAGGTCCCCGGCGAGCTCCTTGCCGTAGGCCTGGTCCCCCTCGAGGTTGAGGACATCGTCCATGATCTGGAAGGCTATCCCCAGCTTTAGCCCTGCTTCCTCGTAGAGGGCAGGGGGCGTTTTCCCGGAAAGCAGGGCTCCAAGCCTCAAGGGAGCCACGGCGGTGTAGTAGGCGGCCTTATGGGCCACCATGCGGAGGTAATCCTCCGGGGTCAGGTCCAAGCGGCCGGAGAGAGTCCAGAGGAGGTCCAGGTGTTGCCCGTAGGCGGTGCGGTGCACCACCTGATGGAACTCGGCCAGCACCTCCGGTCCAAAGAGGCCTTCGTTCAAGCCCCGGATCAAAAGCCCCCACATCTCCCCGTGCAGGGCATCCCCGGCATTCAAGGCCAGGGGCATGGGGTAGAGGCGGTGCAGGGCGGGCCTTCCCCGGCGCTCCTCGGAGCCATCTTCGATGTCATCGTGGATGAGCACCCAGTTTTGGAAAAGCTCCAGGGCAGTTCCTGCCCAAAGGCTGGCCTCGAGGGTAGCACCATGGGCCAGCCCCGCGTAGACCACCAAAAGCCCCCGGAGCATCTTTCCACCTCGGGATGGATACTCCTGAAGCAGCGCCTGGTAAACGGGATCGGGGTGGGTCAGGTGGCCCAGGAGCCTTTCGTGGAGGGCATCCTTCACTTTCTGGGGAGAGGGCACCATGCTATACACTTTAGGCCATGCGCGGCTACGCCTTGGGCCTCCTGGCCCTCAACCTCCTCACCCTTCTTTGGGGCACCACCTTTGTGGTGGTCAAGGGGGCGGTAGGGGAGATGGCCCCAAGCCTCCTGGTCTTCCTGCGCTTTCTTTTGGCCAGCCTCTTCTTCCTCCCCTGGGCCTTTCGCCTGCCCAGGGGAGTGTGGGGCCCGGGGATGGAGCTGGCCTTTTGGCTCCTTCTGGGCTATGCCTCCCAGGCCATCGGCCTCATGCACACCTCGGCGAGCCGTAGCGCCTTTATCACTGCCCTGAACGTGGTCTTGGTGCCCTTGATCCTGGGCCTGGTGGGCCGGAGGCTTGGGAGCGTGTGGCTGGCGGCCCTTTTGGCCTTTTTGGGCGTGGGGTTTCTTTCCTACGATCCCCGCCAGCCTCCCTTGAACGCGGGAGATCTCTGGACCCTCCTCACCGCGTTCACCTACGCTCTATACATCGTGCGCCTCGAGGTGCACGCCAAGGCCTTTCCCTCCTTGCCCCTCACGGCGGTTCAGATCTTCGGCACGGCATTACTTGCCCTGCCCTGGGCCCTTTGGGAGGGGGTGAGGTGGGAAGGGATACCCTGGGGTGCCGTCCTCTACCTAGGGGTGGTGGCCACGGCCCTCACCACCTGGCTTCAGACCTGGGGGCAGAGGTACGTGCCTGCACCTCAGGCGGCCATCCTTTACACCATGGAACCCGTCTGGGCCACCCTTTTTGCCTTTGCCGTCTTGGGGGAAAGGCTAGGCTTTCTGGGGGGCCTTGGGGCGTTTCTGGTGGTCCTGGCCACCTTCCAGGCTATCCGCCGATCCCCAGCATGACCCGCTTCCTTAAGGTGGGAAGGGTGTTGCCGAAGGCGGGCTTGCGGTTGGTGGCGATCAGGATGGCATCCACCAGGGCCTCCACCGGCTCCTCTGCGGCGAAGGCCCAGGAAATATCCATCTCCAAGTCTGTGAGGAGGCAGGGCCGGAGCTTTTTGTCGGAGGTGAGGCGAAGCCGGGAGCAGTTGGAGCAGAAGGGCTCGGTTACGGGGTTGATGAACCCCAGGGTGCCCTGGGCCCCGGGGATCCGAAAAACCCGGGCCGGGGAGGTGGGGTCATGGGGAACGGGTTCCAAGGGGCCAAAGACCGCCTCGATCCGCGCCCGGATCTCCTTTCCTGACACAAAGCGGCGGCGGTACTCCTCGGGGTCGGAGTTGTCCAGGTGCATGTACTCGATGTAGCGCATGTGCAAGGGGCGGTCCAGGGAGAGGCTGGCTAGGGGCACCACCTCTTCCTCATTCATCCCCCGGATGACCACGGCGTTGAGCTTGACGGGGTGAAGCCCCAGTTCCAAGGCGGTATCTATGGCTTGTAAAACCCGCTCCACCTTTCCCCCACGGGTGATGCGGGTGAAGACCTCAGGGGTGATGGCGTCCAAGGAGATGTTCACGCGGTTCAGGCCTGCTTGCACCAGCTCCTTGGCCCTTTTGGCGAAGAGGAGGCCGTTGGTGGTGATGGCCACGTCCTCGATGCCCTCCTTGCTCCGGGCCCGTTCGATCATCTGGGGAAGCTCCTTGCGCACCAAGGGTTCCCCGCCCGTGAAGCGCACGGCAGAAAGGCCAAGAAGGGAGGCAGCCTCGAGGAAGTGGTCCACTTCCTCCACCGTGAGGGTCCCTGGGGGTTCGGCCATCTCGAGGCCTAGGGGATGGCAGTAAAGGCAGTGCAGGTTGCACCGGGGGGTGACGGAGATGCGAAGGTCTTTGATAACGCGCCCGTAGTTGTCCAGTAGCTTCATGCCTTTCCCCCTTTGGGCCACCATACTACGCCCTAGGCCGGAGGGCAAGGGATAAAAAAACAAACCCCCAGGCTTATGCCTGGGGGATATATGTGGAGCGGGAGACGGGACTTGAACCCGCGACCCCGACCTTGGCAAGGTCGTGCTCTACCAACTGAGCTACTCCCGCACGCGCCACACGCGGCGCGTAGTAAAAATCCCCCGCACCGACCTACTCTCCCAGGACCCTGCGGTCCCAGTACCATCGGCGCTGGCGCGTTTCACTTCCGTGTTCGGAATGGGAACGGGTGGTTCCACGCCGCTATGGGCACGGGGGATTCTCGTGTTTTGCTTTTCAAAATCCCACGCCGCCCACGAGCGGCAGGGGATCCAAGCTGGGGTGGTCATCAGGGCAAAAAGGGTCAAGACCTCGGACGATTGGGACCGGTCAGCTCAACGCCTCACGGCGCTTACACCTCCGGCCCATCCACCGGGTCGTCTTCCCGGGTCCTTACCGGCTTCACACCGTGGGAGGCCTCATCTTGGGGCGGGTTTCCCGCTTAGATGCTTTCAGCGGTTATCCCTCCCGCACATGGCTACCCAGCTTATGCCCCTGGAGGGACAGCTGGGAAACCAGAGGTGCGTCCCTTCCGGTCCTCTCGTACTAGGAAGAGCCCCCCTCAAGCCTCCTGCGCCCGTGGCGGATAGAGACCGAACTGTCTCACGACGTTCTGAACCCAGCTCGCGTGCCGCTTTAATGGGCGAACAGCCCAACCCTTGGGACCTTCTTCAGCCCCAGGATGCGACGAGCCGACATCGAGGTGCCAAACCTCCCCGCCGCTGTGGACGCTCGGGGGAGATCAGCCTGTTATCCCCGGGGTAACTTTTATCCGTTGATCGATGGCCCTTCCACACGGGACCACCGGTTCACTAGGCCCGGCTTTCGCCCCTGCTCGGCTTGCAGGCCTCACAGTCAGGCTCCCTTCTACCCTTGCGCTCTCCGGCGGATTTCCGTCCCGCCTGAGGGAACCTTTGGGCGCCTCCGTTACCCTTTAGGAGGCGACCGCCCCAGTCAAACTGCCCGCCAAGCGCTGTCCCCAATCCCTTGGGTTAGGCCCCCAGCCGCATCAGGGTGGTATTTCACCGGCGCCTCCACCGCCCCCGAAAGGGCGGCTTCACAGGCTCCCACCTATCCTACGCAGACGCGACCAAGAGCCAACACCAGGCTGCAGTAAAGCTCCACGGGGTCTTTTCGTCCTGCCACGGGTAGGCCGCATCTTCACGGCCAGTTCAATTTCACCGGGTCCCTCGCCGAGACAGCGCTCCGGTCGTTACGCTTTTCGTGCAGGTCGGAACTTACCCGACAAGGAATTTCGCTACCTTAGGACCGTTATAGTTACGGCCGCCGTTCACCGGGGCTTCGGTTCAGGGCTTGCACCCCTCCCCTTGACCTTCCGGCACCGGGCAAGCGTCGCTCCCTATACCTCCTCTTACGAGTTCGCAGAGAGCTGTGTTTTTGGTAAACAGTCGCCAGAGCCTGTTCACTGCGGCTCGCCATCGGCGCCGCACGCGGCGCCAACAGAGAGCACCCCTTCTCCCGAAGTTACGGGGCTAACTTGCAAAGTTCCTTGGCGAGGGTTATCCCGCGCGCCTGAGTGCTCTCGCACCCGCCCACCTGTGTCGGTCTCCGGTACGGGTTCCCATGGGTTGTGCTTAGAGGCTTTTCTCGGCTCCCTGGCTTCGGGGGGTTGTCACCCTCACGGGCTTCCCCACCACGCAGAGCACACGGGAGGCGGATTTGCCTACCTCCCACCCTGCGCTTCTGGCCGGGCTCGTCCATGGCTCCGGTCCCCCTAGCCTAGAGCGTCCCCCCATCGCACCCATGGGAAGGGCCGGAATATTAACCGGCTGCCCTTCGGCTACGCCCCTCGGCCTCACCTTAGGCCCCGCCTAACCCTACGCTGACGACCATTGCGTAGGAACCCTTGGGCTTACGGCGACAGGGATTCTCACCCTGTTTATCGTTACTCATGCCGGCATTCGCACTTCCCTTACCTCCAGCCGCCCTCGCGGACGACCTTCATCGGCATCGGGAACGCTCCCCTACCGCCTGAGGGATCACCCCTCAGACCCGCAGCTTCGGCGCTGGGCTTAAGCCCCGATCATTTTCGGCGCAGCGTCACTCGACCAGTGAGCTATTACGCACTCTTTAAAGGATGGCTGCTTCTAAGCCAACCTCCTGGCTGTCTCAGCAACGCCACATCCTTTCCCACTTAGCCCAGACTTCGGGACCTTAGCTGGCGGTCTCGGTTGTTCCCGCGCTTGGACACGGACGTTATCGCTCGCGCCCTCACTCCCAGGCTCCACCTGGAACCCTTCGGAGTTTGACAGGGTTTGGTAGGCTGGTGGGCCCCCTAGCCCTATCAGTGCTCTACAGGCCCCAGTCAGCACCTGAGGCTGACCCTAAAGTCATTTCGGGGAGAACCAGCTATCTCCGGGTTCGGTTAGCTTTTCACTCCTAACCCCAGCTCATCCGAGGGGTTTGCATCCCCCACCGGTTCGGGCCTCCACTGGGCTTCACCCCAGCTTCACCCTGGCCAGGGCTAGCTCACCCGGTTTCGGGTCCACGGCCGCGGACTAACGCCCTCTTCGGACTCGGTTTCCCTACGCCTCCGCCTCAACGGCTTAAGCTCGCCCACGACCGTGAGTCGCCGGCTCATGCTTCAATAGGCACGCCGCAACCCCCCAAAGGGGCCGCGACTGCTTGTAAGCCCACGGTTTCAGGCTCTATTTCACTCCCCTCCCGGGGTTCTTTTCACCTTTCCCTCACGGTACTGGTCCACTATCGGTCACCCGGAGTACTTAGCCTTAGGCGGTGGTCCGCCCAGATTCCCCCATGGCTCCACGAACCACAGGGTACTCGGGTACCCTCACCTATCCCCTCCCCTTTCGCCTACAGGGCTTTCACCTTCTCCGGCGCTGCTTCCCAACAGCTTCGGCTAGAGTCGGGGATTCGGTATCCGAGGGCCCCACTACCCCGCCCGGACAAGCCAGACGGTTTAGGCTCTTCCCCTTTCGCTCGCCGCTACTCAGGGAGTCGCTTTCGCTTTCCTCTCCTCTGGGTACTGAGATGTTTCAGTTCCCCAGGTTCCCCCCGCCAATCGGCGGTGACCCGTGTTCCCACAGGCCGGGTTCCCCCATTCGGACATCCAGGGATCAACGCCCGCTACCGGCTCCCCCTGGCTTATCGCAGGTAGCCACGTCCTTCATCGGCTCGGGTGCCAAGGCATCCACCGTGGGCCCTTAGCATCTTGACCCTCAAAGACCGCTCATCACGGCCTCCAACTACCTATCCTCCACCCCAGCTTTCAAGATCCCCCGCCGCCCCTTCAGGCAGCGCAAAGAAAAAACTACCAGACCAAAACAAGACTGTCAAGGGGGGCCGTGGGGATAGGCCTCTGGTATCTTGACGGAAAGGCTTCTCCTCGTTAAGCTAGTTTTTGCGTGCGGGGGCGATTAGCTCAGCTGGTCAGAGCGCACGCCTGATAAGCGTGAGGTCGGTGGTTCAAGTCCACCATCGCCCACCACGATGAGCAAGGGAAAATCCCCCGGGTAACGAGGCCCGGGGGATTGACCTTTTACACCTACACGACACCTAATAGCCGGTCGCTAAGGGAGGAGGATGCCCCAAGGAAGCTGCCTCATACCCTCAGCTCGGAGTATTGGGACGCCCAGGCCAGGATCTGGTCTACATAGGCGTCATTCCGCTTACCCCGCCTATAAGCGGTAGGCCCCCGGTTGTAGGCGTGCAGGACATCGCACCACGTGGGAAACTGCCCCTTCAACCACGCCAGATAGCGGATCCCCGCCGCCGTGGCGTACTGCACCCGGGCCGGGATGGGCATGTTGAGGAGGAGGGTGGGGTCCATGCCCACCTGGCGGAAGGCGCAGGGTTTGACCTGAAGCGGGCCGATCTCGGACCCCGAGGCGCAGGTGGCCCCGTTGCTGCTGATCTGGAGGGCGTACGCCACCCGGTCCACGTGGGGGTTGAAGGAGGACTCTCGCCGGGCCAGGGCCACCACGAGGTCCGGGGGCACCCCCATCCCTTCCGCCTGGGCCAGGGCCCCGGCCACGATCTGGGCCAGGTTCCGCCCCCCGCAGTCCCCGCAGGACTGCC
Organism: Thermus brevis; assembly: GCF_026427635.1. Classification (NCBI taxonomy): domain Bacteria; kingdom Thermotogati; phylum Deinococcota; class Deinococci; order Thermales; family Thermaceae; genus Thermus; species Thermus brevis. The sequence goes on from NZ_CP102606.1 coordinate 840,652, forward strand.
GGGCCAGGGCGGGGTTGACTTCCGAAATGCGAGCATAAATGCGGTCAATCAAGCTCCACCGGTCCTTGTCCAAGGGCGGGGGCCCCGGGGGAGGGTAGGGGCAGGCGCTTCCAGAACCAGGGGTTCCCCCACCCCCACCACGCGCCGGGCTCGCCCCAGCCCGCGCCAGGGCCAGGACCCCGAGGGCCCCGAGGGCCCCGAGGGCCCACAGGCCCCAGTTAGCCCTGCTTCTTTCTTCCATCCTCCACCCCATGATGGCTCCGAGTCCTGAGCCTCCTACCCCGGTTCAGCGTCAACCAGCCGCCCCCCACGTACCAGGCGAAGGCGTGGATGTCCCCATACCGGGCCACCGCGACCTTTACCTCACCCCCGCGCACGTGGCGAAAATCACGCCGGGCCAGGGGAAAGACGCCCACCTCCATGGGCGGGGTAGGCGTCGGGTCAGGTAACACCAACGTGCGGTTTTGCCATCCCACCGGCACCATCACGGCCCCCAGGTTAAGACCCATTCGCCGATGGTAATCTTGTACAGGTTGCTTTTGGTAAACTCTTGGCCTGAGTTAAATACAAAGCGTGCAATGACTTGGTTGGTGATGTAGTCTGGGCCAACATATTTCCCCAGGCCGAACGTGGCCCAGGTAATGTTGGCCGCTGTGTTTGGTATGGTGAGGGGTTGCGTTTTTCTTGTGCGGCTTCCTGAAGTGTAAGTCTGATAGCTGATGCTGAAGTTTTCGGTGCCGTTGTAGTAACTGGTATCACTTGGGTTAAGGGGGAGAAATGCGCTCAGTACCCTGAACTGCACGGAAACTCCAGTCATGAACTCACTCATCATTTGAAGTAAGTGGTAAAAGTCTGGGTATCTGCCGCGCACCAAAATAAACCGCCCGGTCTTTACGCCAAGGCCGTTGATGTTGATGGAAACGTCCTGTGCTGTGTTGGGGAAGAAGGAAACCCTGTATTTGTAAATGAGGCGCAAGCGCTGGTCAGTAGCCAGGGTGAGGACTACGGGGTTGCTGCTACCGTCGCGGAAAAGCTCTCTGACCATCAGGTTGTTTCCCGGCGTGCTCACGGGGCTAAACCCCCACTCGGTTAGGTTTCTGCCGCCGACTTTGGTTTCCGGAAACTCAATGGTTGCGGAGATGTCGTAAACGTGGTCGGACACCAATGCATGCGGCAGAAGACTGCCATAGTCTTGCCGAGCTACCTCGCTGACAAGCCCAGTCTGGGTAGGGTCCGGAGGTGTGGAGCCGGTACCCACAACGGCGTAGCGCGCGAGGCTGAGCAGGTCGTACTGGGCCATGAGGGAGTCGTAGGTCTGGTTCAGGATGAGGTTGTGCTGTTCGGCTTCCCTCTCAACGACCCAAACCTTCCCCCGCCCGAGCCCGCCCGGGCCAGAGGTCAGGCGCTCCTTATAGCGCCCCACCTGCCAATGCAGGTGTTGCGGTTGCAGGCGGGTGCTGAATGTCGGTGGCGGCGGCAGAAGGGGCCGCACCACAACCCTCGGTATCAGGATTTCCTTGCCGGGCACGACAATCTTTCCCATGCTTCCTCCTTAGGCGAGTTCGTAGCTCCCTGTGGTTGGGGCAGAGAGGGTAGCCGAACCCAGGGCTTCGTAGCCAGGGGGGAAGTAGTTTGCCCCTCTCAAGTCCACGACCACCACTACCAGGGCGTAGGTTCCCGTGGTCGGGGCGGAGAGGGTAGCGGTGCCAAGGTTCTCCGTCCCAAGGTTCTGAACGACCACGATGGGGATGTAGTCGCCGGTGGCGGGTGCCGATAGGGTGGCCGAGCCAATGCCCTCCGTCCCGAGGTCCACGATGACCACGATGGGGATGTAGTCCCCAGTAGCGGGAGCGGTAAGGGTAGCTTGGCCTAAGTCCTCCATCCCGAGGTCCAGGGTGACTACGATGGGGATGTAATCGCCCGTGGTGGGGGCGGAGAGGCTGGCCGGGCCCAGAGCGTCCTCAACCCGTACGGGATATATCTCGGACCGCACGGCGTAGCCGGTGGCCCCCAGGGCGTCCAAGGCGCTTCCCAACAGCTCCACCTGGTAGGGCAAGGCTACGGCCTGGTCCAGCACCACAGGTTGGTCAAAGGTCTGGATGGTGTGGGCCGTGGCGTACAGCTCCCGCTGGACTCGCATGACCAGGCTCGTGCGGTCGGGGGAGAGGTGGAAGAGGAGCACGTCCGAGTCCGGAGGGTAGTAGCCAACGGTGGCGTCCTGGATGAGGACGGGATCCACGCCCGGGAAGGGGCCCCGCTGGACGAAGGCCTGGGTCACGGGATCCCACTGCCGCACCCAGACCTCCCCCTCCCGCTCGTAGGCCACCACGTGCCGGGCAGCTTGATCAAAGGCAAGGGCCAGGTGGCGGATCTCCTCCACCGGGTGGGGGAGGGGAGGCACCTCCACCTCCACCCACACCGCCACCTCGGGCCCCCGGGGATCGTGCAAGGGCCAGGGCCCCTCCCCGGGCACCTGGGCCTGGAAGAGGCGGAAGCGCCGCTCCACGCGGTCCAAGAGGCCCGCCCAGGCGTAGCCGTAGAGGGTGGCATAGCTTCCGTCCCCCGTGTCCCCCATGCTTCGGGGGCCGGGGGCCAGGCGAAGCTCCGGCGCGTAGGTATTGCCTCTGCGGTAAACCTGGGTCTTCAGCGGCATAGGCGCTCGCGCCGTAGGGTGTCCAAGTACCTTTGCCGGTAGGGCTCGTACTTGCTCATTACCTCCTCCTACTGCATCAGGATCTGCACGGCCACGGGCCCTTCACCAACGTCCGAAACCTCCAAAGCCTCCACTAGGAAGGTGAGGTCTAGGGCGGCGGCGGGCATGAGCACATAGGGCCCCACCCGCCCGGAGCCGTAGCGGAACCACAGGGCGGCTTTGGCGTCCCCGATGTTGACCACGTGCCCCCGGGTGGCGGGCTTTCCCAAGAGCCCCGCCACGTCCACCACCGCCACCCTTCCTATTTCGGGGGCGATCTGAGCGATGAGCGGAAGCCGGGCCGGGTCATGGCCCTGCACGTCCCGCCTTGGGCGGCCAAACTCGTATTCAAGGATGCGTTGGATGGCGGCCAGCTGGTCCTTCAAGCACGCCATATCTGCCCGCATCTCGCCCATGGCCTCCTGCAGGCGGGCAGGCAAAGCCGCCAAATCTTCTTGCTTTATGCCCAAGAGGTTGAGCACGCTGCACCTCCTTGCCCCCCAGCCTGGCCGCCCTTGCCCAGGTTTTCAAGGGCGGGCCGCACCACAAAGGCCCCCAGGAGGGCCACCAGGACCAGGTACACCGTGGCCACCCCGAGGGCGATGCCCACGCCCTGCTTGTAGGACTGCCAGAAGGACGGAGCCTGCATGCTACTCCTTCTTCCCCACCAGGGCCCCCACCAGGGCTAGGACCAGGAGGAGGCCCACCCAGATCAGGGCCCCACCCACCACGAAGCCGGCGCCAAAGCGAAGGCCGTCACTAAAGGTCATCTCCCACCTCCCGCCTTCTGCTCCATGCCCATAGCCCGGATGCGGGCCAGGGCGGCCTCAATCTGCCGCTGGGCGATGTCCCGAGGCAGGCCGGGGGCCATCTGCTGCAGGGCCTCCATGGCCTCCCGGAGTTTGGCTTCTGCCCGGGCGGAAGGATCGTACTGGGGGCCCACCTTCCGCCAGCGCTCCTCCGTGGCCAGGACCGCCTGCTCGGCCAGCTTCGGCACACGTTCGGAAAGCCATTTCTCGTAGTTAGCAAAGAGCATCCGCACCGCCGCCGCGAGGACGGGCCCCACCACGGGGATGGCGGAAACCACCCGCACGATGAGCCCCGAGAGAAGGGCGATGAGCCCGGCCGCGAGGAGAGCTTGGACGAGCCAGACGAGCCAGACCTGCCCCTGAGGTAGGAAGTCCTGCACGCTCACACCATCACCCCCACGCGCTTCACCCCACCCCTACCTTCACAGTCGCAGGGGGTGGGAGCAGGAGATCCGTCCTGGCACGTGACCAGCACCTGCGGGCAGATCCGATCAGACGGGGGGGAGCTTCGGGAAGGCTGCCCGCCCTGGGACTGCCCCCCTCCCCGCCGGGCCAGGGCATAGCCCGCGTAGGCCCCGGCCGCCACCGCCACCGCCACGATCCAAGCGCCCTGCATCCGTCACCTCACCAGAGGGGCACCACGGGCAGAGGGGCGGGCCTGCCCACATAGGCCGGGTTGTACCAGCCGCAGAGGCTCGGGGCTACCCGGCAAAGGGCGTCCTGCCCCAAACCGCCCAGCCCAAAGGGCAGCTGGCCGCCGAAGTCACCCACCACCACGGGAGGGGTTTCGGTCTGGGCCGGGGGAGCTTCCGACTGCTTCGGCGTCTGGGCCGGGGGAGCTTCCGACTGCTTCGGCGTCTGCCCGGCGGTAGCCTGCCCCTGCCCCTTGGCCAGCTGATACGCCAGATAGCCGGCCACGCCAAAGCCCAAAAGGGCCAGCAAAAGCGCTCTACTTTCCATCCTCTTTCACCTCCCTCACCCGAAGGCCCTGCCGGTAAGCCTGGGCCTCCATGGCGTTCGCCACCCGGGAGAGGTAATAGGCCTGCCGGCGGCCGTTCTCCTCTATCCGGGCCAAACGCTCCCGCACCTCGGCCACATCCCGGAACACGAGCTTCAGGAACGCCGCAAAGGCCACTGCCCCCAAGCCCATGTCCAGGACGTCCTTCCACTCCACTAGCAGACCACCCCCTCCGTGGCCAGCTGCTGTAGCTGCTTCTTGACCCCCTCAATCTGAGCCTGGTAGGTCTCCAGCTCGTCTTTCAGGGCCGCGTACTGCTGGGCCGCCTGGTCCACCGCCCGGGAGTCGTCGTAGTTGAAGAGATTTCCCGGCCGGGGCCCCTGCCCCTTCACGTAGTCCATGCAGGCGTTGTAGTTCCCGCCCAGGGCAGGGGAGCAGATTTCCCAGAAGCAAGCCTCCCGCTTGGCGTAGCTCCAGCAGTTCGTATCCGCGCTGGACCCCTTGGCCACCAGATCGTTCATCTTCTTCTTCACATCGTCCGCGGCAGACTGGAGCTTTTGCAGTTTTGCTTTCAGGTCCGCGCAAAGCTGCCCCTTGGTGATGGTGGGGGTTTGGGGGGTCGGGGTAGAAATGGGTTGAGAGGAGGGGGGCACGACAGGCTGGGCCGGGGCGTACGGCACACGCTGCCTGTTGGGATCGGTCATCCTCCAGGCGATGAGTCCTCCCACGACCACCGCTCCTATCGCCGCAACCCCCAAAAGGGTGTTCTCGCTCATGTCCACCTCCAAACCAGCACGGCCATCACCAGCGCCGCTCCTACGGTGACGGCGGCCACGGTGAGGGCCTGGGCCTGGCGGGCTCGGGCGGCGGCCTCCAACATGGCCCGCTCTTGGGCCAAGCGGGCCGCTTCCATCTGGGCTTGGGCGGCCGCCTTTTGGGCCTCCAAGGCCATGCGCTCCTCATCCGTGAAGATGAAGTCGTCCAGCAGGTTGGTGACCCCACCGATGAGTCCGCCAAAAACGTCCATGCTCACTCCTTCAATGCAAGGACCACCAGGAGGACCACCCCGAGGCCCACCAGGACCCAGACCCACACGGGCACCACGGGCTGCGCTTGGACGCTCGCGGCTTGTGCTTTGGCCGCTTCCGCCTGGGCCTGAGCCAGCCGAAGCTGGTACTCCAGCTGTTCCTGCTCGGTCAAGATGTAAGGGTCAATGAGGCTCCCAATCTGGCCCAGCCCGCCCAAGATCTGGGCCCAGAGGGGGGTGTCCCCCGCGCTCCCGGAAACGCCCCCCGTAAGGGGAAGGGTGTAGGAGTTGGAGAGGCTGAACCCCCAGGACCCCGAAGCCCCGGAGTCCAAGAGGGTGTAGGGGGGCGTGTACCCCGAAAGGCTGGGGGAATAGGATTCGGAGAGGCCGAACGGCATGGCTCACCCCCTCAGAGGCCGCCCCGGTTCTCCAGCTCAGCCAGGCGCAAAAGGCGGCTCTTGTCCAGCACCTCCACCCGCCGGCCCATGGCGGCGATCTGGATGTAGTGGCCGGCCCGCTCGTTCCAGACCATGGGCACCTGGGTGGTGAAGACCTCCAGGAGAAGGCGGGTGCCCGGCACCAGCTCCACCTGCTGGGGCCAGGCCAGCATGGTCTCCAGGTTGTTCTGGTCCACGCTGTGCATGGTGGAGAAGGACTGGTTGAAGACGGTGGCCACGCTGTCGTCCACCCCGCCCGCGTCCCGGGCCACCCGGAGGCGGAACTGCCCGTCAGCGTGGGTGTAGTAGACCTCAATGTCCTGGGTGCCGGTCACGCCGGCGGGCTCCACGAAGGTCACTTGCTGGCTCGCGTAGTTGACGGCATTGATCTGGCACCGCTGCCACACCCCGCCCACCTTGGCCCAGACGGCCACGTCTGGGTGGTAGGTGGAGGGCAGGGTAGGGGCCCCCTGCAAGGAGGGGATGAGGTAGGGCAGGGTGACGGTGCGGGCCTGGGCCGTGGCCAGATTCTGGCCCGCGAAGGCGGCCAGGCCCCGCAAGTAGATGCGCAGGCGCCGCTCTCCCGCCAGAATGCGGAAGTGGGCCGTGTCCGGGGTGCGCATCTGGGCCAGGGCGAAATACTCATTGGGGCGGTAGGCCAGGCCGGTGGCGTCAAAGTCCTCGTTGTCAATCCAGGCGAACTGCCACCCCGAGGCCTGGACCGCCGCCGGAGCGGGCCGCGCCGGCTGGGGCTGCGGCTGAGGCGCGGGGGAGGGGGCGGAAGGGGCGTCCTGGAACACCCCGAGGCCCCTCCGAACCGCGTTGCGAAGGCTATCCAAGAGCGCCATAGTCCCTCCTACACGTTGGAGTTGTCCACGCCCACGGGCAGCTCAATGCGGGTGCGGGAGTCGTTGAGGTTCACGGTGATGCCGGGGTCGGTCTCCACGTAGATCTCCAGGGTGTCCCCCTCCCGCAGCACGATGCCCTGGGGCGGGGTAGGGGCGTAAAGTGGGCTCGCGGTCTGCAGGATGTTCTGGTAGAACTTGGCGTCCCGCTGCTGGGCCTCGGAGAGGTCGTAGTACGAAGCGTACTGGGCCTTGACCAAAAACTCGGGGAAGTCAAAGCCCTTGGTGCGCCGGGCAAAGAAGACGTCCGTGGTGTGGGGCAGCTGGTTGCCGCCGGAATCGTAGAGCTTGAGGACCACGGGGACGGGGTTGGGAAAGACCCAAGTGGCCCCCGAGGGCACCACGAACTCGCCCACCTTCACCTTCTGCCTGCCGCCGTACGCCTGGAACTCGGGGCCGCTCCTCAGGATGGTGATGGGGCGGGCCCCGGGCCGAAGCCGCTTGATCCGCTCAAAAGCCTCCTGCATCCTTTACCTCCTTAGTCAATGTCCAAAATCGCCATGACCAGGTTCGCGAAGGAACCGGCCGCCACGCCTAAGCCGATGTAGTCCACCATGGGGTCCTCGGTCAGCTTGTTGTTGATGAGCAGTGAGCCCACGATGACCCCGCCCAGGTTGAGCAACACCCTGTTGGTCCGGGCGTTCGGGACCTCCTTGCTGGTGTCGGGCTTTCCGTCCGGACCCACCGCGTAGTAGTGGACACGCCCGTCCTCGCCCTTCGCCGCCCAGCCAAAGAGGTCGCGCCTGGACGTATAGAGCGCCTTCCGCGCCAGATAAGCCCCTAGCACCCCCACGCTCACGCTCACCACGATGGGGTTCTGCACCACCTCCAGGGGGTTGCTGGTGGAGGCCAGCTTGCGCATGTCCTGCGCCGCGATTGCCGCCGTATCCGCCATTCGCCCTCCTTCTGCCGCCCACGGTAGGCGGGGGGCGATGGGGGAATAAAGAGCGAAGCGCCCCGGAGATACGCCGGGGCGCTTGGGAGTTTTGGGCCGCTTCGCCCGGGCACTTCGCCCGGGCGAAGTGCCCCTTAGCCGTCCAGGGGCACGAAAACCCGCCTTTGTGGGGCCCTCGGGTCCCGGAGGACCAGGCCCGCCCGGTCCCGGTCCAGGTCCTTCACCCCGTACTCCGGGGGCAGGCCGTCATCGGGGCGCTTGAGGAGCCTGACCCGCTCCCCCAGCTCGGGGAACATGTCCGCCAGGGCCTGGACTTCCCGGGGTTCCGTGAGGCGGAAGGCCACCAGGTGGGAGGCCTGACGGCGCACCCCGGGGTCTATGCCCCCGGTGGCGGCCTGGAGCATCTGGGTGACGAAGATGGCCGAATGCCCGTGCTCCCTTCCCCCGGTCAGGACCTCAAAGAGGCCCTTGGGCACCTGCCCCCGGGGAAAAAAGTGGTGGGCCTCGTCAAGCAGCAGAAGGGTGTCCTGGAGGCGCATGATGGCCTGGCCCAGGGCATCCAAAAAGGGGCGGGGGTCGTAGCCGGTGACGTGGAAGTGGACCCTGCGGTGGCGCTTCAAAACAGCCCAGGGGTCCCCGTCCTCCCCCACGCGGAAACGGGCCTCTGCCAAATCACCGAACTCCGTCTTGCGGTTGACGATGACGAGGCGGCGGAAGCGGCCCTCCATAGCCCGCACGATCTGCCGGGCCAGGGTGGACTTCCCTGACCCGGATTTCCCTACGATGAGGATGCGGAAGGTCTGCCTGCCGCCCATCTAGCCCTGGTAGGCCTGCCACAGCTCCCACCCGGCCCACGCGGCCAGGGCGAGGGCCACCACGGCCTGGGCGGTCTCGCACTTGGGGCAGCCCTGGCCGTCCCGCAGGTTTTTGATGCGGCCCAAACCCAAGTAGAGCCCCCCAGCGAAAACGGCCAGGGGGAAAGCCTGCTCCTTTACGAAGTTCGTCATTTTTTCCTCCCTTTCTTCTGCTGAGCCACGTCAATCCCCCGTTCCTTGAGCACCATGGCGATGGCCCGCTTTTCCAGGGGGCTTCCCCCAGGGGCGCGGTAGCGGCTCACCAGGGCGGGGGTGGTTTCCTCCCGCAATTTCTCTGCCATCTGGGCTACCTTTTTTCTATTGGCCGCGGCGGTTTTCCCACCCTTGGAGGCGTTATAGCTACGCTGAGCAGCCTCCATGCGGGCACTCCATTCCCCAGCCCGCTTAGCGCGCAGGTAGTCCTCCGCGGCCAAACGGGTTACCTCGCGTTCCCAGTCCCTGATTTGGCGCAGGGTCTCGTAGTCCTTCTTCTCTTTAGCCTCACGAATGAGCCGGCGGGTCTCGCGATCAGGGACAAACCGGACACGTACCCCTTTTCGCGTTTCCTTTATGGCCACGACCTCGCCACCCTTGTGCACCCGCACCTCCTTGGGCACGGGCTGCAGCTCCACCCGGGCGGGGCGCTCGGGGGGGCGTATGAACCGCCCTTTGGCGTCCCGGTACACCACCCGGCAAATCTTCTGCCAACGGATAGCCATCATGTCCTCCACAGGGGCGGCTCTTTGAGCCGCCCCGCCTGGGCCTGTTTGGCCAAAAAGGTTTCCGGATCCACGCAATAGGCCAGCACCTTCTGCCTGGCCTCCTCCCCTCCCCTGGGGAAGAAGAGCCACCCGCCTTCAGAGGCCGGGGGCACCCTGACGAAAACGTCAAAGTGCAGGTGGCAGTAGCCCCCTGTGGTCATCTTGCCGATGGTGCCGATCTGCTGGCCCGCCGTCACCACGTCCCCGGGGCGCACCAGGATGTCCCGCAGATGGCCGTAGCGGGTCCACACCCCGGCGCTGGGATGCCAAAGGACCACCACGCCGCCCCACGTGGGGAAGCGGCCGGCGATCACAACCCGCCCGTCCGTCATGGCGTGCACGGGCTGGCCGCAGTCCGTATCCCCGCCGCCGGGCCCGTTCAGGTCCACCCCCGTGTGCCAGTAGCCCGGGGGAACCAGCCAACTCCCATCCGGCCTCTTCACGCCCAGGTAGTAGTCGGGGTCCAAGTAACGCACATCTGGCCTGGCCTTCCTGGGGTTGATGGGCCAGTAGTAAAGGCCAGAGCGGGGGACGTTCTCAGGCATGAACCTCCTCCCCAGGAGCAGGAGCAGGAATAGCCCCCCTAGCCCGTACATCCATAACCGCACGCACACCTCCGTACGCCGCTATAGCCAGCACCCCGCCGCCCAGGAGAATCCGGAGCCACGGAGGCAGATTCTCCACGCTCCCCATGCCCGGAAGGCGGTTCTTCCCGATGCCGTACTTGGCCAGGGCCTCCCCGACCTTCAGGACGTCCAGCACTTGGGCCGGGGGCATGAGGCCGAAGAGGGCCCCCTGCCAAGCCCGCAGAAACGCGGCCTTTTCCTCCTCCGACTGGACCCGCACCCCGAGCATGAGCAAAAACGCCGCCCCGCCCGCGATCTCCTCCCCGGTGAAGGGGATCACGGGAGGCTCCGCCGGCGGAAGCTCAGAGAAGTCTTCCGGGGCCTCCTCGCCTACCTCGCCTAGGGGCTCCCAGCTACCAGATGACGGGGCCGCTTCCGCTTCCTCCACCGGGGGCGGTGGGGGTGGGGTTTGCGCCTGGGGTTCCTCCACTACCGTTTGCACTCGCACCTCCCTTTCCGGCCAGGGCCACGCCCAGGAGGACCAGGGCCCCGGCCCCCAGGGCCGCGAGAAAGCCGAAGGGGCTCTTCTTAGGGGCACCCCTGGGGGGCTCCTCGGGCTCGGGTTCGGGCCTGGCGGGCTCCTCCTGCGAGGCCTCTTTAGGCCCGGCCACCCGGGGCTGGGACTCCACGGCGGCCTCCAGAATGGGGTCTAAAGGCCCCTGGAGGGGGACGGCCTTCACCTCTCTGGCCTCCCCCTCCTCCTCCAGGACGGCCTTCTCGCCTATGACCTCCTCCGGGAGCTTGAGCCGGAGCATGGTCTACCTCCGAGAGCGCTTCTTCCTCTTGGTCTTACTGGTCTTCCGCTTAGGCATACGCCCTCCTTCTCCTTCCACCAACAAGGGCCAGGGCCACCACACCCAGGGCGGCCAGCCCGAGGGCCCCCACGCCCACCCCCGCGCCCGCCACGGCGGCCGCCCGGGCCGGGGCCGGCACCAGCTCCACCGCCTCCTTCAGCTCGGCCACGATGCGCCACACCAGATAGAGGACGGCGATCACCGCGGCGGCGCTGAGGGCCAGGGCGGGCAGGAGGGCCGGGTAGATGTCCCCCCCGCCCAGGTAGCCCATGGGCTGGGGGCACTTGGTGGACCCGCATCCCGCCCCCCCGTAGGCGGGAGGCACGGCCCAGGGGTCAGCGGTGCCAAGAGAGGAAGATGAGGAAGGGGCCGCCTCCACCTTCAGCTGAATGACCAAATCGCTTCCCCGCTTCCCCCAGTCCAACACCCGGACCCCAGGGCCGTACTTGGCCCGCAGGGCCCGCTCCAAATCGGCCCGCGTGACCCGGGAAACGTCCCCCCCTTTGTGGGCCGCCACGATCTCGTAGGTCTTTCCCGGCTGCAACGGGGCGTTGGGGTCCACGGGCACCCGCTGATAGGCCATGCCCTCAGCCTGCCGTCCAGAGGCGGGCAAAAAAAGCCCGGCCCGCCAGGGCGAAGCGGCGGGCCGGAACGCCAGGGCGAACCGCCCGGGCGAAGTGAACCTTAGCGCTTCACAAGCCTGCGCACAAGTTCCACTAGGGCCGCGAGGCGGCCCGCCACCCCCTCCCCCACCCCGGGCAGGGCCATGAGGTCCTGGATGTCCCAGCCGTGCAAGTTGCGGATATCCCCGTCCAGGGCCTGGGCGATGGACCGGGCGGCCACTGGGCTTCCCAGGAGGGCGTAGAGGAGGTTTTCCAGCGGCTGAGACTCAATCGGCACCGGGTTCCGCTTGCGGGTGGCGAGGGCCAGGATACGCCTACCGGGGCGCCCTTTTTTGAGTTCCATCCCCCGCATCATAGCACGCCTCTAGGTGTCAAGGGGCGGGCTCCGGTGGGCACGAGTCCAGGGCGATTCTCACGTCCGCCATGCCCGGGCGGGGCAGGGTGAAGCGGCACTCCGTGCCGGTGCAGGTGTCCGCCGTGCGGGCGCGGTATTCGCCGCCTGGCCAGGTCACCCTGACCTCTTCCGCCGTCCCCTCGTAGTGGAAGGCCACCTCGGCCCCGGAGCGGAAGAGGGCCGTCAGGCGGCCCTGACAGCCCCCGGACTCCTCCTGGGGAGGCACCTGGAGGTCCACCACAGGGGAAGGGCCCGCCTCTTCCGCCTCAACCGCCTGGGATACCCTGGGAGTCCAGACGGACCAGAAATAGGCCACGATGCCCAGGAGGAGGGCCAGTCCAAAGGCTCTCTGGCTGGGGGTCTGCATTCTCTCCTCCTCCTCCATCCTACCCCGTCCTTCCAGGTTCACAGAAGGCCACTAGGTACTTCCTGGGGCCAACCCTTGGCCTCGGTACCCTGCCCACCATCTCCATGGGCCCCTCCCGTATCTCCAGCCCCATGTGCCGGGCCAGGGCCTGGATCTCCCGAGGGTCCTCCTTCCCTCCCGGCCGGCGGATGGCGAGGACCAGCCGGCCATCAGGCCGGTGGGTCAAGAAGACCTGCACCCCATCGCTGGGAGAGGTGCGGAGGACGAACCGGACCCGCCGGCCAGGCTGCTCCAAGGCCTCCTGAAGATGGTTCCGCAGGATATCCGCCACCGCATCCAGTCGCACCCTGTCAACCCGCATAGGGCACCCCCGCTCTGAAGGCCTGGAAGGGGGCCACCAGGTCCCAGTACCCCTCCCGCCGCAGGAGGGCCTGGGCGTAGGCCCCAGGGCTCCGGGCGAAGCCATCGGCCCGGGCTTCGGCCGCGAGGCCCACCACCCGGGCCAGGACCCTCATGGCCCCCTCTCCTCCCCCGAAGATGGCCTGCTTTAAGGCGGCCCAGACCACCCGGAGCCAGAAGCGCACGCTCTTCTGGTCTCCCAGGGCGGCGGCGATGGCGGACGCCGCCTGCTGGGCCCAGTTCCGGCGGCCGTTCCGGCCCCCGGGGACGCTGGAAAGCCGGAGAAGTTCCCGGAAGTTCCGGCGAGTGTCGGGATCTAATGGTAACGGGGTTTTTTTGCTTTCCCAGGTGGCTAACGGCTTCCCTACCACGATCCTTAGGGTTAGGGGTTTACCTAGTAGAAGACCCTCTTTATATCCCGACATTGAGTCGGGGGCACTCAACACCCGGGCCGTCCGGCCCTCCCGCCGGTCCTCCTCCAGGTCCCGCCAGGGGAGGCGGAGGTAGGGGGCCAGGACCTTGATGGCCCGGTAGACGGGGCGCACCCTGACCCGCCACACGGTGCCCCCCCGCACCGCCCCCTCCTGCTCCAGGGCCCGCCCTGAGGTCATCCAGGTCTCCCAGGCGATCCAGTGGCGGGCGTAGCGGCGGTACTTCTCATAGCGGGGGTCGTGGAGCCACCGCTCCACCGTGCGCTCGGAGACCTCCAGGGCCTGGGCCACCTCCCACTGGGGGAGGAAGACGTGGGCCTCCCGGGAGGGGTCCAGGCGGGCCCCCTCCCAGATGGCGTAGGCCACCAGGAGGCGCACCAGGGGGAAGAGGGGGCCCAGCACCTCCTTGTAGCCGTGGGCCTCTATGGTGCGCTCTGCCTTGGCCAGGAGGTCCTGCCACTCAAAGCGGCGCACCTCCCGCCAGTCGGTATTGGCCAGGGTGGGGCGCTGAGGGGGGGCAGCCTCGAGGCCGGCCCGGTCCGGGGTCCCCGAGGAAGGGGGCTCCTCCTCGGGGGCCTCCTTGGGCGTTTTAGCAGGGGTCTCGTTCCAAGAAGCGCCCGCCTCCCGCTTCCGCTTCGCCTCCCAGAGGCGCAGGAGCCCCTGGGCCATGCCGGGGTTCTTTTGGGCGAGGTCTTCTATCTGCCGGCGGATGTCCTCCGGCATGTCCGGGGGGAGGTTCAAGTTCATGACGACCTCCCGTTCAGAAGCTCCTCCACAGCGTTGTAAGGGCTAAAATCCGACTTATCCGTGGGAAGCCCAAGGAGGTTCTCCAGGGCCTCCCGCTCCGTGCGGCCCGTGGCCGCCCAAAGGGTCTGGTAATAGCGGTGGCGGCCAGAGGCTTCCCACCGCAAAGAACCCTCCAGCCGCTCCACCCGCAGGTCGTCAAAGTGGCTCCTGGCGATCCGCCGCAGGTTCTCAAGCTTCAGCCGCTTCATAGTCCCAGCTCCCCCATCAGGCACTCCAGAGCCTCCTCCCGGGTAGCCCCGATGGCCTGGGCCACCTCCCGCCCCTCGTAGCGGGCCCGGGCCCACCACCAGCGCTCCCCGTCCCGAGGGCCCCAGATGTCCTCCACGTGCACGTCGTACCCCAGGGCCTCGAGGCGGGCCAAGGCCGCTTCGCCCGGGCGATCCGCCGGGGCGGGGCGCACCCGCACGTGTTCCACCCCGGCCAGGGCCTCATACAGTTCCAGCTCGTTCACCAGGCGCAGGGCGTCCATGTAGGCCCGCCCTTGGGGGGCGCTCTCCTCAAACGCCGCCGCCCACCTGGCCCTTTCCCAGGCCTCCCGGGCCCGCGTGGCCTCAGGCTCCACGCCCATGCGCCAAAGGGCCAACCGCAGGCCCCGCTCCAACCGCCGGATCTGCTCGCTCAGCGTCATTCCGCCCTCCTCTCCAGCCGCAAAACGGAAGCGGGAGGCTCGGAGGCCACCCGCTCGGTCCACTCGTCCAGCCACTCCGCCCGGAAGTAAAAGCGCTTGCCCAGTCGCACGTGCCGCAGGTGGAACGGGTTTCCCGGCTTTGCCCGCACCGCCTGGTAGATGTGGTGAACCGGGATGCCCAGGTACTTCGCCGCCTCGTCAACCGTCATGAGCTTCGGCATGTTCACCTCCCGGGCACGGGGGCCATCAAAAGGGCCAGGCCCAGGATGAGCCCGGCCAACAGGCCCCCTAAAAGGTCCAAGCCCCAGCTCCAAAGCCACTTCGGAATCCCCTTCACCGCGCACCTCCCACGGCCAGCACCACCAGCACCGCCACCATGAGCCCCGCCAGGAAGGCCATGGCGGCGGCTAGGGCGGGCCCGGGCTGGCCGTACCGGGCCCGCACGTAGACGCCCAGCAGGGCGTAGAGGGCGAGGGCGAGGAGGGAGTAGAAGGCGAGGAGGGAGGTCATTTTGCCTCCCCACTCTGGTCTATCGGTACCGATATATCAGAGTTGAAGCCCAAAAAAAGAGCCAGGTCTTCCTCCCTGACCCGGTACTCCCTTCCTACGCGCACCGCCCTAAGCGCCCCGGCACGGATTTGGCGGCGTACCCAGAGAGGGCTTTTCCGAAGGAGCTGGGCGACCTCCTTAGTGGTCAAAAGCCTCGTCATTTCACCCGGAGGATACCTCAGCCTCAATGTTTAGTCAAGCATCAGTACCGAGCAAAGGGTAAACATGTGGTATATGACGCTCTATCTTAGTGGTGTGGTGGTGAAAGGTGGGGCCAGGGCAATCCAAAGACCAGCATGGGGTGAGGCTATAAAGGCCCGCCGCAAGCAGCTTGGCCTCACTCAAGAAGACCTAGAAGCCGCCACGAACGATATCCTTTCGCAAAAAACTATCTCCGACCTCGAGGTAGGCCGGGTTCACCCGCTCAATCTTGGGGCGGAAAAGTTCCTTGCCCTGCTAAGCGCCCTCCGCTGGACCCCGGAGGAGTTCGCCGAAGCCACGGGCCTGGACGTGCCCCTGGTCTACCGCCCCTCGGGGGAGCCTCGGGAGGATGTGGTCTGGGTGCCCGTGGTGGGCTCCGGCGTGGCGGGGCGGCCTTGGCCCGAGTCCGGGAGCATGCCCGTCCCCCGCCCCCTGGTACGCCCGGGCTCCGTGCTCATCCAGGTGGAAGGGGACTCCATGGACACCGGGGAGGAAGACGGTCTCCGGGACGGAGACCTGGTCCTGGTGGACCAGAACCTCAAGGAGCTTCGGGAAGGCCGGGTCTACGCTGTGGAGATCATCGGGGACGGCATCACCATCAAACGGGCCCGCAAGCTTGGCAACCGCTGGATTTTGATTTCGGACAACCCGAAAGGCCCGCTTTTGGAACCCGAGGAGGTGCGCGTGATTGGGGAGGTCTACCGGAAGATCAGCATCCGGGAGGTGAAGTGATATGAAACCATCAGGAATACGGTGGGGTTTAGTGGTCTTCGGCCTGGTACTGGCGGCATGCAGCTCCAACCCGCCCATAAACGCCACCGGCACGTGGCTTGACCTCACGGCTAAAACTCGCCCCCTCAACAAAGCAGATTGCCCTGAAGACCCGATAAACACAGGGGAGTTAAGATTCTCCCTCAACCAAAGCGGCTCAAATGTGTCGGGCACCGTCCGAGCTTATACCCCCGGGCAACCCGCCGCTTACGGAGACGTGACCGCGCAAATAAGACAGGACGGCACCATAAACGGCAACATGGTATTTAGCTCCCAGTCTGGAAACTCCGTCATTTCAATCGCTTTTGAAGGTCGGATACAAGGCACTTACTTCATCGGCAAAACCATCAGCCCCCTCACGAGCCAGTGCCCTTCCAACCAGAACATGGTGAGCGTTTACCTTGAATGGAACGCCCAGAAACAATAGGCACCTTGACTGAATCTTGGCTCATAGGGGAGTCTTTCCCACGAAGTCAAATGAGGCCCGATCCGCTGCTAAAACTGCTTGAGGACCCGGCCTATTTGGTCCAGGCGGATAGGGGGGAGCTTCTTGAGGTGGTGGTCCAGGCCCTCTTCGCCCGCCTGCCCGGGTGGAAGGCCTCCCGCCCAAGCCAGACCAACGCCCCGGACAACGGCCTTGACGTGGAAGCCATAAGCCCCCAGGGCAAGCGCTACCTCATCCAGTGCAAAAACCTTTCCACGCCCGCAGATGCCAACCTGGTGAGGCTGACCCATGCGGCCAAAGACCTCCATAGGGCCCACAAGGGCATCCTCATCTGCCCCTCGGGGTTCACCAAGCCAGCCTTGGAAAACGCCGAAGCCCTGGGGGTGATGACCTGGGGACCCGAGGAGTTGAGGCTTCTCTACCATGCGGCTTCCTCCGAGGCCGCCATGCGCAAGCTCGGTCTTTGGGAAGCGCCAAAGTCTCCGGGATTTTGGGATGGCCTCGCGATCCACTTCAAAAACTGGCTTGCCCAAACCCGGAAGGAAACACTTTACGTGGGCATCGCCATCCTGATAGTCCTCGGTTTCCTCTTCCTTTTGACGCAGGGGTCTTCGCCCCAAAAGGCCAAACGCCCGGTCTCCTCACCCGAGGCCGTGGTGAGGGGCTACGACTCAGCCTATCGCTACGCCTTGAGCACCAACGACTGGGCCCCCCTCTACGAGTGGGCCTTCGCAGACTTCCTGGAACGGAAGGTTCTCCCCTTCATCCGGGAACGCCAGAGCCGGGGGTGCGTGCTTCGGACCGAAGAGCTTGAACCCATGCGGATCACCGCCGTGGAAGCCCTGCCCGACATGGCCGAAGTCTACGTCAGCAAGAAGTGGCAGCAAACCCTGGTTTGCCAAGACAGGCCCCCCAAGGAAGTGCTCAACAAAGCCTTCAGCACTTACTACCTCATCAAGCCAGATGCGGATGGCCGGCTGAAGGTCTGGCTTTCTGATTGGAACTGACAGAGGTTTTTGAGCAAAAGCCGCCTATGAAGCGTAAACGAGGCAGGGGAGAAGGCTCCATCTTCCAGCGCAAGGATGGCCGCTGGGCCGGCTTCGTGACCCTCGGGTACACCCCGGACGGCCGCCAGCGCAAGAAGTGGGTCTATGGCCGCACCCGCCGGGAGGTGGCGGAAAAGCTGGCCAAGCTCCTTCCCAAGGCCGGCGTGGGCTGGGTTCCCGACCCCGCCGGCCTGCGCCTTGGGGACTACCTGGCCTCCTGGGTGGAGCAAAGGGCCGCCACCCGAGACCTACGCCCCACCACCCTTCGCAACTACCACGTGTACCTGAAGCACGTGGAGCCCATCGCTCACCTGCCCCTCTCCCGCCTGACCCCCCTCACCTTCCGCGCCTTCTTCGCCGAACTCGCCGGCTTCTCTCCTTCCCACCGCCGTCACATCTACCAGTTTTTGCGGGCCGCCCTCCGGGACGCCGTGCGGGCCGACCTCCTGGACCAGAACCCCATGGACGCCGTGGATCCCCCACGGGGCGGGGCGGTCCGGCCGGCCAAGGCCTGGAAGCCCGAGGAGGTGGCCCGGTTTCTTGAAGCCGCCCGGGGGCACCGCCTCTACCCCCTCTTCGCCCTGATGCTCGCCACCGGCCTCCGGCCCGGGGAGGCCCTGGCCCTCCGGTGGGAGGACTGGGAGGGGGACGTGCTCCACGTCCGGCACACCCTGCGCCGGGACGGCACCCTGGGCCCGGCCAAGACGCCGGGAAGCGTGGCCCCCATCTACCTGGACCCGGACACCCAAGCCCTCCTCGCCTGGTGGCGGGAGCGCCTGGAGGAAGAACGCGCCTCCACCCCGGACTGGCAGGACCACGGGCTCATGTTCCCTTCCACCCGGGGAACCCCCATGGAATACAACAACTTCAAGCGGGCCTTCTACGCCCTGCAGGAAAAGGCCGGGGTCTCCCGCATCACCCCCCACGGCCTCCGGCACACCTACACCTCCCTCGCCCTCCGGGCCGGCCTCCCTCCCAAGGTGGTGGCGGCCAGGTTGCGCCACGCAGACCCCACCTTCACCGTCAAGGTCTACCAGCAGCTCATGGAGGAGGATCACCGCGCCGGGGCCCTTCCCCTTGACACCTTGCTACACCTAAACAACCGGAACCAACGGGGACCAACGGGGACCAACCAGGCTCAAAAACCCCGTCCCCGCCACAAACCCGGTTCCTAACCCCTCCTCCCTTGCGGGCTGATAAGCGTGAGGTCGGTGGTTCAAGTCCACCATCGCCCACCACGAAGAGAACACAAAACTTCCCCCCTCGGTAGCGAGGGGGGAAGATGCTTTGAGGGCTCATTTGAGGGCTTATGAGGTCAGGCTTGCGGCCTGGGCCTCGGACCCCCCAAAAGCTCCCCGAGCTCCAAGACATACCCCCGCCGCTCCTTCTCCAGCAGGTGCCGGTAGACGTTCAGGGTGATGGTGGGGGAGGCATGGCCCAGCCGCTCGCTCACCACCTCCAGGGGCACCCCCCGGGAAAGGGCCAGGGTGGCCCAGGTGTGCCGCAGGTCATGCACCCTCACCCGCCCCAACCCCGCCCGCTCCGCCAGCCGACGCAGGTAGTGGTTGAAGGCATCGGGATCAAAAGGCCGGTCTCCGGCAAAGAGGAAAAGCTCCTCCACCTCCTCCGGGGCCAGTTTCGCCAGGAACTCCTCCTTGTATGCCCGCAACCGCAGGAGGAGATCCCGGGGAAGGGGCACCACCCGCCGGGCGGTGGAGGTCTTGGGGGTGGTGAAGGCCCCCCTGCCGTCCACCTTGGTCCAGGCACGCCAGACCCGCACCTCCCCCCGGTCCAGGTCGAGGTCCCTCCACTGAAGGGCTAAGGCTTCCCCCCGCCTCAGACCCGTGGAGAGGAGAAGCCAAAGGAGCAAAGCCATCTCTCGACTCCGCCCCCGCTCCGCCTCCTCCAGGAGACGGATCACCTCCTCCGGTTCCAGGGCCCGGGCCACCTTCTCCTCCTCCCTCAGGCGCAACCGCACCCCTTCCGCGGGGTTCCTGGGGACCAGCTCCAGATGCACCGCTTCCCGAAAGAGGGCCTTCAGATGGCCTAACACCTTGCGCACCGTCCTGGGGGCATACCGCCCCACCAAACCATCCACCACCCCCCGGATCTGGGCGGGACCCACCCGCTGCAGGGGCATACGACCCAGGGGATCCGGCAGACCGGGATCCCGCAGGGAGGGCAGGGCCAGCCCCAACTCCAACCGCAAGAGGCGCAGGGTGTTGGGCCGCACCCCCTCCCGCTCCTTGCGCTTCAGATACTCCAGGGCAAACTCCCGCAGGGTGAGACGGGTGGGGGAGAGGAGAAGCCCCCTGGCCTTCTGACTGGCTAACTCTCCCAGCAAGGCCTCAGCCTCCTTGCGGGTGGGGGCATACCGCCTGACCTTGACCACCTTCCCGGTGAGCTCGTCCACCCACTTCAACTCTGCCACCCACCGGTCCCCGTGGGGGTCGTAGTAGGTGGATCCTCCTCCCTTGCCTCTACGCCGCATCTTTTACCTCCTTCCTGCCTTGGTATCTGGACATGCTCTCGAGTATACCGTGACCCTGGTTCACAAACCCCCATGGGGATTCGAAAAGGAAAGCCCCCGCCGAAAGGGCGGGGGTTGATTTTCCTTGTTTTTACCTCTGCGAGGGCCTGATTTCCCTTATCCCAGGCTTAACCCTTATCGACATCAACCATTATCATCAGATTTCCTCCTTCGGACGAGAAGCCCTACACCTGACCTGACCGGTTTGTGGCCCCGGACGCCCCCGATACGGTTCGGGACACCGTGGCTGGCCGGTGTGGGCCGGCCATCCCCCTAGGGCCATGGATGGCCCCCTAGGTGGCCACCAGGTTCGGCGATCCCCGCCTTCAGGTTTCACCCCTAGGCGTGGAGGCCTCCCCAGGCATCCTGTGGTTTTCCGTCTCCACCGAGGAGCAATCCTCAACTCCCCTGTGGGCCTCTAGCCGGTTGTCGGGGTGGGGAACAACCCCCACCCCCAAGTGGTGCCGAGGCCCCCGTGCGGTGGAAGCCACACGGGTAAGCCGGTCCGGGCTTTCCTAGCCTGGTTGCCCAGGCGGGTTCGTGCACCGCATGGGGTACGGGGCCCCCCATGCAGCCATTCCCCGTCGTACTGGCCCGGTCTCCCCCTCCTGCACGGGTGGGTTTTCGCCAGCGCCTCGGGAGGTCTTCGCCTCCGTACGCGTCCGGGTACTCCCCACACCCTAAACCCCTGGCAGGGTGGCAGCCCTGTGCCCCAGGGGTCCAGGAGGTTCCCGCGTTAGGTCCAGGTACGGTGGATATTGAATGCTCGATGCTGGTTCCCGCCTTCACGGATCCACCCGCCCCTTTCCGAGGCCTTTCCCCCTACGAGGTTCCGAAGCTCGGGGTACTCCGGCAGGGTGGATGGATCCAGGTCCCCAGGCGGCCAGGTTCAGGGAAGAGTGGGAGTTTCACCCACCCCTTTCGCGGCTAGCTATCGTACGCCCCCGGGATTATCCCCCGGGTGGCACCCCCTCCAGTCTCCCTCAGGGGCCTGACACCTTGCGGTGCCCTCAGTACCGCCGCGCCCTGCACACGTCGTAGCCCTATGGGTTCGGGCTACCCCGTGGGGGGATTCGCATCCCCTTTCCCTGGACCAGCCGCAGAGGTTTCCGGGTTTCCCCTTCCCCCTCTACGACCCTTTCCGCGTCGCCCAACATCAGTGCGCCCCTATCCCTAGGGGTTATGGAGTGCGGTCGAGAGGAGGTTCCCTCCCCGCGCCGCGTTGAGTGCGTGCCCGAGCCAGGATTTACCCCGGCAGGCAGCTTCCCCGGCTTTCCCCACCCCCTGCTGCCACAGGGAGGCAGGTACTCGTCCGGCCCCGGCACCACCCGGGTTGAGGTCACGTCTGTTATAGTCAGCCCCGCGAAAGAAAACAAAATGCGCGCTACAGGAACCTCTATGTAGGGTTATGATCCTTTGAAACCGAATGTAGGGAAGGCAAAATTCATGCTTCGAGTGGTTTTGTACGTTCAGAGGGCCGGGTTACTACAATTCACGTATGACGAGACCTGATACATTCCCCATTCCCCGCTCCCAGACGGGAGCCATGGCGCAAATCCTCCGGTTGGTGTCGGAGGGGGGGTACACCTGGTACTCCGTCCAGACCGCCCCCGAGGAGCGCATCCTGGTGGCCCTCGGCAAGCTCCACGAGAAGCACCGGATCCTCATCGACCGGATGGGCCGGCACGCCCGGCGGAAGGCGGGCCTGCCCACCGCCTACCTCATCCTGGGCCCCGAGCCCCGGGGCGGCCGTTGGCCGATGGTGCTCCTGGCCACCCGGAGGCTGAAGGAGGAAAACTTGTACCAAGTGACAGACGCCCACTATCCACTGGTTTGGCCTGCCTGGCGGGAAGGTGCCTGGCGTGGCACCTATGTGCTACGGTACGACGAAGCCCGGGCGCGCTGGACCTGGTTTCTTCATGGGGACTTTTACCAGCAGCTGTTGGAGACCGCGCTCTTCTACGCCCATCGTGGTGACTGGCCGCGGCTTGCCGGTCTCATCAGGATGCTCGGAACATTGCCCCTTTTTCACGGAGTCTGGGATCAGGCTCACGAGATCGTGCATAGAGCCCAACAGCTCTGGGGTGATAGGTACCTCCGAAGCCCTGGTGGCCAGTGGCGGCAGCCGCCTTGGCGGAAGGTCCTGGAGGAGTGGCCCAAGCGCCCCCTGCCCATCACCGTGCGGGTGTGGCGGGATGAACCCCCCCGGACCGTGGGGGAGTGGCTGGAGATGAAGAGAGGAGGATTATGATTTTGGACGTTCTGGCCCAAGGTCTTTTCGCCTATATCGCCTCGGGAAAGGCCCAGATGCTCACCCGACTCCTCCCCGACGAGGTCCTAACGGCGGTGGAACACGGAGGAACCGATGCCGTGGTGAAACTGCGGGAGTGGATTGCCGACACCCTGGCCGAGCGTATCGCCGACGGCTGGGACCGCCACGGCGCTCCCACCGTGGCCCTGGATGCTTCTACAGGGCAGTACCTGGCCTCATGCGAAACCCCATACGGACGGCAAAGCTTTTGGACGGTGAGCAAACGGGAGGGGTACCGCCTGGCTCGGCGCGCCTGGATTCGGGAACTCCTGCTTTGGGACTAGTGAGGGAAACTAAAGGGAGCCCAGGGCCAAAGGGCTCTGGGCTCCAAAAACTGAGGGTGTCCTACTTGTTCTTTCGGAAGGCGACCAGTACCTCCTGGCGGGCCTCCTCAGGGGATATCCCCTTTTCCAGGGCTTCTGCTACCCAGTCGGGTACAAACAATTTCCGGCCAATACGGATGCCATAGACCCGGGCGATCCGGTAGGCCAGGGTCCGACCTATACCCAGCCGTTTGGCGAGCTCGTCAGGCTTCATCACTGCCTATCACCCTGTCGAATTTGTAGCACGTATTTTGGGGAAGCCTAAAAGTTAAACTTTGCAAAAAGCTTGCCTATCGGGTCCTATTTTTGCAAGATTGCGACTTTCGTCTCCTATTCTTCATCTGTCGTACTCGTCGGTCGGGTGCACATAGGCCTTTAGCGGGTAGCCCCCATATCCGTCAGGATCTGCCCTTTGCGCCCTTTCACCTTCTTGGCCCTGTCGTTTCCTTGGGGCCCTCCTTTTTGCCCGGTCTTGACCGACTGGGCATCCATCTCAGGATACTGCTGGGAGAGGTATACCGCCCCTACCCTTCCCGGTTGCGCCGGGCAAGTGCCTGGGCTACCCGCTCCCACACCCCCTCCTTTTGCCACTGAGTGGGACACTGTGGACCGGTGGGGCACCTCACAGGGTACAGCCTGCCACTTGCTACTGTTTTCCAACAACGTAGAGGCTGGCGCTGTGGTCTATTTGGCGTAGGGGCCCCAAAGCAGCGGTGTACGTAGCCTTGAGATTACCCCCTCAGGGGAGAGCTGGATTCTACGGTGCAAGATAGCCTTCGGCTGACTTGGCTCCTTCCCACCGAGAACGCTTATGCCTGGGAAGAGGTTTTGCGGGAGCTATGGCAAAGGGGTCTGCGGCGGGTGCTGCTTTTCATCACCGATGGGTTGCCTGGGATAGATGAAGCAATTCGCCGGGTCTATCCCCTGGCCCAATGGCAACGGTGTGTGGTGCACCAGGTGAGGGCCAGCCTGTCCCAGGTGCGGTCTCAGGACAGGGCCTTGCTGGCCCAGGACCTGAGGGGGGTGTACATGGCGGGGAGCCGAAAGGAAGCTCTGCAGGCTCTGGAAAAGCTGAGGGCGGCCTGGGGGGCCAGGTACCCTTCCTTGGTGGCCTCTTGGTGGGAGAACTCGGGGGCTCTGCTGCGGTTCTACGAGTACCCGCAGGTACTTTGGCCCTACCTCCGGAGCACCAACCTCATGGAGCGGTTTATCCGGGAAGTGAGGCGAGGAACGAAGGTACGGGACCATAAGTTTCCCCGGCCCGAGGCGGTATTCAAACTGTTGTACCTGGGTCAGCCCCGCAGGGGCTACCTTGTGGTGGAGCGTCAAGAGGGGAGGTGGGCTGAGCGGCGAGTCAAGATAGCCCCTACGGGGCTGACGAAGGGCTTTGCCGAGGTTCGAGAGGTGCTGGAGGGGATGCTACGTGAGCGGTACGCCCCGCATACACAGACGTCTACACATAAATCTTGACACGACCGGTGAAGGCGGTTATAGAGGCGGTGCTTGAGGCGGTTCATTTGGGGTAGGGGCCCTAAAGCGGGAAGCCTGGCCAACCTGGCCACGGTGGTGATGCTCAGGGTCACGGAAGAATGGGCATTCAGGCGTTACATGGACATAGCCCCGCTCTGGGGTGCGGAAGAGAAACCCACAAAAATCGCGACTTGACTCGCACAGACGTGTACCTGTTTTTGCGTTCTCCATGTATTGTACTCAGGGGATTTTTGCGACTAGAATGCCGAAGTGGGTACGATAGTCCATGCAAGGACCCTCTGACAAGCACCCATACCATCTGCTACTTGGTAGATGACCAAACTTCGAGTGTTTCCCAACCTTCGGGAAAGCCCATGCGGCTATACAGGTAGTCCCCGTATTCCTCAAGAAGTTCGCGGAGACGTGGATACCACTCACGATGGTATCCTACGACCCCACCTATGTACACCAGGAGGGCCAGGGTCCGGTAAACCCTTTGGGGATCTGTGGCTTGTTGCAAAGCCACCCTCAGGGTAATAGGGTGCTTTTCCGGCGAACCAAGGGTAAAAGCGGTAATTTTTCTATCCCAAAGACGCCCATGGTGTGCGACGATGTTGCGAACCACCACTAAGTGCCTAACTGCCTTTTTAAGGTAACTGAAGGGAAGGCCTACGGCGGAGGCTACTTTTTTCCCCAGTTCAGCGTCCCTAATATTGTCGAGAAAGCGGGCCAATGTTCCGAAGGAAATGGTTTCACACAGAAGCCAGATCGGAGGGAAAGCATCTGTGTATTTTGCCTGGAAGTGGCTTAGTTGAGGATCATGTTTCCAGTGTCGACCCCATTCTTTTAGAGATTGACCAATCACTTGCAAATGTGTGGACTTGTCCTGAACTATGGTCCCATCTAAATAGGCGTGGGGTCCCTTGGCATGAGCTAGGTGGTAAGCCCACTGGCTTCGTAAGACTACCTCTATATGCTCTATGGCTTCGAAAACTAGAAGCCGAAGGCGCCGATCGCGCATGTAAATCAGCAGAACTTCATCGAAATTAGCGCCCGAACGGAATTTGTGAGTAACTATATTCTCTTCTAAGACGTGCCAATATGCGCGGAGACGGGTGTACTGTACTTTCGAAACAAAATCAAGCGCCTTTTTTCGATCCCCTATTATGAGCCCACGCTCTTCCAAGAGGGATAGCTGTTCCTCCAAGGAAAGAGGGCGTTTGGCATACGGCCTGGCCATAACTAAACGTCCCCCCCCGATAGGCAATCGCCTGGGGGGGGCATTTCCATTAGTAAGTATACTCTATGCAGTGCTTGATGTCAAGCCCCTGTATTTGGCCAGCACATTTGAGACACCTTGGGGAACCGACTCTTCCCGTATCTTAGCCAGGAACCCTAAGGGGGCAAGGCCATCCAAGGCCATGTGGGGCCTCCTGCGGTTGTAGTAGTCCAGGTAGGCATTGAGCTCCGCCTGTAGCTCCCCCACCCTCGTGGGCAAAGGTCGGGTGTAAAACTCTAAAACATGTTTGCCCTGCGGGCAAAGCAGCCCTAAAAGTCCGTTGCAGCCGCTCCACGTGCCCATTAAGCCTAGGACTCCGGGGAGGCAGCACAAAAAATAGCAATGCCCAGGCCTTGGCACGCTACCTCAAACTCCGCCATGAACTCGCTACCCCCATCCACCTGTACCGCCCGGATAGGAAAAGGAGCCTGGGCCACCAGTCGGGATAGAAACTCCCCAGCTAGCCTAGCCGTGGCCCGGCTATGCATCTCCCCCAGGGCATACCGGGTAAACAGGCCCACCGCCGAAAAGTGCCGCACCACCTCCCCAGGCCCCAGGCTCACCATCAAGGTGTCCACCTGCACCAGGTCCCCAGGGGCTTGCGGTTGATATCCCCGGGGCTTCCCCCTGGCGTAGGGTCTCCTAGGTCTTCCCCTAGCCTTCCCTCTCCCCCTCCTGGCCAGAAACCTGGCCACGCTCTCCACGCGTCCGCTCCCCCCAAGATACGGGCTTTGCCCGTGACCCAGGTGGGCCAGGATACGCCCCACCGTGCGTTCGCTCACCAAAAACCCTCCTTCCGGAGGGTCAGCCAGATGGGCCACCGCCCCCAGGTGGGGTTCTCCCTCCGCAGCTCCTCCACCCGGATGAGAAGCTCCGGCCCCCAGTGCACCTTTCCTCGTGTACGCTTGGGGCGGCGGGACTTGGGCCTGAGTCCGGCTAGCCCCTTCTCCCTCAAGGCCCTTTCCCAACGGTAGTAGGTGGCCCGGCTGATGCCCAAAAGCTCCTGAATCTCCTCCCAGCTCCTCTGGCTCTCCCGCAAGGCTTTCACCAACTTCACCTTGCGAAGGCGTTCCTGGACATCCGGGTCGTCTGCCCCGGCCTCGGCCAGTCTTGCCCCTTGGCTAGCTCCTTTCCATATCGTTCGGCCCACCGAGGTAAGCTGCATATGGGGAACCTCCTCTCTAGGGTCGGTTCCCCATCTTTTTATCCCATTCGGTGTCTCACGTGTATTTGTCCAGATTCGGCCCGAGTTCGCGCCCCCTTTGATACCCATACCCGTCTTATACCCTTCCATGTTGATTCCGTCGTCCTAGGCCACCAGTGGAAGAGGGTGTGTCGCTGAAGGATCTTCGGATCCCCTCCAGAACCCGGCACCGCTCGGCCACCACCGCCATCATCTCCCCTAGATCGTGAAAGTATCGATTCGCCACCACCTCGCTAAGATACGGGCTTTGCCCGTGACTGACCAGGGGCCAGACCCGCTCCACCGGCTGCAACTCCGGAGAATAGGGCGGCAGAAACACCAGGCGTATCCCCTCCGGTACCTTTAACCTCTGGCTTACATGCCACCCGGCTCGGTCAAGTACCACCCAGGTCTCCTCTCCTTCGCTCAGCCATCCCTTCAGTTCCTGGAGCACCCTGCCCATCACCTCTGTGTCGATCCCGTCCACCAGCAGACTCAAGCTCTCTCCCGTCTCCGGTTCCACAAAGGTGCACACGTAGAACCACTCGTACCGAGGATGGACCGCCGCCAGGGGCTCACCCCTTTCGGCTCCACACCCTTCGGTACACCGGCTTAAGCCCCAAACGGTGCTCGTCGTAGGCGAGGTGCCGTACCCTTAGCCCCTCCCGCCGAGCCTTAAAGCTCATCTCATGCAGGAGGCGGTAGATGGGGTAAAGGGAAACCCTCTTCCCCAACTCCTACAAGCTAGCCCATGGAGGGCTGACCTCCACCCACAGTCGCAGCTTGGGCCTCGCCCCCGGATTCCGGTGCCGCCGGTCCTTCAGAGCTTCAGGACCTTCTTGGTTGTAGCGCCTCACCGTCTCCTGGACCCAGCGGGGAGTGTTCAGGGTGATCCTAGCGATCTCCTTAGCGGTGAGCCCCTTCTTGGCGTGGTAGACCGCCAGGAAACGGGTCCTCTCGATTGGGTCCTTGGCCTTCTTCACCCTCTGCCATAGCTCGTTCAAGATCAGATGGTCGCCCACGGTCATGACCGAAGGGTACAACAGGAAAGGGTATAGCTTCTTCCTCGGATCCTATGGACGGGCTGTGGCGACTGGTAAAGGATTTGTGATCCGTGGAGGCACTAAGCCAGCCGCAGGAGCTGGAGCCGGTAAGGCGCTTAGCCCTGAGAGTCGTGGGTCGAATAAAGGTGACTTACTAGGGGGAGGGCATCTATGCCGCCTCCCTCAGTCTGGTTCGAACCCATGGTTCGTAAACCTTAGCGTTTTGGCATTTTCGGTCACAATGAGCACCACATTTTCGGGGATTCCACCAGGTACTCGCGTATCGATCTCAAGAGTTACTTGGACCTGGGCTCCAGGCAGATTTATGAGATGAGTCAGGATTTCCTGGACGATTTTGCCTGCTTCTGCTCCGGCCCGGATGGGGTCCAAGGTCACCGTGCCGTGAAACCGGGTGGGAAGTTTCACAGGGGGCGGTGGGGGGGGTACGGGGGTTGGCACGGGGACCGGCCCAGGCGGCTTCCCCACATTGCTCCCGGTTCCAGTGGGAGGTTGCGGGGTTTCGGTGGCCAGTTGCATTTGGGCTACGTCAGACTTAATTACAAGTCCTTGTGGGGCTTCTGGGGAAAGAGACACTAACTGTCCAGCCTTTAGCCCACGGTAGCGGCCTGTATCTTCATCGAAGCTCTCAGCGTAGGCGAAAGTATCTTTCTCCCAAGTAGTTAGTGCCACCCCATCTCGTATAGCCTCAACGAGCACCGCAGGGTTTTTAAGACGTGACAGGTAAATGTAGCGGGCGAAGTCCTCGATGAGCTGGGTTACCGGTACATGATCCCCACGCCAGAGTGGGACCTTATCCAGTTCCATCCGAAGCCGAGTACCAGCCAGTCGAGTGATCAGCAATTCATCCTTTAAGAGTCTTGAGCTTGCACGGACAGCGAGGCCATCGTTGCCCTGGAGCCGAATCTCCTGCCAAGAAATGTTTCCATGGGGATCTGTTTGGATGGGTACGAGCAGCCACAGGTATGTTTCAGGGAGCTGGGCGTTAACCGTGGCATTTGCCGTTCGCTTTTGCTCTTCAGCCTGCCGGACCTGTTGCGGGGAGAGGTTAAGAAGATCCGTATCTTGCAGGATAGATTCCCATGCCAAGTAGCGGCGGACGGATTCTTCTAAATCTTGCAATCGGCTTTGGTCTGGGGCCAGGAACACCAGGGTGTTCCGGTAATGGCGAGGAGAGCTACCGCGCCACTCGAGGATCTCCTTGGCAAAGGCCAGGGCCGGGCTTTCCTGTCCTCTGATGTGTGGACGATCGATTCCCAGGATAACCAACCGTACATCCAAGTCATCGGGTACGTCTTGGCTGCCGCGGGGAAACTCATGTACACGGCTAAACTCACCTGGTCGTTGCCGCACCTCCTCCCGGACCCGCCGCTCAATTTCCCGGGCCACCTTTTCTGGTTCGCGGGCAAGCTGGGCACTCCGGTCCTCTGCAAGCCGCGTAACCGTGGGTTGCGTAGAGTACCAAAAGCGGTTTCCGTCTTGGTAGAGGTAGGTGGCCTCGGCCGCTAGCCGCCGAAGGGCATCGCCAAAGACAGCGGGCGATTCGCCGGGCATGACACAGCCCAGACGGATACGCCGGTCTTCAATACCTTGGTGCGCAGCTCCCTGAATCGGGGCCGAGCCCAGGTAGATGGTGCGAGCCACCCTGCGACAAGCATGATACTTGCCCAGATTAGGCACCTCAGCATCTAGGCGCACAGGTAGCGAGCTGGGTCCATCCACGTCCCTTTCGATGACCGGAACCCAGTTCTCTGAGAGATACCGGGTAAGCTCAAATTGTACCCGTGGGTCGTCCATGGGGATGGTTGAGGGTAGGATCAAAGGGTTACGGTCGCCTCGCTCCCACAGAGTATGAATGACAGCGGCCATTAGGCGCAGAACCCCCCGGGTGCGCTGGAACTTGGCCAAGGTGGACCAGTCCTCGTAGAGCCGGGTGAAGACTTCTGGGTGGATGGGATACGCGGCTTGGATACGGCGTTCGTATGCGGCCTCAGCGCACTCTGTCGGGAATTCGCTTCGTTGGGTACGGTAGAGATCAGCAAAAGCTCGGGCTGTTACGTCGCGTGCCTTGAACTGTTCTGGGTCGGTCATGGGCTCGAATAAGCGTCGAC
This sequence comes from Thermus brevis, assembly GCF_026427635.1. Taxonomy (NCBI): domain Bacteria; kingdom Thermotogati; phylum Deinococcota; class Deinococci; order Thermales; family Thermaceae; genus Thermus; species Thermus brevis. The sequence goes on from NZ_CP102606.1 coordinate 870,339, forward strand.
GAACAATCTCAAAGCTTTCCTCAGCGCTGGCCGGACGCCAGGGTGACTCGATGCGGCCAATCACATTGCGTAGCCTGTCCAAGGCCTCGCGACCCCGTACACCACCCACTTCAATGTCCTCAACCCTGGTGTGTGGGGAGGACGAGGTGTCGGAAGCTGGAAGGGAAACCGCTACCAGGCAGTTTTTCACCGCTCGCGCCGACTCCGTAAGAGCTTGGGCAAATGTGAACTGGGTGTCGAAAGTCCCTCCCGGGAGGTCGGCTTGATCGTGAAGCTGGCGAGCGTAGGCTACCCACTCATCTATCAGGATCAGGCACGGACCATAGATGTTAAACAGCTCCCGAAGGGCATCCCCAGGGCTTGTGGCATGCTCGTCATCCTTGGCTATCCGGGCATAGGCCTTCCTGGCTTCCTCGAGGCCACCTGCTGCAAACCCAAGTTGCCAGGCAAGTTCTCCCCACAGGGTGCGGACTACGGTGCCGTCCCGCTTGACCATGGGGTTGCCCGGCGAGATACGGTTTCCGACCAGCACTACCCGCCGTGCATGGGGTAGGGTGTGCACGCCCGCCTCGGCCATAACCACGTCAACGCCGGGCAACTCTGCCGGGCTATATCCGCCAAACAGGTGGTAGAGGGCGATCATGGCGTGGGTCTTGCCACCACCGAAGTTGGTCTGAAGTTGGATCACGGGGTCGCCACCCGTACCCGAGAGGCGCTTGACTGCCTGCACCAGCAGGTGCTTTAGGTTCTCCGTAAGGTACGTGCGACGGAAGAATTCCTTGGGATCCTGGTACTCGGAGGCTGCCTCACCCAGGTACACCTGCCATAGGTCTGCTGCAAACTCCGCTTGTTGGTAGCGACCGCTAGCCACATCGGGGTGAGGGGCGATAACCTCCCGCCAAGGTCTTAGGGCACCAGCGGCAGCGGCTTCCACCAGCGAACCGCCCAGCTTGCGGCGTTCGGCCCGCACCTGTTCGTCATAGCGAACCCGGAGGAGTTCCTGTTTCATGCGTGCCAGCTCTTCGGCTTGGGGTGCGGCGACAGCCGACAAAAGGCGTTCCGCGGAGTCCAGGACCCGATACGCATCGTCCGAACTGAAGGGCTCTTGGTGGGCCCACTTGTTGCGCCACTCGCGCAGTTCGGAAACAAGGGTGCGTTCCGCTTGACCCAAGGTTTGGCGGAAGACCTCGTTCCACCCCTCCCACATCACTTTGAGCAGTGCGGCCGCATCCCATTCGGAGATAGGCTTGCGCGATGCCAAGCGGTCGTCACCCAGAAACCGCAGGGCCTCGGCCTGGGCTTTGTCCCCGTACTGGCTCCGGAACTCCTGCTCTACAAAGCCCGCTAACCCTGCACGCAGGTGCTCCAAAGCCCTAGTCACTCGCTCGTAGTTGGTTACCGCCATCTTTCTCCTCCAGCCCCCTCTGTATGGTCTCTCCCCGTGGAAGCGGAGCTCTGATTACCAGTTCATCATGCTTCCCCGCTTTCGAACAGGGGAGCAGCGGCAGGACCCTGTTCCCGTGCGAGCCGGACCAGCTCCGGCCAACCCAGCACCAGGGCGTTATAGCTCTGGCCCTCCTGTGACCAGTTCTTTTTTTCGCATACATTGTAGAGTCGGTAGGCAAGTTCTCGGGCTAGGTCGCCGCGGGATCCCAGCTTCCGCAAGAGCGAAGCGGTGGCCTGGTCTCCAGCTTTCTCGTACCAGTAGACCCGTATCAGGTGGTGGGTGGCTTCCCAAAGGGTAAAGCGCTTGTCTTTGTCCGGATCCCAGTTCTTCGGTAGCTCATCAGGGCGTAACAGTCGCACCTTTCCTCCACGGGAAGCCACAATGCCCGCCTCTACAAGACCCCTTAGGCTGGTGGCCTTAGCCTTAGATAGGAGCTCCGCTTCGCCGAATTCCCCTTCTTCAAAACCGTGTTGCTCGAACCAGGCGATGGCCCAGCGGGTGTCGTTGTCAAACTCGTCCTCCTGCTCGGAGAGCACTTCGGTGAGGACTTGGTTGATGAGGGCCAGAGCTGTGCGTACGCTCATAGGCCGGCCGCTCGCCTCTAGCACGCGGCTGTACTTGGAGTAAATGGCCATGCCGGGGCCGATGGCGGCTTGGGCGAAGTCTACCGGGGCGATGTTGCCCTGCTGAAGCTTACGCAGTGCTCCTGGTAGTTCCTGCTTCAGCTCCGCCACAAAGGTCCGGCGGTCGGCCTGGGGAGCATTTTCTGGCCGGGGGCGGCAGGCGAGGACGATGTAGGAGGCGAGGGCGTTGGCTTCCATCGCATTCATCCGCCATTTCTGTGCAGAGCGTACTGGCCAGGTGGCAGTGATCTGGAAGCCAGTCCCGATCAGGGCTTCCAGCATGGTTTCCCATCCAGTGGTCCGGTCAATCCGGCTATTGCCGGGTTCGTCGTTTCCTTCCTCCTCGTCCGCTCCGCTCTCCACGTCGTCCTGTTTGAAGGCGTAGTACACCGTCAGGGGAAACCGCGGGTCCATCTTTTCCCGCAGGATGGTAAAGGCCCGCCTGAAACCTTGCTCGAAGTGCTCCTTAGCCTTGAGCCTATCCCCGTTAAACCGCTCCGGCGCCGCCACCAGCTCGGGCTCCTTAGGTACAAGGATGGTAGCAAAGAGGTCGGGGTAGAGGTCGCCGATAGTGCGGCGGAGCCAGACGTAGAAGAAGTCCGACAGTGCTGCATAGCCGATGTTGTCATAGTAGGGTGGGTCGGTGGAGATGAGGACGTTGCGGAGCCCGTCCCAGGGCCGGGCGGCGTCGATGAGGCGGGCGTGAGACTCCTGCTTAGTCCCCACAGTCTCGATGCATTCAGCGACATACTGTGCACACGTGACCCAGGCACCAACGGAATCACCGAGGGTGTTTGCTTCCCCGAAGTCCCACAACATTGGAATCGCTTGGCGATCGAAGATGTTCATTACTTTTTCATTGCTCGGGCCCCATCTGCACAGGGAAGTGTTGAAGCACGCGCACCGGTCCAGGGCCATCGCCAGGAAGGTAACTACGTCGGCGGTGTAGGCGTCGGCGTTGGCTTCCGATAGCCCGGCGGCCAGTGCATCCCGCCGCACATCCGCCCGCACTTCCCGGATGAGGTCCGACAGCGTCACCATCGCCGTGAGCTGGCGAGGGGTGAAGAGGTCGCCCATCCTTGTAAGGCCGTACAGCGCACATGTTCCGCCCGTTAGCTTGGGCGGGATTTCTCCTCCGGGCCTCCAAGAAGGGTCCACCTGCCTACTAACCGCTTCGTGCTCCTCGGTAGCCGGGAGGTAAACCCGCCCGCGGTCGGTGTCGGCCACAATCGCCACCAGGCGCTCGCCTAAACGACCGGCCTGCCCTTCCTTCTTGACGTGCCCGTCCGAGATGGGATCGCCGGTGAGCAGGCAGCGGAACTGAGCCCGACCCGTTTTGGTACCCGCCTTTACCGCCTCCCGATCCTTCGGTGCACCGGTGTGAACACGGAAGCGCCAAGCATTCCGCGCCCGGTCCACCACCGGCTCCAGCCACGCCTCATTGCCTTTCTTGCTTGACAGCCAAAATGTGCTCATAAGGGGCACGTGAGCCCCACGGGCCGCAGGGTTCGGGCTTGGCACTGTGCGTGCCCAGATCCAGGCGATCACCGGCAATTCCTTCCCCACGTAGGGCTTCAGGTGCGGGTGTTCTGCCGCCATTTCCTCCGTCACCTTCACCGGCGGGTACAGGTGGCCGATTTTCTTGCGCGCCCGCTCCAGGATTACCTGCCCGTAGTAGCGGACGTCAGCAGCCAGACCACTGGCGCCGCGCCAGCCTCCCGTACCCCCGATTTTCCTTCGGTCCTCCGGGTTCACCGGCGGGTGGTCGGTCCAGCGAGGGACGATCTCGAGATAGACCTTGTTCAAGAGCACCGCGACCGGGTTTAGGTCCCCGGCGTACGCCTCGAACCCGAGCCGCGCGGCCTCGAGCGGGATGGAGCCCCCGCCCGCGAAGGGGTCCAGCACGGGCGGCAGCTTCCCGTCGCAGTACTTCAGCATCTCCGCCCGAGCCTCAGCGTAGACCTCCGGGTGCTTGTGCAGTTGCTTTTGCATCATCCGCCGGATGATCCCAAACAACCGCTCCCGCTCCGCCGCCTGCGCTTCCTCGGTCGGGAAGCGCTCTGGATGGCTGCTCGGGTCGTCCACCACCGAGGCGAAGAGAAAAGCGCGGCACGCCGGCAGCGCCTTCCGCCCCCACCAGAGGTGGATTCCCTTCGGATGCGCCCCGATTCCCGGCATCATGTCATACGCCGAGGCGTCGTTGATCTCGGGGAGGGGCAGGGCCACTTCGATGAGCTTCCTGTTGCTACCCATTAGAATCTCCTCCAAAGGAAGGGAGCCTAAAAGCTTTACGGATAACTTCAATGAGACGCTCTGGAATATTTTCTTCATTACTTAGATAATCTAGGGCGGCGAGCGCCTTTCCTTTTTTCTTTGCTTGATTTTTCGGAATATTTGCCACCCCTTCAAAATCGGGACTCAAGATCTCGACCTCGCCGAGCTTGCTATCTAGCAAGTCCCAAATTTCCTTATTCATAAAAAAAGTTTGGTGCGCAGCTTTGCGCCTATCCTCGTCCCAGTTTTGAGGGATGGGGTCTGGTATCGGATCTTCATCATGAATTACGCAGTAGGGTATGCGAAAAGCATTCAGGATCCGCATGTATAGAGGAATGTTGAATTTGCTTCCGCAATCAATAACTGTGACATTGGGGTCAAAGCAGTCCAACCTGTGTGCCAAAAATGGCAATACTGCTTTTTCGGTTTCACCCTCAACAAGTATCACCTTATGAGCAAAAAAGAGTTCAGCTCGCTCAGGGTTAACCCAAGAGGCCATGTGAAACCGTCGTTTTCTTTCAGTAATGTCTTCACCTGTAAAAAGCTCCTCACTACACTGGCGGACTTGAGTTCCTTCCGAGGGACTTGGCCTTGCTACAATGGCTAGCCTTTCATAGCGATCCAGGTTTACAAAGTGGGTGGAGTGTGTCGTTAGGAAAACCTGATGATTTTCAATAGCTATCAAGGATTCCAATGCCTGTAGCAATTGGCGTTGCGCGTGAGGGTGTAGGAACAGTTCTGGCTCTTCAACAGCGAAGAACACAGAGTCTGAGTAAGGACGTGGTGCTGACTCTGCGATTTGTGCAGACAGTCTTAGAGTTTGACCCCATACTCGTACAAGCGCAAATAAGATTGCGCGCTGTAGCCCATTACCTTTTTTCTCTGCTAAGGTTTTCAGCCCGTCATCAACGCGCAGCTGAGTTCCCAGCTCAAAAATCCTTTCAAGGTCTGGTGGAGTGACCTCTATTGTTGTCTTCACCCCCCATGTTTTCAACTCCTCTGTTAGCATCGCCTCCAGTCGTGCTAGTGCCGATCCTTCGCTTCCTGGGTGTTCCGGACGAGTATTCAGGTCATTGATGAGCTCTTTAATCCGTTCGCGCGCTTGCTGGAACCGTTCGTCAGCCTCGGCCATTTCCTGAACGGCACGTTGAAAGAGCCGTCCGAAAACGGTGGTGCCCTTGACCTTCGTTTCTTCGCTCACGTCCTGAAGTGCGGGAATAAGGAAAAAGTCAGGAAGAACCCCCGCTCCAAGCGTCGTTCGGCCTAGGAGAGGTGCATCCTCAAGAATCTCCTCAAACTCTAGCTCATGGCGGTGCTCATTAATATATCGCTGCTGGAATTGGAACAATGTCTGTTGGGTAATTCTTCCCGGGTCCCGTAACAGATCACGGAGTTGAGGTATGTTCTCCGCTTCATTCTGAATATTCTCGCGAGTTGAGAGTCGGTCCCATGCGGACCTTTTCAGCCACCACTCTTGCGGGTCCTTAATATAACCCCTATACGCTATTTTGATGACGCCATCGTCCAGGAGTTGAGCGGACTTTCGAATGCGAATCTTCTCGCCATCAAGGAGATATTTCTCGAAGATGTTCTTTTCATTTGGGGTGAGGTCTCGAAAAATCACCTCAACCCAGAGTTCTTTATCGTCACTTGGGCGGTAAGCGAAAAAGTCCTCAGGATCAGGCTTTGCAGAAGGAGAGAGGGCGAATTCAATAGCACGGAGAATGTTGGATTTGCCATTATTGTTTGGTCCAATCAGGATGAGCATGTTTGGTATGGTGAGGGTGAGGTCCTTGATACTCCGGTAATTGTGTATCCTTACTTGGTGAAGTTTCATCTTGGATCCTCCGCTCGTGTTAACAGTTCTCCCAGATTATAGTTGACACTCGTCACCCCGAAGTCCGGCTCCCGGCGGAAAGGACGGCGAATGTAGTGGACACGATAGCTGCCCTCTTCGAGGAATTCCACGATTGCCAAGATGTAGTCGTCAGGCTTGTTGAGGGCGGTTAGGATCTCGTTCCGGGTTACGGTGATCGTATCCGCTCCGCTCACGCGTCCCTTCACCTCGATGAACCTCAAGCGGCCCGTGCGGGGGTCACGGCTTTCGATATCGTAGCCAAGTCGCTCGTGTTCCCTGTCCACGGGTTCGTAGCCTAGACTGCGCTCCACTTCCATGACAATGGCGCGGGCGCGAGCAGCCGAGGCCTGTGTGTCGGCTACGACCTGCATGGACAACGCAGTCTGCCCCTTCATTTTAGCCAGCAGTCCTGCCGGCACCACCACAAACCCACCCATGACCACGGGTGGAAGAGGGGAGATCTGGGCCTCGAGGTCCAGCTGTTCCATCCGCTTCTTGAGGCGAGCAGCCAGTTCGTCAGCCCGGCGCCGGGCCTCTTGCCAGTTGAGCCGGGCTGCGGGCTTTCCTGCTTGTTCCTGCAGGCGCAACTCTTCAGCCCGGTGGTCCCAATAGGCAATCTCCTTGGTGAGCCGGTCCTTTACTGCAGCCCGCGTCTTCTCAATCCACTCCAGCCGGCGTCGTCGCACCTCCTCCAGGTGCTCAGGCACCACTTGGGTTACGGCAAAGGCCTGGGCCCGCCGTTCCAGGTCGTGCGTGATCCACCCACACTCCGGCCGGGCAAGGATTTCCTCGGGAGAAGGTTCCCCCTCACGAAGAGGCCGATAGTCAAGGTGAGGAGCAAACCCTGCATGGCGGGCGTTGCCGTTGGCATCCAGCTCGACGTATAGAAGTCGGCGCGAGATTACCCTGGGCTCCCCGGTGCGCGTGCTACTGGCATCCTGAATGGCGTGTTCCAGGTAGAAGACAAGTCTAGGTTTGTCCCCAGGGTCCCGGTCATCCACGAGGATCGTTCCCCGCCGAAGGAGGTCGCGATGGCGCTCGAGGGTTAGGTCGATGACCGCATCCAAAAGGGGATGGCCGGGGCAGATGAAGGCGGCTAGGGGTTGGCCTTGCGGGGCCACAAGGTCCTTCTCGAAGGTGATGCGCTCATAGCGGCGGAGGATTGGTTCCCGGACGCCAATGAGTCGGTCACGGTGGCGGATGGCACCGGGTACGTGCGTTATCTCGTACCGTCGGGGCTCCCGCTGGCGTACGCTACCTCCTAGGCGCTGGAACGCCTCGAGAAAAAAGGATTCGATGTAGTGGGGCTGTAGGCGTCTCGCTTCAGCCCGCTCCATGTCTTCCCGGATGCGGCGCAGGCGGTCAGAATCGAGAACCTCCTGCACAAGGGCCCGTTCCTCCACCAGTCCCTGGAGGCGGGCCACATCCAGGGCCTCATCGATGGCCCGGGTGAGTTTTGCCCTGACTTCCGGTTGTTCCCCATACCGTATGGCTTCAATAAGGAGATCCCGCAGGGGCCTGCCCTCAAACTGGAGCTTTCCCAGCACATCAAAGACCTTACCCCCTAGCGCCTTGCGCGCCTCCTCCAGCTTTCTGAGGAGCGTGTGATAGACATCACCTTCCCGGGTTTCGATGGCCACCAGGTTCCACATATGGCATGGTTCTGTCTGGCCGATGCGGTGTATGCGCCCGAAACGTTGCTCGAGGCGGTTGGGGTTCCAGGGAAGATCATAGTTGACCATGAGGTGGGCCCGCTGTAGGTTGATGCCCTCGCCTGCGGCGTCCGTGGCCACCAAGACCTGCACTTCAGGGTCATGAAGAAAGGCCTCTTGAGCCTTAGACCGTTCCTCCCGGCCCATGCCGCCGTGGATCCACACCACCGCTCGGGGTCGGCCAAGAAGGGTTGAGATGCGCTCCACCAGATAGTGGAGGGTGTCGCGGTGCTCGGTGAAGATCACGAGCTTTTGGCGGGATGAGGCAGCAGGCTTATCTGTTCCTCCCAGGTGTAATGCCTCTCCGGTACTCCGGCCTACAAGGGGCGTTGGCGAAAAGAGTTCCGCAAGGAGATTTGCCAGCTCTCGCCACTTTCGGTCCTCGCCACTTTGCCGAACGCGCTGGGCCAGAGCCTCAAGCCGCTTCAAAGTGGCGATCTCAGTCCGTAGCTCCTCAATCGTGCGGGCCGCAGTGGCTTGGTCAAGCACTTCTTCTTCCTTTACGGCCACCTCCGCATCAGGGGCGTCCTCGAGGTCCTCGATGTCCTCTGGATCCATTGTGGGGCCAAGGGATACCGGAACCGACACCGTTCCACCACGGTGGAGCAGTTCTACCTCCCGCAGGCGGCTTTCCAGGCGCTGTCGCCTACGCCGTAGGGATTGGTAGATGGCTTCGGGGGAGGAGGCAAGACGGCGTTGCAGGATGGTGAGGGCAAAACCAACGGTTCCCGCTCGCTTTTCGTCTTCTAAGGTAGCGGCCCGGTTGAATTCCTCCCGGACATAGTTGGTGACTTCCCTGTAAAGGTGTGCCTCGAGGTCTGAAAGCCTATAGGGTATGGTGTGCGCAAAGCGTTCCGGGAAGAGGGGCGTGCCATCAAACTTAACCAGCTTCTCCTTCACAACCCTCCGCATGAGGTCGGACACATCCACTTGGTGCACGCCGTTTCGAAACCGGCCCTCAAACCGGTCCCCGTCCAGTAGCGCCAAGAAAAGCTGAAAGTCCTCTTCTTTTCCGTTGTGTGGCGTGGCTGTGAGGAGAAGAAAGTGCCTGGTTAGTCCGGAAAGGAGCTGGCCAAGCTTATAGCGCTTGGTATACTTTACCTCCCCTCCAAAGAAGGTGGCTGACATCTTATGAGCCTCGTCCACCACCACGAGGTCCCAGCGGCATTCAGGAGCTGATAGTTTCGCTTGTACTGACTCATCCCGGGCCAGCTTATCTAGGCGCGCAATCACCAGATCGTTTTCCAGGAACCAGTTACCGGTGCGAGCCGCCTCTAGTTTGTCGTTAGTGGCAATCTCGAAGGGAAGTTGAAAGCGCCGATACAACTCGTCTTGCCACTGCTCTACCAGGCTTCCCGGACACACCACCAGGCACCTTTGAACATCTCCGCGGACCAGAAGTTCCTTAATGAGCAACCCAGCCATGATGGTCTTTCCTGCCCCTGGGTCATCGGCCAGCAGGAAGCGCAGGGGCTGGCGCGGAAGCATTGCTTCATAAACGGCTGTGATTTGGTGGGGTAGGGGTTCCAGAAGCGAGGTGTGGACAGCGAGCAGGGGGTCGAAGAGATAAACCAGACGGATGCGGTGGGCCTCGGACACCAGCCGAAACAAGGCTCCGTCGCCGTCAAAGCTCCAGGGTCGTCCGTATTCCAAGAGTTCTAAGCGGGGTTCGTCATCTCGATACAACAGGACGTTACCCACACGCCCGCTCGGATCTTTATAGGTGAGTTCCAACGCATCCGTACCGAACCACTGCACGTTGACCACGGTGACCGCTCGATCTGGCAGGATGCCTCGCACCAATGCTTGGGGTTGGAGGTCCTCGAGCCTCACTGCCTTGCCCCCCGGATCACTGCCGTTTCGTCAAAAGGCCGGGCCTGATCAAAGGAAGGCTTGTCCACGCCATAGAGATAGCTTAGCACAAGACGGGAATTGCTTCTGTTATAGGGGAACTTACAAGGACTCGTCGGGCTTTAGGGTGGGCGTAGAGGAGAGGGGACAATTTGCTGTAATAAGACCAGATAGTTGAGGGCTCATTTGAGGGCTTATGAACCAGATGGTCTAGGGTTGACACCATAACTATAGAGCACAATAGTGACGATGAGAAAGGCCATATCTGAATGAAGCGGCCCTTGTTGGACCATATCCAAGATGCCTGATAAGCGTGAGGTCGGTGGTTCAAGTCCACCATCGCCCACCAAGGAAGGTCCCCCGAGAAGATTCCCGGGGGGTTCTTGTTGGAGCGCCGCCTGGAGGGTCTGTTAGCTTGGCCTTTTCCAAGATTTAAAGAGAGGCTCCACCCCTAAAAGAAGGCTAAGGGCCACGAGACCACCGTAGAGGAAGGCTCCACCAGGGAAGTGAGTTCCCAACCATCCTGCAACGGGATAGGCCAGAACCCACCAGAGGTGGCTCCAGGCAAAGTGGGCTCCGTAAACCCGCCCCTGGAGGGCCTCAGGGGTCCGGTCAGCGATCAGGGCTTGGGTGGGCAGGTTAACCCAGTTTTGGCCTGCCCCAGCCAGAACCCAGAGGAAAAGGAGCAGGTGCAGGGAGGCCCAGTCAGCGGGCAGGACCGCCAGGCTGGAAACCATAGCACCCAAAAAGACAAAGGTGGTACGGGGGATGCGGTTTTCCCAAGCGCCCATGGCCAAAGCAGCCAAGGTGGCCCCGATGCCAAAGGCAGCCATGGTCCAGCCGTATTCCAACTCGCCTAGCCCTAACCTTCCCCGGACCAAGCCCACGGTGCCCACCAATACCAGGGCCCCGGACACCGCGGCCGAAAGCTCTAAGAGCAGGGCATAGCGCATGGGGCCATCCCGCCACAACCAGAGGGTTCCCTCCCGAATATCGCCCAGGGGGCTGGTGGGGGTTTTTCCCCGTTCCACCCGGAGGCTTGCCGGCAGGGTAAGGATGAGCAGGGCGGAGAACAAGAAGGTTATCCCGTTTAGCAGGAAGAGGTTCCGCGCTCCGAGGAGGCCCGCCAGAGCCCCGGCTATCCCGGGGCCCAGCACTCCCAGGACCTCGTAGGTGGCTCCGGATAGGGCAATGGCCTGGGCATAGTCTTTCTGTTTCATCACCTGGGGCAGCGCCGCCTGGTAGGCGGGGGTGAAGAAGGCGGTGAGGGCGTTGAGAAGGAACATCAGGGCGTAAATCTGCCATACCTCGTTTACCCAGGGCATAAGCCCTACCACTCCCATTCGCCCCAGGTCCGCACCTGCCATCAGCTTCCTCCGGTCCACCCGGTCGGCCAGGATCCCAGCCCACGGGGAGAGAAGGACAAAGGCCGTGACCCGCAGGGTCAGGGCTCCGGCCAGGATAGTTGCCGACTTTGCCCCACCCACCTCAAAGGCCAGAAGGGCCAGAGCGACCCAGGTGAAGGCATCGCCTAGCAGGCTGGTGGTCTGGGCGGCGTACAGGCGGGCAAAGAGGGGGTTGCGCAGGCTCTGGAGAAGGCGGGGAAGGGTTCTCATGGCTAGGCTCCATGGTCCGGGAGGCCCAGGCGTTGGTGCTCGGCGTGGGCGAAGGCTTGGATGAGGAGGTCCGCAACATGGCTTTTAAGGCGGTAAAACACCTGGGTGCCCTGCCGACGGGCGGCCACCACCCCCGCTCCCCGCAAAACCGCCAGGTGCCTCGAGGTGGTGCTTTGGGGAAGCTGTAAGCGCTGGGCCAAGCGGCCCACGCTTTCCTCTCCCTCCAGAAGACCTAAAGCGATGCGCAGGCGGGTGGCCTCGGCCAAGGCGGAGAAGATCCTCAGGACGTGCTCGAGGTCTTCCGCCGGGAGCCGGCTTTCCCGTGGGGCTTCGTGGCGCTCCATGCGCTGATTATATGGGTATCCGGATAAACGGATAAAGTGGATTCCCGAAGGAATGCGACTTTTGCGTGGGGTGGACTTCGGGGTCTTGGCCCTAGACGGGAGGTCAGGGGGGCGTATAGCCTGAAGAACATGTACGAGGGTAAGATCCTCTACGAAGGCCTCACCTTTGACGACGTTCTCCTCCTCCCCGGGTATTCGGAAGTGCTACCCCGGGAAGTTTCGGTAAGGACGCGGCTCACCAAGAAGCTTTACCTCAACATCCCCATCCTTTCCGCGGCCATGGACACGGTGACCGAGGCGGAGATGGCCATCGCCATGGCCCGGGAAGGGGGGCTTGGGGTGATCCACAAGAACCTCAGCATCGAGGCCCAGGCCAGCATGGTGCGCAAGGTGAAGCGCTCGGAGGCGGGGATGATCCAGGATCCCGTCACCCTGCCCCCCACCGCCACCCTCGAGGACGCCGAGCGCCTCATGCGGGAGTACCGCATCGGGGGGCTTCCCGTGGTGGACCTTTACGGGAAGCTTCTTGGCCTGGTGACCAACCGTGACCTGCGCTTTGAACGCAACCTGAAGCGGCCCGTCACCGAGGTCATGACCCCCTTGGAGCGCCTCATCACCGCTCCTCCCGGCACCACCCTGGAGGAGGCGGAGGAGATCCTGCGCAAGCACAAGGTGGAGAAGCTTCCCCTGGTGGACGAGGCGGGTAGGCTCAAGGGGCTTCTTACCCTAAAGGACATCGTGAAGCGCAAGCAGTACCCCAACGCTGCCAAGGACCGTCTGGGCCGGCTATTGGTGGGAGCGGCGGTGGGGGCGAGCCGCGACCTGCCGGAGAGGGCGGCGGCCCTGGTGGAGGCGGGGGTGGACGTCCTGGTTCTGGACTCGGCCCACGGGCACTCCAAGGGGATCCTCGAGGCCCTCACCTACCTGAAGGAAACCTTTGGCGACAAGGTGGAGGTCATCGCCGGCAACGTGGCCACCCGGGAAGGGGCCCGGGCCCTGGCGGAGCGGGGGGCGGATGCGGTGAAGGTGGGCATCGGCCCCGGCTCCATCTGCACCACCCGGGTGGTGACCGGGGTGGGGGTGCCGCAGATCTCCGCCATCCTCGAGGCGGTGGCGGGGGTAAAGGACCTGGATGTGCCCATCATCGCCGATGGGGGCATCAAGTACACCGGCGATGTGGCCAAGGCCCTGGCGGCGGGGGCCCATTCGGTGATGCTGGGGAGCATGCTGGCGGGCACCGACGAGGCCCCGGGGGAGGAGGTGCTGAAGGACGGGCGCCGCTACAAGCTCTACCGAGGGATGGGCTCCCTGGGAGCCATGAGGCAGGGCTCCGCCGACCGCTACTTCCAGGAGCCGGGTAGGGGAGGGGAGACCGAGGCCAAGAAGCTGGTGCCCGAAGGGATAGAGGGCATGGTGCCCTACAAGGGCCCCGTGGCCGATGTCCTCTACCAGATCGTGGGGGGCCTGAGGAGCGCCATGGGTTACGTGGGGGCCCCGGATATAGAAACCTTCCGGCAAAAAGCCCGCTTCGTGCGCATGACCATGGCGGGCCTCATCGAAAGCCACCCCCACGACGTGGTGGTCATCAAGGAGGCCCCCAACTACTCCCGCTAAGGCCCCCCCCACCCTCTTTGGGCTAGTCCCCGAAGAGTTTCTCAAAGGCCTCCCCGCCTCCCTTCTTGCGGGCCAGGCGGTAGTTGCCCTCTTTTTCCTCCAGCCTTCCCTCCGCTACCAGGGCCTTCAGGGTGTCCTCCAGCTCCTTTTTGGAGAAGGCTTCCCCCTCTTCGTCCAGGTAGCGCTGGATCTCCTTGAAGGTGGCAAAGCGCAAAGCCTCCACCGCCCGCATGACCCATCCCTTGCGATCCATACCACCATCCTATCCCCTTTCCCCGTGGCATCCTGGACGTGTGGACCCCTACCGGGAGTACCAGGACTACGTGGTGGCCTCGAGGCTCCTGGTGGCCCTGGGGCTTTCCCGGGAGGTGCTTTCCCTGGCCCAGTATGCCCGGCTTCGCCTCAAGCGTATGGAGCTTGTCCAGAAGGGATGGTTCGGCCGCCTGGAAAGCTTGGATGAGCGCCTGCGGTATGGTTTCTTCAGCAATCCCTTAAAGCTCAAGGAGTTCCTCGAGCGCACCGCCCACGCCCCCCTTTGGGCCTCCCCCCTGGCCTTCGAGGCCCTGCTATTTCCCGAGGAGCAGGCCCGCCTGGCCTACCCGGGGCAGGCAGGGGAGTACTACCTGGGCTGGCTCAGGCTACCCCATCTCCTCATGGATCCCCTGGCCTTTGAGGAGGCCCTGAGGGAGCAGGAGGCCCGGGCCCAGGCCCTTCCCCTCTTCCTCAACGCCTTCCATCGGGTACCCGGCCCTTGATGCCTTGGCCCTAGGCCTCTTCCTCAAGAAGGGGCAGGCGCACCCGGAAGAGGGTCAGGCCGGGCTGGCTTTCCAGGGTGATCTCCCCCCCGTGGCCCCTGGCGATGGCCTGGGCGATGGCCAGGCCAAGGCCTGTGCCTCCTCCGGGTCCTCGGGCGAAGCGCTCAAAGAGGCGGGGAAGGAGGTCTTCAGGGATTCCCGGGCCGTGATCCTCCACCTCCAAGAGGGCGTTTTCCCCTTCCCGCTTGAGGCGCACCCGGACCCCTTCCCTTCCTGCGGCCCGCACCCCGTTGGCGATCAGGTTCCTGAGCATTTGCAAGAGCCGGTCCGGATCGCCGAGGACCTCCAGGGCATCCCCCTGGAAGGCCACCCCATACTCCCGGGCGGCCTCCTCCGCTAAGGCCTTCAGGTCCACGATGTGGGGGTTTAAGGTGCGCTCCGCCTCCCCCCGGGCCAGGGAGAGGAGGTCTTCCACCAGGCGGCGCATCCGCTCCGCGGTGGCCTCCATGGTGCGGAGGGCCTCGAGGTCCTGGGGATTCCTCCTTAGGCGGTCCAGGTGGCCGAGGAGCACGGTGAGAGGGGTCCTGAGCTCGTGGCTGGCCTCGGCCAGAAAGGCTCGTTCCTTTTCCTTGGCCTCCTTGAGGGCGAAGAGGAGGCTGTTTACCGCCTCCACCATGCGGCCGAACTCGTCCTTGGGGAGGTTCAGGGGAACAGGGTCCAGGCGCTCGGGGTTACGCCGGGCGATCTCCTTGGCGGCTTCCTCCAGGGGCCTGGCGGTGAGGCGGGCGGTGAGGTAGACCAAAGCCGTGCCCAGGGGGAAAAGGAGGAAGAAGGCCTCGAGGAGGGCCCGCCTCAAGGCCTTTTGCGCCAGGTCTATGGGGGCGGTGTCCTGGGTGAGGGCGAGAAGGCCCAAGGGGGTGCGCACCAAAGCGGCGGCGAAACCCCCCTGCCAGATGACCCTGGGGACCTCCCCCACTCCCTTTAGGGCCTCAGGGGGAAGGCGGTGGGCCTCCTGGGTCAGGATCAGGGCCTCCCCATCCTCCGCATAGAGGTGTAGGTAAACACCCCCGGTGGTGAGAAGGGTCCCCGTCTGCCCCTTGCGGTAAGCCTCCGCCGCCCGTTTGGCATCCTCCAGGAGGGTGGCCTCGAGGTGGCCTCTAAGGGCTCGCTCCACCCCCTGTCCTGCCAGGTACAGGGCCCCCACCAAAAAGAGGAGCCAGAGGAGGCTGAAGGACAGGAAAAGCCGAAGCCGGAAGGACATGGGTCCGGGCTAGGTTTCCTCCTCGCCTCTTCCCGGGCGCACCGCATACCCCAGGCCCCGCACCGTGCGCAGGTAGCCGTAGGCCCCGGCCTCGCGGAGCTTAGCCCGGAGGTTGGCCACGTGGACGTCCAGGACGTTGGAATCCCGGCCCAAGGGTTTGCCCCAGACCTTCTCCTCGATCTCCTGCCGGGGAAACACCCGTCCCGGTCGGTTCATGAGCAGGTGAAGGAGCTCGAACTCCTTGGGGGAAAGCCGCACCTCCTTTTCTCCAAAGAAAACCTGCCGCCTCTTGGGGTAGAGCTCCAACCGCCCCACGCTCAGGACCTCGCTTCCCTCCCTGTGCCTCAACTGCACCTGGATCCGGGCCAGGAGCTCGGCGGGGTGAAAGGGCTTCACCAGGTAGTCGTCGGCCCCGTCGGAAAGAAGGCCCACCTTGCGCTCCACGGCGTCCTGGGCGGTGAGGACCAGGATGGGGGTATCGTCGGTGGCCCGGATCCGCCGGGCCACCTCGGCTCCGTCCAGGTCCGGAAGGCCGAGATCCAGGACCACCAGGTCAGGCTTCCGTTCGCGGTGCTTCACCAGGCCTTCCATGCCGCTTTTGGCCCATTCCACGGTGAAGCCTGCCTCCTTGAGCTCCAGCTCCACCAGGCGGGCCACCTCCGCATCGTCCTCGATGAGCAGGATGCGCTTCATGGCCAGAGCCTTTCCGGAGGGGCGAGGCCGTAAACCTCCTTGAGGAGCCTAAGGAGGCTCACCCGCTCCTTGTCCTGCAGGAGGACCACATCCCCGCGGTCGGCCACCCCGGGAAAGGTGCGGGGCTTGTCCCCCGGGAGCACCAGAAGAAGCTGTACCTCCTGGCCCAGCCTAGGGGGCACGGGGGCGGAGAGGGGGATCAGCCTTTTGCCCTCCACCCGCCAAGCCCCGTGCAGGATGCGCAGGTCCTGGGAGAAAAGCCTTAGCTCCGTGCCCGGGGGGAGTCCAGGCCCCAGGAGGGGAGGGAGGGCGGCCAACACCATCCCCACAAAAAGGAGAAGGAGGGCCAGGGAACGCATCGCCTTCCATTCTACGCCGAGGGCCCGGCCCTTTGTGGGAGGGAGGTTAAGGAGCCTGAAGGTTTTTCCGGGAGGAGGAAGCCTGCGGAAACCACGTACTTGAGGGCATCCTCCACGCTGATCTCCAAGGGGATAACCTCCTCCGTGGGCACCAGGATGACCATGCCGCTGGCGGGCACAGGGCTCGTGGGCACCAAGACGGCGGTGTACCCTTCCGGCAAGGGGGGAAGGCGGCCATCCACCGGTTGCACCACGAAGCAGAGGGTGTAAAGCCCTCTGCGGGGGTACTCGATGACCGCGGCCCGGCTGAACTTCACCTCCTGGTGGCCGAAGAGGGTGTGGGTGATCTGCTGCACCGCCTTGTAGATGTCCCGCACGATAGGGAAGAGGAGGAGGGAGCGCTCCAGGGAGACGATGAGCCTTCGGCCCAGGTAGTTTTCCGCCACGGTGCCCACCAGGTAGATGAGCACCCCCGCCAGGAAGAGCCCCACGAAGGGTAGGAGGGGTTGGAAGGTTCGGTGCACCTCGAGGTTCAGGAGGCGCAGGAAGCTCTGGATGTAGCCCCCGGAATAGGTATACACCCAGGCCAGAAAGTAGAGGGTGACCAGAAGGGGAAGAAGGGTAACCAGCCCGGTGAGGAACCTCTGGCGCAGGCGCATGGCTTTCAGTTTACGGGAAAATCCCCCGTCGGGGCGGGCTGGCGGCAAGGTTTACCCGGGATCCCCACACGGGGGAAGGCCGTGTGGGGTAACTTTTAGCGCCCGTCCCCGCGGCTTTGGGCCAGTTCCTTGAGGCCCCTGATGTCCTTTAGGATGATCTTGCCGTAGCCGGAGCGGATGTAGCCTTCCCGGGTAAGCTCCCCGATGACCTTGGTCACGGTTTCCCGCACGCTCCCCACCGCTGCGGCCAGCTCGTCGTGGGTGGCGCGGAGGACCAAGCCCTCCGGCTCCTCGTGGGCCAAGGGGGTTTCCGCCAGCTCCAGGATGGCCGCGGCCATGCGGTTTTTCAGGCGCTGGGTGGCCAGGCGCTCAATGCGCCGGTAGGACTCGGAAAGGGCCTGGGCCAGGCTGAGGAGCACCTGGCGGATCTCCTCGGGATGGGGTTCCTTGGGGAGGGGCTCCGCCACCACCTCGGTCACCGCCTCGGCGAAGTACGTCCGCTCCATGCCCGCCAAGGCCTCCTCGCCGAAGTACCCCCCGGGGCGAACCAGGCGCAGGGTGAGGGCGTTCCCCTCTTCATCCACCGCCTCGAGGCGCACGAGCCCCTCGAGGACCCGGTAGACCCGGTCCCGGGGCCCCGGCACCCCCGGGTACAGGATGACCTCGCCGGGCTTGAAGGTTACGGTTTCGCGGGCCTGGGTCATGGCTGCCTCCTTGCCCCTAGGCTAGCACGCCCTCCCAGTTTTGTAAACCTTTGGGTTACACAAATCGTCCCCGGCTACGGTTTTGGCAAGGGGCGTTTCCTCGCCACGGGAAGAAGACGGTCCGTAGCGATCTCGGCTTCCCTTCCCTCCCGCCTGGCCTTCTCCCTTTCCAGCTCCGCCCAGAAAAGGGCCATCTCCCACACGGCCTCAAGCCGCTCTTCCAGGGGCAAACTCTGCCACTCGCTACGGTCGTCTACGGGGGTGGTGAGGAAAAACCTACGGGCGATGGGCAGGATCCGCCCCATGGCTCCTCTTAATCCCCCAGGTACAGAATCCCTGCAGTCACCGCACGTTCTCCTTAAGCCAGTCCAGGTAGGGCCCGTGCCCCTCGGCGATGGGCAGGGCGATGATCTCGGGCACGGTGTAGGGGTGGAGGGAGAGAACCCGCTCCCTAAGCCGGGGGAAGGCGAAGGTGGTGGTTTTGGCGATGAGGAGGACCTCCCGGTCCTCCACCACCTCCCCCTGCCAGCGGTAGACGGAGGTAAGGCCCGGCACCAGGTTCACGCAGGCGGCCAGGCCCTCCTCCACCAGGGTGCGGGCCAGGGTGCGGCCCACCTCCTCGCTGGGGGCGGTGATCAGGACCACCTCCTCCATCACTGCTCCTCCTCCACGGCGAAGGCGCTCACCACCTCGTCGTCCTCGGGGAGGTTCATCACCTTGACCCCGGCGGTGTCCCGGGAGTACTGGCGGATATCGGCCACGGGGGTGCGGATGGCCAGGCCCTTCTTGGAAAGGACCAGGAGGTCCTCCGTGCCCCGCACCTTGAGGAGGGCGGCCAGGCGGCCCACCTTGGTGGAAACCTTATAGGTGATCACCCCCATTCCCCCCCGGCCCTGCAGGGGGTACTCGGCGAGAGGGGTGCGCTTGCCGTAGCCCCGGGTGCTCACCGCCAGGAGGTCCACCATCTCCCCGGGCTTCACCGTTACCAGGGAAACCACCCGGTCGCCCGGCTTCTTGAAGCGGATCCCCGTCACCCCCTGGCTGTCCCGGCCCGTGGCCCTCACCTCCTCCAGGGCGAAGCGGATGGCCTGCCCCTCCTCCGTGGCCAGGATGGCCTCGTCCTCGGGGTCGGAAAGGGCCACCCCGATCAGCCGATCCCCTTCCAGGAGGCGGATGGCGATGAGCCCCGCCGCCCCCAGGTTCTGGTACTCCCTTAAGGCGGTGCGCTTCACCAGGCCCCGTTCCGTGGCGAAGACCAGGTAGCCCTCCCCGTCCAGGCCCCTTACGGAAAGCAGGGCGGCCACCTCCTCCTCCTCGGCCAGGGGAAGGAGGGTCTTCACGTGCACCCCCCGGGCCTGCCGGCCCATCTCCGGTAGCTCGTAGACCTTCAGGCGGTAGACCCGGCCCCGGTTGGTGAAGAGGAGGAGGTCCTCATGGGCCTGGGCCACGAAGACCTGGATGGCCTCGTCCTCCTCCTTGGTCTTGCCGGCGATCAGCCCCTTTCCCCCCCGCCCCTGGGCCCGGTAGCTCTCCAGGGGAAGGCGCTTTAGGAAGCCCTGGGCGGTGAGGGTGATGACCATGGGCTCGTCCTCTATGAGGTCCTCAGGGTTGAAGCTTTCCTCGAACTCGGTGATCACCGTGCGCCGGGCATCCCCGTACTTCTCCTTGACCCTAAGGAGGTCCTTCTTGACCTCGGCCCAAAGCCGCCCCTCCTCCTCGAGGATGGCCTTAAGCCGGGCGATCTCCTCCATGAGCTCCCGGTACTCCTCTAAGAGCTTTTCCCGCTCCAGGGCCACCAGGCGTTGCAGGCGCATGTCCAGGATGGCCTGGGCCTGGATTTCGCTGAGGCCGAAGCGCTCCATGAGCCCCTTTCGGGCCTCGCTGGCATCCTGGGAGGCCCGGATCAAGGCGATGACCTCGTCGATGTGGTCCAGGGCGATGAGGAGGCCCTCCAGGACGTGGGCCCGCTCCTCGGCCTTCTTGAGGTCAAAGAGGCTCCGCCGGCGCACCACCTCCTTGCGGTGGTCCAGGTAGTGGCGCATGAGGGAGAGGAGGGGGAGGACCTTGGGCTCCCCGTTCACGATGGCCAGGAGGTTCACCGTGAAGGAGGTCTGCAAGGCGGTGTGCTTGTAGAGCTGGTTCAGGACCACCTGGGGGCTTGCCCCCCGCTTGAGCTCTATGGCGATGCGCAGGCCCTGGCGGTCGGACTCGTCCCTCAGGGCCACGATGTCCTCGATCTTCTTGGCCTTGACCAGGGCGGCGATCTGGGCGATGAGGCCCGCCTTGTTGACCTGGTAGGGGATTTCCGTGACCACCAGCATGGGCCTTTGACCCTTCTCCTCGATGCGCACCTTGGCCCGTACCTTGAGGCTTCCCCGTCCCGTGGCGTAGGCCTCCTGGATGCCTCTCCGGGAGAGCTTCCCCCCGGTGGGGAAGTCGGGGCCGGGGAGGTAGCGCATGACCTCCTCGAGGGTGATCCCGGGGTTGTCGATCATGGCCACGAGGGCGTCCACCACCTCGGAGAGGTTGTGGGGAGGAAGGCTGGTGGCCATGCCCACGGCGATGCCGCTCGCCCCGTTCACCAGGAGGTTGGGGATGGCGGAGGGGAGGACCTCGGGCTCCTTAAGGGAGCCATCGTAGTTGGGGCGGAAGTCCACGGTCTCCTTGTCGATGTCCAGAAGCATCTCCGCCCCCAGGGGGGAAAGCCTGGCCTCGGTGTAGCGCTGGGCCGCCGGGGGGTCCCCGTCCAAGGAGCCAAAGTTCCCCTGGCCATCCACCAGGGGATAGCGCAGGTTCCAGGACTGGGCCAGACGGGCCAGGGCGTCGTAGATGGCGGCGTCCCCGTGGGGGTGGTACTTGCCCATGACCTCGCCCACGATCTTGGCGCTTTTCACGTGCTTCCGGCCCGGGAGCACCCCCTCCTGGTAGGCGCCGAAGAGGATCCGCCTCTGGACCGGCTTGAGCCCGTCCCGCACGTCGGGCAGGGCCCGGTCCACGATGACGGACATGGCGTAGTTGATGAAACTCTGTTTAAGTTCCTCGGTGATCTCTACAGGCAGAACCTGGGACATAGCGCTCCTTGGGCGTTTCCGCCTCCTTTAAGTATAGCAACTTCCCCGCCGGGGCCTTCCCCAGCCAGGATGGGATGGGGCCCTAGGGGGCCCCCACCTCCAGGACCTCCGCCAGGTAGACCAGGGCCAGTTTGTAGGAAAGCACCCCGAACCCGGAGACAATGCCCCGGCAGGCTCCTGCGGTGACCGAGTGCTGGCGGAAGGGCTCGCGGGCGTGGAGGTTGGAGAGGTGCACCTCCACCACGGGAAGGGGCTGGGCCCGTATGGCGTCCAGAAGAGCGTAGGAGTAGTGGGTGAGGGCCCCGGGGTTAAGGACGATGGCCAAGAACCCCTCCCGATGGGCTTGCTGTACCCATTCGATCAGCTGCCCCTCGTAGTTGCTCTGGCGGAAGGCCACCCCTAGGCCCAGCTCCGCTCCCCAGGCCTCGCAGAGGGCTTCCAGCTCCTCGAGGGTGGTGCGCCCGTACACCTCGGGCTCCCGCTGGCCCAGAAGGTTCAGGTTGGGTCCGTTTAGGATCAGCACCATAGAGGCTCCTTTGCCCATAGGATAAGCCCATGCCCAGGTTCCTGGCCCTGGTGGTCCTCTGGCTTCTGGCCCTGGCCCAGGTGGGTCCCAATCCGCCCCAAAGGAGCCACCTGGAGGGGGCTACCCTTTGGCACACCGTGGCCCCCGGGGAAACCCTTTTTTCCCTTGCCCGCCGTTACGGCACCACGGTGGAGGAGCTGGCCCGCCTGAACGGCCTTAAGGATCCCAGCCACATCCGGGCCGGGCAGGTGCTCCGGGTGCGCCCCGGGGTGGAGGTGGCCCTGCCCAGGGGAAGCCTGGTTTATTTCCCCCCGATCCAGGGCCGGGCCTTTGCCCTCTGGGTGGAGGGATACACCCAGGGGTATGCGGAGTTCTTGGGGGTGCGCTACCCCCTGGTGCCCGGGGAGAAGGGCCTCTGGGCTCTTCTAGCCGTGGGAGCCCTGGTGGAGCCCAAAGGGTATCCCTTACGCCTGGTCCTCGAGGGGGAGGAAAGCCCTCTTACCCTCGAGGTGGCCCCGGGAGATTACCGCCGGGAAACCCTGGCCCTGACCCCATCCCTGGAGGAGCTTCTTAAGGATCCCGGCCTGAAGGCGGAGCGGGAGAAGGTGGTGGGGGCCTGCCCGAGGGAAGGGCCCTTGACCGTTTCCCGCTTCCTGAAGCCCCTGGAGGGTGGGCGCATCACCAGCGCCTTCGGTACCCGTCGGCGCTACGGCACCCTCTTCACCTCCTATCACGAGGGCCTGGACTTTGCTGCCCCCTTAGGCACCCCCGTGCGGGCGGTGGCCGGGGGGGTGGTGGTGCTTTCGGAAAGGCTAAGGGTGCGGGGGGAGGCAGTGATCCTAAGCCACGGGATGGGCCTTTGCACGGGGTATTGGCACCTTTCGGAAAGGAGGGTGAGGGTGGGGGAGAGGGTGAAAGGGGGCCAGGTCATCGGCCTTTTGGGGAGCACGGGGCTTTCCACCGGGCCCCACCTGCACCTGGAGGTGCGCCTTTTCGGCATCCCCGTGGACCCCGCGCCCTTCTTCCAGGGCCTTCCCTCACCCTAGCCGCAGGAGGGAGAGGACCTCCACGTGGTGGGTGAAGGGGAAGAAGTCGTAGGGCCGGGCGAAGGCCAGTTGGTAGCCACCCCCCACCAGCTCTCCCACGTCCCTGGCCCAGGTGGCGGGGTCGCAGGCCACGTAGAGGACCTCCCTGGGCCGGGACTCCAAAAGGTAGGCCCTCACCTCCGGGGAAAGCCCGGTGCGGGGTGGGTCCAGGACCACCAGGTCAAAGCGGCCGAGATTCCTGGCCTCCTTGGCGTCCCCCCGGTGGAAGCGCACGTTTTCTATGCCAAGCCGCCTCCTATCCGCCTCTCCCCGGCGCACGGCCTCCTTGCTGATCTCCACCGCCACCACCTCCTGGAAACGGGGGGCCAGGAGAAGGGAGAAAAGGCCGCTTCCCGCATAGAGCTCCAGGGCCCGTTTCCCGCCGGAAACCAGGTTCAGGGCCTCCTCCAGGAGTTCCCCCATGGCCAAGGGGTTCACCTGGCTGAAGCTTTCCACGCTCACGGTGGCGGTGAGGGGGCCGAACCGCTCCAGCAGGGTCCTTTCCCCGTAAAGGGGTTGGACCCTTCCCCGGAAGCGGCCCTTGGGGGAGGGTTCGGCCCAGACCACCCCGGCGAACCCCTCCCGCACCAGGGCCCTGGCGGGGCGCTTGAGGCTTTCCGGGTTGCCTCCGATGAGGCCGAGGAGCACCCGGCCCTCGAGGAGGCTTCCCCTTAAGGCCACCTCCTCCACCGGCAAGGGCCAGGTCTTGAGAAGGGAGAAGGCCCAGGCTAAGGGCTCGGCCAAAAGGGGGTCCTCCTCCAGCCGGAAAAGTTCCTGGGTCTCTGGCAGGCGGTAGGCCAGGCCCCCCAGGGGATGGCGGGCGTACTGGGCGGCGGTACGGTAGCCCAGGGGCCTGGGGGAGGGGTGGATGGGGGCCAGGGAAAGGGAAAGCCTGGCGATGCGCATAAGGGCGTCCTGCACCAGGCCTTCCTTCAGGGGAAGCTGGCTTTCGTAGGCTAGGGGCAGGTCGGCGGAAGGGGGGAGGGGGTGGGGGTAGCGGTCGGGACGGGGGGTGAGCACCTCCACCTCCTCCAGGAAAAGGGTTCCCTTGCGGCGCACGGGTTTTCCCCGCACCACCTCCCCCGGCAGGGCCCCCTTGATGAGGACGGCTCCTTCCTCGGTGCGGGCGAGGCCATAACCTCCCGGCACCAGCTTCTCCACGGTGAGAACCTTCACCCTTTCACCCTACACCAAGCCCACCAGCGCTAAGATGGAGGGGTGATTCGGGTACTGTTAGCGGACGATCATGCCCTCTTCCGCCAGGGGCTCAAAAGCCTTTTGGAGGCGGAAGGGGATTTCCGGGTGGTGGGCGAGGCCAAGGACGGTTGGGAGGCGTTAAGGCATGCCCTCGAGGCCAGGCCGGATGTCATCCTCATGGACATCCAGATGCCGAACCTGGATGGGGTGCAGGCCACCCAGGCCATCCTCAAGGAGTGGCCCGAGGCCAAGGTGATTATCCTCACCATGTACCGCCAGGATGCCTACGTTTTCGAGGCGGTAAAGGCAGGGGCCAGGGGCTACCTCCTCAAGGATACCGATGCCAGCGAACTCATCGGGGCCATCCGCCGGGTGCACGCCGGGGAGGTGCTCCTGGATGCCGATCTGGCCGGGCGGATCATCCAGGACTTCCGGGCCAAGAAGGAGTCCAGCCTTCCCCTCCATGCGGAGCTTTCCGAGAGGGAGATCCAAATCCTCAAGCTGGTGGCCCAGGGCTACACCAACCTGGAGATCGCCGCCGAGCTTCAGCTTTCCGAGAAGACCGTGCGCAACCGCCTCTCCGAGATCTTCCAGAAACTCCACCTGAACAACCGCACCCAGGCGGCCCTTTACGCCATACGGGAGGGGCTGGCCGGACCCGAGCCCCAGGAGTAGTGGACCCGGTGCGGCTTCTTCTGGAGCTCTCCCCCCTGGCGGGGGAGGGGGCGCGGGGGGAGTTCGTGGCCGCCCATCTGCCCAGGGCCCGAAGGGATGGCCTAGGCAACGTGTGGGCGGGGGAGGGGCCGGTGCTCCTCCTCGCCCATCTGGACACGGTGTTGCCGCCAAAGCCCCCGAGGCGGGTGGGGGAGAGGCTCTATGGCCCCGGGGTGGGGGACAACTCCAGCGGGGTGGCCGTCCTCCTCTCCCTTCCCGAGATGCCCGGGGTGGTGCGGGGTTTCACCGTGGGGGAGGAGGGCCTGGGGAACCTCAAGGGGGCACGGGCCCTGGTGGAAACCCTGGCTCCTGAGGTGGTGGTGGCGGTGGATGGGTACCTGCCGGGGGTGGTGGACCGGGCTTTGGGCTCGGTCCGTTTCCGGGTTACCCTTCTGGGCCGGGGGGGGCACGCCTGGGGGGACAGGGGGACCCCCAATCCCGTGTTTGCCCTGGCGGAGGGGCTTTCCCGGTTGCACACCCTTTTCAAGGAGGTGGGGGGGGAGGCCAGCCTGAACGCCAGCGGCCTTCGGGGGGGCGAGGCGGTCAACGCCATCCCCAAGGAGGCCTCGGCCTTGCTGGAGATCCGCGCTTTGGAGGAGGGGGCGCTTCGCACCCTCTACCACAAGGCCCAGGAGGTTCTGGAGGAGGCGGCCCAACTCCATGGAGTGGAGGTTTCCCTGGAGGTCCTGGGAAGGAGGCCTGCGGGAAGCACCGCCACGCCCAGGCTCCTGCAGGCGGCGGAGGTGGCGCTGGCCAAGATCGGGGAAAGGCCCCAGTTCCAGCCGGGTTCCACCGATGCCAGCGCCGCCATCGAACGGGGTATCCCGGCCTTGGCCCTGGGGGTGTACCGGGGGGGTGGGGCCCACACCCCGGAGGAATGGGTGCTTCCCCAAAGCCTTTGGGAGGGGCGGGAGGTGCTTCTGGCTTTTTTAAAGGCCCTTGGCGTAGGATAGGGCGTATGCGCGTGGGTGTCCTGAGGGGCTTCCTGTCCCGGCGATACCTGGGCTTTTGGGAAGCGTATTTAAAGGCCTTGGGGGTGGAGGTGGTGCGGGTGGAGGTGCCGCCTGCCCGCCACCAGCCCTACTGCCTGCCGGTGCAGGAGCTTTTGGCCCAGGTGGAGGCCCTGAAGGTCCAAGGGGTGGATTACCTGCTCCTTCCCAACCTCCAAGGAGGGGTGGAGTCGGAAAAGGGCGGGGGGCAGTGCCCGTGGCTTTTGGACCTCGAGGCCACCCTCCTCCGCTACTTTCCGGGGCTTCCCCCGGTGCTCAAGGTGCCTGCAGAGCTCTCCGAGCGGGTCCTAGGCCGGGCGGGGGAGGTGGGCCACCTCCTCACCCAGAACCCCATGCTGGTGGGGCGGGCCCTGGACCGGGTGCGGGGGCTTTTGAAACCTCCTCCTCCCCTCAAGACCCCCCTGGGGAGCGTGGGGGTGGTGGCCCAGCCCTACCTCCTCGAGGAGGAATCCTTCCGGAGGACGGTGGAGGAGGCCCTGGCCCGGGAGGGGCTCATCCCCTACTTCCCCGACCTGCCCCCGGAGAAGCTCAGGGAGGAGGGGGATAGGCTCCTCCCCATGGACCTTCCCACCGACCGGGAACTGGTGGGCATGGTCCACTACCTCCACCGCCTGGGCCGGGTGAGGGGTCTTTTGCTGGTGGTTTCCTACGCCTGTCCCCCCATTCCCGGGATCTTGCGCAAGGCTGTGCGGCGGCTTGCCAAGCCCCACCGCCTGGTCACCCTGGGGGAGGACTGGCAGGAGGCCCTGCGCTCCTTGAAGGAGGAGATGCAGGGGGGCTAATTACGGTGTGGCCGGGTCTTTTTTCTGCCCGCCCGGATTTGGGGTAAACTCATGGCTATGACCGGTTGGTCAGTCGCTCCCCTCCGCCGCCTGGGGGCCTACCTCTACCCTTACCGGGGGCGGTACGCCCTGGGAGTCCTGCTGGGCCTTCTTTCCATCTTCTTTTTCGTGCTGGGCCCCTACTTCCTGCGCCTGGCCGTGGATGCCTTGGGTCATGGCGGGCCCTACGGGCGCTACGCTTCCCTTTTGCTGGTTTCCGCCGGGATCAGCGCCCTTCTCTCCTTCTTCATGCGCCGGCTGGCGGTGGTGGCCAGCCGCCTGGTGGAGTACGACCTCAGGAAGGATCTCTTCCACCACCTTCTCCGCCTGGACCGCTCCTTCTACCACGCCACCCGGGTGGGGGACCTGATGAACCGCTTGAACAGCGATCTCTCCGCGGTGCGGGAGATGGTGGGGCCGGGGATCATGATGGGTAGCCGCCTTTCCTTCCTGGTCCTCCTGGCCTTCTTCTCCATGTATGCGGTGAACGTCAGGCTGGCCTTTTACCTCAGCCTGATCCTTCCCTTCATCGCCCTGGCCATGTTCTACCTCCTGCGCCTTATCGACCGCCGCTACCGGGAGGCCCAGGAGGCCTTTGACCAGATCAGCACCCTGGCCCAGGAGGCCTTCAGCGGCATCCGGGTGGTGAAGGGGTATGCCCTGGAAGGGCGCATGTTATCCCGCTTCCAGGAGCTGAACCGCATCTACATGGGCAAGAGCCTGGCCCTGGCCAAGGTGGAGGGGCCCATGCAGGCCCTGCTGGGCTTTCTCATGGGGTTTGCCTTTCTCACCGTCCTCTGGGTGGGCGGGGGGATGGTGGTCCGGGGGGAGATGAGCGTGGGCCAGCTGGTGCAGTTCAACGCCTATTTGGCCCAGCTCACCTGGCCCATTCTGGGCCTCGGCTGGGTGATGGCCATGTACCAGCGGGGTTTTACCAGCTTGAAAAGGCTTTTGGAGCTTCTGGACCGGGAGCCCGCCGTTCGCGACGAGGATCCCTTGCCCCTTTCCGTGGCCGATCTTTCCGGGGAGGTGCGCCTCGAGGGGGTGGGGCTTTGGCGGGATGGGCGCTGGCTTCTTAAAGACCTCACCCTCACCGTCCCCGAAGGCATGACCCTGGGGATCACCGGGCGCACGGGCTCGGGGAAAAGCCTCCTTGCCGCCCTCGTACCCCGCCTTTTGGACCCCACGGAGGGACGGGTTTACGTGGGGGGGTATGAGGCGCGGAGGATCCCCCTGGCCACCCTGCGCCAGGCGGTGGGGGTGGTCCCCCAGGAGCCCTTCCTATTTAGCGAAACTATTCTGGAAAATATCGCCTTCGGTTTGGAAACCCTGGATCGGGAGCGGGTGGAGTGGGCGGCGAGGCTTGCCGGCATCCACGAGGAGATCCTCGCCTTCCCCAGGGGGTACGAAACCGTGCTGGGGGAGCGGGGGGTGACCCTATCGGGTGGCCAGCGGCAGCGGGTGGCCCTGGCCCGGGCCTTGGCCAAGGGGCCCAAGATCCTCATCCTGGACGATGCCCTAAGCGCCGTGGACACGGAAACCGAGGCCAGGATCCTTCAGGGCTTGAAAGGGGTCCTGGGCCGCCAGACCACCTTCCTCATCTCCCACCGCACCGCCACCCTGCGCCATGCGGACTGGATCATCGTTCTGGACGAGGGAAGGATCGTGGAGGAGGGCACCCATGAAAGCCTCCTCGAGGCCGGGGGCCTCTATGCCGAGCTGGACCGCATCCAGCGCATGGAGGTGGAAGGGGAGGTGGAGGGATGAGCCAGGATGCCTCCCATAGGGAGCAGGAGGACGCCTACACCAAGGCCTTTGACCGGGTCCTCTTCGCCCGCATCCTCCAGTACGTGAGGCCCTACCGGGCCCAGGTGGCCTTGGCCCTTCTCTTCCTCCTCCTCACCACCCTCACCGCCGCCCTCACCCCCCTCTTCTTCAAGTGGGCCATCGACGGGGCCCTGGTTCCCAAGGAAGCCAAGCCCCTGGCGGAGCGCTTTGCCCTTCTCCTTTGGGTGAGCCTGGGCTTCCTCCTGGTGCGGGGGGTTAACTTCGCCGCCACCTACGGCCAGACCTACCTGATCCAGTGGGTGGGGCAAAGGGTGCTCTTCGACTTAAGGAGCGCCCTCTTCGGCAAGCTCATGCGCCTCCACCCGGGCTTTTACGACAAAAACCCCGTGGGCCGCCTCATGACCCGCATCACCTCCGACGTGGACGCCATCAACCAGTTCATCACCGGGGGGCTCGTGGGGGTCATCGCCGACTTCTTTACCATCCTGGGCCTCTTGGCCTTCATGATGGTCTTAAGCCCCAAGCTCACCCTGGTGGTCCTCCTGGTGGTGCCCGTGCTCCTCTGGGTCACCGCCTGGGTGCGGAACGGCATGCGCACCGCTTACCGGGAGATGCGCCTGCGCCTGGCCCGCTTGAACGCCGCCCTGCAGGAAAACCTTTCCGGGGTGGAAACCATCCAGCTTTTCGTGAAGGAAAGGGAACGGGAGGAGAAGTTTGACCGCCTGAGCCGGGACCTCCTTAGGGCCTGGGTGGAGATCGTGCGCTGGTTTGCCCTCTTCTTTCCCGTGGTGGGGTTCCTGGGGGATCTGGCGGTGGCGGGCCTCCTCTTCTACGGCGGGGGTGAGGTGGTGCGGGGGGTGGCCACCCTGGGGCTTCTGGTGGCCTTTGTGGACTACACCCGCCAGCTTTTCCAGCCCCTGCAGGACCTTTCGGATAAGTTCAACCTCTTCCAGGGAGCCATGGCCAGCGCCGAGCGCATCTTCGGGGTTTTGGACACGGAGGAGGAGCTCAAGGACCCGGAAAACCCCAAGCCCATCGCCCGCTTCCGGGGGGAGGTGGAGTTTCGCGAGGTCTGGCTGGCCTATACCCCCAAGGGCGTGGAGCCCACGGACAAGGACTGGGTGCTCAAGGGGGTTTCCTTCCGCATCGCCAGGGGAGAGAAGGTGGCCCTGGTGGGGGCCACGGGGGCGGGCAAGACCAGCGTGGTGAGCCTCATCGCCCGCTTCTACGACCCCCAAAGGGGCCGGGTGCTCATCGATGGGGAGGATGTGCGGAACTACCGCCAGGAGGACCTAAGGCGGCACGTGGGGATCGTGCTCCAGGATCCCTTCCTCTTCTCGGGCACCATTCTGGACAACCTGCGCCTTTTTGACGAGACCATCCCCGAGGAGAAGGTGGTGGAGGTGGCCCGGTTTTTGGGGGTGCACGAGGCCATTTTGCGCCTACCCCAGGGCTACCACACCCGGGTGGGGGAGAGGGGGGCAGGGCTTTCCACGGGGGAAAAGCAGCTTCTGGCCTTGGTCCGGGCCCTTCTGGCCAACCCGGATATCCTCCTTATCCTGGATGAGGCCACGGCCAACGTGGATTCGGAAACGGAAAGGCGCTTACAGGAGGCCCTCTACAGGGCCATGGAGGGGAGGACCTCCATTATCATCGCCCACCGCCTTTCCACCATCCGCCGGGTGGATCGCATCCTGGTCTTCAAAAAAGGGCGCCTGGTGGAGGAGGGTACCCACGAGGAGCTCCTCCAGAAAGGGGGCTACTATGCCACCTTGTACCGGCTCCAGTATGCGGAGGGCTAGGCCATGACCTACCGGGAGGCCACGGGGTGGCTCTTCGCCCAGCGCCGCCAGGGAGAGCGGGGCCTAAGCCGGATTAGGACCCTCCTGGAACGCCTCGGGCACCCGGAGGAGGCTTTTCAGGCGGTGCACGTCCTGGGCACCAACGGAAAGGGAAGCGTGGTGGCCTACCTGGAGGCGGCCTTCCGCGCCGCAGGGCTTCCCTATGGAGCCTATACCAGCCCCCACCTCATGGACTTCCGGGAGAGGATCCGCACCCACCGAGGGTGGATCCTCGAGGAGGAGGTGGTGGAGTTCGTGGTGTGGGCCAGGGGGGAGGCCTGGCCCGAGCCCCCGGGGTTTTTTGACCTCGCCACCGCCTTGGCCTTTCAGCATTTCCAAAAGCGGGGCGTGGCCTTTGCGGCGGTGGAGGCGGGGGTGGGAGGGGAGAGGGATGCCACCAACATCCTTCCCCGGGTGGCCCTCACCGTGCTCACCAACGTGGGAGAGGACCACCTGGAGGCCCTGGGGGGGAGCCTGGAGGCCGTGGCCCGGGAAAAGGCGGGAGCCTTCCGCAAAGGGGTGCCGGTGGTCACCGGGGCCAGGGGGGTAGGCCTGGAGGTGGTGCGGGAAGTGGCCCGCACCCGGGGAAGCCCCCTTTACCTTCTGGACCCCCTGGACCCTCTTTTTGCCCTGCCTGCGCCACCGGTCCTGAAGGGGGCCTTCCAGGAGGAGAACGCCCGGCTGGCGGCAGCGGCCTTGAGGCTCCTCGGATTCCCCGAGGAGGCCATTGCCCAAGGGCTTCGGGAGGCAAGGCATCCAGGCCGGCTGGAGCGCTTCCTTTTGGAGGGGGTGGAGGTGTACCTGGATGGAGCCCACAATCCCCCGGCAGCCCTGGCCCTTAGCCGGGAGCTTTCCGCCTACCATCTGGTCTTTGGGGCCTTTCCCCGGAAGGACGTGAAGGGGGTTCTGGCCCACCTCCTTCCCAAGGCCAGAAGCGTCCGCTACACCCGGGCGGGGGAGGGGGCCTTGGGAAGGGAGCTTGGGGAACCCTTTTTTGAGGATCCCTGGGAGGCCTTGGGGGAGGCCGTCAAGGCGGCGCAAGGGGATGGCGTTCCCGTTTTGGCCACGGGCTCCTTGTACCTGGTGGGCGCCTTAAGGGGTAGGCTACTCCCGCGCTTCGGCCAGGACCCGCCCTGAGGGATCGGTGAAGACCACGCGGCTCACCCGTTCCAGCTCCAGGATCACGTACGGGCTGGTGAGGGCCTGGGTGACGATGGCCCCGGGCCGTGGGCTTTGCAGGTTCAGGATGACCCGGGCGGTTCCGCCCGCATAGGTAACCCCCACCACCTCGAGGCCATACCCCCCGGTGGGCTTTAAGCCCCAGAAGAAGGCGGCCACGCTCCTCGTGCGGAAGTCCACGCTAGGGGCGGGTGGGCGGGGGATGCGGTTCGCCACCACCAGGTTCCAGACCTCGGCGAAGCGGGTGGGATTGTTGGCCAGAAAGGCCTTGGGCTCGGTTTCCTGGTAGGCGGCATTGGCCCCGCGTTCCAGGATGCGGTAGGCGGGAGGGGGTGGGGTCACCACCTCCACTCTAAGCCCGTACTGCACCTGCAGAGCCCCCACCCGGTAACCATCGGGGATGGGGTCAAAGGCCAGGGGCCTTAAGACGGGATCGGAAAGCTCAAAGACCACCACCTGCCTTCCCCCCCGCCGGGCCAGGATCTCCCGGAGGAGGACCTGGGTTTCCGTCCCGGTGAAGGCGTAGAGGTCCGGGGTCTGGTACTGGGCGGGCTGGACCAGGCTCCGGCTTTCCCCTTCCCTCAGGCTCCCCGTAAGCCTGACCCAGCCTACCCCGTCGTAGAACCAGGTGGCGCGCAGGTTGGCCTGGGCCCGGACCTCGAGGAGGCTCCCCTGGATTCCCCGCACCGCCTCGGCCAAGGGGCGGAGGGCAGGTCCCACCTCCCTGAGCACGGGATTTCCCCCCACCCAAAGGGCTCCCGGCACCGCCCAGAGGCTTTCCCCCGAGGCCTTTTCCAGGCGGAGGACCTGGGTGCCGAGCCGGACCTCCCGGGGCTCCCCGTAGAAGTAGGTCCAGCGCTCCGTGGCCTCAGGGAAGAGGAGCTGGGCCTCGGCCACCCGGTAGCCCGTGCCTTCCAGAAGCTCGCAGGCGCTGAGGAGAGGCAAAAAGAGCAGGAGAAAGAGGAAGCCTTTTCTCATGGTTCCATGATACCCCTTTGGAGCTTGCTTCCTTCTTAAGGCCGCCTTTAGCCTTTAGCGGCTTCTCGGGTCCAGGGCGTCCCTGAGGCCATCCCCCAGGAGGTTGAAGGCCAAAACGGTGAGCATGATGAAAAGCCCCGGGAAGATCATGGTCCAGGGGGCGTTCATGGCGTAGCCTCCCTTGAAGCTGTCGGCGATCATGGCTCCCCACTCGGGAGCAGGGGGCTGGGCCCCAAGGCCCAGAAAGCCCAAGGCGGCGGCCTCGAGGGTGGCGGTGCCGATGGACAAGGTAGCCTGCACCACCAGGGGGGCCAGGGTACCCGGGAGGATGTGGCGAAAGAGGATCCGTCCATTCCCCGCCCCCAGGGCGATGGCCGCCTGCACGAAGTCCAGCTCCCTTAAGGAGAGGACCATGGAGCGGGCCAGGCGGATGTAGACGGGCACCTGCACGATGCCGATGGCCAGCATGGCGTTTTGCAGGCTGGGGCCGGAAACCGCCACGATGGCGATGGCCAAAAGGGTTCCGGGAAAAGCCAGGAGCAGGTCGGCAAGCCAGCCGATGAGAAGCTCGGTCCTTCCCCGGTAGAACCCGGCCAGGAGGCCCAGGAGGGTACCCAGGAAAAGGCCGATGCTTACCGAGATCACGCCCACCTGGAGGGAGATGCGGCTACCGTGGAGGACCCGGGTGAAGACATCCCGCCCCAGGTGGTCGGTGCCGAAGGGGTGTTCCAGGGTGGGGGGCTTGAGCCGGTTCAGGTAGTCCCGGTCCGTGGTGGGGTCATAGGGCTTCAGCAAGGGGATGGACAGGGCCAGAAGGACCAGGAAGAGGGTCAAAACCAGGCCCACCTTGCCGGAAGGCGATTTCAGGAAACGCCGAAGAGCCTGACGGGTGGGGGTTTCCATGGGTTCACCTGTACTGGATGCGAGGGTCCAAAAGGGCGTAGGAGAGGTCGACCAGGAGGTTGACCAGGACGAAGACCGTGGCCACCACCAGCACCCCGGCCTGGACCACGGGGTAGTCGCGGTTGAGGATGCCCTCGTAGATGTAGGAGCCTATGCCCGGCCAGGAGAAGATGGTTTCCGTGAGGATGGCCCCGCCCAAAAGGGTACCGAACTGCAGGCCGATGATGGTGACCACGGGCAGGAGGGCGTTCTTTAGGGCGTGCTTCAGGATCACCTGGCGCTCCGCCAAACCCTTGGCCCTGGCGGTGCGCACGTAATCCTGGGAGAGCACCTCCAGCATGGCGCTACGGGTGATGCGGGTGAGAATGGCCAAGGGGATGGTACCCAGGGTGAGGGCGGGGAGGATCAGGTGCCTGAGGGCATCCATCAGGACCTCGGGTTTCAGGGCCAGCATCCCGTCCAGGACCAGGAAACCGGTGATGGGCCGGAAATCTATGGCCAAGTCGGTGGAAAGCCTTCCCCCCGTGGGCAACCAGTGCAGGTTCACGGCGAAGAGATAGACCAGGAGGAGGCCTAGCCAGAAGACCGGCATGGAAACCCCCACCAGGGAGAGGCTCATGGAAAGCGTGTCCAGAAGGCTATTTTTCCGTACCGCCGCCAGGATGCCCACGGGGATTCCAAAGATCACCGCCACCAAGGTGGCGGCCAGGGCCAGCTCAAAGGTGGCGGGCCAGCGCCTTTTCAGCTCCTCGGCCACGGGAATGGTGGACACGGCGCTGGTGCCCAGGTCCCCGGTGAGGATGTTTTTGACAAAGGTGAGGTACTGGACGTATAGGGGCTTGTTGAGCCCGAGCTTTTCCCGAAGGGCGGCAAGCTGCTCCGGGGTGCCCCGTTCCCCGAGGATGGCTTGGGCGGGGTCGCCGGGGATGAGCTGCAGGAACAGAAAGACCAAAAGGGTGATCCCGAAGAGGACGGGGACCAAGCCCAGCAGGCGTCGCAAAACGTAGCTCCACATTTGTCCGCCTCAAAAAGCCCGGACCCCCCGCAGGGGGTCCGGGGCGGAAGCGCTTAGCGCTTCTCTATGCTCTCAAAGGATTCGGAACCCAAGGGGCTCGGCACCCAGCCGGAGATGTTCTTGCGCTTGGCCAGGAGGGGCTGGGAGTGGACGATGGGGATGCGGAGGGCCAGGTTGAAGGTGATCTCGTCCGCCTGCTGGTAGAGGCGCTTGCGCTCCTCGAGGTTCGGCGTGGTGGCGGCCTTGGTGAGGATGTCGCCGAGCTCCTTCACGCAAAGGGGCTTGCCTGCGCTGTCGAAGAGGTCGGCGATGGGGCAGGCGAAGTGGGGATCGTAGAAGTTCTGCGGGTCACCGTAATCCCCGGTCCAGCCCAGCATGTAGGCCTGGAAGCCAGGGGCCTTCTTGCGGTCCGCCAGGTAGCTGGCCCAGTCCTTGGTCTGGAGCTTGACCCGGATGCCGATGGCGGAGAGGTCAGCGGCCATGGCCTCGGCGATCTCCTTGGGGGTGGGGAAGTAGGGCCGGGAGACGGGCATGTACCAAAGCTCCAGGTCAAACCCGTTGGGGTACCCGGCCTCCGCCAGGAGCGCTTTGGCCTTCTGCGGGTTGAACTCGAAGTCCGTGACCTTGGGGGATTGGAAGGCCTTCATGGAGGGCGGGGTGAAGTGGCCGTCGGTGAGCCCCAGCTTGCCCCAGAAGGCCTGGACGATGGCCTTCTTGTTCACCGCCATGGCGATGGCCTGCCTGACCCGGGGATCGGAGAGGGGTTTGTGGGAGGGGTTCAGGGCCAGGTAGCCCACGTTGAAGGAGGGACGGAAGACGGCGTCCAGGTTGCGGTCCGCCTCCAGGTCCTTGAGGTTGGCGGGTGGGATGTCGGTGGTGAAGTCAATGGTGCCGGCCTTCAGGGCCGCCAGGCGGGCGGCGGGGTCCTTGATAACCCGGAAGACCACCCGGTCCACCTTGGGGAAGCCCTTCTTCCAGTAGGTGGGGTTCTTTTCCAGGACCACCTGCTCCCCGGGGCGCCACTCCACCAGGCGGAAGGGGCCCGTGCCCACGGCGCTTCCCGTAGGGGAGCCGTACTTGGCCCCATCCTTCTTGATGGCGGCGGGGCTGGCGATGCCAAAGTAGCCCGAGCCGATGGCGGCAGGGAAGGCGGGGAAGGGCTGGTTAAGGATGAAGCGGATGGTGTACTTGTCCACCACCTGGATATCCTTCAGGATGGAGCCGGGATCGCCCTTGAAGCCCCCAAAGAGCTCAGGCCAGATCTCGTACCGGGCGGCGGCGTCGATGCGGGTGGGGTTCTTGGGGTCCCACCAGCGCTCGATGTTGAACTTGACCGCCTCCGCATCCAGCTCGGTACCGTCCTGGAACTTGACCCCTTGGCGCAGGCGGAAGGTCCAGACCTTGCCATCCGGGGAGCTGAACCAGCTGGTGGCCAGCCCAGCGGTCACCTCGGTGGAGCCGGGCTTAAAGTCCACCAGGGTGTCGTAGATCTGCCGTTGCACGTAGATGGAGATGCCGTCGGTGATGTTGCCGGGCTCGAGGCTCACCGGCTCCCCGTTGGAGCCGAAGACCAGGGTCTTTTGAGCAAGCCCCAGGCCCAGGGCGACCACAAGGCCGAGAAGGATTTTCCTCTTCATACCACTCCTTTCCGGGGTATTCCCCTTTGATCCGGACCAAGTATAAAGCGCTCCCATAAGGGAGCGCAAGCCTGGGTATAAGGCAAGGGACGCGGCCTAACCTTCCCCCAGGTAGGCCTTCTGCACCTCGGGGTTTTGCGCCAGGTTGCGGGCCGGGCCTTCCAGGGTGATCTCCCCCGTGGCCAAGACGTAGCCCCGGTGGGCGATCTGCAGGGCCAGGCGGGCGTTTTGCTCCACCAAGAGGATGGTCTTACCCTCCCGGTTCAGCTTTTGGATGGTTTCAAAGATGAAATCCACCAGCACCGGGGCCAAGCCCATGGAGGGCTCGTCCATGAGGAGGATCCTGGGGTTTTGCATCAGGGCCCGGCCGATGGCCAGCATCTGCTGCTCCCCGCCCGACAGGGTGCCCCCCTTCTGCGCCCGGCGCTCGTAGAGGCGGGGGAAGAGGGCAAACACCTCCTCCTTACGCTTCTGCACCACCTTGCGGTCGTTTTCCAGGTAGGCCCCGATCTCCAGGTTCTCCTCCACGGTGAGGCGGGGGAAGATCTTCCGCCCCTCGGGCACGTGGCCTACCCCTAGGGCCACGATCTGGTGGGCGGGGAGGCGGTGGATGGGTCTTCCCTGGAAGAGGACCTCCCCCTGTCGGGGCTTGACCAGGCCGCTGATGGTGCGCAAGGTGGTGCTCTTGCCCGCCCCGTTGGAGCCGATAAGGGTCACGATCTCCCCCTCCTCCACCCTCAGAGAGATGCCCTTGAGGGCGTGGATGTGGCCATAGTAGGTGTGGACGTCCCTAAGCTCCAGAAGGCTCATGCCGCACCTCCCGCAGCCCCCTTGCCCAGGTAGGCCTCGATGACCCTGGGGTTGGTACGCACCTCTTCCGGGGTCCCCTCGGCGATCTTGGAGCCGTACTCCAGCACGGCGATGCGGTCGGAGATGCGCATGACCAGGCGCATGTCGTGCTCGATAAGAACGATGGTGACCCCCAACTCCTCCCTGAGGCGCTGAATGAAGGCCTGGAGCTCCTCGGTTTCCCGGGGGTTCATGCCCGCCGCAGGCTCGTCCAGGAGGAGGAGCCTGGGCTTTAGGGCCAGGGCCCGGGCGATCTCCAGCTTTCGTTGCTCCCCATAGGGCAGGTTCTTGGCCAGCTCGTCCTTGCGGTGGAGGAGGCCCACGTACTCCAAAAGCCTCTTGGCCTCCTCCTCGGCCCGCTTTTCCTCCTTGCGGGCCAGGGGGGTGCGGAATACCGCATGGAAGTAGGGGACGTGGATGTGGATGTGCATGCCCACCAGGAGGTTTTCCAGCACGGTCATGGCCCCGAAGAGGCGGATGTTCTGGAAGGTGCGCCCTACCCCTTCCTTGGCGATCCGGTCCGGGGGTAGGCCGGTCATATCCTTCCCGAATAGGAGGATCCTTCCCTCATCGGGAGGGTAGATGCCGGTTAGGAGGTTGAAGAAGGTGGTCTTGCCCGCTCCGTTGGGGCCGATGACGGAGAAGATCTCCCCCTGGTTCACGCTGAGGCTCACGTCGTTCACCGCCACCAGACCGCCGAAGCGCTTGGTGGCCTGGGTGACCTCGAGGGCCTTCATGCTTCCTCCATCTCTGCCCGGTGCCGCTTCTCAGGGATGAGGCCTTCCGGGCGGAAGATCATCATCAGCACCAGGATAAGGCCGAAGACCAGCCGCTCGTACTTGGCGGGATCCACCTGGTTGGGGATCTGGGGCAGGCTGGTGCGCACGAACTCGCTGAAGGTTTTGAGCACGTCCAGGTTGAGGATGGTGAGGGCCGCAGCGCCCAGGATGGCCCCGGGGATGGATCCCATCCCTCCCAGGATCACCATGCCCAGGATGGTGATGGAGGCCAAGAGGGTGAAGGACTCGGGGGATACGAAGGTGCGCTGGGCGGCGAAGATCACCCCCATTACCCCGGAGAAGGCGGCCCCGGTCATGAAGGCCAGGAGCTTGGTGGGCAGGAGGGGGATGCCCATGGAGCGGGCGGCCACCTCGTCCTCGCGGATGGCCACCCAGGCCCGGCCGAAGCGGGAGTTGGCCAGGTTCACGTTCACCAGCACCACCAGCCCGATCATGAGGAGGACCAGGAAGTAGAAGAAGAGCTGGTAATCGGTGGTCCGGTCCAGGTGCACCCCCAGGGTGGCCATCAGCTGCCGGAACCAGTCGATGGGGGGGCGTTGCACAGGGGTGATCCCCTGGGGACCATTGGTGAAGTTGATGGGGTGGTCCAGGTTGTTGGCCAGGATCCGCACCACCTCCCCCAGGCCCAGGGTGACGATGGCCAGGTAGTCCCCGCGAAGCCTAAGGGCGGGAAGGCCGATGACCAGACCGGTTAGGGCGGTGGTGACGATGGCGATCCCCATGAAGAGGTACATGTACTCGCCGGGGAGGGGGAAGTTGCCCTGCATGAAGTTCTTGGCCTGCTCGCTGCCGAAGATGGCCCAGGTGTAGGCCCCCACCGCGAAGAAGGCGGCGTAGCCCAGGTCCAGAAGCCCCGCCATCCCCACCACCACGTTGAGCCCCAGGGCCATGGCGGCGTAGATGCCAATCTGGATGCCCAGTTCAAAGACGAAGGTGTTGGCGAAGCCCGCCAGGGGCACGGAAAGGAGAAGGATGGCCAGGGCCAGGAGTACGCGGATTCCCGTGGGGATGCGGGGCAGGGTGGTGAGGGCCACCAGGATCCCCACTAGGCCGATGAGGCCCAGGGTGTTCCCCGAGCGCATGAGGCCCACGGTGAAGGCCAGGGTGAGGAGGGCCAGGTTCAGGGTTCGCCAGTTCAGGGAAGGCCGCAGGAAGGCGGTAACCCCTAAGGCCGCCAGGCCGAAGAGGTGGCTTACCGGGCTTGGAGCCAGGAAGGCGAGGCCTAGGTAGGCCAGGCTGAGAAGGAAGGAGAGGGCGTTCATACTTTCTCCTTGACCACCTGTCCCAGAAGGCCTTGGGGCCTGACCAGAAGGATGAAGATCAGGATGAGGAAGGCCACCACGTCCTTATACTCGGTGCCGAAGTTGCCGTTTGTGAGGATGGGAAGGTAGGTGCCGAAGAAGTTTTCCAGCTGCCCCAGCACGAGCCCGCCCAGCATGGCCCCCGGGATGTTGCCGATACCCCCCAGCACCGCCGCGGTGAAGGCCTTGATGCCGGGCAGGAACCCCACGTAGGGGGTGATGGTGGTGTACTGCAGGGCGAAGAGCACCCCGGCCACACCCCCCAAGGATCCCCCGATGAGGAAGGTGCGGGAGATGATGCGGTCCGGGTCTATGCCCATGAGGCTTGCGGTGTGGAGGTCCTGGGCCACGGCGCGGATGGCCACCCCCAGCTTGGTGCGGTTCACCAGGTAGGTGAGGCCCAAGAGCATGAGGATGGATACCCCCATGAGGATAAAGGACTTGGACTGGGCGAAGATGGCCCCGCCAAAGAGGCTCACCGAGCCCTCGAGGTCCTCCACGGTACGCATGCGCAGGAAGAACTCGTTGTGCCAAAGGCCCTCAATGAAGCGCACCAGGTCCTGGAGGATGAAGGAAACCCCGATGGCGGTGATGAGGGGCACCAGGCGGTTGGTGGTGCCCCGGGCCCGCAAGGGGCGGTAGGCGAAGCGCTCCACCAGGATGGCGGTGATCCCCGCCACCACCCCACCCAGGATTAGGGCGAGAAGGAGAAGAAGGAAACCGCTTTCCACCTGGGGGGCCAGGTAGCGGAAGACCTCCACCCCCACCACCGCCCCGATCATGAAGATCTCGGAGTGGGCGAAGTTGATGAGCTCCAAGACGCCGTAGACCATGGTGTACCCCAGGGCCACCATGGCGTAGACGAAGCCCAGGATGAACCCGTCGAAGATCACCTGGGGCAGTAGGGCTAGGATTTGCTCCAGCAAGGTGCCTCCTTTCTCCGGGCCAAGGGGGTGGCCTAAAGGCCACCCCCTTGGGTTGGAATCCCAGTTTACTTGGCTCCTGGAGCGGCCATCTCGATGACGCGGATCAGCTTGTTGTCGGCCCAGTTGCCGGTGGAGGCCACCTGCATGACGAAGTACTTGGCCTTCTTGTTGTCGCCCTTGTCGTCAAACTCGATGGTGCCGGTCAGGCCTTCCATCTTCACCTGGCGCACCGCCTGAGCCACCTGCTCCCGGGTGGGCTTCTTGCCCCCCGCGGCCTTGATGGCGGCCTCGAGGGCGGCCAGGATCACGTTGGCGGAGTCGTAGGCGTAGATGCCGAAGCCCTCCATGTCCTTGCCGTACTTCTGCTTGAAGCGCTGGGCCACGGCCTTGGCCTTGGGGAAGGCGGAAACCGGGCCGGCCACCGTGGTGTAGAAGGTGCCAGCGGCGTTCTCCTTACCCGCCAGGCGGACGAACTCGCTGGAGTCCAACCCGTCCCCACCCATGAGCCGGGTCTTGACCCCCCGCTCGCGAAGCTGCTTCACAAAGGGGCCGATCTGGCTGTAGATGCCCCCGAAGTAGACGAGCTCGGGCACGGGCCGGGCCGCCCGGATCTGGTTGATAATGGGCACGAAGTTGGAGGTTTCCTCGGTGCCCACGAAGGCCACCGCCTTGCCGCCCAGAGCCTCGAGGCGCTTCTTGAACTCCTCCGCCAGGCCCTGGCCGTAGGCGGTCTTGTCGTGGATGATAAAGACGTTCTTCACCTTCAGGTTGTTGAAGGCGTACTCCGCCCCCACAGGCCCCTGGACGTCGTCGCGCCCGCAGATGCGGTTCACGTTGGGGAGCTTGCGGTCGGTGACCCGGGGGTTGGTGTTGGCGGGGGAAACCATGACCAGGTTCACCCGGGCGTAAACCTCGCTGGAGGGGATGGCCACGCCGGAGTTCAAGTGGCCCACCACGCCCAGGATGTCGGGGTCGTTGATGATGCGGTTGGCGTTGGCCACGCCCACGTCGGGGTTGGCCTGGTCATCGTAGGGCACCAGGACCAGGTCAAAGCCCAGGGCCTTGAACTTGGCCTTGGCCTCCTCGATGGCCAGCTCCGCCCCCAGCTTGATCTGCTCCCCCAAGGCCGCCTGGGGGCCGGAGAGGGGGGACTGGGTGGCGATCTTGATGACGTTGGCCTGGCCTAGGGCCATGCCCAGGGCGGCTACACCTGCTACCAAAAAGCCGATTTTCCTCATATACACCTCCTTAAGAGCACGCGCTCGCGTTGCGGCCCCATTCTAAGGGGGGGGTACCGGTTCTTGTCAATGCCCCCGCGTAAGTTTATGCCTGACCAATGGGTCAGCCCCTCCTCCTTTAGGAGGAGGGACCCGATACCCGCCCTCAGTACGTGGCCAGGTACTGGTCCAGTTCCCACTGGTGGACCGTGACCCGGTAGTCGTCCCACTCCATCTGCTTGGCCTGGAGGAAGTGGGTATACACGTGTTCGCCGAGGGCCTCGCGGATCACCGGGTCCTTGCGCAGGGCCTCGAGCGCCTCCCTAAGCGTGCCCGGAAGCTCGCGGATCTTGTGCTTACGCCGTTCCCGCACGCTCATGTGGTAGATGTTTCGCTGGATGGGGGGCGGGGGGAGGAGCTTGCGCTCGATCCCGTCGATGGCCGCCGCGGCCATGACCGCCAGGGCCAGGTAGGGGTTGGAGGAGGGGTCGGGCATCCTGAGCTCGGCCCGGGTGCCCACGCCCCGTCGGGCGGGCACGCGGATCATGGCCGAGCGATTGGCCGCCGACCAGGCGATGTTGGTGGGGGCCTCGTACCCAGGGGTGAGGCGCTTGTAGGAGTTCACCAGAGGGTTGGTGATGGCCACCATACCCTCGGCGTGCTCCAGAAGGCCAGCGATGAAGTGGAGGGCGGTCTTGGAAAGCTGGTACTCGGCCTTGGGGTCGAAGAAGGCGTTCTCCCCGTTCTTGAAGAGGGAGAGGTGGGTGTGCATGCCGCTGCCGTTGATGCCCCGGATGGGCTTGGGGAGGAAGGTGGCGTGGAGGCCGTGGTTCAGGGCCACCTTCTTCACCACCCACTTGAAGGTGGCGATGTTATCGGCGGTGGTGAGGGCATCCGCATACTTGAAGTCGATCTCGTGCTGGCCCGGGGCCACCTCGTGGTGGGAGGCCTCGATCTCAAAACCCATGGCCACCAGGACGTTCACCATGTCCCGCCGGGCTTCCTCGCCCTTGTCGATGGGGGCTAGGTCGAAGTAGCCCGCCCGGTCGTGGGTTTCCACGGTGGGAAGGCCCTCGGGGGTCCTGAGGAAGAGGAAGAACTCCGGCTCGGGGCCCGCATACATGTTGTCAAAGCCCAGCTTCTTAAGCCGCTCCACCTGGCGCTTCAACACGTACCGCGGGTCCCCCTCGAAGGGACGGCCATCGGGGTAGGTCACATCGCAGATGAGCCGGGCCACCCGGCCACGGGCGGGGTCTTCCAGGCCATCGGGGAGGATGACGAAGGTGTTGTAGTCAGGCTTGAGGAGCATGTCGGACTCCTCGATGCGGGTGAAGCCCTCGATGGAGGAGCCGTCGAACATGATCTCCCCGTCCAGGGCCTTCTCAAACTGGGACTCGGGGACCTCCACGTTCTTCACCACGCCCAGGATGTCGATGATCTGGAGCCTGAGGAACTTGACCTTCTCCGCCTTGAGCGCCTTAAGGATTTCCGCCTTGGTGTACGCCATTTTTGACCCCCTTGACCTGCTGAGGCCGGGCATTCACCCCTTTTCCCCAGCAGATTGCGCAAAGTGTACAGCAAATATATGCACACTGTCAAGCCTTATCCCATCACCTATCAAGGAAGGTCTGGCCTGGTGGTCCTTGACCCTAAGCTGGCCTGGCCTTGAGTAGACTGAAGCCTGGAGGTCGGGTATGTATAAGCGGCGCGAGGTATTGAAGGCAGGAGCGGCTTTAGGTTTGGCGGGCCTGGGCTTGGGGCGGGCCCAGGGGGGGTTTACCCTCACCCTGGTGCACACCAACGACACCCATGCCCACCTGGAGCCCATGGAGCTCACCCTTTCCGGCAAGAAGGTGAGGGTGGGGGGTGTGGCCCAGCGGATCGCCTTTTTTGACCGGCTTAGGGCCAGCCGGAAAAACCTCCTCTTCCTGGACGCCGGGGATGTTTTCCAGGGTACCCTGTACTTCAACCAGTACCGGGGCCTGGCGGACCGGTATTTCATGCACCGGGCCCTTTACCGGGTCATGGCCCTGGGCAACCACGAGTTCGACCTGGGGCCGGGTCCTTTGGCGGAGTTTTTGAAGGGGGCCCGGTTTAAGGTGGTGTCCGCCAACGTGGGGGTGGAGCGGGAGCCCAGGCTCAAGGGGCTCTTTACCCCCTATGCCGTGGTGCCGGTGGGCGGGGAAAAGGTGGGGGTGATCGGCCTCACCACCCCGGACACCCGGGAGATCGCCAACCCGGGGCCCACCGTGGACTTCCTGGATCCCTATGAAACCGCCCAGAAGGCGGTGTACGAGCTGCTGAAAAAGGGGGTGAACAAGATCGTGGTCCTCTCCCACCTGGGCTACGGGGAGGACCTGAAGCTGGCCAGGAGGCTCGTGGGCGTGCAGGTGATCGTGGGCGGCCACTCCCACACCCTTTTGGGGAGCTTTCCCCACAAGGAGCTCGCCCCGGCGGGGCCCTACCCCACGGTGGTGAAGAACCCGGAGGGCAAGGACGTGTTGGTGGTGCAGGCCTGGGAGTGGGGGAAGGTGGTGGGCCTCTTGGAGGTCACCTTTGACGCCAAGGGGGAGCTCCTTGCCTACAAGGGCGAGCCCCTCCTCATGACCCCCGAGGTTTCCCCCGAGGACTTCTTCGCCAAGGAGGCCCTTCTGGCCTACGCCCAACCGGTCATGGCCTTGATGGGCCAGGTGATCGCCCAGGCCAAGGTGGACCTCATCGGCGAAAGGGCCATCGTGCGCAAGCGGGAGAGCAACCTGGGCAACCTCATCGCCGACGGT
The DNA here is from genome assembly GCF_026427635.1 of Thermus brevis. NCBI lineage: Bacteria > Thermotogati > Deinococcota > Deinococci > Thermales > Thermaceae > Thermus > Thermus brevis. Next base: position 913,747 of record NZ_CP102606.1, read on the forward strand.
ATGGTCTGGAAGACCCGGAATGCCGGGGTGCAGATCGCCCTGCAAAACGGCGGGGGGATCCGCACCACCATCCCCAAGGGACCCATCACCGTGGGCAAGGTCTACGAGGTCCTGCCCTTCGGCAACACCTTGGTGGTGATGGACCTAAAGGGCAGGGAGATCAAGGCGGCCCTGGAGAACGGGGTTTCCCAGTGGGAGCAGGGTGCGGGCCGCTTCCTCCAGGTTTCCGGCCTGCGCTACGCCTTTGACCTTTCCCGGCCAGCAGGGGACCGGGTGGTGCGGGTGGAGGTGAGGACGGAGAAGGGCTATGTGCCCCTGGACCCCGAGGCCACCTACCGGGTGGTGGTGAACAACTTCATCGCCAACGGGGGCGACGGCTTCACCGTGCTCAAGGAGGCCCAAGGCTTTAGGGTGGACACCGGCTTCAGCGATGCGGAAAGCTTCATGGACTACCTCAAGGAGCTCAAGGAGGTGGAGGCGGGCCTCGAGGGGCGGATAGAAATCCTCAACGAACCCAAAGGGGAAAAACCCGCCTACTGGGCCTACCGGGTTCCCGAGCGGGTGGGGGTTTAGGCCAGAGGCAAAGGCCCCGGGGACCGGTCCCCGGGACCCTTCTTGCGGAAGGCCTATTCGGCGGTGACCAGGGTGCGCACGGGATCCCCCACCCGAACTAGACCGCCTTCCAGCACCCGGGCGTAAAGACCCCGGCCCCCATAGAGGAGCTTGGGAAGCCTCAGGTCAAACTGGGAGAGGCTGGAGCAGACCGTGCACACCTGGGCGAGTTCCAAAAGAGCTTCCCCCACCCGGAGCCGGGTTCCCGGGGGCAGGTCATGGGGATCCAGGTCCAGGAGAAGGTTTTCCCCCAGGGCCCCGAAGGGGAGGTCGATGCCCGCTTCCCTGGCCTTCTCGTAGGCGGGAAGCCCCGCCACCAGGACGGCCCGGTCGGGGTCCTTACCCGCATGCCGGTCCCCTTTGGCCCCGAAGCCCGCCAGCAGTTCCAAGACCTCCACCCGGGGCTTGGGGAGCCCCGAGCCCAGCCCCAGGTGGAGGGAAACAACCCGGTTCATTGCTTGCGCGTCTGGGGGGTGTAATGGGCCTGGAGGTAGGCCAGGATCTTTTCCGCGGCATCCGGCGGAATGAACTTTTCGGCACCGAAGGTCTTCATCATCTTGTCCATGGTGGGCTTCCAGTTGGCAAGGGGAGGTTGCATGGTGATGTAGGTCACGCTGTGGCAGATGGAGCAGTAGCCCATGACCAGTTCTTTCCCCTCGCCCTCGGCCAGCTCAGCCGTGTACATGGGAAGGGCCCCGATCTTTATGGTCGTGCCCTCGCCTGCGGCCGCAGGAGCAGGCTGCAGAATCATTCCAAGGGTGCCCTGGGTCCACTGGCCGGCCACCGTTCCCGGCACCTCAGCCACTACCAAGCCTACAGCCATAAGAAGGGCCACTAAAATCAGGATCCTTTTCATCCGCCGCCTCCTATTTGGCTGCCAGGACCACCACTTCCTGGCGCTCGATCTTGTTCCACATGTAACCGCCGGGGTTCCACACGGGGGTATCGGGCTGGGTGTTGCCCTTTTCGTCCGTGGCCCGAACCGCAATCACATGCGTCCCAGGTGTGCTGGGCCGCCAGGTGAACTCGAAGGTGCGGAAGGAGTACTTGCCGTAATCCGGCCCGAGAAGCGCGGTACGCCAGGTCTTGCCGTCATCGGTGGAAACCTCCACCTTGACCACCTTTCCATGGCCGCTGAAGGCGATGCCCCGCACCTTCACCGGCATGCCCACCACCAGGGGACTTGAGCCGTCGGGGTCGATGATGAAGGAGCGGACCGGCATGTTCACCTTGCCGATGGGGACCATCTTGACCTTGCCGGCCGCCACGTCCTCCGGGGTGGTGGAGCCGTTGGGGGTGTCGGGAACCTTGTAGGCGGGGGTCATCCAGAAGTTCTTGTCCTCCTCGGTGAGGGCCCGGATCCAGGTGACGTGTTTCAGCCAGTAGGTGGCGAACTTGCCGGGTACCACCAGGCGCACGGGGAACCCGTTGAGCATGGGCAGGGGCTCCCCGTTCATGGCATAGGCCAGGATGGTTTCCTCCAGCACCGGGTCGCCCCAGTCCAGGGACTTTATGAAGCGGCCCGAGCCCAGGTTCTCCGGCCCCTTGCCCCGGTCCAGGCCCTCGAACTGAATCTGGACGGTCCCTGGCTTAACCCCAGCGGCCTCCAGGAGGTCCATGAGGCGCACCCCCGTCCAAAGGGCATTGCCCATGGCCCCGTTGCCCCACTGGCCCCCGGCCACCCGGGGCTGGAAGCGGCTACGGGAGTTGCCGGAGCACTGGTTCACAGCAGCAATGGATACGGGCTTGAACTTGGTTATGAGGTCCTCGAGGCTGAACTCCAGCTGCCGTGCGAAGTTGCCTTCCAGCTTCAGGCGCCACTTGGAGAGGTCGATCTCGTTGGGGATTTCGTCCAGGTGGTAGCGCACGTAGAACGCCTCGTTGGGGGTGAAGACCGTGCGGAAGTAGTGCCTGGGGGTCTCCAGCTGGACGGGGCGGTCGGTGAGGCGCAGAAGGGGGAGCTTCTGCGGGTAGACCACAAAGGGGTTAACCCCGTTCCAGTAGGGGTTGGGGCCGGGCCCGGTGAAGGAAGGCAGGGGCGTTTCCGCCTGGGCCGAGGTCTGGGCCAGGCTGGGGCGCAGGGTTGCCAGGGCCCCCCCAGCACCCAGCAACTTGAGCAATAACCGACGGTTGATGGATTTTTCCATATGGCCCTCCCTTGTGAGGACAGAGACAAAGCGTGGGGATGAGCAAGAGACGTTTGTCCCTAGTCCTCGTGGCTTCAATACTAGAGGGCAAACCTTACCCGTGTCAAGTTAGGGTAGGCTCTGGTTTAGTCCCATGCTAAGGGGTGTATGCGAGAGCGCTTATCCAGGGGTATGCCGGGGTTATGATGAGTCCCATGCTCAAGGGTGAAGGCCCGGGTCCCCTTCCCCCTCTCCTGCAACAGTATGTGGAACTCAGGGACCGCTACCCCGACTACCTCCTCCTCTTCCAGGTGGGGGACTTCTACGAGTGCTTCGGGGAGGACGCGGAAAGGCTGGCCCGGGCTTTGGGATTGGTGCTTACCCACAAGTCCAGCAAGGACTTCACCACCCCCATGGCGGGGATTCCCATCCGGGCCTTTGACGCCTATGCGGAAAGGCTTTTAAAAATGGGTTTCCGGCTGGCGGTGGCGGACCAGGTGGAACCGGCGGAGGAGGCCGAGGGCCTGGTGCGGCGGGAGGTGACCCAGCTCCTCACCCCCGGCACCCTGGTGCAGGAGGCCCTTCTTTCCAAGGAGGCCAACTACCTGGCGGCCATCGCCACCGGGGATGGTTTCGGGGTGGCCTTTCTGGACGTGTCCACCGGGGAGTTCAAGGGTACCCTGCTTAAGAGCAAGAGCGCTTTGTACGACGAGCTATTCCGCCACCGGCCCGCCGAGGTGCTCCTGGCCCCGGAGCTCAGGGAAAACCGGGAGTTTATGGTGGAGTTCCAGCAGCGCTTTCCGGTTATGCTTTCGGAGGCTCCCTTTGAACCAATGGGGGAAGGGCCCTTGGCCCTGCGCCGGGTCCAGGGGGCGCTCCTTTGGTATGCCCGCTGGACCCAAGGGGAGGGGTTTTGCCCCAGGCCCTTCCGCCCCTATGACCCCGGGGCCTTCATGCACCTGCCCGAGGCCACCTTGAGGGCCCTCGAGGTCTTCGAGCCCATCCGGGGCCAGGACACCCTCTTCGGCGTTCTGGACGAAACCCGCACGGCTTTTGGTCGCAGGTTGTTGCAAAGCTGGCTCCGCCATCCCTTGCTGGAGGCGGGTCCCCTGGAGGCCCGGCTGGACCGGGTGGAGCGCTTTGTAAGGGAAGGGGCCCTGCGGGAAGGGGTCAGGCGGCTCCTCTTCCGCCTGGCGGACCTGGAAAGGCTGGCCACCCGGCTGGAGATGGGGCGGGCATCCCCGCGAGACCTGGGCTCCTTGCGCCGGAGCCTGGAGATCCTGCCCGAGCTCCGGGCCCTCTTGGGGGAGGAGGTGGTCCTTCCCGACCTGGGTTCCCTCCTGGAGGAGTTGAGGGCGGCCTTGGAGGAGGAACTCCCCCTCAAGCTCTCCGAGGGAGGGCTGATCCGCCAGGGCTATGATCCCCATCTGGATGCCCTGCGGCAGGCCCACCGGGAGGGGGTGGCCTACTTCTTGGAGCTGGAGGAGCGGGAGAAGGCCAGAACCGGCATCCCCACCTTGAAGGTGGGCTATAACGCCGTCTTCGGCTACTACCTGGAGGTGACCCGACCCTACTACGAAAGGGTTCCCTCGGAGTACAGGGCCATCCAGACCCTGAAGGACCGGCAGCGCTACACCCTGCCGGAGATCAAGGAGAGGGAAAGGGAGCTCTACCGCCTCGAGGCCCAGATCCGCCGCCGGGAGGAGGAGGTCTTCCTGGAGCTCAGGGAAAAGGCCAGGAAGGAGGCGGAGGCCCTCAGGGAGGCGGCCAGGGTCCTGGCGGAGCTGGACGTCTATGCCGCCTTAGCGGAGGTGGCGGTGCGCTATGGCTACGTAAGGCCCCGTTTTGGCGATAGGCTTCACATCCGCGGGGGGCGCCACCCGGTGGTGGAGCGGCGCACCAGCTTCGTCCCCAACGACCTGGAGATGGCCCACGAGCTCGTCTTGGTCACCGGGCCCAACATGGCGGGGAAGAGCACCTACCTGCGTCAGACGGCCCTCATCGCCCTTCTGGCCCAGATTGGAAGCTTTGTGCCCGCGGAGGAGGCTGTCCTTCCCCTCTTCGACCGGATCCTTACCCGGATCGGGGCCTCCGATGACCTGGCAGGGGGGCGGAGCACCTTCATGGTGGAGATGGAGGAGGTGGCCCTGATCCTCAAGGAGGCCACGGAGAAGAGCCTGGTCCTTCTGGACGAGGTGGGCCGCGGGACGAGCTCCTTGGACGGGGTGGCCATAGCCACCGCCGTGGCCGAGGCCCTTCATGAGAGGCGGTGCTACACCCTTTTCGCCACCCACTACTTTGAGCTCACCGCCCTGCCCCTGCCTCGACTGAAAAACCTGCACGTGGCCGCCAAGGAGGAGGAAGGAGGGCTGACCTTCTACCACCAGGTGCTGCCTGGCCCGGCCTCCAAGAGCTACGGGGTGGAGGTGGCCAGGATGGCCGGGCTTCCCAAGGAGGTGGTGGAACGGGCCAAGGCCCTCCTCCAGGTCCTCACCGCCCGCAGGGAGGGGGTGGCGGAGGCAGTACTGGAGAAGCTCATCTCCCTGGATCCCAACACCCTGACCCCCCTCGAGGCCCTCCGCCTCCTGCATGAGCTCAAGGCCTTGGCCCTGGGGGCTCCCCTGGATACCATAAAGGGGTGATCCGCCCGCTTCCTGAGGAGCTCCGGGGGCTCCTGGCCCGGGGCGAGGTGCTCTTTTCCCTCAGAGACGTGGTGCGGGAGCTTTTGGAAAACGCCCTGGACGCAGGGGCCAAGAGGGTGCGGGTGGAGCTTTACGGCGGGGGACGGGAGAGGATCGTGGTGGAGGACGATGGCCAGGGAATCCCCTTGGCCGAGCTTCCCTTGGCGGTGGAACCCTTCGCCACCAGCAAGCTTCTGGACCCCGGGAGGATCACCGCCTTGGGCTTTCGCGGCCAGGCCCTTTACGCTCTAAGGCAGGCCGCCCTTCTCAGGATCCGCTCCCGGCCCCGCTTTCAGGTGGGTGGGGGGCTTCTTCTGGCCCAGGGGGAGCGGGTGGAGGTTAGGGAGGTGGCGGCCCCCCCGGGGACCCGGGTGGAGGTGGTGGGGTGGGAAGGGGAAGGCTCGGAGCGGGAGGTGGCGGAGCTTTTAAGGCGCTACCTCCTCCATTATCCCTGGCTTTCCCTGGCCTTTTTCGCAGAGGGGGAGGCCCGGCTCCTCTTCCCGGGTGCGGGGCTTAAGGAGGCGGCCCGGCTGGCCTTCGGCCGGGTCCTGGCGGAAAGGCTCTTGCCCGTGGAGCGGGAAGCCGGGGGCATGCGGCTTCAGGGCTTGCTTTCCGGACCCCAGGCCTCCCGCACGCGGCCCGACCTTCTCTTCCTGGCCATCAACGGCCGCCCCGTGGCCTGGCCGGAGGGTTTGCTGAAGACCGTGCGCCGGGCTTACCGGGAGCTTCTTCCCGAGGGGCATTTCCCCGTGGGCGTCCTGAACCTCACCCTGCCCCTCGAGGCCTTCCGGTTGCGGCTGGATGCCAGGAAGGAGGAGGTGGCGGTCTTGGAGGAGGCGGAGGCCTTTGTGGAGGAAGGTCTGAGGGAGGCCTTCCAAAGGCATAACCTGGCCCGTAGCCTCCCCGAACCCAGGCCCCTCATGCCCTTAAGCCCGCCCACCCCTTCAGGGCTTCCCCCTTTGCGGTACCTGGGGCAGTTCCGGGGCAGCTACCTTCTGGCGGAGGCGGGGGATACCCTCTACCTGGTGGACCAGCATGCCGCCCACGAGCGGGTCCTCTACGAGGAGTTTCAAAGGCGCCTTAAGGAGGAGGGGTTAAGGGAGCTTCCCTATCCCGTTCTGGTGGAGCTTTCCCCTGCGGAGGAGGTCCTTCTGCCGGAAAGGCAGGAGGCCTTGGCCTCCCTCTTTGCCCTCGAGGCCTTTGGCCCAGGCAGGGTCAGGCTCCTGGCGGCTCCTTCCTTCCTCCATCCCTATCCCCTCCTCCTTCCGGAGATCTTCCGCGAGGCCCTGAGGGGAGAGGGGAAAAGCCTCACGGAGCTTCTGGCCCGCCTGGCCTGCCTGCCGGCGGTGAAGGCAGGGCACCCCCTGTCCCGGGCCGAGGGCCAGGCCCTCCTGGACGCCCTCCTCCAGTGCCAAACCCCCTGGGTCTGCCCTCACGGCCGGCCCACCCTGCTGGCCCTTAAGGAGGAGGACCTCATCCGGCGCTTTGGCCGTCGCTCTGGGGCGAGGGCAGGAGAAGAATCCCGTCCTCGTCGGCCAGAAGAAGGTCTCCCGGAAGAACCCTGGCCCAGGGGAGGTTAAGGGGTACGTCCACCTCTCCCAGGCCTTCCTTGGCGCTTTTCCTGGGAGTGGCCGCCAGGGCCAGGATGCCGATGGGCACTTCCTTCAGCTCCTCGGTATCCCGCACGGCCCCGTGGATCACCACCCCAGCCCAGCCCCGCTCCCAGGCCAGCCGGGCCAGGTTGCCCCCCAAAAGGGCGGTCTTCAGGGAGCCTCCCCCGTCCACCACCAGCACCTGGCCTCGCCCTTCCTCCTCCAGCACCCTTCGCACCAGGGCGTTGTCCTGGAAGACCTTCAGGGTGCGCACCCACCCTTGGAAGCGGGTCTTGCCGCCGAAGCTCCTGAAGACCATGGGCAGGGTTTCCGCCTCGGGATGGGCGTCCGATAGGTCGGTGGTCCGCCAGTCCATGGGGATATAGTAGCGCCTATGGAAGAGGCGCGGCTCCTCATCACCTGCCCGGACCGGCCCGGGATCGTGGCCGCGGTTTCCGGGTTCCTGTACGCCCATGGGGCCAACATCACCGATTTGCAGCAGTATTCCACCGATCCCGAAGGGGGAACCTTTTTCATGCGCCTGGCCTTCACCACCCCCCACCTGGACCTTTCCCGCCCTGCCCTGGAAAGGGCCTTCCAGGACGTGGTGGCAAGCCGCTTCCATATGGAGTGGCGCCTGGCCTATGCCTCGGAAAGAAAGCGGGTGGCCATTTTAGTCTCCAAGCCGGCCCACGCCCTTTTGGAACTCCTCTGGCGCTACCGGGTGGGGGAGCTTTCCATGGACCTCCGGATGGTGATCTCCAACCACCCCCACCACCAGGAGGAGGTGGAGCGCTTCGGTATCCCCTACCACCACGTGCCGGTGGAGAAGGGAAGGAAAGAGGAGGCGGAGGAAAGGATCCTGGCCCTTCTGGAGGAGGAAAGGGTGGAGCTGGTGGTCCTGGCCCGCTACATGCAGATCCTCTCCCCCGGTTTCGTGGCCCGCTACCCCATGCGCATCATCAACATCCACCATTCCTTCCTGCCGGCCTTTGCCGGGGCCGACCCCTACCGCCAGGCCCACGAGCGGGGGGTGAAGCTCATCGGGGCCACCGCCCACTACGTCACCGAGGAGCTGGACCAAGGGCCCATCATCGAGCAGGACGTGGTGCGGGTATCCCACCGCCACCCGGTGGCGGAGATGCGGCGGCTTGGGCAGGAGCTGGAGCGCACGGTCCTGGCCCGGGCGGTACGCTGGCACCTCGAGGACCGCATCCTCGTCCACGGCAACAAGACCGTGGTCTTCGTCTAATCGGTGCCTAACCGGGAAAGCGTAAGGTAAGTTCGGGAGGTGGTGTATGAACCTAGCCCGTTCCTTTGTGGGTTTTCTGGTGCTTTCCCTGATGGTGGGGGCTGTGCTCTGGTGGGGGTTGAGCAACGGCCAGACCCAGCGCTCCCAGCCTGCTCCCGCACCTGCCGAGGCAGGGCTTTTGGAGTACGAGCGCAACACCGTGGAGATCGTGGAGAAGTACGGGGACGGGGTGGTCTACGTGGGGGTGGTGACCCGTCCTCAAAATGTCCAGCTTCCCCCCGGATTTGAGTTTTTTGCTCCATTTTTGCAAATGCCCCCGCAGGAGGGCACGGGCTCGGGCTTCGTGATCGACAAGGAGGGGTACATCCTCACCAACTACCACGTGGTGGAGGGAGCCAGCCGCATCACCGTGAAGTTCCACAGCGACCCCAAGGAGTACCAGGCCCGCCTGGTGGGGGCGGCCCCGCCTTTGGATCTGGCCCTCCTCAAGGTGGAGGCGCCCAAGGAAAAGCTGGTGCCCCTGGTCCTGGGGGATTCCGACCGCATTAGGGTGGGGCAGAAGGCCATCGCCATGGGGAACCCCTTCGGGCTGGAGTTCACCGTGACCCAGGGGATCGTCTCCGCCATCCGGGAAAACCCCGGGGCCATCGGGGACGAATCGGGTCTGGTGCCCCAGGTGATCCAGACGGATGCCGCCATCAACCCTGGCAACTCCGGCGGACCCCTCCTCAACTCCCGCGGGGAGGTGATCGGCATCAACACCGCCATCTTCACCCCCACGGGCCAGTTCGGGGCCGCCCAGTTCGCCGGGGTGGGGTTTGCCCTGCCCATCAACCTGGTGAAGCAGTACCTGCCCGAGCTGAAAGCGGGGAAGACCCTGACCGCGGAGGAGATCGTCAGGAGCCGTCCCCGGCTTGGCGTGTCCCTCATCCCCCTTTCCATTTACCCGGAGAGGCTTCGCCAGCAGTACGGGCTTCCTGCCTCCGGCCTCATGGTGCAGGAGGTGGAAAGGAATAGCCCCGCTGCCCGGGCGGGCTTAAGGGCTCCAAGCCGCTTTGCCTACATCCAGCTTCCCACGGGCGAGGCCTTGCAGGTGGGGGTGGATGGGGATGTGCTCCTCAAGGCCGACGGGGTGCCTCTTTCCTCCATCGCCCAGCTCCGCCAGGTGCTCTACGGCAAGAAGCCAGGGGAGGCCGTGAGCCTCGAGGTCTGGCGCCAGGGCCGCACCCTCACCCTGAAGGTAGTCCCCCAGATCCTCCGTTAAGGAGGCCAGAGGAGGCGGAGGCGAAGGCACCCCTTTTCCACGCGGAACCAGGTACCTCCCAGCTTTAAGGCCAGGCCCACCTCGGAGCAGTAGTCTAGGGTTTTCCGCTTCTCCCTGGCCAGCGCCTGGTTCCAGGGGTATTCGCCTGCGGTGTAATAGGCTTCCGTTTCCGGGTCGGTGAAGGCCCGGAAGCCCTGGAAGGCCCAGGGCAGGTGGAACTCCAAGAGGACGGGCTTCCCCGTCACCGAGTTGACGAACTCCACCCGTCCCTGTTCCCAGGCGCTCAGAAAGAGGTACCACGTTTTCTGTCCGTCCTCCACCACCACCACCCGGACCAGGCCGAGAAGGACCAGGGTCAGCCAAAAGGCCCAGCTCCTAGGGAGCTGGGCCAGCTTGGTGCGGAAAATGGCGGGCTTCACCGGCCTACTTCAGGGCCCCGGCTTCCCGGAAGTAGCGCAGGGCCCCCTCGTGGTAGGGGATGGTACCCCCCACGAAGCGGACGGCGTTTTCCAAGGTGGTGTCCCGGGCGGCGGCCACCGCCTGGCGCAGGGTGGCCAGGTTCTCAAAGGTGGCCTTGGTGAGGGCATAGGCGGCCTCCTCCGGCAGGCTTTGCGGGCAGACGAAGAGGTTCCAGAAGGTGAGGGTGGGGGTGTCGCTCCGGGCCCCGTAGACCGCCTTGGGGATCACCCCAGGGCCGGCGAGGCCGGGGAAGCGCTTCTGGAAGGTCTGCACCACGGTGCTCTTGGGATCCAAGGGCACCAGGTGGATCCTCTGCCCTTTCCGGGCCAGGGCGGCGGAAAGCTCGGTGATGGCCCCGGTGGGGAGGCCCCCCGACCAGAAGAAGGCATCGATGTTGCCCTCGGCCAGGGCGTTGGCGCTTTCCTGGGCCCCCAGGCGCTCCTGCTTGGCGAAGTCCTTGGGGGAGATCCCGGCGGCCTGCAGGACCAGCAGGGCCTCCACCTCCGTGCCCGAACCCGGGGCCCCGGTGGACACCCGCTTCCCCTTCAGATCCTGCACCACCCGGATGCCCGTTCCCTCCCGGGTGACGATGTGCAGGAAGTTGGGGTACATGGCGAAGAGGATGCGCACGCTTTTGGCGGGTTTCTCCTTAAAGCGATCGTGCTGACCGGTGTAGGCCAAATAGGCGGAATCGGGCAACACGGTGCCGCAGTAGTAGGTGCCTCCGCCTGTGCGGTTTTCCAAAAGGAGCAGGTTGTCAATGGAAGCCGCAGTCTGGATGGCCTGGGCCTCGGCTACCCCGGCCTTGCTCCAGATCTCCGCCAGGGTGGTGCCGTAGTAGAAGTAAACCCCCCCCACACCCCCGGTGGCGATCACCACCTTGGGCTTCTGGGCAAGACCCAAACCCGCCAAGGCCAAGAGGATCAACAGGGCTCTCTTCATAGCCTTACCTCCTTTCCTTCGGCCTTACCCTAAGGCTTCCCGTGCGCTCCCGTCAACCCTTTGCGGAAGAAGGGAAGCCCGAGCAGGAAGGCTGCTAGGTTCAGGGGTCCGTAGGGCGCGAAGAGGAAAACCGCCAGGATACCCAAAGCCCAGGCCTCCCAGCGCGCCAGGGGCCTGCGGGTATACCCTGCGGCGGAGGCCGAAAGGTAAACGATGCCGATGGCCACGGAGAAGAAGCGCTCCAGGATCATGCCCCAGGCCGCGCCGGGAGGGGAGTTCTCCAACACGGGCACGATGAGGAGGGCGGTGCCCGAGTAGGAGAGCAGGAAGAAGAAGCCCACCAGGTATTTGGCGAGGGCCACCCGGGCGGCATAGACCCCGGTGACCAGGGGGTTGGTGCCGAAGACGCTGGCTGAGGCGTAGGCGGAAAGGGCCACGGGCGGGGTTACGTCGGCCAGGACCGCGTAGTAGAAGAGGAACATGTGGGTGGCGAGGATGGCGGCGGAATCGGGGATGCCGTTTTGCTTGGCCAGGGCGATAATGGCAGGGGCGGTGAGGGCCGAGGTGAGCACGTAAGTGGCGGTGGGGGGCACCCCCATGCCCAGGATCAGGCTGAAGATGGCGGTGATGAGGGTGGCGAGGAGGAGGCTTTCCCCCGATACCTGCTGGAGAAGCTGGCTGAACTTCGAAGGAAGGCCGCTGATCACCATCATGGCGAAGATAAGGTTGGCGGCGGTCACGGCTGTGCCGATGGGGAGCAGGGTGCGGAAGCCCTCGGAAAGCCCCTGGAAGATGGGAGCCAGGTTCTTAGGCCTCAGGGTGGGGTCCAGATAAGTGAGGAGGATGAAGAAGAGGAGGGCCAGGCTGGCGGCGGTGCGCACCTCGTAGCCCATGTAGAGCATGGCGACGATGAGGAGGATGGGCAAAAACAGGGTGCTGTAGCGGAGGATATAGGCCCTCCGGCTCATGCCCAGCTCCGCTCCCACGGGGGGCAGGCCCGCCTTGCGGGAGTAGAACTCGTTGAAGGCTAAAACGGCGGTCAGGTAAAGCAAGGCCGGCCCCAGGGCCATGATGATCACCTTCAGGTAGGGGATCTGGAGGATCTCCACCATGATGAAGGCAATGGAGCCCATGACCGGGGGGGTGATGAGGGCGATGGTGCCTGCGGTGGCCACCAGGCCCGCGGCTACCAGGCGATCGTAGTTGGCCCTCTCGTAAAGGGGCTTGGTGAGGGCGGCCACAAACTGGGTGTCCGCGGCCCCGGAGCCGGAGAACATCCCCATGAACACGCTGGCCAGGCCGGTAACCCGTCCAGGGGTGGCGGGGTGCTTACCTACCAGGGCCAGGGCCAGGTTGGCCACCACCTTTCCCAGGCCCAAGGCCCCGATCATGCCGGAAAGCAAGGTGAAGTAGACCAGGTACTTGGCGGAGACCCCGGTGATGAGCCCGTAGATGCCGGCCTCGGTTTCGTTGAAGGTTTTGCCCAGAAGGAGGTCTATCCCCTGGCGGCTTCCCCTGAAGGCCCCGGGGAAGAGATCGGCATAGAGGTTGTAGCTGAAGAAGAAGAGGACCAGCACCGGCATTACCGGCCCCAGAAGGCGGTAGACCAGGCCCAGGACCAGCATGATGAGCCCGAAGGACATGGCCATGTCCCAGGGCTCGGGAAGCACCGCCCGGTAGACCAGCTCCTCAAAGAAGCGGAGCTGGTAGAGGGTGGGGAAGAGGGCCAGGAGAGCCGCCAGGAGGTCGGCAGGCGGTTTTAAGCGCGGGAAGATGGCGGGCAGGGCCGCCACCGCCCAGTACAGGAGGCCCACCGCCTTGGCCTCCCACGGCAGGGTTACCCCGGGCACGCTGGGAAAGAGGAAGTTGTAGAGGGGGATCAAGGTGAAGGCGAAGTACACCCAGGCCCCTAGGGTACGCTTCCTGGGGAGGTAGAAGGAAACCAGATACCCCCCCAGGAGGAGAAAGAGGACGTGGGTGCTTCGCTGAAGCTGGACGATGTCCAGGATGGGGATCTCGGCCTTGGCCAAGGGGGTGAAGGGATGAAGGACCAGATACAGACTGTAAAGAGCTCCCAGGATCAGGATCCAGTGGGTCAGCCGGGCCAGAGGGGTGGATGGAGTCTTGGGATGTTCTAGCTCCATGGCTTCCTCCAAAAAAGCCCGGGGCCTGGAGGGTTCCAGGGCACCCGGGCTAAGGCATGGCTTACTTGATGAGGCCTTTCTCCTTCAGGTACCGCTCGGCTCCCGGGTGGAAGGGGATGGGGAGTCTTCCATGCAGCCTGGCGGTGGCCTCGAGGCTGGTGTCCTTGGCGGCGGCCACGGCGGTGCGGAGGGTATCCAGGTTCTCGAAGACAGCCTTCATGATGGCATAGCCGGCCTCCGCGGGCATGGTGTCCGGGCAGACCACGATGTTGCCGGTGGCGAGCCCCGGCACATCGGTGCGGGTGTTGTAGATGTTCTTGGGCACCTTGTAGGGATCCACCAGGCCCGGGAACCTCTTCATGACCACCTGGGCGGTGGTGCTCTTGGGGTCGATGGGCACCAGGTAGATGCGGTCCCCTTTGCGAGCGAGGGTCTGGGAGAGCTCCACGATGGAGCTGGTGGGCACGCCTCCCACCCAGAAGAAGGCGTCCAGGGTGCCCTCGGCCAGGGCCTTGGCTCCTTCCGCCACCGGCAGGCGCTCCCGTTTGGCGAAGGTTTCCGGCTTTACCCCGGCCCCCTGCAGCACCAGCAGGGCGAGGTTCTCGGTGCTGGAGCCGGGCTGGCCCGTGGAGACCCGCTTGCCCTTCAGGTCCTGCACCACCTTGATGCCGGTCTTTTCCGTGGTCACCAGGTGGATGAAGGAGGGGTACATGTAGAAGAGGACCCGCTGGTTTTTGGCCGGCTTGTCCTTAAAGCGGGGCTCCTCCCCGGTGTAGGCCACGTAGGCGGAGTCGGTGGTGGTGAGGGCGCAGTAGTAGGTGTTGCCCGAGGTGCGGTCCCGCAGGAGCTGCAGGTTGTCATAGGAGCCACCGGTCTGCACCGGCTGGGCCTCCACTACCCCCGCCTTGTTGAGGATGTCGGCCATGGCGGTGCCGTAGTAGAAGAATACGCCTCCGGTACTCCCGGTACCTATCACCACCTTGGGCTTCTGCGCCAGGCCAAGGCTTAGGACTGCCAGACCGATGAGGATAAGGGCTCGCTTCATGGTCACCTCCCCGTATACTTTTGCGCCCCTAACCTACCCTACCCTGGGGTACCTGTCAAGGTGAGGGATGTCCCAGCACCCGTATCTGGAAGGCCCTTAGGAGATCGGTCTTGCTGAGGATGCCGAGAAGCTCGTCCCCTTCCATGACCAGGGCCCGGACATACCCCCGCTCGGCCATCCGCTCCAGGGCGGTGAGGGCGTCCTCCTCGGGGGAGAGGATCAGGGGTTCTTTTAGGTAGTGGACCACCGGGGCCAGGGGGTTGGCGCCCTCCAGCCCCTCGAGGCCCACCACCCCCAGGACCCGCCCCTCCACCACCACGGGAAAGCCGGAAACCTTGTGGGCCAGGGCCAGTTCCAGGACTTCCTGAACCGTAAGCTCTGGCGGGATGACCAGGGGGTTTGGGGTCATGAGGTCCTTGGCCTTCAACCCGCTTAAGGCTTGGGCCAGCAGGGTGGCCTCCACCTCGGCCCTCGAGGCCATGTACACGAAAAAGGCGATCAGGACCAGGAAGGGGTTGAAGACCACAAGGCCGAAAAGCCCCAAGGCCCAGGCCACCGCCTGGCTCAGGGCCAAGGCCTGCCGGGTGGCCTGGAGGTAGGGTTTGCGCATGGCCAAAAGCGCCCGGTAGACCCGGCCTCCGTCCAAGGGCAGGGCAGGGAGGAGGTTGAATAGCCCCAGCATCAGGTTGACCAAGGCCAAGTAGTGGGTGAGAAACCCCAGGGCCCCGGATTCCGCCTGCACCAGACGGAAGAAGAGGGCCAGGGCAAAGCTCACCGCCGGGCCCGCCAGGGCAATCCAGAGCTCCTTTTTGGGTTCCCTGGGAATCCTCTCCATCTGGGCTACCCCGCCCAGGAGCCACAGGGTGATGCGTTTGGTTTCTATACCGAAGCGCCGGGCTACCAGGGCGTGCCCGAGCTCGTGTAAAAGCACGGAGGCGAAAAGCCCCAGGGCCGCGGAAAGTCCCAGCAGGAAGGGCAGGATGCCCTGGAGCAGGGAGGGGTCCTGGGGAAGGCCAAATAGCTCCAGATAAAGGGGCAGGTTGCTGCCGATGAGGAAGGTCAGGAGGGGCAGCATCAGGAGGAAGGAGAAATCCAGGTAAAGGGGGATCCCCAGAACGCGGAACAGGGGAAAGCCGCGCTGGAGCATGCCTCAGTATAGGCACGGGCTGGCGGTGGAGTTGGTAATGACCGGTCAGTCAGCCGTAGGATAAGGGGGTGCTGGCCTTGGCCCTCCTGAGAGACCCTCTTTATCGTTCCTACTGGCTCGCCCTTTTCACCTCGCAGATGGGCACCTGGATGCAGTCGGCGGCCCAGGGATGGCTGGTCCTCCTCCTTACGGGAAGCGCGGAGAGGCTTGGGCTGGTGGTGGCCTTGCAGTTCCTGCCCTCCTTGCTGTTCTCCCTCCCCGCCGGGGTTTTGGCGGACCGTTACCCCAAGCGGAACCTTCTTATTTTTACCCAGGGGGGCATGATGGTTCTGGCCCTCTTCATGGCCTTCCTCATCCTCACCGGGCAGGTGCGCTACGGCCACGTGCTCCTCTTTGCGTTTCTCTACGGGGCCCTCAACGCCATGGACCTCCCGGTGCGCCAGAGCTTCACCGTGGAGCTGGCGGGCAGGGACCGGTACCCGGGGGCCATCGCCCTTAACTCCTTTGGCTTCAACACCAGCAGGTTGTTGGGGCCGGCCCTGGCCGGGGTGTTGATCGCCCTCTTTGGCGTGGGGGTGGCCTATCTGGCCAATGCCCTTTCCTTTTTGCCCCTTCTCTTCGTCCTGCGCCGGGTCCCTTTGGGTCCTAGGGGGGAGGAAGGGGATGGCCGCTGGTGGCGGGAGGCCCAGGAAGGGGTGCGGTTTGTCCTCGAGCATCCCGTGGTGCGCCGGGTGGTGGGGCTGGTGCTCTTCGCAAGCCTCTTGGGCATGAACTTCCAGACCCTGGTGCCCGCCTATGCCCGGCTGGTGCTGGGCCTTTCCGCCACGGGCTATGGTGGCCTTCTTTCCAGCGTGGGGTTTGGGGCCCTGGGGGCCGCCTTGGTCATGGCCTTTACGGGTAGACCCAAGCCAGGGAGGCTTCTTCTTGGGGTCTTTTCCCTTTCCCTGGCCCACCTGGGGCTTTTCCTGCCCTACGCCTTCCTGGCCCCCTTCTTTTTGGCCCTGGGAGGGTTCGGGATGATCTCCGTGCTCATCAACGCCAACACCCTGGTGCAGCTATCCGTGCCCGACCGGATTCGGGGCCGGGTGATGGCGGTGTACAGCCTGGTGATGCTGGGCACCGGGCCCCTTGGGGCCTACCTCACCGGGCTTCTCTTTGAGCTTCTCGGGGGGCGCTGGGCCGCCTTGGTCCTGGGAGGGGCGGTGCTGATGGTGGGGCTTTACCAGCTGCGCTCCTGGCCTACGGAACCCAGTCCTCCGGCCTAGGCCCCAGGCCGAGCCGCCAGGCCACTCCCTGGGCCACCCGAATCCCCGCCTTCCCATCCCCGTAGGGGTTCTTGGCCTGGCGCATGCGCTCAAGCTCCTCGGGGTTTTCCAGTAGCGCCTTCACCGTGCGGTAAACCCTTTCGGGTTCGGTGCCCGCCAGCCTCAGGATGCCCGCCTCGAGGCCTTCTGGCCTTTCCGTGACGTTCCTGAGCACCACCACGGGAACCCCCAGGGCCGCTCCTTCCTCCTGAAGCCCCCCGGAATCGGTGACGAGGAGGAGGCTTTCCCGCATCAAAGCGGCCATGGGCCCGTAGTCCAAAGGATCCAGGAGGAGAAAGTTCTTCACCCCTTTGAGCACGGGGAAGACCGCCTCCCGCACCACGGGGTTCAGGTGCACGGGGTAGACGAAGGTGAGGTGGGGGAGGGCCTCGGCCACCCGTTTGAGGGCCCGGGCCAGCTCCCCCAGGATGGGCCAGTTTTCCCGCCGGTGCATGGTAACGGTCACGTAGGGGCCAGGGGGAAGCCCCTCAGGAAGCCGGCCTAGCCGGGCGGCCAGGAGCACGGCATCCACCCCCGTCTGGCCGGTGACCAGGATGGTTTCCTCCTTCTTGCCCTCCCTTAGCAGGTTCTCCTTGGCCAGGGGGGTGGGGGCGAAGTCCAGGTCGGTGAGCGCATCGGTGAGGCGGCGGTTGGCCTCCTCGGGGAAGGGTTCTTTGAGGTTGCCGCTTCTTAGGCCTGCCTCCACGTGCCCCACGGGAAGCCCCACCAGAAAGGCGGCCCAGGCCACGGCGAAGGTGGTGAGGGTGTCCCCGTGGACCAGCACGTAGTCCGCCCGCATCTCCTCGAGGGCCCTGGCCGCCTGGGGCAGGATGCGGGCCGCCAGGTCCGGCAGGGCCTGGCGCTCTTGCATCACGTCCAGGTTCCGGTCCTCTTGGATGCCAAAAAGCCCCAGGGCCTGCCTTAGTTGTTCCCGGTGCTGGCCAGTGAGGAGGATGAGGGGCTTGATGTGGGGATGCTCCTTCAAAGCCAGGTAGACCGGGGCCATCTTGGTGGCCTCGGGCCGGGTGCCGAAGGCTAGGACCACCCGCTTCATGCTATTCTGCCCCCCTCCAAAGGGCCCTGAGGCGGCGGTAGGTCACCCACCCCAGGCCGGAAACCGTGGCGAAAAGGCTTGCCAGAATGGCTTCCTTGGGCATGCCCAGGTAGGCCATGGCCAGAAGGTTGAAGAGGAGGGCGAGCCCCCACAGGAGGAAGGCCACCCGCCTTTGGGAAAGTCCCCGGGCGAGAAGGCGGTGGTGGATGTGGTCCTTTCCGGGGGTGGAAAGGGGGTTTTGCCCCCGCAATAGCCTTCGCACCACCACCTGGGTGGTGTCCAGGATGGGGAGAAGAAGAAAAAGGGCCGGGGGCAGGAGGCCCAAAAAGGTGGTGAGCTTCAGGTTGCCAAGAAGGGAGGTGGCCGCCAGGGTGAAGCCCAGGAAGTAAGCCCCCGCATCCCCCAAGATGATGCGGCTTGGGTGGAGGTTGTGCCGCAGGAAGCCCAAGGCTGCCCCGGCCAGGGCCGCCAGGACCAGGGTGCCTGCCGCCCAGTAGGGAAACTGGGCGCTCACGAAGAGGAGGCTCATGGCGCTGATGTACGCCACCCCGCCCGCCAGCCCATCCAGGCCGTCCATGAGGTTCAGGGCGTTGGTGATTCCCACCACCCAGAGCCAGGTGAGGAAAAACCCCAAAACGGGATCCAGGGGGGTGCCGAAGGCGGCTTCGAACCGCACCCCCACCGCCATGAGGAGGAGGGCGGCCAGGGTTTGCACGAAGAGGCGGAAGAGGGGCGGGAGGCCGAACTGATCGTCGATGAAACCCACCAGCACCAACCAAGCTCCTCCCAAGAGGATGGCGAGGATTTGGATAAGCACGTGTTCCACCAGGATGGGCCTTAGGAAGGCGGCCACCACCAGGGCCAGCACCACCCCGGCGTACACCGCCAGGCCCCCGGCGTTGGGCAGGGGCTCCCGGTTGAGGCGCCTTTCGTTGGGCATGTCCGCCCAGCCCACCTTGAGGGCGAAGCGGCGCACATGGGGCAGGAAGCGCCAGGTGAAGAAAAGGGCCACCAGGAAGGCGAAGGCCACGGTGAGCCAGCCTGTGCCCGTGGGTTCGGCGATGCCTATCTTCTTCAGAAGCTCGGTCATTTGGTCCCGTAGATCCGGTCCCCGGCGTCCCCCAGGCCGGGAACGATGTAACCGTGGTCGTTCAGGCGCTCGTCGATGGCCGCCACCACCACCTCGGTGTCGGGATGGTCCTGGGCGATGCGCTCCAGGCCCTCGGGGGCGGCGATGAGGCACATGAGCTTGATTCCCGTGGCCCCCTTCTCCTTAAGAAGGGTAAGGGCGTGGCTGGCGCTTCCGCCCGTGGCCAGCATGGGATCCAGGAGGAAGACCCGGCGCTCGTGGATATCCGGGGGTAGCTTGGCGTAGTACTGAACGGGCTTTAGGGACTCGGGGTCCCGGTAGAGGCCGATGTGCCCCACGCGGGCATGGGGCACCAGCTTGAGGATGCCCTCCACCATGACCAATCCAGCCCGCAAGATAGCCACCAGGGCCAGCTTCTTGCCGGAAAGCACCTTGACCCGGGCGGGGGCCACGGGGGTTTCCACGGTGGTTTCCGTAAGCTCCAGGTCCCTCATGGCCTCGTAGGCCATGAGGAGGGATACCTCCTCCGCTAGCTCGCGAAAATCCTTGGCGCCCGTGCGTTTATCCCGGAGGTGGGCCAGCTTGTGCTGGACCAAGGGATGGTCCACCAGGGTGATCCTCATCCCCCAAAGCCTAACACGCCCGGTTTCTCAGGGGAAAGCAGTCTTGGAAGAAGCTCAGGGCTCGGGGGAGTTTGTCCGCCAGGGCCTCGAGGAAGCCCTCGGGCTTCTTCGTGCGGAACCAGTGGAGGTCGTGGAGGTAGGTGAGGGGCACGTAAAAGGCCAGGCGCTCCCGCACCTCTTTGGGGTAGAACTGCACCAGGCGGAAAAGGGCCTCCCGGGCCCTTTTTTCCCCCAAGAGGTCTAGGCTTCCCGTCTTGAGGAGGGCCAGGTCCCGGGCGGGATCGTCGCCTCCGGAACGGACCCAGTCCACCAGGAGCACCTCGGGGTCGTCGTGGGAGGGGTTTTCCTGGGTCTTAAGCAGGAGGTTCCCCGCCCAGGCGTCCCGATGGCAGAAGCGCTTCTCCACCCCCGCCACCCAGGTGACCTCCCGCATAAGGGCCTTGATGAGGCTTAAGGCCTCGGGCACGGAGCCCAGGCTTTCAGCGAAGCGCTCTAGCCTCTCCGAAAGCTCTTCCCGCTCCACATACCCCGGCTCGGGGAGGCGGTGGAGGGAGAGGAAGAGGTGGGAGAGGGCGGCGAGGGCCTTGGGGGTGAAGGATTCGGGGCTGAAGGGTTTTCCGGGAAAATGGCGGATGACCAGGATCCCTTGCCCCTCCACCTGGGCCACCCCCAGGACGAAGCTTCCCAAGCCGGCGCGGGCCATCCTCTCGGCCTCGAGGGCCGCCAGGTGGGCCTCGCCAGGCTGGTATACCTTGTAGACCCTTTCCCCATCCGTGTACACCCGGGCTTCAAAGCCGCCCAGGGGGGTAAGGCGAGAGAGGGTATCGGGGGAGAGGAGGCCCTTCAGGGCCGAGAGCACCACGGGGCTTATTCTAAGGGCCTCGAGGGGGGATGAAATGCCCCGTGAGTATGGCTTTGCATAGGTCTTCCTCAACCCCATCCCCGGCAGCGCGTAACCTAAGGGTGTGGAGCTTTTGCGCCCGGAGGCCACGGTCCTCTCCCTGGGGGACAGGGTCCTCTCCTTTGACCGGGAGGGCCGGCCTTACCACTACTTCCGCCAGGGGCTCACCTACAAGCGGGCCTTGGACGGAAGCCTGCACCTGCGCTACCGGGAGGGGGAGAGGAGGAGGCGACGCCTGGAGGAGGCGGGGGCCCTGGAGGTCTACCGCGAGATCCTGGGCATAGCGGAGGCCCATCTCAAGGATCCTGGACGCCGGGAGGAGGTGCTTCGCTGGACCCCGGAGGCCCTTTCCGACCCCACTCCTTATCGCCGGGCCTACGCCTGGCCCGTGAGCATTCTCCCTCCGGATGCCTACCTTTCCGTGGTCCTCCAGGCCACCACGGGATGCACCTGGAACCGGTGCGCCTTCTGCTCCTTCTACCAGGACCGCCCCTTTCAGAAGCGCAGTCCGGATGCCTTCCGGGAGCATGTGGAACGGGTTTTGGAGCTTTTGGGAAGGGGAAGGCTTTTAAGGAGGGGGGTTTTCCTGGGAGATGGCAACGCCTTGGCCCTGGGCGAGCCCCTTCTTCCCCTTCTGGAAGAGGTCCGGCGGGCCTTTCCCGGGGAGCCCATCCTGGGCTTTTTGGATCTCTTTACCGGGTTGAAGAAGGAGGCGGCTTGGTGGGAAAGGCTTAGGGCCTTGGGGCTTAGACGGGTTTACATTGGCCTGGAGACCGGGCATCCTCCGTTGCTTGCCCTCCTTAACAAGCCCGGGCACCCCCGGGAGGCCTTACCCCTGGTGAACGCTTTGAAGGAAGCGGGGCTTTCCTTGGGGGTAATCCTCATGGTGGGGGCTGGGGGCCTAGCCTACGCTGGGGCCCACCGCCGGGAAAGCCTGGCCCTTTTGGCCGAGCTCCCCTTGGGGAAAGAGGATGTGGTTTACCTATCCCCTTTCCAGGAGGAGCCGGGTACCCCCTACGCCCTCCTGGGCCTAAAGCCTCTTCCCGATGTGGAGGCGGAGCTTGCTGCTTGGGCCAGGGAGCTCCGCCGCTTGGGCCTGCGGGTGGCCCGGTACGACATCCGGGAGTTCCTCTATTAGGGCCAGCGCACCCTGGCCTCTTGGTATACTCGGGCCATGAGCGCCTCGCACGAACGGGAACTCTATGAGGCCTGGGTGGAGCTCCTTTCCTGGATGCGGGAATACGCCAGAGAGAAGGGGGTCCGGTTCGAGAAGGAGGCGGACTTCCCCGATTTCATCTACCGCATGGAGCGCCCCTACGACCTTCCCACCACCATCATGACCGCTTCCCTTTCCGATGCCTTGGGGGAACCCTTTCTCTTGGCGGATGTCTCTCCCCGGCACGCCAAGTTGAAGCGCATCGGCATCCGCCTTCCCCGGGCCCACATCCATCTGCACGCCCACTACGAGCCAGGGAAAGGCTTGGTGACGGGGAAAATCCCCCTTACCAAGGAGCGCTTCTTCGCCCTGGCCGACCGGGCGCGGGAGGCCTTGGCCTTCGCCTAAACCTTGGCGATGGTGCCCTGGCCCAGGGCCACCAGCCTGGGCTCGGGTTCCTCGCTGTAGATCTTGCCCTGGACCACCGCCAGGCGTTTACCCGCCTGCACCACCTTACCGTGGGCCAGAAGCCTTTCCCCCTTGGCGGGGCGGAGAAAGTTCAGCTTGAACTCCACGGTGAGCACCCCGGGTCCTAAGACCAGGCCTCCGGCGAAGGTGAGGGCGTTGTCCATAAGCGCGGCGATGACCCCTCCGTGGACTACCCCCAGGTGCTGGTAGAACTCCGGACGGACTTTTAGGGCCAGTTCCACTCCCTCCTCCCCTGCGGAAAGAAGCTCCATCCCCAGGTACTGGCTGAAGGGCTGGGCCTTCAGCACCTCTTTGCCCAGCTGGTTCAGGTCCACGATCTCCTCCTTTGACTGGGTCAAAGTTTATCACATCCGGCGATTGGGAGAGGCCTCGAGGGCCTCCCACAACTTCAGGACCACCTGATGGAGGAGGGGGAAAGCCCGGCGGGTGGGCTTGAGGCGGAGGCCTTCGATCTCTAAAAAGCCCGCTTCCGCCAGGGATATAGCGGCAGGCTGTAGGCTAGGCCAAAGGCTTAGGCCCGTTCTCCTCTCCACGGCCTCCACATCCACCCCCTCCTTCAGGCGCAGGCCCAGCATCAGGCTTTCCTTGGCGTGTTCTAAGGGGGAGATGGCCTCCTCCTGAGGGGGTTCCCCCAGAAGCCATCGGGGAAGGGGAGGGTTGGTACGGCGGAAGGCGTAAACCGGCCCCGTGCCCGGGTACTGGCCTGCGGCACTGGGACCCAGGGCCAGCCAAAAACCATTCCGCCAGTAGGCCAGGTTGTGGCGGGCCTCCTCGCCGGGCCTTGCGAAGTTGGATATCTCGTAGCGCACAAGACCGGCACCCTCCAGGATTTCCTCCGCCTTCCCCATGGCCCAGGCTTCCCTTTCCGGATCCTCCTTCAGGCCCGAAAGGGCGAAGGGGGTACCCTTTTCCACCTGCAGGGTGTAGGCGGATACGTGCCCCACTCCTAGGGAGGCGGCCTCCTTTAGATCCTTCTCCACCTCCTGCATGGGCAGGCCCAGGATGAGATCCAGGGAAACCCGGAAGCCCCCTTCCAAGGCCATCTCCACGGCCTTCAAGGCGCCCCTTCGTCCATGGGCCCGGCCCAGGAACCGCAGCACCGCTTCCTGGAAGCTCTGGACCCCTAAGGAGAGGCGGTTCACCCCGAGGTCCTTGAGAAGGGCCATCCGTTCCCGGTTCAAGGTGCCGGGGTTGGCCTCGAGGGTCACCTCCGCATCCGCTTCCAGCCTCCAGGGAAGGGCCTGGAAGAGGGCGATGAGTTCCCGGTCCCGGAGAAAGCTCGGGGTACCCCCGCCCAGGTAGAGGGTCTTTAGGGGCTCAGGGTGGATCTCGTAAAGCCTCTGGGCTTCCTCCTTAAGGCGTTTCAGGTAGGCTTCCACCCACCCTGGGCCCCGGCGCACCACGTGGAAGTCGCAGTAGGGGCAGAGGGTGGGGCAGAAGGGGACGTGGAGGTAGAGGCTGGCCATTCAATCCTGCGTTAAGACCCTTTCTGCCCAGGCCACGGCTTGCTCGGCCAGCAGAAGAGCCTCTTTCCAGTCCTCTTCTGTGGCCTCGGGGAGGTCCCCCGGGTAGCGGCCCGCCACGGCGAAGGGGTTAAGCCGAACCAGGTCTTCTAGCCCTGGAGGCACGGGGAGGTGGGGGCGGATCAGCTCCAGAAGGCGTGCCAGGTCGTGGGTTTTGGGAAAAGGGATGCCAAGGGCGATGAGGAGGGCCTTGAGGGCCTTTTCCGCAGCCTGCTGGGCGTCAAAGCAAGGGTCATCCCAGACCACCTCGGGGCTGGTCCTTCCTACGCGGGCCCGGGCCAGGTTGCTCTTGGCGCGGGCCAGCCAGACTCCTGGGTCTGAGGCGTCATGCGGCATAGAGCACCCGCCCTTCCCGGAGGACATGGGGATAAACCGTTGTCCAGGTTTCCCGGTACCGGGTCAAGTCCTCTTCGGTGGCCAGGAGGAGGTCCAGACTGAAGCCTTGCTGGACCTTGCTGGCAGCCTGATAGAGGTCTTTCCAAACCCGCATGGTCTTGTACTCCGGTGGCACCACCACGAGGAGGTCGTAATCGCTTTCTGGGCGGGCCTCCCCCCGGGCCCGGCTGCCAAAGAGGATGATCTTTTTCGCCGGGACGGTTTTGAGGATGGCCGAAAGGACCGGAGCCAGCTCCGGGTACTCCACCTTTTCAGTCTACAAAGAGGAGGCGGAAGTCGTTGAGGTTGGTGCCGGTAGGCCCGGTTTTTAGGAGGGTTCCCGCCTGTTCAAAGAAGCCGTAGCTGTCGTTGGCTTCCAGGAAGGGCCTTGGGTCCAGCCCCAGGTGCCAGACCTCCGGAGTGAGGAGGGCTCCCGCCGCTTCTGAGGGTCCATCCAGCCCGTCGGAATCCGCGACCAAGGCGTAAAGGGGGGCTTGGAGGTGGGCGTAGAGGGCGAGGAGGAACTCCAGGTTCCGGCCCCCCCTACCCTTCCCCCTCACCTGTACCTGGGCTTCCCCCCCGGAGAGGAGGAAAAGGGGCTTTTTGAAGGGAAGGCCATGGGCGCGGAGGGTTTCCACCAGCTCCGCATGGAAGCGGGCCAGGGCCCGGGCCTCGCCGCCGAAGCGGTCCGAGAGGATCACCGCCCGGTAGCCTTGCCGCCTTAAGAACCCTTGGGCGGCCTTTAGGAGGTCCAGGTTGCGCCCGACGATCCGGTAGGACAGCCGTTTTAGGGCGGGGTCTTGGGGCTTCAGGGTTTCGGGGAACCGGCCCCTTAGTCCTTCTTCCAACACCCGCCTGGCTTCGGGAAAGGCCAGGCCATACCGGTCCAGGATGGCCAGGGCCTCGAGGTAGGTGCTGGAATCCGGATGGAAGGGTCCCGAGGCGATAACCCCGGGGTCATCCCCTGGCACGTCGGAGAGAAGAAGCACGTGAAGCCGGGCTTGGGTGGCCTTTAGAAGCCTTCCCCCCTTCACCTGGGAGAGATGCTTGCGCACGGCGTTGATTTCCCTAATGCTGGCCCCGCTTTTCAGGAGGGCCTCCGTGAGGGCCCGCTTCGCCTCCAGGGAGATCCCCAGGGGCAGGCACCAAAGGGCGCTTCCCCCGCCCGAAACCAGGGCTAAAACCCGCGCCTTGGGGGAAAGCCCCTTGAGGAGTTCCAGGACCTCCTGGGCCGCCCTTAGGCTTTCCCCATCGGGCAAGGGATGGCCGGCGAAGACCGCTCGTAGCCCCAGGGCATCCTGCCCCTTGGGCAGGGTGAGGTGGTAGGGTACCTCCCCGTAGCGATCCAAGGCTGCCTTTAGCATCCAGGAGGCTCCCTTGCCCACCGCCAGGATCAGGTGGGGCCTGGCCTTGGGAAGGGCCCTAAGGGTGAGGCGGTAGGGGTGGGCTTCCTCGAGGGCCTGGCGGAAGGTGGCTAAAAGGAGCGATTTCACTTTTGGCCTAAATCCGTCTGGGCAAAGTCGTCGCCTTTATAGAGCAGAGGCATTCCCTCCACACGGGCTGTGGCATAGCTTAAGCAATCCCCGAAGTTTAGTCCCGCAGGGTGTTGGGCGCGGCCGAACTCTTTATAGGCACGGATGGCTTCCCGAGCGTGCTTCTCGGTAAAGGGGATCACCTCGGCTCCAAGCGCCTCCAGGAGTTCGTAAAGCAGATGGAGATAGCTGAACCCCAACCTTGCTACCACCACTATCCCAGCTTCCGCAAGGGTAGGCGCCCCTATCTTTGGAGGCTCTCCGCGGACGATCCGCTGCAACAAGGTCTCGTAACCGGGCTCGCGAAGGAGGATCGCCAGGACCGCTGAGGTGTCCAGGACCATCTAGAACCCCTTGGGCCCATACCCCAGAAGCCTTTCCGTTTCCTCTTGGGAAAGGGGCTTGTCAAGGTATTCCGGCGGTATCTTGGACCAGATTTTATCCTCGAGGGTGCGCAAAAGGTTTTGAAGGCCTTGCCTGGGTTTTAGCTCCGCAAGGCGCATCTCCAAGGCTTTCCGCACCGCTTCCGCCCTGCTCTCCCCGGTGAGGCGGGTCACCTCCTCCACCAGGCGTTCCACATCCTTATCGCGTATGGTGAAGGCCATGCTCTGATTATAGGGCATCCCCTCCGCCGTCCGTCTCCCCGGGATGCCGACCTATATAGAGCATCTCCAGAAGTTCCGCCGTGTGCAGGATGGGGATGCTCTTGTCCAAATAGGCCTGGATCTGGGTGAGGCAGCCGATGTTGCCCGTGACCACCAGTTCGGGCTGGGTGGCCTGAAGATTTTCCGCCTTTCTCCTGCCCAAAACCTCGGCGATCTCGGGCTGGAACAGGTTGTAGGTGCCGGCGCTGCCGCAGCAGATCTCCCACTCCTTGGGCTCCAGCACCTCCACCCCAGAGGCCTTGAGGATCCTCCTTGGGGCCTCCCGCACCCCCTGGGCGTGGGCCAGGTGGCAGGCGTCGTGGTACGCCACCCTGAGGGGCCGTGGGGGCGGGGGAGGGGGGATGAAGCCCAGCTCGTCCAGGATGACGGTGAGGTCCTTCACCTTGGCGGCCAGGGCCCTCGCCTCCTCCTCCTCGGGTTCCCCCAGGAAGAGAAGGGGGTATTCCCTCATCCCCGAGCCGCAACCGGCGGCGTTGGTGACCACGTAGTCCACCTCCTGGAAAACCCTCAGGTTGGTGCGGGCCAAGGCCCTGGCTCCCTCCTTGTCCCCGGCGTGGAGGTTTAGGGCCCCGCAACAGACCTGTTCTTTTGCGGCTATCACCTCCACCCCGTTTTCCTGGAGGACCCGGATGGTGGCCCGGTTGATGGAGGGCCTCAGGACCTGCTGGGCGCAGCCCAGGAGGATGCCCACCCTGGCCCGCCTTTGGCCCTTGGCGGGGTAGACCTCCTGGTAGGATTCCCTGTCCGGCAGGCGGTCCGGGAGCAGGGCGATGGGAGCCTTAAGAGCCTTGGGCAGGGGAAGGGGCTTGAGGAGGGGTTTTAGCCGGCTTCCCAGCTCGGCCAGGGGCCGAAAGCGCTCAGGGTAGGGGAGGATGCGGAGGAGGGACTGGCGATAGACCTGTTCCAGGGGGTAGCGGTGGCGCTTGCTCTCGGTGTGCAGGCGGAAGGTGGCGATGAGCTCGCCGTAGGGGACGCCGCTTGGGCAGGCGGTAACGCAGGCCTGGCAGGCCAGGCAACGATCCAGATAGGGAAGGGCTTCCTCCAGGGAGAGGTTCCCCTCGAGGACCTCCTTCATCAGGAAGATCCGACCCCGGGGGGAGTCCATCTCCTCCTGCAGGACCAGGTAGGTGGGGCAGGTGGGAAGGCAGAAGCCGCAATGGACGCAGGCCTCGATGGCGTGGGCCATCACCTCCCCTTCCTTGCCCAGGGTTTCCACGGGTATGCGGTGCTGCATGCTCTCACCCTAAGGGAAAACGGCTCCTGGGGTCCAGGGCCAGCTTAAGCTTGCGGAAAAAGGCCTCGGGTGGATGGGGGAAGAGGGCATCCTCGGCGCCCTTTAGGACCAGGTGGGGAATCCCTGCCTGCCTAAGGGATGCCAGTCCCTTGGCCTCCATCCCGGCGTAGAGGAGTTCCCCTCCCGCCAGGTACCGCCTGGGCCCTAGGGGCAGATCTTCCAGCTTGGGCACCCAGGCGGGGGCGGAGGGAACCTTGACCCAGGTGGGGGCCTCCTCCAGGAAGCGGAGGTTCCGCACCCCTTCCCAGTGGGTTTCGTCCTCCGCCAGCACCTCGCCTTCCTTTTGCAGGATTTCCTGTAGTCGTTTTAGTCTTTTCCCCAGGCTTTCGGGGAACCCCCCTAGGCGGATCTCCAGGGTGGCCGGGGGAATAAGGTCCAGGGCCAGAAGATCCAGGGGAAGCACCCGGAGGCGTTCCATAGCGGCAAGGGCTTCCGCTAGGTTCCCATAGGTGAGCCGCAGGGTTTGGGTGGCCCTGGGGGAGGGGAAGACCTTGAAGGAAAGCTCCACCATGACCCCGAAGGCTCCCAGGGAACCCACCATGAGGCGGTGGAAGGGGAAGCCAGCGGCGTTTTTCACCACCTTGCCTCCGCCCCGCACCACCCTTCCTTCCCCGTCCACGAAGCGCACGCCCAGGATGAAGTCCCTCAGGCCCCCAAACCGTTCCCGCATGGGGCCGGAAAGCCCTGCTGCCACCGTGCCCCCAAGGGTGGCCCCCTGCTCCACCAGGGGTGGGTGGAAGGGCAGGTACTGGCCGTGGGCCCGTAGGGTTTCCTCTATCTCCTTAAGCGGTGTGCCGGCATAGGCGGTGAAGACGAACTCCTCAGGGGCATACTCCAGGATGCCCCTGAGGCCCGAAAGATCCAGGAGGGTCTCCCCGTCCTTGGGGGTGGAGAGGGCCGGCTTGCTCCCACCCCCCTTGGGGCGCAGGCGGGGACAGGTGCGCACAGCTTCCTGTACTTCTTCCAGAGAGTTGGCACGGACCTCAGGCATACACCTCTCCTAGATGCGGGCCTTGCCCGTGGCCGGGTAGCACCTTGCCCCGGTTGGCGAGGCCTTTGGGGTCCAGGGCCTCCTTGACCCGTTCCATGGCCAGGAGGTCTTCCGGGGCAAACATCTTTGGCATGTACTCCTTCTTCTCCACCCCGATGCCGTGTTCCCCGGTCAAGGACCCCCCCAGGCGCACGCAAAGCTTGAGGATTTCTCCCGCCAGCTCCTCGGCCCGCTCCAGCTCCCCAGGTTTTTTGCCGTCGTAGAGGACCAGGGGGTGAAGGTTTCCGTCCCCGGCGTGGAAGACGTTGGCCACCCTGAGGCCGTATTCCTGGGAAAGCCTTCCGATCTCCTTCAGGGCCTCCCCCAGGCGGCTTCGGGGCACTACCCCATCCTGGACGATGTAATCGGGGGAAAGCCTTCCCACGGCGCTGAAGGCAGCCTTGCGCCCCTTCCAGATGGCCTGGCGTTCCGCCTCGCTTTGGGCGATGCGCACCTCCAAGGCCCCGCTTTCTTTAATCACCTGGGCCAGGAGTTTGGCCTCCTCCTCCACCTCCTCCTTGGGGCCTTCCAGCTCCACGATGAGGAGGGCCTCCACCCGGGGATAGCCGGCCTTCACCGCTGCCTCGGCGGCCTCTATGGCCAGGCGGTCCATGATCTCCATGGCCCCGGGGAGGAGCCCGCTTCGGATCACCTGGCTCACGGCGTTGCCGGCGGCCTCGAGGCTCCCGTAAGCGGCCAGCAGGGTGTGGTAGGCCTCGGGCTTGGGAAGAAGCCTCAGGGTGATCTCCAGGGCTACTCCCAAAAGCCCCTCGGTGCCCACGAAAAAGCCGTGGAGGTCAGGGCCTACGCTCTCCAGGCCTTCCCCGCCCAGGCGCACCACCTCCCCTTGAGGGGTGACCACCTCGAGGGCCAGCACGTGGCCCGCCGTCATCCCGTACTTCAGGCAGTGGGCCCCGCCGGAGTTGAAGGCCACGTTCCCGCCAATGGTGGAGATGGGCTGGCTGGAGGGATCGGGGGCGTAATAGAGGCCAAAAGGGGCCGCCTGCCGGGAAACCTCCAGGTTCACCACCCCGGGTTCCACCACCGCGATCCGGGCCTTGGGGTCCAGGCGCAGAATTCGGTTCATGCGGTTGAGGGCGATGACCAGGCCCCGCTCCACGGGCAAGGAGCCTCCCGAGAGGCTGGTGCCGCTTCCCCGGGCCACAAAGGGCACCCCGTGGCGGTAGCACAGGCGCACCGCTTCCACCACCTCCTCCTTCCGCTCGGGAAGCACCACGGCCAGGGGACGCTTGCGGTAGGCGGTGAGGGCGTCGGACTCGTAAGGGGCAAGCTCCGCCTCCTTGGTCAGCAGCCTCCCCGGGGGAAAGAGGGCCCTAAGCTCTTCCAGGAACCCCATTGCCACCTCCTATCCCACTTTACCGGAAGGGGTGGGTGGCCTGCCCCACCCCTTCCTAGCCCGGATCCTTTTGGTCTCAGTCCAGGTAATCGTAGGCCACCAGGGTCAGGAACTCGATGAACTCCTCGGAGAGGACCAGCTTGTCCAGGATCTCCTCGGCCTCCTTGTAGCGGCCAACCTCCCGTCCTCCCAGCTTGGCGAGCTCCTCTTCCTTGATCTTTTGGTAAAGCTCAGGGGTGACCGGGCGGCCGTCCTCCAAGGTGGCCTGCCGGTGCACCCATTGCCAGAGCTGCGCCCTGCTGATCTCGGCGGTGGCGGCATCCTCCATGAGGTTGAAGATGGCGGCGGCCCCGTTGCCGAGAAGCCACTGGTTCAGGTACTGGAGGGCCACGGAGATGTTGTTGCGAAGGCCTGCCTCCGTTACCTTGCCTCCCGGGACCTCAAAGTTCAGCAGGTCCTCCGCCCTCACCTGGACGTCCTCCCGCTTCACGTGCTTCTGGTGGGGCTTATCCCCCAGGTACCGGTCGAAGACCTCCTGGGCCACGGGCACCAGATCGGGGTGGGCCACCCAGGTGCCGTCAAATCCCTGGGAGGCTTCCCGCTCCTTGTCGGCCCGCACCTGCTGGAAGGCCCTTTCGTTCACCTCGGGGTCCTTGCGGCTGGGGATGAAGGCGGCCATGCCCCCGATGGCGTGGGCCCCGTGGATATGGCAGGACTTCACCAGAAGCTCGGTGTAGGCCTTCATGAAGGGCACGGTCATGGTGACCTGGGCCCGGTCGGGGAAGATGGGGGCGGTGGTGGCGAACTTCTTGATGCAGCTGAAGATGTAGTCCCAGCGGCCGGCGTTGAGCCCGGCGGCGTGCTCCTTAAGCTCGTAGAGGATCTCCTCCATTTCGAAGGCCGCCAGGATGGTTTCGATGAGCACCGTGGCCCGGATGGTGCCCCGGGGGATGCCCAGGTAGTCCTGGGCGAAGTGGAAGACCTGGTTCCAAAGCCGGGCCTCCAGGTGGCTTTCCATCTTGGGCAGGTAGAAGTAGGGGCCGCTTCCCCGCTTTAGGAGCTCGTGGGCGTTGTGGAAGAAGTAAAGGCCAAAGTCAAAGAGGCTTGCGGAAATGGGCTCCCCATCCACCCGCACGTGCTTTTCCACCAGGTGCCAGCCCCGGGGCCGGACCACCAGGGTGGCTACCTTTTCCTTCAGCTTGTACTCCTTCCCCTCGGGGCTTACAAAGTCAATCTGGCGGCGGACGGCGTCATAGAGGTTCTTCTGCCCCTGGATCACGTTGTCCCAGGTGGGGGAGAGGGCGTCTTCAAAATCCGCCATGAAGACCTTGGCCCCGGAGTTCAGGGCGTTGATGATCATCTTGCGGTCCACAGGGCCGGTGATCTCCACCCGGCGGTCCAAAAGGTCGGGTGGAGCCTCCGCCACCTGCCAGGACCCGCCCCGCACGAAGGCGGTTTCCTCGGGAAAGTCCGGTTTTTCCCCGGCCTTGTACCTTTCCCAGAGGGTTTTCCTGCGCTCCAGAAGCGCCTTGCGCACGGGGTTGAACTCCCGGTGCAGGGCCACCACAAACCTCAGGGCCTCTTCCGTGAGCACCTCTCCTAAGAGGGGATGGTCTTTGAGGATTTCCACGCCCTTCATGGTGGTTTGAGCCTAAGGGAAGGGGTGGGGATTTGTCAAGAAACAAAATGGTTTTTTGTTACTTGAAAAATAACCCAGCGGGTGCTAGCCTGAGGCCCATGCCACGACCCAGGAGGAAAGGAGCCGAGGAGGTGAAGACCTTGGAGCGGGGCCTGAGCGTCCTCGAGGCCCTGGCGGAGCTTAAGGAGGCCGGGCTTTCCCCCCTGGCAGAGCGGACGGGGCTTACCAAGAGCACCCTTTACCGCCTCCTCCAGACCCTGGTCCGCCACGGCTTCGTGGAGGAGGAAAGGGGCGTTTACCGGGTGGGGCCCAAGGCCTTTGCCGTGGGCCAGGTTTATCCCAGGCAGAACCTGCTTCTTGCGGCGCATCCGGAGATGGAGGCCCTGGCGGCGGAAACGGGGGAGAGCGTGAACCTGGCGGTGCTGGCGGGAAGGGAGGCCCTTTATCTGGACCAGGCGGAGGGGGCCAGATTGGTCCGGCTCTTCACCGCTCCCGGAAGCCGGGCTCCCCTGCACGCCACGGGGGTGGGGAAGGTGCTTCTCGCCTTCCGGGGCATCCCCGAGGGGCTTTCCCTCACCCCGTACACTCCTTACACCCTCACCCGCCTCGAGGACCTGAAGCGGGAGCTGGAAACCGTGCGCCGGAAGGGCTACGCCCTGGACAACGAGGAGAGGGAGCTGGGGGTGCGCTGTGTGGCCGCTCCCGTCTTCGGCCCCGGGGGGGAGGTGGTGGCCGCCTTGTCCCTCTCCGCCCCCGCCAGCCGCCTCTCCCTGGAGGAGGCCCACCGCCTGGCTCCCCGGGTGGTGGAGGCGGCCAGGAAAGCTTCCTTGCGCCTGGGTTTTGTGCCCGCTTTATAATAGCATTGGTTAGGAGGGTTTAGCGGAGGGAGCTAAAGGCCATGGACAAGGACCGTCCCGTGTACGTGATCTCGGTGGCGGCGGAGCTGTTGGAGATGCACCCGCAGACCCTGAGGCTTTACGAGCGGAAGGGTTTGATCAAGCCGAAGCGGTCTGGGGGGAAGACCCGGCTTTACTCGGAGCGGGACATTGAGAAGCTTAGGGAGATCCGCCGCCTGACGCAGGAGCTTGGGGTGAACCTGGCGGGGGTGGAGGAGATCATGCGGCTTAGGGCGGAGCTGGAGGCCCTGCAGGCCCGCTTTGAGGCCGAGGTGGCCCGGCTGAAGGAGGAGATCGGGGCCCGCTTTGAGGAGCTGGAACGCCCGGCCCTTCCCCCTCCCGGGGCCACGGCCAAGCCCTCCCCCAAGGACCGTCCCGTGTACGTGATCTCGGTGGCGGCGGAGCTGTTGGAGATGCACCCGCAGACCCTGAGGCTTTACGAGCGGAAGGGTTTGATCAAGCCGAAGCGGTCTGGGGGGAAGACCCGGCTTTACTCGGAGCGGGACATTGAGAAGCTTAGGGAGATCCGCCGCCTGACGCAGGAGCTTGGGGTGAACCTGGCGGGGGTGGAGGAGATCATGCGGCTTAGGGCGGAGCTGGAGGCCCTGCAGGCCCGCTTTGAGGCCGAGGTGGCCCGGCTGAAGCTCCTTCTCTTGGAAGAGGGCAAGACCCTTCCCGAAGGGAGTAGCATGGGGGCGTGAGTGCGCTAGAGCCCCTTTTGGAGTTCTTGGCCATCCCCTCCGTATCCACCGACCCGGCCCACAAGGAAGATGTTCGCAAGGCGGCCCTCTGGCTTGCGGAGAGGCTCAGGGAGCGGGGTTTCCGCACGGAGCTTCACGAAACCCCGCTGCACCCCATCCTCTACGCGGAGCGCCTCCTGGATCCCAAGGCCCCCACGGTCCTGGTCTACGGGCACTACGACGTCCAGCCCCCGGATCCCTTGGAGCTTTGGGAAAACCCCCCCTTCGTGCCCACGGTGCGGGAGGGAAGGGTCTACGCCCGGGGAGCCTCCGACGACAAGGGGCAGCTTTGGGCCCATGTGGCGGCCCTCGAGGACCTGCCCGCCCGGGTGAACGTGAGGTTCCTGGTGGAGGGGGAGGAGGAGATCGGAAGCCCGAGCCTTCTGCCCTTCGTGCGGGAGCACCGGGAGAAGCTCCAAGCCGACGTGGTCCTCATCTCCGATGGCGCCATGTTCGCTCCCCTTACCCCTACCCTCACCTATGGCCTGAGGGGCCTGGCCTATTTGGAGGTGCGCCTGAAGGGGGCCCGGCGGGACCTCCACTCCGGAAGTTTCGGCGGCGTGGCTCCGAATCCCATCCAGGCCATGGGGTGGATTCTTTCCAAGCTAAAGGACGAGAAAACCGGGAGGATCCTGGTTCCCGGCCTTTACGACCGGGTGCGGCCGGTTTCGGAGGAGGAGAAAAGGCTCTGGCCCCCCTTGGACGAGGAGGCCTTGAGACGGGAGCTCGGGGTGGAGGTGCTGCCCAGGGAGGAGGGCTATAGCCCCCTGGAGAGGCTTTGGACCCGGCCCACCCTGGACCCGAACGGCATCTGGGGAGGGTACCAGGGGGAGGGCTCCAAGACGGTGATCCCCGCCGAGGCGGGCTTCAAGGTTTCCTTGCGCCTGGTTCCGGACCAGGACCCCGAGGAGGTGGCCAGCCAGGTGGAGGCCTACCTGCGGGAGATCTGCCCACCCGGCTATACCATGGAGATCCTCCGCCTCCACGGGGGCAGGCCGGTCCTCACCGATCCCTTCAGCCCCCCCATGCGCCTCATGGCCAAGGCCCTGGAGGAGGTCTGGGGCAGGCCCCCCGTGTACACCCGGGAGGGAGGGACCATCCCGGTGGTGGCGGAGCTCCAGGATGCCCTTCGTGCGCCCGTGGTCCTCCTGGGCCTAGGGCTTCCCGACGACAACCTCCACGCCCCCAACGAGAAGTTTGACCTGATTAACCTGGAGAAGGGCATCGCTACCCTAAGGCGCTTCCACGAGCTTTTGGCCCAAGGGGGCTAGGCGGGGAGGGGCTGGCCCTAGCCTGCCCCTGTTCCGGGGATGGCCCGCTTGGTGAGCCCTGGGGGAGCTGTTTTGAAGATGAGGGCCTCCCCCACCCGGCCCGTGAGGATGGGGACCACGGCGCTTTTGGCCACCTGGGCGCAGAAGGGCACATCGGCCTCGAGGCCCACCCCCTTCAGGGCGGTGGCGGCGGCGGAGAGGGAGAGGGCCTCCAGGGGGTCCTGGTAGTTCCGCTTCACCGCCAAAGCGATCCTGGCCCCGTCCTCGGGCTCCACCTCCCCCAGGAGGCCCAGGTACTCCGCCAGGACCCCGGCGGTGTAGAGGTCGTCCAGGCCCACCCGCCCCTCCTTGCCGGCGGCCAGGATGGCCACCTCCTCCGTGGCCAGTTCCCGGGCCAGGCGGGCTGCGGCGTGGGCGTTAAAGAGGGAGGCCAGGAGCACGTGCTTGGCGGTCCTGGCGGCCACGTGGGCGGCCTTGGTGCCGTTGGTGGTGCTCATCACCACGGTCTTGCCTCCCACGGGGGCCTCGAGGGCCTCCCGGGGGGAGTTCCCCAGGTCAAACCCCGGGGGCTTTAACCCCCCCACCTCCCCCGCCAGGAGGACGTCGGCATCCTTGAAGGCCCGGGCGGCCTCGAGGTCTGGGACCCAGTACAGGGCCTCTGCCCCCGCCTCCAGGAAGGCGACGGCCGTGGTGGTGGAGCGGATCACGTCCACCACCAACACCACATCGGGGTAGACCAGCTCCTCCGCGGGGAGAACATCCACCTTCAAGCGCATGGAAGGCCCTCCGACTCGGTTTCCTCAAACCAGGCCAAAGGCCACCTCCTCCAAGAGCCTGGGGTCCACCACCTCCACCACCCCTGAAAAAAGGCGCAGGACGCCTTGGTCTTTGAGCTCGTGGAGGACCCGGGTGGTGGTTTCCCGGCTCACCCCGGCCAGGGCCGCCAGGTCCTGGTGGCGGAGCTGGAAGTGGGGCCCGTGCCCCTGCCGAAGGAGCTTTAAGAGGGCGTAGGCTACCCGGCTTCTCGCCTCCTCAAAGGCCAGAAGGTCCAGCTCCAGGTTGAGTTCCCGCAGGCGGTGGGCCAGGATGCGGGCCAGGTTGTGGGCGAAGAGGGGCAGGCGGCGGATGAGCCCGAGGTAGGCTTCCCGGTAGAGGGCGAGAAGCAGGGTTTCCTCCTCCGCCAGGGCGCTGGCGCTCCGTTCCCCCCCGTCCAAAAGGCTCATCTCCCCGAAGACCTCCCCGGGCCCCAGGAACCCTAGGATCTTCTCCTGGCCCCCCAGGTGGGTGCGGTAGAGGCGCACCCGGCCCTCCTCCACCAGGTAAAGGGCCTGGCCCAGATCCCCCTGGTGGAAGATGGCTTTGCCCTTGGGGTAGGTCAGGGGCTGGAAGTAGGAGCGGGCCAGTCGGGTTTCCTCCGGGCCCATATCCTGGAAAAGAGGGGATGCCGGCATCGGCCTTACTCTAACCGAGGCTTCATCTTTTGCCTAGAGGATGAGAGGGTGAACCCGGTCTTGGAGGCCATAGACCTGGGATTCTCCTACGGAAACGGCTATCTTTTCCGGGGGGTTTCCTTAAGGCTCTGCCCCGGGGAGGCCCTGGCCATCCTGGGGCCCTCGGGAAGCGGTAAGACCACCCTCCTCCACCTCCTGGCGGGCCTTCTTTCCCTGCAGGAGGGCGAGGTGTACTGGGAGGGAACCCCCATCCGGGGCCTGCCCGAGGGGGTTTTGGCCAGGAGGCGGCTTCGCTTTATGGGCCTTGTCTTCCAGCACCACTTTCTTTTCCCCGAACTCACCGCCTTGGAAAACGTCCTGGCCCCCGGCTACCTGGCGGGCCGGGTGGACCGGGCCTTTGCCCTTGGGCTCCTTTCCTGGCTGGGCCTTGGGGAAAGGGCAGACTTCCTGCCCCAGAGGCTTTCGGGTGGGGAGCGGCAGCGGGTGGCGGTGGCCCGGGCCCTGTACCTCCGCCCCAGGCTGCTTTTGGCCGATGAGCCCACGGCCAGCCTGGACCGCACCCAGGCCAGGGAGGTGCTCAGGCTCATGCGGGAGTTGGCCAGGGAGGTGGGGGCGGCCCTTCTCTTCTCCACCCACGACGAGGCCCTGGTGGAAGGGCTTCCCACCTTGCGGCTTTAAAATGGTGCGGTATGAGTCCCATCCACGTGCGGGGCAAGAAGGGAGAGGTGGCAGAAAGGGTGCTCCTGCCCGGGGATCCGGGCCGGGCGGAGTGGATTGCCACCACCTTCCTCGAGGAACCCAGGCTCTACACCTCCTACCGGGGCCTCCTGGGCTTCACCGGCCGGTACCGGGGGGTGCCGGTTTCCGTACAGACCACGGGCATGGGGGCTCCTTCGGCCAGCATCGTGGCCGAGGAACTGGTGAGCCTGGGGGCCAGGGTGCTTCTCCGGGTGGGCACCTGTGGGGCGGTGGACGAGGGCCTTTCCCCCGGGGACCTGGTGATCGTCCAGGGGGCGGTGCCCCTGGACGGGGCCACCCGGCAGTACCTGGAAGGCCGTCCCTATGCTCCCGTGCCCGACGCCGAGCTCTTCCGTGCCCTCTGGAAGCAGGCGGAGCAAAGAGGCTACCCGCACCATGTGGGCCTGGTGGCCACCGAGGATGCCTTCTACGCCACCACCCCCGGGGGAGCGAAGGCCTGGGCCCAGTTTGGCCTGCTGGCCTTTGAGATGGAGGCCAGCGCCCTCTTCCTCCTGGGTAAGATGCGGAAGGTTCGGGCGGGGGCCATCCTCACGGTTTCCAACCGCATCGGCGACCCGGAGCTGGCTCCGCCTGAGGTTTTGCAAGAAGGCGTAAGGCGGATGGTGGAGGTGGCCCTCGAGGCCCTTTTGGAGGTGTAGCATGGCCCACGAGCACGAACACGAGCACGAGTTCATCCTGGAGATCCCCGAGTTTGAGCACCTCTCCTACGAGGTGGAGGAGGGCATCGCCCTGGTTACCTTAAGGCGTCCTGAGGCCTTAAACGCCCTTTCCCAGGACCTCCTCAGGGAGCTGGCCGAGGTGGCCGAGGTCATCCATCAGGATCCCGAGGTCCGGGTGGCCATCTTCACCGGGGAGGGCAAGGCCTTCGCCGCCGGGGCGGATCTCAAGGAGATCGCCGCCCTGAAGGATCCCTTCATGGCCCGGGAGTATGCCCTTTTGGGGCAGCAGGTCTTCGCCGAGATCGCCGCCTTGCCCCTTCCCACCATCGCCGCCATCAACGGGTATGCCCTGGGAGGAGGGCTGGAGCTGGCCCTGGCCTGCGACCTGAGGGTGGCCTCCAGGGAGGCCAAGCTGGGCCTGCCCGAGGTGGGGCTGGGCTTGATCCCGGGCTTTGGCGGCACCCAGAGGCTTCCCCGCCTCATCGGGCGGGGCCGGGCCTTGGACCTCATCTTCACCGGGCGGCATGTGTCCGCCGAGGAGGCCTTAAGCCTGGGTCTGGTGAACCGGGTGGGGGAGGATGCCCTGGAGGAGGCCAAGAAGCTGGCCCAGAAGATCATGAAAAATGCGCCCATCGCCCTGGCCCTGGCCAAGGAAAGCGTGGTGCGGGGCGAGGGGCTGGACCTGGCGGAGGCCCTGGAGATCGAGGCCGACCTTTTCGGCTATGCCTCCGCCACGGAGGACATGAAGGAGGGGGTGCGGGCCTTCCTGGAAAAGCGGGCAGCTAACTTCAAGGGAGAGTAAGGGTAAGCCCTTTCCCTTGGGGAGGGGCTTTGGCTTCACCCTCTGGCTTCTTTTGGGCGCATGAGGGTGTTGGGTAGGTATGGCCATCCGCAGTGTGGTGTAATGTGGAGTTGCCCATGACGGGAGAGCGCATCGTCCACGTTGCCAGCCCTAAGGCCAAGCTGTACGCCGAGGCCGACCAGTCCATTCGCGAGCGTCTAAAGGCCTTTCCTAAGGCCCTTAAGGCCTACGAGCTCCTCATCCAAGACCCCGAGGCCAGGGCTGGGTGGAACATGGCCAATTACATCACCATGCGCAAGCTGGGCTACAACGACCACGGCCGGGTCCACGCCCTCCTTACGGGGGCGGCCAGCGTGGCCATCCTGGCCCTCTTGGCCGAGGCAGGGGTGCGCCTGGATACGGTGGAGTCAGGGGCCGGGGAGCTGGAGGATGCCTACGTGGTGGTCCTCCTTGCCACCATGCTCCACGACCTGGGCAACCAGGTGCACCGGGACCATCACGAGGCCTTTGGCGTCACCCTGTCCCTGCCCATCCTGAACCGAATCCTGGAGAAGATCTACCCTGACCCCGAGCAACGCACCGCCCTTAGGGCCCTCATCCTCCACGGCATCTATAGCCATGACCTCTCCCCGGAGCCCTTAACCATTGAGGCAGGGGTCACCGCCGTGGCCGACGGCACCGACATCACCAAGGGCCGGGGGCGGAAGGCCTTCGCCCTGGGGAGCATCGACATCCACTCCATCAGCGCCCTGGCGGTGGACGAGGTGCGCATTCTCAAAGGGGAGAAGGTGCCCGTGGAGATCCAGGTGACCATGAACAACTCCGCCGGCATCTTCCAGGTGGAGGAAACCCTTACCAAGAAGGTGCTCCGTAGCCCCTTAAGGCCCTACGTGAGCGTGGTGGCCATGACCGAGGGGAACGGGGGCCAGGACCAGCGCATCGTCCACCGGGTACGCCTTCACGAAAGCGAGGACCGCTTCGTGCTGGACTGAGGCTTCCGACCCGGTCAGCCCTGGGGCCAGAGCGCGCGGATCTCCTTGGGAAGCAGGTTCTGCACATCCCGGATCTCCCCTTGGGAAACCTTTTGGGAGAGCACCTTGAACACCGCCCGGGTGGCGGCCTCGGGGTCCAGGGCAGGTCCCGAAGGCGTTTTGAGCTCCCGGGCCACGTGGGCCAGGAAGGCTTCCTTGTGCCGCTCCTTGAGGGGCTTGCCCGTGGGGTCCCAGCCCTCGTAGAAGAGGCCCCGGATCAGCATGGGAAGCTCGGCGGCCAGCTGGGCGGTTTCCTCCACGGTGAGGCGATCCCTTAAGGCATGGAGCACGGCCCGCAGGGCCATGTACGCCCGGTGGCGGTCCTCTATGCCCAGGGTTTCCATGATCTCCTTCAACCAGCTGTGGGTCTTGTGGATGGTGGTGTCAAAGACCTCGAGGCCCGTGGCGCTCATACCTACCCCTCCTTTCCTTCACTTACCACCATATATCTTGAGCATGCCCTTGTGAAGGGGCAGGATGCCCCCGGTCCGGGTTGGACGCAAAGGGCTTTCCTTGGCCTGCTTCCCTGGGGCTAGCGCTTGGCCGCCATCTCCTTGGTCAGCTCGCGCTTGAGGATCTTCCCCACGCTGGTTTTGGGCAGGCTGTCCCGGAACTCGATGATGCGGGGAACCTTGTAGGCGGCGAGGTTTTGCCGGCAGAAGGCTTCGATGTCCTTTTCCGTGACCTTGCCCTTATACCCTTCCTTGAGGACGATGAAGGTGGCCACGGTTTCCCCGCGGTAGGGGTCGGGTACGCCCACCACGGCGGCTTCCTGGACGGCTTCGTGCTGGTAGAGGACCTCTTCCACCTCGCGGGGGTAGATGTTGTAGCCGCCGGCGATGATCATGTCCTTTTTGCGGTCCACGATGTAGAAGTAGCCGTCCTGGTCCATTCGGGCCATATCCCCGGTGAAGAGCCAGCCGTCCTGGAGGGCCTTTTGGGTTTCCTCGGGGCGGTTCCAGTAGCCCTTCATGATGTTGGGGCCTTTGACGACGAGTTCGCCCACCTCTCCCATGGGGACTTCCTGACCCTCCTCGTCCACCACCTTGGCCTCTACCCCGGGGAAGGGTAGGCCCACGCTCCCCAGCTTGCGGACGCCATGGAGGGGGTTGCAGTGGGTCACGGGGCTTGCCTCGGTGAGGCCGTAGCCTTCCACCAGCTTGGCCCCCGTGAGCCGTTCAAAGCGGTCGGCCACCTCCAGGGGCAAGGGAGCGGAGCCCGAGATGCAAGCCCGTATGCTCCTTAGGTTCCGTTTCTCGATTCCCGGGAAGTGGTTGAAGGCCACGTAGAGGGTGGGCACCCCGGGGAAGAGGGTCACCCGGTGTTGTTCAATGGCCTCCACGATGGGTTTGATCTCCGGCCGGGGCAGAAGGACCAGCTTGGCCGCTCCCAAGAGGGCCAGGTTCATGGCCACGGTCATGCCGTAGACGTGAAAGAAGGGAATGGCCCCCAGCACCACCTCCTCCCCCTCCTGGAAATCGGGGATCCAGGAGCGGACCTGGAGGGCGTTGCTGGAGAGATTCCGGTGGGTGAGCATGGCCCCCTTGGCCACACCCGTGGTCCCTCCCGTGTACTGCAAAAGGGCGAGGTCGTCCAGGTCTAAAGGGACGGGCTGGGGATTACCCGGCTTGAGGAAGGCACGCCAGGGGGTGCCCTCGAGGCTCCTCGGGGCTTGGCCCTTCCGCTTGAGCATCAAGGGGTAGAGGAGATTCTTGGGGAAGGGCAGGTAGTCCTGAATGCCTGTGCGCACCAGGACCTCTACCGGGGCCTCTGCCTTCACCTCCTGGTAGCGGGGAAGAAGAAGGTCCAGGATGACCAGGACCCTGGCCCCCGAGTCCCTGAGCTGGTGCCCGAGTTCCCGTGGGGTGTACATGGGGTTGGTGTTCACCGCCACGCCCCCCGCCAGAAGGGTGCCGTAGAAGGCGATGACGAACTGGGGGGAGTTGGGGAGCATGATGGCCACCCGGTCCCCGGGTTTCAGGCCGGCCTCCTGGAGGCCTTTGGCGAAGGCCTCCACCTGCTGCCACAGGCTTCGGTAGCTAAGACTTCGCCCCAGGAACTCCAGGGCCACCTTGTGGGGATAGCGGCGGGCGTTTTCCCTTAGAAGGTCGGTGAGCAGCCAGGGCCTGGGGGCCTCCTTGGGGACCCCGGGATCGTAGTGGGTGTACCAGGGATGCATGGCACCTCCTTGAACCGGGTCAAAGTTTACCCCCACCTGCGGCTTAGGGCAAGGGCTCTAAGCCCGGAAGTACCGGTAGGGGGCGCCTTCCCGCTTTACGTGCCCCTCGAGGCGCAGGTACTCCAGGTGGGCCAGGGTTTCCGCAAAGGCGAAGCGCCTGCCGGGGGCGTCCAGCTCCTGGGGGAAAAGCCTTAGGGAAAGCTCCCAGGCGGTCAGGGGAGCTTGAAGAAAGCCGAGCAGGGCCTCCAGGCGCTCCTGATGGTGAGCGATGAGCTCTTGGGCCCGCTTCTTCACCTCGAGGATGGGACCGAAATGCCCCGCATACGCCACCTTGGCTGGAAGCTCCATAAGGCGCTCTAAGGACGCCAGAAAGTCCTTTAGGGGGTTCTCCCGGGTGTAGGCCCAAAGGCCCACGTTGGGGGATACCCGTTCCAAGAGGGCGTCCCCTACCAGGAGGATTCCTTCCTCCTCCAGATAGAAGGCCACGTGCC
This sequence comes from Thermus brevis, assembly GCF_026427635.1. Classification (NCBI taxonomy): domain Bacteria; kingdom Thermotogati; phylum Deinococcota; class Deinococci; order Thermales; family Thermaceae; genus Thermus; species Thermus brevis. Next base: position 955,322 of record NZ_CP102606.1, read on the forward strand.
CGTCCGCATGGCCAGGGGTCCAGATGACCCGGAGCTTCTTGCCGGCCACCTCCAGCACCTCCCCGTCCTTCAGGGGCGTGGGGTTTTGGGGAGGATGGACCCGCTCCCGGGTTTTGGCCATGGTTTCCCGGATGCCCATAAGGGCTTCCTCCGGGGTACCGTGGTCCAGGAAAAGCCGCCAGCTGGCCTCCTCAAAGGCTTCTGGTTGAAGCCAGAAGAGGTGGCCCCGCCCGACCTCCTCCTCGTGCAGCCATACCCGGGCCCCAAGCCCTTCAAAAAAGCCCGCCAGGCCGTAGTGGTCCGGGTGGTGGTGGGTGAGAAGGATGGTCTTGACGTCGGTAAAGCAAAGGCCGAGCTCCGCCAGGCTGAGCTCCAGGGTGCCCCGGGCCGTCTTGGTGCCCAGGGCGGTGTCCAGGAGGGCCACCTCCCCGTTGCCCCTAAAAAGGTAGAGGTTTACCGTCTTCAAGGGGTAGGGGATGGGCACGGGAAGGAGGTAAAGACCGGGAAGAAGCTCCTTCATAGGAGGACCTGCAGGAGGAGAAGGGCGGCCAGGAAAGGATCCTTTTCCGGGAGGTGCCAGGGGAAGAGGTAGCCTCCCTCGCCGTCCGTCCGGACCTCCCTTCCTCCCAGGGCTTGTCCAAGTTTTTCCAGGACTTCCTCCTGGGAAACCAGCTCCCCGCCGGGCAGGACCACGGCAAGGCGGTCCGCATCCCCATCCAGGGCGAAGCCCACCGCCGGGGGTTCCACCGCCTTCATGAGGACGAGGAGGGTGGGGAGGTTTTCCGGCTTGGGGTCGGGGTCCACCCCGTAGAAGAGGGGGTGGGGAAGGGGGTGGAGTTCCCTAAGCTCCGCCTCGAGGCCCAGGAGCTTGAAGACCCCGGGCAGCACCCCTCCCCCTGCTCCCCCCAAGGTGTCCAGGTAAACCACCCCCTTTTTCCCCTGGGCTCCTTGGCCAGTGCTTTGGGCCAGGTGCTCCAGGTAGGCCTTCTTCCGGTCCAGGACCTGGAAGCTTCCCCGCTTCTGCGGGGCCTCCTGGGGAAGGGCCATCCCTTCCGGGGAAAGGGGTTTCCCGGGGCCCAGGCGGAGCTTCACCCCCTGGAAGCGGGCGGGCTTGCGGCTGGCGGTGAGGTAAAACCCGGCTGCTTCCAGTTCCTTTAGGGCAAAGCCGAAAAGGGGCAAAGGGGAAGGGCCTTTCAGGAGGAAGGTTTCCAGGCCCATTCCCCCCAGGATCCCCGCCGCTTCCTCCGCCATTTCCTTGGCCAGGAAGCGGGTGTCGTGGGCCACCGCCACCCGGCGGATCCCTTCCGCCTCGAGCCTGGCTCCAAACCCCGCCGCCACCCGGGCCAGGTGGGCGAAGGTGAACCCCTTGGCGATCTCTCCTAGGAAGCCGTCTTGGGTGGAGTAGAGCTCCATGCCTTAAAGTCTACCCCGTGGTACACTCTCCCCCGTGGAGCTAGAGGGTCAGCGCGGTTCCTCGGGGATGCAGGGGCCCCAAAGCAGCCATCCTGGAGACGAGCTCCTTCGCTCCCTGAACGAAGCCCAGCGCCAGGCGGTCTTGCACTTTGAGGGACCGGCCCTGGTGGTGGCGGGGGCGGGAAGCGGCAAGACCCGCACCGTGGTCCACCGGGTGGCCTACCTCATCGCCAAGAGGGGCGTCTTCCCCTCGGAGATCCTGGCGGTCACCTTCACCAACAAGGCCGCTGAGGAGATGAGGGAGCGCCTTAAGCGCATGGTGAAGGGTGGGGGGGAGCTTTGGGTTTCCACCTTCCACTCCGCCGCCTTGCGGATTCTGAGAGTCTATGGGGAGAGGGTGGGGTTGAAGCCGGGGTTCGTGGTCTACGACGAGGACGACCAGACTGCCCTCATCAAGGAGGTGTTGAAGGAGCTCGGCCTCGCCGCCAGGCCCGGGCCCCTCAAGGCCCTTCTGGACCGCGCCAAGAACCGGGGGGAGGCCCCCGAGTCCCTGCTTTCGGAGCTTCCCGACTACTACGCCGGGCTCAGCCGGGGGAGGCTTCTGGACGTGCTGAAGCGCTACGAGGAGGCCCTCAAGGCCCAGGGGGCCCTGGACTTCGGGGACATCCTCCTCTATGCCCTGCGCCTCCTGGAGGAGGACCTTGAGGTCTTGAAGCGGGTCAGGAGGCGCGCTCGCTTCATCCACGTGGACGAGTACCAGGACACCAACCCCGTACAGTACCGCTTCACCAAGCTTTTGGCAGGGGAGGAGGCCAACCTCATGGCCGTGGGGGACCCGGACCAGGGCATCTACTCCTTCCGCGCCGCGGACATCAAGAACATCCTGGAGTTCACCCGGGACTTTCCCGGGGCCAAGGTGTACCGCCTCGAGGAGAACTACCGCTCCACCGAGGCCATCCTGCGCTTCGCCAACGCCCTCATCGTGAACAATGCCCTGCGCCTGGAAAAGACCTTGAGGCCCGTGAAGCCCGGGGGGGAACCCGTGCGCCTCTACCGGGCCCGGGATGCCCGGGACGAGGCCCGCTTTGTGGCCGAAGAGATCCTGCGTCTGGGGCCTCCCTTCGACCGGGTGGCGGTCCTCTACCGCACCAACGCCCAAAGCCGCCTCCTGGAGCAGGCCCTGGCCTCCCGGGGGGTTCCAGCCCGGGTGGTGGGGGGGGTGGGGTTCTTTGAACGGGCGGAGGTGAAGGACCTTTTGGCCTACGCCCGCCTGAGCCTGAATCCCCTGGATGGGGTGAGCCTGAAGCGGGTGCTGAACACCCCTCCCCGGGGCATCGGCCCCGCTACGGTGGAGAAGGTGGAGGCCCTCGCCAGGGAGAAGGGGCTTCCCCTCTTCGAGGCCCTCAGGGTGGCGGCAGAGGTTCTGCCCCGCCCTGCTCCCTTGCGTCACTTCCTGGCCCTGATGGAGGAGCTCCAGGAACTGGCCTTTGGACCGGCGGAGGGATTTTTCCGCCACCTCCTCGAGGCCACGGACTACCCCGCTTACCTGCGGGAGGCTTACCCTGAGGATTACGAGGACCGCCTGGAGAACGTGGAGGAACTTCTCCGGGCGGCCAAGGAGGCGGAGGGTCTTATGGAGTTTCTGGACAAGGTGGCCCTCACCGCCCGGGCGGAGGAGCCGGGGGAGCCCGCGGGCAAGGTGGCCCTCATGACCCTGCACAACGCCAAGGGGCTGGAGTTCCCCGTGGTCTTCGTGGTGGGGGTGGAGGAAGGGCTTTTGCCCCACCGCTCCTCCCTGAGCACCCTGGAGGGCCTCGAGGAGGAGCGCCGCCTCTTCTACGTGGGGGTGACCCGGGCCCAGGAGGGGCTTTACCTTTCCTACGCCGAGGAGCGGGAGATTTACGGGCGCACGGAGGCTACCCGGCCAAGCCGTTTCCTGGAGGAGGTGGAGGGGGGGCTTTACGAGGAGTACGACCCCTACCGGGCCTCGGCCAAGGTTTCCCCCTCCCCTGTCCCCAGTGAAGCCCGGGCCTCCAAGCCCGGGGCCTATAGGGGTGGGGAGAAGGTGATCCACCCCCGTTTCGGCCAGGGCACGGTGGTGGCGGCCATGGGGGACGAGGTGACGGTGCACTTCGAGGGGGTGGGCCTGAAGCGGCTTTCCCTCAAGTACGCTGACCTGAGGCCCGTGGGGTGAGGCCGTGCGCCCGGAGTATCAGAAAGTTCGCCCCCTGGTCTTTCTCCACCGGGTGCCTTCTCCCCTGTTTGACCGCCTGGTGGCCGAGGTGGCCACGGCCAGGCTTCCCCTTTTCCCCTATCCCGTGGAGGCCCAGGATCCCTTTGCCCTCTTCCCCTGCCTGGCCCCTTTGGGCCTGGCCGGGGCGGTGCTGGCGGAGGCCCTGCCGCCTCCCAAGGACCTGGCCCCAAGCCTTTCCCTGGAGGCGGAGGCCCGGGAGGCAGGGCTTTTGGACCTGGTGGTCCCCCGGGTGGGGGGGCTTATGGGGCAGTACACGGAAGGGGTGGCCCTGGAGCGGTTTCTCTCCGCCCACTTTCCCGGGGCCAGGGGGCTATGGCTTGGGCCTTTGAGGGCCTCCCTGGCTCCTTTCCTCAGGCCCCTGGGCCAGGTTTCCGTGGTGGCCTCAAGCTTCGCCGAAGGGGATAGCTTTTTGGCCCGCCTGCCGGAGCGGGCCCGGGGGCACGTGGCCCTAAGGCCGGAGGAGGCCAGGGCCCTTTCCTTGAAGGTGGACCTCCTCCTCTATGCGGGGGGGCGGCTTAGCCTGGACGTACTCCAGCCCTTCCATGCCCTGGTGGCCCTGGCCCCGGTGGAGAAGGGAGTCTGGGAAAGGGTGCAGGTGGTCTACCCCCCGGAGGACCTCCTGATCTTCCGGGTGCGGGCGGTCCTCGAGGGCCTCGGCTACCCCCTTTGACGGGCCTCGCGGGCCAAAAGCCCCATGCTGAGGGCGATGAGGAGGAAGGCGATCAGGGCCTGCAAGGGGATGGGGAACTGGGGGATGTACTCCACGGAGCAGGGCACCGGGGGCTTGCAGGCCAGGGTGAAGAGGTCAGGGAAGCGCTGCTCCAAGAGGTGCAGGGTGCTGATGCTTCCTCCGATGAGGGAAAGGGTGAGGGCGTAGGGCCAGACGGAAAGATCCTGCCGCCAAAGGGCTAGGCCCAAGAGGACCGCCTGCGGGTACATGAAGATCCTTTGGTACCAGCAGAGTTCGCAGGGCAAAAAAAGCCGCACCTCGGAGTAGTAGAGGCTTCCTAAGGTGGCCACCAGGGCCACCACCCAGGCGAAGGCGAGAACGAGGGGTGCAAGCGAAGCGCGGTTCATGGGGAGAGCATACCCCTAAACTAGAGCATATGAAGGAAAAGGACGAAGGAGAGTTGAAGGAAGGGGAGGACTTCTACTGGGAGAATGGATGGTTGGTCTTCACGGAAGACTACCACCGCAAGCGGGGGTATTGTTGCGGCTCGGGTTGCCGCCACTGCCCGTGGCGAGGGGAGGAGAAGGAAGGCTAACCCTCCAGCAACGCCTCCACAAAGGCCTCGGCGTCGAAGGGCTGGAGGTCGTCGGGGCCTTCCCCTACCCCGATGAACCGGATGGGCACCTTCAGGGTGCGCACGATGGGGATGAGGACCCCGCCCTTGGCGGTGCCGTCCAGCTTGGTGACGACGACCCCTGTAAGCCCCACCGCCTCGTGGAAGCGCTTGGCCTGCTCCAGGCCGTTTTGCCCGGTGACGGCATCTAGCACCAGCCAGACCTCCTTGGGCTCCTCGGGATCGGCCTTGGTGATGGCCCGCTTCACCTTCTTCAGCTCCTCCATCAGGTTGTGCTTGGTGTGGAGGCGGCCTGCGGTGTCTACCAGGAGGAGGTCGTAGCCCCTGGCTTTCCGGGCGCTTGCCGCATCAAAGGCCAAAGCGGCGGGGTCGGCTCCTTCCGGCCCCTGGATCACGGGGATGTCCAGGCGTTTCCCCCACTCGGAAAGCTGGGCTCCCCCGGCGGCGCGGAAGGTGTCCCCGGCGCAAAACATCACCTTCTTGCCCAGGTTCCGGTAATAGCGGCCCAGCTTGGCGATGGTGGTGGTCTTGCCCACCCCGTTCACCCCCACCACCAGGACCACGTGGCCCTGGGGTTCCACGGGCTTAGGGTTTTGCGGGCGGAAGCCGAGCTTCCTCAAGGTGGCCCGGCGCTCGTCCGGCTCCAGCATCTGGACAAGTTTCTCCTTAACGGCCTCCTTCAGGTCCTTCCGCCCCGAGGCCCTTACCTCGGCCAGGAGCTCCTCGGTGGCCTCGAGGCCCACGTCGGCGGCAAGGAGGGCCATCTCCAGCTCCTCCAGGACCTCCTCGGGGCTTCCGCCCCAGGGGATGGCCTTGAGGAGGGTTTCCCGCGTCTTGGCGAGGCCGGCTTTCAATCGGTCAAAGAAGCCCATCGTTCCCTATTTTGCAAGCCCCCGCACCCCGCCTTAGAGCCTTTAGCGGAAACTTACCCCCAGGGTGAAGTGCCAGACCCTGGGGAAGTTGGCGAAGCCGTACACGTAGGTGGCCTCGGCAAAAAGCCCCGTGTAGGGGTCCAGAAGGCCCTCCAGCCCCCCGGTGAAGCTCACCCCGGCGGTGAGGCTTGGCCCCACCACGGCGCTGAGTCCCCCGCCGAAGTAGGGGAGGAGGCCCTTCAGGCTGGGGTCGTACTGGCCCAGGTCGGGTTTGAAGAGGAGGGCTCCCTCCAGGGCCACACCCGGGGCTGCCGGGGCCAGCATGGCGGAAAGCCGGCCCGAGAGGTTCTGCCGCAGGCGGTTTTCCAGCCCTGCCCCGAAGGTGAGCCCAAGGCTTTCCCCATAGCCAAACCGCATCTGAATGGCGCTCTGGGCGCTGGCCACTCCCAAAACGAGAAGGAGAGCAAGGAGAACCCGCCTCATGGCTCCAGTATACCCTGGCTTGTGGGGTGTTTCACGAAGTTCCTCCCGCCAGGGCCCGGGCCAGCCGGGCGAGGACCCGCTCCTTGCCGAGAAGGGCCATGATCTCGAAAAGCCCCGGGGTTTCCAGGCTTCCCGTGAGGGCGGCCCGTAAGGGCTGGGCCACCTGGCCGAGTTTGAGGCCCCGCTCCTGGGCGAAGCCCCGGAGGAGGGCGTCCAGGGCAGCCTCGCTCCAGTCCTCCTGGGCCCGGAGGAGGGGCTCCACCTCGCGAAGCACGGGAAGGCCTTCCCTCATTTTCTCCAGGGCCTTTTCCGTGAAAGGGTAGTCCTCGCTGAACAGGTAGGGGGCCTTTTCCGGAAGCTCCTTGAGGGTGTCAAACCGGGGGCGCATGAGCTCCACCGCCCGCCTCAGGTAGGCCTCGCCGGGCCAGGAAAGCCCGGCCGCCTGCAAAAAGGGTTTCGCCCGCTCCGCCACCTCCTCCAGGGGGAGGACCTCGCGGATGTACTTGCCATTGAGCCAGCGGAGCTTCTCCAGGTCGAAGACCGGGCCTCCCAGGGACACCCGCTCCCAGGTGAAGGCCTCGATGAGCTCCTCGAGGGTGAAGATCTCCCGCCCGTCGGGCATGGAAAAGCCCATGAGGGCCAGGTAGTTGCGCAGGGCCTCGGGCAAGAACCCCTCGGCCCGGTACCACTCCAAGGAGGTGTGGCTCTTCCGCTTGCTGATCTTGGTCTTGTCGGGGTTTCTAAGGAGGGGCATGTGGTAGAACTTGGGCACCTCCCAGCCGAAGGCCCGGTAGAGGAGAACGTGGATGGGGGTGGAAACCAGCCATTCCTCGGCCCGTATCACATCCGTTACCCCCATGAGGTGGTCGTCCACCACGTTGGCCAGGTGGTAGGTGGGGTACCCATCGGATTTGAGGAGGACCACGTCGGGGATCTCCTGGTTGTCGTAGACCACCACCCCCCTGAGCTCGTCCCTCACCTCGGTGGTGCCGGGCCTCGGCACCTTTAGGCGGATCACGTGGGGCTCGCCCCTTTTTGCCCTTTCCTCGGCTTCCTCGGGGGGGATGTTGCGGGCGCGGCCGTCGTAGCCCCCCTTTTCCTTGCGGATTCTTTCCAGCTCCTCCGGGGTCTCGAAGGCCCGGTAGGCCCACCCCCGCCTGAGGAGTTCCTCGGCGTGCTTTTGGTAGAGGGATAGCCGTTCCGACTGCCGGTAGGGGGCGTGGGGCCCGCCGATATCCGGCCCCTCGTCGTAGGAGATGCCGAGCCACTTCAAGGCGGCCAGGATGCGCTCCTCCGCCCCCGGCACATAGCGGGTGCGGTCGGTGTCCTCGATGCGCACCAGGAAGCGCCCCCCGTTCTTCCTGGCCCAGACGTAGTTGAAAAGGGCGATATACGCCGTCCCCACGTGGGGGTCCCCCGTGGGGCTTGGGGCGATGCGGGTCACCACCATACCTCGCCCATTATCTCACCCGGGACTAAAGGTTGGGGCTTAGGCTTTAGGGTAATGGACGGGGAACTGCTGGCAGAGGGATTGCGTAAGCGCTACGGCCCCAGGGAGGTGGTGCGGGGGGTGGACCTGAGCCTCAAGCGCAGGGAGATTGTGGCCCTCTTCGGCCCCAACGGGGCGGGGAAGACCACCACCTTCTACATGATGGTGGGCTTTATCCGTCCCACGGGAGGGCGGATCTTCCTTAAGGGACGGGAAATAAGCCAGCTTCCCATGTACCGCCGGGCCCGGCTGGGTTTGGGCTACCTGCCCCAGGAGCCTTCCGCCTTCCGCCGGATGACGGTGCTGGAGAACCTCCTGGCCGTCTTGGAGTTCCAGCCCCTTTCCCGGGCGGAGCGCCTGGAGAAGGCCAAGGCCCTTTTGGAGGAACTGGCCATCTACCACCTCAAGGACCAGATGGCCTACGCCCTTTCCGGTGGGGAAAGGAGGCGGCTTGAGATGGCGCGGGCCCTTTGCACCGACCCCGATTTCATCCTTCTGGACGAGCCCTTCACCGGGGTGGACCCCAAGAACGTGAAGGAGATCCAAAAGGTCATCGCCGAACTCCGGGAGAGGCGGGGGGTGGGGGTTTTCATCACCGACCATGCGGTGCGGGAGACCCTGGCCATCACCGACCGGGTCTACGTGATGTATGACGGCCAGATCCTCTTCCACGGGGATCCCGACACCTTTGCCCGGGACCAGGGGGTAAGGCGGCACTACCTGGGAGAGGACTACGAGCTTTAAGCCATGACCTTCTGGGCCCTCCTCATCCTGATCCTCCTCCTGGCCGCCTTGGTGGCCTATCTGGGGGATAGGGTGGCCAAGTGGGCGGGGAAGCGGCACTACCGCCTTTTTGGCCTCAGGCCCCGGCAGACCGCTACCCTGGTGGCGGTGCTCACGGGGGTAGGGATCGCCCTCTTCAGCTACCTGGGGTTCCTCCTGGTGTTCCGGGAGGCCAGGGAGGTGATCCTCGAGGCCCAGGCCATCCGGGCTGAGCGGGACCAGCTTAGGAGGGAGCGGCAGGTCCTTCTGGAGGCCAAGACGGCCATGGAGGCCGAGGCCAGCAGGACCCTGGCGGAACTCAATGTCCTGCGGGAGGAGCGAAAGGATCTTTCCCGGGCCCTGGAGCAGGCCAACCAGGTGAGGAAACGCCTGGAGGAAGAGGCCAAGGCCCTGGCCTCCCAGGTGCAGGCCTTGGGGAGGGAGCGGGCTACCCTCGAGGCGGAGCGCCAGGCTCTTTCCCAGCTTCTTGAGGAAAGGAACCGGGCGCTCTCCGAGAGGACCAGGGAGCTCAAGGCCCTGGAGAGCCGCCTTCGCGCCCTGCAACAGGCGGCGGAGCGGGCGGAAGGGGAAAAGGCCAGGCTTCTGGCGGAGAGGAAGCGGCTTCAGGAGGAGGTGCTGGGGGCTCTTGCCCGCCTGGAGGAGGCCCGAAGGCAGCGCCAGGCCCTGGCAGAGGAGGTGGAGGCCCTTAAGGCCAGCTTGGGCAAGGCCCGGGAGGAGCTCCGCCAGACGGAGGAGCGGGTGAGAAACCTCCTGGTGCAGGCGGAGGTGCTCCAAGGGGAGAGGGGCCAGTTGGCCCAAAGCCTGATTCGGCTCAGCCAGGGTCTCTACCTGGGGGAGGTGCGCCTGGGGGCGGAGGAGGGAAGGGAGGCCTTGGAGCGGGTGGCCGAGCGCCGGGCCCTTCTCCAGGGCTTCCGGGGGGTGGAGCTTTTGGAGGCTCCCATGGGCCCGGGGCTTGCGGTGCTGGAGGGGGCGGGGTACCGGGAGGGGAGGCTTTTGGTGCGGGTGCGCTTTTATCCCGAGCGCAAGGCCTTCGCCGCCGGGGAGGTTCTGGCGGCCCGCACCTTCCGTCTTTCCACCCAGGCCCGCAACCAGGAGGCCCTCGAGGGCCTGGGGGAGGCCGTGCGGCAACGGCTTTTGCAGGCAGGGTATGCTCCGGAATACGCCACCTTTCCCTCTCCCGAGGAGCTGGCCCGCGGCCTCGCCCTTCTTCAGGGGAAAAGGGGAGTGGTGCGGGTGGGGGTGGTGGCTGCTAAGGAGCTATGGACCACGGAGAGGCCCCTTCTCTCCTTCCAGCTCCTGGGAGGGCCTCCGGGCCCGGAGGTACCGGTCCCGACCCGCCAAATCCCTTAGCACCTCTACTCCTTCCCAGCCCATGGCCTTTAGTTCCTGGGCCAGAAGCCCCACGTTTTCCGGGGCAAGTTCCAGGAGGAGGAACCCGCCGGGCTTGAGGGCCTTCCTGGCCTCCTGGGCCAGGGGCCGGGCCACATCCAGCCCCTCCCTTCCCGCGTAAAGGGCCTGGGGGTTTTCAAAGGCCAGCTCCCTGGGAGCCAGGGACCGGTAGGCCTCGGGGAGGTAGGGGGGGTTGGAGACGATCAGGTCCAGATCCTTCACCCCGCCGGTGAGGGGAGCCTGGAGAAAGGTTACCTCTAGCCCCAGCCTGCGGGCGTTGTCCCGGGCCAAGGCCAGGGCCTTGGGATCGGTATCCGTGGCCCACACCTGGGCCTCCGGGAGATGTTTTTTAAGGGCCAGGGCGATGGCCCCGGTGCCCGTGCCCACGTCCAGGATACGGGGGACCTGGGGCAGGGGAAGCCCTAGGGCGAGCTCCACCAGGCCCTCCGTCTCGGGCCTGGGGATGAGGATGCCCTCTTGCACCTTTAGGGGGAGGCCGAAGAACTCCACCTCCCCCAGCAGGTACTGCAAGGGATAGCCCCCAAGGCGCTTTTCCAGGAGGGCCAGGGCCCTGGCTTCGGTCCCTGGGGGCGGGGTCCGGGATAGGCCGAGGAGGAGGTCCTTACGGGAAAGGCCCGAGGCCAAGGCCAGGAGGTCCCAGGCCTCCTTTTCCGGGAGCCCTTTAGCCTTAAGCCTCCTTTCCAGTTCCCGAAGGAGCCTGATCACGAGGATAGACCACCACGTGCCTTTCCTCCCCCTCCCCCTGGCTTTCCGTGGTCACCTGGGGGTGGTTTTTGAGGAGCATGTGGATGATGCGCCTCTCGGAGGGACGCATGGGGGGGAGGTGGAGGGGTTCTTTGGTCATGGCCACGGTGAGGGCGGCCTCCTCAGCAATCTTGCGGATCTTTTCCTCCTGGCGCTTGCGGTAGCCGGCAGCGTCCAAGACCACCCGGTAGGCCCCGCCGAAGTGCTTGGCCAGCACCACCCCGGCCAGGTACTCCACGGCCTTTAGGGTGCGTCCCTCCTTGCCGATGAAGCGCCCCAGATCCCCGCCCTTGACCTCCGCCTTGAGGAGGTTTCCCTCCTGGTGAATCTCCACGTAGTGGGCGGGGTCCAGGCGCAGTAAAAGGCCCACCAGGAAGCTCTCCAGCACCTCTTTGGGCCCCTTTTGCGTGGGGCCGGCCTTCCCGGCTTCTTTTAACTCCACTCCCACCGGGGCTTCCTCCAGTACCCCCAGGTCGGAGAGGAGGTCGTCGATGCTCTTTTTCTTCTCGTCCATGCCCTCAGTTTACGCCGCCAGGGGCTTAAGGCTTTTGTTGATCAGCCACTGCTGCACCAGGCCGATGAGGTTGGAGAGCACCCAGTAGAGGGTCACCCCTGAGGGGAACTGCAGGACCAGGAAGATGAAGATCAGGTTCATGAAGAGGCTTTGCCGGATGAGGTCCTTGTTCCCGTGGGCAGAAAGCCAGGTGGAGAGGAAGGTGGAGGCCACGTAGAGGGCGGGGAGGATGTAGAAGGGGTCGGGGAGGGCCAGGTCGGGGATCCAGAGGAGGCCCTGGCCAAACTCGTAGTTGGCGATCACCTTCCAGAGGATGAAGAGGATGGGCATCTGGATGAAAAGGGGCAGACAGCCGGCGGCGGGGTTCACCTTGTGCTCCTGGTAGAGCTTCATGGTGGCCTCCGCCCGCTTGTTGGGATCGTCCTTGTACTTCTCGTTGATCTTCTGGATGAGGGGCTGGAGGCGTTGCATCTCCGCCATGCTCTTGAACTGCTGGTGCATGAGGGGCCAAAGGAGGAGGCGCACCACCAGGGTCAGGAAGAGGATGGCCAGGCCCCAGCTACCCGTATAGCGGAAGGCCACCTCCATGAGCCAGAGAAGCCCCAAGGAAAGCTGCCCCCAGATGTTGGGGGAAAAGAGGCCGGGAAGGGCGAGAAGGCCCTCCACGTGGAAGCGCACCAGCTCGTTCTGGCCCCCGTAAACCTTCAGGGTTTCCCCGGGAGCCAGGGTAAGGGTGGCCTCCTTGCCCACCAGCTTCCCCGAAAAGGGCCTTTGGGCGAAGGCCACCAGGGCATAGCCCGCCTTGGGCTTGGTCTGCCAGGCCAGGTAGGCCAGCTGGCCCTCCCCGCTCGGGGTGGGTTCCTTTTGCCCTTGTAGGAGCACCTTGGGGCTTCCCTGGGCGGAAAGTCTCAGGGTAAGGGGGAAGTCGGCGCTGATCTGGACGGTGTACCGCCCCTTTTCGATGCGGTAGGTGAGGGTACCCTCCCGACCCTGGAAGCGGGCCAGGAGGCGGCCATCCTCCACCCGGTACTCCGCTTTCTCCGGGGTAAAGCCCACCGGGGCCACCACGGGGCCGTTGCCGCTCAGGTTGGGAGCGCGGGTGTAGTCGTTGAAGGCCGTGCCCTTGTAGGTCTTCACGTACCAGCCCACCACCTGGCCCTTCTGGTCAAAGGCCAGGTCCATGAGGTTGGTGACGGCGATCTTCTCCGGCACCCCGTCCCCGTTTACGTCCTGGTCCTTGAAGCCCGCCTCGAGGGCCAGGGCGCTCAGGCCCAGCAGGAAAAGGAGGGGTAAAAGCCTCTTCATCGTGCCTCCTTGTGGGTCTTAACGGTTCTCCTGGGTGGGAAGACCAGGGGCACCGGGTCCAGTCCCCCAGGGTGCAGGGGATGGCATTTCAGGATGCGCCTGGCCGCCAGGTAGCTACCCCATAGGGCCCCGTGGCGCTCCAGGGCCTCGAGGGCGTAAGCGGAACAGGTGGGGTGAAAGCGGCAGGTCTTGGGTTTTAGGGGGGAGATGAACCTGCGGTATGCCTTGACCAGAAGGATCAGTAAGCCGCGCACGCCGCCTATTGTATCAGTCCGCTCTTCTTGAGGGCGCGGATGAGGTCTTGGAAGAGCTCGGCGTAGGTGGCCTCCCGGGCCTCGGGGCTTGCGATGACCAGGAGGTGGGCCTTGGGGAGGTGGAGGCGGCGGAGGATCTCCCTTAGGCGGCGCTTGATGCGGTTGCGCACCACCGCCTTGCCTACCTTCTTGGACACCACGATCCCCACCCTGAGCTCGGGGGCGGGGAGCCACTTCACGTTCAAAAAACGGCCCCGCCCCATGCGTCCTTGGCGGAGCCTTTGGAATGCCCGGTCGCCCTTTAGGGAAAGGAGTTTACCCCCCGCCGCAGGGGGGGGTTGGCTCAGGCGTTCACCCTGGGGGTGAGGCGCCAGCGGCCCTTCTGCCTTCTCCGCTTCAACACCTTCCTGCCGCCTGGGGTCCTCATGCGGGCCCGGAAGCCGTGGGTCTTGGCCCGCTTCCTCCGGTTGGGTTGCCAGGTCCTTTTCATCCATTTCCCTCCCTGGGGCCTTGGCCCCCAATACCTTAAAGAGTGTAGCATAAGAAGGGCTATACAGGGTCTAACGGTTTTTTACACCCTGGCAAGAGAGCGTTGACATCCGTTTTGCCTTCCCCTTATACTTCCCCCCAAACGGCTGTTAGGGAGGAGGTCCGTGGCCCAGCTTTTGGTGGAGAACATCACCCTAACCTTTGGCGGCGTGGCTGCTCTTTCGTCGGTTTCCCTGGCGGTGGAAGAGGGGGAGCTGGTTTCCGTCATCGGTCCCAACGGGGCGGGGAAGACCAGCCTTTTAAACTGCATATCGGGCTTCTACCACCCCCAGCGAGGTCGCATCCTCTTTGAGGGGCACGAGATCACCCGCGCAAGCCCTCATGAGGTGACCCATCTGGGCATCGCCCGCGCCTTCCAGAACATAGAGCTATTCTCTGGCCTCACGGTGCTGGAAAACCTCATGCTGGCCCGGCACACCCACCTGGGCTACAACCTTGTCCAGGCCGGGGTCTTTTACGGCAAGGCTTTGGCCAAGGAGGTGGAGAACCGCCGGGTGGTGGAGGAGGTCATCGACTTCATGGAGCTGGAACCCTACCGCAAGGCCTTGGTGGGGAACCTCCCCTACGGGGTCAGGAAGCGGGTGGAGGTGGCCCGGGCCCTTTCCCTTTCCCCCAAGCTTCTTCTTCTGGATGAGCCCATGGCGGGAATGACCCTCGAGGAGAAGGAGGACATGGTCCGCTTCATCCTGGAGATCCGGGCCCAGGGCACCACGGTGATCCTCATCGAGCACGACCTGGGGGTGGTCATGGACATCTCCGACCGGGTGTATGTGCTGGACTTCGGCCAGGTGATCGCCGAGGGGGTGCCGGAGGAGGTGGCCAGGAATCCCAGGGTTCAGGAGGCCTACCTGGGGGTGGAGGCATGAAGGCCCTAAGGCCCTCCTACGAGATGAAGCGCTACACCCTGCCCCAGCTTCTGCGCCTTAGGGCGGAGCAGGAGGGGGACAGGGTGGCCTTGAGGGAAAAGGACTACGGGATCTGGAACGAGATCACCTACGCGGAGTACTACGAGAGGGTCCTCCTCTTCGCTCACGGCCTCCTTTCCTTGGGATTCGAACCGGGGGAGAGGCTGGCCATCATCGCCGACAACATCCCGGAGTGGCTCTATGCGGAACTCGGCACCCAGGCGGTCCGGGGGATCAGCGTGGGGGTTTACCAAAGCAGCCTTCCCGGCGAGATCGCCTACATGCTTCAGTACACGGGGGCCAGCTTCGTGCTCGCCGAGGACCAGGAGCAGGTGGACAAGCTCTACGAGATCCGAAGCGAGATCCCAAAGGTCCGCCACGTGATCTACGAGGATCCCAAGGGCATGCGGAGCTACCGGGACCCCTGGCTCCTTTCCTTTGAGGAGGTGCTGGAGCGGGGCTGGGAGCACCGGAGGAAACACCCCGACGCCGTGGAAAAACTCCTCCTCGAGGCGAGCCCCGAGGAGGTCTGCCACCTCTCCTCCACCTCCGGCACCACGGGAAGGCCCAAGGCGGCCATGCTCCGCCACCGCAACCTCATCCACATGGGGGTGGCCCTCCAGGAGGTGGACCCCCTTCTCCCCACCGACGACTACCTTTCCTTTTTGCCCCTCGCCTGGATCGGGGAGCAGATGATGTCGGTGGCCATGGCCTTGGCCGGGGGCTTCGCCGTGAACTTTCCCGAGGCGGTGGAAACCGCCCTGCAGGACCTGAAGGAGATCGGCCCCCATGTGATGTTCAGCCCTCCCAGGGTCTGGGAGAGCATCCAAAGCAGCATCTGGGTGCGCATGTCGGAGTCCTATGCCTTCAACCGCTTCGTGTACGAGAGGCTTTTGAGGATAGGCTACCGTGCGGCGGACTACCGCATGCGGGGGAAGCCCATGCCTCTCGGGCTACGCCTGGCCTACTGGCTGGCGGACCAGGTGCTCTTCAGACCCCTACGGGACCAGCTGGGCTTCTTGCGCCTGAGGCGGGCCTATACGGGGGGTGCTGCCCTGGGCCCCGATGTCTTCCGCTTCTTCCACGCCATCGGGGTAAACCTGAAGCAGATCTACGGCCAGACCGAGATCATCGGCATCGCCTTCGTCCACCGGGATGGGGACGTGCGCCACGATACCGTGGGCCTGCCCATCCCCGGCACCGAGGTCCGGATCAGCGAGGAGGGGGAGATCCTCTGCCGCTCCGATGCGGTCTGCGCCGGGTACTGGGAGCGCCCCGAGGCCACGGCGGAAACCTTCCGGGATGGCTGGCTCCACACGGGGGATGCCGGCTACCTGACGGAGGACGGGCATTTAGTGGTCATCGACCGACTTTCCGACGTGATGCGCACGGAGAAGGGCACGGTCTTCAGCCCCCAGTTTGTGGAGAACAAGTTGAAGTTCTCCCCCTACATCAAGGAGGCGGTGGTCTTCGGGGACCGCAAGCCCTATTTGGCGGCCTTGATCAACATAGATCCCCAGACGGTGGGCAAGTGGGCGGAGGACCGGGGGTTGGCCTACACCACCTATCTGGACCTCTCCTTGAAGCCCGAGGTAGCCGAACTCGTCCGCAAAGAGGTGGAGAAGGTGAACCAGGAGCTTCCCGAGGACCTCAAGATCCGGCGCTTTGTCCTGCTCTACAAACTTCTGGATGCCGACGATGAGGAGCTCACCCGCACCGGTAAGGTGCGCCGGGGCCTCATCGCCAAGAAGTACGCGCCCTTGGTGGAGGCCTTGTATTCCCAGGCCGAGGCGGTGGAGGTGGAGGCGGAATACCGCTACCAGGACGGGACCGTCCAGCGGGTGCGGGCCCGGGTACCGGTTTTGGACCTGCGGGAGGAGGTGGCGGTGTGAGCTTCTTCTTACAGCTCCTTTTTTCTGGCATCGTCCTGGGCTTGGTCTACGCCCTGGCGGCTTTGGGCTTTGTGCTCATCTACAAGGCCAGCCGGGTGGTGAACTTCGCCCAGGGGCAGTTCATCGCTATAGGGGCCTTTTTGGCCTACTGGGCCATGGTGTCCCTGGGGGCACCCTTCCTCCTGGCGGCGGCCTTGGCCTTGGCCCTGACCGCCCTTTTGGGCTTTGGGGTGGAGCGGGTTTTCCTCAAGCGTCTGGTGGGCCAGCCCATCATCTCGGTCATCATGGCCACCATCGGCTTGGCCTCCCTGCTGGACGGCCTCATCCATCTCACCCCCTACGGGGCGGGGAACTTTAGCTACCCGAGCTTCCTTCCTGCTGGGGGCCTCACCCTTTTGGGCGTCCAGATCTCGTACGCTCAGCTTCTTGCGGTGGCCTTCACCTTGCTTTTCCTCCTGGCCTTCACCTGGTTTTTCCAGCGTTCCACCCTGGGCGTGGCCATGCGCAGCGTGGCCGATGACCAGATGGCGGCCATGAGCCTGGGGGTTTCCGTGGAACGGGTCTTCGCCTTGGCTTGGGCGGCGGCGGGGTTGACGGCGGCGGCCGCGGGGATGGTGGTGGGGACCATCTCCGGCCTCAACCTGGACGGCCTGGTGCACATCGGCCTGCGGGTTTTTCCCGTGGTGATCCTGGGAGGGTTGGATTCCATCCCGGGGGCGGTGGTGGCGGGGATCCTCATCGGGGTCTTGGAAAACCTGGCCGCGGGCTTTCTGGACCCCTTTATCCCCGGTGGGGGCACCCGGGATGTCTTCCCCTTCCTGGTTTTGCTTTTGGTCCTTTGGTTCAAGCCCCATGGCCTTTTTGGCACGGAGGAGATCGAGCGCGTATGAGAAACCCCTGGGCCCAGACTGGAAACTATCGCACCTCGTACCGACAGGACACCAGCATCTTTGCCACCCATCGGGAGCTGGTTTCCCTTCTTCTCTTCCTGGGCTTTCTCCTGGTTCTACCCCTCTTCCTCTCCCGCACGCAGGTCTTCATCCTGGACCTGATCCTGGTCTACAGCATCGCGGTTTTGGGGCTGAACATCACCACCGGTTACGCTGGCCTCATCAACATCGGCCAGGCGGCCTTCATGGGGGTGGGGGCCTACACGGCGGCCCTTCTCGCCCCCCAGGGGCTCCCCTTTTGGCTGGCGGTTCCCTTGGGCGGGTTGGTGGCGGCCCTTTTCGGCTTCCTGGTGGGCATCCCTTCCTTGCGGGTGAAGCACCTGTATTTGGCCCTGGCCACCCTGGCCTTCCAGGTGGTGTTTGAGTGGACCGTGGGGCATATGCCCCTTCTAAAGCAGGGCGGGGCCATGGACATGCCCCGGGCCAGCTTTTTGGGATACGAGGCAGGCTTTCGCAACCACTTCCACTTCTGGTACTACGTTTCCCTGGTGGTTTTGGTCCTTCTTGCGGTCTTCTTCCGCAACCTCCTGCGCACCCGCTACGGGAGGGCTTTGGTAGCGGTGAGGGACAACGACCGGGCGGCGGACGCCATGGGCATGGACCCTGGCCGCACCAAGCTCTTCGCCTTTGCCCTGGGGGCCTTTTACGCCGGGGTGGCGGGGGTGCTTTACGCCTACCTTTCCCGGGCCGTGGTCATAGAGGACTACACCTTTGCGGTTTCCATCAAGCTTTTGGCCATGGCCATCGTGGGAGGGTTGGGTACCCTGGTGGGGAGTTTCCTGGGGCCGGTTTTCCTGGAGCTCTTGGACGTGAACATGGAGGCGCTTTCCAACCTCATCAAGGCCCTGGGCTTCAGCGTGGCCGGGGTGGATGTGGCCAGCGCCTTAAGGCCCTTGGCCTTTGGTCTCATCATCGTGCTCTTCCTGATGTTTGAGCCCAGGGGGCTTTACAACTGGTGGCGGATCGTGCGAAGCTACTTCCGCACCTGGCCCTTCAAGTACTAGGCAACCCCCCTTATGGGGTTGGCAATGGGAGGTGAGGCAGATGCGAAAACTCTGGTTTGGTCTACTGGCGACGGCGGGGCTGGCCTTGGGCCAGCAGCAGGTGACCATCCTGTGGTCGGGGGCCATCACCGGCCCCACCTCGGATGCGGGGGCTCCTTACGGGGCAGCGGTGGAGGACTATTGCAAGTACGCCAACGAGAAGAAGCTGATCCCCGGGGTGGTCCTGAACTGCCTGGTGCGGGACGACCAGTACAACAACGCCAGCACCCAGCGCTTCTTTGAGGAGGCCCTGGACCGCTTCAAGATTCCCGTGTTCCTTTCCTACGCCACCGGGGCCAACTTGCAACTCAAGTCCCTGATCCAGGAGGTGAAGGTACCCACGATCCCTGCCTCCATGCACGTGGAACTCATCGACCCCCCCAACAACGACTACTTCTTCATCCCCACCTCCACCTATTCCGAGCAGGTGGTGGCCCTTCTGGAATACATCGCCAAGCAGAAGAAGGGGGCTAAGGTGGCCTTGGTGGTGCATCCCTCTCCCTTCGGCCGGGCCCCGGTGGCCGATGCCCGGAAGGCGGCAGCCCAGCTGGGGCTCCAGATTGTGGATGTCCAGGAGGTGGGGGCGGGCAACCTGGACAATACCGCTCTCCTGAAGCGCTTTGAAGCGGCAGGGGTGGAGTACATCGTCCACCAGAACGTGGCCGGCCCTGTGGCCAACATCCTGAAGGATGCCAAGCGCCTGGGCCTGGATAAGAAGATGAGGCAGCTTGGGGCCCACTACACCGGTGGCCCCGACCTGATCAAGCTGGCGGGGGATGCGGCGGAGGGGTTCCTCTGGGCCACCAGCTTCTACATGTTCCACGAGGATGCCCCGGGTATCCGCTTGCAGAAGGAGCTCGGGCAGAAGTACGGGCGGCCGCAGGCCATCGTGGAGAGCGTGAACTACACCAACGGCATGCTGGCCACCGCCATTGCGGTGGAGGCCATGCGCCGGGCCCAGGAGCGGTTCAAGCGTATCACGGGGGAAACCGTCTACCAGGCCCTCGTGGGGATGAACGGGCCCAACGCCTTCAAGCCGGGGTTTGCCGTTTCCACCAAGCAGGGCATTGAGATCGACTTCACCAAGAGCGAGCACACCGGGGCGGAGGGCTTGAGGATCCTCGAGGCCAAGGGGGGCCGCTTCGTCCCCGTGACCGAGCCCTTCACCTCGGCCCTCTTCCGCAAGGTGCACTACGGCAAGTAAGACGTTCGGCCCGGGGGAACTCCCCCGGGCATTCCTTACGCCATGAGCCTGAACCCCACGCGCCCCGAAGACTTAGGCCCCATCCTCCTTTTGGTCAACAACATCGAGGTGGTCTACCACGACATCATCCAGGTCCTGCGCGGGGTTTCCCTGAAGGTCCCCGAGGGGCGCATCACCGCCCTCTTGGGCCCGAACGGGGCCGGGAAGACCACCACGCTCCGGGCCATCTCCGGCCTTTTGATCCCCGAGGACGGGGAGGTGGTGAGGGGAGAGATCCTCTACCAGGGAAAGCCCATCCATAATCGCCCCCCCGAGGAGATCGTGAGGATGGGTATCGTCCAGGTGCTGGAAGGCCGGCGGGTTTTCAAGCACCTCACGGTGGAGGAGAACCTGCGGGTGGGCACCTTGACCCGTAAGGACAGCCGTCTTAAGGAGGATCTGGAGCGCATCTACCATTACTTCCCCCGCCTGGGCGAGATCAGGACCCGCCTGGCCGGGTACTGCTCGGGGGGAGAGCAGCAGATGATCGCCATCGGCCGGGCCCTCCTGGCCAAACCCCGGCTTCTCCTCCTGGACGAGCCCTCCTTGGGCCTGGCTCCCCTTTTGGTGCGGGAGATCTTTGACATCGTGGCACGGGTGAACGCCGAGGAAGGGGTCACGGTCCTGGTGGTGGAGCAGAACGCCCGGGTGGCGCTTTCCATCGCCCATTACGGGTACATCATGGAAACGGGGCGGATTGTCCTGGAGGGGGATCGGGACTACCTTCTGGAAAACCCCGACGTGCAGGAGTTCTACCTGGGGGTGGCCAAAGGGGGCGGACGCAAGAGCTTCAAGGAGGTAAAGGCCTACAAGAGGCGGAAGCGGTTCATGTAGCCTGCCGCAGGACCCCGGCGTGGCGAGGGCCGCGCCGGGGCTCGTATCATGGAGAGCGTGGTGCGCTTTCGCATGGAAGGGGTGCGCCTGGACCAGGCGGTGGCCGAGGCCTGCGGGGTAAGCCGCAGCCGGGCCCAGGAGTGGATCGCCCAGGGCCGGGTTCAGGTGGGGGAAAAGGTGGTGGAAAAGCCCTCCTACCGCCTTAAGGGGGAAGAGGTGCTGGTGGTTCCCCCGGAGGAAAAGCCCTTCGTGGCCCCTCAGGACCTGGCCATCCCGGTGCTCTACGAGGACGAGGACCTCCTGGTCCTCAACAAGCCTGCGGGGCTTCTTACCCATCCGGCTCCCGGGGTATACACGGGCACCGTGGTCAACGCCCTGTTGGGGCGGTACTTTCCTCTCCAGGAGGCCGAGCGGCCCGAGGAGGTGCGTCCCGGCATCGTGCACCGCCTGGACAAGGACACCAGCGGGGTCCTGGTGGTGGCCAAGCATGGAGGGGCCCTCGAGGCCCTGGCCAGGGCCTTCCGCGACAGGCTGGTGATGAAGCGCTACCTGGCCATCACCGAGGGGCACCCCAGGGAGGGCACCCTCATCGCCCCCATAGGCCGGCATCCCGTGGAGCGGCACAAGATGCACGTGGGGGGGATTGCGCCCCGCTATGCGGAAACCGAGTTCCGCATTCTCGCCACCGCCGGGCCCTACGCCCTGGTGGAGGCCCGGCCCCACACCGGCCGTACCCACCAGATCCGGGTCCACCTCAAGCACCTGAAGGCCCCCATCCTGGGAGATGGGGTTTATGGGCGGGAAAGCCCCGTGATCTCCCGCCAGGCCCTCCATGCCTACGAGCTTCGCCTTCCCCATCCCCGCACCGGGCGCATCCTAGAGTTTCTGGCCCCGGTGCCTGGGGATATGGTCCAGGCCTGGGAGGCTTTGGGGGGAAGGTGGCCGGCGGTATACCCGGAGATTTCTAGGGCGCTATACTAACGGATAAATGGACTCTTTAAGGGAACTCCTTTCTGGCGGCAAAGAGGCAGTACTCGTGGAAAAAGAGGGTGATTTTGCCCAGGAAGATGCTCCCCTGACTTTTTTTCCAAGCCGCCATCTCCTCCTCATCGGGGATGCACGGGAGGTTTTGCGCTCCCTGCCCCCGGATTCGGTGCACCTGGTCCTAACATCCCCTCCCTACTGGAACCTTAAGCGCTACGAGGACCTTCCCGGCCAGCTTGGGCATGTGGAGGACTACGAGGCCTTCTTGGACCAGCTGGATAGGGTTTGGGAAGAGGTTTTCCGGGTGCTGGTTCCCGGCGGGCGCTTGATCGTGGTGGTGGGGGATGTGGCCGTCTCAAGAAAGCGCTTTGGGAGGCATGTGGTCTTCCCCCTGCATGCGGACATCCAGGTGCGTTGCCGCAAGCTGGGCTTTGACAACCTTAACCCCATCCTGTGGCTTAAGCACACCAATGCCACCCTCGAGGCCAACCGGCCCGGCTTCTTTCTGGGGAAGCCTTACGAACCCGGGGCCATCATCAAAACCGAGGTGGAGTACATCCTTATGCAAAGAAAGCCCGGTGGTTATCGGAAGCCCACCCCTGAACAAAGGGAGAGGAGCCGAATCCCCAAAGAGCTTTTCCACCAATGGTTCCGACAGCTATGGGATGACATACCGGGTGAGAGCACCAAGGCGCATCCGGCTCCCTTTCCCCTGGAGCTGGCCGAGAGGCTTGTTCGCATGTTCAGTTTTGTGGGGGATACGGTGCTGGATCCCTTTGCGGGGACGGGGACAACCCTGGTCGCTGCCGCCCGCCATGGCCGCCATTCCATCGGTATAGAGCTGGTCCCCCGCTATGCGGAGCTGGCCCGGGAGCGTTTCATCCAGGCTATACCTGGGAACCATCTATTCCTGGAGGTAATGGTGTGGAGCTAAACGCCTTGGTCCATGAGCTGGAGGAAGCGCTCCAGCAGATGCTCGGATCGGCAGTTACCAGTAGTGGACGCCAGAATCCCCTGGCAGACTATATTTTGAAAAGGTTGAGCCAACGGTTGCCGCCCCACCTCTTACCATATGTGCAAAGAGAAACAAGGGTACCCGGCTTGGCGCGGGAGAAGTCTTGGGATCTGGGCCTAGTTTACCCTGGAGGAAAAGGAAGCCTTAAAAAACCCCGCATGCTGATGTCCCTTAAATCCATTTTGGCTAATCCCTCTGGGTCATGGCCCAATCGCCTTGACGACCTTGTGGGTGAAGTGTCCTCTGTTCAGATGCTTTTTCCTGAAGTAGTGGTGGGATATGGGGTGGTTTTGGACCACGGGGCTCCTACGAAAGGCAAGCGTCCCATGGGCGATGAGCTTGAGGTGCTCTATAAACGCTTCAAGAATGGCCTTGCGGCTCTTGCTAAAAGGGAGCCTCCTCTTTGGGCTCAAGGGCTGATCGAAGGGTATTGGGTGGTGGAGATAGACACCCGACGCCAGCCAGCCTTGCTGGACCCGTTGGAAACAGTAAAAAGGGGTGAAGATTTTCTGGATGCCTTGGTGAACGCTCTTCGCCAGAGGGAGCCCTTACTGTTTTTAGACAAAAGCGAGTAGACCCTTTAAGGCTTTGGCCAAGCGCTGGACCCCTTCTGCTATGCGCTCCCGGTCCATGGTGGCGTAGGAGAGCCTCAAGGTGTTCTCCCCGCCGCCGTTGGCAAAGAAGGGGCCTCCGGGCACGAAGGCCACGTTCTCCTCGAGGGCCTGCCGGAAAAGGGCCTCGGCGGAAAGCCCCTCGGGGAGGGTCATCCAGACGAACATCCCTCCCCTGGGCCGGGTATAGGCCACCTCCTTGGGCATCTCCCGGTCCAGGGCCTCCAGCATGGCCTGGGCCTTGGCCTTGTAGGTGGTGCGGATCCTCTCCAGGCGTTCCGGGAAGCCTTCCCTCACCAGCTCGTGCACCAGGATCTGGTTGAGGACCGGGGTGTGCAGGTCCACCCCTTGCTTGGCCTGGGTGAGCTTGAGGATGGCCTCGGGCTGGGCCACCACGAAGGCCACCCTCAGGCCCGGGGCCAGCACCTTGGAGAAACTGCTCAGGTAGATAACCCCGGGGTAGCCCGCCTCCCGGGCCAGCTCAAAAAGGCTTGGCAGGCGGCTTTCCCCAAAGTAGAGCTCCCGGTAGGCGTCATCCTCCACCACCACCAACCCCCGTTCCATCGCCATTTCCAGAAGGTGCCTGCGGGCTTCCAGGGGCATGAGCCCCCCGGAGGGGTTCTGGAAGGAGGGGATGAGGTAGAGGAAGCGGGGGCGCTCCTGGTCTAGGGCTTCCTCCAGGGCACGGAGGTCCGGCCCCTCTTCCCCGGCCGGCACCGTGAGGAAACGGGGGCCATAGGCCCGGAAGGCCTGGATGGCCCCCATGTAGCTGGGGGCTTCCAAGAGAACCGGGCTTCCCTCGTCCAAAAAGACCTTCCCCAGAAGGTCCAGGGCCTGCTGGCTTCCCGTGGTGATGAGGACCTCCTCCGGGCTCACCCCAAGCCACTCCGCCACCCAGGCCCTTAAGGGGAAGTAGCCCTCCGTGGGCCCGTACTGCAGGGCCACCTCGCCCTTTTCCCTTAGGATCTCGGCCGCCTTGGCCGCCGCCTCCTCCTTGGGGAAGAGCTCGGGGGCGGGAAGGCCCCCGGCGAAGCTGAGGACGCCGGGGCGCTGGGTGAGCTTTAAAAGCTCCCGGATGGTGGAGGCCTGGATGCGCCTGGCCCGCTCGCCAAAAAGGGTATTCCAGTCCAGGGTTTTCACCTACCCATTTTATCCCTCGCCCCCTGGGGTTTCAGGGGAAGAGCTTCCGATAGGCCTCGAGGGCATACCGGTCCGTCATCCCGGCGATGTAGTCGCACACCGCCCGCTCCACCCCCTCCTCGGGGATCCGGGCCTGGACCTCCTTGGGCAGGATCTCGGGGTACTGGGTGTAGGTGTGGAAAAGATTCTCCAGAACGATTTCCGCCTTACGCCTCTCCCTCAGGACCTCGGGGTGGCGGTAAAAGCGCTCCATGAGAAAGGCCTTGAGTTCCCGGTGGGCCCGCTCGGCCTCAGGGGTGAGAGCAGCCAGGCGTTCAGGATGCCGGCGCACCTCCTCTGGGCTCCTCACCCCGGCCCCTTCCACCCTTTGGTGGGTGGCCTCTATGGAGGCGGTGATGAAAAAGCCCAGAAGCTGGCGCACCAGGATCCGGCGGGAGAGCTCGGTTAGCTCCGAAAGGTCCAGGCCTTCTTCCCGGGCCAGCTCCGCCAGGAAGGGCACCTCGGTGAGCTCTTGGGGGCGAAGGAGGCCGCTACGGAGCCCGTCGTCCAGGTCGTGGGCCGCATAGGCGATGGCGTCGGAAAGGTCCACCACCTGGGCCTCGAGGGTGCCCCTGCCCTCGTATGCCGGCTTGAAGCCCGGGGCATAGGCGGCCTCGTGGGTGGCGATTCCCTCCAGGACCTCGTGGGTGAGGTTCAAACCCTTGAAACCGGGGTAGCGCACCTCCAGCTGGGTGAGGATCCTCAGGGCCTGGGCGTTGTGCTCAAACCCCCCGTGGTCCCGCATGAGCTCGTTCAGAACCTTCTCCCCCGTGTGGCCAAAGGGGGGGTGGCCTAAGTCGTGGGAAAGGGCGATGGCCTCCGTGAGGTCCTCGTTGAGGCCTAGGGCGCGGGCGATGGAGCGGGCCACCTGGACCACCTCGAGGGTGTGGGTGAGGCGGGTGCGGTAGTAGTCCCCGGCCCAGTTGGGAAAGACCTGGGTCTTGTACTCCAGGCGCCGGAAGGCGGTGGTGTGAAGGATGCGGTCCCGGTCCTTCTGGAAGGGCGTGCGGTAGGGGGACTCGGGCTCCGGGTATTTCCGCCCCCGGGTGTCCCGGGCCTTCTGGGCGTAGGGCGCCAGCCTTTCCGCCTCCAGATCCAGAAGCCTTTCCCTGGAGTACAGCATCCCCTAAACCCGTTTGAAGAGGAGCACGGCGTTTTGACCGCCGAAGGCGAAGGAGTTGGAGAGGGCGTAGGCCACCCTGGCCTCCCGGGGCTCGGGCACGAAGTCCAGGTCCAGCTCGGGGTCGGGGTCCTCCAGGTTGATGGTGGGGGGGATGACCCCGTGGTAGAGGGCCTGCACCGTGGCGATGGCCTCGATCCCCCCGGCAGCCCCCAGGAGGTGGCCGGTCATGCTCTTGGTGCTGGAAACCATGAGCCTCTTGGCGTGCTCCTTGAAGACCTCCTTGATGGCCAGGACCTCGGCCCGGTCCCCCACGGGGGTGGAGGTGCCGTGGGCGTTGATGTAGCCCACCTCCTCGGGGTGAACTTTAGCGTCCAAAAGGGCGCGGCGCATGGCTAAGGCGGCACCTTTGCCCTCGGGGTGGGGCTCGGTGATGTGGTGGGCGTCGGCGCTCCGGCCGAAGCCCACCAGCTCGGCGTAGATCCTGGCTCCCCGCCTCTTGGCGTGCTCGTACTCCTCCAGCACCAAGACCCCGGCTCCTTCCCCCATCACGAAACCATCCCGGCTTAGGGTGAAGGGGCGGCTGGCCTTGGTGGGCTCCTCGTTCCGGGTGGAAAGGGCCCGCATCACGGCGAAGGCCCCGATGGCCATGGGGGTGATGGCGGCCTCCGTGCCCCCGGCGAGGACGACGTCGGCTTCCCCCAGCTGGATCATGCGGAGGGCGTTTCCGATGGCATCCGACCCCGTGGCGCAGGCGGTGACGGCGGTGGAGCTGGGTCCCATGAAGCCGTAGCGCATGGCGATATGGGCCGAGGCCATGTTGGCGATCATCATGGGGATGAAGAAGGGGCTTATCCGGTTCGGGCCCCGCTCCAGGAAGACCTTGCTCTGGGCCTCCCAGGTTTCCATGCCCCCGATGCCCGTGCCCACCAGGGTGCCTACCCGCTCGGGATCCAGGGCGCTGGGCTCCAGTCCCGCATCCTTCAGGGCCAGCTCGGCGGCGATCAGGGCGTACTGGACAAAGCGGTCCAGGCGTCTCAGTTCCTTTTTGTCAATGAACTCCTCGGGATTGACGTCCACCTCGGCGGCGATGCGCACCGGCAGGGCCGAGGCGTCAAAGCGGGTGATGGGGCGCACCCCGCTTTTCCCGGCAAGCTGGGCCTTATGGTAAGCTTCCGCCCCCATACCGATGGGGGTGAGGGGTCCGAGGCCGGTAACCACCACGCGTCGCATGGGGGTAGTATACCGGGAAAAGCCCTGGGAAAAAGAAAAGGGGCGCAGGAAGCGCCCCTTAAAGCCCTAAGCCCTAGCCCAGCTTGGCCTGGATGTAGGCCACCGCATCCTTCACGGTGCGGATCTTTTCGGCCTCCTCGTCGGAGATCTCCAGGCCGAACTCGTCCTCGAGGCCCATGATGAGCTCCACGGTATCCAGGCTGTCCGCCCCCAGGTCCTCGATGAAGCGGGCCTCGAGGGTGATCTTCTCGGGTTCCACCGAGAGCTTGTCCGCAATAACCGCCTTCACCTTTTCAAAGATCTCCTGCTCCGTCATGAAAACCTCCCTTGGGGATTTTACCACGGGGTATAGCCTAGGGCCCGGCCCCTTCAATGGGGGGTGAGCCCCCCGTCCACGCACAGGGTCTGGCCGGTGATGTAGCCCGCGGCCTCGGAGACCAAAAAGGCCACCGCCTCGGCCACGTCCTCCGGCCGGCCGAAGCGGCCTGCGGGGATGCTTTTCAGGTAGGCCTCCCGCACCTCGGGCGGAAGCTTTTCCGTCATCTCCGTTTCGATAAACCCGGGGGCCACGGCGTTCACCGTGATCCCTCGGGCGGCGTACTCCTTGGCCACCGCCCGGGTGAAGCCGATAAGCCCCGCCTTGGAGGCCACGTAGTTGGCCTGGCCGGGGTTGCCCAGGATGCCCACCACGCTGGTGATGTTCACGATGCGCCCGAAGCGGGTCTTCATCATGAGCTTGATGGCCTCACGGGTGGTGCGGAAGACCGCGGAGAGGTTGGCTTCCAGCACGGCTTCCCAGTCCTCGTCCTTCATGCGGACGAGGAGGGTGTCCCGGGTGATGCCGGCGTTGTTCACCAGGGTGTCCAGACCCCCCAGGATCTCCGCCGCCCCGTGGACCAGGCCCGTGGCGGCCTCCGCCTCCAGGAGGTTGGCCCCCAAAACCCCCACCAGGGGGCTTCCCAGCCTCCTGGCCTCCTCCGCCACCTCCTCCGCCCTCTCCCGGTTCTGCCCGTAGTGGATCACCAGGGCGTAGCCCTCCCGGGCCAGCCTGAGGGCGATAGCCCGGCCAATGCCCCGGCTGGCCCCCGTCACCAGTGCCTTACGCATCCTCCACCTCCAACGCCTTCCTTACCCCTTCCGGGTCCCCCACGGAAAGGGCGTGCGCTTCCTTCAGGGTGCGGGCCACCAGGCCCTTGAGCACCTCGCCGCTACCGAACTCCAAAAAGCGCCGGATGCCCCTCTTTTCCATGTCCTTTAGGGTTTCCACCCAGCGTACCGGGGCGGTGATCTGTTCCAGGAGAAGCGCACGGATGCGCTCGGGATCCTCCTCGGGCGTTGCGGTCACGTTGGAGTAGACGGGGAAGCGGGGCTTCCTCAGGGTCACCTGGGCCAGGTCCCGGGCCAGGCGCTCCTTGGCAGGAGCCATCAGGGAGGAGTGGAAGGGGGCGGAGACCGGGAGGAAGACCACCCGGGCCCGTTTTTCCTTTAGCCTTTCTGCCGCCTCTTCCACCGCCTCCTTCCTGCCGGAGATCACCGTCTGCTCGGGGGCATTTAGGTTGGCGATCTCCACCCCCTCTAACCCCGCCAAAGCTTCCTGGATGGCCTCGAGGGGAAGCTTCAGGATGGCGGCCATGGCGCCTTCCCCTGGGGGCACGGCCTCCTGCATGTACCGGCCCCGGAGGCGCACCAGCTTCAGGGCATCCTCCAGCTCCAGGGTGCCCGCGGCCACATGGGCGGTCCATTCCCCCAGGGAGTGCCCGGCGGCTAAGGAAGGTTCGGTTCCCCCTTCCGCCAGGAAGGCCCGGTAGGCGGCATAGCCCACCGCCAGAAGGGCGGGTTGCTGGTTTTCCGTGAGGGTGAGGGTTTCCTCGGGTCCTTCCCACATGAGCTTAAGGAGGCCGGGCAGGGTAGCCTCGGCCCTGTCCAGCACCTCCTTGGCGGCGGGCGAGGCCTCGTAAAGGGCTTTGCCCATCCCCACCCGCTGGGAGCCCTGTCCCGGGAAAAGGGCGGCGTACATCAAGCTCCCCCCCAGGTGATTACGGCGGCCGCCCAGGTGAGCCCAGCCCCGAAGGAAACCAGAAGCACGTGGTCCCCTTCCCGGATGCGGCCCTCGTCCACCGCCTCCTTAAGGGCCAGGGGGATGGAGGCGGTGGAGGTGTTGCCGTAGCGGTCCACGTTCACCACCACCCGTTCCCAGGGAAGGCCCAGGCGCTCCCGGGCGGCGTCGATGATCCTGAGGTTTGCCTGGTGGGGCACGAAGACCTTGATCTCCTCCGGGGTGAGGCCGGCCTTTTCTATGGCCTCGAGGGTGGCGGTGTTCATCACCCGCACGGCGAACTTGAAGACCTCCCGCCCGTTCATGTAGAGGCGGTTGCGCATGGAGGTCCCGTCGGGAAGCCTGGGGGCCACGCAGGCGTGATAGAGCTCCTTGGCCCCGGTGCCGTCGGCCCCCAGCACGAAGGAGCGGAAGCCGAAGCCTTCCCGCACTCTGCCCACCACCGCCGCTCCCCCGGCGTCCCCGAAGAGGACCGCGGTGGCCCGGTCGTTCCAGTCCACGATCTTGGAAAGGGCCTCGGCCCCCACCACCAGGACCTTACGGGCCAGGCCCGCCTCCACCATGGCGTGGGCCTGGGCCAGGGCGTAAAGCCAGCCCGGGCAACCCGCCAACAGGTCGTAGGCGAAGCCCTGGATGCCGAAACGGGCCTGCACCAAGGCGGCGGTGTCGGGGAAGAGGGCATCGGGGGTGTTGGTGGCCACGACGACCCCGTCCACTCCTTCCAGGGCCCCCGGGTGGCGCCCAAGAAGGTCCTCCACCGCCTTGAAGGCCAGGTCCGAGGTGTACTCGTCCTCGGCGGCGATGCGCCGTTCCCGGATGCCCGTGCGGGTCACGATCCACTCGTCCGAGGTGTCCAGGTAGGCCTCGAATTCCTCGTTCTTCATGACCCTCTCGGGGGCGTAAGCCCCCAGGGCCAGGATGCCGCTCATGCCTGACCTCCCGTCATGGGCTCCACTATACCGGCCCATGGCGCAAAAAGTTGAGACCCCGGAGACCGGGGTCCCTTAAGTCTTGACCGGGTCTAGACTTCTAGAACCTTGCGCCCATCGTAGTAGCCGCACTCCGGGCAGACGGTGTGCGGGGGCTTCATCGCCTTGCACTCGGGGCAGGGGACCAGGGTCGGGGGGGTCAGGGCATGGTGGCTCCTGCGGGCATCGCGCCGCGCCTTAGAGGTCTTCTTCTTGGGTACAGGGTGCTTGGCCATCTCCAATCCTCCAGGGGGGCTTGGCCCCCGCTAAACCCCTGGTAGTATAGCAGACCCGCTAGAGTTCGGGAAGGAGGTCCTTAAGGCCGAGGAAGGGGTGGTGGACCTCCGGCTCGTGGCCACAGTCCACCAGGTTGCGGTCCGCCCCGCAGACCGGGCAGAGGCCCTTGCACCCTTCCTCGCAGAGGACGGTGTAGGGCATCTCCGTCACGAACGCCTCGGTGAGGAAGGGGAGAAGGTCCAGGTCGGGCTCGCCAAAGGCGTAGTACTCCTCCTCTTTCTCCTCGTGGAAGACCACCTCTTCCAGGCCTTGCTGGTAGCGGAGGAGGTGCTGGAAGTGGGCGTGGATGGGGGTGGGGGTGGGCTTGAGGCAGCGGCGGCACTCCATGAGGACCACGCCTTTCACCTCACCCGAAAGCCAGTACTCATCCCCTCCCACGGCGGAAACCGCCACCTTCCAGGTGGCTTCTCCTTCCAGGGGGAAGCGCTCCTCGCCTACCCGAAAGGCCTCCCGCACCACGCCTGCGGCGCGGGCCGTACCTCCTTCCCGCAAGAGGCGGGCCAGGTTGATGCTTGCCACCTCGCGGTGTTCCATCCTTTTAAGTATAGCGCCAAAAGCCCCTTCCTCCTAGGGGGTCGGCATAAAGTTCCCAAGCGGTGCATGGGGTTTTCTGCTAGCATGCCCCCCATGGAGCGGGTGGCCATCCTGGGTGTGCCCATGGACTTAGGCGCAGGCCGGCGTGGGGTGGACATGGGGCCTTCCGCTTTGCGCTATGCCCGGCTGGCGGAGGAGCTCGAGGCCCTGGGTCTGGCGGTGGAGGACCTGGGGGACGTGCGGGTACCCGTGGCGGAAACCCTCAGGCGAAAGGGCTTGCGCCCGAGCGGGGAGAACTACTTGGAGGAGATCCGCCAGGCGGCCCTCGAGCTCAAGGAGCGGCTCCGCTCCCTGCCGGAGGGGGTATTTCCCATCGTGCTGGGCGGGGACCATTCCCTGAGCATGGGTTCGGTGAGCGGGGTGGCCAAGGAGCCCTTGGGGGTGGTCTGGGTGGATGCCCATGCGGACTTCAACACCCCGGAAACCAGCCCTTCGGGAAACATTCACGGCATGCCCCTGGCGGTGCTCTGCGGGCTTGGGCACCCCCGCCTCACGGAGGCCTTCCAGGCGGTGGATCCCAAGAGGGTGGTCCTGGTGGGGGTGCGGAGCCTGGACCCCGGGGAGAGGCGGCTTCTTCGGGAAATGGGGGTTACCGTTTACACCATGCACGAGGTGGACCGCCTGGGGGTAGCCCGCATCGCCGAGGAGGTTTTGGAAAGGCTTTCCGGCCTGCCCCTCCACGTTTCCCTGGACGCCGACGTCCTGGATCCCACCCTGGCTCCCGGGGTGGGGACCCCGGTGCCCGGGGGCCTTTCCTACCGGGAGGCGCACCTCCTCATGGAGATCCTGGCCCAGTCGGGCCGGGTGCGGAGCCTGGACCTGGTGGAGGTGAACCCCATTCTGGACGAGCGTAACCGCACCGCGGAGATGATGGTGGGGTTGGCCTCGAGTCTCCTGGGAAAGCGTATCCTTTAACTGACCTTCGCCCTTAAATTCAGAAATCTCCGCCCCCTTTTGTGCGCTCTAGGGGCATTAGCCAAGTATCCCATGCCTTTGTGGGGGGTATCCAGTTTCGGCCGACTTGTACCCCTCCTTTCCCGAGGGCTTCCCGGGGCCTGGTGGAAGAGCCTTAGGGCCCCATGCGCGAGAGCCGTAACAGGAAAGGGCGGTCCCCCCACGGGACGGCTGGTCCTACCTTAGCCGGACTAGGGGGAAACCAGGATGGTGTTGCGTTCACCTACTGCCACAAAGCGGCCGTTACCGAAGGCGACACCGCTAAGTCCCGCTCCCGTTCCCGGGGTCTGGGCCTCCCATCTGCTCCCATCTCGGGAGGTGAGGATGATGCCTCTACTCCCTAGGGCGCTGTTTCCCCCCACCACTACGAAGAGGCCATTGCCGTAGGTGACAGCGAAAAGGGGTTCATTCCTTCCTAAGTTTTGGGCTTTCCATGTACTCCCATCTGAGGAGGTTAGGATGGTGCCTTCATACCCCACCACCATAAAGAGGCCGTTAGCGTAGGTGACGTCACGAAGCCACGCATTCGTTCCTGAGATCCGTTGCGTCCACGTGATCCCATCTGGGGAGGTTAAGATGGTACCTTTATCCCCCACCGCTACAAAGAGGCCGTTAGCATACGTGACGTTAGAGAGGGTTGCTCTCGTTCCCGAAGTTTGGCGCGTCCACCTACTTCCATCTCGGGACGTAAGGATGGTACCGTAATCTCCCACTGCCACGAAAAGTCCGTTGGCGTAGGTAACATCACTGAGGCCTCCGAGCATCTCTAAATTGCGGCGGGTCCACTCAATCCCATCACGGGAGGTGGGGATGATGCCTCCATACCCCACAGCCACGAAGCGGCCGTTACCGTAGGTGACACCACGGAGGTACGCATTTGTCCCTGAGGTTCGGGCTGTCCACCTGCTCCCATCATCCGAGGTGAGGATGGTTCCTTCGCCCCCCACGGCCACGAAGAGGCCATTACCGTAGGTAATATCAAGGAGGCTCAAATTCGTCCTTGAGGCGCGAGGTTCCTCCCATGTGTTCCCATTTCTGGAGGTAAGAATGGTGCTTTTAGTTCCTAGGAAGGTGCCTCCCCCTATTGCTACGAAGAGACCGTTACCGTAGGTAACCCCAAAGAGGGGTTCTATCCTCTGTGGAGTTTGATCTTCCCATGCTTCCCCATCTTGGGAAATGAGGATGCAGCCTCTATCTCCAACAGCTACGAAAAGGCCGTTACCATAGGTGATACCATTGAGCCGTCTATTCGTCCCCGAAATTTGGGCCTCCCACGAACTCCCATTTTGGGAGGTGAGGATGATGCCCTCAGCCCCCACAGCCACGAAGAGGCCTTTACCATAGGCAATGCCACTGAGGTTCAAGGGCATCCCCGAGCTTTGGGCCGTCCACTTGCTCCCATCTGGAGAGGTTACTATGACACCTTCACCCCCCACGGCCACGAAAAGACTCTTACCAAAGGTAACGCCGTTGAGGTCCTGAGTCGTTCCTGAGGTTCGGGGCGTCCACCTGGTTCCATCGGCAGAGGTGACGATGGTACCATCCGCGCCCACGACCACAAAGCGGCCGTTGCCGTAGGAGGCACTATATAGGGATACATCTGTCCCCGAGTTCTGGGGTTGCCATGTACGCCCATCTCGAGAGGTGAGGATGATGCCATTCTCCCCCACCGCTACAAAGAGACTGTTGCCGTAAGTGACACCAAGAAGGGTTAAATCCGTTATTGGAGTCTGGGCTTTTTCCCATGTGTTCCCATCTGAGGAGACAAGGATAACCCCTTCCTCCCCCACGGCTACAAAGAGACCGTTACCGTAGGTGACAGCAGACAGGGGCGGGTACGTCTGGACCACTCGCCAGACTGTCCCCCCGGCTCCTTTTCCTTCCTGGCCACCGGGGTTGGCGTAGGCAGCCAGGAGGAGAAGGGGTAGGGTAAGAAGAAAGTTGATAAACCTAGATCCTATGGATATGGAGTTTTGCATTCACCACCTCCTTTTAGACCCTTGTACTGGGGTCCTGCTCTCAGGATACAGGACTTTTTCAGGGCAATTCCAGGGGTATCTGAACTCCTGCGAGAAGGTCGGTCCTTAGTTTTTAAGAATTGACGCCAGGGTTTATACTGGCTAGATTAGCCCCATGAAGGCTCGCTGGTGGGTGGGGATCCTTCTCCTATTCCTGGTTTTGGGAGGCTACCTGGTTCTCTCGCCTTACTTTGCCCTGCGAGGGCTCCAGGCAGCCATCGAGCGCCAGGATGCGGCAGCACTGGAGCGGTACGTGGACTTTCCCCGGGTTAGGGAAAACCTCAAGGCGGACCTCAATGCCGCCATGGCCAAGGAGCTGGAAAAGGCCCAGGACAATCCTTTTGCGGCTTTGGGGTTGCTCTTCGCCGGGAGCCTGATCCAGGCCTTGGTGGATGCCCTGCTTACGCCTGAGGGTCTTGCCAGCTTGGGCACGGGGAAAGACCCCGGGGAGGCCAGTCTGGAAGAGGTGCGCCAGTGGCGGCTCAAACGGCAGGGGCTTTCACGGGTCTTTGTCCACCACCGGGATGACCCGCAAACCGGTTTGGTGATGGAGCGCCAGGGGTTAAGGTGGCGGGTGGTGCGGATGGTGGTTAACCCCTAGCCTGGCTCCGCAGGTACCGTCCCAGCTTCTGCCCTCCGTGGAAGGCCAGGGCGAGGCTTTCCCAGGGAGGTTCCTTTTTGCGGTGAAGAAGGGGGTCCAGGGCCTCCCTGGCCCACTGGCTCACCAGCACGGGAAAGTCCAGCCCCGTTTCCAGGAAGTACTCCTCCGCCTCCCGCCAGGCTCCCTCGCTCCGGCGGAAGAAGGCGGAAAGATCCTTGGGCGCAGGGGCTTCCGGCCAGAGGAAGCCGCTCACCACCCCTAGGAGCCAGGCCCCCCGGAGGTCCTTGGGCAAGGCCTGGGCCCCCCGGGCCACGTAGCCCAGGGGATCCTTGTGCAGAAGCTCCCGCGGCAGGTGGGCCAGGGGGTCCTCCATGCTTAGAGTGTAAACCTGAAGTGGGAAAAAAACCCGGGCCCCGGGATACCTTCCGTGCCCCAGGGCCCGAAAGAAGGCCCCGGGCTTAGCCCGCGGCCAGGGCGGGGAGAACCGCCCCGGGGATAAGGCCCAGCAGGATGAGGAGAAGAGCCACCCCCAGGGCCACGCTCCGGGCCAAGGGACGGGGATGGGCCTCGGCTGCCCCTTTCTGGAACACGGCCAAGCCCAGGGCCAGGTAGTAGTAGGCGCTCACGGCGCTGGTCACCAGGGCCAGGACCAGAAGCCCCCAGGCCCCTGCCTTGGCGGCTTCGCTGAAGACCAGGTACTTGCCCCAAAAGCCCGCCAGCGGGGGCAGGCCCAGGAGGGAGAGGGAGGAGACGAAGAGGCCAAGGCCCAGGAGGGGGTCCTGGTGGAAGAGGCCCTTTACCCTCTCCAGGGGCACGCGGTCGGGGGAGATCTCCGAGAGCACGGCAAAGGCCAGCCCCGTGGCCAGCACGTAGGTGAGGAGGTAGAAGCCCAGGGCCTGCAGGTTCCCCGTGTAAAGGGCCAAGGCCATGTACCCCGCATGGGCGATGGAGCTATAGGCGAGAAGCCGCTTGGCCTCCTTCTGGCCCAAGGCGGCCAGGTTCCCTAGGAGGACGGAGAGGGCGATGAGGAGGGCCAGGGCATCCAGGGCACCCGGTCCCACCACCCGGAGGAGGGCGGCGAAGGCCGCTGCCTTCACCCCCGTGGCCATGAAGAGCACCACCGGGGTGGGGCTACCCTGGTAGACATCCGGGGTCCAGAAGTGGAAGGGAGCCAGAGCCACCTTGAAGCCAAGCCCCACCAGGAGGAGGCCCAGGGCCAGGGCGTAAAGCGGACCTTCGCCAGGGGTTCCCGCCAGGAGGCTTCCCGTGGCCCCGTAGTGGAGGGCGGTGCCGTAGAGGAAGAAGGCGGCCGCCAGGGCCCCCAGAAGGAAGTACTTCAAGGCGGCTTCCAGGCCTTCTCCCCGCCGCCAGGTGGCCAGGGCGTAAAGGGGCAGGGAGAGGGCCTCGAGGGCCACCAGCATCAGGATGAGGTTCTTGGTGGAGGCGAGAAGGTGCATGCCCAGGGCGGCGTAGAGGACCAGGAGGTAGAACTCAAACCGCCGGGTGCGCACCAGCCCCACGGTCCAGAGGGCTCCCAGAAGGACGAGCAGGGTGAAGACCTGGGAGATGCCGTCCACCTGGTACGGGCCAAGGGCGAAGGGCTTCCCCCAGGTGAAGAGGAGGGAGAGCAGGGCCAAGGAGAGCCCCAGGATGGTGAGGCGCTTGAAAAGGGGCACAGAAACGAAGAAGCCCACAAGGGTGAGGGCTACGGCAAAGGAGCTCAGCACCAAAAGGATCATGCGCCACCTCCAAGGATCTTGGCGAAGGCCTCCGCCAGGGGCTCAAGGCCCTTTACGAAGAACCCGGGGAAGACCCCCATGAGGACCAAAGCGGCCACCGCCAGGAAGGCGAAAGGCCATTCCGCCCCCTTGAGGTCCTCCGCTCCCCTTTGGCCCTCCTCCCAGAAGACCTTCTGGAAGGCGGTGAGGGCGTAGGCGGCCCCGGCGATCACCGAGAGGAAGGCGATGGCGGTGAGCCAGGGGCTGGCCTTGTAGGTGCCCAGGAGGGTCATAAGCTCCCCGGGGAAGCCGGAAAGCCCAGGAAGCCCCACCATGGCCAGGAAGAGGAAGAGGGCCAGGGCGCTTAAGCCGGGGGCGCTTTCGGCCAGGCCCCGGAAGCGGCCGATCTCGAGGGTGTGAAGCCGCTCGTAAAGCCGCCCCGCCAGAAGGAAGAGCCCTCCCGTGTACACCCCGCTGGCCGCCAGGAGGAAGAGCCCTCCTAGGGCGCCTTCCGGGGTACCGGAGAAGACGCCCAAGGCGGCCACCCCCATGTGGGAAACCCCGGCGTAGGCCAGGAGGGTTTTGAAGTCCTTGGCGGAGAAGGCCACCCAGGCCCCGTAGAGGGCGGAGAGGGCTCCCAGGAAGAGGAGAAGCCCCTGAAGCTCCGCAAACCCCTCGGGGGCGAGGGGGATGGCGAAGCGGAAGAAGGCGAAGACCCCCACCTTGTAAAGGGTGCCCAGGGCGTCGGCGAGCCCCGAGGGATGGTTTTCCTGGTGGAAGAGGGGGAGCCAGGCGTGCACGGGGAACAAGGGGGTCTTGACGGCGAAGGCCAGGGCGAAGCCCAAAAAGATCCAAAGGGCGGCGCCTCCCTTAACCGGATGGGCCAGGAGGTCCTCGAGGAGGAAGGTGGGGCTACCCCCTAACGCCTTCACCGCCAGGATGGCGGCCAGCATGGGCAAGGAGCCCGCCAGGGTGAAGAGGAGGAAGGTGTAGATGGCCCGGATCCTTCCCTCACCCCCGTAGAAGAAGAGCATGAGGAGGGCTGGGATTAAGGCCGCTTCGAAGAAGAGGTAGAAGACCAGAAGGTCCCGGGCGGCGAAAAGCCCCAGGAGGAGGCCGGACATGAGAAGGGCAAGCCCCAAAAACCGCCCCTCCACCTTGGCCACCAGGGCCCCCAGGAAGACGGTGAGGCCGACGGTGAGGAAGAAGAGGGCGGAAAGGCCATCCAAACCGAAGGCCCAGTAGACCCCGGCCCCGGGAAGGAGGGGGGCCTGGACCCCATGGGCCACCCCGCCCGGGTGGGTGAGGAAGAGGTAGAGGTTCAAGAGAAAACTCAGGCCCGCTCCCAGGACCCCCAGGGCGCGGGGAAGGCCCAGGAGGAGGAGAAGGCCGAAGAGGATGGGTAGGAGGATCGCCAGGACTACCACCGCATCACCCCCAGCAACACCAGAACGCCCAGCACGAAAAGCAGGGCGTAGACCCTTAGATAGCCGGTCTGCAGGCGGGCGATACCCTGTCCCAGGTTCCGCACCGTCCCGCCCACGCCGAAGTAGCCGCGAAGGAGGCTGCCATCCCCGTAGAAGAGGGCTTCCGCTAAGGCCTTCAAGGGGTTGACGATGAGGGCGTTGTACACCCGGTCGGCGTAGAAGCTTTCCCGGCTCCAGGCCTCAAAGGTGAGGTACCAGCTGGGGAAGGCCTTCCTCTGGAAGAAGGTGTAGCCCAGCCAAAGCCCAAGGAGGGCCACCGCACCCGAGAGGGCGATGAGCCCCCACTCCGCTCCCAGGGAGAGGTGGTGGGCTTCCACCTCCGCCAGAGTGGGCTTCAAGAAGGGCTCGAGGGCATTGGGGAAGGGCAGGGGCAGGGCCAGGTACCCCGCCAGCACCGAGCCCAGGGCCAGGAGGTGGTTGGGCCAAAGCATCACGGGAGGGGCCTCGTGGGGGTGATGGTGGTGGCCCCGCTCCTCGCCCAGGAAGACCAGGACGAACCAGCGCATGGCGTACATGGCCGTGAGGACCGCCACGAAGAGCGCCCCCAGGTAGAAGCCCAGGCCGCCGAAGGGGTAGGTGAGGGTGGCGGTGAGGATGGCGTCCTTGGACCAGAAGCCGGAGAGCAGGGGCAGGCCCCCCAGGGCCAGGGCCCCGATGAGCCCGTGCCAGCGGGTTAGGGGCAGGTGCTTCCAGAGGCCGCCCATCTTCCGCACATCCTGCTCCCCGCCCAGGGCGTGGATCACGCTTCCCGAGGCCAGGAAGAGGAGGGCCTTGAAGAAGGCGTGGGTGAAGACATGGAAAAGCGCCACCCAGTAGGCCCCCACCCCCGCCGCCAGGAACATGTAGCCCAGCTGGCTGATGGTGGAGTAGGCCACAATCCTTTTGATGTCGTTCTGGCCGAAGGCGGAAAGGGCCCCGTAAAGGGCAGTGATGAGGCCGATGACGGCGATGGTGTAGGAAACATCGGGAAGGTTGGCGTAGAGGAAGGAGCTACGGGCGATGAGGTAAACCCCGGCGGTCACCATGGTGGCCGCGTGGATCAAGGCGGAAACCGGGGTGGGACCGGCCATGGCGTCGGGAAGCCAGACCATGAGGGGCACCTGGGCGCTTTTGCCCACGGCCCCCAGGAAGAGGAGGAGGCCCGCCAGGGCCAGGAGGCTGGGGTTCTTCAAGGGGCCTTCCAGGGCCTCCCTCAGCCCGCTGATGGAAAGGGTGCCGTAAAGGGCCCACAGGATGGCCATGCCCAGCATGAAGCCCAGGTCGCCGATCCGGTTCACGATGAAGGCCTTGCGGGCGGAGTCGGCGTAGTGGGCGTTCTTGTACCAGAAGCCGATGAGGAGGAAGCTGGCCAGGCCCACCCCCTCCCAGCCGATGAACATCACCGGGTAGCTGTCGGCCAGAACCAGGGTGAGCATCATGGCGATAAAGAGGTTGAAATAGGCGAAAAAGCGGCTATAGCCCGCATCCCCGGCCATGTAGCCGATGGCGTACACGTGGATGAGGAAGCCCACCCCGGTGACGATGATGAGCATGAAACCGGAGAGGTTGTCCAGAAGCAGGCTAAAAGGGATCCCGGGAAGCCATTCCGCCTCGTAGCGGGCCCCGCCCGAAAGAAGAAGGCCCACCCCCACCAGGAAGGAGGCCAGGACCAGGGCCGAGGCCAGGACCCCGGGGAGGGGTTCTCTCATCCGTTTTCCGAAAAGCCCCAAAAGGGCAAAGCCCAAGAGGGGAAGGAGGATGGTCAGCAGCAGCATCTTCACCCCCTAAGCTCCGAGAGATCGTCCACCGCGGTGCTCTCCCGGTGGCGGAAGATGGCCACGATGAGGCCCAGACCCACCGCCACCTCGGCGGCGGCGATGGCGATGACCATGAGGGCGGCCACCTGGCCCTCCAGGCCAAAGGCCCGGGCGAAGTCCACCAGGGAGAGGTTGGCGGCGTTGAGCATGAGCTCGATGGAGAGAAAGACCAGGATGGCGGTCCTGCGGGTCAAAACCCCGTAGACCCCCAGGGCGAAGAGGAGGACGGAGGCGTACAGGTAGGTCACCGCACCACCTCCTTCTCCTCCTTGCGCTCCTCAGGGCTTAGGGCGTCCAGGGGGCGGGTGGGTTGCACCAGAGCCACCGCCACCACCGTGGCCGCCATGAGGAGGAAGCCCACCGCCAGCAGGACGAAAAGCCAGTCCCCGTAGAGGAGGGGCCCCAGGGCCTGGGGCAGGCCCCCCTGCAGGTCCTTGGTAAAGGCGAGGTTCAGGCCCCAAAGCCCCGAGAGGAGGGCCAGGGCTACCCCCAAGGCCAGGAGGGCGGCCAGGGGACGGCTTCGCACCAGGGGGTCAAAGCCCACCTCGCCCTGGGCGGCGTAGAGGAGCATGATCACGAAGAGGAAGAGGACCACGATGGCCCCGGCGTACACGATGATCTGGATGAAGCCCAGGAAGCGGGCCTCGAGGGCCACGTAGATTCCGGCCAGGATCAGGAAGTTCCCGATGAGGGCCAAGGCGGCGTGGATGGCGTTTTTCAGGGTGACCACCAGGACCCCGGTGAAAAGGAGGAGCAGGAGGGCCAAGGCTTCCCAGGGGGTCATTTTTTGCCTCCTTTTGTGGGGGCTTTAAACCCCTCCAGCTCCGGGCGGACGTAGGGCACCACGTAGCCGGGCTTCACGGGCTTGCCGGTCATCTTCGCTTCCCGGCGCTGGGGCTTCGTGCCCACCACATCCACCAGCATGTCCTCCTTGCCGTAGATGAGGTCGGAGTACTCGTAGTCGGCCATCTCGAAGTCGTAGCCCAGCACGATGGCCCCGGTGGGGCAGGCCTCTTCGCAAAGCCCGCAGAAGATGCACCGGAGCATGTTGATCTCGTAGACCTTGGCGTAGCGCTCCCCCGCTGAAACCGGGTTCTCCGGGTCGTTTTCCGCGGGCTCCACGTAGATGGCGTAGGCGGGGCAGGCGGCCGCGCACAAGGAGCAGCCGATGCACTTCTCCAGGCCGTTGGGGTGGCGGGTGAGCACATGGCGGCCGTGGAAGCGGGGCTTGAGGGCCACGGGGGCATCGGGATAGGGAACGGTCACCGGCTTGGAGAAGAGGTACTTGAGGGTGATGCCGAGGCTTTGGGCCAGGGCCTTTAGGGTCATGCGCCACCTCCCTTGGATAGCCCCTTGGGGGCTGGCTTGCGGGTGGGTTTGGGGCTGTACATCACCGCTCCCAGAAGGACCAAGAAGGCGGCCAGGGAGAGGTAGAGGAGGTAGGAGCGGGGAAGGTCTAAGGCCACCACCAGGGCGGTCACCAGGAACCAGACCAGGGCCACCGGGAAGAGGAAGCCCCAGCCGAAGCGCAGGAGCTGGTCGTAGCGCAACCGGAACCAGGTGGCCCGGATCCAGATGAAGAGGAAGAGGAAAAAGGCGATCTTGAGGAACATCCAGAGGTAGGGAACCTCCAGGAAGGGCATGGTCCAGCCTCCCAGGAAGAGGGTGGGGATGAGGGCGCTGGCGGTGATGAAGTGGATGTACTCGGTCATCTGGAAGAGGGCCCACTTGATGGAGCTGTACTCCGTGTGGTACCCCCCCACGAGCTCCTGCTCCGCCTCGGGCAGGTCAAAGGGGGTGCGGGCGGCCTCCGCCAGGGCGGCGATGGCGTAAAGGAGGAAGGCGGGGAAGGCGTAGAGGATGAGCCAGCCGTGTTCTTTCTGCCAGTTCACGATGTCGTTCAGGTTCAGGCTCCCCACCAGAAGGACAGGGGAGAGGAGGGCCATGCCGAGCCCCAGCTCGTAGGAGATGAGGCTTGCCGAGGAGCGCAAGGAGCCCAGGAGGCTATACTTGCTCCCGGAGGCCCAGCCCGCCAGGAAGATGCCGTAGATGGCCATCTCGCTCACGGCGAAGAGGTAGAGGAGGCCAAGGTCCAGGTTCAAGACCCAGGGCTGGTAGCCGAAGAAGCTCCCCGGGGGGCCGAAGGGGATAGCCCCGAAGGCCAGGAGGGCGAAGACCACGCCGATCAAGGGAGCCAGGACAAAGAGCACCTTGTCCGCCCGCTCCACCACCAGGTCCTCCTTGAAGATGCTCTTGATGGCGTCGGCCACGGGCTGGAGAAGGCCCGAGGGCCCCACCCGGTTGGGGCCCAGGCGGATCTGGAAGCGGGCGAGAAGGCGGCGCTCGATCAGGGTCATGAAGGCGAAGGCGGTGAGGAGGCCCACCACCACCAGGAGGGCCTTCAAGGCCACCATCCAGTAGGGATCCAAGGGATAGGGGTTCATGCCTCACCTCCCGTGGGAACCAACACCTTGGCCTCCATCCTCCTGCCCGCAAAGGGACCGAGGGCGGAGAGGTAGAGGAAGCCCTTGGGCAGGTCTTCCCGGTGGACCACCTGGGCCAGGACCGGGCCCAAGGGGCCTTCCACCTCCACCCGGGCTCCCTCCAAGAGGGCCTCGGCCCTGGCGGTTTCCGGGTGGACCCAAAGCTCGGGGCGGACGGTCTGGGCCACCTTGCCCGTAAGCTGCCAGGCCCTCCACATGGTGGGCCTAAGGTAGAGCCTTCCCTCCTGGGCCCTGGGCCGCAGGCGCTGGGTGCGGTGGGTGAGCAGGCCATTAGGAGCGGACACCTTTTTCTTGAGCTCCCGCTCCACCTCGAGGCCAAGCCGGAAGGGGGGCCGCACCCCAAGGGCCTCGGCCAGCAGGGCCAGGGCCTGGATGGCGCCCTCCGCCTCGCCGTTTTCGATGGGGGAGGGGTTGAGGGAGAGGACCCGTCCTTCCAGGTTCACCACCTGCCCCCGCTTCTCGTAGAAGGTGGGGGCGGGAAGGACCACATCCGCATACCGCTCCGCCAGGGGGTGGAGGTGGCTTAGGTGCATGACCAGGAAGCGTTTGTCCTTTAGGGCCCCTTCCGGAGGTACGAAGCCGTAGTAGGCATAGGGGCTTCCGGGTTCGTCCCAGGCCGCCCCTTTCTCCCCGGGCCAGACCCCCAGGGCCTCGAGGCCCCGGGCATTCGCTGCCGGGGTCATGGCCAACACCTTGGCCCCCTTGCGCTCGGCCAAAAGCCTTGCCCTTTCCGCCGCCACCGCATCCTGCAAGACCCCAGCCCCCAGGATGAGGATGGGGTTTTGGGCCTTCTCCCAGGCCTCCTTGGCCTGCTTGATCGCCTCGCTCCCCTCCTTGTCCCCAAGAAGGGCCAGGAGGATCTCCCGCTCCTCCCCGGGGGCGTGGACCCCTGCGAGGCTGGCCCACTTCATCAAGGGGGCGCGGTAGGGGGCGAAGAGGGCCATCTTGTCGGTGCGGCGGGGCATCCTCTCCTTGATGGAGAGGTCGGCGAAGGGGGTGCCGTGGGCGAACCTGGGGGCGGGCTTGAGGTCCCGCACGAACTCGCTTAGGCGGAGGTGCAGGAGGGGGGCTTCCTCCGTGGGATCCCCTAGGACCAGGGTGAAATCGGCCCTGAGGAGGTCCTCAAAGGTGGCGGGTGTGTAGAGGCTCGCTGGGGCGGCGGTGCGGCCCTGGAAGTCCAGGTGGGGGGTGTTTAGCCCCCGGGCCAGCTCCGCCGCCATGAGGCCCTCCTCGAGGGTGGCGTCGTGGGGTAGGTAGATGCCCACCTCCTCCTTCCTGGCCCCCTTGAGGCCCTCCCGGATGGCGGCGAAGGCCTCCTCCCAGGTGGCCTCCACCAGCCTTTCCCCTTTCCGCACCAGGGGGTATTTGATCCGGTTCTCGTCCGCCCACTCGTGCCCGAACCGGCCCGCATCGCAAAGCCAGATCTCGTTCACCTCAGGGACTTCCCGGCCCCGGATCCTTAAAAGCTCGCCGCTACGGGTGTCCGCGGTGATGCCGCACCCCACAGGGCATAGGGCGCAGTGGCTTGGGGTTTCCTCCATCTCCCAGTTGCGGGCCCGGAAGCGGGCGGTGAGGTCCAGAAGGGCTCCCACCGGGCAGATGTCGGTGATGTTCCCGGAAAACCCCGAGGGAAGCCCGAAGTCCATGGTGCCGATGAAGGTGTGCACCCCCCGCTCGATGAAGTCCAGGACCTCGTCTCCCGGGATCTCCTCAAAGTAGCGCACGCAGCGCTTGCAGTGGATGCACCGCTCCCGGTCCAGCACCACGAAGGAGGAGAGGGGATGGTGCTTGTCCACGTGGCGGCGGGTGAACTCGAAGCGGGTATAGGTGGGAAGCTCAAGGGGGGCCTTCTGGTAATACTTCTCGTAAAGCCCGTACTCCACCGTGCGGTCCTGGAGCTCGCAGGCTCCCCCCTTGTCGCAGGTGGGGCAGTCCAAGGGGTGGTTGAGGAGGGTGAACTCCACCATCCCCGCCTGGGCCTCCCGCACCACCTCCGAAAGGGTGTCCACCACCATGCCGTCCGCCACGGCGGTGACGCAACTGGCCGCCAGCTTGGGCTGCCAGGCGATCTCGGGCTCTCCCTTCTCGTTCAGGACCGGCTTGCCGTCCGGGCCCCTTTTGGGCAGGCCGATGCGCACCAGGCACATGCGGCAGGCCCCTATGGGGGAGAGGTGCTTTTCCGAGCAGAAGAGGGGCACGTCGTACCCCGCGTGGAAGACCGCGTCCATGACGCTGGTCCCCGGGGGCACCTCCACCATGCGGTCGTTGACCTTGACCTTAACCACCTTCACCTCCAGAGGTTCACCCTGGGCACGGGCTTCTTTTCCCGCACCAGGGCCAGGTACTGGTCCTTAAAGTGCTTCAAGGAGCCTTTCACCGGCCACACCGCCGCATCCGCCAGGGGGCAGAAGCTCCGGCCCTCGATGAGGGGCAGAAGGGCCTCCAGGTTTTCCACGTCCTTCTCCTCCCCCTCCCCGGAGCCGATCTTGGCGAAGAGGTTCACCATGAAACCCGCCACCCCCTCCCGGCAGGGGGTGCACTTGCCGCAGGACTCGTGGGCGTAGAAGCGGGTCACGTTCCACATGGCGTCCACCATGCTGACCCTCTCCGGGATGAGGATCACGCCTCCGGTGCCCAGCATGGAGCCCTTGGTCTGCAGGTGCTCGTAGCTCATGGGGGTGTCCAGGACCTCATCGGTAAAGGGCAAGGGCGGGGTGGAGGATCCCCCGGGGATGAGGGCCTGGATGGGCTCCAGGGGCCCTCCCGCCCAGTCGTAGATGAGTTCCCGGAAGGTGGTGCCCATGGGAAGCTCATAAACCCCTGGCCGCCTTACCGGGCCGGAGATCTGGTAGAGCTTCATCCCTTTGGACTGCTCGGTGCCCATGCTGGCGAACCAGTCGGCCCCCCGTTCCAGGATGGGCACCACCGAGGCCAGGGTTTCCACGTTGTTGATGGTGGTGGGCTTGCCCCAGAGGCCGGATTGGGCGGGGAAGGGAGGCTTCAGGCGGGGGTTGGCCCTTAAGCCCTCCAGGGAGTTCATGAGGGCGGTTTCCTCCCCGCAGATGTAGGCCCCGGCCCCCCGGTGCACGTGCAC
The DNA here is from genome assembly GCF_026427635.1 of Thermus brevis. Lineage (NCBI taxonomy): Bacteria > Thermotogati > Deinococcota > Deinococci > Thermales > Thermaceae > Thermus > Thermus brevis. Next base: position 999,792 of record NZ_CP102606.1, read on the forward strand.
GTTAAAGGAAAAATCCGTGCCGAAGAGGTTCTCCCCCAGGTAGCCCCGGGCGCGGGCTTCCTGGATGGCGGCCTCCAGGCGGTCCGCCGCCTTGCGGTACTCCCCCCGCACGTAGATGTACCCCACCGTGGCCCTTATGGCGTAGCCTGCCAGGATCATGCCCTCGAGGAGCAGGTGGGGAACATCCTCCATGATGTACCGGTCCTTGAAGCTACCCGGCTCGGATTCGTCGGCGTTGCAGATCAGGTAGTGTTGCTTCCCATCCTTGGGCATGAAGCTCCACTTCACCCCTGTGGGAAAGCCTGCCCCGCCCCGGCCCCTAAGCCCCGAGCGCTTCACCTCCTCGATGACCTCCTCCGGGGTTTTCTCCTTTAGAACCCGCTTGGCGGTTTCGTATCCCCCGTGTTTCAGGTAGTAGTCCAGGGTCCAGCTTCCCTCCTGGCCCACGTGGGCGTAGAGGGTTTTTTCAAAGCGGGGGTCGCGTCCGGAAACGATGGGCCCGGTCATACCTCCACCTCGTGCACGTGGTGCCCGCATTTGCCGGGAAGCTCGATCTCCTCGAGGCGCTTGCCCGCCTTGAGGCCCTCCAGAAGCGCCTCAAGCCTCGCCCGGGTCACGCATTCCACATAGGGTTCGTCGTTCACCTGCACCACGGGGGCCGTGTGGCAGCTTCCCAGGCACTCCACCTTCTGCACGCTGAAAAGGCCATCCGGGGTCACCTCCCCCGGGCCGATGCCCAGGGTTTCCGTGAGGTAATCCCAAAGCTCGTCGGCCCCGGCCAGCTTGCAGCTCAAGGTGGCGCACACCTGAAGGTGATAGCGCCCCGTGGGCACGAACTGGTAGTAGGAGTAGAAGCTCGCCACCCCCATGACCTCCGTGGCCGTGGTGCCCACCAGCTGGGCGATCTCCTCTATCCGCTCCGGGCGGATCCAGCCCTCCTCCTGCTGCACCCGCCTTAAGAGGGGCATGATGGCGGAGCGTCGCCCCTCCGGTGGATACTTGGCGAAGGTTTCCTCCAGGAAGTCTTGCTTGTCGTCAAAAAACCCCATCTTCCCTTCCCTCCTATCGGTCCACGTCGCCCATGACGGGATCCAGGCTGGCGATGATGGCCACCATGTCGGGCACCTGCTCCCCCTTGCAGGCGTAGGGGAGGCTTTGCAGGTTCACGAAGCTTGGGGCCCGCACCTTGACCCGGTAGGGCATGCTGCCCCCATCGGAAACGATGTAGTAGCCCAGCTCGCCCCTGGCGGATTCCGTGGGCACGTACACCTCCCCCTTGGGGGGATGGAAACCCTCGGTGTAGTGCTTGAAGTGGTAGATGACCGCCTCCATGGAGGTTTCCAAAAGGTGCCTGGGAGGCGGGGTGATCTGGGGGTTGGGGTCCCGCACCGGCCCTGGTTCCAGCCTCTCCAGGGCCTGCTGGATGATCTTCAGCGACTCCCGCATCTCCCGGATGCGGATGATCATGCGGTCGAACACGTCCCCGTGCTCCCCCAAGGGCACATCAAACTGGTAGGTGTCGTAGCCCGCATAGGGGTAGGCCTTGCGCACGTCGTAGTTCACCCCGCTGGCCCTTAGGGAGCCGCCCGTGAGGCCCAGGTTGATGGCCACCTCGGGGGGGATGACCCCCACGCCCCGGGCCCGCTCGTAGAAGATGGGGCTTTCCGCAAAGAGGGCCTCGTACTCGTCGATGCGGTGGGGCAGGACCTGCAAAAGCTTTTTAAGCTCGGGCACGAACTCCTCGGGGAGGTCCTCCTTGACCCCGCCGATGCGGATGTAGTTGTGGTGGAAGCGCTGGCCCGTTACCCACTCGAAGAGGTCCAGGATGGTTTCCCGCTCCCGGAAGGCGTAGAAGAAGGGGGTAAGGGCCCCGAGGTCCAGTAGCCCGGTGCCCAGGAAGACCAGGTGGCTGGCCAGGCGGGAAAGCTCGTTCAGGATGATGCGGATGGTTTCAGCCCTTGGGGGCACCGCCGCCCCCACCAGCTTCTCCACCACCAGGGCGTAGGCCAGGTCGTGGGCGAAGGAGTGGAGGTAGTCCATCCGGGGCGTATACGTGATCACCTGCGTATACGTCCGGTTCTCCATATTCTTCTCAAACCCGGTGTGGAGGTAGCCGATGTGGGGGACGAGGTCCAGGACCTCTTCGCCCGATAGGGTCACCACCACTCGCAGCACCCCGTGGGTGGAGGGGTGCTGGGGTCCCACGTTCAGGGTCATGACCTCCGTGCGGAGCTCCTTGGGCTCCTCCGCCACCCTTGGGTCCAGGTCCAGGTAGTCCTTCATTTGACCTCCTTGGCCTTCATGAGATCGGCCCAAAGGGCCCGGTACCCCTTGCGGCTACCGCCCCGGTATAGGGTGAGGCCGGGGTTCTTCCCGGTAAGGGAGGCCCGGAACTCGCTGGGCACGATGAAGCGCCCCTCGCGGAAGAGGGTGGGGGTTTCCCCCAGGGGGAAGTCCTTGCGCAGGGGGTGGCCCTCGAGGTCCTCCGGGGTCAGGATCTTGCGCAGGTCCGGGTGGCCCTCAAAGACGATCCCAAAGAGGTCGTAAACCTCCCTCTCCAAAAAGTTAGCGCTTCCCCAGAGGTCGGTGACGGTGGGAAGCCTGGGGTCCTTCTCCGGCACGTAGACCCGGACGAAGAACCGGCTTCCGTCCCCGTCCTGCCACCCGGGAAGGGAGACCAGCTCGTAGACCACGGCTAAGCGCTCCGGGCGGGGGTCGGGGTATTCCAGGTAGTCCAGGCCCACGATGTCCGCCAGGTAGTTAAAGCCCAGGGCCTTGTAGCGGACCATCTCCTCCTTGAAGGCCTCCCGGGGCATCACCACCCAGAGGTTGCCGAGGCCGTTGTCCTCTATGGTGTAGCCCTTGGCCTGGGCTTCTTCCAGCACCCTATTGAGCCGCATACCTCACCCCCTGGCGCGCTTCCAGGCGGCCACGGGGGGAAGCCTCTCGCCCCGCTCGTTGACCGCCTGGCCGCGCACCTTCTTCTGTAGCTGCATCACCGCATAGATAAGGGCCTCGGGGCGCGGGGGGCAGCCGGGTACGTACACGTCCACCGGCACCACCGAGTCCACGTTCTGCACGATGGCGTAGTTGTTGAACATCCCCCCCGAGCTGGCGCAGGCCCCCATGGAGATCACCCACTTGGGGTCGGGCATCTGCTCCCAGACCCGCCGCATGACAGGGGCCATCTTCTTGGAAAGCCGGCCCGCCACGATCATCACGTCCGCCTGGCGGGGGCTTGCCCGGAAGACCTCGCTCCCGAAGCGGGCTAGGTCGTTTCTGGCGTCGGTGGAGGCCATCATCTCGATGGCGCAGCAGGCCAGGCCGAAGGTGGCGGGCCATAGGGAATTGGAGCGTCCCCAGGCCACCAGCTTCTCCAGGGTGGTAAAGAGGATGCCTTCCCGCTCCAGCTCCTGCACGTCCCGCTCAAAGAGGTCCTTCAGTGCCACCGCATCACCCCCTTCCACCACTCGTAGAGGAAGCCCACGAAGAGGAGCAGGGTGAAGCCCGCCACGCCCAGGAAACCGTACAGGCCGAGCGTGCCTGCGCTCACCGCATAGGGCCAGAGGAAGGCCACCTCCACGTCAAAGAGGATGAACAGCATGGCCACCACGTAGAAGTGGACGGGGAAGCGCTTAACCTCCCCCGCCGGGTCGTTCCCCGACTCGTAGGGCATCAGCTTGGCCTTCCCCGGTTTCTTGGGACCCAGGAGGGCCCCCACCACCAGGGCCGCCACCCCGATGAAAAGGGCCACCCCCAGATAGATCAGGATGCTCACGTACTCTGCTGTTGGCGCCAAGGTCCCCTCCTTTCGTGCCTCTTGTCACGAGGAGGAAGCCCAAAATCCCCAAGCCCCCTCCTCATTTCCCGCCCATCTTATCACCCCAGGTGCGGGACAATAGGGGTGGGTTACACCGAAGGGGAGGCTAATCGGTGTAAGCCATTTGATTATCGGCAGCTAAGACATTACACCCTGGTGTAGAGAAGGTCCTTGAGCCTCTGGAAGTGGGATAGGTCCAAGGCCTCCGCCCGAATATCCGGGGGAAGACCCAGGCTCCTAAGGGCCTCCTCCACCTCCTCCTTGGGGTACCCGGCGGCGGTGAGGGCGTTTTTCAGGGTCTTGCGCCGCTTGGAGAAGGCGGCCTCGAGGAGCTGGAAAAGGGCAGGGTCGTCCGGCACCTTCCTGGGGGTGAGGCGCACCAGGCTGCTCACCACCTTGGGAGGGGGAAAGAAGGCTCCCGGGGGCAGGTCAAAGAGCTTCTCCGCCTGGGCGTGGTAGGCCACCCGTAGGGAGAGGAGGCCGTAGGAAGGGGTATTGGGCCGGGCCACCATGCGTTCGGCCACCTCCTTCTGCACCAGAAAGACCAGGCGGGCAAACCGCCCGGTCCTGAGGAGGCGGGTGACCAAGGGGGTGGCGATATTGTAGGGGAGATTGGCCACCAGAAGGCTATTTTCCGGCACCTCCTCCCAGGGGTAGGCGAGGGCATCGGCGAAGACCAAACGGACGGGGAGGCCCCTCAGGGTTTCCTCCAGCACGGGCTTGAGCCGCAGGTCCTTTTCGATGGCCGTGACCTGGGCTCCCGCCTCCGCCAGGGCCCGGGTGAGGACCCCAAGGCCGGGCCCTACCTCGTAGACGGGGCCGGTGAAGGGTTTGGCCGCCTCCACGATGCGCCTTAGGTGGGCTTCCGAAACCAGAAAGTTTTGCCCCAGGCGCTTGTCGGCGAAAAGCCCGTGGCGCTTCAGGAGTTCCCGTATTCCCTTGGGGGAGGTGAGGTTATTGAGCATGGCTCAGGCGCTTGACCACGGGGCGCAGGGGCTCTTCCCCTGGGAAGAGCTCCAGGTACTCCCCCAGGTCCAGGGCGTCGATGAGGGCGAAGCGTTCCTTTAGCAGGATGCCCTCCTTCATGGGCACATGGCCGTAGACGCCGTAGCGGTAGCCCATCCGCTCCACGTAGTCGGGGGTGCGGAACCACCAGGTTTTGGGCTCGCTTTGGGCGTAGAAGAGCTCGTCGTACTCCTGGAGCCAGGGCACAGGTCCCACGTGGGCGAAGTGCACCCCATGGAAGACCACCTCCCGGGGGAAGCCCGCTATCCAGGCCCTGAGGGCCTCGGGAAGGGGGCGCCCCCCGTGTTCGGGATGGAACTCCAGGTGCTTGAGGTGCTGGTTTCCCAGGATGGGTTCCCCCCTCAGCACCGCCTCGTCGTGGTTGCCCAGGAGGATGGTCACCTGCCCCTGGGCTGCCTCCTGAAAGGCCTTTAGCCGGAATAGCTCCCGAATCTGAGCCCCTGCCGCCAGGCGCAGGTGGTTTGGGTCCAGGGGGTCGAAGGGGCTAAGCCCCGTCAGGCGTTCGTAGTCCCTGGGGGTCTTGGGGTGGACCAAGTCTCCCAGGAGGACCAGGTGGGTCTTCCCCGAAAGGAGCTCCTCGGTAGGCTTAAGCCCGGCATCCGCCAGGCCCTCTGCCTTGAGGATCCGCCAAAGGGCGGGGAAGTTGGCGTGAAGGTCCCCGACGGCGACGATTCTCATCCCTTAAGCAGGGCCCTGAGCTCCCCGTAAAGCCGCTTAGTTTCCTCGGGGGTTTTGCCGTAGCCGCCGTACCTGGTAACGATTTTGGCGGCCTCCTTGCCCAGGCCCTTTTCCTTGAGCCTTTCCAGAAGCTGGTCGATGAGCCGGTAGGCCTCGGGCTTTTCCTCCTCGAGGCCCTCCTCCTCGCCAGGGGAGGGTTCGGGCAGCTTGGGTGGGGTGAAGCGGCCCTTCTCCGGGTCGTAGTCCACCCACTGTTTCTCGAGGCGGTAGAGGTACCGGCCCACCCCGAACTTCACCGCAGCCCTCTTCAAGGCGTCGGAGAAGGCCGCCTTCAGGGAATCCCCTTCCCCCACGTCCTCCTTGGTCACCCCCAGGACCGTGAGGCGGCATTTCACCTCCACCAGGCGTTCCCGCCGCTCCCCCCGCTCGTCCCTCACCGCACGCTCGGCGTCGGCCAGCACCTCGTAGGCGTCCTGCCACCCCTCGGGACCCACCACCCGGTCCAGCCGGTCCAAAACGGTACGGGCATCCACATAGGGAACCACCAGGGCGCGTTTTTTATCCCGAGAGAGGGCCTCAATGCGCCACTGCACCTCGCCGGGGGGGAAGGGTTCGGAGAGTTTTTGCCAGACTTCGTCCATAGACACTAACCCCATTTTGTCAAGCCCCCCTTCACACACACCGACCACACCGCCCGAGCAAGACGGTTAGCTAAAGCCGTCAGCGCAACTTTTCTAGGCTTGCCCCGAGCCATAAGCCCCTCCACAAACGCCCGATACTCAGGCGAAGAGCGATAACCAAGAACACCCGCCAGGTAGAAGACAGCACGCAACCGGGGAGGCCCCACCCGAGAAATCCGAGCCCGTTCACGAGCTTCACCCGACTGGACCAGGCGGGGGGTCAGACCAGTAAACGCCGCATAAGCCCGAGCAGACGAAAAACGTCGCAAGTCCCCAGAGTAAGCCAGCACCTTCAACGCCAACACCGGACCAAACCCCGGCAAAGACCTAATAGCCTGCAACCACGAGGATAAAACGGGGTCAGAAGTCGCTATTGCCAACGCCTCACGCAACACACGAGCACGCAAGTCATCTATGGTAGAAGGCACATACCGCACCAAGCCGGATAGACCAGGCACCGCATACTCCCATGCGTGCAAGCGATTGAGGACCCCCACCCAGTCAGACGTTAGGCCATCCCACAGGCGGACCAGCACCGACAAAAGTGCAAGGGCATCATCCGAAGGCTGATATGGAGTAAGGTCCTGATAGCGTTCAGAGAGGAACCGGGCAATAAGCCGGGCATCCGCCTTATCCGTCTTAGCACGACGCAAAAGGGAACGACCAAACGCCTTAACCGCCGCAGGGTTCAGCACATAGACCCGAAAACCCGCACGGAATAAGGCATAAGCCAAAGGGCGGTAGTAGGTACCCGTAGCCTCCAAGCCCACAACAGCCCCAGACGGAAGACGGTCCAACAAAGCAGGAATACCCTCAGGATTAGAAACCCGTAGGACCTCACCAGAGGGACCGAAGGCCACATCCAGCCACCTAGCCGCTACATCCACTCCTACAAACATAGGCAAAAGGTCAAGGGGCGGGCACCCCGTTAGCAAGCTTACAAGCGACCGAAAAGGCCAACACTAACCACGCTAGGGGTTAAGGCCAATCTATGGACCGACCATGAGAGGCCAAAAGTGTACCCGGCCACGACCCGCCCCCTTCATCTTACCTCCGCAAACGGTAAATACCACGCCGAGGGTCATAGGGACACTGACCATAGGCAACATACGGGCAATGGCGCTTGTATTCCTTGACCTGCAAGGCCAAGCGGTGAGGCATGCCGCACCGAGAACACCGCAAAGGAGAAGGAGAAAGAGAAGACCTCTTCCTAAGGGTCCATGCCAAGCCAATGACCACGAGCAAAATAAGGAGGCCCAAGGTCATAGGAAAAGTCTACCGCCCCCACCCCCAACCCCTCCCCCGTGTCAAGGGTGGCTGACGCCATGAACTCGCTACGCTCGCCCTTGACACGGGGGAGGGGAGCTTCCAAAGGCATGGGTGCCATTCCCCCCTACGGGGGGAATGCATGCCTCATGATTTCCAAACCCACTGACCCCAGTCAGGGACCTCGGGCACTTCTGGGGCGGGCTCAGGGTCAGGACCGGACGGCACCGGGGAGGCCCACTTTTGGCGGAGCACCTCATGGGGCGGACGACCCCGCTTGTATGCCTCCACCAGTTCATCCATGGTGAGATAGGGCATCCCGTCCCGGGGTGCTCTACCCCGGCGACTTCTGAGCCTAGAGGCATCCCAGCTTAACCCTAGGCGATCCACGACCGCCCGCCGCTTGGGGTCCAACTCCCGCTGAAGGCGGACAATAGGCGGTTCAAAAATGGCGTGGGTATCGTAGCAAGACGCCGCCAAGGGATCAAGAATGACAACCATGTTGCGACTAATCCCCTCCACCACCCCCCTAGCGGCCTTCTGCATCAGTCCCGTGGTGTCATCCACGATAGTGGTATAGCGGAGCACCTTCCGACCCCGAGAACGAGGCAGTAGAAGCAACTGGAGCCACGCCGGGGCAGGACGAGCCCAGTAAACAAAGGCGACCAACTCCCGGACTATGGCGTCCACTGAACCATAGCGCTGAGTAGCCAGGTAGACATCTACCCCCACCTTCCTATGTTGGGACCAAAACGCTATAACCTCCACCGGAATGAGATCAAACTGGCGGGAAGGAAGCCACATATGGGCCTCATCAAAGAGAAGAACCCCATCATGCACATTGAGCAAATCCGAGTAATCCCGGACCTCCTCTATGTGGTCAGTACGCAGGACCGCCGTCCGGTGATCCAGACGGGCACGACGGCGAAGCCACAAATACACATTCTCACGGATAAAGCCAAAGTTAGCATATACCCGTTTCCCTTTAGCTAGGGCCTCGAGGCCCTTGAGCACGAGGGCGTAACTCTTCCCCGAACCCGGCACACCCACGAAAGCCTCTATCATCGGCCACCCCTCAGGAACGTAACAATCCGCCAGATAGCCATGGCACCATAGAACACACCCCACAAGGACAGAACCGCTATAGCATCCGACACCGGCAGAATGCGGTCAGCCACGGAAAGGGCAGGCACCACAATATCACGCACCACATCATTTAACTGGGGAGGCATAGGCGGCAGAAGGGCAACGAACACCCCCAGGACCTTCACCGGCAACACCGCCACCCATCCAATGAGCATGAAGAGCAGGTTTAAGGCCCACTGGAGAAACTCTATGAACCAGTTCCAGGCCGTAGCCAGAACCCAGTCAATAACGGACCAAACCCACCCCAGAAAGCCGGTTATGGTAGTCCAGAGCCAAGTAAAGAAGCCGTCGACAACCTTAGCCAGCCACTGGAATAACTCCAATAGGCCCTGGATCAACGCCCCCATGACGACCTCCGACCCATCCAATCATGCACATAACACCGGGGAGAACTCCGTAGCACCCCCCTCCCCACCTGCATAAGGGCCAACGCAAGACAAACAAAGGGCAGGTTAAAGGAAAACGACAGGGGGGGCCGGGGGCCTCCAGGATCAACGGATAAAGGCAAGGCGTGGGGGGGGTTAGAGGAGAGGCCGGGTGCGCCCTTTCCCGTCCTGCCTTGGGGAGGCGGACGGAGGGCGCACCCGGCCATCGTGAGCCACGCAAAGGCGACCTTTTGGCCCCCGGCCCCCAAAGAAAAAGGCAGGTAGTCTGCCCGATAGACGCCTAGGGGTCTCGTAAAGGCATGAATGATGCAGGCGGGGCCCCTGGGGGTGCTAACTCCGTTCCCCCTGGGCGTATGTGGATTAGCATGGGTGGCCATCACTCACCCCCCTGAATATCCAGGGCACGGCGCACCATGAGCAGGCCAGCAGTCAGCCAGAGCAAGGCGGCCCATATGGGCCTGAAGTCCTCCATAGTCTGGAAAATAGGGTTGTTACAGACATCTATTTGCGACTGGACCACCCCTAACGGCACGGTAAAGGTGCACCCCACCGCAGGACCCCCAGCACTAGGCCGCACATCACGCAGGAGGACGATTATGCCGAAGGGGAACTTATCCGACACCTGCCCTTTCAACCGGTTCATCTCTTCTTGCCAGCGCCGAACCACCTGTTCTTCCCAGGACTGGAGCACCTCGGGTTTGACCTCGGGCAACGGCTTCCGTTCAGCCTGACGCTCAGGAAACTCCACCGGCTTCAACCCCGGCGCTGGAGGACCTCCCGGCCAGCCCTCATCTTCCGGCTTAGGCTCAGGAGCCTGGTCCGAAGGAAAGCTATTCGGGTTATTGGGGTCTGTACCCGCACTAATCTCCTGGTGATCCGGGTAGCCGTCCCCATCCGTATCCACCCACGGGGTTCTTTGCCCCCCCGGGCGACTATTAGCGTCATACGGGTTAGTACCCACGGCAATCTCTTCACCCGTAGGGTAGCCATCCCCATCCGGGTCCGCCTTGGGGTCAGGATATGCATCCGGGTTATTGATAAGGTCAGGCCACGGAACACCACGGCGATTAGCCTCTTCCCACTCCACCGCATCCGGGTAGCCGTCCCCATCCGTATCAATGTCTGGGCGGGTGAAGGGGTTATCTGTCCACTGATTAGGGTTAGGCACCGGTAGAAGCTGGATCCCAGGCCAGGGTTGAGAAGGGGAGCCAATAGGCATGCTGTCTATGTAGGTTTGGACCGCCTGCTTCACCCCGTTAGCCGCATCTGGATGAGCCTGGAGCCATTCAGGCAACGACGGCTTTTCTCCTGGGTCCACCAGAACATCCACCAGCCAACTCAAGTCAGACTGAAACCGACTGCGCGCCCCTTCCGGCACTCCCCCCACATGTTCAGGACGCACAGGCTCATAACGCCATCCCGAATAGGGGCTCCATAGTTTCGCCCGAAAGTGGTCCTGCGCCTTCCGCCGCACCTCCTCCAGAGCATCACACTGAGGAGCAGACCCCTGGACCCAGGGACCATACCAGCCATCCGAATCGCCTACCACCCCACCAGGAAACGCAAACGCATACGCCGCCCACCGATAGCCATAGCCACACCGATACGACAACTCCCACTGATAACAACCACCCGCCTTCCTGCAAGACGGCCCCTCCACCCACACCGAATAGCTACCTAACCCCGCCCCTACCGCACTAACCCAGTGATACCACTGGTCCAGGCTAGTACCTGTCTCACGCTTCAGCAGGTTATAGTAATAGTCCAACCCTGCGGCCACTAAGGCGGCACCCAGGACAATGGAGCCACCCCAACGGACATAGCGGCCAATAGTAGCCTGCCTTGCATATTGAGCGTTAGACCACTGAATAATCTCGTCCAGGGTCATGCCCTGGACTGTAGTCTTCACCGCATCCTTCCATAACTCAGAGGGAGCCGAAAGGGCGGCCCCCCCAGAGAGGACCACCAGCACGACAAGGAGAAGCCGCCCCATAGCCAGGCTCCTAACCCTTCAGGAAGCGCTTGGCGTAGCGCCAGGCGGCAGACAGGCCAATAGTAAGCGCCAGCACGCCAGCGCCCGCCCCCGCAATAGCCTGCACGTACTGCTTCACCGCATCAGCAATAGGAACAGGATCAAACGGCTGCACCGCATTCACCTCCTTTCTGGACCTTCACGGGGATAACTCCCCGGTTGTCCCTAAAGCCGTTTAAGGAGATTGCGAAGGAATGAGGCCACAACACCGGCCCCAACTCCCCACCAAAAGGCCGCAAAGAGGTCCCGAACATCATAGCCCTCCATAGAGCCTTCCCATGTAGCGATAGGCCGCTAGCAAGGCGTAAGGAATAGTAACGAGCCCCAGAAACCAACCGAACCACTCTTGAGGGTTCACCACTCACCCCCAGCTAGCAAACCAGCAATCACCCCCAAGCCAAAGGAGAGCACTTTCAACGCTTCCCACAACTCAGGAGGCAGGAGCATGATCCTTCTTCGTAGGCGCAACCGGAGCCACCAGAGAAGCCCCAGTAACCAATGGCCTCACCTCATTAGGCCGACCGAAGCCGTTAGCGATAGGCAGCTCCAGGTCCAGCTTGTAAATGGCCGGGAAGACCTTCATGGTATCGGCCACCTCTGGAAGGGCTTCAAACTCCGCTACCGCTAGGCCCCTATGATTAGGGTTCCGAGGAGTAGAAGCCACAGTAACCCGAGCGCCATGAGTACCATCCTTCCGCTGGAAAATGTTCACGCCCAAGACCAAAATCTGCATCAGTTACCTCCTTTCTCCTCAAGCGCTATCACCATGCAACCTACACCGCCAAACTCCAAGACCTCCAACCTGACAGCATCCGGGTAACCCACTTCCGCATCCCGAAGCGCCTCAACATCACTAGTTTCCGCCCATCCCACCCCCTTCCAGAAAGCCACCTCACCCTCAAAACGACGGACAGCAGACCGCTTATCCGCCAACTCCCAGACATCACGCACCTTTGGATGATCCACCACGACCCGGTACATACCCATCATGCAGGCACACCCTCAAACCGCCACTTTTCGGGCATCATCCCAAACGCCCCTAACTTCCGCTGAAGCGCCTTAGAGTACGCCAACGCCGCCTCTTTCCCAAGCTTTTCCCTTTCCTCCATGTCGGAGCCAAGCGCTCTAAAAGCGCCGATCCACCACTCTTTCAGGTCCACCTTGCCAAGCCGGGAGGCCGCCGCCAAAGCGGTGAGGAAAGCACCCAACGCCTGCTTAGCCAGCCCCACCGGATCCAAGCGCCGAAAGACCTTATCCCTCACCAGTTCCCCTTCTCCCGGACCACCTCCTTCCGTGAAAGCAGACTGCACGAGGACCCAGAAAGGATCCACCGGCACCGCACGAAGCCGCACATATGCATCCACCTTCTCTTTATCCCTCAGGACCAACCACTCTCCCGCCAAATACGCCCAAATAGCCGGGACCGCCCAAAGGAAGGTATCCCAATCCCTAATATCCGTGCCGTCCCCGACTACCACCATCTCCCGCAGAACCTCAGTAGTAAGCTCAAACTCCACCCGAATAACTTCGCCCGTTATAGGCCCATGCGTTTCCTCATACAGCTTGAGCAACGACCGGGCCGAATACCGGGACTTAGCCTCAACACTCTTGGAATACACCCGGGCCATAAGAGGCCCTCGGCCAAAGGTGAACCCACTCCAGTCCCGACCACGGAGGAAGGCCCCCACATGTTCAGGACCCTCAGCCCACGACCCCGCAACCCGTAGTGGCGTAGCGGGGGGCGTGTTACTCATGGGCCCCCCTTCTATGGGGGTGGCCCCGGCCTGAAGGCCGGGGGCCACACCCCCATCCGAAGACCCAACCGAATACAGACCCCTAACCCGAGAACGGGAAGTAAACCGGTCCAGGTCAGTGATTTTGAACGGCTCACCTTCCAGATCAACAAACAGGTCAGCACGGGACACCTGAACCCGCACCGGACGGACCCCGGTCAAGTTTTCCGCCGCATCCAGCACCCACTGGACCACCTTCTGGGCATCCCTACCCGCATAAAGCATGTAGATACCCGTAAACTCCACCCGCATAGCGGGGAAATCCTTCCGCCGGGTAGTGTCCTTCACCGCACTCACCCGCACAAACACCAGACCACCAAACGAAAGTTGCCAAGCATAATGCCGGGTAGACTGCACCAAAGCGGCCTCAAACAGACCACCCCCATTCCCCGGGTTAGGAAGGGGAAAGTAGGCATCTACCCCCCACCAAATGGCCCCCTCGGGATCACGCCTATAAAGGTCCTTTAACTCATTCAAAGTGTCTTCAACACCTTCAGGGAGCTTATACGCACCTTCCGGCCAGTAGAGATTGACCACCAGGGTATCAATCCCGTACCCGAGGAGCCTTGCCATGCCTTACTTGTAACCTAAAGTGTACTTTAGGCTACCCTCAGGGGTTAGGGGAAAGGATGGGTTAGGCTAAGGCCATGCGCAGGATACTCGGGATGCTACCCTTGCTGGTTCTGGCCTGGGCCCTCGAGGTGAATCCCTCCGGCTCCATGGAACTCCGCATCACCGCCACCCTCTCCTTTAACCTTTTCCCCCAGGCGGTGGTGGTGGAGCGCCTCCCGGAGCCCCAAGGGCTCGTGGTGGTTTACCGCTACTCCCAGGCGGGGGCCATCTTCCGCTACCACGACGAGGACCTCCGCCGCCGGGGCTGGGTGCGGGTCAAGTACGAGGTGAAGAAGGACGAGTGGAAGGCGGAGTACAAGAAGGGTAAGGCCAAGGCCAAGCTTTCCGTGAGGGACAAGAAGGGCCGGGTGGAGGTGCGGCTTAAGGAAGGGGACTAGACAAGGCCAAAGCCCCCCGCTACCATATAGGGCGCGTGGGGCCGTGGCGCAGCTGGGAGCGCGCCTGAATCGCACTCAGGAGGTCACGGGTTCGAGTCCCGTCGGCTCCACCAGCACCAGGACGCAAATCTGGACCCCCGGGAGAACCCCGGGGGTCGCTCTGTAGCAGAAGGTGTAGCAGAGACCCCGCTAGCCGATGTCCAGGACCCATCCCCGGCGCTCCTCCTCCAGGAGGTGCCGGTAGATGCCCAGGGTGATGTTGGGGTTGGCGTGGCCCATCCTCTCCGCCACCAGCTCCACCGGCGCTCCGTTGGCGAGGAGGAGGGAGCCGTAGGTGTGGCGGAGGTCGTGGACCCGCACCTGAGGGAGCCCGAGCCGGGAGAGAAGCCTCCGCAGGAGGTGGTCGGGAGCGTCCGGGTGGACGGGCTGGGAGGGGTCCCGTCCGGGGAAGAGCCAGCTCGCCCGGACCTCCTCCTCGCTGAGCCCCTGGACGCTCTCCCGGTACGCCCGCAGGCGCTCCAGCGTGGTGGGGGGGATGGGGACGGTGCGGTAGCCGGAGCTGGTCTTGGGTTCGGAGATGACCCCGCGTCCTCCCACCTTCGCCCACGCCCGGCGCACCCGCAGGACCCCCTCTTCCAGGTCCACGTCCTCCCACCGGAGCCCCAGCGCCTCCCCCCGCCTCAGGCCGCAGGTGAGCATGAGCCGGAGGGCGAGGGCGAGGGGGGAGGGGTGAGCGTCCAGGGCGGCGAGCAGCGCCCGGGCCTCCTCGGGCTGGAGCGTCCGGCCAGGAGTTTTCCTCGGGGGTCCCTTCACCCGTATGGGAGCCACGGGGTTGCGGTGGATCACCTCCATCCGCAGAGCGTCCTCAAAGAGGGAGTGGAGGAGCCAGCGGACGTTCTTCATGGCGTGCGGGGTGAGCTTGAGCCCGTCCAGGTGCCGCCGCACGTGGAGGGGCTGAACGGCCTGGAGCCGCATGCGCCCCAGGGGGTCGTGAGCCTGGGGGTCCTTGAGGGAGGGAAGAGCCCGAGTCAAGTGGTAGCGGTAGCTCTCCAGGGTGCGGGGACGGACCTCGCTGGCCTTGCGCCGGAGCCAGTCCTCCGCCCACTCCCGCACGGTGATCTGGCTCGGCTCGGAGAGGAGCCCCTTGTGGTGGAGCACCTGGAGCTCGGCCAGTTTCCGGGCCACCTCCTGCCGGGTCCGGCCGTAGACCACCTTCCGCCTCGGGTTGCCCCTGGGGGTGTACCCGATGGTGATCGCCCCTACCCAGAGGCCGTCCTTGCGCTGGTAGATGGACCCCTCGCCGGGGGGGCGTTTGCGGGTCATCAGAATCAGAACCCGGTGATGTCTGCTACCTTGAACTGAGTGGCCTCCTCCTCAAAAATCGGAGCTTTGAAGGACCACACCGCGCCGGGTTCCAAGTTGTTCACGTTGGCGAGAGTAGACCCAACCTGGTTGCCGTTTTTATCGTAGAGGTTGATCTCCACCTGGACGTAGCTGTAGGTGCGCTTGGTATTGTTTCTTATCTTGCCCACCACGTACCTTGCCCCGTATTGGTCCACGTTGCTGGACGCTTCCAGAAGCTCCAAGGCAGGGCGTTTCTCGGGAGCGGGCTTAGATTGGCTCGGTTGCGTGGGATTGGCAGGTTGGGTCGTCTGCGTGGGCTGTGACGTGTTGGTGGGTTGAGTGCTCCCAGGGTCCATCGCGAGCAAAACACTACCGATAAGGAACAACGCAACGCCGTTGCGCAAAGCTATCTTGGCGTTCTTGTTGCCGAGGACCCACATGATAGGGGAGGCGATCAAGCCTATAACACCAAGCGTTACCAGTATCGCTCCAACCACGAACATACTTCCCACCTCCTACATCTTCCGCACCAGGGTGGCCGCCACCCCGAGGACGCGGTCGTTCTCGGTGAGAGGAACGGGAGGGTGGTTAGGATTATCAGAGTAGAGGTACCAGGAACCGTTGTGGCGTTGGAGGCGTTTGACGATGACCCCGTCCCAGTGCACGTGCACCGCTACCACGCGCCCAGGCTCCGGGACCCCTTCGGTCCAGAAGACCACGATGTCCCCGTCCCGGAGGGTGGGCTCCATAGAGTCCCCCTTGACCCGCACGGCGAAGAGCTCCCCTTCCCGCTTGCCCCTGAGCTCGGGGATGTGAAGGGTAATGTACTCCGCCTCTTCGTTCCACATAGGCGGTCCCGCTCCTGCGTCTATGACAGGAATACGATACTGCACCACCGGGATAGCCCCGGGGATTTCCGCCCCAGGGAGCTGGATGCCAGTCTCCCGCGCAAACTCCTCGGGGGTCCACTGGAGCGCGTTGAGGAGACGCTCTAAGGTCTTCGGGTCCCTGGCCCACAGGAGCCGGACCGTGTTCTCGGGAGACCCAAGGAGCTCTTGAGATACCCAGCTCTGGGACCGCCCCACCGCCACCCCGAGAGCCTTTTGGCTCAGCCCCACTTCCCTCATACGGCGGCGAATAGCGATAGAGGCTCTACTCTCGGTTATTTGGGCCACCATTCGTTCACCCCCCTTACCGCCAGAGTATCACCGAAGGTATTGACATCCGAGGATATTAGTGGTATCGTTGATGGTGATGGATGTCAAGCGACTCGGAAAGGTAATCCGCGCGGCCCGTACCGCCCGAGGGTGGAGCCAGGAAGAGCTGGCCCGCCGCGTGGGTGTGACGCAGGGCCACATCTCTCTCGTAGAACGTGGAGTAAAGACCCCTAGCGTTGGCGTCCTGGTCCGGCTCTTTTCGGAGCTCGGATTATCAATGGAAATGTTGAAGGAGGCCCCCCATGCCTAACCTCACCCCGATCGCCTACAACCTCCGCCAGGCGGCGGAGGTCCTGGGGATAGGGGAGAGCACCCTCCGCGCCCTCATTCGCGGCGGCCACATCCGGGTCGCCCACGTGGGGCGCAGGGTGCTCGTCCCCCACTCCGCGCTCGTGGAGTTTTTGGAGCGCGGGGGTGTTGATCAGGTCCTCTACGGCCATCAGGCCGTGAGGAAGGCCAGGGTGGAGGCCCTGGCCTGAGGAAAGGAGGACGCGTATGGTCCATACACAGGGTAGCACACGGCTCAGGGAATGGGTAGAGCGCTGGGAGTGCGCTGGCATCCCTATGCGCCAGCGTGGGGAGTCGTGGGAGGACTACCTCCGGCGCCTGGAGGGCCGCCTTCGGGCGTTGGAGTACGCCTGGGGGGACTGGATCCAGTCCCCTCCTCGGCCTGAGCACTACCTCTCTGACCCGCACTGGGCCCACGCGTGGCCCCGAGCGCGGAGCGAGATTTTGGCTCTCCGGCTTGCGGTGCCGGCGCTTCGCCGAGCTCTGAAGGAGGTGCGCCATGCGTAGGGACTGGCGCGCCGCCTGGTACGAGGCCAACCCCGAGGGGCTGGTCGGCCGCCTCCGGGAGCTGGCGCGTTCCCGCCCAGAGGCCGCTGAGGCCATCGCCCGCCGCCTCGAGGCCATGGGCTGGGGCTCCTGGTGGGAGCTCATGGAGGACCTCCAGGCTCCCCGGGCTATCTGCCCCATCTGCCAGGGCCGTGGGATGGTGTGGGCGCACCCCTACGCTTCCCCGGCCACCACGCCCGCCGATTTGGCGGACGAGTGGTGGGTGGATTGCGGCCAGTGTGGTGGCGAGGGGCTGGTGCCTTTTGGTGTGGGGCATGAGGGCTGCTCCGAGGCCTCGGAGCAGCCCTTGCCGTTTTGAGGCCGAAGAAGGCCAGAGGAGGTAAGAGATGGGAATCTTCAAGGGCATGGTGGTAGAGCAAAGCGGCGAGTACGTGGTCCGGGAGCCCGGCACGTACGAGTTCCAGCTGGTAGAGGTCCAAGCCGGGCTCCTCGCGAGCCAGTTCAGCGAGGAGCCCAAGCCGGCCCTCCGGTTCGTGTTTGAGGACGATGACGGGCGCATCAGCGGGCTGGTGAATATCCCCGCCATCGGGCGTCTCCCGGATGGGAGCTACGGTCTCACCTACAACGAGAAGAGCAAGTTCTGGGCCGTGGTAGGGGCCCTTTGGGGCAGGGCAATAGGCCCCCAGGAGGCCCCGCTCCTTGACATGGACATCCCCGGGGTCTCCAGCCCGGAGGACCTGCACCGCCTGCCTCTCTTCTTCACCGATGGCCAGGAGCCGGTGAAGGGTGTGGTGATCCGCATGGGGGAGGAAGAGATCACCGCCCCGGGGAGGCCGGTGCTCCTCACCATCGTCGCCAAGGACAAGGGGGACCGGAAAGTCAACAACATCGTCCAGTACGCCCCGGTGCCCAGGAGGAAAGCGAAGGCGCAGGAAGCGGCTAAGCACCTGTGGTGAACGCCATGGCCCACCGCGCCCTCTACGACCCCGAGCCCCACGAGTGGAGGTACCGCGCCTTCGCCCCGGTGGCGGTGCGGTGGGCCAGGCTCGCCCTCGAGGCCGAGGGGTACGAGGTGGAGAGCCACGCCGCCCTGCTGGAGGAGGGCATCCTCCTGGCGGCGTGGCACCCCGAAAGGGGGGAGGGCTACCTCCTGGACCCCTACGAGGTCCACCTGGTGGCCCGCTACGGCCCGGAGGCCATCAGGAAGGGCCTCCTGCGCGGGTACGTGCGGGACCACGCCAGAGAGGAAGAGCCTGGCTACCACATCCGGCGCTACGCCGAAGCGGCCCTGGCCCGCATCGTGGCCGAGTTCCAGAGGGAGGCCACGCCGGGGAACCGCAACAACGCCCTGAACCGCATGGCCTACGCCCTGGGGCGGCTGGTGGGGGGCGGGCTCATCTCCGAGGACGAGGCGAGGGAAGTCATCTTCGGAGAGGCCCAGGCGGTCTTCTCGGCCTCGGAGCGCTCCGAGGTGGAGGCCACGGCGAGGTCGGGCCTCGAGGCCGGGAAGAAGCGCCCCGCCCAGAAGCCGGAGCGGGCCATCGGGCTTAGGCCCAGGAAGGGGGTGGTGCCGCCGTGGGCGAAGTGAAGCTCGCCCCCCCTGAACACCTTTCCCGGGAGGAGGCCATGGAACGGGTGCGGCAGTGGCTCCCCTGGGTGGAGCGGGTCCTCTGCATCCAGAGCACCCCCCGCACGTACGTCCTGGTGATGGAGGACGGGCGGCGGGTGGACATCGGCCCGGTGGAGCACCTAGCCTCCCAGCGGAAGGTCCGGGTCCGGGTGGCCGAGGCCATGAAGGTCCTCCCCCGCTGGCTGGACCAGCGCTATTGGGACGACATGGCCCAGGCCATCATGGACGCCTCGGAGGACGTGGAGGCCCCCGAGGCGGAGGAGATGGACCTCCTCCGGGCCTGGCTGGAGAGCTACCTGGACGAGCGCCACCCCGCCCTGGAGGAGGACCGGGAGGCCTGGGAGAGCCACTTCCGCATGGAGCTCCCCCTCTACTGGAAGGGGGACCTCTGCGTGAACGCCACCAACTTCGCCTCCTGGGTGGGGGACCGGAGGGGGCACCGCATCCGGCCCCGGGAGATGGCCCTCCTCCTCCGGCGCTACGGGGCGGAGCCGGTGAAGGTCCAGCGGAAGGTGGGCGGCTCCAACCGCACCCGCCGCTACTGGACCATCCCGGCCAGCCTCTTGCCCGAGGACTGGGTAGTGGCCGAGGAGGCTACTGAGAACGCTTTCGCAGGTAGTCAGATAGTCGGAGGGGCGCAAGTATCTGACTACCTCACAAATAGCGTCCAGGACGGCGAAAAAGAGGGAGGTAGTCAGGTAGTCAGATCTAAAAACGGGGGCAACACATCTCAAGTCTCTGACTACCTGACTACCGAGGCTGAAAAGCCCGTGCTGAACGGCGTTTCTCGGGTAGTCAGATACGACGCCGCTTCTGACTATCTGACTACCAACGCGGAGAAAGATTTCTCAACCGAGGAAGGAGGAGAGGATGACGCTGACTACTTCTAGCCGCCTCCGGGTCTACGGGCCTCCGGGCACCGGGAAGACCACCTGGCTGCAGGGCGAGGTGGAGCGGCTTCTCCGGTCCGGTGTGCCGGGGGAGGAGGTGGCGGTGTGCTCCTTCTCCCGGGCGGCCTTCCGGGAGTTCGCCGGGAGGCTCGCCGGGCGGGTGCCCGAGGAGAACCTGGGCACCATCCACAGCCTGGCCTACCGGGCCATCGGGAGGCCTCCTCTGGCCCTGACCCGGGAGGCCCTCGAGGACTGGAACCGGAAGGTCCCCGACACCTGGCGGATCACCCCCAGGGTGGACGCCCGGGGCCTGGACCTCCTGGACGTGATGGACCCCTACGAGGACGAGGACAGCCGGCCCTACGGCGACCGGCTCTACGACCGGGTGGTCTACCTCCGGAACACCCTGGCTCCCATGGCGGGGTGGACGGAGGAGGAGCGGGCCTTCGCCCAGGCGTGGAAGAGCTGGATGAACGGCCAGGGCGTGGTGGACTTCCCCGGGATGCTGGAGCTCGCCCTGGCCCGCCCCGGCGGCCTCGGGGTGCGCTTCCTCCTGGTGGACGAGGCCCAGGACCTCACGCCCCTGCAGCTCCGGCTGGTCCTGAAGTGGGCCCAGGGCGCCCGGCTCGCCCTGGTGGGGGACGACGACCAGGCCATCTACGGGTTCATGGGAGCGGACGGGGTCTCGTTCCTCTCGGTCCCGGTGGACGGGGAGATCGTTCTCTCCCAATCGCACCGCGTCCCTGCCCGGGTGCAACGGGTGGCCGAGGCCATCGCGGCCCGGATCACCACCCGGGCCCCGAAGCGCTACGCCCCCCGGGACAAGGAAGGCGAGGTGCGCCTCTTCTGGGTCCCCCCGGAGGAGCCCTACCACGCCGTGGCGGACGCCCTGGAGCGGGTGACCCGGGGGGAGAGCGTCCTCTTCCTCGCCACGGCCAAGTACCTCCTGGAGGAGCTGAAGGAGGAGCTCCTCCTCCGGGGCGAGCCCTACGCCAACCCCTACGCCCCACACCGCCATTCCTTCAACCTCTTCCCCCAGGGGGCGAAGAGCGCCTGGGAGCGAGCCCGTAGCTTCCTCTTCCCGAACCGCATCGCGGCGGACGTGAAGGCTTGGGCCAAGTACGTCCGGGCCGGGGTGTTCGCCACGCCCGCCACCAAGGCCAGGGAGTACCTGAACGCCTTCCCGGACGAGGAAAAGCTCACCGACGACCATCCCATCTGGAACGTCTTCCGTCCCGGGCACCGGGAGCGGGCGGTGGCCCGGGACGTGTCCTGGCTCCTGGACCACCTGGTGGGAAGGGCGCCCAAGACCATGAGGCAGTGCCTCCTGGTGGCCCTCAGGAACCCCCAGGCGGTCCTCCAGGGGAGGGCCCGGGTGTGGCTCGGGACGATTCACAGCGTGAAGGGCGGGGAGGCGGACTGGGTCTACGTCTGGCCCGGGTACACGAGGAAGGCGGCTCGGGAGCATCCTGACCAGCTCCACCGCCTCTTCTACGTGGCCGCCACCCGGGCGAGGAAGGGGCTCGTGCTCATGGACCAGGGGAAGGCCCCGCACGCCTACCCCTGGCCCGGCGTGCGTGAGGAGGTGAGAGCGTGGTGAGGAAGGCGCTCGCTCTTCTGGAAGAGGCGGAGTCCCGGGGCCTCCGGTTCGAGGCCGAGGGCGACCGCCTCGCCCTCAAGGGCCCGGAGGAGGGGAGGAAGGCTTTCGTGGCCGAGCACGGGGAGGCGGTCCGCGCCCTGAAGCCCTTCCTCCTTTCCCTCCTCCTTGAGCGGGGGCGCGGGCCCGAGATGCAGGCCCGGCTGGAGTTCGCCCTGGCCTACGAGGCGAAGCTGGAGGCCGAAGCCGAGGAGAACGTCCCCGACTGGCTCGCCTACGCCACATGGTGCCTCCTCGCGGACGCCCTGAACGGGTTCGTTCTCCGGGGCCTCGGGGAGCTCTGGCCCGCCGTCCAGGAAGCGGTGGCGGGGGGGAAGGCGAAGGAACTCCGGGCGCGGGCCCTGGAGCGCTGGGCGGAGGCCTTCCGGCGCCTCGAGGCCCACCGGATGACGATGCGCTGGGAGGACCCGGCCTTCTGGGAGGGGCTCCACCGCCTGAGCCGGGAGGCCGAGGAGTGGGCCTGGAAGGCGTTCCTGGTGGAGCTGGCTCGGAAGAACCCGGAGGCCTCCACCCAGGAGGAGCTGGACCCCTGGGTGGACCTCAGACCCTGGGCCCTCTACCTGGCCCGGGAGGGGAGGCGCCTCGGGCTCGTGTGGAGGGAGGCGGCGTGAGGCGGCAGGCATGGCCAGGCGTGGCCCGGTCCGGCGTTGAGCACCTGAGGTGAACGGTGATGACGGCTCTGACCTTCCTGATTAGCGCTTCCGCCGCCCTAGTCCTTGTCCTCGTCCTCAACCGCGACCGCGAGGCCCCCGAGGGCGCCGTAGTGGGGTACCTCCTCATCTCCCTCCTCGGGGGCCTCGCGGGCCTCCTTCTCTCATCCCTGTGGAGGTGAGCCGTGCGCCGCGTCTACGACGGGTTTTGTGAAGAAAGTTGGTCCTGGGAGGCCGTGGTCATCCAGGACGGGAGGGTGGTGGGCTACGGCCAGGGAACGACGAGGGCGGAAGCGATAGAAGCCGCCCTCGCGGACGCGGAGGGGCGGCGGCTTCCCCCTCGCCAGCCCACCCTCATGGAGCGGGTCATGGACTGGTTGACGGAAATGGCGAGGAGGTGGGCGTGAAGGTCTACACCATGGGCTACCAGCGGCTGGACCTCTACTGGGCGGTGCGGGAGTACCTCCCTAGGCTGGGGATCCGCGTCATCGCGGACGTGCGGGAACGCGCCTACTCCTGGACCGAGTGGACTGACGAGAACCTGCAGCGGGCCACCCGTGGCACCGGCCTGCTCTACCGGCACTACGCCCACCTCGGGGTGCCTAGGCCGTGGCGGCGGGCTCTGCGGGAGGGAAAGCTCGTCTGGGACGAGTACCTGAAGCTGTATCGGGAGCACCTGTCCACCACGGCCCGTGACGACTTGAGGGCCCTCGGTGAGATGGTGCAGACCCAACCCACCGTCCTCCTCTGCTACGAGGAGGACCCCTATCGGTGCCACCGCTCGGCGCTCGCGGAAGCTCTGGTCCTGGCCGGCTGGGCGGCGGAGGTGGTCCACCTCCGCCCCGTCCTGGACCACCCGGAGGAGACATGAAGCGGCTCTACGAAGCCCACTGCCCCGCCGAGGGGTGCGAGCGCACCATCGCGGTCTCTGAGGATTTGCCCGGCGGCTACATCGCCTACTGCCCCTGCCGGGCGGTGAAGGTCAGGCTGGGCTGGAGCGCCACGGCCACCTACGACCGGGTGGCCTACCTGGTCCTGGTCTCCGAGGGGAAGAGGAAGAGGAGGAGGAAATGACCCTGGACATTACCTTCCCCTGGCCCCCTTCGGTCAACCACTACTGGGCGGCGAGGGGGAACGGGCGCTACCTCTCCCCCCAGGCCAAGGCGTGGCACAAGGAGGCGTGGGCGCTCCTGAAGGCCCAGCGGGTACGGTTCACCGGCGAGGTGGCGGTCTACCTCATGGCGTATCCTCCGGACCGCCGGCGCAGGGACCTGGACAACATCCTGAAGGCGGTCCTGGACGCGTTAGTGAAAGCGCAGGTCCTGGAGGACGACCATCAGGTGGCCGAGCTCCACCTGGTGCGGCGTCCCCCCCTTGGGGGCGGGGGGAAAGTGCGGGTGGTGGTGGAGGAGATATGACCCCTGAAGAGGCCATGCGGGAACTGGACCGATGGCACGAGATGACACCGGAGGAACAGGAGCGCTGGCTGAAAATGGCCCTGCAGTTTAGCTCCTTGTACTTCGCGGGGCTCCTCGAGGGCCGCCGCTCCGATGACCTGGACGCGTGGCTCCCCGTCTACCGGGAGGTAGTGGCCCGGGCGAGGGCTACGCCAGGGGAGATCGGGGAGTTCGCGAGGAGGTGGTGGTCGGGATGACCCCCGAAGAAGAAGAAGAAGAAGAAGGTGGAGGTGGACCCCAACCTCCTCCGGCTCTATGAGGAAATCCTCTATCAGACGTCCACTCTTACCCCAAGGGACGGGCTCCCGTGGGAGATATTCAGGGAGCAATGGGGGGACAGGCATGCCTAACGCTGACCGCGCGCGCGACGCCCTGGCCGCGCTCCTCCAGCTCCTCTACGAGTACGCTCCTCCACACACCTGGGAGGAGCTGGAGGCGTGCCAGAGGGACATCCTGGAGGTCATTCGGGGCTACGAGGAGGCCACCCGCTCCCTCGAGGCCGCCCTGGCGCGGGAGCGCGTCCTGCGGGAGCGGGAGAGCGCCATGGAGCGGGCCCTCCTCCTCATCCAGGAGGAGGCGAGGAGGGCCAGGCGGTGCTAGACCCTCACGGGGGGCGGGTCCAACCCCCGCCTACCCGAGGTACCGGCCCTAATCGGCGGTTTCCGGAGCCGCCTAACCAAAACCGGGTCAACCCATATCTTGGGGCAAAACCGCGCCGCCAAGGGCCTTGGGGGGCCGGGGGGCTCTTGGTGGGGCGGGGTGAGGGGGTGATAGGTGCCGAGGAAGTGCACGGTCTGTCTGCACCCCAAGCGGCTTGAGATTGAGCGCTTGCTCGCAAGTGGCGCTTCATTCCGCGAAATAACGCAACAGTTTGGCGTTTCGCGCGATTCGCTGTATCGCCACCGCAAGCACATCTCCGAGACCGTGCAAAAGGCCGTGGAGGCGCAGGCGGTTGAGCAAGGGAAAACGGTTCTGGAGAGGATCATGGAGCTCAACCGCCAGGCCAGGGAGGTCCTGGAGGAAGCCCGCGCCAGGGGACGCTACACGGCGGCGGTGCAGGCCATCGGCGCGGCCACCAGGCTTCTGGAGCTTGAAGCGCGGCTCCTCGGAGAGCTGGACGAGTCCCCGAAGGTCCAGGTGGCGCTGGTGGCGAGCCCTGAGTGGGCCCGGCTGAAGGCCCTGGTCCTCGAGGCCCTGGCCCCCTACCCCGAGGCCAGGGCGGCCCTGGTAGAGCGGTTGGAGGAGGCCGGTGCGTGAGCTCGCCCAGGACCTGGCCCTCGCCCTAGACCCCACGGTGGTCCTCAAGCGGGCGGGAATCACCCCCGCCCCGTGGCAGCGGCGGGCGCTCCTCTCGCCAGCTCCTCGCCTCCTCCTCCTCGCTTCCCGCCAGGCGGGGAAGAGCACCGCATCCGCGGCCCTCGCCCTCCACACCGCCCTGGTGCGCCCGGAGGCCACGGTGCTCCTCATCGCCCCCTCCCAGCGGCAGAGCCAGGAGCTGGCCGCGAAGGTCCGGCGATTCGCCCAAGCCCTGAGCCTGGAGCTCCAGGCGGAGAGCGCTCTCCGCCTGGAGCTCGCCAACGGGAGCCGGGTCATCGCCCTCCCCGCCAGGGAGGGGACCATCCGGGGATACAGCGCCCACCTCGTGGTTCTGGACGAGGCCGCGTGGATCCCCGACGACCTCTACACCGCCGTGCGCCCCATGCTCGCGGCCACCCGTGGCCGCTTGGTGGCCATCTCCACCCCCTTCGGCACCCGTGGGTGGTTTTGGCGGGAGTGGGTGGAGGGGGAGGGGTGGGAGCGGGTGATGGTGACGGCCTATGACGTGCCCCACCTAGACCCCGCCTTCCTGGAGGAGGAGCGCCGCGCGCTCGGCGAGTGGCGGTTCCGGCAGGAGTACCTGTGCGAGTTCCTCTCCTCTGGGGGGGCCATCCCCGAGGAGGACGTAGAACGGGCCACACGCCTGCCCGGCCCCGAGGAGCCCCGGGAGGGGCGGCGCTACGTGGCCGGGCTGGACCTCGCCCGCCTGCACGACTGGACCGCTCTCGCCATCCTGGACGCCACGGAGCCGGACGCCATGCGCCTGGTGCGCCTGGAGCGCTGGCGGGCGGAGTGGGAGGAGACGGTAGACAGGGTCCTGGCCTTGGTCCGCCCCTACGATCCCAGGCTCCTCGTGGACGCCACGGGCGTGGGCGACCCGGTCTACGACCGCCTGCGGCGGGCCTACCCCAACACCTACCCGTACCGGTTCACCCACACGACGAAGCCTCCCCTGGTCACGGAGCTCCGCCTGGCCCTCGCCGAGGGGAGGCTCCTCCTCTACCCGGACCCCGCCCTCCTCGGCGAGCTCCGGGCCCTCGAGGCCCGCCAGACGGCCTACGGGGTGAGCTACGAGGCCCCCTCCGGGGCGCACGACGACACGGTGATGGCCCTGGCCCTCGCGGTGTGGGCCGCCCGGCACGCGGCCCCTACCGGGGGCCCCTACCGGGTGAAGGGGAGGTGGTAGTGGGCTCCAAAACGACGTATACTACGGCTAAGATCGGCAAAACTCTGCCCTGCCCCCGGTGCGGCTCCACGGAGGTGCAGTCCAGGGGGCGGGTGGGTGTGGAGGGAGAATGGCCGGACGTGATGCTGGTGCGGCGGTACAGGTGCGGGCGCTGCGGGCTCATCTACGAGAGCGCCGAGGTCGCCCTGGTGTTGACCCCGCCTTCCTCCTCTGGGGAGCGCTGAACGCCCGCATGCGCCGCGTGGGCCCTCCTGGCCGGGGGCGCCGGGGGGAGGTCGAGCGGCTGGTGGCCCAGGCGGGGAGCTACGCCATCCGGATCGGGGGGCGGTGGTACCCCTGGGACGTGGTGCGGGACGCCCTCCGGAGGGCTCTGGAGCTGGACCGCCCGCCCCACGAGCGGAGCCAGGAGGCGAGGGACCTGGCCGCGTTCCTCTGGTCCCCTCGCCCTGACCGGGTGGGTTTTGCCCTCGCCCGCCCGAGGCTCCTGCAGATATGGAGGGACATCCATGGCTAAACCGGTGCAGAACACGTACCAGGAGCCCAGGGGCTGGCTCCGGGCCGAGTGGACTCCGGCGGAGGTCAGGGCCGTCTGGGCCCTGGCCCAGCAGGGGGACATGCGCCTCGTGGCCGAGCTCGCCCGGGCCATCCTGGGGGACGAGCGGGTGCAGGCGGCCATCTCCGTGCGGGTCCGGGGCCTTCTAGGTCTGCCGTTCGCGCTGGAGCCGGTTCCGGGCGGGGAGCGCTGGGCGAAACTCCTGGAGGAGCGGTGGTGGAGCATCTTCCCCGAGGAAACCCTGCACGAGCTCATGGTCTGGGCCCTCCTCACCGGGGTGGGCCTCGCCGCCGTCTCCTGGGTGGAGGAGGACGGGTTCCTCTGGCCGAAGCTGGACGTCTGGAACCCCGGGGCTCTGGTGATGCGGGACGGAGCGTGGCGGGTGCGGGACGCCACGGGGCGAGAACACCCCCTGGAGCCGGGGATGTGGTTCCTCTTCACGCCCTATGGCTCTAAGCGCCCGTGGGAGAAGGGGCTGTGGCGGTCCCTGGCCCTGCCCTGGCTGGTAAAAATGGACGCCGTGCGCTACTGGGCCCGGGATAACGAGGTGGGGGCCCTCCGGGTGGCCCACGCCGAGGGCCCTACGGGGGAGACGGGGAAGGAACTCGCCCAGCTTCTCGCGGACCTCGGCGGCGACACGGGACTGGTCCTCCCCGAGGGGTGGCGGCTGGAGATGCTGGCCCCCCCGGAGGGGGTGTGGCGCTCCAAGGCCGAGGCCATCGCCTGGGCGGACCGGGCCATGACCATCGCCATCCTGGGGCAGAACCTCACCACGGACGTCCAGGGCGGGAGCTACGCCGCCGCGCGGGTGCACGAGGCCGTACGCGCGGACCTCCTGGAGGCGGACGTGGAGACCCTGGCCACGGGTCTGAGGAACGGCGTCCTGGCCCTCTGGGCCGAGTGGAACGCGGGGGACCCCGCCCTCGCCCCCTGGCCCCGCTGGGACCCCACGCCTCCCGAGGACCTGGCCGCCCGGGCGGAGACCCTGCAGCGTCTGGCCCAGGCCGTGGCGACCTTCGCCCAGGCGGGGGCGAACGTGGACCTGGACGCTCTCCTGGAGGAGTACGGCCTCCCCGTGCGCAAGGGGCGGGGGCTCGTGCGCCTCGCCTCGGGGGACCCGCCTCAGGAGGCCCCCGGGTTCGTCCAGGGCCAGCTCTACGCGGACGCTCTGGCGGACCGCCTCCTCTCCCGCCTCCCCGACCCGCTGGCGGGCCTCGAGGCCGACCTCGCACGAGCTCAGAGCTATGAGGAGGTGCGGGCCCTCCTCATGCGGCGCTTCCGGGAGGCCTCCCCGGAGGACGTGGCCGCCCTCACGGAGCGGGCTCTGGTTCTCGCGGGCCTGGCGGGGCGGTACTCGGTGATCCGCGATGTGGAGCGTTAGCGCGGACCCCACCCGTTTTGAGGAGGCGGTCTCCTGGTTCCAGGGGAAGGTCCCCCTGCTGAAGGGGGAGTGGAACCTCCTCACCCAGGAGGCCCGCCGGCGGGCTTTCACCGCCGCCGGGGTGGCGCTCCTAGACCGCCTCGCCCTCCTGCACCAGAGCGTCCTCCGGGCTCTGGAGGAGGGGACGCCCTTGGAGGAGTGGCGGAAGGAGGCCCTGCGCATTTTGGGTGGGGGGTGGAGCCACGCCCACCTGGAGACCATATTCAGGAACAACGTCCAGGCCGCTTACTCCGCCGGGCGCTGGGACCAGCTCCAGGACCCCGCCGTGCGGCGCTCCCACCCCTACCTCATGTACGACGCCGTGCTGGACTCCCGCACCACGGAGATCTGCCGCGCCCGGGACGGGGTGGTGCGCCCGGCGGACGACCCGTGGTGGCGGGATAACTGGCCCCCCCTGCACCACAACTGCCGAAGCGGGGTGCGGGCCCTCACCCGGGCGGAGGCCGAGCGCCGAGGCGTGACCCAGACCCTGCCCGGCGTCCCCCCGCAGGAGGGCTTCGGCCTCTCCCCGGCGGAGGAGGAGTGGGTGGAGGGCTACGCCCGTGGGCAGCGGGAAGCGGCCCGTCTCCCGTGGGCGCCCGCCTTCGCTGGGGAGCCCCCCACCTGGCGCTCCTACGGGAGGCCGGAGCGTCTTCCCCCCGTGCCCCCGCCCTCTCGCCCATTCCCCACGGCGGCGGAGGTGGGGGAGGAGCGCTTCCTGGCCCTCCTCGCGGAGGCGCTGGGCGGGCTCCCCGCCCTCCTCGTGGACCCCACGGGCCTCCCCGTCCTGGTGGACCGGGGTCTCCTCGGCCACCTTAGGCTGGACGGGAGGGAGCGCTTTTTGGCCTGGCTCAAGGACCTGGTAGAGGCACCGCAGGAGGTGTGGCTCGTCCCTCTCCAACACGAAAGGCGAGTCGTCTTCCGCCAGCGCTACCTCAAGGTTTACCGGGAGGGCCGGGACCGGCACCTTGTCCTCTCGGCGGAGGTGCACCGGGGGGTCCTGGTGGCCCTGACCTTCGTGGAGTCTAGAGACTACGGCTATCTCCAAAATCAGCGCGTGGGGTTCCTCCGGTGGGGCCAATAAAACGGGGAACGGCCCCCTGGAGGGCCGCCCGTCCTGCACCGGGCTATCGGGAACCCAGGCCCAGCCCGGTGGGTTTGCCGCCATTATACCACTCCCCTTGCAGAGGAGTCCGGTTTTCGCTATGATGCTCCTAGAATCGCCAAACTGCACCCCGGGGCTACCCCGGGGTTTTTCGTGAGCCATGACCCGGCACAGCCTGACCTTGGAGCTTCCCGTGGGCGAGCCTCCACGGGAGTTTCGCATCTGGCCCTACGGGGAGATCGAGACCACGAAGGGGACCTTCCTCTTCACCCGGGAGGACGCCGAACGGGTCTACCAGCGGTGGTTGGACTACGGCAACCGGCTCTCCATAGACTACGAGCACCAGACCTTCCACCCGGTGACAAACGGGCCGGTGCCCGCCGCCGGATGGTTCTCCCTGGAGGTGCGGGAGGACGGCCTCTGGGCGGTGGAGGTGGAGTGGACCTCGAGGGCGGCGGAACTCCTCCGCAACCGGGAGTACCGCTACTTCAGCCCCACCTTCCACGTGGACGAGGAGGGGCGCATCGTGGAGCTCATCAACCTCGCCCTCACCAACCTCCCCGCCACCAAGCGCATGGAGCCCCTGGTGGCCAAGGCGGTGCCCTTTGAGGAGGGGCCGATCTACGAGGGAGAGACGTGGGACGCGGACGCCGCCGTGGCCCGGGTGCGCCGCTGGGCGAGCCGGGACGGGAGCGGGGACAAGGAGACCATAGACTGGGAGAAGTACCGCAAAGCCTTCGCCTGGTACGACTCGGGGAACCCCGAGTCGTTCGGGAGCTACAAGCTCCCCCACCACGACGTGGTGGACGGGAAGCTGGTGGTCCACAAGCGGGGGGTCTACGCCGCCGCCGCCGCGCTCCAGGGGGCCCGGGGCGGCGTGGACATCCCGGAGAGCGAGCTAGAGGCCGTGCGGCGCCACATCGCCCGCCACTACCGGCAGATGGGCGAGCGGGCCCCCTGGGAGCGGGAGGAAAACCGGATGGAAAGGGTGAAGAGGCTTTTGGGGCTTAGGGAAGACGCTTCCGAGGCGGAGGCCGAAGCGGTGGTTCTCCGCCTCATGGACTGGCCTCGCCGGGTGATGGCCCTAACGGGCAAGACCCGCGAGGATGAAGCAGAAGCGGTAATCCTGGCCTGGAAGCAAGCGGCGGAGGAGCTGCCTCGAGTCCAGGAGAGGCTTTCCGCCCTCGAGGAGGAGAGGCGGCGGGAGCGGCTTCGCGCCCTCATTGAGAAGGGGAAGAAGGAGGGGAAGCTCACCCCGGCCATGCTCTCCTGGGCGGAGAGCCAGACCCCCGAGGCGCTGGAGGCGTTCCTCGCCGTGGCCCCCAGGGTGGTACGTGAGAACGACCTGCAGGAGCCCGAACTGGGGGGGCTGGACTGGAACGCCATGACCCCCAAGGAGCGGGCCGAGCTGTACCAGAAGAACCCCGAGGCCTACCGCGCCCTGCGGCGGAAGGCGCTGGGGTACTGAGGAAGAAAGCTGAGGAGGGAACGAGATGCCTGTGACCACGAGGAGCGACCTGTTTATCCCGGAGGTGCTGGCGGACGCGGTGGCGGGCGCGTGGCCCGACCGCGTCGCTTTGATTGGCACGGACGCGGTGGTGGAGAGCCGCACCCTGCCTGGCGGGGTCAAAGGTGGAGATAGGGTCAAAATCCCCTACTTCGGCGTCCTTGGAGAGTACGAGATCGTAGGAGAGGGCGCCTCCCTGACCCCGGCGACGCTGACCATGACCACGGAAGAGGCCGTGGTGCAGCGGGCGGGGAAGCTCTTTGAGGTGACTACCTGGGCCCGCATGGCGGCCATGTACGCCGACCCCTACGCCGAGGCCACCCGCCAGCTGATTGAAGGGGCTCGGCGGGCGTTTGACAAAGCGCTGGTGGACGCGGCCGCCTCCACCACGGGCGGTGGCGTCCAGACCGTGAACGCCTCCGCTGGCACCATCTCCTACGACGCCATCGTGGACGCCCTCGCTGCCTTCGGGGAGAACGAGGACTCGGTGGCCGCCGTGGTCATGCACCCGAAGGTGATGAACGACCTGAGGAAGCTGAAATCCACCACCGGCGAGCCGATTTTCGTGGACGCCCAGAGCGGCGGCAGGCCCAGGGTGCTGGGGCTCCCCATCATCGTCTCCCGCCGGGCCCCGGTCATCAGCGGCACCCCCAACACCTACGTGACCCTCTTCGTGCGCCGGGGGGCCCTCGCCCTCTGGTACAACGGGGCGCCGAGCGTTGAGACCGACAAGGACATCGCGGCTGACACCATGCTGGCCGCCGTGAACGTCTACTTCGTGGCCCACCGCTACTCCCGCCTGCCCGGGGACACCGACCCCGTGGTGGTGCGGCTGGTGACCCAGTAGTATGGGCTACTACGCCATACGCCGCATGCGTGAGAGGCTGCGGAGGGCGGGGGCGCCCGAGAATCCTCAGGAGGGTGTTCCCACCTCTGAGCCCGCAGAGGGCACCCCCCTCCCCGAGGGCTTCCCGGCCCGGGACGCCCTCCTCGCGGCGGGGTACGCCACCCTGGAGGCGGTGGAGGCTGCTTCCGACCAGGAGCTCCTCGCCGTGAAGGGCGTGGGCAAGAAGACCCTGGAGCAGATTAGGAATGCCGTACGCCAGCAGGACTGACCTGCACGCCCTCGGACTCCCCGAGGCGGTGCTGGCCTCCATCCCGGAGGCGGAGCAGGAAGCGGCCCTCGAGGCCGCCTCGGCCCTGGCGGACTCGTACCTGCGGACGCGCTACGACCTCCCTCTCGCCTCCTGGGGGCGCGGGCTCACCCGGGCCGTGGCCCTCATCGCCGCCTACGACCTCATGAGCCGGCGTGGCTACGACCCCACCCGCCCCGGGCAGGAGAACCTGCGCATGCGCTACGAGGACGCCATCCGCTGGCTGGAGGGCGTAGCGGCTGGCCGGGTGGACCCTGGAGTGGTGGACGCTTCCCCTGACTCGCCGTCCTCCACGATTCAGGCCGTGACCCGCGAGCGGAGGTGGCCGTGAGCGTGCGGGGGGACTTCCGTGGGCTGGACCGGCTCCTCAGGACTCTGGACCGCCTCACCCGGCCCGAGGCCATGCGGGAGGTCTCCCGCGCGGCAGCGGAAGGGGCTATGGTCGCCCTGAGTGACCGCTTCCGCACCGCCACGGACCCCCATGGCCGTCCGTGGGTTCCGTCCCTCCGGGCCCGGCTAGAGGGAGGGCAGACCCTCTCGGACACGGGCCGTTTGCGCCGCTCTTTCCATGTGACCCGGATTGGGCCGGATGGCTTCACCATCGGCACCAATGTCATTTACGCCGCCCCTCACCAGTTCGGGGCGGTGATTCGCCCCAGGCGGGCCAAGTACCTGCGCTTCCGCCTGGCGGGCGGGCGGGGGGTTCGGAAGGGAGGCAGGGGGAGGTGGGTCACCACCGACCGGGTAGAGCTTCCCGCCCGGCCCTTCTTCCCCGTGGACGATCTGGGTGAATACCTGGACCGCATACGGGAAGCGGTAGAGGCTTACTGGGAAAGGTTATGATCAGGGTCCTGTACCAGGCCCTGCGAGACTCCCTCCCGCCTGGCACGCCTCTCTACCTCGGCACCGAAGCCCTGGACCAGAACGGGGTTCCGCCCCGCCTGGTGCTGGTACCGGAACAAGAGCGCTTCACCCCCCCAGGGCCACCCTTTTACCTGGACGCGGACGGCGACCGCCCCTTCGCCGTCCGTGAGGTGGGCTTTTCCCTGTACCTCTGGGGCGCCGGCTGGGACGAGACCGAGGCCATGCTTCACGAGGCCCTCAGCCTGGCCAGGGCCCTGCCCCTCCCGCTGAGCTGGGAAGGCGGAGAGTGGATAGAGGGAGGTCAGCTGGCCCTGGGCGTGGCCTATCGGCTCCGGGGCGTCTATCGGGTGGGGGTGGGCATGCGGGCTCGGTACGGAACGCTGGAGGCCATCGCTCAGCAGTGCGCCGGGCTGATGTAGGAGGTGAGCTATGCCGAAGGAGAAGGAGAAGGAGGCCACGGTTCTGGTCCGCCCCTACGAGGAGTGGGCGCTGGAGCTGGGCACGCCCCCCTGGCTCGTGGCCGCCGTGGCGGCCAAGGAGCGCTGGCCCGAGGGCCAGCCCGTGAGCCGGGAGGCGTTTGAGCGGGCGGTGAAGACCGCCATGAAGGAGGTGATCCGCTGATGAAGCCCTCTCTGCCGGACGTGTACGTGACCCTGAAGGACGGGGGGTTGGGCGTGGCCCCCGTCCCGACCGAGAACATCCACGCCAAGATCGGTGTGTCCTCCCAAGGACCCGTCAACGAGCTGGTGCCGGTCACCAACTACGACGACCTCAAGAGCACCTTCGGCACCGGCCCTCTGGTGGAGGCCGCCGCTGTGGCCCTGGCCCTGGCGGGTGGGCCGGTCTACCTGGTGCGGGCCAACGCTAGCGTGGCCGGGAGCGTCAGCCCCGTTACCGCCCAGCGGGTGGGGAGCTCCACGGGCACGGTCTCCGTGACCGGTTCCCCCGCCGACGCCTACCAGGTCATCGTGGAGATCACCCGCACGGGCTCGGTGGCCGGGAACGACAGCGCTTTCCGCTACTCCCTGGACGGAGGGGACACCTGGAGCGCGGAAAAGGCTTTGACGGCGAGCTACGCCCTGGAGGACACCGGGCTCACTTTGAACTTCACCGACGGCGCGGGCCCCACCTACTTCCAGCAGGGCGACCGCTTCACCTTCACCACCACCCCGCCCGGCATGTCCCTCACCGACCTCACGGACGCCCTGAGCGCCCTCCTCGGCGACCCCCGGGAGTGGGGCTTCGTCCACGTGGTGGGCGCCGCTTCGGCCACCGTGTTCGGGGCCGTGGCGGCCAAGATGGCTGAGGCCGAGGCCAACGGACGCTACGTCTTCGCCGTGCTGGAGGCCCGGGACATCGGAGATGGCGAGACCGAGAGCCAGTGGATGAACGCCCTCCTCACCGAGTACGGCTCCTCTACCTCCACCCGGGTAGCGGTGGTGGCGGGCCACGGCGAGCTCGTCTCCCCCCTCACCGGGCGAGTGATGCGCCGCTCCCTGGCCTGGCCCTACACCGGGCGGCTCTCCGCCATCCCCATCTCCGAGGCCCCCGGACGGGTGGCTACTGGTCCCGTCCCCGGCATCGTCCGCCTCTACCACGACGAGGGGCGCCTGCCCGGTCTGGACGCCGGCGGGTTCACCACCTTCCGCACCTACTCCGGCCTGACGGGCTACTACGTCGCCCTGGGGCGAATGAAGGCTCCTCCCGGGAGCGACTTTGACCTGGTGCAGAACCGCCGGGTGATGGACCAGGCTTGCCGGGTGGCGGTGGGCGCGGCTCGTAGGTTCCTCCAGGAGAGCGTGCGGGTGGACGACTCCGGGCTCATAGACGAGCGGGATGCCCAGCGCATAGAGGGCTACATCCGCAGTCAGCTGGAGGGCGCCCTCGTGGCTCCCGGCCACGCCTCGGCGGTGGACGTGGTGCTGAAGCGCGACTCCAACATCCTCTCCACCCGCTCCACCACCCTCACCGTCCGGGTGCGGCCCCTCGGCTACCTGCACTGGCTGGAGGTGGTGGTGGGGTTTGAAAACCCCGCCCTGATCCCGGCGTAAGGAGGTGAGCATGCCCACGATCAACGGCTACATCCCTGACTGGGGCTCCATAGAGGTTTCCGTGGCCGGAAAGAAGTATGAGGCCAAGGAGATCAACTACTCGATCAAGGCCGAACGCACCGCCGTCTACGGCTCGCAGGGGAAGAAGCTCGGCTACACCAGGGGCCACGTGGACTACGAGGCGGACGTCACCCTCTACATTGAGGACGCCGTGGACCTCCTGAACACCCTGGGGAACGGCTACATGGAGAAGACCCTGGACATCACCGTCTCCTACACCCTGGGGAACGGGCGGGTGGTCACGGACCGCCTCATCGGGTGCCGAATCAAGGAGGTCTCGGACGGCCACAGCCAGGGCAACGAGCCCCTGACGCGGAAGTTCAGCCTGGACGTGGCCGAGGTGAAGCTGGCTGAGAAGAAGGCTAGGTGAGCATGCGCCCGGACGAGCAGACCCTAGAACGGCTCCGCGCTGAGCACGGGGAGGTCTACTGGGTGGAGGCCGCCGGGGTGGGGCTCGTGGTCCGCCCGCCCCGGCGGGCCGAGTACCGGCGCTTCCGCGCCATGACCCTGGACCCCGAGAGGAGGGGCGACGCCACGGAGCGCCTGGTGCGGGACTGCGTGGTGTGGCCTTCCCCCGAGGAGCTGGACCGCATCCTTGAGACCCGCCCCGCCCTGGCGGACGCCGTGGCATCCCGGCTCCTGGAGCTCGCTGGGGCTGTAGAGGAGGTCCAGCTAAAAAAGCTCTAGAGCTCTTCCGGCGAGCGCTCTCCACCCGTGACGCCGTGCTCGCCGGGGAGCTCTTGTGGGCGTGGAAGCGGGGAGAGGACGGCCCGGAGGCGAGGGCGGGGGCCATGCTGGAGGCGGCCCACATGCTGGCGATGATCCCCATGGAGGACTAGGTGGCGAGGAACGTCCTGGAGCTCTACATCCGCCTGATAGACCAGGTGACCTCCCCCGCCAGGCGGGTGGAGCGGGCGCTCGCCGCCGTGGAGAAGGCGGCCCGGGCGGCGGACTACCCCGGGGCCTACCGCGTGCTCCGCACGGAGCTCGCCCTCACCGCCACCCAGGCCCGCTTGGCCACCACCGCCCTGTACGCGGTGGGAGGAGCTAAAGCGGGAGTGGCGGCCCTCGTCTCCGGGTTCGTCCAGCTCCGGGCCGCCGTCTCCGGCGTGGCGGGCCAGGTGCTGAACCTCAGGAACCTCCTCATAGCGGGGGCGGCGGGGTACGCCGGGAAGCTGGCCCTGGACGCCGCCAGCTTCAAGGAGAGCACCTTGGCGGCGTTCCAGACCTTGACAGGTTCCCGCGAGGAGGCAAACCGTCTGCTCCGGGAGGCCGTCCGGTTCGCCAACAGGACGCCCTTTGATACGGGGCAGATCGTAGACGCCTACCAGCGCCTCCTCACCACCGGGTTCCGGAAGGTGGAGATCCCCGTCATCCTCAAGGGGGTGGGTGACCTCGCGGCCTTGAAGGGGTTCAGTCCCGAGGTCATAGAGCGGGTCCTTCGGACCTTCGAGCAAATCCGAGGCAAAAAGCGGCTCCTAGCCGAGGAGCTGATGCAGCTGGCCGAGGTGGGTATCCCCCTCGGGAAGGTCTACGAGGTGCTGGCGAAGCGGCTCGGCACGACCGTGGACCAGGTGCGGAAGCTCCAGGAGGCCGGCAAGATCGGCCCCAACCTCGGCATCACCGCCGTGCTGGAGGTGATTAGGACCACGTTCTCCGGCGGGAGGCTGGGCTCGCTCATGGAGCTCCTGACCACCTCAATCCCCGGGCTCCTCTCCAACCTCCGCTCCCGCCCGCTGGAGCTCCTCATGGACCTGGACGAGACCCCCGGCGTGGCGGCGGTGAAGCGGTTCCTCATGAACATAGAGCGGGCCACGAACCCCGACACCGCCACGGGGAAGAGGCTGAAGGAAAGGCTCCAGGCAACCTTTTCCGCCGCTTTCACGGCCATCTTCTCCCCCCTGGCCCGGGCCACGGAGCCGGGGAGGGTGGAGGCCCTCGTGGACCGGGCGCTGGACGCCTTGGACCGCGCCGTGGCCTGGGTGCGCCGGGCGGCTCCCGTGGTCCGCTACTACGCCTCCGAGCTGTGGCGAGGCTTCACCGCCGGAGTGGACACCCTCCGGGGCGTGTGGAGCGCGGTGAGGCCGGTGGTGGAAGGCGTGGGGCGGCTCTTCTCCGGCCCCCCCGGCCAGAAGGCCGGCCTCGGCCTCGGGCAGGCGAGCGGAGCGGCCCGGGCCATCGGCTACATCGCCGCCCTCGCCGGGGCGTGGCGGCTCCTCAACCTCGTCACCCTGGGCGGGGCCGGGGCGCTCCTCCGCTGGAGCGGGGTCCTGGCCGCTCAGGGCATCCCCCTGGCGCTCCGCTTCGGCGCCCTCCTCTCCACCCGGGTCGTCCCGGCGGTAGCCTCCACCACCCTCTCCCTCTTCCGCATGGGCGCCGGGTGGATGGCGGCCCTCGGCCCCATCGGCTGGGTCGCCGCGGCCATCCTCGCTGTGGGGGCGGCGGTGGCGTGGGCGTGGAATAGGTTCCCCGCCTTCCGTAAGGCCGTCATCGGGGTGTGGGAGAGCATACGGGGCGCCTGGGGCCGGGCGGTGGAGTGGTTCCGGGGCGTCATCGGCGCCATCGTGGAGTGGTTCCGCGCTCTCCCCGAGCGCGTCGGGGCCGCGCTCCGCTCCATCCCCGGCGCCCTCCGGGACGCCCTGGTGGGCGCCATCCGGGCCATACCAGGAGGAAGCGTCATCCTGAGCGCCCTGGAGCGGCTGGGAGGGGCGGTGCGGGGAGCGCTGGAATGGGGTCAGCGAATCGGCGGCGCCATCGTGGAAGGCGGCAGGACGGCTCTCGGGGTGCGCTCCCCCAGCCGGGAGTGGATGAGGCTGGGGGAGATGAGCGCCCTGGGCCTCGCCCGGGGCATCCAGCGGGCCATGCCCGTGGCCGTGGCCGCCGCCGCCACCCTGGCCGTGGTGCCGGAGGTGGCTCCGGTGAGCGTCCCCCGAGCCCCCGTCCCCGCCGCCACGGCCCCCGTCTCTCCCGCGAAGGGCGGCGTGGTGCTGAACCTCTACGAGGGCGCCATCCGCGTCTCGGCGGACGGCGGCGACCCCACGGCCATCGCCCGCGCCATCCGGCAGGAGCTCGTCCGCATGGCCATGGAGGTGGGGCATGTCTAGCCCCTTCGCGAACCCCTCCGCCTGGGACCGCCTGGTCCTCCAGGGCCCGGGCGGGAAGGTGACCCTCACCGCTCCCCGGATCACCGCCACCGGGGAGGTGCTGGAGCAGACGGCCCCGGAACGGGGCGTGAGCGTCCTCGGCTACGCTCCTCGGGAGGTGACCGTGGAGGCCACGCTCTGGGACGAGAAGCAGTGGCCCGAGGTGCGGCGGCTCATGGACCTCTGGCGCCCGGCGGGAGCCAAGGCGCCGAAGCCCCTCACGGCGGTCCACCCCCAGCTTGAGCTCATGCGGCTGGAGCGGGTCTACCTGTGGCGGGTGGAGCTCCTGCCCTACAGCCCGAAGGAAGGCTACCAGCTCCGGCTGGTCCTCAGGGAGTGGTGGCCGCAGGCGCAGAAGCCGCCTGAGAAGGGGACGGCCCTCGGGGGCGCCGGCCCGGGCGGGGTCATAGACCTGGACGGGATTCAGGTCAGGTGATGCGATGGAAATCGTCCTGAACAACACCCCCACGGCCAGAGGAGAGCTCCTCCTCCCTCTGGTGGGCCTGTGGCGAGCGGATGTGGTCTTGGCCGCCGCCGGGGACAGCGGGAAGGTGACGCCCGGCCAGGCGGTGGAGCTCGCTTTCCCCTCCACCATCTTCAAGGGGACGGCGGTCCAGGCCGGGCCGGAGCGGGGGCTCCTCCGGGCCGTCGTCCTGCCGGGGAAGGGGAAGCTCTCTCAGCCGGTGCGGCCCAAGGTGTACCAGGAGATGAACGCCCTGGGCATCCTCCGGGACACCCTCTCCGAGGTAGGAGAGGAGCTGGACGGCTCTTCCAGGCTGGACTACTCTCCCCCTCAGTGGGTCCGCATGGGAGGTCCCGCCTACGGCGCCGTGGCCGCTCTGGTGCGGGCGGCGAAGGGGGCCTGGCGCTGTACCCCCGAGGGAAAGGTGTGGGCCGGGGAGGAGACGTGGCCCGAGTACGCTCCCCAGACCCTGGTCCTGGAGGAGCGGGTAGCGGAGGTGGTGCTGGAGCTGGACGAGGGCCTGAAGCCCGGCGTGGTCCTGAAGGGTTACGGGCGGGTGGTGGAGGTGCGGCATGTATGGGGCCCCTCGGTGGCCCGGACGGAGGTGCGGTATGACCCCGCATGAGGCGGTGCGGGTCCTGGCCCGGGACGAGCGCCTGCCGTACCTGGCCCTCTACCCGGCCCTGGTCCGCCAGTCCCGACCCAACGAGGTGCAGGTGGAGCCCGTGGGGAGCTGGGGCGAGGTGGTCCCCCCCGTGGGCGTGTGGATTCCCCTGGCCGTCGGTGTGCCGGGGGTGAAGGCCACGGTCAGGCGGGACTCCCTGGTGCTGGTGGGCTTCCAGGGCGGCGACCCTTCGGCCCCCTACGCCCTGGTCCTCCACCCGGCGCAGGTGGAGACGCTGGAGATCGCCACTCAGGGGAGCGTCTCCATCTCCGTGCAGGGGGACGTGTCCATCTCGGCCAGCGGCGCGGTGAGCGTCAGCGGGTCCACGGTTTCTCTGGGGTGAGAGCATGGCGAAGGTCATACGAGTCGGAGACACCTCCAGTCACGGCGGCCAGGTCATCTCGGGCTCCTTCCGGGTCATCGCGAACGGCGCGGGCGTGGCCCGGCAGGGCGATCTGCACGTCTGTCCTCTTCCGGGCCACAGCACCACGCCCATCGTGAGTGGCTCCAGCCGGGTGTTGGCGGACGGCCTCCCGGTGGCCTACGCGGGGTGCGTCACGGGGTGCGGGGCCGTCCTGCAGGCTAGCCCGGGTACCACGGTGGAGGTGGAGCCTTGAGCTTCGGCGTGGACCTCACCGCCCTCCCCGAGTTCAACCCCGGTAAGCTCCGGCGGGAGTACGAGAACCTGGCCGAGGCCCTGGCCCGGCGG
This sequence comes from Thermus brevis, assembly GCF_026427635.1. Lineage (NCBI taxonomy): Bacteria > Thermotogati > Deinococcota > Deinococci > Thermales > Thermaceae > Thermus > Thermus brevis. The sequence goes on from NZ_CP102606.1 coordinate 1,039,465, forward strand.
CTGATGACCCCGAGGGGAGCTCTCTGGTACGAGTCCGAGTACGGCACCGACCTGAGGGCGTACCTGCAGGAGACCGTGACCGATGAGGTCCAGTACGAGATAGAGCGGGTGGCGGTCATGGAGGTGGAGAAGGACCCCCGGGTGCGGTCCGCCACCGCCTCCGTGACGGCGGTGGGGCCCAGGGAGTTCCGCCTCTCCCTCTCCGTGGAGACGGCGGCGGGCCCCTACCGGCTGGTCCTCCGGGTAGGGGACGTGAGCGTGGAGGTGCTCTATGGCGCTCCTCAGTGAGCTCTCCGTGGCGAGGACCAGGGACGAGGTGATGTCCCTCCTCCTATCGGCCCTGCAGGGGAAGGGCTTCCCCGTCACCGACTGGTACCCGGGCGGGGTGGCCCGCACCCTCCTGGAGGCCATCGCCATGGCTATCGCCGACGAAGTGAGCGTCATGGTCCCCAGGGTGGTCCGGTCGGGGCTCCTGGCCTACGCCGAAGGGGAGGACCTGGACCTCCTGGCCCAGAACGTCTACGGCGTGACCCGCTACCCCGCCCAGTTCGCTGAGGGGACGGTGATCCTGACGGCGGCCCCCGACATGGGCCCCTACACCGTCCAGGCGGGCTCCTTCTGGGTGGGGACGCCGGACGGGCTGAGGTTCGTGGCCACCGAGAACGCCACCGTGCCAAAAGGGGGGAGCGTGTCCATACGAGTGCGGGCTGAGAGCCCGGGGAGCGCCTGGAACGTGGCGGCGGGGGCCATCACCGTGGTCCACACCCCCTACCCCGGCCTCTCGGTCACGAACCCCTCGGGCTGGCTCATCACCGCCGGGCGGGACGCCGAGACGGACGAGGAGCTACGGCAGAGGTGCCGCTCCCTCTGGCCCACCGTGGCCTACGCCCGGCCCGCCGAGGCGTACGTGGCCTGGGCGAAAGAGGCTTCCCCGGCGGTGCTGAAGGCGGCCGTGCTGGTGCAACCTCGGGGCCAGGGGACGGTGGACGTGGTGGTCTGGGGAGACGGGAGCATCGGCTCGGCGGACGTGGCGGCGGTGGACGCCTACCTGCAGGAGCGGAAGGACCTGGTGGCGGACCTCAAGGTCTACGCCGCCACTCCCCGCACCATCTCCATCACGGGCACCGTCTACGTGCGGCCAGGCACCCTCTCCACCGCGCAGAGCCAGGTGAACGCCGCGCTGAAGAGCCTGGAGAGGTCCATCCCCATCGGGGGGTGGGTCTATGACGACGCCATCATCGCCGCCATCCGGTCCAGCTCTGACGTGGTGGACGTGGACCTCACCGCCCCCGTGGGGGACACCCAGCTCGCCGTCACGGAAGCCGCCGTCCTCTCGCAAAACCTCACCTGGGTGGGGGTGTAGATGGGACGCTACAGCACGACCCTACCTGCCATCCTCCCGCCCTGGTTCCAGACCTCCACCGGACAGCTCTACGCCACCGCCGTGGGAGAGGTGCTGGACGGGGAGCTGGACCGGGCGCGGGAAGCGCGAAACGTCCGCTACCCCCTCGTGGCTCCGCCGGACGCCCTCCCTCTCCTCGGCTGGGAGAGGCGCCTGGACCGCTACCCCAGCGAGACGGAGAGCTCCTACCGAGGGCGGCTTTCCCGGGCCCACGAGACCTGGCGCTGGGCGGGAACGCCGGGGGGCGTCTACCGCCTGGCCGTGGCCATGGGGTTCACCTACGGCCAGGCCGTGCGGGTGAACTACGTGCGCTGGGCCGAGGTCTACGTGCTACTAAGCGGGCGGCCCATCTCGGTCAGCGAGCGACCCGCCCTCTACCGGGCGGTGAGAGCCGTCCTCCCCGCCCACGCCAAGCTGGCCGCCATCCTGTACGGGGTGGCGGAGCTTTGGCAGAACGACGGCTTGTGGCAGAACGACGGGGTGAAGTGGGGTGGAGGAGACCTAGTGCCGGAGGTGTGAGGTGAAGAAGCTGACAGGTTCGGCATCGTACACAGCGGAGATTTGGGTGCCTGAAGACGGGGTAGACCCCCGCACGGCGGCTTCTCTGGAGCCAGCCTTCCAGAAGCTCTTAGACCTGGTCAGCGGGGCGCTGACACTCCCCCTCTTCATAAAGCCGTGGAGGAAGATGATTGCTCTGAGTAGCCCCCTGAAGGCCACCCGCTACGACCCCTACGTGATCATGCTGAATGGCTCCACCCTGTACCGCATTGACACCCAAACCATGGGCTACGTAACCCTGACGAACCCGGGAGTGTTCCGCTACATCCTCTACAACCCGTACACCGGGTCCCTCTTCGCACAGACAGACTCCTACGGTTATGCGGTGATCAGGAAATCCACCGACCACGGCGCCACATGGGCTGTGGTCCTCAATAACACCTCAAAATACAGCTACGCTCTAGGGTTCTCTCCCTCCAAGATCATCTCCGTGGGAGGCAACGACATCTTCGTCTCTACCGATGACGGCAACACCTGGACTGCCTACACGGGCACAGCAGACGGAGGATCGCTGAGCGCAAATAGCATCTACGGCATCGTGTGGGATGGGTCCGCGTGGTGGATGAGCGCGGACGGCAGGATCCTCAAGAGCGCGGATGGCATCTCCTGGACCCGGGTGAACGGTCCGTGGAATTCCGTGTTGAACTCTTGGCCCATCGTTTACAAAAACCGGGTCTACCTGCCCACCGACCCCATCTACTACTGGGATACGGCCAGCAACTCCTTCGTCTCCACCGACGTGTTTGGGCACCTAGATAATCGTCTGGTCATTCACCGAGGTCAGTTGCTATGCCTGAACCCTTCGTACGGCGTCATAGACGTTGAGGGCAGGGTCCTAAAAGACGCGGTGCTTCCGCTCAGCTCAGGCATCACAGTAGTGCCCCCAAACCTAATCGTCCATCCATCGGGGCTAGGGCTGTGAGCGTGGACGTCCTCAAACTGCTCCTCCTCCTGTTCGGGGCCCTGCAGTACGGGGCCCCAAACAGCTGGGACACCGCCGTCCAGCTCAAGCTCTCTGTGGCCCTACCTGGCCCGACCGGAGCGGTGGAGCTCGCTGTGGACCCCGTGCCCATCTACTACCGATCGCTACCCGGGAACCTGTGCGGGGACTACGTGGGCGTGGTGGTGGTGGACCCCCGCGCCGAGGAGAAGGGTTGTAGGGACACGCTGGCCCACGAGCTCAACCACGTTTGGCAGGCTCGGGCGTGGGGCCTCCTCCAGCCGCTTACCTACCCCTTCTCGCCCGGGCTGTGGGAACCCGTTCACCCCTGGGAGGGGGCGGGCGGCATGCCCGCCCCGCGCTCTCTGAACTGGCCGCTGATACGGCTCTGGGTCCCGCTGGAGCCGTAGCGGGGAGAGGAGGTGAATGATGGGACGAGTGTTAGCGGTAGCGGTTGTGATGGGGATGGCTCTTGCCCAGGGTGAGGGTATCCCCACGGATGTGGCCTCGTGGTTCACCGATGTGGCCTCCCTCGCGGCGGTGGTGGCCGCTCTGGTGGCCCTTGTGCGCAAGCATGTCCTGAAGGCCCTAGACGGCCTCGCCGTGGTGGGGCTGTCCGTGGTCCTGGGCGTGGTCCTAGCCTACCTCGGCCACGCCCTCGGGTACCTGGGGCAGGACTGGCTGGTCTTCGGCCTCATGGCGGGCCTGGGGGCCTCCGGCGGCACGGCCTACCTGAAGAGCCTCACGAAGGGGGACGGAGGTGCGCCGTCTGGCGATACTCGGGCTGACGCTAGCCGCGCTAGGCTCCGCTAGCGCCCTGGCGGGTGGCCGTGCGGCGTGCCGGATGGTCTACGGCCCCCCGCTCTGGGGGGTGTGCTACGCCGAATCGGTCATCTGGGCTCAGGGCCCGCTGGAGATTGCTCTGGGAGCGGAGGGGCGCACCTGGCCGGAGGCCCAGGTAGGACTCTACGCCCTCCTGGGCCTCTACCTCCGGGACTGGTGGGCTACGCTGGAGCTGGGGCGCTCCCCGGCCTCCTGGAGATGGGCTGTAGGGGCGGGGGTCCGTTGGTAACGGAGGGTGCATGTGGACAAAGTGGCAGAGTACGTGCTCCTGGCCTTCACTACCCTCGCCGGGCTGGGGTTCCTCGTCCGGTCCCTCCTCACCGGGGAGGACATCCCCCAGGGCTGGGCGCTCCTCCTCGGGAGCGTGTGGGGCGCCCTCCTCGGGGTGCGTGAGCTTCTCAAGCGGAAGGGAGGTGAGGAGTGAGCTACGCTGACGCCCTCTTCCTGGTCGGGGTGGAGATCGCCCGCGCCGTCATCACGGCCTACTCCGTCTACGCCCTCGTGGTGGTCCTGGGCGGCGTCCTGGCCCGCCTCCCCACCCGCTGGGAGGAGCGCGTGGAGGCTCTAGGCGGGGCGCTCTACCTCGCCGGGGTCATGCTGTGGCGGAGCTACGCCGGCGGGGACACCTACGACCTGGATCTCTTCCTTCGCGCCACCGGGACGGCGCTCCTCATCCTCCCCCGGCTGGTGCGGGTGGTCCTGAGGGAGTACGGATGAGGGTCGTCCATCCTTTCAGAGACCCCACCCGGGCCCGGGTAGACGCCGGGTTCCTGGACCCGCGCTACCCCGGGTGGCGGAAGAGCGCCGGGCTTCCTCCGGCTGAGCACCCTGGGGTGGACTACAACCTCCAGGGCACCTCCGGGGACCAGGACTACGGCTATCCGGTGTGCGCCGTGGCGATGGGACGGGTGGTCCACGCGGCCAGCCACCGGGTGTGGGGGAACATCGTCCTCATAGAGCACCCCACCCTGGCCGAGCTCCTGGGACTCCCCTACCTCGCCACCCAGTACGCCCACCTGGCGTTCATCTCGGTCCGAGAGGGAGATGTGGTGCTCGCGGGCGAGGCCATCGGAAGCGTGGGGAAGGGGGACCCCAGAGCCCCCTTCTTGGCCCATCTGCACTTTGAAGTGCGGAAGAAGCCCCTCCCCCCCGACTACTGGCCGGGGATGGACCGCCGGGCGATTCAGGATGCGTACCTGGACCCGGTGGCGTTCCTCGCCACCCACCTCGAGGAGGAGCACCGCTACTGGTTCCCGGCGGGGACGCTGTACCTTCCCGGGGGGGCGTGGACCACGAAGAAGCCGGTGGTGGTGAACCTGTCCCTCCCCGAGCTCGCCCGGGTGCGGCTGAACGAGAGTCTGTAGCAGACGTGTAGCAGTACCCCCGCCGGTCCCTGACCCCCCATGACGCTCCATGCCGATCCCCATCGCATCATGGTGGTCCATGAGGGGATTCCCGAGCGGATCGCACTCAGGAGGTCACGGGTTCGAGTCCCGTCGGCTCCACCAGAAAAACCTCCCGCCTGGGCGGGAGGTTTTTGCTTGCGCTTCCTAGTAGCCGGTGGCCGAGCTCGGGTTCAAGAGGGGATGGAGGCCCTGGGGGGCCATGGTAACCCGGGCGGGCTGGACGAAGCCCAGGGGTAAGGGGGTTGCGTCAATGGTGGCTACGGCGGAGAGCACCTTGGTGTTGCTGGAATCGTAGTAGAGAGGATAGTCGTTGGGGCCCGGCACCAGCACCGAGGAGCAGGCGATAGTCACGTCGGCCATGCCCTGGGTGATCTGGTGGGGGCGCAAGGAGGCCTGGGGCAGGGTGTTGTAACCGCAGTCCACCGCCTGGCCGGTGTTGGTCATCACCGCTCCCATCTTGCCCAGGAAGTCGTTCTCCAGGGTGATGGCGTCGTAGTAGCCCTGCCACTCCCCGATGAAGACCACCCGCCCGCCCTCGGAGGCGAACTGCTTGAACACGTTGATCTCCCCGTTGGTGAAGGTCTGCCTGGGGTTCCAGAGGAAGATGACCTTGACGTCTGAGGGGAGGGCGGTGATGGAGCCTGCGGTGGATCCCAGTTCCTCTATGGCAAACCCTTCCCCAGCGATGATGCTCCGCATGGTGGAGAGGTTGCTGTCGTTGCACTCCCCGGTGCCGCCGCAGACCGAATCCCTCCCGCGGTCAAAGAGGACCTTGGTGCCGGCTCCCCGGGGGCCGGAGGTGGTGTAGTTGACGAGGTTCTTCACCATGAGCTTGTTGTTGTCGTTGGCCATACCGGTGTTGTCGAAGGGGTTGATGTCGTTGAAGACCACGATGTCCTTGCCCGGGGGTGGGGGGGTGGTGCCGCACCGGTTCACGACGAACTCCGTGTGCCCCTGGGCCTGGTTGAAGTTGTAGCTGGGGGTCATGAGGAAGGCGTGGCCGGCCACGTGCAGGGTGTCCCCGGGGTTGGCCCCTAGGTCGGCCAGGGCGAAGGCGTAGGTGAAGGTGCCCACGTAGGGATCGTGTACCGCCTGGGCGGGGAAGTCCCACCAGTTGCCGGGAGCGGAAGTGCCCGCGTAGGCATGGCTTTCCGTAAGTTGCCAGGGCGAAACCCCGGAAAGCCGCACGAAGAGGGTGTCCTGGGTGTTCCACACCAAGAGGGTACCCACCTGGCCCAGAGGGGCCTCCGTCACTTTTCCACAAGCCTGTGCGGGGTCGCCCCCGGCGTCGTCCCGTGGTCCTGGAACCGCCATGTTGGGCTTGACCCCCTGGGGGCTGGAACAAGCGCCCAACGCCGCCACCAACGCCACAATACCCAAACGCCAATGCCGAGAAATGCCCATACGAATACGCCTCCAATCCGGTCCAATGAGACCAGGATTAGGGTAAACCCGACCCAGCGTTACAGGGCCGTTACAACGTTACCGGCTTTCTAAGAGCCAGTTCACCAGGGCGTTCACCACGTCGTTATCCGCCAAGAGCTCTGGGGCTTCCGCCACCTTTTGGAAGAAGGAGCGGACCATTTCCAAGGTGGGGTTCTTCAGCAGTTCCTGGACGCTCTTTCCCGCATAGGGACCCTGGGGGAGGGGGGCGGTGAGCCGGGCGCTGGTGGCCAGAGGGGCAGCCTCCTTAAGAGCCTCCAGGGTCCTTTCCAGAAGGAGCCGGTCCCCATCCGGGCCCAGGGTTTCCCTGGGGGTGAGGAGGAGGTTCCCGGAAAGGTCCCGCACCTCGAGGCCCAGGGCATAAAGCTTCCGGGCCAGGCTTTCGGGTCCCACCTCCAGGGGGATTAGGGCCTGGGCCTCGCCGTAGCGCACCTCCAGCACGTACCTGCCCGGCTCGGGCAGGCTGACCGCAGGGGCCACCTCCTCGAGGGCGGCGGTGAGGGGAGGGAAGCCCAAGGGCTTCTTCTCCTGGGCCACCAGGGCACCTTCCTTGTAGAGGAGGGTTTGCAGCTCGTGCCGGGGAAGGTAGGGGCTTCCCGTGAGCTTGACCTCGGGGAAGACCGCTTCCCCAGCGTGGAAGGGCCTGGCCTCCAGGTCCCCGGGGATCAGGGAGAGCTTTTTCACCTCCAGAGCAAGCCTTCCCTCTTCCTGATGCAGGGCCCTCCTTGCCGCCTGGGCCAGGGGATGCCGGGGATGGGTTTCCAGAAAGGCTTGGTAAAGCCCCTTGGCCGGAAGCCCTGCCCGTTCCGCCACGTAGGCTCGGAAGAAAAGGGCCAGGGGCTCAGTTCGCCCCTCCAGGTCCTTTAGGGCCTCGGGGAAGTCCTCCCCCTCGTCCAGCCTCAGGGCCCGGTCGTAGGCGGCCTTGGCCCCCAGGAAGTCCCCGTAGATGGCCTTAAACAGGCCCAGGTTGTAGTAGGCGGTGGCGTTGGGCATGAGCTCCACCGCCCGCTTTGAGGCCAGGATGGCCCTGGGGAGATCCCCCGTGAGGTAGTAGGCCCAGCCCAGGTTGGTCCAGTAAAGCCAGTAATCCGGCCTGAGCCGGATGGCCTTCAGCAGGGCGTCCCTGGCTTCCTCTCCTTTTTCGTCGGCGAAGGCGGCGAAGCTCACCTCTTCCCACGCCAGGGGAAGTTCGGGGAAGGCTTGGGCCAGGGTGCGGGCTGCTTCCTTCCAGCGGGGGTCCTCGAGGGTTCTAAAGCCCAGTTCTGCGGCGGTCTTTTCCAGGACATCCCCCTTCAGGAGGGTTTCCGCCAGCTTGAGGGCTTCCTCCCGCTTGCCCTGGGAGAGGAGGGCGAAGGCCTGGTAGGCGGGAGGGAGCTTCCCTTGCCAGAGAAGGAGGAGCCTTTCCGGAAGGATCCCCTCTAAAAGCCCGCTTCCCCGCCCCTCCTTGAGGTCCAAGGCGGACTGGTGGAGGGGATCGGGGTTTTCCCCGTGGGCCAGGGTCCTGAGCTCCTCCTCGGAGAGGGAGGGGTGGGGTAGGGCGCTGAACTTTTGGGCTAGACCCTCCCCCTGGAGCCAGAGCCAGGCCAGGTCCGGGGTGGCGAACCGCCCCTCCTTGACCCCATCCTTCCGGGCCAGGAAGAGCCTCAGGCTCCCTTCCTCCTGTTTGCCCAGGAGGACCCATTCGGCCCCTGTGGCCGCCTGGACCAGCCGGGCCCCCGCCCGGCTGTAAAGCCCTCCGGCCAGGTCGTAGCTGCTCCGCCAGGGCAGGTCGGGAAGGAGAAGGGCCAGAAGGGTGGGGGGAGGGGCCTTGAGGCCTTGGGCGAAGGCCTGGGCCAGGAGGAAGCCCTGGGGGCCTTCAAAGGGCAGGACCAGCCCTTGGGCCAGACCGAGCCCCAGGAGAAGGAGAAGGGCGAGGAAGCGCCTTGGGGTCACCATGGACGCATTCTAGCGCCTTTCCTTGAGAACCATATAAGCGAAGCGGAAAAGCCTGGGAACCCTTTTCCAACGCTTGGGGTCCAGGCCCACCCGGAGAAGCCACTCCAGGCCGAGCCTCTGCGCCCAGGCCGGGGGGCGTCGGGCCTCGCCGGCCAGCACGTCCAGGGTGCCACCTACCCCCATGGCCACCTTGGCCCTCAGGTGGGCCTTGTGCCGGTGGATGAAGGTTTCCTGCCGTTCCCCCATGCCCACCAGGAGGAGGTCCGGGGCCTTTTGCCGGATCTCCTCCACCACCCCTTCCTCCTCCTGGAAGTAGCCGTGGTGGTACCCGACCACCTCCGCCCCGAGCCGCCTGGCCTCGAGGGCCGCCCGCTCCGCCACCCCGGGCCTGCCCCCCAGGAGGTAGACCCGGATACCGGGGAATCGGCTTAGAAGGGTCAGGGTGAGGTCCACCCCGGTGACCCGCTCCTTAAGTTCCAGGCCCAAAAGCCTTTTAGCAGCCCAGAGGATGCCCACCCCATCCGGGGTTACCAGCTCCGCCTCGAGGATGGCTTGCCTGAGGGCTTGGTCCTCCTGGGCCCGCACGGCGATCTCCGGGTTCAGGGTGACCACCTGGTGGGTGCCTTCCTCCTTTAGGAAGCCCTGGATTCGGGCCAGGGCTTCCTCCATCCCCACAGGGTCCAGGGGAAGGCCCAGGAGTTCTAGCCGTTCCATGCCACAAACCTCTGGGCGTAGCGGTCCTGGGTCAGGCCGAACTCCACCTTGGGGAAGAAGCGTACCCCGGCAAGCCTGGGCACCACGGGATCCACCCCGATGAGGCTTGCCCGCGCCAGCTCCTCCGTGCGCCCCTCCTTGTGAAGGGCCTGGCCCTCCGGGCTTTGGAAGAGGGCCTCCTGGGGATCGGGGAAGGCCTTGAGGAGGGCGGTGGCCAGGGTGGTGGGGCCATCGGGGGAGAGGCGCTTCTGCAAGAAGCCGGCGGCCACCACCGCCGAGAGCAGGGGCTCCGGGGCCCCGGAGGGTCGGAGCACCAGCCCCTTTAGACCGCGAAGGGCTTCCAGGACCGCTTTGGCGTTGCGAAACCCCGCCACGTACACCTCCTCCTCCCCATGTAGGAGGCTCGCGTTGAGGAGGGGAGCCACCAGGATGGCCTTTTTCCCCGCCACAGGGGTGCTTTCCAAGTCCACCAGGGAAAGCCGGCCGTGGAAGCCCTCGGGAGGGAAGCCTTCCACCTCGCCCAGGAGAAGGACCCCTTGTCCCAGTTCCTGGGCCAGAAGGCGGGCCACCTTGGGCCCTGGGGCCACCCAGACCTCCAGGGCTCCTTGGGCCAGGAGCTGGGTGAGGAGGCTCCCTGCAGGGAGGACCTCCACCAGGACCAGGGGGCCGCGGGCCGGCGTAAGGCAAAGGTCAACCCGGCACACCCCGCCATGATACCCTAGCCTGGGCGTATGCGGCTTAAGGACTTGGGCGAGCGGGCGCTTCTTGGGAAGCTTGCCCCCATCGGCTATCCCCCAGGGGCTCCCTTGCCTCCCGGGGATGATGCCGGGGGGGTTTGGGTGGGGGAGGTAGCCTGGCTTTTGAAGACGGATGGCTTTCTCTACCGGGAAGTGGCCCTCCTGGGGATGGGGCCCTTTGAGGTGGGCTTCCGGGGGGTGGCGGCCACGGCTTCCGACCTTCTTTGCAAGATGGGAAGGCCCTTGGGCTTTACCCTAGGGCTTTTTCTGCCCCCGGATTTGGAGGAGGACTTCGCCCTTGAGCTGGTCAAGGGTGCGGCGGAGGCGGCAGGGCGGCTTGGGGCTGTGCTCCTTGGGGGGGACACCAACGCCGGCGAGGAGGTGGCCCTCACCGTTTCCGGCTTCGCCCAGGCGGAGGTTCCCTTACCCCGGAGGGCCCTTCCAGGGGATCTCCTCTACCTGGCCGGGGATCGCTGGGGCAGGACGGGGGCGGCCATCCAGGCCCACTACCAGGCCCGGGACCTCGGGGCCTATCCGGAGATCCGCGAGGCGGCCTTCTACCCTTTGCCCCGGCTGGAACTCTTAAGCCTCAAGGGCCTCCTCCGGGGTGGCTTAGACTCCTCGGATGGCCTGGCGGAAACCCTTTGGCAACTTTCCGAACAGGGGGTGCGGGTGGACCTCGAGGCCCTTCCCCTTTACCCCGATGTGCTGGCCTTCGCCGGGGATGAGGCCCTGGCGCATGAGCTGGTCCTTTACGGGGGAGAGGAGTTCGAGGCGGTGCTGGCGGTGCCCCCGGAGCAGGAGGCCCAGGTCCTGGCCCGGGCGAAGGAGGTGGGGCTTCCCCTTTTCCGCGCCGGACAGGTGTCCGAGGGGGAGGGGGTGTACTTCCTGGGCGCACCCGTAAAGCGGCGGGGTTACGCTCACTTCTAGCTATACTTGACCCATGCGGGCCTTTAAGGCGCACCTCCGGGGTATCTCCCCCTATCCCTACAAGAAGGTGGATGCCCCGGTGAAGCTGGACCAGAACGAAAGCCCTTTTGACCTTCCCCAGGCCCTGAAGGCGGAGGCCCTGAGGCGCCTGGCCCACCTTTCCTGGAACCGCTACCCGGAGATCCACGCCGAGACCCTGCGGCAAAGGCTTGCCGCCCGGGTGGGATGGCCGGAGGAGGGCATCGTCCTGGCACCGGGTTCCAACCTCCTCATCCTGGCCCTGGCGGTGGCGGCGGAGGAGGTTTTGGATGTAAGCCCCTCCTTTCCCCACTACGCCCATGCCGCCCGGGTGACGGGAACCCCTTACCGGGCCATACTCCTGGAGGCAAGGGAGGAAGGATTCGCTTTGCCTTTGGAGGAGCTTCTTTCCGCCTTCCAGGGCGGGGTCTTCTTCCTGCCCAACCCCCACGCCCCCACGGGGACCCTTTTCCCCGAGGAAGCCCTTTGGGCCTTGGCCGAGAGGGCCAAGGAGGTGGAGGGGCTTTTGGTGGTGGACGAGGCCTACCGGGAGTTTGCGGGCTCGGACTTTAGCCCCTTGGGGCGGGGAAACCCCCATGTGGCCTTCTTGCGCACCTTTTCCAAGGCCTTCTCCCTGGGAGGGGTGAGGGCGGGTTATTTGTTGGCCTCGCCGGAGGTGGCCGCCCTTGTCCGCGAGGTGCTTCCTCCCTTTGTCCTTCCCGCCCACACCGGGACCATCCTGGAGGTGGTCCTGGAAAACCCCGGCTACGTGGAGGCGGTGGCGGCCCACGTGCGGGCCGAGCGGGAGCGGGTTTATGGGAGGCTTAGGGGCCATCCCACCTGGCAGCCCTATAGGAGCCACACCAACTTCCTGTTGGTGCGGACCCCGGATGCTGAGAGGGCCTTCCGCCACCTTCTCGCCCAGGGGATACTGGTGCGAAGGCAGGACCACTACCCAGGCCTTTTTGGGTGCATCCGGGTGACGGTGGGCTCCAAGGAGGAGATGGACGCCTTTCTGAAGGCGGCCTTTGAGGTGGCCTATGCGTGAGTCTTCGGTGGAGCGGGCGACCGCAGAAACCTGGGTGCGGGTGCGCCTGGGCTTGGATGGACCCCCTGGGGGTAAGGTGGCCACGGGGCTTCCCTTCCTGGACCATATGCTCCTCCAGCTCCAGCGCCACGGGCGTTTTCTCCTGGAGGTGGAGGCCAGGGGGGACCTCGAGGTGGACGTGCACCACTTGGTGGAGGATGTGGGCATCACCCTGGGCCAGGCCCTAAGGGAGGCTTTGGGGGAGGGAAGGGGCGTGGAACGCTACGCCGAGGCTTTTGCCCCCATGGACGAAACCCTGGTGCTTTGCGTCTTGGACCTCTCGGGGAGGCCCCACCTGGAGTACCGTCCGGAGGAGTGGCCCGTGGTGGGGGAGGCGGGTGGGGTGAACCACTACCACCTCAGGGAGTTTCTAAGGGGGCTCGTCAACCACGGCCGCCTCACCCTGCACCTTCGGCTTCTTTCCGGCAGGGAGGCGCACCATGTGGTGGAGGCCAGCTTCAAGGCCCTGGCCCGGGCCCTACACCGGGCGACCCGGATCACGGGGGAGGAGCTTCCCAGCACCAAGGGGGTGCTTTAGGGCATGAAGGCCCTGCTCATCGACTACGGTTCGGGGAACCTCCGAAGTGCTGCCAAGGCGTTGGAGGCTGCGGGCTTTGAGGTCAGCGTCTCCTCGGACCCCCGGGCGCACCTCGAGGCCAGCCTCCTGGTCCTTCCCGGCCAGGGCCACTTCGGCCAGGTGATGCAGGCCTTCCGGAATAGCGGGTTCGTGGACCGGGTCCTGGCCCACCTGGAAAGGGGCCTTCCCTTCCTGGGCATCTGCGTGGGCATGCAGATCCTGTACCAGGAAAGCGAGGAAGCCCCGGGGGTCAGGGGGCTGGGCCTGGTGGAGGGGGTGGTGAGGCGCTTTACCCAGGGCCGCGTGCCCCAGATGGGGTGGAACCGGGTGCGCTTCGCAGGCGCTTTCCAGGAGCTTTCGGGCCGCCACTTCTACTTCGCCAACTCCTACTACGGCCCTCTTACCCCTCACTCCCTGGGGGTGGGGGCGTACGAGGGCACCCCTTTCACCGCCCTCCTCGCCCGGGAGAACCTCCTGGCCCCCCAGTTCCACCCGGAGAAGAGCGGAAGGGCGGGCCTCGCCTTTTTAGCCCTAGCGCGCCTTTACTTCCAGGTCCTCTAGGCGGAGGAGCCGCCCTTGGGCCCCCAGGCCCGTGGCGGCCAGGGCCCCCGCCAGATTGGCCAGGCGGCCGGCCTCGAGGGGGCTTCTCCCCGAGAGGATGGCGTGGGCAAAGGCGGCGGTGTAGGCGTCTCCCGCCCCGGTGGAGTCCACGATGTCCTCCACCGGATAGGGCTCCAGGAGTTCCTCCCCTTCCGGGGTGACCAGGATGGAGCCCATGGCCCCTACCTTGATGGCCAGGTGCCGGAAGCCTTCCTCCCGGAGCCGCGCGATCCCCCCGGAGAGGGAGGAGGCCTCCGTCAGGGCCATAAGCTCCGTCTGGTTCATGAGAAGCCAGCTTACACCCCGCAGGTACCGTAAAAGCTCCCTGCCCGCTGCCCGTACCGCCCCGGTTCCCAGGTCGGCGAAGATGGGCATCTCCCGCTTCCTGGCGGCCTCGAGGACCTCCACCGCGTAGCTCCGGCTAGGGCCTCCCACCAGGGCGTAGGCGGAGAGGACCACGGCGTCCGCCTGGTCCAGGAAGCGGGGCTTGAAGAGGGAGGGATCCAGGTAACGGCTTGCCCCCTCGGCGCTCACCATGGCCCTTTCCCCCCCTGGCACCAGAAGGATCAGCACCGAGCTGGTGGTGTGGTCGGGGTCCTCCTGAAGGTGCCTCAGGTCCACCCCCACCTCCCGCACCCGGGAAAGGGCCAGCTCGGCGAAGGGATCCTGCCCCACCCGGCCAGCCAGATAGACCCGGTGGCCCAGGCTGGAAAGCTGCGCCGCCAGGGTGGCCCCGGCGCCCCCCGGTTTCATCAGGGCACGGCGGGAAGGAACCTCCTCCCCCGGCTCCGGTATGCGCTCCACGAAGAAAAGCAGGTCCACGGATACGTCGCCCACCACGAAAAACCGCATCTTGCCTCCTTCCCACAAGGCACAGGGTTTGCCCTTACTATAGCGCAAGGGCCCCGTTGCTTTGGGGGGAGTATACCCCGGGGTTATGAGAAGAATATAACAAATGGCCTTACAAGGATGGTCTTGAACTCTTTCTCGCCGTACCCCCTTCTATGGGTGCCCGAGAACACCCCTTGGAGAAGGGATGTACGAGGATCCCCACCTGGGCTCTTGCCCAGGTGGGGTGGCATTACAGGGCCCCCACCTTAGCGGAAGCTAAGGTGGGGTGGTTTAGAAGCGACGGTCCACCACCAGACCGCCTTCCAGCTCCCCCACCAGCTCCACCTCGTCCACCCTTAGGCCCGTGGCCTTGGTGATGGCCTCCAAAAGCCCTGCCGGCACCTTCTCCGCCTTAAGCCGGAGAACCAGCTTGTCCGTGCCCTCCAGCTTCCTTTCCACCACCACCTGGAAGCCCCTGGGGTCCAGGCCGAATCCGCCCAGGATGGGGGCGAGTTCCGTGGGGTAGAGCTTTACCCCCTTTACCTTCACCATCTGGTCGGTGCGGCCGAAGACCCCCCGGGGCAGGACGGTGAGCCCTTCCCGCCTTTCGGCCACGGCCAGGTCCCCGGTGCGGAAGCGCACCATGGGCATGAGGGTGCGGCTCAGAGCGGTGACCACCAGTTCCCCCTTTTCCCCGTCGGGCACAGGCTTCAGGGTCTCGGGATCCAAGACCTCCAGCACCGCCATCTCCGGGATCTCCCATAGCCCGTCCTTGCTAAGCCTTTCCCCGGCCACGATCCCGAGCTCGCTGGTACCGTAGGCGTCCAGGGCGGTGCATCCCAAAAGGGCTTCCACCTTTTCCCGGAAGCCGGGGACGGAGGTGAAGGGCTCTCCCCCTGCCAGGAGGAGGGCAAACCGCCCCCCCGCCTGGCCCACCTTGAGGGCGAAGGAGGGATTGGTGACCAGCACGTCAAAGCCATAGGTCTGGCCGATCTCGGCAATGCGGGAGGCCTCCCCTGGGCCGTGGGGGAAGACCAGGTTCCCCGCCCGCCAGAGGGCCTGGTGGAAGAGCCACCCCCCAGCGAAGACGTGGTAGCTGAAGGCCACCAGCACCTTTTTGCCGGTGAGGCCGAGCCTGCGGTAGTGTTCCGCCAGGGCCTCGGTCTGGTAACGGAGGTCCTCCTGGGAAAGGTACTCGGGCATCCAGCCCATGAGGGGGCTTGGGGTCAGGTGCATGAGGCTTGCCCCCGTGGGCGGCCTGGGGTTTTCCTTAAGGTAGGCCACCCATTCCTCGCGGGTGGTGAGGGGAAGCTCCCCCAGGTTTTCCAGGGTGACCTCCTCCGGGTGGACTCCCTTGAACTTCTCCCGGTAGACGGGGTGTTCCTTGGCCGCGCGCACCACCTCTTTGAGCCGAGCGTTCCGGTCCATAGCCTGCCTCCTTACCGCTCCCGCAGGGAACACAGGGATTATACCGGTTCGGGAGCCTGGGCCAAGGCGAGGAGATGGGGAAGGTCCCGGGCCAGATCCTCCCAGGTGTCCCGCCGCAGGGTGATGTGCCCCACCTTGCGTCCCGGGCGCACCTCCTTGCCGTACCAGTGCAGATGGGCTCCGGGAAGGGCGAGGACCTGGGCGAAGTCGGGCTTCACCCCAATGAGGTTGGCCATGGCGCTATGGCCCTTGGGGGCGGTGCTCCCCAAGGGGAGGCCCAAAAGGGCCCGGAGGTGGTTTTCAAACTGGCTGGTCTCGGCGCCCTCTAGGGTCCAGTGGCCGGAGTTGTGAACCCGGGGGGCCATCTCGTTGAAGAGGATTTCCTCTCCCACCTGGAAGAGTTCCAGGGCCAGCACGCCCGCGTATCCCAGGGCCTCCATGGCCTTCCTGGCGTAGATTTCCGCCTTCTGCTGCAGGGTGGGGGAAACCCCTGGGGCCGGGGCCAGGGAGAGGCGCAGGATACCCCCCTGGTGGCGGTTTTCCACCAAGGGATAGAAGGCCATCTCCCCGGTTCGGCTCCGCACCCCCAGGATGGAAAGCTCACGCTGGAAGGGAACGTACCCCTCAAGGATCAATCCCCCTCCCCCCAGGGCGTGGAAGGCCCTTTCCGCCTCCTCCCATGAGGTGAGAAGGGCCTGACCCTTGCCGTCGTACCCGCCCCTGCGGGCCTTGAGGAGGGCGGGGAAGCCCAGGGCCTCGAGGCCTTCCCTAAGCTCCCTGAGGCCATCCACCCGGCGAAAGGGAGGGGTGGGTATCCCCAGGCTGTGCATGAAGGTCTTTTCCGCCAGGCGGTCCTGGGCCACCTCCAGGGCCTTGGGTGGGGGAAGGACGGGAAGCCTTGCCTCAAGGAACCGGGCGGCTTCCACCGGTACGTTTTCGAACTCATAGGTGACCAGCTCAAGCCCCTCAGCAAAGCGCCGGAGGGCCTCTTCGTCCAGAAAATCCCCCACCACCAGCTCCCCCACTTGCCCGGCGCAGGCCTCGGGGGAGGGGTCCAGGAAGCGAAAGGAAAGACCCAAGGGATAGCCCGCCAGGGCCAGCATCCTCCCCAGCTGGCCCCCGCCCAGGATGCCCAGCCTCATCCTTCCTCCCGGGGATCGGGGTGGGCCAAGACGGCCTCCGTCTGGGCCTTGCGATAGGCCTCGAGGCGCTCCATCACCTCAGGGTGGGAGAGCCCTACGATGCTGGCGGCCAGGAGAGCGGCGTTCACCGCTCCCGCTTTCCCGATGGCCAAGGTTCCCACGGGGATGCCGGCGGGCATCTGCACGATGGAAAGAAGGGAATCCAGGCCCTTCAAGGCCTTGCTTTCCACCGGCACCCCCAGCACGGGCAAAGGGGTGTGGGCGGCGGTCATGCCGGGAAGGTGGGCAGCCCCGCCAGCTCCGGCGATGATCACCATAAGCCCCCGCTCCTTGGCGGTCTTGGCGTAGTCCGCCATCAGGTCCGGGGTGCGGTGGGCAGAGACCACCCGCACCTCGTAGGGGATGCCTAGGGTTTCCAGGGTTTCCGCCGCATGGCGGAGGGTTTCCCAGTCGGACTTGGAGCCCATGATGACGCCCACCAAAGGCCGCATCGTACCGGATTGTACCAAGCCCTCCCGCCTGTGGTAAAAGGCAGGCCATGGATGCCTTGGAGCTCCTTCGGCTCAACCTCCTTTCCCCCATGGTCCTGGCTTTCGCCCTGGGGATGGCGGCCCGGCTTCTTAGAAGCGACCTCGCCTTCCCTGAGGCCATGTACACGGCGCTTTCCATCTACCTGCTCTTCGCCATTGGCTTCAAAGGGGGGGTGGAGCTTTCCAAAACGCCCCTGGCTACCGTGCTTATTCCTGCCTTGGCCACCCTGGGTTTGGGGCTTTTCCGGCCCCTTTCCAGTTATGTTCTGGCCCGCCGCTTTCTGGTCTTGGGCCGGGTGGATGCCGGGGCCCTGGCCGCCCATTACGGTTCGGTTTCCGCGGTGACCTTCCTGGCAGCCCTCACCTTCGCCCAGGCGGTGGGCCACCGGCCCGAGGGGTTTTTGCCCACCCTGGTGGCCCTTTTGGAGGTGCCCGGCATCGTGGTGGCCCTGCTTTTGGCCAAGCGGGGAGGTGGAAACCTGGGGGAGGCCTTCCAGGAGGTCCTCACCGGGAAGAGCGTGGTCCTCCTGGTGGGTGGGCTTCTCATCGGGGCCCTTTCCGGCGAGGCGGGGATGGAACGGGTAAAGCCCTTTTTTGTGGATCCCTTCTACGGGGCGCTCACCCTTTTCCTCATGGACCTGGGGATGGTGGCGGCCTCGAGGTTCGCCACCTTAAGGCAAGTGGGCTTCCGTTTGATCCTCTACGGAACCCTCCTTCCCCTCTTTCACGGGGCTATAGGGGTCTATGTGGGGCACCTGGTGGGGTTTTCCGTGGGCGGGGCCACCGTCTTGGGGGCCATGGCAGCCAGCAGCAGCTACATCGCTGCCCCTGCTGCCGTGCGCATCGCCCTGCCCGAGGCCAACCCCAGCCTGTATCTGGCGGCAAGCCTGACGGTAACCTTTCCCTTTAACCTGGTTCTGGGTATTCCCATCTACCACGCCTTGGCCCAATGGATGGGGGGGTGAATCATGGACCTGGTGCCTTTGAAGCTGGTCACCATCGTGGCGGAAAGCATCCTGGAGAAGAAGCTGGTGGAGGAGATCAAGCGCCTGGGAGCCAAGGGGTACACCATCGTGCCCGCCAGGGGAGAGGGTTCCCGGGGCATGCGCAGCCTGGACTGGGAGGGCCAGAACATCCGCCTGGAAACCATCGTTCCCGAGGAGGTGGCCCTCAGGATCCTGGCCCGCTTGCAGGAGGCCTACTTTCCCCATTACGCCGTGATCGCCTATGTGGAGAACGTCTGGGTGGTACGGGGGGAGAAGTACATCTAGACTTTGGGCTTTCGGCGCAGAAGGGGAAGAAGGGCGAGGAGGAGCAGGATAGGCCAGAGGAGCCAGGCGGGGAGCTTTTCCCCCAGGAAGTAGGCGAAGAGGACGAGCCCCTGGGTCCAGAGGAGGCTTCCCAAGGCGGCTAGGAGCAGGTAGTGCAGCCAGGGAAAGCCCAAGGTCCCCAGCAAGAAGGGCACCACCGTGCGCATGCCCGGCACAAAGGGGGCAAGGAGGAGGGCCGAGGGGCCGAAACGGCTTAGGAGCTTGATGGCCCGCTCCCTTAGGTGCTCGGGAAAGCGCCTGAGGAGCCTTTGGCCCAGGATCCGCCCCAGGCCGTACCCCACCCCGTGTCCCAGGTAGCTTCCCAGGAAGAGGAGGGGAAGGAGGGGGAAGAGGCTTAGCCTTCCCTCCCCGGCCAGGGCTCCCAAGGCCAGGAGGAGGGTGTCCCCTCCGGGCACGAGGAGGCCGAAGGGGAACCCCACTTCCAAAAAGAGGAGAAGGGCCAGAAGAAAATAGGTCCAGAGGCTCATCCTACGAGGGTTGGGCCGCGGGCTTGCGCAAGGCCCAGAGGCTTCCCAGAAGGAGCACTGCCAGGATGAGGAGACTGAAGGCTTCCTTGTCCAATCCCACGGCCAGCTCGGGGCGGTGGAGAACCTCCTTGGTGAGCTTGTCCCAGCCGCCCACCAGGAGCTTCACCCCCGCAAGCCCCACCACCACGTAGGCCAGGTGTTTGAAGCGAGGGTAGCGGTCCAGGAGGGTGACCACCAGGCTGGCCAGCATCCTGAGGGCCAGGATGCCCAGGAAGACCCCGGTGTAGATGACCCAGAGTTTATCGGAAAGGGCCACGGCCACCAGAACCGAGTCCACGGCGAAGGCCAGGTCCATGAGTTCCACCTGGGCCACCGTTTTCCAAAACTGGGCGGCGCTCACCTCCAATGGCGGGGCCGCGTGGGCTCCCTCCGCTCTGAGGAAATGCTTCAGGGCCACGTAAAGCAGGTAAGCAGCGCCCAGCACCTGGACCCACCAAAGCTTGATGACCAAGGCGGCGAAAAGGAGGGCGAGACCCCTGAGCACGTAAGCTCCCAGGATGCCGTAGAAGAGGGCCCTACGCCTGAGGTGAACGGGTAACCTTTGGACGATGACCCCCAGGATCAGGGCGTTGTCGGCGGACAGGATGACCTCGAGGGCCACCAGGATTAGGATGACCGAGAGGACACCGGTTTCCATGCGCACCTCCCAAAAGATAAAGACCACCGCTTAAGCGGTGGTCTTGCCCGGGCTTCCCGCCCCCAGCCTCCCGGGGCCCGTGCCCGTCTTGACGGAAAGCTGGCCTTGGGGCTACTCCCCAACCGGAAGACATTGTGCCACACCCGTGGCGGTTTTGCCAGGACCAGGAAGCTTTTGGGGAATGGTGAGGCCGGGTGGGCGGGGTGCTGGGGGAAGGGGTATCCTGTACAACATGGACGAGAGGCACCGCGAGGGTTTGCCGGAGGGGCAGGCTGGCTTGCAGGAGGGGAATGTGAACCAGGCGGGGGGCAAAGAGGGTCTGCCCACCAAGGAGCAGGTCCTCGAGGCCTTGAAGGTGGTCTATGACCCGGAAATCCCCGTGAACATCGTGGACCTGGGCTTGGTCTACGATGTGGAGATCCACGAAAACGGGGTGGTGGACCTCACCATGACCCTTACCGCCATCGGCTGCCCCGCCCAGGACATGGTGAAGGCGGATGCGGAAATGGCGGTGATGCGCCTTCCCGGGGTGCAGGGGGTGAATGTGGAGTTCGTTTGGACTCCTCCCTGGACCCCTGCCAGAATGACCGAGGAAGGCAAGCGCATGATGCGCATGTTTGGGTTCAATGTGTAGGGGACTTAACTGGGTGGGATAGTGGGCCTCGAGGTGCGAGAGAGCCAGGTGCGCTCAAAGGGCTTTTAGGCTCTGGGTGTGCACCTGGGCTCGCGCACGGGGGTTCTTGAAAAGCTAATCTGGACTGGCTCTCTTTACATACCCATAGAGGGGGTCAGCGAAGGTTTTTGCCGTCTGGGTCATGTGTAGTCCCCACGCATGTGGGGATGGCCCGTTTTTGCTAGTGTGTACATAGTGCCTGCCTAGGGTAGTCCCCACACACGGGGGGATGGCCTGAGAAGGGATATCCATGCCCAAGAAAAGTGTGCGGACCCTAGAAACGACCCCGCTGGCGGCACACGTCCCGTTCCGGGAGGCGCTCGCATACTGGTTCAAGCTCGGATGGCTCGCCTTCGGCGGTCCGGCCGGTCAGATCGCCATGATGCATCACGAGCTGGTTGAGCGCCGACGCTGGATTTCGGAGCAGCGCTTCCTGCACGCGCTCAACTACTGCATGACGCTACCAGGTCCCGAGGCGCAGCAGCTGGCCACCTACATCGGGTGGCTCATGCATGGCACCTGGGGTGGGATCGCCGCGGGTACGCTCTTCGTCCTGCCCTCGGTGCTGGTGATCGTGCTGTTCGGCTGGATCTATCTCCGCTTCGGCGATTTGCCCGCCGTGGCCGGCGTGCTCTACGGCATCAAGCCGGCGGTGATCGCGATCGTGGTGTATGCCGCCTACCGCATCGGCCGCAGGGCGCTCCGGAACGCCTGGCTCTGGGCCATCGCGGCAGCGGCGTTCGTCGCGACCTTTGCGCTGCGCCTGCCGTTCCCGCTCATCATCATCGGCGCCGGTCTCATCGGCTACCTCGGCGGCCGCTATGCCCCGGAGCGTTTCACGCTGCACGATGGGGAGGCAGATGGCGGCAACAGTGCGCTCATCGGCGATCACCACGCCACCCCCGAGCACGCGCGCTTCTCGCGCGCCAGGCTCGTGCGTTACACGATTGTGGGTCTTTTGATCTGGGCCGTGCCGTTCGGGTCGCTTGTCGCCTGGCAGGGCTGGAACGGTGTGTACGCGCAAATGGCGTGGTTCTCGACCAAGGTGGCGCTCCTGACCTTCGGGGGAGCGTATGCGGCGCTACCGTATGTCTATCAGCACGCAGTGGAGATCCATGGCTGGCTCACCGTGCCGCAGATGATGGATGGCCTCGCGCTCGGCGAGACCACGCCCGGTCCGCTCATCAAGATTGTGACCTTTGTCGGCTTCCTCGGGGGCTGGCAGCGTGAGGCGCTCGGGCCCGAGGCCCTAGCGCTTGCGGGCACGCTGGGGGCGCTCGTCACCACGTTCTACACCTTTTTGCCGTCGTTTCTGTTCATCCTGATCGGCGGCCCGCTCGTGGAGGCGACGCGCGGGGCGATCCATTTCACTGCACCGCTCACCGGCATCACCGCCGCTGTGGTAGGGGTGATTCTGAACCTCGCCGTGTTCTTCGCCTACCACGTGCTCTGGCCGCAGGGCCTTGCCGGACCGTTCGGTCTCGACACCTTGTTCAACGGTTTCGAATGGTTCTCGGCCCTGCTGGGGGCTGCCGCCCTTGTCGCGCTCGTGCGTTACCAGGTCGGCATCATCCCCGTGATCCTCGCCTGCGGCGCGGCGGGGTTGGTGTATGCCTTTGCGCTGAGGCCACTGCTCGGCGGCTGAAGGGCTTGGCGGATCACCCGATTGGGAGGGCGGGAGAGCCGGTGTAGCCTCAGCCCTCATTCCGTTCCTGCATGGGGTCCACTCCCCAGGTTTCCAGGTAGAAGGCTCTCAGTTCCTCGGGAGATATCGGGGAGATTTCCCGTGGAAGTGGGCTTCCGGTTCGGAGCCTCACGGCATACTCTTCTATTTCCTCCAGATTCTTCCCGTTCACGCCATGGGCTTGGGCAAATAGGGCAAGGAGGCTTGCCTCAAGGTGAGAAGGAGGGTCGGAGAGAGCGATGGCAAGGGCTTCCTTCCTGTCCTTCCCTGCCATGAGGGCATAGAGGAAAAGGCCCGCCGCAACATCCGTAAGCCTATCCATACATCCTCAGCGTAGCCCCTTGCCTGTTTTCCGTCGGACGGAAAGCCCTACCCCACCTTTTCCCTTGTTCCGGGGATGGGTCCAGAGGGGTGCGGGGGGTTCTACCGCCCTGCCCGGTTTACGGGGCTCCCTCTTCGGATCTGGCACTGGCTGGGCCTGAGCGCACCACCAGGGTGTCGGCGATGAGGTCATGCCAGGCCTGGCGCCTGGGGTGGAAGAAAGCCCAGAGGTAGCCGAGGAGGAGGGGCAGGGTGGAAAGGGTCTTGCCTACCACCTCCCGCATAAAGGCGGTGAGCCAGTCCACGGGCTGACCGTCCGTGCGGACCACCTTGAGACCCAGGGCCATTTTTCCCGGCGTTGCCCCATGCAAAGCGGTGAAGATCACGTAATAGGCCCAGCTGGGTATCCAGTTGAAGAGGAGGTCCTGGACGAAGGTGGTTTGCACCAGGGGGTTTATCCCGGCCAAGGCCATCAGGAGGAAGCTCAGGGGTACCAGGATGAGCCCGTCAATAAGGGAGGCCACGAACCTGCGCCAGGGGCTAGCGATCACCATAACCCTCCTCCCAGGTAGCGGTACTCGAGGCGAAACCGGTTCTGGCCGAGCAGGGAAACTAGCTGCTCGGTTTCCGAGGAAAGGCCCAGGGGAAACCCCTCGCCCAGAAGTCCGTCCAGCAGTCCTTTAGGTTTCACATAGCGCACCAGGCGGAACCCCTCCAGGCCGGCCAGCTCCGCGGCCCGCTTGGCGGCGTCTTCCAGGTAGCCTTCCCGGTCCGCAAGCCCAAGGGCGATGGCCTGGGTTCCCGAGTAGATGCGTCCATCGGCCAGTTGCCGCACTTTGTCCTTAGGAAGGTGCCTTCCCTCCGCAACCCTGGCCACGAAAAGCTCGTACGCCTCGCGCATGTAGCCCTGGATGAGGGTTCGCTCCTCCGGGGTGAGGGGCCGGAGGCCGGAGCCCATATCCTTGAGCCGGCCTTCCTTGAGGACCTCCACTTGAACGCCCAGTTTGGCCAGTAAACCCTGGACCTGGGGAAGGGTGGCGATGACCCCGATGGAGCCGGTGACGGCGGTGGCCGGGGTGAAGATCTCGCGGGCAGCGGTGGCCACGTAGTAGCCCCCGCTGGCGGCCACGGTGCCGAAGGCAGCCACCAGGGGCTTTTCCCGGGCCAGGTCCTTCAGGGCGCGGTGGATAGCCTCGGTTTCCGTGACGCTACCCCCAGGGCTATCCACGAAGAGGACCGCGGCCCGGATGCCCGGATCCTCCCGGGCCTGGCGGATCTTGGAGAGGAGGTCCTCGAGGTCCTTCCCCATGGGGATGCTGCCCACCACCTCCAGGAGGACGACTTTTTCGCCCCGGCCGTACAGGGTGGCTTCCCGCCAGGGATGGCCGGTTTCCCGGGACTGGATGAGGCGCCCCAGGCCCACCACGAGAAGGGCCACCGCCACGAAGAGGAGAAGGGCCAGCCAGCGTTTTCGGTTCATGGTTCCAAAATAGCACAAGGGTATGCTGAGCCCGTGCTGAGGGTGGTGGTCAAGCCGGGAAAGGAAAAGAAGGTTCGAAACTTCTACCCTAATCTCTACCGGGACGAGCTGGAGGAGATGCCCAAGCAGGCAGGGGTGGCGGAGGCGGTGGCCGCCGATGGCAGTTTTTTGGCGGTGGGCTACCTGGACCCGGGCTCCCGCATCCCGTTCCGGGCTTATCGCTTTGACCCTGGCCCTTTGGATCGGGCCTTTTTTCTGGCCCGCTTTGAACGGGCCTTGCGCAAGAGGGAGGGAATGGGCCAAAGCTACCGCCTGGTGCATGGAGAGGCGGATGGCCTCCCCGGCCTGGTGGTGGACCGGTTTGGAGAGGTTCTGGTTCTCCAGGTGCGCACCCGGGGGATGGAGGCTTTAAGGGAGGTCTGGTTTCCCGCCCTCCTGGAGGCAGTGGGCCCCAAGGGGGTTTACGAGCGGAGCGACGTGGAGGCCAGGAGGCAGGAAGGGCTTCCCGAGAGGGTGGGGGCGGTCTACGGGGAGGTGCCCGAGGTTTTGGCGGTGGAGGAGGATGGCCTGGTTTTCCCCATCCCCTTGGCCCTGGCCCAGAAGACGGGGTTTTACTTGGACCAGCGGGAGAACCGCCGCCTCTTTGAGGGTATGGTGCGCCCTGGGGAAAGGGTCTTGGATGTCTTTAGCTACGTGGGGGGCTTCGCCTTGAGGGCCGCGCGGAAAGGAGCCCATGCCCTGGCGGTGGACAAGGACCTCGAGGCCCTGGCCGTCCTGGACCAGGCGGCCTTGAGGATGGGCCTTAAGGTGGACATCCGCCAGGGGGAGGCCTTGGAGGTGCTTAGGGGCCTTCAAGGGTCCTTCCACCACATTCTCCTGGACCCTCCCACCCTGGTGAAGCGCCCGGAGGAGATTCCCCCCATGAAGCGGCACCTGGTGGACCTTTTGCGGGAAGCCTTGCGCCTTCTTGCGCCCGAGGGGTACCTCTGGCTTTCCACCTGCAGCTATTACCTCAAGGCGGAGGACCTTCTGGAAGTGGCCCGGCGGGCGGCCGCCGACCGGGGGATGCGCCTGAGGGTGCACGGCCTCACCTACCAGCCCAAGGACCATCCCTGGAGCCTGCACGTGCCGGAAAGCCTTTATCTCAAGACCCTGATCCTGCAGGAGGATGCCCTCTAGCTGCTATAACCCAGCAGCGTCAGGCCACCCTGGTATGATGGGCGTGGAAGCACCCTTGGGGTGCGAAAAAAGGAGGAGCGTATGGAAGTGGCAAGGGGTTTGGAAGGCGTGCTCTTTACGGAAAGCCGGATGTGCTTCATCGACGGGGAGGCAGGCCGCCTCTACTACTACGGGATCCCCATCCAGGAGCTGGCCGAGAAGAGCACCTTTGAGGAAACCACTTTCCTTCTGCTACATGGGAGACTTCCCACACGGGAGGAGCTCGAGGCGTTCAAAAAGGAGCTGGCTGAGCGACGGGCCTTGCCCGAGCATCTCCTGGAATCCTTCCGCCGCTATCCCCTCTCGGCCCATCCCATGAGCTTCCTGCGCACGGCGGTTTCCGAGCTGGGGATGCTGGATCCCACCGAGGGGGAGATTTCCCAAGAGGCCCTCTACCAAAAAGGGCTTTCCCTCATCGCCAAGTTCGCCACCATCGTGGCCGCCAACAAGCGCCTGAGGGAGGGGAAGGAGCCCCTGGCTCCCCGGAAGGACCTCTCCCACGCCGCCAACTTCTTGTACATGGCTAACGGGGTGGAACCCTCCAAGGAGCAGGAGCGCCTCATGGACGCTGCCCTTATCCTGCACGCCGAGCACGGCTTCAACGCCAGCACCTTTACCGCCATCGCTGCCTTTTCCACAGAAACTGACCTCTACTCCGCCATCACCGCCGCCGTGGCCTCCCTCAAGGGTCCCAGGCACGGAGGAGCCAATGAGGCAGTAATGAAGATGATCCAGGAAATCGGCACCCCCGAAAGGGCGCGGGAGTGGGTGCGGGAGAAGCTGGCCAAGAAGGAGCGCATCATGGGCATGGGCCACCGGGTCTACAAGGCCTTTGACCCCCGGGCCGGGGTCCTGGAGCGCCTGGCCCGGGTGGTGGCGGAAACCCATGGCCACTCCACCGAATACCAGATCCTGAAGATCGTGGAGGAGGAGGCGGGCAAGGTCCTCAACCCCAGGGGCATCTACCCCAACGTGGACTTCTACTCCGGGGTGGTTTACTCCGACCTGGGGTTTGGCCTGGAGTTCTTCACCCCCATCTTCGCCGTGGCCCGCATCTCCGGTTGGGTGGGGCACATCCTGGAGTACAAGGCCCTGGATAACCGCCTTCTCAGGCCGGATGCCAAGTATACCGGGGAGCTGGACGTGCCCTACGTGCCCCTCGAGGCCCGGGCTTAGGAGAGAGGCTATGGGGAAGCCGGGGGTAAGACCCCCGGCTTTTTCCCTCTAGCTTTTGGCTCTTTCCCACCTTAGCGCGCCCCCTAAGGGTCCAAGGGGGTAGCCCGGGGGACCCCCACCCGGTAGGATCAAAGGCCGCAAAAGGCCTCGTAGTCTATAAGCTCCCGCTGGGTGGGGTGGTCCCCGCAGACCGGGCAGGCGGGGTTGCGGCGCAGGGAAAGCTTGCGGAACTGGGCTTCTAGGGCATCGTAGAGGAGCAGGGACCCGGCCAGGGGTTTCCCGATCCCCAAAAGCACCTTAAGGGCCTCCGCGGCCATGAGGCTTCCCACCACCGCCGGCAGCACCCCGAAGACCCCGGCCTCGGCGCAGGAGGGAACGCTTCCCGGAGGAGGGGGCTTGGGAAAGAGGCACCGGTAGCAGGGCCCCATCTCCCCCTCAGGGGTCAGGTGGTGGAAGACCGCCACCTGGCCGTCAAACTGGTAAATGGCCCCGTAGACGAGGGGTTTTCCCAGGAACACGCAGGCGTCGTTCACCAAATAGCGGGTGGGGAAGTTGTCGGAGGCATCGATCACCAGGTCGTAAGGCTTCAGGATCTCCAGGGCGTTTTCCGAGGTGAGGCGCACGGGATAGGTGTCGATCTGCACCAGAGGGTTCAGGGCTAAGAGGCGCTCCTTGGCGGCCAGGGCCTTGGGTTTGCCCACATCCTCCGTGGCGTAAAGCACCTGGCGGTGGAGGTTGGAGAGCTCCACCCGGTCCATCTCCACGATGCCCACCCGCCCCACCCCGGCGGCCACCAGGTACTGCAGGACCGGCACCCCCAGGCCTCCGGCCCCCACCACCACCACGGAGGAGCGCTTGAGCTTTTCCTGTCCTTCAGGCCCCACCTGAGGCAGGATCATCTGGCGGTGGTACCGGTCCAACTCCTCCTTGGTCCACATGGCCTAGGCCTCCCGGGTTCCGAATCCAGGGGGCAAGAAGTCGGGGAAGTCGGGGTTGCCCTTGCGGTCGGGGGCCCTGGGGATGAGGTCCGAGGGGTGGGGTTCCCCCTTGCGGCAGTAGGGGCAGTCGTGGCGGACCTTATAGCGGGTGGGCCTTGCGGGAATGCCCAGGGCAATGGCATGGGGAGGCACATCCTTGGTGACGATGGCCCCCGTGCCCACCATGGCGTCGTCCCCGATGCGCACCCCGGCCAGGATGGTGGCGTGGTAGGTGATGCGCACCCCGCTACCGATGATGGTTTCCTTGAGGGTGACGTCAGGGGAGGCCAGGACGTGGTGGGTGTGGCTGTAGACGTTCACGTAGTCGGAAAGGGAGGTGCGGTCTCCGATCTTTATGCCCCCGATGTCGTCCAGGAGCACGTAGCGGTGGACCACCACGTCGTCCCCCAGCTCCAGGTTGTACCCCACGGAAAACTCCACGTTCTGGAAGAACTTGGGGTTTTTCCCCACCCGTTTGAAGATGAAGGGGGCTAAGGCCCGGCGGATGGCCACCCCGGAGTGCACGGACTGGCCGATGGGGGTGAGGTCCAAAACCTTCCAGAACCAAAGGAGGGGTTTAACCTTTTGGAACTTCTCCTGGTCGGTGGCGGCGTAGTACTCCGCTTCAAAGGTGATGCCCTCGGGGTCTAGCCCCATGGCGGCCAGGGGGTTTAGCTCCAGGAGTTCCGCATAGGGCCGGCCGTAGAGGAGGCGGGCAAGCTCCTCTCTCACCAGGGCGTTCCGGTCCACGCTGGGATCGGAAAGCTTCTCCACCAAAGCCCCGATGAAGCGGTCCAGGGCCTTTTCGTGAAGGGGGGCGATGCCTCGAGGAAGGAGCCAGGGCATATGGGTATGCTAACCGGAAAAGGCCCACAGGGGAATGCTCTTCCTCACCCTATGGAGGATCGGTAGCCCAGCTCCCGCAGGGCCTCGGGGTCCTTGCGCCAGTCGTGGTAGACCTTGACCTCGAGGTCCAGGTACACCTGCCGGTTCAGGAAAACCTCCAGCTGTTTCCTGGCGGCTTGGCCGATCTCCTTGATCTTCCTGCCCCCCTCCCCGATGACGATGGCCTTTTGCGAGGGGCGCTCCACATAGAGGACGGCCTTGATATACAGGATGCCGTTTTCCCTCTCCGCCACCTCCTCGGTCTTCACCGCCACGGCGTAGGGCACCTCGTGCCAGAGGCGCTTCATGGCCTCCTCCCGGATGATCTCCGCTACCCACTCCCCGAAGTCCTGGTCGCTTTTGGCGAAGTCCTCGGGGTAGAAGAAGGGGCCTTCGGGGAGAAGGGCCAGGAGTTCCGCTTTGAGCTCGGCCACCTGGCGTTCGTCCAGGGCGGAAAGCATCCTGGCCTCAGCCACGGGCAGGAGGGCGTGGTAGGCCTTGAGGGCCTCCTCGGGGTATTTGGCAGCATCCAGCTTGTTGCCCACCAAGAGGATGGGCACCTTCCCCACCAGGGGCTTGAGGGCCTTGGCCACCAGCTCGTCCTCAGGGGTAGGGGGGTGGCGGAGGTCCACCACCCACACCACGGCGTTCACGTCGGAAAGGGCCTCGTAGACCTCCTGGTCCATGAACTCCCCCAGGGCGTCCATGGGCTTGTGAAGGCCCGGGGTGTCCACGAAGACGATCTGGCGGTTTCCCTCGGTGAGGATGCCCCTAAGGCGCTTCCGGGTGGTCTGGGGCCTGGGGCTGATGGGGGCCACCTTCACCCCCAGGAGGTTGTTGAGGAGGGTGGACTTGCCCACGTTGGGCTTGCCCACGATGGCCACAAAGCCGGAGTAGGTTTTCTCTTCCATATCTGCTAGGTCATCCCGACCCCCTTGGATTGGCCTTGGGGCCTGGGGCCGGACCTTCGGGCACGGACTCCGGGATACAGGCTCCGCCCGTGACCCAGATGTTTCAGTATACTCTAAACCCGTGGATCCCTTGGCCCTGGCCCTGCTTCCCGGCATCGGGCCTAAGCGGCTTCTTGAGCTTTTGGCAGAGGAAAACCCCCTTCTTTCCTTAAAAGAACGCTTTCCCCAGGCGGCAACCGAGCTTCCCCAGGCGGAAGGGCAGGCCAGGCGGGAAAGGGAGCGGGCGGAGGCCCTGGGGGCTCGGATTCTGGGGCTTTGGGAAGAGGCCTTTCCCGAGGGGCTTAGGAGGCTTCCCCAACCTCCCACCCACCTCTATGTGCAAGGGGATCTTCCGGGGGAGGGGAAGGCGGTGGCCATCGTGGGCACCAGGAAAGCCTCCACCTGGGCGCTTTCCTTCACCCGCAAACTTGCCCGGGAGCTTTCCGAGGCCGGGCTTTGCGTGGTTTCCGGCCTGGCCAGGGGGGTGGACCGGGAGGCCCACCTGGGGGCCCTGGAGGGAGGTGGGTCCACCCTGGGGGTTTTGGGAAGTGCCTTGGACCGCATCTATCCTCCCGAGCACCGGGAGCTGGCCCGGAAGGTGGCCCTGGTTTCCGAGTTCCCCTTCGGCACCGGACCCAAGCCGGAGTTTTTCCCGAGAAGAAACCGCATCATTGCGGGGCTGGTGCGGGCGGTGATCGTGGTGGAGGCCCCCATGGAATCCGGAGCCCTCATCACCGCCCGGTATGCCCTGGAACTGGGCAAGGAGGTTTTGGCGGTGCCGGGCCGTCCCACGGATGCGAACTCCTTGGGGACCAACCGCCTCATCCAGGATGGAGCCTATCCGGTGCTCTCCGCGGAGGACGTTCTTTCCTACCTGGGATTTTCCAGGAAGCCCAAAAAGGCGGTGGAGCTTTCCCAGGAGGAGGAGGGGCTTTACGCCCTCCTTAGGCAAGGGGAAGCCCTACCCGAGGACCTGGCCCAGGCCTTGGGGGTTCCTGCGGAAAAGGTGCTTTCCCTTCTCACCCTGCTGGAGCTTAAGGGGCTGGCCCAGGCCCTACCCGGGGGGAGGTATGGGGCGCTCTAGGGCCGACTGGGCTAAGAGGCCCAGCCGGGCAGAACCCGCCTACTTGGCCTTCTCGTAAAGCTTCTGGGCGATCTCGTAGAGCTCGCCCGGATGGAACTCGGGGGCAAACTCGGCGGCGTCGTGGCCGGGGTCAAAGACGGGGCCGCCTTCGGGGGGGCCGTCCACCACCCTTACCTGGCTGCCGTCCTCCGGGGAGGGGCCGGACCAGATGAGCCCCAGGTCCTGGTAGTCGGAGGGGCTAAAGCGGTAGAGGTTCCTGTGGAAGCCCAGGTCCATGTACTTCTTGGCCTCGGGGATCTTGCTGTTGTCGATGCGGGGGATGGGGAGCATCCTGGTCATCTCCACCCCGGTGAGGCTTTCTAAGGCCTTGCCGTAGGCAGCGGCGTGCACCCCACCCCGCACCAGGAGGTAGCCGATCATCTCGCGGGCCACGGGGTTATCCGTCATCTCGTAGACCCGGAGCTTGTGGGTGCGGGCGGCCACCTCGAGGAAGAAGTTATGGAGAAGGTCCAGAATAAGGTTGCCGCTGGTGAACACGTACTCCCCGTGCCAGTGCTCCCCCATGGCTCCCATCACCAGGCTGTTGGCCCCGCCGGCGATGAAGTGGGCGGCGTTGCGGGCGTCCTTAGCGAAGCCCAGGGGGGCGGCCACCGGGTCCACGCCTTCCTCGAGGTCCTTCCCCGGGTTCTTGGCCAGGAGGCTGTTGATGGTGGCGGCCACCAGCTCGATGTGGCCCAGCTCCTCGGTGGCGATGTTGGCGATGAGGTCGTAGTAGGGCTTAAGGGCCTTCTTCCCCCGGAAGTTGAAGGACTGGTACATGTAGTTCATCAGGGTGGACATTTCCCCGAAGCGCCCTCCCAGTAGGGCCTGTACCGCGGCGGCGGCGTTGGGGTCCTGCTCCTTGGGCATGGGGAGTTCGATCTGCAGGCGGTCTATTCTCAGGAACATCCTCGTCACCTCCTGCCTGGCAAGGCCAGGCAGTTCTCACCTTAGGGGGGATCCACGCATAAGTCCAATACATCTCACTGGTTGTCGGGATAAATTGGACTTATGACCCTGGAGCAGATACGCTACCTGGTGGCCTTGGTGGAGGAGAGGAGCTTTACCCGGGCGGCGGAGCGGGTCTACCTCACCCAGCCTGCCCTCAGCGTGCAGATCCGCAAGCTGGAGGAGGAGCTTGGGGTCAAGCTCTTTGACCGCAGGCAGGGGAAGCCCACGGAGGTGGGGGAAAGGGTGGCGGCCCAGGCCCGCCGGGTGCTGGAGGAGGTGGCCAGGGTCAAGGCCATCGCCCGGGGGGAGGAGGGGGTCTTCCAAGGTCCTTTCCGCGTGGGGGTCATCCCCACCCTGGCCCCTTATCTTCTGCCAAGGCTTTTGCCCCGGTTGCTGGAAAGGTATCCGGGCCTCGAGGTCTCGGTGCAGGAGGAGCTCACCCCGGCCATCCTTCAGGGGCTGGTGGAGGGCCGGTTGGATGCGGGGTTGGTGGGTACGGAGGAGCGTGCACCGGGGGTGCAGAGCCTTCCCCTTTTTTCCGAGGAGTTTCTGGCCTACATCTCCCCGGGGCACCCCCTTTATGCCAGGGAGAGCCTCCACCCCTTGGAGATCCCCCTCGAGGACACCTGGATCCTTTCGGAGGGCCACTGTTTCCGGGACCAGGTCCTTTCCGTCTGCCGCCCCAGCCTGGAAAGGCGCAGGGTGGAGTTCCAAAGCGGGGATCTGGAAACCCTGATCCTTTTGGTAGAGGAGGTGGGGGGGCTTACCCTTCTGCCCGAGGTGGCCCTATGGACCCTTCCCCGGGCTAAGCGCATCCACCTAAGGCCCCTAAGCCCCCCAGGGGCGGGGCGGACCGTCTATCTTCTTTTGCGGGAGGGAAGCCTCAAGGCACCTGTGGCCCGGGCCCTGGGGGAGGAGGCCAAGGGGGTTTTCCAAGAGCTACGGTTAAAGGGCTAGGGGCGGAAAAGCGTTATGATGGGGGCGGAGGTTCGCCATGGTGAAGCCCGAGGCTAAAGGTGGGGATGTTCATATCAAAGCCGGTCTCATCTGGATGAACGGGGCCCTTCTGCCCCAGGAGGAGGCCAAGACCAGCGTTCTAAGCCATGCCCTGCACTACGGGACCAGCGTCTTTGAGGGTATACGGGCCTACGAAACCCCCAAGGGTGCGGCCATCTTCCGCCTAAAGGAGCACGTGCGGCGCTTTTTCAACTCCGCCAAGGTCCTGCGCATGGAGATCCCCTTCACCCCGGAGGAGATCGAGGAGGCCATCAAGGAGGTGGTGCGGCGAAACGGCTACAAAAGCTGCTACATCCGCCCCCTGGCCTGGATGGGGGCCAAGGCCTTGGGGGTGAACCCCCTGCCCAACAACCCCGCCGAGGTGATGGTGGCCGCCTGGGAGTGGGGGGCCTACCTGGGGGAGGAGGCGGTGCGCAAAGGGGCCAAGCTCATCACCAGCTCCTGGGCCCGCTTCCCCGCCAACGTGATGCCGGGCAAGGCCAAGGTGGGAGGGAACTACGTGAACTCGGCCCTGGCCAAGATGGAGGCGGTGGCGGCCGGGGCCGACGAGGCGCTCCTTTTGGACGAGGAGGGGTATGTGGCCGAGGGCAGCGGGGAGAACCTCTTCTTCGTGCGGGACGGGGTGATCTATGCCCTCGAGCACTCGGTGAACCTGGAGGGGATCACCCGGGATTCCGTGATCCACATCGCTAGGGACCTAGGGTACGAGGTCCAGGTGGTGCGGGCCACCCGGGACCAGCTCTACATGGCCGACGAGGTCTTCATGACCGGCACTGCCGCCGAGGTGACCCCGGTTTCCATGATCGACTGGCGGCCCATTGGCTCGGGTACCGCCGGGCCCATTGCCCTGAGGCTACGGGAGGTCTACCTAGAGGCCGCCAGGGGCTTGCGGCCCGAGTACGAGGGCTGGCTTACCTACGTCACTTCCTGAGCCAGTCCTCGAGGACCCTTTGGTAAAGCTCTGGGTCCAGGCGGGGATGCTCGTAAAGCCCCGCCTTTAACCTTTGCCTTTGGGCCTCAAAGAGGATCACCGCCGCCGCCACGCTCACGTTCAGGCTCTGCACCATGCCCAGCATGGGGATCTTTATGGCTCCATGGGAAAGGGCCAGGGCCTCCTCGGAAACCCCCCATTTCTCCGCTCCCAGGAGGATGGCGGTGGGCTGGGTGTAGTCCACCTCCCGGAAGTCTTGGGCATCCTCCCGCAAGGCGGTGGCGTAGATCCGAAAGCCCCGCTCCCTCAGGTGGCCGATGGCCGTCTGGATGTCGGGGTGCACCCGCAGGTAGACCCATTTGTGGCTTCCCCCGCTGGTCTCGTTGAAGGTGGGCACGCCCCCGGTGGGGTTCACCGCATGGGCCTCGAGGACCCCCACTGCATCGCAGCTCCTCAGGATGGCCGAGAGGTTGTGGGGTTTGTGCACGTTTTCCAGCAAAACGGTGAGGTCGGGTTGGCGCCTCCTTAGGACCTCCTCTATGCGGCGTCTACGGGCCTCCGTCACGGTTTCTCAGCTTAGCGATCAGGGGCTTTAAAAGCGAGCGTTTAAGCTTGAGGGCCTGCCGGTTCACGATGAGGCGGGCGGTGGAGTGGGCCAGGACCTCCACCTCCACAAGGCCCGCCGCCCTAAGGGTGGCCCCGGTCTGGACCACGTCCACCACCGCATCCGCCAGGCCCGTGACCGCGGCCAGCTCGATGTTTCCGGATAGCTCCACCACATCCGCCACCCAGCCCCGTTCCTTCAGGAGCCGGGTGGTGAAGAGGGGATACTTGGTGGCGATGCGCCGGATGGGGGAGGTGTCGCCGGGGCGCCGGATGAGGGAAAGGCGGCAGGCTCCGAAGCCCAGGTCCACCGGCTCGAAAAGGTCCCGGCCCGAGTCCAAAAGCACATCCTTGCCCACCACCCCCACCTCGGCGATCCCCAGGTCCACATACACGGGCACATCCTTGTTGCGAAGCTCCAGGAGGGCGATCCCTCCTTCCTTGCCGTGGAGGAGGGCCCGCTGGTTCTCTATGGAAGGGAGTTCCAGCCCCGCTTTCCTTAAGGCCTCGTAGGCCTCCTGAAACATTCGTCCCTTGGGCAGGGCAATGGTGAGGGCAAAGCGCTTCATGCCTCCTCCACCTTAAAGATGCGCTCCCCTTGGGCCAGGTAGGGAATGCCCCGGGCCTTGGCGTAGGCCACGGGATCTTCCCCGTGGAAGAGCTCCACCCGCTTCTCCCGGGCGAAGCGGCGAAGGGCCTTCAGGTCCAGGGCCAAAACCTCGGGGCTTACGTCCACCCTGGGGGGTTTTAGGGCCTCCAGGGCCCGCTCTACCCCTATGGCGAACCCCGCCGCCCTGGGGAGGAGGGCCCCGTCGTACCGGCCGCCTCCTAAAAGGGGCAGGCCGAACCCCGGGGTGTAGGCGCGGAAGAAGACCCCAGAGTAGTACTCGTAGCGCCGGGCCATGCCCAGGTCCAAAAGCACGGGCCTTTCCAGAAGTTCCAGGGTCTTTTCCAGATCCTCCAGGGCCTTCCTGGCTCTTTCGGGGAGGGGGAGGCTCTTGGCCTCGGCCAGCACCTCCATGCCCCCGTAGAGGTCGGGGAGGGCCAGGAGGGTGCGCCGGGCCTCAGGGGAGACCGGGTGGCGGGAGAGGAGCTCGGTGAGCTCGGGTAGGTTCTTGCGATGGATGGCCCTCTGGGCTTCCTTGCGGGCCTCCTCCGGCAGGCCCGAGGCCTTGAGCACCTCCCCCACCAGGCTGGGGAGGCCCACCTCCACCTCCCCTTCCAGGCCCAGGGCCTCGAGGGCGGAAAAGGCCAGGGAGAGGATCTCGGCATCCGCCAGGGGGCCCGTGGCCCCGATGAGTTCCAGCCCCACCTGGGTGTACTCCCGGTAGCGGCCGAGTTCCGCATCCCCTTCCCTAAGCCAAAGGGCCCCGGCGTACTGGAAGCGGGCCACCCCTTCCCCCAGGTGGGGCCTTAGGAGTTTGGCCAGAAGGGTGGTGAACTCGCTCCTAAGGGCCAAGACCTCCCCGGTTTTGTCCACCAGCTTGAAGGCCCGTTCCGCCAGGGGATGGGAGGGGTCATAGACCTCGAGGGCCGGGAGTTCCACGGGCTCATACCCGTGGCGGAGGAAGAGATCCCGTAGCCGGGCCATAAGCTCGGCCTTAAGCCGGGCCTCGGGGGGAAGCAGAAAACGGGTGCCTTCGGGGATCATTCCTTGACCAGGATCTCCACGCTGAGGATCTTGTCCCGTTCCCCCGTGGCGCCTGGGCCCTCCGTGGGGGCAAGGCGCCTTACCACCTCCATGCCCTCCACCACCTTGGCGAAGAGGGTGTACTGCCCGGTGAGGTGGGGGGTGGGGGCCAGGGTGATGAAGAACTGGCTGCCGTTGGAGTTGGGGTCCTGGGTGCGGGCCATGCCCACCATGCCTTCCCGGTCGAAGGCTAGGCCGGGAGTGATCTCCAACCCGAAGCTATACCCGGGCCCACCCCGGCCGGTGCCCGTGGGATCCCCCGTCTGGGCCACGAAGCCCGGGATGACCCGGTGCCACACTACCCCTTCAAAGAAGCGGTGGAGGGCCAGGAAGACGAAGGAGTTCACCGTGTTGGGGGCCTCCTTCTCCAGGAGGTCCAGAAGAATATCCCCCTTGGTGGTCCTCAGGCGGGCGTAGTAATCCTTGCCGTCTTCCAGCACCTTTTGGGGTGCCTTGAAGGATCGGACCGGTGTTTCCGAAAGGTAGGGAAGGGGTCGCATGCTCTCACCCTTGCAGGCGCCCAGGAGGAGAAGGAAGGCGAGGAAGAGGAGGCGCACCTTCATAGCCTACACCCGGGGCAGGGTGATGCCCTTCTGCCCTTGGTACTTGCCCCGGCGGTCCTTATAGGTGGTTTCGGGCCGCGGGCCCTCGAGGAAGATGATCTGCACGATGCCCTCGTTGGCGTAGACCTTGGCGGGCAGGGGGGTGGTGTTGGAGATCTCCAGGGTGACGTGCCCTTCCCAGCCAGGTTCTAAAGGGGTTACGTTGGCCACGATGCCGCAACGGGCGTAGGTGCTTTTGCCCAGGGCAATGGCGATCACGTTCTCCGGCATCCGAATGTACTCGATACTCCGGGTGAGGGCGAAGGAGTTGGGGGGAATGATGACCTCCTCGCCCTCGTACTCCACGAAGCTTTTGGGGTCAAAGCCCTTGGGATCCACCACCGTGGAAAAGACGTTGGTGAAGATCTTCCACTCCGGGGCGGCGCGGAGGTCGTAGCCGAAGCTGGAAAGCCCGTAGCTGATCACCCCTTCCCGCACCAGCCTTTCCTCAAAGGGCTCGATCATTCCCTTTTTGGCCATCTCCCGGATCCACCAGTCCGGCTTAATCATGCCTTCAACTATACCCGCTAGACTGGACCCATGCGGAAGCTCTGGCCCCTCTTCCTCCTCCTGGCCGCCTGTGGCACCCAAGACCCCACGGGGGCGGGAATGGAACCCCTGCGCCTCACCAGCACCAGCCTTCCTCCCGCCTACCTGGGGGAGGCCTACACCGCCACCTTCAGCGCCGAAGGTGGGGTGCGGCCCTACACCTTTAGCCTCGAGGGCAAACTCCCCCAGGGCCTTGCCTTCCAGGGCGGGCGGATCACCGGGGTACCCAGGGAGAAGGGCCAGTTCCCCCTTACCCTCACCGTGGAGGACGGGGCCAAGAACAGCCGGGTCCAGCGGCTTACCCTCGCGGTGTCCGACCCACCCCCGCCCAGGCTTACCCTGGTGGCCCCGCCGGCCCAGGTGGAGGGTCCCTTTTTGCTCTTGGGCCGGGTGGAGGTGCGGGAGGCCCTGGGCTTCCAGCTGGAGCTTCCCCTAAAGGATCTGAGCCCGGATCTTGCCAGCCTGAAGGTGGCGAGCCCCGTCTACCTCCTGGATTACGATGCGGAGGCAGGGCTTTTGCGCCTGGATGTGGCCTTCGCCAAACCCCTAAAGGACCAGGAGGTCTTCCGCCTCCTCCTCACCCCACAGAAGGCCCTTACCCCCAGGTTTTCCCCCCGGGTGGTTTTCTACGACAAGGAAGGGAAGCTCCTGGGGGAGGCCTTGAAGCGGGGCAGGCCCTTTGCCGACCTCCTGCAACTGGCCCAGAACTGGGGCAAGGAGGGGAAGGACCTAAAAGGGGATGGCAATGGGGATGGCAAGGTGGATGCCCAGGACCTCGAGGCCCTGGCCAAGGATTACTTCCCCAAGGTAACCGCCCCAGCCGCTCCCGGAAGCACCCCTCCCTCTGGGCGGGAGGAGGCTCCCCCGCCACCCCAGGAGGAAGGTTCCCCCTAGCGCCCTCGCATGTTTAAGGCGTAGCCTCAAAGGGCTTTCCGGATGGCCTCGGCGTCCTCCTTGCGGTAGCCGTAGAGGGTGACCTCGAGGGTATCCGGGGCCTTCTTGATCTCCTCCAGCATCACCTGGGCCACCTGGTCCACGGGAAGCCCTCCCACCCCGGTGCCCAGAAGGGGAAAGGCCACGGTCCTTAGGCCTAGCTCCACGGCCTTTTCCAGGGCGCTTCGGGTGGCCTGGCGCACGCTTTCCAAGCTGGCGGGCTCATCCCCCAGGACGGCGGCGTGGATCACGTAGCGCACCCCCAGGTTCCCCGCCCCCGTGACCGCAGCTTCCCCCACCCGGATCTTCCCGATCCGATCGCATTCCTCCTGGATGGAGGGGCCTCCTTTCCTGAGGATGGCCCCCGCCACCCCGGCGCCCAGCTTCAGGTAGTTGTTGGCGGCGTTGACGATGGCATCCCCCCGGAACTCGGTGATGTCCCCTTCTTCCACGCGGATGCGGGCCATGTCCTCATTTTCCCGTACAATGGGCCTGATGTCACGGGATATCTTGGGCCTCGAGGGGCGGATCGTTATGGTAACCGGGGCCGGCAGGGGCTTCGGCCGGGCCATCGCCCACGGCTACGGGCGCAACGGGGCCACGGTTATCGCCGTGGATCCCGACGTGGAGCTGGCCACCAGCGTGGCCTCGGAAGTGGAGGCCTTGGGGGCCACGGCCATCCCCATCCGGGGTGATATGAGCGTGGTTTTGGATGTGACCAGCACCTTTGAAAAGGTGGAAGAGCTTTTTGGGCTATTGGACGGCATCGTCCACGTGACCACCGCTGAGAGCAAGACCCCCTTCGTGGAGCTTCTGGAAGGGGAGTGGTACGACCTCATGAGCCAGGATGTGAAGTCCAGCCTGTATGTGCTCCAGCAGGGTCTGCGCCACCTGGCAGGGGGTGGATTCGTCACCTTGGTGCTGCCGCCGGCGGTGCGCATAGAGCCCCATACCCTTTCCGTGCGCCGGGCGGTGGAAGGGCTCATCGAGGGGGTCACCCGGACCTTTCCCGGGGTGCGGGTGAACGGGGTGGTGCCCTCCCGGGACCCGGTTTCCGAAGCCTACGACCAAGCCTTGGTCCGGGCGGCCCTGGGCCTGGGTTCCATGGTTTCCGAAGGGGTCCGCGGAGTGGTGCTGGAGGTGGAGCTTCCCGAGCCTCCCCCGTCCCCCGAGATCTACGAGCTCCTTAGGGAAGTGCCATGAAGTGCCCTTACTGCGGTCATCCTGACACCCGGGTGGTGGACTCCCGCCCCTCCGACGAGGGGGCGGCCATCCGCCGCCGCCGGGAGTGCCCAGCCTGCGGCCGCCGCTTCACCACCTACGAGCGCA
Source organism: Thermus brevis (assembly GCF_026427635.1). Taxonomy (NCBI): domain Bacteria; kingdom Thermotogati; phylum Deinococcota; class Deinococci; order Thermales; family Thermaceae; genus Thermus; species Thermus brevis. The sequence continues at coordinate 1,078,173 of NZ_CP102606.1, forward strand.
CCCAGCTGGAGCCTTTGATGGTGGTGAAGCGGGACGGTCGAAGGGAACCCTTCAACCCCGATAAGCTCCTGAGGGGGCTTCTCCTGGCGTGCGAAAAACGCCCCGTGGACCCGGAGGTTCTCCGCCGCTTCGCCTACACCTTTGAGGACCAGGTGACGGGCCCGGAGATCACCTCCGAAGAGATCGGCCTGAAGGCCATGGCCTTTTTACGGGATCTGGACCACGTGGCCTACATCCGCTTCGCCTCCGTATACCGGGAGTTTGATTCCGTGGAGCGCTTCATCGAAGAGATCCGGCGCCTGGGGGGTGTTGACAAGAAGGAGGGGGCTTGATAGCATAGCTTTTGCTGCGCGGGCGAAAGCCCAAGCAGGGGGATCTTGAAAAGGGGAGAGCAGAGGCTAACACCAAGAAGCCAATAACGCCTTCGGGCGTTAATTTTATTGGAGAGTTTGATCCTGGCTCAGGGTGAACGCTGGCGGCGTGCCTAAGACATGCAAGTCGAGCGGGGCGGGTTTATACCTGCCCAGCGGCGGACGGGTGAGTAACGCGTGGGTGACCTACCTGGAAGAGGCGGACAACCTGGGGAAACCCAGGCTAATCCGCCATGTGGTCCTGTCCTGTGGGGCAGGACTAAAGGGTGGATAGCCCGCTTCCGGATGGGCCCGCGTCCCATCAGCTAGTTGGTGGGGTAAGAGCCCACCAAGGCGACGACGGGTAGCCGGTCTGAGAGGATGGCCGGCCACAGGGGCACTGAGACACGGGCCCCACTCCTACGGGAGGCAGCAGTTAGGAATCTTCCGCAATGGACGGAAGTCTGACGGAGCGACGCCGCTTGGAGGAGGAAGCCCTTCGGGGTGTAAACTCCTGAACTGGGGACGAAAGCCCCGGATAGGGGGATGACGGTACCCAGGTAATAGCGCCGGCCAACTCCGTGCCAGCAGCCGCGGTAATACGGAGGGCGCGAGCGTTACCCGGATTTACTGGGCGTAAAGGGCGTGTAGGCGGCCTGGGGCGTCCCATGTGAAAGGCCACGGCTCAACCGTGGAGGAGCGTGGGATACGCTCAGGCTAGAGGGTGGGAGAGGGTGGTGGAATTCCCGGAGTAGCGGTGAAATGCGCAGATACCGGGAGGAACGCCGATGGCGAAGGCAGCCACCTGGCTCATTTCTGACGCTGAGGCGCGAGAGCGTGGGGAGCAAACCGGATTAGATACCCGGGTAGTCCACGCCCTAAACGATGCGCGCTAGGTCTTTGGGGTTTACCTGGGGGCCGAAGCCAACGCGATAAGCGCGCCGCCTGGGGAGTACGGCCGCAAGGCTGAAACTCAAAGGAATTGACGGGGGCCCGCACAAGCGGTGGAGCATGTGGTTTAATTCGAAGCAACGCGAAGAACCTTACCAGGCCTTGACATGCTAGGGGACCTAGGTGAAAGCCTGGGGTGCCCGCGAGGGAGCCCTAGCACAGGTGCTGCATGGCCGTCGTCAGCTCGTGTCGTGAGATGTTGGGTTAAGTCCCGCAACGAGCGCAACCCCTGCCCTTAGTTGCCAGCGGGTTGAGCCGGGCACTCTAAGGGGACTGCCTGCGAAAGCGGGAGGAAGGCGGGGACGACGTCTGGTCATCATGGCCCTTACGGCCTGGGCGACACACGTGCTACAATGCCCACTACAGAGCGAGGCGACCCAGTGATGGGGAGCGAATCGCAAAAAGGTGGGCGTAGTTCGGATTGGGGTCTGCAACCCGACCCCATGAAGCCGGAATCGCTAGTAATCGCGGATCAGCCATGCCGCGGTGAATACGTTCCCGGGCCTTGTACACACCGCCCGTCACGCCATGGGAGCGGGTTCTACCCGAAGTCGCCGGGAGCCTTAGGGCAGGCGCCGAGGGTAGGGCTCGTGACTGGGGCGAAGTCGTAACAAGGTAGCTGTACCGGAAGGTGCGGCTGGATCACCTCCTTTCTAAGGAGCCTTCAAGCCTCTTGCTCTCCCCTTTTTGAGGTCCTTTGGGGGCGCCTTCGGGCGCCCTTTTTTGTTGCCAGGAGGCGGAACAGCGTGCGGAGGAAGCGTCAGGTCCGGGTGGCCAGGAGGCGGGTGGTGTCCGCCGGGGGCGTGGTCCTTCGGGGAAGGGTTCCCGAGGTATTGGTAGTGTCCCTGAAGGGCGGACGGGTGGTGACCCTTCCCAAGGGGCAGGTGGAACCCGGGGAGCGTTACCCGGAGACGGCGGTGCGGGAGGTGCGGGAGGAAACCGGGGTGGAGGCAGCGGTGGTTTCCCCCTTGGGCAAGGTGCGCTACTACTTCACCGTGCGGAACGGAGGAGAACCGGTCACGGTGAGCAAGGAGGTGCACTACTTTCTCATGGCCTACCGCGGGGGCGAACCCAGGCCCCAGCTCACCGAGGTGGAGGAGGCCTTTTTCCTGCCTGCCTCGGAGGCCCTGGAGCGCCTTTCCTATCCCAACGAGCGGGAGATGCTCTTAAAGGCCCTGGCCCGCTGGCGTCCCTCCCGGCAGGATTCCTCCCCGGAGCCTGGGGCCTAGGGGTGGGTCTTGGGGTCCAGGAGGGCCAAGGCAGCTTCCTCCGGGGAAAGCTCCCCCCGGGCTACCCGGGCTACCAGGTCGCCTGCGCCTTGGGTCCTCTTCCGCCCCCATTCCTGGATGACGCTTTCCACCTCAAAACGGGCCCGTTCCAGGCGGTGAGCCTCGAGGAGCCCGTGGGCCACGAGGTGCTGGTAATGGGCCTCCAGCCCCTCAAAGAGGGCCTCCACCCCTTCCCCGGTGGCCGCCACCGTGGGGTAGATGGGAGGGTGCCATCCCCCGGGCCGGGGAGGCGCCAGCTCCAGAGCGCTTTTCAGCTCCTGGATGATCCTCTCGCCGCCGGGTAGGTCAAACTTGTTCACGGCGAAGAGGTCGGCGATCTCCATGACCCCGGCCTTGAAGGCCTGCACCGCATCCCCCGCCGCTGGGGTGAGGACGAGAAGGGTGGTGTCCGCCACCCGGGCGATGTCCACCTCGCTTTGCCCCACCCCCACGGTTTCCACGAAGATGCGGTCAAAGCCGAAGGCCTCCAGAAGGGCCAAGGCGGCCACCGTGGCCCCCGCCAGGCCCCCCAGGGCTCCTCTGGAAGCCAGGGAGCGGATGTAGACCCCCGGGTCCTGGTGGTGGCGCATCATGCGGATCCGGTCCCCCAGGATGGCCCCCCCGGTGAAGGGGCTGGAGGGGTCCACCGCCAAGACCCCTACCCGCTCCCCCCGCTTCCTGGCCTCCAGGATCAAGCGGTCGGTGAGGGTGCTCTTGCCGGCTCCCGGGCTTCCCGTGATGCCCACCACCTTGGCCCGGGCCTGTCCCCGCAGGCGCTTAAGGAGCTCCTGCCCCACAGGGTGTCCCGATTCCACCAGGGTGAGGGCCCGGGCCAGGGCCCGCACATCCCCTTGGCGAAAGCGGTGGAGAAGTTCTTCCGCTTGGCTTTCCTGGACCGTCATGCCGATATTTTACGCTTTTTTGCCCTCATGCCTTAATCCGCCAGGGCGATGCAGGCCACCTCCACCCGGACCCCCCTGGGCAAGACCTTCACCGCCACCGTGGCCCGGGCCGGGTAGGGGGGCGAGAAATAGCGGGCGTAAACCTCGTTAAAAAGGGGAAAGTCCTCCATGTCCAAAAGGAAGCAGGTGGTTTGAACCACCCGGGAAAGGCTGGAGCCTGCGGCCTCCAGGATGGCCTGCAGGTTCTCCATGACCTGCTCCGTCTGGGCGCGGATATCCCCCTCCACCAGGGTACCGTCGGGCTTCAGGGGAATCTGACCGGAAACGAAGACCAGCCCCCCGGCCCGCACCGCCTGGGAGTAGGGGCCGATGGCCTGGGGGGCTTTGTCCGTGCTCACCGCTTCCATGCTCCTATCCTACGCCAAAGCGGAAGAGCTTCCCCGCCAGGTTAGCCACCAGGATCTCCTGGGCCAGGGGCAGAGGCGGTACCTGCACCGCCCCCAGGCCCGTGGCTTCAAAGACCACCTGGCCCCTTTGGTCCACCGCCAGGAAACGCCCCTCCTCCGTGGCCACGTACACGTGCCCGGCAGCATAGGAAAGGCCAGCCGTCACCTTGCCCACCTCGAGGCTCCACACCTCCTCCCCCGTGGCCTGGTCCAGGGCCCTTAAAACCCCGTCCCAGGCGGCCACATAGACCCGTTCCTCGTCCAGGGCCAGCCCGCCCCAGATCTCGCCCTCCACGGCGGTGTTCCAGAGGGTTTCCCGGCTCAAGGGGTCAAAGGCGTAGACCTCCCCCTCCCAGGTGGGGATGAAGAGCACCCCCCGGTAAGCGGCCACGGGAGCGTGCACGGGGCTGGTTTTCACCTTGTAGCGCAAGGCGCCCGTGTCCGGGTCCAGGGCGTAGAGGAACCCGTCCTCCGAGGCCAGAAAAAGGAGGCCTCGGTGGAAGGTGGGGCTGGCGGAGAGATGGCCTCCCGCCTGGAAGCGGTAGAGGAGGCGGTCCCGCTCAAAGGCATAGAGGCTTCCGTCCCGGCTGGCCACGAAGACCCGCTCCCCCAAGACCAGGGGAGCGGCGGTGATCTCTGCCCCCGTGTCGGCGCTCCACTCCAGGGCATGGGCCTTGAGGCGGCGTACCCGGCCGTCCCAGGCGGCCACGTATACCCCACCCCGCACCACCGGGGGAGCGGTGACCTCCTCGGGAAGGTTTTCCCGGCGTACCGTTCCCGAGAGGAGGTCCACCTCCACCAGGCCCCGCCCCGCCCCCAGGTAGACCCGGCCGTGGGCGTAGACCATCTCCCCGGGCCAGGCGGCCTCCCCTCCCAGGTCCACCTTCCCCTTCAGGGAAAGCCTGCGGGGGTCGGGAGCCAGGGGGTAGTGGCCCGAGCGGCTGGACCCGGCCCGGGGGGTGGCAAGGCGAAGGGCCTGGAACTCCTGCAGGGGGCTCTTGAAGAGGCTGGGGTGGGAGGGTCTTTCCTCCGGGTGCTTGGCCAAAAGGGAAAGCACTGCCTCCGCCACCCCAGAAGGGATGGTGGGGTTCAAAGCCTGGGGAGGCTTAGGGGGCTCGTAGACGTGCTGGAAGAGGATCGCCTGATCGTTTTCTCCCTCGAAGGGGGGTTTGCCGGTGAGGGTGCGGTAGAGGACCGCCCCCAAGCTGTAGAGGTCAGCCCGGGGGGTAAGGGGCAGGCCCTTGGCCTGTTCCGGGGCCATGTAGGTGGGGGTGCCCAGGGTGTACCCGGTGCGGGTCAGGTGGCGGCTTTCCTGTAAGAGGTAGGCCAGGCCAAAGTCCATGACCTTGGGATGCCCCTCCTTGGTGAGGAGGATGTTTTTGGGGGTGAGGTCCCGGTGAAGGATGCCCTGGGCGTGAAGGTGGGCCAGGGCTTCCATCACCTGGATGGCCGCCTCGAGGATCCTCTCCCCTTCCGGGCCCTCCTCAAAGGGGCCGAGGCGGTCAAAGGTACCCCCCTCCACCAGCTCCATCACGAAGTAGGGGCGCCCCTCCACCTCCCCCAGGTCCAGCACCTGGACGATGCCGGGGTGGAAGAGACGGGAAAGAGCCCGCACCTCCAGGAGAAACCGCTCCCTCTCGGGGGGCAGGGCCCGGGGGTGGAGGAGCTTCACCGCCACCTTGCGGCCCAGGCGCTCGTCCACCGCCCGCCACACCTCGGCCATGCCCCCGGAACCCAAGGAGGCCTCGAGGCGGTACCGCCCGCCCAGGACCATGCCCGTCATTTTATTCCTCGGGCTCCAGCTGCTTCAGGAGTTCGGCCAGCTCCTCCTTGTTGCCCTCCAGCTCCTGCACGATCTTGGCGATGGCCAGGCGCACCACCTCCGACTTGGAAACCAACCTTTCGGGGCTGGAAAGGGCGTAGGCTGCCCGGGTGAGGAGGGCGTCCTGTTCCTCGGAGATAACCACCTGCAGCCGCTTCTTCTCCTTCTTGGGCATACCTTCCCTTGGAAGAGTGTAGCAAAGAGCGCATGCCCTTGACAATGTGGATGGTCCCTTTTATCCTCACCTTGAGTAAGGTGTGTATGATGCTCAAGGACTCGCGGCGGGGCAGCAGGATCTTGCGGATTGAGGGAGGCCAGCCCCTTTCCGGCGAGTTGCGCGTTTATCCGGCTAAAAACGCCGCCTTGCCCATCCTGGCGGCAAGCCTTCTCACCCCCGAGCCCATCACCCTCCTGGAGGTGCCCAGGCTGAGGGATGTGGAGGTGATGCTGGAGCTTCTTTCCCACCTCGGCACCCGTTACCAGTGGGAAGGACGCACCCTCCACCTGCACACCCCGGAGATCCGGAACACCCATGCCCCCTATGAGCTGGTGGGGCAGATGCGGGCCAGCTTCATCGTCTGGGGGGCCCTTCTTGCCCGGGTGGGGAAGGGGCGGATCTCCCTGCCTGGGGGGTGCGCCTTCGGGGCCAGGCCCGTGGACCAGCACGTGAAGGCCTTGCGGGCCCTGGGGGCCGAGGTGGTGGAGGAGGAGAACACCTTCTACGCCCGAAGGACCCGTCCCCTGGCGGGGAGGGTGGTCTTCGACCTGCCCACGGTGGGCGGAACCGAGCAGGCCATGCTGGCGGTGGCCCTTGGGGGCGAGGCCACCGTGGTGCAGGCAGCCATGGAACCGGAGGTGGAGGACCTGGGCCATTTCTTGCGGATGCTGGGGGTGGAGGTCCACGGCCTGGGTAGCCCCATCCTGCACATCCGGGGTGCCAGGCAGCTTGGCGGGGGTACTTACCGCATTATCCCCGATCGCATAGAGGCTGGCACCTACCTCCTGGCGGCGGCGGCCACCCGGGGGTCCATCACCCTAAGGGAGGTGCGCCCCGACCACCTGGATGCCCTTTTGGATAAGCTTCAGCAGTCCGGGCACCGGGTGGAGGTGGGGAAGGACTGGGTGCGGTTCTGGGCCGTACCGGATCCCAAGCCCTTCTTCGTGGAGGCCCGGGAGTACCCCGGCTTCCCCACGGATCTTCAGCCCATCGTTACCGCCTATCTGGCCACGGTTCCCGGGCAGAGCACCATCACCGACCGGGTTTACCCGGACCGCTTCACCCATGTGGGGGAGCTGGCCCGGATGGGTGCCGAGCTTTACCTGCGGGACCGCACCCTCCTGGTGAACGGGAAGCGGTTGCACGGGGCCCAGGTGAAGGCCCTGGATATCCGCGCCGGTGGAGGGCTGGTGGTGGCCGCCCTGAGCGCCGAGGGGGTTTCCGAGATCGAAGGGGTCTACTTTCTCGAACGGGGGTATGAGCACCTGGAGGAGCGCCTGAAGGCCTTAGGGGCCAGGGTGAACCTGGCCGAGGTTCCCTTGGCCCCGCTGGCCGCCGACTGAGTGGCCTAGGGGTTTAGCGGGATAGGAAGAGCTTTGAGTGGGTCAAGGGAATAGGCCCTAGGGGAAAAGGCGCAGGGCCTCGAGGAAGCGGAGGAAAAGTTGGTTCCGGTGTTCCTCGGGGCTATATCCCTTGCCCCCCAGGCCTGCTCGGTGGAGGGCTTCCCACACCTCCCGGGCCACCGCCCGGTCTCCCCCGAGCTTGACGGCGAGGAAGCTCCAGGCCTCCTCTTCCTCATCCCCTTTCCCCACGAACTCCCGGTATTCCTGGGCCAGGGTTCGCATGAGGGTGCGGAGGTCCGGGGATGGGAAGGGGAGGGTTGGGGGGCGCCTTAGCCCGGGAAGGCGTTGGGCATGGCCCTGGGGGAAGGGCATGTGGACTTCTCTCGCCAACCCGTTGGGTGCCATAGCCCACCTCCGTGATTAGCATAAAATATGAGCAGCAGAATGTGAAGGGTTCTTGTACTCCCCAGTTGAGGCCTGTATACTGGGAAGGGTATGGACCTGGACCTTCTTGCCAGCCGCTTGGAAAGCCTCCGGGGGTATCTTTGACATCCCCGGTAAGGAAGCCCGTTTAAAGGAGCTGGAGAAACGCCTGGAAGACCCGGCCCTCTGGCAGAACCCGGAGGAGGCTAGGCGGATAAGCCAGGAGGCCGCCCGCCTGCGGCGCACGGTGGATACCTTCCGCTCCCTGGAGAGCGACCTCGAGGGCCTCCTGGAGCTGTGGCAGGAGTTTCCCGCAGAGGAGCGGGAGGCCCTTAGGCCTGAGCTTCTGGAGGCGGCCAAGAAGCTGGAAAGCCTTTACCACGAGACGCTTCTTTCCTTCCCCCATGCGGAGAAGAACGCCATCCTCACCATCCAGCCCGGGGCTGGGGGCACGGAGGCCTGCGACTGGGCGGAGATGCTTTTGCGGATGTACACCCGTTTCGCCGAGCGCCAGGGGTTCCAGGTGGAGGTGGTGGACGTGACCCCCGGGGCGGAGGCGGGCATCGACTACGCCCAGATCATCGTCCGGGGGGAGAACGCCTATGGCCTCCTCGCCCCCGAGGCGGGGGTTCACCGCCTGGTCCGTCCCTCCCCCTTTGACGCCTCGGGGCGCCGCCACACCTCCTTCGCCGGGGTGGAGGTGATGCCCGAGGTGGACGACGCCGTGGAGGTGGTCATCCGGCCCGAGGACCTGCGCATCGACGTGTTCCGCTCCCAGGGGCACGGGGGCCAGGGGGTGAACACCACCGATAGCGCCGTGCGCATCGTGCACCTGCCCACGGGGATCACCGTCACCTGCCAGACCACCCGGAGCCAGATCAAGAACAAGGAGCTGGCCATGAAGGTTCTCCGCTCCCGGCTTTACGAGCTGGAGTGGAAGAAGAAGCAGGAGGAACTCAGGAAGCTTCGGGGCGAGGTGCGGCCCATCGAGTGGGGGAGCCAGATCCGTAGCTACGTCCTGGACAAGCAGTACGTGAAGGACCACCGCACGGGCCTCATGCGCTTTGACCCCCAGAACGTCCTGGACGGGGACCTCCTGGACTTCATCTGGGCGGGGTTGGAGTGGAAGGCAGGCCGCCGCCAGGCGGTGGAGGAGGTGGAGGCCGACTAGGCTTCCTCGAGGCCCTCTCCCAGGGCCTTGCACAGGAGTTCCCGAACCTTTTCCTCCTCTTCCTGGCCCAGGGCCTTCACGGCAAAGGCCACGGGCCAGAAGGTACCCTCGTCCAGCTGGGCAAGATCGGTGAAGCCCAGGGTGGCGTAGTGGGTCTTGAACTTGTGGGCGGGCTGGAAGAAGCAGAGGACCTTGCCCTTCCAGGCGTAGGCGGGCATGCCGTACCACAACCTTGGGGAAAGCCCCGGGGCCCAGCGTTCGATGAGGGTGTGGAGCCTCAGGGCCAGGGTGCGGTCGGGTTCCGGGAAGGCCTCTAGGGTTCGCAGGACCTCGGCCTCGGTGAGGGCCGCCCGCTCCTTGGGGGTTAACCCGGGCGTCTCGCGCGCCACGGCCCCTCTTAGTAGACGTCCTCAGGGGTCTTGTAGACCTCGCCGGTAAGCCAGTAGATCACCCTTTCCCCCACGTTTTCCAGGTGGTCCCCCAGGCGCTCGTAGCTGCGGGCCACCCGCATGAGGGTGAGGGCCTTGGTGATGGTGCGGGGGTCTTCCAGCATGTAGGTGATGAGCTCCCGGGTCACCTCCTCGTAGAGGCCATCCACCTGATCGTCCATCTCCACCACCTTGCGGGCAAGCCCGGGGTCCCGCTCGGCCACCGCCTTGCCCAGGGTGTCCATCATCTCCAGAAGCCTCTTGCCCATCTCGGGGAGGGTGACGTAGCGCTTAAGGGGGGGTTCCTGCGCCAAAAGGAGGGCGTCCTCGGCCACGTGCATGGCGTAGTCCCCGGCCCGTTCCAGGTCGGTGAGGGCCTTGATGATGGTGAAGATAAGCCGAAGGTCCGAGGCCACGGGCTGGTGCCGGGCGATGACGGCTACGGCCTGGTTCTCGATCTTCAGCTCCAGGGCATCCACCTCCTGGTCCTTGGCGATGACCTCTTCCGCCTTGGCCCGGTTCCCCTCCACCAGGGCCTCCGTGGCCTTTTGGGTCATCTCCCGGACCAGGGAGAGCATCCTCAGGGTTTCCCCCACCAGTTCGTTTAGGGCTTTGTCCAGTACCTCGCGCATGCTGCCTCCTTGCCTCAGTTTAGAGGAAGAGCCACGCCAAAAACGTTCTCGGCTCCGTCCCTCAGGGCGTAGGCCTCCCCACCCAGGCCCTGGGCGATCCGGCGCACCAGGTAGAGGCCCAGGCCCTGCCCGGCTCCTCCCTGGAACCCCCGGTGGCGGGGCAGGAAGAGGAGTTCGTAATCCGGAAGTTCCGGTCCTTGGTCCCGCACCTCCAGCAAAAGGCGCCCCCCCTCTTCCCGGGAGAGGAGGCGGATGGGATCTTGGCCGTACTTGAGGGCGTTGTCCAGAAGGTTAAGGAGGATCTGGAAGAGGGCCTCGGGGTCGGTGTGGGCGGTGTGGGGCAGGTGGACCTCCACCTGCCTTTCCTGGATTTTCTCCCTAAGAAGCCTTTCCAGGCGGGGCCAGAGCTCCTCCAGGGGAAAGGTGCGCTTGGGGCCCGGTTGGGTGAGGGAGAGGTCCCGCACCAAGCGGGATAGGCGGGCCACCTCCCCCTTGAGGAGGTCCAGCACCTCCTTCTCCTGGGGGGTCCTGGGGGTGAGGGCCTCGAGGAGGGGTCCCATCCCCGCCAGGGGGGTGCGGAGCTCGTGGGCCAGGGCCTGGGTGGCTTCCTCCAGGGCCTCCAGGCGCCGGTTTAGCTCCGTTTCGTCCAGGAGGTAGAGCCTGCCGGGAAGGGCCCTCACCCTCAGGGTGCGGCTTCGCACCTCCAGGGTGCGCTCGCCCCCGTGGAGGGCCAGGGCCTCGAGGCGGTGGTCCCGGAGGGCGAGGAGGAGGGGGCGGCCCACCACCTTTGCCCGGCTCACCTCCAAAAGCTCCTCTGCCCTGGGGTTCAGGTAGAGGACCTGCCTGTCCCGGTGAAGGACCAGGCCCTCCAGGGCTTTCTCCCAGGCCTCGGCCAGAAGTTCGTTCACCCTTCCCCCTTGGTCTGGCTGGGACCGTGGTTCGTTTCTTGCGGGGCCACCTTGAAGCGGTACCCCATGCCCCGCACGGTTTCCAGAAAGCGAGGGGCCTTGGGGTCTTCGCCCAGCTTCTCCCGGAGCTGGAGCACGTGCTGGTCCACCGTCCTTGGGGTGCCCAGGTAGTCCTGGCCCCAGACCGCTTCCAGAAGTTCCTCCCGGGAGTAGACCCGGCCCGGGCGCTGGGCCAGGAAGGCCAGCAGTTCAAACTCCCGCCGGGTTAAGGGTAGGGGCTTGCCGTCCAGGCTGGCCTCCTTGCGCTCCAGGTCCAAGAGAAGGGGGCCGCGCCGGAGCACCTTCCGCCTGCCCGCGCGCCGCAGGAGGGCCTCGAGGCGGGCCAAGAGCTCCTCGGTGGCGAAGGGTTTTACCAGGTAGTCGTCGGCCCCGCGGGAAAGCCCCTCCACCCGATCCCGCACCTCGGCCCGGGCGGTGAGCATGAGGACGGGAAGCTCGGGGTAGGCTCCTTGACGCATACGCTCCAGGAGCCGGGTGCCGGGTTCGTCGGGGAGCATCCAGTCCAGGACCACGGCTTCCGCCTCCCGCAACCTTGGCCAGGCTTCCTGGGAGGTGGCGGCTTCCAGCACCCTGTGCCCGGCTTTTTCCAGGGCCAGCCGCACCCCAAGCCGCACCGCTGGCTCGTCCTCCACCACAAGGACCGTGGCCACGACCTTAGTCTAGCCCGAGCCTTGTCAGAGGAAGGTCAGGACCTTTGCTTGACAGGCCTCCTTGGCCCATGCTACCCTGCAAAAGGCCTGGGGGCGGCTAGCTCAGCGGAAGAGCGCTCGCCTCACACGCGAGAGGTCGTAGGTTCAAGTCCTACGCCGCCCACCACGAAGAGAACACAAAACTTCCCCCCTCGGTAGCGAGGGGGGAAGATGCTTTGAGGGCTCATTTGAGGGCTTATGAGGTCAGGCTTGCGGCCTGGGCCTCGGACCCCCCAAAAGCTCCCCGAGCTCCAAGACATACCCCCGCCGCTCCTCCTCCAGCAGGTGCCGGTACACGTTCAGGGTGATGGTAGGGGAGGCATGGCCCAGCCGCTCGCTCACCACCTCCAGGGGCACCCCCCGGGAGAGGGCCAGGGTGGCCCAGGTGTGCCGCAGGTCATGCACCCTCACCCGCCCCAACCCCGCCCGCTCCGCCAGCCGACGCAGGTAGTGGTTGAAGGCATCGGGATCAAAAGGCCGGTCTCCGCCAAAGAGGAAAAGCTCCTCCACCTCCTCCGGGGCCAGCTTCGCCAGGAACTCCTCCTTGTATGCCCGCAACCGCAGGAGGAGATCCCGGGGAAGGGGCACCACCCGCCGGGCGGTGGAGGTCTTTGGGGTGGTGAAGGCCCCCCTGCCGTCCACCTTGGTCCAGGCACGCCAGACCCGCACCTCCCCCCGGTCCAGGTCGAGGTCCCTCCACTGAAGGGCTAAGGCTTCCCCCCGCCTCAGACCCGTGGAGAGGAGAAGCCAAAGGAGCAAAGCCATCTCCCGACTCCGCCCCCGCTCCGCCTCCTCCAGGAGACGGATCACCTCCTCCGGTTCCAGGGCCCGGGCCACCTTCTCCTCCTCCCTCAAACGCAACCGCACCCCTTCCGCGGGGTTCCTGGGGACCAGCTCCAGATGCACCGCCTCCCGAAAGAGGGCCTTCAGATGGCCTAGCACCTTGCGCACCGTCCTGGGGGCATACCGCCCCACCAAACCATCCACCACCCCCCGGATCTGGGCGGGACCCACCCGCTGCAGGGGCATACGACCCAGGGGATCCGGCAGACCGGGATCCCGCAAGGAGGGCAGGGCCAGCCCCAACTCCAACCGCAAGAGGCGCAGGGTGTTGGGCCGTACCCCCTCCCGCTCCTTGCGCCGCAGATACTCCAGGGCAAACTCCCGCAGGGTGAGACGGGTGGGGGAGAGGAGAAGCCCCCTGGCCTTCTGACTGGCTAACTCTCCCAGCAAGGCCTCAGCCTCCTTGCGGGTGGGGGCATACCGCCTGACCTTGACCACCTTCCCGGTGAGCTCGTCCACCCACTTCAACTCTGCCACCCACCGGTCCCCGTGGGGGTCGTAGTAGGTGGATCCCCCTCCCTTGCCTCTACGCCGCATCTTTTACCTCCTTCCCGCCTTGGTATCTGGACATGCTCTCGAGTATACCGTGACCCTGGTTCACAAACCCCCATGGGGACTCGAAAAGGGAAGCCCCCCACTAAAAGTGGGGGCCTATTCATTCATTTCCCTTTCCCTCTGTCTATTGTCCGGCTAGCGTATCCCAGCCGTGGGCACAGGCACTTACATCCGCCCTAGCATTTACACTCAAGGCCTTTTCCTCCAAGACCTTTTCCTCCTTTGCAGCTAACTGCCCACTGCGGGTTTCCCACTGTGTGGCCGTGGGCACCGTGGCTGGTCCAGTAGGGCTGGACCATCCCCCTAGGGCCATGGCCCCCTAGGTGGCCACCTGGTTCACCTGCTAGCCCATCTGGTTTCACCCCTAGGACCGTCAGGCCTCCCCAGGCATCCTGTGGTTTTCCGCATCCACCGAGGGCACTTCCACGGCCCCCTGCGGATCCTCTAGCCGGTTGTCGGGGTGGGGAACAACCCCCACCCCCTAGTGGAGCCGAGGCCCCCCACCTCTGGAAAAGGCAGGGTAAGCCGGTCCGGGCTTTCCTAGCCTGGTTGCCCAGGCGGGTTCGTGCACCGCATGGGGTACGGGGCCCCCCATGCAGCCATTCCCCGTCGTACGTGCCCGGTCTCCCCCTCCTGCACGGGTGGGTTTTCGCCAGCGCCTCGGGAGGTCTTCGCCTCCGTACGCGTCCGGGTACTCCCCACACCCTAAACCCCTGGCAGGGTGGCAGCCCTGTGCCCCAGGGGTCCAGGAGGTTCCCGCGTTAGGTCCAGGTACATCCTGGTTCCCGCCTTCACGGATCCGCTCACCCCATATAGCGTCCTTTCAGCCTACGAGGTTCCGAAGCTCGGCCTACTCCGGACAGGATAAGCGGACCCAGGTCCCCAGGCGGCCAGGTTCAGGGAAGAGTGGGAGTTTCACCCACCCCTTTCGCGGCTAGCTATCGTGTGCCCCTCCCATTGTCCGGGAGGTAGCGCCCCCTCCAGTCTCCCTCAGGGGCCTGGTGCCTCACGACACCCTCAACACCGCCGCGCCCTGCACACGTCGTAGCCCTATGGGTTCGGGCTACCCCGTGGGGGGGACTCGCGCCCTCTTTCCCTGGACCAGCCGCAGAGGTTTCCGGGTTTCCCCTTCCCCCTCTACGACCCTTTCCGCGTCGCCCAACATCAGTGCGCCCCTATCCCTAGGGGTTATGGATTGCGGTCGAAGGGCGGTTCCCGCCCCGCGCCGCGTTGAGTGCCGCACCAGCCAGGATTTCCCCCGGCATGCGGCTTCCCCGGCGTTCCCCACCCCCCTGCTGCCACAGGGGAATGGGTACTTGTCCGGCCCCGGCTCCACCCGGGTTGAGGTCACGTCTGTTATAGTCAGCCCCCGAAGGAAAGGACAAAATGCGCGCTACAGGAACCTCATATGAAGAGGTCAAATTCTTTGAAACACAATGTAAGCATCGGACAAATACAAGATTCCCAGGGCGTATCTCCTCCCGCGGTCCCAAACTGCAGTTCTGAGCCTCATCCTCCGGGAGGTGTCCCGGGGCGGCTATTCCTGGCACTCCGTCCAGACCGCCCCCGAGGAGCGGATCCTGGTGGCCATAGCCAAGCTGCATGAGCGGCACAGGGTCCTCATCAACGCTATGGGCCGGCACGCCCGGAGGGAGGCCGGCCTTCCCGTGGCCTACCTGGTCCTGGGACCTGAACCCCGGGGTGGGCGGTGGCCCCTGGTCCTTCTGGGAAACCAGAAACTTCCTGGGGAGAACATGCACCGGGTGAACGACCCCCGCCACCCGCTCACCTGGGTGGCCTGGAGGCGAGAGGCGTGGCGGCCCACCTATGTCCTGAAGCGGGACCCAGACCGCCAGCGCTGGACCTGGTATGTGGAGGAGGCCTTTTTCCAGGAGCTTTTGGAGGAGGCCCTCCACTGGACCCAACGGGGCGATTGGCCCCGGCTGGTGGGGCACCTGCGCATGCTGGGGACCCTACCCCTCTTTCACGGGGTGTGGGAGCAGATCCACGAGATCCGCCGCCGGGTGCAACGCCTATGGGGAGATCGCCACCTGCGGGACCCCAGCGGCCAGTGGAAGGAACCCCCCTGGCGGAGAGCCCTGGAGGACTGGCCCAGGAGCCCCCTCCGCATCAGCGTTCGCGTGTGGCGGGACGAACCCCCCCGGACCGTGGGGGAGTGGCTGGAGATGAAGAGGGGAGGATTATGATTTTGGACGTTCTGGCCCAAGGTCTTTTCGCCTATATCGCCTCGGGAAAGGCCCAGATGCTCACCCGACTCCTCCCCGACGAGGTCCTAACGGCGGTGGAACACGGAGGAACCGATGCCGTGTTGAAACTGCGGGAGTGGATTGCCGACACCCTGGCCGAGCGTATCGCCGACGGCTGGGACCGCTACGGAGCCCCCACCGTGGCCCTGGATGCTTCTACAGGGCAGTATCTGGCCTCATGCGAAACCCCATACCGCCGGGCGAGCTTCTGGACCCTGGGCAAACGGGAAGGCTACCGCCTGGTGCGGCGCACTTGGATTCGGGAACTCCTGCTTTGGGACTAGTGAGGGAAACTAAAGGGAGCCTAGGGCCAAAGGGCTCTGGGCTCCAAAAACTGAGGGTGTCCTACTTGTTCTTTCGGAAGGCGACCAGTACCTCCTGGCGGGCCTCCTCAGGGGATATCCCCTTTTCCAGGGCTTCTGCTACCCAGTCAGGTACAAACAATTTCCGGTCAATACGGATGCCATAGACCCGGGCGATCCGGTAGGCCAGGGTCCGACCTATACCCAGCCGTTTGGCGAGCTCGTCAGGCTTCATCACTGCCCATCACCCCGTCGACGTTATAGCACCTCCAAGAGGAAGCTGGCGAAAACAGTTTTGACAAGATGAGGCCTTTAAGCTCTGTTTTTTCAAAGTTTCGGACACGGGCCACGATTGAAGTTTGAAAGCTAGGAATAAGGCCTTAAACCTGGCACGCGAACTCTTGGCCAAAACGCTGGTCATGTAACTCAAAACTTGCACCTCCCGCATATCCTGCATAAACACGCATCTTCTACCCCTTTCCCTGGAGGTGGAGGCCAGAGCCCCAGGAGCGAGAGCTCGCGCGAAAGGATCAGGGCCACCGGCTCAGGAAAGAGCCGTCTCGCCGCCTCCCACCAGGTACACCCTTTCTCCTCAGAGGCCAGCTTTACCCAGTGGGCCAGCAGGTAGGCCAGGGGGGAAAGCACCAGAAAACGGTGCACCC
This sequence comes from Thermus brevis, assembly GCF_026427635.1. Lineage (NCBI taxonomy): Bacteria > Thermotogati > Deinococcota > Deinococci > Thermales > Thermaceae > Thermus > Thermus brevis. The sequence continues at coordinate 1,094,412 of NZ_CP102606.1, forward strand.
CCAAAGCTGTCCGCTGCCCAAACTGACCCAGGGAGAACTCGCTTTTCATGGCCTTGAAGAAGTGCTCGATGCTAAACCGCCGCATCCCTACCACCGCCTCCAATCCCAGCTCCCTGACCCCCCGCAAAAACCGGATGGTGCCGAATGCGGTATCGGCCACCACCCGCACCCGGAAGGCCTTCCGCATCCAAGGGGGCAGGGAGGCTAAGAGCCTGAGGGCCAGGAGGGAGAGGCTCTTTTCCCCCTTGCCCCGCCATACGCGGTAGCTCCAGGGGATGCGGAGCTCGCCGTGGACCAGGTAGACCACCCCCAGGTGGAGGCCCCACTTGCCGTGGAAGAAGGAGAGAGGCAGGGCCCTGAGGAGGCCCCGCTTCTCCAGGGTGACCAGGTCCAGGACCACCAGGAGCCTGGGCTTGGGACCCCGTCTGGGCCTGGCGCGGTCCAGGGCCCTTTCCGCCTCCCTTCGGGCGAGGCGGATGAGGGTGCGGGTGGGCCAGGCATACCGGTTGAAGAAGCGGGAGAGGGCGGCTGCTTTCCCGTGAGGGAAACACCTTGCGGGGGACTTGGTCTGGCTGTGCTGGGGTCTGGCTTTGCCGTGGCCCTGCAAGAGCAGGAGGAGGAGGGCTTCGAGGGACTCCTGGAGGTGGGGGCTTGGCAGAAGGGCTAGGATGGCCGAGAGTAGGTACTGGGCTGTGGGCATGGCACCCGTCATCAGACGGGAAACCCGCAGCCCTTTTCAAGTGCCCCGGTTGCATAGGGTTGAGAGGGATGGATAAGTGCAAGTTTTGAGTCACCCCAAAGCCCTCCTTCCTCAAAGCCTCCACCTTCAGGAGAAGCTCAGGAGTCCAGTGTCGCTTCCGCCGCAAGCGTTTGGGGCGCCTGGACCTGGGGACCAAACCCTTGAGCCCCTCTTCCTTGAGCCTCCTCTTCCAACGGTGGTAGGTGGCCCGGCTGAGGCCCACCAGGTCCTGGACCTCTTCCCAGTCCACCCCGTGGCGGCGTAGGGTCTCCACCTGCTTGAGCTTGCGCAGGCGTTCCTTGACTTTGGGGTCGCCGGCTTGAGCCTCGGCGAGCTGGAAGGCGAGCTTGGCCCCTCTTATGACCTCTTTGCTAACTGTGGCAAGCTGCGCTTGGGGGACCTCCTTTCGGAGTCGGTCCCCCTCCTTTTTATCCCATCCCGGGTCTCTAGAGTCTCACATGTTGAGTCTCACATGTTTCTGTCCGGGCTCAGGCCCCCTGGGCTTGCCTAGTAAATTGGCTTGAACCCCTTGGGAACAGGGGTGAGGGTAAGGAGGATCCGGAGGTCATAGGCGATGGCCTCCAGGAAGATCCGCTTCATCGCCGAAGAGGGCTTGCGCTCCATCAAGTAGCCCCCGGCCCACCGGCTCTTCATCCCCCCAAACACCCCCTCCACCACTCCACGAAACCGATACAGCGCATCCTCCCAGTGGAAAGCCGCCCAACGCCGCACTGCATCCCGGACCTCCCCCTTCTCCCGCAACCGGATCAGGGGCCGCACCCCAAGCCCCTTCACCACCCGCCAAACCTCCTCCCCGTCAAATCCCGCGTCCCCCAAAAGCACCCCACCCTCCCGACCAAACCGCCGCAACCCTCGGCCCAAGCCGGGGGTCCGAGGCATACCCTGGCCCCACCCAAACCCCCTCCAGAACCAGAAGCCTTAGCCCCCTCCACCATCGGGCAAGGGCCCAGAGCCTCCCATGCCCTCGCACCCGCCGCGCCTCCTGTCCCCTGCGCCACCGGGGGAGGCGGTCCTTGCTTCGGTAGGGAAGCCCCGTGGTGTCCCTTAGGCGAAAGGGCCCGCCTCATCCTCCCGGGAAAGCCTTTCCTCAGGTCTCGCCCGGAGCTTTTGCAGTAGGGCCTCCAGCATGGCCTCGTCCAGGTAGCGGTGGGCAAACCAGACCAGGGACTGGTGGGAAGGCGGGGGCTCGGGAAAGAGATCCTGGGCCCAGGCCTGGGTGGCGTGGTAGGTGATACCCTTTTTACCCCCATGACCGTCGTTGATCACCTGACCCTCCCCCAGCTCCAGCAACGGATCAAGAAGGCTCTGGCGGCGTACCACGCCAAGCAGGGCCTCACCGCCCAGGAGGTGGCCGCCATCGCCCTCCATACCTCCCGCTGGGTTTGCGCCACCGTGGCCCGCTACAACCGGGAGGGCCTCGAGGCCCTCCCGGATAGGAGGCACGACAACCGCCAAAGCTGACCCCAGAAGAACGGGAGAGGGTTCTGCAGGCCCTCATCTACCGCCAAGGCCTCCCGCCTGAAGGCGGCTTGTGGACGGGGCTCAAGCTGCAACGCTGGGTGGCGGAGGCGCTGGGGAAGGAAGTCTCTCTCTACCCCATCTACCGCCTCCCTATCTACCTGCACGCCCTGGGCCTGAGCCTTCTGGTGGACACCCGGGTGATGGGCTTACTGCAGGGGCTAAGGGCCTGGCTGAGGGCGGGGGAGGTAAAAGCGGATCCTAGGGGCCATGTAAAATCGAGGCGAGTTTTCCCGTTGACCTTTACGACGGCTTCTTAGCTCGCACATCGCGGGCGCCTGCGTGGGAAATTCGCATTGCCACGCCAGACCACTTGTGGTGTGGGTCCACCTGCCACGTTTCCACCAGATAGTCCGCCATCTCCTTGACGTGCTGCTGGGACACCTTCAGCCCAAAATGCCCAAGCAGCATCGACAACGCGGCAGCACCGCTGGCAGTTGGCTCGGCCTGGGGCTCAAAGATGAGATGTGAGACCCGCGCTTGCTGAGGTAACCCCAATGTAGGCCCACGGTTCATTCCGAGATCGACGAGAATCGTGTTCCAGATGAGCTTATCCTGGCGCCACAGTGCCACAGGGAGGGCGTACTTTCCGATGCGCTTGCCGGGGGCGAGCGCAATGCGAAAGTAAGCCCGATCTGCCCGACGAACAGGACGAATCACCGCATCCGCCCCCAGGGGCCGTCCATCGAGCCAGAGGTCTGTAACCAAAGGTGGAACCCGGAAGGAAATCTGAATTTCCCAATCGTTAGCTTGGATTTCAAGATCGGCGAGGTTTTGGTCCGCCATGCTGGTGGGATCGGCCACCGCCAGGTCCACCGCGAAGAGATAGCCCGTGAACGGGGGATCCCCACCGCCCACGAATACATGAGTTCCGGAGGGAACGGGGGCGGAGTAGGGGCCATGACCCACCGCAACTTGTGCCACGGACGACCCGTTGGACGGGTCGATGGCCTCGAGGACACCACCACCCAGGACGATCAGAAGTCCAGCCGCCAGGGCTGGAGGGGCCCAGATCCCCTCCGCGTACAATTGCCGCTCCCACAACCGGGCCCCCGTGTGCAGGCTGTAAGCGAGAATGGAGCCCCCGAGTGTGGTGACGTAGACACGTTCCCCATCCGTAAAGGCAGCGCTGCGAATCGTGACCTCCCCCACGTGATCTGTCCACAATACCTGCCCCGTGGCGCATGCGAAGCAGGTAACTGTGCCGTCGAGCGATCCGATCACGATACGGTCGGCGCCCACGGCAGGTCCGGCCGTTTCCGACGACACAACTCCGGTCTTACCAATTGGCCGTTTCCACTCAAGACTGACGGGTGCTCCCGTGTCGTCTAGGGAGACGCAGTACAGGTAATTGTTTGACGGTTCCGCACCCAAGACAAACAACAAAGGATGGGAGTCAATAAGGGAGACGCAGGGGTTGCCGAACAGAAATGTTCGCCCCACCTGGAACCTTCGTGTTTCCCGCCCATCTTCTTTGTTGACGGCGATGATAGAGTCTCCAGCACATAGGTAGACCATGTCTTTAAAAAGAACCGGGCCGCTCCTGATCCGCCACGGTGTTTTCCATGCCCACTGCAGGTCTCCGTTCTCGACGTTTAGGGCAGCCAACCCGGACTGGCCCCAGAGCATGTAAAGCCTCGATCCGTCCGTTGCTGGACGTCCGTAGCCGCCGGCAGGGAGAGCTAACTTCCACCTGAGCTCCCCGTCGTGGGAGCGGCAGGCCATCACCTCGTACTGGTGTACCGTCCGGTTATATGCCACGATCATGACTTTGTCGCCAGCCAGAACAGGATACCGTGGGACTCCTTGGATGTACTGGATCCACCGCAGCTTCATCTTTGTATCACCTCCTCTTTGTAGCTTCTCCTCGCAGTCTCTCCCCAACCCGGATGGCCCTATTGGAACCCCACCTCATCGGTTTTTCTCTCGCGCACCCCGCACCCTGAGCTGGAGCAAGAGCGCCGCGATGAGAACAGTTATAGAACCCCCCACGATCAAGAACGTTTGCACGCCGAACGTTTGGAGAACAGAACCGGCACTCAGGAACACGACCGCGGGGACGATCCGTAGGGCCGTAAACTGGGCAGCAAAGGCCCGGCCCAGGACATCCGAAGGAAGGGTCCGCTGCAGAATGCTGGAGGTGTAGACCGAAACCAATTCGGCCGTCAGACCGATAAGCGTCATCGCCAGCAGCCCCCACTCCAGTGCCCTCACGAAGCCCAGGGAAACAACCAGGAGGCCGAACAGGACCGTGGCAAGCCCAGACAATCGGCCCTCGTCCATGCGTCCGACCAGCAGAGCGGCTATCAGGGTGGCAACGATGGCCCCGAGCGCCATCGCTCCGGTGAGGAGCCCATAGCCAGCGGCACCCTGGCGCAGGACCTCTTCAGAAATGACGGGAAGGGCTATTGCCAGGACCGGAATACCGACGTTGATCACCACCAGATCCGCCATGGCAAGCACAGCCGCGCTGTGGCGGCGCAGGATACCCACTCCACTCACAAAGTCCTGTAGTACCCTTGGCCGCCAGCCCCGCACCACTGGGGATCCCCCGTCTATGCCCCGGAGCGGCAACAACAGAGCCGCGGACGCGAAAGTCAAGGCGGCATTCGCCAGGAACGTGTACGCCGGGCCCAGCCAGGCCAAGAGTAGGCCGGCCATGACCTTGCCCAAGATGTCGCACAGGTTGCGGCTCAACCTGATGAGCGCGTTGGCGCGCGTTAAGTCAACCTGGTCCACGAGGGCCGGAATAGCAGCCCCGGCTGCCACGGTAAGAAAACTGGCGGTGACCGCATGGGCCACCACCGCGAGATACAGGTGCCACACCTGGAGGCTACCCAGGAGGGACAGCCCAGTCACAGCCAGACCGAGCAGTGCCCGGCAACCCTCCGAAACGAGCATCGCTCTTTTTCTGGAAGCGGCGTCCACGTAAACGCCAGCAAAGGGAGCTAGCAGCAGTGAAGGGACAACCTGGAGGGCAAAGGCCAGTCCGAGTTGTAGGGTGCTGCCCGTCAGCTGAAACACCAGCCACGGGACGGCGATGGAGAATACATTCTCGCCAATGCGGGACAGGGTCCTGCTGATGAAAAAGTACGAGAATGGGAGTTCTCGGGTGAGAAGTACTAGCCCTAACCTAGCCTTCAAGGCCTTCAAGGTGGCGATGGCTTTATGCATAAAACGCCCCCGCAGAGGCTAGTGTTTGAGGAAGCATGGCCTCCGTGAGATGACGGAATAGGGGATACGGTAAGGCTATGCGCTACCTGGCTAGACCATGGCCCGCTCAATAGCAGTGATACGATGACGGGAGACGACCCGGATGGTCTCCTTCCAGTCTCGCAACCAGAGGGAGCGGATGACAAGATCAATCTCTGCCGTAATCTCGCCGTTTACAGGGTCTTCCAAGATCACGGGAATAACCACGGAGCGTGTTTCCCCCGGCTGCAGCTGGCCAAGGCTTATCTGGTCCCCGTCCGTGTCCAGCTGCAAGCCTTTTGGCACGGTCAGCGTCAGGAATGCCTCCTCTGCAATAAAGGTCCGGAAGAGAGGCTCGGGACAAGAATACGTGACGTTGCATTGGAGTGCATCCACGCCGTCGAACTGGATTTCCACATTCGGCAAGACACCGGTAATCACAGCGTCTCTAGTGCAGTCCACGGCAAGGAGGCCAAGTTCACGGTAGCCGATACGCCACTCTCCGCCCCTGCTTCCCCCCCAGTGGCTTTGATCCCACGGGTCGAGAAGGATGAATTCCTCGGCGGCGTCGTCATAGCCCACCACCAGCACCGCGTGCCCAGTGCGGTCGACTTCCTTCCGGAGGATGTCCTCCTCCATAGGGTAGTTCCACCCCGGATGCAGACGGACCAGAACAGGCAGGTTCTGGGCCACCAGTAAGCGGATATAGTTGACAAAGCGCTCGTGATAGGGGTCATGGTACATGAAGCATGGGAGCCCCGTCACCGCCAGCTCGCCAACCTTACTAACAACAATTCCAATATCCCTGGTCGGTGCGCTCATGGTTTTTTCACGCTCCTTTCTATCATTATATATCCTGGTCTGAGGTCGTGTCAAGAGTTTGTAATCGGTCAATACATCTGAGACTGGGGGACCGACTCCGCTTGCATTTTAGCCAAGAACTCCAGGGGCGCCAGCCCCCCCAGGGCCATGTGGGGCCTGCGGTGGTTGTAGTACGCCAGATAAGCGTCCAGCTCGGCCTGCAGGCGCACAAGCCCCCTTGGCAAGGGCAGGGTATAAAACTCGTCGCGGAAGGTGCGCTGCATCCGCTCCACGTGCCCGTTGAGCTTCGGGCTCCGTGGGGGCAGCACAAAGAGCCGGATTCCCAGGCCCTGGCACGCCTCTGCAAATGTACGGGCTTCGCCCGTGACCAAACTCCGCCATGAACTCGCTACCCCCATCCACCTGTACCGCCCGGATGGGAAAAGGAGCCTGGGCCACCAGTCGGGATAGGAACTCCCCAGCTAGCCTCGCCGTCGCCCGGCTATGCACCTCCCCCAGGGCATACCGGGTAAACAGGTCCACCGCCGAAAAGTGCCGCACCACCTCCCCAGGCCCCAGGGTCACCATCAAGGTGTCCACCTGCACCAGGGGCTTGCGCCCCCAATCTTGTACTCTCTAGCCTCCTCCCTGTGAGGTTCTACGAGCCTCCGCTAAGGCTTCCCTGGGTGTCCTGTATCCGAGCCCCGAGTGAAGCCGTTCCTCGTGGTAGTATCGCAACCTTTCCCCTATCACCCCCTTCAGCTCCGTCAGGTCATTCCCTTCCAAGATAAAATCCCGGTTCTCCCCCTTGAAGCGGGAGAAAAACGACTCCACCACCGGGTTTCCCCGCGGCTCCATCAGGCTGTCTGCTTTCCAAAGGGAACATGTTCTGGAACCCTTTGGTCATCCCCAAGAAGCAACTACCCCACCCACTCGTGGCTAAAAAAGCTCGCCCCTGGTCGTGGTGGACGATGACCCGGGGTACTTTCCCACCCCCCTCTGGAGAAAGGTCTTGGCCTCCTCTCACACCTCCGGGGCTGCCTCCGCTGTGGGAAAAGGAAACACCCCCTAGGCCAGAACCACCCTCGTGGTATGAGCACGATAGCCTGCGGCTGACCCAGGATGGGCAGGAACCAGACTTCCCGGTAGGGAAGAAGGGTAAAGTCGCTGTACATCACGCGAAGCGTAGGTTCTAGAGCCCAAAGGGCTCTGGCTCCCGCTCCCGCAGGGGGTTCATTTGGGGTAGGGGCCCCAAAGCGGAAGGCCCGCAGGTCGGCCCGTTCCCCAGCCAACAGAACGATCTCCAGCAGGGGATTGGGCTTGGGGGACAAGGTACGCTTCGCGTGACGCGAACCCTACGCCCCAAGGCCAGGTGGAACTCGTTGAGTAACCGGTGGATGCGTTTCTCGTTGATGACCACTTCCCAGCGCCGGAGTTCCTGCGCCAGCCGGGGGTATCCGTACGGGGGTGCTCCCCGAGAACCTCCTGCATCAGGGCCACGGCCTTCTGGTCCGCCTCCCGCCGCCGCCGGTCTGCTGGAACCTAGACCTTACGGCTGACCCACCTTCTGCCGCTGGTAGTAGTACCAGGTGGGCCGGGGGATGTCCAGAGCACTTAGGATCCTGGGTAGGGGAGCCAGTCCTTGGGCCAGGGCTACAACCTAGCCTGGCGGCTGACGCCTGGGCAAGGCGATGCGCTCTCCCAGAGGCATCTTCGCTACCTCCCCTGCCCTAGGGTCACGCGAATCGTAAGTTCGGCTCTTTTAGGAGGGCGATCTCCACCTCTTTTTTGCCGATGAGCTGCTCCAGCCCCCGGATCTTCCTCTCGTACTCCTTCTCCTGGGTGTCGTCGGAAAAGAGGGAGGGGCCCTTGCTCAAAAGCTCATCCCGGTACTTGTAGACGGTGTTGGGATGAAGGCCATACGCCCGAGCAATTTCCACTGCGCTCCTCTCGCCCTTGAGCACTTCCAGGGCTATCTGGAACTTCACCTGGGGTGGTAGGGATTTGGCCTTTTTCACCTTTTCCTCTTTGGCGCCGATGCTAACAGATCGTGGTCGTATAGTCTGGAGGTCGCGTGTCCTGGTCAGGGGCGATCCCCGTAACTTGTGGGCATCGTATATCTAGGATGATGCAGATAGCTCCAGGAGGGGTTTTGCGTTCACATGGTAAAGGGGGTGCTTACGGTCAGCCTTTAGCCCACTCTTTTCCCCATCGGTGGACAAGAGGCAAAGTAGCAAACCTGAGAATATCTCAAAAATTTCTAAGTACTTGAGGGCTCATTTGAGGGCTAATGAATCTGGGCAAGATTTCATCTTCCGATGCTATTCAAAACGGAAGTAATGATGAAGACAACCGTTCCTGTATGTCCCATCACACGGTAAAGCGTATCGCGACTGCCTCACACGCGAGAGGTCGTAGGTTCAAGTCCTACGCCGCCCACCACGAAGAGAACACAAAACTTCCCCCCTCGGTAGCGAGGGGGGAAGATGCTTTCTACCTATCCAGCGCCCGGTACATGGCCACCGCCCCCAGGGCTCCCAGGATGGGGAAGAAGGCGGGGACCAATAGGTAGGGGCTGGCTGCGCCCTCTACCCCAAGGATCCAGGCCAGAAACCTGGGGGCAAGGTCCCGGGCAGGATTCAAGGCGAAGCCTCCAGGTCCTCCCAGGCCGTACCCCACGGCTGCCACGGTGAGGGCCAGCCAGAGGGCCACCATGCGCCCGTCCTTGCCCGCCGCCAGGATCACGCTCATGAGGGCGAAGGTGCCCAGGGTTTCCGCCACCGCCGGGCCAGTCCAGGCGTAGAGGGCTTCCGGTTCCGTGCGCAAAAAGCCGGGTCCCGTGCTGAACACGTTGGGCATCCCCTGGGCCAGAAGGCCTTCCCGGTAGGCGAGAAAGGCTCCGAGAGCGCCCAGGAATCCGCCCAGGAACTGGGCCACCAGGTAGAGGGGCACGAGACGCCAGGGGAAAAGGCGGCCCGCAGCCAGGGCCAGGGTGACCGCGGGGTTGAGATGGGCCCCCGAAAGGGAACGGCTGGCCAGCACCCCCACCAGCACCGCCAGGCCCGAGCCCAGGGCCAGGGAGTCGTAGCCGTAGGCCCCCGGGGAAAGCCGGGGCTGTAGGACCGCATTGGCGGCGCTTCCCACGGTGAGGAGGACGAGAAACAACGTCCCCAACACCTCGCCCACAAACGCCCTACCAACGATGCGCATCCTGGTTGCCTCCCCAAAGGGGTTCCTCGCCTTTAGGGGTTAGGAGGAAGCTATTCCGATTATCCCGGATCTGGCGCTTGAGCACCCGGAGGACCTGCTTTTTGGCTTCCTTGTCCAGGACGGGGAAGAGGAGTTCAAAGCGGCTTTGGAAGTTCCGGGGCATGGCATCCGCGCTGGTGAGGTAAACCCTCCAGGCTCCTCCGGCCCGGAAGGCGGCCACCCGGGCGTGTTCCAGGAAGCGCCCCACCAGGCTTTTGGCCCGGAACGCGGGGTGGAGGAGGGTGAGGGTGCTCCGCACCAGGAGGTCTACCCGGGCCCCTGCCTCGGCGGCCTGGACCAGGGCCTGGAGGACCGCAGGATCCGTGAGGTGGTTGAACTTCAGGATTACCCGGCCCTTGGGGTGGGCCTCCTTGGCGATTTCCTCCACCAGGAGGTTGCGGATGGCCTCCCCGGTCCTGAGGAGGGAGAGGGCCAAAGAAGCCTCGAGGCCAGTTTCACCCGGGCTTACTACCTCCGAGGCCTGCTTTGCGGCCAGCCCGCCCAGCCCTTCCCCGGGAAGGCTGGCCCGCATGGCCTGGAAGAAGCTGTGCACCTCCCGCACCACCTCGAGGCGCCCCGTGAAAAGCGAGAAGTCGGTGTAAAGGCGCCCGTTTTGCGGGTTGTAGTTGCCCGTGCCCAGGTGGACGTATCCCTTTCCCTGGTGGGTGAGGAGGAGAAGGGCCTTGGCGTGCACCTTGCGCTCGGGTAGGGGGAGCACCTCCACCCCGGCCCGGAGGAAGCGCAGGTACCAGTGGAGGTTCAAAAGCTCGTCGAAGCGGGCCCGACCCTCCAGGAGCACGTGCACCTTTTTTCCGGCCCGCGCCGCCTGGATGAGGGCCTCGGCCAGGGGGTTCTCCTCCCCGATGCGGTAGAGGGTGGCCCAGACCTCAGCCACCTCGAGAGAGAGGGCTTCCTGGGCGAAGCGCTCCACGGCGGCGTAATCGGCAAAGGGGTGGTAGAGGAGGAGGTCCTTGCGGTCCAGGTGGGCCAGGGGCTTTTTCAGGAAGCCCCGGGGCCGCTCGGGCTTCAGGGGCGGGAAGAGCCATTCCCTAGGGCCCTCGGCCACCAGCCTTTCCACCAGGGTGAGGTTCAGGGGTGGGGGCAGGAGGAAGACCTCCTCCGGGGTAAGTTCCAGGGTTCCCCGGAGCGCTTCCAGCCAGGCCTCGGGGAAACCCTCCTCCACCACCAGCAAAGTGGCCATCCCCTCCTGACGCCCCTCCAGGGACTGGGCCAGCTCGTCCCAGTCCGCCCGGGCCCGCTCGCTTTCCAGAAGCCGAAGCACCCTGAGCTCGTAAAGGGGAGAAGGCTCCGGCAGGAAGAGGTCGCTTCGGGCCCGCATCAGGGCTCCCAGGCGCACGTAGGTTCCGTCCCGCCCGGGGACGGGGAGCAGGCGGGGAAGATCCTGGGGCAGGCGCACCAGGTAGTCCTCCGAGGCGAAGTAGAGGGCTCCGTGGGAAAGGTCGGAGGCAGCCTCCCAGGGGATGAGGTCGGTGCGGGGGGCCACCACCTCCGCCAGGTAAACCCGGAAGTAAAGCCAGTCCTCCTCGTCCAGATCCGGGGGCTCCAGGACCTCGAGGCGGGGACGGGCCTCCCTTAGCAAAGCCTGATAGCGCTGGCAGGCCAGCCTGGCCTGGGCGTAGGCTTCCTCCAGCAAGGCCCGGTGGGCTGGGCTCCCCCGCTTTTCCCAGAAGGGCTTGGCGATGCGGGCAGCAAAGAACTCGTCCAGGTTTCGGTTCCAGATGGCCAGAAAACGCATCCTCTCCAGAAGAGGGAAATCGGGCCGCTCCGTTTGCAGGAGGACCCGGCGGTTAAACTGTAGCCAGCTGGCCTCGGGTAGGAGGTGCATTTGTTAAAGATTACGCCCGGCGAAAGTCAGAACAAGGTCAAGCCCCGTTCCCTGGCCATCATGGACCTGGGCTCGGGCACCTTCCGCCTGGTGGTGTACGAATACGAGCCTGGCCTTTCCTTTCACCTGGCGGACGAGTTGCGGGAGCCCGTGGCTTTGGGGGAGGGCCTTAGCCGGGGGCGGATTAGCCCCCAGGCTCTGGAGCGGGGAAAGAAGGCCCTGAGGGCCTTTGCCGACTTTCTCAGGGCGGTGGCCCCGGACGAGGTGCGCATCCTGGCCACCAGCGCCATCCGGGACAGCGAAAACGGCCGGGAGATCCTGGAGGAGGCCCTGGCCCTGGGGCTTTCCCCCAAGCTCCTTTCCGGGGAGGAGGAGGCCCGGCTTGGGGTGTTGGCGGTGGCCAACGCCCTGACCCTAGAGGAGGCCTTGGTGGTGGACCAGGGTGGGGGGAGTGCCCAGGTTTCCCGCATGCAGGGGCGTCGGTTCCTGTGGGGCAGGGCCCTTCCCTTGGGGGCTTTGCGCCTCACGGAGGGGTTTTTGGCTTCCGACCCGCCCGCCAGGGCCGAGGTGAGGGCCCTGGTCCAGGCGGTGATGGCCCACCTCGAGGCCCTGCCCCTGGAGCCCGGCCTGCCCGTGGTGGGCCTGGGGGGAAATGTCCGGGCGGTGGCCCGCCTGCACCAGAAAAGGCGGGGCTATCCCCTGGATTTCGTGCACGGCTACTACCTGCCCCGGGAGGGAGTGGAGGAGCTTTACGAGGACGTGCTGAGCTTGAGCTTGAAGGCCCGTTCGGAGCTTCCTGGCCTCCAGCAGGACCGGGCCCGGACCCTTCCCGCCACCTTGGTGCTGCTCCGCACCCTGCTGCGCCATACCCGGGCCCCGGGCCTCTGGCTGAGCGGGATGGGGATCCGGGAGGGTGCCCTTTTCCAGCACCTCCTGCCCTCGCCCCACCTTCTCCCCGACCCCCGGGCCTTTGCCGTGGAGAACCTCTTCCGCCGCTATCCCTTTCGGGCGGACCACCGGGAGCGGGTGAAGGCCTTAGCTTTGGCCCTGTACCGTGGCCTTTCCCCCCTGCACGGCTACGGCCCGGAGGAGGAGCGCCTTCTCCTGGAGGCCGCCCACCTTCACGACATCGGCATGCACCTGGGCTACCACGAGCACCACAAGCACGGGGCCTACCTGGTCCTCTCCGAGCCCCTCTTGGGAACACCCCACCGGGAGCAGGTTCTCCTGGCCCTCCTGGTGCGCTACCACCGGCGCGGGGAGCCTTCTTTGGGAGGCTACCGCAACCTCATGGCCCGGGGGGATGGCAAGAGGCTTTGGCGCCTGGCTGCCCTGCTTCGCCTGGCGGAGATGCTGGAGCGTACCCGTTCCGGCCGGGTGAAGGGGGTGCGGGTGGAGCTGGGAGAGAGGGTGCGCCTGACCCTGGAGGCGGAGGAGGACCCGTGGGTGGAGCGCCTGGAGGCGGAGAAGCAAGGGGGGCTTTTCCAGGAGGCCTTCGGGCTTCCCCTCGAGGTGGTGTGGGGAAGATAATGTCCCAATGGAGCTCCTCCTGGTACGGCATGCCCTGGCCCTGCCTCCCGAGGGAGAGGGGGAGAAGGCGGACCACCTTCGTCCCTTGGCACCCCGGGGGGTTCGGCGGTTCCGCAAGGTGGTGCGGGGCCTTCGGGGGCTTGGGGTCAAGCTGGATCTGATCCTCACCAGTCCCAAGCGACGGGCCCTGGAAACCGCCGAGCTCCTGGCGGACCTCCTGCAGGGGGAAACCCGGGTAACTCCCCTCCTGGCGGCCCCTCCCTCGGAAGCCCTCCTGGCCGAGATACCCCATCAGGGCCGGGTGGCCCTGGTGGGACACGAGCCTTACCTTTCCACCCTCCTGGCTTGGCTTCTCCTGGGGGACTTCATGGGGGCCTCGGCCCGGGAGCCCCTGGGGGCCCGCTTCCCCTTGAAGAAGGGAGGTGTGGCCTGGCTGGAGGGGAACCCTGTGCCCGGGGGGATGGTGCTTAAAGCCCTGCTTCCGCCCAAGGTTTTCCGGCTGTGAGTGAGTTTCCATCCTTGGCCTCTGGCAAACCCCTTGAGGGTTTTCTGTCGCCGAGAGCCATGTGCCCGTCCTATCCTTTCGTGTGGACTTGGCCCGACCAGGACGTTCCTACCCTAGCCTTACGGCCTGGGGAGTGGAAGAATAGGGCTATGCCGGTTAGCCGCTATTACGATGTCAAGCGGGATGAGCGAGGCGAGCGCTACCTGGAGCCCTATGTTTCCGGTTTCCTTCTGCTGAGGCTTCCCCTCCTCAACAAGGGCACGGCCTTCACCGAGGAGGAGCGGAGAGCCCTGGGCCTCGAGGGCCTTCTTCCCCCCCATGTGAACACCCTCGAGGAGCAGAAGGAGAGGGTCTACCGCCGCTACCGTCTTATCCAGAGCTCTTTGGAAAAACACATCTACCTACGCCACCTCCAGGACCGCAACGAGGTGCTCTTTTACGCCCTTTTGGTGGATCACCTGGAGGAGATGCTGCCCATCCTCTACACCCCCACGGTGGGGGAGGCGGTGCGGGAGTTTTCCCACATCTACCGGTACCCCCGGGGCTTCACCGCCAGCACCAAAAACATCGACCGCCTCGAGGAGGCCCTGGCCAATGTTCCCCTGGAGGAGGTCCGCCTGATCGTGGCCACGGATTCCTCCGCCATCCTGGGGATCGGGGACCAGGGGTATGGGGGCATGGCCATCTCCATCGGGAAGCTAACCATTTACACCGCCGCAGGGGGTGTGGGACCTGACAAGACCCTTCCCGTGGAGCTGGACGTGGGCACGGACCGGGAGGACCTCCTCACGGATCCCCTGTACCTGGGCGTGCGGCACAAGCGCCTGAGGGGCGAGGAGTACTACCGCTTCCTGGACCGGTTCGTGGAAGCGGTGCGCAGGCGCTACCCCAAGGCCCTGATCCAGTGGGAGGACTTTGCCAAGGAGGCGGCTTTTAATGTGCTGGAGCGCTACCGCAAGGTGGTGCCCTCCTTCAACGACGACATCCAGGGCACAGGGGCGGTGGCCTTGGCAGGGGTGCTCTCCGCCTGCCGTCTGAAGGGGGAGAAGCTTTCCGACCAGGTGGTCGTGATCTATGGGGCGGGCGCCGGGGGCATCGGGGTGGCCTGGGCCTTGCGGGAGGGCATGAAGCGGGAAGGCCTTTCCGAGGAGGAGGCCCGGGCCCGGGTTCTGGTGCTGGATTCCAAGGGCCTCCTGGTGGAAGGCCGGAGCATGGAGGCTTACAAGCGACCCTACGCGCAACGGCGGGAGCGCATCGCCGGGTGGGAGTTTGCGGGTTCCTACCCCAACCTCTTGGAAACCATCCGCAACGCCCGGGCCACCGTGCTTCTTGGGCTTTCCGGCCAGGGGGGAAGCTTTACCGAGCCGGTGGCGCGGGCCATGATGGAAAACACCCCTCGCCCGGTGATCTTTCCCCTTTCCAACCCCACCTCGGCCTCCGAGGCCCTTCCCGACGACCTCATCTACTGGACCGAGGGAAGGGCCCTGGTGGCGGCGGGAAGTCCCTTTCCCCCGGTGGGCTACATGGGGCGGACCATCCCCATCGGCCAGGGGAACAACGCCTTCATCTTCCCGGGCCTCGGCCTGGGGGCGGTGTTGGCCCGGGCCCGGGAGGTGACGGACGGGATGGTGTTGGAGGCGGCCTACGCCCTTTACGACTACACGCAAGGCCATTTCTCCGAGCTCCTTTACCCCCCGGTTTCCCGGCTGAGGGAGGTTTCCCCTTACGTGGCGGCCCGGGTGATGCAGAAGGCCCTCGAGGAGGGCGTGGCGGAGGAGGAACGGGTGAAGGGCCTTTCCTTCAAGGGGCTTATGGAGTTCGTGCGTAGCCGCTTCTGGGAGCCCAAGTACCTCCCCTACCGCCCGGCCCCGGTAATCTAAGGGCATGGCCTGGCGGCTTTACGCCCTGGATCTTTCCCGCCTCGAGGGCACGGCAGGGGAAGTTCTTCCTGGGGCCCCGGAAGGCGCTGAGGAGGGCTACCCTGCCAGCTTCCAGCCCCTGGAGGAGCCATGGGAGGCCAGAAGGGCTGATCCGGTGCCCTGGCCCGAGCCCCTTTACTTCGTGGACGGCCGGGAGCGGGGGGAGGCGGTGCTTTCCGACGGGAGGAGGCTTGCCCTCTTGGGATGCGTGGCCGCCGGCGCCGTGGTTTATCAGCAAGGGAATATGCGCCTGCTGGAAACCAGGGTGCGCCGGGTGGGGGTGGGGTTGGAGGAGGCCTTGCGCCTGGGGGAGCTGGTGTACGAACCCCTGCCCCTCGAGGGCCCTCCAAGCCCGGGGGACGTCCTCACGGCCCTTCAGGAGGGTTTGCGGAAGGCCAGGACCCTCTTGGAGGAAAAGCTGGCCGGAGCCCTCACGGGAGGCCTTCTCGTGGTGGACGGTCCCGTGCGCTTAAGGCGGCAGGGCCCGGTTTTGGGGTACATCAAGACCCACTGGGCCCGTTACCTCCCCGAGGACAGGGAAGCCCTCCTCTCCACCCTGAAGCCCGGGGAGCGCACCCCCATGTTTAGGGTGCGCCGGAAGGGACAGGAACTGGCCAGCTGGTACCTGCGCCTGCCCCTGCCCCCGGAGGGGGTGCGCCCGCCGGAAAGCGGGCTTCTGCGGGTGGAAACCCCGCTACAGGGGGATTTCGGCGCCCTGGCGGACCTGTCCTTAAGCCTCTTTCCCGCCCTAGCCTCCCACCCGGTGAAGGACCCCAGGGCCCCGCAGAACCTTCTGCCCGTTGGCGGGCTTGAGCGGGAGCTGGCCCGCAGGATGGGGAGCCGCGAGGTGGTGGCCCGCATCCTTGCCCGGCACCAGGATAGCCTGTCGGCGGATCAGGGAGGTGGTTGATGGAGCGCATCGGGGTGGTGTTGGGCAGGCGGGAGGCCACCCCCCTGGAGTTCTGGGTGGGGGTGGAGGGGGAGGGCCTTCTGCGCCTGGACGACCTGGTGGTGGTGGAGGGGTTCCACCCCAAGGTGGGCAAGGTGCGCTACTTCGGCATGGTGGACCTGGTGGCCAAGGCCCACGAGGGGGAAAGCTTTGACACCGATGTCTTCTTGGCGGTGCAGGGGAAGATCCCCGTGAGCCTGGCCTACGTGGCCCACGTGAGCGTGACCCGCATCGTGCCCGAGGAGTTTTTCCCCCCCGATCCCGGCTCCGCTGTGTACCTGGCCCGGGGGGAGGACCTGGAGCTTGCCCTTTACTACGACGCCATGAAAAACCAAAGGGGAAGCACCAAGCTTCCTGCGGGGTTTTTAAAAAGCGGGGAGGTGGCCTACCTGAACCTGGAGTTCCTGAACGGGGTGAAGGGGGGGCACGTGAACATCTCGGGCATCAGCGGGGTGGCGGCCAAGACCAGCTACGCCACCTTCCTCCTGAAAAGCCTTTTGGAAAGCGGGGTCCTCGAGGAGGCCCACCAGGCCCGGGTGCTCCTCTTCAACGTGAAGGGGGAGGACCTCCTCTTCCTGGACAAGCCGAACCTAAGGCTTTCCGAGGAGGCCAAGGAGGAGTACCGCCGCCTGGGCCTTCCCCCCACCCCCTTTGGGAGCGTGCGCTTCCTGGCCCCGCCCAAGAAGGGAGAGGAGGGGATTCTCCCCGATGTGGAAACCCGTCTGGAGGGGGTGAAGGCCTACCATTGGGACCTGGTGCAGTTTGCCCAGAAGGGGCTTCTCCCCTTCCTCTTCACCGATAAGGGGGCCCTCACCAACCTGGGCTTCCTGGTGGCCCACGTGACGGAGAAGCTGAGGCGGCTTGCGGAGGGGCAGAAGGGGCCCCACCTCCTGGTGGCGGACTGGCCCGGAGGGGAGCTTCCCGAGGACATCACCTTTGACGACCTGGGCAGGGTGCGGTTGAAAAGTTTCGCCGACCTGGTGCGCTACCTGGAGTACAAGCTTTTGGGCCCCGAGACGGGGGAAGGGGAGGGGGACCGGACCTGGGTCGCCCGCCAGGCCCGGGGGACCCTCGAGGCCTTTGTCCGGCGCCTCCGTTCAAGCGTGGAGAACGTGGGCCACCTGGTTCGGGGAGACCGCAAGGGCAATCCCCCGGACCCCCTGGAAGGAGGGGAACAGGTCCACGTGGTGGACCTGGCCAAGCTCTCCCCCCAGGGCCAGATGTTCGTGGTGGGGAGCCTTCTTTCCGACCTCTTCGCCAAAAAGGAGCGGGGCCAGTACCGGGGCCGGGTTTTCGTGGTGCTGGACGAGCTCAACAAGTACGCTCCCCGGGACGAGGAAAGCCCCATCAAGGACGTGCTCCTGGACATCGCCGAACGGGGCCGCTCCTTAGGGGTGATCCTCATCGGGGCCCAGCAGACCGCCAGCGAGGTGGAGCGGAGGGTGGTGGGCAACGCCGCCATCCGGGTGGTGGGAAGGCTGGATGCCGCCGAGGCCGAGCGGCCCGAGTACCGCTACCTTCCCACCTCCTTCCGCCAGCGGGCTCTGATCCTGCCCCAGGGGATGGTGATCCTGCACCAGCCGGAGATCCCCGTGCCCCTATTGGTGCGCTTTCCCTTCCCGGCCTGGGCCACCAAGCGGGAGGAGGTCCTGGAGGACAACTCCGCCGAGGCCTTGAGGAGGGAGTTCTTTTAGTAGGATGGGGCTTGCCATGAAGAAGACCCCGCTTTACCAAGCCCACCTGCGCCACGGGGGGCGCATGGTGGAGTTTGCCGGCTACGCTTTGCCCCTGCAGTACACCTCCATCGTGGAGGAGCACCTGGCGGTGCGCCGGGGGGCTGGGCTTTTCGACGTGAGCCACATGGGGGAGTTCCTCATCCAGGGCAGGGAGGCCCTGGCCTTCCTCCAGTGGGCCACGGCCAACGATGCCGCCAAGCTAAAAGTGGGCCGGGCCCAGTACTCCATGCTCCCCAACGCCCGAGGGGGGGTGGTGGACGACATCTACCTGTACCGGCTCGCCGAGGAGGAGTACCTCATGGTGGTGAACGCCGCCAACATCGCCAAGGACTTCGCCCACCTGAAGGAGCTCTCCCGGGGCTTTGCCGTGGAGCTCACCGACCTCTCCGAGGAAACCGCCCTCCTGGCCCTGCAGGGTCCCAAGGCGGCTTCCCTCCTCCAGGGCTTGGCCGACGCCGACCTTTCCCAAAGGAAAAAGAACGACGTGTTCAGCGCCCGGGTGGCGGGCCGGCCTGCCCGCCTGGCCCGCACCGGGTACACGGGGGAGGATGGCTTTGAGCTGTTCCTGGCCCCGGGGGATGTGGAAGGTGTTTTTGAAGCCCTTCTGGAGGCGGGGGCGACCCCTGCGGGCCTGGGAGCCCGGGACACCCTGAGGCTGGAGGCGGGGTTTCCCCTTTACGGCCACGAGCTTACCGACGACACCAACCCCCTGTGCACCCCCTGGGCCTGGGTGGTGAAGAAGGAGAAGGATTTCCACGGCAAGGAGGCGATGCTGTCCACGCCGTGCGCTGAGAAACTCATCGGCCTGGTGCTGGAGGCGGGGATTCCCCGGGAGGGGTATAGGGTATACTCCGGCGACCGGGCGGTGGGCCGGGTGACCAGCGGGGGTTATTCTCCCCTCTTGGAAAAGGGCATCGCCCTGGCCTACGTGGAGAAGGAGGCGCAGGAGCCCTTCTTTGTGGAGGTTCGGGGGCGCAAGGCGGGGGCTTCCCTTAGCCCATTGCCCTTTGTGCCGCTAAAATAGCGGGGGTTAGGAGGCGCTATGGACATACCCAAGGACCGCTTTTACACCAAGACCCACGAGTGGGCCCTGCCCGAAGGGGACACGGTTTTGGTGGGCATCACCGACTACGCCCAGGATGCGCTCGGGGACGTGGTGTACGTGGAGTTACCCGAGGTGGGGCGCAAGGTGGAGAAGGGCGAGGCGGTGGCCGTGGTGGAGAGCGTGAAGACCGCCTCCGACATCTACGCCCCGGTATCGGGTGAGGTGGTGGAGGTGAACACCGCTTTGGAGAAGACCCCGGAGCTCATCAACCAGGACCCCTACGGGGAGGGCTGGATCTTCCGCATCCGTCCCTTGGACATGGGGCACCTGGATGACCTGCTGGATGCCGCCGGCTACCAGGAGGTCTTGGAGAGCGAAGGGTAAGGCGGCCGGTATGGCGAGCTCGGGGCTTTGGGGTGCCCGGATGTCCTTAGCCGGGCGGCAGAGCCCTTCTGTGGCCCCGGGTCAAATGGCCCGGGGGTTTTGTTTAAGGATGATCCTATGGACTACACGCCCCATACCGAGGAAGAGATCCAGGCCATGCTGGAACGGGTGGGGGCCGGAAACCTCGAGGACCTCTACCGGCACCTGCCAAAGGAGGTTTTAAACCCCGAGATTTCCCTGCCCGAGCCCTTGCCGGAGTGGGCGGTGCTGGAGGAGCTCAAGCGGCTTGCGGGGAAAAACAAGCCGGCCTTTAAGGCCTTTTTGGGGGGTGGGGTTCGTAGCCACCACACCCCGCCCGTGGTCCAGGCCCTGGCGAGCCGGGGGGAGTTTTTGACCGCCTACACCCCCTACCAGCCGGAGGTAAGCCAGGGGGTTTTGCAGGCCGCCTTTGAGTACCAGACCATGGTGGCGGAGCTTGCGGGCCTCGAGGTGGCCAACGCCTCCATGTACGACGGGGCCACTGCCCTGGCGGAGGGGGTCCTTCTGGCCTTGAGGGAAACGGGAAGGATGCGGGTCCTGGTTTCCCAGGGAGTGCACCCGGAGTACCGGGAGGTGCTCAGGAGCTATTTGGAGGCGGTGGGGGCGGAGCTCATCACCCTGCCCCTGGAAGAGGGCCGCACCCCCTTGGGGGAGGTGCCCGAGGGCACGGGGGCGGTGGTGGCGCAAAACCCCAACTACCTGGGGGCCCTGGAGGATCTCGCCCCCTTGGCGGAGAGGGCCCATGGGGTGGGAGCGCTTTTCGTGGCGGTGGCCGATCCCCTTTCCCTGGGGGTTCTGGAGCCCCCGGGGGCCTATGGGGCGGATATCGCCGTGGGGGATGGCCAGACCCTGGGCCTGCCCATGGGCTTTGGTGGGCCCCACTTCGGGTACCTGGCTACCCGGAAGGCCTTCGTGCGCCAGATGCCCGGACGGTTGGTTTCGGAAACCGTGGACGCCGAGGGGAAGCGGGGCTACATCCTCACCCTCCAGGCCCGGGAGCAGTACATCCGCCGGGCCAAGGCCAAGAGCAACATCACCACCAACGCCCAGCTCACCGCCCTCATGGGGGCCATGTACCTGGCGGCCTTGGGGCCTTTGGGGCTTAAGGAGGTGGCCCTGCAAAGCGTGGCCATGGCCCACCGCCTCTGGGAGATTCTTTTGGAGATCCCGGGGGTGGAGCCCTTCACCCCAAAGCCCTTCTTCAACGAGTTTGTTCTCAGGCTTCCCAAGGAACCCCAGGCGGTGCGGGAGGCCTTGGCGGCAAGGGGCTTCCACGCCGCCACCCCGGTGCCGAAGGAGTACGGGGAGAACCTCGCCCTCTTCGCCGCCACGGAGCTCCACCGGGAGGAGGACCTTTTGGCCCTACAAGCGGCCATGCGGGAGGTGTTGGCATGAGCTACCCCTTGATCTTTGAGCGAAGCCGCCCGGGAAGGCGGGGCCTGAGGCTGGTGGAGGAAACGCCTGAGGCCACCCGCTACATCCCGGAGAAGTTCTTGCGCAAGGCCCCACCCCGGCTTCCCGAGGTGGACGAGCTCACCCTGGTGCGCCATTACACGGGGCTTTCCCGCCGCCAGGTGGGGGTGGACACCACCTTCTACCCTCTGGGTAGCTGCACCATGAAGTACAACCCCAAGCTCCACGAGGAGGCGGTGCGGCTTTTCGCCGACCTGCATCCCTACCAGGATCCCAGGACCGTCCAGGGGGCCCTGGAGCTCATGTGGCAGCTTTCGGAGTACTTGAAGGCCCTCACGGGCATGGACGCCATCACCCTTGAGCCCGCCGCCGGAGCCCACGGGGAGCTTACCGGGATCCTCATCATCCGCGCCTACCACGAGGACCGGGGGGAGGGGAAAGAGAGGCGGCTGGTTCTGGTGCCGGATTCCGCCCACGGCTCCAACCCCGCCACCGCCAGCATGGCGGGGTACCAGGTGAAGGAGGTACCCTCGGGGCCGGATGGGGAGGTGGACCTCGAGGCCCTGAAACGGGAGCTTGGTCCCCACGTGGCCGCCATCATGCTCACCAACCCCAATACCCTGGGCCTTTTTGAGCGGCGCATCCTGGAGATCTCCCGCGTCAGCAAGGAGGCCGGGGTGCAGCTTTACTACGACGGGGCCAACCTGAACGCCATCATGGGCTGGGCCCGGCCGGGGGACATGGGCTTCGACGTGGTCCACCTGAACCTGCACAAGACCTTCACCGTGCCGCACGGGGGGGGTGGGCCGGGCTCGGGGCCCGTGGGGGTGAAAGCCCACCTGGCTCCCTACCTCCCCGTGCCCACGGTGGAGAGGGGCGAGGAGGGCTTCTACCTGAACTTTGACCTTCCCAAGAGCATCGGCCGGGTGCGGAGCTTTTACGGGAATTTCCTGGCCTTGGTGCGGGCCTGGGCCTACATCCGCACCCTGGGGCTAAAGGGCCTCAAGAAGGCGGCCGCCCTTTCCGTGCTCAACGCCCGTTACCTCAAGGAACTCCTCAAGGAAAAGGGGTACAAGGTGCCCTACGACGGCCCTTGCATGCACGAGTTCGTGGCCCAGCCCCCCCAGGGCTTCCGCACCCTGGACCTGGCCAAGGGGCTTTTGGAGATGGGCTTCCATCCCCCCACCGTCTACTTCCCCTTGATCGTCAAGGAAGCCCTGATGATCGAGCCCACGGAAACGGAGAGCAAGGAGACCCTCGAGGCCTTCGCCGAGGCCCTGGGGGAGCTTTTGCAAAAGCCCAGGGAGTGGCTGGAGGGAGCTCCCTACACCACCCCGGTGCGGCGGCTGGACGAGGTGCGGGCCAACAAGTACCCCAAGCTCACCTATTTTGACCGGGAATAAGGACCAAAGGGGGAGGGGCAAAGCCCCTCCCCGGTCTTTTGGCCACCGTTTACTTCTCCACGGGCAGGTTGGCCCCGGTCCAGGCCTTATAGCCTCCCAGGATGCTCTTCACGTTGTACCCCTGGCCGCGGAGGAAAACGAGGGCCATGGCGCCCCGGTGCCCGATGCCGCAGTAGACGATGATGGGCTTGCCCTTGGGGATCTCGCCGATCCGCTTGGGCAGGTCGCGGATGGGGATGTTGACGGCTCCGGGGATCCGGCCATCCTTGAACTCCGCAGGCTCCCGCACGTCCAGGATGAAGACATCGAGGGTGTCCATCATCTGCTTGGCGGCGGCGGGCTGGATGCCGTAGAAGTCGGCGGGCAGGGTGGCGAGGAAGTTCCCCACCTCCCGCACCGTGAGGGCGGAGAAGGTGGTGGTGGTCGCCTGCGCCAAGACCGGAAGGACCAAAAGAAGCCCGAACCAAGCCAATTTCCTCATGCCTTTCATGGTGCACCTCCTTGATTCCCCAGGGGGTTTCCCCCTAAAGGCCAAGCCCCTGCCACTGGCCCACGGCCACCAGAAGGGCCCTAAGGCCAGCGGCAGCCAAGAAAGCAGCCCAAGGGGCCAGGCTTTCCTTCCCGAAGGCCCCAAGCCCCAGGGCCAGGAATAGCCCATAAAGAACCCCCCCTTCCTCCCATAGGTGTCCCCGGGCCTCGAGGGTCAGGGTGAAGGGGTAAAGGAAGGCCAGCAAGAGGGAGGCCCCCAGGAGGATGCGCAAGGGGTATAAAGCCCAGGGGCTTTTCATAAGGACGGCCACCCCAAGCCCCAAGACCAGGGCGGTGAGGGGAAACAGCCCCGCCAGCAAGGCGTTCCAGAGGGGTCGGTTCAGGTTCACCGCCAGGGCCATGCCGGGGTAGGCCAGGGCCACCAGGCTGAAGGCCAAAAGGCCCCAGGCCAAAGGCTTGCTGGGTCCTTTCCCCAGGTACAGGAGCCCGGCAGACACGAAGGAGAGGGCCAGGCCCCAGGACCCCCACCAGATGGGGCTTGTGGGGTGGAAGGAGAGGAAAAGCCAGACGTGGGTGAAGCGGAAGCGGGCGGGGGATTCCGCCCAGAGCACGAAGAGGTCCAGGGCGATCAGGCCCAGGGCCCAAAGGGTATAGCGGCGGGCTTCCGGATGGCCCTTAAGGTGCAGCAGGGCTGTCAGGAAGGCCATACCTCCCGCCAGCCCCACCAGGATGAAGTGGAGAAGATTGGTCCAGTGCCAAAACTCCCCGGCGTTGGGAAGGCCGTAGAACTCAGTCATGGTGCACCTCCCTCTCCTGGGTGAGCCCCTTCTTGGAAGGGGCGTTCAGGTAGAAGAGCTTGGGCTTGGTACCCAGCTCGGGCCTCAACACATCCACCCGCCCGGCCTCCCTCAGGGCCCTGGACACCGGGCTTTCCGGGTCGTCCAGGTCTCCAAAGGTGCGGCAGAAGGTGGGGCACGTTTCCACGCAGGCGGGAAGCCGGCCCTGCTCTATCCGGTGAGCACAGAAGGTGCACTTGCTCACGTAGCCGGCCGGGTGCAGGTAGCGGGCATCGTAGGGGCAGGCGGCGATGCAGGCCCCGCAGGCGATGCACTTTTTCGGGTCCACCAGGACCAGGCCCTCTTGGGTTTGGTAGCTGGCCCCCGTGGGGCACACGGGTACGCAGGGTGGGTTTTCGCAGTGCAGGCACTGTTCGGGGCGGAACTCCACCACCAAATCGGGATAGGTACCTATCTCCCGCTCCCGGATCCAGAGGTTAAAGACCCCTGGGGGAACCTCGTTCTCCATCTTGCAGGCCACGGCGCAGGCGGCGCAGCCCACGCAGAGGCTAAGGTCTATGGCCATGGCGTAGCGGGGCATCACATCCTCCTTTCGTCAAAGGGGCGCTTGGCCAGGGCGGAGAGGCTGGGCAACCGGGGCTTTTCCGCCTTCTCCAGCTTGACGAAGTTGACCCGAAGCCCCGCCCCTCCGGAGATGGGGTCCAGCTTGTACCGGGTTTGCAGGTAGGTGTCGGAGGCTCCCCGGGCGTGGGCCACCCTCATGAGGGGGGCCTTGTGGCCGAAGCCGTGGACCAGGTAAACGCAGTCCTTCCGGATCCTTTCCGTGGCCTTGACCCGCACCGGGCCTTCCCTCACGCCGTCCTGGTTCTCCAGGATCACGTAATCCCCATCCTTCAGGCCCATCCTTCTGGCCTCTTCTCGATGGATCCAGACCTCGTTTTCCGGGTCCATTTCCATGAGGACCCAGTTGTTCTGGGTGCGGGCGAAGGTGTGCACGGGGCTTCGGCCGTAGAGGAGGCGGTAGAAGCCAGGGGGTGGCTCCTCGGGCGGGGTGAAGACGGGAAGGGGTTGGTGGCCCGCCTTCTTGAAAGCCTGGCAGTAGAGTTCGATCTTCCCCGAGGGGGTGCCGAAGGGAAGCCGGCCTTCCTTCTCCCAATCCTCCAGCCAGGGCTTGCCCTTTTGCACCAGGGTGCCCATGCCCTTCAGGGTTTCCAGGTCAAAGCCGATGCTCTGGAGGCGGGTGTCCAGGTATTCCTCAATGGTCTTCCAGGGGAAGAACTCGCCCAGGCCCAGGCGGATCCCCAGCTCCCGGGCGATCCACCAGCCGGGCTTGGTGTCAAAGAGGGGTTCGTGGGCGGGAACCCGAAGCTGGATGAAGGGGGTCTTATGGGCCACGGCCACCAGGTCGTCGTAGCGCTCCAGGTAGGTGGCCTCGGGCAGGATCACGTCGGCCCACATCACGTGCTCCTGGGGAAGGACATCTATGGCCACGTAGAGATCCAGCTTCTTGAGGGCCTCCTTGGTGCGGGGCACGTTGGGGATGGAGTGGAACAGGTTGATCCCGTAGGCGAGGAGCCCCTTGATGGGGTAGGGCTCCCCGGTGATCATGGGCTCGAGGAGCTCCTGGATGGCGGTGGTGCGGGCGAAGAACTTACCCTTGTCGGCCCGGGGTTTAAACCCTTCGGGTTCGCGGTCCCCGCCAGCAGGGCCAGCACACCCTCCTGCGGCGGGTTCCAGGGGTAGGGGTGGGGTGGGGTACTTCTCCAGGTAGGGGCTTTGGGCGATGTAGAACCCGCCCTTGCGGCCGTAGTTGCCCAGGAGGACGTTCACGTAGTACAGGGCCATCATCCGGTAGGTGTCGTCCCCGTACCAGACGGTGTGCCGGGTGGGGGGGACGACCGCCTGGGGCTTGTGGGCCGCCATCTCCCGGGCCACCTGGCGGATGGTTTCGGCGGGGATCTCCGTGTGCTTCTCCGCCCATTCGGGGGTGAAGTCCTTCACGTGGGCCTTGAGTTCCTCAAAGCCCGTGGTGTACTTGGCCACGTACTCCTTGTCGTAGAGGTCCTCGTAGATGAGGACGTGGATCCAGGCCAGGAGCAAGGCGGTGTCGGTGCCCGGCTTGATGGGAAGCCACAGGTGGGCCTTGGCGGCGGCGGTGGAGAAGCGGGGGTCCACCACCACCACCTTGGCTCCCCGCTTCAGGGCCAGGGCGAAGTCCTGAAGCTGGGTGTTGTGGGTATCCTCCCCGATGTGGTGGCCGATGAGGACGATGTAGCGGGCGTTTTCCCAGTCGATGGGTTCATGCCCGCCGATGGGCCGGCCGAAGACCCATTGGGCGGCCGTTTCCCTGGGGGCGGTGCAGATGGCCACGGAGGGCTTGGCGGCGTTGGGGCTACCCCAGGCGGCGGGGAGGAAGTCCACGAACCAGGAATCCCCCGTGCCGTGGCCGAAGAAGGCGATGGCCTCGGGGCCGTATTCCTCCTTGATCTTCAGCATTTTCTCGGCCACATAGTCCAGGGCTTCCTCCCAGGTGGCCACCCGGTACTTGCCCTCGCCCCGCTGGCTTCCCTCCACCCGGATCAGGGGGCGCTTGAGCCGGTCGGGGTCGTAGGTGGTCTGGGGCATGCCCTGGCCCCGGGGGCAGAGCCGACCCCGGCTTTTGGGATTGGCCTCGTAGCCCTCCACCTTGTACACCCGGTTCCCCACCGCATGGGCCACGATGCCGCACCGCCAGAAGCATCCCTCGCAGATCTGGTAGACGCTTTTAACCTCCTGCCGGTACCAAGGGGCCTTGAGGGCCTTGGCGGGGCCACTTCCCTTAAGGGCCAGGGCACCTGCGGCCAGGGTGCTAAGCTTAAGAAACTCCCGTCTTTGCATGGATGGCCTCCTGCAAAAGGTCCACCAGGGTGGCGTAAAACCCCGTGGGGTCGTGGGTTCTCACCTGGGGGCCAAAGCGGTCCAGCCAGGGCTTGAGGAACTCCCGGGCAAGCCTCTTTGCCAGATGGGGGTTTTTTCCCGCCAAGAGGGCGATGGCCTCCCCGATGGCGGCGATGTGGTCGGGCAGGTCCCGCCAGGTGGCCTGCACCTCGAGGCCTCCTTCCCGGTAGAGCTCCTGGAGGCGGTGGAAGGAGGGGCCGAAGAGCTCCCCATCCAGGGCATAGCCCGCATAGGGCGGGGCGGGAAGCCCCTCGGGGTGGGTGACGAAGAGGGCGGTGTAGGCGGCCTGGAGTTCCCTGGGCGCCACCTTGGGCAGGGCCACGGGGTGGCCGGTAAGTTCCTCCAGGGCTTCCTCCAGGGTGCCCGCATAGAGCTCCCGGAAGAGGGCCTCTCCCGGCGGGGAGAAGAAGCTCGCCGTGACCCAGCCCAAGAGTTCCATGCCTCACCTCCTGGGCTTAAGATAGGGCTTGCCTTCTCTTTCACAAGACAGAGGGTTTTACCCGTGTCTGTCGGAAGATTTCCTAGGGCAAATGTCCTTGGGAAGGATGTTCCAAACAGGGTCAGGGGCTTGGGGCTGCCCTAGGCCAGGCCCTGTTCCCGGGCCCAGCGCACCAGGTCGGGGGTGTCCATGAGCCCCAGCTTGTTCAGGGCCCGCCCCTTGTAGGTGGAGGCGGTCTTCACGGAAATCCCCAGGCGCTCGGCCACCTGGGAGAGGGTGTAGCCCTGGGTCAGAAGGGCCACCACCGCCCGCTCCCTGTCCGAAAGAACCTCGGGTCCCGGTTCCGCCTGCCCCTCCAGAAGCGCCTCGGTCAGGCTGGGGTGGAGGTAGCGGAGGCCCCTTCCCAGGCGCTCCAGAGCCTCCAGAAGATCCTGGTCCAAAGCATGTTTGGGCAGGTATCCCTTGGCCCCCAGGGCGAAGGCCCGGGCCACGTAGGCGGGCTCGTCGTGCATGGAAACCACCAGGACCTTGGCCCTTTTGGCCAGGTGGGGGAGGGCCTCGAGGCCCCCCATGCCCGGCAGGTTCAGGTCCAAAAGGACCAGCTCGGCCTCCCAGGGTGCGGCCAGGGCTTCCTCCGCCCGGGCGAACTCCGCCACCACCTGGTGGCCGTCTTCCTCCAGGAGAAGGCGAAGGCCCTTGCGCACCAGGTGGTGGTCCTCCACCAAAACCACCCTCATAGGGGCACCCCGAACTCCACCTCCGTGCCCTGGCCGGGCTTGCTGTAGAGGGCGAAGCTTCCCCCCAGGCTTTGGATGCGTTCCTGCATGCCCAAAAGCCCCACGGAGGGGGGGGTTATTTCGGGGTCAAACCCCCGGCCGTCATCCCTCACCACGCCGAAGAGGCGATCCCCCTCTTGCCAGAGGCGCACGGATACCCGCCGGGCTTGGGCATGGCGCAGGACATTGGTCAGGGCCTCCTGCACCACGCGGAAGAGGGCCACTTCCTTCTCCTTGGGCAGGCGGGGTAGGTCCAGCTCAGCCTCCACCTGAAGGCCATGTTGGCGGTATTCCTCCAGGTAGCGGGACAGGGCTTCCTTAAGCCCCAGATCGTCCAGAAGGGGCATGCGGAGTTCCCGGGAAAGCCGCCGGACCTCCTCGAGGGCCTCCGCCACCCGTTTGCGGGCCTCGGGGAGCTTCTCGGGGTGCTTTTCCGCCACCTTCAGGGTGAGGAGGGCGGCGGTGAGGAGGCTTCCTACCCCGTCGTGAAGCTCCCGGCCCACCCGGCGCCTTTCCTCCTCCTGGGTGGCCAGGAGCCTCCCCGCCAGCTCCAGCCCCGGGCGCTTCAGGGCCAGGAGGAGGAGGGAAGGAAGGGCCTCGGGGGCTTCTCGGCCTTCGTGGAGGCTCAACACCACCACCGCCAGGGTCTTTTCCCCCTGCTTCACCGGAATGGCCACGAAGGATCCCTCCTTCACCGCCTCTCCCCGCCTCAGGGCTTCCTCGGCCAGGGGACGGGAGCGGGCCACCAGGGGACAGGTGGTCCGGCAGGCCTGCATCTGGAAAAGGGAGAGGCCCTCGCCCACCCAGTAGGCCTCGCCGCAGCGGATGATCCCCACCTCCTCCAGGGCCGCCAGGGCGCGGCGAAAGACCTCCTGCCTCCCCCGGGCGCTCACCAAGGCCTCGGCCAAGCCTCTGCAGTCCACAACTCCAGCCTATCCGGGCCCCACCGGGAAGGATGTCCCCGAAACGGGTTTTATGGGCTACCTAGAGGCCAAAGTAAGCGCGGGCCGAGGCCACGTCCTTGGCGATCTGGGCCTTGAGCTCCTCGAGGCTATCGAAGCGTTTCTCCTCCCGCAGGCGCTTGAGGAAGGACAGGCGCATCTCCTCCCCGTAAAGCTCCCCGGCAAAGCCCAGAAGGTGCACCTCGAGCCTTCTTTCCATACCGTTTACCGTGGGCCTCGTGCCCACGTTGGCCACCCCCTTGTAGCGGCCAAAGGATCCCTGGGCCTCCACGGCGAACACCCCTGGGGGGAGGATCTTCTGGGGGTGAACGGCCAGGTTGGCGGTGGGAAAGCCCAGCTTCCTCCCAAGCTTGTCCCCTTCCACCACCACCCCGTAGGCCCCGTAGGGCCGGCCCAGGAGGTGACGGGCCTCCTCCACCCGGCCCTCTTGCAGAAGGGCGCGGATGCGGCTGCTCTTCACCGGCTCCCCTCCCAGGGTTAAAAGGGGAACGATGCGCACTGGGGCCACCTGGGCCAGGTCCCCGGGGCCCCCGCCCCGGCCCTTGCCGAAGCGGAAATCCTCCCCCACGTAGATGCGGCTGGCTCCAAGCCTTCTGAGGTCCTCCAAAAACTCCCCCGCCTCCCTTTGGGCGAAGGCTTCGTTAAAGGCCACCGCCAGGATCAGCTCCACCCCGAGGGCCCTGAGGGCCTCCACCTTCTCCGTGAGGTCCATCAGGAACCCCTCTCCCCGGGTGAAGACCTTGGTGGGGGGGTCAAAGGTGTAGACCAGAAGGGGCTGGTGGAGGCTCTTGGCCTCGGCCAGGGCCTGGTGGAGGAGATGCTGGTGGCCCAGGTGTACCCCGTCGAAGGAGCCCACCGCCACCACCTTGGCCCCCTTGGGAACGTCAGCGACCTCGGAGAAAAGCATGGTAGTAAAGCACGCCCACCAGGCCGGTGGCGGAAAACTCCACCTCGCCCTTTTGGTGCATCGCTAAGGCCCTTTCCGGCTCCAGCCAGACCACCTCGATCTCCTCGTCTTCGTCCGGCGCGGCCTGGGTTTCCCGCAGGTTGCTGGCCAAAAAGACGTGGGTCTTTTCGTCGGTGAAGCCCGGGGACACGTAGTAGCTGAAAAGGGGCGCAAGGTCCCCCGCAAGCCCAGTTTCCTCGGCCAGCTCCCGACGGGCAGCCTCCAGGGGGTCCTCCCCGGGTTCTATAAGCCCCGCGGGGATCTCCAAGGGAGCCAGGCCCACCGCCGGACGGTGCTGGCGCACGAAGAGCATCCTTCCATCCCGCACGGCCACAATGGCCACCGCGGGCTTGTGCTCCACGATCTCGTAACGGCCTTCCAGGGCCAGGCTCAGGATGCGGCCCCGGTAGAGGTAGGTGCGACTCACGTCCCCATGTTAAGGCCAAAAGCCCCGGGGGAAACCCCCCGGGGCCACCACACGGGGATTACTGAAGGGCGTTCAGGGTGGCCAGGAGGACGGCGCGGGTGTAGGTGGGGTTATGCACGCCCTTGGAGCCGTCGTTTTCCAGGAGGAGGTAGTTCCAGCTGGCCCGGACGATGGGGTCCTTGGTGGCGAAGACCGGCTGGCCCTTCTCGTCCCGGATGTCCCCAAGCTGGCTGTAGAGCACGGTGCCGTCGGTGAGCGTCATCTTGAAGGCGATCTGCCCGGCGATGGAGGTGATGTCCACCCGGTAAACCGGAGCCTTGACGGGGGTGTTGGGGGTGAACTGGCCGGTTTCGGGGTTGTAGGCCCGCACGGTCTTGATGCGGTCCCTTACCGCCAGCACCCGGGCGTTCACCTTGCTGCGCAGCAGGGAGAGGAGGTGGGCGGTGTTTTCCTGGACCATTTCCTTGGTGTACTTGGTGCCGTGGCAGGAGGCGCAGAGGTTCTCCGGGGTCTTGAGGGTGTGGCTGGAGTACTCCCCGGTCCCCGCCAGGCTCATGTGGCAGGTGGAGCAGGCGTTCCCCGTGAAGAAGGCGTGGGGGTTGGGCCACTCCTTGGTGTCGTCCACGAAGAAGGCGTTCTTGCCCAGGATCACGTCCCCCTGGCTCGAGGCGTGGGGATAGGTGTAGCGGCCCGGGTCCTCGGCGTTCCAGGTGATGCGGCCGTTTCGGGTGTTGTGACAGGCGATGCACAAAGCAGCGTTGCCCACGGCCGTGGCCTTAAACCCCGAGGGAAGCATGGGGGTGTCGTTGGCCAGGCGCAGATCCCCGTCCTCGTCGTGGCAGGCCTTGCAGGTGACGGGCTTGACCTGGTCCCGGGTCAGGCCCAAGGACTTGAGGTAGTCCACGGTGGCCGGCTTGCCGTCCGGGCCCACCAGGTTCCCGGGGTTGCCCTTCTTGAGCTGGTCCAGCCAGGCGATGAAGCCCTGCTCGCTGTGGCAGCGGGCGCAGTGGGCGGCGCCCTCGGCCCGGGCCTCCACCGTGGCCACGCTCAGGGTTTTGGCCCCCATCAGCCCGTTGTTGTGGGCGCTCTGCTCCCACTCCTTTTGGATGGCCTCCTTGTTGGACAGGGCCACCATCAAGCCAAGGGCCAGCAGGGCCAGTAGGGCTCTTTTCATAAACGCCACCTCCTTACGAGGATAGCTCACACCCCTGTTAACACCTAAGTCAAGGGTAATATGTCCCGGGGAGCGGGGTTGACGGAGGGTTTCCTCGAGTCAGCCCGAAAAGGGCTTGGGTAGGCCCAGCGGGTATACTGGCGGCGTGTACGGGGTGTTGGTGTGGCCCCCGGAGGACCTGAGGCGTTTCCTGGAGGAGCTTCAGGCCCTTCACGGGATCAGGGGCTTCGGCCCCCCGCACCTTAACCTGCGCCAGCCCTTTGACTGGCCCTATGAGGAGGAGGCCTTGAGGATCGCCCTTGCGGGCATTCTTCGGGGGCACGCGCCCTTTCGCCTGCGCCTCGGGAGGTGGGGGTATTTCCCCCAGGGGGTGGTCTACCTGAGGGCCTACGGGGGCACTCCCTTCCGGCGCCTCTACCACGCCCTGGAACCCTTGGCCCCGCCCCTGAAGGAGATCGAAGGGCCCAGCTACCTGCCCCACATCACCCTGGCCCTGGGGCTATCTGAGGAGGAGGCAAGGAGGCTGGCGCAGGAGCTTCCCGCTCCCCAAAGGCGCTCCTTCTTGGTGAAGGAAGTGGCCTTGGTGCGGGATGAAGACGAGGGCCACCTCCAGGAGGTGGCCCGTTTCCCCCTTGGTGTGGGGCGGGGTCTTGGCTAATCCAGGAAGTCCCTGAGCTTCCGGGTGCGGGACTCGTGGTACTTGAGCTTCCTCAGGGCCTTGTTCTCAATCTGGCGGATGCGCTCCCGGGTGACCCCGAAGTAGGCCCCCACCTCCTCGAGGGTGTGCTCCCGCCCGTCAATCAGCCCTTTGCGGAGTTTCAGCACCATGGCCTCGCGCTCGGAAAGCTTGGAGAGGGCCTTTTCCAGTTCCTCAGCCAGGAGGCTCTGGGCGGCGGCGTCCACGGGGGAGGGAAGGTTCTCGTCGGGGATGAAGTCCCCGTAGAAGCTGTCCTTTTCGTCCCCGATGGGGGTTTCCAGGGAAACCGGTTCCTGGGCGATCTTGAGGGTTTCCTCCACCCGCTTGGCGTCCCAGCCCGGGCCCATGGCCTCGGCGATCTCCTCGTAGGTGGGCTCGCGGCCCAGTTCCTGCTGGAGGGAACGGGCGGTGCGGGAGAGCTTGTTGATGGTCTCCACCATGTGGACGGGGATGCGGATGGTGCGGGCCTGGTCGGCGATGGCCCGGTTGATGGCCTGGCGAATCCACCAGGTGGCGTAGGTGGAGAACTTGAAGCGCCGCTTGTACTCGAACTTCTCCACGGCCCGGATGAGGCCCTGGTTGCCCTCCTGGATCAGGTCCAGGAAGGAGAGCCCGCGGCCGGTGTACTTCTTGGCGATGGACACCACCAGCCTCAGGTTGGCCTCTATGAGGTGCTGCCTGGCGGCCTCCCCCTCGCGGGCGAGGTGCAGGTAGCGCTTAAGCTCCTTGGGGAGGCTCTTCAGCTTGGCGTCCACCTCGTCCACCGTCTTGGGATCCAGCTTTTCCCTGAGGCCAGGAATCTGGCTAATGCGGGCCGCGCCCAGGATCTTGGCCCGCACCACCTCCCGGATCAGGTCCTGGTCCAGCCCCGTGGCCTCGGAGAGCTTTTTGATGGCCTCCATCCCCTCCTCCACCTTCCTGGCCAGCTCGATCTCCTCCTCCAGGGTGAGGAGGGGGACCTGGCCGATCTCGTGCAGGTACTGGCGCACGGGATCGGAGGTGGAAACCTTGGGCAGGGCAAGCTCCTCCTCTTCCTCGAAGAGCTCCTCGCCCAGGTACTCCGGGGAGGGGCCTTCCTCGGGCAGAAGGAGGTCATCGGCTTCCAGGTAGCTCTCGTCCGCCATGGGATCCAGGGGCTCGTCCAGGAAGATCTCGGGGGCGAGTTCGGGCTCCTCCACCTCGAGGTGGGGTTCTTCCGGAGCCTCCTCCAGGTAGCTTCCTTGGAGGGGATCCTTGGCCTCGGGTGCCATTTCCTCCTCGTGAGGGATTTCCTCTTTGACCTCCAGGGGGGTCGGTGGGGCCTTCTTCCGGTGTTTCGAGGAGGCTCCTCCGGAGCCGGCTTTGGCCGAGGAGGCCTCAGGGGATTTCTCCATGGCGTTTATGGATTCTTGGGTTTGGACAGTCATCCTTTCCTCTTCCCCAGCGGTAACCGGTTTCACCTTGTTCTTGGTCTTCTTCAACGCGGACCTCCCTCCTTGGGGTTGCTATCCCCGTCTGGCCTTCTCAGCGAAAAGCACCTTGTACTCCCTCACCAAAAGCGTCCTAAAAGCGCCAAAGCGCTCTTCCAGTAGGGGTTCGTACTTGAGAAAGGGGTTTGCCACCAGGAAAAACCCACCGCCCGGCTTCAGCCGGGCCGCCGCCGCTTCCACGAAGGCCTGGGCCACATCCAGGATGACCGCTCCCCCCACGTGAAAGGGGGGATTCGTAACTATGATGTCAAATGCTTCTTCCTCTGTCAAGCCGGGGGCTTGGTCCTGAGCCGGTCTGGATCCCCAACTTACTCCGCCTTCGGCCAAGGCCTCGTCCACGTCGGAGTGAAGCACCCGGGCGGCCAGGCGGTTTTCCTTTAGGCTCCTTTCCAGGGAAAGGACCGACACCAGGTCGTCCTCGAGGGCCGTCACCTCCCCCCCCAGGCGGGCCAGGGGCAGGGTGAGGGCTCCGTAGCCTGCCCCCAGGTCCAGGATGCGCCTGCCGCGGATACCTTCCCGGCCTACCTCCCCCACCAGGGCCTCCAGGAGAAGCACCGAGGCCTTGTCCACCTTCCCCGCGGAAAAGACCCCCGGCAGGTGAAAGAAGGTGAAGGCCTCCCCCAAAAGCCTTGCCTGGAACCGGTTCCAGAGGGAGGGTAGGGGTGGGGCTTCCCGTTCCTTTTCCAGAAGGGCCACCCGCACCGGGCCTTCCCGCTTGAGGACCGTGCCGTAGCCCAGAAGGGCCCGGGCTTCCTTGAAGTAGCGCTCAAAGCCCTTGTTCTTGTCCCCGGCCAGGTAGACCCGCCCCCCCATCCTCAAGGCCCGGGCGGCGGCCACCAAGGAGGCCTCTACGTAGGCGGAGCCCCGGCCTGCGGGCAGGGCCAGGACCACCAGGTCGTAGGCGTTTTCCTCCGCTTCCCAAGGAGGGGCCAGGCGGGCCTTCAGGCCGCTGGCCTGGAGGCAGCGGAAGGCGGCCCTCGAGGTTTCCAGCCTTTCCACCTCCATCCGGCCCTCCAGGGGCAGGCTGGCCAGACCCACCCCGGGGTTCAGGTCCAGGGCCCTCTGGCCGAAGGGGGCCACGGCAGCCTGTAGGGCCTGGTAAACCGGGTCCCGGTACCCCCGGGCCCCCGGCTTCACGTAAAGTACCCCCCCGGGCCGGGGCAGGGGGGTGAGGCGGTGGTATTCCGCTAGGGTCATGCCCACACGCCAAGGATACGGGGCTTGGGGTGAAGGGGCAAATGTGATAATATTCCTTTTCAAGCCGCCCCTTGGGCGGAAAGGAGGCAAACGTGTCCCTGGTCGTGCAAAAATATGGCGGCACCTCCGTGGGCGACCTGGAGCGCATCCACAAGGTGGCCCAGCGCATCGCCCACTACCGGGAGAAGGGGCATAGGCTGGCGGTGGTGGTTTCGGCCATGGGCCACACCACTGACGAGCTCATCGCCCTAGCCAAGCGGGTGAACCCGAGACCTCCCTTCCGGGAGCTGGACCTCCTCACCACCACCGGGGAGCAGGTTTCCGTGGCCCTCCTTTCCATGCAACTCTGGGCCATGGGCATCCCGGCCAGGGGTTTCGTGCAGCACCAGATCGGCATCGTCACGGATGGGCGCTTTGGCGATGCCCGGATCCTCGAGGTGAACCCAAACCGCATCCAGGAGGCCCTGGACCAGGGGTATGTGGCGGTGATCGCCGGCTTCATGGGCACCACCCCCGAGGGGGAGATCACCACCTTGGGCCGGGGGGGTTCCGACACCACCGCCGTGGCCATCGCCGCCGCCCTGGGGGCCAAGGAGTGCGAGATCTACACGGACACAGAAGGGGTTTACACCACGGACCCCCACCTGATTCCCGAAGCCCGGAAGCTTGAGGTGATCGGCTACGACCAGATGCTGGAGATGGCCGCCCTGGGGGCCAGGGTCCTCCACCCCCGGGCGGTGTACTATGCCAAGCGTTACGGGGTGGTGCTCCACGTGCGCTCCAGCTTTTCCTATAACCCCGGTACCCTGGTGAAGGAGGTCAACATGGAAATGGGCAAGGTGGTGACGGGTGCGGCCTTGGATCTGGACCACGCCCAGATCGGGCTTATCGGGATCCCCGATCAGCCGGGGATCGCCGCCAAGGTCTTCCAGGCCCTGGCCGAGCGGGGTATCGCCGTGGACATGATCATCCAGGGGGTTCCCGGGCACGATCCCTCCCGGCAGCAGATGGCCTTCACCGTGAAGAAGGATTTCGCCCAGGAGGCCCTCGAGGCCCTGGAGCCCGTTTTGGCCGAGATCGGGGGAGAGGCCCTTCTCCGCCCCGATATCGCCAAGGTATCCATCGTGGGGGTGGGGCTGGCCTCGGCCCCGGAGATCCCCGCCAGGATGTTCCAGGCGGTGGCCTCCACCGGGGCCAACATCGAGATGATCGCCACCAGCGAGGTGCGCATCTCCGTCATCATCCCCGCCCAGTACGCAGAGGCCGCCTTAAGGGCAGTGCACCAGGCCTTTGAGCTGGATAAACCCTGATGGAAAGGCTTTTCCTGTCCTGGGAGGAGCTCCTTCGCCTGGTGCGCCACCTGGCCGGCCGGCTTCAGGGGGAGGAGTTCGACCTCATCCTGGGGATCGCCCGGGGTGGACTCATTCCCACCGCCCTTCTGGCCCAGGCCCTGGGCGCGCGGGACATCCTCACGGCGGCGGTGATGTTCTACGAGGGGGAGGAAACCCTTCCCGAGCCCGTCTTCTTGCAGTTTCCCCCAGACCCCCTGCTTTTCGGCAAGCGGGTTTTGGTGGTGGCTGACGTGTGGGACTCGGGGCGGACGGCCCTGGCGGTGAAGGCCCGGGTCCGCCAGGCGGGAGGGTTTCCCCTGGTGGCCACCCTGCACTTCAAGCCCGGCCGGAACCAGGTGCCGGACGAACCCGACGTGTACGCCGAGGCCACGGAGGCCTGGGTGGTCTACCCCTGGGCCCCGGAGGTCTGGCTAAAAACCTGACCCCGCCCTGGCCAAAGGCGAGGGCGGGGGCCCAGCCAGGCCCTAGATAAGCCCTAGGGCCTTCACCTGTTCCATCTCGTCCAGAAGCTCCTTTGCGGTGATCTCCATCCGCTTCCTGGCGAACTCGTTGATCTCCAGGCCCTGGACGATCTCGTACTTCCCGCCCCTGGCGGTGACGGGGAAGGAGTAGACGATGCCCTCGGGAACCCCGTAGGAACCGTCCGAAGGAATGGCCATGGAAACCCAATCCCCCTCGGGGGTGCCCAGGGCCCAGTCGCGGATGTGCTCGATGGCGGCGTTGGCGGCGCTGGCGGCGCTGGAGGCGCCCCGGGCCTGGATGATGGCTGCTCCCCTTTGGGCCACGGTGGGGATGAACTCCTTCTCGTACCACTCCATGTCCACCAGCTCCAAGGCGGGTTTCCCGTCCACCTCCGCATGGAAGAGGTCGGGGAACATGGTGGAGGAGTGGTTGCCCCACACGGCAATGCGGCGGATCCGGTCCACGGGAACCCCCGTCTTCTTGGAAAGCTGGGCCTTGGCCCGGTTGTGGTCCAGCCGGGTCATGGCGGTGAAGTTTTTCGGGTCAAGGCCCTCTGCGTTTTTGTAGGCGATGAGGGCGTTGGTGTTGGCGGGGTTGCCCACCACCAGGACCTTGACGTCCCGCTTGGCCACCTCGGCCAGGGCCCGGCCCTGTTCGGTGAAGATCCTGCCGTTCATCTCCAGGAGGTCGCGGCGCTCCATGCCCGCCTTCCTGGGGGCCGCCCCCACCAGAAGGGCATAGTCGGCGTCCTTAAAGGCCACCCTGGGGTCGTCCGTGGCCACGATCCCCGCCAGAAGGGGGAAGGCGCAGTCCTCGAGCTCCATGATGACGCCCTCCAGGGCTCTCAGGGCCTGGGGAATCTCCAGGAGCTGGAGGATCACGGGCTGGTCCTTTCCCAGCATCTCGCCTGCGGCGATGCGGAAAAGAAGGCTGTAACCGATCTGGCCGGCAGCGCCGGTGACCGCCACACGAACGGGGCTTTTCATCCTTTACCTCCTTGGGCCTAAGCCCGAGAGGATTTTACCTTAAAGCTTCCGGTAGATGCGCCGTTCCGCCTCTATGGCCTGGTCCAGTTCCTGGATTTCCCGCAATATCTCCATGCTGGGGTTGCGGCTTAGCTCCTCCTTCAGTTTGGCCCGGCGCTCCAGGTAGTAGGCCTCCCGCAGGCGGGCCAGGGTTTTCTCCAGGATCTCGGGGAACCTGGGCTCGTCCACAGAGGGGACCAACATCAACCTTTCCAGAAGGATACCCCCCGCCTCCTTGCGGCTTAGCACCTGGCGCAGGTAGTCCCGGCGGGGTTCGCGGCTGGCCAGCTCCAGGAACTCGGAAAGCAAGGAGCCTTCCGGGGGCCAGACGTGAAGGGCCGTGTGGTGCACCCACTCGGCGAAGCGTTCCTCCGGCAGGGAGAGGAGGAGGGCCATCACGTCCAGCTCCAGAAGGAGGACCCGGTTTTTGGGCTCGGCCTTGGGGGGTTGGGGGGGTGGACGCCGGCCCCGCTTGAGGCTGGCCAGGTAATCCTCCAGCTGGCGCAGGGAAAGGCCCAACCGCTCCACCACCAGGGCCTTAAGGCGGTCGGCCACCGGGTCGAAGGGCTCAGGGGAGAGCATCCTGGGGGTGAGGGCTTCCAGGACCTTCCGTTTGTGCTCGGGGCGGGTCAGGTCCAGGCCCCGGGTGGCCTCCTGGAAGCGGAACTCCACCTCGGGAAGGGCTTCCTCTAAGGCTTTCTGGAATAGGGCCGGGCCCTCGGGCAGAAGGAGGAGGTCGCCCGGGTCCTTGCTGGGCAGGCGCACCGCATAGAAGAGGAACTTCCGGGCCAAGGAGAGGTCCAGGCTTTGCAGGGTGGCCCTCTGCCCGGCCTCGTCGGCATCAAAGGCCAGGTAGACCTCCCGCACCTCCTGCATCTCCAGAAGACGGGCTTGCTCCTCGGAAAGCCCCGAGCCCAAGACCGCCACCGCCTCGGCGAAGCCCATCTGGTGCAGGGCGATGGCGTCAAAAAGCCCCTCCACCACGATGGCCCGTCCCTGGCGCAGCTTGGCCTTGGCCTCAGGGTAGGCGAAGAGCACCTCCCGCTTGCGGAAGAGGGGGGTTTCCGGGGAGTTCAGGTACTTGGGGGTTTCCTCCCCCAGGGCCCTTCCCGTGAAGGCCACGATCCTGCCCAGGTGGTCCTTGATGGGGAAGGTGATGCGGTTCCTGAAGCGGTCATAGAAGCGCCCGTCCTTTTCCGCCAGGACCCCCGCTTTAAGGCCTTCCTCCGGGCTGATGCCGTGTCGGCTCAGGTGGGTGAGGAGGCCGTCCCCCTTGGCCTGGGCGTAGCCCAGGCCGAAGCGGGCGATGCTTTCCAGGGAAAGCCCCCGCCTTTGCAGGTACTCCTGGGCCTCGAGGGAAGCCTTGAGCCCCTCCAGGAAGTACTCCTGGGAGAGCTTGAGGACATCCAAAAGCTCCCGGCGCTTGGCGGGGGCACCCGCTTGGGGAATCTCCACCCCCGCCTCCTCTGCCAGGCGCTCCAGGGCCCCCATGAAGTCCAGGCCCTCGATCCTTTCCACGAAGGCGAAAAGGTCGCCTCCCGCCTTGCAACCGAAGCAGTGGAAAAGCCCCTTCTCCTCGTCCACGTAAAAGGAGGGGGTCTTCTCCTGGTGGAAGGGGCAGAGGCCTTTCCAGCGGCCGCGGCCTGCAGGCTTTAAGGCCACGTACCGAGAAACCACCTCCTTTAGGGAGAGGCGGCGCTTGATGGCCTCTACCGCTTGTGCCGCATCCATCCTGCCCCCCGCTTACGCCAAAGCCCGCGGACCCACCTTCCCAGGATACCGTAACCGCGGAGGGGGTCTTTCGGCTCGCTCCCCGCCAGAAAGGCCTGCCAGACCTGGGTTAGGGGCACGGAGGGGGTGAAGCTTAGGAGGTGGTCCACCCTTTCCCCCTCCTCCAGGAGGAGCTGGGCCCGGAGGAGCCTCGCCACCTCCAGGTGCACCGCAAACCCCGTGCGGTGGGTCTGGTAGAGGAGGTACTGGGAGAGGGCCTGGGCTTTCCTAGGGGCCTTGGGCCAGAGATAGAGGGCCAGGGAGGTGAGGGCGAGATGGTAGACGTAAGGGTTGGAAAGCCGGCGAGCCTCTCGCAGGGCCTCCTTGAGGAGGGGGGTGGGGTCCAGGTTCCTCTGCCAGCGGTGGTGGGCCAAGGCCAGGATGCCGAGGCCCTTGCCGTCGGGATGCTGGAGGGTTTCCTGGAAGAGGTCCTCCCGGAAGCGCCCCTTGAGGGTCCAGGCGGAAAGAAGGGCGGCTGCGAGCCAGGGGTGCGGGGTTTCCCGGTAGGCCCGCTCCCCTTCCTCCAGGGCCTGCTTGAGGCGGCCGGTTTCCAGGAGAAGGCGGAGGCGGGTGGCGTGGTAGCGGGTCTTGGCCTCCAGGTCCGCTTCCCGGTAGGCGGGCGGGGGATGGGGTTCTCCCGGGAGGAGGGATTCCGCCTCTAGATAGTGGCCCAGGTCCATGAGAAGGCCCGCCCTCAGGCTTTGCCCGTGGAGCCTCAAGGAGGCGGGCACCAGGGGATGGAACTCGCTGAGGACCTCGAGGGCCTGCCGGGGCTGGAAGGCCCGCCACAAGGCCCCCGCCACCTGGAGGCGGGCCTGGGCTTCCTCCAGGGGGTAGGGCTTGAGGCCCGGGAGCAGGGGGAGGAGGGCGAGGGGGTTTTGGGCTTGCCGGAAGGCTTGCAGGATGGGGTCTTGGGACCTTGGGCCCCCAGGGGCGTCCCCGGCCATGCCCAGGGAGGCTTGGGCGTCCTGGAGCTCCTTTTCAAGGGCTTCCCGCCAGGGT
Organism: Thermus brevis; assembly: GCF_026427635.1. Taxonomy (NCBI): domain Bacteria; kingdom Thermotogati; phylum Deinococcota; class Deinococci; order Thermales; family Thermaceae; genus Thermus; species Thermus brevis. The sequence goes on from NZ_CP102606.1 coordinate 1,134,622, forward strand.
GGGGGGGCAACCTCGAGGGCCTTTTGGTAAAGGGGTACGGCCCGTTCCGGCTGGCCTTGCCGCCAGGCTTCCTGGGCGAGAAGCCGGAAGGCCTGGGCAGCTTCCCGCTCCTGCATGGCCTCTCTTAGGTGAAGGGCCATGGGCCAGAAGGCTCCCTTTTCCCGGTAAAACCGGGCAGCTGCCCGGTGCCAGGCCTTGGCCTGCTCCTCAGGCACCAGGGCCCGGGCCGCTTGGACCACCTCGGATAGGGGCCTACCCCCTTGCGTGAGGCCCTCCTCCTCCAGGCGCTTGGCGGAGAAGGTCCCCGCCAGCTCCCCCAGGAGTTCCCTAAGGTGCTCCTCGCGCTGTTCCTCCTCGGGGAGGCTGGCCAGGGCTTCCTCCATGACCCCCAGGATCAAAAGGGCCTGCCGTTCCCCCGGGGGGAGGGCGTCCAAGGCGGGTTGCAGGGCGAGGAGAGGGGGTGCCTTCAAACCCCTGGCCTCCAGGGTGGGGTAAAAGAGGGGCTTTCGGCTTTCCACCAGGAGCATGAGGTGGGGAAAGGGATGCTTTAGAAGTTCCCGCAGGGTGCGGTCGGGGGCGTGGAGGTTTTTGGCCACCAGGAGCAGGGGATGGGGCAGACGGTGGAGGACTTCTTTCCAGGCTTCCAGGACGGCCTTCTCCAGGGTGTCCCGGTCCCAGGGGGGGCGGGCCTCGAGGCCCAGGCTGTACCGAAGGGCCAGGGATAGGTCCGGGGAAAGCTCCGCCAGGGCCAGAAAAGCCTCCACCTGGCCGAAGGTTCGTTCCACCGCCTGGCGCAGGGTGGTGCGCAAGGGGGTTTCCGGCCCCATGCGCTCCAGGACCACCGCGGGGTAAGGAGGGTTTTCCAGAAACTTCTCCAGGAGAAGGCTCTTCCCGCTTCCCGGTGGGCCCACCAGGTTTAGGCGGGCGGAGGGGTGATGGAAGGTTTCCCGGAGAAGGCGAAGGAGGGCCTGGCCCTCCGGGTCCAGTTCCACCCGAACCGCCTTCACCCGGGAAACCTCCACCGCCCCCAGGCCCTTGGCCTCCCGAAGGCCCAGGCCTTCCGCCTCCACCCCCGGGGCCAGGGCCAGGGTCTGGGGTTCGGTGAGCACCTCCCCCGGGGAGGCCAGCTTGCTGAGCCTTTCGGCCAGGACCACCGCAGGGCCCACCGCGGTGGGCTCCCCCGCCTGGCCGCTTCCCAGGGGAGCCCAGAGCACCTCCCCGCTGGCCACCCCTGCCCGGGCGGGTAGGCGGGAGGTGCGCACCATCTCCAAGGCCGCCTCCAGGGCCCGCCAGGGCTCTTTGCCTCGAGCCCTTGGGGCTCCGAAGAGGACCAGGACCCCATCCCCCAGGAAGCGGTGGACGAACCCCCCTTTGGCCCGGGCCACCCGGGCGGCTTCCTCCAGGGCCTCCTGCAGATGGTGGTAGGCAGCTTGAAGGCCGGCCTGGAAGTGCTGGCTGGAATCCACCAGGTCGTAGAAGAGGACGCTCACGTAACGCTTCTCCTCGGGCAGAAGAGCCCCCAGGGCCCGGCCGCAGGCCATGCAGAAACGAGCCTCAGGGGGGTTTCTCTGCCCGCACTCGCAGCGCATCTCACTCCCGGAAGAGCATCAGGGGGGGCCAGAGGAGGACCTCCGCCTCCTTGGGCAAGGGGATTTCCGCATAGACCACCACGGGCACGGGGGCCTGGAGTAGGTAAAACCCTTCCCCCAAAGGGGTGGTTCTGCCTCCTAAGCGGTAGCTGGCCCCTTCCCGCTCCAGGAAGGCCGCTCCCTCCAGGGGCTTGGCCCGGCGCACCACTCCGTGCAGCAACACGGGTACCACCCCTGTGGGCGCCGGGGGGGCTCCGCGGTCAAAGGCGTAGAGGATCTGGCCCTGGACCATGGCCTCCAGCACCGGGCTTCCCCAAGGCTCCGGGAAGAGGTGGGCCTCCACGGCGTAGGCCCGGAAGCGGGCGAAGAAGCTTTCGGGGCTTTCCTCAATGGCGGGGCCTTTTGGCTGGCCCAGGGAATGCGACACCGGAGTCGGGGGGTCCTGGGGGACCATGGGAAGAGTTTAATGCAGGGTCCTTTGGGGAAGGGAGAGGGTGAGGTTCGCCGCCAGGACAAGGGCCGCCCCTTTGTCCAGGTACTGGTTGCCGTTCCCGCACTTGGGGGAGAGGACGCAACGGGGGCAACCCTCCTCGCAGGGGCAGCCCTTGAGGAGTTCCAGGGCGGACCGGACCCACTCGGGGAAGCGACGGGCCGCCTGCCGGACGTAGCCCACACCCCCCGGGTAGCCGTCGTAGATGAAGATGGTGGGCCCGCTTCCCGAGGGCAGGGGCCTCGGGTAGAAGGGGTAGGAAAGGCCCCCGATGTCCTGCCTTTCGGCCAGGACGAAGAGGGGCAGGAGGCCAATCATGGCGTGCTCCAGGGCATGGATGCCCCCGGGGATCTGGTGGGGAGGGACCACCAGGGGAGGGTGGAACCAAAGGGCCTCGGTGGGGAAGGAGATCTCGGGAAGCTCTAAGGGGACTTCCTCGAGGACGCTGCCGGTGTAGAAGCGCTTCTTGGCGTAGGCCACCACCCTTTCCCTCAGCACCACCTTGCCCACCCAAACCCCGTGGCCCATGGCCTCCCCCGAGAGAACCTCCAGATCGGTTTCCACCCGAGGCTCGGTGTAGTAGTCCTCGAGGGCCGGAAGAAGCCAGATCTCGCGCTTTCCGTGGTCGATGTTCCGCACCAGGTAGCTTTCCCCCCCGTGCAGGTAGACCGCCCCGGGGTGGGCCTCCCAGTAGGCCTGGCGCTCGTCCAGGTAGCCCAGGACCTCCCCCTCCGGCCCCCGCAGGGTGAAGGTGGTCCCCAGGCCCCGGAGGCTTAGGTCCCGGTGGGGGCGGCGCTTCGGGGTGTAGTAGCGGCCGTCCTTTTCCTTGAGCTCGGCCAGGACCTCCGGGCAGATCACCTCCTCCCGCGAAAGGGGTTTTTCCCAGGCGGCGGCATGCAGGTGCAAAGGGCAGAGGACGGGGTTCTTGGGGTCGGCCACCGCCGCCTCCGGGGGAGTCCTCAGGAGAAGCTCGGGCCGATGAAGGAAGTACTCGTCCAAGGGATCCTCCCTGGGGATGTAGACCACCAGGGCCCTTCGCCTTCCCCTGCCTGCCCGGCCTGCCCGCTGCCAGAAGGCGGACACGGAGCCCGGGTAGCCCACCAGGGCCACAGCGTCCAGCTCCCCGATGTCCACCCCTAGCTCCAGGGCGCTGGTGGAAACCAGGACCCGCACCTCCCCGGACTTCAGGGCCTCTTCCAATCGGCGCCTTTCCTTGGCGGTGTAGCCCGCCCGATACGGGCGCACCCCGGGGTGGACGGCGTAGCGGGCGATGAGCTCGGCGCTTTTCCTGGCGTTGGTGAAGATGAGCCCCCTTATGCCCCCTTCCGCCCAGGTCCGGGCCAGGTAGGCGGCCTCCAGGAGGGGGCTTCGCCGCCTTTCTCCCTTGGCGTCTAAGGGCTTGGGAAGAAGCACCAGAAGCTCCCGCTCCGAGCGGGCCACCTCTTCCCTTAACTCCACAAAGGGAAGGCCGGTGAGGCCTTCCGCATGCTCCTTGGCGTTGCCGATGGTGGCGCTGGCGGCGATCACCTGGGGGTTCGCCCCATAGTGGCGGGCCAGGCGCAATAGGCGGAAGAGGACCAGGGCCACGTGGGTCCCGAAGACCCCCCGGTAGGCGTGAAGCTCGTCCAGGACCAGGTAGCGGAGCCGGGATAGGAAGGAGGCGAACTCCCCGTGCCGGGGTAGAAGGCCAAAGTGGAGCATGTCGGGATTGCTGAGGAGGATGAGGCCCTCTTGCTTGGCCTTCCGCCTTACCTCCCCCCGGGTGTCCCCGTCGTAGGGGTAGATGCCCTTTACCCCCAGGACCTCCGCCATGGCCTTAAGCCGCCTCAGCTGGTCATGGGCCAGGGCCTTGGTGGGGAAAAGGAGAAGGCTTGTTTCCCCTTCCAGGGCAGCCTTGAGCACCGGCGCCTGGAAGACCAGGCTTTTTCCTGCTGCGGTGGAGTAGGCCATGACCACGTTCTTCCCTTCCTCCACCAGAAGAAGGGCCTCCCTTTGGTGGGCGAAGGGCTTTAGCCCCAAAGCCTCGAGGACCCCGGCGAAGACCCCCTGGTAGGGAACGGTCTTGGGAGGGATTTGGGGAAGCAGGCGGGCGAAGACGATCCGCCCCCGGAACTCCGGGTTGGCCTCCAGCCAGTCCCGGTAGCTTTCCCATCCCCTTAGGGCCTCGGGCAGCACCCTTTCATTATGGCCTTCTCTAAAGTTCCTTGACCCAGACCTCGTGGACCACGGGGTGGCCGTGGTAGGGAGCCCAGAAGGGGCTGGCCCGCTTGGCGTAGAGGCGGAAGCCCAGGCTCTGGTAAAGCTTCCTGGCGGCGGCGTTGGCCCGGGTGGTGGAAAGCTGCACGCCCCTTACCCCTTTTTCTTTGAGGCATTCCAGGAATTCGGCCAGCAGGGCCTTGCCGATTCCCCTGCCCTGGGCTTTGGGGTCCACGGCGATGTGCAGGTGGGCGGGGTAAAGCCTCTTCGGGGCCTTGGGGCCCCGGTACAGGAGGAGCCTGAGGAGGTACCGGAGGTGGGGTAAGGGCGGGCCATAGCGGCCGAGGAGGAGTTTCAGGAGGAGGAAGGGCACTCGGGGAAGGAGGTAGAGAGTAAGGGGAAGGTCCGAGCAGGCGCCCAGGATGTAGCCCAGGATCTCTCCTTTCTCCTCGGCCACCCTGTTGCAGCACCCCCGCCGCAGGTAGGGGGCTACGAAGAGTTCCCCCCAAAGCTCCCGGCTGGGAAAGACGAAGGGCCCTGCCCGGCCCAGAAGGAGGGTGCCGTGGGAAAGCCGGGTGATGGCGGAGAGGTCCTTTTCCTCGGCGGGGCGCAGGACCACAGGACCACTCTAGCCCGTAAAATGCCCCTCGTGCGCCGCCTGGCTCCCTGGCAGTGGCTTCTCCTCCTTCTGGCTCTCTACCTGTTTCTGGCGGAGGCCCTCAGGCTTTGGCTCGGCCTCCTCTGGGCGGAGCGGGTGGGGCTTGTCCTTGCGGCCCTGGGGGTGTGGGCCTTCGTCAACGGGCGCTTCATCTTCGCCTACTACCACGCCCTCGCCACTTCCTTGCGGGTGCGAAGGCTACCCTTGGCCCCGGGGCCGGGGCCAGGGGAGCACCTTCTGGTCCTGGCCCCCCATCCCGATGACGAGGTGCTGGCGGCGGCGGGCCTGATGCGCCGCACCCTGGAGGCAGGGGGGCGGGTGAGCGTGGTCTACCTTACCTCGGGGGATGCCTTTGACCTGGCTGCGGGAAGCCCCCTGCCCTCCAAGGAGGCCATGCGCCGCCTGGCCTTAAGGCGCATGGTGGAGGCTTGGCGGGGCCTCGAGGCCCTGGGCCTTCCCCGGGGAAGCGCCTATTTCCTCGGTTTCCCCGACCAGGGGCTTTTCGCCCTCTTTACCACCCACTACTACCTGCCCTACGAAAGCCCCTACACGGGGCTTAAGGCGGTGGCCTACCGTGGGTGTTACCGCCTGGGGCTTCCCTATACGGGGAAGGCTTTGGAGGCTATCCTGGTGGAGCTTCTCTCCTCCCTCAAGCCCACCCGCATCCTCCTGCCAAGCCCCCTGGATGCCCACCGGGACCACCAGGCCACGGGTTATTTCGGCATGCAGGCGGCGGCCTCCTTGGGCATGGAGGATAAGCTGGAGTACTACCTCATCCACGGAGGGTACCAGTACCCCTTGCCCAAAGGCCTCCATCCCCGGCTTCCCCTTTACCCGCCCCCCCGGGGTAGGGGGCTTCCCTGGCGGCGCTTTCCCCTCACCGAGGAGGAGGTTAGGCTAAAGGAAAAGGCCATCCGCGCCCACAAAAGCCAGATGCGCCTTCTCGGCCGGTTTCTTTTGGCCTTCGTGCGGCAGAACGAGCTCTATAGCCCCCTTCCCATCCCCGCCCGGGAGGCCTTAGCCCCGGAGGAGGAGGGGTGGGCCGTCCTCGAGGGGCGGGAGGTCCTCTAGGCTTTCCAGGCCGAACACCTCCAGGAAGCGCTCCGTGGTGCCGTAGAGCTTGGGCCGGCCCGGGGCATCCTTTTCCCCCACCACCCGGATCAGGCCCCGCTCCAGTAGGCTTTCCAGCACGCCCTCCACGCTCTTCCCCCGCATGGCCTCCAGCTCCGCCCGGGCCACGGGCTGGTGGTAGGCGATGAGGGCCAGGACTTCCAGGGCCGCCTTGGAGAGGCGGGGAGGGCTGGGCTTGAGGACCCTTTCCACCGACTCCAGGGCGCTTTCGTGCACCACCAGCCGCCATCCTCCCGCCACCCGTTCCAGGGCTACCCCCAGCTCCCCGTCCCTTAGGTCCGCCTCGAGGGCCTTGAGGGTGCGGAGGAGGGTTTCCTCGGGGTGGCCCAGGGCCTTGAGCTCCTTCAGGGCCACGGGCCTACCGGCGGCGAAGAGCACCGCAAGAAGCTCCGCCTTCAGGCTAGGCATCCTGGAGGTGGGGCAGAAGGGCTTCCTTGGGGATGGCCCCTTCCCGCAGCACCTGGCCCGTGCGCAGGTCCACCACGCTGGAGGCCAAGCCCATGGCCTCCCCCGGGAAGACGTAGTCCACGGCAAAGGCCCGGGCCTCGGCCTCCGTGCGCACCGGGGGCTCGCCGCTCCTGTTGAGGCTGGTGGCCGCGGCATACCCGCCTACCCGGCGGAGAAGCTCCCGAAGCAGGACATGGTCCGGCATCCTCAGCCCCACGGAACCATCCCGGCTGATCCAGGGGGGGATTCCTTGCCCCGGTACCACCACGGTGAGGCCCCCGGGCCAGAAGGCCTCCGCCAGGCGCAGGAACTTATCCCGTAGCTTCCCGAGGTCCGCAAGCTTAAGGGCGCTTTCCAGGTCCGCCACCAGCACCTGGAGGGGCTTTCCCTCCTCACGTCCCTTAAGCTCGTAGATGCGCCGGCAGGCGGCCTCGTCCTCCATCCGAGCCAGCACCCCCCAGACGGTGTCCGTGGGAAAGGCCACCAGGCCCCCACGCCGAAGGGTTTCCGCCGCCTCCTGTAGCTCCTTCTGGTATACTTCTACCATGCCAGTCTACCAGTATAAGGCCCGCGACCGCCAGGGCCGCCTGGTGGAGGCCACCATCGAGGCGGAGGACCTGCGCACCGCCGCCAGGCTCCTGAGGGACCGGGGGCTTTTCGTGGCCGAGATCAAGGAGCCGGGGAGGGGCCTCCAGGCCGAGGTGCGCCTTCCTGCCCTGGAGAGGGGTCCTGGCCTGAAGGACCTGGCCATCTTCTCCCGGCAGCTGGCCACCATGCTGGGGGCGGGGCTCACGCTTTTGCAGTCCCTCTCCATCCTGGAAAGGCAGACCGAGAACAAGAAGTTCCGGGAGATCATTAAGAAGGTCCGCACCGACATCGAAGGGGGCATGGCCTTTTCCGATGCCCTGGCCAAGCACAAGCTCTTCTCCCGGCTTTACGTGAACCTGGTGCGGGCCGGGGAGACCTCGGGCGGGCTGGACGTGATCCTGGACCGCCTGGCCACCTTCCTGGAGAAGGACCTGGAGCTCAGGGGCAAGATCCGTAGCGCCATGACCTATCCCGTGATCGTCTTCGTCTTCGCCGTGGGCGTGGCCTACTTTCTTCTCACGGGCATCGTGCCCCAGTTCGCCCAGATCCTCACGGACCTCGGCTCGGAGCTCCCCCTCCTCACCCGGTTCCTCATCGCCCTTTCCAACTTCCTGCGGGCAGCCACGTTGCCCCTCGTGCTTTTGGCGGTGGTCCTCTTCTTCGTCTACCGCTGGTACTACCGTACCCCCCAGGGGCGGAGGGTGGTGGACCGGATCAAGCTCCGCGTCCCCGTCTTCGGCAACCTCAACCGCAAGACCGCCGTGGCCCGCTTCTCCCGGACCCTGGCCCTCCTCCTTTCCAGCGGGGTGAACATCGTGGAGTCCCTGGACATCACCAAGGGGACGGCGGGCAACAGCGTGGTGGAGGAGATCGTGGACACGGCCAAGCTCAAGGTCCAGCAAGGGGAGCCTTTAAACCTCACCCTGGCCCAGCATCCCTTCGTCTTCCCCCCCATGGTGAGCTCCATGGTGGCCATCGGGGAGGAGACGGGAGCCCTGGACACCCTTCTTTCCAAAATCGCCGACTTCTACGAGCGGGAGGTGGACGAGGCGGTGGCCAGCCTCACCGCCGCCATCGAGCCCCTCATGATCATCTTCCTGGGCGTGATCGTGGGCATGATCGTGGCGGGGATGTTCCTGCCCCTCTTCAAGATCATCGGCACCCTTTCCGCGCAATAAGCCGTTCGGCCACCTCCGGGGGAACCGGCATCACGGAAAGCCGGTTCCCCTTTCGCACCAGGGGGTGGTCCTTAGGGAAGCAGGCCCTGAGCTCCTCCAGGGGAATGAGGGGCCAAGCCTCGAGGAACTCCACCTCCACCGTGTACCACCGGGGCTTTTCCCGGGTGGCCCTGGGGTCGAAGTAGGGGCTTTCTGGGTCGAACTGGGTGGGGTCGGGGAGGAGGGTGCCCACCACCCGGCAGAGCCCGGCGATGCCCGGCGGGTTGGCGTTGGAGTGATAGAAGAAGCAAAGATCTCCCACCTGCATTTGCATCAGGTAGTTCCGGGCCTGGTAGTTGCGCACCCCGTCCCAGAAGGCCCTTCCCTCCCGTTGGAGGTCGAGGATGCTGTACACCTCGGGTTCGGATTTCAAGAGCCAGTAGGCCATGCCTCCAAGTCTAAAGGGGCCTTTAGCGGGGACAAAGCCCCTTTCTGAGGGGTCGGGGAAGCATAAGGGTATGCGGGGCCTTGTGCTGGTGTCCCTTTTCCTTTCCGCCTGCACCCTGACCCTGGAGGTGGTTTACCCGGGCCACCGGATCACGGGCTTGAGGACGCAAGGCACCTACTGCACCGCCGGCAACACCCGGGTGGACTTCGCCTTTGACCTGGAGGGAAGGCTGGACAAGGTGGAGCTTTTCTGGATTCCTGAGGGATTGACCCCGGACCAGGCCCGCCCTGAGGAGCGGTATGCCCTCTCTGGCCCCATCCGTGCGGGATGGGTAAAGGGTTGGTTGGAGGTGACCCCCGAGGGAGAGGTGCTGGCGGTATCCCTTACCTCGCCTGGAAGCCTTTCCCTGAGGCCCCAGGGGATCATCGTGGAGCCCCTGCCCGACCGGAGGCTTTGGCTAAAGGGGTATACCGGGGGTTTGGCGGGGTCCTTCGTGCGGGCGGCCAACCGGGTCCGCCCGGACTCCTCTTCCTCCTGCGACCCTGCCTGGTAGCCTTAGGGCATGGGGGTCCGGAAGTTACCCTCCCTGGCCGAGGCAGTCCGTTCCGAGCTCAGGACCCTCTTTGGGCCCAGGGTGCTTCTTTCCCGTTCGGAAAAAGGGGTTTACCGCTATGACGCCATCCTGGTGGGGCCAGAGCCTCTGGCGGTGGTCCTGCCCGAATCCCGGGAGGAGGTGCAGGCCCTGGTGCGCCTGGCCCGCAAGCATGGTCTTTCCCTGGTGGCCCGGGGTGCGGGAAGCGGTTTGAGCGGCGGGGCGGTGCCCGAGGAGGGAGCCCTCGTGGTGGCCTTCACCCGCATGACCCGCCTGGAGCTGGACCCCAGGGGCCGCACCGCCTGGGCCGAGCCCGGGGTGACCACGGCCAGGATCTCGGAGGAGGCCAGGCCCTACGGGCTTTTCTACCCCCCCGATCCCGCCTCGTGGCGCACCAGCACCCTGGGGGGAAACCTGGGGGAGAACGCCGGGGGACCCCTTTGCTTCAAGTACGGGGTCACGGGGGATTATGTGCTGGAGCTGGAGTTCGTGGATGCCTGGGGCGAGGTTCACCGCCTGGGCCGCCAGGCCTACGACCTGCCTGGCCTCCTCATCGGTTCGGAAGGAACCCTGGGCCTCATCACGGGGGTGCGGGTGCGCCTCCTTCCCTTGCCCCGGTACCGGGCCACCCTGATGGCGGCCTTCCCCGAGGTGGGTGCCCTGGCGCAGGCGGTTTCCCAGGCCATCGCCCGGGGGGCGGTGCCCGCCAGGCTGGAGTTTTTGGACCCCATCTGCGTGAACGCCGTGGAGGACTACCTGGGCATGGGCCTTCCCCGGGGGCACGCCCTCCTCCTGGCGGAAACCGATGGGGATGACCTCGAGGTGGTCCAGGAGGAGCTTTCCCTGGTGGAGGAAACCGCGGCCAGCCTTGGAGCCAGGGTGCAAAGGGCCCGGAATGAAAGGGAGGCGGAGGCCCTTTGGCGGGCCAGGCGGAGCGTGAGCCCGGCCTTGGGCCGCATCCGCCCCAAGCGGGTCAACGAGGACATCGCCGTGCCGAGAAGCCATCTTCCCCAGGTGGTGCAGGAGATTTCCGCCTTGGGGGAGGCCTACGGCCTGGTGGTGGCCCAGTTCGGCCACATCGGGGATGGAAACCTGCACCCTAACATCCTCTTTGACCCGAGAAGGGAAAGCGAGGAGCGGGTGTGGGAGCTGGCCCACGAGATTGCCCGGGTGGCCCTCAGGCATGGCGGCGTCCTTTCCGGGGAGCACGGGATCGGCCTCATGAAGCGGGAGTTCATGAGGGAAGCGGTGGACGAGGCTACCCTCGAGGCCTTCCGCACGGTCAAGGCCACCCTGGATCCCGAGGGCATCCTGAACCCGGGGAAGCTCCTACCCTAGCCCAGATTCCTTTCACGGGGTTTTAACAGGAACCGGTCTACTCTGGAAGCATGGATAGCCGGGGCCGGTTCTTCTACCTTGCCAGCTGGGTGGGGATGGCCCTGGGCCTTTTGCTGCAAATGCGGATGTTTCCACCCCGGGGCCTGGAGGTTCTCCTCTACTGCCTTTTCATCCTCTCCGCCCTTTGGGCCCTGAGCCGGGGTCCCAAGCTGGCCCCCCGCTTGCTCCTCCATCCCCTGGGGGCGTATCTGCTTTTTGAAATGTGGCGGGTCGGGGATAGCTGGCCCCTGGTTGGCTTTTTCAGCCCCGCTTTGTACCTTTTGGCCGGGCTTGCCTATCCTCCCTGGTCCTTGGGGCACCTCTTGGGCGCTTTTTGGGGTGGGGTCTTGGTCCTGACCCCGCTCCTGCTGGGCCGAGATCTGGACTTCTGGCCCCACTTTGCCGTGAGCCAGATGATCCTCGTGGGCCTCACCTTCCTCCTGGTGCGCTTCCGCGAGCTCCACGGTCAGATGCGCTTCTGGCGGGAGCAGGCCCTCACCTGTCCCCTCACCGGCCTTCCCAACCGGAGGGCCCTGGAGATGGCCCTGGAGCGGGAGGCGGCGCGGGTGGAACGGGGGGAGGCACCCTTTGCCTTGGTCCTATTGGACCTGGACGATTTCAAGCAGGTGAACGACACCTACGGCCACCAGGAAGGGGATCGCCTTCTCAAGGAGGTGGCCCAGTACCTGGTGGCCCACGTGCGCCAGGGGGACCTGGTGGGGCGCTGGGGCGGGGAGGAGTTCGCCCTCCTCCTTCCCAAGACCCCTGGAGAGGAGGCCGTGCAGGTGGCGGAGAGGCTCAGGCAGGGCCTCAAGCGCCTAGGGGTAATGGGGAGCTTCGGGGTGGCGGTGTACGAGGGGGACCTGAAGGATCTGTTCCAAAAAGCGGACCGGGCCCTCTACCTGGCCAAGGAAGGGGGCAAGGACCGGGTGGAGCGGAGTCTTTAGGGCAGGCGGTACCCTGCCTGAGCCAGCACCTCCCGGGCCCTTTCCCGCTCCTCCCGGCTGCCGAAGCCCAGGCGGATGGCCCCGGCTTCCTCCCGGATGGTGAGGACCTCGATGTCCTTGATGTTGACCCCGGCCTCCCCCAAGGCGGTGGCGATCCTGGCGATCTGGCCGGGGCGGTCCGGCACCTGGACCACCAGATCGTGCATCTCGGGAAGAAGGCTCCGGCGCACGATGGGAAGGCTATCCCGGGTGCGCTTGGCTTCCTCCGCCGCCTGCAGAAGGGCCTCGGGTTCATCCAGAAGTCCCTCCAGTTCCCAGAGGACCTCCCTTAGCTCCTCTATGGCTTCCTTGAGGGCTTCCTTGTTCTCCACCACCATGTCCCGGCTCATCCTGGGGGATCCCGAGGCCACCCGGGTGAGGTCGCGGAAGCCCCCGGCCGCCAAGAACATCAGGAGGTCCCGGTGGGGGCTTTGGGCCACCAGGCGGTTCAGGGCCACCGCCAGGAGGTAGGGCAGGTGGGAGATGCGGGCCACCAAGTTGTCGTGAAGCTCCGGGGTCATCTCCAAGGGGTAGGCCCCCAGGGCCTCCACCAGCTTCCGGATCCCCTCCTTGGCCCGGGGGCTGGTTCGTGAGGTAGGGGTTAGGACCCAGATGGCGTTTTGGAGAAGGCCGGCGTGGGCATTCCCCACCCCGGCCCGCTCGCTTCCCGCCATGGGGTGGCCCCCCAGGAAGTGGGGGAGAAGGCCCTCCAGGGCCCCCACCACCTTGGCCTTGACGCTGCCCACATCGGTCCAGAGGCTTTCCGGGCTGGCGAAGGGGGCCAGGGCTTTCCCCAGCTCCACCAGGGCCCCCACAGGGGCGGCCAGGACGCCGAGCTGGAGCTCCCCTACCCAGGGTCCCAAGGTGGGGTGCACGCGATCCGCCACCCCCAGGAAAAGGGCCTTTTCCAGGGCCTCGGGATCCTGGTCGTAGGCGTGGATCTCCTCGGCCAGGAAGCGCTCCTTCAGCCCCAGGGCCACGCTCCCGCCCAGAAGCCCCACGCCGAAGATGCCCACCTTGGCGAAAAGGGGCTTCATCCCAGAACCGGTGCGGAGAGGGTTTTGCCCAGGGCCTCCACCAGGCGCCGGGCCTTGGCCATGAGCTCGGCAAACTCCAGCTCGTGAAGCTGCTGGGCCGCATCGGAGAGGGCCTTTTCGGGCTCGGGGTGGGTTTCCACGATGAGGCCATCCGCCCCGGCGGCCAACCCCGCCAGGGCCAGGGGGATGACCCATTCCCGTCGGCCTGCGGGGTGGGAGGGATCCACCCAGACGGGAAGGTGGGTGGAGCTCTTGAGCACGGGAACCGCCGCCACGTCCAGGGTGTAGCGGGTGGCCTTCTCAAAGGTGCGGATGCCCCGTTCCACCAGGATCACCTGCATATTGCCCCGGGAGAGGATGTACTCCGCGCTCATCAGGAACTCCTCCAGGGTCATGCTCATGCCTCGCTTGAGGAGGGCGGGTTTCCCCACCTCGCCCACCGCCTGAAGCAGGGGGAAGTTCTGGGCGTTGCGGGCTCCGATCTGCAGGACGTCGGCGTACTCCGCCACCAGCTCCACCTGGTCTGGGGATAGAACCTCGGTGACCACGGGAAGCCCGGTTTCCCGCCGGGCCTCCGCCAGGATTTTTAAGCCTTCCACCCCCAGGCCCTGGAAGGCGTAGGGGCTGGTCCTGGGCTTGAAGGCCCCGCCCCGGAGCATGGCGGCCCCGTGGGCCTTCACGTAGCGGGCGGCCTTGAGGGTCTGCTCCCGGGACTCCACCCCGCAGGGTCCGGCGGCGATGAGGACGTGGTCGCCTCCGGTTTTGCCCGTGGGGAACTCCAGCACCGTGGGGAAGGGCTGGACCTCGAGGCTCGCCAGCTTGTAGGGCTTGGAGATGGGGATGACGTCCGCCACCCCGGGAAGGGCGCGGAAGTGCTCCATCAGCTCCGGGGTGGGCCCCCGGCCAATGGCCCCCACCAGGGTGGTCTCCACCCCCCGGGAAACATGGGGCCGGTACCCCACCTTCTCGATTTCCCGGATGACCTCATCCAGCTCCGCTTCCGTGTGTCCCCGCTTCATCACGATCAGCATCTTGGCCTCCTAAAAGCCTTGGGCGCCCCCTTTTTGGGGGCGCCCTCTTGCGGAAAAACCCTATGCGGACCGCAGGGCGCCCCCGGCGGGATAATAAAAGCCGAAGTAGCGCCCAGAGGTCCGCATATTGCCCCTAAGCTTAGTTAAGGTGGAAACCCCTGTCAAGAGGGCGCAGGGGCCTTGGTCCCTGGAGCTGAAAGGCGAACCTCTGCCCCTGTGGGATCCCTGAGGGTCATCTCCCGGCCCCAGGGGTCCAGGAGGGTGTAGCCCAGAAGCCCGGTGGCCCCTGGGGGGGCTTTCCGCCTTCCCGCCCAGATGTTGGTCCCCACGTGGTGGTGGTAGCCATCCCAGGCGAAGAAGAGGGCCCCGGGGTAGGTGCGCAGGGTGACCTCCATGCCCAGTTCCCCCGCAAAGAAGGCCTCGGCTTCCTCGAGGCTTTCCACGTGGAGGTGCAGGTGGCCGAGGAGGGTCTCGGGGGGAAGGGGGCCGGGGCTTGGAGCCTCGGAAAGAAGCCTTTCCAGGTTCAAGGGAGCGGTGAACATCAAGGGTCCTTTGGGCCACTCCCCCTCGGGCCGGTCCCGGTAGAGCTCGAGGCCATTCCCCTCCGGATCGCGGAAGTACAGGGCTTCGGATACGCCGTGGTCCGCCGCGCCCTCAAAGTGAACCGGGGCGCTTAGGAGCTTCCGGGCCACCCGCGCCAGGGCCTTCCGGTCGGGCAGGAGGAGGGCGAAATGGTAGAGGCCCACCGAGGGGTAGGGCCTTGGGAGGGCCTGGGGGTCGTGGAGGATCTCCAGATGAAACCCCTCCCCCTCGGGGAACAGCCGGTAGCGGGGTGGGTCCGCCTCCACCTTTAGGCCCAAAAGGTCCCGGTAAAAGGCCAAGGCGGCCTCCAGGTCCCGCACCCTTAGGCTTAGGGAGGAAAGCCGCCTGGGGAAAGCCATTACTGGGCCACCGCCTCCTGGGCCTTCACCGCCTCGGTGTCCACGCTGAAGCGCACCTCCTCGCCCACCAGGACCCCGCCCAGCTCCAGGGGCACGTTCCAGGTGAGGCCGAAGTCCTTGCGGTTCAGCTTGCCCTCGAAGTGGGCGGCCACGCGCTCGTTGCCCCAGGGGTCCTTGGCGGGGCCATGGGTTTCCACCTCAAAGGAAAGGGGCTGGGTGACGCCCCGGATGGTGAGTTCCCCCTCCACCCGGTACCGTCCCTCTCCCAGGGGGGTGATCCGCTCGCTTTTGAACAGGATTTCCGGGAAGTTCTCCGCATCCAGGAAGTCAGGGGAGCGGAGGTGGTTGTCCCGGTCCGGCACGCCGGTATGGATGCTCTTGGCGTCCAGCCGTGCCTCCACCCGGAGGGGCCTCCCCGCCTCGTCGGTTTCCACAAAGCCCTCTTTAAGGTTCAGGGTGCCTTTAACCGTGGCGATCATCATGTGGCGCACGGCGAACTCGATGCTGGTGTGGGCTGGGTCTAGGTTCCAACGCATTTCCGAACCTCCTTGGGCTCGAGGCCCAAGGGTATAGTATCCATAGTGCTATAGTCTGTCAAGCATTATCCCGGATAGTAGCTGGGGGAGAAGGTAAGGCCCAGGCCCTGGGCGAAGGCCTGTAGGCCCAGGCGGTCGGGCTCCTCCAGGTGGTAGCGGAAGTTCCAGAGGTAGTGCTCCACCCAAGCGGGGTGGAGGCCAAGCCGCCGGGCCTCGGCCTCGGCCACCTCCCCCAGCCGGGCAAGCCCCTGGCGCCGGGCCCTCCTTAAGGCCCGCACCAGCTCCTGGGGGGGAGGGGTTTCCTTGCGGTAGGCCCAGACGGCGAAGACGAAGGGAAGGTGGGTGCGCTCAAACCAGAGCATGGAGAGGTCTACCACCTCCACCTCCCCGAAGCGGGTGGGGAGGGCGTGGGGGGTTTCGGGGAGGTGGTCTAGAAGGCTGGCGTAGGCCCTTATGGCCCTGTCGCCGATCAGCAGGACCCCGTCGTACTCGTCAAGGAGCTCAAGCCCTCCTTCCCGGTTCTCGTACCGGGGGAAGACCCCCCGTTCCCTTAAGAGGAGCTTCAGGAGCTCCACGCTGGTGGCGCTCTCCGTGGTGAGGGCGATCCGCCTTAGGTCCGCAAGCCCTCCCTTGTGGAACAGGTTCACCGAGTACACCCGCCCCAGCACGGCCACGGAGAAGTCGGGAAGGAGCCCGAGCTCCTCCTGGTGCTCCAGGTAGAAGTAGCTGGAAACCAGGGAAAGCCCCACCTCCCCCGAGAGGACCATGCGGTTGAGCTCCGAGGGGACCCCGTAGCGGAGGGCCCAGCCGTTGGCCTCCAGAAAATGGTAAAGGGGAGCGGTGTTGGCGTAGAGGGGAACCCCTAAGGAGTAGATCATCAGGCCCCTTGGGTACCTCCCTCGGCCAGAGGAGCCGCCACGCTGTCCCAGACCCGGATCTCCCGGTAAAGGGCGTCCCGCTCCACGGGGATCCGCCCCGCTTTGCGGATGATCTCCGCAAGCTCCCTCTTGGATAGCCCCTTGGGGGTGGGGCTTCCCGCCATGTGGACGATGCGCTCCTCGATCAGGGTGCCGTCGATGTCCGTGACCCCCCAGTCCAGGGAAACCTGGGCCAGCTCCGGGGTCAGGGTGGCCCAGTACCCCTTGATGTGGGGGATGTTGTCCAGATAAAGCCGGGCCACGGCCAGGTTGCGGAGGTCGTCCAGTCCGGTGGTGAACTCCCGCTTGCCGAGCTGCTTTGCCAGCAGGTTGCCGTCCGGCTGGAAGGCCAAGGGGATGAAGCTCATGAACCCCCCGGTTTCGTCCTGGAGCCGGCGGAGCCGGTCCATATGGTCCAGGCGCTCCTCGAGGGTTTCTATGTGCCCGTAGAGCATGGTGGCGTTGGTGGGGATGCCGAGTTCGTGGGCGGTCCGGTGGATCAAAAGCCACCCCTCGGCGGAAACCTTGGCCCGGGCGATCTCCTTGCGCACCCTTTCGGCGAAGATCTCCGCCCCGCCCCCCGGCATGGCGTCCAGCCCCGCCTCCTTAAGGGCCTGGAGCACCTCCTTGTAGGGGAGGCGGGCGATCTTGGAGAAGTGGTGGATCTCCGCCGCCGTCCAGGCCTTCACCTGGACCCCGGGGAAGCTCGCTTTTAGGGCCCGCACCAGGTCCAGGTAGTAGGAAAAGGGCCTTTTGGGGTGGTGGCCCGCCGTCAGGTGGATCTCCGTGAGGCCGGGCTGGTACCGCTCCCTCACCCAGGCCACCACCTCCTCCACATCCCAGTCCCAGGCTCCCTCCTCCCCGAACTTTCTCTGGAAGGCGCAGAAGGTGCAGCCCACGTAGCAGATGTTGGTCTGGGAAACGCGGATGGAGTGGACGAAGTAGGTCTTGTGCCCGTGCTTTTTCTCCCGCACCCGGTTGGCCAGGCGCATGAGGCCTGGCAGGTCCCGGGTTTGGTAGAGAATGAGCCCTTCCGCAAAGGTGAGGCGTTCGCCAGCCTCCACCTTTTCGGCGATGGGCCAGAGCTTGGGGTCCCGGATGCCCTTCACGAGGAGGAGTCTACCCCTTCCCGGAACCTTTGGACTAGGGCCATGACTTCCCTTCGCCTCCCCCCCACGCTTTTCCCCGGCAGAAGGCCTCGCAGGTAGCGATCGGTGAGGAGGAGGTCCACGTAGGGGTAGACGGTGGCGGCCATGACCGCATCCAAAAGGTCGGAAGGGCGGGGCTTGCGGTTTAGGTCCGAGGCCATGCGGGCGAGGAGCTCGGCCAACAGGCGCACGAAGGGCACCTCCTTGAGCCCGGTGCGCCCTTTTATCTCCTTAAGGGCACCCTCGAGGGCCTCCCGGTAGGGCAGGCCCCTCAGGGCCTCGGGCAGGCCCTGGAAGGGGGAGAGGTCGGCGGGGGTCTCCCAGCTTCCCCCCCGCCAGAGGAAATCCTCGGGGGAAAGCCCCCGCTCCTGGCGGACGGCCACCTCCTGCCAGGGGCGCACCCAGTACCCCTGGGAAAGCTCGGAGAAGAGGTCCTGCATGGCGGGTAGCAGGTAGCCTGCCTTTTCCTCGGGACCCCGGATGGGGAAGAGGGTTTCCAGGGCGTGGAAGGGGCTTGGAGGGGCCAGGACCCGGCCCTTCAGGGCCAGGTAGAGCTCGCCGAAGGCCTCGTGTCCCCGTTGGCCCAGGCGGTGCTTGGCCATGCGGCTGGCGTAGTTTTGATCCAGGTAGACCAGCAAGATCCTATTCCTTGGCCTTAGCCAGCCAAAGGGCGGAGGCCAGAAGGGCCACCCCGCCGGCGAAGAGGAGGAAGTCCAAGGAGGTTTGGGGTTTGAAGGCCGAGGCCTTTTCAAAGAACTTCACCACCAGGATCATGACGATCACCTGGCCCAGCTTGCCCTTGAGGTCCGCCAGGCTTTCCACCGTGAGGACGTTTTCCAAGGGAAGTTCCAGCTTGCGGATGAAAAGTTCGAAAAGGCCCAGGCTGAAGATGAGGAAAACGGCGCTCAAAAGGGCCAGGTCCACGGCGCCCACCAGGACGGGAAGGGCTTCATCCAAGGGTTTTTGCACCGCAAGGAGGGTTTCCTCGAGGGCATGCCAGGCGAAGTACAGGGCCCCGAGGAGCATCCCCACCACGGGCAGGAGCATGAGCCAGCGCAAAGGGTAAACCAGGGTTTCCGGGCGCATGGGGAGATTCTAAGGCAGGTAGGGAACCGCAGGAGAGGTGCGGGTGGAGGCCCGTTCGATTAAGAGGGGTTCAAAGCGCACGGCCCGGGGAGGGCCCGCATAACCCTGCATTCTCTCCAGGAGAAGCTGCGCCGCCCGGGCGCCCATGGCCTCCACCGGCTGGGCGATGGTGGAAAGCCCCACCTCCTCGGTGAAGGGATGGCCGTCAAAGCCCAGAACCCGCACCTCCTTGCCCACGGTGAGCCCAAGCCTTTCCGCCTCCTCCAGGACGCCCAGGGCCACCTGGTCGGCCCCGGCGAAGATGTTGACCGGCGGGGAAGCCTTTTCCAGGAAGTACCGGAGGGCGAGCCTCCCCCCTTCCTGGGAAAGCCGGGTGGTGTAGAGGTGCTCCTCGGGGAAGGGGCGGCCTGCCGCCTTGAGGGCTTCCCGGAAGCCGGCCAGGCGCTCGGCGAAGACCGTGTGGTGGAAGGCCCGGTCGGGTTCCTCCTCCACCTTCACGGCGAAGATGGGGCCGGGAAAGCGTGCCAGGTACTCCCCGGCCAGGTGGCCCCCCAGGAAGTTGTCCAGGTAAACGGAGTCGTATCGGGGGTTCTTGGCGTCCACCAGCACCACGGGACGGTCGGTGGGGAGACGGCCCCCCTCAAAGTGCTCGCTCAGGTCGTAGGAGGCGAGGATGAGGCCGTCGGTAAGGAAGGCCAGGGTGGAGCTTTCCAAATACCGCCTGAGCCGGGCCTGGGAGAGGATGGGGAAGAGGGCCAGGTCGTAGCGCTTTTCCAGGAGGACGCCTTCGATGCCCTCCACGAGCCTTCGGTAGAACTCCGTGGCCACGAAGGGAAGGAGGACGGAGACCGTGTAGCTTCGCCCTCCCGCGATGCGCCGGGCATGGGGGTTCGGGGTGTAGCCCAGTTCCTCCATGGCCTTCAGCACCCGGGCTCGGGTTTCCGGGCGCACCGCCTTATGGTTGTTGAGCACCCGGCTCACCGTGCCCAGGCCGACCCCGGCCCGGGCGGCCACCTCGAGGATGGTGGGTTTCTTCTTGCTCATAGCCTGGTTCCCTGTTCCTGGTGGAAGCGCTTCATGGAAACTTCCATAACCAGGATAGGGCAAGGGGGAGGTTTTTGCAAGAATGGGGGCATGGCCTACCTGCTTCTGGCGTACTTCCTGGGTTCCATGGTGGGGGGGCTCCTCTTCTTTCCCGAGGTGCGGGCCAGGGACCTCCCGGGGGGCTCGGGGGTTTTCCGCCGGAAGGGTCCTTGGGCCGCTCTCGGGGTGGTGCTGTGGGACCTGGGCAAGGGAGCCTTGACCCTTCTCCTGGTTCCCCCGGAGTGGCGGGTGTGGGCCGCGGGGGCGGTGGTGGCGGGCCACAACTGGCCCCTTTTCTTCCGCTTCCGGGGCGGGGGTGGGATTGCCCCCTCCCTGGGCTACTTCCTGGCCTGGCTTCCCGGGGAAACCCTGGGGGCGGCTTTTTTGGGCCTAGGGGTGGCGGGGGTCTACCACCTCCTTTACTGGAGGAGGCGGCGTAAGGGTATTTATCCCATACCCTTCGGGGCCATCTTCGGCTACCTGGCGCTTTTGCTCCTGGCCCCTGCGGAGGGGCGGCTCGCGGCCTTGCTGGTGGCCCTGGTGGTGGCCCTAAGGGGTCTGCAAATCCTCTCGGGAAGATGGTAGCTTTAGGGCATGAAGCTCTTACGTTTTAACGAAGGCCGTTGGGGGATACTGGAAGGGGAGCTGGTTCTGGAAACGGATGGTCCAGGGGGAAACCCCACGGGAAAGCGCTACGACCTGGCCTCGGTGCGCCTTCTGGCCCCGGCCACGCCCAGCAAGATCGTGTGCGTGGGGAGAAACTACCGGGAACACATCCGGGAGATGGGGCACGATTTCGGCCAGGACCTGCCCAAGGAGCCGGGCCTGTTCCTGAAGGCCCCCAACACCCTGGCCCACCCCGGAAACCCGCGGGATCCCTGGAACACGGGGGATGCGGTGCCCTATCCCTTCTTTACCCAGGAACTCCACTACGAGGGGGAGCTGGCGGTGGTCATCGGCGACCGCATGCGGAATGTGTCCCCGGAAAAAACCCTGGACCACGTGCTGGGGTACACCATCGCCGTGGACATCACCGCCCGGGATGCCCAGAAACAGGACCTCCAGTGGGTGCGGGCCAAGAGCGCCGACAAGTTCTTGCCCCTAGGTCCCTGGATTGAAACCGATCTGGACCCACAGAACACCTGGGTGCGCACCTACGTGAACGACCAGCTCCGCCAGGAAGGGCACACCTCCGCCATGATCTTCAGCGTGGCCGAGATCCTCTCCTACATCTCCAGCTTCATGACCCTGGAGCCCTTGGATGTGGTCCTCACCGGCACCCCGGAGGGCGTGGGGGCCTTGCAGCCGGGGGACAGGCTGGAGGTGGCCATTGAGGGCATCGGCACCCTGCACACCCGGATCGGCCCTAAGGAGGAGCGCCCATGGTGAGGGTCCTGGACCTCTACTTCCAAGGGGCGGAGAAGGTCATCGCCAGCTTCCTCCTCCAGTCCAAGGAGGGGCCGGTCCTGATCGAAACGGGGCCGGAGAGCACCTATGCCCGCCTCGAGGCGGCCTTGAAGCAGGAGGGAGTGCACCCAAAGGAGGTCCGCCATGTCTTCGTGACCCACATCCACCTGGACCACGCCGGGGCTGCCTGGCGGTTTGCGGAGCTTGGGGCCACGGTGTACGTGCATCCCCGAGGGGCCCCGCACCTGGTGGATCCCTCGAGGCTTCTGGCCTCCGCCGAGCGCATCTACGGGGCCATGCTGAAACCCCTCTGGGGGGAGCTTAAAGGGATTCCCCAGGAGCGGGTGCGGGCCCTGGAGGACGGGGAGGTGGTGGACCTCGGGGGGCTTAGGGTCCAGGCCCTGGAAGCCCTGGGCCACGCCTCCCACCACCATGCCTACCTGGTGGATGGCCTCCTCTTCGCCGGGGACATCGCCGGGGTGCGCATCGCCCCGGGGCCGGTTCTGCCCCCTACCCCACCCCCCGACATCCACCTGGAAAGCTGGTACGCTTCCCTGGACCGCATCCTGGCCCTCAGGCCCGAGGTCCTCTACCTCACCCACTTCGGTCCTTACCGGGACGTGGAAGCCCACCTCCTGGCCTTGCGGGGGGTCCTGGAGGAGTGGGCGGGTTGGGTCCTGCACCGGCTTAAGGAGGGGCTTTCCCTGGAGGAGATGACCGAGCGCTTTGAGGCCTACTGGCGGGAGGGCTTGAGGCGAGCCGGGGTGGAGGAGGAGGGAATGCGCCTCTACGAGCTCGCCGATCCCCCCTACATGAACCTGCAAGGTCTGGTGCGCTACTGGCAGAAGCACCACCCGGAGGCCCTGGGATAGGCTTATGCTGAGCCCATTTCCCTTGGGCCGTCCCGCGCGGATGGCGGTTATGGCCTCGGGCCGGGGCACCAACCTGGAGGCCCTCCTGGAGGCCTTTCCCCCCCAAAACCCCTGGGGGGAAGTGGTGCTGGTCCTCTCCGACAACCCGGAGGCCTACGCTTTGAAGCGGGCCTCGAGGCGGGGGGTGGAGGCGGTGGCCATCCCCTGGCGGGGGAGGAAGGCGTTTGAAAGGGAGGCCCTGGACCTTTTGCGGGCCAGGGGTGTGGACCTGGTGCTCCTGGCTGGCTTCATGCGCCTCCTCTCCCCGGGTTTTGTGGAACCCTGGTACGGGCGCCTTTTGAACATCCACCCCTCCCTCCTCCCTGCCTACCCAGGGCTTCACGTGCACCGGAGGGTCTTGGAGGCGGGGGAAAGGGAAACGGGCTCCACGGTGCACTTCGTGGACCAGGGGATGGACACCGGGCCCATCGTCCTCCAGGAGCGGGTGCCCGTCCTGCCCGGGGATACCCCGGAAACCCTGGAAAGGCGGGTGCTTTTCCTGGAGCACCGCCTTTACCCCAGGGCGGTGCGCCTGGTGCTTTCGGGACTGGCCTTCCCCCCGGGGGAGGGCCTGAAGGCCCTTCTTGGGGAGGCTTGGCCCCGCTTCCAGGGGCTCACTCCCAGGGAGAAGCCCCTTTATCTCCGGGCCGCGGCCCTGCTTTCCGCCTGGGGCCTGGGGGGTCTGGTGCCGGCCGCCCTTATGGGCCAAGGGGGGGACTGGGGCCGGGGGGCCTTCCTCACCGCCCACCTCCTGGCGGAGGACCATCCCGCCCTGCGCCGGGAGCTTGCCGAACTTCCTGAAGAGGCCCGCCTGAGGGCCGAGGAGGCCTTGAGGCGGGTAGAATCTCCCCTATGAAGGTGCTGGTGGTGGGTTCCGGGGGGCGGGAGCACGCCCTCCTTTGGAAGGCGGCGCAAAGCCCCCTGGTGGATCGGCTCTACGCTGCTCCCGGCAATGCCGGGATGGCGGCTTTGGCGGAGCTGGTTCCCTGGAATGGGGACGTGGAGGCCCTGGCGGACTGGGCTTTGGCCGAGGGGATAGACCTCACCCTGGTGGGTCCTGAGGCCCCCTTGGTGGAGGGTATCGCCGACGCCTTCCAGAAGCGGGGCCTTCTGATTTTTGGTCCCACCCAGAAGGCTGCCATGATCGAGGGTTCCAAGGCCTTCGCCAAGAGGCTGATGGAGCGCTACGGCATTCCCACGGCCCGGTACCGCGTGTTCCAGGATGCCCTCCTGGCCCTGGAGTACGTGGAAAGCGTGGGGGTGCCCATCGTCATCAAGGACTCGGGCCTGGCGGCGGGCAAGGGGGTGACCGTGGCCTTCGACCTGCACACCGCTAAGCAGGCTGTCCTCAACCTTCTCTCCGGCCCCGAGGGGGGGGAGGTGGTGGTGGAGGAATACCTGGAAGGGGATGAGGCCACGGTGCTGGCCCTGACCGATGGCGAATCCATCCTGCCCCTCCTGCCCTCCCAGGACCACAAGCGCCTGCTGGACGGGGACCAGGGTCCCATGACCGGGGGCATGGGGGCGGTGGCTCCTTACCCCATGGAGGCCGCCACCCTGAGGCGGGTGGAGGAGGAGATCCTGAAACCCTTGATCCAGGGCCTGAGGGCGGAAGGAGTGGTCTACCGGGGGGTGGTCTATGCCGGTTTGATGCTCACCCGGGAAGGTCCCAAGGTGCTGGAGTTCAACGCCCGCTTTGGCGACCCCGAGGCCCAGGCCCTCTTGCCCCTTTTGCAGAATGACCTGGTGGACTTGGCCCTGAGGGTGGCGGAGGGGCGGCTTAGGGGAACGGAGCTGACCTGGCGGGAGGGAGCCTCCGCCTGCGTGGTCCTGGCGGCCCCCGGTTACCCGGAAAGCCCGAGGAAGGGGATTCCCCTCCATGTTCCTGAGCCGCCGGAAGGGGTTCTGGTCTTCCACGCCGGGACCCGGTGGGAGGGGAACAGCCTGGTGAGCGCCGGGGGGCGGGTTCTGAACGTGGTGGGGTTGGGGAAAACCCTGGAGGAGGCCCTTTCCCGGGCCTATGGCTTTATTCCCCAGGTGGGCTTCCCCGGGGCCCAGTACCGGAAGGACATAGGCCACAAGGCCCTCCGCCTGGGCTAGGGGGCTTGGCGGTCAGTACCTGAGCCTGGCCAGGGGCAACCTGGCGCAGGCCCTGAGCACCTCCCCCAGGGTGCGGTAGCCCTTGGCCCTGAGGAGGGGGACCATCCCGGCGAAGACCTCCGCGGTCATGAGGGCATCCCCCAAGGCGGTGTGCCGGCCGATCACGGGCACGCCGAAGCGCTCCGCCAGGGTTTCCAGGCGGTGGTCCTGGAGGTCGGGGAAGAGCAGGTAGGAAAGGAGCAGGGTATCCACCAAAGGGGGCTGGTCGATGCCCACCCGCCTGAGGAAGGCCATGTCAAAGGCCCCGTTGTGGGCCAGGAGCACCGTGTCCTCCAGGAACAGGCGAAACCCGGGGAGCACCTCCTCCAGCTTGGGCTTTTCCTTCAGCATCTCCCAGGTAAGACCGTGGACCTCGGTGGAGGCCTTGGGAATGGGGCGTCCAGGGTTAACCAGGGCCTCGAAGACCTCGTGGCGGAGCACCTTTTTTCCGAGGATGTGGACCGCCCCTAGGGCGATGATGGCGTCCTTTTCCGGATCCAGGCCGGTGGTTTCCAGGTCGAAGGCAGTGTACAGGAGGCCTTCCAGGGGAGCCTCCTCCAGTTCCTCGGGGGCGTGGAGCAGGGAGAGGTCAAAGACCTCGGCCCGGGGGGGAGGGCCCGCCTTGGCGGGAAGCCGGGGGGCTTCCCGGGCGGGTAGGAGGAGTTGAAGGCGGGATCCCGCCCACCAGGCACTCCCGCCGGACCTCTCCACCGCCTCCTTGAGAAGAGGGGGAAGGTCGGGGTGGGCGTCCCCTGGGCTTAGAGGAGGCTTGGGCAGGGTGAGGGTGAGGTGGAGCAGGTTGCCCTCCCGCCTCCCCTCCAGGAAGGCTTCCTCCTCGTCCCTTAAGGCGGCGGCCAGGCCTCGAGCCAAGGCGTAGGTGTCCGCCTGGACCAAGAGGTTCCTGGCTTCTTCCTCCAGGGAGAGCCCTGGGGAAACCCCCGTTTCCCGCTCCAGGGCCTGGGTCAGGAGGGCTAAAAGGTCTTCCGCCAATACCTCTGCCGCCTGGGCCGGGGCTTCCCAGGAGGCCACCAGCTGGCCGAGCTCCTCGGCGGTGGCCGTGGCGGTCTTGAGGAGGGGCTCGAGGGGGGTTCCCCTGGCCTCCCGCTCCAGGGCTTCCGCCAGGGCCTTGAGCCCGGCCAGCTTGTCCTTCAGGCGGTGGAGGAGGGCGGCATCCCATCCGCCCTTTTCCCGGGCTTCCTCCAGGAGGACCAAAAACCCTTCCTCCCTCTCCAGGGGCACCACCTGGAGCCAAAGCGGCCCTCTGGGCCCCTGGGTTAAAAACCGCTCCTCCGGCAGTCCCAGGGCGTGGACCATGAGCCCGCGGTCCAGGAGGCCGAAGAGGCTTTTGCCCACCCCCAGGCCCTCCCCCAGAAGCTCCCGGGCTCCTTGGTTGTAGAGGAGGACCTGGCCCTTGGGGTTGGCCAGCACCACCCCGTGGGGAAGGTGGCCGATGAGGGCGGCAAGCTTCTTCCTCTCCTCCTCCAGAAGGGATTTGGCCTCGGTGATGCGCGCCGCCACCTCCTTTTCCAAGGCCTCCTTTTCCTGGGCCAGGCGGTTGATGAGGTCCGCCAGGGCCCTGAGCTCAAAGGGCCCCCGGAGGCGCAGGCGGTGGCCGGGGTTGGCCAGGAGGATCTCCGCCTCCTGGCCCAGGGCCCGGGTGGCGGCCAGATAGCCCAGGAAGACCGGGTAGAGGAGGGCGGCCAGCACCAGGGTGAAGAGGAAGCCCACGAAAAGCAGTACAGGTAGCTTCGCCTGAGCCAGGCGAAGAAGATCCTCTTTCAGGCCCTCCTCCCCCTGAAGAAGGAGGAAAAGGCCCAGGCCTAAGGCTCCCCCCACCAGGAGGAGGCCCAGAAGAAGGGCTCCCAAAAAGCGCCAGGCTTCCCTCATCTTCCTCCCGCCAGCTCCTCCACCTGGGAAAGGAGGTCCTGGATGCCAAAGGGCTTGGCCATGAAGGCCTCGGCTCCCAGGGCCAGGGCCTTGGCCCGGTCCGCTTCCCGCCCCCGGGCGGTGAGGACCAGGACCTTGGGCCTTTGGGGTAGGGCCTTGGCCCGCTCCAAGACGGCGAAGCCATCCATGCCCGGAAGCATGAGGTCCAAGACCATGAGGTCAAAGGCTCCTCGGGATAGGGCCTCGAGGGCCTCCTCCCCCCTGCGGGCCAGAACCACCTCGTGCCCGGCCTTCTTCAGGAGGAACTCCAAAGGCACCAGGATGCTTTCCTCATCGTCCACCACCAGAATCCTCATGCTCCACCTCCAGGGGAAGGGTGAAGGCGAAGCTGGCTCCCTCCCCCTCCTCCAACCAGATCCGCCCCCCCAGGCTTTCCACCAACCTCCGCGCCAGGAAAAGGCCCAGGCCCGTGCCTCCGGAGAAGCTCTGGAAGGGCTCGAATACCAGGGCCCGGGCCTGGGGGGGCACTCCGGGACCATCGTCAAAGACCCGGAAGAGGGCCTCGCGGTTGATGAGGGTAAGCTCCAGGCGCACCCGGCTTCGGGCGTGGCGCAGGGCATTGTGGAGGAGGTTCAAAAGCACCTGGAGGACCCGGTCCCGGTCCGTGAGGGCTTGCACCCCCGCCAGATGGGACTCCATTGTAATCCCCCTTTCCCGGGCCAAGGGTTCCACCAGGGCCAGGGCTTCCTCGGCCAAGGTACGAAGGTCCGTGGGGCTGCGGGCGAGGGGCACCCCCGCCTGGAGCCGGGTGTAGGCCAGGATCTCCTCCACCAGGCGGGAGAGCCTGGCGGTTTCCTTGGCCAGAAGGGACACGAAGCGCCCACGCTCCTCCTCGGGAAGGTCGGGGTTGGCCTCGAGGATCTCCGCCAGGGCCCGCACGGCGGTGAGGGGGGTTTTGAGCTCGTGGGAAACCGCAGCCAGAAGCTCGTCCTTGGCCTGGTCCAGGGCCTTCAGGCGTTCGTAGGCCTCGGCGAGCTCCTTCCTGGCCTCCTCGAGGGCCTGGGCGTAGGCCCGAAGCTCCCGGGATTCCCGGGCTGCCTCCTCCACCTCCTCCCGCAGGGTTTCCGGGGGGACCTCCCGGGTGACGGAGAGGAGGAGGAGCTTGGCGGTGGCGGGCCCCACGGACCCCGCCAGCAGGGTTTCCGCAAGTCCCGCCGCTTCCCGGCCCGGGAGGGCCCGGGCCTGGCGGCGGAAGCTTTCCTCCGCCTCCGGCCCCAAGACCCGCCTGAGGAGGGCGGCGAGCTCCTCCACCTCCCCGGTGCGCTCCTCCTGCAAGGCCTTCCGGCGGGTGAAGAGGGAAACCCCGAGGGTCAGGGCCAGGTTCAGGGTAAGGCTTGTCAAAAACCCGTGGGTCACGGGATCCAGCCCTCGGATTCCCAAAAGCCCTTCCGGCTTTAAGAGGGGGTGGGGGCCTTCCAAAAAGAAGGGGGGGAGCCAGCCCGAGCGGGCCAGGGCTGGGAGAAAGAGGGTATAGGCCCAGATGACGATCCCTCCCAAGAGGCCCGCCAGGGCTCCTTGGGGGGTGGCTCCCTTCCAGAAGAGCCCAAGGAGGCCCGCCGGGGCTAGCTGGGCCACGGCCGCAAAGGAAATGAGGCCCATGGCCACCAGGGCGTAGGCCTCCCCCGCCAGGCGGAAGTAGAGGTAGGCCAGGAGCATCACCGCTAGGATGGAGATCCTCCGCCAAAGGAGGAGGCTTCCCAGGGCGCGGAAGCGGAGGAGGAGGGGGGAGAGGAGGTGGTTGGAGATGAGGATGGAAAGGGCCAGGCTTTCCACCACCACCATGGCTGTGGCCGCCGAAACCCCGCCCAGGAAAGCGAGAAGGGCCAAGGGAGCGCTCCCAAGCTCCAGGGGCAGGGCCAGCACGTAGAGGTCCGGGTTTTCCTCGGGGAGGAGAAGCCGGCCCCAAAGGGCCAGGGGAAGGACGGGCAGGTTGATGAGGAAAAGGTACAGGGGGAAGGCCCAGGCCGCCAGGCGGAGGTGCTTGGGGTCGGTGTTTTCCACCACGCTCACGTGGAACTGCCGGGGCAGGAAGAGGAAGGCCAGGCCGGAAAGGACCATCAGGCTCGCCCATTCCAGGTAACCGGTAAGGCCCTCCTGGGGGAGGAGGAGGGGGAGGAGCTCGGGATGGCCCTGGATCCTGGGAAACGGGTTTCCCAGCTGCCAGAGGACCACTCCCCCCACGAGGAGGAGGGCCAGGAGCTTCACGAAGGACTCAAAGGCCACCGCCAATACCAGGCCCTGGTGCCGCTCCGAGGGATCCAGGCGGCGGGTGCCGAAGAGGATGGCGAAGAGGGCCAGGAGCAAGGCGGTGGGAAGGGCGATGTCCGTGAGGGGTTCCTCCTCGCCCCTGAGGAAGAGGAAGGCCTGGGCGATGGCCTTGAGCTGCAGGGCCAGGTAGGGAAGCAGGCCCACCACCAGAAAGGCGGCGGCCAGGGGACCAAGGAAGCCGTGGCCGAAGCGCAGGTAGAGGAAGTCGGCCCAGGAGGTGAGGCGGTGGGCGCGGGCCAGGGAGAGCAGCTTTCCGTGAAGAAACGGCCCAAGGAGGAGGACCAAGGTGGGCCCCAGGTAGATGGGGAGGAAGCTGGCTCCCTCCATGGCCGCCCGGCCCACGCTTCCCATGAAGGTCCAGGCGGTGGCGTAGACCGCCAGGGAAAGGGTGTACGCCCAGGGGCTTTGGACCAAAAAGCGGCCCCGTCCCTCCCCCAGGAGGGCCACCAGGAAGAGGAGGCCCAGGTAGAGGAAAAGGCTCAGGAGAAGAAGGAGAGGGTTCATGGCCGGCGGAACAGGAGGTAGGCCAAAAGCACCACCAAACCCCAGGAGCCGTAGAGGTAGAGGTAAAGGGGAGGAAGCCCCCAGGGCCCCAGGGGGCTGGGGAAGACCAGGCTTACGGGGAAGAGGAAAAGAAAAAGGGCCAGGAGGAAAAGGGCGAAGGACCTCTCCTTCATCGCAGCTGGAAGCGGCTTGCGGTGCTCTCCTGCATCTCGGCGATGGCCCGGAAGCCCTCGAGGGCCTTTCGCCGTTCCCCGGGGGATAGGCTGGACCAAAGCGCCCGGTTGCTCACCTCTCCACCCCGCTCCAGGGCCCGTAGCTGGTGCCTCAGGCGCAGGGCGAAGAAGAAGCGGAAGGCCTCCTCGAGGCGTTCCGCTCCCTCCTGGCTTAGGGTGCCTCCTTCCGCCGCCGCCTTGAGCCTTTCCACCGTGCCCTTGGCCAGGCTCCCCGCCATGAGGGCGTAAAGCCGGGCCAGGGCCACGATGGGGGCGATGGCGTGGCGCTTGAGATCCACAAAGCCCTCCTCCGTGCGCACCCTTCCAAAAAGGCCCAAGGGAGGGCGGAACTCCAGGCTGGCCTGGGCCAGGTGGTAAAGGAAGACTCCCTTCCGGCTTCCCTCCAGGATGGTTTCCTCCAGGGGCTTTAGGGAAAGGCTCCCCGCCGCCTTGCGCAGGTCAAAGAAGATCTGGGTTTCCAGGAGGGCCTGGGGCTCGGGAGCTTCCATCCAGCGGCGGAAGGTTTCCTGCCACTCCGGTAGGGTCTTGCGCCAGCGGGTGGCCATGTACCCTCCCTTGCACTCGGGGATCCCGGCCCGGATCAGCCCTCCCACCACGTGCTCCGCCAGGGCCTGGAAGTAGGCCTCATGGCCGTCCTGTTCCAGCACCAAGGCGTTGTCCTGATCCGTAAGGAGGGCCTGCTCCCGCCTTCCCTCCGAGCCGAAGACCAAAAAGGCGTAGGCCACGGGAGGGGGGCCCAAGGCGGCTTCCGCCTCCCGCACCAGGCGGCGGATGAGGGCGTCGTTGAGGGAGGCCACCACCCGGCCGATCTCCACCCCGCCCAAGCCCCTCTGGAAGAGGCCTTCCACCAAGG
Organism: Thermus brevis; assembly: GCF_026427635.1. Taxonomy (NCBI): domain Bacteria; kingdom Thermotogati; phylum Deinococcota; class Deinococci; order Thermales; family Thermaceae; genus Thermus; species Thermus brevis. Next base: position 1,164,322 of record NZ_CP102606.1, read on the forward strand.
AGGCCACCTCGAGGCTATACCGCTCCAGCTCCAGCCTCTCGATGCGCCTCAGGAGGAGGAGGGGGCTTTGCGCCTGGTTCAGGAGGAGGTCGGTGTGGGTGACCACCCCCACCACCCGTTCCCCTTCCGTGAGGGGCAGGTGGTGGATTCCCCGCTCCACCATGGCGGCCAGGGCCTCGTAGACGGGGGTTTCCGCTGGCAGGGAGAAGAGGGGGGCGGTCATCACCTCCCCCACGGGGGTGGAAGGGGGGCGGCCCTCGGCCAGGACCCGGTTCCTCAGGTCGCGGTCGGTGAGGATGCCTGGGGGTTCGCCTTCCACCAGGAGGCTGGAGATGCCTTCCTGGCGCATCCTCCTGGCCGCTTCCTCCACGGTGGCGGAGGGTGGGATGAAGGCGGGCGGGCGGCGCACCAGCTGGCCGACGGGCGAGAAGAGGGAGGGGGCCGGGGCCAGCCTGAGCCGGACCCGTTCCACCAGGCCTTGGCCGAAAAAGCGGGCTACCTCCGGGTAGGCCAGTAGCCTTTGGAAGGCTTCCTTGGGAAAGGCCAGGACCTTAACCGGCGTTTTGGCCACCACGCTTAGGGAAGGAGGCTCCCCGGAGAGGAGGGAGGGGAAGCCGAAAAACTCCCCCGCCTCGAGGGTTCCCACCTCCTCCTCCCCGTCCACCAGGGCCACGGTACCCTCCAGGAGCAGGTACAGGGCCTGCGCGGGCTCGCCTCCCTGCTCCAGGAGAAAGGTCCCAGGGGGATGTTCTTCCGCCCGGGCTTCCTTCAGCAGGGCTTCCCGTTCAGCCTCGGGAAGGGCGTTTAGGGGTGGAAGGGTTCTGGGATCCATACTCCGGGGTCAGCCAGGCCAGGAGGGGAACCAGGAGGTGGAGGGCCACCTGGGCCTGCAGGAGGATCAGAAGGCCAATGCCCAGCATGAAGGCCGGGGGGAGAAGCACCACCAGGCGGATCACCCGGCCTATCCCGGGCTCGGGTAAGGGCCAGATGCGGTGGTAAAGGATTCCAAGCCCCACCCCGGCACCAGCTCCCAGGGCGATCTGGAGCAGGGTAACCGGGGTGGGGAAGGGAAGGCCCAGGAGGTAGTGGCCCGTGAGGTAGAAGCCGAAGAACACCACCAGGCTTCCCAGGTAAAACCGCAGGTAATGGAGCATGAGGATAGTTTAAGGGGGGCAGAAGCCCCCCTCGAGGTCTAGTGCTCCGCAGCCTGTCCTGCGCCTTTGGGGATGCGGATATCCTCCACCAGGTGCTGGATGTGCTCAGGGGGTGGGGGCGTGGCCCGGGAAACCACGTAGGCCACCACGAAGTTCAGGATCATCCCGATGACGCCCACCCCTTCGGCGCTGATGCCGAAGAGGTTCGGGATCACCGGGGCCGGGGCCCCGAAGATCTGGGGTGCCCGCATCATCCCGATCATGACCGCGGTGAAGATGAGGCCCACCAGGATGCCGGCGATGGCCCCCTCCCGGTTCATCCGCTTGTCAAAGATGCCCAGCAGGATGGCAGGGAAGAGGCTCGCCGCCGCCAGACCGAAGGCGAAGGCCACCACCTGGGCCACGAAGCCCGGGGGGTTCACCCCGAAGTACCCGGCCAGGATCACCGCCAGGAGGATCACGATGCGGCCCGCCAGAAGGCGCTGGGCCTCGGTGGCGTTGGGACGGAAGATGCGGTAGTAGATGTCGTGGGAGATGGCGCTGGACATGGCCAAAAGCAGCCCCGCAGCCGTGGAGAGGGCGGCTGCCAGACCGCCCGCCGCCACCAAGGCGATGACCCAGGGGGCCAGCCTGGCCACCTCCGGCGTGGAGAGCACGATGATGTCGTTATCGATGTGAACCTCGTTCTTGCTCTTCTCGTCGGGGGTGTTGAAGTCCGGCTTACCGCCCTTTAAGGCGAAGGCCCGGCCCGGGGCCACGGTAACCTTCCCGTTCCCATCCTTATCCACGAAGGCCAGGAGCTTGGTCTTCTCCTACTTGGCCACCCAGTCGATCTGGCGCACTTCCTCCAGGGTCTTGCCGTGCAGGGTGCTGATGAGGTTGTAGCGGGCGAAGGCGGCAAGCGCCGGGGCCGTGGTGTAGAGGAGGGCGATGAAGAGCAAGGCCCAGCCAGCGGAGTAGCGGGCGGAGCGGACGTCGGGCACGGTGTAGAAGCGGATGATCACGTGGGGAAGCCCGGCCGTACCCACCATCAGGGCCAGGGTGATGGCCAGGATGTCGATCATGGGCTTGCCCTGGAAGGGCTTGGTGTACTCGGTGAAGCCCAGGTCCAGCTGGATCTGGTTCAGGCGGCTCACCAGGTCGCTGAAGGTGAAGGCCAGCTGGGGAATGGGGTTGCCGGTGAGGACGTTGGCGATGGCGATGGCCGGGATCAGGTAGGCGATGATCAGGACCGTGTACTGGGCCACCTGGGTCCAGGTGATTCCCTTCATGCCCCCCAGCACCGCAAAGAAGGCCACCACCGCCACCCCGATGATGACCCCGGTGGCGATGTCCACCTGCAGGAAGCGGCTGAACACGATGCCCACACCCCGCATCTGCCCGGCCACGTAGGTGAGGGAGATGAAGATGGTGGCGACGGCGGCCACGGCGCGGGCGGTGTGGGAGTAGTAGCGGTCGCCGATGAAGTCGGGCACCGTGTACTTCCCGTACTTGCGCAGGTAGGGAGCCAGAAGCAGGGCCAGGAGCACATAGCCCCCCGTCCAGCCCATGAGGTAGACGGCGCCGTCATACCCCATGAAGGAGATGAGGCCCGCCATGGAGATGAAGCTGGCGGCGGACATCCAGTCGGCGGCGGTGGCGGCTCCGTTGGCGATGGCCGGCACGCCGCGGCCGGCCACGTAGAACCCTGCGGTTTCCCGAACCCGGCTGGCGTAGCCGATGTAGATGTAAAGGGCAAAGGTGAGGCCCACAAGGAGATAGGTCCAGACTTCAACGCTCATGCGCTTCCTCCTACTCGTGCACGTCGTACTGGCGGTCCAGCTGGTCCATCTTCCAGGCGTAGTAGAAGATCAGGATGACGAAGACGTAGATGCTTCCCTGCTGGGCGAACCAGAACCCCAAGGGAAGTCCCCCTAGGCGTATGCCGTTTAAGGGCTCCACCAGGAGGATGCCGAAGACATACGAAACCAGGGCCCAGACGGTGAGCAGGTTCCGTATGAGGGATATGTTGGCCTTCCAGTACCCTTCCAGCTTGCTCATAACTCCCTCCCCCGCTAGGGAAGCGCCCTGTGCGCTCCTTTTTTGCCTCCCTCGCGGTTAGGGGCAATCTTAGGGAAGGATGAAGGGGGTGTCAAGAAACCTTAACTTTGCGGGTATGCGCAAAAGGGGGGGTTTTCTCGGTGAGAAAAAGGGGCTGGGGTGTTCCCAGCCCCAAAAGGAAGGCGGGGTTACTCCTCGAGGGTGGAGAGATCCCCGGGGTCCTTGCCCAGCTCCTGGGCCTTGAGGAGGCGGCGCAGGATCTTGCCCGAGCGGGTCTTGGGAAGCTTGTCCAGGAAGACGATCTCGGAAGGGGTGGCGATGGGACCCAGCTCCCGGCGCACGTGGGCGATGAGGCTTTCCCTAAGCTCCCCCGAGGGAGCCTGGCCTAGCCGGAGCACCACGAAGGCCTTGATGGCCTCCCCCTTCAAGGGGTCGGGCACCCCTATCACCGCCGCCTCGGCCACCGCAGGGTGGGAAACCAGGGCGCTTTCCACATCCGCGGTGCCGATGCGGTGGCCCGCCACGTTCAGGACGTCGTCCGCCCGGCCCAGAACGCTGAAGTAACCCTCCTCGTCCTTGCTGGCCACATCGCCGGCCACGTAGACGTTCCCCGGCACCTCCCGCCAGTACTGGAGGTAGCGGTCGTGGTTGCCCCAGACGGTGCGCATCATGTGGGGGAAGGGGCGCTTCAGGACGAGAAGCCCTCCTTGCCCCGGGGGGACCGGCTTGCCCTCCTCGTCCACCACCTCCACCTCCACCCCCGGCAGGGCCACCCCGGCGAAGCCGGGTTTGGCCGGGAGCACCAAGGGGGTGCCCAGGGTGGGCCCGCCCAGCTCCGTCTGCCACCAGTTGTCGGCCACAAACCCCCGCCGACCCCCATCCACCAGGTGCTGGTAAGCCCAGCGCAGGGCCTCGGGGTTTAAGGGTTCCCCGGCCACGGCGACGAGGCGCAGGGAGGAAAGGTCGTATCGGGCGGGCCACCCGGGGCCGAACTTCATGAAAAGGCGCACCGCGGTGGGGGCGGTGAACATCACGTTCACCCGGTAGCGCTCCACCACCTGCCAGAAGGTCCCGGGGTCGGGGTAGTCGGGGGCTCCTTCCCGGAGGAGGCTGGTGACCCCCTCCAGGAGGGGGGCGTAAACGATGTAGGAGTGGCCCACGATCCAGCCGATGTCGCTGGTGGCCCAGAAGACGTCGTCGTCCTTTACGTCGAAGAAGGTGCGCAGGTGGTAGGTGGTGCCCACCATATACCCCCCGTGGACGTGCACCACCCCTTTGGGTTTTCCCGTGGAGCCGGAGGTGTAGAGGATGAAGAGGGGGTGCTCCGCCTCCACCATCTCCGCCCGGGCCTCCGGGGGGCTTCCCCAGAGGATTTCCTGGAAGTCGTAATGCCCCTCGGGAAGCTCCGCTTGGAAGGCCCGCTGGAACCAGACCACCTGGAGGGGCAGGTCCTTGATGGCCTCCTCCACGATGGAGCGGAGGTCCACTCCCTTGCCCCGCCGGTAGCTCACATCCCCGGCGATGAGGAGCTTGGCCCCGGCGTCCAGGATGCGTTCCCGCAGGGCGCTCACCCCAAGCCCGGCGTAGACCACGCTGTGGATGGCCCCCAGGTAGGCGGTGGCCAGCATGGCGAGGATGCCCTCGAGGGTTAAGGGCATGTAGATGACCACCCGGTCGCCCTTCTCTACCCCCAGGCGCCTAAGCCCCGTGGCCAGGCGGCGCACCCGGTCCAGGAGCTCCCCATAGGTGAGCTTCTCCTCCCGGCCGTCCTCGGAGAGGTAGAGGAAGGCCACCTTGTTCCTCAGGCCCCTTTCCACATTGCGTTCCAGGGCGTTGTAGACGGCGTTGGTGGTGCCTCCCAAGAACCAGCGGTGCTCGGGAAGGTTCCACTCCAGGACCTTTTCAAAGGGCTTCTCCCAGTAGAACCTCCGGGCCCATTCCCCCCAGAAGCCCTCGGGGTCCTCGAGGCTTCGCCGGTACTCATCGGAAAAATTCTGGAGATTCGCCTTAAGGCGCACCTCCTCCGGGGCCCAAAGCCGCTCTTCCGCCTTAAGAAGCTTTTGCACCGCCATACTCCTCCTCCAATGCCGAAACGTCCCCAGGGTCTACGCCCAGGAGTTCTGCCTTTAGGAGCCGCCTTAGGATCTTGCCGCTTCGGGTACGGGGCAGGCGTTCCACGAAGACGATCCGGGGCGGGGGAACCGGCCCCAGATGCCGCAGGAGGTGGGCCTTGATCTTCTCGGCCAGGAGGGCCTTGAGCTCCTCGGGTACCTCCTTCTTGGGGACCGCAAAGACCACGATTTCCTCGCCTTCCTCCCCGGGGATCCCGATGGCGGCTGCCTCCGCCACCTGGGGGTGGGTGAGGGCGGCCGCCTCCACCTCGGCGGTGCCGAGCCGGGCCTCCCCCACCTTGATGACCTCCTCGGAGCGGCCCAGGATGCGGAAGTAGCCTTCCTCGTCCCAGGTGGCAAGGTCACCGGTCCAGTAGAGACCCCCTTTCCAGGGGCTTTCCCCCCCGAGCAGGTCCACCATATGGGAGGGCCCTGCCCTAAGGAGGACCAGGTGGCCCTTGGCTCCAGGAGGTAGGATGCGGCCTTCAGCGTCCACCACCCGGGCTTCCACCCCGGGCAAAGGCACCCCCACGAAGCCGGGTTTGGCCGGCAGGGTGAGGGGTGTGGCCAGGGCAGGGGCTCCCAGCTCGGTCTGCCACCAGTTGTCCAGGGGCCAGGCCAGGTTCTCCCGGGTCCAGCGCCACACCTCGGGGGCCAGGGCCTCCCCCACGCTCCCCACCAGGCGCAAGGAGGTGGGCCGGGCCTCCCCGTGGCGACGAAGGGTGCGGAGCACCGTGGGGGAGGTGAGGAGCACGTCCACTCCGAACCGCTTAAGCCTTTCGTAGAAGGCGGCGGGGTTGGGGTGGTCCGGCCGGTCCTCCACCAGGAGGCTGGTGCCCCCCAGGAAGAGCGGGGCGTACAGGCCGAAGGAATGCCCCACCACCCAGAAGAGGTCGGCGGTGGTGTGGAAGACCTCTCCCGGTTTCAGGTCAAAGAGGTAGCGGAGGGCCCAGCTTACCCCCACCATGTACCCGCCGTGGCCGTGGACCACTCCCTTGGGCCTGCCCGTGGAGCCCGAGGTGTGGAGGATGAAGAGGGGATGCTGGGCGGGAACGGGGACGGCGTCCGCGGGCTTTCCCTCCGAGGCCCTTTCCAGAAACTCCGTGGTGCCCCGGGTGTGCCAGAGCACGGGAAGATCCAGGCCCGAAAGGGCTGCCTCCACCACCGGCCTTAAGGGGACGAGCTGGCCCCGGCGGAAGTAGCCGTCGGCGGCCACCAGAAGGCGGGCCTGGCTTTGGAGAAGCCGCTCCCTCAAGGCTTCCGGGCCCAGGCCCACGGGCAGGGCCACGTGCACCGCCCCAATCCGCGCCAGGGCCAGGAGGCTCAAGGCAGCCTCCAGCCCCGTGGGCAGGTAGAGGGCCACCCGGTCCCCCCGCTTCACCCCCAGGGCCTGGAAAAGCCCGGCGAGGCGGCTGGAGAGGTCCAAAAGTTCCCGGTAGGTCCACTTCTCCAGGTGCCCATCCCCATCCAGGGTGATGAGGGCTACCTGCTGGGCCTTTTCGGGCAGGTGGCGGTCTAAGGCGTTTAAGGCGGCGTTGGTGCGCCCCCCACCGAACCAGGTGTGGGTGGCGGGGTCGTAGACCCTTTCCCAGGGGGTTTCCCAGTGGAACTCCCGGGCGAAGCTGCCGAAAAAGCCTTCGGGATCCTCGAGGCTTGCCTGGTAGGCCCCGGGGTAGTCCCGCAGGTTGGCCCTTTCCTTAAGGGCGCAAGGGGGTTCCACCACCTCCACCTGGAGGCTTGGCTCCAGGGGAGAGGCCAGGCTGGGGGGCTCGGGAGGGCGCAGGTGGGCGGACACCTGGGCCACCTCGGAAAGGGCCCGGGCCAGGCGGCTGAAGGCGAAGGGAAAGCGCCGGGTGGGCACCACCACCCCCAAAGCCCCCAGAAGCTCCCCTCCCGGGCCGAAAAGGGGAGCCGCTAGGGCCGAAAGGCCCAGGGCGTACTCCTCCATCTCCGCCGCCAGGCCCGATTCCCGGACCCGGGTGAGTTCCGCCTCGAGGGCCAAGGGATCCGTCAGGGTGTAGGGGGTTCTGGGGACAAGGGGGGGTAGGGACAGGGCCCCGTAGGCCAGGAGGACCTTGCCCAGGGCCAGGGCGTGGACCTCCTCCGGCAGGGTGTCCCCCAGGGGATGGGGCTGGCCCTGGCGCCCCCGGGTTTTGAGCCGGATTCCTTCCGGGGTCAGAAGGGCCAGGTAGCACCGCTCCCGGGTGCGGAGGTAGAGTTCCTCCAAGGCTTCCTCGAGGGGCGTGGTTTCCAGCCGGAGGGGCTTGGCCTGGCCCAGGCGGTACCCCCGCTCCGTCTTCACCGCGAAGCCCTCCTCCGCCAGGCTGTTCAAAAGCGCATAGGCGGTGGAGAGGCTCTTCCCCAGGAGGCGGGCCACCTCCTTCACCTCCACCCCTTCCGGGTGCTCGGCCAGGTAGGCCAGGATGCGCAGGGCCGCCTGGACCGTGGAGAGGCTCCTCTTCCTGGCCATTTGCGTCCATATTCCGTAGGCTAGGCCCCACCTGTCAAGAAAAGGGAGGTTTGGCAAATGGTGAAAACCCCCCTTTTTCTTGACCCCGCCCGGGGGCCAGCCTATCCTTAGAGGCCAAGGGAGGGTATATGGACCGGATCGAAGGCGTTCTCAAGGAGGAGCGGGTCTTCTACCCCAGCGAGGAGTTCCGGAGCAAGGCCCACATCAAGAGCGAGGAGGAGTACCAGCGCCTGTACGAGGAAAGCCTGAAGGACCCCGAGGGCTTCTGGGGACGGGTGGCCTCCGAGCTCCACTGGTTCGAACCCTGGCAGAAGGTGCTGGAGGGTGACCTGCCCCATGCCAAGTGGTTCGTGGGGGGCAAGACCAACCTGTCCTACAATGCCCTGGACCGCCACGTCCAAACCTGGCGGCGCAACAAGGCAGCCCTCATCTGGGAGGGGGAGCCAGGGGAGGAAAGGGTTTTGACCTACCACGACCTCTGGCGGGAGGTGCAGAAGTTCGCCAACGTCCTGAAGCGCCTGGGCGTCAAGAAGGGGGACCGGGTCACCATCTACCTCCCCATGGTTCCCGAGGCTGCCATCGCCATGCTGGCCTGCACCCGCATCGGGGCCATCCACTCCGTGGTCTTCGGCGGCTTCTCCAGCGGGGCCTTGGCCGAGCGCATCCGGGATGCCGAGGCCAAGGTGCTCATCACCGCCGACGGGGGCTACCGCCGGGGCCAGGTGGTACCCCTCAAGCAGAACGCCGACGAGGCCCTTAAGGAGGTTTCCACCGTGGAGCACGTGGTGGTGGTGCGGCGTACCGGGGAGGAGGTGCCCTGGACCCCGGGCCGGGACCACTGGTGGCACGAGCTCATGGAGGCGGTTTCCGACCGGGCGGAGGCGGAGCCCATGGAGGCGGAGGAGCCCCTTTTCATCCTCTACACCTCGGGTTCCACCGGGAAGCCCAAGGGAGTCCTGCACACCCTGGGCGGCTACATGACCTACGTCTACCTCACCACCAAGCTGGTCTTTGACCTGAAGGACGAGGACGTCTACTGGTGCACCGCCGACGTGGGCTGGATCACCGGCCACTCCTACGTGGTCTACGGGCCCCTACTGAACGGGGCCACCACGGTGATGTACGAGGGAGCCCCCAACTGGCCCGAGCCTGACCGCTTCTGGCAGATCGTGGACAAGTACGGGGTGAACATCCTCTACACCGCTCCCACCGCCATCCGGGCCTTCATGAAGTGGGGCGAGGGTTGGCCCTTGAAGCACCGGCTGGACTCCTTGCGCCTTTTGGGCACCGTGGGGGAGCCCATCAACCCCGAGGCCTGGCTCTGGTACTACCAGGTGATCGGGAAGGGCCGTTGTCCCATCGTGGACACCTGGTGGCAGACGGAAACCGGGGGCATCATGATCACCACCCTGCCCGGGGCGCATCCCATGAAGCCTGGGCATGCGGGGAAGCCCTTCTTCGGGGTGAAGCCGGAGATCCTGGACTCCGAGCACAAGCCGGTGGAGAATCCCGACGAGGGCGGGCACCTTTGCATCACCCGTCCCTGGCCCAGCATGCTCCGCACCGTCTGGGGGGATCCCAACCGCTTCCTGCAGCAGTACTTCAGCCAGCACCCCGGCAACTACTTCACCGGGGATGGGGCCCGTCGGGATAAGGATGGCTACTACCTGATCCTGGGCCGGGTGGACGACGTTCTGAACGTGGCCGGGCACCGGCTCGGCACCATGGAGATTGAGTCCGCCTTGGTTTCCCATCCCGCGGTGGCCGAGGCGGCGGTGGTGGGCCGGCCCGACCCCTTGAAGGGAGAGGCCATCGTGGCCTTCGTGACCCTGAAGGAAGGGCATGCTCCTTCTGATACCTTGCGGGACGAGCTCAAGGCCCATGTGGCCAAGGTGATCGGGCCCATTGCCCGCCCGGACGAGGTGCGCTTCACGGATGCCCTGCCCAAGACCCGCTCCGGCAAGATCATGCGCCGCCTCCTGAGGCAGATCGCCGCCGGGGAGCACGAGATCAAGGGGGATACCTCCACCCTCGAGGACCGCTCGGTGGTGGAGCGCCTCAGACAAGGGGCCTAACCCTGGGAAAAGGGGAGGGGCCGGGGAAACCCGGCCCCTTGTATCACCCCATCCTGGCGAGGGACAGGTGGGGACCTAGGCTACCCGGCTGGGCTTTTGTGCACGTGCACCACCTTCCAGCCCTCGGAAAAGCGCACCGCCACCCGGCTTTCGTTCACCTCCCGGGCTGGTACTCCCCCCACTCCTCCCTAAGCACCCCACAGACCTCCCCCAGGGTGGCGCGGCGGCGGAAGGCCTCCAGCACGTAGGGGAAAAGGTTCTCGCTTCCCCGGGCCGCCTGGCGGAGGTTTTCCAGGCCAAGCCGGACGCTTTCCCCGTCCCGCTGGGCCTTGAAGGCGGCCAGTTCCCGCTTGCGCTTCTCGTGCAACTCGGGGTCTATGCGCTGCACGGGGGTGGGCTCGTTCAGGGGGCTATGGGGATCGGCGAAGCGGTTCACCCCCACGATGACCCGCTTGCCCTCCTCCACTTCCTTCTGGAACTGCCAAGCGGACTCCTCTATGGCCCGGCTGAAGTACCCCGCCTCCACCGCGGCCACCGCTCCTCCTAGGGCGTCGATCTCCCGGATAAGCCTTTCCGCTTCCTTCTCCAGCTGGTCCGTGAGGTGCTCCACGTAGAAGCTTCCCCCCAGGGGGTCTATGGCCCGGGTGACCCCGCTTTCAAAGGCCAGGATCTGCTGGGTGCGCAAGGCGAGGAGGGCGCTTTTTTCCGTGGGGAGGCCCAGGGCCTCATCGTAGGCGTTGGTATGGAGGCTCTGGGTGCCGCCCAGCACCGCCGCCAGGGCCTGGTAGGCGGTGCGCACCACGTTGTTTAAGGGTTCCTGGGCGGTTAGGGTGGAGCCTCCCGTTTGCGTGTGGAAGCGGAGCATCCAGCTTCTCGGGTCCTTGGCCCCGAACTCCTCCCGCATGATGCGCGCCCAAAGCCTCCTGGCGGCCCGGAACTTGGCGGCTTCCTCAAAGATGTCCCCGTGGGCGGCGAAGAAGAAGGAGAGCCTGGGGGCGAACTCGTCCACCTTAAGGCCCCGTTCCAGGGCCGCCTTCACGTAGGCCTTGCCATCCGCCAGGGTGAAGGCGATCTCCTGGGCGGCGGTGGAGCCCGCCTCGCGGATATGGTAGCCGGAGATGGAGATGGTGTTGAAGCGGGGCACATGCCGGGCGCAGAACTCAAAGATATCGGTCACCAGGCGCATGGAAGGGGCCGGGGGGTAGATGTAGGTGCCGCGGGCGAAGTACTCCTTGAGGATGTCGTTCTGCACGGTGCCCGAAACCTGGTCCCAGGAAACCCCCTGCTCCTCCGCCACCAGAAGGTAGAGGGCCAGGAGCATCATGGCAGGGGCGTTGATGGTCATGCTGGTGGAAACCCGGTCCAGGGGGATGCCGTCGAAGAGCTTTTTCATGTCCTCGAGGGTGGCGATGGACACCCCCACCCGGCCCACCTCCCCCACGCTCATGGGATGGTCGGGATCCAGGCCCAGCTGGGTGGGGAGGTCGAAGGCCACGCTCAGGCCCGTCTGGCCCTGGGACAGGAGGTATCGGTAGCGGGCGTTGGACTCCTCTGCGGTGGAGAAGCCCGCATACTGCCGCATGGTCCAGAGCCTGTCCAGGTACATCCGGGGGTAGATGCCCCGAGTAAAGGGGTACTCCCCAGGGCGGCCAAGCCTTTCCCGGTAGCCTTCGGGTAGGGACTCGAAGAGACCTTCCATGCCTTAGTTTTACAGGAAAACGCGGACCAGGAGGAGGAAGAGGAAGAGCGCCCCGAGCACCAGGAAAAGGGGCGGCAACAGGAGGCTGTAGACCGCCAGCACGAGGGCCAGGAAGTCCTTCCAGTCGGGCTGGATGCCGTCCTTCATCCTTCCCTAGGATATTCTTTCCCGAGGTCCAGGGCTACCCTTGGCTTCGGCATCCATGGCTTTACCGGTACATAGCTATGCCGTTTTTTGCTAGCATTGGGCCATGGCCCTGTCCAAGAACACCCGCAAGGTGCTCAAGGTGCTGGCGCGGCGCGGGGCACCGGAGGTGCTCTTTGCCTTAAGCCGGGGAACCTCCCGCTTCTCCGACCTGGAGTCCTTCCTGGGCCTTTCCCCCCGCACCTTGGCGGAGCGGCTTCGGGAGCTTAACCTCTTGGGCTTCGTGCAGCGGCAGGCTTACCCCGAGGTTCCCCCCCGGGTAGAATACCTCTTGACCCCGCGGGGCAAGCGGGTTTTGGATTTCCTGAGCGAATTGGATGAGATATTGGATATGGTGCAGGAGGGGAAGCGGTGAAAGCGAAAGCCATCGTGGTGACATCGGGTAAGGGTGGGGTGGGGAAGACCACCACCACCGCCAACCTGGGGGCGGCCTTGGCCAAACTGGGGGAGAAGGTGGCGGTGGTGGACGTGGACGTGGGCCTCAGGAACCTGGATGTGGTCATGGGCCTCGAGGGGCGGGTGGTCTTCGACTTGATCGACGTGCTGGAGGGGCGGGCCAAGGTGCGCCAGGCCCTGATCCGGGATAAGCGCATAGAAAACCTCTTCCTCCTCCCCGCTTCCCAGACCAAGGACAAGGAAGCCCTGGACCCCGCAAAGTTCCGGGAGCTGGTCCACCAGCTTTTGACGGAGGAGGGCTTTGACCGGGTGCTCATAGACTCCCCCGCCGGCATCGAGAAGGGCTTCCAGACCGCCGCCACCCCGGCGGAAGGGGCCTTGGTGGTGGTGAACCCGGAGGTTTCCAGCGTGCGCGACGCCGACCGCATCATCGGCCTCCTCGAGGCCCGGGAGATCCGGGAGAACTTCCTCATCATCAACCGCTTGCGGCCCAAGATGGTGGCCCGGGGGGATATGCTCTCCGTGGAGGACGTGGTGGAGATCCTGGGGCTTAAGCCCATCGGCATCATCCCGGAGGACGAGCAGGTGCTCATCTCCACCAACCAGGGCGAGCCTCTGGTGCTGAAGGGTACAAGCCCCGCCGCCATCGCCTACATGGACACCGCCCGCCGCATTAAGGGTGAGGAGGTGCCCTTCCGCAACATGGAGGAGGCCCAGGGGCTTTTGTCGGTGATCCGCAGGCTCTTCGGAGGTCGCTGATGTGGTGGCGCAAACGGAGCAAGGAGAAGGCCAAGGAAAGGCTCAAGCTGGTCCTGGCCTACGACCGGGCCAAGCTTTCCCCGGGCCTGGTGGAGAGCTTGAAGCGGGACCTTCTGGAGGTGTTGCGCCGCTACTTCCCCGCCCAGGAGGAGGTCAATGTGGCCCTGGAGGAGCGGGGAGAAAAGATGGTGTTGATCGCCGATATCCCCTTGCGGTAGCCTCGCATGGTTCTAAGGCGTCCGAACCTTCTGGCCTACGACTGGGGTTTAATCCTCCTGACCCTGGCCATAACCGTTTTGGGTTTGTTTAACCTCCGAAGCGCCGCCCCTGACCCAGGCCTCCTGAACCGGCAACTTGTGGCCTTCCTCCTGGGCCTCCTCCTGGCCGTGGGGGTTCAGTTCTTTTCCCGCCGCACCGTCTTCGCCCTGGCCTACCCCCTTTACGCCCTTTCCCTTCTCCTCCTGGTGGCCGTCTTGGCCTTCGGCCGGGAGATCAACGGGGCCAAGGCCTGGTTTGTGCTGGGCCCCTTGCAGTTCCAGCCCCTGGAGCTGGCCAAGCTGGGCTTGATCCTGGCCTTGGCCCGGCTCCTCGAGGGTCGGGAGGTGCGCCGGGTGTGGGATTACTTTCTGCCCGGGCTCCTGACGGCTCCCGTGGTCCTCCTCCTCCTCCTCCAGCCGGATCTGGGGGGGAGCCTGGTGGTGCTCTTCGGCGTCTTTAGCGTTTTGTTCGTGCGGGGCCTGCCCTGGAAGCACCTCTTGGTGGGCCTTCTCGCCCTGGCCGTCCTGGCGCCCACCGTGGTCTGGCCCAACCTCAAGCCCTACCAGCGGGAGCGGGTCCTCATCGTTTTGGATCCCTACCGGGATCCCCTGGGCCAGGGCTTCCAGGTGATCCAGTCCACCATCGCCATCGGCTCGGGAGGGCTCTTCGGCAAGGGGTATGGCCAGGGTACCCAGACCCAGCTGGGCTTCGTCCCCTTCCGCCACACGGACTTCGTCTTCGCCGTCTTTGCCGAGGAGTGGGGGTTTGTGGGCTCCGTGGCCCTCCTTGGGCTCTATGCCCTCCTTCTGGTGCGCCTTCTTAGCATGGCCCTGGAGTGCCCGCGCCTTTCCGACCGCCTGTTCCTGGCCGGGGTAGGGGGGATGCTGGGCTTCCAGGTGCTGGTGAACCTGGGGGTGGCGTTGGGGGTGATGCCGGTGACTGGGTTGACCCTTCCCCTTTTTTCCTACGGGGGTTCCAGCCTCATGGCCACCCTGCTCTCCTTGGGTCTGGTCCTCTTGGTGCACCGGGACCGGGCGGCTCCCTAAAGGCTTGAGCCCGGGGGCCACACCCCCTAAACTGGGCCCCGTGACCGGGGAAGTGCTGGTTCGCCTCTTGGGGGTGCGGAAGGGTTTTGGCGGGGTGGTGGCCCTGGATGGCGTGGACCTCGAGGTCAAGCGGGGAGAGTTCTTTAGCCTTTTGGGGCCTTCAGGGTGCGGGAAGACCACCCTCCTCAGGCTTCTCGCCGGGTTTGACACCCCGGATGCGGGGCGGATCGAGATCGCCGGGAAGGACATGACCGGGGTTCCCCCCTATGCCCGCCCCGTGAACACCGTCTTTCAGAACTACGCCCTCTTTCCCCACATGACCGTGGAGGGAAACGTGGCCTTTGGCCTCCGCATGAAGGGGCTTCCCGCAGGAGAGGTTCGCAAAAAGGTGGCCTGGGCCCTGGAGCTGGTGGATCTTCTAGGCCTGGAGAAACGCTACCCCCGGGAGCTTTCCGGCGGGCAGAAGCAGCGGGTGGCCTTGGCCCGGGCCCTGGTGCTGGAGCCAGAGGTGCTCCTATTGGACGAGCCCCTTTCCGCCTTGGACCTGAAGCTCCGCCAGGAGCTTAGGGTGGAGCTCATGCAGCTTCAGCGGAGGCTTGGCACCACCTTCATCTTCGTTACCCACGACCAGGAGGAGGCCCTGGTCATGTCCGACCGGATTGCGGTGATGCGCTCGGGGAGGATTGAGCAGGTGGGCCTTCCCGACGAGGTCTACGAGCGGCCCAAAAACCGCTTCGTGGCGGATTTCCTCGGCCGTTCCAACTTCCTCCCCGCAAGGCCCCACCCAGGAGGGGCGGAAACCCCCCTTGGGGTTTTGCGCCTGAAGGAGCCCCTTTCGCGGGAAGCCCACCTGGTGATCCGGCCGGAGAAGATCCGCCTTTACCCGGTGGGCAACGGGGCTCCCGCCCGGGAAAACCTGGTGCGGGCCAAGGTGGAGGAGATCGTCTACACAGGAGCGGAGAACCAGTACTATCTGCGGGCGGGGGAGGTGCGGCTGTTGGCCTATACCCTGAACCAGGACCTGCAGGAGCCTGGGGCCGAGGAGTTCGCCTACGGGGAGGAGGTTTTCTGCTACCTTCCCCCGGAGAACCTGGTGGTGGTCCATGAATGAGGCGGCTACTCCCTGGCAGCGCGCCTTCCGGGTCCTGGTTACCGTGGGCCCTGGGGGCCTTTGGCTTTTGGTCTTCGTCCTTCTTCCGACCCTTCTGGTCCTCCTGGCCTCCTTCCTCACCCGGGGGCCTTATGGGGAACTCGCCGGGCCCTGGGGCTTCCACAACTACGCCAAGCTCCTCCACCCCGTTTACCTCGAGGCCTTTGCCCAAAGCCTTCTCGTGGGGGTCCTGGCCACCTTGATCTCTGCCTTGCTGGGCTATCCCCTGGCCTTTTACATCGCCCGCCATCCCCAGCGGGACCTCCTCCTTTTCCTTCTCCTCCTTCCCTTTCTCACCAACTTCCTGATCCGGGTCTACGCCTGGCTGGTGCTGTTGCAACGGGAAGGCCTGGTAAACGCCCTTCTTGGGGCCTTCGGCCTGGGGCCCCTGGTCCTATATCCCTCCTTCTTCGCCGTGCTCTTGGCCACGGTGTACACCTTCCTGCCCTTTTTCGTCCTGCCGGTGTACGCCAGCGTGGAGCGCCTGGACTGGCAGCTCTTGGAGGCGGCCTACGACCTGGGGGCCAGGCCCGTTAAGGCTTTCTTGCATGCGGTCTT
The DNA here is from genome assembly GCF_026427635.1 of Thermus brevis. Classification (NCBI taxonomy): domain Bacteria; kingdom Thermotogati; phylum Deinococcota; class Deinococci; order Thermales; family Thermaceae; genus Thermus; species Thermus brevis. Next base: position 1,180,242 of record NZ_CP102606.1, read on the forward strand.
GCCCCAGACCTACCCTGGGCTTTTTGCGGGAAGCGTCTTGGTCTTCATCCCCGCCATGGGCACCTTCGTGGTGGCGGACCTCCTGGGGGCGGGGCGGGTGGTTTTGATCGGGAACCTCATCCAGCAGCAGTTCGGCATCACCCGGGACTGGGCCTTTGGGGCTGCTCTCAGCGTGTTCCTGATGGGGTTTGTGCTCCTCTCCCTCTACCTTTACGCCCGTTTGCAGGGGGAAAGGGGCCTAAAGGACCTGGTATGAGAAGGCTTCTTGCCCTTTACGCCCTTTTGGTCTACCTCTTCCTCTACCTGCCCATCCTGGTGATCGTGGCTCTCTCCTTCAACGAAAGCCGCCGGGGGGTGCGTTTCACCGGCTTCACCCTGGACTGGTACCGGGCCCTTTTCCAAGACCCCAGGGTGCTGGAGTATTTCCTGAACACCCTCCTGGTGGCCTTCGTCTCCACCCTGGTGGCCACGGTATTGGGGACGCTTTTGGCCGTGGGCCTTGTCCGCTACCGCTTTCCCGGCAAAAGCTTGCTGCGCTACCTCCTCTACATCCCCGTGGTGGTGCCCGATGTGGTCATGGGGGTGTCCCTTCTCCTCCTCTTCGCCCTGGCCCGGGAGGTTTTGGGGTTTCCCCGCCTTTCCCTCCTCACGGTGATCCTGGGACACATCACCTTCCAGGTGGCCTTCGTGACCCTGGTGGTGCGCTCCCGCCTTCTTCTCCTGGACCCGGCCCTGGAGGAGGCTGCCCGCGACCTGGGGGCCCGGGGCTGGCAGACCTTCTGGCACGTGACCCTGCCCCTGGCCTGGCCGGGGGTGGCGGCGGGGGCACTTCTCGCCCTCACCCTCTCCCTGGACGACTTCGTGGTCACCTTCTTCACCGCCGGCCCCGGGGCCACCACCCTGCCCCTTTACATCTATTCCAGTGTGAAGCTGGGGGTAAGCCCCAAGGTGCATGCCCTTTCCACCCTGATCATCGGCCTTAGCGCCTTCTTCCTGGCCTTGGGGTATGCTTTAACCCGGAGGAGGGTATGAAGCGTTGGGTAATTCTGGTTTTGGTTCTGGCCCTGGTGGTCGTGGGGTTCCTCCTTTTGCGGCCGAAGCCGGCTTCCCAGGTTGGGGGGACCCTGTACTTTCTGAACTGGGCGGAGTACATCCCGGAGGACCTCCTCAAGAAATTTGAAGCGGAAACCGGGGCTAAGGTGGTCCTGGACACCTTTGAGTCCCCCGAGGCCATGCTGGCCAAGTTGAAGGCGGGGGCGGACCGGGAGTTCTCCCTGGTGGTGGCCCCCGACTACTACGTGCTCCAGATGGCCCGGGAGGGGCTCATCGTTCCCCTGGAGAAGGGAAAACTTAAGAACCTGGCCAACCTGGATCCCTTTTTCCTGGACCCCCCCTATGACCCTGGCCTCCAGTACTCCGTCCCCTACCTCTGGGGCACCACGGGCCTGGCCTACCGGGAGGATTTGGTGAAGGGTCCGGTGGATTCCTTCGCCGTCTTCTTTGACCCTGCCAGGCAGGTGGGGCCCTTCCTCCTTCTGGACGAGATGCGGGAGACCATCGGGGCGGCCCTGAAGTACCTGGGCTACTCGGTGAACACCACGGATCCCAAGGCCCTGGAGAAGGCCAAGGAACTTCTCCTCGAGGCCAAGGGCCGCTCCGTGGGCTTCGCCGGGGGTGTGGAGGCCTTGAACCGCATCCTGGCGGGGGATGCCGCCCTCACCCTGGCCTACTCCGGGGATGTGCTTCAGGCCAGGCAGGAGGATGAGAGGCTTCACTATGTCATTCCCAAGGAAGGCGGCACCCTTTGGACCGACGCCATGGTGGTCCTGAAGCGGGGGCCCAGCCAGGATCTGGCCTATCGCTTCATCAATTTTTTGCTGGAACCGGAAAACGCCGCCGCCTTGGCGGAGTACACCCGCTACGCCACCCCCGTGGCCAGGGCCCTTCCCCTGCTTCCCGAGGAGATGCGCCAGGATCCCACGGTCTTTCCCCCGGAGGAGGTGCGGGCCAAGCTTGAGTACCTCAAGGACCTGGGGCCGGATATCGCCCTGTACGACCAGGTCTGGACCGAGGTAAAGGCCCGCTAAAGGCTATACGGGGTAGAGCCCCCTATACTGGTTTCATGAAGCGGCTTTTGCCCCTCCTCTTCCTTCTGGGCTTGGGAGCGGCCCTGGCCCAGGGGACGGAGGGGCTTTGGACCAAAACCTGCGCCGTCTGCCACGGGGAGAAGGCCCAGGGGGTGCGGCCCTACCCCAGCCTCCAGGGGGTAGGCCCCTTCTTCGCCACCCCGGAAGGCCGGCGGTACCTGGTCCTGGTGGTCCTCTACGGCAAGAAGGGGGAGGCCGGGCTCATGCCCGGCTTTGCCCAGCTCAAGGACGAGGAGCTTGCCGCTCTATTGAACCACCTGAAGGCCCTTCTCCAGGCCAAGGGCGATCCCTTCACCCCGGAGGAGATACGCAAGGGGCGAGGCTTGAACCTCACCCCCGATGCGGTCAAGCGGCCGGGGAAACCTTAGGCCTCGGGGTCCTTCAGCACCGCTCCCTGGTCCGCCTGCTCCACCAAGGCGGCGTAGCGGGCGAAGAGGCCGTGGCGGAAGGCGGGGGGCCTGGGTTGCCAGCGCTCCTGCCGCCTCCTCAGCTCCTCTTCGGGTAGGAGGACCTCCAAAAGGCGCTTTTCCACATCGATCCGCACCCGGTCCCCGTCCTCCAGAAGGGCGATGGGCCCTCCCACGAAGGCCTCGGGGGCGATGTGGCCGATCATGAGGCCGCGGGTGCCCCCGGAGAAGCGGCCGTCGGTGAGGAGGGCCACCTCGGGACCCAGGCCTTCCCCCACGATGGCGCTGGTGACGGAAAGCATCTCGGGCATCCCGGGAGCGCCCCTGGGGCCCACGTAGCGGATCACCACCACGTCCCCGGGGCGGATCTCCTTGGCCAGTACCTTTTCCATGGCGGCTTCCTCGGAGTCGAAGACCCGGGCCGGGCCCTCGAAGTAGGTGCGCTCGGTGCCGGCCAGCTTCAGGACCGCTCCCCTCGGGGCCAGGTTGCCTCTAAGGACCACCAGGCCCCCTTGGGACTTCAGGGCCTGTTCCACGGGGAAGACCACCTTCTGTCCCTCCGCTTCCCGGTAGGCCCGTTCCACCTCCTCGGCCAAGGTGTGGCCGGTGAGGGTTTTCTCGTCCCCGTAAAGAAGCCCTGCCTCCAGGAGCTTTTTGAAGACCAAGGCGGTGCCCCCGGCCTCGTAAAGCTCCCAGGCGGTGTAGGTACCCCAGGGGAGGAGGTCGGCGATCACCGGGGTTTTCCGGGAAACCTGGTCAAAGTCGTCCAGGCTCAGCTCCACCCCCACCTCCCGGGCGATGGCCAGGAGGTGCAGCACGGCGTTGGTGCTTCCCCCGGTGGCGGCCACGGCGGCGATGGCGTTGAGGAAGCTTCTGCGGGTGAGGAAATCCTGGGGTTTCCAGTTTCGCTCTATGGCCCGGGCCAGGATACGGCCCGCCTCCCGGGTGGCCTTGGGCTTTTCCGGGTGCACGGCGGGGATGGCGTTGTAGCCGATGGGGGAGAGGCCGAGGGCCTCGAGGGCCATGGCCATGGTGTTGGCCGTGTACTGGCCGCCGCAGGCCCCGGGGCCGGGGATGGCGTGCCGTTCGATGGCGGCAAGCTCCTCGTCGGTGATCCTCCCGGCGGCCCTCTGTCCCACGGCCTCGAACACGGAAACGATGGTGAGTTTCCTCCCCTGCCACTCCCCGGGGGCGATGGTACCCCCGTAGAGGACCATGCCCGGAACCCCGCTCCGGATCACCCCCATGGCTCCACCGGGGATGGTCTTGTCGCAGGCGGAGAGGACCACCATCCCGTCGTAGAGGTAGCCCTGGGCCACCAGTTCCACGCTGTCGGCGATCACCTCCCGGCTTATGAGGCTCGCCCGCATCCCGGGGGTGCCCATGCTGATGCCATCGGAGATGGCAGGGGCCCCGAACTCAAAGGGGAAGACCCCGGCCTCCCTAAGCCCGGCCTTCACGTCCAGGGCCAGCTGGCGGAGGTGGTAGTTGCAGGGCATGCCGTCGGTGAAGGTATTCACCACCCCCACGAAGGGCCTGGCGAAGTCCTCGTCCCCCACGCCCACCGCCCGGAGCATGGAGCGGGCGGGGGCCTGCTGCAGTCCCTTTTTGATGCGGTCGGATCTCATGCGTCCCTCCAGGATGCGATCTTTCCATGAAACTGGCGCGCCCTCGGCAGGAGGCGCACCAGGGCTTTGGCTGCCTCCTTGGGGCTTAGGAGGCGGCCTTCCTCCTTGTACCCGCGGAAAACCTGATGCAGCACGGGGGCGGCGCTCCCCTGGGCCTCGCGGGCCTGGCGTTGCATCTCGGTTTCCACCACCCCGGGCCGGTAGATGAAGCAGGGGACCTCGGGCACCTCCGCGGCCAGCTGCCTGGCCAGGTGCTCCTCCGCGGCCTTGGCCACCGCATAGGCCCCGATGCCGGGAAGGTTGGACTCAGCCGCCCCGGAGCCCACGTAGACCGCCACCCCTTCCCCCTTTTGCCGGAGGAGGGGATAGGCGAAGCGGGCGAGTTGATACCCGGCGATGAGGTTGGCCTCGAGGACCTCCAGGAAGAGACCCTCGGCGATCTCGTAGAGGAAGGGCCCCGGGTGAAGGACCCCGGCGTTATGGATGTAGCCGTAAAACCCTCCTAGGCCCTCGGCCTTTTTCACCAGCTCCTCGGCCACTGGGGCTTGTCCAGCGCTTCCCGCCACCGCTTCCACCCTGGCCCCTAGGGCGCGAACCTCCTCGGCCACCTCCTTTAAGGGCCCTTCCGAGCGGGCGTTTAACACCAGGTCGTAACCCGCCTGGGCCAGCTCGAGGGCCAAGGCCCGGCCGATCCCGCGGCTCGCCCCGGTGAGGATCAGAGTTTTCCTCATAGGAGTTCCTCCACGGGGATCTCCACTCCCATAAAGGCCAGGGTGTCCCTGGGTCCCAGGGTCCTGACCTCCTTATAGCCTCCCTTCCCGGGCTCCCTGTGCACCAGAACCCGCCTGCCTTCCAGGTCCACCACCCAGACCTCGGGCACGCCCTCTTGGGCGTAAAGGGGGACCTTGACGCTCAGGTCGTGGCGGAGGGAGGTGTCCGCCACCTCCACCACAAGGAGGGCCTCCTGGCCCTGGGGGTGCCGGTCCGGCCCGTCGCTATGGGGACGGAGAAGGACCACATCTGGGTAGAGCTCGGATTCGCCCACCACCAGGGGATTTTGCACGGAAAGAAGGGCCTTGTTCTCCAGGGCTAGGGGGGCTAGAAGGGTGGTCAGCTTACGCACCACGAAAGCATGCTTGGGGCCGATGGGGCTCATTTCCAGAAGTTCTCCTTCCACCAGTTCCAGCCTTAGGTCCTCGGGAAAAACCCCGGCCTCCACCATGCGGTGGAATTCTTCCAGGGAGATCCGGTGGCGGGTCATGGCAGGACCTCCTTCACCGGGATTTTGAGCCCCAAGACTTCCAGCTCGCCTTCCTCGAGGGTTTCCCGCTGGCCGTAGCCCTCCCCGCTGGGCTTGCGGAAGACGTGCACCCGGTCCCGCACCAGGTCCACCACCCAGACCTCGGGGATCCCCGCCTTGGCGTAGAGGGGGAGTTTCACGGTGAGGTCGTAGTCCAAGGAGGTGTCCGCCACCTCCACCAGCAAGAGAACATCCTCCCCTTCGGGCAGGCGATCCCGATAACGGGTCCTGGGGGGTTTGAGGAGAGCCAGGTCAGGGTAGACCTCCGTGACTGGGCCCAGGACCAGAGGGTTTTGGATGGAGAGGACTGCTTGCCCCCTGAGGGGGGAAAGAAGGTCTACCAGGGTGTTCAGCACATAGGCGTACTTCTTACCGATCGGGCTCATGCTGACGATCTCCCCCTCCACGAGCTCCACCCGGGCGTCCTCGGGGAGGATGCCCGCCTCGGCCATGCGGTGGAACTCCTCGGCGGTGAAGCGGTAGCGGAGCATTTTCCCTATTTTAGATGGCGGAGCACCTCCTGGGTGAAGGTTTCCGTCCCCGCCTGGCCTCCCAGGTCCGGCGGGGGCGCCTCGAGGAGGGCCTTGGCCACGGCATCCTCCACCTTTCTTGCCAATTCCACCAGGCCGAAGGCATGCTCCAGCATCATGGCGGCGGAGAGGATGGCGGCGGTGGGGTTGGCGATGCCCTTGCTGGCGATGTCGGGGGCGGAGCCGTGCACGGGTTCGAAGACCGGGGTACCCCGGCCCAGGGAGGCGGAGGGAAGGAGCCCCAAGGAGCCGGGAAGCACCGAGGCCAGGTCGGAAAGGATGTCCCCGAAGATGTTTCCCGTCACCACCACGTCGAAGCGGGCGGGGTTTTTCACCAGGTGCATGGCCATGGCGTCCACGTACTGGTGCTCCAGGGAAACGTCGGGGAAGTTCTGGTGCACCTCCTCCACCGTCTTGCGCCAGAACTCCCCCACCTCCAGCACGTTGGCCTTGTCCACACTGGTGACGTGCTTCCTGCGTTTCCTGGCCGCCTCGAAGGCCACCTGGGCCACCCGCTCCACCTCGGGCTTGCTGTAGCGCTCCGTGTTCCAGGCCTCCGCCTCGGACATCCCCCGGGGTTCCCCGAAGTAGATTCCCCCGGTGAGTTCCCGCACGATGAGGACATCCACCCCCCGGGCGATCTCCTCCTTGAGGGGGGAAAGCCGTTCCAGCCCGGGGAAGACCTTGGCGGGGCGCAGGTTGGCGAAGAGGTCCTGGCTTTTCCTTAAGGCGAGAAGCCCGGTTTCCGGGCGGATCTTGCGGGGAAGGTTATCCCACTTGGGCCCCCCCACGCTTCCCAGGAGCACCGCCTGGGCCCTTTCCACCCCCTGGCGGGTTACCTCGGGGAAGGGTTCCCCGAACTGGTCTATGGCCGCCCCGCCAAAGGGGTAGGTTTCGTAGCTCAGCCCAAGCCCGTGGGCCTCGTCCAGGGCCTTGAGAACCTTCAAGGCAGCCTCGGTCACCTCGGGGCCGATCCCATCCCCCGGAAGGACCGCAATCCTCATTCCGACCTCCTGGGGTAGGGAAGGCGGCGGTCGAACTCGTCCAGAAGCTCTCCCGCCTGCAATAGCTCCCCGATGGGATCCCAAAGCCCTTCCACCAGGGCCTCCCGGGCCTCCTCGGGGATGAAGAGGGGGGCGGTGCGGCCAGCGAAGCGCACCTCCTTGTTCACCAGGTCCACCTCCACCTCGAGGTCCGGGTTCTCCTCCACCGCCTGGAAGAGCACCGCCAGGTCCTCAGGGGCCAGGGTCACGCAGGGAAGGCCAATGGCGGTGGCGTTCCCGAAGAAGATCTCGGCGAAGCTCTCCCCGATGATGGCCCTAAACCCCGCTCGCTTGATGGCCTGGGGGGCGTGTTCCCGGCTGCTACCGGAGCCAAAGCCCGCCTCCACCAGGAGGATGCTGGCCCCTTGGTACATGGGGTCGTTCAAGGGATGGGGCTTGGGCTCGCCCTTCTCGTCAAACCGCTCGTCGTAGAAGAGGTATTTCCCCAGGCCCTCAAAGGTGAGCACCTTCATGAAGCGGGCGGGGATGATGCGGTCCGTGTCGATGTCCTCGCCCCTTAAGGGCACCGCCCTACCGCGGATGGTGGTGAACTTTTCCAGCATGGCTTACCTCCCGATCCCAAACACTTCCCGGGCGTCAGCGATCTCGCCCGCCACCGCCGCCGCCGCCACCATGAGGGGGCTCATGAGCACCGTGCGTCCCCTGGGGCTTCCCATCCTGCCCTTGTAGTTGCGGTTGGAGGAGCTGGCGGCCAGCTCGTCCCCCTCCAGGCGGTCGGGGTTCATGGCCAGGCACATGGAGCACCCTGGGTTCCGCCACTCAAACCCTGCCTCCCGGAAAATCTCAGCGATGCCCTCTTCTTCCGCTTTCCTGGCTACCCACTCCGAGCCCGGCACCACCAGGGCCCGCACCCCCTTCTTCACCTTGTGGCCCTTGAGGTAGCGGGCCACCTCGCGGAGGTCGGAAAGGCGGGCGTTGGTGCAGCTTCCGATGAAGGCCACCTGGATGGGCACCCCTTTGACGGGCTGCCCGGGCTTGAGGCCCATGTAGGCCAAGGCCTCCTCCGCCACGGGCCTTTCCTCGGGGGAAAGCTCCTCCAGAAGGGGGATGCGGCCATCTATGGGTATGGCCTGGCCGGGGTTGATGCCCCAGGTGACCGTGGGGGGAATCTCCTCCGCCCGGAAGGTGACCACGTCGTCATAATGGGCGTCGGGATCGGAGGCGAAGCTTTTCCAGCGCCGCTTGGCCTCCTCCCACTCCGCTCCCTTGGGGCTGTAGGGGCGGCCTTCCAGATAGGCGAAGGTGGTCTCGTCGGGGTTCACGTAGCCGATGCGGGCCCCGCCTTCAATGGACATGTTGCAAAGGGTCATGCGGCTTTCCATGTCCATGGCCTCCACGGTGCTTCCCCCGTACTCGTAGGCGTAGCCCAACCCTCCCTTCACCCCCAGGTGGCGGATGATGTGGAGGATCACGTCCTTGGCGTAGACCCCGGGGGAAAGCTTCCCTTCGATGTTGATGCGCCGCACCTTCAGTTTCTGGGCCGCCAGGGTCTGGGTGGCGAGGACGTCCCGCACCTGGCTGGTGCCGATGCCGAAGGCCACGGCCCCGAAGGCCCCGTGGGTGGAGGTGTGGGAATCCCCGCAGGCGATGGTCATGCCAGGCTGGGTGAGGCCCAGCTGGGGGCCAATCACGTGCACGATGCCCTGGTTCCCGCTTCCCAGGTCGAAGAAGGTGATGCCGTGCTCCCGGGTGTTCTGGCGGAGGGCCTCCAGCATGCTCTGGGCCAGAGGATCCTGGAAGGGCTCGGTGCGGTCGTGGGTGGGGACGATGTGGTCCACGGTGGCGAAGGTGCGGTGGGGGTAGCGTACCTTGAGGCCGAGGTCCCTCAGCATCCCGAAGGCCTGAGGACTGGTGACCTCGTGCAGGAGGTGCAGGTCAATGAAAAGCTGGCTTTGCCCGCTTCGGAGCTTCCTGACCTCGTGCGCCTCCCAGACTTTCTCGTAAAGTGTCTTTCCCATGCTCCCTCTCCTTGCAAAAATCCCCCGGGTTTTGGGCCCGGGGGAAGGCAACGGGGCTTCCCTAAGCCGGGCCCGCCCGGCCTAGGTCTAGCAGGAAGCCCCGCCGCATTGCCCTATAGCCTACGCTGCCTTTGCCTTAGGGTCAAGGGCCGGCCTTTACTTGCCCTCTAGCGGTAGGGCTTGACGGGAAAAGCGCCCTTCCGTACAATGACCCTTGCGTCTGCCGGGGTGGCGGAATTGGTAGACGCGCACGATTCAGGGTCGTGTGTCCGCGAGGACGTGCGGGTTCAAGTCCCGCCCCCGGCACCAGAAGGCCCCGCTTATGCGGGGTTTTTGCTATTCTTAAGGGCATGACGCGGGTTCTTTCCGGCATCCAGCCCTCGGGGGAGATCCACATCGGCAACTACCTGGGGGCCATCAAGCAGTGGGTGGAGCTGGGGGAGAGGTTGGACCGGGAGGCCTTCTTCTGCATCGTGGACTACCACGCCCTCACCAACCCCCTGGCCTACGATCCCTCCACCTTGGCCCAGCGTACCTTTGAGGCTGCCCTGGTGAACATGGCGGCGGGCCTTAACCCGGAGAAGGTCACCCTCTTTGTGCAATCCCATGTGCCTGAGCACACGGAGCTTTCCTGGGTCTTCACCACCATCACCCCTCTAGGGGACCTCACCCGCATGACCCAGTTCAAGGACAAGGCCGCCAAGCAGGAGGCGGTCTGGAGCGGGCTTCTCATGTACCCCGTTTTGCAGGCGGCGGACATCCTCATCTACAAGGCGGATACCGTCCCCGTGGGGGAGGACCAGGTGCAGCACATTGAACTTACCCGGGAGATCGCCCGCCGCTTCAACGCCCTTTTCGGGGAAACCTTTCCCGAGCCCGAGGCCCTTCTTAACCCCGAGGCCCCAAGGGTGCCGGGCATAGACGGCAAGGCCAAGATGAGCAAGTCCTTGGGGAACACCATCGGTCTTTTGGAGGATGAGGGGAGCATCTGGGAGAAGATCCGCCACCTTCCCGACGATCCCCAGCGCATCCGCCTCTCCGACCCCGGGGAGCCGGGGCGCACCATCGTCTTCACCTACCTCTCCTACTTCGCCCCCAAGGAGCTGGTGGAGGCCCTGAAGGAGGAGTACCGGAAGGCGGGTATCGGTACCCTCACGGTGAAGAGGATCCTCTTTGAGGAGATGATGAAGGTCCTCCGCCCCATCCGGGAGCGGGCCGAGGAGCTCAAAAAGGACCCTGATTACGTGATGGACGCCCTCCTGGAAGGAGCTAAACGGGCCCGGGCCGTGGCCCAGGCCACCATGGAGGAGGTGCGGGAGAAGGTGGGGCTCCTTCTCCCCAGCAAGCGCCCCGTTTACCGGTGATCCGCCTCGAGTTCCCCGGGTTTTCCGGCACGCCCCAGGAGCTGAGGGAGGCCCTTAGGCGGGGGCGGATTTCCCCCAGGGCCTTGCCCGTGCTTTCCATCGTGGAGCAGGCTCTTTCCCAGGTTCCCGAGGACCTGAGGGCAAGAAGCGAGCTCCTCCCCATCCTGGCGGAGCTTCTGGTCCTGAAGCTTTCCCCGGAAAGGGCCTTTTCCCCAACGGAGGAAGGGGAGGAGGCTCCCTTGGTGCGGGTGCTTTTGGACCTTTCGGATACCGTGGCCTTTCTGGAGGAGCGGCTTAGAAAGCGGTCCCGCCTGATTCCCGTTCCCCCTCCTCCCTTGCCCAAGCCGGCCTTACGCCTTCCCCCTAGGGCCTTGGTGGAGGCGGCGAGGCCCTTTAGGAAGGCGGTCTTGGCCGTGAGCCGGGAGCGCTTTGGCCTCCTCGAGGCCTGGGCTCGGCTTCAGGGCTTCTTGAAAGGACGCCTTCCCTTCCACCTTCTTCCCTTAAGAACCTGGGAGGAGAAGGCCATGGGCTTCGCCGCCCTTTTGGAGGCCTTCCGCCTCGGGCGGGTGCGGCTTGAGCAGGAGGAGAACTTTGGTCCCCTTTGGGTGGAAAGGGTGGAGGGGAAAGGGGCCCTGTTCCAAGGGGAAGAAGGGCAAAAGGAGCCTGCGCTTTCCGAGTTGGGTAGCGTCAGGGTTTAACCAGCGGCTGGGTGTTACCTTGGGTATGGAATGGTCCCGGAAGAGGTTAAAGCCAGGATTCTGCCCTACTAGGAGGAGAGCAGGGTGCGATTTGGGGTGGAGGCCCTGAATCTTTTTGGTTCCCATGCTCGGGGGCAGGCAGGTGAGGGAAGCGACGGGGTCCTTCTGGTGCGCTTTCCCCGTGCTCCGGGCTTCCTGGGCTACATGGGCCTCAAGTTATCTTTGGGAGATTTTATTGGTAGGTGGGTGGACCTGGTTATGGAGAACGCCTTACACCCAGACCTTCGGCCTTTTATGGAGTGCAAAGCGCTTAGGGTTGCGTGACCGGGGTTAAGCAGTAAAGGGGGGTCACCTACGACTTGTGGGGCTTGTATGACTATAGGATTGCCTTGTACAATTCTAGGGTTTTCTCCACCATACTTTCCAAAGACCATTCTTTTTTCCAAACGGGAAACTCTTTTTTGCCAAGCTCCGATGCCTTTATAAGGACTTCCTTTAGTGCATCAGGGTTTCCTTTATCTGCTACAAAGGCTCCATGTTGGCTGAGCCATTCCCCTAACCCCGGCGTGGGCGCAGAAACAATAGGTATGGAAAGTGTAAGAGCCTCGAGGACCACATATGGAAGACCCTCGTAAGCGCTGGTGAGGAGGAGAACATCGAAAGCCGGGAAAATCTTCCTGGCTTCTAAGGCTCCCGTTAGGATTACCCTTTCTTTTAAGCCCAGGGCTTCCGTTTCCTTCTCCACCTCCTGCCTTAAAGGTCCATCCCCCACCATAACCAGCTTGAGGTTGGGGTCGCTCAGATGTGCAAAGGCCCTTAGGGCCAGGAGGGGATTTTTTTCTGGAACAAAGCGCCCCACAAAACCAACAACCTTTTCTTCCCTCAATCCAAGCCTCTCCCGGGCCTCCTTTCTAGAGGGAAACCCTGTAGGATCGATTCCGTTAAGCACCACTTCTACCCTTCTATAACCGAGCTTTCGCAGAGCCTCCTCTTCCCACGGGGAAACGGCGATGGCCAGGTGGGTGAGAGGTGCAAGGCTTTTTTCCGCTAGGTCGTAAAGGGAAGGCCCTCGGAGAGCAGTTACTCCATGAGGCGTGTAGACTACCTTCGCCCGTATAAGGGGACCAAGAAGGCGGGCCAGAGCCCCACCCTTGGAGCTGTGGCCGTGAACGATGTCAAAAGGCCCCTGCTTTCTGGCATAGGACAGAAGATTTCCCAGTGCGGTGAGATCGCTGGGATGAGGTTCCCTTCGGATGGGAAGGGATAGAAGGTGAACTCCGGCTTCCTGCAAGCGGGGAAGGTGCTTGGCGAAAAGGTCTTCCATACGCAAGGGAGAGTAGGCCAGGTGAACCTCGAGGCCCCTCTTCACAAGGCCCAGGGAGAGGTCCAACACGTGCCTCCCTGCCCCGCCTCCGGCCGCTTCCAGGAGAAGTAAGACCTTCAGGTTAGACCTCCCCGTAAAGCTTGAGAAGTCTTCTTGCCATCTCCTCCCAGCTGTAACGTTCCTTGAAAAGGGATTGGGTTCGCTGGGCAAAGGCCTTCCTTTTTTCCGGTCCCCAGGAAGCGATTTCCTCCAGAGCCTTTTCCACATCGGAAGGCGAAACATAGTCTACCACGTATCCAAGCTCCTCTTCTTCCACAAGGGTGTCCATTCCAGTACCCCTGGCCACCAGGATGGGTTTACCCAAGGCCATTGCTTCAAATAGCTTGTTGGGGCTAGAGTAGCGGTGATTTGGGAGGCTTGGATCATATAGGGCAAACAGGACGTGAGCCTTAGCTTCTATTTCAAGTGCCTTAGTATAACTTACACGTCCGTGGAAGCGAACGTTGGGAAGCCTAGAGGCTTGCTCCCGAAGTTCTTCCGCCAAGGGGCCGAAGCCTGCTAGATCAAAGGACCAGCCTGGGTGTTTCGCAACCAGGTTGAGCATTTCCTTAAGCCAACGCCTACCATCCAGAAAACCCACAAAGGCAATGCGGAAATGGGTGCTTTCGTATCCTTCGTGGCCCATGTCCAAGGTTATGTTTGTGAGCTTCGGGGTGTTAATAATGACTTCTAGGCGTTTAGGCCTAGCCCCCAAAATCTGTTCCCTCCGGCTGGGGTCAGGGAGGATTACTGCATCGGCTTTACCAATGGCCCAAAGCTCCAACCTGTGGGCTAAGGCCTTCATCCAATCCGGAAGATCCCGGCTAAAGGCAAAGACGTCAAAGATGTCATAAACGACACGTTTTCCTAAAAGGAGCTTGATGAGCAGTGCAGGTAGGATCGTATCCAAGTCGGTAGCATGAATGTGGGTATACTGATGCCTTTTGCGCCACAACCACAGGAAGAGGTCTTTTTGCCACAGGACCATGGGAAGGAGGTTGTAGATTCCCCCTCCGTGAAGCCCCCTTGGGCCTATGTGGTGAACCGTATACCCGTTTCGCTTTTCCTCGTGAGGATGGTTGCCCTCCCGGTCCCAACCTAGAGCGGTGACCGTATACCCCACCTGGGCCAAGGTTTCAGCAGCCTTCTCCACGCGAGGCTCGGGTGCTATGGGTTTCGCTCTTAGAAAAACTACTTTTTTAGGCATGGACTTTCCCCCCTTATCAGGGGCCCTTACCTAATCGCCCAAGAAAGGCGTCTCTAAGCCCCAATAGTCTAAACCGAACCCGCATACTCCAATCCTGCCGGTGGATGAAGAGGTCTTTTATCAGGCCATGTAGATTCCAGGCGATGTAAAAAGCCAGGCTTCGCCACCTGGATCCTCTATAGACCCCATTCAATAGTGTGAATCCACGGTTTCGTACATCGTAGTACAACTTTTCCGGCGGAACGGCAACTTCCTCCCAGGCTCTACATAAGAAGCGCATTCTTTTGATTCGCCCTATGTCGGTATGAACGAGGGCATCTGGTACACACAGGACCTGAAAACCTGCAAACCCTATCCTTAGAGCGTAGTCTGTATCATCAAACCACAGGAAGAACTCCCGCCGGGGCAAACCTACGTTCTCGATAACCCTGCGGTGAAAGAGGGGGCCGTTGAAGGTAAAGACATCGATTGGGAAAGGGGTACTCCACAGAGATACCTGTGCTGGGCGGTATCTTCCCTCCCTCCAATACCCGACCCCGTGCCATCTGCCGTCCGAACTCCTAAGGAGTGGAACAAGCACCTGGTATTGCTGACTGTAACAACTCTGCACGAGAAGTCTTTCCAAGGTTTTACGATCGGGGAAAGCATCATCGTCCATCACCCATATCCAGTCGTACCCGTCCTCATAGGCTTTTTTCATCCCTTCGTGGAAACCCCCCGCACCTCCTTGATTCTCCGGCAGGGCCAGAACCTCCACCTGAGGGAACTCCTTCTTCAGCATCTCACGGGTACCGTCCGTACTAGCGTTATCCACCACCAGCACGTGGTCCGGGGGACGGGTCTGGAAGAGCACCGCCGTTAGACACTCCCGCAAAAGCTCCTTGCGGTTGTAGGTCACGATCACCGCGCACACCCTATCCACGGGCCACCTCCTCAAAAATCTTCAACGCTCTGGCCACCGCCTGGTCCATGTTGTAGTAGCGGTAATCCCCAAGCCTGCCGGCAAAGAGGACGGTCTTGAGTTTCTCCGCCTCCTTTTGGTAAAGCCTAAGCCGCTCCTCGTTCTCCTCCCGGGGCACCGGGTAGTAGGGCTCGTTCCTCCCCGGCTCGTAGGCCTCCGGGTACTCGTAGACCACCGCCGTGTGGGGCAGGTAGGCCTGCCCGGTCAGGTGCTTGAACTCGGTGATGCGGGTGAAGGGGTGTTCGTTAGGGTAGTTCACCGTGCCCACCTCCTGGAACCAGGGCCTGGGGTGGTGTTCAAAGCGAAAGCGCAGGGAGCGGTAGGGCAGGGGGCCGTGGAGGTAGCCGAAGAACTCGTCGATGGGCCCGGTGAAGATGAGGCGGTCGAAGCCCACCTCCCCCTCCACCTCCTTCCAGTCCACCCCCAGCAGAAGGCGGATGTTGGGGTGCTGGAGCATCCGGCGGAAGAGAACCGTGTACCCTTCCCTGGGCATGGCCTGGTAGGGATCCTGGAAGTAGCGCTCGTCGTAGCTCACCAGGATGGGGACCCGTCCCGTCACCGAGGGGGAGAGGTCCTCGGGCCTAAGCCCCCATTGCTTGAGGGTGTACCCCTCGAAGACGTTCCGGTAGACGTAGTCGGCCAGGAAACGGAGGTCTTCGTCCTGGACCTCCTTGAGCCTGAGGATGGGCACCCTGGCCCCGTAACCGAACTGGGCGAGGAGCTTCTCCTCCAGCTTGTCCGCAAGCCTTTCCGAGAAGAGTTTCCTGAGGGAAGCCAGGCTGAAGGGGAGGGGGATCTCCTTGCCCTCCACCACCGCCCGCACCCGGTGGTAGTAGGGACGCCACTCCGTGAAGCGGGAGAGGTAGTCCCAGACCTTCTTGCTGCCGGTGTGGAAGATGTGGGGGCCGTAGCGGTGGACCAGGACCCCGTTCTCGTCGTACTCGTCGTAGGCATTGCCCCCGATGTGGAACCTACGGTCCACCACCAGGACCGTCTTGTCCAGCTGGCTGGCGATCCTCTCCGCCAGGGTGGCCCCGGTGAAACCGGCGCCCACGATGAGGTAATCCACCCTCACCGCCCACCTCCCGTCCGGGCAAGGGCAAGGGGGTCCTTCCCCTGCCTTCGCAGGTACAGCCACATGCTTAAGGTAACCAGAAGCTCGGATACCACCACCGCTAAGGCCATTCCCACATGGAATAAACGGGGAGCCAAGAACACCGCCAGAACCAGGTTAATGAGCCCTGCCCCCACGATGATGGCGTTGAAAGGACGATCCAAACCCAACGGAAGCATCCACTGGATTCCCAACACATTGCTCAGGGCGATGAGGGGCACAAGGAGGGCAAGAATTCGTAGAGGCAAAACCGTAGCCTCATACCCCTCCCCAAGGAAGAGCCTCACCAAAAGGGGTGCCAAAGCCCAGACCCCAAGCCCGAGGACAACCCCCCCAAGCCCCATGGTCCAAAGCCCCAGCCGGGCCAGCCGGGCTGCCTCCAGAGGGGCACTCCGGGCCAGGTGGCTTAGCCTTGGGTACAGGGCCTGGCTCACCGGAGAGAGAAGCCCCAAAAACGCCTTGCTGATCTTCTCCGCTCCTGCGTAGTACCCTACCAACTGGGGCGGGGCAAAAAGACCCAGGATGAAGGTGTTGCCCAGAGTATAGAGGCTTACTGCGCTACGGAAGAAGAACATACCCAACCCAAAGCGGAGGGCCTCCCAAACCCCCTTGGGCTTGGGCAGAAGAAAGGGCACCTCACGGTAGGCAAGGTAGAGGGCCAACAAGGTGGCCAATAGCGCTGCTCCCCCTTGCAGGGCGAGAACCTTCCAGGCGTCGCCAGGTCCCTTCACCCCAAGGAAGATGAAAATCAGCACTAGAGCCTTTGCCCCCACCTCCAGGCTAGCCACCAGGCGCATCCTTTCTAACCCTTGAAAGTACCAAGTAGGGCTGAAAGCAGTAGCCAGGGCCCAGAAGACCCCTGCCCACAGGACCTGGGGATGGTCACGGAAAACAGGGATCAGCCACCCCACCAGAAGGCCCACGCCTAGGGCCAGAAAGGAAAGCAGCACCTTGGCACCCAAAACCCCTGCCAGCAACTCAGCCCTCCTCTTAAGGGCATCCCGGGACTGGGCCACCTCCCGGGTAGCGGAAAGGCCGAAGCCGTACTCCACCAAGAGGTTGAGGTACCCACCAAAGGCCTGGGTGAAGGCCAAAAGTCCCCATTCCTTCGGCCCCAGGACCCGGGCCAGGTAGGGAACCGTGACAAGGGGGAAGAGATAGTTGGCGAAGTGGACCCCGTACAGGGCCACGAGATTCTGAACCAAGGCGTGTTGAAGAACAGGCCGCATAGAATCTCTACCAGGCCCCGTCCCTTCGCACGACCGACCACACGGTACGGGCAAGGATGTACAGATCCAGCCATACCGACCAGTTCTGCACATAGTAGCGGTCCAGTTCCACCCTCTTTTCGTAAGGCAGGTGATTCCGCCCGGAAACCTGCCAGAGTCCGGTAAGCCCGGGCCTTACCTTGAGGTAGAGTTCCGCTTCCTTCCCGTACCGCTTTAGCTCCTCCTCGGTGACGGGCCTCGGACCCACCAGGCTCATCTCCCCCCGAAGGATGTTCAGCGCCTGGGGAAGCTCATCCAGGGAAAAGCGCCTGAGAAAACGCCCAATGCGGAGGATGCGGGGATCATCCTTAAGCTTCTGGGTCGTTTCCCACTCCGCCCTGGCCGCCGGGTCCTTGACCAGGAGTTCGCTGAGCAATCTTTCCCCATCCTGACGCATGGTGCGGAACTTGAGGAGGAAAAACCGTTTGCCTCCCTGCCCTACTCGTTCGTGCCGGTAAAAGATGGAACCCTTATCCTCCAGGTATAGGAGGAAGGCCACCAAGGGAAGCACGAGGAGAAAAGGGAAGAGTAGCATAACGCCACCTATAAGATCCAAAGCTCTTTTGAGTTTGAGGTTTCTCGGAAGGAGCAGATTCTGGCGGATCTCCAAAACTCCCACCCCTCCCAGGTCCCGTACCTGGGCCCAAAGGACTCCCTGGTCAAAAGTCGGCTTCAAGACGAACACCCGGGGGAAAGCGGGTAGGGCGGAGTCTAGCTTTTCCACCACGACAGCGTACGTCCACGGACCTAAGGGGGCGGGCCTAAGCCCGAGGCTTTTTGCCTTCTCCAGGAACAACTCTAGGTCTTCCCCGCTTCCTTCCACCACCACCCCTCCTCCCCACCAGGGCTTTGAGGATAAGTGATGGCGGACGAGAGCCCTGAGTAAGGGAACCAGAACGAGGGTAAGAAGGGAAGCTACCAAGAAGGAGAAGCGAGAGTAGAGGGGGCCGGTCTTGGAAAGAAAGGCCCCCGTCGCCAGCAGGAGGGAGCCTAAAGAGGTGGCTAGCGAAAGTTGCCTGAGTTCCAGGGCGGGGTGAAGGCCCAGAGCAGGGTAAAGGCCAAAGGCTGAATAGAGGATGGGGAAAACGGAAAGGGCCGGGAGCAAGCGGAGATAAAGCTCCGGATCTATCTCTCCTCCAGTGGAGGCCCTGAGAGCCAAGGCCGGGATCCAGGAGAGGCCCAAGGCTAAAATGTCGGAGAAAAGGTGTACTAAAGCCGTCAACCAAGGGAGGGGAACTACCTCCCGTCGAGCCTTACGTAGGCTAGCCATATACTGGTTACCATGATACAGGTCCATAGATACCTTTGGTCTGCCTTTGCCCTTCTTTACCCCTTTGTGGTGTGGCCCTGGGCTCAAAGTCATGCAGGTGTGACCCTGGCTAAGCACATTTTTGTGGTTTTCTTTTTGCTTGTGGGGTTTTTCCTGGAGATGCGGGCTCACCCTGATACCCACTTTAGGCATTTAGCCCTTCTACCAAGGTTTTTGCGGGCAAACCCTCCCTTGGCCTTTCTCCTGGTTTTCGCCCTCGTGATGGTAACAGCCGCCCTACTGTCCCCAGAGCCTGCTGCTGCTCTGACAGGTTCCCTGACGGATTATACAGACGGGCTTTTCTGGAGCCTTATGATGCTGGGGATTGCTCTTCTTCTTTACCTGCGTACCCGGGAGGACCCGGCAATGACAGTGTGGCTGGCTAGGGCCGGGGTGCTGGGCGGGGGTATTCTGGCTCTTCTGGCCCTGAGCGAGGTGCTTCTGGGACAAGCGGTTTTTTACAAAGGGGCCTCACCCTCGGTATTACCCCTGGTCACGTTTCCCCAAAAGGGCCATCTCGCTGGCTATTTCGTTCTCACTGCAGGGGTAGCCCTGGGCTTGCGCAGCCCTTTGGGGCTTTTCCTCGGGGCCGTGGGGGTAGGCTTGGCCTTCAATCGGGCGGGGCTTCTGGCCCTGGGCCTTTTAGGCCTTTTGGCGGTTTGGCGAGCTCCTCGGTACGGTATCCTGTCTGGGTTTGTGCTGGTCCTGGGGGTTGTGGCGGGTATGGGGGTGGTAAAGCTTTCCACCCAGGGAGCCATCCCCGGAGGGGCTGGGGGCGGGACGGTTCGGGAGGTGGCTGATCCCGGTACCTTCTTCAGCCGTATTTATTACTGGAGGGCTGCCCTAGGTGGCATTATGCACCGGCCCCTTTTCGGCTGGGGCGGTGGGGTGTTTGAACATCACTGGCCCCGGTTTTTGAAGCGGGGGGACCTCGAGGCCTTCCTGGAGCAGGAGTTTGGGAAGACGGACTCCCGACTCCTGGAAGTGGTCAACCCCCCTGGGGCTGATCCTATCTTTATCCTGCGACGGCCCGACGGAAATTTACACGCTCTTCGCATCTACAGCTTTCGTGCCCACAACCAGTTCCTGGAAGTTGGGCTGAAGTGGGGGCTCTTAGGGCTTTCCCTGTACTTGATTCTTCTTTTCCTGGCACTGAGGGGTATTTTGCGCCTGAACCCCCTGGCCACGGGGCTTTTTGCCCTCCACCTCTTTTTTCTCTTCTGGTTCGCCATCCCCGAGGAGGAAGGGGTGCTATGGGCCCTTTGGGGAGCGGCGCTGGCCGGGGGGTTCAAGGAAGGGGCCTTGCCCGCGGTCCAGGTGGTCCCTGATTTCCCGAAGCTGGGAGGAAGAGGGGAAATGGCGGAGGCCTAGGTCCAGGGCTTTTCGGGTTTCTTCCACCTTCTTGGCTTCCAAAGCGGCGTGGGCCCAGAGCACATAGAAGCTTTCCCGGGCATAGGGGAAACGGAGGGCGAGCTCACGGGCCAGCTCGAGGCGGGCTTCTGGCGTAGGAGCGTGAGGCAAGGCCACGGTAAGGGGCCAGGGGGAAAGGGGATAATGCCGCTGGGCTTCCTGGAGGAGCCAGTGTCTTTCCTCAAGGCTCGCCTGGGCCAGGGCCTGGGTGGTGTAGGAGGGAAAGAAAAGATGCCTTTGGGCGCAGGCCGTTCCCTGGCAGGGCCAGTACCACCCAAGGGCCAGAAGGCTTGCCAAGAGGACTCCCAAAAGGCCAAGCCAGCGGGGGGAGGAAGCCGGGGACAAGGTTCCCAGTAGCAGGAAGGCCAGGGCCAGATAGCCCGGATAGTAGCCGCTCACGTCAAAGAGCATCGGAGCCCAAAGACCGAAGGTGCCGAGGGCCCAGGGCCAGTCCCTACCGAAAAAGCCTTTGACGGCAGGCCAGAGGAGGATGAGAAGAAGGCCAAGGCGCATCCATCCCCCCGTGGCCAGGGTTTCCAAAAGGTAGTTATGGGGACTGCGGGACCAGACCCCGGGGAGCCCGGAGTAGTCCATGTAGGCCTCAAATACCTGACTGTAGCTGCCGTTTCCCGTGCCCAGGGGGTGCTCGAGGGCTATGCGGAAGGCTAGGCGGGCCATGAGAAGGCGGGCTTCCACGTTGCCGATGCGGGGGGCCTCTTCCGCTCCCTCTTGCGGGGCCAAGGCTTCCTGCTGGGTGAGGGTGGCTTTAAAGGCAAGAGCGTTCAGGATGGCGTTTCCCGGCACCAGAACTTCCAGCAATCCCACCCCTAAAAAGGCCCAAAGAAGAAGGAACGCTGCGGATTTTGCCCGACCTTCCCGCGCCAGGCGCCAATAGGCGAGGGGCAGAAGGATCAATAGCGGCAGGTAAACCGCCCGGGCCCCGGAGATGAGGGCGGCGTAGAGGGAAAGCACCAGGAGGAGGAAGCCTGCCACCCGAAAGCCTTCGCCCCGGGCTACCTGGGCCAGGAAAAGAGGCAGGGCCCCGAGGGCCAAAGCCCCCAGCAGGTAGTGGTGGGAGCCAGAAACATAGCTGACCAGCCCCGCTTGCCAGAGGGCCAGGGCGGTATAGAGACCATCCAGGAGGAGAAGGGAAAGCAGGACCAGGACCCCCAGCCGCCACCTTCCCGCCGCCAGGGCTAGGAGAAGCCAGACCTCCCAAAGGGAGGCCACCACGGTATGCCCCGGGGCCAGGCTCCAGAGGAGGGAAAGAAGCCCAAGGCCCCACCAGGCCCAGGCCCAGGGAGAGGGGCCTTTGCCCACGATAATCAGGAGTAGGAGGAGGCCTATGCTACCTACCCCGGCCCAGAGGGGAGGTTCTTGAAAGAGGTGATGGGGGCGATGCCATAGATGCCATAGGGGTAAGAGGATAAAAAAGAGGATGACGATGGCTTTAAACTTGTGTAAAAGGGTTTTGGAGTAGAGCGAGTGGGCGGGGTGCACGAGCGAATTCTAGAGTAGCTGGTTACCCCATGAGTAGAGGAGCAACCCCCTCCCTTAAGGGAGGGGGACAGTTTTAGTGCTTTGGTGACCCTCGGCCTATACCTCTGCTCGTGATTTAGGGTTAGGGTACGGTAATCGATTTCCCACGAGCACTTGTTACTTGGACCTTCGGAGTGTTGTCGCCAGCATTCGATACCGTGCAGGAACTCACAACACCTTCACCTGGATTGGGTACGCTATAACTGCCCGCCGAGTACCCTGACTTGCAGTCAACAGAATTTGCGAGCACGTTGTTAGGATCATCCGCCACATATGCGAAAGCCGCCTTATAGACATTTTGGGCATAGGCCTCGGCGGCCCGGTTTACGGCGGTGGTGCGGGCATTGAGCAGGTTGGGGATCAGCACCGCTGCCAGGATGCCGATGATGGCGATGACGATCAGGAGCTCAATCAGGGTGAAACCTTTTGCGTTGCGCATACTTCTTTTACCTCCTTAGAGATTCCCGCGCCTTCATGTATTGCGCGGCCATGAGTGCCTGTTGCCGACCTACCTACCGGATGTGCCGCCTGTTTTTTAACCCCGCTCTCACCTCCTTTCACCCCGCATTCTCTGGGCCCATCCCCTGCCTTGTCAACCCCCCCTTTTGGGGGGGTACAGCCTTAGGGTGGGGCAGGGGTGTGAAAAGGATATGAAAACTAGCGCCTCTCATAGGAGAGAACCTGGAAGGTTGGCTTTCCCCCCTTTAAACTGGGCAGGAGAACAGGGCGGTTTTGGTAGGGGATGCGGATGTAAACTACTTCAGCCGTTTGCCCTGCATTGCAGTTATTGCGGTTGCCGGCGCTCGTGGTGCAGAACTGATTGCTAATTACCGAGCCAAAGAGGACGCCGTCCTTTTCTATCCGAAAGGTGCCCCCCGCATATACTGGAGCCATCACGTACGTCTTATTCCCTCTCTGGTACACGTCCTTTTCTGCAATCAGCCCCAGGACGTGATTGGGGAAGAGCCCGTGGGAAGAATCAGGAAGCAGGTTACCATTGATGTCAATGTTCCCACCCTGCCCGCTCTCACTCAGAACGACAAGGGTAGCTTTCTTGGCATCTCCAGAAATGGCCCTATAGGCTGTGGGCTGGTTAAAAATGACATCCACCCCCTCTAGCGTTACGTCACCATAAAGCTCCAGGACCCCTTGGCCTCCCGAATATGTGTACCTGAACCCTCCCCGAGTTCCGTCTAAACGGGTGAAGGTGCAGTCCACGTTGCTGGTGTTCAGGTTGAGGATACCAGACCTCAGGGCAGCGGAACAGGAGGAATCGAGGGTGGTGTTGGGGGGCTGGAGTACGTAAACCTGATTGCCTAAACGTTGGATGCGCAATGTGGCCTTATCCTGCAGGCAGGCTCGCCACGTTGGGTAGCTGCTGCAGGTGTCCGAATCCAGCTTGGTATCCAGGGTAGGAAAAGGGGGGGGATTGGATAGATCAAAGGGACCCATAGCTTCTGTGCAGACCCCCTTGTTGTTTTGGCATACATTGACGTTTTGGCCAGTGATGTCTTGGCTTCCCCTTCCTACGAAGACTCCTTTCACTTTGTTACTTGGCTCCCCAATTTGTGTACTTCCCCCCACGGAGATCTTTCCGTATTGAACCCGCACACTAGCGCAGAGGTCGCCAACCTGCTGGTAGGCGCTTTCTACCCTGCTGGCGATGCCGGGGTAGTTGTTGAGATTGTAGGAGTTAAACAAACTGAAATTGCCGTTGCTCTCTATTACATACTGATCAGGATTAGAAGGGTCACCCACGATGTAAATGCCACCCCGAATGGTGGCTCCACCGTTGAGCCATTTGTTGGCTTGACCACTTCCTGCGAAGATAGCTTGCTCAAGGTAGCCAGTGTTGCTCAGGCGGAATGTAGCCTGGACCGTAGCTTTGGCGCCGCTGGAAGTACCGTTCGACACGAGGGTGAAAAGCTGACCATCCTGGGCATCTCTGATAAGGGTGACCGTGTACTGGCCCACGGGGTTCCCATTTGCATCTACCACGTTTTCGTTTTGCGCTAGGATAATTTGATTGTTCTGAAAGGTGAGAAGGTTACCGTTTCGGTACAGATCTATACCTGTTACTAAAGAGGTATAGCACCCTGGTCCACCCCCCCTGTTGATTTGTTGCTCGCGCCAAACGTACTGTTGGAAGAGCACCGCCTTATACTTTTGCAAACCTGCTTCGGCGGCGTAAAACGCTTGAACCGAGGTAGTATCGTTGCGGGTAACCCAAAGCTCAATCTGGCTTCGGAAGAAGGTGCCAAAAACCAAGAGAGCTATGATCAGCATGAGGGCAAGGGTGGCTACTAAAGCAACGCCTTTCGCACGCATACTTCCTCCTTACTGCGGCAGAGGCTTAAGGTTCGGCATTAGAACCTCTTGCCTGAGGGCATAACAGCCCCGACCAGCAGGGCAAGAAAGGGATTCATTGGAAACAGTGATCAAGTTTTGAGGCCCCATTGTTTTTATAGGGTTTAAGGAGTAGCCGACCACTTCAACAATGGCGGAGCGAGGATAGGCGTCGGCGCCGCAATCAGGTTCGTTAACTTTGACACCATTGCTGCATAGATATACTATATCTAAGGCGAGTATGCCCTCAGCTAGAGGCTGATAGGAAGGGGCAGGTTCAGTACAGTCATTCCCAGTGGATGGGGTAGCATTTACGTCGCTGCGTCGGAGGGTGTCAGCCACAAAATCATAGTCCACGCGGCGACAAGCCTCGGTGTTGTTCCGCAGACTGGTGACGTAGTAAAGGCTCAAGCTGTCCTTGGCGCCATCATTGTTACCCCGAAGCACTTTGCCTGTGGGGAGGGAGAAGCCTTTGTTTTGATCTCCGCTGTTCCAGTATCGCGCCCCGGCCATTTGTAGATCGCCGCTAACCACCTGCATGACCATACGGACCCGATCTTGGAGTTCGCTTCTGATCTGGGTTTCCCGGGCTAGCTCGGAGCTATGGGTGAAATAACGCACTGCTAGCCCGAAAATCACCACCAGAAGGGCCATGGCCAGCAAGACCTCTACGAGGGAGAACCCTCTTCCTTTCACGGACGACCACCTCCCGGGGGAGGACATGGGGCGGGTTTGTCCTGAGTAGGGGAAGGATAGACGTCATAACATGTTACCCTCCGGCCCATGGTTACTTTTGGGCCCCGGTCGTGGGTGGCAGTCACCACAATCGTTAGCACTCCTTCACCTAGGGTCCCGCCCTCGCCGAATATAAGCCAGTCGATAGTAGAGTTGCCCTGCCGTTCTTGACCAGAGCACGTCACCTGGCGTAAGTTATCCTGACTTCCGCTTCTTAAGGGGGGTGGGGGGTTCACACGGCTTGGGCAGCCAAAGTAATAGTCCACGAAGTAGAAGCTACGATTGGTACTGGGATCGTCTATGTAAACACTCGGGGGCATCAGTATATCACTCTTTAACACCTCAGAGGACTTTTGCTCCAGCACCCTTACTGCCGCGGCCTTAGCGTCTGTGGCGTAGCGGTTTTGCGCCGAAACCCGTAGGTTGGATAGCTGGCTCATGAGCAAAGCCCCGAAGGCGATGCCCAGAACAGCCAGGGCGATAAGAGTTTCTAGTAGAGTTAGGCCTTGCCTTTTTTTCACTGGATCGCCGCCCTCCCTTGGGGTGAGATCTGCACTGTCTTGCTGTAGGTTCCCTGGTGGTTGCTGAGGGTTACCTGGATCTGAACGAAACTCACGGGGATGCCCCGGGTGTCGAACACAAAGGAGGTTCCACCCAAGACCTGGGCCAGCCTCACCCGGGCCCAGTTCCCTTGACCAAAGGTTACCGCCTGGATGATATTATCCGGGATGCCGTCCCTATTGCTGTCCACGAAGATTTCATATCTGCCTGCTCCTGTGGCGTTGAACTGGATGCCCACGAACTCGTTGCGCCGGATGGCCTCCAACCTTGCCCGGGTTACCTGGGCGGCCAGGGACTGGGCTGCCTGGTTTACCGCCTGCCGGTCGGGGTTGAGGACGCCGGCACTGAGGGATAACACCACTCCCAGTACAGCCAGGAGAACGATAAGTTCTAACACGGAAAAGCCCTGGTGTCCCCTCACGCTTCTCAGGGTAGCCCCCTTTAAGGGTGGGAACATCCCCCAAATGGGGGTAGCTACTCCACCCGGGCTCGGCCTTGCTGGCTGACGACTACCTTGCGGGTGGCTGCGCCGGAGGTAAGGGTGATGGTGCCGGTGATGGGCTTGGCGGGGAGCCCCCGGGAATCAAAGAGGATAGGCATGTTGCCCAGGGTGCTCTGGCCACGGTCCAGCTGCACCCGGGCCCAGTTGCCTTGTCCGAAGCGGACCAGCTGGACTTCTTCGCCGGGGTCATAAGCCCGGTTCCCGTTTTTGTCCGTGAAGATGGCGTATCCTCCTGTGCCTTCGGTGAAGATCATAAGACCAGCAAAGGTATTCTGGCGTATGGCCTCCAGCCTGGCCCGGGTTACTTGGGCGGCCAGGGAGCGGGCGGCGGTATCCAGGGCCAAGCGGTTCGGGGAAAGGAGAGGAAGGCCCAGGCCCAAGAGCACTCCCAGAATTCCCAGGACGATCAAAAGCTCAAGAAGGGTAAAAGCCTCCCTGCGCATGGACCTGCAACCAGTCTAGCGGTGTCGTGTTCTTCCCTAGGTGCGTTTGACCAAGGAGTATGATGACCCCATGAACGAGGTCTATATCGTTTCCGCGGTGCGCACCCCCATTGGCAAGTTTGGGGGGGCATTTCAGGAGGTAAGCCCGGTGGAGCTTGGAGCCCACGCCATGCGGGCGGCCTTGGCCCGGGCGGGAGTGGAGGGGAAGGAGCTAGACCTGTACGTGTTCGGAAACGTGCTCCGGGCCGGGCATGGGCAGCTACTTCCCCGCCAGGCGGCCCTTAAGGCAGGGATCCCCAAGGAGGTGGACGGCTACCAGGTGGACATGGTCTGCGCCTCCGGGATGATGGCGGTGATGAACGCCGTGCAGTTCCTGCGCACGGGGGAAACCCACCTGGTCTTGGCCGGGGGGATGGAGTCCATGAGCCAGGCGGGGTTCTACCTTTCCCACCGGGCAAGGTGGGGGTACAAGTTCCTCATGGGGGCGCCGGAGAACCTCCAGGACATCCTCCTGAGGGATGGTCTTTCGGATCCCTTTTCAGGCGAGGCCATGGGGGAGCAGGCGGAAAGGCTCGCCCAGGACTACGGGGTGAGCCGGAAGGAGGTGGACGAGGCCGCCTACCTTTCCCACAAGCGGGCGGCGGAGGCCACGGAAAAGGGGCTTTTCGCCCAGGAGATCGCCCCCCTGGAGCTTCCGGGGAAGAAAGGACCGGTGGTGGTGGACAAGGATGAGGGTATCCGTCCCGAAACCACCCTCGAGTCCCTTTCGGCCCTGAAGCCTGCCTTCCGGAAGGATGGGATCCTGACCGCCGGGAACGCCAGCCAGATCTCCGATGGGGCGGCGGCGCTTCTGTTGGCCTCGGAGGAGGCGGTGAAGCGGTATGGCCTCAAGCCCCTGGCCCGGGTTCTGGGAGGAGCTTGGGCGGCGGGGGAGGCCTGGCGGTTCCCTGAGGCCCCCATCCCGGCGGTGAAGCGCCTGTTGGACCGGCTTGGCATGCGGATTGAAGACTTCGGCCTATTTGAGAACAACGAGGCCTTTGCCCTCAACAACGTGCTCTTCCACCGGCTTTTGGGGGTGCCCTACGAGCGCCTGAACGTCTTCGGGGGAGCCGTGGCCCTGGGCCACCCCATCGGGGCCAGCGGGGCCAGGATCCTGGTCACCCTGCTGAACGCCTTGCGGAGCAAGGGGGAGGAAAGGGGCCTTGCCGCCATCTGCCATGGGACGGGAGGGTCCACGGCGGTGGCGGTGGAGCTGGTCTAGCACCACCCCACCCTGGCTTCGCCAGGGTGGGGGCCCGGTGAGGTAAGTTCCAAGCTGGCGCAGTCAAGGGGCGCCGGATCGCAAGAAAGGCCCTGGGGATCTAGACCAGGCCGTCTAGGTCGATGGCCTCGAGGTGAAAGGCCTCGAGGGCCACGCTGAAGCCCCCCTGGCTGGCCAGGAAGCGGGCGGCTTCCCGTAGGGTTTCCTCCACCCAGCCGGGATCGTTTCCCAGGAGGCTCAGGCCCACCACCTCAAAGCCCCAGGCGTCCAGGCCGTAAAGCCTGGCGGCGGAAACGGGAAAGCGGGCCTTGACCCGTTCCAGGGCGGGCTTGATCAGGGCCCTTTTTTCCTTAAGGCTCCTTGCCGGGGTTTCCAGCCGGGCGCTGTAGAGGCCGAGGTAGGCTTTCATGGCAGGACGCCTAAAGGCATCAAGGACAGTTTACGGTAGACTGGCGAAAGAGGGGTTATTCAGCTCCGAGAGGCTATGGGAAGCCAGCAGAGGGAGTTCCCCTTCGCTTTGGACCGGCGATTGCGGCTAACCCTCCGGGTGGAGCGGGGTGAGCTTGTGGCTTGGGCTGTCCAGTTGGAGTGGTTTGATGCGGAGGAGGGTCGCTGGGTTTGGGTGGCTCGTTATGACATGGCCGGGGGAAGACCTCATCGCGACCGGAACCGTTTAGCACAGCATGAAACCGTGTCTCTTCCCAAGGACCCGGGGAGGGCGCTGAAGGTGGCGCAAGACGAGCTTTTGGTTAGGTCGGAGGAGTATATTGAAGCGTATAGGTTGGCCAAGGCTCAGGGAAAGGAGGCTTGGCCTTAGGGGGCACAGGGAAGGGGATGCGGCCATGGAAGAGAAAGAGGCACGGCTTCGCATGCAGGAACTCTACGGGAGGGTCCACGGGGTTCTCCTGGACCTAGAGTTGGCGGGCCGTCTCCCTGAGTCCTATCGCTTGGTGATCCTGCCCCTGGACGAACCCGGGGTGGCCGCTTATGCCCTGGCTGTGGCCCAGGCGCCCAATCCCGAAAACCTGCCCTTGGTACACGCTCTTTTCTGGAAGGGGGAGCTGCAAACGCTTTTGCTTCCGGGTGGGGAAGCCATTAGACCCCAGGTGGCTTAGGAACCGAACACCCAAAGGCGCCGCACGCCGTAGCGGCGGCACACTTGGGCAAGGGCCTTGAGGCTAGGACTTAAGACTTCCTGGGCCACAACCCCATTCTAGAACATGGGCCCGATGCGGAAGTGGAGCCTTCCTGTAGGGCTTTCCGGGCTGAAGGCGTAGTCCAGGCGCAAAGAGGGGAGAAGGGCCCCGAAGAGGTCCAGGTCCAGCTGGAAGCCCAGGCCCGCCCCCCACTTCACCCCGCCGGTGTTGTCGGCAAGCCCCAGGTCGGCGAAGAGGATCCCGTAGAGGTTCGTGCCCCCTTGGGGGGAGAGGTTGAAGTTGTAGCGGTACTCCACGCTGGCCGTGGCGAAGGAAAGCCCCCCGTACTTGCGGTCCTCGTAGCCCCTGAGGAGGAAGGCCTCGGAGCCACCCCCGGAGAGGAAGAAGCGCTCGCTTTCCGGGGGGAAGCCCAAGAGGGTGCCAGCGGAGAGACGGAAGGCCAGGGCCTGTCGTTTTTCCTGGTCCAGGCCGTAGTAGGTCTTGCCCGTGGCCACCAGGGGCACGAAGAAGCTCCGCCCCCCTGTATCGGGGAAGGAAAGACCAAGGCCGGTGCTGAGGCCCGCCTCGTACCCCTGGGTGCGGAAGCGGGGGTTGTCCACGTCCGTGTAGGTGACGCCGGTGTCCAGCCTCAGGGTCCAGCCCGGGGTGGGGAGGAGACTTTGGGCCTTGCTAACATTCTTATAGCCCGTGCCGTCGCAGTACTTGGGGTCATTGGTGTCGGTGACGGCGGGGTTGCAGGGGGCGTTGGGATCAAAGACCTCGAGGGCATACGCCGACCGCCTGGCGGAAAGCCCCAGGGATAGGCGCAGGTTTTCCAACTCCTGGGAGAAGGGACGGGAGAGGGAGAACCCAGCGCCGGTGCGCCTTTCCGTGTACTCCCAGCCGGTGTCCGTGCTGCCGTCCAGGAGCTTGTTGTTGCCGATGGGGGTGGAAAAGAGGCTGAAGGAAAGGCTGGTGCGCACTTCCTTGAGGTCCCAGTAGTCCAGGTAGAGCCAGGGGATAGCGTAGCTGACCGAGAGGGAAAGGTTGTCCTTGGCGTCGTTTTGCACAAAGGCCAGGTCCACCCCTACCTGGTGGGCCAGGCCGAAGAGGTTGGTTTCCTTGAAGGACACGCTTCCCGACCACCCCTCCAGGGAGCTCCAGCCCAGGGCGGGCTGGAAGAGCCCGGTGCGGGCCTCCTTCAGGGAGAGGACCACCACCACCTGGTCCTCCTTCTCCCCGGGGGCCAGGCGCACCCCGGGGGGCTCGGAGAGAAGCCCCGTGGCCATGAGGCGGGCGATGCCCTGGCGCAGGGCGGGAACGCTGAAGAGGCTTCCCGGCCTGGGGAGCTCCCTCAGGATCACCTCGTCCTGGGTGCGGTGCTCGCCCTGCCACTCCAGGCGGTAGCCCCCGATCTTGAGCTCCAGCACTTGCAGGCGGAAGACCCCTTCCTGGAAGCCAAAGCGCACGTCGGCCACCTCGTAGCCGTTTTCCTGGTAGTGGCTGGCGAGGCGCCGGGCGTCCTCCTGGGCCAGGGCGGGGGTGTAGACCTCTCCCGGCTTCAGGCGGAGGAGGGCCAGGAGGGCTTCCGTGGGGAAGGCGGTGTTGCCGCTGATCTCCACCCGCTCGATCACCCCGCCTTCCGGGCCCAGCTGAAGCTCCACTGCCACCCCTTCCCCCTCGGGGGTGAGGTTGAAGTTCACCA
Organism: Thermus brevis; assembly: GCF_026427635.1. NCBI lineage: Bacteria > Thermotogati > Deinococcota > Deinococci > Thermales > Thermaceae > Thermus > Thermus brevis. The sequence goes on from NZ_CP102606.1 coordinate 1,210,198, forward strand.
CCCGGGAAAGCTTTTTGGAAAGCGCCTGCACCCCTTCCAGAAGGAGGTCGTAGCGCAGGTAGTCCCCCGGCTTCAGGGGGAAGCCCGTGAGGTCCAGGCCACCTCCTTGGATGCGCACCACCTTAAGCTCCCGCACCGCCACGGTGAGGAGGCCGTTCTCGAGGCGGCTTCCCTGGGGATCGGGGCCGCTAAAGCGGTAGCCTGCTTTTTCGTAGCGGGCGCCGAGGGCCCTTAAGGCCTCCTGGTATTTGGCGAAGTCAAAGGGGCCCTTGAGGGGCTCCAGGGCCTTTAGGAGTTCGGCCTCGGGTAGAAGGCTCGCCCCCGTGAGGCGGACCTCCTTCACCTCCGGGCTTTCCTCCACCCGGAAGGTGAGGGCCATTTTGCCCGCCTGCTCCTTGGCCTCCACCTCCACCTTGGGGGAGAAGGGGAAGCCATTCTGCCGGTAGGCCTCGGCCAGGGCCTTGGCGGCCTCCCCGGCCCGGATGGGGTTATAGGTGGCCTCCGGGCCGATGGCGAAGTTCTGCTCCAGAAAGCGCAGGAGGGCCTCCTGGGGGAAGGCCTTGCCCTCCACCCTCACTTGGCCGATGGGGGGGTAGGGGGTGAGGCGGACCCAGAGGACATCCCCTTCCAGCCGGACCTCCACCTGCTGGAAGTAGCCGGTGGCCAGGATGGCCTTCCGGGCCTCCTCGAGGTCCCCGGGCTCATCCCCTGCGCCGAAGGGCAAGGCCGCCCGGGCCAGGGCCTGGAGGACGGGGTCGCCTCCCTCCACCGCCACCTCGCGGATGGGGGCCGCCAGGGCCAGAAGGCCCAGGAACACCAGGGCAAAAAGCCGTTTCATGGCGGAAAGCTTACCAGAGGCGGGTGAAGGGGGCGTGAGAGTAGAATGTTCGCCATGGAAGTCTACGACAAGATCCAGGAGGCCGTGGCCTACATTCGCTCCAAGACCGGGTTTGTGCCAGAGGTGGGGATCGTCCTGGGCTCGGGGCTTGGCCCCCTGGCGGAGGAGGTGGCCAAGGAGGCGGAGATCCCCTACGGGGAGATCCCCCACTTTCCCCTTTCCACCGCCCCGGGGCATGCGGGGAGGCTGATCCTGGGGGAGCTGGAAGGCAAGCGGGTTCTGGTGTACCAAGGCCGGGTCCACTACTACGAGGGCTACAGCGCCGAGGAGGTGGTCTTCCCCGTGCGGGTGGGGTATTTCCTGGGGGCCAGAACCTTCATCCTCACCTCGGCGGCGGGAGGGCTTAACCCCAGGTTCCAGGCCGGGGGGATCATGCTCCACCTGGACTACATCAACTTCGCCGGGACCAACCCCCTTAGGGGGAAAAACGACGAGCGCCTGGGCCCCCGCTTCCCCGTGATGTTCGAGGCCTATGACCCGGGTCTCATCGAGCTGGCCCGCAAGGTGGCCAGGAAGCAGGACCTCCACCTCTTTGAGGGGGTCTACGCCTGGTTCATGGGGCCCAGCTTCGCCAGCCGGGCCGAGCTGAAGGTGCTCAGGGATCTTGGGGCTGATGCTATCGGGATGTCCACGGTTCCCGAGGTCATCGCCTTAAGGCACCTGGGGGCCAGGGTCCTGGGCCTTTCCACCATCACGGACATGGCGGTGCCGGAAAGGGAGCGCCACGCCACGGAGGAGGAGGTCCTGGCGGTGGCGGCCAAGACCGGGCCCATCTTCCGCCGCTTCGTGCGGGGCATCCTGGCCGAGCTTTAGGCCATGGGGCTTCCCGAGGTCCTCGAGGCCATGGAGGCCGCCTGCCGCCGTGCGGGGCGGGATCCCAGGGGGGTGCGCCTGGTGGCGGTGACCAAGGGAAGGAGCGTGGAGGAGATCAGGGAGAAGGTCCTCCGCTACGGTTCCTTCCCCCTGGGGGAAAGCCGGGTACAGGAGGCCTTGAAGAAGATGGAGCTTCTGGAGGCGGAGTGGCACCTCATCGGCCCCTTGCAGCGCAACAAGGCCAAGTTCGCCCCCCGGTTTGCCCTCATCCACTCCCTGGACTCCCTGCGCCTGGCGGAGGCCCTGGACCGGGTGGGGGAGAAGGAGGGGGTAAGGCTTAGGGTCCTGGTGGAGGTGAACCTGGGCCGGGAGCCCCAGAAGCATGGGTTTTTGGAGGAGGAGCTGCCCGAGGCCCTGGCCCGGGTGCGGGAGATGGCGCACCTGGAGGTCCTGGGCCTCATGACCGTGCCCCCGATGGGCCCTGAGGCCGTGGTCCGCCCCATCTTCCGGAGGCTTTCGGAGCTCGCCGACCGCTATAGCCTTCCCGAGCGCTCCATGGGAATGTCCGACGATTTCCCCATCGCCATCGAGGAGGGGGCCACTCTGGTGCGGGTGGGCCGGGCGCTTTTTGTAGACTGAGGTGCACATGGACCTAACTCCCTTGGACGTGCGCTACCAGGAGTTTCCCACGGGGCTTCGCGGCTACCAGAAGGAGGCGGTGAGGAGCTATTTGGCCCGGGTGGCCGAGGTCATGGAGGGCCTCATCCAGGAGAACGAGGGGCTCAAGGAAAGGCTTAGGGCGCTGGAGGAGGAGGTGGCCCGCCTGAAGGAGGCGGAAGGGGAGCTGAAGCGGGCGGTGGTGGCGGCGGAGCGCATCGCCCGCGAGCTCAAGGCCCAGGCGGAACGGGAGGCAGAGCTGATCAGGAAGGAGGCCCTGGCGGCCAAGGACCAGGTGCTCAAGGAGGCGGCGGAGGAGCTTAAGCGCTTGAAGGGGGAGGTGGAGCGGGTTAAGCAGGAGAAAACCCTTTTCGTGGCGCAACTCAAGGCCCTTTTGCAGGGGTACCTGGACTCCTTGAGGCATCTGGAGGGGGGTTCCTGAGGCTGTGCCCTCCGGGGAGGGGTTTCAGGCCCAGGTAGAGCCAGAGGCGGTAAAGGGTTTCCTTCAGCCAGTACCCCAGGGGGTAGGGTCCCTCCACCGGGTGGCCCTCCGCCTTTAAGCCCAGAAGCCGGGCCAGGAAAAGGGCCCGGGGCAGGTGGGGGGCATCGGTGACCAAGAGGATGCGCCCGGAAAGAAGGGGCTTGAGGAAGAGGAGGTTCTCGTAGGTGGTCTGGCTTTGGGTTTCGCAAAGGAGGGCTTCCCGGGGTATACCTTTGCTCCTAAGGTAGCGGCAGCCCACCTCCCCCTCGCTGTAACGGTCCCCGGGGAGCCTGCCCCCCGCCACCGCCACCCTGGGGGCGAGGCCCCTTTGGTACAGGGCCAAGGCTGCCTCGAGGCGCCTTTCCAGGGCGGGGGAGGGCCTGCCCCCGTACTGGGCCGCCCCCAGGACCACGATCCAGCCGTAGCTTGGCTGGGCCATGGCCGGGGCCAAGAGAAGGACCAGAGCAAGCCAGCGCACCTTTTTCAATCTAGGGCCAGGGGCGGTTTTTTGGTATACTGAAGGAGCATTGGAGAAGATCTTCGGCAAGACCGAGGGGCTCAAGAAGAGCGAGCTAAAGAGGCTTTCCAACCTGTGCCGCAGGCGGATTCCCCCGGAGAGGGTCCTCACTCCCGAGTTGGCCCAGGCCCTGGCCGGGCTCTCCCAGGAGATCGGGAGGCCTGTAAGCCTGCTCTTGGACCGGGAGGGCCGGGTGGTGCGGGTGGGGGTGGGGGATGCCAAGGACCTGCCCATCCCCGAAGGGGCCAGGGGGGAGAGGAGGCTATCGGGCTACCGGCTCCTCCACACCCACCTGGCCAAGGGAGGGCTTTCCCGCCCCGACCTCTCGGTGCTTTTCCTGAACCGGCTGGACAGTTTGGCAGCCTTGGAGGTGGAGGACGGCAGGCCCACCACCCTGCACCTGGCCTTCCTCTCCCCGCCCAAGGCCCTGGAGGAGGACTGGCGTATCCTTCCCCCCAAGCCCTACTTCCAGTACCTGGATTTTGACCACAAGGCGGAGGTGGAGGCCCTGGAGGAGGAGCTGGCCCGCCAGGCCCGGGTGCGGGAGCTGGTAGACGGCAGCGGGGAGCGGGCTATCCTGGTGGGGGTGGACCGGGGGGAAGGCCCCGAAGCGGAGGCCTACCTATCGGAGCTCGCCGAGCTCACCCGCACCGCCGGCGGGGTGCCCGTGAAAAAGGTGCTGGTCTTCCGCCCCCACCTGGACCCCCGGTACCTGGTGGGGCTGGGCAAGCTGGAGGAGCTCAAGAGCCTGGCCTACCACGAAAACGCCTCCACCCTCATCTTCGGCCTGGAGCTCACCCCCACCCAGGCCCGGGAGATCGAGAAGGCCACGGGCCTCAAGGTCCTGGACCGTACCCAGCTCATCCTGGACATCTTCGCCCTGCACGCCAAAACCCCCGAGGCCCAGACCCAGGTGGAGCTGGCCCAGCTCAGGTACCTTCTCCCCCGCCTGGTGGGGAAGGGGAAGGAGCTGAGCCGCCTGGGAGGTGGGATCGGCACCCGGGGGCCCGGGGAAACCAAGCTGGAGGTGGACAGGAGAAGGCTTCAGGAAAGGATCGCCCACCTAAGCCATAAGCTCCAGGAGTTCACCCGGCGCCGGGAGGAGGCGAGGCGGCAGAGGAAGCGCCGGGGTGTGCCCCTGATCGCCGTGGTGGGCTACACCAACGCCGGCAAGACCACCCTCCTCCAGGCCCTGGCCCGGGGCGGGGAGCCGGGAGAGGACAAGCTCTTCGCCACCCTAAGGCCCCTCACCCGCCGGGGCTTCCTGCCGGGGGTAGGGGAGGTGCTCTTCACGGATACCGTGGGCTTCATCCGCCAGATGCCCAAGGAGCTCCTCACCGCCTTCCGGGCCACCCTCGAGGAGGTGCGGGAGGCCGATCTTCTCATCCACGTCCTGGATGCCTCGGAGGAAGGGGCCATGGGGCGGTACCGGGTGGTGGAGGAGCTTCTGGCGGAGCTGGGGGTGGAGGCCCCCCGGGTCCTGGCCCTCTCCAAGGTGGACCGGGCGGCCCCCTACGACCTCTTCTACCTTCAGGAGAGGCTGGGTGGGGTGCCGGTTTCCGCCTTGAAGGGTACGGGGGTGCCGGAGCTGAGGAAAGCCCTGGCGGAGGCCCTCCTAAGGGTGGGGGTGCGGCCCCAGCCGTGGGCCCAGGCTCCTCAGTACACGTAAAACCCCTTTAGGCCGGTTTCCTCGGCCCACTGGACCTCCACCTCCTCCACCCGGCTCAGGCGGGGTCCCTGCTTGAGGTAGTGGAGGAAGGTGAGGAGGTCTTCCTCAGGGCCTTCCGCCACCACCTCCACCCGGCCGTCGGGGAGGTTCTCCGCATAGCCGGAAAGCCCGAGCTCCAGGGCCTTCTTCTGGGCGAAGGCCCGGTACCCCACTCCCTGTACCCTTCCCTTGACCAAGGCCACCAGGCGCGGCATGGTGGCATTTTAGCCTCCTTGCCACGCGGTTTTCATCTCCGGTGCCTATGCTAAGAGGGATGCGGCGGGGGCTTCTCCTCCTCCTGGGGTTCGCCCTGGCCCTTCTCCTTTTGGCCTGGCCTCCCCTTTTGCGGCTTGCCGTGGAGCGGGGGCTTGCCCTTTCGGGCTTCCAGGGGCAGGTGGGGGAGGTGAGGGGCCACCTTCTCTTTGGCCTCCGCCTGAAGGGGGTGGCCCTGAGGGGGGAGGGCGTGGCCCTCGAGGCCCGGGAGGTGAGTCTGGGCTATGACCTTCTCGGGCTTTTGCGCAAGGAGCTTCCCCTTTCCGTGGCCCTACGGGGTGCGAGGCTCAAGCCCACCTGGGAGGCCTTGATCCCGGAAAAACCCGGACCGCCCCCCAGCGTTCGGGTGGTCTACCGGCAGTTCCTCCTGGAGGAGGTCCAGGTGGAGCTTCCCAAGGGGAAGAGGCTTTTCCTGCCTCCCCTGCGCCTCACCTTGGCCGGGGAAAACCCCTATGCCTTTATCGCCCGGCTTCCCGGGGGAAGCTTCCAGGGGGAGGCGCGGGCCTTGGCCCGGGATCTTTCCGCCTGGGAGGTGCGCTATAGGGGTGAGGTGGCAGGGCTTTCCTTCTTCTACCCGGGGCTTAAGGGGGGAAGGCTTTCCGGGGTTTTTCGCCTTCTGCCCACGGGTGTGGAAGGGGAAAGCCATGTGGAGGAAGGGGTGGTGGAGCTTTTGGGCTTCCTCCTCACCCGGGTGGAGGGGCCCATCCGCCTAGAGGAGGATCGGGTGGAGGCGGAGCTAAGGGGGGTGGGCCTCGAGGGGCCCCTTTCCGCCAGGATCCAGGTGGACTTGAAGGCGGAGCGCTACCGCTTTTTCCTCACGGGCCGGCCCCGGCTTCCCGCCCTGGCCCGGCACTACCGCCTTGCCCTGCCGGTGGAGGGGGATGGGGAGCTTCGGCTTGAGGGGGAGGGCTGGGACCGGATCCGGGTCAAGGGGAGGTTTTGGGGGGAGGGGCGGCTCCTCTCCGAGCCCTTCCGCCACCGGGGAACCCTTTCCTTCGACCGGGTCTTCTCCCTGAAGGCGGAGGCGGAGGGAAGGCTTTTTGACCGCACCTACCGGCTGGGCTTTGGCCTGGTGGGCCAGGACTACCAGGCGAGCCTGGAGGATTCCTTGGGAAGCAGGGTCGTCCTTGAGGGCCAGGGGAACCGCACGGAAGCCCGGGGCCAGGTGGCCTGGCCCAGGCCCCTGGAGGGATGGGCCCAGGTGGCCTTTGAAAGCGAGGGAAGCCGCTGGCAGGCCCGGGTGCAAAGCCCCGGGGTGCGCCTTTCCTTCTTCCGATCCCTGGATCTTTCGGGGGAGGTGGCAGGGAATGGGGAGCAAGTGGCGGGCCAGCTTGGACCCTTGGCCCTCCGGGGAACCTGGAGCCACCTTCTTCTGGCCCTTAGTCCCACGCCCCTGGCGGTGGGAAGCCTTGAGGGGGAGGGAAAGCTGATCTCGGGGAGGCTCGAGGCTTCCTTGCACTACACCTCCCCCTATGCGGCCTTCCCCTTGCAGGTGGGGCAGGAAAAGGGAGCCTTCCGCTTCCGAAGCCCCTATGGGGAGGGGGAGTACCGGGGTGGGATCCTGGCCCTGCGCCTGCGGGACCTGCCCATCCACGCCCTGGACGAGTTCCGTCTTTCCGGGCAAGCCCTGTACCGGGATGGCGAGCTTTCGGGAAGGCTTGCCCTGAAGGGCCGTTATCTGGAGGCGGAAGGGAACCTGCGCCGCCTGGGGGCGGAGATCCAGGGAAGGTTCATGACCCCCTGGGGAAGCCTCCCCTTTGCTGGGGCTTACGGCCCAAAGCCGGGCCTCACCTTGAAGGCCCAGGACCTTCTCCTGCGCTATCAAGGGGGCTTAAGCCTGAGGGGAAGGGCGCGGCTGGGACCCTTGGTCCTTGGGGCCGACCTCCTCTATGATGGGGGCTTCCAGGGCTGGGCCCGGGTGGAAACCCCTTGGCTGGCAGGGGTTTTGCAGGGGGAGAGTGGAAGGCTGGTCCTGGCGGGGCTAAAGGGGTACGCCCAGGGGGAAGGGGAGGTCTACCCGGAGCTGCGGATTGCGGGTAGGTTCCTCCCTCCCCTGCCGGAGGGCCTCGAGGTGCCTCCTTTGGCCTTCCGTCTGGACCGGAAAGGTTTGGAAGTGCTGGGGGTGGGGAGGCTGGAGTTCGCCGGGCGGTATCCCTTCCACCTGGCCCTTCCTTGGAGGTACCGAGGGGTTTCCGGCCGCTTCCAGGCGGAGGGCACCCTGGAAAAAGGCCATCTTAGCCTTTCCTCTCCCTATGGCCGCGTGGAGGCTCAGGGAGGCTGGCGGGACCTAAGGGTAAGGGGGCAGGGGGAGGTTCCCTATGCGGGTCCGGTGCGGATGGCAGGAAGGCTGGACCTCCTGGGGCTTGCCTACCAGGCCCAGGCCCACCTGGAGAGGCTGGACCTAAGGCTCAGCCTGGTGGGGCGGGGGGCGGTCTTCCGCTTCCAGGGCCAGGCTCCGGGTCTTCGCCTCCTGGGAGGGTACGAGGGGGGTCTAAGCCTTCTACTCCGGGCGGAAGCCTTTGACCTTTCCCCTTGGGGGCTTCCCGCACGGGCCAGCGGCACCTGGGGTACCCGGGGTGGAAGGCTTAGGCTGGAAAGCCCCTACGGGGAGGCCCTTTTCACCGGGGAGGAGCTTCTTTCCGCCCGGGCAAGGCTTTCTGGGCCCTACTTCCAGGGAGAGGGCCAGGTTTCCCCGGAAGGGCTTTCCTTGGCGGTGCGGGGAGAGTACGAGAAAAACGGGCTGGGAGTGCGCCTAGAGGCGGAAGGGGAAGGGCCCTGGCGGGCCTTCCGCCTGGGGCTTTCCGGGGAGGCTCGGCTTCCCTACTTTGGCGCCGTGCCCCTTTCGGGCCAGGTGTGGACCGAGGGGGGAGGCCTTCGCTACCGGTTGCAAGGTCCCTTGTCCCTCGAGGGGGAGGGACTTAGCTATAGGGGTAGCCTGGCCTTGCCCTTTGCTGCCCTGGGAAAGGAGGGAAGGATTGCGGGGAGTTTCCAGGGCCAGGGGCTTCAGGTGGCGGGGAAGGGGGAGGGGAACTTTGCCGGCCTGCCCTTCACCTTCCAGGGGGGATACCAGGGTAAGCCCTTCCTGGCCCTAAGGTGGGAGGGCGGCGAGGCGGCGCTAACGGGGGAGGAGGTGGGGTTTTCCCTGGAGGAGGTGGCCCCCTTGGCCCGGGCCCTGGGCCTTTCCCTTGCGGGAAGGGCGGGGGGGAGGCTGACCCTTTCCGGCGAAGGGGAGGCCTGGGCGCGGGTGCGCTATGGGACGGAATCCCTGGCCCTGGACTACCAGGAAGGGATTCTCCGCCTCCTCCTCGCCGATCGGGATGCGGGCCTGGCCTGGGCTCCCAAGGAGGGGAGGCTCTGGGGGCTAGGGGGGGTGTCCGGGGAGGGCAGGCTCCGCCTGGGGCCCGGGCTTCAGGGGGAGGTGGAGGGGAGTTTCCGTTACGGTCCCTTGAGGCTTGGGCTTAGGGGTCCCTTGGAGGGCCTGGCCCTGGAAGCCCGCTACCAGCGGGAGGGGCTTGGGTGGACGGAGCTTGCGGGCCGGGTAAACCTCTTGGCCTTGAGGGGGGAGGGTACCCTGCGCCATGCCTCCCCATACGGGGAAGGGGAGGTGGCGTGGGCCTTTGAGGGGAGCCGCTACCGGGGGGAGGGAAGGTTTAGGAGCCTCCGCTACCTGCTGCAGGAAGGCCCCTTGCGCCTGAAGGGGGAGGGAACCCGGGCGGAGGTTTCCTGGGAGGCGCCCTTGGTCTTGTTGGCCCGGTACGACGGGGCCTGGCACCTTTCGGCGCAGGGCGAGGGCAAGGTGGAGGGAATGGCCCTTCGGATGGATCTTTCCTGGGGCCCGGAGGGGTATCGGGGAAGGCTTTGGGCGGAGGGGCATGGGCTTCTCCTAAAGGGGGAGGGGGAAGGGCCTTTGCACCTTACCCTAAAGGGCAAGGACCTTCCGGGGGAGGTGGCGGCGGAAGCGACCCTGGAGGACCTTTTCCTTTCCGGGAGGGCCCAATACCGCCTGGAGCTGGGCCAAGTACGGCTGGAAGCCCAGGGCAGTTTTCAAGCGGGGTGGCCTGGGCTTCCCCGGGGTCAGCCCCTGGGCCAGTTGGAGGGCCAGGGAAGCCTCTTGGGGAACGGGGAGGTTTTGCCCTTCCGCTTTGCCTACCGCTACCGGGGTGGGCCGGTTGGGGTAGAGGCCCTTTCCCTGGTGGGGGAGGCGGAGGGTTTCCGCTTGAGGCTTGCGGAGGGGCATCTGGTCCTGGACTTGGACCGGGACCTCGCCCCCTTTGGCCTTCCCGTGCGGGTTAAGGCGGAGGCGGATGGGCCCTGGCAGGAGGCCCTTAAGGTAAGCCTGGAGCGTCCGGAGGGACGGCTATCCGGGAAGGCCTGGCTCTGGCCTCTGCGGGCGGAGCTTCTGGGGGAGGTGCTTGGGGGGAAGGTGGAGGTGAGGTACCGGGATGGGGAGGTGGTGGGGAGCTTCCAGGGGCCGGGGCTTATGGGGGAAGCCCGCTACCGGAAGGGGCTTTCCGGCCTCCTCACCCTCCGCTACCCCCTGCCCCAGGGGGGGCTTGCCGGAAGGGTGGATCTCGGGGCGGGCTTGTTCCAGCTCCAGGGGGAGGGGGCCTGGCAGGGCCTATGGGAGGGAGGGTTCTGCCTGCCGTTGCCCTTGGGGAGGTGCCTGGGCCTCGAGGCCTGGGTTTCAGGGAGCCTGGCGTACCAGGGTGTGGCCTTCCAGGGCCAGTACCGCTACCTGGCGGAAAAGGGGTACCGGGGAAGGGTTACAGGGGAGGGCAGGCTTTCCACCCCCTATGGGGTGGTCCTGGCCCGGGGAGAGGGGCTGGGCCTGGATCTTTTGGGAGAGGGGCTTCCTCTTTCCGGGCGGCTGGATCTTTCCCCCTTCCGCCTGGCCTACCGCTACGCCGGGGCCCTGCCCCGGGGCCTGGGGGAGCTTTGGGCCGAAGGGGTTTATCCCGGGGAGTGGCTTAAGGGCCAGTACCGCTACGGGGAGGTGGCGCTTTCCCTGATGGGGCTTCAGGGCTTCCGGGTGGGGGTTTCCGGGGCGGGGGTTTCCGGCGAGGTGGGGCCTAAGGGCGTGGCCTTCCAGTTTGAGGGGTTCCGCTATGGTCCCTTGACCCTTTCCGGCAGGGTGGAGGGTCCCTGGCGGGAAGTGGGGTTGAACCTGGCCCTCCTGGCCTGGGGCCGGAGGGCTGAGGTGGAAGGGCGGTACGGAAGGGAAGGGCTCACCCTGGAGTTCCACGGGGACCTCGAGGGGCAGGTGGCCTGGCAGGAGGCCTGGAAGGGGAAGGTGGCCTTTAAGGAGGGAAGCCTGGAGCTTTCCGGCAAACAGGTTCCCGAACTCCAGGGGGAGGTTTTGGGGGAAAGGGTGCGCCTGGCCTGGCCTCGTCTGGAGGTGGGGGGAGTGCGCCTGGACCTGGCGGGCCGCCAGGCGGAAGGAGAGGGAAGGATCCTGAAGGCCCTGTTGCCCGGGGGCCTTGGGGTTTTGGGGCAGGGGGAAAGGCTTCTTCTGGACTACCGGATGCCCGGGGTGGGTCTGCCCCTGGAGGGAGGCTTGAACCTGAAGGATCTGTCCCTGATCCTGACCAGCCCCCAAGGGGAAGGGGCCTTGGCCTATGCCGGGGGCAAGGTGGAGGGGGCCTTGGCCTTCGACCTTTCCGGCTTCCGCTTGCGCCTGGAAGGGGAGAAGGACCGGGTGCGCCTCTTGGGGGAGCATCCTGCCTTTTCCTGGTGGGTGGCGGGGGCGGGGAGGCTTCAGGGAGAGGTGGATCTTGGAGGGACCTACCGGATTTTCTACCGGGCGGGGGAACAGGCCCTGGAGGTGGCAGGGAGGCTTTTGGAAGCCAGGCTCCGGGCGGAGGGTCCCTACCTTGCCGGCGAGCTTGCCTATCCCCCTGCCGGTGAACTCCAGGTGGACCTTTCCCTTCCTCCCCTGGAAAGCCGCTTCCGGGGCCGGGTTTTTGGAGAGGGGTACCAGGTGGAGGGGGCCCTGGAGGGAGCGGTGGGCCGGATCACCGCCAAAGGAAGGCTTCTTCCCCTTAGCGGCAGGCTTCGCCTGGAGGGAGCGGCCTTGGAGGATCTCGTGGGCCGCTACGCTCCTTATCTAAAGGGGGTGGTTTCCGGGGAGCTGGCCCTGGAGGGTACCCGGGCCCAGGGCCGGCTGGAGGGGGAGGCGGAGGTGGCGGGAAGCCCCCTCCCCTTCCTCTTCGCGGGAGCTTTGGGGCCTGGGTTGGTGCAGGGCAAGGGGCAGCTTGGGCAAAGTCCCTTCCAAGTGGCCCTCGAGGGGGATCGGCTGGACCTTTCCGCTTCCCTCCGGGGCTTTCCCCTGCATCTCCTCCTCATGGCGGTGGCGGGGCCCCTGGAGGGGGAGGCCTACTGGACGGGGGCGGTGCGGCTCCGCCTTCCCCTTTCCCACCCCTTGCGGGGCGAGGGAGTCCTGGTGGGGGAGGCCTTGCGCTTCGTGGGGGCTGGGGATGAGCTTAAGGGCCAGGCGGTCTTTCGCCTGGAGGAAGGCCGGGTCCTGGTGGACCGGCTCCGCCTTCTGGGCCGGGGAAGCTGGGAGGGCGGGGGGTACTGGAGCCCGGAGGGGAGCGACCTTTACCTAAGCCTCAGGGACACGGTCTTCACCCCAGTGCTCCAGGTGGTGCCCCCCTTAAAGCCCTACCGGCCCGAGGGTTCGGGAAGCCTCCTCCTGAGGCTTAAAGGGGAGGGTTTCCAGGTGGAGTTCAAGGACTTCCGCTTCCGCTTGGGGCCGGTGGCAGGGTACCTTCCCCAGGGGCTTCTTTCCTTGAACGGGGGGGCGCGGGCGGAGGGGGAGCTCACCCTTTTGGCTCCCTTCCCCGGGAAGGCCAGGCTGGGCCTCGAGGGCAGATTGGAGGAATTTCAGGTTAGCGCCAAGGGCGTGGTTACCCTGCCCGGGCTCAAGGAGGAAACCCCAGCGGAGGTGGCCTTCCGCTACCCGGGCTACGGGGTGGAGATCCACCTGGGGGAGGCCCAGGCCCAGGGAACCCTCTTCCCCTTGCGCCTTGCCGGCTACGGCCGGCTTCCCCTTTACTACCCCCGGTACTACCTGCAAGAGGGCCTTCTGGACGTGAAGAGCTTCTTCCTCTACGAGGAGAAGGGCACCTACCACCTCACGGGCAACGCCGAGGTCCTGAGGGCCAGGCTGGCCCTGCCGGAGGCAAGGGCCAAGGAGCTGACCCAGGGGGGGGTGGAGCTGGGGGGAAGCGGGGCGGGAAAGCCCACCCCCGTGCCCCTGGTCTTCGAGGGGGTGCGGGTGTATGCGGAAAGGGGGGTCCTGGTGCAGGAAAGCCTGGCCCAGGGGGAGCTCAAGGGGGAGGTGTTTCTGGGGGGCAGCTACGCCGACCCCTACCTGTCGGGACAGGTGGAGGCCCTGTGGGGTAACTTCCGCCTTTGGGATTCCCTCTTTACCCTGGATTCCACGGCAAGCTTCCTGCGCTTTTTCCCGGACCGGGGCATCCTCCCCGAGTTTCGCCTTAAGGCCCAGACGGAAACCCGGGGCCACAAGGTCTTCCTGGAGGCCACTGGGGAGTTTTTGCGGGAAAACGGCCGGGTGAAGGTGCGCCTCGAGCCCCACTTCACCTCGGATCCCGCCCTCACCGAGCCCGAGATCTACGCTCTCCTCACCCTGGGTACCCCCGACGTCACCCGGTTGGCGGAAACCCTCCCCCAGGTGGCCCTGGGGGCCGCTTTGGAGAACCTGGTGCTGGGCCAGCTGGAGCGGGAGCTCGCCCGCTCCTTGGGCCTTGACCGCTTCCAGGTGCAGCTTCCCCTTCTCCAAGGGGGAGATCTGGAGGAAACCCGCTTTTCCGTGGGCAAGTACCTGAGCCCCGAGCTCTTCTTGGGCTACGAGCTGGACCTCAGAGGGGAGCAGACCCTGAGCGCCCAGTACCGCCGGGATGGCCTCACCTTTTCCCTGGGCTCCACCTTCCTGCCAGGGGATGGCAGGCTTGCCCGCATCACCTTCACCCTGGGGTACGACCTTACCCCGGCGTTGGGCTTGAGCTTTAGCCTCGAGGCGGCGGACACCACCCGCTTCGGCGTGGGTGCCCTTTACCGGTGGTAGCATGGCCCAGGTATGCGCGCTTTGGCCAAGCTGGCCCCGGAAGAGGGCCTAACCCTGGTGGAACGCCCCGTGCCCGAGCCGGGCCCGGGGGAGATCCTGGTGCGGGTGGAGGCTGCCAGCATCTGCGGCACCGACCTCCACATCTGGCGGTGGGACCATTGGGCGAGGGGCCGGATCAAGCCTCCTCTCATCACCGGCCACGAGTTCAGCGGGGTGGTGGAACGGGTGGGGCCCGGAGTGAAAAGGCCCCAGGTGGGGGACCACGTGAGCCTGGAAAGCCACATAGTTTGCCATGCCTGCCCCGCCTGCCGCACGGGCAACTACCATGTCTGCCTCAACACCCAGATCCTGGGGGTGGACCGGGACGGCGGGTTTGCCGAGTACGTGGTGGTGCCGGCGGAAAACGCCTGGGTGAACCCCAAGGACCTGCCCTTTGAGGTGGGGGCCATCCTGGAGCCCTTCGGCAATGCGGTGCACACGGTGTATGCGGGAAGCGGGGTTTCCGGGAAAAGCGTCCTCATCACCGGGGCGGGGCCCATCGGCCTGATGGCGGCCATGGTGGCCCGGGCCAGCGGGGCCGGGCCTATCCTGGTATCCGACCCCAACCCCTACCGCCTGAACTTCGCCAGGCCCTACGCCGACCGGCTCGTGAACCCCCTGGAGGAGGATCTCCTTTCCGTGGTGGAGGAGGTGACGGGAAGCGGGGTGGAGGTCCTCCTGGAGTTTTCCGGGAATGAGGTGGCCATCCACCAGGGGCTTAAGGCCTTGATCCCGGGGGGAGAGGCCAGGATCCTGGGCATTCCCTCGGACCCCATTCGCTTTGACCTGGCCGGGGAGCTGGTCATGCGGGGGATCACCGCCTACGGCATCGCGGGAAGAAGGCTCTGGCAGACCTGGATGCAGGGCACCGCCTTGGTCTACTCGGGCCGGGTGGACCTTACCCCCCTCATCACCCACCGCCTGCCCATGAGCCAGTACCGGGAGGCCTTTGGCCTCTTGGCCTCGGGGCAGGCGGTGAAGGTGATCCTGGACCCCAAGGCCTAGGTCCCGGCGCCCTCTAGGGTGTGGGGGAGCCCACCTTGGGCGCTGGATCCGTGTGCTAGGCTCACCCTCAAGGGGGTGGGCATGGTTTCCCGCAGGCGGGTGCTCCTGGGCCTTTTGGGGCTTTCCTTGGTTCGGGCGCAAGGAATTCGGGTGGAGGAGGTGGTGGGAGGCCTCGAGGTGCCCTGGGCCTTGGCCTTTTTACCTGACGGGAGCTTCCTGGTTTCCGAACGGCCGGGGCGGATCCAGTGGGTGCAGGGGGGAAGGGCGTCGCTCTACGCGGAGCTTCCCGTTTACCACCGGGGGGAGTCGGGGCTCCTTGGCCTCGCCCTCCATCCCCAGTTTCCCCGGGAGCCCTACCTCTACGCCTACCGCACGGTGGAGGAAGGAGGCCTCAGGAACCAGGTGGTGCGCCTGAGGCACCAAGGGAATAGGGGCGTGCTGGACCGGGTGGTTCTGGACGGCATTCCCGCCCGCTCCCACGGCCTGCACTCCGGGGGGCGGCTCGCCTTCGGTCCCGATGGGATGCTCTACGTGACCACAGGGGAGGTGTACGAGCGGGAGCTGGCCCAGGACCTGTCCTCCTTGGGGGGTAAGGTTCTCAGGATCACCCCGGAAGGCAAGCCGGCACCGGGGAACCCCTTCCTGAACCGTTCCGGAGCCAGGCCCGAGATCTATAGCTATGGCCACCGTAACCCCCAGGGCCTGGCCTGGCACCCGAGGACCGGGGAGCTTTTTGCCAGCGAGCACGGGCCCAGCGGGGAACAGGGCTTCGGCCACGACGAGGTGAATGTGATCGTGGCGGGGGGCAACTACGGCTGGCCCCGGGTGGTGGGATGGGGGAACGACCCCCGCTACCGCAACCCCCTTCACTTCTGGCCTGAGGGTTTCCCTCCCGGGAACCTGGCCTTCTGGAGGGGGGACCTGTACGTGGCGGGCCTCAGGGGGCAGGCCCTTTTGCGGCTGGTACTGGAAGGGGACAAGGGCAACTGGCGGGTGGCGCGGGTGGAAACGGCCCTTTCGGGTTTTGGCCGCCTAAGGGAGGTGCAGGTCGGTCCCGATGGAGCCCTTTACGTCACCACCTCCAACCGCGATGGCCGGGGCCAGGTGCGCCCCAACGACGACAAGGTGTTAAGGCTGCGTTAGGCTTTAGGGGTGGAAAGGATCCTGCCCTTTCGCTTTGATGAGAAGGAAAGGGTCTTCTGGCTTCTGGACCAGAGGAAGCTTCCCCTCGAGGAGATTTGGGTTCCCGTGCGCACCGCCAAGGAGATGGCGGAAGCCATCCGGGCCATGGTGGTGCGGGGGGCCCCGGCCATCGGGGTTTCCGCCGCCTATGGCATGGTGCTGGCCCACCTGAGGGGGGAGGACCTGGAGGGGGCAGACCGCCTTCTAAGGCAGAGCCGGCCCACGGCGGTGAACCTCTTCTACGCCCTGGATCGCATGCGCCCGCACTGGGGGAACCTGGCGGGAAGCCTTAAGGAGGCCCAGGCCATCTGGCGGGAGGTGGAGGAAACGGAAAGGGCCATAAGCCTGCATGGGGCCAAGGTGCTAAGGGGCCAGGTCCTCACCCACTGCAACACCGGCCCCCTGGCCACGGGGGGGTACGGCACCGCCCTGGGGGCCATCGTGGAGGCTCACCGCCAGGGGCGGGTTTCCCATGTCTGGGTGGATGAAACCCGGCCCTACCTACAAGGGGCCAGGCTCACCGCCTATGAGCTAAAGAAGGCTGGAGTTCCCGCCACCTTGATCGCGGACAACATGGCGGGCTTCCTCATGGCCCAGGGCCGGGTGGATGCGGTCATCGTGGGAGTGGACCGCATGGCCCTGAACGGGGACTTTGCCAACAAGATCGGCACCTATACCCTGGCGGTTCTCGCCCACCACCACGGGATTCCCTTCTATGCCGCCCTGCCCCTTTCCTCCGTGGACCCAAGCCTGGAAAGTGGGCAGGGGATCCCCATAGAGGAACGCTCCCCCGAGGAGGTCTTGGAGCTAAGGGGGGTGCGCCTTGCCCCCTTGGGGGTAGCTGCCTACCATCCTGCCTTTGACATTACCCCCCACCGCTACCTTACAGGCATCATCACGGAGAAGGGGATCCTCTATCCACCCTTTGACGAAGCCTTACGGGATGCTTTGGGGATTTCTTGAGGGCCTATTGGGCCATGCCTGCCCGGGGTGTGGTGGGAAGTTGGATGCACCCCTTCTTTGCTCCACCTGCCGTCAGGGTCTGCGGGCCTTTGCTGCGGGGGAGATGGTTTACCTGGGCCTTTACGGGCGGGTGGGAGGGATGGTACGGGCCTTGAAGTACGGCAGACGGTTCGGCCTTGCCCCTCTCCTGGCCGAACCCTTGGCGGAGGCGGTCTTGGCCCGGGGCTGGAGGCTTTCCGGGGTTACCGCCGTCCCCACCCTGCTTCCCCGGTTGGTTGTTAGGGGCTACAATCCCCCTGAGCTCCTGGGACGGATCCTGGCGGCCCACCTTGGGCTTCCCTACCTCAGGGTTTTGCGGCGGGTGCGCTACACCCCAAGCCAACCCACCCGGGGCCGGGCCCGTCGGTACCTGCCCGAGGACCTTTTTGTTCCCGTGCTTCGGGTAGGGGGAAGCTGGCTTCTCGTGGACGATGTGCTCACCAGCGGGGCCACCTTCTTAAGGGCCAAGGAAGCCCTCCTTAAGGCAGGGGCAAACCGGGTCTACGGGGCCTTTTTAGCGGTGCGGGACCCTGGGGCCCTGGGTCCTCACCGCTAAAGCCCACACTTTTTCCCGCGGGGACCCTAGACTGGGAGGATAGAGGGGGTGGGTTCCTGTGAAAAAGCTCCGCCGCTTGGAAGACCTTCTCCCCCACCTCCGGGAAGGCCGCTACCGCCTGGGGCCCCATGTGGCCAAGCACATGCTTCAGGAGGGCTTCACCGAGCTGGACGTGCTAAGGGCCTTAGAATGGGGCAGGGAACTGGCCATCTACCCTGAGGACCAGCGGATGCTGGTCCTGGGCTACATGGTCTTTCCTCCCCGGTTGAAGCTTCCCCTGCACGTGGTGCTGGAGTACGCCACCCCGCGGCACGTGGACATCGTGACCGCCTTCATCCCCAAGGAGCCCTACCGGGTGTACTCCCGGGCCCGGCTGGCGGCCATCCTGCGCTTCGATGGGGCTTTGGAGGAGGTGCGCTGGAACCGGCCGAAGGAGGCCTACCCCGCATGGGACTAGGCGCACTCCGGGCAACGGCCGTAGACCATGACCTCGTGCCCCTCGGCCAGGAAGCCCGGGGGCAGGTGGCCTTCCAGGGCCAGATCGCAACCCAAAAGCTCATACACCCTTCCGCAAAGGCGGCAGAGAAAGTGGTGGTGGTGCTCCCTTCCCGCGGGTTCGTAGCGGGAGGGTTCACCGGGAAGGGCCACCGGGGTGAGGAATCCCTCCTCCACCAGACCCTTCAGGGTGCGGTATACGGTGGCGAGGCCCAAGGAGGGCACCTTCTTCCTGGCCAGCTCCAGGACCTCCTGGGGGGAAAGGGGACGGCCGGCTTCCAGAAAGGCTTCCCGGATGGCCCGCCGTTGCCGGGTGGAGCGCTCCATGGCCTTAGGATAGCAAGTTGAGAAGAAGTTTTCATCGACACCCAGAGGGGTTATACAGGGTTACAGGGATCCGGCTGAAGGGTTTAAGAAGTTTGTAAGGGGGTTCTTACTACCCTGGTCTCAGGAAGGAGGTGGGACCGGGGAGTGAGGTGTTCTAGAGGCAGGGTGTTGGGATGACCAAAGGGTAGGCAGAAGGTACTAGGGGTGTGGTGACCAAACGCCATTGGCTTAGCGAAAGGTGAAGGAGGGTGGTCATGAAGGGTAAGGTCTTGTTGGTGATGGTGTTGACCTTGGTTTTGGGCATGGGGCAGGCCCAACGGTTTTACGTGGAAACAGGCGTTACCGACTTAGTGCTTCCTGCTGGAGGAACTGGGGCGAATCTCGGCTTCTTCTTTGCTAACCAGACGGCTTTCGGCATGAATGTCCAATTCTCCGGTGGGGTCCGGGATTTGGCAGGACCGTTTGGAGTGGGTGGGAATCTTGGAATAATCGTGATGGGTGGGGGTGCAGCGTTCAATCTGGGTCTGGATGGTCTCTTCCACTTTGGCAAGGCGGGAGTTGCACCCTTGGCGGGCTTTGGTTTCCGGGTCTTCTTTGGTGGCGGACAAACCTTGTTTGGTCTTGGGGCTTCTGGAGGAGTGGAATACTTCCTGAACAAGAATGCCTCTGCGGTGATCGTGGCCAAACCAACCCTTCTGTTTGCCGGCCAGGCTGTTTTTGGTGTGAACCTTGGGGTAGGCTTGCGGGTCTACCCGTAGGTGGATGAGGGGATTGGGGGGTAGAAGCTTCTACCCCCCAATCCAGGGAGGCAAGGATGAAAAAAGTAGCGTTTTTCTTCCTCCTGGCTCTCTCATTGTGGGCTTGCCAGAACCAAGGAGGTGGGGGAGGGGAGATTTCCGGGACTGTTTCTCTGGGTAGGAGTATAACATCTAGCCTTCAGGAGGGATTCGGTTTTGCAGGGACTTCGCTTACAAGTGGGCAACCCACGCAGCCAAGGAGGGAGGCACGTTGGGTACCTGGGGAGGTGTTGGTAAAGGCACTCCCTGGGAAGGCCTTGCCAAGCCGCATGGAGGTGGGTGGCAAGGTGTTAGGGTTTGTTCGGCCCTTGGCCTTGCCCGGGTGGGGTCTCTACCGAGTTGAGGGTATCGCTCCTCTTGGATTGGAGGCGCTGGACCTCGAGGCCCTCAGCCAGACCTTGGAGGGCGTCCCTGAGGTCGAGAAGGCGCACCCGAACTATGTTTTGGACGTGCTAAAGACGCCCAATGACCCGTTTTACCCTTACCAATGGCACTACCCCGCCATCAACCTGCCTCAGGCCTGGGATATAGAGGACGGACGTAGCCGCCAGGTGGTGGTGGCGGTTATCGACTCCGGCATTAAGAAGCAGCATCCGGATCTCGCTCCGGTATTGCTTTCGGGCTACGACTTCGTTTCCGATCCGCAAAGGTCCGGCGATGGGGACGGACGCGATCCGGATCCCGAGGAACCTTTGGGTACCGGGTCGAGCTACCATGGCTCCCATGTTTCGGGCACCATTGCTGCCAGCACCAACGATGGGGTTGGGGTGGCAGGAGTGAGCTGGGGGGCCAAGATCCTGCCCGTGCGGGCCCTGGGTGCTGGGGGCGGCTCCTTGGCTGACATCTACGAGGGGTTGCTCTGGGCTGTAGGTCTGGATGTGCCGGGTGTACCTCGCAACCCGAATCCCGCCCAAGTGGTGAATATGTCCCTGGGAGGTCCGGTCCCGTGCCCGGACTTGGTGCAGGAGGTCATTGACCGAGCCAATCAGCAACCGCAGAAGCCCATCATCGTGGTGGCCGCGGGAAACGACCAGCAGGATGCTAGAAATTTTTCTCCCGCTAGCTGCGCTGGGGTGATCACGGTGGGGGCCACGGAGTACCGTGGGTATAGGGCTTACTACTCCAACTACGGTCCCCGGATAGACGTCATGGCTCCCGGTGGGGATACCACTGTTGACCAGAATGGCGATCAACTTCCGGATGGCGTCTTGAGTACGGTTTGGGACGAGTATTCCGACCAGCCCTCCTTGGACTTCATGCAGGGCACTTCCATGGCTTCCCCCCATGTGGCGGGACTCGTGGCCTTGATGAAGGCCAGGAATCCCAACCTGGGGCTTGGTGAGGTGCTTTCCATCTTAAAGCAAACGGCTAGGCCTTTGAATGATCAGGCCTGCACGGGATGGCCTCATGACCGGGTGGAGGTAAACCTTAGCGGAAGCGATTGCGGGGCGGGTCTGGTGGATGCCTATAGGGCGTTGCAGATGGTGGCAGGCGGTGGAGGTGGGCCAGGACCTGGCCCTGACTTCCAGATCCAGCTTTCCCCCGCCTCCTTGACCCTGGCTCCCGGCCAAAGCGGGCAGGTGACGGTAAACATCCTTGGGTCCGGTGGGTTTAACGGCTCGGTGAACCTTAGCCTCGAGGGAAATCCTCCGGGGGTTAGCGGTGCCTTTGTACCCAATCCCACCTCTTCCTCCAGCACCCTAACCCTCACGGTGGCGGGCACGGTTTCCCCGGGTACGTACTCGCTAAGGGTCCGGGGAGTGAGCGGAAGCTTGATGAAGGAGGCCACCCTGGGTCTGACGGTTTCCACTGCCCCGCCGCCTTCCAGGCCCACGGTGCGCGGCGCCTATGTGTTTGCCCTGTACCTCACCCCGGACGAGGAGGATATAGATCCTGACCGCAGTAAGTACGTGCGCATAGATCGGGATGGGAACAGCGCCCCTTACTCCATACCCAACTTGGAGGGTGGAAAGTACGTGGTGGTGGGGTGGAAGGATGCCAATGGCAACCAGGACGTGGACGAAGGCGATTACCTGGGGGTGTACATGGATAACCGGGGAGATTACCGGGTGATCCCTCCGAAAGGGGGGGTGGATTTCGCCCTGGAGCTTATGGTTTCCAGCTTTGGGACCTCTTCGGACCGGGCCAGGGTTAGGGATTGGGTCCAGAAGGTGTGGCGTCGGCCTTAGGAGCTTTAAGCGGTGGGCCCCGCCTCAGCCGGGCGGGGCTTTCTTGTTAGAGTAGGCCCATGCGCTTTTGGTTTCTCCTTTTTCTTGCCCTGTTGCCCCCTGCCTCGGCTAAAGGGGATGGAGGGTACCTGGTGGGAAGGATCCTGGCCCTCGAGGCCCAACGGGGCGTGGCCCTGGTGGAGGTGGAGGGCGGGAGGCTGGAAGCCCTTCTGCCCGTGGACGGGGGCGGGTACCGGGTGGGCCAGCGGGTGGTCCTCTACCAGGAGGGCGGTAAAACCTACGTGACCGAGCCCGACCGCATCCCCTGGCTTTTTGGCCTTTTGGGCCTTTTCGCCTTCCTGGCTGCTCTCCTGGGCCGGGGGAAGGGGGTTAGGGGGCTTCTAGGCACCTTCCTGAGCCTTTTGGTGGTGGTCTACCTCGTGGTTCCCAAGGTGGCGGCGGGTGGGAATCCCCTTCTCTACGCCTTTTTGGGAAGCGTGGGGGTGCTTCTTCTCACCGTCTACCTGGTCCACGGGGTGAACCGCAAGACCACCGCCGCCCTTTTGGGCACCCTGGCCTCGGTGGTCTTCGTGTTGTTCCTGGCCCTCTTCTTCACCCGAAGCATGGGGTTTACGGGCTTGGCCTCGGAGGAAGCCCTGCTCCTCAGGCAGTGGGGAGGCGTGGACCTCCTCTCCCTCTTCCTGGCGGGGGTGGTGGTGGGCACCCTGGGGGCCTTGACCGACGTGAGCGTGACCCAGGCGGCGGTGGTCCAGGCTCTGGCCCACGCCAACCCCCGCTTTGGCCTTGGAGAGCTCTACCGAAGGGGGATGGAGGTGGGGTACGACCACATCGGCAGCCTGGTGAACACCCTGGTCTTGGCCTACGCCGCAGGCTCCTTGCCCCTTTTTCTTCTCCTCACCCGGGATCCCACCCCCTTGCGCTTCCTCCTGAACACCGAGCCCTTCGCCGCAGAGATCGCCTCCATGGTGCTGGGTTCCTTGGGGCTTCTTCTGGCGGTGCCCCTCACCACCCTGATGGCGGCCTGGTTCTTCCAGGGGGGAAGGGGTGGGCCTCCTGAGGACCATAGCCATGCCCATTAGGGTGGGAAGCCAATGGCTGGCATAATGGGAGCCGTGCGCCTATTGCACACCGCGGACTGGCATCTGGGCAAGGTATTAAAGGGCGTGGACCGCACCCCCGAGATCGGGGAGGTGTTGAAAACCCTTCTGGAGATGGTGGCCAAGGAGGGGGTGGACCTGGTGGTGGTTTCCGGGGATCTCTTTGACCGCCCCCAGGTTTCCGCCGAGGCCGAGGCCATGGCGGTGGAGTTTTTCCTGCGCCTTAGGGAGCTTGGGGTTCCCGCCTTGGTCATCGCCGGCAACCACGATCCCAAGGAGCGCCTCGAGGCCCTTGCCCCCCTCTTCGCCCTGGCGGGGGCAGCGGTGCGGGGAAGGCCCCTTTTCCGGGAGGAAGGAGGGGTGGTGGAGGTGGGAGGGCTCAGGGCGGCCCTTCTCCCCTTTGTATCCGAGCGCATCCTGGTGAAAAAGGTCCTGCAGGAGGCCGAGGAGCGCCACCGCACCTATGCGGAGGCCATGCGGCGGATCCTCGCCAACCTGGAAAGCCCCCTTATGCTGGGGCACTTTGCCCTGGAGGGGGTTCGCCCGGGGGCGGGGGAGTTCGTCTTCCACCTCACGGGAAGCTACGCTGTTCCCCCTTCCACCCTGCCCCTGGGAGCCCGCTACGTGGCTTTGGGCCACATCCACCGCCAGCAACAGGTTTCCGAGGCCCCCCTGGCCTGGTATGCGGGAAGCCTTATCCAGCTGGACTTCGGCGAAGGGGAGGAGGCGGAGCGGGGGGCTTTGCTGGTGGAGGTGCCCGACAGGGGGCCCGTCCGGGTCCACCCCATAAGGGAGCGCTGGGGGAAGCCCCTTAAAACCCTCCGCCTGAAGCCCGAGGAGCTGGACGGCAGGCTTCCCGAGCTGGAGCACTTTCCCGGGTACCTCAGGGTGGTGGTGGAGGGCCGGCTTTCCCCGACGGTGAAGGAGAGGCTTTTTCAAGGGCTTCCCCATCTCCTGGCGGTGGAGACCGCGGGGGGGTCTGAGGATGGGGGGAATGGGACCTTGGCCCCGGAGCTGGGTTTGGTGGAGGCCTACGACCGCTATCTGAAGGAACGGGGGCGGGAGGAGGGAGGGCTTCTGGAGCGGTTTAACCAGGTGCTCAAGGAGGTGGAGCTTGAGGCCCTTGCGCCTGGAGCTTGAGGGGTTTGGCCCCTACCGGGAGCGGCAGGGGGTGGACTTCTCCGATGTGGAGCTTTTCGCCATCACCGGGCCCACGGGGAGCGGGAAGAGCACCCTCCTGGACGCCATGGCCTTTGCCCTCTATGGGGTGGTGCCCCGGGTGGGGCGGAACGTGGGGAGCCTGGTCCACCCGGGTGCCAGCGAGGCCCGGGTCCGCCTCACCTTCCAGGTGGGGGGAAGGGTCTACAGGGTGGAGCGGGTGCGGGGAAAGCGGAGCGAGGGGCGGCTCTTCGAGCTGGGTCCGGTGGGGGAGCGGCTTCTACCCTTGGAGACCCTGGACGCCTTGAACCGGGCCTTGGAGGAGCTTTTGGGCCTCACCTACGAGGCCTTTACCCGGGCCCTCCTCCTTCCCCAGGGGGAGTTTGACCGCTTCCTTAAGGGGGAGGCCAAGGAGAGGCGCAGGATTCTCCTGGATCTCTTTGAGCTTACCCGGCTGGAGAGGGCCAGGGAAAAGGCGGCTTCCCGCAAGGCTGCCCTGACGGAGGAGAAGGGCCGGCTGGAGGGGGAACTTGCGGGGCTTCTTGGGGTGAGCCTCGAGGCCAAGGAGGACTTGGAAAGGGCCCTGGGGGACCTAACCCGGGAGATCGCCCGCCTTCAGAGCGAGAAAAGGCGCCTGGAGGGGGAGGTTTTGGAGCTCAAAGGCCTTCAGGCGCTTCTCCTTCGCAAAGGGGAGCTGGAAGGCCGCCTGGGCCGCCTCAAGGCCGAGGCTTCCCGCATGGCGGAGGTGGAGGAAAGGCTCAAGAAGGCATTGGAGGCGGAGGCGGCCCTGCCTTTGTGGCAGGACTTGAGAAGGAAGGAGGAAGCCCTGGCGGCCACAGCGCAGGAGCTCCAAAGGGTGCGCGCCCGGCTTTTCCAGCTGGAAGGGGACCGCCGGACCCTGGCCTTTGACCCCGAGGCCCTAAAGGAGGCGCAAAGGGCTCTTCTGCAGGCGGAGGGGCTAAGGGCCCTCGAGGCCCTTTGGCGGCGGGTGGGGGTGAGGGAGCACCCCGCTCCCAGGCTGGGCCTGGCTCCCGAGGCCTACGCGGAGGCCCTGGAATCCCTCCTCCAGGAGGAAGCCCTTTTGGCGGAAAGGGAACGGGAGCTATCCCGCCTGGTGGAGGAGCAAGGGCGGCTAAGGGAGAAGGAAGAAGCCCTGAACCGGGCCAAGGAGGCCCTGAAGGCCTTGGTGGAGGAGGGAGGGCAGGCCCGGGCCCAGTTGGAGGCCCTGGAGAAGGCTCTTAAGGGTGCGGAAGCCCACCGGCTTCGGCAGGAGCTGGAGGAGCTAAGGAGGAGGCGGGAGTTTTTGGAGGAGGAAAAAAAGCGCCTGGAGGCGGAGCTTGCCCAGCTGGCCAAGGAGGAAAGGCGCCTGGGGCTTCTCGCCTACCGCGATCTTTTGCAGCCGGGGGAGCCCTGCCCCCTGTGCGGCGGCGTGGTTCACCACCTGCCCCCTCTAGTGGAGGGGCCCGGGGCTTCTGACCTCAGGAAAAGGCGGGAGGTGGGGGAGAAGGCCTTACGGGAGCTCCTGACCCGGCTTGGGGCCGTGGCGGAGGAGGAAAGGGCCAAGCGGGAGGCCCTGGAAACCCTGGGCGTGGAGCCCATCCCCGGGGATCCCAAGGAACTGGAAGGGAAGCTGCAGGAAGCGCAGGTGAGGCTTCAGGAGCTTAGGGAAAGGTACCGGGAAAAACAGGGGGAGGCCCGGGCCCTCGAGGAGGAGGTGAAGCGGCTATCCCAGGAGAAGGAGCGTTTGCGCCAGGGGTTTTCCCGCCTGGAGGGGGAGGCGGAAATGGCCTGGGGAAAGACCCGGGAAGCCCTGGCCTCTCTGCGCCAGGAGAAGGAGGCCTTGGCGGCCGGGCTTTACCGCCTGCTTTGGGAGAGGACGGGGGGCAGGTCGGTGCCGGAGTACATCGGGACCCTTTCCCGGAGGGTGGAGGAGCTGGAGAAAAAGGAAAAACTGGACCGCGATCTCGCCCGGGCCTGGGAGGAAGCCTCCCGGACACTGGCGGGGCTTTTGGCCCAGGAGGAGGAGCAGCGAAAGGCCCTCGAGGAGGCCAAGGGCCGGGTGGTGGGCCTGATGCCCGAGGAGGAGGCCAGGGCCCTTTACCTTCCCCCCAAGGAGCGGGAGGCCCTGGCGGAGAGGATCCGGGCCCACCGGGAGGAGCTTGCCCAGGTGGAAGCCCTCCTGGAGGAGGTGGAGCGGGAGGCCAGGGCTCGCTTCCCCGGTTCCCTTCCCCCTTTGGCGGAGGTGGAGGCCCGCTTGCGGCGGGAAGAGGAAAGGCTTTCTGAGATGCAGGGAAGCCTCGAGGCCAGGATGGGAGAAAAGGCCGTTTTGGAGGAGCGGCTTAAGGAGATGGGGGAAAGGCTACAGCGCCGCCAGGAGCTTTTGGCCCGCCTGGCGGAGGTGGTGCGGGAGATGGACCTCTGGGAGAAGCTGGCGTTTGACCTCCAGCAGAATAACTTTCCCGCCTACCTCCTGGGCCTTAGGCAGAGGAACCTGGTGGAGCGGGCGGATGAACTCATGGCCACCCTTTCTGCCGGGCGTTACCGCCTGCGCTCCAAGGAGGACGAGTACCAGGTCCTGGACCTCTGGACCGAGGCGGTGCGCCCGGTTAAGACCCTTTCCGGGGGGGAAAGCTTCCTGGCAAGCCTCTCCTTAGCCCTGGCCCTCTCCGAGGAGCTTTCCCGGGGGCGGCTTGGGGCTTTGTTTTTGGACGAGGGCTTCGGTACCCTGGACCCGGAAACCCTGGAGGTGGTGGCGGGGGTGTTGGAGGCGCTTCCCACCCGGGGGCGGCTGGTGGGCATCGTCACCCACGTGGAGGCCCTGGCGGAAAGGCTTCCCGCCAAGCTCGTGGTGCGCAAACATCCCTCCGGGAGCCGGGTGGAGTGGGCTTAGGGCTTATGAATGGAATTGGGTAAATAAGCGGAAAGGGTCTTTTGTCCCTAGTCAAGAAGATACCCAAGGGGGTATTGTGCGAAGTGCCCGGATCCCTTAAAGCCCCGTCCAACCGGGCGTGGAGGTGGGCCATGAAAAAGGCCAGGGACATCATGTCCACCGAGGTGGTGAAGATCCAAGGTTCGGCCACGGTGAAGGAGGCCATCAACCTCATGAAGGAAACTGGCCTCCGGGCCCTCATCGTGGACCGTAGGAGCGAGGAGGATGCCTACGGCATCCTCACGGAAACCGACATCGTGTACAAGGTGATCGCCTACGGAAAGGACCCCGTCACGGTGCAGGTGCACGAGATCATGACCAAGCCGGTGATCACGGTAAACCCCGACCTGGGTGTGGAGTACGTGGCCCGGCTCTTCGCCAACACCGGCATCCGCCGGGCTCCCGTGATCCAGGGCGAGGTGATCGGCATCGTTTCCGTGACGGATATCCTGCGCAAGGCGGTGTTCTAGAGTAGGTTTGGCCCTTGGGGCAGCCGGGAAGGCTGCCCTTTCTTGACTTGGTTCAAGACTCCTTATACACTGCGGGCGGAGGTGAACAATGCGGCGGTTCCTCGCCCTGCTTTTGCTCCTGGGTTTGGCCTTGGCCCAGGGCCTCGAGGCCGTTTGGAAGGCAGTGGAGGTTCCGGGTGGCGTATGCTCCGATGGTTCCCCCTACCGGTTCTACGTGAGCCCGGGGGATCCCAGAAGGGTGGTCATCGACTTCCAGGGGGGTGGGGCCTGCTGGAACGCCGCCACCTGCGGCCCGCAAAGCCAGACCTACCGCAAGCGGGTGGATGTGCAGGAGCTTCTTCTGGCCCAGGGCATCTACAACCGCCTGAGCGTGGCCAACCCCTTCTACGGCTGGACCCATGTCTTCGTGCCCTACTGCACGGGGGATCTCCACGTGGGCCGGGCCACGGTGGACTACGGGGGCTTCAAGGTCCACCACCAGGGGGCCAGGAACGCCCTGGCGGCCTTGGGGTACGTCTTCCGCAACCACCCGGACCCGGAAAGGGTCTTCGTGACTGGCTGCTCCGCCGGGGCCTACGGGGCGGTGTTCTGGGCGGATAAGGTGCTTTCCACCTACAAAAACGCCCGGGTGGCCGTCTGCGGGGACGCTGGGGTGGGGGTGCGTACCCCGGACTTCCCCGGGTTTGGCGTGTGGAACCCGCGCCTGCCGGAGCTTCCCGGCTTGCCCCCGAATCCCCAGGTGGCCGAGATCTACCTGGCCCTGGCCAAGGCCTTCCCCAAGGCCCAAATCGCCCAGTACACCACCCTCCTGGACGGCACCCAGATCTTCTTCTACGGGCTCATGAAGGGGGAGCGGACTCCCTCCGAGGCCACGGCCCGGGAGTGGGCGGAAGGCGCCATGAGGGCAGTCCTGGCCCCGGCCCAGGCGGAAAACTACACCTTCTACCTGGCCCCGGGTGGCCAGCACTGCATCCTGCCCCGGCCGGAGCTCTACACCTTGAAGGTGGGGGAGGTTTCCTTCCTGGAGTGGCTTAGGGCCCTGGCGGAGGGGAAGGCGGCGCCTAGGGTGCGCCCCTGAGGCCGAAGGCGGCGAACCATGCCTTAAGCTCCGGGTCCTGCTCCAGCAGGATCGCGTGCCCCTTTTTCCGGTCCAGGGGGGCGGCCTCGAGGAAGGCCAGGAGAAGGCCGTCCCCCTTCCTTTCCAGGATTTCCCGGGACTTCAGCGTGAACTGGGCCTGGAACCAGAGGGCGCTTTTCAAGTCCCCCCGCCTCCTCTCGTAGGCGGAAAGGCTTCGCCTCTCCGGTTCCAGGCGGCTCAGGTAGCGGCTAAAGGCCAGGAGGGACTCCGCCAGGTCCGGCCTGGCCTTAGCCAGGCCCAGGAGGAAAAGGTAGTTGGCGAAGAACTCGTCCAGCCACCTTGCCCCTGTCCTCAGGCGCCAGGCCACCTGCAGGGCGTGGGCGTACTCGTGGCCCAGGTTCAGGTCCAAGAAGGAGGGGATTTCCATGGGAGGAGGCCCTAGGGGAAGCAGGACCTCCCGGAAACGGTGGAGGAGCCTTTCGGGGTAGGTGAGGGGAGCAAAGAGGGAAAGCCTTCCCCCCTCGCTTCGCTGGAAGGCCAGGCCGTAGGGGTAGGGCACCAGGGCCCGCCAGTCCCCTTCGGAGAGCACGTAAAGGGTCACGGGGGGTACCGGGGCGTAGGCAGTGTAGGCCTCCCGCAGCTCGAGAAGGTAGCTTCGGAGGCCTTCAGCCCGCAGAACCCCTCCTTCGGAGGCGAAGGCGGGGATATGGGGATGGGGCAGGGCCCTCATCCCGGTGCTTCCCACCTCCCCTGGGCCGTCCCCAAAAGTCCGTTCCCTTCCTCAGGCATCCCTTTAAATGACCTCCCGGAAGCCGATGCGCTCCGCCTGGGCCCGGAGCTCCTCCTTAAGGGCCTGGTGCTGGGGCAGGGAAAGGTCGGGGTCCATCTCCAGGATGCGCTTGGCCAGGGCCCGGGCTTGCTCGATGACCTCGGTGTCCTGGGAGAGGTCCCCGAGCTTCAGCTCCGGGTAACCGGACTGCCGGGTGCCCCTGAGTTCCCCGGGGCCCCTTAGCTTCAGGTCCATCTCGGCGATGTAGAAGCCGTCCCCCGATTCCTCCAGGACCTTAAGGCGCTTTAAGGTTTTCTGGCTGGCTTCCCCAGCGATGAGGATGGCGTAGCCTTCAAGCCCTCCTCGCCCCACCCGGCCCCTAAGCTGGTGGAGCTGGGCCAGGCCGAAGCGCTCGGCGTTTTCCACGATGATGAGGCTGGCCCTGGGGATATCCACCCCCACCTCCACCACGGTGGTGGATACCAGGAGGTCGAACTCCCCCTTTCGGAAGGCCTCCATGACGCTATCCTTCTCCCGTGCGGGCATCCTGCCGTGGAGAAGGGCCATGCGCACCTCGGGGAGAAGGCCCTTTAGCTCCTCGTAGAGGGCGGTGGCCGCCTTCAGGTCCAGCTCCTCGGATTCCTCGATGGCCGGGGCCACCACGAAGACCTGGTGCCCCTTTCTCACCTCCTCCCGGGCGAAGGCGTAGGCCTGGAGGCGGAGGCGGTGGGGGAGGACCTTGGTCTTAACGAGCTTCCTCCCCGGGGGCATCTCGTCCAGGATGCTGACCTCGAGGTCCCCGTAAAGGGTCAGGGCCAGGGAGCGGGGGATAGGGGTGGCGGACATCACCAGCACATCGGGGGGGACCTTGGCCAGCTTCAGGAGGGCCCGCCGCTGCAACACGCCGAAGCGGTGCTCCTCGTCCACCACCGCCAGGCCCAGGTCCTTGAACCTTACCCCCTCCTGGATGAGGGCGTGGGTGCCCACCGCCACCTGGGCCTCCCCGGAAAGAAGCCTCTCGATAGCCCCCTCCCGCTCCTTGGGGGTCATGGAGCCCAGAAGGAGCTCCACCCGCACCCCTAGGGGGAAGAGGTAGCGGGTGAGGTTCTGGTAGTGCTGCTTGGCCAGGATCTCCGTGGGGGCCATAAGGGCTCCCTGGGCCCCGTTCAGGGCGGCGAGGTAGAGGGCGTAGGCGGCCACCACGGTTTTACCCGAGCCCACGTCCCCCTGGAGGAGGCGGGCCATCTGCCTGGGGCTTTGCATGTCCTGGGCGATTTCCGCCATAACCCTTTCCTGGGCCCGGGTCAGGGGGAAGGGAAGGGTTTTCTTGAAGGTTTCCGTCCAGGTTTCCTCCACCTTAAAGCTTCGGCCCAGGACCAGCCCCCCGGCGTCCAGGAGGGCTTTTAGCTCCAAGAGCACGTACTCGTCAAACTTAAGGCGGAGAAGGGCCTTCCTCAGAGCCTCCTCGTCCTCGGGGAAGTGGATCTGGCGAAGGGCCTCGGAGTAGGGAAGAAGGCGGTGCTCCTCCCGGTAAGGCCCCAGGGGGTCGGGGAGGGGGAGGGCCGTCTCCAGGGCCCGGTGGACGGTACGGCGCAAAAAGGCTTGTCCGATGCCCTCCTTAGCAGGGTAGATGGGCACGATCCGGCCCGTGGAGAGGGACTCGGTGCCCTCGTTCTCGAAGTGCTCCACGTAAAGCTGCACCCCGTTTCGCCTCTGTACCCTTCCCGTGACGATGAGGGTCTCCCCCTCCTGGATCTGGGAAAGGACCCAGGTCTGGTTGAACCAGACCAGGGTGATGCGGAAGCCCCAGGCGTCCTGGACCCGCACCTGCACCAGCTGCATTCCCTTCTTGGGGGTTTTCACCAGCTCCTTGCTCAGGACCTTCACGGAGAGGGTGGCCTTCTGCCCGTCCTCCAGGAAGCGCACCCCGGGGAGGGTCCTGCGGTCCTCGTAGCGGCGGGGATAGTAGTGGAGGAGGTCCCGCACCGTGTGGAGGGAAAGCTCCGTAAGCTTCCTCCGGCTTTGCGGGGGAGCCAGGAGGTGGGCGGGGTCCTGGGGGGTAAGGCGGCGGGATGGGGAAGGGATGGAGGCCGCCTGTGCCCTGGGGGGAGGGGCCGTCAGGCCGTCTTTAAGGAAGCGGATGGCCTCCATCAGGATCTCCTTTCGTTCCCCCGGGGTCTTTTCTCCATACCCTTGGAAGAGGCTCTGGAGCCTGGGGAAGGGTTTGGCCAGGTTCTGGATGAGGTTTTCCAGGCCCCCCACCACCACCTGGTCCCTGGCTCCATCCTTTAGCTCCCGCAGGATGGGCCTGAGGAGCCTTTCCCGAAGTTCCCCTTCCCTCACGCCCTCCATGATACCCTTAGGCCTGTGAGCCGCGTGGAGCGACTACCGAATGGGCTTGTTCTGGCCCTCGAGGAGCGGGACTACCCCGGGGTGGCCTTCCAGCTTCTGGTGCCCGCCGGGGCGGTGAACGAGCCCGAGGGGCTTTTGGGGGCCAGTACCCTCATAGAGGGCTGGCTGTGGAAGGGGGCTGGGGAGCTGGACGCCCGGGGCCTGGCCCAGGCCCTGGACGCCTTGGGGGTTAGGCGGCAAAGCGGGGCGGGGCTGGAGTACACCCTCTTTGCCGCCGCCTTTTTGCCGGAGGTGCTGGAGGAGGTTTTCCGGCTCTATGCCCTTCTTCTCCTGAAACCCCGGCTTCCCGAGGAGGGCTTTGAAGCGGTGAGAAGCGTGGCCCTGCAGGCCCTTCTTTCCCAGGAGGACCAGCCCGCCAGGAAGCTTTTTTCCGAGCTCCGGAAACGGGTCTTCCTCTCCCCCCACGGCCGGGACCCCTTGGGGGAGGAGGCCAGCTTGAAGCGGGCTACCCCTGAGGCGGTGCGGGAGGACTATCGACACCGCTACACCCCTAAGGGGGCCATCCTGGCGGTGGCGGGAGGGGTTTCCTGGGAGAGGCTTCTTGGAGCGGTGGAACCCCTTTTGGCCTGGGAGGGGGAGGAGGCCTCCTACCCAACCCCCCTTCTTTCGGAGCCCCATTCCTTTACCCTCAGGCGACCCACGGCCCAGGTGCAGATCGGCCTGGCCTACCCCGATGTGGGGCCGGAGGACCCCCGGTTCTACGCGGCCAGGCTGGCCTTGGAGGTGCTTTCGGGAGGCATGAGCAGCCGCCTTTTCACCGAGGTGCGGGAGAAAAGGGGCCTGGTCTATGCGGTGAGCGCCTTCCCCGCCGGGGTTAAGGGCCAGGGCCTCCTCATGGCCTACGGGGGCACCACCAAGGAGCGGGCCAGGGAAACCCTAAGGGTCATGCTGGCCGAGATGGAGCGCCTGGCGGAAGGCGTCACGGAGGAGGAGCTTTCCCGGGCCAGGGTGGGCTTGAAAACCGCCTTGGTGATGGCGGATGAATCCATCCGTAGCCGGGCGGGTTCCATGGCCCGGGACCTCTACATGCTGGGGCGGATCCGGCCCCTTTCCGAGATCGAGGGGGCCATAGAGGGGACGGGCCTCGAGGCGGTAAACGCCTTCTTGCGGGCGCACCCCTACCGCAACCCCTGGGTGGGGCTTTTGGGCGAGGTGGACGATGTTTCGTGAAGCGGAACTAAGGAATGGCCTGAGGGTCATCGCTGAGGTGGTTCCTGGGGCCCGCAGCGTGGCCTTGGGGTATTTCGTAAGGACCGGGGCCCGGGACGAGGCCCCCGGGGAGAGCGGGGTAAGCCATTTCCTGGAGCACATGGTCTTCAAGGGCCCCGAGGGGATGGACGCCCTTTCGGTGAACCTGGCCTTTGACCGCCTGGGGGCCCAGTACAACGCTTTCACCTCCGAGGAGGCCACGGTCTTCTACGGGGCCGTGTTGCCGGAGTTCGCCTTTCCCCTTCTGGAACTCTTTTCCAGGCTCATGCGCCCCGCTTTGCGCCAGGAGGACTTTGACACCGAGAAGAAGGTGATCCTGGAGGAGATCGCCCGCTACCAGGACCGCCCCGGTTTCATGGCCTACGACTGGGCCCGGGCCCGGTTTTTCGCCGGCCACCCCTTGGGGAATAGCGTGCTGGGGACGGTGGAAAGCATCACGGCCCTCACCCGGGACCAGATGGCCCAGTACCACGCAAGGCGCTACCTTCCGGGGAACATGGTCCTGGCCGCCACGGGAAAGGTGGACTTTGAGGCCCTGGTGGCTGAGGCGGAAAGGCTTACGGAGGATTGGCCTTTGGGGGAGGCGGGGAGGGCCTACCCGCCCTTGAGCCCTGCCCAGGGGGTGGAGGAGCACCCCTACGAGAAGGCCCGGGCCCTCTATTTGGTGGGCCTTTTCCCCGGGGTGGGCTACCAGGAGGAGGAACGCTTTGCCGCCCAGGTGCTGGCCCATCTTCTGGGGGAGGAGGGCTCGGGGCGGCTCCACTTCGCCCTGGTGGATACGGGCCTCGCCGAGGCGGCCTCCTTTGGCCACGAGGAGGCGGACCGGGCAGGCTTCTTCCACGCCTACGTGCAGGCGGACCCGACGAACAAGGAGGCGGTGCTGGCCGTTCTTCAAGAGGAGCTTGGCCGGGTCGCCCGCGAGGGCGTGCGGGAGGAGGAGGTGGAGAGGGCCAAGACGCCCCTGGCCACGGCGTTGGTGTTTGCGGGGGAAACCCCCATGGGGAGGCTGTTCCACCTGGGGATGGAATACCTTTACACGGGGCGCTACCTTTCCCTTTCCGCGGTCAAGGAGCGGGTGAGCAAAGTGGGGGCTAGGGAGGTGAACGCCCTTTTGGAGAGGGGTTTTTTGCACCAGGGCCTCTACTATCTGGTGGGTCCTTATGGAACCTAAGGCCCTGACAGCCGCCTTCCTCACCATCCTCTTCTGGGCCAGCGCCTTCGCGGGCATCCGTGCGGGGTTGCAGGGCCTGAGTCCAGGCCACCTGGTCCTCCTGCGCTTTTTGGTGGCCAGCGCCCTTCTCCTCCTCTATGCCCGGTTTCAGGGCCTCCGTCCCCCCAGGAGGGAGGACCTTCCCCGGCTTTTCCTCCTGGGGTTCTTGGGCATCACCGTGTACCATACCGCCTTGGTCTACGGGGAGCTTACGGTGAGCGCCGGGGCGGCGAGCCTCCTCATCGCCACAGGGCCGGTGTTTACCGCACTTCTCTCCTATTTCCTCCTGGGGGAACGGCTTAAGCCCCTGGGGCTTCTGGGATTTGCCCTGGCCTTCATGGGTTCCTTGTTCATCGCCTTTGGCGAGGGGGGTGGGGTGTCTTTGAGCCCGGGGGCTTTTTTGATCCTGCTTTCCGCCCTTTCCACCTCCTTGTACTTCGTCTGGCAGAAGCCTCTTTTTGCCCGTTACAGCAGCCGGGAGATGACGGTCTACACCATGGTGCTAGGTACGGTTCCCCTTCTCGTCTTCCTTCCCGGCCTGGGGGAGGCCCTTCTCGCCGCCCCTCGCCCGGCCCTTCTCAGCACCGTCTATTTGGGGATTTTCCCTGGTGCTTTGGCCTACCTCACCTGGACCTACGCCCTTTCCCGCACCCTGGCCTCCCGTTTGTCTAGCTTTTTGTACCTTTCCCCGGTCCTGGCCATCCTGATCGCCTACCTTTGGCTGGGTGAGGTGCCCTCCCCCTTATCCCTGGGGGGCGGGACCCTGGCCCTGGCGGGCGTCCTTTTGGTGAACCTTAAGGGCGTAAAATAGCCCCCGAGGTGCCGGTATGGAGGTGAAGAAAATCGGCGTGGTGGGCGCAGGGCAGATGGGAAGCGGGATCGCCCAGGTGGCGGCCCAGGCGGGTTTTGAGGTGGTGCTGGTGGACGTGGCCGAAAGCTTCCTGGAAAGGGGTCTGAAGGCCATCCAGCGTTCCCTAGGCAGGTTTGTGGAGAAGGGCCGGATTGCCCCGCAGGACCTCGAGGCCACCCTGGGGCGGATCCGCACCACCGTGGTCCTGGGGGACCTGGCGGAGGCGGACCTCATCGTAGAGACCATCGTGGAGGACGAGGGTGAAAAACGCCTCCTCTTTGAGCGCCTGGGAAGCCTGGTGAAGCCCGAGGCGATTCTGGCCAGCAACACCTCTTCCATTCCCATCACCGCCTTGGCCCGCTACTCGGGCAGGCCCGAGCGCTTCATCGGCATGCACTTCTTCAACCCCGTGCCCGTCATGCAGCTGGTGGAGGTAATCCGGGGGGAGCTTACCTCCGAGGAAACCCGGGATGTGGTGGTGGAGGTGGCGAGGCGGATGGGGAAAACCCCCCTCGAGGTCCAGGACTACCCCGGCTTCGTCTCCAACCGCCTCCTCATGCCCATGATCAACGAGGCTATCGAGGCCCTAAGGGAAGGGGTGGCTACCAAGGAGGCCATCGACGGGGTCATGCGCCTGGGAATGAACCATCCTATGGGTCCCCTGGAGCTGGCTGACCTTATCGGCCTGGACACCTGCTTGGCCATCATGGAGGTGCTGCACCGGGGCTTTGGCGACGACAAGTACCGGCCTTCCCCCCTTCTCCGCCGCATGGTGCAGGCGGGGCTTCTGGGCCGCAAGACGGGCCGAGGGTTTTACACCTACGACGAGAAGGGGAACAAGGTGGGCTAGGCTTGGGCTTGCCCGATTCCCTGGTGGACCCAAACCCCTTAGGCCCTGTCAGCCTCTGGAAGGGTTTCCAAACCTAGGGTAAACTGGGCCCATGGAGCTTCCGCGCGCCTACGGCCTGCTTCTCCACCCCACCAGCCTTCCCGGACCCTATGGGGTTGGTGTTCTGGGCAGGGAGGCTTTCGCCTTCCTCCGATTCCTGGGGGAGTTTGGGGCCCGCTACTGGCAGGTCCTGCCCTTAGGGCCCACAGGATACGGAGACTCCCCCTACCAGTCCTTCAGTGCCTTCGCCGGGAACCCCTACCTCATCGACCTCCGCCCTCTGGCGGAGGCGGGGTATCTCCGCCTCGAGGACCCCGGTTTTCCCGAGGGCCGGGTGGATTACGGCTGGCTCTACGCCTGGAAGTGGCCGGCGCTTAGGGAAGCCTTCCGGGGTTTCCAGGAGCGGGCTTGCCGTGAGGAAAAGGAGGCCTTCCAGGCCTTTTGGGACCGGGAAAGGAACTGGTTGGATGACTACGCCCTCTTCATGGCCTTGAAAGCCCACCACGGGGGCCTTCCCTGGAACCGCTGGCCCATGCCCCTATGCCTGAGGGAGGAAAGGGCTTTAAGGGAAGCGTCGTCGGCCCTCTCCCAAGAGGTGGCGTTCCACGCCTGGACCCAGTGGCTTTTCTTCCGGCAGTGGGAGGCCTTGAGGGAGGAGGCGGAGGCTTTAGGCCTCTCCTTGATCGGCGACATGCCCATCTTCGTGGCCGAGGACTCCGCAGAGGTCTGGGCCCACCCCGAATGGTTCCACCTGGATGAGGAGGGAAGGCCCACGGTGGTGGCGGGGGTGCCGCCGGATTACTTTTCGGAAACGGGCCAGCGCTGGGGGAATCCCCTGTACCGCTGGGAGGTGCTGGAAAGGGAAGACTTCTGCTTCTGGATTGAGCGCCTAAGGAAGGCCTTGGAGCTTTTCCACCTGGTGCGCATCGACCACTTCCGGGGCTTTGAAGCCTACTGGGAGATCCCTGCCTCCTGCCCCACGGCGGTGGAGGGACGCTGGGTGAAGGCCCCGGGGGAGAAGCTCTTTGAGAAGATTCAGGAAACCTTTGGCCGGGTGCCCATCCTAGCGGAGGACCTGGGGGTGATCACTCCCGAGGTGGAGGCCCTAAGGGACCGGTTTGGCCTTCCGGGGATGAAGGTCCTGCAGTTCGCCTTTGACGGGGGGATGGAAAACCCCTTCTTGCCCCACAACTACCCCTCCCACGGCCGGGTGGTGGTCTACACCGGCACCCACGACAACGACACCACCCTGGGCTGGTACCGCACCGCTACCCCCCACGAGAGGGCTTTCCTTGGGCGCTACCTGGCGGAGTGGGGGATTGGGTTCCATGGGGAAGAGGAGATCCCCTGGGCCCTCATGCACCTGGGGATGAAGTCGGTGGCAAGGCTGGCCGTCTACCCCGTGCAGGATGTGTTGGCGTTGGGAAGCGAGGCCCGGATGAACTACCCCGGGCGCCCCTCGGGCAACTGGGCTTGGCGGCTTAGGCCCGGCCAGCTCCTTGCCGAGCACGGGGAACGGCTTCGCTGGATGGCCGAGGCCACGGGCAGGGTATGAAAACACTCCACCCTGGCCAAGCCAGGGTGGGAGCCTTAAGGGCTTTTAGCCCAAGGCCTTTTTCACCAGCTCCACGATCTCGTCGATGGTGTCGGCCACGGGGATACCTGCCTCCGCGAAGGCCTTCAGCTTGGACTCCGGGGTGCCCACGTTCCCCATGATGATGGCCCCGGCGTGGCCCATGCGCTTGCCCTTCGGGGCGCTACGGCCGCCGATGAAGCCCACCACGGGCTTTTTCATGTTCTCCTTGATCCAGGCTGCGGCCTCCTCCTCGTCGGATCCCCCGATCTCCCCGATGAGGACCACGGCCTCGGTCTCGGGGTCCTGGTTGAAGAGGGGGAGGAGGTCCTTAAAGGTGGTGCCGATCACCGGGTCGCCCCCAATCCCCACCGTGGTGGTGGTGCCCAGGCCCGCCTGGGAAAGGGCGGCGGCGGCCTCGTAGGTGAGGGTGCCGGAGCGGCTTATGAGCCCCACCTTCCCCCGCTTGAACACGTGGCCGGGCATGATGCCGATCTTGCTCTCCTCGGCGCTGATGATGCCCGGGCAGTTGCCCCCGATGAGGCGGCTTCCCAGGGCCTTGATCTCCTCCACCGCCTTCACCATGTCCAGGGTGGGGATGCCCTCGGTGATGAGGACGATGAGGGGGATGCCGGCGTGGGCCGCCTCGAGGGCCGCATCCGCTGCGGCAGGCGCCGGTACGAAGATGATGGAGGCGTCGATAGCGTGGTGGGCTACGGCTTCCTTTACCGTGTCGTACACGGGAAGACCCAGGACCTCGCTGCCCCCTTTGCCCGGGGTCACGCCGGCCACCACCTTGGTGCCGTATTCCAGCATCTGCCGGGTGTGGAACTGCCCCTCCCGGCCGGTGATGCCCTGGACCAGGACGCGGGTTTCACGGTTGATCAGGATCACGCCGCACCTCCCACCATGGCCACGATGGCCTTGGCCGCCTCGATGGACGTGGGGTACATGTAGATGGGCCTGCCCTCCAGGAGCCTTTTGGCCTCTTCCTCGGCGGTTCCCGCCACCCGCATGACCACGGGCTTGGTGAGAAGCCCCTCCTCCAGGGCCCGGATCACCCCCTTGGCCACCTCGTCCGCGCGGGTGATGCCGCCGAAGATGTTGATGAACACCCCCTTTACGTCGGGGTCCTTAAGGACCACCTTGAGGGCGTTGTAGACCACCTCCGCCTTGGCCCCGCCCCCGATGTCCAGGAAGTTGGCGGGTCTGCCGCCCACCCGGTTCACCAGGTCCAGGGTGTACATGACCAGGCCGGCCCCGTTGCCGATGATGCCGATGTTCCCCTGAAGCTTCACGTAGGCGAAGCCGTAGTTGCTGGCCTCCACCTCCAGGGGATGCTCGGCCTCGATCTCCCTTAGCTCCATCAGGTCGGGGTGCCGGAAGAGGGCGTTATCGTCCAGGACGATCTTGGCGTCGGCGGCCACGATCTGGCCGTCGGTGGTGACCACCAGGGGGTTGATCTCGGCGATGGAGGCATCCACGCCCTCGTAGGCCTGGTAGAGGGCCACCAGCACCTGGGCCAGCTTGTTGAGGTTGCCCTCGAGGCCCCCTTGTTTCACCATCTCCCGGGCCTCAAAAGCCCGAAAGCCCTTGTGGGGGTCGATCCAGAACTTGTGGATGGCCTCGGGGCGCTCCGCCGCCACCTCCTCGATGTCCACCCCCCCTTCCTTGGAGAGCATGAGGACCACCCGTTTTTGGGCGCGGTCCAGGATGAGGCCGGCGTAGTACTCCTTGGCGATGTCCACCGCCTCGGCCACCAGGACCTTCTTCACCGTGAGGCCCTTGATGTTCATCCCCAGGATGGCCTGGGCCTTCTCGTAGGCTTCCTGCGGGGTGTCCGCCAGCTTCACGCCCCCGGCCTTACCTCTCCCGCCCACGTGCACCTGGGCCTTGATCACCACCCGCTTGCCCAGCTCCTCCGCGATCCTTTTGGCCTCGTCGGGGGTGTAGGCCACTTTGCCGGGCGGCACCGGTACCCCATAACGGGCCAGGATCTCCTTGGCTTGATACTCGTGCAGGTTCAAGCTTTCCACCTCCTTGGCCGGCCAAGGCCGTTAGGCATTATAAGCTACCGGGCTTTCGGCCATTAGCTTTGCGCTTCGGCGGCAGGCTGGGCGAAGAAGAGGCGGCCCACCTGGGTCTGGATGGCCTGGGTGATGACCACCTCCACCTCCTGGCCCCGGTAGCGGATCCCCCCATCCACCACCACCATGGAGCCGTCCTCCAGGTAGCCCACCCCCTGGTGGGGCTCCTTGCCTTCCTTCAGGATGAGAAGCTTCAGGGTGTCCCCCACCTTGAGCTGGGGGCGGAGGGCCTGGGCCAGAGCCTGCACAGAAAGGGCCTTCACTCCGTAGATCCTGGCCATCTGCAAAAGGGCCAGGTCGTTGCTGACCAGGGCGGCTCCTAGGTCCCGGGCCAGGAAAAGAAGCTTCTCGTCCACGCTCTCCCCCTTGGGGATGTCCTCCAGCACCTCGAGGCGGGTTACCTCCTTAAGCCTTTCCAGGGTTTCCAGCCCCCGCCTCCCCTTGGCCCGCTTGAGGGGATCGGGGCTATCGGCGAAGTGCTGGAGTTCTTTGAGCACGAAGTGGGGCACGAAAAGGGGGCCTTCCAGGAAGCCCGTGGCCGCCACCTCGGCCACGCGCCCGTCCACCAGGACGCTGGTGTCCAACACCTTGCCTCCGATGGGGCGGGGGGGTTTTTGGGGAAGGCGCAGGTAGTCCTTGTACCCCAAGGCCAGGTAGCTGAAAAGCCCCACCAGGAACAGGGCCAAGAGGAGGCTATGGTAAGGGGAAAACCCTGGGATCTGGGAAAGGAGGCTGGTGAGGAGCACGGTAAAGAGAAGCCCCAGGGTGGCTCCCAGGGTCAGGGCCACCGGCACTTCCGGGGGAAGCTCCCTGAGGCGCCCAAGCCGCTTTTCCCAGAAACTTTCCAGTCTGGGGGCCAGGAGAACCCCTGCCAGGAAACCTGCCAGGGTCAGATAGAGGCGGTTGAGGGAAAGGAGGCCAGCCGAGTGGGGAAGAAGGCCCAGGCCCTCCAGGGCCGCCGCCAGCTGGTAGCCCAGGAAGGCGAAAAGGAGGTAGAAAAGGAGGTGGGGGCTCATCCCAGGTACTGCTCCACCGCTTTCCCCAAGGAGCGGGTGTTCCCCGGGTGCACAAAACGGGAAAACCCCGCCCGCTCCCCTTCCCTAAGCCGCCTTTCCAATCCCATGACGCTCCTCACCTCGCCTAGAAGCCCCACCTCCCCCACCACCGCCAGGTCCAGGGGTAGGGCCTTGCCCACCACCGCAGAATACACCGCCAAGGCCACCGCCAGATCCAGGCCCGGGTCCTGGACCTTAAGGCCTCCTGCCAGGTTCACGTAGATGTCCAGGTTCCCTAGGGGAAGGCCAAGCCGCCTTTCCAGGACCGCCAGGACCATGTCCACCCGCCTGGCGTCCAGGCCCTGCACCACCCGCCTGGGGGCGGGGAAGGGGGTTTTGGCGGCCAGGGCCTGGACCTCGAGGGCCAAGGCCCTTTCGCCCGCCAGGGCCAGGGCAATGGCGCTTCCCGGCACCCCGAGGGGCCTTTCCAGAAGGAAGGCCTCCGAGGGATTTTCCACCTCCACCAGGCCCTCTTCCTCCATGCGGAAGACCCCGAGCTCCCCCACGGGGCCGAAGCGGTTCTTGGCGCTTCGCAAGACCCGGTAGACCCCGGCGCTTTCCAGGTAGAGGGTGGCGTCCACCGCATGCTCTATGCTCTTGGGCCCGGCGACCACCCCCTCCTTGGTCACGTGGCCCACCAAAAGGGTGGTGATGCCCTCCTCCTTGGCCAGGCGCACGAAGGCATGGGTGGCCTCCCGCACCGCCACCAGGCTGCCCGGGTTTCCCCCCGCCTCAATCGTCTGTATGGAATCCACGAAAAGCACCTCAGGGGGGTCCCGCTCCAGGAGGGAAAGAAGGGGTTCCAGGCGGGTTTCCTTTAGGAGAAGGAGCTCCCTTACCCCAAGCCTCCTCGCCCTCAGCTTGATCTGGGCCGGGGATTCCTCTCCGGCCAGGTAGTAGACCTTCCTGGTGAGGTGCTTGGCCAGCTCCAGAAGAAGGGTGCTCTTGCCCACCCCGGGTTCTCCCCCGAGGAGGACCACCTCCCCTGGCACGAACCCCCCTCCCAAGACCCGGTCCACCTCGGAAAGGCCCGAGGAGAAGCGCTTCTCCTCAGCCTCGTTCACCTGGGAAAGGGGAATCGGCGAGGGGGCTTCCAGGTGGGCTTGGCGGGATGGGGCACGGGGGGAGGGGGCTACCTCCTGGAAGCTCTCCCAGGCACCGCAGGCCGGGCACCGCCCCAGGGGCTTGGGGGTGCGGTAACCGCATTCCACGCAGGTGTAGGAGGTCTTGGCCATGGGTTCAGGCCTCGAGGGGCCCAAGAAAAAGCGGCCCCCTCGGGAGGAGGAGGCAGGGCCTTGGGATTCCTGGGAACATCTAGACCAAAAGCTCCTCGCCCTCCACCTCGTGGAAGGCCAGGTGCCCATCCTCCACGTTCACGTAGAGGTGGCCGGTGGGCTTTTTGAGGAGGGCCAGGGAGAGGGGATCTTCGATGCGTTCCCGGATGATGCTCCGGATGGCCCTGGCGCTCCCCGTCTTGGGGGCCTGCTCCACCACGAACCGGGCCACCTCGGGGGCAAAGCGCACGGTGATGTCCCGGGATTGCAGCTCCTTCTGGATGTCGTCCAGCATCATCCGGGCCACCTGCACCAGCTCCTCCTCGGTGAGGGGGCGGAAGCGGATCACCTCGTCCAGCCGGTCCAGGAACTCGGGGGTAAAGAGGGACTTGAGGGGGGATTCCGTGTCCACTTCCTTGCTGGTGAAGCCGATGGCCGGGCCCACGTTGTAGCCGGTGTTGGAGGTCATGATGAGGATGACCCGGCGGAAGTCCACGGTCCGCCCCATGCCGTCCGTGAGCCTACCCTCGTCCAGTACCTGCAGGAAGGTGTTGTACACGTCGGGGTGGGCCTTCTCGATCTCGTCCAGGAGCACCACGCTGAAGGGCTGGCGGCGCACCGCCTCCGTGAGCCGGCCCCCCTGCTCGTAGCCCACGTAGCCCGGAGGGGCCCCGATCAGCTTGGAGACGGAGTGGGGCTCCTGGAACTCGGACATGTCAAAGCGGATGAGGGCCCGCTCGGAGCCGAAGAGCACCTCGGCCAGGGCCTTGGCCAGCTGGGTCTTGCCCACCCCGCTTTGGCCCACGAAGAGGAAGCTGGCCGCCACCCGGGTCCGGCCTCCCAGACCCACCCGGGCCCGCCTAAGGGCGCTGGCCAGGGCGCGGATGGCCTCCTCCTGGCCCACCACCCGCTTTCTAAGCTCCTCCTCGAGGCGCATGAGCTTCTCGTCGTCCTTGTCGTCCACGTAGATCCCACCCCAGGAGTCCACCACCGCTTCGATGTCCTCCCGGGTCACCACGGGGGTCCCGTCCTCCTCCTCGGCCACGGGTAGGCCCAGGGAGGCGTTCAGGCGAACCCGGCTTGCCGCCTCGTCGATGAGGTCGATGGCCTTATCGGGGAAGTTGCGCCCGGGAAGGGAACGGATCCCGATCTTGACCGCAAGCTCCAGGATCTCGTCGGGGATGATAACCCCGTGGTGGGCCTCGTAGCGGGGACGGAGGCCCTTCAAGATCTCCAGGGTTTCGTCCGGGGAGGGCTCCAGGACGATCACTGGCTGGAAGCGCCGCTCCAGGGCCGCGTCCTTTTCGATGTAGCGGTGGTACTCCCCGGTGGTGGTGGCCCCGATCACCTGGATCTCCCCCCGGGCCAGGGCGGGCTTCAGGATGTTGGCGGCGTCCAGGGTACCCTCAGCCCCCCCGGCCCCGATTAGGGTGTGGAGCTCGTCGATGAAGGCGATGACCTTGGCATTTTTGAGCTCCTCGATGATCTGGCGGAGGCGTTCCTCAAACTCCCCCCGGTACTTGGTGCCCGCCACCACCCCTGCCAGGTCCAGGGCCACCACCCGGGCACCCTTGAGGATGGGGGGCACCCGGCCTTCCACGATGGCCTGGGCCAGGCCCTCCACGATGGCGGTCTTGCCCACCCCGGGGTCCCCGATGAGGACGGGGTTGTTCTTGGTGCGCCGGGCCAGGATCTGGATCACCCGGTTGATCTCCTCCTGCCGGCCGATCACGGGGTCCAGCTTGCCCTCCCGGGCTTCCTTGGTGAGGTCGCGGCCATACTCATCCAGGAAGGGCGTGTTCACCGGCTTTTCCCGCTCCCGCCCCTCGGCCATGGAGAGGATGCGCCAGCGAATGGCGTCCACATCCTTGGCGAAGTGGGAGAGGATGCGGTAGGCGATCCCGTCACCCTCTCGGATGATGCCCAGGAGGATGTGCTCGGTGCCGATCACCGGGGCCCCCATGTTGCGGGCCTCGGCGCTGGCCAGCTCCATGACCCGCCTGGCCCTGGGCGTAATGGCAGGGGGTTCTCCGGTGCGGCTCCCCTCGCCGCGACCCACCAGTTCCTCCACCATGCGGCGCATGGCCTCGAGGCTTGCCCCGTACTCCTGGAGGATGCGGGCCGCTGTACCCCCCTCGCGCATCAGGCCCAGGAGGAGGTGCTCTGGGCCGATCATGGAGTGGCCTAAGCGGCTCCCCTCCTCCCTTGCGTAGTGGAAAACCAGCCTGGCGCGATCGTCGTACCTGTTCATGCTCCCCTCTTCCCACATTCTAGCCTAAAGGAGGCCACGGCGGGGGTTTGCGCCTGGGATTACCTTGGCCTTGGGGAAGGCTCTTGACCGGGGCTGCCCGGAGCAAAAAGGGCCCGGCATCCGGTAAGATGCCCTCTAACCGGGGGCCAAGCCCCCTTTCGGGAGGGACGATGCCGGCGAGCAGCCTTGACGAACTGGTGGCGCTTTGCAAACGCAGGGGGTTTATCTTTCAGGGCTCCGAGATCTACGGGGGCCTCCAGGGGACCTACGACTACGGTCCTTTGGGGGTGGAGCTCAAGAACAACCTGAAGCAGGCCTGGTGGCGAAGGAACGTCTACGAGCGGGATGACATGGAGGGGTTGGATGCCAGCGTCCTCACCCACCGCTTGGTCCTGTACTATTCCGGCCACGAGGCTACCTTCGCCGATCCCATGGTGGATAACCGCATCACCAAGAAGCGCTACCGCCTGGACCACCTCCTCAAGGAGCAGCCAGAAGAGGTGCTGGGGAGGCTCTACCGGGCCATGGAGGTGGAGGAGGGTAACCTTCATGCCCTGGTCCAGGCCATGATGCAGGCCCCGGAAAGGGCTGGGGGGGCCATGACCGCAGCCGGGGTGCTGGATCCCGCCACCGCTGAGCCCGGGGACTGGACCTCACCCCGTTACTTCAACATGATGTTCAAGACCTACGTGGGCCCGGTGGAGGACGAGGCTTCCCTGGCCTATTTGCGTCCGGAGACCGCCCAGGGCATCTTCGTGAACTTCAAGAACGTCCTGGACAGCACGAGCCGGAAGCTTCCCTTCGGCATCGCCCAGATTGGCAAGGCCTTCCGCAACGAGATCACCCCCAGGAACTTCATCTTCCGGGTGCGGGAGTTCGAGCAGATGGAGATCGAGTACTTCGTCCGCCCGGGGGAGGACGAGTACTGGCACCGTTACTGGGTGGAGGAAAGGCTTCGGTGGTGGCAGGAGATGGGCCTGAGCCGGGAGAACCTGGTCCCCTACGAGCAGCCCCCCGAGGAGCTGGCCCACTACGCCAAGGCCACGGTGGACATCCTCTACCGCTTTCCCCATGGCCTCGAGGAGCTGGAGGGGATCGCCAACCGCACGGACTTTGACCTGGGGAGCCACACCAAGGACCAGGAGGAGCTTGGCATCACCGCCCGGGTGCTTAAAAACGAGCACTCCACCGCCCGCCTGGCTTACCGGGACCCCGATACCGGCAAGTGGTTTGTCCCCTACGTGATCGAGCCCTCGGCCGGGGTGGACCGGGGGGTCTTGGCCCTTTTGTCGGAGGCCTTCACCCGGGAGGAGCTCCCGAATGGGGAGGAGCGCATCGTCCTAAAGCTTAAGCCCCAGCTCGCCCCCATCAAGGTGGCGGTCATCCCCCTGGTCAAGAACCGCCCGGAGATCACCGAGTACGCCAAGCGCTTGAAGGCCCGGCTCCAGGCCCTGGGGTTGGGCCGGATCCTCTATGAGGACACCGGCAACATCGGCAAAGCCTACCGCCGCCACGACGAGGTGGGCACCCCCTTCGCCATCACCGTGGACTACGACACCATT
Source organism: Thermus brevis (assembly GCF_026427635.1). NCBI lineage: Bacteria > Thermotogati > Deinococcota > Deinococci > Thermales > Thermaceae > Thermus > Thermus brevis. The sequence goes on from NZ_CP102606.1 coordinate 1,255,096, forward strand.
GGGCAGAGCAAGGATGGGACCACCCGGCTCAGGGACACGGTTACCGTGCGGGACCGGGACACCATGGAGCAGATCCGACTTCACGTGGACGAGCTGGAGGGGTTTTTGCGGGAGAAGCTCAGGTGGTAGTAGAAGGTCTGGGAGGCGAAAGCATGGTGGGCTTGTGGGTAGCAAGGAAGGAGGGAAGAAGGTGAGGGTAGCCGTGGTAGGGGCCACGGGGGCCGTGGGGCAGGAGATGCTGAAGGTCCTCGAGGCCCGGAACTTTCCCTTGAGTGAACTTAGGCTGTACGCTTCCCCCCGCTCTGCGGGCAAGACCATGGCCTTCAGGGGGGAAGCCATTCCGGTGGAGCCCCTTCCCGAGGGGCCTTTGCCCGTGGACCTGGTGCTGGCCAGCGCCGGAGGGTCCCTTTCCAAGGCCCTGGCCCCCGTTTGGGCCCAAGGGGGAGCCTTGGTGATCGACAACTCCAGCGCCTGGCGCTACGAGCCCCATGTGCCCCTGGTGGTGCCGGAGGTGAACCGGGAGCGAATCTTCCAGCACCAGGGCATCATCGCCAACCCCAACTGCACCACGGCCATCCTGGCCATGGCCCTTTGGCCCCTGCACCGGGCCTTTCGGGCGAAGCGGGTCATCGTGGCCACCTACCAGGCGGCCAGCGGGGCCGGGGCCAAGGGGATGGAGGAACTCCTCAGGGAAACCCACCGCCAGCTGCATGGGGAAACCCCGGTGGCCGAGGTCTTCGCCCACCCCCTGCCCTTCAACGTCATCCCCCACATAGATGCCTTCCAGGAAAACGGCTACACCCGCGAGGAGATGAAGGTGGTGTGGGAGACCCACAAGATTTTCGGGGATAGCTCCATCCGCATCAGCGCCACTGCGGTGCGGGTGCCCACCTTGAGGGCCCATGCCGAGGCGGTGAGCGTGGAGTTTGAAAGGCCCGTCTCCCCGGAGGTGGCCCGGGAGGTGCTGGCCCAGGCCCCCGGGGTGGAGGTGGTGGACGAACCCCAGGCCAAGCGCTACCCCATGCCCCTCACGGCCAGCGGCAAGTGGAATGTGGAGGTGGGGAGGATCCGTCAGAGCCTGGCCTTTGACAACGGCCTGGACTTTTTCGTGGTGGGGGACCAGCTCTTAAAGGGAGCCGCCTTAAACGCTGTGCAGATCGCAGAGGAATGGCTTAAGGGACCTTAAGCCAGAGCCAGAACTCCCGGTTTCCCTCCTTCCCCGGCAAGGGGCTTTCCCTTTCCCCCAGCACCTGAAAGCCCAGCTCCCGGGCCTTCTCCCGCACCCGGGCCAGGGCCTTTTGCCGGAGGTCTTCCTCCCGTACCACTCCCTTGTGCGCTCCCGGGCCCAGCTCAAACTGGGGCTTCACCAGGATGAGGGCCTCGCCTCCCGGCTTAAGGAGCTCCTTTACCTTGGGCAGAAGCAGGGTGGAGGAGATGAAGGACACGTCCATCACCACCAGGTCCACGGGCTCGGGAAGGAGGAGGTTCCTGGCGTCCTGCTCCTCGAGGCTCACCACCCGGGAATCCTCCCTTAGGCGGGGGTGGAGCTGATTCCTGCCCACGTCCACCGCATAGACCCGCCTGGCACCCCTTTCCAGGAGCACCTGGGTGAAGCCGCCGGTGCTGGCCCCGATGTCCGCGGCCACCTTGTCCCTCACCTCTAGGGAGAAGGCCTCGAGGGCGCCCAGGAGCTTGTAGGCCCCCCGGCTCACGTACCGTTCCGGGGAGAGGACCTCCACCTGGGCTCCTTCCGGCACCCTGTGGGCGGGCTTGGTCACCACCTGCCCAGCCACCCTGACCTGGCCGGATTGGATGAGCCTCTGGGCCTTCTCCCGGCTTTCCGCCAGGCCCCTTTCCACCAGGTAGCGGTCCAGCCTCACGAGGGGTATTATGCCGGGGGATGGATCTCTCGGGGCCCTGGTACATCCTGGAGGGGGAGCCTGGGGAACACCTTATTTTGGAGGTCTTAGGGCAGAGGCTTTCCAGCATCTGGACCTCCGAGGCCTTGGCCCAGGGCTTCCTGGCCCGGCATCCTGAGCTAGGGATGCGGGTGAGCGCCCTAGAGACCCGGGCCTTGAAGGAGGCCTTCCTCAGGGCCCTGAGGATGCTCAAGGTGGATGGGGTCCTGGTGGATTACGAACCTGGGGCCCACCGGGCCCGGATGGCCCGGGTGGAGGCGCTTTTGGAGGAGGTTCGGCATGCGTAGGTGGCTTGCGGCGGTTTCGGTGGTTTTGGCCTTGGGTCTGGCCCAGCGGGCTGAGGTGAGCGGGGGAAGCCCCTTTGGAGTGCAGGGGGGTCTGCGCTTTCCCCTGGTACCCCTCCTGCTGGATGGGCGGGTGTATGGGGGCGTGGGCCTCGAGGCTATGGGAGGTGGGGTGGACCTGCTTCTTAAGCTTCCCCTCACCGACCTCTACCTGGGCCTTGGGGGGTTCTATGGCACAGGGCCGGCCCTTACCCTGCCCCAGGATGCCCGGGGCCATGCGGGCCTACGGGCGGTCTTGGGCACCTGGCTGAACCTGCCCCTGCCTCTTCTCGGGGTGTACGTGGAGGTGCACCCCACCCTTTACCTGGTCCCGAACACGGGCTTCGGGGTAGGGGGAGCGGTGGGGGTTAGCGTGGGGCTTTAGCCTCCTCTACTGAGGCCGGTAGCCCTCCTTGAGGGGCACGATGCGGTTCATCACCAGCCGCCCGGGGCGGGAGTCCACCGGGTCCTGCCAGAAGTAGCCCAGCCTCTCCAGTTGGTAGCGGGTGTCCGGTGGATCCTGGGCCACGCTGGGTTCGATGAAGCCCTGCTTGACCTCGAGGGCCCTTGGGTTCAGGTTCTTCAGGAAATCTCCACCCTCCTCGGGGTCCTCGGTCAGGAATAGCCTGTCGTAAAGCCTGAACTCCACGGGCAGGGCGTGCCGGGCGGAAACCCAGTGGATGACCCCTTTGGGCTTGATGCCGTCCTCAGGGTTGGCCCCCAGGGTGCCGGGAACGATGCGGGCCTTCAGAAGCTTCACCTCCCCGTTTTCCTCCACCACGTCTTCCAGCTCCATCACGTAGGCGTGCCGCAGGCGCACCCTTTGCCCCGGGGCGAGGCGCTTCCAGCCCTTGGGGGGGTTGAGGCTGAAATCGGACCGCTCTATGTAAATCTCCTGGGAGAAGGGTAGGGGTCTATTCCCCTCCTTGCCGATGTCCCGGGGCCAGTAGGGGGCATCCACCCACTCCTCCCCCTGGTAGTTGGTGAGGACCACCCTTAAGGGTTCCAAAACCCCCAAGACCCTGGGGGCGATGGGGTTCAAGTCGTCCCGCACCACCTCCTCAAAGAGCTCCATCTCGATGCGGGCCTCGTTGCGGGAGATGCCGGTGCGCCGCACGAACTCCCTGATGGCCTCGGGGCGCACCCCCCGCCGCCTTAGGGCCCTTAGGGTGGGAAGCCTGGGGTCGTCCCAGCCCGAGACGAAACCCCCTTCCACCAGCTTGATGAGCTTCCGCTTGGAGAGCACCGTATGGGTGAGGTCCAGGCGGGCGAACTCGTACTGGTAGGGCCTGGGGGAAAGGGGCAGGCCGCACTTCCCCTTCAGGTTCTCGATCACCCAGTCGTAGATGGCCCGGTTGTTCTCGAACTCCAGGGTGCAAAGGGAGTGGCTGACGCCTTCGATGAAGTCCTCCAGGGGATGGGCGTAGTCGTAGAGGGGATAGATCACCCAGCGGTCCCCCGCATGGTAGTGGGGGGCGTGGACGATGCGGTAGAGCACGGGGTCCCGGAGTTTGAAGTTGGGGTGGGCAGGGTCGATCTTGGCCCTTAGGACCCGGCTTCCCGTGGGGAACTCCCCCCGGCGCATCCTTTCAAAGAGTTCCAGGTTTTCCTCCACGCTCCGGTTCCGATAGGGGCTTGGCTTTCCCTGGGCCCTGAGCTCGCTCATCTCCTCTTCCGAGAGGTCGTCCACGTAGGCCTTGCCCTCCCGGATCAGCTCGAGGGCGCACTGGTACATGGTTTCAAAGTAGTCGGAGGCGTAGAGGACCCTATCGGGGGTGAAGCCCAGCCAGCGCACGTCCTCCTCTATGGCCCGGGCGTACTCCTCCTTTTCCGTTTCCGGGTTGGTGTCGTCGTAGCGCAGGTTGCACTCGCCTCCATAGTCCAGGGCCAGGCCGAAGTTCAGCACGATGCTCCGGGCATGGCCGATGTGCAAATAGCCGTTGGGTTCCGGAGGAAAGCGGGTAAGGAGCTTCTTGTACTTCCCTTCCCGCAGGTCCTTCTCCACGATCTCGGTGATGAAGCAGGGGGGAACGAGGGCCATAGGGAAAGTATAAATCTCTGGTTCGAAAGCTGTCCTAGAGGAGGCCTGGGCTCGGGTTTCCCTTCCGCCTTCAGGCCCCTGTCCTGACCAGCTTGTAGGGTTCGTAGATCAGGGTAACGTCTTCACCTTCGATGAAGAACTCCGCACGGGCCTTACGGCCGCGCTGAGCTGTGGAAAAGCGTGCGTAGCGGTCGGTGAGTTCCTCGGGCAGGAAGGGAACGCTGCCTTTGAGCAGTCGCCCGTGCGATTCCAAAAAAAGGACGTCGCCTTGAAAGCTGGCCCGTAGCTGCATGGTGCCCTTGAAGGTTTCGTAGCGGCCGGCGAGTTGGTTAAACAGTTTTTGATTCTGGACAAAGGGCAAGGCCTCCGGGTTCTTACCCAGGACTCTTGCGAGCGCTACCATACCGATTTGCACCAGGGGATGCCCGCTTGCGTTGGCCAATACGGCGACGCCGACCTCGAGATCGGGAATGTAGCCCAAAAATGCCGTGTGCACCAAAACCGATCCTTCATGGGAAACCAGCTTGTGGCCGAGGAAGTCCGGATGAATACTCCAGCCGAAGCCATAGCCCTCGTCGGCAAGGAGGGATGAGGGGCGGGAAATGTGGTAGGTTTCCATCTGTTCTAAGCTTTGGGATGACACCAACCGCTCCCCGTTGCTTTCGCCCCGGTGAAGGTAGAGCTGTAGATAACGGCATAGATCTAGGGTGGTGCTAATTAAGCCCCCATCGGCGGATACCCCGAAAGGGAACCCTGAGGGAAGGTGCTTCCCATTCCCGTCAAGTAGGTAGGGCGTTGCCCAGTCTGGGTCGCTGGCAACGTCTCTCTGACGAAGCGCGGTCCGCTTCATACCCAGGGGCTCTAGAATACGCTCTTCAATAAATTCCTCGTAGGTTTTTCCGGAAACAGCCTCGATGATGTGGCCAAGTAGTCGATAACCCTCGTTAAGGTAGAAGAACCGTTCTCCTGGTCTGGCCACCGCCCAGGGTTCCGCACCCTCGAGAAAAGCCTTCAGGTCACCGAAGGAACCCATGGGAACCCAGGTTGCCTCCTCGCCCACGGTGTGGTAGATGAGAGCCTCGGCGTAAGCGGTTGCGGGGATGCCTGAGGAATGCGTGAGAAGGTGCCAGATTTGGACCGGCTGGCCAAACGGCTGCAGGCGAAGGGGGAGGAACGCTTCAATGGGATCTTGGAGGCGGAGCTTGCCTTCCTCGGACAGCATCATGACGGCGAGGGCGGTGAAGGATTTGGTAACGGACCCGATACCCACCCTCGTTTGGGGTGTCATCGGGGCAGCGCTCTCCAGGTTCCTGAAGCCGAAACCCCGGGTGTAGATCACCTCACCCTCCTTGACCACGGCGATGCTCAGCCCGGGAAGCTTGGTTTTGCTCATCTTCTCGAATACGTAAGCCTCAAAGCTTTTCCAGTCCATAGGGCTACCCATGTTTCCCCCTTTATGCCTTCTCCTTTACATTACCGTGCTTTTGCCCAAACCGGCCATAGGGGGAGTGCTCCAGCCCTTCCGGGTGGTCCTTCGACTAGGCCAGGTGTTTCCGAGCCTTGCTGGGCAAATCGGGGCTCGGGGTTATTGGTATGGGCGTGGCTTGGCCTCTTCAGAACCTGGGGGGGCGCTTTTCGAAAAAGGCCCGGATGCCCTCTTTAAGGTCCCCGGTTTCCCGGACCCAGGCGTTGGCCAAGGCCGCCAGGCGGAAGCCATCCTCGAGGCCCATCCCCGGCAAGGCCAGGAGAAGCTCCTTGGTGAGGCGCAAGGAGGTGGGGGCGTTCTTGGCCAACTCCTCCGCAAGAGCCAGGGCTTCCTCCAGGGCTTTACCGGGCCTGGCGATGCGGTTGGCCAGGCCCAACGCCTTGGCCTCCTCTGCCCCCACCAGGCGGCCCGTGAGGAGGAGGTCCTTGGCCACCTTTTCTCCCACGGCCCGCACCAGGATCACGGAAACCAAAGCGGCCACAAAGCCGATCTTCACCTCGGTGTAGCCCAGCTTGGCCTCCTGGTCCATGACCAATAGGTCGCAAGCGGTGGCCAGACCCGCCCCGCCCGCCACTGCCGGCCCGTTCACCGCGGCCACCGTGGGTTTGGGGAAGGTGTAGAGGCGGTGGAAGAGGCGCATGAGGGAAAGGGAGTGGCGGTAGTTCTCCTCGGCTCCAAGCTCCGTCACCTTCTCCAGGAAGGCCAGGTCAGCCCCGGCGCTGAAGGCGCTTCCCCGGCCTGAAAGGACCAAGACCCGGGCCTCGGGATCCTTCTCCGCTTCCTCGAGGGCCTGCAAAAGCCCCTCCACCATCTCGGGGGAAAGGGGGTTACGCCGCTCTGGATCGTTGAGGAAAACCCGATAGATCCGACCTCTCTCCACCTGAACCATACCCCCATTGTAGGCGCTGGGGTTTTCCTGCTACACTCCCCTTAGCCCGCAAGCCATGCTGGGAGAGCCCGCGGGCTAGGAGGTGGTGTAGATAAAGGAGTATCTGGTTAACGAACGCATTCGCGCACGGCAGGTGCGGGTGATCGGGGCCGATGGGCAGCAGCTGGGCATTATGGACACCCGGGAGGCCTTGCGCCTGGCCCAGGAGCAGGACCTGGACCTGGTGCTGGTGGGCCCCACCGCCGATCCTCCCGTGGCCCGCATTATGGACTACTCCAAGTGGCGCTACGAGCAGCAGGTGGCGGAGAAGGAGGCCCGCAAGAAGGCCAAGCGCACCGAGGTAAAGTCCATCAAGTTCCGGGTCAAGATCGACGACCACGACTATCAGACCAAGCTGAACCATATCAAGCGCTTTCTGGCCGAAGGCCACAAGGTCAAGGTCACCATCATGTTCCGCGGACGGGAGATGTCCCATCCCGAGCTGGGGGAGAGGCTTCTCGAGCGGGTGGCCGAGGACCTGAAGGGCCTGGCCGTGGTGGAGATGAGGCCCGAGCTTTTGGGCCGGGATATGAACATGCTCCTGGCCCCGGCCAAGGTATCCGCCTAGGCCAGCCCTGTAAGGGCTAGATGGCGTAAGCCTAGGTCAGCCCCATGGGGGCTAAAGGGCGTAAGCCTAGACCTTTTCGTTCCCCTTTGGTATAGTGTGAGGGCTTTGGGGAGCCCGCAAGACCCCGTTTGGGGCGCTTCCCAGGGCTTGGAGGAAGGATATGCCGAAGATGAAGACCCACAAGGGCGCCAAGAAGCGGGTGAAGGTGACCGCTTCGGGCAAGGTGATGGCCATGAAGACCGGAAAGCGGCACCTCAACTGGCACAAGTCCGGGAAGACCATCCGTCAGAAGGGGCGGAAGTTCGCCCTGGCCCAGGCGGAGGCGGAGCGGGTAAAGCTTCTCCTGCCCTACGAGTGAGGAGGTAGAGGATGCCGCGCGCCAAAACCGGTGTCGTTCGCCGCAGGAAGCACAAGAAGATCCTCAAGCTGGCCAAGGGCTACTGGGGCCTTCGCTCCAAGAGCGTCCGCAAGGCCCGGGAGACCCTTTTCGCTGCGGGCAACTACGCTTATGCCCACCGCAAGCGCAAGAAGCGGGATTTCCGCAAGCTCTGGATCGTGCGCATCAATGCCGCCTGCCGCCAGCACGGCCTGAACTACTCCAGCTTTATCCACGGCCTGAAGAAGGCGGGGGTGGAGCTGGACCGCAAGGTGCTGGCCGACTTGGCGGTGCGGGAGCCCCAGGCCTTTGCCGAGCTGGTGGAGAAGGCCAAGGCGGCCCGCGCCTAAAGCATTGTTTCCCGTGATCCGCCGTCCGGATCCCGTCCCGATCTGGCGGCGGGTTTCCTTTTGTGAGCATGCCTCCTGAACTTTACGTGATCCTGGTGGCCGCCCTGCCGGTGGTGGAGCTGAGGGGAGCCATTCCCCTGGGGGTGGCCCTGGGGCTTTCCCCAGGAGAGGCTTTCCTGCTGGCCCTCTTGGGCAACCTGCTGGTGGCCCCGGTGGCCCTCTTCCTTTTGCCTTGGGCGGTGGCGCTTCTGACCCGGGTGCCCTTCCTGGCCAAGCTCTGGGCGGCCCTCGAGGCCCGGGTGCGCCTCAAGGGGGAGGAGCAGGTGCAGCGCCTGGGGGCCCTAGGCCTTTTCCTCTTCGTGGCCGTGCCCTTGCCGGGCACCGGGGCCTGGAGCGGGGCGGTGCTGGCGGTGGTCTTGGGCCTAAAAAGGCGCTATGCCCTCCTGGCCATCTCCCTGGGGGTGCTGGCTGCTGGGCTTATCGTCCTCCTCCTTACGGGTGGGGCGGTGGCCGGGCTAAACTACCTGCGATGATGTTCGTCCTCTTGCCCCTTTCCTATGCCCTGGGCGCCTTGCCCTTGGGGTACTGGCTGGCCAGGCGGCGGGGGGTGGACCTGCGCACGGCAAGCCCCTACACCCTGGGTCTGGAAACGGCCCTGAGGCGGCTCGGGCCGGGCCTGACCCTTTTGGCCTTCCTCCTGGACTTCGCCAAGGGGTACTTGCCCCTGGCCCTGGGGAGGGGCTTGGGGCTTGGCGTGGAGGAGCTTTTGGCCCTGGGGGTGGCGGTCTACCTGGGCCACCTTTATCCCCTCTTCTTCCGGGATCCCTGGCCCCTTCGGGCCAAGGGGGCGGGGGTTCTCTTGGGGGTGCTGGCGGGGCTACCCCTGGAGCCAGCCTGGGGCATGGTCCCCGTAGCCTTGGGCCTTGCCCTTTACGCCCTCACGGGCTATGCCTCCTTGGGGGCCCTGGGGCTTCCCCTGGGCCTCTTTGGCGTCCTTCTTTTCGGTGGGTTTCCCCTTGGAGCCAAGGTCCTTGGGGGCTTGCTTTTTCTCCTGGCCCTTTGGCGTTACAAGGAGAACCTGGGCCGTATTCTGGAAGGCACCGAGCCCAGGCTGGGTAGCCCCTTGCCCCTGCCCTCGGAAAGGCAGGTGGTTTGCGCCTTCCTCATCCATCCCCTCACGGTGGAGGATTTCTGGCAAAGCCCCCGTTTCCGCTGGGCCCGGCCCCTGGTGCGCCTGGGGTTTCTGAAGCAGGCCTGGATAGAACGTTTGGCGGAGCTTTTCCGTCCCATGAAGGTGGGGGAGGTGAGGGGGGTGAGGACGGCGGATGGCCGGGAGGTCCTGTGCCACCTCATCTCCGCTCCCCTTCTGCCCCACCAGATCAAGGCCAAGCCGGAGCTGGCGGTAAGGCGGGCCATCCAAGGGGCTAGGCTCGCCAAGGAGCTTGGGGCCACGGTGGTGGGCCTGGGGGCCTTTTGGAGCGTGGTGGGGGAGAAGGGTAAGAGGGTACAGGAGGCGGTGCCGGATATAGAGGTGACGAACGGGGGGGCCTACACCGCAGGCACCGTCAAAGCGGCCATTCCCGGCATCCTGGCCCACTTTGCCCAAAGCGGCAAGGACCTGAGAAACACCACGGCAGCGGTGGTGGGAGCGAACGGGGTGGTGGCCTTCGGCATCGCCCGGCAGATCGCTCCCTTGGTGGGGCGGCTTATCCTGGTGGGCCGGGACCGGGAGCGCCTAGAGAAGTCGGCGGAAAGCCTTCGGAAAAACCTGGAGCGAAAGGGGAAAGCGCCCGAGATCCAGGTGACCACCGAGGTGGCCGCCATCCGGGAGGCGGACCTGGTCTTCACCGCCACCAGCGACCCGAACCCGGTGATCTACCCCGAACACGTGAAGCCGGGAGCCTGGATCTACGACGAGGGCGTGCCCCCCGACGTGCATCCCTCGGTTAAAGAGGTACCTGGGGTTAGGGTCATCCCCGGGGGTGTGGTGCGGCTTCCCGGGAGGGCAAAGGCCACCTTAGACCTTCACTTCGGTGCTCCCGACCAGGTGCCCGCCTGCCTGGCGGAGACCATGATCCTGGCGGCGGAGGAAGCCTTTGATCGCAAGAGCCTGGGGGGCGAGGTGAAGGCGGAGAACATCCAGTTCTTCGTGGAGCGGGCGGAGGCCTTGGGGTTTAAGGTGGTGGAGTGATGTGGCTTCTCCTCTCCCCCACGGCCCTCGAGGCCTCCTTCCTCCGGGGCGACCCCTTCTCCTTCCTGGGGAGGAAGGGGCTTAGGGGAGAGGGCTTCGTCTGGCTGGAAACCGGGATCGGCAAGGTGAACGTGGCCCTCACCCTGGCTGCCTGGGCCAGCCGAAACCCGGTGGAGAAGGCCTTGCTTTTCGGCATCGCCGGGGCCTACCCGGGCTCGGGCCTCCTCCCTGGGGATGTGGTCCTGGTGGGGGAGGAGGTGGAGGCGGACCTGGGTACCCAAGAGGGCCTTAAGCCCTTGGGCTTTCCCGCCTTGGAGGTGGAGGGAAAGGCCTACTACAACCGATTTCCCCTGGATTCCGGCCTTACCCGGGCCTTGGCCCAGGTGTTGAACCTCCAGGTGGTGGCGGGGCTCACCCGGGACCGGGTTTCGGAAACCCCGGGGGAGGCGGAGGCCCTGGCCTCGCGCTGGGGGGCCCAGCTGGAGAGCATGGAGGGAGCCGCCTTCGCCCGAGCGTGCCTGGCCCTGGGCATCCCGGGGGTGGAGGTGCGGGCTATTTCCAATCCGGCAGGGGTGCGGGACAAGGGAGCGTGGAGAATTCCCTTGGCGGTGAGGGCCTTGGAGGGAACCCTGGCCCCCATCCTTGGGGGAGCCTTCCCGGAGGAGCTCCAAGGATAATCCCTTGTTCGCCTGGGGTGTCCCCTGGCCGGAAGCAAGGTTGGCCTTGAAGAGGAGCTTTTCCGGGGTGCTCACCCACCAGGTAGCCCTGGGCGGACGGCGGAACCGGGGGAGAAGACAAACCCCCACCCGGGGGTCCGGGTGGGGGACTATATTTCCCTTAGCCCTTCCGGAAGAAGGCTTCCGCCTTGTCCCAGTTCAGTACGTTCCAGATAGCCTGGAGGTAGTCGGCCCGGCGGTTTTGGTACTTGAGGTAGTAGGCGTGCTCCCACACGTCGATGCCCACGATGGGGATGAACCCCTCTATGACGGGGTTGTCCTGGTTGGGGGTGGAGATGACGTGGAGCTTGCCGAAGGGATCCTTGACCAGCCAGGCCCAGCCGGAGCCGAAGCGGGCCATGGCCGCCTGGGTGAGCTTCTCCTTCAGGGCGGCGAAGCCCCCAACCTGCTCGTCGATGGCCTTCTTAAGTTCCCCCACCGGCTCCTTGGCTCCCCCGGGGGTTAGGAGCTCCCAGAAGAGGCTATGGTTCAGGTGCCCACCCCCGTTGTTGCGCACCGCGGTCTGGATGTCCGCGGGCAGGGCGGCCAGGTGGCGCAGGAGCACCTCCACCTCCACCCCGTGCAGGTAGGGGTACTTCTCCAGGGCGGCGTTCAGGTTGTTCACGTAGGCCCCGTGGTGCTTCTGGTGGTGGATCTCCATGGTTTTGGCATCGATGTGGGGCTCGAGGGCCTCGTACGGGTAACCCAGTTCCGGTAGCTTAAACGGATACGGCATACCTCACCTCCCAAACCTCACTATAGTAGTGCCCACCCCCAAGCGGGGTGGGCGTTCTCACAAATGGCCTCAAGCCTCATGGGGCTTGGCCAGCTTCACGGGAACCACGGTGCGGTCAAACTCCTCTTCCGTGAGATAGCCCAGCTCCAAGGCGGCTTGCTTCAGGGTCTTCTTTTCCTTGATGGCCTTCTTCACGATCTCCGCCGCCTTGTCGTAGCCGATGGCCTTGTTCAAGGCGGTGGCCAGCATGGGGTTTTTCTGGAGGTGTTCCTCTATCCGCTCCAGGTTGGGCTCTATCCCCTTGGCCAGGTTCTCGTTGAAGGACTCCATGGCGTCGGCCAGGAGCTTGATGGACTCGAGGGCCGCATCCACCATCACCGGTTTGAAGACGTTGAGCTGGAAGTTCCCCTGGCTCCCGGCAAAGGCCACGGCGTGGTCGTTGCCAAAGACCCGCACCACCACCATGGTGAGGGCCTCCACCTGGGTGGGGTTCACCTTGCCGGGCATGATGGAGGACCCGGGCTCGTTGGCGGGGATGAAGATCTCCCCGATGCCCCCATAGGGCCCGGAGGCCAGCCAGCGGATGTCGTTGCCGATTTTCATCAGGGCCCCGGCCAGGGTGCGCAAGGATCCCATCACCTGCACCAGCTCATCGTGAGCGGCCAAGGCGGCGAAGCGGTTTTCCGCCACCTTAAAGGGCAGGCCGGTTTCCTCGGCCAGGTAGTGGGCCACCCGTTCCCCGAACCGGGGGTGGGCGTTCAGGCCCGTCCCCACCGCCGTGCCCCCGATGGCCAGGTTATAAAGCCCTTTTTCCGCCTCCTTGACCATGGCCAAGGTGTTCTTAAGCTGAGCAGCCCAGCTTCCCACCTCCTGCCCCAGGGTGATGGGCACGGCGTCCATCAGGTGGGTGCGCCCCACCTTCACGATGCCGTCAAAGGCCTTGGCCTTTTCCTCAAAGGTGGCGATGAGGGCCTCCGCCGCCGGGTAAAGCCTTTGGTGGAGGGCCAAAGCCACGGCCACGTACATGGCGGTGGGGAAGGTGTCGTTGCTGCTCTGGCCCCGGTTCACGTGGTCGTTGGGGTGAACGTACTTGGAGCCCAGGGGCTTCCCCAGAAGCTCCGAGGCCCGGTTGGCGATGACCTCGTTCACGTTCATGTTGGTCTGGGTGCCGCTTCCCGTCTGGAAGACCACCAGGGGGAAGTGGTCGTCCAGCTTCCCGGCGATGACCTCCTCCGCCGCCTGGATGATGGCCCGGGCGATTTCCTCTGGAAGCTCACCCAGCTCCAGGTTGGCTCTGGCCGCCGCTTTCTTCAGCATGCCGTAGGCGCGGATCACCTCCAAGGGCATCCGGAAGCGCCAGGCGCCGATCTTGAAGTGCTCGAGGGAGCGCTGGGTCTGGGCACCCCAGTAGCGGTCCGCCGGTACCTTGACCTCGCCCATGGTGTCCCGTTCGATCCGGTATTCCATACCGCACCTCCAGCCCGATTTTACGCCTCCTCCTCGTAGGGCTCGTGGAGCTTGACGGGTTTCCCCCTAAGCCCCGCACGAAGGTTTAGCCACTCCACCAGCACGGCGAAGCCCATGGCGAAGTACACGTACCCCTTGGGGATGTGCACCCCCGTGCCCTCGGCCACCAGGGTGAAGCCCACCAAAAGGAGGAAGGAAAGGGCCAGCATCTTCACCGTGGGGTGCTGGTTCACGAAGGCGTAGATGCCCTTGGAGGCCAGGAGCATGATGGCCACCGAGAGGAGGATGGCCGCCACCATGACGGGTACGAAGCGGGTGAGGCCCACGGCGGTGATGACGGAGTCTATGGAGAAGACGATATCCAGAAGAAGCACCTGCCCGATCACCGAGGCGAAGGAGGGAGCCACCCTCTTGATGGCATGGCCCGGCTCCCCCTCCAGCTTCTCGTGGATTTCCTTCACCGATTTGTAGATGAGGAAAAGCCCTCCGGCGATCAGAACCAGGTCCTTGCCCGTGACCTCGTGCCCCAAGAGGGCGAAGAGGGGTTTCTTCAACGCCATGATCCAGGCGATGGAGAGGAGGAAGAGGACCCGGGTAACCGCCGCCAGGGAGATGCCCACCACGCGGGCCCTGTCCTGCTCTTCCCTCGGCAGCTTGGAGGCCAGGATGCTGATAAAGATGACGTTGTCCACGCCGAGGACCACTTCCAGCACGGTTAGGGTGATGAGGGCGATCCACACCTCGGGGCTCGTGAGCCACTCCATGGGAAGGAGTCTACATGACGGCGTAGACTGGGGGGCATGGTGGACGTGCTCATCGTGGGGGCTGGGCCCGTGGGTCTGGCGGCGGCCCTCGAGGCCAAGCGCCAGGGCCTGAGCCACCTGATCCTGGAAAGGGGCACGGTGGCGGAGACCATCTACCGCTTTCCCCGGCAGATGGTCTTCTTCTCCGAGTCCAAAAACATCGAGATCGGGGGCCATCCCCTGGTCTCCCAGGGGTCCAAGCCCACTCGCCTCGAGGCGCTCCTCTACTACCAGAAGGTGGTGGAACGCGAGGGGCTTCGGGTCCTCACCTATACGGAGGCGGTGGGTGTGGAAGGGGTGGAGGGAGCCTTTAAGGTCTTGGCCCGGGACCGGTTTGGGGAGAAGGCCTTCCCTGCCCGGTACGTGGTGGTGGCCACGGGCTACTTCGGGAACCCTAACCGCCTAGGGGTGCCGGGGGAGGACCTGCCCCACGTGCTGTACCGTTACGAGGAGGCAGCTCCCTTCTTCGGCCGCAAGGTGGCGGTGGTGGGGGGAAGCAACTCGGCGGTGGAGGTGGCCTTGGACCTGTACCGGGGCGGGGCCCAGGTGGCCTTGGTCCACCGGGGCAAGTGGGTGCGCCCCAGCGTGAAGTACTGGCTTCTTCCCGACTTTGAGAACCGGGTGAAGGAGGGAAACATTCTGGCGGTGATGGAGGCCAGGGTAAAGGCCATTACCCCGGAGGGCCTCGCCTTGGAAAGACCCCAAGGGGAGGAGTTCTTGGAGGCCGACTTCGTCCTGGTCCAGATCGGCTACCGGGCGGAAGACCATCTCCTTAGGGAGGCCGGGGTGCGCTACGAGGGGGAGAAACCCTGGCTTTCCCCGGAATGGGAAACCTCCCGCAAGGGGCTTTTCGCCATCGGCTCCAGTGCCTTTGGGCTGGACACCCGCACGGTGTTTATCGAAAACGGCCGGGAGCACGCACGGGTGGCCATAGCCGCCATCGCCCGTCGCCTGGGCTCTTGACACCCTTCACAAAGGGGGCTAGGATAAAGCCCAAGATGCGCTTTGGCCTCGTCCTATCCCTAGGCCTGGTCCTAATCGTAGGGCCAGCGGGGGGTAGGGTGTAGCGTTTTAGGGCGCATCCAAAACCCCCCGGAGAACCCGGGGGGTTTTGGTTTAGGAGGGGGAGATGAAGGGAGCGGAGGCACTTTTGAAAGCGCTGGAGCGGGAAGGGGTGGAGGTCATCTTCGGCCACCCGGGTGGGGCCATCATGCCCACCTACGATGCCTTATATGACAGCCCTATCCGCCACATCCTGGTGCGGCACGAGCAAGGGGGAGTCCACGCCGCCACCGCCTACGCCCGGGCTTCGGGCAAGGTGGGGGTGGTGATGGCCACCAGCGGTCCAGGGGCCTTGAACCTGGTGACCGGCCTGGCGGATGCCTACATGGACTCCACCCCGGTGGTGGCCATCACCGGGAACGTCCCCCGGGCCCTCATCGGAACCGACGCCTTCCAGGAGGCGGACGTCACCGGGGTGACCATGCCCATCACCAAGCACAACTACCTGGTGCAGGAGGTGAACGACATCCCCCGGGTGGTGAGGGAGGCCTTCCACATCGCCTCCAGCGGGAGGCCGGGGCCGGTGCTGATCGATCTGCCCAAGGATGTGCAGCTGGCGGAATTCACCGGTACCTTTGACGTGGAGCTGGAGCTTCCCGGGTACAAGCCCACCACCAAGGGCCACCCCAAGCAGATCGAACGGGCTCTGGATGCCCTGGAGAAGGCGGAGAGGCCGATCCTGATGGTGGGGGGTGGGGCCCAGCACGCCCACGGGGAGCTTCTGGCCTTTGCCGAGCGGACGGGAATCCCCGTGATCACCACCCTCATGGGCCTGGGGGCCTTCCCCGGGAACCATCCCCTTTGGCTGGGGATGCCGGGAATGCACGGCACCGTGGCCGCCAACCGGGCCATCCACCATGCGGACCTCATCCTGGCCATCGGCCTCCGCTTTGACGACCGGGTCACGGGGAAGGTTTCCCGCTTTGCCCCCCATGCTCACACCATCATCCACGTGGACATCGACCCGGCGGAGATCGGGAAGCTGGTGCGCACCCACATTCCCATCGTGGGGGATGCCCGCTCCGTGCTTCGGGAGATGCTGAAAGGGGCTAAGCCCCTGAAGCTGGCCTCCTGGTGGCGGCAACTGGAGGAGTGGCGCACCCGCTACCCGTTGCGCTGGAGGCCCAGGCCCCACCTGCAGAGCCAGGAGGTCATCAAGGCCTTCGCCGAGGCCACGGGGGGGCACGCCATCGTCACCACCGGGGTGGGGCAGCACCAGATGTTCGCCGCCCAGTTCTTCCCGGTGACCCGGCCGAGGAGCTTCATCACCTCCGGGGGCCTGGGCACCATGGGGGTGGGCCTTCCCTTCGCCATCGGGGCCAAGGTGGCCCGGCCGGAGGAACTGGTCATCGATTTCGACGGGGATGGCTCCTTCCAGATGACCCTCCAGGAGCTGGCCACCGTGGTCAAGTACAAGCTGGACGTGAAGGTGGTGATCCTCAACAACGGCTACTTGGGCATGGTGCGGCAGTGGCAGGACCTCTTCCACGCCAAGCGCTACTCCGAGGTGTACCTGGCGGACTCCAACCCCGACTTCGCCCGCCTGGCGGAGGCCTACGGCATCAAGGGGGTCAGGGTGGAGCGCAAGGAGGATCTGATGAAAGGGGTGGAGGCCGTGCTTTCCACCGATGGGCCCGTGGTGGCCGAGTTTAAGGTCTACCACGAGGAAGGGGTCTTCCCCATGATTCCCGCCGGGGGTGCGGCGGAGGACATGATTATCGAGCACCCGGCGGAACGGGAGGAGGTGGAGGCGTGAGGCATGTAATCTCCGTGTTGGTGCAGGACCACCCCCGGGTCTTGAACCGCATCACGGGCCTTTTCGCCCGCCGGGGCTTCAACCTGGAGAGCCTGGCGGTGGGGACCACCCATGTGCCGGGGCTTTCCCGCATCAGCCTGGTGGTTTCGGGGGACGACCACACCCTGGAGCAGGTGGAAAAGCAGCTGAACCGCCTGATCGAGGTTTTGAAGGTAACGGACCACTCCGAGCCCCATGTGGAGCGGGAGCTGGCCCTGGTCAAGGTCCACGTGGCCGGAGTGGAGGAGAGATTGGCGGTGAAGGACATCCAGGAGGCCTTCCGGGCCCGGGTGGTGGATGTGGCCCAGAAGAGCCTGATCCTGGAGCTCACCGGGGACTCCAAGAAGATAGACTCCTTCATCGAGGCCCTGAGACCTTACGGGATCCTCGAGGTCATGCGCACCGGAGCGGTGGCCATGAGCCGAGGGGAGCGTACCCTTAAGGTCAGGGAAAAACGGGAGGCGGTATGAAGATCTACTACGAGCACGACGCGGACCTAGGCTTCATCCAAGGCAAGAAGGTGGCGGTGCTGGGCTTCGGCTCCCAGGGGCACGCCCACGCTCTGAACCTCAAGGACTCGGGGGTGGATGTGCGGGTGGGCCTTAGGCCGGGGTCGAAAAGCGCCGCCAAGGCGGAGGCTATGGGCCTCAGGGTTCTTTCCGTGGCCGAGGCGGTACGGGAGACGGACATCGTGATGGTCCTCCTTCCCGATGAGACCCAGGGCCGCGTTTACCGGGAGGAGATCGAGCCCAACCTTAAGGAGGGGGCGGCCCTGGCCTTCGCCCACGGCTTCAACATCCACTTCGGTCAGATCAAGCCCAGGAGGGACCTGGACGTCTGGATGGTGGCCCCCAAGGGCCCTGGCCACCTGGTGCGGAGCGAGTACGTGAAGGGAAGCGGGGTGCCGGCTCTGGTGGCCGTGCACCAGGATGCCTCGGGTTCGGCCTTCCCCACCGCCTTGGCCTACGCCAAGGCCATAGGGGCGGCCCGGGCTGGGGTCATCCCCACCACCTTCAAGGACGAGACGGAAACCGACCTCTTCGGGGAGCAGGCGGTGCTTTGCGGGGGGCTTACCCGGCTCATCCAGGCGGGGTTTGAAACCCTGGTGGAGGCGGGCTACCCTCCGGAGATGGCCTACTTTGAAACCGTGCACGAGGTGAAGCTCATTGTGGACCTCATCTACGAGGCGGGCTTCGCCGGGATGCGCTACTCCATCTCCAACACCGCCGAGTACGGGGATTACACCCGGGGCGAGGTCTCGGTGCCGGTGGAGGAAACCAAGAAGCGCATGCGGGAGATCCTCCGGCAGATCCAGTCCGGGGAGTTTGCCCGGGAGTGGATGCTGGAAAACCAGGTGGGCCAGCCGGTCTTGGAGGCGAACCGCAAGCGCTGGAAGGAGCACCCCATCGAGGAGGTGGGGGCGAGGCTTCGGGCCATGATGCCCTTCCTGCGGGCAAGGGTATTGGAGGAGGTAGGTTAGGTGGGTACCAAAGGCCCCCCAATCTGGGGGGCCTAGTGCGTTTTAGGGAGGGAGAAGATGGAAAGGCACATCCGTATCTTTGACACCACGCTTAGGGATGGGGAGCAGAGCCCAGGGGTGGCCCTTTCCCTGGACCAGAAGCTGGAGATCGCCCACGCCTTGGCCCGGCTCAACGTGGACATCATCGAGGCGGGCTTCCCCGTATCCGGGCCCTTGGAGTTTGAGGCGGTAAGGCGGATCGCTGAGGAGGTAAGGGGCCCCATCATCGCCGCCTTGGCCCGCACCCACACCCTGGACATCGACCAGGCGGCCAAGGCCCTGGAGAAGGCGAAAAAACCCCGCATCCACGTCTTCACCTCGGCTTCCAAGATCCACCTCGAGTACATGCTGAAGAAAACCGAGGAGGAGGTCTTGGAGATGGCGGACCGGATGGTCCGCTACGCCAGGAGGTACGTGGACGACGTGGAGTTTTCCGCCCAGGACGTGATGCGGGCGGACTGGGACTTCGTGAAGCGCCTCTACGAGGTGGCCATCGAGGCCGGGGCCACCACCATCAACATCCCCGATACCACGGGCTACGGCACCCCCGGGGAGTATGGGGCCTTGATCCGGCGCATCCGGGATGAGGTGGTGCGGGGTAGGGATGTGATCATCTCCACCCACACCCACGACGACCTGGGCCTGGCCACCGCCAACGCCCTGGCGGGCATCGAGAACGGGGCGGGGCAGGTGGAGTGCACCATCAATGGCATCGGGGAGCGGGCGGGCAACACCTCGTTGGAGGAGGTGGTCATGGCCCTTTACGTGCGCCGGGACTGGTACAAGGCCAAAACCCAGATCAACACCCGGGAGATCTACCGGGTTTCCCGCCTGGTGGAGCGCTACACCGGCATGCCCGTGCCCCCCAACAAGGCCATCGTGGGGGACAACGCCTTCGCCCACGAGTCGGGGATCCACCAGGATGGCGTCCTGAAGCACCGCTCCACCTACGAGATCATGGACGCCGAGCTCATCGGCAGGCGCCCCGCCGTGATCGTGCTGGGCAAGCACTCCGGGCGGGCGGCCTTCAAGAAGGCCCTCGAGGACCTGGGCTATAAGGACCTCACGGAAGAGCAGCTTAAGGTGCTCTTCTCCCGCTTCAAGGAGATCGCTGAGAAGAAGGGACCTTTGTCCGCCGAGGAACTTCAGGCCCTGGTGGAAAGCGAACGGGAGCCCGCTTCCCAGTTCTTCGCCCTGGAGCACGTGCAGTTCTTCTCGGGCTCGGGACTTCTGCCCACGGCCACGGTGAAGGTGAGGACCCCGGATGGGGAAAGGGTGGCCACGCACACCGGGGATGGGCCGGTGGATGCCGTGTACAAGGCCATCCAGGAGGCCATTGGCCTCAGGCCCGAGCTGGAGCTCTACCGGGTGGAGGCCATCACGGGTTCCACCGAGGCCCTGGGCCAGGTGACGGTGAGGCTCCGCCTGGGGGAGCTCCAGGCGGTGGGGGTGGGGGTATCCCCCGACATCATTGAGGCCTCGGCCCTGGCCTTCCTGGACGCCGCCGGCAAGCTGGCGAGCGGCCGTGCCACCCGCCATCCACCCTCCATCGAGGAGGTCCAGCGGGGAGTCTAGTCCCACCCCACCCTGGCGCAGCCAGGGTGGGGGTTCCAGGAAGGGGAGTTCGGCTTAGCGAGGAAGGGCATAAGGCTGCCCAAGGGGATGAAGAGATGGTGGAGATCCTAGACACCACCCTCAGGGACGGGACACAGGGGGAAGGCATCAGCCTTTCCGTGGACGACAAGGTGGCCATCGCCAAACGCCTGGCGGCCTTTGGAGTACACCTCATCGAGGGGGGTTGGCCGGGGTCCAACCCCAAGGACGCCGAGTTTTTCCAGCGCATGAAGGGGGTGGACCTGGGGGAGGCCAAGCTTTCCGCCTTCGGGGCCACCCGCAGGAAGGGGCTTTTGCCGGAGGAGGATCCCTCGGTTCTGGCCCTGCTGGAGGCGGAAACCCCGGTGGTGGTCCTCTTCGGCAAGAGCTGGACCCTGCATGTCCTCGAGGCCCTGGAAACCACCTTGGAGGAAAACCTCCGCATGATCCAGGACACCGTGGCCTTCTTCGCCCGGCGGGGGAAGCGGGTGGTCTACGACGCTGAGCACTTCTTTGACGGGTACAAGGAGGACCCCGGCTACGCCCTGGCCACCCTGGGGGCGGCGGCCGAAGGGGGAGCGGACACCCTGGTCCTTTGCGACACCAACGGGGGCACCCTGCCCGAGGAGGTCTACGCCATCACCAAGGCGGTGGTGGAGCGCTTTCCCCACCTGCGGATCGGCATCCACCCCCACAACGACGCCGAGCTGGCGGTGGCCAACGCCCTGGCGGCGGTGCGGGCAGGGGCCACCCACGCCCAGGGCACCATCAACGGCTACGGGGAGCGCTGCGGCAACCTGAACCTGACCAGCTTCCTCCCCACCTTGGTCTTCAAGTACGGCATCCCCGCCATTCCTCCGGAAAGGCTTAAGGGGCTTAAGGAGCTTTCCCACTTCGTGGACGAGAGGGCCAACCAGACCCCCAACCGCCGGGCTCCCTACGTGGGGGAGTCGGCTTTTGCCCACAAGGCGGGGGTGCACGTCTCCGCCGTCTTGAAGAACCCCCGCACCTACGAGCACATTCCTCCGGAGTGGGTGGGGAATAGCCGCCGCTTCCTGGTGTCCGATGTCTCGGGGCGCTCCAACCTCCTGGCCAAGCTGCAGGAGCTGGGGGTGGATCTTTCCAAGGAGGAGGCCAAGCGCCTACTGGACGAGGTCAAGGCCCTGGAGTACGAGGGTTACGCCTTCGAGGGGGCGGAGGCCAGCTTCTACCTCCTGGCCCACCGCCTGAAGGGGGGAAGCCTGCCCTTCAGCGTGGAGGGATTTTCCGTCTTCGTCCACGGGAGCGGCCTGGACACCGCCTGGGCCGAGGCCGCGGTGCGGGTCAAGGTGGGGGAGAGCCTGCAGCACACCGCAGCGGAAAGCCCCTCGGGGCCGGTTTCCGCCCTGGACAGGGCTTTCCGCAAGGCGGTGTTGCAGTTTTACCCGGAGCTTTCCGATGTGGAGCTTACCGACTACAAGGTGCGCATCCTCTCCGGCCAGGAGTCGGGGACCAACTCCGGGGTGCGGGTGATGATCGAGATGAAGCGGGGGGAGGAGCGCTTCGCCACCGTGGGGGCCAGCGAGAACATCCTCGAGGCCTCCTTGAAGGCCCTCACCGACGGCTACGCCTACGCCCTCCTTCACCCGAGCCTCAAGGAGACGGTGCCCAAGGCAGGCTGATCTCGGGGAAGGCCAAGGGGCTTACGGGCTCGGAAGGGGAGAGGAGGCGGATGGACCGGTAGCGTCCCTCACGGGGCTCCCGGTAGACCTCGAGGAGGTTCTCCTTTAGGTTCACAAGCCATACCTCGGGGATTCCCGCTTCCGCATAGAGGGGAAGCTTCATCTCCCGGTCAAACTCTAAGGAAGTGTCCGCCACCTCTACGAGGAGGAGGACATCGGAAGGTTCGGGATGCCGGTCCTGGTACCGGTCCAACGGGGGCTTGAGGACCAGGAGATCCGGCTCGGGCTCCGAGTCCGGGGGAAGGCGCAAGGGGTTCTGTACCATTACCACCGCCTTACCCCGCAAGGCCTCGTGCAAGAGATCGTCCAGCCTAGCAACCATAAAGGCATGTTTGGGTCCAATCGGGCTCATCTGGTAGACCTCTCCCCTTAGGAGCTCCACCCGGGGGACATCCCGGAAGGCCCGCTCAAATTCCTCCACGCGGAAGCGGTAGCGGGTGGCCATGCCTCCATTATGCCCCTTGGCCCGAGTAGTGCCTTAGCCCCATGCGCCACAAGAGCCGCCAGAGGAGAAGAAAGGCCACGCCCCAGAAGAGCATCACCCAAACCCCCGGGAACAGATCCACCTTTTGCCCGGCCAGGAGGGCTGCGGGCAGGTAGACCAGGTAGGGGAAGGGGGTGAGGAGGGCTAGGGTCCTTAGGGGCTCGGGGAAGACCTCGAGGGGGGCGATGGTGCCGGAGAGGAAGAGGTAGAGGAGGAAGAAGACCTCTTCCACCGAAACCGCCCGCTCCGTGAAGAAGGTGAGCATGGCGGTGGTGTACTGCATCAGGTAGCGGAGCAAAAAGGCCAAAAGGGTGAAAAGGAGCCCCAGGAGGAAGGGGCCAGGTTCAGGCACAAAGCGGGCCTCGGGGAAGAGCCAGAAGAAGAGGAGGGTGAGGAGCACCACGAAGGGCAACCGGGCCAGGCGCTCGGCCACGTGGGCCGCCAGGTGGTCAAAAAAGGGGTCCAGGGGCCTTAAGAGCCGGAAGGAAAGCCGCCCTTCCACCACATCCCGCTCAAACTCCCACACCACCCAGACCACCGTGGCCTGGCGCACCAGGAAGACCATGAGGAAGTAACGGGCAAACTCCCCCGGGGACAGGGCAAACTCCCCGCCCCTGGCTGCCTCGGTCCAGACCCCGAGGAGGATCAGGGGCAAGGCCCCGGCCAGGGCCCAGAGGAAGAGCTCCGCCCGGTACTCCAGCATGTAGGCCAGGTAGACGGCGAGGAGGGTTTTGGCTTTCCTCATGCCTCCTCCAGGGCGGGGGTTTCGCTCAGCCCCGAAGGGGCGATCTTGTACACCCGGGCGATGACCTCTTCCAAAGGGGGCTCCCGCACCTCTAGGTCCTCCACGGGAAGGCTTTTAAGGATCTCCGCCACCCTTTCCGTAAGCCTCTCCCGGGGCACCAGAAGCCGGGCCTTTAGGCCCTCGAGGTCCCTGACCTCCCCGAAGGCTAGGAAGGCTTCCCTGGGCAGGGGATAGGCCAGGGTGAGCCCCACCTCCCGGTAGGGGGCGAAGCGTTCCAGAAGCCCTGCCAGGGGTCCATCGTAGAGAAGCCTTCCCTGGTGGATCACCAAGACCCGTTCCGCCAGGGCGGCGATGTCCGCCATGTAATGGCTGGTGAGGAGGACCGTGGCCCCGTAGCGCCGGTTGTACTCCCGGATGAACTCCCGCACCGCCACCTGGGCGTTCACGTCCAGGCCCAGGGTGGGCTCGTCCAGGAAGAGCACTTGGGGGCGGTGAAGGAGGGCGGCCAAGAGCTCCGCCTTCATCCTCTCCCCTAAGGAGAGCTTGCGCACGGGCTGGTGGAGCCTTTCCGTGAGGGAAAGCATCTCGGCAAGCTCCAGGACCCGCTTTTTGAACTCGGGCTCGGGGATCTCGTAGATGGCGGCGTTTAGGCGGAGGGAGTCCATGGCGGGGAGGTCCCAGATGAGCTGCTGCTTGTTGCCCATGACCAGGGTGATCTTCCTGAGGAAGGCCTTTCCCCTCCTCCAGGGCACGTGCCCCGCCACCAGGGCCTTGCCCCTCGTGGGGTGGACGAGGCCGGTGAGCATCTTGAGGGTGGTGGTCTTGCCCGCCCCGTTGGGGCCCAAAAACCCCACCACCTCCCCGGAATGGATCCTGAAGGACACCCCCTCCACCGCCCGCACCACCTGGTACTGCCGCAAGAGGAAGTGGCGCAGGGTGCCGAGAAGGGTCTCCTCCTTCCGGGCCACCCGGTAGTGCCGGGTGAGGTCTTCCGCCACCACGATGGGGCTTGCGCCCGCCATGCCTCCAAGTCTACCCTGGGAGGGTGCGCTACCTTCGGGTTTTGCGCCTCTTTCTCCTCACCTCCTTGGCGGCGGAGATGGAGTACCGGGCGAACTTCTACCTGGGCCTCCTTTCCTCCTTCCTCACCCTCCTCGGGGCCCTCTTCGGCCTTCTCCTCCTCTACCAGGGAGGGTATAGACCGGGGGGATGGGGGCTGGAGGAGGCCCTTCTGGTCCTCTCCGCCTTCACCCTGCTTCAGGGCCTCGCCAGCACCCTCCTCGCCCCCAACCTCAACAAGATCGTGGAGCACGTGCAGCAGGGGACCCTGGACTTCGTCCTCCTGAAGCCCATAGACCCCCAGTTTTGGCTCTCCTTGCGGGCTTTCTCCCCCTGGGGCCTGGGGGACTTCCTCCTGGGCCTCGGCCTCCTCCTCTACGCCGGGGCCCGTCTGGGCTTAGGCGCCTTGGACTACGCCCTATTCGCCCTTTACCTCCTCCTGGGAAGCCTCATGCTCTACAGCCTCTGGTTTCTTCTGGCCACCACCAGCATTTGGTTCGTGAAGATCTACAACGTCACCGAGGTCCTGCGGGGGCTCCTCGAGGCGGGGCGGTTTCCCGTGGGGAGCTACCCCGCCCTTTACCGGGTCTTCTTCACCTTCGTGGTGCCCGTGGCCTTCCTCACCACGGTCCCCGCGGAGGTGGCTTTAGGAAGGGGAGAAGCCTCCTTCTTCGCCCTCTTCCTCGCCTTCCTCCTCCTCGCCTTGGCCCGGGGCTTCTTCCGCCTGGCCCTTAGGAGCTACACCTCGGCGAGCAGCTGAACTCCCTGGGTCGCTTCTGGGTGAACAACCCTTTTTAGGCGAACCCTAGCGTCGGTTGGGTCCGGAGAATGCATTTGGCTTCTCCCTTAGTAGACTTGCTCCCGTTGCCCATAGCTGAAAACACTCACGCTGATCACCCGGTCCTGCCCGGTGGTGGGAAAGAAGGGCGGGGCAAGACCCCGGAGGAAGCGGCGATCGTAGGTAAAAGCGCGGCCGTAGCCTGTCTGATTGGTCCCGGTTTGAGCGTTGAAGGTTCCAAAGGCCCCGTAGTAGTACTGGATGATTCCCCCAAGGAGGTAAACGGAGCCTTTCTCGGGGATACTATTGTAGTTCTCCACGCCCACGATTCCCCGGGCGCTCATAAGGGTAGCGTGTACGTGAAGGTCCCTGGGAGCATTGCGACTGATCCAAATGTTCCCATTTTGGCTGTAGACCCCAAGGACGTTCCGAACACTCAGGTTGTCGCAGGTGGACGGGGCCACAGTGCCATCGGGTCTGCGTGTGGGCACGCCGGAGCAGGGGGGGGATTCGTACTTGAGGTCGTTGCCGATCTTGACATCGCCCGAGGCCGCCACAGTGATCTGGGCGAACTCCGCCAAGGCCGGGGGGGCGGAAGTGGGGTCAGTGGCGTTGGCTCGGTCGGGGCCCTGTAGGTTCTGGATCCTTCCTCCAGTAAAAATGACGCCGTTGAAGCGCACAGGGTTGCCGTTCCTTAGAACTTGTTGCCAAGAGGATCCGGAACCTCTCTGGTAAAGGACGCCATCCTCCCCGTAGCGGTAGGTTTCAGAGGAGGTCCTATTGCACTGGGGATTGTTGCAGTAGGTTACCTCTATGTATTGGTATTTGGTGACCCCAATAGGTAGGGGAAGGGTGCAGGGTACCTCCATCCCCGTGGTATCGTTTACGCACCTACGCGAGAGTCGAAGACTTTGGATGTCATTCTGGTAATAAAGGCCGTTAGCCCTTGCGGCTGCCTCCTGGTCCTGATTGTTTTGGGGGAGGGGAATGAAGCTTGCGCTCCAGTCTACTCCGGCGGTGAACTCGGGGGCGTGGGTGCCGTAGGGGTTGGTGTAGGAGGGCTGGCTGGCGTTGGGCTGCATGTTCCCGGCGAGGACGAAGCCTTGGCCAAAGAAGTAGGCCCCCGGCCGGGTCTGGCCCTGGCAAGAGGCTGTGCCAGGGTTGGTGCACCCTGCGCTGGTCATCTCTCCCCCGAACCAAGGCTTGCGGTAAAAGCGGAAGTGCTGGTTGGTGTGCACGGGCCCGTCAAAGAGGGTGCGGTCGGTGAACCATACATCGGTGCCATTTGGCAGGGTATGAACGTTGGTGAAGAGGGCGAAGCGGGCGAAGCTGGAGCGGCCTACGGTGAAGCGGTACTCCCCCTGTAGGACGATGTTGCGCCGGTACTGGCCCATGGAAGCCTCCGCCACCATGACGAAGGGCAGGGCGTAGGTTTGGCTGGTGGCGGTCCCCGCCCCCGTTCTAGGGCTTCCCTCCACGAAGCGGCCCGGGGGCAAGCGGAGGTTACCCGGCAGGGGAGTGCCGCAGGCCTGGGGGGTGAGGTAGACCCGGAGCCGCACTACGGCGGTTGAGCTGGTGGGAGCCAGGTTGACCCCGCACAGAAGTGGGTCCAGCTGCCCTTGGAGTTGCTGGGCAAGCCCCGAAAGGGCTTGAGCCACCAGTACAGGGTCTGGTGTGGGGCCCTGAGTGTTGCCCCCGTACGCCCAGGCGTCGGTAGAGCTTGCGGTCTGTTCCACCAAGGCGTCCAGTTTCGTCCTTCCCGTGGTGCTGAGGAAGTTCCCCCCCACGTTGGCGGCGCCCCTGGCTAGCATGAGCGTCTGGACGATGGCCTGGTCCTGGCCGCTGTGGCGGATTTCCCCCAGGGCGCGCAGGAAGATCAGGGTTCCGATGCCCGAGATTACCACAAGCGTAGCCAAGGCGAGAACGATGGCGATGCCCTTGCTCTTCATGATCCCTCCTCCTGATCCTTAGCGGCATGGCAGGATGCGCCTTGCTTGGTACTGGGCGTTTGAGCTCAGCTCCACCTGGCTCGTGTAGGTGCGGGAGAACCTCCGGCCGCGGGAGAGGAAGCTCGCTTCCAGGGCGATGGAAAGCCTCCTCAAGCTGTAAACCTTTCCCGTGGTGCCCTGGGTCACCTGGTAAGGAGGAGCGCCGGTGGGGTTGGAGAAGTCGTAGCTCGTGGTGTAATTGCCTCCAGAAGGGTCTGTCACTGTGTCGCCGAAGGCCGCTTCGTAAACGTAGTGGAGTTCAAAGCGGTCAAGGTCAAAAGCCACGGGCACCTCGCCACCTCCCCCCTCCCTGTAGACCAGTTGTCGGCCTAGGGGATCGTAGCGGAAGCCCAGGGTGCGCACCCGGAAAAGCAGGGTGTTCGGGGTGTAGTCAATGGTGTTGCCGCACCCGGCGTGGACCACGTGCCAGCGGTTGGGCTCTCCCCCCACAGGGTTGACCTCGGTCACCGGGAGAATCACGCCATCACCAGCGTTGTTGACCATGAGGACGAAGTCCCCGCGGGCGATGCCAAGTTGAGTAAGGTTGGGGGTCAGGGCTACGATCTTGGCCTCTGCGGCTTGCTTGAAGCTATTATTGCTCCCGCTGTCGTGGGGAAGTACCGGGTAGCCTGCCCCGCCCTCAATGAGGGCGAAGGAGATGCTTCCCCTGCCGCTCGGGTAGGGGGTGGAGGCGATGCCGCCAAGAACGGCGCTCCGAAGGTCCTGACTGAAGACCTCCACGATGCGCCTCAGCTTCGCCTGGGCGCTCACGGTAGCGTCTAGGTCCGATCGGCTCTGCATAAACTGCACCACGCCCCCGTAAGCCAAGGCCAAAACCGTGCTCAGGATAGCCAGGGCCAGCAGGAGCTCCAAAAGCGTCAAACCACGACCCTTGCGCATGCGAGCCTCCTTTAATTGATTCCGGGAAGAAGCGGTGCGCTGGGGGTCCCGGAAAGGGGCGAAGAAGCGTAGGTGAGTGCCTCTGTGCAGTGCTCCTTGCCTGCTTGACGCCAGCACACCTGGATGCGGTACTCGTTTACCGCAACCCCGAGGTTGCTTGCCCATGATGGGGTGCCGAGGTTTTCAATGCTTACCCGATAAAGGTCTGGGTTAGCGAAATGGACTTCCCTGGGTAGGTCTGGAAAAACCTGTCTTAACGTGCCGTAGTCATAGGTGAGGTAACTAGGGGGAAGTAGGCTTGTTTCTCCGCCTACAATTCTGCGCCCAACGTAGTTGAGGATCTGCACCGCCTGGGTACGGGCTCCGGAGACGGAGGTTTGCCGAAGACTGGTGATCAGCGTGGTGTTGAGTGCAACCAGCACCAGGCTCAGGATGGCGAGGGCTACCAAAACCTCCACGAGGGTAAGGCCTTTGGCTGAGAAGGATCTTGTTCTCATGGCTCCACCTTTACTTCCCCGATAAGCGAGATCACGTATGTGTAGCTCCTGGAGTCCGAGCTAACCCTGAAGCGGAGGGGCTGGGTGAGGTTGTTTCCGGTTGCGTCCACCACTTTGCCCGGGGGGGTTAGCCGTGCGACTACACCTGTCGGCAGGTCCAGCGATACTCCTTGCGGTACCTCTAGGATGCGCAAGGTCCGGGCTCCATCCCTGATTTCCAGTCGGTTTCCCGTAAAAACCACATCCAAAAGTGCGCCCCGGCTAGCGGCCTCGGTGGCCCCCTGCCAAAAAAAACCCTGCAAGGAGCGGAGAAAAGCCGCTTGCTCCTGACCTCTTAAGGTCTTCCGACTGTTGAAGACCGCTATGGCAAAGATAACGAGGAGGAGCCCGACCACAACCAAAAGCTCTATCAGGGTCATCCCCTTGCGCATGCCCGCCTCCCTAATAGGGAGGGTACCCCTAACCAAGCATTCCCCGCATCCCCCAAATGGGGGGGTAGAATGGCCTGGCATGTGGGCGGCACTTCTGGTTTTTCTCCTGGCCTACCTCTTCGGCTCCGTGCCCGCTGGGGTCCTGGTGGCCCGCACGTATGGGGTGGACCTGCGCCAGGTGGGCTCGGGGAACATCGGCGCCACCAACGTCCTCCGGGCGCTCGGGTGGGGGCCCGCTTTGGTGGTGGCCTTCTTTGACGTCTTCAAGGGCGGGATCGCCGTCCTCATCGCCCGGGCCTTCGGGCTTTCCGACTGGATGCTGGGCGGGGTGGCTTTGATGGCGGTTTTGGGCCACAACTACTCCCTCTTCCTGCACTTTAGAGGAGGGAAGGGGGTGGCCACCAGCTTCGGCACCCTCCTCTTCCTGGACCCCGTCTTGGCCCTTTGGACCTTTCCCATTGGGGTAAGCGTGATGCTCCTCACCCGCTACGTCTCGGCGGGGAGCATGGCCGGTGGGGTGGCGGCCTTCGTCCTCTCCCTGGCCCTGGGAAGGCCCCTGTGGGAGGTGGCCACGGTCCTCCTCATGGCCCTCCTCATCTTCTGGACCCACCGGGAGAACCTCAAGCGCCTCCAGGAAGGGACGGAAAGGCGTTTGGGGGAGCGGGTGGAGGTGAGGGATGCTTGACCTCTTGGTCATCGCCCCCCACCCCGACGACGGGGAGCTGGGCTGTGGGGGAACCCTCGCCCGGGCCAAGGCGGAGGGGCTTTCCACGGGGATTCTGGACCTCACCCGGGGGGAGATGGGCACCAAGGGCACCCCGGAGGAGCGGGAGAAGGAGGTGGCCGAGGCGAGCCGCATCCTGGGGCTGGACTATAGGGGCAACCTCGGGCTTCCCGACGGGGGGCTTGCCGACATCCCTGAGCAGAGGCTCCTTCTGGCGGGAGCCCTGAGGCGGCTTAGGCCCCGGATCGTCCTCGCCCCCCTCGAGGCCGACCGCCACCCCGACCACACCGCCGCAAGCCGCCTCGCCGTGGCCGCGGTCCACCTGGCGGGCCTGAGGAAGGCGCCCCTGGAGGGGGAGCCCTTCCGGGTGGAAAGGCTTTTCTTCTACCCGGGGAACCACCCCTTCGCCCCGAGTTTCCTGGTGAAGATCTCCGCCTTCATAGACCAGTGGGAGGCCGCGGTCCTGGCCTACCGGAGCCAGTTTACGGGGGAAGCGGCGAGCGAGACCGTGGGGCCCAAGGGGGTGGAGGCCCGCAAGGCCATGCGCCGCTACTTTGGGAACTACCTGGGGGTGGACTACGCCGAGCCCTTCGTGAGCCCCCTTCCCCTCCTCGCCACCCCCTGGGGACGGGCCTAATACCACCACACAGGATACCCGAAATGGGGCCAGGAGAGGGCTTTGGGGGTGCTTAGAAAAGAGGCTCCTGGCTCACCGCCTTCACCGGGCGGCCTTCTTTGGGCGGGAGGCTTTCCAGGGCCCGCTTCACCTCTTGGATGTCCAGCCAGGTGAGGTGCTTGGGGCTTCCGGGGGCGCGGCTTGGGTTTCTGAGGAGGTAGGCGGGGTGGAACATGGGGAAGACCCGGATGCCGTGCCACTCGTGCCACTTTCCCCGGACCTTGGTGATGGGGACCTTCTCCCCCAGGAAGAACTCGGCCGCCACCGCCCCCAGGGGGACGATGATCTGGGGGGCGACAAGCTCAATCTGCTTCACCAGCCACTTGTCCGTGCAGATCTTGGCCTCGTCGGGCAGGGGGGCGCGGTTTTGTGGGGGGCGGCACTTGACGATGTTGGTGATGTAGACCTCCTCCCGGGGGATGCCCGCGGCCTCGAGGATCCGGTTGAGAAGCTGCCCCGCTTTCCCCACGAAGGGGCGCCCCGTCCGGTCCTCTTCCTCGCCCGGCCCTTCCCCCACGATCATCAGCTGGGCGTCGGGGTTCCCTTCCCCGAAGACCACCTGGGTGCGGCCCTCCGCCAGGCGGCAGGCGGTGCAGGCCTTGGCCTGGGCTTGTAGCAGTTCCAGGGTCATTGCAGGGGTTTCCGGGCCTTCCGGGCCTCCCGCCGGGTCTTGGGGTCCAGGCCGATCATGAGGAAGAAGTTCTCCAGGGCGTTTTCCTGGCCCTTGATCTCGGGGTGCTGGTCCTCCGGGGTGCCGGTGACAAATGGCAGGGATTTGTAGAGCTCCAGGGCGTACTGCACCACGGCCTCCGGCCCCTCAGCCTCCGCCACCTCGGCCAGCTTGGCGTAGACCTCGCGCCGGGCTTCCGCATGGCGGCGGAAGACCTCCGGATTCGGTGTTTCCGGCGCCCGGAGAACGTCCTGCTTGGCGATGCGGCGGTAATGCTTCAAGCCCCGAACGATCTCCTCCGTGGTCAGCGTGATCTTGAACTCCATCCCCGCTCCTTTCCGGCCTAAGGGCCCTACCTTTGGGAGATTATATAGCCGGAAGGAAGGGCAAAGCCAGGTAAAGGGCGACCCTTGTCAGGGCCCAGGGCCGGGCGGGTTATCGGGGGATTCCTGGTGCTTCCTTGGGGACCTCGAGGGCCAGCGTAGGTTAAAGTGGCTATACTTGTAGGGATGGAGGTTTTGGGTAACTATTGGCTGCGGCGCATTCTTGCCCGTATTGCTTCCGTGGTCGTTTACGAAGGCCAGGATACCCACACCGGGATGCCGGTGATGGTGCTCAAGGGGGCTCAGGGGGTACCGGCTTTGGGGGAGGGGGTACTTCCCCTTTTGGAGGAGACCCCGGAAGCCTGGGTGCTGGAGTGGCCCATCGGGGCGGTTCCCTTAAGCCAGTACCTGGGGGTGGCGGATCTGGAGCGCCTGGAGCATTGGGTAAGGGAGATGGCCCGTATTCTGGCGTCCTTGAAGGCCCAGGGGGTGTCCCATGCCCCCATCCCCGAGCTTTGCCTGGTGAAGGGCAAGCGGGTTTGGCTGGCCGGGGCAGGGCTTAAGGAACTTTCCGGGGAGCCGGAGAAGGCCCTCGCCGCTTTGGCTCGAGCCTTGGCCGGGGAGCGCTATCCCGAGTTTCCGTTAAGAGAAACCTTGGAAAGGATCGAGGCCAAGGAGGAATCCCTGGAGGTTCTTTTCTCCGAGCCCGTCCATGGTGCACAGGAGGCCGAGGCCCTGACCCTGGAGACCCCTGGACAGGAAGATCGGCCCCTCCAGGATGCCTCCTCCAAGCCCGAGGAGGAGCCCAGGCTCCCTTCCGCCTCGCGGAAGGTGCTGAGCGTGGACCCTGTTTCCGAACCCCTGGAGGGCCAGGAGGTTTCTCCGACCAAGGAAACCACGCCCCCCGAGGGCAAGACCCCAAGCCGGCCCCGGGTCATCCGCATCGAGGAGCCCGAGGAGCCTTCCTTTACCGTGGTGGAACCTCCGCGGCCCAGAAGGCGGACCTTGCTTTTGGGGCTTCTGGGCGCCGTGGTGCTTTTGGGTCTGGCCCTTTTGTTCCTTCGCCCCTCCTCCCCTTCCGGAGGGGGCTACGTGATGGAGTTCCGCACCGATCCTCCCACGGAGCGGGCGGAGGTGTTTCTCCTCGAGGCGCCGGAGGGTTCCAGGATGGCGCCCGGCCAGCTGCTCCTCACCGCTCCAGGCCGGGCAGAGTTTGACCAGAAGGGGGTATACCGCTTGCGCATCCGGGTGGCGGGCCGCGATCCCGTGGACTACCTCCTGGAGGTGCCGGGGCCGCCCTTGGTCATCAAGGTACGCTAAGGCCATGACCGAGCACCCCGCCATTTACGTGTACCGTTACTTCTTCGCCGGGGAGGAGGCGGGGGAGGGAAGGTTGGAGGTTCGCCCTCAGCCGGAAGGGGGCGTGAAGGCCACCCTCACCGCCGAGGTGAACCTGCCCCTGCCCAAGACCCGCCAGCGCTGGCAGACGGAAACGGACGCCGAGGGCTTCTCCCTGTACTTCGCCGAGCGGGTGGAGGGGCGGGAGAGCCGGGTCTTCACCGTGGAGAGGCTGGAGGAGGAAGGGGTGGTCCTGGTCACCCAGGGCAAGGAGAGCGTGGCCCTGCCCTTCGTGGCGCCCTACCACGACCCCCTCTCCCTCCTCCTGGCCTTGCCCCGCCTGGCCCTGGAGCCGGGAGGGGTGGCCCGCTTCCCCATGCCCGGGGGGCGGGTGTATGTGGAAAGGCTTGCGGACCTCGAGGTGAATGGGCGCATGCGCTGGCATTACCGCCTTCGCCCGGGGCTTACCCTGGTGGAGCTGGAGGAAGGGCTTCCCGCAAGGATGGCCCAGCAGGTGCAGGACCATGTGTTCGAGGCGGTGCTCGAGGGGGTGGAGGAGGTGAAGAGGCGCCGCCGCTGGGTATAGTGGAGGCATGATCTACCGCGCGGAGGAGGTGAGGGAGCGCTTCGCCCGTCGGGGCCTTTCCTTTGACCCCACGGTGGAGGAAATCGTGCGGGGTATCCTGGCCGCGGTACGGGAGGAAGGGGATGCGGCCTTGGACCGCTTTAGCCTGGATCTGGACGGCCACCCCGTGGAGGAGATTCCCAAGAAGGCCTGGCGCCAGGCCTACGAGGATCTGGACGAGGAGTTCAGGGACGCCTTGGAGACGGCCAAGGAGCGCATAGAGGCCTTCTATCGGGAAGAGGCCAAGGGAGGATTTTTGAAGGCGGATGCCAGCGGCCTTCTCGGCCAGCTGGTCCGCCCCCTTTCCCGGGTGGGGGTGTACGTCCCCGGGGGGAGCGCCCCCCTTCTTTCCAGCCTCCTCATGAGCGTGGTGCCTGCCAAGGTGGCCGGGGTGGCGGAGGTGATCGTGGCCAGTCCCCCGAGGGTCCACCCCGGGGTGCTGGCCGCCGCCTGGGTGGCAGGGGCGGACCGGCTTTTCGCCATGGGTGGGGCCCAGGCCATCGCCGCCATGGCCTACGGCACCCAGCGGGTTCCCCGGGTGGACAAGATCGTGGGGCCGGGCAACGCCTACGTGGTGGCGGCCAAGCGGCAGGTGTTCGGCACCGTGGGGTTGGATGGTCTGGCGGGACCCACGGAAACCCTTATCATCGCCGACGGTTCCGCCTCTCCTAGGCTTCTCGCCGCTGACCTCTTGGCCCAGGCGGAGCATGGCCCCGACTCCGAGCCCTGGCTCCTCTCTCCCGACCGGGCCCTCCTGGAAAGGGTGGAGGCGGAGCTTTCCCGCCAGCTGGAGGGTCTGCCCCGGGCGGAGATCGCCAAGAGGGCTTTGGAGCGAGGAGGCCTGGTGCACACCCAGGACCTCGAGGAGGCCCTGGAGCTGGCCAACCTCTACGCCCCCGAGCACCTTTGCCTGGCCCTGGCGGATCCCCTGCCCTGGCTGGGAAAGGTGCAAAACGCCGGGGGGGTCTTCCTGGGGGAGGGTAGCCCTGAGGCCCTGGGGGACTACATCGCCGGGCCCAGCCACGTGATGCCCACCTCGGGCACCGCCCGCTTCCAGGGGGGGTTGGCGGTGCGGGACTTCTTGAAGGTGATCCCCGTGATGGGCCTAAGCGAGAACGCGGTGAAGGACCTGGCCCACAAGGGGGCGCTTCTTGCCCGGGCTGAGGGCCTCGAGGCCCACGCCCGTTCCCTGGACCTGCGGCGATGAAGCTCTTTCACGAGATCCTGGGCCCCGTAGAGCTTCCCGACCGGTTGGAGCGCATCGTCAGCCTGGCTCCCAATGTGACCGATGCCCTTTTCGCCCTGGGGGTGGGGGAAAGGGTTTTGGGCCGAAGCGCCTTCTGCCACCGCCCGGCGGAGGTCCTCTCCTTGCCGGTCCTGGCCTCCTACACCAAGACCCGCACCGAGCTTCTCCGGAGCCTGAAACCCGATGTGGTCCTCCTTTCCACCGGGGTGCAGCGGGATCAGGCCCTGCGGCTTAAGGAGGAGGGCTTTCCCGTCTACGCCCTTCCCCTGCCCTTGAGCCCCTACGGCATCCTGGAAAACCTCTCCACCTTGGGGCATCTTCTGGACCTGGAGGAGAGGGCTTCGGAGCTCGCCCACCAGCTTGCCGAGCGGTATGGCCGCCTCAGGGGGCGGTTTGACGTGAAGGTCTACTTTGAGATGGACCTGGGCGGGCCCATCACCGTGGGCCGGGGGAGCTATATCGCCCAGGCGCTTTTGCACCTGGGGCTTAGGCCCATCTTCCTGGATGTGCCCCAGGCGTATTTCCCGCCGGACCTCGAGGAGGTAAAGCGCCGCAAGCCTGACCTCTTCCTTTACGAGCCCAAGCCCTGGGGCCGGAATCCCCTGGAGAAGGCCCGGACCCTGGCCAGGGAAAGGGGCTGGGACCTCCCCGTGGTGGCCACGGACGGGGACGAGCTCGCCCACTACGGGCCCATGTTCTTCGCCTTCCTGGAGAAGCTGGCGGACCGGGTGGCGGAAACCTTAGGCCAAGGTTAAGAAAACCCGGCTTTGGAGCGTGTAGAGTAGGGGCCATGAAGCGAGTTCTTTTCCCGGCGCTCCTTGCGGCCACGGCGCTTCTCCTCACGGCGTGCCCCCAAACGCCTCCTCCGCCCCCGCCTGTAAATCCTTCTGGGTGCCCAGTTGGGCCTCTTTCGGTACAGGCGGAGGAACCTCTAAACCTTCAGGGGCTTGGCAGGTTTGAGGGAGAGTATGTGCCTGGGGAGCTTTTGGTCTTGCCCAAGGCAGGCCTTAGCGTCCAGGCTTTAAGGGCGGAAGGGGTTGAGCCTTTAGGAGCCTTACCCCGGGGGCTTCTGCGGGTGAAGGTGCCTCCTGGTCAGGAAAAGGCCCGGGCCCAGGCCCTTCTTCGGGCTGGTGCCCAGTATGTGCAACCCAACTACCTTTACCGTCCTTTGACGTTGCCTAACGATCCTCTTTATCTCCCCAATCAAAGGGTTTATCTGAACGGTTTGGTGGGCCTCGAGGTTGCTTGGGACATAAGCACTGGCCGGGGTTGCCCGCCCCTTGTTGCAGTTCTGGATACTGGAATGCTTCCTCATGACG
Organism: Thermus brevis; assembly: GCF_026427635.1. Classification (NCBI taxonomy): domain Bacteria; kingdom Thermotogati; phylum Deinococcota; class Deinococci; order Thermales; family Thermaceae; genus Thermus; species Thermus brevis. The sequence goes on from NZ_CP102606.1 coordinate 1,290,493, forward strand.
ATGTGCAGGCTAGCTTTTATCTCCCCCAAGGGGTGAAGCTAGATGTAGCCGACGATGATGCTGACCCTACCGACCGTACGACGGGGAATACTTTCGGACACGGCCTTATGGTAGCCAGTATCCTTGGGGCTCAGACCAACAACGGTCGAGGAATGGCTGGGGTGACTTGGGGCAGATACGTGGTTCCCATCAAGGTATTTAAGGATGGTGCCTCAGAAACTACCACCGCAGATATTGCCAAGGGGATGGACCTAGCGCGGATACTTGGGGCCAGAGTTGCTAATCTTTCTCTGGGTGGGAAAAATACCTCGGATCCTGTTCTTGAGAGTGCTATTTCTCAGGCCCGGGCTAGTGGTGTTGTGGTGGTGGCGGCTGCGGGAAACGATGGAACCTATGGGGTATTCTTCCCGGCAAGCTTGGCAGGCGTGATTGCGGTGGGAGCAGTGGACAACACAAAGCAGCGGGCTAGTTTTTCCAGCTATGGCCCCGAGCTTGACCTTGTGGCCCCTGGAGTGAACGTACTGGTGGCTGGGCCAAGCGGGGACTATCTCCTGGGTAGTGGAACTTCCTTTTCCAGCCCGGTAGTGGCCGGGGTGGTGGCCCTTTACATGAGTGGGTACGCCAGTGAGCGGAAGGCATGGCCCACCCCGGATCAGGTCTATCAATGCCTAACTGGGACGGCTGAGGACCTTGGTGCCTCAGGTCGGGACGACGAATACGGTTTTGGCCTGGTCCGTGCGGACCGGGTGATGACGGACACCACTTACTGCTTCCCCTAATCCGCCTCACCTCAGAGGTTGTATGCTAAACCCCCGTGCGGCGGTTGCTTCTCCTCCTGCTTTTGGCCTTGTTGGTGGCGGTGGGGATATGGGTCTACCCCTTGTTGGGCCCCGTGGTGCGGCACGGGGCCCTGCCAGCCCCCGAAGGGTTGAAGGCCCCCCTCACGGTGCTGGTCTACGGCTCCAGCCCCGAGTACTCCGGCTACCACCGAAGGGCCCCGGAGCGCTTCCGGGGCCTGGCGGACACCATCCTCCTGGTGCGCCTGGACCCTGGGGCCAACCGGGTGGTGGTCCTTTCCATTCCCCGGGATGTTTGGGTGAACCTCCCCGGCTACGGCTGGCATAAGGTAAATGCCGCAAGCCCCCTGGGGGGACCGGACCTGATGAAGGAGGCCGTGGCCCGCATCACCGGGGTGCAGGCGGACCGGTACGTGGTGGTGAGCACGGAAGCCCTGCGCCGGGGGGTGGACGCCTTAGGGGGAGTTAGGGTCTGCGTGGAGAAGCCCATGCGCTACCGGGATACCGCCGCGGGGTTGGAGATCGACCTCGAGCCGGGCTGCCAGGTGCTGGATGGGAAGAAGGCGGAGGGGTATTTGCGCTTCCGCAAGGATGCCCTGGGGGATATCGGGCGGATCCAGCGCCAGCAGGCCTTCTTTCACGCCCTGAAGGAGCAGGTGCTTTCCCCTTCCGGGTTACTCCGCCTGCCCCGTGCGGTGGCGGCGGTGGAGCCCTACTTCCAGACCGACCTTTCCCGCGAGGAAAAGGGAGCCATCCTGGGCTTCGCCATGAAGCAACCCCACCTGGTAAGCCTCCTTTTGCCGGGGAACTTCGGGGGAGGGGGTTGGAACGTGGACGAGGAGGCCCTGCGGCAGCTTTTGGCCGTTTACTTTGATGGGGAAGCGCCGGCGGAAAAGGGGGAGCTTACGGGGCGGCTGGTGGCCCTGGTCTATGCACCCGGGCAGGAGGCCCTGGTGGAAAAAGCCCGCACGAGGCTAAGGGAGCTGGGCCTGAGGGTAATCCTCCACCCGGTGGACCTGCCTCCTTCCCGCACGGAGGTGTTGGAAAACGGGCCTGGTCTCCTGGCCGAGGCCTTGGGGGAGGCGTTGGGGGTGCCCTACCGCATCTCCGGGGAGGCGGTTTTAGGGGCCGACCTCACCCTGCGCCTTGGCGCCGAGGCTCCCTTTTTGTAGTATGGAAGGCGCCCGCCGGGGTGGCGGAACGGTAGACGCTGCGGACTTAAAATCCGCTGGGGGGTTACCCCCGTACGGGTTCGAGTCCCGTCCCCGGCACCAGAGGGGCCCCGGGTTTCCCGGGGCTTAACCTTTCAGCCTTGATATGCTTAGGTTCGTGGGCGTTCTCACCCGCTATTTGGAAAAGTCCATGGCCCAGGCCCGGTACGACCTCCTGGGCCCTGGCCGTTTTGTGGCCGAGCTTCCCGAGCTGGGCCTGCGCGTGGAAGCTCCTCACCTCGAGGCCGCCCGGGAGAGCCTGCAGGAAGCTTTGGAGGCTTGGCTTTTGGATACCCTGCGTGCGGGCCTTACCCCGCCGGGGCTGGAAGGGGTGGAGGATCCCGTGCGCACCCGTTTCCTGGCCCTGACCCGGGAGATCTGGCGGCTTTTCAAGGAATCTGGGGAAGTGGAGGGGGCGAAGGCGGGAGCGGTTCCCGCCTCACCCGGCCGGGTACAGGAACCCTCGAGGGCGAAAAAGGCACCTTCGCTGGAGGAATGGTTGAAGGGCCTGGGCATCCAGGTGGTGAAGAAGCCCCAGGAAGAGGAGGAGAAGGAGAAGGTCCTGACCCGCCTGGCCCTGTTCCTGGGGGACCGCTACCCCAGCCTGGAAAAGCTTTACGAGCGCCTTAAGCAGAGCCTTTCCACCAAGCGCCAGTTCGAACTTTCCCTTTCCGAGGCCACCCAGGAGGAGATCGCCAACTCTACCCAGTTCTGCACCATGCTCAAGCAGTATGCCCTCCTCACCTCCTACCACTACAAGAGCGAGGAGCGGCGCATCCGGGCCAAGGCCAGCACGGAGGGGTGGGTGCAGAACTTCCTCACCGGGGGTTGGCTGGAGCGGTACGTGGCGGAGCGGCTTCGCAAGTTCCTGCGTTCCCGCAACCTGGCCCACGAGGTGGCGGTGGGCTACCAGGTTACCCTGCCCAACGGGGACACCATGGAGCTGGACGTGCTCCTCAGGGTGGGGGAGCGCTTCTTCTGGTTTGAGGCCAAGACGGGGGACTTCCAGGCCCATATCGCCAAGTATGCGGGGCTGAAAAAGGTCCTGGGGCTTTCCGCCAAGGAAAGCTTTCTGGTGCTTTTAGGCATGGACAAGGCCCGCGCCAAGGAGCTTTCCGCCCTCCATGGGCTCACGGTGGTCAACCAGGCGAATTTCTTGGACATTTTCCAGGAGGTGCTGGAGGGGAATGCTGCGTAAGGTCCTCCTGGTCATGGGGGGCACCCTGGCCTCGAGGGTCTTGGGCCTGGTGCGCCAGGCGGTCTTCAACGCCCTGTACCCCGACGCCCTGAAGGATGCCTTCAACGTGGCCTACCGGGTGCCGAACCTCCTCCGGGAGCTTTTGGCCGAGGGGGCGGTGCAAAACGCTCTCATCCCCCTCCTGAAGAACCTGCCCGAGGAGGAGGCTCGGTCCTTTGCCCGGCGCTTTGGGGCGTTTCTCTTTGGGGTGAACTTCTTGGTCCTGGGCCTGGGTTATCTCTTGGCCCCCTGGGTGGTGAACCTGTTGGTGGCCCAGGAAAGCCACCTCCGGCAGGGGGAGGCCTTGGGGCAGGTGGTCTACCTCACCCGGCTCCTCTTGCCCTTTCTCCTGGGCATCTCCATGGCTGCTCTTTTCTCCGCTCTTCTTCAGGCGGAGGAGCGCTTCCTGCCCTACGCCCTGGGACCCATTGCCTTCAACCTGGTGGCCATCGGCCTCATGGCCCTTTTCCCGGGGGACCCTACCTTCTTGGGGCTTTCCGTGGCCCTGGGGGGGCTGGTCCAGGCCTTGGTGCAGCTTCCCTTTCTGAGGAACTACGCCCTGGAGTGGCGCTGGCACCAGGCCATTGCTCCGGCCCTCCTGCGCATGGGGCCCTTTGCCTTCACCACCTCCTTGCGGCAGTTTCTCAACCTGGTTCTCACCCACATCCTGACCCGCTACCCCCCGGCGGCGGTCACGGGGTTCTACAACGCCGAGGTGATCTTCCAGATGGTCCTGGGGCTTTTCGCCACCTCTCCCGCCATCGCCCTTTTTCCCCGGATGAGCGCTCTGAAGGGCGAGGAGTTGGCCCGCTTCCTTATGGGTCCCCTGAAGCGGCTTACCCTCCTTCTTTCCCTTCTCGGGGGGATGCTGGTGGCCCTGGCTCCCTTCGTGGTTGTCTTGCTCTTCGGCCTCTTTGGCCCCCTTACCCCGGAGAACCGGGCGTACAGTACCCAGGTCCTCGCCGCCTTGGGGTTTGCCGTTCTGCCCTGGGGGGTGAACACCCTGCTTCTCAGGGGGCTCTATGCCCTGGGGCGGATACGAGAGGCGGTTTTCGCCAGCGCCTTGGTCTTCCTCACCAACACCCTGGGGTATTGGCTTCTCAAGGATGCCGGGCTTTTCGCCCTGAACCTGGCCACCGCCCTGGCAGGGTATTTGGGGCTTTTCCTTTACCTTCATCTCCTTAAGCGGGAGGGAGTGGGGATTCCAGAGCTACCCGGCTTCCTTCTAAAAGCCTTACTGGCAGGGCTTCCTGTGGCCTTGCTCGGATGGGTCCTGGGGTGGGTCTTCCCCGTGGCCCAGGCGGGGGAAGCCCTGTTGCCCCTCCTTCTTGGGGGGGGTTTGGGGCTTGGGGTTTTCCTGCTTGCCGCTTGGCTTCTTGGCCTGCCCCTTAGGGCCCTCGTCGCCAGGACTCCCGCAGGCGGAAATAAAGGGGTTTAAGCCTGAGGGCGAAGGCCGGTTCCTCCCAGGTGGGCCAGGTGAAGGTGAGGGGTGGGGTACCCGGTAGCCACAGGCTGATTCCCCCAATGGAAAGGGGCTCGGGGGCGTACCAGGCCAGGCGCTGGCTGGGGTCGGCGATGAGGAGCATACCCCAGGGGATCCGGATCTCCAAAAGCCCATCCTCTCCCAGGGCGAAATCCGCCCTGGGGTCCCGGGCCCCTTCCGGGTCCAAGCCCCGCTTTAGCTGGCCCAGCTCGTAAACGATGCGGGGGTAGTCGGTGCCGTCCCGGCCGGTGCGCCGGCGGTTGGGCTCGAGGAGGAAGGGTACAAAGGGTCCGGACCCGGGTCGCGTGGCCCCTCGAAAGTGGAGGTATTCCGTCCCCGGCAGGCCGTGGTCCAGCTCTTGGAAGGGGTAGTACCCCTTCTCCACCAGGAGCCTTCCCCCCTCGGCGTTCACCTCCAGGAAGAACTCCGCCCCAAACCCCTCCGTCACCGTCATCCCGCCGGGCACGGTGTCCAGGTAAAGCCTTAAGGGTAGGGGCCCCCGGTAGAGGAGCCAAAGGTACTCGGGGTCCGCATGGGCTTTGAGGAAGCGTCCATCCCCTTGGAGGAGAAAGGGTATGCCCTCCCATTCCCCCGCTTTCCCATCCAGTCGGAAGGCTCTCCTGGCGGTGGCGGCCAGCAGGCCGTAGTTTTCCTCGGGGTCCAGGATGTTGTGCCAGAAGGGGTCGCGACTCGGGACTTCCCATTCCATGAAGAGCCAGTTTCGCTTAAACCACTCGTCCATGAGGGCAAACACCATTCCCCCTGCCAGGTCCAAGGAGGCGATGTCCTGCCAAAGGGCTAGAACCTTTTCTGCCTGCTCGGATTCGGAATGCCCGCCCTGGTGGAGGCCCTCAGGATGGAAGTGGGCGATGCCCCGGCTGCTGGGTAGGCCGAACTCGGCGATGAGGAGGGGCATCTCCCCGTGGTGGGCTTTCAGGCGGGCCAGGTAGTTGCGGTAGCGGTTGGGGGCCAGGTCCCGTTCGTTCACCAGAAAATCTGGGTAATAGGGGTAGACGTGATAGGCGGCAAAAAGGCTTACGGGGCTACCGGGGGCGGGCCTTAAGTGGGTGGGGTCCAGGGTGACGGTATCCTCCTCGTGGAGGGGCCCTGGGCGGGGAGGTTCCACCTTTTCCCCACGGGCCCGGCGGATGACGTATTCCTCTGGGTGGGAGGCCTCGCTTTCCCAGCGCAAGGGGTCCAGGGTGGGCCAGTTGACGAAGCCCATGGGCCGGAGGGTGTCGTAGGCCTCCTGCTCGTAGGTGGCCAGGCGGTCCAGGACCTCGGCCAGGTAGGCTTCGAAGGGGCTTGCCTTTGGGGAGGCCTCGAGGAACCTGCCCCGGTAGGTGCGGCCCGGGTGGCGCCGGTTATAGGCTTCCACCGAGTAGGGCTCGAATTCCCGCCCCACCACAAGGCCCATGACCCAGGGGGAAACATCCGCGGTGTAGTCCCCATGGGCGTGGCCCGGGCGGGGGGAGCGGCTGAGGTTTCCGTGGAGGGCGTCCAGGACCTCCCGGCCTTCCAGAAGAAATTTCTCCAGGAAAGGTCCTTCCCAATCCTCGTAGCCTTCCTCTTCGGGAAGCTCGGTCCAGATTCCCTGGAACAGGTAGAGGGGCCGGTCTGAGTGGAGCCGGTTGTGGCCCAAAAGGGCCCGGTAGAAGGCTGGGGGCAAAAGGGTATAGGTGCGCACCGCGTTGGCCCCCATGGCGGAAAGGAGCTCCAGCCAGGCCCGGTAGAGGGCTTCTTCCCCGGGAAACCCTGCGGGAAAGCGGCCGGGCAGGGCTACTCCCAGGTTCACCCCCCGCACCTGGAAGGGCTTCTCCCCGATCCAAAACCTCCCCTTTTCCGCACGGAAAGGGGGTGGGTTCTTGCGGGCCTTTGGGGTGGGGGCGGGGGGTGGGGGCATGCCCTTTAAGATCTCCTCCGCATCCCGGTAACCTTGTCTTAAAGCCCAGTCCAGGGCGCTTCTGGCTCCTTCCCAATCCCCCAACGCCCTCAGGACCAGGCCAAAGCCATAGAGGGCCTCGCCACCTCCCTTCAAGGTGCCCACCAGGCGGCTAAAGGTGAAGAGGGCTTCCTCCAGGCGTCCTAAGCGGTACTGGGCAAAACCCGCAAGGAGCAAGGCCTCCTCCGGGGGGTCGTAGCCCTTGAGAAGCGGGCCAAGCCGGGCCAGGACCCCGGCCATATCCCCTTGGGCGTAGAGCCTGCGAGCGTCCTCCAAAGGTGTGGCCAGGGCGAGGCCGAGGAGGAGCAGAAAGCCTAGGGTGCGCAAGGGCTAACTTTCCCGGGAAGCCTGGCGGATGGCCTCCACCGCCTCGGGGTTCTCCAGGGCCGAGAGATCCCCGGGGTCCTGGCCCAAGTAGACCGCCCGCACCACCCGGCGCATCACCTTGGCGTTTCGGGTTTTGGGCAGGTCGGGGACGAAGAGAACCCTTTCCGGCTTTAAGGGTTTGCCCAGGGCCTCCGCCACCCGGTCGGCCACCGCCTGGGCCAGCTCGGGGGTAGGGGAGAAGCCGGGCTTCAGCACGGCGAAGAGCACGATGGCCTCCCCCTTGACCGGATGGGGTACCCCGATGGCGGCGCATTCCTTGAGGGCGGGGTGGGCGATGGCGGCGGTTTCCACCTCGGCGGGCCCCACCCGCTTGCCCGCCACCTTAAGGGTGTCGTCGCTCCGGCCCAGGATGAAGAAGTGGCCTTCCTCATCCTGTAGGGCCAGATCCCCGTGAATCCAAACCCCGGGGACGCGGGAGAAATAGGTGTCCAGGTAGCGGGCCTCGTCCTGCCAGAACCCCTTGGTCATGCCGGGCCAGGGCTTGAGCACCGCAAGCTCCCCCACCTGGCCCACCACAGGCCTTCCCTCCTGGTCCAGCACCGCCGCGGCCATCCCGGGCACGGCGGTGTTGAAGCCCATGGGCTTGATGGGTTTGACCAGAACATTGCCCAGGATGCCTCCGGAGACCTCCGTTCCCCCCGAGTAGTTCACGATGGGCCTCTGTTCCTCTCCCACCGCCCGGAAGAACCAGAGGTAGGGCTCGAGGTTCCAGGGCTCCCCGGTGGAGCCGAGAACCCGAAGGGAGCTCAGGTCATGGGCCCGGATGGGCTCCTCCCCTAAGGGGATCAAGGCCCGCACCAGGGTGGGGGAGAGGCCTAAGTGGGTGAGGCGGTGCGCTTCCACTATCCGCCAAAGCCTTTCCGGTCCCGGGTAGTCGGGGGCGCCGTCGTAAAGGTACACCGTGGCCCCCAGGATCAGCCCTCCCAGGATGGCCCAGGGCCCCATCATCCAGCCCAGGTCCGTGAACCAGAAGAGGCGATCCCCTTCTCTCAGGTCAAAGAGAAGGGCCAGGTCAAGGGCGGCCTTGAGGGGGAAGCCCGCATGGTAGTGGACGGTTCCCTTGGGCCGGCCCGTGGTGCCGGAGGTGTAGATGAGCATGAAGGGGTCCATGCTCTCCATCTCCTCCGGGGGGAAGGGCTCGCCCCTTAAGGATTCGTAGTCCACCTCCCCGGTTTCCAGGGGCAGGCCCAGCCGGCGCACCACCAAAAGATGAGGGGTTTCTGCCAGGGCCTGGGCCTTGCGGGCCTCGAGGAGGAGCTCCACCTTTCTTCCCCGGCGGTGGAAGCCATCCTGCACCGCCAGGAGCTTGGCCTTGGCGTCCTTAAGCCGCACCGCCGCCGCCTCGGCGGCGTAGCCGGAGAAGATGGGGATGGCGATGGCCCCAAGCCAGGCGGTGGCCAGGAGGAGGATGGCCGCCTCGAGGCCCATGGGGAACCACAGGCCCACCCGGTCCCCCCGATCCACGCCCAGGGCCCGAAGCCCTGCCGCTACCCGTTCCACTTCTTTTAAAAGCTCCCCATAGGTGAGGGTGCGCACCCCACCCTCCTCGGTTTCGTAGACGAGGGCTAAGGCGGAGGGCTCGCGGCTGAGGGCCGCCTCCACCAGGTTGAGCCGCCCCCCCACGAAGAAGCGAGGAAGGGGGAACCCACCTTCTATGACCCGCTCGTAGGGTTTGCGCCAGGGTAGGCCCAGGTGGGTGAGGAACTGGTGGTAGAAATCCTCGAGTTCCTCCACGCTATAGCGGTAGAAGGCCTCGTAGTCCCGGAAACCCAGGGCCTCCATGAATCGGAAGAGCCTGGTGGCCTGGATCTCCTCCGGATTGGGATACCAAATGGGCTCCATCTATTTCCTCCTAAACAATCGGAAAAGGACTCCTTTGCGTTTGCTTGGGGCCTCCACATTCGTTTGGCGCTTGGGGTCTTTGAGTACCTCCACGAAACCCTTGATGTCCAGGCGCTCCTCCGGATTTTTGGCCAAGAGGCGCCTCAAGGCCTTGTCCAGCCTGGGGGGAAGGGAAGTGGGAGGGGGAGGCAGGAAGAGGTGGGCGTTGCGGAGAGCTTCCAGGGTTTCCCCCTGGAAGGGTCGCCTTCCCGTGAGGAGCTCGTAGGCCATTACCCCAAAGCTGTAGGCGTCGCTTTTGGGGCTGGGCTTGGCCCCTAGGAAGAGTTCGGGGGCCAGGTAGTGGGGGCTTCCCGCATACTCCAAGGAAGCCTCCGCCAGGGGGCGCACGGTGCCCAGATCCCCGAGCTTGTAGCCTTCTTTTCCCACGAACACGTTGGAGGGCTTGACATCCTGGTGGAGGAAGCCCTTTTCGTGCAGGAAGAGCAAAGCCTGCCCCACCTGCAAAAGCGCCCGCATAGCCTCCTCCTGGCTCAGGGGACCCCTGAGGAGGCGTTCCTCCAGGGTGCCTTCCTCCAGGTACTCCAGGGCCAAAAAGGCTTCCTCGCCGAAGGGTATCCCGTAAAGCCCCTGCACCAGGTGGGGGTGCTTCAGGGAAAGGCTAAGGGAAACCTCCCGGGCAAACCGCTCGGCAAGTTTGGGATCCTGCCTTACCTCCTTGCGGGGAAGCTTGAGGGCTACTTTTTGCCCATCGGGAGCCTCCGCCAGGTAAACCTGGGCAGTCTGCCCCAAACCCAGGAGCATGCGCAAGCGGAAGTCCTTGCGCTTCAGGCTAGTCAAGGACCAACACACCTCCCGGTTTCAGGGCGTGGCCCTCCACGCCCTTTTCCTTGGTCCTCTCGGCGAAGGCATCCCCGTCCTGACGGATAGGGGGGAAGGTGTTGTAGTGGATGGGCACCACCCGCTTGGGTTTTAGGAGCTCCAGGGCCTTGAGGGCGTCTTCCGGTCCCATGGTGAAGTGGTCGCCGATGGGCAGGAAGGCCAAGTCCAGGCCCAGCTCCCCGATGAGGCGCATGTCGGAAAAGAGGGCGGTGTCCCCGGCATGGTAGATGCGCTTGCCGCCAAGTTCCACCACCACCCCCATGGGCATGCCCCCGTAGGTGCCGTCGGGGAAGCTAGAGGAGTGCCAGGCGGGGAACCATTTGAGCCAGCCTCCGGGGAAGCGGTAGGTGCCTCCGATGTTCATGGGCAGCGCCTTGGCCCCGTGCTTCTCCGCATAGGTGGCGATCTCAAAGGTGGAAACCACCGTGCCTCCTTTCTTGGACAGGGCCACGGCGTCGCCGAAGTGGTCCCCGTGGGCGTGGGTAACCAGGATCAGGTCCGCCTGCACCTCCCCCACCCCCACCGGGGCCACGGGGTTCCCGGTGAGGAAGGGATCGATGACCACCTTGGTCTTGCCGTCGGAAAGCCAGACCGCCGAGTGGCCCAGGTACCGGATCTCCAGCATAGGCACCTCCTTTAAAAGGCACTATACCGGAGAAGAGGGCATTTGGGAAAGGGACCGCTCTAGGCTTTTATAAAAGAGGAGTTCCAGGATGCGGGCAAAGGCCCGCTCCCCCCAGGTTTGTCCCTCGGGGAGGACCAAACTGAGCTCCAGTTCCAGCTCCAGCCCCTTCGTGCCCGAAAGCACCCGCCCCTCCACCTTAAGGGAAGGTGGAGGGAGGAGCTTGGCCTCGAGGTTCTCTCCTCTAAGCCTCGAGGCGAAGGGAAGGGCCACCTCCCCCAGCACGGGGTTTTCCTGCCGGAAGACTCCACGGACCTCGTCTCCTTCCAGCTGGAGTTCCAGGGGTAAACCCTGGGAGGGATGTCCGTTCAGGACGAGGTGCAGCCTGGCCTTCATCCTTCCACCCACTCCACCCGCACCCGGCCTTCCTTGGCCAGGCGGGCCACCTCGGCATCCGGGATGTTCAAGAGCCTGGGCAACTCCCGGAAACGGGGTGTGGCCGAGGCCAGGCCCACCCGCACCACCAGGACCTCTTCCTCCTCGGCCCGGCCGATCCGCCAGACCAGGTGCTGGCCCAGGGCTTCCAACAGGTCCTTCTCCACCCCCTTAGTCTATCCCGGGGTGGCCTTGGGGGATAATGGATGGGGATGCTCCTGGAGGTGGCCTTCGCTGGCCTTTCCCCCTGGGTTTTCTGGGCAGGGGTGGGGCTTATGGTTTCGGGCTTTGTCCTCGAGGAGGCTTCCTGGCTTGCCCTGGTTCTCCTTTACCCCTGGTGGCGGCTCAGGCAGGGCTGGCGGTTAAGGCTTTTCCCCGATCACCTGAGCCTTCACCCTCCTTTGGGTTTCAGCCGCCGGATCCCCCTGGAGGGGGTGCGGGAGGTGGAGGTGGCCTACTGGCCGGCAGGGCCCTTTTCCCGGGGAAGACGGGCTTTGGTTCTCCACCTGGAGAACGGGGAGGGAGTACCCCTTCCCGTACCCGATCCCGAGGCCCTGGCGGCCCGGATCAGAGAACTTCTAAAAGGGCGAACTTCAGGTAGTGGGTTTCGGGGTGGTTGAGGAGGATGGGATGGTCCCATCCCTGCCCCCGTTTCTCCACCACCCTCAGGCTGCGATGGGCGTCTTCTGCGGCCTCGGCGAGCATCTGGTAGAAGAGGGGCTCGGTCAGGTGGTGGCTACAGCTGCTGGTGGCCAGCAGGCCCCCTTCCTTGAGGAGCTTGATGGCCCGGAGGTTCACCTCCTTGTAGGCCCTGTAGGCCCTTTCCAGATCCTTTTTCCCCTTGGCAAAGGCGGGTGGGTCCAGCACGATGAGGTCAAACCGCTCCCCTGCCTTTTCCAGGGCCCTCAGGTGGTCGAAGGCGTTGGCTTCCACCGTCTTGAGGGAAAGCCCATTCAGCCTGGCGTTTTCCTCCGCCTGCCTCAGGGCCTCGGCGGAGCTGTCCACGCTGATCACCTCCTTGAAGCCCAAGGCCAGGTGGAGGCCGAAGCTACCCGCATAGCTGAACACGTCCAGGGCCCTTTCCCCACGGAAGCTTTCCATGAGGATCCGGTTGTCCCGCTGGTCCAGGTAGGCCCCGGTCTTCTGGCCTCCCGTGAGGTCCACCAGGTAGCGTATCCGGCCCTCCTTCACCGCTACCCGTTCGGGGGCGTAGCCCAGGAGGGGCCGGACGTAAAGGGGGAGACCCTCGAGTTCCCGGACTCTGGCGTCGTTTTTGGCCAGGAGGCTTTGGGCCAGGGGTTTGAGCCTCTCGGCCACCTGGGGCAAGAGGGCTTCCCAGGCGTAGGCGGTGGTCTGCAGGACCAGGTGGCCGGCGTAGTAGTCCAGCACCAGACCCGGCAGGAAATCCCCTTCGGCGTGGGCCAGGCGGAAGCCTCCTTCGGGCTCCTTTTCCAGTGCGGGGAGACGCCGGGCCAAGGCTTTGTCCAGGTTGTCCAAAAGCGCCTCCGCCGGGTCCCTTGCGGGTCGGAAGCGATAGGCCCGCACGCTTAGGTCGCTGGTGGGGTTGAAGAGGGCCAGGGCCAGAAAGCGCTTGCCCCAGTAAACAGGGTAAAGGCCCGGCTCCTCGGGGCCCGAAAGCACATCGCGGCGAAAGACCCAAAGGTGCCGGGCCAGGAGGCGCTGGGCTCCTTTTTCGTTGACGAGAATCCGCATCGCTTAAGTATACTTAAGCGGGGTTGGTTGACGTTTGCCCCAAAGGCCGGTATCCTATCCGGCAGGCGCAGTTTGCGCATCTTTTCACGAAGGGAGGGGCGATGGGAGGCCTGGGACTTATCAAGAGCCTGGCGGAAAAGGAAAGGGAGCTGCTGGCCCGCCTCGAGGCCGCCAAGAAGGAGGCCGAGGTCCTGGTGGGGCAGGCCGAGGCGGAGGCCAGGGCCCTCCTGGAGGAGGCCGAGGCCAAGGCTAAGGCCCTGGAGGCCGAGTACCGGGAACGGGAGGCCAAGGAAACGGGGGCCATCCTGGCCCGCTACCGGGCCCAGGCGGAGGCCGAGGCCAAGGCGGTGAAGGAGAAAGCAGGGGCCCGGTTGGAGGAGGCCGTCACCCTGGTTCTGAAGGAGGTTTTGCCGTGATCGCCCCCATGGAGAAGCTGGTCCTGGCCGGGCCCAAGGCCAAGGCCCAGGAGCTTCTCCACAGCCTCCAGCAAGCGGGGGTGGTCCACCTGGAAACCCTCCGGGTGGAGGAGCTTGCCGAGTACAGGCTTTCCCAGGAGGAACGGGAGGAACTCAGGCGCTGGGAGGGGGTGGCGGCGGGAGCCGAGCATACCCTCACCCTCCTGGGCCGGGAGATGGAGCCCACAAGGCCCTTCCCCGATGGGCTAGAGGCGGCGGAAAGGGCCCTTTCCCCCATCCAGGCCCACGCTGAGGGCCTTGCCCGGCAGAGGCAGGAGCTGGAGGAGGAGCTTGCCCTGGCCCAGGCCTACCTGGAACCCTTGGAGAAGCTTGCTGCCATGGCCCAGGGCCTGGACCGAAGCGCTTTCTTCCGGGTGGTGCCTTTTTTGATCACGGAAAAGGAGCTTCCCCTGGTGGAGGAGGCCTTGAAAAAGGCCCTGGAGGACCGGTTCATCCTGGCCAGCGAGCCCTACTCCAAAGGGGTTGCGGGGCTTCTCGTGGTGCACCGGAAGGACCTCGAGGCGGCCAAGGCTGCCCTTTCCCGGGCCGGGGTGGCGGAGCTCCGCCTCCCTGGTAACTACGGGGATCTTCCCCTCAGCGAGGCCACCCGCCGGTTGAAGGAGCGGGCCGAGGCTGCTCCCAAGGAGCTTTCCGAGGTGCGCCAGGCCCTATACCGGCTGGCCCAGGAGGCAGCCTCCACCCTGCAAAGCCTCTGGACCCGGGCCAAGGACGAGGCGGCCCGGCTTAAGGCCCTGGAGGAGCTGGCCTCAGGCCGGTTCGGCTTTGCCCTTTTGGGCTACGTGCCGGTGAAGGCCAAGGGCCGGGTGGAGGAGGCCTTGGCCCGCCACAAGGACCAGGTGATCTACGCCTTTGAGCCGGTGGACGAGCACCACGAGGCGGATCGGGTACCCGTAGCCCTGGACAACCCTCCTTGGGTCAAGCCCTTCGAGCTTCTGGTGAGCTTCCTCAACACCCCCAAGTATGGCTCCCTGGACCCCACCCCGGTGGTGCCCCTCTTCTTCCCCTTCTGGTTTGGCATGATCGTGGGGGACATAGGGTATGCCCTTCTTTTCCTGCTCCTCGGGCGCTGGCTCTCCGGGTTCGTGAAACGGAATGAGCCTCTGGTCATCGACCTTTTCGCCCTGAGGCTTAAGCCCGCCGTCATTGGGAAGCTGGTCTACATCCTTAACTGGATGGTCTTCTGGACGGTGGTCTGGGGCTTCGTCTACGGGGAGTTCTTCGGCACCTTCCTGGAGCACCTGGGGGTGTTTGGCACCCCCGAGCACCCGGGTCTCATCCCCATCCTCATTCCCCGCATCGACACGGCCAAGACCGCCAACCTGCTCATCCTCCTTTCCGTGGCCTTCGGGGTGGTCATGGTCTTCTGGGGCCTGGCCTTGAGGGCCTACCTGGGTCTGAAGCACCACCACATGGGCCACTTCTGGGAGGGCGTGGGGTACCTGGGAGGCTTGGTGGGCATCCTGGCCCTGGCGGCGGGGTACCTGGGGAACCTCCAGGCCGGGTGGCTGTCCGGGCTCATGTACCTGGGCTTTGGCGTGTTCTTGCTTGCGGTTCTCATGAGCCGTATGTGGCTCATGATCCCGGAGATCTTCACCCAGGCGGGGCACGTCCTCTCCCACATCCGTATCTATGCGGTGGGGGCTGCTGGGGGTATCCTGGCGGGTCTGCTCACCGATGTGGGCTTCGCCCTGGCGGAGCGGATCGGGCTTCTGGGCGTGCTTCTGGGCATTGGGGTGGCGGGGGTTTTGCATCTCCTGATCCTGCTTCTCACCACCCTGGGCCACATGCTCCAGCCCATCCGTCTTATCTGGGTGGAGTTCTTCACCAAGTTCGGTTTCTACGAGGAGAACGGCAGGCCTTACCGGCCGTTCAAGAGCGTCCGCGAGACGCTTTAGGGAGGGAAAGAGATGAAGAAGCTTCTGGTTACGGTTCTGGTGGCGGTTTTCGGCGCTCTGGCTTTTGCGGCGGAGGAGGCGGCGGCCTCCGGGGGCTTGGACCGAGGCCTTATCGCCGTGGGGATGGGCCTGGCGGTAGGCCTGGCGGCTTTGGGTACCGGCGTGGCCCAGGCCCGCATCGGTGCGGCGGGCGTGGGGGCCATCGCCGAGGACCGGAGCAACTTCGGTACCGCCCTGATCTTCCTCCTCTTGCCCGAGACGCTGGTGATCTTCGGCCTTCTCATCGCCTTCATCCTGAACGGCAAGCTGTAAGGGGTTTTTAGGGCCCTGCCCCTTGTGGGGTGGGGCCTTTTTCCAAGGAGGGCAGATGTCCAAACTGGAAGCCATTTTGAGCCAGGAGGTGGAGGCGGAGATCCAGGCCGTCCTGCAAGAGGCCAAGGCCAAGGCCGAGGCCTTGAGGTCCGAGGCCAAGGCCAAGGCGGAGGGCTTGCTTTCCGCCAGAAGGCGGGCCCTCGAGGCCAGCCTGCAGGCCGCCATCCGCCGGGCAGAAAGCGCCGGGGAACTCCTCCTGGCCACAGCCCGTACCGAGGCCAAGGGGGAGGTGCTCTCCCAGGTGAAGGCCAAGGTGGAGGAGGCCCTCAGGGCCTTGCCGGATAGCCCCGACTGGCCTCAGGTGTTGCGGAAACTGGCCGAGGAGGCCCTTGCGGCCTTGGGCGAGCCCGAGGCCCTGGCCTCCCATCCGGACAATCTTCCGCACCTCGAGGGTCTGGCGCGGGAGCGGGGCCTGGAGCTTAGGGCCGATCCTGCCTTGCGCCTTGGGGTGAGGGCCATCGGCAAGGGAGGCAGGACCCAGGTGGAGAACGCCCTGTTAAGCCGTCTGGAACGGGCCTGGGATGCCCTTTCCTCCAAGGTGGCCCAGGTGGTGTGGGGCTAGGACATGGCGGACGACTTCGGCTACCTAAACGCCCGGGTGCGGGCCAGGAGGAGCACCCTCCTCAAGGAGAGCTTCTTCCAGGAGGCCTTGGACCTTTCCTATCCCGATTTCCTGCGCCTGCTTTCCGAGAGCGTCTACGGCCAGGACCTGGCCGGCCAGGGCCTTCCCGAGGTGGACCGGGCCATTGCCCTCACCCAGGCCCGGTTGGTGGGGGACCTGGCGGGGTTGGTCACGGGGGAGGCTCGGGAGGCGGTGCGGCTTCTCCTCCTCAGGAACGATCTCACCAACCTCCAGGCCGTTCTCCGGGCCAAGGCCACGGGGAAGCCCTTTGAGGAGGTGGTGCTTCTCCCGGGTACCTTAAAGGAAGCCCTTTGGCGGCAGGCCTACGAGGCCCAGGATGCGGCGGGGATGGCCCAGGTGCTTTCCGTGCCCGGCCATCCCCTGGCCCGGGCCTTAAGGTCGGTGCTCCGGGAAACCCAGGATCTGGCGCGCATCGAGGCCCTTTTGGCCAAGCGCTTCTTTGAAGGGGTGGCCAAGGCTTCTAAGGCCCTGGAGGAGACGGCCTTGAGGGATTACCTGGCCCTCGAGGTGGATGCGGAGAACCTGCGCACCGCCTTCAAGCTCCAGGGGCAGGATGTGCCGGTGGAAACCGTCTTCATACGGGGTGGGCGGTTCGTGGACAGGGTCCGCTTCACCCGGCTCCTCGAGGGGGATTACGCTGTCTTGGACGAGCTTTCGGGCACTCCCTTCGCCCCTTTAGCGGGCGCCCGGGACCTCAAGACCCTGGAAAGGCGGCTCAGGTGCCTCCTCCTGAAGGAGGCCAGGAAGGGAGCCGCCGACCCCCTGGGCGTGGGATTGGTGCTGGCCTATGTGAAGGAGCGGGAGTGGGAGGCCGTGCGGCTTAGGCTCCTGGCCAGGCGGGCCTACTTCGGGCTTCCCCGGGCCCAGGTGGAGGAGGAGGTGGTCTGCTCATGAGGATCGCCGTGATCGCCGACCCCGAAGCGGCGCAGGGGTTTAGGTTGGCGGGCCTCGAGGCCTACGCCGCCACCTCGGCAGAGGAGGCCCGGGCCCGGCTGGAAAACCTGGTCCAGGCCGGGGGGTACGCCCTGGTGGCCGTGGACCAGGGGCTTTTGCCGGAGCCGGAAAAGGCGGTGGAGCGGCTCATGCGGGGCAAGGACCTTCCCGTGCTCCTGCCCATAGCCGGGTTGAAGGAAGCCTTCCAGAACCCCGATGTGGAGGGGTACATGCGGGAGCTGGTCAAGAGGACCATAGGCTTTGACATCAAGCTGTAGAATGGAGGGACGATGATCCAGGGCGTGATCCAGAAGATTGCGGGCCCGGCGGTGATTGCCAAGGGCATGACCGGAGCCCGCATGTACGACATCTGCAAGGTGGGCCACGAGGGCCTGGTGGGGGAGATCATCCGCCTGGACGGGGATACCGCCTTCGTCCAGGTTTACGAGGATACCTCGGGCCTCAAGGTGGGGGAACCCGTGGTGTCCACGGGCCTTCCCCTGGCGGTGGAGCTCGGCCCCGGGATGCTGAACGGCATCTACGACGGCATCCAGCGCCCCCTGGAGCGTATCCAGGAACGGACCGGGATCTACATCACCCGGGGGGTGGTGGTGCATCCCCTGGACCGGGAGAGGAAGTGGGCCTGGACCCCGAAGGTCAAGCCGGGGGATGAGGTGAAGGGGGGCATGGTCCTGGGCACCGTGCCGGAGTTCAACTTCACCCACAAGATCCTGGTGCCCCCGGATGTGAGGGGCCGGGTCAAGGAGGTTAAGCCCGCCGGGGAGTACACGGTGGAGGAACCGGTGGTGGTACTGGAGGACGGCACCGAGCTCAAGATGTACCACACCTGGCCGGTGCGTCGGGCCCGCCCCGTCCAGCGCAAGCTGGACCCCAACACCCCCTTCCTCACGGGGATGCGCATCCTGGATGTCCTCTTCCCCGTGGCCATGGGGGGCACCGCGGCCATCCCCGGGCCCTTTGGTAGCGGCAAGACCGTGACCCAGCAGGCCCTGGCCAAGTGGTCCAACGCCGACGTGGTGGTTTACGTGGGTTGCGGGGAGCGGGGCAACGAGATGACCGACGTCTTGGTGGAGTTCCCCGAGCTCACCGACCCCAAGACCGGAGGGCCTTTGATGCACCGCACGGTGCTCATCGCCAACACCTCCAACATGCCCGTGGCCGCCCGCGAGGCCAGCATTTACGTGGGGGTCACCATCGCCGAGTACTTCCGCGACCAGGGTTTCTCCGTGGCCCTCATGGCGGACTCCACCAGCCGCTGGGCCGAGGCCCTGCGGGAGATTTCCAGCCGCCTCGAGGAGATGCCCGCGGAAGAGGGCTACCCTCCTTACCTGGCTGCCCGTCTGGCCGCCTTCTACGAGCGCTCCGGCAAGGTGGTCACCCTGGGGGGCGAGGAGGGAGCCATCACCATCGTGGGGGCGGTTTCCCCTCCCGGCGGCGACATGTCCGAGCCCGTTACCCAGTCCACCCTGCGCATCGTGGGGGCCTTCTGGCGGCTGGATGCCTCCTTGGCCTTCCGGCGCCACTTCCCGGCCATCAACTGGAACGGGTCCTACTCCCTCTTCACCCCGGCCCTGGACCCCTGGTACCGGGAGCACGTGGCCCCCGACTACCCTGAGCTTCGCGACGCCATCTCCGAGCTCCTGCAGAGGGAAGCGGGCCTGCAGGAGATCGTGCAGCTGGTGGGTCCCGATGCCCTCCAGGATGCCGAGCGCCTGGTCATCGAGGTGGGGCGGATCATCCGCGAGGACTTCCTGCAGCAGAACGCCTTTCACGAGATCGACGCCTACTGCTCCATGCAGAAGGCCTACGGCATCATGAAGATGATCCTGAGCCTCTACAAGGAGGCTGAGGCGGCCATCCGGCGGGGGGTTACCGTGGACGAGATCCTGCAGCTCCCGGTGATCGAGCGCATCGGCCGGGCCCGCTACGTGAGCGAGCAGGACTTCCCCCGTTACTTTGAGGAAGCCATGCGGGAGATCGAGGGAGTCTTCAAGGCCTTGGCCTAGGGGAGGGAAGGATGGATCTTCTTAAGAAGGAATACACGGGCATCACCTACATCTCGGGACCTCTCCTCTTCGTGGAGAACGCCAAGGACCTGGCCTACGGCGCCATCGTGGACATCAAGGACGGCACGGGCCGGGTGCGCGGCGGCCAGGTGATCGAGGTTTCCGAGGAATACGCGGTCATCCAGGTGTTTGAGGAGACCACGGGGCTGGATCTGGCCACCACCAGCGTGAGCCTGGTGGAGGACGTGGCCCGGCTCGGGGTTTCCAAGGAGATGCTGGGCCGGCGCTTTAACGGGATCGGCAAGCCCATCGACGGCCTGCCCCCCATCACCCCGGAGAAGCGGCTTCCTATCGTGGGCCTTCCCCTGAACCCCGTGGCCCGCAGGAAGCCCGAGGAGTTCATCCAGACGGGGATCTCCACCATCGACGTGATGAACACCCTGGTGAGGGGGCAGAAGCTTCCCATCTTCTCGGGCTCGGGCCTTCCCGCCAACGAGATTGCGGCCCAGATCGCCCGTCAGGCCACGGTGCGCCCCGACCTCTCGGGGGAAGGGGAGAAGGAGGAGCCCTTCGCCGTGGTCTTCGCCGCCATGGGCATCACCCAGCGGGAGCTCTCCTACTTCATCCAGGAGTTCGAGCGCACCGGGGCCTTAAGCCGCTCCGTCCTCTTCCTGAACAAGGCGGACGACCCCACCATCGAGCGCATCCTCACCCCCCGCATGGCCCTCACCGTGGCCGAGTACCTGGCCTTTGAGCACGACTACCACGTGCTGGTCATCCTCACGGACATGACCAACTACTGCGAGGCCCTGCGGGAGATCGGGGCGAGCCGCGAGGAGATCCCGGGCCGGCGCGGTTACCCGGGCTACATGTACACGGACCTGGCCACCATCTACGAGCGGGCCGGGGTGGTGGTGGGCAAGAAGGGCTCCGTGACCCAGATTCCCATCCTCTCCATGCCCGACGACGACCGCACCCACCCCATTCCCGACCTCACCGGCTACATCACCGAGGGGCAGATCCAGCTTTCCCGGGAGCTCCACCGCAAGGGCATCTACCCGCCCATCGACCCCCTGCCCTCCCTTTCCCGGCTTATGAACAACGGCGTGGGCAAGGGCAAGACCCGGGAGGACCACAAGCAGGTTTCCGACCAGCTCTACTCCGCCTACGCCAACGGGGTGGACATCCGCAAGCTGGTGGCCATCATCGGCGAGGACGCCCTCACCGAGAACGACCGCCGCTACTTGCAGTTCGCCGATGCCTTTGAGAAGCACTTCATCAACCAGGGCCAGCAGAACCGCTCCATTGAGGAGAGCCTGCAGATCGCCTGGGCGCTTCTTTCCATGCTGCCCCAGGGGGAGCTCAAGCGGATTTCCAAGGACCACATCGGCAAGTACTACGGGCAGAAGCTGGAAGAGATCTGGGGTGCTCCTCAAGCCCTGGACTAAGGAGGTTAGATGAGCCAGGTAAGCCCCACCCGCATGAACCTTCTGCAACGGCGCAGCCAGATGCGCCTGGCGCAGAAGGGGGTGGACCTCCTCAAGAAGAAGCGGGATGCCTTGGTGGCGGAGTTCTTCGGCCTGGTAAGGGAGGCCTTGGAGGCCCGCAAGGCCCTGAACCAGGCGGCGCAGGAGGCCTATGGGGCCTTGCTTCTCGCCCAGGCCTTTGACGGGCCGGAGAGTGTTTCCGCCGCGGCCTTGGGGGTGAGGCCCCTCGAGGAGGTGGAGGCGGAGGTGGAAAACGTCTGGGGGAGCAAGGTGCCGAGGCTCAAGGCCACCTTCCCCGATGGGGCCTTGCTCTCCCCGGTGGGCACCCCGGCCTACACCCTGGAAGCCGCCCGTGCCTTCCGCCGCTACGCCGAGGCCTTGATCCAGGTGGCCAACACGGAAACCCGCCTGAAGAAGATCGGGGAGGAGATCAAGAAGACCACCCGACGGGTGAACGCCCTGGAGCAGGTGGTGATCCCCGGGATCCGCTCCCAGATCCGCTTCATCCAGCAGGTTCTGGAGCAGCGGGAGCGGGAGGATACCTTCCGGCTAAAGCGCATCAAGGGCAAGATCGAGGCCCGGGAGGCGGAGGCGGAGGGAAGCTGCCCCAACCCCCAGCTGGAGATCGGGGCAGGGCTTTAACACCTTCCTAGAGGGGTAGAAAAAAAGGCCCCGGGGTTATAACCCGGGGCCTTGCGCGCTTCCCTACTGGGCCTTCGCCTTCTTCAGCATGTTGAGGAGCACGGTCTGGAGGATGCCGCCATTCTTGTAGTAGTCCACCTCCACCGGGGTGTCCAGGCGGGCGATGGCCTGGAAGCGAACCTCCGTGCCGTCCTCCCTTCTCGCTACCACCTCCACCCTCTTGCGGGGGGTGAGGTCCTCAAGGCCCAGGATGTCGTAGACCTCGTAGCCGGTAAGGCCCAGGGTTTCCCGGTTCTCGCCCGGCAAGAACTCCAGGGGCAGGACCCCCATCCCCACCAGGTTGGAGCGGTGGATCCTTTCAAAGCTTTCCGCCAGCACCGCCTTGATGCCCAGGAGGAAGGTACCCTTGGCGGCCCAGTCGCGGCTAGAACCGGTGCCGTACTCCTTGCCGGCGATGACCACAAGGGGGGTACCCTCCTCTTGGTAGCGCATGGCCACGTGGTACACGAAGTCCACCTCTCCCTCGGGAAGCTTCTTGGCGTAGCCCCCCTCCACCCCATCCAGCATCAGGTTCTTGATGCGGATGTTGGCGAAGGTGCCCCGCATCATCACCTCGTGGTTGCCGCGCCGGGAACCGTAGGAGTTAAAGTCTTCGGGTTTGACCCCCTTGGAGATCAGGTACTGGCCCGCTGGGCTTTTCACCGGGATGGCCCCGGCGGGGGAGATGTGGTCGGTGGTCACGGAATCCCCGAGGACCAAGAGCACCCGGGCTCCCCGGATGTCCCCCACCTGGTGCTGGCCCAGGTTCTGGAAGAAGGGGGGCTTCTGGATGTAGGTGCTCTCGGGATCCCAGCCGAAGAGTTCCCCCGTGGGGGCGGGCAGGGCCTGCCAGCGCTCGTCCCCCTGGAAGACCCGGGCGTACTCCTTCTTGAAGAGCTCGGGGTCCAGGGTCTTGGCCATGGCCTCCCGGATCTCCTCCATGGAGGGCCAGATGTCCTTGAGGTAGACAGGCCTGCCGTTGGGGTCGTAGCCCAGGGGCTCCGTGGTGAAGTCGATGTCCATGCGGCCCGCCAGGGCGTAGGCCACCACCAGCATGGGGCTCGCCAGGTAGTTGGCCTTCACGTGGGGGTTGATGCGCCCTTCAAAGTTGCGGTTGCCAGAGAGGACGGCGGCCACCACCAGGTTCCCCTCCTCCACCGTCTTGGCGATGTCCTCGGGCAGGGGGCCGGAGTTGCCGATGCAGGTGGTGCACCCGTAGCCCACCACGTGGAAGCGCAGGGCCTCGAGGAAGGGAAGGAGCCCGCTGGCCTCCAGGTAGTCGGTGACCACCTTGGAACCCGGGGCCAAGGAGCTCTTCACCCAGGGCTTGGTGTCCAGGCCCGCTTCCACCGCCTTCTTGGCCAAAAGCCCGGCTCCCAGCATCACCGTGGGGTTGGAGGTGTTGGTGCAGCTGGTGATGGCGGCGATGACCACGGAGCCGTGGGTGAGCTCAAACTCCTCGTCCTGGCGCTTCACCAGCACCTTCTTGTTCAGCTGGTCCGGGGTGAGCCCGAAGCCCCTTTCCTTCACGGGCTTGGTGAGGTGGGCCAGGAAGCTCTGCTTTACCTCCTTGAGGGCCACCCGATCCTGGGGCCGCTTGGGGCCGGCCAGGGAGGGTTCCACCGTGGAGAGGTCCAGCTCCAGGTACTCGGAGTAGCGCACCCGTTCCTCCGCCTCAGGCGTGCGGAAAAGCCCGTTGGCCTTGGTGTAGGCCTCCACCAACGCGATGAGCTCCTCCGGGCGGCCCGTGAGCCTCAGGTAGTTTAGGGTTTCCTCGTCCACCGGGAAGAAGCCCATGGTGGCCCCGTACTCGGGGGCCATGTTGGCGATGGTGGCCCGGTCCGCCAGGGAAAGCTTGGCCACCCCAGGCCCATAGAACTCCACGAACTTGCCCACCACCCCGTGCTTGCGGAGGATCTCGGTGATGGTCAGGACCAGGTCAGTGGCGGTGGCTCCCTCGGGAAGCTCCCCGTAGAGCTTGAAGCCCACCACCTTGGGGGCCAGCATGTAGTAGGGCTGGCCCAGCATCACCGCCTCGGCCTCGATGCCCCCCACGCCCCAGCCCAGAACCCCGAGGCTGTTCACCATGGTGGTGTGGCTGTCGGTGCCCACCAGGCTGTCGGGGAAGGCTAAGGTGAGGCCCCCTTCCTCCTTGGTCATCACCACCTTGGCCAGGTACTCCAGGTTCACCTGGTGGACGATGCCGGTGCCGGGGGGCACCACCCGGAAGTTTTCCAGGGCTCCCTGGGCCCACTTGAGGAGCAGGTAGCGCTCCCGGTTCCGCTCGTATTCCTTCTCCACGTTGTAGAAGAAGGCGTACGCGGTGCCGAAGGCGTCCACCTGCACGGAGTGGTCGATGACCAGGTCGGCGGGCACCACGGGGTTAATGCGCTTGGGGTCCCCGCCCCGCTCGGCCACGGCATCCCGCATGGCGGCCAGGTCCACCACCGCCGGTACCCCGGTGAAGTCCTGGAGGATGACCCGGGCCAGCTTCAGGGGCACGTTGATCTCCCCCGGCTCAGGGGTCCAGCGGGCCAGGGCCTCGATGTCCTCACGGGTTACCTGGTAGCCGTCCTCGTTTCTGAGGAGGCTTTCCAGCATGATGCGGATGGAGAAGGGAAGGCGGCTTACCTCGGCAATCCCTTTCCTTTCCAGTTCCGTGAGGTCAAAGTAGGCGTAGGTGCCGCTTGGGGTGTTAAGGGTCTTAAGGGTTTGGAAGCTATCCTTCATGGTTGCTCCTTTCCCTTCCCCCTTTCCAAACCACACCCAGCGGGTCGCAAACCCCGGTACCCGGGCGCCAAAGCCAGGGTTTCGGACGGGTGTGGGTTTTGGGGGGAAGTGTTCCGAGGGGGGGCGCCCGCCCCGGCTTTTTCCACTATACCACCTTGGCCCTCAGCGGTGGGCCTGGGGCGGGGGAGGGGCGTCCAGGCCCAGGCCCTCCAAGAAAAGCAGGACCTCCTCCTGGATCTCCCGCCATAGGGCTTCCCGGGGCCTTTGGGCGGGCCGGTCCCCCTTCTGGGGGCCGTAGGCGCCAAAGCCCGCATGGTTCAGCCCTTCCACGAAGACCACCCGGGCGTTTTTGGGAAGGAGCCGGGCCTTCTCCCGGGCTTTTTCCGGGGGGAGGAGGCCGTCTTCCGTGCCGAAAAGGGCCAGGACGGGAAGGTTTTCCTGGGAAAGATCCTTTTCCGGGTAGCTGGCGAAGAGGATGAGGGGAAGCCCTTCCGAGGCGGCCAGCTCTGCCGCCGCCACCCCGCCTAGGCTGTGCCCGCCCCCCACCCAAGGGAGCCCGGAATGGGCCTGGTGGGCCTCCAGGGCCCTTTCCTTTCCCAGGAGGGCGATGCCCGAGGGAACCTTCAAAAGGACCACCAGGTACCCCGCCTCCGCCACCGGGGCCAGGACCGGGGCGTAGGCCAAGGGCTCCACCCGGGCCCCGGGGTAGAAGGCCAAAAGGGCCTTGGGGGCTTTGGGGATGAGCTCTAGGCCGTAAGAAGCCTCCCGCACCTCGAGGCCAGCTTGCTTCAAAGCTTCCTGGGCCACGGCCTCCGCCTTTAAGGGCCTGAGGAAGTAGTGGGCCACCCCAACCACGGCCAGGGCGATGAGGAAGGCCGCCACCAGAAAGAGGAGAAGGAGCTTTCTGGCGCTCATGGATCACCTCAGGATCGCTTCCTGGGCCCTTCGCCCTTCAAAGGCGTAGAAGGCCGCGGGCACCACGAAGAGGGTGAGGAGGGTAGAGGAAAGAAGCCCCCCCAGGATGATCACCCCTAGAGGCCTGCGGTACTCCGCCCCTTCCCCGGTGCCCAGGAGCAGGGGCAGGCTGATGATGAGCACGGTGAGGGTGGTCATGAGGATCGGCCTTAAGCGGAGCCGGGCCGCCTCCACCAGGGCTTCCCTTAAGGGCTTTTCCCGCATGCGCTGCACGGCGAAGTCCAGGAGCAGGATGGCGTTTTTGGTGACCAGACCAATGAGCATCACCACCCCCAGCACGCTGATCACGTCCAGGCCGGTTCCCAAAAGGTAGGTGAGCCAGAAGGCCCCCACCAAGGCTAAGGGAACGGGGAGGAGGAGGTAAAGGGGGTAGCGCCAGGCGTTGAACTGGCTGGCGATGACCAGGTAGTTGAGCACCAGGGCCAGGGCGAAGGCCAGGGGGGCCAGCCTGGCCAGCTCCTCGGTGAAGCTTCCCAGACCCGTGGCCAGAAGCTCCACCCCACCATCCAAAAGCCCCTTTTCCTTAAACTCCGCCTGAAGCTCCTGTTGGATCTGGAAGCTTCCGGGGGCATCGGGCTTCAGGTTGATGTTGATGCCGGCGGCGTAGGCTTGGTTGCGCCTCGAGATCAGGGTGGGCCCCGGCCGCTCCACGAACCGCCCCAGGCTTCCCAGGGGCAGGAAGGCTCCCTGGGCAGGGGCGTAGATGGGCAGGGAGAGGAGGTCGGACTCGCCCCCGAGGCGTAGGGGATCCACCTGGACCACGATGGCCAGTTCCTCGCCGCCCCTCCTGGCGGTGGCCGCCTGGCTGCCCGAGAGGTAAAGGCGCAGGGTCTGGGCCACGTCCAAGGGAGTGAGGCCGGTGCCGGAAAGCCGGGCAGGATCCGGCACGAAGACCCGTTCCCGCTGGGTGGCCTCGAGGGTGTTCTTCACGTTGAGGACATAGGGTTTTTCCGCAATCAGCTGGGTGATCTCCCTCACCCGCTCCTCCAAAAGGGCCCGGTCGGGGCTGGTGACGAAAAACTGCAGGTCCGCATCCCCGGCCTCGGGGCCGGTCTGGGCCAGGACCCGCAGGTCGGCCCCAGGGAAGTCCTTAAGGGCCTCCCGTCCTTGGCGGTTGAAGACCTCGGTGAGGGTGAAGATGTCCTGGCGCTCGTTCTTGGGTTTCAGGACGATCTGGAGCTGCACCCGGCTGGGGTCCCCCACCTGGGCCCCGCCGGTGGCGCTGGCCCCCACGGTGGTGACCACCCGCTTCACCGCCGGGTGGGAGAGGAAGTAGGCCTCGAGGGCCCTTGCCGCCCGGTCGGAGACCGCCAGGGGGGTGTCCTTGGGCAGGAGCAAGGTGGCGGTGAGGACCCCGGTGTCGGAGCGGGGGGTGAAGTTGAAGGGGATCCTGGGCAGGATGGGGAAGAGGGAGAGGAAGGCCAGGGTGGCGAGGCCCAGGACCACCCAAGGCCGCCTTAGGACCTGGCCAAGGCTTCGGGCGTAGGCCTCGGTGAGGCGGTGCATCAAGGCCTCGGAGCTGGCGTGGAGGAGGTGAGTGAGGGCTCCCGCCAGGTCCAGGAAAAAGCGGCCCAGGTAGCGCCCGAGGCCGAGGAGGGCGGGGTACAGGGGAAGGAGGAGGAGCCAAAGGGGCCCCTGCCGGTAGAGGAGGAAGGCGGCCAGGGCTCCGAAGAGAAGGCCCACTGGGGAGCGGAAGCCCCTTCGGTAAGCGAAGCGGAGGTCCTGGGGCAGGAGGCGTAGGGCCAGAAGGGCTTCCTTGGGGCTTGGGGGCTCGGGGTCCGGGAAGTAGGCCAGGCGCACGGTGAGGAAGAGGAGGGCCTCCAGCCAGCTCACGGCGATGGCGGCGGCCATCCCCAGGCCGAACTGCTGAAAGATCTGGCCGATGATGCCCGGGAGGAAGCTGATGGGGAGGAATACCGCCAGGAGGCTCAGGGTGGCGGCGGCCACCGCCACGGAAACCTCGCTGGCTCCCTTCAGCACTGCTTCCTTGAGGCCGTACCCCATGCGCCGGTAGCGGTCGATGTTCTCCGCCACCACGATGGAGTCGTCCACCACGATGCCCACCGCCACGGTGAGGGCGAGAAGGCTGATCAGGTTGTAGGTGAAGCCCAGAAGGCCGAAAAGGAGGATGGCTCCGGAGAGGGTGATGGGGATGGCCAGGATCACGGAGAAGACGGAGTTCAGCTTCCCCAAAAAGACCAGCACCACCAAGGACACCGCCAAGGCAGCTAGGAAGGCCTCCCGCGCCGTGTCCAAAACGGCGGCCCGGATAAAGCGGGTGGAGTCCAGGGCGATTTCCGCCCGGTAGCCTGCGGGGAGTTTGGTTTCCGCCAGGGTCTTTTTGACCCCGTCCGCCACGGCCACGGCGTTGGAGTCGGGGGTCTTCACCACCGCCAGGAGGACGGCGGGGCGGCCGTTCAGGCGGTTTAGGGTACTGGGCTCCTCCGCCCGTTCCTCCACCCGGGCCACGTCCCGGATCCTGAGGCCCCGGGTGGGGTCCAGGACCAAATCCGCCACCTCCTCGGCGGTGGCGGGGGTGTTGCGCAGGGTGTAGACCAGGCGCTTTTCCCCCTCGGTGAGGCTTCCCAAGGGCAGGTTCAGGGCCGAGGTGGAAAGCGCCTGCACCACCTGGCCAGGGGCTACCCCTAAGGCCTCGAGGCGGGCTGGGTCCAGGTAGACCCGGATGGCCCGCTTGGGTGCCCCGGTGAGGCGGATGTCCGCCACCCCCGGCACCAGCTGGAGGCGGGGCTTTAGGGTTCGCTCGGCGTAGCGCAACACCTGGGAGAGATCCTCCCCGGGCGCCTCGAGGGCCACGTAGAGGATGGGGCTTGCCGAGGGGTCAAACTTCTGTACCACGGGGGGCGAGGCATCCTTGGGAAGCAGGGCGCGGGCGGCGGCCACCTTCTGGCTCACCTCCACCGCCACCCGGTCCACGTCCACCCCTTGCTGGAACTGGACGAAGACCAGGCTGAAGCCCTCGGTGGAGCTGCTTCCGATGGTGTCCACCCCGCTTAGGGTGGAAAGGGCGTCCTCGAGGGGCTTGGATACTTGCTCCGCCACCTCCTCGGGACCGGCCCCGGGGTAGCTGGTGGAAACCGCCACCACGGGCACGCTGAAGCGGGGCAGGAGCTCCACCCCAAGTCCAAGGCCCAGGAGCAGACCCACCAGAACCAGGCCCACGAAGATGGCGGTGGCGAAGACGAACCGCTCCACGAAGAAGGCCACCAGGGGGTTGGTCCTCACCGGACCACCTCCACAGGATCCCCATCCTTGAGGCCCACGGGCACGGGATGGATGACCTCGGCACCCTCGTCAAGGCCCTCCACCACCGCTTGTCCGCCTTCTTGGGCGAGAAGGCGCACGGGGGTTTTTCTCGCCTTCCCCTCCTTCACCTGGTAGACCAGGGTTTCCCCCTCCTGGACCTGGAGGCTCGCTGCGGGGATGAGGAAGCCTTCGGCCAGCTTTACCCGGTAGCGCACCTCGGCGGGACCCGGGAGAAGGGTGTCTTCCGGCTTCAGGACCACCTCCACCAGGCGGGTCTGTCCCGGGAGGTCCGTCTTGCGCAGGAGGCGTGCCCGCACCTCCCGCCCGTTTTGCCTGAGGAGGAAGGGCGTTTCTGGGGTGAGGGCGCTGGCTTGGTCGGGGGGGAGGTAGACCTTGGCCAAAAGGCGGTCCGTGGTGGCCAACCGGAAGGCCCGGCTTCCCGTTCCCACGAACTCCCCTTCCCTTACGAAAACCTCCACCACCTCCCCGGCGAAGGGAGCCCGCAGCGTGCTTTCCTTGAGGTTCCTTTCCGCCTGGCGCACCTGGAGCCGGGCGGCCTCCACCTGAAGCTCAAGAAGCCGGAGGTCCTCCCCCCGCTCCAGGCGGGATAGGGCCTCGAGGGCGTTCTGGTAGTTGCTTTCCGCCTGGCGGTACTGGGCCTCAAGGGCCTTGAGGTCCAATGGGGCCAAGGCCCCCGCCGAAAGCAGGGCCTGACCTTCCTCGTAGCGCTTCTTGGCCGCCTGAAGCTGGGCTTCTGCCGCCTGGAGCTGGGCCTTGAGGGTGGCCCGGTTCCCCGCCAGCTGGTTTCGGGCGCGCTCCAGGTTGGCCTCGGCTTGTTTTAGGTTAAGCCTTGCGGCCTCTAAGGCCTCCTGGAAGGGAGCTGGGTCCAGGTGGACCACACCTTCCCCCGCCTGCACCCGGGTGCCGGCGGGAAGGGTTCGTAGGACCCGGCCGGAGGCGCCTGCTGCTACCAGGCTCTCCTTTTCCGCCTGCAAGGTGGCGGAGGCCCGCACCTCCCGCTCCAGGATTCCAAACTTTGCCCGCACGGTGCGCACCTCCGTGGCCAGGGTAGGGGTGGGAGGGGCCTCGGGGGCTTTGGCCTCCTTGGGGGCGCAGGCGCTGAGGAGGATGAGGCTTAGGGCAAGGCTTGCCATCGGGCGCATGGTTTCCTCCTTAGCGGCTCGCCAGAAGGCTGTAGTAAGCCTTCAGGTAGGCGTGCTTGGCCTGCTCCAGGGAAAGCGCCGCCTGCTTGAGGGCGAGTTCCTGTTGTAGAAGGCCTAACCGGCTGGTGAGGCCGGCCTGGAAGCGCTTCTCCTCGGCCCGGTAGCGCTCCTGGGCTGCCCGGTAAGCTTCCTCCGCCGTTTTCACCCCTTGCAGGAGGGGGGATAGCTGGCGGTACCTGGCCTCCAGGCCCAGCCTTAGGGAGCGCTCCAGGTTGGCCAGGTTGGCCTCGAGGGTTTGGATCTGGTCCTCCAGGGCCTCGATCTCCTTCCTCGGGACGAAGCTTTCGTCCAAGAGGCCCCGCTGGAAGCGGAGAAGGGCCAAGGACTGCTTCAGCTGAAGGAGATCGGCGTGCTCCTGAAGAAGGGTCTCCACCACCTTCACCTCGGGGAGGGCTGGCAGTTCCTTGACGCCTTCCGGCTTCCAATCCCCCACCAGGTTCGCCAGGGCGGCCAGGGCGGTATCCCGCCCCCGTTGGGCCAGCTCCAGGTTCTTCCTGGCCTCCAGAAGCCGGTTTTGCGCCTCGAGGAGGTCCAGGCTGGTGGCCCCGCCTCCCCTGAGGCGGATCTCCGTGGCCTTGAGTCCCAGCTCGGCCACCTCCACGGCCTTTTCCGCCAGATCCACCTGCAGGAGGGCTTCATAGGCCTGGGTGTAAGCGGAGACGATCTCGCTTTCCGCCTGGGCCAGGGCCCGTTGGAACCTAGCCTCGGCCAGATCCCTGGCCTGGCGCGCTTGCAACTCGGCCAAGGCGGTGCGCAAAGGGTCCTGGAGGGTGCGGGCCAGCTCTTTCTGCTTGGTTTGGTAGTCCAAGCGGGCCGTGACCACCGCCGCCACCTCCGGTGCCTTTTTCAGGGCCTCGGGGAGGGGCTGGGCTAAGCCAGGGGCCAGAAGCACGAGTAAGGCTAGGGCGCTTTTTCTCATGGGGTCACCTCCGGTAGGAGTTCGCCGTAGAACTGGTAAAGCTCCATCCACTTGGTTCTCAGGTCGCTTTCCGCCTGGGCCAGGGCCAGTTCCGCCTGGGCAAGGGAAAGCTCCGCCTGCAACAGGGCCAGGGGGCTTTCCAGGCCCAGTTCCAGGCGCTTTTTCGTTTCCGCCAGGGTCCTTTCCTGGGTCTCTAGGCGAAGGCGGGCTAGTTCCAGGGACGTCCTCAGGGTTTTCAGGGAGTTATTCAGGGTCTCCTCCTGGAGCCGGGCTTGCCTTTCAGTTGCCTTTAAGGCTTCCTCCGCCCCCCGCACCTGGGCCTCTGTGGCCTCCAGGGCGGCGAAGAGACCCGGGGAGAGGGTGAGGGAAAAGGAGAGCCTCATTTCCTCCAGGGTGCGGTAGCTACCCCCTCCGGGTAGGCTGGTGGGCCTTTGCGCGGGATCCTGCCGGGTGTAGGCCAGGGTGGGTTGCAGGGTCCGGCTGGAAAGGCTCAGGGCCAGGGTGTCGTTCCCGCTTGGGTAGAGGAGGTAGCTGGCCTTGACCTCGGGGAAGAGGGTGCGGAGGGCGCTCATGTGGGCGATCCTGGCCTCCTCCAGGCCCAGGCGGGCTTCCTCCAGGGAGAGGGGCGTGGTGCCCCGGGGTGGGGGGATCTCGGGAAGGGGCTTGGTGAGGTCCACCAGCCCCTCCGCCCCCTTCCTGGCCAGTTCCACGTTCCTCTGGGCCTCCAGGAGGCGGTTTTCCGCTTCCTTCAGGGCAAGCTCCGCCTCCCGGAGCTCCTTGGGGTTGGCCTGGCGTTTCCGGGCCGCCTCCAGGGCTGCCTGGGCCAGTTCTACTCCCTTTTGCGCCAGCTTTTCCCCCAAGAGGGCCAGCTGGTAGCGCCCGTATGCGGCCACCGCCTGGGTTTGCAGGGCGGTGAGGGCCTTGCGGTAGCCGAGCTCCGCTCTTCGGTAGGCGATCCGGGTCCGTTCCAGGCTGTCCTGCACTTCCCCAAAAGGGAAGGGAGTGAGGACCAGGGCCAGGGTGAGGCTTCCTCCCGTGGCGGGCAGGCTTTGGCAGAGGGAGGGAGGAGTACACTCGTATCCCAGGCGGGTGTAGTTTCCCTGCACGTTCAGGGCCAAGGGGGAGGCCTGGGCCTCGAGGGCCTTGGCAGCAGCCTGCAAGAGGGCCTGGGCCTGCCGGGCCAGGGGGTGGTCCTTGAGGGGGCTCAGTGCCCCCTGGGCCAATGCGGGGAGGAGAAAGAGGAAGAGGGCGAGGGCTTTAGCCACCTTCCACCTCCGTGAGCTTGCGCAGGAGGTCGCGGAAAAGGAGGAGTTCCTTTGGGCTGAGCCGGGCCAGGTGCTGCCCGTAGGCCTGAAGCCAGGCTTCTTGGAGGCGCCTGTGCACGGCCTCCCCCTTGGGGGTGAGGCGGAGGAGGACCCTGCGGCGGTCCTGGGGGTCTGGGTGGCGCTCCAGGAGGCCGGCTTCCTCCAAGGAGGCAAGGAGGTGGGATACCTGGGAGGGGAGGACCTCCAGATGCTCCGCCAGGCGGGAGGGAAGCTGGACTCCCTCCTTTACCCGGCGGAGCACCTCCGCCTGCAGGAGGGAAACCCCCTCCTGAGCGAAGGTCTCCTTGGCCCGGGAGAGCAAAAGGCGCATCAGGGCGTAGCCCAGGCGGGATAGCTCCTCCACTAAAGGGGTGGGCGGACCCTTCATATGCGTAAACTATACATGGATATCAATGAAAAGCGTGAGGGCGCTTGGGCGTCTTC
Source organism: Thermus brevis (assembly GCF_026427635.1). Lineage (NCBI taxonomy): Bacteria > Thermotogati > Deinococcota > Deinococci > Thermales > Thermaceae > Thermus > Thermus brevis. Next base: position 1,322,414 of record NZ_CP102606.1, read on the forward strand.
CTGGTGTAGAATGACAAAAGGTGATATGGACAGACCTCCCAGTCGGTGGCTCTTCTTCCTGCCCTTCGGTTCCCTAGCCCTGGCCCAGTCCCAAGCCCCAAGCCCTGGGGACCTTTTTCTTTTGGTCCTCCTCTTGGCCTTCTCCGCCTTTTTCTCCGCTACCGAAACCGCCTTCACCACCCTTTACCCCTGGAAGGTGCGGGAGCTGGCGGAAATCCAGGGGGGCCCCTTCCGGCTCCTAGCCCAGGACATCACCCGCTTCCTCACCACCATCCTGGTGGGGAACAACCTGGTGAACATCGCCGCCACCGCTTTGGTGACGGACCTGGCTACCCGGGCCTTCGGCTCGGCTGGGGTGGGCCTGGCCACGGGGCTCATGACCTTCCTCATCCTGTTCTTCGGGGAGATCACCCCCAAGTCCCTCGCTGTGCACCACGCGGTGGCCCTGGCCCGGGTGGGGGCCTGGCCCATCTACCTCCTCTCCGTCCTCCTCTACCCCGTGGGCCGCTTCTTCAGCTTGGTCTCCGTTTTCCTGCTCAGGGTGCTGGGCCTGGAGCCCCGGGACACCCCCCTGGTGTCCGAGCGCGAGCTCAAGCTCATCCTGGCGGGAGCGGAGGAGTCTGGCACCATCGAGGCCCAGGAGGAGGAGATGATCCACTCCATCCTGGAGCTGGAGGAAACCCCCGTGCGGGAGATCATGACCCCCCGGGTGGAGATGGTGGCCATTGAGGCGGAGGCCAGCTTGGAGGACTTCCTCCACCTCTTCCGGGAGCACCGCTACAGCCGGGTTCCCGTCTACAAGGAGAACGTGGACCACATCGTGGGGGTGGCCTACGCCAAGGACCTACTGGACTACTACTGCGAGGAGGATCTTAAAGGGCGTACCGTGGCCTCCATCGCCCACCCTCCCTACTTCGTCCCCGAGAACATGGATGCCTGGTCGCTTCTGAGGGAGCTTCGCCGGCGGAAGGTGCACATGGCCATCGTGGTGGACGAGTTCGGGGGCACGGCGGGCTTGGTCACCTTGGAGGACGTGATGGAGGAGATCGTGGGGGAGATCTACGACGAGACCGACGAGCCGGAGGACCTGGCCATTCGCAGGCTTCCTGACGGCTCCTTCTCCATCCAGGCCCAAACCCCCGTGGACGAGGTTTCCGAGGCCCTGGGGGTGGAGCTTCCAGAAGGGGAGTACGACACCCTTTCCGGTTTCCTCTACGAGCAGTTCGGCCGCATCCCCGGCGTGGGGGAGAGCGTGGAGTGGCAGGGGTTTCGGTTCGTGGTGGAAAGCGCCGACCAGCGCCGGATAGAACGGGTGCGGGTGGAGAGGTTGGTGGAGCATGGAGAGGGTTAGGGCCATCCTCAAGGCCCATGTGGAGCGGGCGTACGCTCCTTACTCCGGCTTTCCCGTGGTGGCCCTGGTGGAGGCGGAGGGGGAAAGCTTCCTTGGGGTCAACGTGGAAAACGCCTCCTTTCCTCTTTCCCAGTGTGCGGAGCGCAATGCGGTGGCCGCCATGGTCTTGGCGGGGAAGAGGCGGATAGACCGGGTGCACATCTATAGTCCGAAGGGCCCCATCCCCCCTTGCGGGGGATGCCGCCAGGTGCTTTTTGAATTTGGCTCCCCCGGGACCGAGGTGGTCATGCACGGGCCCGAGGGATATGTGGTGAGGACCCTGGGAGAGCTTTTGCCCCTGGGTTTTAGGCTCTAGAGGGGTAAAACCAGGCTTTGGCGGAAAAAGCCCGGGACCTCGAGGGTGAGTTCCAGCCTTCCAGAGTCCCGTTCCAAGCCTGGCCTGAAGCCCACCACCTGAAGCCGGCTCTCGCCCCGGGCGGGGAGGTCCACCTGCACCCGGAAGCTTTGGCCCAGAAGAACCAGGTTGCCCTCCACCCGGAGGGGGAAGGGGTTGGGGTTTTCCAGGAAGAAGTTCACCCCAGCCCGGCGAACCCTTGGGGGCTCCAGGGGAAAGCTTAAGCGGGTGCGGAAAAAGGTGAGGTGCTGGCCCAGGGTGGCGCCTTCCAGGGCCACCTCCACCCCTTCTCGGGAAAGGAGGGCCCTTGCGGTGGCAAGGGCTTCCCCCGGGGTCAGGCGCACCAGGAGGACCTCCTCCTTCCTTCCGGGAGGCAGGGTGAGGTCCAGGGGCACCGCCACCTCCCCCACCCTGAGCCGGGTACCGAAGGCGGAAAGGGGCAAGGGGAAGGGGTTGGGGTTGTGGAACTCTACCCTCAGGCCCAGGAGGAGGGCAGGCTCTTGGCTTATTTCCAAGCCCCGGACTTCGGCTGCGAGAAAACGGGCCTCAGGGGTCAAGGCCCTGGGGGCGCAGGCGGCCAAAAGGCCCAGGGTCAAGAGGCCCAAAAGGATTCTCACAGGAGCCATCCCTCCCCCTTGAGGGCTTCCAAGACGGGCAAAAACTCCTTCCAGATAGGGCTTTCCTGGGGATAGGGAGGCCTTGGGTAACCGGCGGGTAGGCCCAGGTGCCTCATGGCCTGCTTGAGGAGGGGTACTCCACCCCTGGAAAGGAGGTTCCCCAAGGGAAAGAGTCGCTTTTGCAGGGCCTGGGCTTCGCTGAGGCGGCCGGTCCGGAAGGCTTCCAGGAGGGCACGGTAGGCCCTGGGGGCCAGGTTGGCCGCCGCCAGGATGCCTCCTTCAGCTCCCAGGGCCAAGGCCCCCAGGAAGGTGGGGGCGTGGCCGGTAAAGACCCGGAAGTCATCCCTCAGATGGGCCTGGTAAAAGGCCAGGCGGGTTAGGTCTCCGCTGGAGTCCTTGATTCCCGTGATCCTGGGGTGTTGGGCCAGGGTTTCCACCGCGGAAAGGGGCAGGTCCACCTTGGTGTTCTGGGGCACGTGGTAGAGGAAGATGGGCATCCTTTCCGCCAGGGCTTGGTAGTAGGCCACGAGCCCCTCGCCGAGGCTTGCGTGGTAGTAGCGGGGAGGCGTGGCCAGAAGGGCCATGGCGCCTGCCTCCTGGGCCTCGAGGAGGGCCCGTTCCGCCTGGGGCAGGGTTTCCTCCATGAGGCCCACCAGGAAAGGCTTCCGGGGTTTTAGGGCCCGAAGCCCCCTGGCCCGTTCCTCAGGGGTCAGGTGGACGCCTTCCCCGTTGGAGCCGTAGATGAGAAGCCCGTCCACCAAAGGTTCTAGGGCTTCCGCCAGTTCCCGAAAGGCCTCCGTGTCCAGGCGGCCTTCCCGGTCAAAGGGAGTGGGGATGGGTGGAAGGATCATGCGGGCCTCCTCAGGCTAAAGACTAACACCAGGAGGTGGAGCCCGTAGGCCAGGATCAGGAGGGTGGGTTTCTGGCCCTCCAGGAGGGCAAGGAGCCCATAGGCGGCCAGGAGGAGGAGGACGAGGCCCAGGCCCGAGGAGAAGCCCAGGCTTCCCGGTACCAGGAGGCGCACTCCAAGGGCCCAGGAGGGGGGGACCGGGGTCCTGCGCCGGGGCAGGAGGAAGGTGAGGAGGTGGTAGAGGAGAAGGAGCCAGAAGCCAGCGAAGGCCCAGGGCTTCACCCCTTCAGGAAGGGAGGTGCCTAGGCGCAGGAACTCCCGGAAGGGGTCCTCCTGGAGGCGCTTTACCTCCACCTGGAGGAGGGCCAGGTAAAGGGTGCGCAGGCTGGGACCTGGCTCCCTGGCCCCCCAGGGATCCTGCCCCAGTTGGAGGGCTGTGCGGATGGGTCCCTCGAGGGGAGCCTTACGGTAGGCTTGGGCCAAGGCGGTTTCGTCTCCCCTAAGGGCCAGGGCGAAGGGTAAAGAGGCTTCCCGCAGGAGGCCTTGGGCCTCCTTGGGGGCCTCCGAAAGGAGGGCGTAGCCCAGAAGGGCCTTGACCTCAGGAGTGGGGGGCAGGGTGCGGAGCCAGTCCTGGGCTTTTTGGGTACGGAGGGTGCCTTGGTCCAAGGGGGGGGCGAAAAGCTCTTTTCGCACCTGGGCGTCCAGTCCCTGAAGAAGGAAGCCCAGGCTGAGGGCTAGGAAGAGGGCCAGGGCCAACACCCGTTCCCCCAGGCTGGCGTAGGCCAGGTGAAGGTGCCGAAGGCGCAGGAGGGGGTGCCGCCAGAACCCGCCTAGGTAGCCGCCGATGGGCTTCAGGTCCTTTAGCTGGGCGGGCAGGTAGTAGAGGAAGAGGTAGAGCATGAGGCCCAGGTAGGCGAGGCCCAGGGTCCAGAGGGCCATGGGAAGCAGGGAAAGCCTGGGGGGAAGCCAGGCGCGCAGGATCTTTTCCGCCTCGAAGAAGGTCAGGGCTTGGGCAGGGTGGCCCTGGGCCTCGAGGTACTGGGCAGTCTCCTGGAAAAAAGCCAGCGAGCCTGGGAACAGAGGGGTGTAGCGGAGGAGGGCCTTGGCCAGGAGAAGGGCCTTTTCGGGGTCCTTCTTCTGCAGAAGGCGGGAGGCCTCCGCCATGCGGGCCACTCCCGGTTGGCCGAAGAAGAGTTCCGGCCTATGGCCCCGGGCCAGGAGGTCCTGGCCGTAGGCCTCCAGGTCCTCCGGGGTGAGGGTGGCGGGGTCCAGGGTCCAGTAGGCATAGTAGGGCCAGGGCTTTGGGGGGTTGAGGGCTTCCAGGAGGGAGCCCAGGACCTTTAGGTCCTCCTCCTTGCCTTCAAAGGGCACCCGGGGGAAGGGGATAGGCAGGACCCAGTCCCCCTCGAGGAGGGCTTCGGGGCCTGGCCTGAGGGCCAGGATGCGGGCCGGGGCAAAATGGAAGGAGAAGGTTTTCTCCTTCGCGCTGGTTTCAACCACCAAAAGCCCCTGGGCCACGTACACCTTATCCCCTTGGACCAAAGGTCCCAGCCAATCCCCCGGGGGTAGGGGCAGGAGGCCCCATGGGAGCTTGAGCCCTTCCCGGGTCAGCTCGGAGATGGCGGGAGCCAGAGCGGTGAAGCGGGCTTCCAAGGCACCGGCGGGCAGGGAAAGGCGGATGCGGTACTCCCCGGGGACCTTGGGGTGTAGCTCCAGCTGGAACCTTCCCTTCTGGGCCTCCACCTCCAAGGTTTCCTGTCCCTCGGGACCCTCCAGCACCATGGGGAAGCGCCCCTCGGGCAGGTCCCGCCCCTCCAGGACCACGGACCTTCCCGCCTGGACTTCCTTCGGGACCACCAGGCTTTGGCCTAAAACCGGGAGTCCCAGGGCCAAGAGGAAGCCGATGGCCCGGGTCAGGAACGCGCGCATGGGGTTATTCTACAGGCATGGGTCTACTGGACATGATCGGCCCGGTGATGGTGGGGCCTTCCTCCAGCCACACCGCCGGGGCCTGCCGCCTGGCCCTTCTGGCCCGCCACCTTTTGGGGGAAAGGCCCAGGCGGGTGGAGTTTGGCCTGCACGGTTCCTTCGCCAAGACGGGAAAGGGCCACGGCACCCACGTGGCCCTGGTGGCGGGGGTTTTGGGCTTTACCCCCGACGACGAGCGGCTTAAGGAAAGCCTTTCCCTGGCGGAGAAAGAAGGCCTCGAGGTGGCCTTTAAGGCGGTGGAGCTAGGGGATGTGCACCCCAACACCGTGCGCATGGTCCTGGAGGGGGAGAAGGAGCGCATCACCGTGACCGGAAGCTCCCTGGGAGGCGGATTGGTGCGCATCTTTGACCTGGATGGCTTCGAGGTGCGCATCACCGGAGCCGCCCCCACCCTGGTGATCCGCAACGTGGACACCCCGGGGGTGGTGGCCCGGGTGGCCCGCATCCTGGCCGATGACGAGGTGAACATCGCCTACCTCACGGTGAGCCGCAAGAAGCGGGGCGGGGAGGCCATGATGAGCCTCGAGGTGGACCGTCCCCTTCCCGAGGTTCCCTTGAGGTACCTGGAGCACCTCTCCTACATCCTCTGGGTGCGACAGATCCCTCCGGTTATGGACTAAAGCTCCTTAGCCGAGGGGAGTTCCAGGCGCAAACACGCCCCGCCCAAGGGGCTTTTGCAGGTTAAAAGCCTCCCCCCGTGGGCCTCGGCCACCCGCTTGGCGGTGTAGAGGCCAAGCCCCGCGCTTCCCCGGTTCGGGCCTCCTTGGCGGAAGGGCTGGGCCAGGGTCTCCAGGGGTAGGGGAAGCCCTTCCCCGTCGTCCTCCACCTGCAAGGCTCCTTCCTCCACCCGGATGCGCACCTGGGTTTTGGCGTGCCGCAGGGCGTTGTCCAGAAGGTTGGCCAGGGCCCTTTCCAAAAGGAGCCGCTCCCCCCGGGCGAGACCCGCCCCCTCCACCGTGAGGCCAAGCCCCCGCCTTCCCGCTTCCTCCCGGTAACGCAGAAGGAGATCCTCGGCCAAGGCCCTTAGGTTCAGGGTTTCCCGCTGGGGGGTGCGGGCCTCCAGGCGGGAGAGGGCCAGGAGGTTTTCCACGAGAAGGTGAGCTTGGAAGAGCTCCCGCCTCAAGGCCAGAAGGAGCTCCACCCGCTTCTCCCGTCCCAGGTGGTCCGCCCTTTCCAGGTACTCCAGGGCCCGGATGGCGGAAAGCAGGGGGGTTTTCAGATCGTGGGCCAGGGCCCCGTAGAAGGCTTCCCGGGCCTCCATGAGGCGCTGGAGGCGTTGAAGAAGCTCCCCGAAGCGGGCGCGGAGCAGGGCGATCTCCATGGGGGGAGGCTCCTTGGGGGCGGGTAGCCTGAGCTCGTTCACCGGTCCCTCCTTGACGGAGAGGTAGGCCAGGGCGCGGGTGAACTCCTCGAGGGGCCTGAGGAGGCTTCGGGCCAGGAAATACCCCACCGCCCCGGAAACCACGGCGATGAGAAGAAGCCAAAGCACCAAGGGCAGCCAGGGACCCTCCCCCATGAGGCCCAGGGTGAGGGCCAGGACCAGGTTGGGCAGAAAAGCCAGAAGGGCGATAACCAGGGCGAGCCTTGCCCTAAGACTCATCCCGCCCCGCCGAGAGCACCGCCAGGAAGGCCTCCTGGGGCACCTCCACCTTGCCGATGGCCTTGAGCCGCTTCTTCCCCTCCTTTTGCTTTTCCAGAAGCTTCTTCTTCCGGGTTACGTCCCCGCCGTAGCACTTGGCCAGCACATCCTTACGCAGGGCCTTCACCGTGGCCCGGGCGATGATCTTGCCCCCGATGGCCGCCTGGATGGGTACCTCAAAAAGCTGACGGGGGATGACCTCTGCCAGCTTGTCCACGATGGTCCGGGCCATGGCGTAGGCCTTGTCCCGGTGGGCGATGAAGGTGAGGGCGTCCACGGGCTCCCCGTGCACCAGCACGTTGACCTTGACCAGGTCCCCAGGCTGGTAACCGACCTGCTCGTAGTCCATGGAGGCGTAGCCCCGGGAGAGGCTTTTCAGGCGGTCGTGGAAGTCGTAGAGGATCTCGGCGAAGGGCACCTCGTAGACCAGCTCCACCCGCTTGGTTTCCCCGGGAAGGTAGGTCATGTTCACCAGGCGGCCCCGCTTTTCCTGGACGAGTTGCATGATGGCCCCCACGTATTCCTCGGGGGTAAATACGGTGAGCTTCACGTAGGGCTCGAGGATCTCTTCGATCTTTGTGGGGTCGGGGAGGTCGGCGGGGTTTAGCACCTCCATCTCCTCCCCGTTTTTCAGGCGCACCCTGTAGACCACGCTGGGGGCGGTGGCGATGAGCTCCAGGCCGAACTCCCGCTCCAAGCGCTCCTGCACGATTTCCGCATGGAGAAGCCCCAGGAAGCCGCAGCGGAAACCGAAGCCCAAGGCGGTGGAGGTTTCCGGCTCAAAGGTAAGGGCGGCGTCGTTGAGCTTGAGCTTTTCCAGGGCATCCCTGAGCCTTCCGTAGTCCCCGGAGTCCACGGGGTAGAGGCCGGCGAAGACCACGGGTTTGGCGGGGCGGAAGCCGGGGTAGGGAGCGTCGGTGGGCCTATGGGCGTGGGTGATGGTATCCCCCACCTGCACGTCGTGGATGTCCCGGATGGCGGCCACCAGCCAGCCCACCTCCCCTGCGGTAAGCTCCTCCACGGGGATGAGCCCCTGGGGGGTGAAAATCCCCACCTTGTCCACGGTGAACTCCTTGCCGGTGGAGTAGATGCGGATCCGGTCCCCCGGGCGCACCCGGCCCTCAAAGAGGCGGAGGTAGGGGATGACCCCCTGGTAGGCGTCGTAAAGGGAGTCGAAGATGAGGGCCTTAAGGGGAGCTTCCGGGTCGCCCTTGGGGGGTGGGATGCGCTTTACGATGGCCTCGAGGATCTCCTCCACGCCTTCCCCCGTCTTCCCCGAGGCGAAGATGGCCTCGTCGGCGGGAAGGCCCAGCACCTCCTCCACCTCGAGGGCTACCTCCAGGGGCCTGGCGTTGGGAAGGTCGATCTTATTGATGACGGGGATCATCACATGGCCGTGCTCCAGGGCCATGTAGAACTTGGCCAGGGTTTCCGCCTCCACTCCTTGGCTGGCGTCTACCACCAGAAGGACTCCTTCCACCGCCGCCAAGGCCCGGGAGACCTCGTAGGTGAAGTCCACGTGGCCCGGGGTGTCGATCAGGTTGAAGATATAGGTTTCCCCGTCCTTGGCCCGGTACTCCACCCGCACGGCGCTGGCCTTGATGGTGATGCCCCGTTCGCGCTCCAGTTCCAGGGAGTCCAGAAACTGCTCCCGCATCTCCCGTTCGCTCACCGCATGGGTCAGCTGCAGGATTCGGTCAGCCAGGGTGGACTTCCCGTGGTCCACATGGGCGATGATGGAGAAGTTGCGGATGCGCTTGTCATCCATCCTTCTCATCGTCCAGGGTGGAGGGGGCAAAGTCAAGCTGTCCTCCCGGTGGTTTGGGTGGTATGGGTAGAATGCGGCATGTCCCCTGAGATCTGGCCGGGGCTGGTTCGCCTGTACTGGCGCCTGGCCCTGATCCCTTTGGTGTGGATCCCGGTGGTGGTGCTTTATGGGGGCCGGGTGATGTACGCTGCCACGCTCCTTTACTGGTTAAGCCTTCCCGTGGCTTACATCCTGGGCAGGGTCACGGGCATGGGGCGCCTGGCCGTGTCCCTGCACCTGGGGGTGGCCCTATTCACCGCCCTCATGAGCCTGGTAGCCCCACCGGAGGCGGTGGTCACGGGGCTTTCCGGGGAGGATTGGCGGCTTGGGGTCATGGCCTTCTTCACCGTGGGCACCTACGCCTTTGCCGCCTTCGCTGGCTGGCCCGGGCTTTGGCTGGCCTTGGCCTATGTCCTCCTCGCCCCTTGGCCCCAGGAGGAAACCCGCTTCCTGGTGGCGGCGGGGGGGCTTTTGGCCAGCATAGCGGGCCTCAGCGTGGCGGCCATGATCCGTCGACTTCAGGCTTTGCAAAGCCTCATCCAGAGCGAGGCCCTCACCGACCCCCTCACGGGCCTGGCCAACCGCCGTTCCCTGGAGCGGGAGTTTCCCCGGCTCCAGGCCCTGGCCGCCCGGGAGGGGCTTTCCCTGGTCCTTTCGCTCTGGGACCTGGACGACCTGAAGGCGGTGAACGACCGGGAGGGGCATAAGGCGGGGGATGCCCATCTGGTCCGCTTCGCCAGGGTCCTGCGGGAGGAGGCCCGTGAGGGGGATGCCCTTTACCGGGTGGGCGGGGACGAGTTCGTGGGCCTGCACCTGGGCTTAAGGGATGGAGCCTCCCTGGAGGCGCGGGTCCATGCCCGTTTCCCCTCGGTTTCCGTGGGCTTCAGCCAGGTGGAGGGAAAGGAGCTGGTGCAGGCCCTCGAGGCGGCCGATGGGCTCATGTACCGGAAGAAGGGGAGATGAGGGCCCTTGCCCCGGGGTTTTGGACCGGGTAAACTTTTGCCGGGGGTTCCCGTGGACCTGGAGAAATCCGTTCGGGAGCTGGCCCGGCGCTTTGCCCGGGAGCGCATCCTGCCCCAGGCCAGGCATCTGGACCAGGAGGCCCGGTTTCCCTGGCCCCTGTTTCGGGAGGCGGCAGGGCTTGGTTTTCCGGTACTGGTGGTCCCGGAGGAGCTGGGCGGGGCCGGGCTTGGGCCCAGGAGCCTGGTCCTGGTGGCGGAGGAACTGGCCTATGCCTGCACCGGGGTGGCGGCGGCCTTGCTCCTCAACAACCTGGTGGCGGACGCCCTTCTCCTCTCGGGAAGTGCCCACGCCCGAAGCTTTCTACCCCGGCTCAGGGAGGAGGTGGCCTCCTACGCCCTCACCGAGCCCCACGCGGGCTCGGATGTGGCCGCCATCCGCACCCGGGCGGAAAGGGTGCCGGGCGGATACCGCCTCTACGGACGCAAAACCTGGATCAGCCATGCCCCGGAGGCCTCCTTTTTTGTGGTCTTTGCCAAGGTGGCGGAGGGCCGGGAGGGGATCGCCGCTTTCCTGGTGGAGCGTGGGATGGGGGTGGAGGTGGCGCCACCTTTGCCCAAGCTGGGGCAGAAGGCCTCCCCGGCGGCGGAGGTGTACCTGGACGGCGTCCTGGTGCCCGAGGAGGGCTTGATCGCCCGGGAGGGGTTTGCCCTGGCCATGCGGGTGTTCAACCGCTCCCGGCCCATGGTGGCGGCCTTGGCGGTGGGGCTATTGCGGAGGGCCTTGGACGAGGCCCTGGCCTATGCTGCCATGCGGGAGGCTTTCGGCAGGCCTCTTCTGGAGCACCAGGGGGTGGGGTTTAAGCTGGCGGAGGTGCACATGGACCTGGAGGCCGCCCGCCTCCTCACCTTAAGGGCCGCCGAGCTCGCGGAACGGGGGGAGGAGAATGCCTTGGAGGCAGCCACGGCCAAGGCCTTTGCCGCCGACGCCGCCGTGCGGGGGGTGTCGGAGGCCCTCCAGGTCTTTGGCGGAAACGGCTACAGCGAGGAGTATCCCTTGGCCAAGCTGTACCGCGATGCCAAGGTGCTCCAGATCTATGAGGGAACCTCCGAGATCCAAAGGCTCATCATCCTGCGGGAGCTGGTAAGGAGGCGGATATGGGAGAGCCCGTGATCCTCGAGGCGGTTCGCACCCCCATCGGCAAGAGAAATGGAGCCTTGCGGGAGTGGCGGCCCGATGCCCTTTACGCCCAGGTCTTGGACGCCCTCCTGGAGCGGACGGGTATCGACCCTGGGCTCATCGGGGATGTGGTCACGGGTTGCGTGACCCAAACCGGGGAGCAGGGGGCCAACATAGGACGGCTTGCCGTCCTCCTTTCCCGCCTACCCCAGGAGGTTCCTGCGGTAAGCCTGAACCGCATGTGCGGCTCCAGCCAGCAGGCTGTGCACTTCGCCGCCCAGGCCATCGCTGCCGGCGACCTGGACTTTGCCATTGCCGGCGGGGTGGAGAGCATGACCCGATCCCCCATGTTCTCCGATATCGGGGGAGGCTTCCACACCTTGAATCCAGCGCTTTTTCAGCGGTACGAGCTCGTCCACCAAGGGGAAAGCGCGGAGCGCATCGCAAAGAAGTATGGCCTCTGCCGGGAGGAGCTGGACGAGTGGGGCTATCTCTCCCACAGGCGGGCGGCCCGGGCCATCCAGGAGGGGCGCTTCCGGAGCCAGATCCTTCCCCTGGAGGGGGTGGATGGGGAGGGAAGGCCCTTCCTGCTGGACCGCGATGAAGGGGTGCGTTTCGACGTGGACTACGAGCGGATGCTGGCCTTGAAGCCCGTCTTCCGGGAGGACGGGGTGGTGACCGCCGGCAACTCCAGCCAGGTTTCCGACGGGGCGGCGGCCCTGCTCCTGGGGGATAGGGAAAAGGCCTTGGCCTTGGGCCTCCGCCCCCGGGCCCGTTTCCTTGCCCGGGTGGTGGTGGCGGGGGATCCCACCCTGCAACTCTTGGAGGTGATCCCCGCCACCCAAAAGGCCCTGGAGAAGGCCGGGCTTTCCCTTAAGGACCTGGACGTCATCGAGATCAACGAGGCCTTCGCTAGCGTGGTTCTGGCCTTCCTGCGGGAGTTTGGCCCCGACCCGGAAAGGGTGAACCCCAATGGCGGGGCCATCGCCCACGGGCACCCCTTGGGGGCCACGGGGGCCATCCTCATGACCAAGCTCCTTTACGAGCTGGAGCGCACCGGGGGGGAGTTTGGCCTGCAGGTGATGTGCATCGGCCACGGGCAGGCCACGGCCACCATCATCCAACGGATCTAGGGGTGGACCATGGAAAGAAGCGCTTTGGTGACGGGTGGGGCCTCGGGGCTCGGAAGGGCTACGGCCTTGGCCTTAAGGGATAGGGGCTACAAGGTGGTGGTCTTGGACCTCAGGCGGGGAGAGGATCCGAGTCTGGTTTACCTGGAGGGGGACGTGACCCGGGAGGAGGATGCTAAGCGGGCGGTGGAGCTTGCGGCCTCCCAGGCTCCCCTTTTTGCGCTGGTGAATGCGGCGGGCATCGGCTTGGCCCGCAGGGTTCTGGGGCGCGAAGGTCCCCACGACCTGGAAGGTTTCCGCAAGGTGGTGGAGGTGAACCTCATCGGCACCTTTAACGTCTTGCGCCTTGCGGCTTGGGCCATGCGGGAGAACCCTCCCGATGCCGAGGGGCAGCGGGGGGTGGTGGTGAACACCGCCAGCGTGGCGGCTTTTGAGGGCCAGGTGGGCCAGGCGGCCTACGCCGCCAGCAAGGGGGGTGTGGTGGGCCTCACCCTTCCCGTGGCCCGGGAGCTTGCGGACTGGGGAATCCGGGTGGTGACCATTGCCCCGGGCCTCTTCGATACCCCCCTCCTTCAAGGGCTTCCTGAAAAGGCCAAGGCCTCGCTGGCCGAACAGGTGCCCTTTCCCAGGCGCCTGGGCCGGCCGGAGGAGTACGCCTTACTGGTCCTCCACATCCTGGAAAACCCCATGCTGAACGGGGAGGTGATCCGCCTGGATGGCGCCTTGCGCATGGCCCCCAGGTAGGGTTCTGGATCTCACCCGGCTTCTTCCCGGGCCCTTGGCGGGAAAGTTCCTTGGGGATCTGGGCTTTCCCGTCCTCAAGGTGGAGCCCCCTCGAGGGGACCCCCTCAGGGACTGGGCCCCGGAGGCCTACCGCTTCTTGAATGGGAAAAAGGAGATCCTGATCCTGGACCTGAAGAGGGGGGAGGATCGGGAACGTTTCCTGGCCTTGGTTCCCGAGGTCGCCATCCTCCTCGAGGCCAACCGCCCCGGGGTCATGGAGCGGCTGGGCCTCGGGCCTGAGGTGCTCCTTGGGATCAACCCCCACCTGGTCTATGCCCGGCTTCGGGGCTACCCGGATGCCCCGGACCCCGGCCACGACCTCACCTACCTGGCGGAGGCTGGGCTTCTCGGGCGCTTTCCCTGGAGGTCCTTCCAGTTCGCCGACTTGGCCGGGGCCTATGCCCTGGTCCTGGTGGCCTTGAAGGGGCTGCTTCTTGGAGGTGGGGTGTACGAGGTGGCCCTCTCCGAGGCGGTGAAGGCCATGGCCTATCCCCCCATTCCCTTCCTGGATGGCTCCGTCCTGTGCTATGGGATTTACCCCACCCGGGAGGGGGAGGTGGCCCTGGCGGCGTTGGAGCCCCATTTCTGGGCCCGGTTTTGCGAGGAGGCGGGCCTTAGGGAGCTTCTTTCCTCAGCTTTCGATCCGGCTAGGCCCGGCCTTCCGCCTTACGAGCGGCTCCTGGCCTTCTTCCAAGGCAGGACCGCTCGGGAATGGGAGGCCTGGGCCAAGGAGAAGGGGATTCCCCTGCGGGCGGTGCGGGGCTAGCGGGCGGTCCAGCCCAGGTCGATGGGGAAGACGGCCCCGGTGATGGCCGAGGCCTTTTCCGAGGCCAGGAAGAGGGCCAAGGCCGCCACCTCCTCGGGTTCGATGAGGCGCTTGATGGCCGCTTGGGCTAGGAAGACCTTTTCCACCACCTCGCTTTCAGGGAGGGAAAGGGTGCGGGCTTGGTCGGCGATCTGGTTCTCCACCAAGGGGGTGCGCACGTAGGCGGGGGCGATGGCGTTCACGGTGATGCCATAGGGACCCGCCTCGAGGGCCACGGTCTTGGTGAGGCCCAAGAGGCCGTGCTTGGCGGAGATGTAGGCGGACTTGTAGGGGCTGGCCACCAGGCCGTGGACGCTGGCGATGTTGAGGATCCGCCCCCAGCCCTTCGCCTTCATCCCCGGGAGAAGGGCCTTGATGAGCTGGAAAGGGGCGATGAGCATCACCTGGATCATCCTTTGCCAGGTTTCCAGGGGAAAGTCCTCCACCGGGTCAATGTGCTGGAAGCCTGCGTTGTTTACCAGGATGTCCACGCCGTACTGGGTTGCTTGCTTCCCGAGTTCCTCCACGGCTTGGGGATCGGCCAGATCCGCCTGCAGGAAGATCCCGCCGAGCTCCTTAGCCAAAGCCGAGGCATCTTGAAGATCATGGACCAGGACCCTGGCTCCCTCCCGGGCGAAGGCCCGGGCCAGGGCTAGGCCGATGCCGCTTGCTGCGCCAGTGATTAGAACTGTACGCTCTTTAAAGTTCACGGTAGTTAGACCCCTCCTTTACACCGGTTAAGGCCCGGACCCGCTCGGGATCATGGCGGAGTTCCATGGCAGGGCCCGAATGGACTATCCGACCGTCGTCCAGGATGTAGACCCAGTCGGCCAGCTCGAGGGCCAAGCGGGCATTTTGTTCTGCCAGAAGTATGGAAACCCCTTCTCCCTTAAACTTTTGCAAAGTTTCCCCAACCAAGCGGACCACAAGTGGCGCGAGGCCTTGGGAGGGCTCGTCTAGGATCAGAAGGCGGGGGTTTAGGAGCAAGGCTCTGGCGATGGCTAGCATCTGCTGTTCTCCTCCGGATAGCTGGCGTCCAGAGTGATGCCGCCTTTCTTGGAGTCTGGGGAAGAGCTGGTATATACGGTCGAGGTCAAAGGGTCCGGGGCGCTTACCCAAAGTGATGCGCAGGTTCTCCTCCACGCTAAGGTTGGGGAATACCCTCCGCCCCTCAGGCACATAGCCTACGCCCAGCATGGCAATCTGGTGGGGCGGCGCGTGGGTGATGTCCTGTCCAAAGAGAAGAACTTGACCCTCTTTCCTGGGAGGGGTGAGACCCAGAATTGCACGGATGGTGGTGGTTTTTCCAGCCCCATTTCGTCCAAGGAGGGCAACAAGCGTTCCTGCTTTGACCTGTAAGGAAACCGAGTGCAGGATATGGCTTTTGCCGTAAAAGGCGTTGACCCTATCCAGTTGCAGGGCGTTCACCCTGCCATCACCTCCTCCCCCAGGTAAGCCGCTTGGACCTTTTCGTCCTTGGCGATTTCGTCGGGGGTCCCCTCTGCAAGGACCTCCCCTAGGTGAAGCACGGTGACCCGATCGGCAATGCCAAAGACCACGGCCATGTCGTGCTCTATGAAGAGGAGGGTGAGCCCTTCCTCACGGTGAAGGCTTTTAAGCGTTTGTACCGTGCGCCAGGTTTCGGCATCGCTCATCCCCGCTGTAGGTTCGTCGAGGAGAAGAAGTTTAGGACGTAAACAAAGAGCCAAGCCAATTTCCACCAGGCGCTGGTCCCCATGGGCTAACTCTCCCACAAGGCGGCTGGCCTGTTCTTCCAGACCTAGGCGCTCTAGGAGAGCGGATGCTTCCTCTTCCAGAAAACGGGATTTCCGGGGCCAGGGGTAGGAGGAGAGGCTGTGGGCTGCCTCCAAGGCAATGATTAGGTTTTCCCTGGCCGTCAAATTGGTAAAGACCTGGGGTACCTGAAAGGTGCGGGAAAGGCCCAAGCGAATTCGTTCCTCGACGGCGATGTGGGTGATTTCCTTGTCCAGGAAGTAAACCCTCCCCCTATCAGGTCTTTTGGCCCCGGAGAGCAGGTCGAAGAGCGTTGACTTTCCGGCACCGTTGGGACCAATGATGGCGTGGATGCTGCCTGCTGCCACTTCCAGGTTCACCCCTGATACCGCTAGTAAGCGGCCGAAGGCCTTGCTTAGACCTTCTGCTCTCAGGATGGGCCTCACGTTGACCTCCTCTTGGTTGCAAGGCCAGCGACCCCACCGGGGAAGAATAGGACGGCTAGGATGAAGAGGATTCCGATGAATAGCATCCATTCCTGTGTGTAGGAGCTAAGAAGTTCCTCAAGGAGCACGTAGAGGGCCGCACCAATTAAGGGGCCGAAAAAGTGCCACCTGCCCCCCAGAAAGGCCATCATTACCAAGGTTCCAGACGTGGTCCAATGGAAGAAGCTGGGTTGGGCGAAGTTGATTTGGAGGGCAAGAAGGGCACCTGCGATGCCTGCTATTGCTCCTGATATCGTGAAGGCTATCCAGAGATAGCGTTCTGGTTTCAGGCTCAGGAAGCGTGCCCGAAGCATATTCTCTCGTAGGGCCAAAAAGGATCTACCTAGCGGCGACTGGACCAGTTGCCAGAGGAGGAAGCTGGAGAGAAGAAAGATGGGGAGGACAAAGTAATAGTAGGCCTCGCTGCTGGAGAGATCCAAGGTGAAGCCTGGTAAATGCAAGGGCTGTCGGGCAAACCCCCTTAGGCCGTCATCCCCCCCGGTAAGATCGCTCCACTGGAAGGCTATAAAGTAGAAGAACTGGCTGAAAGCGATGGTAAAGGTGGCGAAGTAGATTCCTCTCAGCCGAGTGATAAGCAGGCCAAGTAGGGCAGCGGCGATACCAGCAAGAAGGAAACCGCAGGTTACGGCCAGGAGTGTGCTTGGGAGGATGTGTTTTAGGGTGAGGCCTGCCCCATAGGCTCCCAGGCCTAAGAAGGCGGCGTGCCCAAAGGACACCTGGCCGGCATACCCTATGAGGAGATTGAGCCCCATGGCAGCTAAGCCCCATATGAGGATGTAGCTAGCGATCGCTGCATAGCTGCCCAGGGCTTTGAGCACCCAGGGTAAGGGAAGGAGCACGGCCAAGAGAAGGATCCAGGTTCTCATTCGAAAAACCCCTCCTGTCCGAAAAGTCCTCTAGGACGCAACAAAAGAACGAGAACAAGTATAAGATAAATGGCCAGTTCGCTAGCCAGGGCCAAAAAGTTTCCGGCTAGACCGGTGGCCATACCCACCAGAAGGCCTCCAAGGTAACTACCTCCCAGGCTTCCCACCCCACCTAAAATGAGGGCCACGAAACTGGGCATAAGGAGGCCAGTTCCCATGGTGGGCGAAAGGCCCAGCTGGCCAGCGGCCAGAACCCCAGCTAAGCCAGCCAAGAAGGCTCCCAGGGCAAAGGCCAGGGTGTACAGGCGCCTTACGTCCGTGCCAAGCGCGTTGAGGGTTTCCCGGTCCTGGGCTCCTGCTCGGAGGTAAAGGCCCAAACGGGTAAAGCGCAGAAGGAGATAAACCCCTAGTCCAGCCATTAGCGCTATGGCTAGGACCAGGATCCGGTAGCGGGTGAGGAAGAAGAGGCTGGTTCCGGGGAATAAAGAGCTTCCCAGGCCCTCTGGAATCCGGAAGGGTACCGCCACAGGACCGAAGAGGATGCGCACAGTCTCCTCAAGGGCCAAGGCTAGCCCAAAGGTAAGGAGAAGGCTCTCTAAGGGGTCGCGGCGGTAAAGGGGACGCATGATGCTGATTTCTAGGATGACCGCCAGGAGGGCAAGGCCTAAGGGAGCTAGGAGTAGAGACCAGTAGAATCCCACCAATCCGGAAAGCACGTAGCCCATGTAAGCTCCTACCACCAGGAAGCCCCCATGGGCGAGGTTGATGATGCGGGTCAAAGATAAGATTAGGGCTAGGCCCAGAGCTAGGAGGGCATAAAAAGCTCCGCTCACCAAGCCATTTAGAAGCTGGATCAAGAGGAGGTCCATACCTAGGGGTAGACGATACGGCAACCCGTTTCCTGGGGAGGTGGTGCGGCCTCTTCTCCTGGCACTACCCGTACCACCTCAAATATGTCATCGGGGTCTTGGCCTTGGCGCACATACCCCACGAAGACCCCAGTCATCAGCTGGTGATCCTCTTTTCGATAGTAGACCCGCCCTGGCTGAAGGGCTACGCTACGAGGTAGCTCCAGACCCTCCATGGCCTGAGCTACCTTAGCAGCATCCAGGCTCTTGGCCTTGTTTATGGCTAGAGCCAGGCTCCATATAGCAGTGTATCCGAACCAGCTTCGTGCAGTGGGTACCTTGCGGTAGCGCCGACGGTACCGGTCCACAAAGGTTTTAACCTCAGGGACATTGGGCTGGATCCAGTACCACTCGAAGGTCCACCAGCCGATCCGGGCTTCTTTAGGCAGGGCTACAATATTCTCCCATTCCTGAAGTCCTCCGGCGATGGCCATCTGTTTGTCCAGGCCGAACTGAACGATTTGTTTGAGAATGGCTACCGCATCATCACCTGCTTGGAACACGAGAAGTACATCAGGTTTAGCCCTAGCTGCTTTGAGGAGAACGGCGGAGTAGTCCACTGTGCCCAAGGGCAATCGGTCGGCTCCAAGCACCTTGCCGCCCAGGCGCTCCGCCACCTTGGTAAAGCTCTCCTGTAAGGACCAGCCATAGGCGTAGTCGGGGGTGATGATGTACCAGTTTTTCCCAAAGCGTTCGGCCAAAAGCCGACCAATAGCATTGGCTTCCATGGACCCACTCGTGGGGATGCGGAAGGTGTTCCACCGGCAGCTTTGGCCTGTAATGGCGTCAGCGTGTCCCCCGGTAACAATGTGGAGCATCTTGTATTCGGCGGCGGTTTGACTCAGGGCTAAGGACACCCCACTGGATACCTCCCCCAGGGAGAACTGGATTTTATCCCGCTCCACCAGCTTTCTCAGCTTCTGTACCCCCACGTCAGTTTTTGCGGCCGAGTCTTCGGGCAAAAGCTCTAAGGGCCTGCCCAGGACTCCACCCCTCACGTTCACGTCGTCTACCGCCATGCGAGCGCCTTCGAGTTCACTGCGACCCAGGGCAGCGTACACACCAGAAAAAGGATCGACGAGCCCGATGCGGATGGCCTCCCGCCCTTGCCCCAGGCTGTTCAGGGTGAAGAAGGCGGAGCCTAAACCTAACTTCAAAACCCCTCTACGCGTAAGCTTGTACCTCAGCATACCCTAACCTCCCATCGCCACCACCGCCCGGCCCACGATCTGCCCCTTGTCCAGCCGTCGGTAGGCTAGGTCGGCTTCCTCCAAAGTGAAGCGATCAGTAACTTCTGCACCCACCCCCACGATGCCGGCTTGCGCCAGCTTGAGGAGGATGGGCATGTCCTTACGGGGCTTGGCCCCGTAGGAGCCTAGGATTTTGAGCTTGCGCCGGACCAAGCGGGTGATTTCCACCCCGGCCTCCATCCCTTGAGGGGCGATGCCCACGGGTACCATCCTTCCCCCATCCCGGAGGAGGTTTAGGGCCAAACGGAAGGTTTCCGGTCTCCCTAATGCCTCGAAGGCCACGTCTACTCCCCGCCCGCCCGTCAGGTCTAGAATGGCTTGGGGGGCTTCCTCCGGGGTGAAGGCATGGGTAGCGCCAAGGGTCCTTGCCTTAGCGAGTTTCTCGGGCCGGAGGTCTATGGCCACCACAGGGTAGGCGCCGAAAGCCCGGGCGATTTGGACGATCCCTAAACCCACCCCGCCGGTGGCCACCACGGCCACCGACTCCCCACCCTCGAGGCCAGCGGTTTTCACCGCACCATAGGCGGTGAAGAGGGCACAGCCGAGGATGGCCGCATCCTCCAAGGCAATGCCTTCAGGCAGGGGGAAGACATCCGTGGCGGGAACCACGGCATACTCTGCCAGGCCACCCATGGAGTACATCCATAGAGGAGTCCCGTCCTTGCGGAAGAGCCGGGTGGCGCCGTCGTAGAGCACGCCCCTGAGGCGGTTAAAGCTGAAGAAGCGCTCGCAGAGATCCTCCTCTCCCCGGAGGCAGTAGGGGCACTGGCCGCAGGGCATGATAAAGCTGGAAACCACCTTTTCACCCACCTTTAGGCCCTCCACTCCCGGGCCTAAAGCGGCCACCGTACCCGAGATCTCATGTCCTAGCACGCTAGGGGTAGGGAAGGCTACTTCTCCTTTGATCACATGGAGATCCGTGTGGCATACCCCGCAGGCTGCTACCCGTACCAGTACCTCCCCGGCTTTGGGTTCGGGGATGGGAACCTCCTCAACCCTCAAGGGTTCCCCCACCCGCTCCAAAACCACAGCCCGCATCACCATCTTTCCACCACCACCTTCCTTTGGGTGTAGAAGAGGAAGGCGTCGGGGCCGTGGGGGTGTAGGTCGCCGAAGAAGGAATTGCGCCATCCGGAGAAGGGGTAGAAGGCAAAGGGTTGGGCCACGCCCACGTTGATCCCCACCATGCCCGCCTGGACCCTTTCCCTGAACTCCCGGGCCGCCCGGCCGCTTTGGGTGAAGAGGGTGGCCATGTTGCCATAGGGCACGGCGTTGGCCTGGGCGATGGCCTCTTCCAGGTCCTGGGCGTAGGAGACGGAGAGCACGGGGCCGAAGATCTCCTCCCGCCCCACCGCCATGCGGGGGGAGACCCGGTCCAGCACCGTGGGCCCCAGGAAGAAGCCTTTGCCCTCGATCCCCCGGCCGTCCAGGGCCAGCCTGGCCCCCTCCTCCAGGCCCTTTTGGATGTACCCCACCACCCGTCTCCGGTGCTCCTCCCGGATCAGGGGACCCACCTGCACCCCCTCCTCCCATCCCGGACCCACCCTGAGCCTGCGGGCGCTCTCCACAATCCTCTCCAAGAGTTCGGGGCCAACGCCCCCCACCCCTACGGCCACGCTCCCTGCCAGGCACCTTTCCCCGGCGTTGCCGAAGGCGGAGTTGAGGATGGCGGGGATGGCCTGGTCCAGGTTGGCGTCGGGCATCACCACCAGGTGGTTCTTGGCTCCCCCGGCCGCCGAGACCCTCTTGCCGTGCTGGGCGGCCAGCTGGTAGATCCTCCGGGCCACGGGCTCGGAGCCCACGAACTGCACCGCCTTCACCTCCGGGTGGCTCACCAGGGCCTCCGCGGCCTCCTGGGCCCCGTGGACCAGGTTGAGGACTCCCTCGGGGAAGCCCGCCTCCAGGAAGAGCTCCGCCAGGCGCACCGCCCCCAAGGGGGTTCTCTCCGAGGGCTTGAGCACGAAGGTGTTCCCCGCCACCACGGCGATGGGGAACATCCACAAGGGGATCATCACCGGGAAGTTGAAGGGGGGGATCCCGGCTACCACCCCCAAGGGGTAGTGGAAGAGGTTCTGGTCCACCCCACCCGTGACCTCCCGCAGGGTGCGGCCCTGAAGGAGGGTGGGAGCGCTGCAGGCGAAGTCCACCACCTCGATGCCCCGGCGCACCTCCCCGCGGGCCTCCTCCAGGGTCTTGCCGTGGTGGAGGGTGACCAGGCGGGCCAGGTCTTCAAAGTACTTCTCCAGAAGTTCCTTGAAGCGGAACATGAGGCGGACCCGCTCCATGAGGGGGGTGCGGCTCCACACCTCAAAGGCTCTCTGGGCCGCAGCCACCGCCCGGTCCACCTCCTCCTTCCCCGAAAGGGGAACCTCCTCGATCACCTCCCCGGTGGCAGGGTTGTACACGGGCAACGTGGGGCGGGAAACCTCCTGCCACTCAGCACCGATTAGGTTCTTGACCATTCCCTCCTCCTTGGGGTCAACGGCTCTAGGTTTCGTGTTTAAGCGTAAAGGTAGGGCCAAGCCTCGTCTACTGTGACTTCATCCAAGGTAGGGCCCGGGGGTTTTGTGTTAGACCTCAAGTGGAAGGTCCCTGTATACTAGGGAGACGCCGAGGAGGGGAAAGGCATGGGTGCCCTTCACCGGACTCTTTGGTCCTGGGCTGAAACTATGGCCTGGCACTATGCCCAGGAAATCCCTGATTACGCCCGGCTGGATACGCGCATCCTCGAGCGGGATGTGGCTGTAGTTTCCTTTGAGTACTTGCGGGCCCTCGAGGAGGGCGGGAACGTGGAGGACCTGGCCTTGGCGGTGGGCCAGCGCCGGCGGAGCCAAGGCGTATCCCTCCCGGCCCTGCTCCGGGCTTACCGCCTCTGGGCCAAAGATGCCCTCGAGGCTCTAAAGGACTCGACGCCAAACCGCTTGGCGGAGCTGGCCCCCCGGGTGGTGGAACTTCTGGACCGGGTAAGCGAGGCCTCGGCTCAGGGATACCGCTTGGCCCTGGAGGGTAGGCTTCCCCGTGGATCGGTTGTGGGCATTGGGGTGGGGTTTGCCGATGCCGGGGCCATAGCCCTGGCCCCGCGCCACTTAAGCCTCCCCTCCGAGGCCATGTTCTACGAGCCAAGCCCCTTCGGTGCCCTTCTTTTTTTGGCTGCACCCTTGGCCGAGGTAGAGCAGGAGCTTAGGGGCCTAGCCCGCAAGTGCCAGGCGGTGCTTTGGATAGAGGAAGGGACGGATGCCTCAAGGGTCGGGGCGGACCTGGAGGAGGCTTTGGCCCTGGGTAGTTGCTTGCGGTTGCCGCCCGGCCTCTACCCAACCCGCTATTTGTGGCCCTTGGCCATTGCCTTGGATTCGCCCAAGGGAAGGGAGCGGCTATTGAGGCTCCTGGCTCCCCTCGAGCCCCATCCAGAGCTTTTGGCTACCCTGGAGGTCTATTTGCAGGCGGGGTTTTCCCTCAAGAAGACAGCCCATCGCCTGGGCCTCCATCCCAACTCTGTTCTCTATAGGCTTCATCGCGCCGAAGAACTGACTGGCCTTCACCTGGGTCGGGCGGAGGATTTGTGTCTGGTGAGCATGGCCTTGTACCTGTATCGTGCGGTGGGAGACTAGCGAACAGCGGCTTTGATGTGGCCTTACAAGCTTAGGTAAGCCTCCCGGATCCGGGGGTCCCCCATCACCACATGGGCTGAGCCGTGGAGCATGATGCGCCCGTGTTCCACCACATAGGCCCTGGCCGCCACCTCCAGGGAAAGGGCCACATTCTGTTCCACCAGCAAAATCCCCACCCCCTCCTCCGCCACCCGGTTGAGGGTCCTGAGCACCTCCTCGGCCAGCCGGGGTGCCAGGCCTAAGGAGGGTTCGTCCACCAGAAGGATTCTCGGGAAGCCCATGAGGGCCCGGGCGATGGCCAGCATTTGCTGTTCCCCGCCGGAGAGGGTGCCGGCAAGCTGCCTCCTTCGCTCCGCAAGCCGGGGAAAGAGGGTGCAGACCCGTTCAAAACCCTCTTTTTCCTGGCCAGGGGCCAGGAAGGCCGCTCCCAGGCGAAGGTTCTCCTCCACGGTCATCAGGGGAAAGAGCTGCCTGCCCTCGGGCACGTGGCCGAGCCCCAGCCTGGCTCTTTTGGCGGGGGAAAGACCCGTGAGGTCCTGCCCATCCCAAAGGATCCTGCCCCCCCAGGGGCGGATCAGGCCGGAAATGGTCCGGAGCAGGGTGGTCTTGCCCGCCCCGTTGGCCCCTAGGAGGGCCACCAGTTCCCCTTCGCGCACCTCGAGGTCCATGCCGAAGAGCACCTGGGCCTTGCCATAGCCGGTTTCCAGGCCCTCTACCCTGAGCTTCATGCTCCCCTCCCCAGGTAGGCCTCCCGTACCCTCTGGTCCTGGGCTACCTTCTGGTAGGTTCCCTCGGCGATCACCTCGCCGTAGTCCAGAACCACCACCCGGTCGGCCAAAGCGCGCACCACGGGCATGAGATGCTCGATGAACAGGATGCTGACCCCGGCGTCGCGGATCCGCCGCACCAGGGCCACGGCTTCTTCGGCTTCCTTGGGGCGCAGGCCGGCCATGACCTCATCCAGGAGGAGCACCCTGGGCCGGGTGGCCAGGGCCCGGGCCAGCTCTAGCCGCTTGTCCTCTAGAAGGGTGAGCTCTCCGGCCAAAGCCTCCGCCCGTGCCTTCAATCCCGTGAGGCGCAGCACCTCCTCCACCCAGGCCTCCGCCTCCATCTGCCGCACCTTGGGTTTGCCAAAGCGCGCCCCCACCAGCAGGTTCTCCCGCACGGTGAGCTCGGGGAGGGGCTGCACGATCTGGAAGGCCCGTCCGAGACCCAGGTGGGTGCGGGCCTCCGGGGGGAGATGGGTGATGTCCTGCCCTTGGAATAGGATCCGGCCCGAGTCGGGCCTTAGTAGGCCTGAAAGAAGGTTCAAGAGGGTGCTTTTTCCGGCTCCGTTGGGGCCGATGACCGCCAGGATCTCCCCTTCCTCCAGGTGAAGGCTCACTTCCTTAAGGGCCTGTAGCCCCAGGAAGCGTTTGCTCACCCTTATGACTTCCAGAACCTTACCCACGGTGCCTCCCCAAAACGCCCACCAGGCCGCGGGGCAGGAAGAGGATGACCAGGATGAGGATGGCTCCGTAGACCACCAGGTATCCCTCCTGGATCCAAAGCCTAAGGGCCTGCTCGAGGCTTACCAAGGCCACGCCGCCCAGCAGGGGCCCCAAGGTGGTGTAAAGCCCGCCGAAGATGGGGATAACCAGGGCTTCCACGGCTCTTGCCAGGCTGAAGGCGTCATAAGGGGAGAGGAAGAGGGTTTTCATCCCATAGACGCCGCCAGCGAGCCCGGCCACAACACTTCCCAAGAACAGGGACCAGAGCTTTACCCGCACCACCTGCACGCCCAGGACCCGGGCCACCGCCTCCGATTGCCGGGTAGCCGCCTGGGCGAGGCGGAATGGGCTCCTTTCCGCCCAAAGGCTTAGGGCTGTGGCCAGGAGGAGTACGCTGAAGCCCAGGTAATAAGCGGCCAAAGGCCAATTCCCTCCAAAGGGGGGCAAGACCGGAAGGCCGATGGGTCCGCCGGTAAAGGGGAGTTTCAGGGCCAGGGTGCGGAGCACCTCGCTGAAGGCCAGGCTGGCCATGGCGAAGTACAGGCCGTGGAGGCGCAAGGTTACCCACCCCAGGACCAGGGCCCCGGCCCCCGCTGCCAGGGCTCCCAGGAAAAGGGCGGGGAGCGTGCCCACCTGGGGGGCCAAGAGCCCGGCTCCATACGCCCCTAAACCGAAGAAGGCACCGTGGGCCAAGGAAAGCTGGCCGGTGCGGGCCACCAGGTCCCAGGAGAGGGCCAATGCGGTAAAGAGGAGGACGAAAAAACCCACGTCCAGGAGGAAGGCCCGCCAGATCCCTAAGGGAAGGTAGGGTAGCAAGGCGAAGAAGAGCAGGAAGAGGAGGATCAGGGTGAGGTGGCCGAAACCCTTCATGCCTCCCTCCAGGCCCGGCCCACCAGGGCGAGGAAGAGCACCAAAAAGAAGACCGCCTCCACGAGCCCTCCGCCTCCCGGTAGATAGGTGCTCACCAAGGCCTCGGCCAGGGCCAGAACAAAGCTGGCGGGCACCACCCCCTTGAGGTTGCCAAGCCCGGCCAGGGCCACGATGGCGAAGGATTTGAGGGTAAAGGTGAAGCCCACGGTGGGGCTGGCGTACAGCATCACCGAGAGCATGACCCCAGCTACCCCGGCCAAGGCAGCGGCCAGGCCGAAGGCCAGGAGGTAGACCCTTTCCGCCTCAATCCCCAGAAGCCCGGGGGCCAGGCGGTTTTGGGCCACGGCCCGCATGGCCAGGCCTAGCCGGCTTCGGGTGAGGAAGACCTGGAGCAGCAAGAGGATGGCGAGGGAGAGCAAAAAGGCCCCCAAGGGTACGGCTCCCAAGAAGAAGGGACCCAGGGAGAGGGTGGTTGCCTGGTAGGGTGGGGCCACCACCCGGGTGTCGGCACCGAAAAGGAGGAGGGCTAGGTTTTGCAGGAGGATGGCCAGCCCGAAGGTGAGGAGCATTTGGTTGAGTTCTGGGGCCTTTAGCACCGGCCGGATCAGGCCCTGGTAGGCCAGGCCTCCCACCAAAAAGGCAGCCAGGAAGGCGAGGCCCAAGGAGAGGAGGGGGTCCACCCCCCGGAAGGCGAAGAGGAGGTAGGAGAGGAAGGCCCCCATCATCAAAAACTCCCCGTGGGCGAAGTTAACGATCCCCACCACCCCCAAGGAGAGGGCTAATCCCGTGGCCACCAAGGCGTAGATCCCGCTCATGAGGAGGCCGTTCAGGAGGGTTTGCAGCAGGAGCTCCATGGTCTTCCCGCCAACTCCTTATCTCAGGTAGTACTCCCCGGGGTAGCGCAAGGGCCTTGTGGCCACTTCCTTAGGGAACACGGGCCGGCGGCTTCCCTGCAGGTACTGGAACTGGAACCAGATCTCCGGACCAAACCCCTGGTACTTGGTGCGGCCCGTGTCCGAGGGCTTAAAGGATAGAGGGCCGAAGGGGGTGTTCATCTTGAGGCTGGCCAGGGCCTCGGCGATGCGGTTCTTGTCGGCGCTACCTGCCTTTTCCGCCGCCAGGGCCAGGCTCTTGACAATGGTGTAGCCCATGGGGGCCATGTATTCCTCCGTGACCTCCCCGTACTTCTTGCGGTAGGCGTCCACGAAGCGACGGGACTCGGGGTTGGCCACCGTGGGCAACCAGGCGGTCATGCCGGCGATGTCATTGGAAAGCGGGTTCTTTTCGAAACCGATGGGCCAGGAGGGCGGGGCGCCGTAGATCAGCTTGGGCCTGAGCCCCACCTGCCTTGCCTGGGTGGCGATGGGCAAGGCATCCACGTCGTACCCGATCCAATAGAGGATGTCCGGGGCGAAGGCCCGGAAGCGGGTGAGGATGGCGGTGAACTGGCCGCTTCCCGCCTTGAAGGGTTCCGCCTGGACCTGGTAGCCCAGTTTTTCCAGCTGCTGTTTGTAGACCCCGATGCCCGCAGAACCAAAGGGCCCATCCTCGTAGAGGATGGCCACCTTTCTTGCCCCGTGCTCCCGGTTTAGGTACTGGAAGAACTGCAGGGCGGCGGCCACGTTGTGGTAGTCCCAGGGGTGGTAGTGGAAGAGGAGGGGGTACCCCTCGAAGGCCTGCTCCACCACGGAGCTGGCGGCCCCGATGGCCAAGAAGAGGGGCCCGTACTGCTTCACGGGGCCGGAAAGGGCAAAGGTGACGCCGCTAGCCAGGCCTCCGATCACGATGTCCACCTTGTCCACGGTCATGAGCTTGGTGAAGGCAGGGACGGCTTTGGCCGCATCGGTGCCGTCGTCCACCACCACCAGCTCCAACCGGACCTTGCCGGCGGTGTTCACCTCGTCGGCGGCCAGCTGGATGCCGTTCAGCGCCGCCTTGCCCGAAACCGCCGAAGCCCCGGAGAGGGGCAGGATGACCCCCACCTTCAGGGAGGTCTGGGCAAAGGCCAGACCTGTCACGAGAGCCAGAAATCCCAACACCTTTCGCATCCCGTACCTCCTTTCCCTAGGGCCTTGCGCCCGTAGGTTCCTCGTAGAGCACCACCGCCTCACCCTCGATAACCCTCTCCCCCCGCTGGTTTTCGCAGAAGGTATCCAGGGTGAGGACCAGGCCGCCCTTCTCCCTCTCCCGCACCGCCTTGACGATGGCGGTGGCGGTGATGGTGTCCCCCAGGTAGGTGGGTTTAAGGAAGCGCAGGGTCTGGGAGAGGTAGATGGCCCCGGTGCCCGGCAGTTTCGTGCCGATCACCGTGGAGATGAGGCCCGCCACCAGGATGCCCTGGGCGATGCGTTTGCCGAAGCGGCTTCCTTTGGCATAGGCCTCGTCCACGTGCAGGGGGTTGGTGTCCCCCACCGCCCCCACGAAGAGGGCCACGTGGGCCTCGGAGATGGTCTGGGTGTAACTGGCCTTATCCCCTACCTTGAACCTCACCGTACACCTCCTTTACAAAGTCCTTCAGAATGTCTTTCAAGAGTTCCGGGCTTTCCAGGTTCACCGAGTGGCCCACCCCCTCGAGGACAAGAAGCCTCCCCCTGGGGAAGAAGGCTGCGGTTTCCTCCGCCATAACCCGGGTGACGAGGGGGTCCAGGGTGCCGTAGACCACCAGGACCGGCCCGGGATAGGCCCTTTCCAGCCGCCAGGCCGCCAGGGCCCGGGCGTTGCCCTGGAAGTGGGCGGGGTGCATCCCCTGCGCCTTCTCCACCAGCTCAGGGAACCAGGGAGGCCTGCGGGTGGGCGCCATGGCCGCCAGGGCCTGGGCCAGGGCCTCCCGGTTGTGCCGGTAGCCTTCCAGGATGGGGTAGTAGGCCTCAGGGGTTTGCAACCCGGAGGGCGGGGCGGGGTTGATGAGGACGAGTCCCCGGGTCTTCTCGCCCGCTGCTTCCATCACCACCGCACCCCCCAGGGAGTGGCCCACCAGGATGGCTTCTTCCGCACCCTTTTCCCGGAGGAAGGCCCTTAGGGCCTGGGCGTAGGCGGGGATGGAAGGGGTGAAATCCCGGGGTGCCTGGCTTTCCCCGAAACCCGGGAGGTCGGGGGCCAGAAGCCAGGTCCCCTCGGGAGGGTTCTGCAAAACCTCCCGCCACCACTCCTTGCAGGCAAAGTTTCCATGGACCAGCACCACGGGGACTCCCTTTCCGCTTTCTAGGTAGCTAAGCATGGATCTCCTCCAGAAACTTCCTTGCGGCTTGGGCGAAGGCCAAGGGGTCCTCCAGGGGGGCCGCGTGGCCTGTGGGCAGGGCTTGAAGCTCCGCTCCCAGGGCCTCGGCCAGGGCCTGGGCGTAGGGCTTGGGGAAGAGCAGGTCCTCCTTTCCGTAGAGGACCAGGGCGGGCAGGGCCAGGCTGTGAAGGCGGGGCCTGAGGTCCTCGAGGCTAAGAAACCCTTGAAGGAGCCTTTCCTGGGCCCTCTCGTCCGGGGCCTGGGCGATGAGGGAAGCGAGGCCTTCCTCCGCGAGGAGTTCGGGATGGGCATTGAGGAAGCCTGCCCCATAGACCCAAGGCATGGCCACCCTTAGGCGCAAGGGGGTGCCTCCGGCCTTCAGGGCGTGAAGCCAGCTACCCACCTTGGCCCTTAGGGCGGGGTCCAGGTAAGGGGTGGTGCAGGCCAGGACCAAGCCCCGGAAGCGTGTAGGAGCCATGAGGGCGGCCTGCAGGGCCACGATGCCCCCGTTGGAAAGACCTACCAAGGAGGCCTCCTCCCAGCCCAGTTCCTGCAAGAGGGCGAGGAGATCTTGAGCGTGCGCCTTTGGGGTGTAGGGGCCCTCGGGGGCCTCGCTTTCCCCCTGGCCCCGCATGTCGTAGCGGAGGAGGGTGTAGCCCCCAAGGAGGGGCACCACGGGGTCCCAGCTTTCCAGGCGTTGGAAGAGCCCGTTGAGGAGCACTACCTTTGGCCCCTCTCCCTCCACGCGGTACCTAAGCCTGGCCATGTTCCGCCTCCCACATCCTTTTCAGAGCCTCCTTCTGCACCTTCCCGGGCCCGGACTTGGGTAGCTCCGGCAAGAAGAGGATGTGCTTGGGTACTTTGTACCCCGCCAGCCGCTCCCGGAGAAAGGCGCGGAGGGCTTCCGCCTCCAGGGGTTCCTTAAGGACCACGAAGGCCACCCCCACCTCGCCCCACTTGGGATCCGGCACGCCCACCACCGCTGCCTCCCGCACCGCCGGGTGGTCGTATAAGGCCCGCTCCACTTCCACGGGGTAGACGTTTTCCCCTCCGGAAATGAACATCTCCTTCCTGCGCCCCACGATGTAGAAACGCCCCCCCTCATCCTGAAAGGCCAGGTCCCCGGTCCTGAGCCAGAGCCTTTCCCCGTCGTGAGCAAAGACCTTGGCGTTCTCCTCGGGGCGGCGGAAATACCCTTTCATGACCACGCTTCCCGAAAGCCAAAGTTCTCCGGTTTCCCCTGCCTTGGCCTCCTCCCCATCCTCCCGCACCAGCCGGGCCTTCAGGTGGGGCATGGGGCGGCCCACGCTTTCGGGATACGCCTCTGCTTCCTCCAGCTCCAGGGTGAAGCAGTTCACCCCGCATTCGGTGAGGCCGTACCCCTGCTTGAAGCGGACGCCCTTCCTGCGAAAGGCTTCCCGGACCGGGGCCGGACAAGGAGCCCCGCCGGAGATGGCGAAACGCACGAAGGAGAGATCGGCCTCGGCGAAGCCCGGGGTTTCCAGGAGCATCTGGAACATGGTGGGTACCAGGAAGAGGAGGGTGGGGCGGTGGGTCAGGGCGAGGTCCAGGTACTCCTCGGGCCGGAAACGCTCCTGGATCACCACGCTCCCGCCCAGATAGAGGAGGGGAGTGGCCAGGGCGTTCAAGGCGGCGTGGAACATGGGGGTGGCCACGATGTACCGATCTTCCCGGGAAAGTCCCCAGGAGAAGGCGGTCTGGACGGCGTTAACCAGGAGCTGGCGGTAGGGGATCAGGGCTCCTTTGGGTAGGCCGGTGGTGCCTCCGGTGAAGAGGAGGAGGGCGGGGTCTTCCAGCCCTACCCGGGCGGCTTCCTCTATTTCCGCCCCCTCGAGGAGGACCTCGAGGGGCAGGGCCCTAGGATCCAGGGCCTGGGTGATTTCCTGGAAGCCCTCCCCATAGAAGAGCGCCCGGGGCTCGGTATAGGCGTAAAGGGCCTGGAGCTCGGGAAGGCTGAGGCGGTGGTTGAAGGGAGTAAGGATGTGCCCGAGGAGGGGACCGGCGAAGAGGAGGTCCAGGTACGCCGGGTGGTTCCAGGCGAGAAGGCCCACCCGGTCCCCTTTACCCACCCCCAGGTCCCGGAGGGTTCCGGCGGCCCGTTGCGCCCTTTGGTAAAGCTCGGCGTAGGTCAGCCATGCCCCACGGAACCAGACCGCCTGGCGCCTTGGATGGTAGGCGGCAAGGCATCCCAGCCAGTTGGGCTCAAGCATGAAGCCCCCCTTCCAGGCGGAGTACCGCTGCCCCGTAGAAGTAGCCCACGCCCGCCGCGGCCAGGGCCACCAGGCTTCCCTCCCGCAAAAGCCCCTTCTCCCAGGCCAGTTTCAGGGAGAGGATGGGGTCCAGCTGGCCCAGGTGGCCAAAGCGCTCCAGGTAGATGGATTGCTCCTCCCTTAGCCCCAGGCCCTCCAGCACCGCCCGGTGGGCTGAGCGCTTCATGTGGAGCAGGGCCAGGTAATCCAGATCGGCCTCGGTGTACCCTGCTTCTGCGAGGGCTTCCCGTATTACTTCTAGGAAGGTGGGAATAGAGGTGGCGTCCAACCGCTGTTTCATGGCTGCGGGGTCCTCCACGCGCAGGCGGAACGCCGAGAGGTTGCCCGGGGTTAAGGGGTTGCGGGTGCCGCCCACGGGCACCTTGACCGCCAGGGCCAGGGTTGGGTCCATGCGGTGGGCGAGGCCCAGGAGCCTTAACCCCGGGCCCTTTCGGGTGAGGACCAGGGAAGCGCCCCCTGCGGCCAGGTCATAAAGGAAGCGGGTGTTGGGGTCCAGGTAGTCCACCAGGTCCCCGTTGCGGTAGCCCCCCGCCACCAGGACCACCTGCACCTCCTTGTGGGTGGCGAAAAGCCCCCGGGCCACCTCCAAAGCCCCCATAAGGGAGGCGCACTTCTGGTTGAGGTCCAGCCCCTTGGCCCTCGAGGCCCCAAGGCCCAGGGCCAGGTAAGGGGCTGTGGTCCAGACAGGGTAATCCTTATATTCCTCCACGATGGAAATCACCCAGTCCACCGCTTCCCCGGGAAGGTTCGCTGCGCCCAAGGCGGCCTGGGCGGCCCACAGCGCCATGTCGGCGGGGTGGTCCTTGGGTCCCGGTACGGGTTTTTCCAGGATGCCCAGCTTTTCCCGCACCACCTCGGCAGGCAGATGGGTCCAGGCTGCAATCTCCTCGGCGGTAACGCGGCTTTCTGGCAGGTAAACCCCCAGGCTGTGCACGACCATCCGCTACCAGGTTAGGGTGCGAATGTTACACGGGCGTTACACGCACAGGGGGTCGGGTCTATACTGGGGGGAATCAAGGGGGAAGATGGCCAAGTCCCACCTCCGCTTGTTGGGAAGGGCTGCCCTGGGGCTAGGGGAGTCTTGGATACCTTTGGAGCGCAAGGTGGCGGGGGTGCTGGCGTACTTGGCCCTCGAGGGCCCCACGCCCCGTTCCAAGCTCGCGGGCCTGCTTTGGCCGGAGACCCACGAGCGGGCTGCCCGCAACAACCTGGTCCAGTCCCTGCGGAGGCTCCGCAGGGCGGTGGGCGGGTATGAGGCCGTAAGGGGTGAAGGAACCCTCCAGCTTGCGGAGGACTTGGAAGCCGATGTTACCCGGCTTATCTTGTCCACCCTACAGGGGAAATACGCCGAGGCAGTGGACCTCGAGGGCGAGTTAATAGGGGGCTACGATTACGACGACTGTCCCGACTTTGCCGACTGGCTTCAGGCCGAGCGGGAGCACCTATCTGGCCTATGGCGGGAGGCTTTGGAATCCGAGGCGAGGCGCCTGGAGGGGGAGGGTGAGTTTCGCAAGGCTTTAGCCCTGGCCCTGCGCCTTGCGGAGGCGGACCCCTTCTCGGAGGAGCACCTTCGCCGGGTGATGCGCCTTTACTACCTCCGGGGCGACCGGGGAGCGGCCATGTCCGCCTACCATCACGGCCGGGAGCGGCTTAAGCGGGAACTAGGAGTGGATCCCTTGCCCGAAACCCAGGCCCTGGTTCAGGTCATCGAGCGGGGAGCCGTTCTGCCTGGGGTAGGTGGGCGGCTAAGGCGGGAGATCCCTCTTGTCCTTTGGCAACCCCCGGTGCTGGTGGGCCGCGAGCAGGCCTTGGCCCAGATAGAGGAAGCCTGGGAAGCGGGGAAGCTGGTGTTTATTGCAGGTGAACCGGGTATAGGCAAGACGCGGCTTCTGCGGGACTTTGTTAGCCGAAAGGATTCCTACGTCTGGATGTCAGGCCTACCGGGGGATAAGGGCACGCCCTTCGCCTTTTACGCCCGGGCTTTGCGGGAAGCTTTTGGGGAGTTTCCCGGGCTGCGCTTGCCCTCTTGGGTGCGGCGGGAGTTAAGCCGTATCCTCCCCGACCTCTTCCCTCTGGACCCACTCCCCTGGAGGGATCCTGCCGACCGCATCCGTCTCTTTGCCGCCATGGCCGAGGCGGTGGGGGAGCTCCGGAGGCAAGCGGGGGTTTTGGTGATGGACGATTTGCAGTACCTGGATGCGGCAAGTGCCGAGGCATGGGCCTATATGCTTTCGAAGCTTGCCCTTGATGCTTCCGGCCCTCGCCGCTACCTCGGCGCCTACCGCCAGGGGGAGCTTTCAGCTGAAGCGCAGGCTACTGTGGATGGGTTGGTGCAGGCGGGGTTGGCGGTGCGGATCCTCCTCCATCCCCTTCAACCCGGTGATGTGGAAGCGCTTTTGGCCTCCTTGGATCTTCCAAACCTATCCCCTACGGAGCTTGCTCCTGCCCTTTTCCGCTATACCGGGGGCATTCCCTTTTTCCTTCTGGAAACCCTGCGTGTGCTTTGGGAGCTGGGGGAGGGGCCAGAGGCGCCCGGTCATCTTCCAACCTCTCAGCGGGCCAGGGAACAGGTGGTGCGCTGTTTGGGGCTCCTTTCCCCGGCAGCCCTGCGCCTGGCTCAGGTGGCAGCCATCCTAGGGGAAGACCTGAGCCTGGAGTTGGCTGCCGGTGTTCTTGAGTGCGCTCCCCTGGAGCTGGCCGGGCCGTGGGCTGAGCTCGAGGCCGCCCAGATCTTGCGGCAAGGGCGCTTCGCCCACGACCTCCTCCTGGAAGCGGTTAAGGAACGCATCCCTGTTCCCCTGCAAGCCCACTTGCACCGCCAGGTGGCCCGGGCCCTCGAGGAGGCCGGGGCCCACCCTGCCCGCATCGCCCAGCACTGGTTGGAGGGGGGCAGGGAAGAGGTGGCTGCTCGTTTTTGGCTGGCTGCGGGACGGGATTATCAAGCACGGGCCCTCTATGCGGAAGCCAGGGCCATGCTGGAGAAGGCTCTTAGTCACAGCCAAGATCAGCAAAGCGATCTGGAGGGAGCTACACGGGTTGAAGCCCAGCTCCTTCTTGCCGACATCTGCCGTGAGGAGCGGCGCTATGGCGAGGCGGATGCCTTGTTGGCGGATCTACTGGACGGTCCCTTACCCCTCAGGGTGCGGGTAGAGGCCCTGCGGGCTAGGGCCTACCTCGCCATTGGCGACCCCCTTCGCGCGGCAGGCTACGCCCGCAAGGCCTACCTTCTGGCGCACAAGATGGGGGACGAGGAGCTTTTGCACCTGACCCGAACCGCCTACGCTGCGGCCCTGTGGGGATTGGGTAAGGTCGCTGAGGCCATACACCTCCTGGAGCCAGAACTGGCCTTGGACCATCCCGATGCCCGCCACCGCATCCGCATCCTGGCCTATCTGGGGGCGCTCTACGCCCATAGGGGCCGTTTTAGGGAGGCCTACGCCCTTTTGGAAGAGGGTTTCCACCTGGCTCAGGGGCAGGATCCCTACTGGCGGGTCCTGGTGGCGGCCTTTCTGGTGGGGGCCGACGTGGAGCGGGGTGAGCCCCTGGCCCACTGGGAACTGGCTCAGGCTACTCGGGCTCTGGGGCCCTTCGACGTGAGCGAGTACCTGGCGTTGGTGATGGCCCGGGCTTGTCTGGAGGCTCACGAGCCGCAGTTGGCGCTGGAGCTTCTCGCTGAACGTCCGGGTGCGCACCTGGGGCGGGCCTATGCCTGCTTGGGCCTGGCGTATACCTGCCAGGCTCTCCTGGCTTTGGACGATAAGGAGGCTGCCCGGCAGGCCTTGATGGAAGCCCTAGCCGTGGCCGAGGAGCTAGAGGGAGCTCCGCGGGCCCTGGTCCAGGTGGCGGTGGCCGCCTTGCGGCTTGGGGAACCGGTGGCGCAGGCGCTCTTGGAGCGGATTTCCCCGGAAACCCTAAGCCCTGCAGACCGCAGAAGCCTCGAGGGGGTCGGCCTTGGCTTCGGCATGTACCTGCCCTGAACCGCCCAAACCTGTCATCCTCCAGTCATCCGGGACCCTCTAGCCTAACCGTACCTGGTTGGGTTCACCGCTGGGTCAGGAGGAGCGCGATGAAGAAGCGGGACGTTTTCGTACTAGGGATTGTAGCGTTGGGGTTTTTGGTCGGGGTTTTGGCCCAGCAGGCTGGGGAAAAGGCCAAACGCCTGGGGTTGCCGGAGGGTACAGTCCAGCTTACCCCCTGTGTACCGGGCATGGGCGAGCACTGGGCTCAGCCCCAGAACCTTCCCTTTGGCCCCATCTACGGCGTCATGGGGGAGAAGGTGGTGTTCGTGGAGATCATGGTTTCCCAGGCCGACTTTGCCGCTGGCAAGTCCTGGACCGAGGTACTGAGGCCCCTAAAGGGGTATGCCATCGACCATGTGGATTTAGAGTTTCTGCCCAAGGGCCATGAGGGCTACGAGGTTCCCCACTACGACATCCACGCCTACTTCGTATCCCACACGGACCATACGAAGTACTGCCCATGAGGAGGATTTAGACAGGCTCTCTGATCGAGGGGCGGGCTATCCGCCCCTTTTGTTCCTAAGGAGGAGGTATGCAGGCTCTTTGGTTCTTCAACACCTTGGTGCGGGTGTGGGTTTCGGAGGTGGAGGGCCAGGATGGCCTCTCCGTCCTGGAGCACTGGGCTCCCTATCGGGATTCGCCCCCCTTGCACATCCACCACACCGAGGACGAGGTCTTCATCGTCCTGGAAGGCGAGGTTCGCTTTTTGGTAGGGGATACCTCCCGGCGTGTTTTACCCTTTGAGGAAATCCTGGCCCCCAAGGGGGTGCCCCACACCTACCGGGTGGAATCCCCCAAGGGGGCCCGCTGGGTCACGGTCACCGCCCACCGGGACTTTGAGCGCTTTGTGCGGGCCATGAGCCGGCCAGCGGAGCGGGAGGCATTGCCTTCTCCCACCGGTCCACTTAGTCCCGGAGAAATGGAGCGGGTTACGAAGATTGCCCAGACCTATGGCATCGAGTTCGTGGGGCCGCCCTTGGGATGAGGAGGTGAGAGGTGAAACAACGCTAATCGGATTGGGTAGGGGAAATGGTTGAACATTCAGATCTACTCTCAAGAAGGGAACGAAATCGTGCCAGGGAACATCCAAAAGATCACAGGCAAGAGCTCTGATACGTCAGACGAGGTACGGCAACTATTTGAGAAGGTTAAGATCGAGGTCCTCACGGTCAGGGGATTTACAGTCTACCGGGAAACCCTTGAGCTTGGCTGGCAGTGGTCCAAGCATGCCAGGCCAGTCGTTGGTGACGATGGCTGCCAGCGGTTCCATGTGAAGATCTTTCTTGCAGGACGGCAACAGGTGCGGATGGATGATCGCACCGAGATGGAATTCGGTCCGGCGGACGTGGCGGCCATCCATCCTGGGCATGATGCTTGGGTGGTTGAACGTGTTGATCGAGCTGGCGGACGTCGTAAGGCGACAAGAATGAGCCTTGTCCGGCGTCCCCGACGCAAGGGGGACAAGACTTGGCTGAGAATTCGGAAATTCCTTTCAGCGAGGAGTTAATTTTATGCACGTCGAAAAACACGTGCTTGGACCCGACGCATTCCGTTACTCACTGCATGAGCGAAGCCCGGAGTATGAGGCAGTCCAACGAAGGAGGGGACTATGAGAATCCCGAGGAAAGTCAACAAGTCCGTTCAGGCGCACTACACTCGCTCTGATCTGGGCAGTCTTGTCCTCACCGCACTCGAGAAAGCAGGAAAGAATTTGAAGCAACTCACGCCAGAAGACTTGGCACCCATTGATGAATTTCACATTCGCGGTCGGGCAGCAACGCTGGAGCTTGCTCAGGCTACAGGGGTCGACTCCTCGAAACATGTACTTGACATAGGAAGCGGAATTGGAGGTACATCGCGGTGTCTTGCCTGGGAATACGGGTGCCGTGTTACTGGCATCGACCTGACCGACGAGTACTGTCGTACCGCCGCTATGCTTGCGGACCTAATGGGTCTTTCCGAGCTTGTCAGCTACCGCCAAGGCGACGCGACAAGTCTGCCTTTTCCGGACGCTTCGTTTGACATCGTATGGACAGAGCATGTTGCCATGAACATCCCGGACAAACCGAAACTGTACCGGGAGATGTACCGCGTTCTCAAGCCGGGTGGTATGCTCGCGATCTACGACGTCCTCGCCGGAGATGCTGGCCCAGTGATTTTCCCAGTCCCCTGGGCGCGTACCCCGGAATCGAGCTTTCTCTTGACGCCCAATGAATTGCGCAACTTACTCATGGAGGCTGGGTTTAACATCGCAGCTTGGTCCGATACAACCCAGGCCGCACGTGCCTGGTTTGTCGCTCTAGAAGAAGGGATCCGCAAAGAGGGATTGCCGCCGCTCGGTTTCCATGTACTTCTCGGACCCGATTTTCAGGTTATGGCGCGGAATCAGCGCCGCAATTTAGAGGAAGGACGAATTGTTCTGGCCCAGGTGGTCGCCCAAAAATAAAACTGCCTAGCTACGGTTCGTAGTGGGTGCTTGCGTTGCACCCCACGTGCGCAACCCCATGTTTAGTGCAAAGCTCACAGCAATTGCCCTGTTGGGTAGGTTGGTTCCGAGGTGGGCCAGTTGTGCGCGTTTGTTGGAGTTTCGGCAGCTTAGCTTGAAGCTGCTATTCGGCGTAGAGGTGCCGGAGCCTTTCCATGCCTTGGGAAGTGGGAGGTGGGTTTCTATGAAGGGCACCCAAGGGTTTAGGTTATCGGGTGAACCCTTGCATCTTAAGCGGGTCCCGGGGAAGATAGGGCCGTGCCCTACCCGGTGCCCGCCTCGAGGCTCCTGCCCCCTCGCACGGCCAAGGAGGTGCGGCGGGACCGCCCTCGGCGCCTGGTGGAGGAAGCCTTTCGCCAGAGCCCCGGGGTGGTCCTGGCGGCGGGGGCGGGGTACGGGAAGACCAGCCTGGCCTCGGAGTTTTCCGGGGTCTACGTGGCCCTGGCGGAGGAGGCCAAGGACCCTGCGGTTTTCCTGTGGCACCTTCTGGCTGCCTACCAAGGCCGGGCCGAGCTTCAGAGGGTGGCGGAGCTTTTGGAGGCAGGGGCTTGGCCCAGGGCCTTGGAGGCCTTTTTGGGTGCCCTGGAGCCCTTGGGTTTCAACCTCCTGGTGCTGGATGAGGTCCACCGGGCGGAAAGCCCCGGGGTGCTCAAGGTGGTGCAGGGCCTGGTCCGGCTTCCCGACCTAAGGCTCTTGCTCCTTTCACGACGGGCCACACCTTTTGCCTTCCTCACGGTGCTTTCCGAGCGGGAGCTGGCGTTTGATCCCGAGGAGGCCTGCCAGCTTGCCAAGGCGTTGGCCCCCGAACTTCCTGCCTTTGAAGTGGAGCGAGCCCTTTCCCTAGTGAGGGGGTGGCCCCTGGGCCTACGGGTAGTCCTGTTGGCCATGCGCCGGGGCCTGAAGCCGGAGCTGGCGCTGGAAAGCGCCGAGGGGCTCTTGGCCTACCTGGCCTATGGCCTTCCCGAGGCAGTTCTGCGGGAGGCCTCGAGGCTGGCCCTTTTGGGGGAGGTCCCGGAGGCGGAAGGCCAAGCCCTCTTGCCCTATGCCGAAGACCTGCTTCTGGAGAGGCGGGAGGGCAAGCTCTGGTTCCATCCCCTGGTGCGCAGTGCCTTGAAAACCCTCCTTCCCGAGGCGGAAGCCCGGGGGCTCCTCACCAAGGCGGCGGAGGAGGCTTTGGACCGCGGGGAGGGGATCCGGGCAGCCGGGTTCCTCCTGGAGGCGGGAAGACTCGGCCACGTGGCGGATCTCCTGGTGCAGGAGGGATTTTCCTGGTTGGCGCGCGGTCTCACCTACACCGTGTTGCGCCTTTTGGCCCACCTACCGGAAGCCTTGCGCCAAGGGCGGCGCGCCCTCGACCTGTTGGAGGCTGAGGCCTTGCGCCAGGCTGGGCGCTACCAGGAAGCGGAGGCCGCTTACCAGAAGGCCCTTAGGGCGGGGGAGACCC
The DNA here is from genome assembly GCF_026427635.1 of Thermus brevis. Classification (NCBI taxonomy): domain Bacteria; kingdom Thermotogati; phylum Deinococcota; class Deinococci; order Thermales; family Thermaceae; genus Thermus; species Thermus brevis. The sequence goes on from NZ_CP102606.1 coordinate 1,360,606, forward strand.
GGGCCTACTTGGGTCTGGCCCGGCTGTTCCTGGACACCGTGGAACCTGCTCGAGGACGTCCTTACCTGGAGGAGGCCTCGAGGTTGTTTCCAGCGGAAGCCAGGCTTCTCCTGGCGGAGAATCTTCTCAACGAGGGCCGGGTAGCGGAGGCGGAAGCCTTGGGGTTCTCCGGGTCAAGGCTTCTCCTTAGGCAGGGGAGGCCTGCAGAGGCCCTGGCCCGCCTTAGGGAAAGCGAGGACCCCGGCCTGCACCGGCCGCCGCAGAACCATCGGGAGGGTACCCTTCTCCGGTCACTTTTGGAGTGCGTGGCAGGGGATGCGGAGGAGGGCCTCCGGTGGGCGGAGCGGGGGCTTTGGGAGGCTGAGGTGCTGGGGAGTCCTTTCGGCATGAGCCTGGCTCAGGCCAGGAGGGGGCATGCCCTTCTGGTTTTGGAACGCTTGGAGGAGGCCAAGGCGGCCTACCAGGCCGCCTTGGCCATGGCGGAAGGGGGTCCAGCGCGGCTTAAGGTGGAAGCCCTGGGGGGTCTGGCTGCCCTGGGGGATGAGAAGGCCTACAGGGAAATGGTCCGCCTGGCCCGGACCGCCGGGGATCTTTGGGTGGAAGGCTTCCTCACCCTTATGGTGGCGGTGGCTTGGCTTCGGCGGGGCGAGGTTTTTTCCTTGCCCACCCTGCCCCTTTTGGACCCCTTCCTTCAGGCTTTGGCCGAGGCTTACCCCTTTGGGGATGGATGGGAAGACCTTTTGCGGGTTTACCCCTTCCTGGCCCACCGGACGCTTTTCTCACCCCCGGTTTCCCGGGTACGCCGGGCCCTTTGGCGGCTTGGCCGCCTTCCCGTTCCCTACCATCCCGGGGTGCGGGTGGAGATACGGGTCCTCGGGGGATTTGAGGTGCGGGTGGAGGGACGGCCTGTGCGGTTCCGCCGGGATAAGGCCCGGCTTCTTTTGGCCCTTCTGGTGGCCGCCCAATGGGAGAAGGAGGATCTCCTCGAGGCCCTGTCGGTTTCCCCTGGGGAGTTCCGGGTGCTGTGGTGGGAGGTGGTCAACGCCCTGGAGCCCGACCGGCCCAGAGGGGCCAGGCCCTACTTCCTGCGCCAGAAGCCCTATAGCCTTTTCCGCCAGGCGCCGGAGCTATACCTGGACCTGGAGGATCCCAAGGCACCCCTCGCTGCACCCTACCAGGGGCTGGACCATCCTTTTCTGGAGGAGGTTTCCAGGGCTTACCTGGAGGAGCGGCGGAGAGAGCTTTTGCAAAGCCCTAGGCTCGAGGACTGGCTTTTGGCGTTGCGCCTGGATCCCCTGGATGAGGAGGTTCTGCGGCGGCTTTACGGCACGCCTGCCCAAGAGGAAGCCCTTCTCCTCCGGCAAAGGGCTTTGCAGGAGCTGGGTTTGGAAGGGTGAGCCTCCATCCGGCGCCCCCAACCAGCCCGGTTTTGAAGCAGGATGCTGGGTCTGGAGAGTAGGCAGGGGCTCCATGAGGTACCTTTTCTCGCTATATCGTGCCCCATAGACGTCCCAGAACCTCGCGCAGGCAACGGTTTTCCGGAGCCCTCACCTTGGCGAAAGTCAAGGTGAGGTGGTATGAGTCCAAAGAAGCTTTACTCCCAAGGGGCCTCTTCCGCTTCTCGGAGAAGAACAGGGAACCTATCGCAGGAGGGCGGTTCTTCCAGGGCCTGGGCCAGGGCGTCGGCCTGGGTGGGGGCGTTGGCGGCGAGGGGGAGGAGAAGGTAGGACCGGAAGAAGAGGCGCGCCGCTGCCCAGGCTTCTTCTCCCTGCCCTGGCGGTGCCTGGCAGGCCAGCTGCGCCAAGCGGCGCAGGTACCCTAGGCCTTGCCGGGGATCCCGGGGGAGAAGGTCTACGCCTAGGCCAGCTTCCAGGGCAAAGGCTAAGTCCAGGGCGGCTTCCCTGGCCCTTTCCGGATCCCGGAACCGCTCGGGCCAACCCGAACTGGGGTAGAGCTCCCGCAAAGCGGCCAGGGCCTCGGCGATCCTGGACCAGGTTTCGGGGGGAAGGAAGGGCTTGAGTTCTCTCACCCGGAGCTCAAGCTGCCACAGGAGGAAAAAGCCAAGGCGGTAAGCTGCCTTCCTCCCCAGGAAACCCTCCCGGTAGCTGGCTGCCACCCCCTTATCCCCCAAGGCCAGCTGAACTGCGAGCCCTGCCCGCAGGGCTGGATCCAGGTGGGGTACCAAGGACGCTTGGATCTGATGAAAGAGATCCTCGGCCTCGCGGAGAAGGAGGCGGAGGTTACTGGGCTCTGCCAGGGAAAGGTCCTCCACCCGTTGCAGAAAGCCTTCCCATCGGGAGGAAAAAGGAAGGGACCGGGTGCGGAGGCTCTCCCTTACCAGGTCCAGACCTTCCTCAAAGTCCTGCAGGGAATCGGGGGAAGGGACTTCGGCGTGGGCCTCGAGGGCTGCCCTCATCAGCTCGAGGGCAAAGAGCCACCGCACCTCCGGCTCGTGGCCCACCAGCAGGGGTTGGCCAAAAGCCCCAGGGCAAAGGAGGGGGGCTACAAGAAGCCAAGGGCGTAAGGAGGTTGGGGCCATGATCCTCTCTCCTCAGGAACGCCTACGCCAGGGAGCCACCAGGTCTCCTTTCCCTTAGGCTAAACCCGACCCCCGGGAAGCAGTGTGATCCCGGGGGTGAGTCTCCTGCCCACTTCTGTTGCGGGCCTTAGGCGGATTTCTTTGCCCGCTGTTGGTGCAACTCCTTCCAGAACACCACCATGGCGCTCACCACGTAGATGGAGCTGTAAGTACCCACGAAGATGCCCACGAAGATGGCCAGGGAGAAGTCCCTGAGGACGCTTCCTCCCAGGAAGAGGAGGGCGACGATGGGTAAGAGGGTGGTGAGGCTGGTCATCACCGTGCGGGAGAGGGTCTGGTTGATGGAGCGGTTCACCATCTCCCGATAGGGGATGCCCCGCATGAGCTTCTGGTTTTCCCGGATGCGGTCTGAAACCACGATGGAGTCGTTGATGGAGTAGCCCACGATGGTGAGGAGGGCGGCGATGGTGGGGATGGAGAACTCCAGGCCCAAGAGGCTGTACATCCCCGCCACGATGGCCACGTCATGGGCCACGGCGATAACGCTGGCCACCCCGAAGGTCCAGTCAAAGCGGAAGGCCACGTAGAGGAGGATGAGGCCAAGGCCCACCAAGACCGCCATCACCGCATTGCGCCGAAGTTCGGAACCGATGGCCGGACCCACGGTCTCCGAGGTGAGGACGCTGGCTTTTAGCTCCGTGGTGAAGAGCCGCTCCAGCTCCAGACGCTTGGCATCGGAAAGAGGTGGGAGCTTGAGGGAAAACTCCCGGAAGTCGGCGGTGGGAGCCTGCACCTGGGTGATGACCGCTTCCTTAGCGGGGAAGCCCCTGGCTTCCAGGAAGCGCCTTAGGGTGTCCACGCCCACCTCGGGGCCCGTGCGCAGGGTGTACGCCGTACCCCCGGTGAAGTCGATGGAGTAGTTGAAGCCCTTGGTAAAGACCACCCCCGCTGCCAGGACGGCTAGGAGTAGGGTGGCCACAGTGATGAACCGGGCCGGGCCCATGAAGTTGAACCTGGGGTCCACCAGCCACATGGGGGGGCGGACCTCCCCGCGCTCGGCCATGCGCTCCAGAAGGTAGCGGCTGAAAACCAGGTTGGAGAAGACGCTGGCCACCACACCGATGGCCAAGACCACCGCAAATCCCCGAACGGGCCCGGTGGCGTACTGGTAAAGGGCGGCGGCCGCCAGCAGGTGGGCGGCGTTCACGTCCAGGATGGTCAGGGTGGAGTGTTTGAAACCCTCGGGGATGGCCTGGCGGAACTTCTTCCCAGCCCTGAGCTCCTCCTTGATGCGCTCGAATGAAAGCACGTTCCCGTCCACCGCAGCCCCCAGGGTGAGGACCAAGCCGGCGATGCCGGGGAGGGTCAGGGTGGCCCCGAGCCCCGAAAGGAGCCCCAGGATGAGCACGGAGGTGTAGATGAGGCCCAAGGAAGCCACCAGACCTAGGCTTGGGCCGTAGTAGGCGAAGATGAGGAGGAAGATGGCCAGGGTGCCAATGAGGGCCGAGCGGATGCCGGCTTGGATGGCGTCCTGACCCAGGGTGGGACCGATGGCCCGGATCTCCGCCACTTCCAGGGAAACGGGCAATGCCCCGGAACGCAACACCAGGGCGATCTCGCTGGCCTCCTCGAGGCCCGATAGCCCCTCGATCACCGCCTGGCCCCCGGTGATGGCCTGGCGGATCACGGGGGCGGTGTAGACCTTGCCATCCAGGACGATGGCCAGCTGCTTGCCCACGTTGGCCCGGGTCACCTCCTCAAACTTCTTGGCCCCTTCCGGGGTAAAGGTGAGGGCCACCTGGGGACGGCCGAACTGGTCAAAAACCGCCCGGGCGTCGGCCAGGTCCGCTCCCGTGAGAAGGGCCGGGCCCAGGTCCTCGGGCTTGATGAGGCCCTTTTCCAGGTCTTCCCGCTTGAGCCTGGGATTTTCCCTGAGGGCCTGGTTGATCTGGGCCACGGTGGTGCCGGTGGCCCCTTCCTTGAGGATGCGAAACTCCAGCACCGCCCGCTGGCCGATGAGCTTAAGGGCCCGGTCCTGGTCGGCCTGGGAAAGACCGGGCAACTCCACCACGATGCGCTTTTGCCCCTGGATCTGGATCAAGGGTTCCGCCACCCCCAGGGCGTTGATGCGGTTTTCCAACACGGTGCGGGCCTTTTCCAGGTCGTCGGGGGTGGGGTTTTCCACGGCGGCCTCGAGGACAATGCGAAGACCTCCTTTAAGGTCAAGTCCCAGCTTGACCTTGGGTTCCCCGGGGGCCCAGGGCTTCCAGACCATGAGGAGGGCCAGGAGGAAAAGGCCCAGGAGGAGAAGTCCGTTGAGAAGCTTGCGGTTCATACTCTTCACCTTTTGGGGCACGCAGGTGCCCGATTCGCTAGCAGAAGGGCTTAAAGCCGTATACCAGAGCCTAACCTCAGACTGCGCCGGACGGTCTTTTGAGCTTGCGCCAGCGCAAGAAGAAAGAATTCCGGGCCCTAGCCCCCATCCATCTGGAGGCGGCCATAAAGGAGGTAGAGGTGGGACGGGGAAGAGGCTTCCAGTGATGGTGGCTTGGCCTTCCTATTCTGGGGCTTGAGGGAAAAATGGGAAGGCCGGGTGGGAGCCTGGGCCAGGGAGGTAAGCCCGTTTCCCTGGCGGTCCTCCTTGAGGACCCAGGCAGGTCCCTTGGCGTGAAGCCCGGCTTCCGCCTTTCCCTTTCCTGTAGGGAAAGGGGGTAGGCCCTGGAGGACCAGGGCCAGGATGGCCAGGGCCAGCCCTAACCTTCCCCAAGCATTCCCTGGGATCTTCCAGTGCCCCAAGGAAGGGCACGCCCCGGAGAAAGACCGCCGGATCCAGCGCAAGGAACCTCCTACGCCGGCACCTCCACCATCTGGAAAACCTCTATGATGTCCCCTTCCTGGAAGTCGTCGAACCCCTCGAGGCCGATGCCGCACTCGTAGCCCTGGGCCACCTCCCGCACGTCCTCCTTGAAGCGCTTGAGGCTGGCCATTTTCCCCTTCCAGATTTCCTCGCCCTTGCGCAAAACCCTTACCTCGGCGCTACGCACCACCTTGCCCTGGGTGACCATGCATCCCGCCACCTGTTTGCCCCCGGGTAAGCGGAAGATGGCCCGTACCTCGGCCCGGCCCAGGACCTCCTCCTTGAACTTGGGTTCCCGCTGCCCTTTGACCATGGACCGGACCTCGTCGATGAGGTCATAGATGATGCGGAAGGTTTTGAGGAGAACCCCCTTGCTTTCCGCCGCCTTCTTCACCGCACCGGAGGGGTTCACCCCGAAGGCCAGGATGGCAGCGTTGGCCGTCTGGGCCAGGAGGACATCGGACTCCGTGGGGGCCCCCACCTGGGCCAGGAGGACGTTGATCTTGACCTCCTCGGTGCTCTCCTTGGCCAGGATGTGCTGGATGGCCTCCAGGGAGCCCTGGGTATCCGCCCGGAGGATGAGGTTAACCTCCTTCTGCCCTTCCTCCTGCAGGGCCCGGAGCAGGTCGGCCATGGTCCTGGGGCGGCGCTCCTTCTCGGCTTCCTCGCGGGCCTTGCGCTCCTCTTTGCGCTCCTCGGTGATCTCCTTGGCGGCCTCGAGGTCCGGCACCCACTCCACCACATCCCCGGCGTGGGGAAGCTCCTGGAAGCCCAAAACCTGCACGGCGCTTCCCGGGCCCGCTTCCTTGCGCTGGTTGCCGTCGGCGTCCATCATGGCCCGGATGCGGCCGTACACCTCCCCGGCCACCACGTAGTCCCCCACCCGGAAGGTCCCCTCCTGGACCAGCATGTTGGCGATAATGCCCGCTTGCTTGTCCAGCTTGGACTCGAGGATAACCCCTTTAGGCTCGGCGTTCGGGTCGGCCCGGTAGTCCTCCAGCTCGGCAATGAGGAGGATCATCTCCAAAAGGTCCTGCACCCCTTGGCCCGTTTTGGCGCTGATGGGCACCACGATGGCATCCCCGCCGTACTCCTCGGGCACGAAGCCCCGCTCCATCAGCTGGCGCTTGACCCGGTCGGGGTCGGCCTGGGGCAGGTCCATTTTGTTCAGGGCGAAGATGATTTTGGCCCCGGCTGCCTTGGCGTGGGCGATGGCCTCATCCGTTTGGGGCATAATCCCGTCGTCGGCGGCGATGACGATGACGGCGATGTCCGCCACCTTGGCTCCCCGCTGCCTTATGGTGGTGAAGGCCTCGTGTCCCGGGGTGTCTATGAAGACCACCGTGCCCTGAGGGGTCTTCACCTCAAAGGCACCCACGTGCTGGGTAATGCCTCCCGCCTCCTTCTCGGCGATGCGGCTTTTCCGCAGGTAGTCCAGGAGGGTGGTCTTCCCGTGGTCCACGTGGCCCATGATCACCACCACGGGAGGCCTTCGGGGTAGGGCTTTCCTGCGTTCCTCCTCCGCCAGCTTCTCCTGCAGGCCCCGTTGCTCTTTTACCAGCTCCCGCACCGCCTCCGCATCCTCCTCGGAAAGGGTGGAGGCGTGGGACTTGTAGGCAACCCCCATCTGGTCCAGGAGCTCCAGGAGCTCCTCGTTGGTCATACCCAGCTCTTTAGCCAGCTGGTAGATGCGTATTTTGGCCATCCGTACCTCCTAAAAGGGTGACAAGCGCTTCCGACAAGGCTCTGGCCCGGGCCCCGGCAAAGCGCCTCAGCTTTTTTTCCGTCCAGCACTCCGGGTTGTCGGGGCAGACATAAGCCCCCCTGCCCGGCAGTTTCCCCGTGGGGTCCAGGCGAAACCCCTCCGGCATGAGCAGGATCCGCAAAAGCTCCCCCTTGGGCCGCCTTTTGCGGCACGCCACGCACATGCGGATGGGGACATGCTTCGCCATTACTCGGAAAGATCCCGGAAGAGTTTCTCGAATTCCTCTTTCGCCCGGCTGGTGGTTTCCGCCTCTTCCTTGGCGGCCTTGCGAATGGCCTCGTCCAGGTCGGAGATCTCCGCCTCCTCAAAGTGGATCTCGTAACCCGTGAGCTTGGAGGCCAGGCGCACGTTCTGACCCCCGGTGCCGATGGCCAGGGAGTGCTGGTCCTTGGTCACCTTGACCCGGGCCTTCTGCCCATCGGGTTCCAGCTCGATGGAACCCACCTGGGCGGGGGAGAGGGCGTTGCGGATGAACTCCTTGGGATCCTTGGCCCAGAGGATGATGTCCACCTTCTCCCGGCCCAGCTCGGCGGAAACCGCCTGGATGCGCTGGCCCTTGTGGCCGATGCAGGCCCCGATGGGGTCCACATTGGGGTTGTGGGTCATCACCGCCACCTTGCTGCGGCGGCCGGGCTCGCGGGCGATGGCCTTGATCTCCACGATGCCCTCGGCGATCTCGGGGACCTCCTGCTTCAAGAGGTGCTCCAGAAGCTTCTCGTGGGCCCGGCTTACGATCAGGGAAGGGCCTTTGGCGGATCGGTCCACCTTTTTCAGGTACACCTTGAGGCGTTGCCCGGGGTAGTAGCGCTCCGTGGGGATCTGCTCGCTCTTGGGGAGGTAAGCCTCCCCCCGGCCCAGCTCCACGAAGACGTTGCCCCGGTTGTCCACCCGGGTCACCACCCCGGTGAGGACCTGGCCCTCCTTGTCCTTGTACTCGTTGTAGATGCGGTTGCGCTCGGACTCCTTGAGGCGCTGGGTGAGGATCTGGCGCAGGTCCTGGATGGCCATGCGGGAGAGGCCCTCGGGGTCGATGGGGAACTCCATCTCGTCGCCCACCTGGACCTCGGGGTCGTACTGGAGGGCCTCGGAGAGGGCGATTTCCTTGTCTGGATCCTCCACCTTCTCCACCACGCGGCGGACCTCCACCATCTCGATGCGCCCGGTCTGGGGGTCTATATAGACGTCCACCTCCGGACCCTTACCTGCATCGATTTCCTCCTTGCGGTACCCCTTTTGCCGCTTGATGTAGGCCTTGCGCAGGGCTTCCTTGAAGGCCTCGAGGACCTCCTCGGTGGTGACCCCCCGCTCCAAGGCCAGCTGCTGCATGGCGTCTATGAATTCCCGGTTCATCTCTCCTCCCTGAATCTCGGCTGTTACCTGGGCTCCTCGGGCCACTCGGCAAGGTTGGCGCGGAAGGTGCCGATCTTGAGGCGCTTTTCCTCCTGGCCCACCTGGAAGACCACCTCGTCCTCTTCCACCCGAAGGATGCGCCCGGTGAAGCCCTCGGGCCCCGGCACCTTGGCCTTTAGACCCTGGAAGCGCTCAAAATGGCGGCGGGTAAAGAGGGGGCGCTTGGGGCCGGGAGACTCCACCAGAAGGCGGTAGCTTCCTGGGATGGGGTCCTCCCGGTCAAAGACGGCCTCTATGGCCCGGCTGGCCCGTTCCAGGTCGGCCACGCGGATGGGCCTTTCGTCCTTGCGCTCCAGGCGGACCAGGACCTCCCCGGGGGCTTCCTTCACCTCCAGGACCTCGAGGTCCAGAGGCTCCACCGCTTCCTCCACCAACCGCCAAAGGTCCACAGGCACCTCCCTACCTCCCTTCACAAAGGAAGGGTGGGCTTACACCCACCCCCCTCCCTTGGGAGCACTGGGCTCAGTTTACACCCAAAACCCCCTTGACTACAACCCCTTTAGCCTAGTACACTCAAGGTTGCCGGTCCGAGTCCGGCCAGTCACATGGGGGTGAACGGTCTCGACGGGGGTCGCCGAGGGCAGGTGGCGCGCCGAGGTGCGGGTGGCCTCGTAAAAACCCGCAAAAGAATAAAGGCCAACAAGCCTGCTTACGCTCTCGCGGCTTAATGACCGCGACCTCGCCCGGTAGCCCTGCCGGGGGCTCACCGACGCGGGGACACAAACCCGGCTAGCCTTGGCTACGCCCCGTAACCCAAGGCGAAGTTAAGCGGGGCTTGCTCCTGGCCGCCCGTCCGCGGGCCAAGCCAGGAGGACACCCAAAACGCGGACTACGCGCGTAGAGGCCTGCCGTAGGGACTTTCGGACGGGGGTTCGACTCCCCCCACCTCCACCAAAGGGAATAGGGGCCCATAAGGGTCCCTATTTTGTTTTTGCCCTATATATGGGGGTATAGCGGTATGGAAAAGACTACCCTGTACCTGCCCAAGTCCTTGAAGCGCCTGCTGGAGCTTAAGGCCCGGCGGGAGGGCCGCTCCCAGGCTGAGCTCGTAAGGGAGGCGTTGGAGCGCTACCTGGCTTCCCCTTCCCCTAAGTCCTTGGGCATAGGGGAGGATACCGAGGTAACAAGCCGTACGGCAGAGGCCTGGTTGGAGAAGGAGTGAGTCCTGCCCAGCGGGCGGACGGGGGTGCGCCAGTACCAGGACTCCCCTTTGGGTTTCTCCGATGCCGTGGTAGCGGGTTTGTCTTTGGAAGTTCCGCTCCTCACCCTGGACGCCCAGTTTCTGGTCCTGGCCCGGGGTGAGGGTGTTAAGGTAGTCCATCCCAGCTTGTGATCTTCCTTCGGTTGTAAAGTAAGTTTGGTGCCTCCTGGCACCTCCTTCGGGGCGGGGTGGAAGTCCCCACCGGCGGTGAAAGCCCGCGAAGCCCCTTTGGGGCCCGATCCGGTGGAATTCCGGAGCCGACGGTGAAAGTCCGGATGGGAGAAGGAGGTCTTTTGCGAGAGCTGGACGAGAGGTTCCTTCGTAGGGCGTTGCAGCTGGCCGAGAGGGCTCGAGGCCACACCCACCCCAACCCCTTGGTGGGGGCGGTGCTGGTGCGGGAGGGCCGGATCGTGGGGGAGGGGTACCACCCCAGGGCCGGGGAGGTCCACGCGGAGGTGTACGCCTTGCGCCAGGCGGGAGAGGAGGCCCAAGGAGCCACCCTCTACGTGTCCTTGGAGCCTTGCAACCACTTTGGCCGCACCCCTCCTTGCTCCTTGGCCCTTCTGCAGGCGGGGGTGGCCCGGGTGGTGGCGGCGGCCCGGGATCCCAACCCTTTGGCCCAAGGGGGTCTGGAACGGCTTAGGGCCGGGGGGGTGGAGGTGGAGGCTGGGCTCCTGGAGGCCGAGGCCCAGGGGCAGAACGAGGTCTTCTTCCACGTGCAGAAAAAGGGCCGGCCCTTCGTGCTCCTCAAGGCTGCCTTGACCTTGGATGGCAAGGTGGCTGCCGTAAGCGGGGATGCCCGCTACGTGTCCTCGGAGGAAAGCCGGCGCGTGGCCCAGGCCTACCGCCAGTGGCTTCCCGTGGTGATGGTGGGGGTGGGGACGGTCCTCAAGGACGATCCCTGGCTCACCGTGCGGGAGCCCGACTTCAGGCCCTTCCCCCTCATGCTGGAGCCCCCACCCCTCAGGGACCCGGTGAAGGTGGTCTTGGACACGGAAGGTCGCACCCCCCCCACTGCCCGCATCTTTCAGAAGGGACCCCGGGGGGAACCTGCCCGCGTGTACGTGCTGGTGGGCAAAGGTGCGCCCAAGGATCGGCTTAGGGCCCTCGAGGAGGCGGGTGCCCGGGTGGTGGAGCTTCCCCGGGAAGGAGGGAGGGTGAGCCTCGAGGGGGCCTTGCACCTTCTCTTGGAGGAGGGACTGGACGGGATCCTGCTGGAGGGGGGTCCCAGGCTGGCTGGGGCCTTCTGGGAAAGGGGACTGGTGGACAAGCTGGCCCTCTTCGTGGCGCCCAAGGTTTTGGGGGAGGGGAGGGGGTTCTTGGAGGGGTTTGCCCTGGAGCGCATGGCCGAGGCCAGGAGGCTGAGGCTCGTCCGAAGAGAATGGCTTGGGGAGGACCTTTGGCTGGAGGCATACCCGGAGGGGTGATGTTCACGGGATTGGTGGAGGAAACCGGCGAGATTGTGGAGGTCTGGGAGGGTCCTTTCCTCAGGGTCAGGATCGCCGCCAGGGAAGTGCTTTCTGACCTAAAGGTGGGGGATTCGGTGGCGGTGGATGGGGTCTGCCTCACCGCAGTGGAGGTGGACGAAGGGGGATTTTGGGTGGAGCTTGCCCGGGAAACCCTGCGCCGCACCGCCCCCACCTGGCGCGTGGGGCACCGGCCCAACCTGGAGAGGGCCCTTAAGGTGGGGGACCGGCTTGGGGGGCATTTCGTCACCGGGCATGTGGACGGGGTGGCGGAGGTGGTGGCCATCCGGGAGGCCCCGGGGGCCAAGGACTACTTCTTCCGACCTCCCCAAGACCTTGCCCGCTACATTGCCGAGAAGGGAAGCGTGGCCCTAAACGGTGTTTCCCTCACGGTGGCGGGCCTAAAGGGGCAGGACTTCTTCGTCACCCTCATCCCCCACACCCTTAAGGTCACCAACTTAGGAAGCCTAAAAGTGGGGGATGGGGTGAACCTGGAAGTGGACCTCATCGCCCGCTATCTGGAGCGGCTTGTGAAGGGGGAATGATGGAGGGTTTGGCCAGCGTCAGGGAACTCATGGAGGAACTCCGCCAAGGCCGCCCGGTGATCCTGGTGGACGACGAGGACCGGGAAAACGAGGGCGACCTCATCATGGCGGCAGAGCACGTGACCCCGGAGTGGGTGAACTTCATGCTCAGGGAGTGCCGGGGGCTCCTTTGCGTGGCCTTGACCGAGGAACGGGCCAGGGCCCTGGACCTGCCCCTCATGGTGGAGAGGAACCAGGATCCCCAGGGTACCCGCTTCACCGTGAGCGTGGATGCCCGGGGGACCACCACGGGGATCTCCGCCTTTGAGCGGGCGGCCACCATTAGGCTTCTGGCTGATCCCGAGGCCACCGCCCAGGACTTCCGGCGCCCCGGGCACATCTTCCCCCTGGTGGCCAGGCCGGGCGGGGTCCTGAGGCGGGCCGGGCACACGGAGGCCACCGTGGACCTTTTGCGCCTGGCGGGGCTTAGGCCGGTGGGGAGCCTCATCGAGATCCTCAAGGAGGATGGCACCATGGCCCGGCTTCCGGACCTGTTGGAGTTTGCCGGGCGCCACGGCCTTAAGGTGGGCACCATCGCCGACCTCATCCGCTACCGCCTGGAGAAGGGGGACCTCTACGTGAAACGGGAGGCGGAGGCCCTTTTGCCCACCCGGTTTGGCGAGTTCCGCATCCTGGGCTACCGGGATACCCTCACGGGAGAGGAGCACGCCGCCTTGGTCATGGGAAGCTGGGATCCTGAGGAACCCGTCCTGGTGCGCATGCACTCCGAGTGCCTCACCGGGGATGCCCTGCACTCCCTGAGATGCGACTGCGGCTTCCAGCGGGATCTGGCTCTGGAGCGTATCGCCAAGGAGGGGAAAGGGGTTTTGGTCTACCTGAGGCAGGAGGGGCGGGGAATCGGCCTTGTGAACAAGATTCGGGCCTACCACCTGCAGGACCAAGGCCTGGACACGGTGGAGGCCAACCTGGCCCTGGGGTTCCCGCCGGACCTACGGGACTACGGGGTGGGGGCCCAGATCCTCTACGACCTTGGGGTGCGCAAGATGCGCCTCCTCACCAATAACCCCCGCAAGGTGAAGGCCCTGTCGGGTTTCGGCATCGAGATCGTGGAGCGGATTCCCCTGCGGGCCGGGGACAACCCCCACAACGAGCGTTACCTCCAGGCCAAAAAGGAGAAGCTGGGGCACTGGATGGACTGATGGGGTTCCCTGGATGGCCCAGGCCATCCCAAAGCCTCTAGCATGAGGCTATGCTCCGGCTTCTTAGGGTTGGGGTCCTCATCCTGCTTTTCTTGGCCTTCCTGGACCCCAGATGGCCCATGCCGGGGCGGGTGGTGTACCTTCTGGACTTCTCGCCCTCTGCCCGGGAAAGCGTCTTCGCCTTGGCGGATAGGCTTCCTAGGGACGGGATCTATGTGGCCTTTGCGGAGCGGGCGGCGAGGCTTCCTTCGCCCACCGCCCGCAGGCTGGACCTGGGGGAGAGGACAGACCTGAAGGCGGCCTTCCAGGAGGCGGAGGCCCTGAGGCCGAGCCGCGTGGTCCTGGTTTCCGACGGGCTTTTCGAGCCCATGCCAGCTCCCTTTCCCCTGGATGCGGTTTACGTTCCCCCCAAGCCCCATGTGGCGGTGGAGCTGGTCCCCCCGCCTTACCCCCTGTACGGGGAAACGGTGGGGGTGGGAGTGGTCCTCGAGGCACCCCTCTCCGTGGAGGCACGCCTGAGGGTGGAGGGCCCCGCAGGGACGTGGGAACGAAGCCTTCGGGTGGAGGGGCGTAAGAGCCTGGTGTACACCTTCTCCCTTACGGAGAAGGCGGAGGTGCGGGCGGTGGTGGAGGGTTCCTGGGGCCGGAGCGAGGCCCAGGTGAGCCTCCAACCTGCCGACCGCGGCAAGGCCCTGGTGCTGGGGGACCCGGCCTTGGCCCGTTACCTGGAGGCCCAGGGCTTCCAGGTGGAGGAAGGCCCTTTCCGCCTGCCCCTCGAGGCCGACCTGGTGGCGGTGGGCCTCGGGGTCTTGGACCTTCCCGAGGGGGCCCCGGAGGCCCTGAGGGGCTACCTCCGCCAAGGCGGCGGCCTTCTTTTCACCGCCACCCCCAAGGGTCTTTTCTTCGGCGGCTGGGACCGGGCTTTGCCGGAAGACCTTCCCCTAAAGCCCTTGGGCCGCAAGGGGGCGGCCTTGGTCCTGGTGATGGACGTATCGGGAAGCATGGAGGGGGAGAAGCTTTCCCTGGCGGTGGCGGGGGCCTTGGAGCTGGTGCGGTCGGCGGCGGAGGAGGACTACCTGGGCGTGGTGCTCTTTTCCTCCACCCATCGGGTTCTTTTTCCACCCAGGCCCATGACGGAGCAGGGGAAGAAGGAGGCAGAAAGCCTCCTCTTGTCCGTGCGGGCGGGGGGCGGGACGGTCCTAGGCTCCGCCTTCCGGGAGGCGGTGCGGCTTTTGCAGGGGGTGCCGGTGGAGCGCAAGGGGATCCTGGTGCTCAGCGATGGCCTCATCTCCGACCCGCAAGACCCCATCCTGGCCCTGGCGGAGGCCTCGGGCCTCGAGGTGAGCGCCATGGCCCTGGGGGCCGACGCCGACCGGGCCTTTCTGAAAGCCCTCGCCGAGAGGGGTGGGGGCCGGTACTACCAGGCGGCCACCGCCCGGGAGCTTCCCCGGCTTTTCCTGAAGGAAGGGCAGGAGGTTTTCCAGGGGGAGGGCCTGGAGGGCCGTTTCCCCGTCAAGGCCAGGCCCCATCCCCTGGCCCAGGGGTTTTCCCCACCTCCCCTTTCCGTTCTCCTTCCAGCCCGGGCCGAGCCCTGGGCGGAGGTGGTGTTGGAAAGCGACGGCAGAGCGGTGCTGGCCCTGGGGGAGAGGGGAGAGGGGCGGGTGGCCGCCTTGGCCACGGATCTTTCCCGTTCCTGGCGGGGCTGGAAGGACGCAGCTTCTTTTCTGGGCGGCCTTGCCCGCTACCTCATGGGGGGCAAGAAGGCCCTGGCGCTATACGCCTATCCCGAGGGGAAAGGGGTGCGGGTGGTGGTTCTGGGCCACCTGGAGCGCCCGCTTTTCCTAAGCGGGGGCCAGGAGATGCCCCTGGTGCCCACGGGGCCTGGGCGGTACGAAATCCAGGCCCAGACTCCCGGGGTGCTCCTGGACGGCCCGCGCCGCTTGCCCCTGGCCTTCCCCTTGCCCGGGGAGTGGACCCCCAGGGATGGGAAGGCAGTTCTCAAAACCCTGGCCGAGGCTTCCCACGGGCGGTTGCTGGCCCTCGAGAACCTGGGGCAACCTGGATCCTCCCCCCTGCCCCTGCGCCCCTATCTCCTGGCCTTGGCCCTGGCGCTTTTCCTCCTGGAGCGGCTCCTCGAGGCGCGCTCCTTTGCCAGGAAAGCCTGAGCCAGGGTCCAGAGGGCCGGTTCTGGGAGCCAGTGCATGGATCACATCGGGATGCAGAGGCTTTCTATAATCTGGAATCCATGCACTGGGATGATTGGGAGGAGCTGATCCGCCGGGAGAGGGAGCAGAGGCGCCAGGAGGAAAAGCCCCTCCATGACCGTATCCACCAGCTGGAGGCGGACCTCTACTTTGCCAGGCAGGAGATCAGGCACCTGCAGCGGGCAAAGAAGGAGCTTTGGGAAAGGTCCCAGGCCGTGGCCCTGGGTACCGTCTTCCCGGGAAGGGAGCTGGAGGAGATGAAGAGGATCCTGGAAGAAGCCTGGCTGGAGCTGGTCCTGGTGGCCTCCCCCAAAGCCGAGGATCTTTCCCGCATTATCGCCCTGTTGGAGCGCTATCTCCTTGGCCGAAGCCCTCGGTGATCTGCACCAGGACCGCCTCCCCCCGTACGGTCACCTCCCCGTTGGCGTAGAGTTCGGTTTCCACCACCACCTTCCTCCCCTTCACCTCCTTGGCCCGGCCCACCAGGACCAGCTCGGGCCCCAAAGGGGTGGGCTTCAGGTAGTCCACCTTGAGGCTGGCGGTGACGAAGCGGAGGGGGTGGGTTTCCAGATCCAGGCCCTCAGCATGGGCCTTGGCGGCGGCGGCGGTGGCGGTGGAGTGGCAGTCCACCAAGGAGGCGAGAAGCCCCCCGTAGACGAACCCGGGAATGGCGGTGTGATGGGGGCTAGGGGTGAAACGGGTTTCGCTCTGGCCCTCGTCCGCCTTCCAGTAGGTCTTGAGGTGGAGGCCCATGGGGTTTAAGTAGCCGCACCCGTAGCAGTGGGCCCACTCCGGGGGGTAGTAAAGCTGGATAGCCTTCATGCTAAGCCCTGGGCCTGCCAGCGCTCCGGCACCGCCCGTTTCAAGAAGTCCACGATATCCTGGGTGCTGGTTCCAGGACCGAACACCGCCGCCACCCCCAGCTCCTTCAGCTTGGGCACATCTTCATCGGGGATAATCCCTCCCCCGAAGAGGAGGATGTCCGGGGCTCCTTGCTCCTCGAGAAGCCGCTTCACTTCCCGGAAGTAGTGCATGTGGGCTCCGGAGAGAATGGACAGCCCTATGGCGTCCACGTCTTCCTGGATGGCCGCGGACACGATCATCTCCGGGGTCTGCCTGAGCCCCGTGTAGATCACCTCCATGCCGGCATCCCTTAAGGCCCGGGCCACCACCTTGGCCCCGCGGTCGTGGCCGTCCAGCCCGGGCTTGGCGATAAGCACCCGTATGCGCCTGTCCATACGCTAATCCTAAACGTAAGCTGGCTCCTGGTAGGTGCCGTAGACCTCCCGCAAGACGTCCATCATCTCCCCCAGGGTGCAGTAGGCCAGGGCGCACTCCACGAAGTGGTGCATGGTGTTCTGCCCTTCCACCGCAGCCCGCCTTAGGCCCGCAAGGGCCTCCTCCACCCGCTTGGGGTCCCGTTCCCGGCGCACCCGGGCCAGGCGCTCCGCCTGGACCCGCTCCACCTCGGGGTCCACCAGCTGGATGGGGACCTTCAAGGGGATCTCGTCGGTGAAGGCGTTCACCCCCACGATGATCCTCTCCTTACGCTCCACCTCCTGCTGGTAGCGGTAGCTGGCCTCGGCCAGCTCCCGCAGGAAGTAGCCCTCCTCGATGGCCCGCACCACGCCCCCCATGCGCCGGATCTCCTCGATGATGGCCATGGCCTGGCGCTCCATTTCGTCGGTGAGCCACTCCACGTAGTAGCTCCCCGCCAGGGGGTCGATGGTGTGGGTGACCCCGCTTTCGTAGGCGATGATCTGCTGGGTCCTGAGGGCGATGGTGGCGGATTCCTCCGTGGGCAGGGCCAGGGCCTCGTCGTAGGCGTCGGTGTGAAGGCTGTTGGTACCCCCCAAAACGGCGGCCAGGGCCTGGATGGCCACCCGGGCGATGTTGTTGAGGGGTTGCTGGGCGGTGAGGGAAACCCCGGCAGTCTGGGCATGGGTGCGGAGCATCCAGCTTTGGGGGTTCCTGGCCCCGTAGCGGTGGCGCATCTCCTTGGCCCAGATGCGCCGGGCGGCGCGGAACTTGGCGATCTCCTCAAAGAAGTCGTTGTGGACGTCGAAGAAGAAGCTGATCCTGGGGGCGAACTCGTCGATGTCCAGGCCCCGCTTGAGGGCGGCCTCCACGTACTCAAACCCGTCAGCCAGGGTCCAGGCCAGCTCCTGCACGGCGGTGGAGCCTGCTTCCCGGATGTGGTAGCCGGAAACGGAGATGAAGTTCCACTTGGGAACGTTCTTGGGCCCCCACTCAAAGGTGTCGATGACCAGCTTCACGCTGGGTTCGGGGGGGAAGATGAACTCCTTCTGGGCGATGAACTCCTTGAGGATGTCGTTTTGGATGGTGCCCCCAAGCTTCTTCCAGTCGTACCCCTTCTTTTTGGCCACCGCCAGGTACATGGCCCAGATGGCGTTGGCGGGGCTGTTGATGGTCATGGAGGTGGTGACCTCCTCGAGGTTGATCCCCTCGAAGAGGATCTCCATGTCCGCCAGACTGGAGACCGCCACCCCGCACTTGCCCACCTCCCCCTTGGAAAGGGGGTGATCGGAGTCGTAGCCCATGAGGGTGGGCAGGTCAAAGGCCACGCTGAGGCCGGTCTGGCCCGCCTTTAAGAGTTTCTTGAACCGCTCGTTGGTCTGTTCGGCGGTGCCGAAGCCGGCGAACATGCGCATGGTCCAGAGCTTGGACCGGTACATGGAGCCGTAGACCCCGCGGGTGTAGGGGTACTCCCCGGGGTAGCCCCGCTTTTCCTCGTACTCCGGGTCCAGGACCCCGATGTCCTCGGGGGTGTAAAGGGGTTCTGGGGCGATGTCCGAAAGGGTGCGGTGGGCCACAGGCCTCTCGGGCATCTTCTCCAGGCTCTTCTGGTAGGTTTCCCTGAGCCAGTCGTGCTTCTTGCGCATGGGTCCTCCCTTGGGCCATATTCTACGCTTTTATGCGCCCAAGGAAAAGAGCGTTAGAAGACTCCTTCGCCGGCGGGGAAAAGCCAGCCTGTCGGCAGCACCTTTCTGAAGCTACCTTCTCGAGTGGCCAGGGGGCAGCCTTATCCTCTAGCGCTTCCGCTCGCTTTCGGGCTCCACGTGGATGGTGACGGCAAGCCCGGGGAAACTTTCCTCCAAAGCCCTTTCCAGCTCGTCGCAGAGCCGGTGAGCTTCCTCCACGGTCATGGACCCCGGCACCACCAGGTGGAACTCCAAAAAGGCCCGGTTTCCCGCCTTGCGGGTTTTGAGGTCGTGGACCTCGAGGGCCCTTCCTCCCAAGGCCTCGGCGATAGTCTTTCGGATCCGCCCCACCTCCGCTGGGGAGAGTCCCTCATCCATAAGCCCTCCCACGGACTGGCGCACCAGGCGGAAGCCCATGAGGAGGATGTTCCCCGCCACCAAAAGGGCCAGCAAGGGATCCAGCACCCATAACCCCGTGGCCCAGGCAAGGCTTACCCCGGCGAGAACCCCCACGGAGGTGAGCACGTCGGAAAGCACGTGGTAGCCGTCGGCGGTGAGGGCGGGGGAGCGCAAGCGCCTCCCCTGGCGGAGGAGGTGCCAGGCGAGAAGGCCGTTGATCAGGGAAGCCAGGAGGCTGACCAAGAGGCCCGGTCCCAGGTCCCCTAGGGGCCTGGGATGAAGGAGGCGGGGGATGGATTCCTTGGCGATGAGAAGGGCGGCCAGCACCACCAGGACCCCCTCCAGCACCGCGGAGAAGTATTCGGCCTTGCTGTGGCCGAAGGGATGGGTTTCGTCGGGAGGACGCTGGGCGAAGCGGATGGCGAAGAGGGCCAAAAGCGCCGCGGCCACGTTCACCGTGGACTCGAGGGCATCGGAGAGAAGGGCCACCGAGCCGGTGAGGAGGTAGGCCAAGGCCTTTAACCCCAGGACCCACAGGGCCACCAGGAGGCTGAGGCGGGCAGCCCTTTCCGCCACCTAGGCTTCTTCCTCCACCAGCTCCCGCTTGGGCTTGAGCAAGGGGAAGAGGAGGACGTCCCTCAAGGAGGGCTGGTCGGTGAGGATCATGGCCAGGCGGTCCAGGCCCAGGCCAAGCCCCGCCGCCGGGGGCATGCCGTACTCCAGGGCCAACAGGAAGTCCTCGTCGGGCTCGGGGGCCTCCTCGTCCCCTTCCCGTCTGCGCCTGGCCTGCTCCAAAAAGCGTTCCCTCTGGTCCAGGGGATCGTTGAGCTCGGAGTAGGCGGGGGCGAGCTCCATCCCGCCCGCATAGAGGTCCCAGCGCTCCGTGAGCCCGGGCTTTTCCCTATGCCGCTTGGCCAGGGGGCTGATGGCCAGGGGAAAGTCGAAGACGAAGGTGGGGTTCTGGAGTTCAGGCTCCACGTAGATGCCAAAAAGCTTGTCCAGAAGCTTGTAACTGGGAACCTGAGCGAGCTCGGGGTGGTGGGCGTCGGCGAAGATCCTAAGCCTTTCCAGGTCCAAGGGGTCAAAGGGCAGGCCGGCTTTCTCCTGCAAAGCCTCCACGAAGGAGATGCGTCTAAAGGGCGGGGTAAAGTCCAGCACCCGCCCCTGGTAGGGGACCTGGTAGCTGCCGAAGAGGTGGAGGACCAGGCCGGAAAGGAGTTCCTCCACCAGCTTGGCCATGTCCTGGTAGTCGGCGTAGGCCCAGTAGGCCTCCAGCATGGTGAACTCGGGGTTGTGGTTGTGGTCGATGCCCTCGTTGCGGAAGTTCCGCCCGATCTCGAAGACCTTCTCAAACCCGCCCACGAGAAGGCGCTTCAGGTAAAGCTCCAGGGAGATGCGTAGGTAAAACTCGTGGTCCAGGGCGTTGTGATAAGTCTTGAAGGGCCTGGCCTCCGCCCCGCCGGTGGTGGCCTGGAGGATGGGGGTTTCCACCTCCAAAAACCCCCGCTCCTCAAAGAAGCGGCGGATGTAGCGCACCATGGCGGTGCGCCGCCGAAAGACCTCCCGCACCTCAGGGTTGACGATGAGGTCCAGGTAGCGCTGCCGGTAGCGCACCTCCTTGTCCTTGATCCCGTGCCATTTGTCGGGGAGGGGGTGGAGGCTTTTCACCAGGGGGGTCCAGGAGAGGACCTTCACCGTGACCTCCCCGGTCTTGGTGGTGAAGACCGTGCCCTTGACCCCCAGGATGTCCCCCACGTCCAGCTTCTTCAAAAGCTCGTAGCTCGGGGTGAGGTCCTTTTGAAAATAGAGCTGGATCTTGCCGCTTTCGTCCAGGAGGTGGGCGAAGGTGACCTTCCCCATGCGCCTCAAGGCCACGATGCGCCCGGCCAGGGCCACCTCTTCCTCCCACTCGCTTTCCGGGGGAGCCCCCTCCTTGGCGGATAGGATTTCCTTTGCGCTGTGGGTCTTGGAATACCGGTAGGGGTAGGGTTGAAAACCCGCCTCCACCAGGGCTTCCAAGTTGAGTAGGCGTTGCCGCGTCTGCTCGTTCATGTTTAGCCGCGCACCGAGACCACCCGGAACTCCTTCTTGCCCTTGGGGGTTTCCAGGCTGAGCACATCCCCTTCCCGGTGGCCCAGGAGGGCTTTGCCCATGGGGGAGGCATCGGAGATCTTCATGGGGGTTTCCAGGACGCTGGCCTCGGCAGGGGAAACCACCTGTACCTCCAGGCGCTCCCCGGTGACGGGGTCTTCCAGCTCCACCACCGAGCCCAGGCCGATGACCTCGGTGGTGGCCCCTTCTATGATCACCGCCCGGGAGAGGATGTCCTCGAGGCTGTCGATCCGGGCCTCGATGCGGCCCTTTTCCTGTTTGGCCGCCTCCAGCCCCGAATCGTCGTAGTCGTCGGAGGACTCCATGAGCTCCTGCAGGATGCGGGTGGCTTCTTGCAGGCGTTCCCTTTCCTGCAGAAGTTGCTGCATGAGCCGCTCGTAACCGGCTTTGGTTAGCTTTACCTCGCGCGCCATAGCTCACCTCGTAAGTCATGAAGGTCGGCCAAAGCCGACCTCCTTGGCCCAAGGGCCTCCTTCTCAGGTGAGTATACCGCGAAGGAGGATTTCCCTCAAACGCTCGGGCTCCGCATGGCTGGCGCAGGCTGCCGTGTCCAGGCAGAGGACCAGGTAGCGGAGGTGGGTTTCCCTTCCGCCCACCGGGTGGCGGAAGAAGCCCAAGGCGCTTCCCGAAAGATGGCGGTGGCAGGCCTCGCACACCTGAGGGCTTCCCAGGGTTCCGGGCAGGGGTTCCAGGGTCAGGCGGAGCTCCGGGGGCCCCTTTTCCTGGATGATCACCCGGCCTTCCTCGTCGCGATAATAAAGAATCTCCCCAATGGGGAGAAGCTCGGGGGGAGTGCCTGGAAAGATCTCCAGGATCATCTCCCTTTCCTCGTGGTCCATACGCTTAGCTTAGCCCAAACCGCCCGAGGAGGGGAGGCAGGAGGAGGTAAAGGCCCACCAGGAGGGCGAAGAAGCTCGCCAAAAGAACCGCTGCCGCCGCCGTGTCCTTGGCCCGCTTGACCAGGGGATGGAATACCGGGCTCACCAGGTCGGCCAGGGCCTCGAGGGCGGTGTTCATGAGTTCCAGGGAAAGCACCAGGGCGCTAACGAGCAGCACCGGCACCGGGTTGACCTCCAGCCAGAGGGCAAGCCCGAGGGCCAGAAGGGCCAAGTAGGCCTCGAGGCGGAAGTTCCGCTGCACCCGCCAGGCGTAGAGAACCCCTTCCCAGGCATAGCCCAAGGAGCGCCAAACGCCCTTCAGAGGGCGAGGATCCTCTCTTGGACGCGGCGGAAGCCCTCCCAATCCTCCTCCTGTTGGTGGTCGTGGCCGAGAAGATGCCATAGCCCGTGGGCCGCCAGGACAAGCACCTCCTCCTCGAGGGGAACCCCTCTTTCCTCCGCCTGCTTCTTGGCAGTGTCCAGGCTGATCCAGATATCGCCCAGGTGGGGGGGTACAAAGGGATCCCCGGGTTCGTAGTGGGGAAAGGAAAGGACATCCGTGGCCTCATCCTCCCCCCACCACTCCCGCTTTAGGACCCTGATCCTGCGGTCCCCGGTGAGGATGACCGTGACGGCCTTGTCCCCCACGCCCAGTTCCTCCATCAGGGCGGAAAGGGCCCGGCGGAGCCTGGGGATGAGGCCCCGGGGCGGACGCTTATTGGCTACGATCTCCACCACGCTCGGCTTCCTCGTAGGCCTTGATGATGCGGGCCACCAGGGGATGGCGCACCACGTCGGACTCCTTGAAGTACACGAAGGCGATGCCCTCAATGCCCTTGAGGATGCGGATGGCCTCCACCAGCCCCGACTTTTGGTGCTTGGGCAGGTCGATTTGGGTGATGTCCCCGGTGATGACCATCTTGGAGGAGAAGCCCATGCGGGTGAGGAACATCTTCATCTGCTCCGGGGTGGTGTTTTGGGCCTCGTCCAGGATGATGAAGGCATCGTTGAGGGTGCGGCCCCGCATGAAGGCCAGGGGGGCCACCTCGATGATCCCGGACTGGAGGTACTGCTCAAAGCGTTCGGCGTCGATCATGTCAAAGAGGGCATCGTAAAGGGGGCGGAGATAAGGGTCCACCTTGGCCTGTATGTCCCCTGGCAAAAACCCCAGCTTTTCCCCCGCCTCCACCGCCGGCCGGGTGAGGATGATGCGCTTAACCCTTTTGGCCCGGAGGTGGCTCACCGCCATGGCCACTGCCAAATAGGTCTTGCCGGTTCCCGCGGGGCCCACCCCGAAGGTAATGTCGTGGTGGGCGATGGCCTCCACGTACCGCCTTTGCCCTGGGGTTTTGGGCCTGAGACGGCCCGGTAGCGCAAGCTCGGTTTCCGGGGTGGTGGCCTGGTACAGGCCCTCCCCCTGCAGAGCCAGGGCGACGGATTGTTCCAGGGTGGGCTGGTCCAGCTCCGCTCCTTGCCTGAGGAGGGCCACAAGGTCCCGCACGGCCCGCTCGGCCACCTCCACCGCTTCCGGGTCGCCCTCCAGCTCCACCTGGTTGCCCCGCATGATGAGCTTGAGCCGGTCGCCGAAGGCCTCCCGGAAAAGGGAACGGAGCTTCTTCAGGTTTCGATCCGCCTGGCCCAAAAAGGCCAGGGTTTCCTCGGGTTTTAGGGGAATCACCAGCCTTTGGGCTTCTTCAGGATCTCGTGCCATATCACCCCTTTCAGGATGCTCTCGCCGTCGGTGGTGAGCAGCCTTTTCCGCGGGCGCTTCTTTCGCTCTTCCTCCGGCAAGGATACCTCGCGGAACCGTACTTCCAAGGGTTGCCGTTCGGGGCTAGAGGGCCGCTCTAAACTCTCTGCCTCCGGTTTCTTGGGTGTGGGAAGGGAGGGGGGCGGCGGGACCTTGGGCTTGGGCCGGGCCTTGGGCTTGGGGCGGGGTAGGGGTTCCGGTAGGGGCAGGTCCTTGGGAAATCCCGGGGGGATGGGGGGAGGCTGGCCCCGGCGGCTTAGGCCCTGCAGGGCGGGGATGAGGATGAAGAAGAGTAGGAAAAGAAGACCCAGGAGGTCGTCTAGGCTCATTCCTCACCCTCGGGCTTGGCGGCCCGGCTGATGGACTCCCGCATGTCGGTGTCGGCCTCGATGTTCTTCAGGCGGTAGTAGTCCATGACCCCAAGCCGTCCCGTGCGCAAGGCCTCCGCCAGGGCCAGGGGCACCTGGGCCTGGGCCTCCACCAGCTTGGCCCGCATGGCCTCCACCAGGGCCCGGTTCTCCTGCTCGGCGGCCACCGCCATGGCCCGGCGTTCCTCCGCCTTGGCCTGAGCAACGCGCTTGTCTGCTTCCGCTTGGTCTGTCCTAAGCTGGGCACCGATGTTGCGACCTACATCCACTTCCGCAATATCGACGGAAAGGATTTCAAAAGCAGTGCCTGCGTCTAGGCCCTTAGCTAGCACGGTTTTACTTATGCGGTCCGGTTGTTCAAGGACTTCCTTGTGGGACTCGGCGCTGCCGATAGAGGCCACGATACCCTCCCCCACGCGAGCCAGCACTGTTTCTTCTCCAGCCCCTCCTACCAGCCGGTCAATGTTGGCGCGGACCGTCACCCGGGCAGTCACCAAGAGTTGGATGCCATCCTTAGCCATACCCGCCACCTGAGGAGTGGTTATGACCTTAGGGTTCACGCTCACCCTCACTGCTTCTAAAACGTCCCTCCCTGCTAGGTCTATCGCCGCGGCCCGGTCGAAGGTAAGCTTAATGCCAGCTTTATCGGCTGCAATCAGGGCATCCACCACTCTGTCCACGTTGCCTCCTGCAAGGTATTGGGCTTCTAGACGGTTGATCTCTACGGGAATACCCGCCTTAGTAGCTTTGATCATAGGAAGGATGATTTTGGCGGGGGGTACCCGGCGTAGTCGCATGGCTATCAGGCTCGTGAGAGGTACCCTTACCCCTGCAAAAAAGGCGGTTACCCAAAGGCCAACGGGAACAAAAGTGAAGAAGATGAACACCAAAATGAGAACAATCCCAGCTAGAAACAGAAGATATGCGCTTGCCATTTACGCCTCCTTTACGCCTCCTTGAAAACCCGCACCACTACCTTAGGCCCCTCTATCTTTGTTATCCGCACTAAAGTCCCCTTGGGCACGAACTCCCCTTCCGTTACCACATCCACCCGCTGGTCGCCGAACCGGGCTACTCCAGCCGGACGGAGATCTGTGATAGCTTCACCAATTGCTCCTATTAACGCTTCTAAGTCTCCTTTGGGCGGAGCCACTTCTGATATGGTACTTTCCAGGACTAGCGCGCGGCCTACACGCGTCTGGGGAAAGAAACGGAAGAGAATTAACAACCCTAGCCCCAATACCAAAATAGCATAAGCCCCCACCGCAAGGCTCTGGGTTCCAAAGGTAAGGTATACAGAAGCCAGGATAAGGGCTATACCCATAGCGCCTGGTATTCCAAAACCTGGCAGAAGCAAGGCCTCTACCAGGAGAAGAAGTACACCTGCAAAAAAGAGAATGATCTCCAGCGCTCCCGACATACCAGCCAGATAGCCTCCGAAAAAGTAAAGGCCCAATAACAAGAGGCCCACGAGAGCGGGGATAAAGGTTCCGGGAGTGAAGAACTCGATTATCAGGAGAAGCACTCCCAGGGCTAGCAAGATTCCAGCCACGCTGGAGCTAGTGAGAAACCGAGCCAGCCGCACCCTGGGGCCGGGATCGAGGTGCTCCGTTTCGGTAGAAAAACCTGCTTGTCGCAGGCCTTCCGGTAAGCTGGGGGCAAGAAAATCGGCCACCTTCACCTCTACGGCCTTATCCGCAGAAAGGGTCAGAGGCTCACCCTTGGCGGAAAGGCCAGGGATCTCCACCTGGGGGTCCACCATGGCCTCTGCCAGCTCCACCGGCCTTCCCCGGGCCTCGGCCACCGCGCGGAACTTGCCCTTAAGGGCGGAGATGATCTTCTGGTCCGCCGCCTGGGGCTGCTGCAGGGGAAGAGCCACTACCGGCAGGGCCGCCCCGATCTCCGAGCCCGGCAGCATGGCGATCTGGCGGCAGGAAAGGGCGATCAAGGCCCCGGCGGAAAAGGCGTTCTGCACCACCGCCAGGGTGGGAAGGGGGGTTTGCAGGATCCGGTCGGAGATGCGGATGGCGGCGTCCACCCGGCCCCCTGGGGTGTCGATGAGGAGGACCACGCCACTCGCCCCTTCCCGTTCGGCGCGGGTCAGGGCCTGCTCCACAAAGACTGCCAAGGCGGGGTCAATCTCCCCCTGGATGGGGACGAGGTAGGTTTTCCCCAGGGCCAGGGAGAGCAGGAAGCATAGGGCAAGGAGCCTTTTCACCGTCCTCATTCTATACGGCTTGGGTGGGGGAGTAGGGTGGGGTATTCTGAAGTTCATGCTGCGCCTGGCGGTGTTGGGCAGTCCCATTGCCCACTCCCTGTCCCCGGCCATGCACCGGTACGCCTTAAGCTCCCTGGGCCTCGAGGGAAGCTACGAGGCCTTGGAAACTCCCCTCGAGGCCCTGAAGGACCGCCTGGAGGAGGTGCGCCGGGAATACCGGGGCGTGAACCTGACCATCCCCCTTAAGGAAGTGGCCTTACCCCTTTTGGACTGGGTGGCCCCGGAGGCCCGGGCCATTGGGGCGGTGAACACGGTGCTTTCCGTGGAGGGGAGGCTTCTCGGCTTCAACACCGATGCCCCTGGGTTTTTGCAGGCCCTGCGGGCCGAGGGGATTCCCCTCATGGGCCCTGCCTTGGTCCTGGGGGCCGGGGGGGCGGGGCGGGCGGTGGCCTGGGCCTTAAGGGAGGCGGGCCTCGAGGTCTGGATCTGGAACCGCACCTGGGAAAGGGCCTTGGCCCTGGCGGAGGAGTTTGGGCTGAAGGCGGTTCCCTTGGAACGGGCCAAGGAGGCCAGACTCCTGGTGAACGCCACCAGCGTGGGGCTTAAGGACCCAGGGGCTACTCCCTTGCCGGCTGAGTTTTTTCCCAAGGAAGGGGCTGTGGTGGACCTGGTCTACCGTCCCCTGTGGACCCGGTTGTTAAGGGAGGCGAGAGAGAGGGGCCTTCAGGTGCAGACCGGGCTTCCCATGCTGGCCTGGCAGGGAGCCTTGGCCTTCCGCATATGGACCGGCCTTCTCCCGGACCCCAGGGGCATGGAGGAGGCGGCCCGCCAGGCCCTGGAGGAGGGGTGAATGGCCTACACCCTGGCGGCCCCGGTGGTTCACGAGGAGATCATTCAGAAAAGCCGCTTCATCGCCAAGGCGGCCCCGGTAGCCTCGGAGGAGGAAGCCTTGGCCTTTTTGGAAGCCCAGCGGGAACCCCAGGCCACCCACAACTGCTACGCCTACAAGCTGGGCAACCTCTACCGCTTTTTTGACGACGGCGAGCCCACGGGCACGGCGGGTAAGCCCATCCTCCACGCCATTGAGGCCCAAGGGCTGGATAGGGTGGTGGTTTTGGTGGTGCGCTATTTCGGCGGGATCAAGCTGGGGGCCGGGGGGCTTGTCCGGGCCTACGGGGGGGTGGCTGCGGAGGCCCTGAGGCGGGCTTCCAAGGTGCCCTTGACGGAGTGGGAGGAGGTGCGGTTTGTGGTCCCTTTTCCCCACCTGGGCCGGGTGCACAGGCTTTTAGCCTCCCGCTCCTGGACGGCTTTGGAGGAGTACCTGGCGGAGGGGGTGCGGTTTCACCTCAGGCTTCCCGCAGAGGAAAAGGAGGCTTTTTTGCAGGAGCTCAGGGACCTCACCCGGGGACAGGTGCGCTGGGAAGGCTAGGGTAGCATAAGGGCGATGCTGCCCCTCTTTGAGCCCAAGGGCCGGGTGCTTCTGGTGGACGGCCACCACCTGGCCTACCGTACCTTTTTTGCCCTGAAGGGCCTCACCACCAGCCGCGGGGAGCCGGTCCAGGCGGTGTACGGCTTTGCCAAGAGCCTTTTGAAGGCGCTAAGGGAAGACGGGGATGTGGTGATCGTGGTGTTTGACGCCAAGGCCCCCTCCTTCCGCCACCAGACCTACGAGGCCTACAAGGCGGGGCGGGCTCCCACCCCCGAGGACTTTCCCCGGCAGCTTGCCCTTATCAAGGAGATGGTGGACCTTTTAGGCTTGGAGCGCCTCGAGGTGCCGGGCTTTGAGGCGGACGACGTCCTGGCTACCCTGGCCAAGAAGGCGGAAAAGGAAGGCTACGAGGTGCGCATCCTCACCGCGGACCGGGACCTCTACCAGCTTCTTTCGGACCGAATCTCCATCCTTCACCCGGAGGGTTACCTGATCACCCCGGAGTGGCTTTGGGAGAAGTATGGGCTTAAGCCTTCCCAGTGGGTGGACTACCGGGCCTTGGCCGGGGACCCTTCCGACAACATCCCCGGCGTGAAGGGCATCGGGGAGAAGACGGCGGCCAAGCTGATCCGGGAGTGGGGAAGCCTGGAAAACCTTCTTAAGCACCTGGAACAGGTGAAACCTGCCTCCGTGCGGGAGAAGATCCTTAGCCACATGGAGGACCTCAAGCTATCCCTGGAGCTTTCCCGGGTGCACACGGACTTGCCCCTTCAGGTGGACTTCGCCCAGCGCCGGGAGCCGGACCGGGAGGGGCTGAAGGCCTTTTTGGAGAGGTTGGAGTTCGGAAGCCTCCTTCACGAGTTCGGCCTGTTGGAAAGCCCGGTGGCGGCGGAGGAAGCTCCTTGGCCGCCCCCCGAGGGAGCCTTCGTGGGGTACGTTCTTTCCCGCCCCGAGCCCATGTGGGCGGAGCTTAACGCCTTGGCCGCCGCCTGGGAGGGAAGGGTTTACCGGGCGGAGGATCCCTTGGAGGCCTTGCAGGGGCTTGGGGAGGTGAGGGGGCTTTTGGCCAAGGACCTGGCGGTGCTGGCCCTGAGGGAAGGGATTGCCCTGGCACCGGGCGACGACCCCATGCTCCTCGCCTACCTCCTGGATCCTTCCAACACCGCCCCCGAAGGGGTAGCCCGGCGCTACGGGGGGGAGTGGACCGGGGAGGCGGGGGAAAGGGCGCTGCTTTCCGAAAGGCTTTACGCCGCCCTTCTGGAGCGGCTTAAGGGGGAGGAGAGGCTTCTTTGGCTTTACGAGGAGGTGGAAAAGCCCCTTTCGCGGGTCCTGGCCCACATGGAGGCCACGGGGGTACGGTTGGATGTGGCCTACTTGAAGGCCCTTTCCCTGGAGGTGGAGGCGGAGCTCAGGCGCCTCGAGGAGGAGGTTCACCGCCTGGCCGGGCATCCTTTCAACCTGAACTCCCGGGACCAGCTGGAAAGGGTCCTCTTTGACGAGCTTGGACTTCCCGCCATCGGCAAGACGGAGAAGACGGGTAAGCGCTCCACCAGCGCCGCCGTTTTGGAGGCCTTGCGGGAGGCTCATCCCATCGTGGACCGCATCCTCCAGTACCGGGAGCTTTCCAAGCTCAAGGGAACCTACATCGATCCCTTGCCCGCCTTGGTCCACCCCAAGACGAACCGCCTCCACACCCGTTTCAACCAGACGGCCACCGCCACGGGGAGGTTGAGCAGCTCGGATCCCAACCTGCAAAATATCCCCGTGCGCACTCCTTTGGGCCAGCGGATCCGCCGGGCCTTCGTGGCCGAGGAGGGGTGGAGGCTGGTGGTTTTGGACTACAGCCAGATTGAGCTCAGGGTCCTGGCGCACCTTTCCGGGGACGAGAACCTGATCCGGGTCTTCCAGGAGGGCCAGGACATCCACACCCAGACGGCCAGCTGGATGTTCGGCGTTCCCCCTGAGGCCGTGGATTCCCTGATGCGCCGGGCGGCCAAGACCATCAACTTCGGCGTCCTCTACGGCATGTCCGCCCACCGGCTTTCGGGAGAGCTGGCCATCCCCTACGAGGAGGCGGTGGCCTTCATCGAGCGGTATTTCCAGAGCTACCCCAAGGTGCGGGCCTGGATTGAGAAAACCTTGGCAGAAGGACGGGAACTGGGGTATGTGGAAACCCTCTTTGGCCGGCGGCGCTACGTGCCCGACTTGGCTTCCCGGGTGAAGAGCATCCGGGAGGCAGCGGAGCGCATGGCCTTCAACATGCCGGTGCAGGGGACCGCCGCGGATTTGATGAAACTGGCCATGGTGAAGCTCTTTCCCAGGCTTCAGGAGCTGGGGGCCAGGATGCTTTTGCAGGTGCACGACGAACTGGTCCTCGAGGCTCCCAAGGAGCAAGCGGAGGAAGTCGCCCAGGAGGCCAAGCGGACCATGGAGGAGGTGTGGCCCCTCAAGGTGCCCTTGGAGGTGGAGGTGGGCATCGGGGAGGACTGGCTTTCCGCCAAGGCCTAGGGGTCGTGGGGTATAGTCGTTCCCATGAGGCGTTACTTCGGCACCGACGGGGTGCGGGGGGAGGCGGGCAAGCACCCCCTTACCCCCGGGTTTGTCCTTAAGCTTGGCCAGGCGGCGGGGGCCTATCTTCGCAAGGCGAGCCCCAGGCCCGTGGTCCTCCTGGCCAAGGATACCCGGGAGTCCAGCGATCTTCTGGAGGCCGCCTTGGCGGCGGGGCTCATGAGCCAGGGGGTCAGGGTGGAACACCTGGGGGTGCTCCCCACCCCGGGGGTGGCCTATCTCACGCGGCACCTTAGGGCCAGCGCCGGGGCCATGATCTCCGCCAGCCACAACCCTTACCAGGACAACGGCATCAAGTTTTTCGGGCCCGAGGGCGAGAAGCTTCCCGACCCAGCGGAGGAGGAGATCGAGGCCCTTCTGGAGGAGGAGCATCCCACGCGGGGCATCGGTACCGTGGGGGATTTCCGGGAGGCGGAGAGGATGTACCTGGACTTCCTCCTGGCCCATGCTCCCGACCTTTCGGGCCTAAGGATCGGCCTGGACCTGGCCCACGGGGCTACCTACCGCCTGGGACCCAGGCTCTTCCAGCGGGCGGGGGCCGAGGTGATGGCCTTCTTCAACACCCCGGATGGCCGGAACATCAACAAGGCCTGCGGTTCCACGCACCCCGAGGCCCTGGCCCGCTTTGTGGCGGAGCTGGATCTGGACCTGGGCATCGCCTTTGATGGGGATGGGGATAGGGTGCAGTTCATAGACCGAAAAGGACGGCTTTTTCACGGGGATCATATCCTCTACCTCACCGCCCTGGCCTTTCAGGAAAAGGGGGTGGTGGGAACGGTGATGAGCAACATGGGCCTGGAGGTGGCCCTGAAGGAGAAGGGTCTGGCCTTCCACCGGGCGGCGGTGGGGGACCGGTACGTTTTGGAGATGATGAAGGAAAAGGGGCTTTTCCTGGGCGGGGAACCCTCGGGGCACGTGATCTTCCTCAAGCACCACACCACGGGGGATGGCCTCCTCACCGCCCTCCTCACCCTCAAGGCCCTAAAGGTCCTGGGAGGGGACCTGGCGGATTGGTACGAGGCGTTGCCCATGTACCCCCAGGTGCTCTTGAACGTGCGGGTTTCCGACAAGAACAGGATCATGGCCCACCCCCGGCTGAAGGAGGCGGTGGAGGAGGCGGAAGGGAGGCTTGGGAGCTTTGGCCGGGTGAACGTGCGCCCCTCGGGGACCGAGCCCGTGGTGCGGGTTATGGTGGAGGCCAAGGAAGGGGCGGAAGAGGTGGCGAGGAAGCTGGCCGATTTGGTCTCCCGCCTGGACCGGGAGTAATCTGAGGGTGGTGAGCTACGGAAGGGCCCACCTCGAGGAGCGCCTTAAGCGGGCGCTGGCTGAGGCCATTGGTGGCCTGGAAGACCCTAGGCTTTTCCTCCTTACCGTGGAGGCGGTGCGACTTTCCCCCGATGGCCGGGTGCTCACGGTGTACGTGGAGGCCTTCAGCGACGAGGAGAAAGCCCTTCTGGCCTTAAGCCACGCGGAGAGAAGGCTCCTTTCCGAGATCGCCCGTAGGGTGCGCTTACGCCACCTGCCTCGTCTGGAGTTCGTGCCGTGGAGAGCGAGACCCGCATAAAGGTGCGTTATGCGGAAACCGACCAGATGGGGGTGGTCCACCACTCCGTCTATGCGGTGTACCTGGAGGCGGCCCGGGTGGAGTTTTTGGAGAAGGCAGGCCTGCCCTACCACCAGGTGGAGGCCCGGGGGGTGTTCTTCCCCGTGGTGGAACTGGGCCTGACCTTCCGTGCCCCGGCCCGCTTTGGGGAGGAGGTCCTGGTGCGAACCCGCCTGGCCCACCTTTCCCGGCGGGATCTTCTCTTTCGCTACCGGGTGGAGCGGGAGGGGACGCTCTTGGCGGAGGGCTTTACCCGGCATCTATGCCAGGTGGGGGAGAAGGCTGGCCGCATTCCGGAAGACATCTACCAAGCCTTGAGTGTGCTACACTTAGGGTAGCATTGTGGGCATGAGCCACGACCCCTTTACGCTTTTTGAGCGGCACATCAATCCCGGCTTGGCAGGGTTGCTTCGTTTCACCGGTCTGGACCGGATCGAGTCCCATGCCGAAGGTCCCTACGTCTGGGACACCACGGGCAAGCGCTACCTGGACTTTTTGGGCCTCTACGGCACCCTGAACCTGGGCCACCGCCACCCCAAAGTGGTGGAGGCCGTCAAGGCCCAGCTTGAGCGCATGCCCATGTCCGTGCGGGTCCTGATTTCCGAGCCCACGGCGAGGCTTGCGGCCAGGCTGGCGGAGATAACGCCCGAAGGCCTGGAAATGGTCTTCTTTGGCAACTCCGGGGCGGAGGCGGTGGAGGCGGCCATCAAGCTGGCCCGGGCTTATACGGGGAAGCCGGGCATCGTCACCACCCAGGGGGGATTCCACGGCAAGACCATGGGGGCCCTTTCCCTTACCCCCAAGCCCGAGTATCAGGATCCGGCCAAGCCCCTTCTTCCCGGGGTGAAGGCGGTGCCCTATGGGGACCTCGAGGCCCTGGAAGCAGCCATAGATGAGGAAACCGCCGCGGTGATCGTGGAGCCCATCCAAGGGGAAGGGGGAATCCGGGTGCCCCCGGACGGCTACCTGAAGGGGGTGCGGGAGCTTACCCGGGAAAAGGGCGTCCTCATGATCGCCGATGAAGTGCAGACCGGCCTCGGGCGCACGGGGAAGCTCTTTGGGGTGGACTGGGAGGAGGTGGCCCCCGACCTCATGACCCTGGCCAAGGCCTTGGGGGGCGGGGTGATGCCCATCGGGGCCTGCGTGGGCCGGAGGGAGGTCTTTGAGATCTTCAAGCAAAACCCCCTCTTCCACTCCTCCACCTTTGGCGGTAACCCCCTGGCGGCGGCGGCGGCCTTGGCAGCCATCGAGGTCACCCTGGAGGAGAACCTGCCGCAAAGGGCCCTGGAGATGGGGAGCTACCTGATGGCGGGGCTCAAGGAGCTTAAGGCCCAGTATCCTCACCTTATAGAGGACGTGCGGGGCCGAGGCCTGATGCTGGGCGTGGAGTTCACCGATGCCGACATCGGCGCCTTGGTGGTGGCGGAGCTGGCGGAAAGGGGGGTGATCACCGCCTTCGGGCTCAACAACCCCAAGGTGGTGCGCCTCGAGCCTCCCCTCATCATTGGCAAAGAGCACGTGGACGAGGCCCTTTCGGCCTTCTCGGAAAGCCTTAAGGCTACGGAGAAGGCCCTGGAAGGCCTCTTGGGTTAGAATGCGGGAAACCTTACTGGAGTTTTTCAAAAAGACCGGCAGGCCCCACCGCCTGGAGGAGATTCTCAGGCGCTTTGGGTTGGAAAAGCGAGAGGCCAAGGCCTACCTTAAGGCCCTGGTGCGGGAAGGGTTGCTGGAGAAGAAGGGAAGCCAGTACTTCCTCCCCGCCCGGGTGCAGGGACCCATCAGCCTCCACCGGGATGGGTATGGCTTCGTGCGCCTTTCCGAAAAGGACCTCTTCATCCCGCCCGGCTACACCCAGGATGCCTGGCCCGAGGATCTGGTGGAGGCCCGCATCATGCCTCCTGGCCGGGACGGGAAGCCCTGGGGGGTGGTGGAGCGGATTCTCAAGCGGGCCCGGGAACGGGTGGTGGGTACCCTGGATTTCCGCAAGGGGTATGCGGTCCTCTTACCGGATGAGCCGGGTCTGCCCGAGCTCAGGCTTCTTCCCGAAGGACTCCACGGCCTCAAGCGGGGAAGCCGGATCGTGGTGAAGGTGCACTACGACCGGCGCCCTTACGGGGAGTTTTTGGAATACCTGGGGGAGGGGGACGCCCCGGAGACGGAAACCGAGGCGGTGATCGCCAAGTACGGCCTAAGGGCCGAGTTTCCGGAGGAGGTGCTGAAGGAAGCGGAGGCCATTCCCCTGGAGATCCCCGAGGCGGAGCTGAAAGGGCGGCAAGACTTCCGGGGCCTTCGGGTCTTCACCATCGACGGGGTGGACGCCAAGGACTTTGACGACGCCATCCACGTGGAGCGCCTTCCCAAAGGGTATCGCATCGGGGTGCACATCGCCGACGTTTCCCACTACGTCAAAGAGGGTAGCGCCCTGGACCAGGAGGCCTTTCTAAGGGGGACCAGCGTCTACCTGCCGGGGCGGGTTCTGCCCATGCTCCCCGAGAGGCTTTCCAACGGGGTGTGCTCCCTGAAGCCTCACGAGGACCGGCTGGTCCTCTCCGTCCTGGTGGAGCTGGATGAGGACCTCGAGGTGAAGCGGGTGCGCTTTGCCGAGGGGGTTATCCGGAGTGTGGCCCGGATGACCTACACGGAGGTGGAGGCCTTCGCCGAGGGCTTTGGCCTGCCTGAGGAGCACGCCTTCTTGGCCGAGGATCTAAACCTCCTCCTGGACCTTACGCAAAGGCTCAGGCAAAAGCGCCTCGAGGCGGGGTCCCTGGACTTTTCCTTCCCCGAGGTGAAGGTGGAGGTGGAAGACGGCACCCTCCACCTCATCCCCCAGGAGGAGCCCAAGGCGAGAAGCCTCATCGAGGAACTCATGCTCCTGGCCAACCGGATGGTGGCCGAGCACCTGGTGAACAAGGGGCTTCCCGGGCTCTTTCGGGTACACGAGGAGCCCTTGGAGGAAGCCTACGGGAAGCTCCGCACGGCTTTGGCCCGGCTGGGGTATACCCTGCCGGAGAAGCTTTCCTCCAAGGCCCTGCAACGGGTTCTCCTCGAGGCCAAGGGCCGGCCGGAGGAGCCCGTGGTGGCCAACCTGGTCCTGCGCTCGTTGCGTTTGGCTCGGTACGCTGCGGAGAACCTCGGGCATTTCGGGCTGGCCATGGAGCACTACCTGCACTTCACGAGCCCCATCCGCCGCTATCCGGACCTGGTGGTGCATCGGGTGCTTAAGGCCATCCTTCGGCGGAGCCTTACCCCAGCCAAGAAGGCCCGCTGGCAGGAAACCTTTCCCGCCATCGCCGAGCACGCCTCGGAGATGGAAAGGAAGGCGGAGGCAGCGGAGCGGGAACTCACCAAGTACTACATGGCCAAGTGGGCGGAGCTTCACCTAGGGGAGCGGTTCGTGGGCAAGGTGACCGGGGTGGCCAGCTTTGGCGCCTTCGTCACCCTGAAAAACGGGGTGGAGGGCTTGGTGCGCCTCGAGGCCCTGGGCCCTTACACCTACAGCGAGGAGGCCCTGGCCCTTCTGGGTCCCAAGGACAAGAGGATCCGCCTGGGGGACGAGATGGAGGTGGTGATCGCCGCCGCCAACCCGAGGCTCCGGCAGATCGACCTCCTGCCTTACCGGGGGGAGGAAAAGAAGGAAGCTTCCAGGGAAAAAACCCTGGTGAAGAAGGGAAAGGCAAAGGAGGAGGAGATGCGCAAGGTGGTAGGACCGCCTACGGATAAAAGCCGCGACAGCCGGCCCGAGCGGGCCACGGTGAACACCGTTTACTTCGGTGAGTGGGCTCCCAGGGAGGAAAAGGCCGGGATGCACCGCCCGGTGGAAACCAGGGCCAAGAGGCGGCGTAGGCGCCGCTGATGCCATCCCACCCTGACGAGGCCAGGGTGGGGGCCCCGGTAACTCCCTTGCCCAGGCCTTCTCCTGGAACCCCTATGGGCATGATATAGCGAGAAAGGGCATGCCATCGCCTGGGGTTTAGCCGAGAGGAGTGGGGAAAACCAGGGTGCCGGCCCCCACGGCGGAGAGGGTGGGGGCCTCGAGGTCCAGGCGGTAGGCCAGGACCTGGCCCTTCCGGCCAGAGAGGAGGGGGCTCAGGCTCGCCACCACCTCCACGGCGTCCACGCGGGTGGGATTCCCTCCCAAAAAGGCCAGGGCGGCTTCCGGCTCTCCCTGGGCAAGCCTTTCCAGAAGGCCTAGGTCCCGTCTCCTGGCCTCCTCCGCCAGGGGGCGGGAGAAGGGCTTGTCGCCAAAGCGGGGCCCCACGTGGGAGAGGTCCACCGCTAGGACCACAAGGCCGGGGTGGTCCTTGAGGACCATCTTCAGGGCTTCCCCCAGCTCGGGGCTTCGCCGGGCGACCAGGAGGGGAAGGACCCTGGCCCGGGGGAAGGTTCCCTTGAGGAAGAAAAGGGGTAGCTCCAGGCTGTGTTCCTCCCGGAAGGCCAGGGGGGTGTTGAAAAGCTCGTAAGGCAGGAGGGCGTCCAGGGCCTGCAGGGCCGCAAGGTCGGGCTCCGCAGGGCCAAAGGGGGTCTGGAAGGGAACGGGAAGGCCGGCGGCCTTCTCCTTGAGGGGCCGGTGGGCCACCCCCACCAGGTAGATCCGCTCCGGCTCTGGGGTTCCTTCCAAGGCGGCCAGGGCGGCTCCGTAGGCCTCGGGCACCCGGCTCGGCTCCAGGTGGGGAAGCAGGAGAATGGAGGGGCCCCCTTGAGGCCTTGGCCCCGGGAAGCTGGCCCGGAAGGCCTCGAGGAAGGCCCGGGCCTCCCTTTCCCCTTGGGGGTAGGAAAGCCCTGCCAGGCGCATGGGGCGCTCTTTCCTTAGGCTTTCCTCCTCCTCCCTTAGGCGCCTTTCCACCGTTTCCGTAAGCACAAGCCCCGCCTCCTCCAGGGCCTTGAGCAAGTCCTCCAGCTCCTGCCTGGGCACCAGGACCCCATGGGCCTTGAAGACCTCCTCCTGGACTTCTTCCAGGGTTTTTCCCTCCATCAGGGAAACGAGAAAAAGCCCCCCTTCCGTGAGGGCCACGGGCTTGGGGAAGATCCCGTAGGGGTCGCTGAGGAGAAAGCCCCCTTCCACCGGGGTGATCTGGGGTTCACGCAGGCGTATTCGTTCCATCGCCCTTCCAATATAGGAGAAAGGCCCTGGCCTCTTCCCGGGTGCGCACCCTTCCCTCCGCCTGGGCCAGAAGGAGGGCCTCCAGTGCTCTTCCCACCTGGGGACCGGGCTTGAGGTCCAGAAGGGCCATCACCTCCTCCCCGGAAAGAAGGGGGCGTTCGGGGAGGGGCTCGGAGAGGGCTTCCCGGTAGGCCTCCAATACCTCCCAGGCTTCCTTCTCCACACCTTTCGTGCCCAGGCGGTCCGCTGCCATGAGGTAGGGAAGGGCGGGAAGGTGGTCGTGGCGGCGGAAGTAGAAGCGGCGAAGGGCCGGTTTTCCCTCGGGAGGGCGGTCCATGTGCCGCCGCACCAGGGCCTTGGCCCTCTCCACCGTTTCCTTTGGAAACCGTAGCCATTCCAGGGAAGCCCCCGTCACCTCGGCCCCTACCTCCGCATGGCCGAGGAAGCGGAAGCGGCCCGCTTCCGGGTCAAAGCGACGGGTCAGGGGCTTGCCCACGTCATGGTAAAGGGCGGCCAGCCGGGCCTCCAAGGGGGCCTCGGGCCAAAGCCAGGCCAGGTGGAAAAGCACGGAGAGGGTGTGCTGCCAGCCATCCAGATGGTGGACGCCCCCCTGCTTAAGACCCACCAGGAGACGGAGCTCGGGAAGGTAGACGTCCAAAAGGCCCGTGCGCTCCAGCAGGTGAAGGCCCCAGGCCGCCCTTGGGGAGAGGAGGAGCCGGCTCAGTTCCTCCTTCACCCGTTCCCGGGCAGGAAGGGCCTCGGGGTGGGCCTGGAGGAAGCGGGCATGGCGGGAAAGGGCGTCTCGGGTTTCCCCGGGCAGGCCAAGGCCCAGGCTGGCGGCCAGGCGCACCGCGCGGAGGCTTCGGAGATGGTCCTCGTAAAGATTGGCCTCCCGTACGGGAACCAGCACCCTCCTGTTCAGATCCTCGTCCGCTCCACGGATGCCGAGGATGCGGTTTTGCCTCCAGAAAAGAGCGTTAAGGCGGAAGTCCCGCTTGAGGAGGTCTTCCTCCAAGCTCCCCTCCAAGGGGGAGAAGTCCAGGACGAGGCCACCTGTGACCAGGCGGTACTGGTCCCGCTCCTCGTCCAAGGGGAACAGGGTGCCCCCTAGGTGGCTTTGGGCATCCTGTGCCGCCTTCCTTGGGTCCTCCGCCACGAAGTCCAGGTCCTGCGGCCTCCTCCCGAGAAGGAGGTCCCTTAGGGCACCCCCTACGGGGATGGCCCCCTTGGGGGTATAAAAGGGGAAGTCCCTATGGGCGATCGGGCGAAGCACCCCATCATTATCGGCATCACCGGGAACATCGGAAGCGGCAAGAGCACGGTCGCCGCTCTCCTAAGGTCCTGGGGCTACCCGGTCTTGGACCTGGATGAGCTGGCGGCACGGGCCAGGGAGAACAAGAAGGCGGAGCTTAAACGGCTTTTCCCGGAGGCCTTTGCGGGCGGGGAGCTGGACCGCAGGGCGCTGGCCCAGCTGGTCTTTTCCGACCCGGAAAGGCTTAAGGCCCTCGAGGACCTCCTCCACCCCGAGGTGCGGAGGCTTTTGGCCGAGGAGCTGGCCCGCATCAAAGCCCCCTTGATCTTCCTGGAAATCCCCCTGCTTTTTGAGAAGGGGTGGGAGGCCCGTCTGGATGGAACCCTTTTGGTGGCGGCTCCTGTGGAGGAACGGGTGAGGCGGGTGGTGGCGCGCTCCGGGCTTTCGCCGGAGGAGGTCCTGGCCCGGGAAAGGGCCCAGATGCCCGAGGAGGAGAAGAGGAAACGGGCCACCTGGGTTTTGGAGAACCAAGGAGGGCTTAAGGAGCTGGAGGAGGGGTTGAGGGAGATCCTGGCCCGGATCCAGGAGCGTTTTGGGCTAAGCTAAAGGGCATGCGGGTGGCCTTGGTATCGGGGGCGAGCCGGGGGATTGGGGAGGCCATCGCCCGGCTTCTCCACGCTAAAGGGTACAGGGTGGGGCTTTTTGCCCGGGATGAAGGGAGGCTTAAGGCCTTGGCCTCGGAGCTGGGGGAAGGGGCCATGGCCTTGCCCGGGGATGTGCGCTCCTTTGCGGACTGGCAGAAGGCGGTGGCGGGCCTCTTGGAGGCTTACGGCCAGCTGGACCTCCTGGTCAACAACGCCGGGATTGGCGTGATGAAGCCCGTGGCCGAGCTCAGCGAGGAGGAGTTCCGCCAGGTTTTGGAGGTGAACCTGGTGGGGCCCTTTTTGGGCCTCAAGGCAGCTTTGCCAGCCCTCTTGGCCTCGAGGGGGGTGGTGGTGAACATCGTCAGCCTGGCGGGCAAGAATGCCTTCAAGGGCGGGGCTGCCTATAACGCCAGCAAGTTCGGGCTTTTGGGCCTCATGGGGGCGGCCATGCTGGAGCTCCGGGAGGCCGGCGTGCGGGTGGTGAATATCCTGCCAGGCTCGGTGGACACGGGCTTTGCCGGCAATACCCCGGGAGCCTCCTGGAAGCTTTCCCCTCTTGATGTGGCCCAGGCGGTGCTTTTCGCGGCGGAGATGCCGGAAAGGGCTATGGTGAGCGAGATAGAGCTCCGTCCCACCCACACTGCCCCCAAGGTGGGCTAAGCTAAGGCCATGGCCTTGCCCAAGAAGCTTCAGGAAGCCCTGGATCTGATTCGGGCCATGCCCAAGGAGCTCAAGGCCCAGGTGCTTCTGGAATACGCAAAAAAGGTGCCCACCCCGCCTCCTGGGGTGGAGCTGGAACGGGTTCATGAATGCCAGACCCCCTTCTTCCTGAGGGCGGAGGTGGAGGGGGGAAGGGTTAGGCTTTACTTCTTCGTCCCCGATGAAGCCCCCACGGTGAAGGCCTTTGCGGGTCTTCTGAAGGAGGGCCTCGAGGGGGAGCCCCCTGAGGCGGTGCTTTCCGTGCCCCCCACCTTCTACCGGGGAGCGGGGCTAGAGGAACTCCTCACCCCCTTACGGCTAAGGGGCCTCGAGGCGGCTCTCTTGCGGCTCCAAGGCCAGGTGGAAAGGGTTCTTTCCTAGCCCATGTTCGTAGCCCTTCTCCTTGGGTACTTCCTGGGAAGCTTGCCCATCGCCTACTGGTTTGGAGCCCTTCGGGGAAGGAACCTCCTTCAGGAGGGATCGGGCAACCCCGGGGCCTTGAACGCCTACCGGGTGCTGGGGCCGGTGCCGGGTTTCATGGTTCTCCTCCTGGACCTCTTCAAGGGAATCCTGGCGGTGGCCCTGGGGGAGGGAGTGGGGGGAAGCCCTCTGGGTGGCCTTGCCGGGGGCGTGGGGGCGGTGTGGGGGCATGCCTTTTCCCCCTGGCTCCTCTTCAAGGGGGGAAAGGGCTTGGCCGTGGGGGCTGGGGTGCTCTTTGCCGTGGATCCCCGGCTTCTCTTCCTTTCCCTCCTGCTTTTCGCTACCCTCTTCGCCCTTTTCCGAAAGCCCTACCGGGTGGCCCTGGCCGTGGCCTTGGCCCAGCCCTTCCTAGCCAGCGTCCTGCACCCCGCTCCCGCTTACCTCCTTTTCGGGTTGGGGCTTGGCCTGCCCGTGGCCTTACGCCACCTCAAGGACTGGCACCGCTAGTCAGTAGGGGAGGGGCCAGGTGCGGAAGTAGTTGCGGATCCTTCCCCAAAGGCCCACCAATCCGAGAGGTTCCAGGATCAGAAAGGCCAGGATGAGGAGGCCGAAGACCACGTTGCGCCAGGCGGCCAGGGTGGCGGCGTACTGGGGGCCAAGGGATCCCACCAGGCTGTTTAAGACCTCGGGGATGAGGAGGACGAAGAAGGCTCCCAAAACCGCCCCCAGCACCGTGCCTGCCCCGCCCACGATGACCATGGCCAGGTACTGGATGCTCACCGTGAGGGGGAAGTACTCGGGGGTTACCGCCTTGTAGAGCTGGGCCAGAAGCCCCCCGGCCACCCCGGCGTAGAAGGCGGAGAGGGCGAAGGCCAAGAGCTTTACCCGTACCAGGTCTACCCCCGCCACCCGGGCGGAGAGGTCGTTATCCCGCACGGCCATGAAGGCGCGGCCCGCCCGGGTCATGAGGAGGCGCTTGCCGTAGAAGAACAGGGGTAGGGCGAACACGAGCACCAGGTACCAGAGCCTCCCAGGGGTGTCCAGGACGAAGCCGCATAGCTCGGCAGGGGGCAAGGTACGCCCCCGTATGCCCCCCGTGACCGCTTCCCAGTTTTTGAAGACGTAATCCGCTAGGAACTGGAAGGCCAGGGTGGCGATGGCCAGATACACCCCCTTGATACGCAAGGAGGGAAGGCCCAGCACGAGACCCAAAAGGGCGGCAATGCCTCCTCCGAGGAGGATGCCCACAGGAGCCAAGGGGCCATAAAGGTGGCTTGCAGCGTACGCTCCCACCCCCATGAAGGCGGCGTGGCCCAAGGAGATCTGCCCCGCACCCCCCACCAGGAGGTGGAGCCCCAAGGCGCTTAAGGCCCCGATGGCCACCAGGGTGGTCACGTACATGGGATAGGGGGGAAGGAGGAGGGGAAGAAGAAGGAGGAGAACCAGGAAAACCCCCAGGGCCAAACGCCCCAGGGGTGTGCTGGCATAGGCTTCATCCTGCCGGTAGGTTTCCCGCACCGAACGGGCAAAGCAGCGGCTAAAGGCGTCGGTAAGCTGTTTGGCAAGGCGGTACATCCTAGACCTCCTGCACTTCCAAGGTGGCCTCGAGCCTCCCTTCCCCCTCGAGGTAGCGGATGGGGAGCACCACCTCCACCCGTCCCCCGTCCCCGTAGAGGGCCTGGATCACCGGGCCGTAGCGGGCCTCCACCACCTGGCGCCGGACCTTGCGGGTGCGGGTGATCTCCTCGTCGTCGGGGTGGAGCTCCTTGGGGAGGATGGCGAAGCGCTGGATCTTCAGCTTGTCGGGGAGGGTTTTGTTCACCATGCGGATTTCCTCGGCAATCAAGGCCTTGACCTCGGGCCTTTCCGTGAGGGACAGATAAGTGGTAAACGGGATGCCCCGTTTCCTGGCCCAGTTCTGCACGTTTTCCGGATCCAGCTCGATGAGGGCGGTGACAAAGGGTCTTCCGTGCCCCAGCACCACGGCCTCGCGGATATAGGGGGAGTATTTCAGGCGGTTTTCCAGAAACTGTGGGGCAAAGCGGGTCCCATCCGCAAGGGCACCCACCTCCTTAACCCGGCCCAGGATCACCAGATGCCCCCGCTCGTCAAAGAAGCCCGCATCCCCGGTGCGGAAGAAGCCTTCCTCGGTGAAGGTTTCCGCGGTGGCCTTTTCCTGGCGGAAATAACCCTGGAAGACCTGGGGCCCTTTCACCAGGATCTCTCCTTCCTCGCTGATGCGTACCTCCGTACGGGGGAGAGGGGGGCCCACGGTTTCCGGAGGGGCATCCCCGGTGGCGTGGGCGGTGGTGGCGGCGGCGGTTTCCGACTGGCCGTAGACCTGGCGGATGTCCAGGCCTAAGGCGCGGAAGAAGGTGAACACCTCTGGGCCCAAGGGGGCTCCTCCGGTGACGGCGATGCGGCAGGCGGCAAGGCCCAGCCTGGCCCTGAGGGGCCTGGCGATCAGGGGATAGAAGAGGGCCCGCTTGAGGTTGAGCCAAAGGCCCACCCTCTCCCCCCGGAACTCCCGCCTCGCCCCCTCCAGGAGAGCTCCCATCCCCACCCGGTAAAAGAAAGTCTTAAGGAGGTCGGCGTCCGCCATGCGGCTTTGGATGAGGCTGGCCATATCCTCCCAAAGCCTCGGAGGGGCCAGGAAAAAGTCGGGCTGGACCTCCTTAAGGTCCTCCCTTAAGGTGGTGGGGTCCTCGGGAAAGTGCACGGTGGAGCCCTCCACCAAGCCCTGCACCACGGTGAGCATCTGCTCCCCGATCCAGGGAAGGGGTAGATAGCTGAAGACCCAGGCTCCCTTCTGGAACCCCAGGGCTTGGCCCACGGCAAAGTGGCCAGCGAGAAGGTTCTGGTGAGAAAGCATGGCCAGCTTGCTCCTTCCCGTGGTGCCGGAGGTGGGGGCGAGGAGGGCGGTGTCCTCGGGGCGGCGCTTTTTCAGAGCCTCTTCCCCCACCTTGGGATCCCCGAAGGCCTGGCTAAACCGGAGCACCTTGCCCTGGAAGTGGCGGGACATTCCTGCTTCCTCCCAGACCAGGACGAAGTCCACCAGGTGCAGGTGGGGATAGACCTTGTCCAGCTGCTCCTCGTCGGAAACCACGATGCCCTTGGCCCCGGTGAACTCCAGGAAGTAGCCCACCTCCTCGGGCATGGCGTCCGCGTAGATGCCCATGGGAAGGGCTCCTAAGGTTTGGGCGGCCAGCTCGGCCTCCACCCACTCAGGAGCGTTATGCCCCAGGATGGCCAGGACCTCCCCTTCCCGAAGGCCCAAGGCCCAAAGCCCCCCTGCGAGGCTAAGGGTACGCTCCAAAAGCTCCTTCCAGGAGGTTTTCTGCCAGACCCCAAGCCGCTTCACCCGTAAAGCGGGGGCGTGGGGCCTTTCCTTGGCGTGGTGGTACAGGTAAGCAAGAAGCGTTCCTTCCATAGTGCCTCAAACCTGCCCCAGGTAGGCTTCTGCCACCTTGGGATCCTGGCGCACCCCTTGCGGGGGGCCATGGTAGAGAACCTCCCCGTAGGAGAGGACCAGGACCCTATCGGAGAGCTCCAAGACCGCCCTCAGGTCGTGTTCCACCCAGAGGAGGGTTACCCCCCATTCCTCCCGGGCGTCCAGGAGGAAGCGGGCGAGGTCTTGCTTTTCCTCCAGGGAAAGCCCGGCCATGGGCTCATCCAGGAGGAGGAGCTTGGGCCGGCTGGCCAGGGCCCGGGCCACCTCCACCCGCTTCTGCAGGCCGTAGGGAAGCATCCCGGCGGGGGCGTGGCGGAAGGGGGAGAGGTGGAGGTAGTCCAGAACCTCCTCGGCCCAGGCCCTGAGCCGCCATTCCCGTTCGGCCCGGGGTAGGGCGAGAGGATAGGAGGGAAGGGCCAGCTCGGCTCCCAGCTTCACGTTGTCCAAAACGCTCATGCCCCGGAAGATCTCCAGGCCCTGGAAGGTACGCCCCAAACCCATGCGGGACCTCTCCTGGGGGCTTTTCCCCCTGAGGCTTTGGCCCAGGAAGATCACCTCGCCCTTATCGGGCTCATACACCCCGGAAAGTACGTTGAGAAGCGTGGTTTTTCCAGCCCCGTTGGGTCCGATTACCGCAAAGAACTCGCCTTCGGCAACGCTAAACTCCACTCCCGTTAGGGCCTTTACCCCTTTGAAGGAGAGGTGGAGGTTCTTGGCCTCGAGGATCACACCCACCGCTTCCTCCTTCGGTAGCGCTTGGCCTGGCGGAAGCCCACTTCCTCCTTGCCCAGGTAGAACTCCATCACGTCCTGGTCCTCCTGGGCGGTTTTGGCATCGCCTTCAAACACCACCCGGCCCCTTTCCAGCACGTAAACCCGATCCACGATGGCCAGGGCTGCCCGGGCGTTCTGCTCCACCAAGAGGAGGCTTAGGCCTTTCTCCCTCCTCAAGGCGTTTAGGGTGCGCATCACCTCTTCCACCAGCTTGGGGGCTAGGCCCAGGGAAGGCTCGTCCACCACCAGCAGCTTGGGGCGGGTGAGGAGGGCCATGCCCAGGAGGAGCATCTGCTGTTCGCCCCCGGAAAGATAGCCGGCCTGCTCGTGGCGCCTTTCGTAGAGCCGGGGA
The DNA here is from genome assembly GCF_026427635.1 of Thermus brevis. Taxonomy (NCBI): domain Bacteria; kingdom Thermotogati; phylum Deinococcota; class Deinococci; order Thermales; family Thermaceae; genus Thermus; species Thermus brevis. Next base: position 1,404,751 of record NZ_CP102606.1, read on the forward strand.
AAACGGGCGAAGACCTCTTCCATGCCCTCCTTGAGCTCCCGGGGAGAGAGGCGGTGGCCGGCGGCTACCAGGTTCTCCACGGGGGTCAGATAGCGGAAGAGGGGACGCCCCTCGAGGACTGCGGTGAGCCCCAGACCCGTGATGCGCACGGGATCCAGATGGGTGGCCTCCTGGCCGAACAGGCGTACGTGCCCATCCAGCACCCTTCCCTCAAACTTGGGAAGGAGGCCGGCCACCGCCCGCACCAAGGAGCTCTTGCCGGCTCCGTTGGGTCCGAGGAGGGCCACGGCTTCCCCCTCCCTTACCTCCAGGGACACCCCGTCCAGGGCCAGGATCACCCCCCGGTAGACCACCTTGAGGTTTTCTACGGATAGGACCATGCCATTTCCCTCTATATCTTTTCGCTCGGCCATGAGGCTTGGAGGAGGTCTCTATCGGGGCCTCCTTCCTGGCAAAGCCAGGGTAACGGGGTATCACACCCGCTCAATCTGCCGCTCACCCAGTAGGCCATAGGGGCGCACCAGAAGCACCAGGAGTACCACCACGAAGGGCAAGGCCTCGGTGAAGCCGGGGAGGATGGGTTCCAGGTAGCGTTGGGAAAGGGCCTCGAGGATCCCCAAAATAAAGCCTGCCAAAAGGGCCCCACCCACCGAGTCCAACCCGCCCAGGATGGCCACGGGGAAGACCTTGAGGCCCAGGAAGACCAGGTTGGGGCCTACCCCGCTGGCCACCGCCAAAAGGGCTCCCGCCAGGGTGGCCAGGAGGGCCGAGACCCCCCAGACTCCGGCCAGGATCCGGGCCGTGGGGATCCCCAAGGCCAAGGCGGCCACCTCCCTTTCGGAAATGGCCCGTACCAGGATCCCGTACCGGCTCCTCCTAAGGAGCCAGAGGAGGAAGAGGCCCAGAGGCAAGGCCAGGAGTAGGTTCCATAGGGCCCTGGAGGGTACGAACACCTCCCCCAACTGGAAGCCGAGCTGGGGGAGTTCCCCGCTTAGGTACTTGAGATCCGGCCCCCAGACCAGCTGGACCCCGCCGTCTAGGGCTGCGGCCAACCCGATGGTGGCCATGATCACCGCCACCACGTTCCGCCCCAAGAGGGGCCGCACGAAGCCCCGCTCGACCAGGAGGCCGAAGAGAAAGGCCACGGGTAGGGCGGCCAGCATGGCCAGGGGAAGGGGCAGGAAAAGGGCGAAGGTGTAGGTGAGGTAAGCCCCCACCAGCAGGAACTCGCCAATGGCGAAGTTCACCACGCTGGTGGCCCGGTAGACCAGGACGAAGCCCAGGGCTAGAAGGCCGTAGAGGGCTCCGTTACCTAGGCCGCCGATCAGATAGGGTAGAAGGTCAGACATGGGCGTGTTGGAAAGCCCCCGGGATCATGGGTGGCTAGGTCGGGGCTAAGCCAGCTTGATCCAGTCGGTGATGGCGTTGAAACGGCCGTCCTTCACGCTAGCCCGATAGAGCTTGGTGTAGGGAAGGCGGTGGTTCACAAACTGGTAGCTCCGCTGCAGGCCCAGGCCGTTATAGTCCCCTAGCTTCTCCAGATACTCCACCACCCCGGCCCGGGTGAGCTTGCCTGCTCCCGCCGCCCGGCGCATGGCTTCGGCCACAGCCAGGACCACCGCCAGGCTGCCCATGTAGTAGGTGGGACGGTAGGAGATGTCCCGGCCCTTCTTCTGGCGGAATTTCCGCATCTCGTCCACCGCAGGCACCAGGGTGTCGTACCAGTAGGCGTTGTGGTAGGTGACGGCGAAGCCTTCGGCAGCAGGGCCTGCCCGCTGGATAAGGGCTAGCTCTGCCGAGTAGTAGGTGCCCATGAACTGGGCCCTTAGGCCCTGCTCCCGTGCGGTGCGGAGGATCAGGGGTTCGGCGGAAAGGGCATAGCCCTGAAGGATCACGAAGTCGGGGTTGGCCCGGCGGAGGTTCAGGACCACGGGGGTGGCGTCGGTAAAGGCCGGGGGCGTCACCTCCTCGTGGACCACCTCCATGCCGAGGGCCTTGGCCCTTTCCTTGGCGTAGGGGATAGGGTCGCGCCCGAACTCGGTGTTGGAGTAGACCAAGGCGATCTTAGCCCGACCCTTTTGCAGGCGGATTTGCCTGAGAAGGGCCTCCATCATGTCGCTGTAGGTGGGACCGAAGACGAAGATGGTGGGGTAGGTCTTGGGGTCCGCCAGTTCGCTGGAGAAGCTGGTGGCGGAGTAGGGAAGGCCCATGCGGGCGACTTCCGGCGCCAAGGCCTTGGAAAGTCCGGTGGAGTCCCCGTACACAAAGAGGAGCTCGTCAGGACGCTCCCGGGATATCACACGGTTGAAGGCGGCGGTCCCCTTGGCCACGTCGTACCCCGTGTCCTCTATGATGAGCTCCAGCTTGCGGCCCCCTATGCCTCCTTGGACCTCGTTGACGTAGTCTACCCCGTCCACGAACCCCTCCCGGCCTGCGTTGCCGGCAAAGGCGAAGGGCCCCGTCAAGGGCAGAAGAGCGGCCAGCTTCACCGGCCTGGCCTGGGCGATAGCGATGTACGGCATGCCCAGGGCCGTCAACGTACCCACACCCAGCTTCCTCAAAAACTCCCTGCGCTTCATGTTGCGCCTCCTTTCCGGTTGTGCTCGGTGCAAAGATACCATGACCACCTTCCTTCGGCAAGTCCCGGAACCTTGCCCATAGCTAAACGGCTGGAAAAGCAGCCTGCTCCACCTTAGGGATGCCGGTGCCGTTCCCTGCCAACCGGTCGGTTGGTAGCATTTTACAGCCCTGAGGCTTCCCGTCAAGGGAGGGGGTGCCTTAAGGGGGCGGTGGCCTCCTTAGGGGGTGAAAGGCCGCTAGGTCCTAGGATGGGATCATGCGCTGGCATGCTGTTTACCGCCGCTTTGTCTTGGGCCGCCATTACCGGTTTGCCCGTGAGGCCCTTGTGCCCCATTTCTTTGATGCCCTCACCGCCTATGCCATGGAGCTTGCCCACCTGGGCCTTCCTCGAGCCGATACGGCGGTGACGGCTTTGCAGGAACTCCGTACCCTTCCTTTGCCCAGCTTTACGGGGGAGGTGGAGGATGTCTTCTTCTCCATTTACTCCCAACTTGCCGAGCACTGGGGGGAGGAGGTGGCGGGGGCCATACGCCGGGGGCTATCCCGAAACGACCTGGACCTCACGGCCTTTCGCGCTTACCTGAGGGACCGGGTGTTGGCTTTGCTGGGGGATTTTCTTCGCCTACGGGGGGCGGTACTCCAGGTTGCCGGGGCCCACGCCGGGGTACCCCTGGTCCTTCGCACCCACCATCGGCCCGCCCAGCCCTCCACCTTGGACCATTACCTCCTCGGGGTGGGGGCGCTTTTGGAGAGGGACTACCGCCGTTTGCAACAGGCTTTGGACACTCTGGATCGCTGCCCTTTGGGGGCCAGTGCCCTGGCGGGGAACCCCTATCCTGTGGACCGGCGGCGGCTCGCCGCCCTTTTGGGTTTTGCCGGACCGGTGGAGAACACCTTGGATGCCGTGGCCTCGGGGGATTATGCCCTGGAACTGGCCTCGGCCCTGGCGGGACTGGGTACCAGCCTCTCCCGCTTCCTCACCGACCTGCTGGCCCTGGCGGAGCGGGGGGCCTTCGTGGTAGGGGAGGGGTTGGCCCAGGGTTCCAGCTTCATGCCGCAGAAGCGAAATCCCGTGGTGCTGGAGCACGCCCGCATCTATGCGGGCCAGCTGGTGGGCGGAATGGGTACGCTGGCTTCCTTGAACCACAATACCCCCTTCACCGACTTGAACGACCACTCCACGGGGGTACTGGAGCCTTTGACGGCCCTGATGGAAAGCGCCGAGGCGGCGTTGGAGCTTACCCGGGTGGCCCTCGAGGAAAGCCACTTTGAGCCAGCTCTTCTCCTGGAGGAGCTCTCCCCGGAGGTCCTGGCCTCGGAGGCGGTGGACCTTTTGGTGCGCAAGGGGGTACCCCTTGCCGAGGCGTACCGGCGGGTACAGGGGGCTTTGCCGGGGGTTCGGCCCGAGCTCTTGGGGGTGGAACGGGAGGAACTCATCGCCTGGATGAGCCTCGAGGGCTTTTTCGCCCGCCGGGAGGTCCTGGGGGGTGTGGGGCCCAAGGCCCGGGCGGAGGCGATGGCCCGGGCCAGGAAGCGGCTTAAGGAAGACCGGAAGGCCTTAGCGGCCCTGAGGGCTCGGGTGCGCCTGGCCAGGCGCCTGTTGGCCAAAGGGCCTGAGGGTTTCCAGACGGAGGAAGGCGAGAAGGCTACGGATCAGCAGGGGCAGGTAGAAGGCCAGGAGGACCAGGAAGAGCCCCTGGGCTAGGAGGTGCAGGAGTAGGCTGTACAGGCCCTCGGCCAGGGCCCTGGTGGCCAGGGTGAAGGCCGCCATGGGGAAGACGAAGGCCCATAGCCCGGGCTGGAACCCTAACCGCACCCGATGGAGGAGAAGGTTTTCCAGAAAAAGGGCCATGGCCAGGACAAACCACCACCCACCCAGGCCCCAAAGGGCGATCCCGAACAGGTATAGGCCCTCGAGGCTTCCTGGGAACAAGCCCAGGGCCTTGGCGCCCTTAAGGAGGGAGAGGGGAGCGAGGATACCCACCCCCACCGGGGCCAAGCCGATGAAAAAGCTGGGGACCAGCTCGGGGGCCGGGCGTTCATGGGCGTAGAGTCGGGCCAGGAGGTTGGCCCCCACCCACAGGAAGAGGATGAGGCCAAGCCCCAGGAACATGAGCATCCAGTAGAACGCCTCCTTGGCCCAAGGGCCCATAAGGGGCAGGAGGGGGCCTCCCGCCAGGGGCACCACGATGGCGGACACTGGGGGGATGAACCAGGTGCCGTTGGCGGCCTCGAAGGGAAGGCGCATGCGGGTGAAGATCAAATAGCTGAGAAGGAGGCTCAGGAGGAGGACCAGGGGTGAGCCCACGGCGAAGAGGACCAGAGCGAGCTTCCCTTGCCCCAAAACCTCGTGGGTGGCCAGGCTGAAGAGCAAGAAGGCCAGGGGGAAGGTAGCGTAAAGCTGGGAAAGAAGGGGATGATGGAGCTCTTCCCAGACCCGGTCCCGGTGGCCGAAAAGCTTCGCCAGGAATATACCCAGGCTTGCGAGGAAGAGAAGGGCCACCACACCGTAATTCACCAGGGCCAGGGCCTCGAGGCCAAAGCGGTGGAGAACAAGGGCCACCCCGCTTCCCCCCATGACCATGGCGAACCAGGCGGGATGAAAGAAACGAACGCTCATACCCCCCATCATCAGATAGGGGTGGGGGGTATGTCAACGGGTGCGGAAGTATTCCACGGTGAGTCGGATGCCCTCCTGGAAACCCACCTCGGGCCGCCAGCCGTGGGCCATGAGCTTCAAGGGAGAGAGCACGCTTCTTTCCAGATCACCGGGACGCGGGGGGGCTGGGTTGACCTGCGGACTCCGACCGGCGGCCTCGGCCACCGCCAGGAGGACCTCCTGGGTGGTGTGCCCCTCCCCCGTTCCCACGTTGTAGATTCCCTCCAGACCCTTTAGGGCCAGGTTGTGGGCCCGCACCACGTCGGCCACATAGATGTAGTCCCGCACGCAGCCCTCATCCCCGGGGGTCCTTCTGGCGTAAAGGGTGACCGGTTCTCCCGTGAGGATCCTTTCCGAGAAAATGGCCACCACCCCGGCCTCCCCGTGGGGGTCCTGCCGGGGGCCGTACACGTTGCCGTAGCGCAGGGAGACCCACTTGAGCCCGTAGTTTTGCCCGTAAGCGGAGAGGTAGTGCTCAAAGGAGGCCTTGCTGGCGGCGTAGGGGCTTTTGGGTTTGGGGGGCCAGGTTTCCTCGGCCCGTTCCCCTTCGGGAACCTCCCCGTAGATGGCTCCCCCGGTGGAAGCGAAGACCATTTTCTCCGCCCCCCACTTTCGCATGGCCTCGAGGAGGTTCAAGCCGCCCAGGAGGTTCACCTCGAAGTCCAGGGTGGGGTTATCCACGCTTACCTTCACCGAGGCCTGGGCCGCCTGGTGGGAAACGTGGGTGGGGCGGAACTCCCTAAAGACTCTTTCCAGGCTTTCCTTGTCCCTGAGGTCCACCTTGTAGAAGTAGATGCCTTTGGGGACGTTTTCCCGTCTGCCCGTGGAGAGGTTGTCCAAGACCGCCACCTCCACACCCTCGCGCACCAGGCTTTCCGCAATATGGCTACCGATGAAACCCGCTCCGCCCGTTACCAATACGCGCATGCACATCCTCCCTATCCGCCCCGAGCGGGGCGGGGTAAACCGCCTCCATCCTATAAGGCCCTAGTCTAAGGATTAGCCGATTTTGACCTCGGGCTCGTTTCCAGGCCGCCACTTGATGGTGCAGCCGATGGCGGGAGCCTCCTTAAGGGGTGGCTCCTCTCCCCTGAGCAGGGCCTCGATGGCGGCCTCGAGGTCGTGGGTCTGGACCTGTTCGGGGAACTTGGGGTTATCGTTTACCCGGCCGTGGTAGCGGAGGAGGCGCCTTTCGTCGAAAAGGAAGACCTCGGGGGTGCGCAAGGCCTTGTAGGCCTTGGCCACCTCCTGGCTCTCATCCAGGAGGTAGGGGAAGAAGATGCCGTGCTCCTTGGCGAACTCCACCATCTTCTCCGGGGCGTCGTCGGGGTAGCGTTCGTAATCGTTGGCGTTGATGCCCACGAAGGCCACCCGGCCCCGGTACTTCTCCGCCAGGCTCACGATCTCCTGGATGGAGCCCTTCACGTAGGGGCAGTGGTTGCACATAAAGATCGCGGCCAAGAGGGGTTCCTGGAACTGGGAAAGCCGGTACCGTCCTCCCCGTGGGTCGGGAAGCTCGGCGTCGATTAAAGGGCTTCCTAGGGGTAGCTCCGGGTACTGCAGCATGGCGCCATCTTACCGCAGGGCCCAGGCGGGGGACAATAAGTCCCCGGCGCTCCAGGTATCATGCCCCCATGCGGGGGCTTACCTCACAGGAGGCGCAAAAACGCTTCGTAGAATACGGCCCCAACGCCCTTCCGGAAAAACCCTCTGAACCCCTTTGGCAACGGTTCCTACGCCAGTTTCAAAGCCCTCTCATCTACATCCTCCTCTTTGCCTTGGCGGCGGACCTGGGCCTTTGGTTCTATGAGGGAGCCCATGGGCTTCCCTTGGAGGCCTTGGCCATTCTGGCCATCCTGATCCTCAACGCTACCCTGGGTACCCTGCAGGAGAAGCGCTCCGAGGAGGCCCTTAGGCGTCTTAAAGCCCTGGCAGAGCCCATGGCCTGGGTCCTCCGAGATGGTCGCTTCCAGCACCTCCCCAGCCGGGAGATCGTACCGGGGGATGTGGTGCGCCTAGAGGCGGGGGACCGCATACCGGCAGATGGCGTCCTCCTGGAGGCCAGCGGGGTCTTGGTGGACGAAAGCCTCCTCACCGGGGAAAGCGTTCCGGTGGAGAAGAGCGTAGGGGACGAGGTCTTTTCCGGCACCCTGTTGGTGCGGGGAAGGGCCCTAATGGAGGTAAGCCGTACCGGCCTAAGGAGCGCCATGGGCCGCATCGCCGGGCTCTTGGTGGGGATCCGGGAGGAGAAGACTCCCCTGGAGCGGCGCCTCGAGGCCTTTGGCCATAGGGTGGCCCGCTGGGTGATGGGGCTTGCCGCAGCCCTAGTGGTATTGGGTTTTCTGGCGGAGGGCTTTTCCGCCCAGGTCCTTCTCTTCGCCGTGGCCCTGGCGGTGGCGGCGGTGCCCGAGGGGCTTCCTGCCGTGCTCACCCTGGCCTTGGCCCTGGGGGTGGAGCGCATGGCCCGCCGCAAGGCGGTGGTTCGGCGCCTTTCGGCGGTGGAGGCCTTGGGGAGCGTTACCGTTATCGCCACCGACAAGACGGGTACCCTCACGGAAAACCGCATGGAGGTGCAAAAGGTGGTGGGGCCGGACCCCCAAAGGGCCCTTCTCGCCATGGTCCTCTGCAACGATGCGGACCTGGAAACCGGCGCAGGGGACCCCTTGGAGCTCGGTCTTTTGCGCTATGCGGCCCGGCACCTGGACGTGAAGCAAGTGCGCCAGGAACACCCCAGGCTCTCTGAAAGGCCCTTTGACAGTGCCTGGAAGTACATGCGGGTCACCACACCCGAGGGAAGCTTCCTCAAAGGGGCTCCCGAGGCCCTTATCCCCCGCCTTGCCCTAAGCCCAGCTGACAAAACTTCCCTTTTGGAACAGGCAGAGGCCTATGCAGAGGAGGGCTTCCGGGTCCTAGCCCTAGCCCATGGCGAGGGGGAGCGGGAAGAGGAGCTAGGTTTTTTGGGCTTCGTCCTCCTCCTGGATCCTCCCCGCCCGGAGGTGCCGGAGGCGGTGGCCCAGGTTTTGAAGGCGGGGGTTAGGGTGGTGATGGTCACGGGGGATCACCCGGCCACTGCCTTGGCTATCGCCCGTAAGGTGGGCATTCCTGCCGAGGTGGTGGCCACCGGGGAGGAGATCAGGGAGCTTTCCGACGAGGAGCTTCTGGAGGTGGATGTCATCGCCCGGGTTAAGCCCGAGGACAAGCTGCGCATCGTTGAGGCATTCCAAAAAGTGGGCGAGGTGGTGGCCATGACCGGGGACGGGGTGAACGATGCCCCGGCCCTCAAGCGGGCGGACGTGGGGGTGGCCATGGGCCAACGGGGCTCGGATGTCTCCCGGGAGGTGGCGGACCTGGTTCTCATGGATGATAACTTCGCCACCATCGTGGCGGCCATTGAAGAGGGGCGGAGCATCTACGAGAACATCCAGAAGTTCATCCGCTTCCTCTTCTCCACCAACCTCTCTGAGGTCTTGGTGGTGGCCTTGGGTATGGTGTTTGCCGCCCTCCTCAACCTCAGGGACGAGGCTGGGCACCTGCTTCTTCCCCTCACCGCGGTGCAGATTCTCTGGATCAACCTGGTGACCGATGGCCTTCCCGCCCTTGCCTTGGCCCTGGACCGTAATCCCGGGGTATTGGAGCGGCCGCCCAGGCCCAAGGACAGCCCCCTTTTGGACGCCCCCTCATTGCGGTTCATCCTCCTCACGGGAACCATCAAGGCCGCCTTTGCCTTGTTGCTCTTGGCCCTTCTGCCGGGATGGGGACGGATCCAAGCCGCTTTAAGTGCCACCGAGGTGGCGCGTACCGCCACCTTCCACTTCATGACCCTGGGCCAGCTCTTCTTCGCTTACGCTGCTCGGCACACCCACCTGATGCCCCTGCCCAACCCGTATTTGCACGGGGCTGTGGCTTTGGGCATCGCCATTCAGCTCCTGCTGGGCACCCTGGCCCCGGGAGTCTTGGAAGCTGTTCCGGTGCCCGCATGGATCTGGGGACTGGCCTTGGGTATGGCTCTCCTTGCCTGGCTCATGGCTGAAGGAATAGACCGGTTAGTATGGCGGAAGGAGGTTAAGAGATGAAGGCCAAGGACGCCATGACCAGCCCAGTGGTGAGTGTGCTTCCGGATACCTCCCTGGCGGAGGTGGCCCGGCTGATGTTGGGAAAAGGAATCGGGAGCGTGCTGGTGGTGGACAAAGAGGGCCGCTTGATGGGCATTGTGACGGAAAGCGATTTCCTCAAGGAACGGGGTGTGCCCTTTTCCACCTTTCGGGCGCCCATGCTCCTAGGTCGCTTCTTGGGTTCCGATGGCTTGGAAGCAATTCTGGCGGAGGCTAGGAGTACCCGGGTAGAGGAGATCATGAGCAGCCCCGTGCACGCCGTGGGGCCGGAGGAACCGCTTCCCCGCGTCTTGGAGCTCATGCTGGCCTACGACATCAACCACGTTCCCGTGGTGGATGGGGAGGGTAAGCCCCTGGGCATCATCACCCGGTTTGACCTGCTCCGCCTACTCCAGTCCCAGCTATGACCTGGCTGGCCTTCTTGGCGGTGGCCTTGGTCATCCTCCTGGCTGGGCGGCAGGTGGCCTTTTACGGGGAGGTGCTATTGGAAAAGACCGGACTCGGCCGCACCTTTATGGGGCTTTTCCTGGTGGGTATCACCACCAGCCTCCCCGAACTCTTCAACGTCACCAGCGCTGCCCTTCAGGGCCTCCCCGATATCGCCGTGGGGAACCTCCTTGGGGCCAGCATGGTCAACTTTCTTCTGCTCACGGTGCTGGATGCCGTCCATCCCCGTCCCCTCACCGCCCGGGCCAGCCAGGGACATGCCTTGAGCCTGGGACTCGTGGTCCTCCTTTTAGCGGTGGCGGGGCTTGGCCTTTTGGCAGAGCGGAGCCTGGAACGAGTCGGATGGTTTGCCCTGGGGCTTTTTCCCCTGTATCTTTTCGCCCTGTGGCTTTCCTTTCGCTACGCCAGGCGTTTCCCCCACGATGAGGTCCTCGAGGAGGAGGCCTACGCCCATATCCCTTTGAGAACAGCCTTGGGGCGCTACCTCCTGGGGGCGGGGGTTTTGGTGGGGGCGGCGGTTTTGCTTCCGGATTTGGCCGAGGCCCTGGCCCGGGAAACAGGGCTGGGCCAGGCCTGGGTGGGCACCTTCCTGGTGGGGTTGGTCACCACCTTGCCTGAGGCCACGGTGACCCTGGCGGCTGCCCGCCTGGGGGCGGTGGACTTGGCCTTGGGCAACGTGCTGGGGAGCGTGATGTTTAACACCTTTCTGCTCTCCTATGCGGATGTTCTAGCCCCTGGCCTCCTGCTGATCCAGGTGGGGGGAAGCCATCTGCTCAGCGTCCTGGTGCTTTTGGGTATGGCAGGGACGGTGCTCACCGGGCTCATGTACCAGAGCCTGAGAAAGCTATGGGTCCTGGCCTACGATTCCTGGGCCATCGTGGCCCTTTACTTGCTGGCGGCTTCGCTTCCGCTGGTGCGGTAGGGGACTACCAGGACCGGTTTGGAGCTTCTGCGGACCACCTCCTGGGTCACGCTACCCAAAAGCACGGCATCCAACCCCGTCCGTCCGTGGGTGGCCATCACCAAAAGATCGTGCTTTCCCGCCTCCTTAAGGATGACCTCCGCCGCCCGCCCCTCGAGGAGATGGGCCTCAAATCCCACCCCGAGCTCCTCCGCCATGCGGGTGGCCCGGTCCAAGGCGGCCATGCCCTCTTTCCGCATGTCCTCCACCAGGGCCTGGTAGTAGGGAAGGGTTTCCGGGCCCAGGAAAAGCCTGGGCCCTACGGGCTCCAGCACGTAGAGAAAGGCCACCCGGGCCCCCAGGGCCTTGGCCAGGCGGAGCCCCTCCTTTACCCCAGCTTCGGCGGCCGGGCTTCCGTCTGTGGGAAGAAGAAGGCTTCGGTACATGATTCACCCCTCGATGACCACGGGAAGGATCATGGGATCCCGGCCCGTGGCCTTCTTCAGGAACTTTTTCACCGGGAAGTAGATGTCGTCCCGGATGCGTTCCAGGGTCTTCTTTTCCCGCACCCCGTTTTGCAGGGCCTCGAGGGCCATGCGCTTCACCTCGCCCAAAAGCCGCTCCCCGGCCTTGACAAACCCCCGGGACACCACCTCCACCACCGGGTCCTGGCTCGCTAAGGCGGTGATGACCACGATTCCCTCCTCGGCCATGTGCTGGCGGTCGGCCAGGATTTCCTCGGTGATGTCCCCGACCCCCAGGCCGTCCACATAGAGGACCCCGGAGGGCACCTGGCCCACCTTCTCAAAGGTGTCCCGGGTTAGGCGGTAAATGGCCCCGTTCTCCCCGATAAGGGTTTTCTCCGGGGGACGGCTCATGGACTCCGCCAGCCACTTGAAGTTGGTCTGATGGCGCACCTCCCCGTGCCAGGGGAGGAAGAAACGGGGGGTGGTGAGGTTCAGGATGAGCTTGAGCTCCTCTTGGGAGGCGTGCCCCGAGGCGTGAACCTTGTAGGTAGGGGGGTAGAGGACGTAAGCCCCAAGGGCGTAGAGCCGGTTGATGACCCGGTTCACCGCCTCCTCGTTGCCGGGGATGGGGCTACTGGAAAGGATCACCGTGTCCCCGGGCTTGATGGCCATCTTGGCGTGGCCTTCAAAGGCCAGGCGGTGGAGGACGGACATGGGCTGCCCCTGGCTTCCCGTGGCCAGGATCAGCACCTGGTGGTCGGGGAGGTCCTTGACCTCCTCCAGGGTGTAGAGGCGGTCCTTCACCTTGAGGTAGCCGAGCTCCATGGCGATGCGGCTGAACCGCACCATGCTCCGCCCCTCCATGGCCACCTTGCGCCCGTACTTCTCCGCCGCCCAGATCACCGCCTGGATGCGGTGGATGTGGCTGGCGAAGGTGGTGACGAAGACCCTGCCCGGGGCCCGGCCGATGACCCGGTCCAGTTCCTTGGCGATCTCCATCTCGCTCGGGGTGTAGCCGGGGCGCTCGGAGTTGGTGGAATCGGCGATGAGGAGCAAGACCCCTTCCGCCCCCGCCTGGGCCACCTTGGCCAGGTGGGAAAGTTTACCGTCTATGGGGGTGGCGTCCAGCTTGAAGTCCCCGGTGTGCACGATGGTGCCGACGGGGGTGCGGATGACCAGACCGGAGTTATCGGGGATGGAGTGGGTCATGCGGAAGAGGTCCAGGGTGAAGTAGCGCCCCACGCTGATGCGGTCGTCGGGGGAGATCTCCTTGAGGTTGAAGCTCCCCGGCCTCAAACCGAACTCCTCCAGCTTCCCCTTAAGGAGGCCCAGGGTGAGCTTGGCCCCGTAGATGGGCACCTGGCTTTCCTTCCCGAAGACCATGGGGAGGATGAAGGGAAGCCCCCCGATGTGGTCCTCGTGCCCGTGGGTCAGGATCCACGCCTTGATGAGGTGCCGGTTTTCGATGAGGTAGTCCACCCGGGGGATGAGAAGGTCCACCCCGGGCATGGCCTCGTCGGGGAAGGCAAGCCCCCCGTCCAGCACGAAAATCTCGTCCCGGAAGCGGAAGACGGTGATGTTCTTGCCGATCTCCCCCATCCCCCCTAGGGGAATGATCTCCACGTAGTCCTTACCCTCTCCAAGGCCTGGGGGAGCGGCGTCCGATGGCCTTCTGCGCCGTCTTTTCCTTGGCTTGCGTTCCTGGTTTTCCATAAACCTCCCATCTTCCCGGCCTGGCCGGGATCTAGCCCTAAGGAAAACCCTCCAGGGCTAGCTGCGCCGCCTGGGGGGGATCTTGCCCTCCAGCTCGGGCCGGATCAGGTCGATCTTGCCCCGCTCGTCGATGCGGTGCACCTTGACCTTGATCACGTCCCCCACCTTCAAGTGGTCCTCCACCCGCTCCACCCGGCCGGGGGCGATCTGGCTGATGTGAAGGAGCCCTTCGGTGCCGGGGAACAGGCTCACGAAGGCCCCAAAGGGGGTGATCTTGGTGACGGTGCCCTCGTAGATCTCGCCCACCTTGGCCTCCATGGTGAGCTCCTCTATGCGCTTCTTGGCCTTCTGGGCCGCCTCCATGTCGCTGGAGTAGATGCGCACTGTCCCGTCCTCCTCGATGTCCACCTCCACCCCAAGCTCCTCGAGGGCCCGCACGTTCTTCCCCCCGGGCCCGATGACGAGGCCGATCTTCTCCACCGGGACCTTCAGGGAGAGGATGCGGGGAGCGAAGGGTTTGAGCTCGGGGCGCGGGGCGGGAAGGACGCTTTCCATGAGGTCCAGGATCTTCATGCGGGCCTCACGGGCCTGCATGAGGGCTTCCTTCAGCACCTCCCGGGGAAGCCCACCCACCTTGTTGTCCATCTGCAAGGCGGTGACCCCTCTTCGGGTTCCCGCCACCTTGAAGTCCATGTCCCCCAGGGCATCCTCCAGTCCCAGGATGTCGGTGAGGATCACCGCCCGCTCCCCCTCCCACACCAGACCCATGGCCACCCCGGCCACCGGGGCCTTGAGGGGAACACCCGCGTCCATCAGGGCCAGGCATCCCGCACAGACCGTGGCCATGGAGCTACTGCCGTTGGACTCCAGGACATCCCCCACCACCCGGATGGTGTAGGGGAAAGCCTCCTCGGGAGGCAGGACCGCCTTCAGGGCCCGCTTGGCCAGGTTTCCGTGGCCTATCTCCCGGCGGGAAACCCCCCTCAGGCGCTTGACCTCCCCGGTGGAGAAGGGGGGAAAGTTGTAGTGCACCAGGAACTTTTCCGTTTCGTCAATCCCCAGGTCGTCGATGATCTGCTCGTCCCGTCCCGTGCCCAGGGTGACGGTGCCCAGCACCTGGGTCTCCCCCCGGGTGAAGACGGCGGAGCCGTGGGTGCGGGGCAGGACGTCCACCTCGATCCAGATGGGCCGGAGGTCCTTGGGGGTGCGGCCATCCGCCCGCTTGCCTTCCTCCAGCACGAGGCGCCTGAGCTCTTTGCGCACCACCTCGTCAAAGGCGCTTTCGTAGAGAGGTTTCTTGCTCTCGTCCGGGGTGCCGTCCTCCAACTTGGGCAGAGCCTCGGCCACCAGGGCCTCGGCAAAGGCCTCGAGGGCCCGGCTCCTCTCCCCCTTGCTGGCGGTTTGGAGCACGGCGGAAAGCCCCCGTTCCACGGCCAAGCGGTAGAAGGCTTCCTTCTCCTCCTCGCTGAGGGCCTCCGGTGGGGTCCAGGCCATCTTGGGCTTGCCCAGGGCCCGGGCCATCTCCTCCTGCAGGTCCAGGATGGGCTGCATCTCCCGGTGGGCGAACTCCAGGGCCTGGACCAGGGTTTCCTCATCTACCTCCTGGGCCCCGGCCTCCACCATGAGGATGGCGTCCCGGCTTCCCGCCACCACCAGGTCCAGGGCGCTTTCCTCCAGCTCCTGCAGGGTGGGGTTCAGGACGAACTGCCCCCCAATGAGGCCCACCCGCACCGCGGCCACGGGGCCTTCCCAGGGAATGTCCGAGAGCATAAGGGCGGCGCTGGCCGCCGTGGGCCCCAGGATGTCCGGGGGGTTCTTCTGGTCGGCGGAGAGCACGGTGACGATCACCTGGACCTCGTGCCGGAACCCCTTGGGGAAGAGGGGACGGATGGGTCGGTCCGTCATGCGGGCGGAGAGGATGGCCTTTTCCCCGGGCCGCCCTTCCCGGCGCATGAAGCTTCCCGGGATCTTGCCCACGGCATAGTGCCGCTCCTCAAACTCCACGGTGAGGGGAAGGAAGTCCGCTTCTATGGGCTCCTCGGAGGCCTGGGCGGTGGCCAGGACCACGGTGTCGCCGTAGCGCACCAGGACCGAGCCCGAGGCCTGTTTGGCGTATTTCCCTGCCTCCAACACCAGGGGGCGGCCAGCCACCTGGGTTTCGTACCTATGGGCCTGTGGGGTGTTGGGTGTGGCTTCCGGCATAGTTTCCTCAAGCGAAAGGCGGAGCCCTAAGGCCCCGCCCCCGACCTGGTTACCAGTTTACTTCCTAAGGCCCAGTTTCTCAACCAGGGCCTGGTAGCGCTCGGGGTCTTCCCGCTCCAGGTAGCGGAGAAGCCTGCGCCTTTGCCCCACCAGCATGAGAAGGCCGCGGTGGGAATGGTGGTCGTGCTTGTGGACCTTGAGGTGCTCGGAAAGCCGGTTGATGCGCAAGGTGAGTAAAGCCACCTGCACCTCGGTGCTCCCCGTATCCCCGGGGAAGCGGGCGAACTCCTGTATGACCTTTTGCTTTTCCTCTTTGCTGATGGGCATCTCTACCTCCGTCAGGGGGGAAGACGCTTTTGGCCCCTTCCTCCTCGAGGCCCCAAAGGACCTCTACCAGGTTAGGGCCTGGCCCTCCTTCCGTCAAGCAGGAAAAGCAGGAGAGCCAAAAGGGCCAGACCCGCCCCCACGCCGAAGGCCAGCTCAGGCCCATAACTTTGCCAGAGAAAACCGAAGATCAAGCTGGCCGGAAGGAGCAGAATCCCCACCACCGTGTGGTAGAGGCCGATGGCGGTGGCCTTGGCTTCCTGGGGTATGAGGGTGGCCAGGTAGGCCCGGCTTGCCCCTTCAAAGGCCGCCGAGTACAGGGCGTAAAGAAGCAGAAGGGCCACGCCCCAAAACGCCGTCTCAGCCCAGGCGAAACCCAGGTAGACCGTGGCGTAAAGGGCAAATCCCAAGGCCACCACCCGCCTCAACCCCACCCGGTCTGCAAGCCCACCCAGAGGGTAGGACAAAAGGGCATAGAGGAAGTTGTAGCCGGTGTAGGCCAGGGTGACTTGCTCCTGCAGGAGGCCTAGGTCCTTGAGCCGAAGGAGAAGGAAGGCATTGGAGGAAAGGGCCAGGGCAAAGATGCTGGAAACAAGGAGGAAGCGCCGGTAGGCGGTCGGTAGGGTCCTTAGGTAGCCTGGCGGAAGGGGTGGAAGGGAGTCCGTGGCTACCTTTACGCTCCTGGCTTCCCGGATCCAAAGGAGCGTGAGCACGGCCAGGAAGGCGGGAATGGCGGAAAGCCAAAACACGCCCCGCACCCCCACGTGGGGCAGGAGAAGGAAGGCCAGAAAGGGCCCCACGGTGGCCCCCAGGGTGTCCAGGCCCCGGTGAAGGCCGTAGGCCCGTCCCAGGGCGCTTTTGTCCACGCTTTCCGCCAGAAGGGCATCCCGGGGTGCGGTGCGCAGGCCTTTGCCAAGCCGGTCCAGGAAGCGGTAGAGGAGGACGTGCCAGGGGCTCGAGGCCAAGGCCAGGATGGGTCTTAAGAGGGCGGGAAGGCCATAGCCCGCAAGCAGGAGAGGCTTCCTGCGGCCTAACCGATCCGAGATCCTTCCCCCCACCACCTTGAAGAGGCTGGCGGTGGCCTCGGCCACTCCCTCCACCAAACCGATGGCCCCGGCCCCTGCGCCTAGGGTGGTCAGAAAGAGGGGCAAGAGCGGGTAGACCATCTCGCTGGCCACATCCATCAGGAAGCTGACCAGCCCCAAGAGGTAAACCAAGGGAGGAAGTTTCATGGGCGGTGGCGAATGTATAGCCAGAGCAAGAAAGGCTCAGGCAGAACCATGATGAGGGAAAGGGGGTCCAGGGGAGCGGGGGAGAGGAGGGCAGGACCCAACGGGGTAAAAAAGGGCAAGGGCAGGGTGCGGGTGACCAGGAAAAGAAGAAGGAAAACCCCGGAAAGCCCCACCCCAACCTTCCATACCAGGGAGGCGAAGGAAGGGTCCCTATCCGGGTACATGAAGCGTAGGACCCAAAGGGCTAGGGCATAGGTTACCTTCAAGGCCAGGAGGACCAGGAAGAGCTGGCCGTAAAGGTAGTACTCGTTTACCAGGCCATACATGACGGCCTCGGCTTCGGATATCCCCAGGGCGCTTCCGCAAAGCCCCTGGCCCAGCTTATCCCCCAAGCCCAGTCCCAGAAACTGCAGGAAGAAGGGAAGGAGGGAGAGGCCCACCACCCAAGGGAGGCTCCGGCCAGGGATAAAACCCACGTCCATAGCCTTTTCCTTTATGGGAAAAAGGTCAAGGGCCAGGGATTGCCTGGCCCTTGACCCCAATCAGGTTCTACCAGAGCCGCATCCCTGGCACCGGGTTCAGGTTGCTGAAGAGCTGCACCAGGGTGGGGCCGTAGGCCAGAAGCACCAGGATCACCGCCACCAGGAACCAGAAGCCGATGCGGTCCATGGCCTGGACCAAAGGACGGTCCTCGGGGCCAGAGATGACCTCGGCGAAGGGCACCGGGGCCTCGGCCAGCTCTGCCCTACGCTCCCGGCCCAGAAGAACGCTGAAGAGGCCGTAGATGAAAAGGAGGAGGGCCACCAGCAGGATGATGCCCGCCAGGATGGTAAAGACCATGGGCAGGGCGGCATGGGTGTACGCGTCTGGTACCTGGGAGATGTAAGCCCGCCTGGGCACGTTCAAGAGGCCTTGCCAGTGAAGCCCCAGGGCCATGAGCATCATGCCGATGAACCAAAGCCAGACCACCGCCAGGCCGAGCCGCCTTTGCCCGTCGGAGATGGGCTTACCCGTGAGGTTAGGGATGAGCCACCATAAGGAGCCCATGCCGGTGAGGGTCACCAGGCTGGCCACCTGGAGGTGGAAGTGCCCGGGAATCCAAACCGTATTGTGGACCACGTAGTCCAGGGTGAAGCTGGCATTCACGATACCCCCGGCTCCCCCGGGGATGAAGCCAAGGAGGCCCAGCACCGGGGCTACGAAGGCAGGGTTATCCCAGGGCAGGACCTTGATCCAGCCGAAGAGACCCTTACCCCCCCGCATCCTTCCCGCAAACTCCAGGCTGGCCGCGATGGTAAAGGCGGTCATCAGGCTGGGAACGGCCACGAACATGGTGAGGACGGAGTGGATCATCTTCCAGGTGGGGTCGATGCCGGGGTCGGCGAACTGGTGGTGGAACCCCACCGGGGTGGAGAGGAGGAGAAAGAGCAGGAAGGCCAGGCGGGCCATGGGGTCGGAGACCAGCTTGCCTCCCGCCTGCTTGGGAAGTACAGTGTAGATGATCGCGTAAGCGGGGAGGAGCCAGAAGTAGACGATGGGGTGACCCGTCCACCAGAAGAGGGTGCGGGCGATCAAGGGGTCCACCCCCTTGATGAGGCCAAAGGACCAGGGCAGGAGGAAAAGCACCGCCTCCAGCACCAGGCCGATGGAGGCGATGAACCACATGAGCCAGAAGACCAGCGCCATGTAGGTGGCCAGGGGGGTCACTTTGCCCGGGTTTTGGGCCTTCCAGCGCCGCCAGAGGTCCAAGACGATATAGATGCTAACCCAGGTGGAGAGGACAAAGATGCTGGCCCCGAGATAGAAGGCCCAGTGTCCTTTGAGGGGTGGGTAGAAGGTATAGAGGACCGTGGCTTCGTTGGCCAGAAGCGGCAGGGCTGCCATCACGAGCCCAATAAAGGCCATCCACCAGGAAAGCCACATGAGGCCCATGTTGGGCCGCAGGTTCAGCTCCCTGGCGGGCAGGTAGACCATGCTGGCTTGGGCGAAGAGCTGGGTGAAGACGATGGCGTTCAGCACCCCGTGCAGGGTGAGCCCCTGGTAGTAGGACTGCACGAAGGGGAGGAGGCGCTTAAGAAGAGGATAGGCATCCACATTCCCGTAGTTCAGGGCCTGGAAGGGGCCAAAGAGGCTTCCGATGATGAGGGCGACGAAGCCCAGGACCAGGAAGTAAAGGGTGGCCTTCTTCTCCGGATAGGCTTCGTAGACCCGGCCAATGTCCGACATCCGCACCGCCATAGCTCACTCCTTTACCACAATCTTGCCGAACATGTTCTGGTGGCCTATGCCGCAGTACTGGTTGCAGATGATCCGGTATTCCCCGGCCTTTTTGAAGGTGTACCGCACGGTGGACACCTCCCCGGGGAGCACCTCCACGTTGATGTCGGTGCCCTCCACGTGGAAACCGTGAATGACGTCGGAGCTGGTTATTTTGAAGATGATTTCAGCTCCCTTAGGCACTTCTATGGGGTTGGGCTGATAGCCGAAGGCGAAGGCCAGGGCATAAACCGTGTACTGGTTGGGGCCGGTCTGCACCACTGCTTGAGCGGGATCGGCCCAGGGGCCTTCCGTGCGCACCTTCGTGGGGTCAACATGCTCCAGCTTGCCCGCAGGGATAACCCCGGCGCTGTGGGTGGCCAGGGTGTAGGCGATGAGGGCGATGAAAACCACCAGCATGACCAAGGAGAAGGCCAGCCAACCCTTCTCGTAAGCCAGAATCGCTTTGTGGGCCTTGTGCTCGTCCACCATACCCTACCCCCTGGAGAAGAAGATGGCGTATACCCCCAGCCAGAAGACGAGGATGGTGAGGGTAAGAACCACTATCACTCCCATTGCGCCGACCGGTTTTTCCTCCATACCCTTCCTCCCTTACGGCAGGTTGCCGTATACGGCGCCTATGTTAGCCCAAAGCTGAGAAGAGGGTGAAGTACATTTGTCCCTGAAGAAGAGGGAAACGAAGGAAAGCTAATATTCACACGTTTATACCCTGAGGGGGTAAAGCATCCGATAAACCGATCTTAGGTGCTGCCTACCCGGGCCAGCACCTGGCGGCTCACTTCCTTCAGGGTTTCAAAAACCCCTCTTCCCTCTGTGGCCACGGCTTCAAAGACGGGAAAGCGCCCTTCGGGGTCCACCACCGCCTGGATCATCTCCACGGGCAGGGCGTCGGGTAGGTCCCGTTTGTTCACCTGGAGCACCACGGGGATGTCCTCTACCTTGAGCCCGTATTCCGCCAGGTTCTCCCGCATGTTGCGCATGCTCTCGGCGTTGGCCCGGAGACGGTTGGGGGCGGAGTCCGCCACGAAGACGATGCCATCCACACCCCTCAGGATCAGCTTGCGGCTGGCGTTGTAAAAGACCTGCCCTGGCACGGTGTAGAGATGGAAGCGGGTCTTGAAACCCTTAACCTCGCCCAAGTCCAGGGGAAGGAAGTCAAAAAAAAGGGTACGTTCGTCCTCGGTGGCCAGGGAAACCATCTCCCCCTTGCGGCCTTCGGGGATGCGGCTGTATATCCACTTAAGATTGGTGGTTTTCCCGGAGAGCCCCGGGCCATAGTAGACGATTTTGAAGTTGATCTCGCGGTTAGCGAAGTTGATGGTGCTCATGCTAGTTGCCGAAGAGTTCGTCCAGTAGGGCTTTGGCCTCCTCGCGGTACTGGGTGTCCAGGTTCAGCTTGGGCGGGTTGGCCAGGGCTTCCTCGGCCAGGCGGGCCAGGGTCTCCGCCGCCCGCTTCCCGTGGAGCTTGATCTTGCCCAGGGGAGCGTTCTCGTCAAAGACCAGGACCAGGAGGGCCGCCTCGCCGGCTTCGTCCACATAGAGCCCCATGTGTTCACCTTGGTGCACCACCTCTTGAAAGCGTGCCTCTCCCAGCAACTTGGCCAAGGCTTGGGTGGCGGCGGCGTTTCCCGCCACCAGGGTGGCCAGGGAGTCCAGGGGCGGGGGCTTGGGGGCCCAGAGGGCCTCCTTGTGGGCCAGGACGAATCCCTTGCGGTCAATGAAGAGGGCATAGCGGGCCCCGGTTTCCTGGAGGGTTTCCTGGAGCACGTCCATGGCCCGCTGGTATAGGGTCCCGTAGAGGACCAGGGAAGGTTCCACCATAGTATGCTCAGTCTACCATGAGGTCGTTCCTGGAAGAGGCCAAGGCGCTTTTGGAGGAGCTGGTGGCCTTACCCACGGTGAGCGCCGAGGGAAGGGCCCTCGAGGAGGGTGCGGCCAAGGTGGCCGAGGTGCTTCAGGACCTGGGCCTTAAGGCAGAGCTCCATCGGGGTTATGGGCCCCCAGTGGTCTACGCCGAGGGGGGTGAGGGGGAAAGGGTCCTTTTGTTTTACAACCACTACGATGTTCAGCCCCCCGATCCCTTGGAGTTATGGGAAACCGAGCCCTTTCGCCTGGTGGAACGCGACGGCCTCTGGTATGGCCGGGGTACCCATGACGACAAGGGGGAGCTGGTGGCCAGGGTTATGGCCCTGCGCTTCTTCCGGGAAAAGCACGGCTTTCTTCCCCGGGTGAAGTTCGTGGTGGAGGGGGAGGAGGAGGTGGGAAGCCCCCATCTGGCGGACTACGTCCGGGACAAAAAGGACCGCCTGAGGTCCGAGGCCATCGTCTGGGAGGCAGGGGGGGTGGACGCGAAGGGGCGCCCCTACCTGTATGCGGGCCTTAAGGGCATCGTGGCCCTCGAGCTTCGGGTGCGCACCGCTGCCTTTGACCTGCATTCCTCCTACGGGGCGGTGGTGGAAAACCCCATTTACCGCTTGAGCCGGGCCATCGCCAGCCTGCGGGATGAGGAGGGAAGGGTCCTCATCCCGGGTTTTTACGACCGGGTCCGTCCCCTTTCGCCCAAGGAGATGGAGGTGCTGGCGGAGATTCCCGATGAATCGGAGGCGCTGAAGGAAGCCTTTGGCGTGCGGGACTTCCTGGGCGGGGCCAGAAACCTGGAGTTCAACCAGCGCCTTTATGCGGAGCCCTGCGTCAACGTAAACGGCTTCCACTCGGGCTATGGGGGCCCAGGTTCCAAGACCGTGCTGCCGGCGGAGGCCTTTGCCAAGCTGGACTTCCGCCTGGTACCCGACCAGGATCCGGAGGAGATCCCAGAGCTTTTGAGGCGGCACCTCGAGGCCCAGGGCTTCCACGACGTGGAGGTGGTGGTCCTGGAGAAGGGAGAGCACCCGGCCCGCTCGGATCTTTCCCATCCCTTCGTAGGCCTTGCCCAGAGGGCGTTAGAAGAAGCCTTTGGGGCGAAGGCGGTGCTTTACCCCAACATGGCGGGATCCGGTCCCATGCATCCTTTTCTGCACCACCTGGGAGCCCCGGCGGTGGGATTGGGGGTGGGGTATCCGGGAAGCCGGGTGCATAGCCCCAACGAGCACATCCGCATCCGGGATTTTGAGCGGGGCACCCTGGCCCTTCTCCGGCTTCTTGAGCTTTACTTTCTCGGAAGCTAGCGCCATCTGCTAGGCTCTTAGGGGTATGCGTCTTTTCTTTGGCGAGCGCGATACCCCTTACGAGGAGGCCCGGGTGGTGGTCCTGCCCGTGCCCTACGACCTTTCCCTCTCCTTCTTGCCGGGGGCGAGGCGGGGCCCTGAGGCCATCTTGCTGGCCAGCCGGGAGCTGGAGCCCTTTCTGTTGGAGCTGGGCGTGGCCCCGGAGGAGGTGGGCATCCATGCGGCGGAGCCGGTGCCCTGGGTGGCGGGAAGCGCCGAGGAAAGCCACGCTCTGATCCGGGAAGCCGCCCTCACGCATCTTCGGGCGGGCAAGTTCCTGGTGGCCCTGGGGGGGGACCATTCCATCACCCATCCCCTGGTCCAGGCTCACCGGGAGGCCTTGGGGGCGTTTTCCCTTCTCCACATCGATGCGCACGCCGACCTTTACCCCGAGTGGCAAGGCTCGGTGTATTCCCATGCCTCGCCCTTTTACCGCTTGCTGGGGGAGGGTTTCCCCTTGGTCCAGGTGGGGATCCGGGCCATGGATCAGGATTCCTTGGCCTTGGCCAGGGCGAAGGGGGTGGCCCTTTTCCCCGCTCACCGCCTGCACCGGGAGGGCCTTCCGTTAAGGGAGATCCTCGAGGCCTTGGGGGAGAGGGTGTACATCAGCCTGGACTTTGACGCCCTGGATCCCAGCGTTATGCCCAGCGTGGGCACTCCCTTGCCCGGGGGGCTTTCCTACCGCCAGGTGGTGGACCTCCTGGAGGCGGTCTTCCGAGAAAAGGAAGTGGTGGGCATGGACTTCGTGGAGCTTTCTCCCAACGGCCAGTTCCATGCGGAGATGACCGCAGCCCAGCTGGTCTATCACGCCATCGGCCTAAAGGGCCTTCAGGCAGGGTGGCTCGAGGCCAGGGGCCTGTAGGCTACATTTCCTTCCCCCGCTTGCCCGTAGCCTGGGAAGATGATGCCCTGGCTCCTGGGCGTGCTCCTCCTGTGGGTGGGCCTGGCCCAGTCCCTCACCCTGCCCGACCTCTGGGAGAGGGCTTATGGGGAAGGGGGGTTCCGGGTGGAACGGGTCTTGGAGAGGAACCCCCGTTTCACCCGGGTGCTTTTCTCCCATCTTTCCGATGGGCTTCGGGTGTACGGATTTGCCAACCTGCCTTTGGGCCAGGGTCCTTTTCCCGTGGTGGTGGTGCTCCACGGGTATGTGGAGCCGAGCCGCTACCGGACCCTGGCCTACACCGCCCCCTACGCCGACTTTCTGGCGGAGGCAGGGTACCTGGTCCTCCACCCCAACTACCGGGGCCATCCCCCCTCGGAGGGAAGGCCCGCCATGGGCCTGCGCCACGTCTACGCGGTGGATGTGTTGAATCTATTGGCCGAGGTGCGCAAGGGCGTCCTGCCCCAGGCGGATGGGAGGCGCATCGGCCTCTTCGGCCACTCCATGGGTGGGGGGATTGCCCAGGTAGTGGCCCTGGTGGATCCCCGCCTGAAGGGTGTGGTGCTTTACGGGAGCATGAGCGGGGACGAGAGGCAGAATCTGGAGCGGATCCGCTACTGGTCGGGGGGTACTCGAGGCCGGGAGCTTCTAACCCTTCCTCCCAAAACTCTGGCGGAGGCTTCCGCCTGGACCTACCTGGAGAGGGTCGCCGTGCCCTTCAGCGTCCACCATGGCATCCAGGACGCCCAGGTGCCCCCGGAGTGGTCATGGGAGCTTTGCCGAAGGCTTAAGTCCTTGGGGAAGCTGGTGGAGTGCTTCAGCTACCCGGCGGGCCACCTCTTCCGCGGTCCGGTGGACCAGGCGTTCCGCCAAAGGGTCCTGGCCTTTTTCGGGCGGGTCTTGCGGTAACCTTGGGCCATGCAGGCCTTTTTTGAGAACCTCGAGGCCCTCTTCTTCGCCCTTGCCTTCGGGAGTGTGGTCTTTGGCCTTCTAGCCCGCCTGCTGGGGGTGCGGCGCACCTGGCCCTTCTTCCTGCTGGCTGCCCTTTGGCTGGTCCTTGGCTTCCTCCTTCGGTTAGAATAGCCCTTCGTGGCCAAGCACGTGGTTTCCGTGTCCCTGGGGGCTAGCCGCCGGGACTCCGTGGTCCAGGTGGAGCTCCTCGGGGAGGAGGTGGTTTTGGAAAGGCGGGGCACGGATGGCGACTTCCAGAAAGCCTTGCGGCTCATTGCTGAGCTGGATGGAAAGGTCGACGCCATCGGCCTCGGGGGCATTGATCTCTACCTTTGGGCAGGGGGGCGGCGCTACACCATCCGGGATGCCAAAAGGCTTAAGGAGGCGGCCCGTAAAACCCCGGTGGTGGATGGCTCGGGCCTCAAGCACACCTTGGAGCGTCGGGCGGTGGCCCAGCTGGCGGGGCTGATAGACTGGAAGAGTACGAAGGTGCTTTTGCCCTCCGCCGTGGACCGCTTCGGCCTGGCCGAGGCCCTGCACGAGGCCGGGGCCAAGGTCCTTTACGGGGACTTCATCTTTGCCCTGGGCTTACCCATACCCCTGTACTCCCTCTCCTTCCTGCAGAAACTGGCCTTCGTCCTCCTCCCGGTCCTTACCCAGCTTCCTTTCCAGCTCCTTTACCCTACGGGGGAAAAGCAGGAGAAGCGGGCGGTGGACTGGCGAAGCCGCTACTACACCTGGGCGGACCTGGTGGCGGGGGACTGGCACTACATCAAGCGGCACATGCCCGACGAGATGCAGGGGAAGACGGTGCTCACCAACACCACCACGGAGGAGGACGTGGCCTTTTTACGGGAGAGGGGGGTAAGGCGCCTCATCACCACCACCCCCCGCTTGAACGGGCGAAGCTTTGGCACCAACGTCATGGAGGCCCTTTTGGTGGCCTTGGCCGGGCGGGAGCTTGGGGAAGAGGAGTACCTCCGGTATATTGACCTCTTAGGGCTTAGGCCCCAGGTCCTGGACCTACAGGAGGAAGCATGATCAGCGTGACCGACCTTAGACCCGGAACCAAGGTGAAGATGGAGGGCGGCCTTTGGGAGTGCGTGGAATACCAGCACCAGAAGATCGGCCGCGGTGGGGCCAAGGTGGTGGCCAAGTTCAAGAACCTGGAAACGGGGGCTACCATTGAGCGTACCTTCAACTCCGGGGAGAAGCTGGAAGACATCTACGTGGAAACCCGGGAGCTCCAGTACCTGTACCAGGAAGGGGACGACCTGGTCTTCATGGATCTGGAGACCTACGAGCAGTTCCACCTGCCCAAGGATCAGGTGGAGGCTGCCCGGTTTCTCAAGGAGGGCATGACCGTTCTGGGGGATATGTACGAGGGGCGCCCCCTGAAGATTACCCCGCCCACCGTGGTGGAACTCAAGGTGGTGGACACGCCCCCGGGGGTGCGGGGGGATACGGTCTCCGGCGGGAGCAAACCCGCCACCTTGGAAACGGGAGCGGTGGTGCAGGTGCCCCTTTTCGTGGAGCCCGGCGAGGTCATCAAGGTGGATACCCGCACGGGCCAGTACGTGGGCCGGGCCTAAGACAGGATAAGGGGCCTGGGATTCACCCAGGCCCCTCTTGCCTCCGGCATATTTTGACCGGGTACAAAAGCCGTTTCGTGGGCACATGGGGTAAGCTTTATGCCGCGAGGTGTACCCATGACGCCCAAGGAGCTGAAACAAATCTTGCAGGCCCTGGTGGAGCACGGGGTGAGCGAGCTTACCCTGGAAACCCCTGATTACAAGCTGACCGTGCGCCGAGGAGGCGAGGTGCA
The DNA here is from genome assembly GCF_026427635.1 of Thermus brevis. Classification (NCBI taxonomy): domain Bacteria; kingdom Thermotogati; phylum Deinococcota; class Deinococci; order Thermales; family Thermaceae; genus Thermus; species Thermus brevis. The sequence continues at coordinate 1,430,524 of NZ_CP102606.1, forward strand.
GGTGGTGGCCTTGCCGCAAGGGATAACCACCCCTCCGGCCCCGCCTCCTTCCCTGCCCACCCCCACCGCTCCCGGCGCCCCTGCCCCTGCGGATTTGGCTCCGGCTGCCGGAGCCCCGGGCCTCGAGGCCCAGGAGGCCAAGGGGGCCAAGGAGGCTAAGGAGGAGTGCGCGGGTTGCGTGGAGGTGAGGGCCCCCATCGTGGGTACCTTCTACCGGGCACCGGCCCCGGATGCCCCCCCTTACGTGGAGGAAGGGGACCGGGTGGAAAAGGGACAGGTGCTCTGCATCATTGAGGCGATGAAGCTCATGAACGAGATTGAGTCGGAGGTTTCCGGGATCGTCAAGAAGATCCTGGTGAAGAACGGGGAACCCGTGGAGTACGGGCAACCCCTCTTCCTGATCCAGCCGCTATGAAGAAGGTCTTAATCGCCAACCGGGGCGAGATCGCCTTGAGGATTATCCGGGCCGCCAAGGAGTTGGGGATCAAGACCGTGGTGGCCCACTCCACCGCCGACGAGAAGAGCCTTCCCGTGCTCCTGGCGGACGAGGCCATCTGCATCGGACCTCCTCCTTCCGGGCAGAGCTACCTGAACATCCCCAACCTGCTTTCCGCGGCCATCGTGACCGGGGCCGACGCCATCCATCCCGGTTACGGCTTCCTGGCGGAGAACGCCACCTTTGCCGAGATGTGCCGGGACCACGGCATCACCTTCATCGGTCCCACCCCAGAGAACATGCGGGCCCTTGGGGACAAGGCCACCGCCAGGAAGGTGGCGCGGGAGGCCGGGGTGCCCACGGTTCCGGGGACGGATGAGCTTACCAGCGTGGAGGAGGCCAAACGGGCAGCCCAGGAGATCGGCTATCCCGTGATCCTTAAGGCCTCCGCCGGGGGCGGGGGCAGGGGCATGCGGTTGGTGCACACCGAGGAGGAGCTGGAAAGGGCGGTCCAGCAGGCCCAGGAGGAGGCCCGGGCTGCCTTTGGCAACCCGGCCGTCTACCTGGAGAAGTACATCGAAGAGCCGAAGCACATTGAGATCCAGGTCCTGGGGGATGGGGAGAACGTCATCCACCTTTGGGAGCGGGACTGCTCCATCCAGCGCCGGCACCAGAAGCTCTTGGAGGAAGCCCCTAGCACTCTACCTTTGGAAACCCGGAAGGCCATTGCCGAGGCAGCTGCCCGGCTTGCTCGGCACGTGGGGTACGTATCCGCGGGTACCCTGGAGTTCCTGGTGGATAAGGAGGGGAACTTCTACTTCATAGAGATGAACACCCGCATCCAGGTGGAGCACCCCGTGACCGAGATGATCACCGGCATTGACCTGGTGCAGGCCCAGTTCCGGATCGCCATGGGGGAGAAGCTTTGGCTCAAGCAGGAGGAGGTGGAGGTGCGGGGGCACGCCATAGAGGTGCGCGTCAACGCCGAGGATCCGGAGAAGGGCTTCAGGCCCTCCATTGGCAAGGTGGAAACCTTGCTTTTCCCTGGGGGGCCAGGGATCCGGGTGGACAGCCACCTCTATGCGGGCTACCAGATCCCGCCCCACTACGACAGCTTGATCGCCAAGATCATCGCCTGGGCTCCCACCCGGGAGGAGGCCATCAAGCGCATGGAAAGGGCGCTTTCCGAAACGGTGATCGAGGGGCCCGGCCTCAAGACCACCATCCCCTTTCACCAGAAGGTGCTGCAAAACGCCTTCTTCCGCCGGGGGGCAGTCTACACCAACTTCGTGGCCCGGCGGATGGAGATGTAGACTGGGCGTGTGATGGTGGAGTACGAGATCAGCGACCATGCCCTCGAGGGGCTGGTGGCCCATGCCCTTTCCGACCTTCAGGGGGTGCGGCTCTTGGAAACCGCTCCCCGCTCCCTGGGGGAGGTTTTCCGCCGCATGAAGCCCATCAAGGTGGAGCGCACCCCCGAGGGGTTCACGGTGGACCTGGTGCTCTCCGTGGACTACGGGGTTTCCATTCCCGAGGCAGCCCAGGCGGTGCAAAAAGCCGTGGCGGAAGCCCTTTACCTGGCCACGGGGGAGAAGGTGCAGGCGGTGAACCTCACCGTGGCCCAGGTGGAGTACCGGAAGGAGGCCCATGCTTAGGCGAGCCAGGGAACTGGCCATGCGGGCCTTGTTCGCCCATACCCAGGGGGGGGTGGATCTGGAGGAGGCCTTCCGCCACGCCTTGGAGGAGATGGGGGGCGAGGAGGACTCCTATGGGGATTCCCTGGACCAGGAGGGCGTGGCCTTTGCCCGGCGCTTGCTGGAGGGATACAAGGCTCATGCGGAAGAGGTGGACCAGGTGCTACGGGATACGGTGGAGGGCTGGGACTTCGCCCAGATGTCCAAAACCGACCTCACGGTGTTGCGCCTGGCAGCCTACGAGATGCTCTACGAGCCCACTCCCTTCGCCCCCCTGATCGAGGTGGCGGTGAAGATCGCCAACCGCTACGGGGGAGAGCACTCGGGAGCGTTTGTCAACGGGGTGCTGGGCCGCTTGTACCGGCGGATCCAGGGGGGTGAGCTGAAGGCGGTGCCCAAGGAGGACTGAGATGACCCTTGCCCGTACCCTTTCCGGCCATGAGGTGGCGGAGACCGTGTATCGGGAGCTGAGGGAAACCCTTAGCTCCCTGCCCTTTGTGCCCTCCCTCAGGGTGATCCGCCTGGGAGAGGATCCCGCCTCGGTGTCCTACGTGCGCCTTAAGGACAAGAGGGCCAGGGAGCTTGGACTTTTGAGCCAGGTGGAGGTGTTCCCCGCGGATACCCCGGAGGAAGCCCTTCTCGGGCGCATAGAGGCCCTTAACCAGGACCCGGAGGTGGACGGCATCCTGGTCCAGCTCCCCTTGCCCGCTCACATCCGCACGGAGCGGGTTTTGGAGGCCATCTCTCCCCTTAAGGATGTGGATGGCTTCCACCCCCTCAACGTGGGGAAGCTTTGGAGCGGGGGAGAGGGGCTTTTCCCCTGCACGCCCCTGGGTGTCGTCCGCCTGCTCAAGCACTACGGGGTGGAGCTAAGGGGCAAGGAGGTGGTGGTCCTGGGCCGGTCCAACATCGTGGGGAAGCCCCTGGCAGGCCTCCTCCTGCGGGAGGATGCCACGGTGACCGTGGCCCATTCCCGTACCCGGAACCTTCCCGAGGTGACCCGGCGGGCGGAGGTGCTGGTGGTGGCGGTGGGGCGGCCCCATCTGGTGCGAAAGGAGTGGGTGCGGCCCGGGGCCATCGTGGTGGACGTGGGGGTGAACCGGGTGGAGGGCAAGCTTCTTGGCGATGTTCACCCCGAGGTGGCCGAGGTGGCCTCCGCCCTCACCCCCGTGCCCGGGGGCGTGGGGCCCATGACCGTGGCCATGTTGATGGCCAATACCGTGAAGGCGGCGTTGCTTAGGCGGCATGGAGCTCCTCGCTAACCAGGTCTTTTGGACAGCCATCCTGGCCAACTTCCTGGCCCAGACCCTGAAGCTTTTCCTCTATTACCTGCTGGAGGGCCGGTTCCAATGGGAGCGCTTCCTGGAAACCGGGGGGATGCCCAGCTCCCACTCCGCCACCGTCAGCGCCTTGGCCATGGGTGTGGGCTTCCAGGAGGGTTTTGGCAGCACCCTGTTCGCCGTGGCCGCGATCTTCGCCCTCATCGTCATGTACGACGCCACGGGAATCCGCCGGGCGGCTGGCCTGCACGCCCAGCTCCTAAACCAGCTGGTTCAGGAACTGCAACAGGTGCTGGAGAAAGGCCCTGCCCCAGAGCCCCTTAAGGAACTTTTGGGCCACACCTACCTCGAGGTCCTGGTGGGAGCGTTGCTGGGCGCTTTGGTGGCCTTCCTCAGCTTTCACCTTTTCCCGGCGGCGTAAAAGGCCAGGGTCTGCCCCAAGAGGAAGACGAGGAGCCCAAGCACGGGGGAGAGAAAGAAGGTGAAGAAGCCTGCGAACATGGCCAGCACCAGGGGCAGGAGGGGCTTCTTGAAGCGGTGGAAGACCCAGAGGTTCAAAAGGCCGAAGAAGAGGAGGACGCCCAAGGCAACCGTTTCCACGGGGCTTTATTGTACGCCCTTGCCAGCTTGGCGGGATGGGGTAAACTTTTACCGAGTATAAGGAGGTTGCACCCATGCTGACGCTACCGGAGAAAATCCTCTTTATCCTGCTCCTTTTGGCAAGCCTTTACTACGCCTACACGGGCTTTCGCCGCGTGTATCTGGCCATCCGAAGGGGACGGCCGGAGGAGCGCTTTGACCGCCTGCCCGAGCGCATTGGCCGGGCCCTTTGGCTTACCCTTACGCAGCAGACCGTTTTCAAGAGGCGGCCTCTGGTTTCCCTCCTCCATGCCTTCGTCTTCTACGGCTTTGTCTATTACCTCCTGGTCAACCTGGTGGACCTTCTGGAGGGGTACTTTCCCCTGCACACCCAAGGGGGACTTTGGAACGTCTATAACCTCGTGGCCGATCTCCTCACCGCCGCCATCCTGGTAGGCATCCTGGGGCTCATGCTTCGCCGCTACCTTCTCGCACCCCACGATTTCACCTGGAATCCCAAGGTTCCTCTCCATGAACGGGTACGCCAGGGAATCCCCCGGGATTCGGCCATCGTGGGGGCCTTTATCACCTTCCACGTGGGAAGCCGCCTGCTTTCCAAGGCAGCGGGCCTGGCCCAAGGAGAGCCCGACCCCTTCCAGCCGGTGGCCAGCTTTCTGGCCACCCTGCTTGCGGGCCTTTCACCCTCCAGCCTGGTGGTGTTGGAACATTTTTTCTGGTGGGGTGCCTTGGGCTCCATCCTCCTATTTCTTCCCTACTTCCCCCGCTCCAAGCACATCCACCTGATGATGGGCCCCATCAACCTGGCCTTTCGCCAGGAGAAGCCCGGGGCCCTCTTGCCCCTGGACTTCGAGAAGGAGGAGGAGAGGTTCGGGGCGGAGAAGCTGGAAGACCTCTCCTGGAAGCGACTTCTGGACGCCTATGCCTGCATCATGTGCAACCGCTGTCAGGAGGCCTGTCCTGCTTACGCCACGGGAAAGGCCCTCTCTCCGGCAGCCATCGTCATCTCCGAGCGGTACGAACTGAATGGGATCCTCCCGACCTTTGCCAGCGGGCAGGAAAGCCCGAGGCCCCTCATGGGCTTCGCCCTGAACGAGGAGGCCCTTTGGGCCTGCACCACCTGCATGGCCTGTGTGGAGGTCTGCCCGGTGGGCAACGAGCCCATGCTTCACATCCTGGATGTGCGCCGGGCCAAGGTGCTCATGGAGGGGGAGTTCCCCCAGGAGCTCAACAACGCCTTCCGCGGCATGGAGCGCTCGGGCAACCCCTGGGGCATCGGCCAGGATAAGCGCCTGGACTGGGCTGAGGGGCTTAGCGTGCCCACCGTGGAGGAAAAACCTCACCCCGAGGTCCTCTACTGGGTGGGGTGTGCAGCCAGCTACGACCCCAGGGCCCAGAAGATCGCAAGGAGCATGGTGGAGATCCTGAACGCCAGCGGGGTAGACTGGGCGGTCCTGGGCCGGAGGGAGAAGTGCACAGGGGATTCCGCCAGGCGGGCAGGCAACGAGTACCTGTTCTTCCAGCTGGCCACGGAGAACGTGGAAACCCTAAACCAGGTGGCTCCCAAGACCATCGTCACCACCTGCCCCCACTGCTTCCACACCCTGGGCAACGAGTACAAGGCCTTTGGCGGGGAGTACCGGGTGGTCCACCACTCGGAGTTCATCGCCGAGCTATTGCGCTCGGGCCGGCTTAAGGTTTCCGAGGAAACCCGGCGGGTGGTCTTCCATGACCCCTGCTATCTGGGCCGGCACAACGGGGTGTACGAAGCACCCCGGGAGGTGCTCAAAGGGGTGGGCCTTGTCCTCAGCGAACCCCCCAGGAACCGGGAGCGGAGCTTCTGTTGCGGGGCCGGTGGAGCCCAGTTCTGGAAGGAGGAGGAACCCGGGGCCATGCGGGTTTCGGAAAACCGCTACCGGGAGCTTAAGGGCACGGGGGCGGAGGTCATCGCCACCGGCTGCCCCTTCTGCATGGCCATGATGAACGTGGAGGTGGCCCAGGACGAAACGCCCCCGGAGGTTTTGGACATCGCCGAGCTGGTGGCCCGCGGCCTTAAGGCCTAGGATTTTGATAGACGGCGAAGACCCGGTAGCCCTCCATCCACCCCTCCCCGAAGGCCCGCAGCACGAGGCCTGGGGGAGGGGTGAGGAGTTCGTAGGGCTCCCAGTAGAAAGGGCTTTCCGGCCTGTTGCGCCGCACGGCTTCCCGGCGGCTGAAGCCTTCCACCAGGAGAAGCCCCCCTGGGGCCAAGAGGGGAGGAAGGGCCTTAAGGAGAGGGCGGTTTACGTAATAGCTCATGAGAATGGCGGCGAAGGGGCCTTTGGGAAGGTGCGCAAGGGCGTTGGGGGCCTCGAGGTCCAGCTCCACCAGGGTCAAGCCGCGGATGCCTTTAAGCTTTCTTAGGGCCTCGCGGCTTTTTTCCACCAGGACCACGGGATGCCCCCTGTCCAAGAAGTAAAGGGCGTTCCTGCCCAAGCCCCCCGCCAGGTCCAGGACCGGGCCCTTGGGGACGAAGGGGCCGTAGGCCCGCACCACCTGGGCGGGGGCCCGCTCCAGGGCGGCTTGGCGGTAAAACGCATCCCAGTCCCTAGGCATGCTTGCGCAAAGCCAGAAGGCTTCCCCCCAAGAGGATGAGGAAGGTTACGCCCCAGAAGGCAGGTTTCGGCAGGTGCCAGGCCAGCTCCGGGCGATGCAGGAGTTCCGCCAGGGTGGCGCTTCCTTCCAAGAGGAGCTTGACCCCGGCCCAGCCCACCAGAGCGTAGGCCACCTTCTCCAGGCTGGGATAGCGTTCCATCACCGCCACCACATAGCCCGCGGCCAGGCGGATAAAGAGGATGCCCAGGGCCACGCCCAGGAAGACCAGGAGGAGGTCCTTGGAAAAGGCCACCACCGCCAGGATGGAGTCCACAGCGAAGGCCAAGTCCACCAGGTTGATGAGGAGGACCACCCGCCAGAACTCCCGGGCGGTGGCCTCGGGCAAGGGCTTGGCCTCCGGATGGTCGCGGAAGTGTTGGAGCATGAGGAAGAGGAGGTAAAGCCCTCCCAGCACCTGGACCCACCATAGCCGGATCACGTACACGGCGAAAAGAAGGGCCAGGCCCCTTAGCAGGTAGGCCCCCAGGACCCCGTAGAAGAGGGCCTTGCGGCGGAGGTGGGTGGGCAGGGGTCTGACCATCACCGCCAGGACCAAGGCGTTGTCCCCGGATAGGAGGGCCTCGAGGGCCGCCACGGAAAAGAGCACCAGAAAGGTTTCCGGATTCATGCCTCCCCCAGCAGGTAGCGAAGCCCTGGGGCCAGGGCCTGCTTCCACGTTACCCAGTTGTGCCCCGAGGCCCTTTCCCGGTAGGCGTGGGGAACCTTGCGGTCAGCGAGGAGGGCGGCGAAGCGGCGGGCTGGGGCCAAGAGCCATTCTAAAAGACCCACCTCAAGATAGATGCGGGGCAGAACCTGGGCTTCGGCGTATCGTTCCAAAAGCCACTCCCGGTCCCGGTAGGCGTCGGTGCCCCCTGGGTGGGCCTTTAGGGCCGGGGAGAGGGCGAGGACCTTTGGGAAGCGGTTCGGGTGGCGCAGGGCCTGCCACAAGGAGAAAAGGCCTCCTAAGGAAGCCCCCACCAGGAGGATCTCCCCCAAGGGGCCCTTGCTGCGTTCCACTTCCCCTAGCACCCGGTGGAACTCCTCCTCGTAGGCTTCCGAGAACCGGTACTCCTGGTTCCGGTCTATGGGTTCCACAAAAACCAGGCGCACCGGGGGGATTTCGCCTGCCTCCATCAGGGCGTGAGCCACCTTGTGGAGGCCTGCGGTGCGGTAGAAGGCCACCCCATCCTGGGCCACCAGGGTGGCCTTGGGACTTGTCCCGGCTTCGGCCACGTAGAAGCGCCTTTCCCCCAGGCGGTGCCGCTCCACTTTGGGTTCTTCCCTGGGCTCGGGAGGTGCTTCAAAGCGGTGCCCGGGAAGCCGGACAGCCCGGGGATAGGTCCACCAGGGATTGTCCGCTCGCTCAGGGTTTTCGGGGTCGGGGAAGGGCCTACCCCGCTCGTCCAGGAAGGCGTATTCCACATAAGCCCCTTCCGGAAACTCCAGGGTGACGGGGCCTTGGAGGGGGATGGGGTTCCTTTCCCAGTCGGTGAAATCCCCTATCAGGGCCCTGGCCTGGGCCGGGGGAAAGAAGGTGACGGTGCGCTTAGAAACCCGTACCACGGGAATACTCTACCCGGGCCTGGGCCGGACCTAAAGCTTCTCCAGCTCCGGGTAGAGGAGAAGGAGCTCTTCCTCCGTCAGGGCCTCGCCTTCCCTTTCGGGGGTCCAGGAAAGGTATGCCGCCAGGAGGGTGAAGGAACTGGATCCCGCCAGATCCATGAGGGCTTGCCTGGCCCGGGACCGGGTCAAAGGCGATTGGGGAGGAAGGAGCCTGCGGTCGGCGAGGAGGAGGCTTACCACCAGATAGCGCCCGCCGGGCTCCACCTGGGCCTGGTATGCCTCCAGCGCTTGCTTCTTGCCCTCAAAGTGGCGGAAGGTTTCCTGGTACTTGCTCCGCTCCTCCAGCATCCAGGCGTCGAACCGGGCCAGGACCTCCTCCTCGGAACCCGCCGCCACCTGGTAATCCCCAAAGCGCCAGGCGGGCTCCTCCCTGAGGAGCAAGAGGGCCGCCTCGTCCAGCAAGTCGGCGAGGCCCTTGGCCGAGGTGGTGTCCGCTTCCTCGGCCAGTTGCCTTAGCGCCTTTTGCACCTGGGGGCGGGCCAGGAGGGCCAGGCGCAACCTGGCCACGCTGGCGGTGGGCCCTTCCCCCGCTTGGCGGAGCCCCCGCACCATGTAGGCGGTCACCAAGACCAAGCCCAAGACCACCAGGACGGGTACAATGCCTAGGCTTCCCCCTCCCCCGGGGTAGACCACCACCGGGCCAGGATACGAGGGATAGGAGGGGGCCGGGCTTGGGAAGACCGGGGCTGGTCCTGGGCTCATGGGAGGTGGGGTGGGGCTGTAGGGACGCCCACCTGCGCCGCCCCCGCTCTTCTGGGCCAGGACCAAGGAGAGCACCAGAAGAAGGAGCCAAACGAGGCGGCGCATGGCCTTCAGCATACCCCAGGGCCGGGAGGCTTTGTGCTAAAACCAACGATGCAGTAAACTTGATATAGGTAGGCTTAGGCTATGGACGAGAAGGGAGAAAGGAGGGAAACCATGCTGCCAGAGACCTTGCCCGTCTGCCCGGTGAGGGGGTCGGTCATCTACCCCACCATGGTCATGCCCATCGATGCGGGGAGGCCTGTTTCCATCCGGGCCATCGACGAGGCCTTGACCCGGGAGCGGGTGCTACTTATCGTGAGCCAAAAGGACAAGGAGGTGGAAAACCCCAAGCCCTCGGACCTCTACGAGGTGGGGACCGCCTGCAACATCCTCAAGATGCGCAAGAACCCGGACGGCTCCGTCCAGGTGCTGGTGCAGGCCTTTGCCCGGGTGCGGGTCAGGGAGTGGCTGGACCTGGGGGACCACCTCGAGGCCAGGGGGGAGGTTCTCTCCGATGAACCCGCTGACCCCACCTTGGTCAAGGCCCTGGTGCGGGAGGTAAAGGACAAGTTCCAGGCCCTCCTTAAGGAAGGCAAGTACCTGGCTCCCGAGGTGGCCCAGTTCGTCTTGAACCTGGAAGACCCGAGCCAGCTCGCCGATTACATTGCCTTCCACATGGACTTCCGCCTCGAGGACAAGCAGAGGGTTTTGGAAACCCCCAATGTGGCAGAGAGGCTAAAGCGGGTTTTGGTTCTCCTCGAGGCGGAGTTGGAGCTCATCGAAACGCAAAGGCGCATCCAGCAACAGGTCAAGGAGGAGATCGACCGCAACCAGCGGGAGTACTTCCTGCGGGAGCAGATGAAGGCCATCCAGCGGGAGCTCCACGGGGAGGAGGGCGCCGAGGAGGTGGAGGAGTTCCGCAGAAAGGTGGAGGAACTCAACCTGCCCCCCGTGGTGCGGCAGGAGGTGGAGCGGGAGCTCAACCGCTTCGCCCGCATGCACCCCGATTCCGCCGAGGCCAGCGTCATTCGCACCTATCTGGACTGGATCGTGAACCTGCCCTGGAACACCCGCACCGAGGACAACCTGGATCTAAACCGGGCCAAGGAGATCCTGGAAAGGGATCACTACGGTTTGGAGAAGGTAAAGGATCGGGTTCTTGAGTACCTGGCGGTGCGGAAGCTCAAGGCGGAGCGGGCCAAGCGGGGGGAAATCCCACCGGACGAGGTGAACAAGGGGCCTATCCTCCTCTTCGTGGGGCCCCCTGGAGTGGGGAAGACCTCCATCGCCAAGAGCATCGCCGAGGCCTTGGGCCGCAAGTACGTGCGGATCTCTTTAGGCGGCGTGCGGGATGAATCCGACATCCGGGGACACCGGCGCACCTACATCGGGGCCATGCCCGGACGTATCATCCAGGGCCTGCGCCAGGCGGGCACCAAGAACCCCGTCTTCCTCCTGGATGAGGTGGATAAGCTGGGCATCTCCTACCAGGGGGACCCCGCGGCGGCCCTCTTGGAGGTGCTGGACCCCGCCCAGAACAAGGAGTTCGTGGACCACTACCTGGGGGTGCCCTTTGACCTCTCCGAGGTGATGTTCATCTGCACCGCCAACTTTCCTCAGAACATCCCCGCTCCCCTCTGGGACCGGATGGAGGCCATCGAGTTCACCAGCTACATCGAGCAGGAAAAGCTGGAGATCGCCAAGCGCTACCTCCTGCCCCGGCAGATGCGGGAAACCGGCCTCCTCGAGGGCCAGGTGGTGATCACGGAGGCAGCCCTCATGCGCCTCATCACCCATTACACCCGGGAGGCTGGGGTGCGCCAGCTGGAACGGGAGATTGGCTCCCTTTTGCGCAAGGCGGCCCGGCAGATCCTGGAAGAGGGCAAGAAACGGGTGCGCATCACGGAGAAGGACCTGGAAAAGTACCTGGGCCCGCCCCGCTACTTGCCGGAAACCGAGGCTCGCGAGCCCCAGGTGGGCGTGGCCACAGGCATGTACTACACCCCGGTGGGCGGGGACATCATGTTCGTGGAGGTGTCCGTGATGCCCGGAAAGGGGAACCTGATCCTCACCGGGCAGCTTGGGGATGTGATGAAGGAATCCGCCCGGGCGGCGCTTTCCTACGCCAAGCGGAACGCCGAGCGCTTCGGCATCCCCTTGAAGCGCTTTGAGGAGTCCGACATCCACATCCACGTGCCGGCGGGGGCCATTCCCAAGGAAGGGCCTTCGGCCGGGGTGGCCATCGTGAGCGCCTTGGTCAGCGCCCTCACGGAGGTGCCCGTCCGCCACGACATCGCCATGACCGGGGAGATCACCCTCACGGGCAGGGTGCTTCCCATCGGCGGGGTCAAGGAGAAGGTGCTGGGGGCCAGGCGGGCGGGGATTAGGGAGGTGATCCTTCCCAAGCAAAACGAAGCCGACCTCAGCGACATCCCCAAGCCCCTGCGTCAGAACATGACCTTCCACTTCGTGGAGCACCTGGACCAGGTCCTGGACTTGGCCTTGGTGGGCGGGCTCAAGGCCTTGGAGCATAGGGCCCGGGAGGCCAAGGCTAAAGGGGCCAGGGCGCGGGCCAAAAAGGAAGTGGTAGCCCATGCCTAGGGGTGGCCTCTAGCGGGTAAACGGGGTGCCCTTTCTCCCCGCCGGGCAAGCCACCCGGCGGGGCTTTGTTTCTATGATTCAAGGGCCTTTTGGTACACCTCCAGGTAGGCCTGGGTGATCCTTTCGGGGTGAAAGCGGGCGATAGCGTACTCCCGGGCGGCCTTGCGCATGCTGGGGAGCTTGGGATGGGCGAGGAGGTCCAGCACCGCCTGGGCGAAGCCTTCCAGGTCCCCAAGCTCCACCAGCCGGCCCACCTCGGGCCATACCAGCTCGGGAACCCCACCCACGGCGGTGGCCACCACGGGAACCCCGCTGGCCAGGGCCTCCAGGGCCGCCTGCCCGAAGGATTCCTCCTCCGAGGCCAGCAGGAAGAGATCGGCGGCTCCCAGGATCTCCTCGGGATGGGGAGTGGGGGGATGGAAGGTGACCCAGCGCTCCACTCCGAGTTCCTCCGCAACCCGCTTCGCCTCCCCTTCCTCCGGTCCCTTCCCCAGAAGAAGGAGCCTGGCCTGCACCTTCCTCCGCACCTTGGCGAAGGCCCGCACGATATCCGGCACCCTTTTGATGGGGCGGAAGTTGGAGGCGTGCACCAAAAGCCACTCCCCTTCCTCCGCGTAGAGCTTCTTGCGCTCCGGCCTGGGGTAGAAGCGGTCTGGGTCCACGGCATTATGGATGACCACGGGGCTAGCCCCAAAGGCCTTTTGTGCCTCCTGGGCTAGGGCCCGGCTCACCGCGGTGGTGGCCTTGGCTCTTTGGAGGGCCTTCCGGGTGGGTCCGTGGAAGGCCGGGTCCATGCCCAGCACCGAGACATCGGTGCCGTGGAGGGTATGCACCAGGGGGAGTTCCTCGCCAAGCCCCAGGTAGGCGGCGGCGGCGTGGGGGATGGCGTAGTGGGTGTGAACCAGCTCCAGGCCGAGCCGCCTGGCCTCCCGCTCCAGCACCCCGGCCAGGGAGAGGGTGTAAAGGGGGCCGGGGAAGACGGGGTAAAAGGGCAGGTCCACGGGGATGTAGGCCACAGGGCTATCCTTGGGCAGTCGGAAGGGCCTTTCCGTGGCGAAAAGGTAAACCCGGTGGCCCATCTGGGCCAGGCGGTGGGCCAGCTCCGTGGCCACGATGCCGCTACCCCCGAGGCCGGGGTAGGCCACTAGGCCCAGCCTCAGCACCCTCACGCCCAAACCCGCAAAAGGGGAGAGGAGAGAACCCACCCCCCCGGACCCTTGCCCATGGGAGACGCACCTTTAGGATGTTCCCCGATTGGTTGCCCAAAGAAAGTCATGCTCCCAGTTTAGCGTAGGGGCCGAGGAGCGCTCAGGGCCGCCAGCCTGAGGGGCTTGCGGGATAAGGAGGGTTGGCCCCGCGGGGGACCTCGAGGCGGAATAGCCGCGAGAGGAGGACCACGCCCCCCGTGGTTTGAGCCTGGGCAAGGGCCCGGTGCAGGAGTTGGGAAAGCTCAAGGAGGAAGCGGTCTTGCCGTTCCTTGGGCACAGGAAGGGCCCCAAAGGTGAAGCAGGCGGGGTTCACCACCGGGCAGTGGGGTTCAAGCCTTAGCTTCCCCCCCAGGAAGTAGACCCGCCAGGCCCCGAGGTCCACCCGGTATCCCGCGCGCAGGTGGTCTTGGTACTGGCTGGAAAGCTTGCGCCAAAGCTCCTGGGCTTCCTTGCCCGAAGGGCCAAGGGTGTACCGCCACTCCCGGGCCCCCGCCTGGGTTAGGGTTTGGCTGCGGGTAAGCCGCCAGTCTTGGGCCAGGGCCCCAGGTAGGGCCAGGAGGGCCAGGATCGCCAGCCACCTGGATATCCGCGCGCCCATGCCTTCAGGGTGCCATGACAGGGGCAAAGGGCATGTGAGGAATGGGCCTCAGTCTTGGAATAAAGAGGATGCCCTAGCCCCCTCAAAGGCTTCTCAGGATTTCCTCCCCCTGCTCCATGTAGATATCCCAGGGAATCAACACGTACTCCCGGCCTGAATGGGCGGCGTAGTAGGGGAGGTCCAGGCGGAGGGGTGTGTGCACCTGCTTAAGCTCCTGCACCAGGGCGGGAGGGGGTTTTAGGTAAACACGAGGACGGAGCCTTTCCAGAAGAAGGCTCAAGCGGAAAACCCAGAGGGTTTTCCCGTTCCCCTTCCGGTGAGAGGCTCCCTGGCGCTTGAGGGGCTTCATGGCTCAGTTCCTTTGGACCTTCTTGTTCAGGAAGTCCAGGAGCAGGTACCGGCCGATGTTGCCAGGGTGGGTGAGGTAGGCCTTGCCCCGGGTAATCTGGGAAAGCTTCTTCACGAAGGCCAGGAGTTCCGGTTCCCGGGCCAGCATGAAGGTGTGGATGGGGATGCCTTCCTTACGGGCTAGGGTGGCTTCTTTTAGGGTTTCCGCCAGGATCAGGGGATCGAGGCCCCAGGCGTTTTTGTAGATCTCCCCGCTGGGAAGAGTGATGGCCGAGGGCTTGCCGTCGGTGATGAGGATGATCTGCCGCATCTCCCCGCCCATCTTTTTCAAGAGGGTCCTGGCCAGCTCCAGCCCCGCCTTGGTGTTGGTGTGGTAAGGGCCCACCTGGGCCAGGGGGAGCCGGGAAAGGGGGATCTCCTCGGCGGTGTCGTGGAAGAGGACGAAGCGCACACGGTCCCCGGGGTACTGGGTGCGGATCAGATGGGCCAAGGCCAGGGCCACCTTCTTGGCAGGGGTGAAGCGGTCCTCCCCGTAGAGGATCATGGAGTGGGAGCAGTCTAAGAGGACCACGGTGCTCATGCTGGCTGTGTACTCGGAGAGGTCGATGACCAGGTCCCCGTGGGAGAGTTCCGTAAGTCCCTTGGCCATAGCCTTTTTGAGGGTTTCGGGCACGTTGAGCTCCAAGGGGTCTCCCCACTCCCACTCCTTGGTTTCCCCTGTCTTCTCCACCCCTGGGGCGTGGTGGGGGGTGGGGTGGAGCCCAGGAGCGTTTCGGCCCAGAGCCCCCAGGAGCTCCCGGAGGCTTTTAAGGCCCAGGAAATCCGAGGCCTTTTCCGTGAGCTCAAAGCGGGCCTCACCTGCCTCGCCCTTGTACCCGCTTCGGGCGGGGTTGGTGGGATCCTCTCCGGGAAGGCGGATATACCCGGCTTCACGGAGCTTTTCCATCAGGCGGGTAATGGCCTGATGGAGCCGGGTTTCCTCCTTGCGGTCGGCGAAGCGGGCTTCCCTAAGCCAGTCCTCCGGCACCAGCTCGTTTTTGAGGAGGGCCTCGAGGAGCGCATCGTAGAGATCCTCCAGGGTGGGCTGGCGCTCGGGGTCAGGGTCGTAGCGCTGGAAGGGATCGGAAAACCCGGAGTCCAGGAGGAAGTCCTCGAGGAGGCTCAGGATCTCCTCAGGGGAGAGGTCCTCGAGGCTTCCCTCGTAGCGGCTATAGCGAATGGCCTTCATCCATCCTCCTCAGCACCCGGCCCATAAGCTCCGCATAGCTTCTTAGCCTACGGAAGATGGCTTGGGCCAGGGCCTCGTTGTAGGTGTGCACCGTTAAATTGCGGTCATCGGCCATGGCCAGGGCCAGGCGGGCTTCTTCCTCCGCCATAAGGCCGGTTTCGTGGGCCAGGCGGAAGGCCCGCTTGGGGCTTGCCACCTCCAGACCCTCCCTTTCCCGCAAGAAGGCTTGGAGTGCCTTCCAGAAGGCTTCAAAGGTGTACTCAAACCGCTGGATGGCGGCATCCCGCTCCAGGGGGCTCGGCTCCTCCAGGTAGGCTACCTCCTCCAGCGTCCTGAGAGCCCGTCTGGCTACCTCAAGGCGTTCTAAAACTCGGCCCATACCACCCCCTCCCTCAGGACCCTTTCCCGGAAGGCGGGGTCCACCTCCCCTAGGTCCACCAGGTCCACCCGCCTCAGCACGGGGGCCTCCTCGAGGGCCTCCCTGAGAAGGGGAAGAAGCTCCCCAAGAGGCTTGGGCCCGAGGAGGGCCAGGTCCAGGTCCGAACCCCGCTCTGCCTCTTGCCGGGCATGGGAGCCGTAGAGGATAAGCTTTACCCCTCGCCCCTGAAGGTAGGGCGCCAGGGCTTGGAGCACCGCCTCCTTGTCCCGCTCCAGGCTAGTTGCCATAGCTCCGCGTCCTCTCCGCCGCCTGGTAGCTCATTTCTCCCCGGGCGAGCTTCCTCCTCCCTACGAGCCCCTCCAGGACGAACTCCGCCGCCGAAAGAAGCACCTCAGGCTCCTGGCTTTCCGCCAGAGCCCTTGCCGCCTCCAGGAGGCCCGGCACCTCCTCCATGGCCTTTTGGGCTTCCTCCACGCTTCCCTCGGGCAGGGTGAGGAGGTTTCCCTCTTCAAAATAGGCCACGATGGCATCGGTCCTGAGGCGGTAGCGGGGGAGGACCATGCCAAAGGCCCTTTGCACCAGGTCCCGGGCCACCTTTTCCGCTCCCTGGAGCTCCCCCTCGTACTCCAGCTCCAGCTTGCCGGTGATGGCGGGAAGCCCCGCATAGAGATCCAGAGGACGGGCCACAGGCCTGGTGCCCTGAAGAAGAGCCCGCCTTTCGGCGCTGGCGGCCACCACCTCCAGAAGGCTTATGGAAAGGCGCTGGGAAACGCCGGCCGTCTGGTCCACCCGGCGGTCCTCCCGGGCGGCGAAGGCCACCGCTTCCACGGAAAGGCGGATCCACTCGGGGAGCACCACCTCTTCCGGCACGTAGGCCTCCTGGGCGCTGATCCTAAGGCCCTCCTCGAGGGTTTTGGGGTAATGGGTGCGGATCTCGCTGCCGATGCGGTCTTTGAGGGGGGTAACGATCCGTCCCCTGGCCGTGTAGTCCTGGGGATTGGCGGTGAACACCAGCCAGACATCCAGGGGCAGGCGGATGGGGTAGCCCCTTATCTGCACGTCTCCTTCCTCGAGGATGTTAAACAGGGCCACCTGCACCTTGGGGGCCAGGTCCGCCAGCTCGTTCACCGCAAAGATGCCCCGGTTGGCCCGGGGAAGAAGGCCAAAGTGGATGCTTTCCAGGTCCGCCATCCCCGTTCCCTTGCGGGCTGCCTTGATGGGGTCCATGTCCCCCAGGAGGTCGGCCACGGTGGTGTCGGGGGTAGCCAGTTTCTCCACATAGCGCTCCTCCCGGGTTATCCAGACGATGGGAGCCTCGTCTCCGGCCTCCTCCAGAAGCCGCTTCCCTTCCGGCGAGATGGGTCTTAGGGGGTTGTCCCTAAGTTCGGTGGCCAGGGCGGGGATCTCCTCGTCCAAAAGGTTAACCAAGCTGCGAAGGATGCGGCTTTTGGCCTGGCCCCGGGTGCCCAGGAGGATGAAGTTTTGCTTGGCCAGGATAGCCTGGACCAAGGCGGGGATGACGGTGTCCTCGTACCCGTGGATGCCCGGGAAAAGCCGCTCTCCTTTGCGGAGCTTTTCCTTAAGGTTTTCCCGGGCCTCGTCCTTGACGGTGCGCTTAAGCTTACCCAAGGGATAGGTGCGCCGGAGTTCGCCGAGGGTCTTGGCCTTCACCCCTCCAGTTTAGGGCCAGAGGGAGTTAGGGATTTGTGGCGGAGGGTGGCAAGGGATTAGCATGGGGGTGTGAACCGGGCGAGGGACTGGGTGGAGCAAGCCAGGTACAACCTGCGCCATGCCATAGGAAGCCTGGGCCTCGAGGACTACGCCTGGGCTTGCTTTGCTTCCCAGCAGGCTGCGGAAGCAGCGCTGAAAGGGCTCCATCTCGCCCGAGGCCAAGTGGCTTGGGGACACTCTATCCAGGATCTCCTGGCCGGGTTGCCGGGGGAGATAGAGGTGCCGGAAGAGCTCTTGGAGGCGGCCAAGGTTTTGGACAAGTATTACATCCCCACCCGGTATCCCGACGCCCACCCCGCAGGACCCGCCGCCAGGGCCTATACCCGTGGGGAAGCGGAGGAGGCCATCCGCTTGGCAGAGAAGGTTCTAAGGTTTGTGGAGGAGGTGTTGTGATGCGGATTTTCACCTTTGATCCGCAGGCCCGCCGTGCGGAGTTGGAACAGGCGACAGCCAGGTTGGCTGAGCGGCCGGAGGTCCTGGCGGTGGTCCTCTTCGGCTCCTTAGCCCGGGGGGAGGCCACGGCCATGAGCGACGCGGACCTCTTTGTCCTTTTGGAAAGCTCCCCCCTGCCCTTCCCCGAGCGCCTGGTCCTCTACCGGCCGGAGGGGATCCAGGGGGTGGAGGTCTTTCCTTATACCTGGGAGGAAGCGGTAAAGGGTCTTTCGGAGGGGCATGGCCTGGTTCATGCGGCTTTGAAGGAGGGTATTCCCCTTTTTGAACGGGAGGGGGCCTGGGCTCGCCTGAGGGGCCTGGCATCCTTCCCCTCATAACCCTCGCCTAACGCCCTTCTCATCCCCTAGGGGTAAGGTGCCTCTCGTGGAGATCCATGGCACTACCATCTTGGCCGTGCGCAAGGATGGGGTCACCGCCTTGGCCGGGGATGGCCAGGTTACCTTCGGCCAGACCATTCTCAAGCGGGGGGCGGTGAAGGTGAGGCGCCTCGAGGTGGGGGCAGGCATCCTGGTGGGTTTTGCCGGTGGGGTGGCGGATGCCCTGAGCCTCCTGGAACGCTTTGAGGAGAAGCTCAAGGAGGCCAAGGGCAACCTGCTCAAGGGGGCGGTGGAAACCGCCAAGCTCTGGCGCACCGACCGGGTGTTGCGCCACCTTCAGGCCATGATCATCGCCGCCGACCGGGAGGGGATGGTGCTCCTCTCCGGGAGCGGCGAGGTCATCACCCCGGAAGAACCCCTTTTGGCGGTGGGGTCTGGGGGTCCCTACGCCTTGGCAGCGGCCAAGGCCCTCTACCGGCACTCCAGCCTTTCCGCTCGGGAGATCGCCGAGGAGGCCCTTAGGATTGCGGCTGAGGTGGATCTTTACACCTCGGGCCAGGTGACGGTCCTCACCCTGGGGGAAGCATGAACCTCACGCCTGCGGAGATCGTCCGGGAGCTTTCCAAGCACATCGTGGGACAGGAGGCGGCCAAGCGGGCGGTGGCCGTGGCCTTAAGAAACCGGTACCGCCGGAAGAAACTTCCGCCCGAGGTGGCCCGGGAGGTGACCCCCAAGAACATCCTCATGATCGGGCCCACGGGGGTGGGCAAGACGGAGATCGCCCGCCGCTTGGCCCGCCTGGCAGGGGCTCCTTTTGTCAAGGTGGAGGCCACCAAGTTCACCGAGGTAGGCTATGTGGGCCGGGATGTGGATGCCATCGTGCGGGACCTAGCGGAGGCCAGCTACCAGCTGGTGATGGAGGAAATGAAGAAGAAGGTGGAGGAAAAAGCCCTGGCCTTGGCCGAGGAGGAGCTGGCCACCCTCCTGCGCGCCTCCGTGGCCGAGGTGCGCGCGGGGCGGCTGGATAGCCTCTCGGTGGAGGTGCAGGTGGAGGAGGAGATGAGCCTGCCCTTCATGGGCGTCCTCGGGGGTGAGGGCTTTGGCGGCATGGGGGAGATGCTCAAGGGCCTTCTTCCCAAGCGGCCGGTGCGCAAGCGCATGACGGTGAAGGAAGCCCGGGAGGTCCTCAAGAACCAGCACGCCGAGCGCCTCATCGACAAGGAGGAGTTGAAGGAGGAGGCCAGGAGGCGGGCCCAGGAGGACGGAATCGTCTTCATCGACGAGATCGACAAGGTGGCCCGCCGGGAGGGTACGGTGGGGCCGGATGTGTCCGGCGAGGGGGTCCAGCGAGACCTTCTGCCCATCGTGGAGGGCACGGTGGTTTCCACCCGCATCGGTCCGGTGTCCACCGAGCACGTGCTCTTCATTGCCGCGGGAGCCTTCCATGTGGCCAAACCCTCGGACCTGATCCCCGAGCTCCAGGGCCGGTTCCCCATCCGGGTGGAGCTTTCTCCCTTGGGCCCCGAGGAGTTTTACCGCATCCTGAAGGAGCCGGAGAACTCCTTGATCCGCCAGTACACGGAGCTTTTGAGGGCAGACGGCACGGAACTCGTCTTTCATGAGGACGCCCTGAAGGCCATTGCTGAAGCGGCCTACCGGGCCAATCAGGAGCTCGAGGACATCGGGGCCAGGAGGTTGGCCACGGTCTTGGAGCGGGTGCTGGAGGAGGTCAGCTTCCAGACGGACCTGGGTCGGGTGGAGATCACCCGGGCCTACGTGGAGCAAAGGCTGGAGGCGGTTTTCGCTTCCCCGGACCTGACGCGGTTTGTGCTGTAGGAGGATAAAGATGCGCTGGATCCTTTTGGCTTTGGGTTTACTGGCTGTACCCAGTCTAGCCCAGACCCCCCCACCCCCGTCCAACCAGGTGGAGAAGCAGGATGCCTTCCGGCTTGGGGTGCAGCTTTACGCCCTGGGCCGGTACGAGGCGGCCTTGGAGCTCTTTGAGCGGGCCTTGAAGGAGAAACCCCAGGACCCGGATGTCCTCTACTGGCTGGCCCGGGCCCAGCTCAAAGTGGGGCTCCTTAACCCCGCCTTAGAGAACGCCAAGGGGCTGGTGGCCAGGAACCCCCGGTACATCGGGGGGTACATGGTCCTCTCCGAGGCCTACGTGGCCCTCTTTCGCGCCTCGGAGGATCGGGAGAAGGGGAAGGGCTATCTGGATCAGGCTCTGACCGTACTCCGCGATGCCGAGCGGGTGAACCCCCGTTACGCTCCCCTTTACGCCCAAAGGGGTTTGGTCTACGCCTTCCTGGGCCAGGTGGACAAGGCGGAGGAGGCCTTTAAGAAGGCCCTTAGCCTGCAGGATTCCGCAGAGGTGAGGGCGGCTTTGGCCGAGCTTTATCTGGCGGCAGGCCGCTTGGATGAGGCCCTGGAGCAGTACGGCAAAGCGGTCCAGCTTTCACCCCAGGATGGGAATCTAAGGGTTCGCTATGCCTCGGCCCTCCTGCTGAAGGGCCGGGCGGAGGAGGCGGCGAGGGTTTTGGAGGAAGGCCACCGCCTCAAGCCCTTGGATGCCGAGGGCTGGTACACCCTGGGCCAGGCCTATTTCGTCCTGGGCCGCCAGAAGGAGGCAGGGGTGGCCCTGGAGAATGCGGTGGCCTTGGCTCCCTTACGCTTCCCGGTGGCCTACTACTACCTGGGTCAGATCTACCTGGCCCTGGGGGATGCCCAGAAGGCCAAAAGCCGCCTTACGGTGGCGGTGCGCCTCGAGCCCAAGCGGGCCGAGTACCGATACCAGCTCTGCCTGGCTAACGAGAAGCTGGGGGACAAGGAGGGTGCCCGGTACCAGTGCCAGGAGGCTTTAAAGCTGAAGCCCGGCTACAGGGAGGCGGAGGAGGTGCTTAAGCGGCTTTAGGGGGTATTGCCAACCTGGTAGTGAATGAAATCACTTAAAGGGCATCCCGTCAGGGATGCCCCTTAAGGACTTTTGCCCCTGGACAGCCTAACGGGGCGGGGGTATAAGGGGTGAGAAGGAGGTGAAGAAATGCTCACCCGCCGCAAGTTTATCGGCTTGGCGGGCGCGGTCACGGGAGGGGCCCTTTTCCTCGAACGGGGGATGGCCCAAGGTGCCCGGCCTGTGTTGCGCAAGCCCATCGGGGAAAAACCCCTTATCTGCCCCTACTGCGCCACGGGTTGCGGGATGATCGCAGCGGTGCAGGGGGGGAGGTTAGTAAACCTCGAGGGCGACCCCGACCACCCCATCAACCAAGGGGCCCTTTGCTCCAAAGGCCAGGCGGCCCGGGGGTTTGTGCAAAGCCCATACCGGGTCACCAAGGTCCTCTACCGTGCCCCGGGCTCTGAGCGCTGGGAGGAGAAGGACTGGGAATGGGCCCTGGACCGGATCGCCCACTTGATCAAGGACACCCGGGACCGGGGCTGGGTGGAGGTGGACGACCAAGGCCAGGTAGTGCGGCGTACCGAGTCCATCGCCACTTTGGGCACCAGCGTGGGCTCCAACGAGGAGGCCTACGCCATGAGCAAGCTCTTCCGGGCCCTGGGCATCGTCTACATTGAGCACCAGGCCCGCATCTGCCATTCCTCCACGGTTCCCGCTCTGGGAACCAGCTTTGGCCGTGGGGCCATGACCAACCACCCCATTGACTTCAAGAATGCCGATGTGATCTTGGTGCAGGGTGGGAACCCAGCAGAACAGCACCCTCTCACCTTCCGCTGGATCCTAGAGGCCAAGGAGTGGGGGGCCAAGCTCATCGTGGTGGACCCCCGTTTCAACCGCACGGCCTCCAAGGCCGATATCTTCGCCCAGATCCGCCCGGGCACGGACATCGCCTTCATGGGCGGCATGATACGCTATATCCTGGAAAACAAGCGCTACGACGAGTTCTATGTCAAGCACTACACCAACGCCTCCTTCCTGGTGAACCCCGAGTTCAAAACCGCCACCGAACTGGATGGGCTCTTCTCTGGGTACGATCCGGAGAAGCGCACCTACGACACCAGCACCTGGGCTTACCAGGTGGATGAAAACGGCCAGGTCAGGACCGACCCCACCCTGCAGGATCCCCACTGCGTCTTCCAGCTTTTGAGGAAGCAGTACGAGCGCTACACCCCTGAGGTGGTGTCCAAGATCACCGGGATCCCCGTGGAGAAGCTCTTGGCCATTTACGACCTTTACTCCTCCACGGGCCGCCCGGACCGGGCCGGGACCATCACCTACGCCATGGGGGCCACCCAGCACACCTATGGTACCCAGCACATCCGCACCTACGCCATTGTGCAGCTTCTTTTGGGCAACATCGGCCTGCCCGGGGGTGGAGTGAATGCCCTCCGGGGCCACTCCAACGTGCAGGGCAGCACGGACTTCGCCCTTCTTTACCACGACCTCCCCGGATACCTGGGCCTGCCCACCGGGGACAAGCCCACCCTGGAGGAGTGGATTGCTTCCAGGGTACCCAAGGCCAACTACGCGCCTTCCGCCAACTGGTGGCAGAACTATCCCAAGTACTTCATCAGCCTGCTCAAGGCCTGGTGGCCCGAGGTGGATCCCAAGGAAGCCTACGGTTACCTGCCCAAGCTTTCCCCTCACAAGGGAGGGATTCCGGATAAGAGCGCCGATTACTCCCACTACGCCATTTTCCATGCCATGTTGGCCGGGCGGATCGAAGGGCTCATCGCCATTGGTCAGAACCCGGCCAACTCGGCGGCCAACGCCAACCTGGCCCGCAAGGCTCTGGACAGCTTGAGGTGGCTGGTGGTGGTGGACCCCATGGAAACCGAAACCGCTGCCCACTGGAAGCGGCCCGGGGTTAATCCCAAGGAGATCCAGACCGAGGTCTTCCTTCTGCCCTCGGCGGTGTGGGCGGAGAAGTCCGGGAGCATCACCAATACCGGCCGCTGGGCCCAGTGGTACGACAAGGCTCTGGATCCTCCGGGTGAAGCCAAGGATGAACTCTGGATCCTCACCGAGCTGGTACAGCGCCTTAAGAAGCTCTATGCGGAGGAGGGTGGGCCCAACAAGGAAGCCATCCTGAACCTCTCCTGGTGGGAGCACTCTGAGCATATGGCGGAGGAGGTGGCCAAGGAGTACAACGGCTACGACCTCACCACCGGTAAGCTCATGGCCAAGTTCGCCGACCTCCGGGACGACGGCACCACCGCCTGCGGCAACTGGCTTTACTGTGGAGCCTTCACCGAGGAGGGGAACAAGATGGCCCGGCGCGATCCCAGGGATACCCATCCCCTGGGCCTGGGGCTCTTCCAGAACTGGGCCTACGCCTGGCCCGCCAACCGGCGAATCCTCTACAATCGGGCTTCCACGGACCTTAAGGGCCAGCCCAGAAACCCTGCCAAGTGGCTGGTGCGTTGGAATCCCAAGGAGGAGAAGTGGGAGGGGGATGTGCCCGACGGCGTAGCCCCGCCCGATAAAGCCCTTCCCTTCATCATGCTTCCCGAGGGGGTGGGGAGGCTCTTCGCTGCCCAGCTTAAGGACGGCCCCTTCCCCGAACACTACGAGCCTTGGGAAAGCGCCCTGGCTAACCTGATCTCCGGCCAGGACAAGAACCCGGTGTGCAAGGTCTGGGTGGGCGACCTGGACGTCTACGGCACCCCCGAGGAGTACCCCATCGTGGCCACCACCTACCGCCTCACCGAGCACTGGCACACGGGGATGATGAGCCGCAATGTCCCCTGGCTTTTGGAGCTCCAGCCTGACCCCTTTGTGGAGATGGACGTGGAGCTGGCCAAGAACCTGGGGGTCAAGAACGGGGAGTGGGTGCGCATCAAAAGCGCCCGCGGCGAGATGAAGGCGGTGGCCCTGGTCACCCCCAGGGTCCAGCCGGTGAAGGTGGGGGACAAGACCCTGCACCAGGTGGGCATCGTGATCCACTGGGGTTACCAGGGCGGGAACCCCGGCGACTCCGCCAACCAGCTCACGCCCCAGGCCCTGGACCCCAACACCTTTATCCAGGAGACCAAAGCCTTCCTGGTGAGGATCGAGAAGATCTAGGAGGTGGGGGATGCCTAATCCGAAGGACTATGCCATTTTGTTTGACGCCAGCCGTTGTATCGGCTGCAAGGCCTGCCAGGTGGCCTGCAAGCAGTGGAATGACCTCGAGGCGGAAAAAACGGAGAACCGGGGAAGCTATGCCAACCCCCCCAGGCTTACGGCCCATACCTGGATCTCCATGCGCTACTACGAGGGCTTGAGGCCGGATGGCGACCCCTATTTTGACTTCATCCGCGGGTCTTGCATGCACTGCACCCACGCCCCTTGCGTGGCGAGCTGCCCCACCGGGGCCATGGCCCACCGGGAAGGTGGGGTGGTCACGGTGGACGAGAAGACCTGCATCGGCTGTCGCTCCTGCGTCCAGGCCTGCCCCTATGAGGCGGTCCACTTTGACGAGGCTCGAGGGGTGGTCCACAAGTGCACCATGTGCTACGACCGCATCTCCAATGGCGACCAACCGGCCTGCGTCAAGGCCTGCCCCACCGATGCTCTGACCTTTGGGACGTACCAGGAGATCCGGGCTATGGCGGAAGAAAGGGTGCGGGTGCTCAAGGAGCGGGGTTATGCCAGGGCCAATGTTTACGGGCTAGCGGAGCTTGGAGGCACCCACGTCCTCTATGTGCTCACCGAGCACCCAAGCCAATACGACTTACCTAAGGCGGTCCGGGAGGCGGAGAAGCGGGCGGCCACGGGCTGGCTCTCTGCTGGCATCGCCGCTGCGGCCCTGGGGGCGGGGCTTAAGTTTATCGTGGAGCGGCGCGAAGCCCTCAAAGGAGGCGGTCAATGATCACCGTAAACCTTCCTAACCCTATGGGCGAGGAGCACTGGGGTTTTTGGATTGCCCTTTACTTCTTCCTGGCGGGAACCACAGGGGGGGCTTACTTGCTCAGCGTCCTCTTCTACGGCAAGGACCAGGGCTTGGTGCGTCGTAGCGCCCTGTGGGCGTTCCTAGGGGTGGCGGTGGGCGCTGGCTTGCTGGTCATAGACCTAGGCCAACCTTTGCGGTTTCTTAACCTTCTCTTGAACGGCTTTCACCCGGCCTCGGTCATGTGGCTGGGCAGTTGGTTCTTGGTCTTGGCTGGGGCTGGGCTTTTGTGGGTCTACCTTAGGCCCACCTCTAGGGGGGTGCAGCAGGGAGTGGCGGTGCTGGTGGCCTTGGTGGTGGGGTACACCGCGGTGCTCCTGATGCAAACCGCCAAGCCCTTCTGGAACGCCTCCCCCCTGCTTCCCTGGCTCTTCTTGGCCTCGGCGGCCACGGCGGGAGGGGCGCTCTTGCAGCTTTGGTATCCCCATGAAAAGCTGAGCCGTTTGGTCATTGCCTCCGCCCTCGTGGAAGGGGCAGTCTTGGCCTTGCACCTCATCTGGACGTATCCGGCTGCGACTCCTGGCGTTTTGGCCCTCCTGGTAGGTCCTCTGGCTTGGGCCTTCTGGGGGTTTGTGGTGGTAGGGTGGGGTCTGCCCCTCTTCTTGGAGCGGAGGAACGTGGCCCTGGCGGCCCTTCTCACCCTGGTAGGGGCTTTCCTGCTCCGCTACTTCGTGGTGATGGCAGGCCAAGTGTAACCTTAAAGCCCCCGCCCCTTTAGGGGCGGGGGTACCCTTTACCCTGAAGGAGGTAAGCCCGTGGAAACCCTGGAGGCGGTGCACCGTAGGTTGAGCCAGCTTGCGAGGCGTCGCGAACCCTGGCCGGAAGCTTTAAAAGAAGCTCTGTTGGATGTGCAGCAGGCGGTGGAGCAGGTGGCTCCGGGTCTACTTTCCGGCGTACGGCTTCCTACCCAAGACAAGCTCTTGGAGGATGCGAAGCGCTTGCGAAGGGGTGAGGTTCCGGAGGATCCAGCTTATGCTTTTTGGCTTCACCAAGCCTTGCGGCTAATCTCCTGGCCGGAAGAGGGGGATGGTGGCCTCCCGGGGAAGGATTGGGCGGAGCGTTGCCCTGCGTGTGGAGGTTTTCCAGATGTGGGATACCTCGATGCGGAAGGGCGTCGCTTTCACGTTTGCGCCTTTTGCGATACGAGCTTCCGGGCCTTGCGCTTAGCCTGCCCTTACTGCGGAGAGGCTCGGGCGGACCACCTGGTGTACTACGAGGAGGGCCCTTACCGGGTTTATGTGTGCCGTTCCTGCGGGGAGCGCTTTGTGGTTCAGGACCTGAGGCTGAAAGCGGAGCTGGATCTACCTGTCCTTAGGGCCCGGGCTGCTTGGTACGCCCTGGCGGAGGAGGAGGATGTGGAGGTTTGAAGGAGGCCGCTTTCAGGAGGAGGCCTATCCCTTGCCGGAGGAGGAGCGATTCCTCCTCTTGGTGAACGGCAAGCCCTGGGCTTCCTTCAGCTATACCCCTGGGGATGAGGTCTACCTGGCCCTAGGCCATCTCTTCCTGAGCGGGGTGCTTTCGGGCCTCGAGGGGGTGCGGTGGTTAGTGGGCGAAGGGGTGGTGGCCGTGGACCTGCCCGGGGATCCCGAGAAGGGGGTGGGGGTGCGGGATAGCGGTTGCGCTGCGGGGCTACGCTATGGTGAACCCAGGCTTTCCCCCTTGCCGAAGGTACCCCTGGATCCCGAACTGCCCCTGGAGCTCATGGCCCAGCTGCGCCAGCATGCGGTGCGCTACGCCCGGACCCGAGGCATACATGGAGCGGCCCTCTTTGACCTTTCCGGACGGCTTCTCTACCTCAACGAGGATATCGGCCGCCACAACGCCGTGGACCGCCTGGCAGGGTACATGCTCCTGGAGGACATGCGGCCTCCCGTGCTCTTGGCGGTAACCGGCAGGGTGAGCCAGGAGATGGCGGGCAAGGCCATTGGCATGGGAGCGGTGCTCCTGGCAAGCCGCACGGGGGCAACTGCCCCTGCGGTGGGCCTGGCCCGCCGCTATGGCCTGGCCCTGGCGGCCTACGTGCGCCCAACAGGCTACCGCCTCTACGCCCCAGGCGGTATGCCGGTACCCGAAGGGGTTCTCAGGCCTTAGGCTCTTCCTTCTTCTCCTCGCCCTCCTGGAGGCCCTTTTTGAACTCCTTGGCCGACTGGCCAATGCCCCGGGCCAGCTCGGGAAGCTTCTTGGCGCCGAAGAGGAGGAGGATGACGAGAAGGATGAGGAGGATTTCCACCGGACCTAAGCGCATGGGGCCATTGTAGCACGCCTTGACCCTCTTGAGGTCAAGTGTTATCGTGGCCTCTGGGGTGGCCTTAGGCCCCGGGGCGTAGCGCAGGCCGGTAGCGCACCTGCTTTGGGAGCAGGGGGTCGCCCGTTCAAATCGGGCCGCCCCGACCACGCGGGAGTAGCTCAGTTGGTAGAGCATCGGCCTTCCAAGCCGAGGGTCGCGGGTTCGAGTCCCGTCTCCCGCTCCAGATGGCCGGGGTGAAGTTTCACCCCGGCTTCGCTTATGGGCCCGTAGCTCAGGGGACAGAGCAGCCGCCTTCTAAGCGGTAGGTCGGGGGTTCGAATCCCTCCGGGCCCGCCAGGTCCAGGATGGGGAAACCCGCCCCCTTGGGGGGCGGGGACTTTTTGTGCGGCAACCGCACCGAAACTCGCTCCATGGTCTAAGCCTGGCCGCCCCAGAGCGCTTTTACCTCCCACCCCACTTCCGCCAAACCCCAGTTCCGCCAGGGTGGTGACTCCGGTAAATCCTTCCCGCAGGCCTTATAGAGGGACGGCTAAGGAGCATAATTTGGAGGGAGGAGGTATCGATAGCTCAACCTACTCACCGTGATCGACGGTTCCCGTGCGAACGTCCACGATTTCCCAGCCTTGGTTGTCCTTCCTTAGCACTGCGATGAGCGGTTCAAACTGCCCCAAGCCATTTGGGGTGCGGGGATAGGCAATCAGCCGAGCCTCGCCTGCATGTAGGGAGAACTCCTTCACGAGAAACACCACTTTCTCTATGGGCACTGCGCCCTGAAGTGTATGCAGGATTGCCTCACGCTCAGGGTGTACCTCGGGAAATATCTCCGTAGGAACCTGGGGTAATTTTTCCTGGAAGCTTCTGTACAGAAAAGCAAGCACATCCACGGACTCCTCAGGACAAGCCACATAAGCGGGGTTAACGACGCCCTTTACCCTCCATTGCTCGCCCTCCTTGTGCAAGAGGGCGATAACCTCGAAGGCATAATTTTCCCCTTGGGCCTCCACCCACGCCCATCCGTCTTTTTCTATGAGGTGCCTCAGCTTTAACCTGACATCTATATCCTGGGGCAGACGCACGTCCGCACGCTCGTACCTGAAACCTAAGCCAGCTGGGTCCTCGTCGGGGAATCGCTTCAAAGCTTCTCCTAACGCAGCCAGTATCGCTTCACGTTCAGAACCCTCCCTTCGCTCAACAGATGGGATAACCCGTACGGAGGATATCCTGTTATCCCAACCTATCCTGGAGAGGTCGGCAACGCTACCGGTCAGTTGCGTGGATTTTCCCTCGAAATGGGGATGTTCGTAAACCTCCAGAGTCCATCCAATAGGAACTTCAATGGAAGAGGTTTTGTCGTTAAACTTAAAAGCGTCAAGTTCCGCATAAAAACCATAGGTGCTCAGGTTAGGCAAAGACTGGAGAAGTGGAAGCGCTGCTCCCGTGAAGTCTTTCCCATCCCACAGGACAGCAAACGGGGGCAGATTCTGTGGCCGTCGGGGGGCACGTACAGAGCTGATTCTGTCCTCCCATCCCATCTTGTTCAGATAAGCCTCAGGATGGGTTAGGGTGAGTACCCTGCCTTGATAATTTGAGTGTTCGTAAAGGTCTAGGGACCAACCCCAAGGTGGTATCCACAGGGAGGAAACTCTATCGTTAAAGCCATTTACTTCGAGCCTTGCGCGATCGTTCAGAACGGGCAAGAATAGGCCGTCATAGTTTCTGTCGGCATAAAAAACCGGATACGAGGGCGGCTGGGGGAAATCTTCCATCATCCAGACGCTGACGTATATTCGGGCCCGCATGTCTCCTGTGCCGTCGCTTTTAATAAAGTAGCCCCCGCCTGGAGTCCGCCATATCTGATATCCGAGTTGCGATCCGTAACTTCCCGTTTCTGGGTCGAACTCCAACAAAAACGCCTTGGGGTCACCGGGAGCGATATCCATTTCCTCGTCCTTATGGTTTGTGGGGTCGCTTTCGAACATGTGGATTTGCACGCGTACCGGTTGGGTACCCCAGAGGGGTTTGATCACTCCCCAGACCGGATAGGAGTGGCTGCTATCCACATACTCTGCTTCCGTGTAGGGATGTTCGGTTTCGCCATTTATTATGAACATCACCCAATAGTCGCTGGTTCCCCCCACCTCCTCGTTATTTACGTTGTCCCAACCCGCACCCGTATCTAAATCCATCGCTTCAGGAATGCGCACTCTCAGCCATTTCACACGGTAATAGTCGCTCTGGGTTGACTTTGCCAGGAAGGAGATGGCATTGGAGATGACAGCATTATCCACAGGGAGCAGGGAATCTACATAACCGTGTACCACGTTTAAATTTTCCACGCGCAGCAACTTGATCAGGGTA
The DNA here is from genome assembly GCF_026427635.1 of Thermus brevis. Lineage (NCBI taxonomy): Bacteria > Thermotogati > Deinococcota > Deinococci > Thermales > Thermaceae > Thermus > Thermus brevis. The sequence continues at coordinate 1,459,888 of NZ_CP102606.1, forward strand.
TACGTGCCGTTGAGTTTCAGCCGCACCTCGAACAGGTCCCGGGCGATTAGAGAAGCGTTTGAAAACCATTCTCTACCGAGAAAGGGATAGCCTGAGGACTGCTGCGTGATGCCAATACCCGGTACATTGGGCATATCATCCGCAAATATATCGCTTTCGCCCCACTGTCGCGGGGTTTTCCATGCACCGCCGTAGGTGCTTAGCCATCGTATTGTGCCCTCGTCAAAGTTGGTCAGGGTGTAGAGGTGTCCTCGATTCCCCGTGAACTGAAAGCCCTGCAGGCTATTCCAGAAATCGGGTTTCCTCATATCATCCACTATCCATTTCCGCATAAGACGTAGCCACTGCAGGGACGCTTTATAGGCGCAACGGTACGCCTGATCAAAATAGGGCTTGCCTGCGTGATCCTTGTGCAGAGCATCGTGGCTAAGCCCTCCCTCCCAGTGGGTGAACAGACCATTCTGTCCCCAAACGACGCTTCCGCTGAGAAGTGGTTCTAGTTGCTTTGGCGAGAGGTCAAAATAGGTGGCGTCTTTGATACCGGAGCGCCGAGGGAGATCAAGCTCTACCCAGTTCGAATGAGCATAGAAATCCTGCACAACGTGGAGCGTGACACCCATGACCATCAGCGCACCCAGTCTGTCCTGGGCGCGAACCTTTTCGGTGAGCGCCGCATGAGTATTGTGGATTAGCTGTCGCCAATAGCGGTCAATCCACTGCCCTTCAGGTAGCCCGTCGAAGTGGAGGAAGTCCACTAGCTGCTTTGACGCCCTGGCAAAATCATCGTCGATGACCCATTCCACAGCCTGCTCTTGGAAGAGGTCGGTATAGGAGTTTGCCGCCAGCGCTATGCTGAAAGCGTCTTTCCCGAATCCCTCCTGTCGCATTGCCTCACGAATAAGGTCATAGTGGTAGCCCATGGAGAAGCCGTAAGCGGGCGCGGGGAGCTCAAGGAACAAAATAACCACCAATGCCATCGCATGCGCGGTGGTCAAAAAAACTTGAACCGGCGTCTTCACCCGGGACCTCCTGTTTACAAGGTTGCGGAACGGAACCATGGGCAAGAAGTTGTCTGGGAACCGGCTTCTTTACTCAGAATAGCACCATGAGAAGATTTTGCCAACCGGCGCTGGGCCTGTCTTGGGTCCCCATATAGCGGCAAGGGTATGGGCAGAGTTCCCAGAACACATCGGGATCCCCTGGATGGCGGGCACGGGCTTGTAGCCAGCGGATGGGGGTTCCGCCTTCATCCTTTTGTTGGACGGCTATGGATTCCCAGCCTTCAGGACCAATTAACTCCAATCTGCTCGACCTCGGGAGGCCTCGGCTCTTTGGGGCGTGGTATCCTCAAGGCCGGCCCTTGTGGCCCGGTCCATGCTGAAACTGGAGAACATCACCAAGCGCTTTGGTTCCGTGGTGGCCAACCGCCGGATCACCCTCGAGGTGGCCCGGGGGGAGGTCCTGGCCCTTCTGGGGGAAAACGGGGCGGGGAAGACCACCTTGGTGAGCATCCTCTACGGCCTTTATGCCCCGGATGAGGGGCGGATCCTCCTGGAGGGCAAAGAGGTACGTATCCCGTCCCCCAAGGCCGCCCAGCGGCTGGGCATCGCCTTGGTGCCCCAGCATCCGGAGCTCATTGAGGCCCACACCGTGGCCGAGAACCTGGCTCTGGGCCTGGACCTGCCCCTGGCTTTCTCCCGCCGGGCTCTGGTGAGGCGGCTTGCGGCGCTTTTAGAAGGGCATCCTTTGGGCGTGGACCTCGAGGCGCCCGTGGCCCGCCTTTCCGCAGGGGAGAAGCAAAGAGTGGAGCTCCTTCGCGCCCTCCTTAACCGCCCCCGGGTGCTCGTCCTGGACGAGCCCACCAGCGTCCTTACCCCCAAGGAGGTGGAGGGGCTCTTTCAGGAGATCCGGCGCCTCAAGGCCTTGGGCCTGGCGGTGATCTTCATCAGCCACAAGCTGGAGGAAGTCCTGGCTATCGCCGACCGGATTGCCGTGCTTAGGGCCGGGGAGAAGGTGGGGGAGGTTTGGCGCCAGGAGGCGGACAAGGACCTCCTGGTGCGCCTCATGGTGGGCCGGAGCCTGGCCCCGCCCCCCAAGGTGCCCCCGCCCCGGGAGGAAGTGGTCCTCGAGGTGGAGGACCTTCTGGTGCCCCGGCACGGTTTCCCCGTCCAGGGGGTTTCCTTCGCCTTGCGGGCAGGGGAGGTGCTGGGGATTGCGGGGGTGGCGGGAAGCGGGCAGGCGGAGCTCGTGCAGGCCCTGGCGGGTCTCAGGCCCCACCAGGGCCGGGTGCGGTTCCTTGGCAAGCCCTGGCCCCGGGACCCCATGGGCCTCTTCCGCCAAGGGGTGGCCCATATTCCCGAGGAGCGGAGCATGGGGGTGGTGGGGGGCATGAGTGTGGCCGAAAACCTGGCCCTTAGAACCTACCCTCGCTTTGTTCGCAGGGGCTTGCTGGATTACCGGGCCATGGAAATGGAGGCGGAGGGCTTGATCCAGCGCTACGGCATCCGCACCCCCTCCCCCCGCACCCCGGTGCGGTTCCTCTCGGGAGGAAACGTGCAGAAGGTGATCCTGGCCCGGGAGCTCCAGGGGGGGCCTCGCCTTCTCTTGGCCATGCACCCCACCTACGGGCTGGATGTGGGGGCCACCGAGGAGGTTCACGGGCGTATCCTGGAGCTTGTGCAAAGCGGTGCGGCCGTGCTTTTGGTCAGCGAGGACCTGGACGAGATCCTGGCCCTCTCCCATAGGGTGGCGGCCCTGTACCACGGGCGCTTTGTGGGGCCCGTTCCCCGGGAGGAGGCAGACCGGGAGCGGCTGGGGCGGATGATGACGGAGGGGCGGGTATGAGGTGGGAGCTGGATCCTAGCCCAAGCCCCTGGAAGGTGTTCTTGGCCTATAGCCTGTTCGTGGCCCTGGCCTTGTTGCTTTTAGGCCTTCTTTTCCTCCTCTATGGGGTATCCCCGCTAAAGGCCTACGGGCTTCTTCTCTCCCCCCTGGGGGATTCCTTGGGCCTGGCCGAGGTAGGGCGGCGCACCATCCCCCTCCTCCTTATCGGGGCAGGCTTGGCCCTGGCCTTTAGGGTAGGGTTTTTCAACATCGGGGCGGAGGGGCAGCTTCTCATGGGGGCGGTGGGAGGAGCCTACGTGGCCCTTTTCCTGCCTCCCGGACCCTGGACCCTGCCCCTCATGTTCCTTTTGGGGGGTGGTCTGGGGGCGGTTTGGAGTGGGCTTGCCGCCTGGCTTCGGGTGCGCTTTGGGGCCAACGAGATCCTAACCACCCTCATGCAGAACTACCTGGTCTACTACCTGGTGGTCTACCTGGTGGCGGGACCCTGGAAGGGGCAGATGGTCTTCGGCTTCCTCTACACGGACCGGTTTCCCCCGGAGGCCCAGCTTCCCCGCCTGGGGGATACCCTGGTGCACTGGCCCACCCTGCTTCTTGGGATTGCGGCGGCCTTGGGGCTTCAGCTCCTGCTCTTCCGCACCCCCTTGGGCTTTGAATGGCGCATCCTGGGGGAAAACCCGGAGGCTGCCCGGTACCTGGGCCTTAAGGGGGGCAGGCTGATCCTCTTGGCGGCGCTTCTTTCCGGTTTCCTTGCGGGCCTGGCGGGGGTGGGGGAGGTGGCGGGCATCCACCTGAGGCTTTTGGAGCCCGCCCAGATCTCCCTGGGGTACGGCTTCACCGCCATCCTGGTGGCCTGGCTGGCCCGGGGAAGGCCCCTTTGGGCGCTCTTTACCGCCCCCCTTCTCGGCCTCATCCTGGCCGGGGGGGATGCCTTAAAGCTCGCCCTTTCCATGCCCTTTCGGGTGGTGGACGTGGTGGCGGGGCTTTTGCTCCTCAGCCTCATCGGGGCCGAGGCCTTGAGCCAACGTCGCTTGGTCTGGAGGCGCTGATGGAAGAGGCTCTGGTGCGCGCGGTACTTTTCGGGACGCCCATACTCTTGGCCTCCCTGGGGGCCCTTCTTTCCGAGCGGGGAGGGGTGGTGAACCTGGGGGTGGAGGGCGTGATGGCGCTTTCCGCCCTGGCTGCCTTTGCCACGGCCCTCGAGGCCGGGCCGGTTTGGGGGGTTCTTTGCGGGGTTGGGGTGGGTTCCTTGCTGGGCCTTTTCCTGGGCGTCTTCGCCGTGTTTCTCCGGGCCAACCAGTTCGTGGCGGGGCTTGCCCTGGCCGCCTTGGGCCTTGGCGCCTCGGGGCTGTTGGGGAAGCGGTACGAGGGAACCCCCTTGCCCGACCCCCTGCCGGAAGGGGTGTTGGCCGGGCTGGCTTTGATCCTGGCCCTGGGCCTCCACCTCCTCCTTTCCCGCACCCGCTATGGCCTCTACCTGAGGAGCGTGGGGGAAAACCCCAAGGCGGCGGATCTCTTCGGGGTGAGCGTGGACGGGGTGCGGTACCTGGCCTTGGCCCTGGGGGGCGGGATGATCGGCCTGGCTGGGGCCTACCTTTCCCTTGCCTACCGCCCCTCCTGGACGGACGGCATGACCTCGGGGCTGGGCTGGGTGGCCATCGCCCTCGTGATCCTGGCGGGCTGGCAGCCTTTAAGGGCTGTGCTGGGGGCTTACTTTTTTGGCCTCCTGTTCTTCCTGCAGTTCCGTTTGCAGGGCAGTGTACCTATACCGTCGGAGGCCTTTGCCGCCATGCCCTACCTTTTGGTTATCCTGGTCCTGGCCCTTTCGGGCCGCGCCCGGGCCCCCAAGGCCCTGGGCCAGCCCTTTGACCGGGGGAGGTGAAGGATGAGGAGGATTCTGGGTCTGTTGTTGTTGGCGTTGGGGTTGGCGTGGGCCCAAGGGGATAAGCTCAAGGCCTGCTTTATCTACGTGGGGCCCATCGGGGATGCGGGCTGGACCTACGCCCACGATCAAGGGCGGAAGAAGGCGGAGGCCGCCCTTCCCTGGCTGGAAACCCGGTATGTGGAAAGCGTGCCCGAGGCCCAGGCCCTTCCGGTCATCGACCGGTTTGTGAAGGAGGGGTGCCAGGTGATCTTCGCCACCAGCTTCGGGTACATGGAGGCGGTCCTCGAGGGGGCGAAGAAGTACCCGAACGTCATCTTTGCCCACGCCACCGGGATCAAGCGGGCTCCCAACGTGGCCACCTACATGGCGGACTTCTACCAGGTCTACTACCTGAACGGCCTGGCTGCCGGGGCCCTTTCCAAGACGGGCAAGGTGGGGTACGTGGCCGCCTTCCCCATCCCTGAGGTGAAGCGCCACATCAACGCCTTCACCCTGGGGGTCAGGGCGGTGAACCCCAAGGCCCAGGTGCTGGTGCGCTGGATCAACGCCTGGTACGACCCGGCCAAGGCCCGGGAGGCCACGGAGGCCCTTCTGGCCCAAGGGGCGGACGTCTTCGCCTTCACCGAGGACACCCCCACGGTGATCCAGACGGCGGCCAAGAAGGGGGCCTACTCCTTCGGCCACTACACCCCCATGCTGAAGTTCGCTCCCGACCACGTGGTCTCCGGCCAGATCGTCCACTGGGAGGTGATCTACATTGACTTCCTCAAGAAGGTGAAGGAGGGGGTCTACACCGCCAAGAACCTGGAGAATGTGGATTACTTCTGGCTCCTGCAGCACAAGGCGGTGGAGATGGGGGCGGATTACGGGGTGCCCATAAACCCCAAGCACGTGCCCCTGTTGCAGAAGGCGGAGATGTCGGTGGGCGGGAAGAAGGTGAGCGTCTACGACCGCATCATGGCCCTTCTGAAGGATATGCAGAGCCCCAAGCCCACCTTTGACCCCTTCACGGGTCCCATCCAGGACCGGAAGGGGGTGTTGCGGATCCCGGCGGGGAAAAAGGCCACCCTCCAGGAGCTCCTCACCATGGAGTGGGCGGCACCGGGGGTGGTGGGGGACTGGCCCGGAGAACCCAAATAGAACCCGAAGGGTTGGGGCCAGGGAGGTTCTCCCTGGCCCAGTTTTCATCCCCCCTGGCTTTTAAGCGAACCGCTTCGCCGGGTATTGCGCCCTGTAGCCCTTCCAGCATGGCCCCGGAGAAGGGTTTTCTGAACCCCTTGCCCTGGGGCAGGAGGGCGCTAGAGCGCCTGGAAGACCTCCTCGAGGATCTCCAGACCCAGGGCCGCCTCCCGTTCCGTGAGGATGAGGGGCGGGGCGATGCGGAGGGCAGAAGGCCCGGCGGGGAGGAGGAGAAGCCCCTTCTTGAAGGCCAGCTCCACCGCCTTGTCCCTGAGGTCGGGCCGCTCCTCCGTTGGGGTGCCGAAGTCCAGGCCGATCATGAGCCCCCTCCCCCGCACATCCCCCAGGAAGGGGAAGCGGCCCTGCATGGCCTTGAGCTCCCTGAGGAGGTAGGCTCCTACCCGCCTGGCGTTTTCCATGAGACCCGCCTCCAGGAGGTCCAAGGTGGCGTGGGCGGCGGCGGCGGCCACCGCCTGGCCGCCAAAGGTGGTGCCGTGGGCCCCGGGACGCCAGCTTGCGAGTTCCTCCCGGAAAAGAAGGGCGCTCAGAGGGTAGCCGGAGGCCAGGCCCTTGGCCAGGACGTAGACGTCCGCCTTGACCCCCTCGTGCTCGAGGGCGAAGAAGAGCCCGGTGCGGCCAGCGCCCGACTGCACCTCATCCGCCACCAGGAGGATGCCGTAGCGTTCCAGAAGAGCCTTGAGCTCGGGGATGAATCCCGGCGGAGGCACCAAATATCCCCCTTCGCCCTGGATGGGCTCCAGGAAGAAGGCGGCCACCTCCTCCGGGGGCACCACGGTGCGGAAAAGGTGCTCCAGGTGTTCCAGCACCGCTTTCCCCACCTCTTCCGGCCTTGCCCCCAGGGGGGGGCGGAAGGGATTGGGGAAGGGGACGTGCACCACCCCGGGAAGGAGAGGGGAGAAGCCCTTGCGGTAGGCGCTTTTGCTGGCGGTGAGGGAGAGGGCGCCCAGGCTCCTGCCGTGGAAGGCCCCGGTAAAGGCCAGGAGGTAGGGCCTTCCCGTGTGGTGGCGCACCAGCTTGATGGCGGCCTCGATCCCCTCGGTGCCGGAGTTGCCGAAGAAGACCCGATAGCCTCCGCCGAGCCTCCCCACCAGCCTTTCCGCCAGGGAAAGGGTGGGCTCGTGGGTGAAGTCGGAAAAGCACACGTGGGCGAAGCGCTCCGCCTGGGCCCGCACGGCTTCCAGCACCCTGGGGTGGGCGTAGCCGGTGGTGTTGACCGCTATCCCCGCCATGAAGTCCAGGAAGATGTTCCCGTCCACGTCCTCCAGGAACACGCCCTGCCCCCGGGCGGGGACAAAGGGGTAGGGGCGGATGTAGGAAGGGGAGAGGACCTCCTGACCCCTTTCCAGGAGGGCCTTGGCCTTGGGACCGGGAAGCGGAGTGTGGATGCTGGGTTTCATACGGGGCCAGTCTACCAAGCCCCTGGCCCCTTTCCCAGGCGCGTTTTATGCACCCAGATACGGCTTTTTATACCCCTTCCCGCTACATCGTGCCCCATAGGGGTCCAAGGGGATCGTCCGGGCGAGGGCAGGGTGGGGGGTATTACAGGAGGCCTTCGGCTTCCAGGTGGGGGCGGGCGTAGAAGAGGGTGAGGGCGGTGGAGGCATCCTGGATCTCCCCGGTCTCCAGGAGGCGGTAGACCTCGGGAAGGGGGAGTTCCACGGTTTCCAGAAGCTCCCCGTCCTCGAGGGCCGGCTTGGCCACCACCTCCGCCTGAAGGGCCAGGAAGGGGTGGAAGACCACCGCGGTGAAGGAGGGCTGGGGGTGGAAGGGGGGAAGGGGGAAGAACCGCTTGGCCTCGGCCCCCACCTCCTCCAGAAGCTCCCTTTGCGCGGCCTCCAAGGGGGTTTCCCCGGGATCCACCTTGCCCGCGGGGATCTCCAGGAGGAACTTGCCCGTGGGGTGGCGGTACTGGCGGATGAGGAGGGCGGTGGCCTTGTCGGTCACGGGAAGGACGAAGCTCGCCGCCACCGGCCCCGGGCGGTAGATGTAGGTGAGCTCCTTGCCGGTGTGGGTGCGCAACCTTTCCCGCACCAGCCTTACGGGCTCGGAGAGGATTTCTTCCAGCTCGAGGCGCTTCCAGGGGCTCATCTCGCCAAGCGCTCTATCACCCGGCGCACCTTCTCCCCGGGGGCCCTGGGGCCCAGGGCCTTGGTCACCATCCCGATGGCGGCCAGGGGGGTCTTGAACTGGGACAGGTCTAGGTTTTCCCGGATCCAGGCCTCGATCTCCTCCTCGCTCATCTCCTTGGGAAGGAAGCGGTCCAGGAACTCCACCTCAAAGGTGTTGCCCTGCTCCAGGGCGATCTCGCGCAGGGCCTTGAGGACCTTCACCGCCTCGGCATCGGGCAGGGGTTTGCCATCCCCTTTTCGGTCCAGCTCCGCCTTCACCACCCGGGCGAAGTCCAGGGTCTTCTGGTCCCGGGCCTTCATGGCCTCCTTGATGGTTTCCTTGATGGCCTCGTAGATGCTCATCCCCCTTAGTGTAGCCGGTAGAATGCGCCTTATGTGGGCGCTTCTTTCCGTTTCCGACAAGAGGGGGCTCGTGCCCTTCGCCCAGGGGCTTTTAAGGCTGGGTTATAGGCTCTTGGCCACCGGGGGCACCCACAGGGCCTTGGTGGAGGCGGGGCTTCCTGTCACCTACATCTCGGACTTCACGGGTTTTCCCGAGGTCCTCGAGGGCCGGGTCAAGACCCTCCACCCCAAGGTGCATGTGGGGCTTCTCGCCCGGCCCGACCAGGAGGAGGAGCTCAAGGCCCTGGGCTTTGAGCGGATCGGGGTCCTGGCGGTGAACCTCTACCCCTTCCGGGAGACGGTGGCCAGGGGGGCGGATTTCGCCGAGGCCCTGGAGCAGATCGACATCGGGGGCCCCGCCATGCTACGGGCGGCGGCCAAGAACCACATGGCGGTCCTGCCCGTGTGCGACCCTGAGGACTACCCTCGGGTGCTTCAGGCCCTCGAGGAAGGCCCTTCCCTCGAGTTCCGCAGGGAGCTTGCCCGCAAGGCCTTCGCCCACACTGCCAGTTACGACGCCGCCATCGCCGAGTGGCTTGCCGGGGAGAAGTTCCCCCCTGAGAAGTTTTTGGTCCTCAGGCGGGAAAGCCCCTTGCGCTACGGGGAAAACCCGCACCAGGAAGCGGCCCTTTACCGGGTTTATGGGGAAAAGGGGCCCCTTTTGGAGGCCCGGGTCCTCCAGGGCAAGGCCATGAGCTTCAACAACTACCTGGACGCCGAGGCCGCCTGGAACCTGGTTTCGGAGTTTGAGGGCCCTGCCTGCGTGGCCATCAAGCACCAGAACCCCTGCGGGGTGGCCTTGGGGGAAGGTCCTTTGGAGGCGTACCGGAAGGCCTACGAGGCGGATCCGGTTTCCATCTTCGGGGGCATCGTGGCCTTTAACCGGGAGGTGGACGGACCCACGGCGGAGGCCATGAGGGAGGTCTTTTTGGAGGTGGTCCTGGCCCCGGGCTTCACCCCGGAGGCCCTGGCGGTCTTTTCCCGCAAGAAGAACCTCCGGCTCCTCGAGGTGCCCTTCCCCGCCCAGGGAGCCTACCTGGACTTGAGGCGCCTTAGGGGTGGGGTGCTTCTCCAGGATGCGGATACCCTGGATCCCATGGAGCCCAAGGTGGTCACGCAAAAGGCCCCCACCCAGGAGGAGTGGCAGGACCTCCTTTTCGCCTGGAAGGTGGTGAAGCACGTGCGGTCCAACGCCATCGTGGTGGCCAAGGGGGGCCAGACCCTGGGCATTGGGGTGGGGCAGACCAACCGCTACGCCTCCGCCAAGCATGCCCTGAAGACCGCCAAGGAGAAGGCCAGGGGGGCGGTATTGGCCTCGGATGCCTTCTTCCCCTTCGATGACGTGGTGCGCCTGGCGGGGGAGTTCGGCATCAGCGCCATCATCCAGCCCGGGGGAAGCGTACGGGACGAGGATTCCATCCGGGCGGCAGACGAGCTGGGCATGGCCATGGTGTTCACCGGGGTGCGGCACTTTAAGCACTAAGCGCACATGGAGTATGATGTTACGTGTGAAAGCCCATGTGCGCTACACCATAAGCCTGGATCCTGTTCTGGCGCAGTACGTGGAGGAGATGCGCACCCGCCTGGGCCTTACCAGAAGCGAGGTGTTCGCCTTGGCCCTGAAGCGTTTGAGAGAGGTGGAGCTTGCCCAGGGGTACCGCGCCCTAGCCAAGGATGCTGATTTTCTCCAGGATCCCCTCCTGGACTCCGGCTTGGAGGAAACCGTGGCAGAGACCTCGTGGAGCTGAGAAGGGGCGACATCCTCCTAGTAGACTTTGACCCGGGAAGCCCCGGGGAGGCCGCCAAGGTGAGGCCCGCCATCCTGGTGACCAACGATGTGGCCAACGCTTACTCCCCGGTTGTGGTGGTGGTGCCCTTAACTTCCAACATTTCCCGGATTTATCCCTTTGAGCTATACCTTCCTGCAGACCGCACCGGTTTGGACCGGGACAGCAAAGCCCAGGTCCAGCTCATCCGCCATGTTCACCGCAGAAGGGTTAGGGCGCACCTGGGGACGCTTCCTGGGGACCTTCTAGAGGCTTTGGACATTCGGATTCGGGAGCATTTGGGTCTTGAGTAACAAAAAAGGAGCCCTGCAGGGCTCCTTTAAACCCAAGGGGGCGCTTAGTAGGCCTTCTTGCCTTGGGTTTCCCGCAGGCGCTGGTGGGCCTCCTTAAAGCCCACCAGCTTCCGGCTTTCCTCATCGTAGAGGTGCATGTCGGCGAAGGCGATCTTGAAGGCATCCTTGAGGGTAACCGTGGGGGCCACCTTCACCAGGTCCACCTCCTCCTGCACCTTGGGCAGGAGGTAGTTGGGGATCTTGGGGGCCAGGTGGTGGATGTGGTGGAAGCCGATGTTCCCGGTGAGCCACTGGAGCACCCTGGGGAGCTTCAGGTAGGTGCTTCCCTCCATGGCCGCCTTCAGGAACTCCCAGCGGGGGTCGTGCTCCCAGTAGACATCCTCAAACTGGTGCTGCACGTAGAAGAGGAAGATGCCGATCATGCCGGCCAGGTACTGGATGGGCAGGTAGACGAAGAGGAGGGTCTTAACCCCGAAAAAGACCACGATTCCCGCCAGCAAGAGGGCCAGGAAGAGGTTGGTTAAGGCCACGGAGTTGCGCACAGAAGGCTTGTCCGAGCCGTAGCCCAGAGGAAGCCGGTAGGAGAGCATGAAGACGTAGATGGGCCCCAGGAAGAACATGATCCAGGGGTTCCGGTAAAGGCGGTACTTGAGCCTCTCCCAGGGGCTGGCCTTCAGGTACTCCTCCAGGGTCATGGTGTAGATGTCCCCCACCCCCCGCTTGTCCAGGTTGCCGCTGGTGGCGTGGTGCCGGGCGTGGGATAGCTGCCAGTGGTGGTAGGGAACCAGGGTGAGAACCCCGGTGAAGAAGCCTAGAAGATCGTTGGCCCACTTCCTGGGGAAGAAGGAGCCGTGTCCGGCGTCGTGCTGCAGGATGAACAGGCGGACCAAGAACAAGGCGGCTGCGAAGTCCAGAAGGAGGGTCAGGGCCAGGGAAACGGAAAGGGCCTTGTGGGCCAGGTAAAAGAGAAGGAGAAGGGGGAGAAGGGTGTCCGCCACCTGGCGCAGGCTTCTTAGGGTGTTGGGCTTGGCGTAGGGTTTGATGAGGGGGATCCAGTCTTTGGGTTCTACTTTGCGCATGCTCACTCCTCCCTGTTTTTGGGAGTGATTCATGGTACCTCCTTGGCGGATGAGGACCATGAGGAAGTTGGGTAGGGAGAATTTTGTCTCCTTTAAGAGGCGAGGGGTACAATGCGTGATAAGTCATGCCCAGGCGAACCCAGGTAACCCTTCAGCTCTCCCGGATCCTCCTAAGGGAAGCTCCCTTACAGGCGAGGTTGCAGGAGTTCCTCCAGGCCCTCTTGGAAGTTCCTTGGCTTGCCTTGCAGGCCAGGGGGGCCATCTTCCTCAAGCAGGGGGAAAGCCTCCGCCTGGTGGCCGAGTACCGTCTGGATGAACCCCTGAAGACCTCCTGTGCCCTCTTGCCCTTGGGCCGGTGCCTGTGCGGGCGGGTGGGGCTCACGGGGGAGCCCCTTTGGACGTCTGAGGTGGATGAGACCCACGAGATTACCTACCCGGGGATGCCTCCCCACGGCCATGCCATCCTTCCCCTCAAGCTGGGGGAGCGGGTTCTCGGGGTTTTGAACCTGTACCTGGAGCCAGGGGCAAGACTATCCCCCACCGCCAGGGCCACGTTGGAGATGGCCGCGGGCCTTCTGGCCCTGGCGGTGCTCAGGGAGCGGGCGGAGAGGGCGGCCAGGGTTTTGCACCGGGCCAGCCAGGTGGCCCTCGAGGCCCAGGACGAGGCCGAGTATTTCCAGCGCCTGTGCGGTTTGCTGGTGGAGGAAGGCTACGCCCTGGCCTGGGTGGGGGAGGCCCTGCCCGACGGTCGGGTGCGCCCTCTGGAGGGGGCGGGGGCAGTGGGGTACCTGGAGGAAGTGGTGGTGCGCCACGACGAAACCCCCGAGGGGCAGGGTCCCACGGGAAGGGCCATCCGTCTGGGCGAGCCCCAGGTGCTGAGGAATGTGGGTGAGGACCCAAGCTACGAACCCTGGCGCCTTCGGGCCCAGCGCTTTGGCTTCGCCTCCAGCGCCGCTTTCCCTTTGTGGATAGGGAAGAGGATTTTTGGTGCCCTTAACGTGTACGCTCCCGAGCCGGATGCCTTTGACCCGGAGGAGGTGGCCCTCCTCCAGGACCTGGCTCATATGGCGGGGAAGGCCCTGGAGCGCTTCCGTGCCCAGGCCCAGGCCCACCTCCTTTCCCAGGTGGTGGAGCAGGTGCCGGAGGCCATCTTCGTCACGGATCTGGAAGGGCGCATCACCTACACCAACCCCGCCTTGCTGGCCCACACGGGTTATACCCTGGATGAGGTCTTGGGGCAGACCCCCCGCATCTTCAAATCAGGAAAGCACCCGGAGGTCTTCTACCGGCACCTCTGGGATACCTTGCGGCGGGGCCAGGTATTCCGAAGCCTCTTCTATAACCGCCGGAAAGACGGCCGGCTGGTGGTGGAGGATAAGATCCTAACCCCCATACGGGACCTCCGGGGCCAGATGGTGGCCTATGCCTCCACGGGGCGGGACATCACCTGGGAGTGGAGCCTTTACCGCATCCAGCAGGTGCTCATCCAGATGCTGGAGCGCTTTTTGCAGGAGGGGATGGGCCGCTCCTTCTTCCAGCACTTTCTGGACAAGGTCCTGGAAGCCATTCCGGGGGCGGAGGCGGGAAGCCTTCTTTTACGAAACCAGGACGGAAGCTTCTCCTTCGTGGCCCTTACGGGGCATGACCCCGGGCTAAGGGAGGTGCGCCTTGCTCCCGAGGAGGTTTACGCCCTACAGGCCCAGGCTCCGCAGGGCCGGGTGTCGGGGGCGGTGCTTGGGGAGTTCCTCCGGCACCTGCCCCCGGAAAAGGGGGAGATCCTTAGGCAAAGGGGGCGTTTTGGGGAGCTTAAGGAAACCCTTTACGCCCGCCTCGAGGTAGAGGGGGAGGCGATCGGGGCCCTGTACCTGGATGCCTTCCAGGCTCCGTTCCCTGACGAGGCCCTGGATCCCTTCCGTTTCCTGGCCCGTTGGCTGGAGATGGTTTTCTCCTGGGAGCGGGCCCAGGTGCAGGCCCGGTACCTCCGCTACCACGATCCCCTTACCGGCCTGCCCAACCGCGCATTTTTGGAGGAAGCCTGGCGGGAAGGAGATGAACCCCTTGTGCTGCTGCTGGCAGACCTGGACAACTTCGGGGAAATCAACCAGGCGCATGGCCGGAAGGTGGGGGATATGCTCCTGGCGGCAGCGGCCCGGGCCTGGGAGGAACTCCTTCCCAAGGGCGGGGAGCTTTACCGCTTGGGGGATGACGAGTTCCTCTTCGTGCTTCCCCTTGAACCGGGAAAGGTCCTGGGGTTTTATCAGGGCTTGACAAGGGCTTTGCAGGCCAGCGCCCCAATCCCCTTGGAAAAGGCCAGGCTGGCGGTTTCCGTGGGGGTGGTGGCCTACCCCACGGACGGGCGGAACCTGGGCGAACTCCTCAGGCGGGCGGACCTCGCCCTGCGGGAGGCCAAGAAGGGCCGGGGGATCGCTTACTTCAACCGCGAGCTGGAGGCCGCCTACATGGAGCGGGTGGAGGTCCTGGCCGCCCTGGAGGAAGCCTTGCGGGAAGGCCGGTTGGTCCTGTTCGGCCAGCCCATCGTGGATCTTTCCACCCTCGAGGCCGTGGCCACGGAGGTGCTGGTGCGCTGGCCCAGGGAGGGGGGCTTCTGGCCTGCGGGGGTCTTCATCCCCCTGGCGGAGGAAACCGGGTTGATCCGGGAGCTGGACCTTTACGTGCTCCGCCTGGTGGAGAACCTGCCCGAGAGTAGCGTCTGGCACGTGAACCTTTCGCCACAGACCCTGAGCGACCCCCGGTTCCTGGAGGCGGCCTCCCGCCTGCGGGGCAAGGGGGTGCGGTTTGAGATCACCGAGTACGCCCTGGCCCAGGGGGTGGAGGAGGTGCTAAAGGAGCTGGTGGAAATGGGGTTCGGGCTGGTCCTGGATGACTTCGGCCAAGGCTACGCCTCCCTCAACACCTTGATCCAATACCCCTTCCGCATGGTCAAGATGGACCGGAGCTTCACCGCCGGGCTTGGGGAGAATCCCAAATCCCATGCGGTCCTCCGGGCTTCCTTGAGCCTGGCCCGGGAGCTGGGGTTGGAGCTGGTGGCGGAAGGGGTGGAAACCCAGGCGCAGCGGGCCTGGTTGTTGCGCCTTGGGTACCGGTTCGCCCAGGGGTACCTCTTCGGGACTCCCCAACCCATCAGCGGCTCCTGAACCTCTCCGCTTTTGCCTCCGAGTCCAGGATGAGGGTCACGGGGCCATCGTTCACCAGGTGCACCCGCATGTGGGCCCCGTAGACCCCGGTTTCCACGTGCACGCCCTGTTGCAGGAAGGCCTCTATGGCCGCTTCGTAGAGGCGCTTGCCCAGGTCGGGCGGGGCCGCCTGGACAAAGGAGGGTCGGTTTCCCTTACGGGTGTCCGCGTAAAGGGTGAACTGGCTCACGAGGAGCACCTCCCCGCCCACCTCCTTGAGGGAGAGGTTCATCTTTCCGGCCTCGTCGGGGAAGATGCGCAGGGCCACGATCTTGCGCGCCAGGTAAAGGGCGTCCTCCACCGTGTCCCCGTGCCCCACCCCCAGGAGGACCAGAAGCCCGAGGCCGATCCTGCCCACCTCCTCACCTTCCACCTCCACGAAGGCCTCGGAAACCCGTTGCACCACTGCCCGCATGCTTCACCCCCTGGGCCCGGCGAAGAGGGCCACGGTGCCCGGGCCCGCGTGGACGCTCACCGCAGCCCCTGCCCGCAAGGTGCCCAAGACCTCCACGCCTTCCGCCCTCAGGGCCTCGCCCAAGGTCCTGGCGCCCTCCGGGTTGCCCGCATGGGCCAGGTAAACGAGTCCCCCATCCGGGAAGTCCCGGCGGAAGAGCTCCACCAGCCTGCGCAGGCCCTCCTTGAAGCTCCGCACGCGCGGACCAGCCAGGACCCGGCCCGCCTTGACCTCCAGCACCGGAAGGATGCTGAGAAGCCCGCCCATGAACCTCTGCAGGCCGGAGATCCGCCCGGAGCGGTGCAGGTAGATAAGGGTTTCGGGGAGGACATAGCCCCGCACCCTCTCCCGGTAAGGGGCAAGGGCTTCATCCAGGTGTTCCCAGGCCACCCCTCTTCCCAGAAGCCGGCGGGCTTCCTCCAGCACCAAGAGGAGGCCCCCGTTCAGGGACCAGGAATCCAGCACCTTGACCCTTTCCCCGAACCCCCGGGCCACCGCCATGGCGGTGGCCACGGTCCCCGAGAGGTGGCCGGACACGTGGACGGAAAGCACCCGCTCGTGGGTTTGCAGGAGGGTTTCGTAGGTGGAGCGCAGGTCCTCGAGGGCCACCTGGCTGGTGGAAAGCCGCTCCCCTCGGCGCAGGAGGTCCAGGACCGCCTCGTCGGTGATGTCCAGCTGGTCGCGGAGGGTTCTATTCCCCCAGATCACCTGCTGGGGCACCACGTGAATACCCTGTTTTAAGGCCCCTTCCGGGCTCAGGCCTAAGGTGGAGTCGGCCACGAAGGCTACATTAGAGGCTGTAGGCATAGAACCCGTAGGTGCCGGGCCCGGTGTGGCTGGCGATCACCGCTCCCAGCTCGCTCACCAGGGCTTCCTCCACGGGAAGGCCCGAGGCCAAAACCATCTCCTTAAGCTCCCTCACGGCGTTTTCCTCAGCGCTATAAAGGAAGAAGGCCCGGATGTGCTCCCGTCCCCTGGCCCAAGCCTGGAAGTCCTTGAGGATCTCCTCCCTGGCTTTCCTTTCCCCCCGGGCCCGGCCTGCCGCCTCCACCCGGCCTTCCCTCAGGGTCAGGATGGGCTTGATGCCCAGGAGGGTGCCCAACAGGGCCTGGGCTCCGCCGATGCGCCCCCCTCGCTTCAAAAACTCCAGGGTGGCCACGCTGAAGCGCACGAAGTGATCCTGGCGGATGCGCTCAAGCTCGCGGATGACTTCCGGCAGGGCCTGGCCCGCTTGCAAGAGCTCGTGGGCCCGCAGGACCATCATGCCTATCCCCAAGGAAGCGGCCTGGCTGTCAAAGACGGTGATCCGCTCGGGAAAGTTTTGCGCCGCGAGAAGGGCGGACTGCACCGTTCCCGAGAGCTTGGCCGAGATGTGGATGGAAAGCACGTGGTCGGCCTCCTGCAGGGACTCCTGGTAGGCCCGCTGGAAATCCTCAGGGGAAGGCTGGCTGGTGGTGGGAAAGGCCTCCCCCTCCCGCACCTTCTTGAAGATCTCCTCGGGGGTGATCTCCTCCCAGTCCCTGTAGATGCGTCCTCCCAGGTTCACGTAAAGGGGTACCACCCTTACCCCCAGGCGTTCCCGTAGGGGCCTGGGTAGGTCAGAGGTGGAGTCGGTGATCAAGGCTACCTTCATATCTCCTCCTTGTGCTCCCGGACAAGATACCACAGGCTTGTGGTGTAGTGTAGCGGGCTTGTTGCTCTTAAAGGGGCTTTCTGCTAGGGTCAAGGGTATATGTGGCGGGTCTTGGTGTCCGACGAGATGCGGCTTGGGGATGTGAAGTACCCAGGGGTGCTTTTGGACTACCGGCCGGGGATCGGGCGGGAGGAGCTTTTGGAGATCATCCCCGCCTACGATGCCCTCATCACCCGGAGCCGAACCCAGGTGGATGCCGAGCTACTGAAGCGGGGCAAGCGGCTCAAGGTGGTGGGACGGGGCGGGGTGGGCGTGGACAACGTGGACCTCGAGGCAGCAAGCCGCCTGGGCATCCTGGTGGTGAACGTTCCCGAGGCCAACACCCGCTCGGCGGCGGAGCTGGCCTTTGGCCTCCTTCTGGCGGCGGCCCGGGGCATCGCCCTTTCCGACCGCAAGATCCGCGCCGGGGAGTGGGACCGGAAGTTCCTGGGCCTGGAGCTTAAGGGGAAAACCCTGGGCATCGTCGGCCTGGGGAGGATCGGAAGCCAGGTGGCCCGCTTCGCCAAGGGGTTTGAGATGCGGGTCTTGGCCTACGACCCCTACATCCCCCGGACCCGGGCGGAGAGCCTGGGGGTGGAGCTCCTGGAGGACCTTTCCGACCTCCTCCGTCAGAGCCACTTCCTCACCGTCCACACCCCCCTCACCGAGGAAACCCGGGGGATGATCGGGCGGAGGGAACTCTACCTCCTCCCCCGGGGGGCGGTGGTGGTGAACGCCGCCAGAGGGGGCATCGTGGACGAGAAGGCCCTGTTGGAGGTGTTGGAAGAGGGCCACCTGTTCGCCGCGGGCCTGGACGTGTTTACCCAGGAGCCTCCCCCCAAGGACCACCCGCTTCTTAACCACCCGAAGGTGGTCCTCACCGCCCACTTGGGGGCCAACACCTTTGAGGCCCAGGACCGGGTGGGAGAGGCGGTTTTGGAGCGGGTGGTGCGCACCCTGGAGGGGGATCTTTCCTATGCCCTGAACACCGGGTTTGATCCCGAGGCCCTCGAGGCACTGAGGGGGTTCCTGCCCCTGGGGGAGGCGTTAGGGAAGCTTCTTGCCCAGATCACCCGGGGCCGGCCCGAGGTGCTGGAGGTAAGCTTCCTGGGCCGGTTTGAAAAGGACCCCGAGCCCGTGGCCAGCGCCGTGGCCAAGGGCTTCCTCTCCCGGGTGCTGGGGGAGGAGATGGTGAACCTGGTTTCCGCCAGGCCCCTCCTTAAGGACCGGGGCATCCGGCTTGTCACCCGCAGGCAGGAGGAGGCGGGGGAGTACACCAGGCTTCTGGAGGTGCGCCTTGCCACCGACCAGGAGGAGCGCCGGGCCCGGGGGGTGGTCATGGCGGGTAAGCCCCGTCTGGTGGGGATTGACGACTATGCCCTCGAGGTGGTGCCGGAAGGGTACATGCTGGTCTGCATCAACTACGACCGCCCGGGGGTGGTGGGCCAGGTGGGAACCCTCCTGGGCGAGGCCGGGGTGAACATTGCCGGGATGCAACTGGGCCGGGATGTGCCGGGGGGAAGGGCCCTCTTTGTGCTCACCGTGGACCAGAAGCCAAACCTGGAGGTCCTGGAGGCCCTTAGGGCCTTGCCGGTGCTGGAGAGGGTGGATCTGGTGGAGCTGTAGATCTGGGATGGGAGGTAGGTTGGGGGTGATAGTGGCAGAGAATATGGGCACATGCTGGTTTAATCGTGAAAAGAAGCACACATACTTCCCCCCGCTTGCCGCAAGAAAGCGCCCTTGTGCTGGGGTAAGGGGAATTGGGAGAAGTGAGTCGCTTCTCCGGCGCTTGGGATAGCCCGGGCCCGGTGCGGAGTCTACGGGTTCAGCGCTTCTTCCCGAACCCGTAGACCAGTTCCTCCCCCTTGCGCACCACCAGGAGGATGGCGGACCGGCCCAGGCTGTCCTTGAGGAGGTAAAGGCTTCGCACCTCCCCGTCTATGGTTTTCTCCTCCTGCCTCTCCACGAAGTAGCCTGCGGCGGCGAAGCTGGTGAGGACCTGCTGGACGAAAGCAGCGTGGAGCCTGCTGGCGATGCCTTTGGCCACAAAGGCCTCGAGGGCATACCCCTTGGCCTCGGGAAAGCGAAGGAGGAGGGGTTCAGGGTTTTTGGCCTTGTAGCTTCCCGTGGGCAGGCGCACCGCTGGGTCCAGGCTGGAGGCCAAGGCCACCACGGCGGTGGCCTCCAGGAGGGTCTGGGCAAAGCCCACGCCGCCCAAAAGCAGGAGAACCAGGAGAACCACCCTGGGCTTTGGCATATAGGGATCTTACCCCATCAGGAGGTCTCGGGCCTTGAGGGCCAGGTGAACCTGGGCCAGGACCTCGGGGCGGGACAGAGAACCCAGGGCGGCTTCGATCCGCTTGAGGCGGTAGCGCAGGGTGTTGGGGTGGATGTGGAGGGAAGAGGCCGCCTCCCCCACATTGCCCGTGGCCATGTACACCTCGAGGGTCTTCAGGAGCTTCGGGGGAAGGGGTAGGTAGCGCTCCACCAGGGCCTTCAGGTCCTCGGGGGATTGCTGGAGGAGCACAAAGGCCACGGGATCCAGGCCGCTGAAGGAAAGGGCCTCCCCCGCCCGGGCCGCCTTGAGGGCGATGAGGGCCTCGCGGTAGGCGTTTTGCACCTCCTCGCCAGCGGCGTGCACTGCGGAATACCCCATCCGGCTCCCCGGGGGCAGGGCAGAAAGGAGGTCTTGCGCCTCCTTCCTGGGGTTGTGCACCTGCCACATGGCCGCCAGGCGGTTTCCCCGGGTGGTGAGGAGGTAGGGCACGCCCAGCCGGTCCAGGAAGGTGCCGGCCCGGCGCCTTAATTCCAGGGTGGCTTCCCGCCTCTGCTCCTCCGCCAGCCGGTGGCGGCCCGGTACCGCCTTGGGTTCCACCAGGGCCAGGACCCACTCCACCCCCTCGGTGAAGCCAAAGGCGAAGAGCCGGTCGGGTTCCGCTTCCCCCAGGATGAGGCCCTCCAGGAGCGCCCCGCCCAGGGATTCCTCCCGCATCCTTTCCAGGGAGCGTTCCAGGGCCCGCACCCGAAGAAGCCGGGCGGCCACCTCCAGAAGGCCCCGGGCCTGCCGTAGACCCTCCTCCTCCCCGTAGGCCACCAGAACGCCCTCCCCTGCCTCCAGGGAAAGCCATCCCCGGCCTTCCCCGGGCTCCTTGGGGTGCTGGGGAGGCACGGGGCCGGCAAATCCCAGCACCTCTCCCCAGGGGGCTACCCGGGCCAGGGCCAGGCCTGTGGCCTGGTAGAGGACTTCCAGGAAGGGCCTTTCCGGAAGCCTCAACAGGAGGTCCAAAAGCCCGGCCATCCCCAGGCCCGAGCCCAGGTGGAAGAGGCGCAGGGCCACCGCCTTGGCCAGTTCCTCCCGCTTCAGCCAAGGAGGGTAGACCGCTACCCCCAGGCCCTCCTTCCGGGCATACTCCAGGAGTTCCGGGTCCGGGGCCGGAAGGAGGAAGCCGGAGGCGGTGCGGTAGCGCCAGAGGTTTCCCTCGGGGCGGGTGAGGAGAAGGGCTCCCTCCAGGGGCAGGAGGGGTCTCGGCTCCTCCAGGAGGTAGAGGACCGGCCTGTGGGAGGGGACCAGGACCTCGAGGCCCAGGTCCTGGGCCAGATGGAGGAAGGTAACGGAGGTTGGGCTAAACTCTGGCGTGGGCATTGTTGTTTTGCACAATATACCCCGCTCGACCAGGGTGCAAGGGGGGTCATTTTGTATAAAGGAACAAATACGGGCGCAATCTTGTGCTCCCTACAGTTGCCCTCCCGGCCCGGGACGGTCATCCTAAGGGGCGAAAGGAGCAGCATGTTCCGCGGGTCCATTCCTCCCTTACCTACACCCTTTCGGCGGGGCCGGATCGACGAGGAAGCCCTCCGGGGTTTGGTGGAGCGGGTAATCCAGGGGGGCTCCCATGGCCTTAGCGTGGGGGGCACCACGGGCGAGCCTGGCACCCAGACCCTGGAGGAGCGGAAGCGGGTGATCGAGGTCGCCCTGGAGCAGGCGGCGGGCCGGGTTCCCGTCATCCCCGGCACCGGGGCCCTCAGGCTTGAGGAAACCCTCGAGCTCACCCGCTTCGCCAGGGAAGCAGGGGCCCAGGGGGCCATGGTCATCGTCCCCTACTACGTTAAACCCAATCAGGAAGGACTTTACCGCTACTTCGCCGAGGTGGCCCAGGCGGTGCCCGACTTTCCTATCCTCATCTACAACATCCCGGGCCGGGCAGGGGTGGAGATCGCCCCCAAGACCGTGGCCCGCCTCAGGCGGGACTTTCCCAACATCGTGGGGCTCAAGCACTCCTCCAAGGACCTGGAGTACCTCTCCCAGCTCTTCCAGGAGGTGGGCCAGGACTTCCTGGTGTTCTGCGGCTTGGAAAGCCTCACCCTGCCCATGATGAGCCTGGGAGCGGTGGGGACCATCGCCGCCACCGCCAACTGGCTTCCCAAAGAGGTGGCGAGGCTCACGGAGCTGGCCCTGGCGGGGGATTTCCGGGGGGCCAGGGAGCTTCATTATCACCTCCTCGAGGCCAACGAGGCCATCTTCTGGGACACGAACCCCATTCCCCTGAAGACGGTGCTCTCCTGGATGGGCCTTTTGGAGAAGGAGTGGCGCCTCCCCTTGGGTCCCACCACCCCCGAGGTGGAGGAGAGGCTAAGGGCCATGGCCCGGCGCTACCGCCTGATCGGGGAGGAGGCATGAAGCTCTGCCGTTTCCTGGCTAAGGGAAGGCTCCATCACGGGGTTTATAGGGAGGGCGTTCTCCTGGACGAAGCTGGGGAGGCCCATGATCCCGAGGGGGTCACCTGGCTCCTTCCCTTCACCCCCGGCAAGGTGATCGGGGTGGCCCTGAACTATGCGGACCATGCCGAGGAGCTGGGCCTTTCCCGTCCCGAGGAGCCCGCGCTTTTTTGGAAGCCGAACAATAGCCTCCTTCCCCACAAGGGCGTGGTGCGTTACCCAAAAGGGGCGGAGTACATGCATTACGAGGTGGAGCTGGCGGTGGTGGTGGGCCGGCCCATGCGCAGGGTGAAGGCCAAGGAGGCCCTGGACTACGTCCTGGGATACACCATCGCCAACGACCTGGTGGTGCGGGACTACGTTTCCAACACCTTCCGCCCTCCCATCCGGGCCAAGGGATGGGATACCTTTGGCCCCCTTGGACCCTTTCTGGTGGTGGGGGAGGTGGAGGATCCTCAGAACCTCACCCTAAGGGCCTATGTGAACGGGGAGCTTCGTCAGGAAGGGCACACCTCGAGGATGCTCTACAGCGTGGCGGAGCTTTTGGAGTACATATCCGAGTTCATGACCCTGGAGCCCTACGACGTCATCCTCACCGGGACGCCCAAGGGCATAAGCCGGGTGCTTCCCGGGGATGTGATGCGGCTGGAGATCCAAGGGCTTGGCGCTTTGGAAAACCCCATAGAGGAGGAGGCATGAGGTACCAGGACCAGGTGGCAGGGATTCCCTGGGAAAGGATCGAGGCCATTCGAAACGCCCTAAAGGGGTGGACGGCCCTCCACTTCATCGGCGGGGAGTTCCGCCCCTCGGAAAGCGGGGAGGTCTTTCCCACCTTGGATCCTTCCACCAACGAGGTGCTCTCCCACGCGGCCCGGGGCGGGGAGAGGGAAGTGGACCGGGCGGCCAAGGCGGCCCACGAGGCCTTCCAGCGGTGGAGCCGCACCCCGGCCCGGGAGAGGAAGCGCTACCTCCTGAGGATCGCTGAGCTTTTGGAAAAGCATGCGGATGAGCTGGCGGTGGTGGAGGCCTTGGATGCTGGGCAGGTGCTGCGGATTGTCAAGGCCCAGGTGGCCCGCTCCGCGGAGAACTTTGCCTTCTACGCCGAGTACGCCGAGCACGCCATGGAGGACCGCACCTTCCCCGTGGACCAGGACTGGCTTTACTACAGCCTGAGGGTCCCGGCTGGGCCGGTGGGCATCATCACTCCCTGGAACGCTCCCCTGATGCTTTCCACCTGGCGCATCGCCCCGGCCCTGGCCTTCGGGGACACGGTGGTGCTGAAGCCCGCGGAGTGGAGCCCCTTAACCGCCAGCAAGCTGGCGGAGATCGTGCAGGAGGCGGACCTTCCCCCTGGGGTCTTCAACCTGGTCCAGGGCTACGGCGAGGAGGCGGGGGCTGCCCTGGTGGCCCATCCCCTTGTTCCCCTCATCACCCTCACCGGGGAGACGGAAACCGGGAAGATCGTGATGCAAAACGCCGCCCGCCACCTTAAGCGGCTTTCCCTGGAGCTTGGCGGGAAAAGCCCGGCCCTGGTCTTTGCCGACGCCGATCTGGAAAGGGCTTTGGATGCGGTGGTCTTCCAGATCTACTCCTTCAACGGGGAGCGGTGCACAGCGAGCTCCCGCCTCCTGGTGGAGGAGTCCATCTTTGAAACCTTTGTGGAGAGGGTAGCCGAAAGGGCGCGGGCCATCCGGGTGGGCCATCCCCTGGACCCCGAGACCGAGGTGGGCCCCCTCATCCACCCCGAGCACCTGGAGAGGGTTTTGGGGTATGTGGAGGCGGGCCTTAAGGAGGGGGCGAGGCTTCTCGTGGGCGGAAGGAGGGCCACCACCTCCTTCCGCAGGGAGGATCTTTCCCAGGGGAACTACCTGGAGCCCACCCTCTTCGTGGGGGGAAACCACATGAAAATCGCCCAGGAGGAGATCTTCGGGCCCGTCTTGGTGGCCATTCCTTTCAAGGACGAGGAGGAAGCCCTTAGGAAGGCCAACGACACCCGGTATGGCCTTGCGGCCTACGTGTTCACCCGGGACTTGGAAAGGGCCCATCGCCTGGCCTTGGAGCTAGAGGCGGGCCTCGTATACCTGAACAGCCACAACGTGCGCCACCTGCCCACCCCCTTTGGCGGGGTGAAGGCCAGCGGGGAGCGGCGGGAGGGTGGCCTTTATGCTCTTGAGTTTTACACCGACCTCAAGGCCGTGGGGCTTCCCCTAAGGCCCCCCCACGTGCCCAAGTTCGGAAAGAGGTGAGAGGATGGCGAGAACAGGAGCGGAGTATCTGGAAGCCTTGAAGGAGCGGCCCCCCAACCTCTGGTACAAGGGGGAAAAGGTAGAGGACCCCACCACCCATCCCGTCTTCCGGGGCATCGTGCGCACCATGGCGGCCCTCTATGACCTGCAGCACGATCCTCGGTACCGGGAGGCCCTCACCTACGAGGAGGAGGGGAAGCGGCACGGGATGAGCTTCCTCATCCCCAAGACCAAGGAGGACCTGAAGCGGCGGGGCCAGGCCTACAAGCTCTGGGCCGACCAGAACCTGGGGATGATGGGCCGTAGCCCGGACTACCTGAACGCCGTGGTCATGGCCTATGCCGCCAGCGCCGAGTACTTTGGGGAGTTTGCCGACAACGTGCGGGCCTACTACCGCTACCTCCGCGACCACGACCTGGCCACCACCCACGCCCTCACCAACCCCCAGGTGAACCGGGCCAAGCCCCCCGCGGCCCAGCCCGACCCCTACATCCCCGTGGGGGTGGTGCGTCAGACGGAAAAGGGCATCGTGGTGCGGGGAGCCCGCATGACCGCCACCTTTCCCCTGGCGGACGAGGTCCTCATCTTCCCTTCCACCCTGCTTAAGGAGGGGCCGGGCAACGAGAAGTACGCCATTGCCTTCGCCCTGCCCACCTCGACCCCGGGCCTTCACTTCGTCTGCCGCGAGGCCTTGGTGGGAGGGGATAGCCCCTTCGACTACCCCCTTAGCAGCCGCCTCGAGGAGGTGGACTGCCTGGTGATCTTTGACGATGTGTTGGTCCCGTGGGAGCGGGTCTTCATTTTGGGGAACGTGGAGCTCTGCAACAACGCCTACGCCGCCACGGGGGCCTTGAACCACATGGCCCACCAGGTGGTGGCCTTGAAGACCGCCAAGACCGAGGCCTTTTTGGGGGTGGCGGCCTTGATGGCCGAGGGGATCGGGGCCGACGCCTACAGCCACGTGCAGGAGAAGATCGCCGAGATCATCGTCTACCTGGAGGCCATGCGGGCCTTCTGGACCCGGGCGGAGGAGGAGGCCAAGGAGAATGCCTTTGGCCTGCTGGTA
The DNA here is from genome assembly GCF_026427635.1 of Thermus brevis. Taxonomy (NCBI): domain Bacteria; kingdom Thermotogati; phylum Deinococcota; class Deinococci; order Thermales; family Thermaceae; genus Thermus; species Thermus brevis. Next base: position 1,484,831 of record NZ_CP102606.1, read on the forward strand.
CCCGACCGGGGGGCCTTGGACGGGGCGAGGAACCTGTACCCCAGGCTCTACCCCCGGCTTAGGGAGATCCTGGAGCAGATCGGGGCCAGCGGCCTGATCACCCTGCCCTCGGAGCGGGACTTCAAGGGCCCCCTGGCCCCCTTGCTGGAAAAGTATCTGCAGGGGGCTACCCTCGAGGCCAAGGAGCGGGTGGCCCTCTTCCGCCTGGCCTGGGACATGACCCTCTCGGGATTCGGAGCCCGGCAGGAGCTTTACGAGCGCTTCTTCTTCGGGGATCCGGTGCGCATGTACCAGACCCTCTTTAGCGTCTACGATAAAGAGCCCTACAAGGAGCGGATCCGCGCCTACCTGAAGAGGGCGCTTTCCGTGTTTGCGGAGGTGGAGGCGTGACGGGTGCCTTCCCCGAGGGGCCTGCGGGTTTGCCCAAGCCGGACGAGGCCTTGAAGGAGGCCTTCAAGGAGGCCCTAAGCCGGTTTGCCGCAGGGGTGACCGTGGTGTCCGCCCGGCTGGGGGAGGAGGAGCGGGGCATGACCGCCACCGCCTTCATGTCCTTGAGCCTCGAGCCTCTCCTGGTGGCCCTGGGCATTCATGAGAAGGCGAGGCTTTTGCCCCTTCTGGAGGCCTCCCGGGCCTTCACCGTCAGCTTTTTGAGAGAGGGGCAGGAGGCGGTTTCCCAGCACTTTGCCGGCAAACCCCAGGAAGGGGTGGGGTTGGTGGAGGCCAGGGTGCCAGGGGCCTTGGCGGTGCTGCGCTGCCGCCTGGAGGCGGCCTACCCCGGGGGGGACCACCGGCTGGTGGTGGGCCGGGTGGAGGCGGTGGAGCTGGGGGAGCCGGGCCTTCCCTTGGTGTACTTCGGCCGGGGTTACAGGAGGTTGGTATGGCCATCGTGAGGGTGGGGTTCATAGAGCTTTGGGTGAGGGACCTGGAGAAAAGCCTGGAGTTCTACGAGGGGCTTTTGGGCTTCCGCCTGGAGCGCAAGGAGGGGAAAAGCGCCTACCTCCGGGGCTACGAGGAGCTGGAGTGGAGCCTGAAGCTCACCCAGGCGGAACTTCCCGCGGTGCGGAGCCTGGGCTTCAAGGTGGACGAGAAGGGGATGGAAGAGGCCCAGGCTTGGGCGGAACAGGAGGGGCTTCCCCACCGGTTGGAAACGGACTGGGGTAGGCCCAGGATGCTCCGCGTTCAGGACCCCTTCGGCTATCCCCTGGTCTTCTACGCGGGGGCCGAGAAGCTTCCCCGGGTGTTGCAGGAGTACCACCTCTACCGGGGGCCGGGGATTTTGCGCATCGACCACCTGAACCTCTTCTCCCCCGAGGTGGAGCGGGCCACCCGCTATTACCAGGAGAGGCTGGGCTTCCGCCTCACCGAGTACACGGAGGACGATGAGGGGAGGCTTTGGGCCAGCTGGCTCCACCGCAAGGGGAACGTCCACGACGTGGCCTTCACCAACGGAGAGGGTCCGAGGCTCCACCACTTCGCCTACTGGCTTCCCGACCCCATGGCCATCCTGAAGGCGGCGGACATCCTGGCGGGAGCCCGCAGGACGGACCAGATCGAACGGGGGCCCGGGCGGCACGGGATCTCCAACGCCATGTTCCTCTACCTCAAGGACCCGGACGGGCACCGCATCGAGCTTTACACCTCCGACTACCTCACCGTGGACCCCGACCTGCCCCCGGTGCGCTGGAGCCTGAACGACCCCAGGCGGCAGACCCTCTGGGGGCACAGGACCCCAAAGAGCTGGTTCCTGGAGGGAAGCGCCCTTGTGGACCTTGAGGGGAAGCCCTTGCCCACGCGGCCCTCGCCCCTTGTCGGCATCCCCGAGCACGTGACCTAGCTTGACGGGACAGAAGTCCCTGGTTAAACTGGAAGGCAAACGATCGTTAGTTAGACCCAATCCGGGTCTCGCCCGGTGGGAATAGGCGGTGGGAAAGAGACGAAGGAGGGGAAGAAGATGAAGCGCTGGTTGGTAGCCCTGTTGGTTTTAGGCCTTTCGGCCATGGCCCAGGAGGCACTCAAGGTGGGTGTGGTGGTTTCGGCCACCGGCCCTGCCGCTTCCTTGGGCATTCCCGAGCGGAACACCTTCCTCATGCTCCAGGAGATGCTGGACCGCACGGGGGGCGTGGCTGGGCGCAAGGTGCAGTTCGTGATCCTGGACGATGCCTCGGATACCACCCAGGCGGTGCGGAATACCCGCCGCCTGGTGGAGGAGGGGGTAGTGGCCGTCATCGGCACCACCACCACCCCGGCTTCCCTGGGCATGATCCCCGTGGTGGCCGAGGCCAAGGTGCCCATGATCTCGCTGGCGGCCAGCAAGGACATCATCTACCCCGTGGACGCCCAGCGGCACTGGGTCTTCAAGACCCCCCAGACGGAGGAGCTCATGGCCCGGGCCATCGTGGCGGACATGGTGGCCAGGGGGGTCAAGACCGTGGCCTACATCGGCTTTAACGATGCCTACGGGGAGGGCTGGGCCCGCTTCTTCGAGGCCGAGGCCAAGGCCAAGGGCCTGCAGGTGGTGGCCAGCGAGCGTTATGCCCGTACGGACACTTCCGTGACCGGCCAGGTGCTGCGCATCATCGCCCGGCGGCCCGACGCGGTATTGATCGGGGCCAGCGGTACCCCCGCCGTGCTTCCCCAGCGCACCCTGAAGGAGCGGGCCTATGCCGGCCTCATCTACCAAACCCATGGGGTGGCCAACCCCGACTTCCTCCGGGTGGGGGGTAAGGACGTGGAGGGCACCTTCCTCCCGGCCGGGCCCATCCTGGTGGCGGAGCAGCTTCCCGGCACTTTCCCCAGCAAGCGGGTAGCCCTGGACTACATCCAGCGTTACGAGGCCAAGTACGGCATCGGCAGCTACTCCACCTTCGGCGCCCATGCCTGGGATGCCTGGCTGATCCTGAAGCCGGCCCTGGAGCGGGCCTTGAAGCGGGCTGACCCGGCCAAAGACCTCGCTGCCTTCCGCGCTGCCTTGCGGGACGAGATCGAGGCCACCCGGAACCTGGTGGCCACCCACGGGGTCTTCACCTTCAGCCGGGAGGACCACCTGGGCCTGCGCTTTGAGGATGCCGCGGTGATGGTCCGGGTGGAGAACGGCCGCTGGAAGCTGGAACGCATCTTCCGCTAAGCCATGGACGCCACCATCCTCAGCTTCCTCCTTTTGGACGGATTGCAAAACGGGGTGGTCTACGGCCTTCTGGCCCTGTCCCTGGTTCTGGTCTTTGCCGTCACCCGGGTGATCCTGGTGCCCATCGGGGAACTTTTGATGTTCGCCCCCCTTTCCCTGGTGTGGCTCCTCGAGGGCAAGCTCCCCGGCACCCTGTGGCTGGCCCTGGTCCTGGGAGGGGCCTGGGCCCTCATGGCCCGGGGCCGGGGAGCCCTTCTGCCCCTTGTGGGCGGGGTGGGGCTTTTCCTCCTCTTCCTTCTGGCTAAAGAGGTTCCTCCCTTGGCCTATCTGGCGGCGGTGCTCCTCGTGGTGTACCTGGGGGTGGCCACCTACCGGGTCTTCTTCCAGCCCATGCGGGGGGCCACGGTGCTTTCGCTCCTCATCATGGCCGTGGGCCTTCACGTGGCCTACCAGGGGCTTGGCCTGGTCTTCTTTGGTCCCGAGCAGTTCCGTCCTGCCCCTCTTCTTTCGGGGGAGGTGGTGGTGGGCCTCTCCTGGCAGGGGGTTCTGGTCCTCCTCTTCGCCGCTTTGAGCCTGATGGCCCTTTACCTCTTCTTCCGTTTCTCCCTTTTCGGAAAGGCGCTGTTGGCGGCGGCGGAGAACCGGCTTGGGGCCAGGCTCTTGGGGATACGCCCGGAGGAAGCGGGGATGGTGGCCTTCGGCATCGCCAGCCTCTTGGCGGCTTTTTCCGGGCTTCTCTTGGCCCCCCTCATCAACGCCGCCTACTTCATGGGCTTCATGCTGGGGCTTAAGGGGTTCGTGGCCGCCATCCTGGGGGGGCTTGCCAGCTACCCGGTGGCCTTTTTGGGAGCCCTCCTTGTGGGCTTCTTTGAGAGCTTCACCAGCTTCTACGCCAGCGCCTACAAGGAGGCCTTGGTCTTCCTACTCTTGGTGCCCGCTCTCTTCTACCAGAGCCTGCGGGCGCGAACGGTGGAGGAGTGATGCGCTACCTTTGGTTTTTGTTGCTCCTGTTGCCCCTGGCCCTGTCCCCCTTTCCCTACTACCTCACCCTCCTGAACTTCTTCGCCCTCTCCGCCATGGTGGCCCTCTCCCTGTACGTGCTCACGGGTCTGGCAGGGATGACCAGCTTTGCCCAGGCGGCCTTCATGGGCATGGGGGCCTACGCCACCGCCCTCCTCACGGTCAAGGCTGGGCTTTCCCCTTGGCTTGGGCTCGGGGCCGGGCTCTTTTCCGCCCTTCTTTTGGCTTTGCTCCTGGGTGCCCTGACGGTGCGGCTTAAGGGGCATTTTCTTCCTCTTTCCACCATCGCCTGGCAGGTGGCCCTGTACATCCTGGCGGGGAACCTGGTGGGGCTTACCGGGGGACACACTGGGCTTACGGATCTCCCCCCGATCCACTTCTTCGGCATCTCCCTGGACACCGGCTTCCGCTACGCCTTCCTCACCCTTTTCCTCCTGGTCCTCCTGGTCCTGGCCCTTTACAACCTGCGCCAAAGCCGTATCGGGCGGGCCCTTTTGGCCCTGAGGGGGGATGCCCTGGCGGCGGCCAGCTTCGGCGTGGACCCGGCAGCCCTCAGGCTCAAGGCCTTTTTGCTCTCGGGGGTCATAGCCGGCCTGGCGGGTTTCCTGTACGCCCACTTCCTGCGCTTCGTCAACCCCACGCCCTTTTCCCTGGAGGCTTCCATCAAGTACCTGGTGATGGCCGTGGCCGGGGGGGTGGGGAGCATTCCCGGGGTGATGCTGGGGGCGGCCTTTTTCACCGGCCTCGAGGACTGGTTAAAGGATCTCCTGCCCCTCCTCTTGGGGCAACAGGGCAACTACGAGACCATCGGCTATGGCCTCATTCTGGCCCTGATCCTCATCCTGGCCCCCAAGGGCCTCTGGCCCATGGTGGAGCGGTACCTGCCGAGCCGGGACCTAGGGCTACCCAAGGCGGAACCCCTTTCCCTCAAGAGCCCCGACGGCCCCCGGGGTGAGGTGGTTCTGGAGGTCCAGGGCCTGCAGAAGTCCTTCGGGGGACTGATGGCGGTGGCAGGGGTTTCGTTCGACCTGAGGCGGGGGGAGATCCTGGCCTTGATCGGCCCCAACGGGGCGGGGAAGAGCACCACCTTCAACCTGGTGGCGGGGGCCTTGCTCCCCGACCGGGGCCAGGTCCATCTTTTCGGTAAGGAGATCACGGGGCTTCCTCCCTACCGGATCCACTCCATGGGTCTGGGGCGCACCTTCCAGCACCCGCACCTTTTCCTGGAGCTCACGGTGCTGGAAAACGCCGCTTTGGGTACGTACAGCCGTACCCGGGCGGGCTTTCTCCAGGCGCTGCTGGGCCTTTCCCGCAGGGAGGAGGAGCGGGCCTTGGCCACCGCCTACCGGGCCTTGAAGCGGGTGGGGCTGGAGTCCTTGGCCCTGGAAAAGGCGGAGCGCCTTTCCGTGGGCCAGCAGCGCCTGCTGGAGATCGCCCGGCTCCTGGCCTCGGGGGCCGAGGTGCTCCTCCTGGACGAGCCCGCCGCGGGGCTCAGGGCCCAGGAGAAGCGGGAGCTTGCCTCCCTCCTCCGCTCCCTGGCCAGGGAGGGCTACACGGTGCTCATCGTGGACCACGACATGGACCTCATCATGGGCCTGGCAGACCGGGTGGTGGTGATGAACTACGGGGAGAAGATCGCCGAGGGCACGCCCAAGGAGGTCCAGAGGAACCCCTTGGTGCGGGCGGCCTACCTGGGAGAGGAGGAGGTGGCATGAGTCTCCTTTCCGTTCAGGGTCTCACCGTGCGCTACGGGCCCCTCGAGGCGGTGCGGGAGGTGAGTTTCTCCCTAAAGGAGGGGGAGGCCCTTACCCTCATCGGCCCCAACGGAGCGGGGAAGACCAGTGTCCTGAGGGGGCTCTTGGGCCTGGCCCAGGCGGAGGGGAAGGTCGTCCTGGACGGGGAGGAGGTGCGGGGGCGAAGCCCGGAGGCCCTTCTTTCCCGGGGTCTGGTGCTGGTGCCGGAGGGCCGGGCCCTCTTCCCCGGGCTTTCCGTGGAGGACAACCTCCTCCTGGGAGGCTTTACCCGTTTTCGCCGCAGGGAGAACCTGAGGCCGGACCTGGAAAGGGTCTACACCCTTTTCCCCAGGCTTTTGGAAAGGAGGAGGCAGCCCGCCGGCACCCTTTCCGGTGGGGAGCAGCAGATGCTGGCCATCGGCCGCGCCCTTATGGCCAGGCCCCGGCTCCTCCTCCTGGACGAGCCCTCCCTGGGCCTGGCTCCCCTGATGGTGCAGGAGATCTACCGCATCCTGAGGGAGCTTAAGGGCCAGGGGACCACCCTCCTGGTGGTGGAGCAAAACGCCAAGGTGGCCTTGGCCTTGGCCGATCGCGGGCTGGTCCTGGAAGCGGGGGAGGTGGTCCTCGAGGGGCCCGCCGAGGCTCTACGGCAGGATCACCGGGTGGTGGAGGCTTATTTGGGGCTTTCCCAGGAGTCGGACGTGGCGGTTACGCCGAGCGAGCACCTGGAGGAGGGGTAGGGAATGGGGCAGGCTGCTTCCCAGGGCGAACACCAGGAGGATGCCTTCATGCGGACCTTGGGCCTTCAGATTCAGCACCTGGCCCCGGGGGAGGCGGTGGTGGCCGGGGTGGTGGGGGAGGCGCACTTAAACCTCCACGGCACCGTGCATGGAGGATTTCTCTACGCCTTGGCGGATAGCGCCTTCGCCCTGGCCTCCAACTCCCGGGGGCCCGCCGTGGCCCTATCCTGCCGCATGGATTACTTCCGTCCCCTTTCCGCCGGAGCGCGGGTGGAGGCGAGGGCCCAGGAGGTCAACCTCTCCCGGCGCACCGCCACCTACCGGGTGGAGGTGGTGTCCGAAGGGAAGCTGGTGGCCTTATTCACGGGAACGGTGTTTCGCCTGGGAGGGGATGCCTTTCCCGGTTCAGGGGAAGGGCTACCTTCCGGGCAGAACGCTTGGCACAAGGAGGAGGGATGATGTACCAACCGGAATTGGAAACCCTACCCAGGGAAAAGCTGAGGGCTTTGCAGGAGGAAAGGCTTAGCAACATCGTGGCCTACGTGTACGAGAGGGTGCCCTTCTACCGGCGGCTTCTGGACGAGGCAGGGGTGGACCCGAAGGGAGTGCGGACCCTCGAGGACCTCCCTAAGCTCCCCTTTACCAAAAAGGACCACCTCAGGGAAAACTACCCCTTTGGCCTTTTTGCCGTGCCCCGGGAAAAGCTGGCGCGCATCCACGCCAGCAGCGGCACCACCGGCAAGCCCACCGTGGTGGGCTACACCAAAAACGACCTCCAGGTCTTTGCGGAGGTGGTGGCCCGTTCCCTGGCCGCGGCGGGGGCTAAGCCGGGGATGATGCTCCACAATGCGTATGGTTACGGGCTTTTCACCGGGGGCTTAGGTCTGCACGGCGGGGCGGAGGCCTTGGGAATGACAGTGGTCCCCGTTTCCGGCGGCATGACGGAGCGGCAGCTCATGCTCATTCAGGACTTCCGCCCGGAGGTGATCTCCTGCACCCCCTCCTACGCCCAGACCCTGGCGGAGGAGTTCAGGAAGCGGGGGGTTTCCCTGGAGGAGCTTTCCCTAGAATACGCCGTGCTGGGCGCTGAGCCCTGGACCGAGACCATCAGGAAGCAGGTGGACGAGGGGCTTGGGGTGAGGAGCACCAACATCTACGGGCTTTCCGAGATCATCGGTCCCGGGGTTGCCAACGAGTGCGTGGAGGAACGGCAGGGGAGCCACATCTGGGAGGATCACTTCCTGCCCGAGGTGGTGGACCCGGATAGCGGCGAGCCCCTTCCCGAGGGCAAGGTGGGGGTTCTGGTTTTCACCACCCTCACCAAGGAGGCCATGCCCCTCTTGCGGTACTGGACGGGGGACCTCACCTTCCTCACCTACGAGGCCTGCTCCTGCGGCCGCACGCACGTGCGCATGGGCCCCATCCTGGGCCGCACCGACGACATGCTCATCATCCGCGGGGTCAATGTGTACCCCACGCAGGTGGAGGCGGTGCTTTCGGGCATACCCGAGGTGGAGCCCTACTACCAGATCGTGGTGCGGCGGGAGGGTACCCTGGACGAGGCCGAGCTCAAGGTGGAGGTTTCCGAAGCCTTCTTCCAGGAGATCGGGCGCAAAGCCCTTTCCGATGAGGTCATCGAGGCGGACCACCGCCTCCACGCCCTGAGGGAGAAGGTGGCCCACAAGATCAAGGACAGCATCGGGGTGAGCATGAAGGTAACCCTCCTGGCCCCGGGGGAGGCCCCGAGGAGCGAGGGGGGGAAGCTGAGGCGGGTTCTGGACCTGCGCAAGAAGTAGCCATGCGTTCCATTCCCCCTGGCTTCCAGGCGGTTTTTGAGACCGTGGTCACCCCCGAGATGACCGTGAACTTCGAGGAGCTCGGCCCGGTCCACCCCGTTTACGCCACCTACTGGATGGCCAAGCACATGGAGCTGGCCGGACGCAAGATCATCCTCCCCTTCCTGGAGGAGGGGGAGGAGGGAATCGGCAGCTACGTGGAGGTGCGCCACCTGGCCTCGGCGCTTCCGGGAATGCGGGTGAGGATCGTCGCTTATCACGAGCGCACGGAGGGGAACCGGGTCTACGCCAGCATGGAGGCCTACAACGAGCTTGGGGACCTGATTGGCCGGGGGCGCACGGAACAGGTGATCCTCCCCAAGGAGAAGGTGGAGGCCCTCTTCGCCCGGCTGCGGGAGAGGTGGGAGGCTAGGGGAAGGGTCTAGCACTGCCCCACCTTGGCTAAAGCCAAGGTGGGGGCCCCGGCAAAACCTTTCCTAAAGCTTCAGGGGTCTACCCGCAATAAGCAGGTAGACCTCCTGGGCTGCCTTCGCCAGCAGGGCGTTCACCTCTCCCAAGAGGTCCCGGTAGCGCCGGGCCAGGGGGCTTGCGGGAACGATCCCCATCCCCACCTCGTTGGAGATGACGATGACCCGCTTGCCGCTGGAGGAGACCGCTTCCAGGAACCGCCGGGCTTCCGCCAGGGGATCGCGGTCCCTTTCCAGAAGGTTGGAAACCCAAAGGGTGACGCAGTCCACCACCACCGTGGGGTAACGGGCCCTTTGCAGGGCTTCCACCAGGTCCAAGGGTTCTTCCAGGGTTTCCCAGGTGGGGGGACGTTCCGCCCGGTGGCGGGCGATCCTGTTCGCCATCTCCCCATCCCGGGCCTCCGCGGTGGCGATGAGGGAGACCCAGGGACCGGCAAGCCTTTGGGCGTGGCGGCTTTTCCCGCTCCTGGCCCCGCCCAGGAGGAGGATGAGGCCAGGGGGAGGTGGGGGGTCAAGGGAGTCCTCTTTCCCCCTGGGCGCTGGGGAGGGGTTTGGCCTAAGCCCCAGGTGGCGGTGGAGATGCTCGAGGTCCAGGTGCTCCTCTAGGGCGTCGGCCAGCTGGTCCAGGACTGCCTCCAGGGCCTTGGCCTCCTGGCCGAAGAGGGCCCGCTGCACCCCAGGGTTTTCCAAAAGGCCGTGGAGCCAGGTGGCGAGAAGGGGCCCTTCCTGGTGCACCAAGGGGATCCCCTGGCCGTGGTGGATCTCGTAACCCTGGGCCCTCAGGCCGTTCAACCTGGCCCAGAAGCCGGAAAGCTCCCGGAAGACCACCCCGGCCGGGCGTACGGTTTTCTCCCTGAGCATCCGCACCTGGAAGGGAAGGAGGCCTAGGCCCGGGAAAACCCCCTTGGCCTCCACCCCCTCCTCGTCAAGGATGGCCTGGGCCAGCATCTCCGCTCCCCCGCAGATGGCCAGCACAGGTTTTCCCGCCTCGAGGTGGGCCCGCAGGAGGGGTAGGAAGCCCTGGAGCCAGGCCAGGTCCCTGGCGGGCAGGCGGCTTCCCGGGAGGATTAGGAGCTCGGCTCCCTGGGCCTCCTCGGGGGTACGGGCGTACACAGGCTGGGCCAGTTCCGAAAGGGGCCAGAACTCGTCCAGGTTGGAGGCATGGGGGTAGCGGAGGATGGCCACCTTTGGGCCCAGGCTCTTGCTCGGGCGGTGGCGGAATCCATCCTCCTCGGGTAACTCCAGGGGAAGCATGGGCAGGGTGCCCAGGACCGGGATTCCCGTCCAGCCCTCCAGGAGGCGGTAAGCGGGTTCCAGCAAGCGGATGTCCCCCCGGAACTTGTTGAGAATGAGACCAAGGAGCCTTTCCCGGTGCTCCCCCAGCAGGGCCCAGGTGCCGTAGAGGGCGGCCAGGGACCCTCCCTGGTCCACGTCGGCCACCAGGAGGGCCTGGGCCCCCGCCCACTCCGCCACCTGAAGGTTGGGGAGGTCCGGCCAAAGGTTCCGCTCCACCGGGCTTCCCGCTCCCTCCAGGACCAGGAGGTCGAACTCGTTCCCCAAGGCCTCCAGGGCTTCCCGTACGGGAGCCTCCAGATGGGGTCTTCGCTCCTTCCAGGAAAGCCGGGAAAGAAGGGGGTCCACCCGGCCCAGGACCACCACCTGGCTTCCCTCGAGGCCCATGGGCTTGATGAGGATGGGATTCATGCGGGGGTCGGGTTCGGTCCCTGCCGCCACCGCCTGGAGCCACTGGGCGCTGGCCATCTCCCCGCCCGCCACCACCCGGGAGTGGTTGGACATGTTCTGGGCCTTAAAGGGAGCTGCCCGGAGGCCCATGCGCTTAAAGTGCCTGAGGAGCCCAGCGGTGATGAGGCTTTTCCCCACCCCGCTTCCCGTTCCCCAGATGACGAGCGCCTTAGCCTTCACCCTAAACCTCCGAAACCGGTGCGAAGGGGGTCTTGGCCAACGTGCAAGCCTTCTCTGTTCCCTCCCAGCCGTTCTGGGCCTTCAGGCTTGGCCCAGTGGGCCGAGGTGCCCTAGGCGAGGGGAACCAGGGCCGTGTTTTAAGCCATCCCTTTTCCACGCTCATCAGGGTTCAATCCTCCATCAGGTCCTCGCGGCCAGGGTCTCGGCGAGGGCTGCCAGGAGGGCCTCTATAGCCTCCTCTCTTTGGGCAGAAAGCCTTAGCCACTCGGGCAGGCCAAAGCTGGTGGCGTCCCTTACCCGTATGCCCTTTTCCCTTAGCCTCCTGGCCACCTCCGTGGCCTGCCCCACCCGCACCAGGAGGAAGTTGGCTGGGCTTTCCCACACCGGTAGGCCTAGCTCCCGTAGGCCCTGGGCCAGGAGACGGCGCAGGCGGATGAGCTCCTTTTTGCTCTCCTCCAACCACCCCTGGGCCTCCGGGTCCAGGTGGCCTAAGAGGAGGGCCTCCCCGTAGACGGAAACCGGCCAGGAAGGGGCCAGATGGCGGAAGGGAGTGAGGTCTATGGGGGCCAAAAGGTACCCGGCCCGTATCCCAGTGAGGCCGTGAGCCTTGTTGGGGCTGTACAGGCGCCAAGCGCCTTGGGGCAGGGGAAACGGCTTTTCCATAAGGGGGTAGTAGGCCAAATCCAACACCAAGGCCCCCCCGGCCCGTTGTGTGGCCTCCTCCAGGAAGGGGTACACCTCCCCCGTGGGGTTGTTGGGCACGCAGAGGAAGGCCAAGGAGCTCTGGGGTAGAAGCCTCAGGAACTCCTCCGGGCTTCCCGCCTCAAAAAGGGGCAGATCCAGGGCCCGCGCAGCCCTGGCGTACTCGCTGAAGGTGGGCCTGAGGAGGAGGATGGGGCCCCTGAGGTGGTTCCAGCGGGCCAGGCGGTGGATGAGTTCGCTGGTGCCCGTGCCCACGGCCACATGGCTTTCCGGAACCCCGTGGGCCTCGGCCAGAAGGCGGTGGGTTCTATGGTAGAGGGGGTCCGGGTAGCGGCTTGGATCGGCCTGCCTGAGGTACTCCAGGATCACCGGGTTGGGCCCCAGGGCGTTGGCGTTGGTGGAGAAGTCGTAGAGGGGCTCAGGACCCCCATCGGGCCCGCCGTGGATGGGCCTCAGCGCATCGTCCAGCATGGCTACATGCTACGCCCCTTTTGCTCCTCCGGAGCGTGGCCTGGCCCTAACCCCTGGCCCGCACCAGCCAGGCGGAAAGGCCCATGAGGCCTGTAAGGAGCAAGAGGGTGGCGGCGAAGGCCAGGCGGTGGTTGGGCAGGACGGCGTAGAAGAAGGCCAGGGAACCCCCGGCCAGGGCGCTTCCCAGGGCTTGGCCCAGGGCCCGGGCCACGGACAGGGCACCCGAGGCCAGCCCCTCGAGGCCCCCAGGCGCCAGGGAAAGCACCAGGGCGTTGTTGGCCGCTTGAAAAAGGGCCCGTCCTATCCCCAGGAGGAGGAGCCCCAAGGCCGAGCCCCAGAGGGGATGCCAAAGGGGCAAGAGGGCGAAGCCCACGCCCGCGGCCACCAGGAGGTAGGCCCCGAGGAGGGCCATGCGGTTGTACCCCAGGCGGTCTGCGGTGCGGCCGGCCCAGGCACCCAGGAGGAGAAGTTGCAAGGGGTTGAGGAGGAGAAGGGTGCCGATGGCGCTGGGGGAGAACCCCTCTGCCCCCAGGTGGAAGGCCAAGGCCACGGTGGTGCCCAGGGTGTGGAGGAAGTACAGGGAGGTGGCCGCGAGGGCCTGAAGGAACCCAGAGGCCTCGAACAAGCGCCTTAGAGAGCCTTCCTGCCTGGGAAGTTCCGGAAGGTTGCCTGAGAGGAAGAGGGCGAGAAGCCCCACGGGAAGGGGGAGGAGAAAGACATAGGAAAGGCCCCAGGTGGCGGCCAAGCCCCCAAGGGCAGGGCCCAAGAGGGTGCCGGTGGCCACGGTGCTGGCCACCATGCCCATGGCGTAACCCCGGGCCTGGGGAAAGGCGCTGGTGGCCAGGCCGGGCACCAGGCCCACCACCATGGCGGTGGCCACTCCCTGGGCCAGGCGGAGGAGGATGAGGTAGGGAAGGCTCGAGGCCAGGGCTAGGGCCAAGGCCAAGGCCGCGTGCAGGATCAGGCCCAGGCGGAAAAGCCGCGCGGCACCCAGGTGGCGGGCCAGCCAGGCCACGGGCAAATAGGCCAAGGCCGCTCCCAAAAGCCCAGCGGAAACCGCCTGCTGGGCAGTATCCGGACCTACCCCGTAGATCCGGGCCAGGAGGGGGAGGGCAGGGGCCAGGCTGCTTTCGCTCACCGTTCCGAGGAGCACGCCGAAGAGGAGGGCCACGAGCCTCGAGTCCACGGGAAAAGCCTACCCATAACCGGGCCAGGGTGGGTAGGGCACGAAGCGGTGTAGACCTCCGGACCTTACACCTTTCCACGTTTCCATGCCCCGAGGGAAACTGGGGGCGTGGGTACGCACACGCAGGTGTATCTCCTTTCCGAGGCCCGGGGCCTTTCCCGGGATCTCTTGGGCGGCAAGGGGTTTGGGCTGGTGGAGATGGCCCAGGCGGGGCTTCCCGTTCCCCCGGCCCTCGTCATCACCACGGAGGCTTGCCGCCGCTTCCTCAAGGAGGGGGCGGTGCCGGGCCTGTGGGAGGAGGTCCGGGCCAAGCTGGCGGCCCTCGAGGGCCTAGTAGGCAAGCGCTTCGGCAAAGGGGAGGGGAGCACCCCTCCCCTTTTGGTTTCCGTGCGCAGCGGGGCCCCGGTGTCCATGCCCGGGATGATGGACACCATCCTCAACCTGGGCCTCTCCTTGGAAGGAGTGGAAAGCCTGGCCCGGGCCACGGGGAATCCCCGCTTCGCCTGGGATGCCTTCAGAAGGCTCCTTTCCATGTACGGGGAGGTGGTCTTGGGGGAGAGGGCGGAGGTCTTTGAGGGCATGCTCTCCGCCTTGAAGGAGAAGCGGGGTGTGCAAAGCGACACGGAGCTTTCCCCCGAGGACCTCGAGGCGCTTTCCTTCCAGTACCTGCGCCATCTGCAAGAGCGGGGTACGCCCTTCCCCATGGACCCCTGGCTTCAGCTGCAAGGGGCCATCGAGGCGGTCTTCCGCAGCTGGCTGAATCCCCGGGCCAAAACCTACCGCCGCATCTACGGCATCCCGGAGGACCTGGGCACGGCGGTGGTGGTCCAGGCCATGGTCTACGGGAACCTGGGGGAGGACTCGGGGACCGGGGTGGGCTTTACCCGCAACCCCGCCACCGGGGAGAAGGGCCTCTACGGGGAATACCTGCGGAACGCCCAGGGTGAGGATGTGGTGGCGGGTATCCGCACCCCCGAGCCCCTTTCCCGCCTCAAGGAGTACGCCCCCGAGCTCTACGGGGAGATCGAGCGGGTGGCCCACCTCTTGGAGCGCCACTTCCGCGACATGCAGGATTTTGAGTTCACTGTGGAACGGGGGAGGCTCTACCTGCTCCAAACCCGCTCCGGCAAGCGCACGGCCCAGGCCGCAGTGCGCATCGCCGTGGAGATGGCGGAGGAGGGCCTGATCAGCAAGGAGGAGGCCGTGCTCCGGGTGGAGGCCAACGCCCTGCCCGGCCTCCTCAAGCCCACCGTGGACCGGGAGAAGGCTCCCAAACCTGTTCTGCGGGGCCTTCCCGCAAGCCCAGGGGCGGCGTTCGGCCATGCGGTCTTCAGCAACGAGGCGGCGGAGCGCTACGCCGCCCAAGGGCTTCCCACCATCCTGGTGCGCCCGGAAACCACCCCCGAGGACATCACCGGCATGTACCTTTCCAAAGGAATCCTCACCGCCCGGGGGGGCTTGACCTCCCATGCGGCGGTGGTGGCCCGGGGCCTGGGGGTGCCGGCGGTGGTGGGGGCGGAAGCCTTGAGGGTGGTTCCCGAGGAAGGTCGGGCCTGGGTGGACGGCCTGGAGATCCGGGAGGGGGAGCTGCTTACCCTGGACGGGAGCACCGGGGAGGTTTACCTGGGGGCAGTGCCCCTGGCCGAGGCGACCGGGGAGGAGCTTTTGCATAAGCTTCTTTCCTGGGCGGAGCCCCACCGTTCCCTGGGGGTCAGGGCCAACGCCGATACCCCCCTGGACGCCGAAAGGGCCCGGGCTTTCGGCGCCGAGGGGATCGGGCTTTGCCGTACCGAGCACATGTTTTTCCAGGAGGAACGCCTGCCTTGGGTTCGGCGGTTGATCCTGGCCCGCACCCCGGAGGAGGAAGCCGAGGCCTTGGAGCGGCTTTTCGTCTTCCAAAAGGAGGACTTCAAGGGCATCCTCAGGGCCATGGATGGCCTCCCGGTAACCGTACGCCTCCTGGATCCTCCCCTCCACGAGTTCCTGCCCTCCCTCGAGGAACTGAAGGCGCAGGCGGAGGACGGGGACGAGGAGGCCAAGGCCCTTTGGGAGCGGGCCAAGGCCCTGGCGGAGCAGAACCCCATGCTGGGCTTTCGGGGCATCCGGCTTTTGCTCCTCAGGCCGGGCATCTTCCGCATGCAGCTTCGGGCGCTCCTGGAGGCGGCCAAGGAGCTAAGGGAGGAGGGTTTTGATCCCCGCCCTGAGGTCATGGTTCCCCTGGTGGCGGATCCCAAGGAGGTGGAAAGGGCCAAGGCCCTGGCGGAGGAGCTTTTCCGGGAGTACGGCCCCATTCCCTTCGGCACCATGGTCGAGACTCCAAGGGCGGCCCTTCTGGCTTCGGAGATCGCTCCCCTGGTGGACTTTTTCAGCTTTGGCACCAACGACCTCACCCAGATGGCCTTTGGTCTTTCCCGGGACGATGCCGGGAAGTTCCTGCCCCAGTATGTGGAGGAAGGGCTTTTCCCCTTCGACCCCACGGAGCGCCTGGACGAGAAGGGGGTGGGAAGGCTTCTTCGGCTTGCGGTGCAGGAAGGAAAGCGGGCTAACCCCAGGCTTAAGGTAGGGCTTTGCGGGGAACACGGGGGCGAGGCCCGCAGCGTGGCCTTTGTGGCCGACCTCCTGGATTACACCTCGGCGAGCCCCTTCAGGGTGCTTACCGCCCGGCTTGCCGCAGCCCAGGCGGGGCTTCGGGCCTCGAGGTACGCAGGTGCGTGAGCGAGGACTGGGTCCTGCAGGGGCGAAGCCTCAAGAGGAGGTTGTAACCACCCAGGTAGCGTACCTTCAGCAAGCTAGGTCGGCCATTGTTGCCTTGAAAGTCCCGGTTGCCGGGCCTAGGGGCCCGGTGGGGCTTTATGCTGGCTTGTACTTTGGGCCAGACATGGGTGGATGGGGTGGAGTAGTCTTTATGTTGGGGTCTTTCGCCTATCTTTCAGCTCAGGATAGTGGAGTGTATCCTCCCGCCAGTGGCGGTTAACCTCTTCGTGAGCGCCCGGAACAGCGGTTTGCCTATCGAGCAAATTTGCTGAAAAGTTTGGCCCTTTGTCTTGGCTTCGGTGGCAGGCCTCTTGCTTTTGGCCTATTGGCCAGTCATGCGGCGAGTCTTATGGGGTGGTTAGCCTTCCCGCTACTGCCTTATGCCCTGGGCTATGCCCTTTCGTACCTGTTGCGTTCTGCCAATGCCGTTTTGGCAGACCCATTCGCTGGGTACCTCGGGCTCTCCCCAGCAGTCTAACGGCCTCCTTTTACCTGGCCTTCGCCCTAGGTCTGCTTCCCTTGGGCTGGCTCTGGGACAAGTACGGTCCACGCAGGAAGCCTTTCTCTCCTGTTTGTTGTGGGTCTTGGTGTCCTTCTCTTTGCCCTGGGCCTAGGGTTTGCCCTTCTGTTGATTGGACGTGCCCTCATGGGAGCCGGTGTAGCCTTGGCGTTAGTGGATGCTGTAAGGGTTTACCAGCTCGCATGCCCTCTCACATGGGCGCCTTGGGCGGGTTTACCGTGATCTTGGGAGGCTTAGGCGGGCTTTTGGCTTTGGGACATTTCAGCGGGAGAAAGAAAGGCTGGGATTTGGTGCTTTTCCTTGTGGGATGCTGCACGTGCGGACAATTTACGAACGAAAACTTGCTTGTATGTCTGGCGGGGCGTATAGTGTCAAGCGAACGAGGCTTAAAGGAGGAGAAACATGATGAGGTTCCTGCTTTGGCTGTTGGTTTTGGGGGGCGTGACGGTACTGGGGCAGCAGACCAGGCCCGTTTCAGATCCGGCGGTTGTGGAAGCTGCTCGAAAAGAAGGAAGGCTGATCATCTACTCCTCCACCGACCAAAGCAGTGCTCAAGCTCTCTTAAACGACTTCCGCAGCCTTTATCCATTCATCCAGGTCGAATACAACGACTTGGGTACCCAACAGATTTACGACCGCTTTGTCAGTGAGACCGCTGCCGGGGCGCGAAGTGCAGACTTTTTGTGGTCCAGCGCCATGGAGCTTCAAGTGAAGCTGGCCAGCGAAGGTTACGCATTGGCTTACGACTCTCCTGAGGCAAAGAACTGGCCAAGCAATGCTCGTCTGGAAAACCTTGCTTATGGCACCACCATGGAACCGGCGGTGATCGTTTACAACAAGCGGTTCCTCAAGCCCGAGGAGGTGCCCACCACCCGTGAGGGCCTGGCCCGATTGATACAGGAACTCCGTATGCGAGGGCGTGTGGCCACGTGGGACCCTGAGCGAAGCGGCGTGGGCTTCACCATCCTTAAAGCTGACTACGACCGCTTTCCGGCCTTCCAGGAGTTGGCCCGGGCCTTTGGAAGGGCGCAGGCTGCACTCTACTCTTCCACCGGAGCTGCTTTTGAAAAGGTGATCTCTGGCGAGCACTATATGGCCTATGGCTTTTTTGGTTCTTACGCCCTTCTCCGGCAGCGCACGGTGAAGGACCTGGGAATTGCCTATCTAACCGACGGAACGGTGGCCATTCAGCGTGTGGCGTTTATCAGCAGGAGGGCAGCCCATCCCAACGCTGCCAAACTGTTCTTGGACTATCTCTTGTCCTTAAGAGGGCAGAACTTGATGGCCTACACCGCTCTTATTCACGCACGGCGGGAAAGCGTGGTGGGAGAAGCCTCACCTAAGGCCATCTACCAGGCGGTGGGCGGAAAGGATAAGTTGTTCGTCATTCCCGTATCGCGGGACATACTTAGGAATCTAGATCCGGCTGAACGGCTCCGTTTCCTTACCTTCTGGCGGCAGGCGGTTAAGGGTCAGTAGGGGTGGGGGGATGGAGGCAAGGGGGAGGCAGTTCAGAAAGGGGGGGAAGATTTGGCTTTTACCCTTGCTGGCTTTCCTGGTGGGGTTATTGGTTCTGGCCCCCATCGGGATTCTCTTGTACCAGAGCTTGCTAAGTGCTCCTTTCTTCGCGCCGGTCAAGCGCTTCACCCTCGAGGCCTACCGTTATGTCTTCCACGACCCCTACTTTTTTGAGGCCCTTAAGAACTCCTTGATGATTGGCTTGGGCATGGTGGCCTTGGCGGTTCCCTTAGGGAGCTTATTTGCCTTTCTCGTTGTTAAGACGGACCTCCCCTTTGCCCGCTGGTTTGAGCTTCTTCTCCTGGCCCCCATCTTTATTTCGCCCATTATCTTGGGCATTGGGTTCATCGTGGCTTTTGGGCCTTCGGGGTTTGTTTCTGGCTGGGTGGCTTCTCTCCTTGGTGGGGTGCCGTGGACCATTTACACGGTGCCTGCTATTGCGGTCATTGCTGGGCTTACGCACGTACCTTACGTGTACTTGTATGTGGCGAGCACCATTCAGAACGTGGACGCCTCCTTAGAGGAAGCTGCTCGGGTAGCGGGTGCAGGGCCTTTTCGGATGGCGATGACCGTTACCTTACCCCTGGTACGGCCCGCCCTCATTTACAGTGGCATCCTCATGCTTCTCCTGGGTTTTGAGCTCTTTGGCCTTCCTCTCGTTCTGGGGGATGCCAAGGGAATCATGGTGGTTACCACCTATCTGTACCGCCTTACCGCCATCACCGGTTCCTCGGCCTATCACCTGATGGCGGCGGTGAGCATCGCCATCGTTTCCATCGCCCTGCTCTTGGTTCTTCTACAGCGCTTCCTTTTGGGGAGAACGGAGGGCCGTTTTGTGGCTATGGGGACCCGTGGGCATCGTTTGGAACGCCTTCCCTTGGGTAGGTTGCGGTGGATGTGGGCTGGTGTTCTGAGTCTGTACCTCCTTGTGGCCGTGGTGCTGCCTATCCTAGGAGTGGTGTTACGTAGCTTGGTCATCAGCTGGGGCCCGGGGGTGGATTTCCTCGAGGTGCTGACCCTTGCCCACTACAGGGAGATCTTCACACTGCCCAACCTGAGCCGGGCGGTGACCAACACCCTTTTGGTGGCTTCTGTAGGAGGATTGCTATCCCTAGTCTTCTATCTCTTCGTAGCCTTAGGGATCCAGCGGGGCCAGGCTTGGGGGAGGTTCCTGGATTACCTTTCCGGGATCCCAAGGGCGGTGCCTGGTCTGGTAATGGGCTTGGCTTTTCTATGGGTATTTCTCTTTGTGAAGCCCTTAGCCCCTATCCGGGAAACGCTCCTTAGTTTGCTCATAGCGTACACCGTGGTCTGGACACCCTATGGGGTGCGACTCCTCACCGCTGCCCTTTTGCAGGTGGGGCGCGAGATGGAAGAGGCGGCTCGGGTGGCGGGGGCTTCGCCTGCCAGGGCTTTCTTGAACGGGACTCTACCCCTTCTGCGGGGGGGGCTTCTTACTGCCTGGTTTCTCTTGTTTATTCAGTTTGTGCGTGAGTACTCCACGGGTGTATACTTGCTGACCTCGGGAACCGAGGTTATAGGGGCCCAAATCGTGGCCCTGTGGGGTACGGGAGCAGTGGAGATCATTGCTGCCTTGGCCACGATACAGGTGATCATCGTGGGCTTGGTGTTCCTGCTGGCAAGCCGGATCGGTGTGAGGCCACAGGGCCTTTAGATGGGGAGCGGGTTCATGTACGAGACCGGATTTAAACCCATTGCCCAAGGAGTTGCCCATCCATTGGAAGTGGAGGGCCTGGAGGTTTCCCTCGGTGGAAACCTTGTTCTAAAGGGGGTATCCCTTCGCGTGGTTCCCGGGGAGATTGTGGCCCTTCTAGGGCCTTCGGGTTCAGGGAAAACCACCCTTCTGCGGGCGGTGGCCGGTTTGATCCAGCCTACCTCGGGGCGGATTGCCTTGGGATCCGAGGTGTTTTTCGATGGAAGAAAGGGGGTTTTCTTACCGCCAGAGAGGCGGAATTTGGGCTTGGTCTTCCAGTCCTATGCCCTTTGGCCCCACCGCACAGTATTCGATAACGTGGCCTACGGCTTGCGCCTTCGCCGGGTACCCGAGGACAGGGTGCGGGAGAGGGTATTGTCCCTGCTGGACCGCCTGGGGCTTACCGGGTTGGAACGGCGCTACCCAGGGGAGCTTTCCGGGGGGCAGCAACAGCGGGTTTCGTTGGCCCGGGCTTTAGCCTATGACCCCAACCTTCTCCTCTTAGACGAGCCTCTCTCCAACCTGGACGCCAAGCTAAGGGATCAGGCCCGGGTGTGGTTGCGGCAGACCTTGAAGGCAACCGGGAAGGCCGCCCTCTTTGTTACCCACGATCAGGCAGAAGCCATGGCCCTAGCCGACCGCATTGCCCTACTCAGAGAGGGGCTGGTCGAGCAGGTAGGTACGCCTGAGGAGCTTTACCGGTATCCCAGGACGCTTTTCGTAGCTGACTTCTTGGGAAACCCCAACGTGGTGGACGCCTTGGTGCTGGAAGTGGGGGACGACTTTGCCCGCCTTGAGCTCTCAGGGTTTCCGGTTCGTGCCCGTGTGATGGCTCCCCTGACCCCAGGCAGGTTGGCCAAACTGGTCCTTCGTCCGGAGGACTTGCGGATAGCTGCACCTGGTGAGGTGAACACCGTGGAGGGAGAATTGGCCCATAGCCTTTATCTGGGAGCCCAGTGCGAGCACTGGCTGCGGGTAGGGGATACCTTGCTGCGCTTTCAGTGGAAGCAGCCCTTAGTTGGTCCGCGAATCCAGGTGGCCTTCGACCCAGAGAAAGCCTTAGCCTACCCCGGTTAGGGCAATAATGCCCTTGTGGCGCGCGCACTTGGGCTACCCTTAGTGGTGTTGGCCATTTTCCTGGCCGCTTACACCGCCCTCGAGGCCAATCGATACCTGGCTAGTTTGCTCTTTCAGGAAGCCGAGGCTCTGGCCGCTTACTTTCAAGGAAAGGAGAATGCTTCCCTCCTGGGCGTGCGCGTGACGCAACAACCCGAAAGCTACCTACCCCTTATTGGGGAAACCTCCAAGACGTTTGCGCTAAAAGGGGGAGAAATCCGTGTGCTGGTGGCTGTACCCCTGGAGGAGGGTGCCTTGGAGGTGGAGCGCCGGGCCCGCCCATTTGTGCCCAGTGGATGGCCCAGTTTCTTTTTGACAGTGGTTGTAGGGGTTTGGGCCTGGCTTAGGTTAGATGGCCTAATTCGGAGAACCGTAGGTCTTCAAGTGGGTGCCGCGCGCGAACGCCTATCGGTACTAGGTGGAGCCTTGGACAACCTGGACGAGGGGGTGCTGGTTTTGGGGGAAGATCTGGTGGAACTCTTAAACCCGCGGGCTTTGGAACTCCTTGCTCTGCCCAAAGGAGCCATACCCCCTTTGTCCCTGGATAGGGTGTGGCCTGCCCTCCGGGAGGTGCTACGCCAAGGGGTGGGGGAAGCGATCCTGGCGCTTCCTAGCCACCGCCGGGCACGGGTGCGGATTTTGGGAGGGGGGACCCGGCAGGTGGTTGTTATTCAGGATCAAGCGGAACTCCTTCGCTTGGCGGAGTCCCTCACCCAAAGCCGACGGACTTTGGATCTACTGCGGGCGCAAGCCCATGAATTTCGCAACACACTTCACGTGCTGGGAGGTTTGCTGGAGCTGGGCAAGGTGGAGGAGGCTCTTAGGCTCATTCAGGGGGAACTGGGTGCCGAGGAGCATCTGGAGGCGCTTCTTTCCCATGTGGAGCTTCCCCTGGTGGCCGCTTTGCTCTTAGGCAAGGTCCGCAGGGCCCGTGAGCTAGGGGTGGAGCTGGAGGTGGAAGGGATCCTTCCCTTTCGATTTGCACCTTTAGCCGAGGTGTTGGTAGCTGCGGTGGGCCACCTCTTAGAGAATGCTTTGGAAGCCGCCTCCAGCCGGCCGGGGGGCAAGGTAGTGGTGCGTTTCCGGCAGGATAAGGGGTTGTGGCTGGAGGTTCGGGACAACGGCCCTGGTGTGCCCTCAGGGCTGAGCAAGGTTCTCTTCTCGCCAGGGGTAAGCGGCAAGGGCAGGGATAGGGGTTATGGCCTGGCCCTCACCCGCTCGCAAGTGGAGGCATATGGGGGTAGGCTTGGGTACTATAGGGAAGGCGGATGGACGGTATTCTACGCCCATTTCCCGGAGGCTCTGTGGGCCGGTGCCTAATCGTAGAGGACGATCGTCGGGTGGCTTCCTTGCACCGGGCTTTTTTGGAGGCTGAAGGCATCCAAGTGGTATATGTGGCTCAAGGATTTAGAGAGGCCCTGGAGGCCCTGGAATCTCTTCGAGATCTGGATTTGGTTCTTTTAGATCTTTACCTGCCCGATGGTCATGGTTTGGATCTACTGCCCAAGCTCCTGGGGATGTATACAATCGTGATCACCGCCGCCAAGGATGTGCCGACGGTGGAAAGAGCCCTTTTGGGCGGGGCCATGGATTATTTGGTAAAGCCTTTTAGTAGAAGCAGATTCCAGGAGGCTCTGGTGCGCTTTCGAGCTTTTGTTTCCCTGAACACCAAGAGGGAGGTGTCCCAACAAGACCTGGACCGGATTTTGGCTCGGCGGCGCTTCGATAAGGGCTTAGATCCCCTTACTCGGGAGGAGGTGCTAAAGGTACTCTCTGCTTCGGGGAAGCCTGTGACAGCTGAGGGTGTGGCCAAGGCCCTCGGAATCTCCCGGGTGACGGCCTGGAGGTACCTGGAAAGACTCCGCCAGGAGGGGGTGGTGGAGGTTCGTTCCTCGTATGGCCAACCGGGTAGGCCTTCCCGGATCTATCAACTGAAGGGCTCGCAGGATAACCTAGGGAGTCGGTAGGCGTTTGGATACCACGGCCCTCGTTCGACGCTTTCGGTTGCAGGGGTGGCCTCTGAGAATGCGGTGCTATGCCCAAACTTCGGCTACACGGCAGAGGGCGCTGGCCGGGATCTGTCCCAGGGCCTGGACTTTTCCCTTTCAGGCCGGTTCGTGCCGGTTGCTTTTGTTAGCATAGGATGACGCAATAGGACCAGAAAGAGTGTGGAGTTCCCGTAAGTTGGCTTCTGGTAGACTTACGTGCATCAGGGGGTAGTCCATGAGGCGAAGCCTGCTCGCCTATCTCGTCCTGGGGGTCTTGAGCCCGGTTTTGGCCCAGAAGCCACAGGTCCTCATCGGTACCGGGGGTGTGGGAGGGGTTTACTTTTACTACGGCACCGCGGTGGCGGAGATCCTCAACAAAGCGGGGGTGGTCCAGGCTCAAGCCATGCAGTCCGGGGGGTCCATAGAGAATCTCATGCTCCTGCGCGATCGCACGGATGCCTCGAGGGGTGTCTATTACTGCGGAACCGCCCTCCCCGATGCGGCCCTGATGGCCCATCAGGGGGAGGAACGTTTTCAAGGGAAGCCTGCCCCTGTGCGGATTCTCTTCACCATGTACCCCAACTACTTCCACGTGGTGACCACGGAGGGTAGCGGGATTCGCGTGCTTCAGGATTTGAAGGGGAAGCGGGTCTCCACGGAGGTGCCCGGGGGTATCATCGAGTACGAGGCCCGGATCCTAATGTCCGCTGCCCTTCCAGGGTTTGATCCACGGGTGCACTTTGCCAAATGGGAAAGGACCCGGGTGGCTGAAAGCGCCCAGATGCTTTCCGAGGGCAACCTAGATGCCTTCTTCTGGTCGGGTGGGCTCCCTACGGGGAGTATCGTGGAGCTTGCGGGAAGCCTTTCCCGGAAAGGAAAGCGCCTGTACCTTGTTCCGCTTCCCAAGGAGAGCACCTCGGTTCAGGTCCTTATGCGCCGCTTTCCCGGAGTGGTAGATACGGGGGTTATTCCCAAGAGTGTGTATAACACCCGCTACGATACGCCAACCCTTACCTTTTGGAACGTCTTTGTGTGCCCGGCTAGCCTTCCCGAGGACGTAGCCTACGGCATGGTCAAAGCTGTGTTTGAAAACCTTTCCGCCCTGCATGCGGCGGTGGCCCCAGCCCGGGACACCACCCTGGAAAACGCCGTGCGTTCCCGGGGAGGAAGGGTTCCCTACCATGAGGGAGCCATACGCTTTTTCCGTGAGAAGGGGGTCTGGCGCTGAGCCGACTGCCTTTTAGAAGGGTTTCACCTCTATCCCTGCTTCCTCCAGCGCCCTGCGCACCGCCAATGCCACCTCGGGGGCGTTGGGGTTGTCCCCGTGGATGCAAAGGGTTTCCGCCTTGACCTCCACCTCCCCGCCATCCAGGGCCTCGACTTTTCCTTCCAGCACCATCCTGAGGGCCCGCCTGGCTGCCTCCTTGGGATCGCTGATCCAGCTTCCCGGGAGGGAGCGGGGGGCCAGCTGGCCGTTTTTCAGATACGCCCGTTCGGGAAAAGCCTCGAGGACCACCCTCAGCCCTGCCCTCCGGGCCTCCTCCTCGTACACCGTGCCGGGAAGCACCACCAAGGGCACTTCGGGATCAAAGGCTTTCACCGCCTCGGCGATGGCCCGGGCGGTTTCCCGGTCGCGGCAGGCTCTGAGGTAGAGGGCCCCGTGGGGCTTCACGTGGTGAAGGCTTAGCCCTTCCGTTTTCAGGAAGGCGTAGAGGGCTCCTATCTGGTAGAGGACGTCCGCATAGACTTCCTCGGGGCTCAGGGCCATATCCCTGCGACCAAAGCCCACCAGGTCGGGGAAGCCCGGGTGGGCTCCCACCGCCACCCCATGGGCCTTGGCAAGGGCCACCGCCTCCCTTATGCGGGTGGGGCTTCCCCCATGAAAGCCGCAGGCCAGGTTCACCGAGGTCACCAGGGGGAAGATCTCCCGGTCGTGACCGTAGGTGAAGGCTCCATAGGACTCCCCAGCGTCGGCGTTGAGGTCTATGAACATGGCCACCCCCTTACAGGGAAAGCTTAACCCCAAACGGAATGACCTGCATGTTATCCCCCGGTCATGGTTCGGGGTAGCCACGTGGCCATTTCCGGGAACAGCATGAGGAGGACCACCATGAGAAGCAGCACCCCCATGAAGGGAAGGGCATAGCGAGCGATGTGGAAGAGGTCCTCCCCGGTTAAGGACTGGATGACGAAGAGGTTGAAGCCCACGGGGGGAGTGATCTGGGCCAGTTCCACCATGATCACCAGATACACGCCGAACCACAAGGGGTCCACGCCGATGGCCTTCA
Source organism: Thermus brevis (assembly GCF_026427635.1). Classification (NCBI taxonomy): domain Bacteria; kingdom Thermotogati; phylum Deinococcota; class Deinococci; order Thermales; family Thermaceae; genus Thermus; species Thermus brevis. The sequence goes on from NZ_CP102606.1 coordinate 1,509,891, forward strand.
CCACGGGAAGGATCACGCTGATGGTGAGGACCACGATGGAGATCCCATCCAGAAACCAGCCCAGAACGATGTAAACCAGGCTCAAGAAGAAGATGAGGGCCACGGGGGTGATCCCAGCTTCCACCGCCCAGGTGGCCAAGGCCCTGGGGATGCCGGTGAACCCCATGGCCAGGGTCAGAACCCCGGCTCCTGCCAGGATCAGGCCGATCATGCTGGTGGTGCGTATGGCCCCCATCAAGCTTTCAAAGAACATCCTGGGGGATAGCTCCCGGTTTAGCCCCGCCAGGAGGAGGGACCCCGCTACCCCTATGGCCGCCGCCTCCGTGGGGGTGGCTACCCCCAGGTAGATGGAGCCCAGTACCAGGAGGATGAGGAAAAGCACGGGGAAAACGGATAGAAGGCCGACCAAGCTCTGGCAGAGGGGCTTCCGGGGTTCCCGAGGTAGTTGGTGACGGTAGAGGAAGGCCAGAAGGGCCACCAGGAGCATGAAGAGGAGGGTTAAAACCGCTCCTGGCACCACTCCAGCCATGAAAAGCCGGGCTACGGAAACCTCGGCCATGACCCCGTAGACGATCATGATGACGCTGGGGGGGATGAGGAAGCCTAGGGTTCCGGCCCCGGCCAAGGAGCCCAGGGCCAGGGGCTTGGGGTAGCCGCGGCGCAACAGCTCGGGCAGGGTAAACCGGCCCACGGTGGCGGTGGTGGCAGCGGAGGATCCGATGACGGCGGCGAAGAGGGCGCTGGCCACCACGTTTACATGAAGGAGTCCCCCAGGAAGGCGGGAGAGAAGGGGGCTAAGCCCCTGGAAGAGCCCCTGGGCCAGCCGGGAGCGGTAGAGAACCTCCCCCATCCAGACGAAAAGGGGCAGGGCGGCCAGGCTCCAGCCGGAGGTGGCGGACCATAGGGCGGTGGCCAGGTTGGCTCCCGGAGGGGCGGTGGTGAACAAGGCCAGGCCAGCGAGGCCCACCAGGAGGAGGGCCAGGCCCACGTAGACCCCCAGGGCCAGGAGGAGGAAAAGGAGGCCCACCAGGATAAGGCTTTCCCATAGGAGGCTCATTCCTTTCCCTCCTTCCAGGTTTTCAGGCCCGCCTCGAGGAGGGCCAGGGCGAAGATGCTGAGGCCCACCGCCAGGAAGCTTTGGGGTAGCCAGAGGGGAAGGGGGAGAAGCCCTGGGGCCAGGTCTCCGTAGCGGAAGCTCTCCGCCACCCTAAGCCAGGCTTGAACCGAGGCATAAAGGGTGGTTAGGAATCCGAGCCCCAGGGCGAAGGTTTCCAGCGGGCGACGGGTCCTGGGGGGAAGCCTTCGCAAGAGAAGCCGCATCTGGATGTGCCCCCCGGCCCTCAGGGTGGGAGCAAGGCCCAGGAAGATGAGCCCGGCGGTGGCGAAGCCGGCCATCTCTAGGGCGGAGGGCACCACGAAGCCCAGGTACCGCCCTGCCACCTGGGCCAGGATCACCAGGAGGATGAAAAGGCCCATGAGGGCCGCCAGGAACTCGGATAGACGGTAGAGGCCCTCGAGGGCCTTCTCCAAGAGGTTCATCGTCCAAGGTACTGACGGTAGATCTTGACCCCCGTGGCTCCTGCCTGCTTTTGCCACTCCAGGATCATGGTTTGCCCCACCTTCTTGAGGTCGGCCAGGAGGGTGGGGGAGGGCTTGACCACCTGCATGCCCCGGCTCGCCAGGGTTTGCATGGCCTTTTCCTCCTGTTCCTGGCTCAGCCGCCAGCCCCGCTCCTCTGCCCGCTTAGCCGCCTGCAACAGGGCTTCCCGATCCTGGGGTGAGAGGCTTTCAAAGGCCCGTCGGCCGACGACCACCATGTTCTTGGGGATCCAGGCCTTCACGTCGTAGAAGTAACGGGCGAAGTCCCAGGCCTGGCTGTCCACCCCGGTGACCGGGGAGGTGATCATGGCCTCCACAATCCCCGTGGCGAAGGCCTGGGGAATGTCTGCGGCCTCCACCTGAACCGGGTGCATGCCGAGTAGCTCCGCCAGCCGGGCGGTAGCGGGGTTGTAGGCCCGGAACCGCATGCCCTTTAAATCCGCCCCTGTATTCACGGGCCGCTTGGTGTAGAGCCCTTGAGGCGGCCAGGGAACGGCGTAGAGAAAGACCACTCCCCTTTGGGCCAGCCACTTTTCCACCTCAGGGCGCTGAGCCTGGTAAAGCCGACGGGCCTCTTCGTAGCTGGTGGCCACGAAGGGGATGGAGTCCAGGTTGAAGAGGGGGTTTTCGTTGGCGAGAAGGGACATGAGCACCTCCCCCATCTGCACCTGCCCGTTCCTCACCGCGGGCAGGATCTGGGGATGGGGGAAGAGGGAGCCTCCAGGGTGGACGGTGATCTTGAGCCGGCCTCCCGTGGCCTCCTCCACCTCCTTTACAAACTGCTGAATGTTTTGCGTGTGGAAGTTGGCCGGAGGATACGGGGTGGCCATGTTCCAGGTCTGGGCTTGGGCTACAAGGGCCAAGAGAAAAAGCCAGGAAAGGAGCTTACGCATAACCATGCACCTCCAAGGATTATGTTACCGCTTGGGCACCCGGTCCACGAACTCATTGGTGTACGTGCGCTTGAGATCGATCCGGGCCCGGGCCACGTTGGGATCAAAGGCGGAAAGCACCGTGAGGGGCCTCAGGGGAGCGGTGTCGCTGAAGCGCCCCGTGGGAGAGAAGGACTCCAGGGAGTTCCTGAGGACCTTGAGGTACAGGGCCCGGTCGCCTAGGAAGTACTCCTCCGGTAAGACGGCAGCGATTTCCTCAGGGGTTTTGCCCTGCATCCACCTCAGACCCCGCACCATGGCGTTCACCAGGCGCTGGGCGGTGTCGGGGTTCCGCTCCAACCAGGCCCGGGTGGTATAGAGGACGGCGGCCGGGTACTCCCCACCCAAAACCTCCCGGGTTCCCTTGGTGGAGCGGGTGTCCGCCAGTACCTTGATGAGGCCCCTTTCCTCCAGAAGGGTGATGGCGGGTTCCACATTGGAGATGGCGTCCACCTGGCGGTTTTGCACCGCGGCCACCGCTTGGGCCCCCACGGAAACCCCGATCGCGGACACATCCGTGGGCTTGAGGCCGTTTTTCACCAGGAGGTAGTTGAGGAAGAAATGGGTGGAGCTTCCCGGAGCGGTGACCCCCACCTTCCTCCCCTTGAGGTCGGCGATGCTCCGCACCTGGTCTGCCAGGTCCGAGCGCACTCCCAGCACGATGGCCGGATAGCGCCCCACCTCCACGAAGGCCACGATGTCCCTGCCTTGGGCCTGCATCTGGATGGTGTGGTCGTAGTAGCCCATCACCACCTCCACGCTTCCCCCCACCAGGGCCTGGAGGGCCCTCGAGCCCGCCTGCAGGTCCTGGATCACCACGTCCAGGCCTTCTTCCTTGAAGTATCCCAGGCGCTCCACCACGGTGAGGGGCAGGTAGACCACGGCCGTCTTTCCTCCTACCCCCAGCACCACCCGCTTCTGGGCTAAGCCCGCCGCCAAAAGTAACACCAAAAGCGCTACAACCAGCCTCCTCATATTCCCTCCTTTCCTCTATTGACCGCTATTCCCCCTCCATTTTAGGGCGCCAACGGACTAAACGCCCTTCCACTTGGCCCACCACGGCATCCAACAGCAACACGAAGACCATGAGCACCACCATGCCGGCGAAGACCCCGGTGGTGTCAAAGACCCCTTCCGCCTGGGCGATGACGTAACCCAGCCCAGCGGCGCTTCCCAGGTACTCCCCCACCACGGCCCCGATCACCGCGAAGCCGATGGAGGTCCTTAAGCTGGAGAAGATCCAGCTGGCGGCGGCCGGGAGGTATACATGGCGCAGCAGGTGGCCGGGCCTGGCTCCCAAGAGCCTGGCGTTTTGCAGGACCACAGGGCTTACCTCCTTAACCCCCTGGTAGGTGTTGAAGAAGGCCACAAAGAAGACCAGGGTGACCCCTAGGGCTACCTTGGAGAGCACCCCCAGGCCGAACCAGAGGGTGAAGATGGGAGCCAAGACTACCCGAGGGATGGCGTTTAGGGCCTTGATGTAGGGGTCCAAGACCGCCGCCACGCTGGGGGCCAGGGCCAGCCAAAGCCCCAGGACCACCCCGAGCAGGGTTCCGAGGAAAAAGGCCAGGAGCATCTCCAGGGTGGTGATGTAAAGGTGCGGGTAGATCTCCCCGGTGCTGAACCAGCGCCAGACCCTCCCGGCGATCTCGGAGGGTTGAGAGAAGAAGAAGGGGTCCAGGCGGCCGGTCCTCGAGGCCCACTCCCACCAGGCGAGGAAGAGAAGGAGCAACCCCACCTGCCAAAGCCGTAGCCTAAGCCCCCGCATGGGCCCGCATCACCTCCCCCCTTAGGAGCTCCCAGATCTCCCGGTGCAGGCGCAAGAACTCCGGGGTGAGCCGGATCTCCGCCACATCCCTGGGCCGGGGGAGGGGGATGGGGAACTCCCCGATGACCCGGGAGCGGGGCCCCGCCGACATGACCACCACCCGGTCGGAAAGGGCAATGGCTTCCTCCAGGTCGTGGGTGACGAAGAGCACGGTCTTGCGATCCTCCTGCCAGAGCCTGAGGAGCTCGTTTTCCATGAGCTGCCGCGTCTGCACGTCCAGGGCGGAAAAGGGCTCGTCCATGAGGAGGAGCCGGGGGTTGGCGATGAGCACCTGGGCCAGCCCCACCCGCTTGCGCATCCCCCCGGAAAGCTGGTGGGGATAGTGGCGGGGAAACCGCCCCAGCCCCACCTTCTCCAGCCAGGCCTGGGCCCTTTCCCGAGCCTCTTTCAAGCCCGCGCCCCGGAAGACCAAGGGCAGGGCCACGTTGTCCAGGGCGGTCTTCCAGGGCAGGATGGCGTCCTGCTGGAAAAGGTAGCCCGCCACCGGGTTCAACCCCCTAAGGGGCTTCCCTTCCAGGAGGACCTCCCCCTGGGTGGGGGCCAGAAGGCCTGCCGCCACGTTCAGGAGGGTGCTTTTCCCGCATCCCGTGGGGCCCACCAGGCTCACAAACTCCCCTGAGGCCAGGCGGAGGCTTACTCCTTCCACGGCCACATAGGAGCCAAAGGCCACGGAGACCTGCTTAAATTCCAGAAAGCTCATGCGTAGTACTCGAGGTTGGGCTTTATGCCTAAAGCGTTGAGCAGGCGGTTGGTGAAGTTGAACATGGCTGCCACCTCGGCCGCCTCGAGGATGGCTTCATCGCTGAGACCCGCTTCCCTCAAGGGGGTGAGATCCTCCTCGGTCATGGCCTGGTGCTGGTGCGTAACCTTGAGGGCAAACTCCACCAGGGCCCGCATCCTTTTAGGCATCTCCGCGCGGCGGGGGTTGGCGGCCAAAACCTCCGGGAGCACCCCATCCCCGGTGAGGTCCTTGAGGTAGCGCTTGTGGCTGGCCACGCAGTACTCGCACCGGTTCTCCCCGCTGATGGCCACGGCCATGGCTTCCCGCTCCTCCCGCGAGAGGAGGCCTTCCCCCCGCATAAGGGTGTCGTAGTACCGGAACCAGAGGAGAAACCTGGGGCTCAGGGCAAAGGCCCGGGCCACATTGGGAACAAAGCCCGTCTTCTCCCGGAACCGGGCGAACAGCTCCTGGACCTCCGGGCTCAACTCCTCATCCCCAGGGATGCGGAGCCAGGAGATCACCATACCGCCACCGCCCGCACGGGCCCTCCGGAGGCCCCCCGGTGCTTGGGGGCGCCCACGAAGATGAGGGCCCCGGCGGGAGGCACCTGGGCCAGGTTGGCCAGGTTTTCCAGGCCGTATTTCCCCGCGCCCAGGAGGGTCACGTGGGCCTTGAAGTCCTTGGAGGGGCCAAAGTCCAGGGAGAGGGTATCCACCCCTACCCCCACGATCTCCCGCTCCCGCACCAGAAACTCTGCCGCCTCCGGGGAGAAGCCGGGGAAGTGAAGGGTGCCCGTGGCGTCCTGGTTCAAAAAAGCCTTGGGGTCGCGCCAGCGGGCTTCCCAGCCGGAGTGCATGGCCACCAGGGCTCCTTTGGGCAGGCGGCCGTGCTGGCGCTCGTAGGCCAGGATGTCGTCCACGGTCACCTGGGCATCCGGGTTGCGGGCGGCCTTCTCGTGGATGTGGATCACGGCCAGGGGAGCGATGAGGGTTTCCACGGGCAGTTTTTCCGCGGTGAGCCCCCCTTCCGCGAAGTGGGCGGGGGCGTCCATATGGGTTCCCGAGTGCTCCCAGAAATCGATGCGGTTGCCGTAGTACCCGTTCTGCCGTACCGTGACCAGGGTGGTGATGCGCATGGGTTCAGCCCCGGGGAAGAGGGGGATCTCCGGGGAGAGCTCGTGGGTGAGGTCCACCGCCCGGCTAAAGGCCTTGCCCTGTACTTGTGCCTGGGCCACGGCCCGGCTAGCAAGAAGCCCCAGGCCCGCGCCCAACAGGGCCCTGCGGGAAATCTGCTTGGCCACTTCCTCCATCACCAGAGGGGCACACATGGTTTCCTCCTTTGTCAGGGGCAAGTTACCACGGGCCTGCAAAGGTATGCAAGCCCCTAACGCCGGGGGTCCAGGCGGTCCCGGAGGCCGTCTCCCAGGAGGTTAAAGCCCAAGACGGCCAGGGAAAGGGCCAACCCGGGAACCAGGGCGGGATAGGGGGAAAGGGGAAGGAAGCTTTGGGCTTCCCGGAGCATCCGGCCGAGGCTTGGGTTTGGGGGCTGGACGCCAAGGCCCAGGTAGGAGAGGGCGGCCTCGGCCAGGAGGGCGGCGGCGAAGGCCAGGCTGGCCTGGACCAGGAGGGGTCCCAGGAGGTTGGGGAGGAGGTGGCGGCGCATCACCCAGCCCGGAGGGGCTCCCAGGGCCAAAGCAGCTTCCACAAAGGGGGCGGCCTTAAGGGCCATGGCCCCGGCCCGGGCCACCCGGAAGAAGGCGGGAACCATGGAAAGCCCCACGGCCAGCATGCTGCTGTAGATCCCGGGGCCCATGAGGGCGGCGAGAAGAAGGGCAAGGAGCAGGCCCGGAAGAGCATAGAGGGCCTCCATGAGGAGGCTTAACGCCCCGTCCCAGTGCCGGCCCAGGTATCCCGCAAGAAGGCCTGCGGCCACGCCCAGGGTAAAACCCACGGAAACGGCGATGCCCCCCACCAGTAGGGCATTCCTAGCCCCGTGGAGGAGGCGGGCCAGGAGGTCCCGGCCCAAGGGGTCGGTGCCCAAGGGATGGGTGGGGGAAGGGGGGGCGAGGCGGTGGAGGAAGTCGGGGGCGTTGGGGTCCACGGGGTAGAGGAAGGAGGCTAGGGCCATGAGGAGGAAGAGGCCCACCAGGAGGCTGCCCAGGAGGAGGCTTGGGCTACGCATACGCCACCCGCGGGTCCAAGAGGCCGTAGAGGAGGTCCACCAGGAGGTTGAAGAGGACGATGAGGGCGGCCATGACCAGCACCAGGCCCTGGAGGAGAGGGTAGTCGCGGGCCTCGAGGGCCGTCAGGGCCAGGCTTCCCATGCCCGGCAGGGCGAAGACCACCTCCACCACCACCGCCCCGGTAAGGAGGAACCCTCCCTCCAAGCCCAGCACGGTGATCAGGGGAAGGCTTGCGGGCTTCAGGGCGTGCTTGATGAGCACCCAGGTCTCGGGGACCCCCTTGGCCCGGGCGGTGCGGATGTAGTCCTGGCCCATCACCTCTAGGAGGCTTCCTCGGGCCATACGGAAGAGGATGGCTGCCCGGGAAAGGGTCAGGGTGAGGGCGGGGAGGAAAAGGTGGCGGAGGGCTTCCCATGGATGGGAAAACCCTGGGAAGCCGCTGGCGGGGAAAAGGGGCAGGTGCACCGCCAGGGCGTAGAGGAGGACCACCCCCAGAAAGAAGGTGGGCACGGATTGCAAAAAGGCCATAAGGCCGCTTAGGGCCAGGTCGCAAAGGGGAAACCTAAGGGCTAGAAGGGCCAGGGGTAAGGCCAGGAAAAGGGCGCCGCCAAGCCCCAGGAAGACGAGGCCCAGGGTGAGGGGGATCCGCTCGCCCAGGAGTTCGCCCACGGGCTTTCCGTAGCGGATGGACTCCCCTAGGTCTAAGCGGAGGGTGCGGGTGAGCCAGTCCGCATAGCGTTCCCAGGGGGGCCTGTCCAGGCCAAGGGCGCGTTCCAGGGCCTGCCGGGCAGCTGGCGAAGCCTCGAGGCCCAGGATGGCCTGCACCGGGTCCCCTGGGAGGAGGAGGAGGAAGGCGAAGACCAGGCTGGAGGCCAGCCACAGGGTAGCCAGGGCCAGGAGGACCCGCCTCAGGAGGAAGCTTCGCATCTAGCGGTTCAAGTACACCCGGGTCACGTTGAGGCTCGGGGTGGGCTGGTTCTGCCACCAGCCCATGACCTCCTTGCGCATGGCGGCGATGTAGGGGGCGTTCATCACCCAGAGGTTCACCGCATCCTGGGCGAGAAGGCGCTGCATTTCCTTCATGATCTCGCAGGCCCGCTTGGGGTCGGGGGTGCGCAGGTACCTGGTGTAGAGGTCGCGGAAGCGGGGGGAGTCGTAGCGAAAGTAATAATTGGGGTTGGCGTAGATGCCGATGTCGTGAGGCTCGGAGTGGCCGATGATGGTCATCTGGTAGTCGGCTCCTCGGAAGACCCGGGAAAGCCAGGTGGCCCATTCCACCACCTCCAGCCGCGCTTGGACCCCGATCTGGGAAAGCTGGGCAGCGATGGCTTCCCCAAGCCGCCTCTCGTAGGGGTAGGGGGCGGCTAGGGTGAAGGTGAAGCGTAAGGGGTTATTGGGTCCGTAACCGGCCTCTTGCAAAAGGGCCCGGGCCTTGGCGGGGTCGTAGGGGTAGTAGCCGGAAAGATCCTCGTAGCAACTCTCCCCTGGGGAGCGGTGGCTGCCGATGGGGGTGCCAAAGCCCAGCATCACCCCCTCCACCAGGGCCTTTTTGTCCACGGCATGCTGGATGGCCCGCCGCACCCGGATGTCGTTGAAGGGGGGGCGGCTGTTGTTCATGCCCACGGTGATCTCCGTGGTGGTAAAGCCCGTGATCACCTTGAAGTTGGGGTCCCGCTTTAGCACCAGGGCGTTTTCCGGGCTCACCCCGAGGCCGATCACCTGGATGTCCCCCGCCCGCAAGGCGGCAAGCTGGGCGTTTGGATCCGGCAGGAAACGGAAGAAGACCCGGTCCAGATAGGGAAGGCCGGGCTCATAGTAGCCTTCAAACCGCTCCAGCCTCACCCCAACCCCCCGCTCCCAGGCCACGAAGCGGAAGGGTCCGGTTCCAATGGGCTGGGTTTTCTGTTCCTCCACCCTGCCCTTGGGGCCGATCACGGAATCGGGGCGGGCCAGGTTGAAGAGGAAGTCCTGGTTGGGCTGGCGCAGGCGGAAGACCACGGTGTAGGGGTCCTTGGCCTCCACGCTCTGGATGTCCTGGTAGTACTCGGGGTGGGTGTGGCCAGACTTGGGATCCCGGGCGCGGTTGAACTTGAAGACCACGTCCTCGGCGGTGAAGGGGGCACCGTTGTGGAAACGAACCCCCCGGCGCAGGTGGAAGGTCCAGGTGAGGCTGGAAGGGCTTCCTTGCCAGCGCTCGGCCAAGGCGGGGACGATCTCCCCCTTTTCGTTGAACTTCACCAGCCCCTGGAGGACGTTGTCGTAGAGCATGCGGGGAATCTCCTGGCTGGTGGAGGCCGTGGGATCCAGGACAGGAGGCTCGGCCAGGATCGCCACCCTAAGCTCTCCTCCTTTGGGCTGGGCCAGGGCAAAGCTGAGGCCCAAAAGAAGGAACCACGCCAACCGCTTCTTCATGTCTTCCCTCCCTTTCCCCATACTATGCCCAAAGGCACTTACCCCAGATAGAGCACCGCCAAGGCGGCGTAAACCCGGGCTGCCTGGACAACCTCCCTCAGGTCCACCCACTCGTCCACCTGGTGGGGCAGGGTTTTCCCCCCAGGGCCCATGACCACCACGGGAAGACCCGCCCATGCCTGGAGGAAGGTGCCGTCCGTGGCCCCGGGTACCCCGCCGTGGCGCACGGGAAGGCCGAGAAGCCTTAGGGCTTCCTCCGCTGCCTGCACCAAAGGATCCTCCCTGGGGGTCTCCACGGGGGGGCGGTCCTCCAGGACCTCCACCTGGGTTCCCGCCAGGGTCTGGATCCTGGCCACCAACTCCTCGTGGTCCAACCCCGGCACGGTGCGCACGTCCATGGCCACCTCCGCTTCGGCGGGAATAACGTTGAGCTGCCCCTCCCCGGCGGTGGCCAGGATGCGGGTGGGGGTGAGGTAGGGAAGGCCCAGGAAGGGGTGGGAATGGACTTCCTGGAGCTCCCGTTGGAGGCCTTCCAGCTCGAGGATGAAGCGAGCCGCCTTGGGTATAGGGTTTTCCCCGGCGTAGGGCATGGCCCCGTGGGCCATGCGTCCGGGGAAGCGGAGGAATAGGCGCATGGCTCCCTTCTGCCAGAGGCAGATCTCCATGGCCTCAGGCTCGGCCACCAAGGCACCGCGGAAGCCTCGCGCCAGCCCTCCTCTCACGAAGGCCTTCACCCCCAGCATCATTCCCTCCTCATCGGCCAAAGCGGCGAGGCGTAGGGGGTGCCGGGGCTGGCTTAGGGCTCGCTTCACCGCCAGCAGGGCTCCTATCAAGGCGGCGAGGCCTCCCTTCATGTCGCAGGCTCCTCGGCCGTACAGCCGGCCTCCCTCCACCACCCCTTCGTAGGGAGGGTAGCGCCATAGGCTTTCTGGGCCGGGGGTGACCACATCGGTGTGCCCCTCGAGGATCAACCCCCCTTCCCCCTCCCCCAGGTCCGCCACCAGATTGGGCCGGCCCAAAGCCGCTTCCTGCCGGAAGGGGCGGAAACCCCGCTCCCTCAGGTACTCCTCCAGGAAGGCCACCACCCCCTCTTCCCCGGGTCCGGGATAGTGGCTTGGAATCCGCACCAGGGCTCTTAGGAGCTCCACCACTTCCTTCTCGTCCACCGCTTCCGCCGCCAGGAGGGCCTTTTCCATGGGGTGTTCCCGAGGGGATTATACCGCGGTATGCTGGCCTAAACGAAAGGAGGTGGCGGTGAACTACCGGCAACTTTTCGACCTAGGAGGGCAGGTGGCTTTGGTGGTGGGGGCGGCCTCCGGAATCGGGCGGGCCTCCGCGGAGGCCCTGGCGGCCTTTGGGGCTAAGGTGGTGCTGGCGGACCGGGATGAAAAGGGTCTGGAGGAGGTCCTCGAGGCCATCCGCAGGCAAGGCGGGGTGGCGGAGGCCCACCCCCTCGACCTGGCGGCCAGGGGCCAGGCCGAGGCGTTGGTGGAGAGGGTGCACCGGGCCCATGGCCGGCTGGATGCCTTGGTTTCCACCCCGGCCATCAACGTGCGCAAGCCCCTTCTGGACTACACCGACGAGGAGATCGACCGGGTGGTGGACCTGAACCTGAAGGGAACCTTGCGGCTTTTAAGGGCTGGGGGACGGGTGATGCGGGAGCAAAGGGGGGGAAGCCTCATCGCCTTTGCCTCCATAAGGGCCCTGGTGGTGGAACCAGGGCAGGGGGTTTATGCGGCCACCAAGGCGGGGATCCTCCAGATCATGCGTACCCTGGCCGCGGAGCTTGGGCCCTATGGGGTGCGGGCCAACGCCATTGCCCCTGGGCCCATAGAAACTCCCCTCACCGCTCCCATCAAAGCCCATCCCGATTGGTACCGGGCCTATGCGGAGAAAACCGCCCTCTTGCGCTGGGGAAAGCCCGAGGAAGTGGCCATGGCGGTGGTGTTCCTGGCCTCGCCGGCTTCCAGCTACGTGACCGGCACCCTCTTCCTGGTGGATGGGGGTTGGACGGCAGTGGACGGGCGGTTTACCCCGCCCCTTTAGCCAAGCTGGGCCCTAGCCCTTCAGGGCCACCAGGACCATCCGGCGCTTGATGAGGGTGCGGTCCCCTGGCCCTTCCCGGACCACCAGGGGGCGGGTCCCGGGGGAAGCCTGGGCCAGAACTTCCTCCACCCGCTTCGCTTCCCACCCTTTTGGGTCCAGGGGATAGAGCCACTCAGGCCAGGCGACTTCCTCCTCAAACGCCTCCAGGTGGAGGAGGCTTAAGCCCACCTCCTTAATGAGCCCCTGCCATTCCTCCACGGTGTACGCCCGCACATGGGAGTTATCCCGGGCTGCCTCGAGGGCGTTGAAGAGTTGGGCGGCCTCTGGGTTTTCCGGGGCCACCATGTCGGCGATTCCCAGACGGCCTCCTGGCTTCAGCACCCTGGCCATCTCGGCTAAGGCTCTGGCGATGAGGGGAAAGTGATGGGCGGCCCTCCGGGTGGTGACCAGATGGAACTCCCCCTCAGGAAAGGGCAGGGACTCGGCGTCTCCCACCAGGAAGCGGACATTGCGCAAGCCCCGTTCGCGGGCGGCCTGGGCGAAAGGCATAGCCATTTCTGGGGTCAGGTCGATCCCGATGACTTCCCGCACAAAAGGGGCCAGGGCCAAAGCCGTGTGGCCGGGACCCGTGGCCACATCCAGGGCTCTTTCCGAGGACCTTGGTTCTAAAAGCTCCAGCAACCTCTTGAGATCGCGGCCTCCGGCGTGGCTGATGCTTTGGGCATACCCCTGGGCGTGGCGGGAGAAAAAGCTCCGGGCCAGCTCCTTCTGTTTTTTGTCCACGGCTTCCTCCGGGTTTCATTTTACGTCCGGATGTTGACGAGGGCCTGGTGGCCCCTTAGGCTGAAGGTTGAACGGGAAGGAGGAGCGTATGAAGCGATGGGCGGTTTGGTTCTTGGCGTTCCTGGGCTTGGCCGTGGCCCAGGACCGGACCCAGGTGCTGGTTTACGGCGGGGATTGGACGGACCTGATCACCCTGGATCCCCAGGTGGTCTACGAGTTCAGCGGGGTGATGATCGCCGATAACCTCTATGAAACCCTGGTGCGCTTTGAGGGGAACGACCTCTCCACCCTGCGCCCAGGGCTGGCGGAAAGCTGGAAGGTGGAGCGGGGCACCAGCGACTGGATCCTCACCTTCAAGCTTCGCAAGGGGAGCAGGTTCTCCACCGGACGGGAGGTCACAGCCAAGGACGTGGTCTTTAGCTTTGAACGGGCTTTAGCCCTTAAGGGGCCCGGCTCGTTCCTGTTCACCGAGATCGCCCAGCTCAAGCCGGGGGCGACCAAGGCCCTGGACCCCTACACGGTGGAGGTGCGCATCCCCAAGACCGCTTCGCCACAGTCCTTCCTCTCCATCCTTACCTTTACCCTGGGGGGCATTGTGGACTCGGAGGAGGCCCAGAAAAACGCTAAGGGGAACGATTACGGCAAGGATTTCCTCACCAACAACTCCGCCGGGTCCGGCCCTTACCGCCTGGTGCGCTGGGACCGGGGAAACCAGGTGATCCTCGAGGCCAACCCCTACGCCCGCATCAAGCCCAAGGTCCAGCGGGTGGTTCTGCGCTACATCCAGGAGCCCGCGGTTCTCCGCACGGCCTTGGAGTCCGGGGAGATCGACATCGCCGAGGGCCTCACCCCGGAGGGTTTGCGGGCCATCGCCAACAACCCTCGCTTCAAGGTGGTCCGGGCGGAAACCCTGCGCCTTCAGTACCTGGGCATGAACATGAAGCCGGGAAGCCCCTTCGCTAACCCGAAGGTGCGGGAGGCGGTGCGCTATGCGGTGAACCAGGATGAGCTCATCCAGGGTCTCCTCCAGGGCAATGCCGTGAAGATCCAGACCTTCATCCCCAAGGGCCTTCTGGGATATAACCCTATCGCTCCCTACACCTATGACCCAGCGCGGGCGAGGAAGCTTCTGGCGGAGGCGGGTTACCCCCAGGGCCTGGAGTTTGAACTTCTTACCAGCACCGGGATCTGCGGCGGTGGGGTACCTTGCCCGGATGTGGCCGCCAAGCTGCAGGCCGACATGGCCAGGGCAGGCCTGAAGGCCAGGATCCGCGCCATTGCCAATGCTGAAGTGCTCAACATCTACCGGGCCCAGAACCATCAGATGGTCCTGGCCGGTTGGAGCCCGGACTTCCCCGATCCCGACGGCAACGCCACCCCCTGGGCGGACTATGGGGCCCGCTCCTTGGCCTGGCGCAACAGCTACAACGACGAGGTGGCGGTCAAGCTGGCCCGGCAAGCGGCCCTCGAGGCAGACCCCACCAAGCGCAAGGCCCTGTACAAGGTGCTCACGGAAAAGGTCCTGCGGGAGGGCCCCTACGTGGTCCTCTACCAGCCTGCCTTGCCCATCGGCCTTTCGGCCAAGGTGGAGGGATTTGTGAAGAACCCCATGATGTCCGTACCCCTCTGGCAGGTGAGCAAGCAACCCTAAAGGGATGGGGTATAGTTAGGCCCGCAGGCGCTGGCTTGCGGGCTTCTGCTATGGGCGCTTACATCCTGAGGCGGCTTTTCATGGTGGTCTTCGTGGGGGTGGGCATCACCTTCATCACCTTCTTCATCGCCCAGGTGATCCCCATAGATCCGGCGGCAGCGGCTTTGGGCGAGAATGCCAGGGAGGAGCAGATCCGTGAGTTTCGGGAGCGCTACGGCCTGGACAAGCCCCTGCTGGTTCAGTATAGCATCTATCTGCAACGGCTTTTGCACCTGGACCTAGGGCGCTCCCTGCGCACGGGGCGCCCGGTGGCCGAGGACCTCCGGGAGTTTTTCCCCGCCACCTTGGAGCTGGCCCTGGCCGCCTTTTGGGTGGCTATCCTCCTGGGTATACCCGCCGGGGTGTGGGCGGCCTTAAGGCAGAACCGGGTGCCGGACCTCCTGGTACGGCTTATGGCCCTTCTCCTCGGCTCCACCCCTGTTTTTTTCCTGGCCATCCTCCTTCTGGATCTCCTGCACCGTAGGCTTGGGGTTTTGCCGGGTCCAGGAAGGCTGGATCCCTACCTCATCCCTCCTCCGCCGGTTACGGGCATGGTGACCGTGGACGCCCTCCTGGCCCGTGACTTCGCAGCCTTTCAGGATGCCCTGGCCCACCTTTTCCTGCCGGCCTTCGTCCTGGGCTCCGCCTCGGCCGCCTTGCTGGCCCGCATGGTGCGGGCGGCCATGCTGGAGGTGCTTTCCCAGGACTATGTGCGTACCGCCTGGGCTAAGGGGCTTTCTGAGCGCCAGGTGGTGCTCCGCCACGCCTTGAAAAACGCTGCCCTGCCCGTTCTTACCCTTCTGGGCGGGCTCATGGGTGGGCTTTTGTCTGGAGCGGTGCTCACGGAAACCATCTTTTCCTGGCCCGGCCTAGGCCGTTACGTGACCCAGTCGGCCACCAGCCTAGACTTTCCTGCGGTTATGGGGGTGACCCTCCTGGTAGGGGTCATCTACTCGCTGCTGAACCTGGTGGTGGACCTCCTTTACGCTCTTCTGGACCCGAGGATCCGGTATGCGTAAGTTCCTGCGCCGGTTTTTCCGCAACCCTGGGGCCGTTTTGGGCCTCGCCTTGCTGATTCTTCTCATTCTTGTGGCCCTTTTGGGACCCATGGTGGCCGGGGATCCTTTGGAACAGAACCTGCTGGAGCGGTTAAAGCCCCCGGGTCCTGGGCATCCCCTGGGCACCGACCAGCTTGGGCGGGATGTCTGGGCCCGGGTGGTTCATGGGACCAGGATTAGCCTTGGGGTGGGCTTCGGGGTGGTCCTTCTGGCCAGCTTTTTGGGCGTGAGCGTGGGCCTCTTGGCGGGCGGGCTTGGCGGGGTGTGGGACAACCTCCTCATGCGCCTCACCGACATCTTCTTTGCCTTTCCCTCCCTGATTCTGGCCATGGCCATCGCCGCCGCCTTGGGCCCGAACCTTACCAACACCGTCATCGCTGTGGCCCTGGTTACCTGGCCCATCTACGCCAGGTTGGTGCGGGCCCAGGTGCTGGCCTTGCGGGAGCGGGAGTTCGTGGAGGCAGCCAGGGCCTTGGGGGCAGGCCAAGGCCGGATTCTTTTCCGGCACCTCCTTCCCAATGCCCTTACCCCCGTGCTGGTGCAGGCCAGCTACGAGGTGGGGGCCGCCATTCTGACCGCTGCGGGACTTTCCTTTATCGGCTTTGGCGCCCAGCCCCCCACCCCGGAGTGGGGGGCCATGGTGGCGGAAACCCGCAACTACATGGCCGAGGCTCCCTGGGCGGCCACAGCCCCGGCGGTGGGGATTCTGCTCACGGTTTTGGCCTTTAACCTCCTGGGGGATGGGCTTAGGGATGTGCTGGACCCCAGGGGACACTAGGCCAGCTGTTCCCCTTCCAGGTACACCTCCAGCACCCTTAGGGCCTTGTCCAGCACCACGAGATCCGCCCGCTTCCCCAAGGCGATCTCCCCCCGGTCCGAAAGGCCCAGGTACCGGGCCGGGTACAGGGATAGCCGCTTGGCCGCCTCCTCCAGGGGCACCCCCCAGGCCACCAGGTTCCTTAAGGCCCGGTCCAGGGTAAGGGTGCTCCCCGCCAGGGACTCCCCCAGCCACACCCCCTCCTTTCGCTTCTCCACCCGATGGGCCCCCAGGGGATAGGTGCCCTCCGGCATCCCCGCCGCGGCCACGGCGTCGCTCACAAAGTACAGCCCGGGAATGGTCTTCAAAGCCAGCCGGATGGCGGCCGGGTGCACATGCAGGCCATCGGGGATGATCTCGGCCCATTCCCCCCGTTCCAGGGCCAGGCCCACCACCCCCGGGGCCCGGTGGTGCAGGCCGGTCATGGCGTTATAGAGGTGGGTGAAGCCCACCGCCCCCGCCTCCAGGGTGGATAGGGCCTCCTCGTAGCGGGCTTCCGTGTGCCCGAGTTGGACCCGGATGCCCTTTTCCGCTAGGAAGCGGATGAGTTCTAAGGCCCCGGGAAGCTCGGGGGCCAGGGTAATGACCCGCACGGGAGCCAGGGAGAGAAGATGGCTGGCTATTTCCCGGTCCGGGGGAAGGGGGAAAGGGGGCTGGGCTCCCAGGCGGTTTGGGCTGATGAAAGGACCCTCCAGGTGAACGCCCAGAAGGGCCTTTCCCCAAGGGCCTTCCATGGCCGCCTGCGCTCCTTTGAGGGCTCTTTCCAGGTCGGCCAGGGGAGCGGTGACGGTGGTGGCGAGGAGGCCTGTGGTGCCGTGCTGGAGGTGGAAGCGCAAGGTGGCTTCGACTCCCTCCTGGCCCTCCATCACCTCCCTTCCGCCTCCCCCGTGCACGTGGAGGTCCAGGAAGCCCGGGAGGATGTAGGGGCCCTCCACGGGAGCCTCCTCTATGGCCTCTATGCGCTCGCCGAAGTGGAGCCTGCCCCGTACGAAGCCTTGGGGAGTCAGGATGGAGCCTGTTAGCACAACCGCCTCCTTATCCGGGTTCAACCCGTTGCCCGGCCCTAAGGTCTCGGCCACCGGTGGCCCGGCCTAGCACATTCACCTCACCTGTGGCGTGGAGGTAGCCCAATAGGGCGAAGGCCAGGGCTTCCCGCACCTTGGGGTTTTCCATCACGGATACGGGGAGATGTTGGGAAAGAAGCGCCACCAAAACCCGGTTTCTTGCTCCACCCCCGGCCAGGAGGACCTGGTCCACCTGACCCACAAAGCGCCGGTAAGCCTCGAGGATGCTCCGGGCGGTGAGTTCCAAGAGGCTACGGAGAAGGCGGGCGGGATCCTGGGGCAAGGGCGAGAGGTGCTCAAGCCGCCAGACCTCCCGGCCCGTGGTCTTGGGTGGGGGAGCCTGGAAGTAGGGATGGGAAAGCCAGGTCTTAAGGGCCTCCTCATCGGGCTTGGCTTCCTCCGCCAGGGCCGTGGCTTCTTCCCAGGTGAGCCCCAGGATACCAGCAGCCTCATCAAAAAGGCAGACCCCAGGCCCGGTATCAAAGGCCAGCAGGGAGCTGGGATCCTTTCCGTGGAAATAGGTTAGGTTGGAGATTCCCCCGAGGTTGTGAACGGCCTTGCGCTTTCCCGCCTCCCCGTAAAGAAGGAGGTCCGGATAGGCCACCAGGGGAGCCCCCTGGCCTCCTGCGGCCAGGTCCATGCTCCGGAAGCCGTAGACCACCGGCACCTCGAGGCCCAGGGCCAGGTGGCTGGGTTCCCCAAGTTGGAAGGTGGCCCTGGGCGGCTCATGCCAGATGGTCTGGCCCGAAAGGGCCACCAGCTCAGCACTTCCCCTGAAGGGGAACGCAGCCTCCAGATAGAACCGCCCCAGGTCGTGGTGAAGGAGGGCGATCTCCCGGGTGTCCGCGTGGCGCATGGCCCGGAGTACCCGCATCCGCAGCTCCTCCGGGTAGGCCACCTCCCGATGGGCCAGGACCCGGTGAGCCACCTCCGGAGGGGAGCCTGTGAACTCCGCCAGGACCAGGTCCACCCCGTCGGCGCTGGTTCCCGACATAAGGCCCAGTATCCTCATGAGAGCTCCACCAAAAGCTCGTACCGGTCCGCACGGTACCAGCTCTTCACCCGTTCTACGGGCCTTCCGTCCTGCAGATAGCTTATCCGCTCCAGGTGAAGGAGGGGGCTTCCCGGCTCCACCCCAAGCAGCCTGGCCTCTTCCCGGGCGGCCACGGCCCGGAGGCGTTGCAGGGCGCGCACGGGCCTCAAGCCCTTGGCCTCGAGGGCCTGGTAGAGGGAACCTGGGGGGACCTCATCCAGAGCCCAGGCGGGCAGGGTGGCCCGTTCCAGGGCCATGGGCTCTCCGTCCGCAAGCCTAAGGCGCACTAGGCGGAGCACCTCTTCCCCCGGGGAGAGCCCCAGGGCCATGGCCTCCTCTGGGGTGGCAGGGCCTTTCTCCACGCCCAGGATCCTGGTGCTGGGCTTCATACCCAGGGCCTCCATTTCCTCGCTGAAACCCCTGAGCCGGGTGCGGAAGGTGGCCCTTTTGGCCACAAAGGTGCCGCTTCCTTGCCGGCGGACCACCAAGCCTTCCTCCTCCAGAAGGTCCAAGGCCTTGCGCACGCTATCCCGGGATACCCCGAAGGCCTCGGACAAGGCCCGTTCCGGGGGGAGGGCGTCCTGGAAGTTGCCCTGAAGGATGCCCTCCCTGAGCCGTCGGGCCAGTTCCAGGTAAAGGGGGCCGTGGGCCATGGCGATATTCTACCACTTGCCTACCAATGGCAGGCCGTTATACACTTGGGGCCATGCGGGCCAGGGCCCTTTTGGAGGAGGCGGTGGCCAGGGGTGTGGTTTCTGGGGCAGCCCTTGGGATAGTCCATGCGGATGGCCGTAAGGAGGTCTTCCACCTGGGGTTGGCCCAAAGGATACCCGAACCGGTTCCCCTGGAGGAGGGTTTCTACTTTGACCTGGCGAGCCTTACCAAACCGCTTTTCACCTTGCGGGAGGTGCTGAGGGCGGTGGAGGAGGGCCTTTTGGATCTGGATGACCCCCTCTCCCAGCACCTCCCCGAGATGCTCTGGCTTCAGGACCATCCCCTTAAGGGGGTAAGCGTGCGGACTCTTTTGGCCCATACAGCGGGCCTCCCCGCCTGGGAGGCTTTGTACACCTGGGGGGAAGGGGAGGTTTTAAAGGCCCGGGTGCTCCAGCACCCCTGGCCCTTGGGCGAACCTCAGTACTCGGATATCGGCTACATTCTCCTGGGCCTTCTCCTGGAACGCCTAAGGGGTAAGCCCCTTGGGGCGTTCCCTTTACCCCCTGGCCTTAGCTTCTCCCCGCCTCCGGAGCGGAGCGTGGCCACGGAGCTTTGCCCCTGGAGGAAGCGGGTGCTCCGGGGAGAGGTGCATGATGAAAACGCCTTTGCCCTTGGGGGGGCGGCCGGGCATGCAGGGTTTTTCGGCACCCTGGAGGGCGTTCTGGACCAGCTTGCGGCTATCCTGGGGGGCACCTGGCTTTCCCGGGCAGCCCTGGAGGAAATGCAGAGGCCCCACGGGGAAAGGCTTTTGGGTTGGGAGAGGAAGAGGCCTGGCTGGCAAGGGGGGAGCCTGGCTTCGGAAAAGGCTTTCGGCCACACGGGCTTCACCGGGGTGGGGGTGTGGGTGGACCCGGAGCGGGGGTACGCCTGGGCTCTTTTGACCAACGCCGTGCACCCGACCCGGCACCGGTCCTCCCTGGCCCCCCTGCGCCGGGCGGTGGGAAATGCCCTGGCTGCGGAGGTGGTATGACGGAAGGCGTGGCCCAGCGCTACCGGGACCTGGACCTCTGGCCCGCAGGGGAGGTCCTCGAGGCCCTTTACGAGGCCCAGCTCCGGGCCGTGGCCGCCCTTAAGGAGGCCCTTCCTGCCCTGGAGAAAGCCGCCGGGGCCGCGGTGGAGCGTCTACGGGCAGGGGGCTACCTGGCCTACGCCGGGGCAGGGACCAGCGGGCGGCTGGCGGTGCTGGATGGGGTGGAGCTCCTGCCCACCTTTGGCTTCAGCCGGGTGCGCTTCCTCTTGGCCGGTGGGGAAAGGGCCTTTTCCGAGGCGGTGGAAGGCGCGGAGGACGACCTCGAGGGGGGGCTAACCCTGGGAAGGAGTGTGGCTCCCCAGGATGTCCTCCTGGCGGTGGCGGCCAGCGGCCAGACTCCCTTTACCCTCGGGGTGCTGCGGGGGGCCAAGGAACAGGGAGCCCTGACCGTGGCCCTGGCCAACAACCCGGGAACTCCCCTCCTTCTGGAGGCGGACCATCCCATCCTTCTCAACACCGGGCCCGAGCCCATCGCCGGGAGCACCCGCCTGGGGGCAGGCACGGCCCAGAAGGTGGCCCTGAACCTCTTTTCCACCCTGGTGATGGTGCGTTTGGGCCGGGTTTATGGGAACCGTATGGCTCGCATGCGGGTGCAAAACGCCAAGCTCCGGACCCGGGCTGCGGAGATGGTGAAGGAAATGGCGGGGGTTTCCGGGGAGGAAGCGAAGAGGCTTCTGGAAGCCTACCGGGACCCCGCCTTGGCGGCCTTGGTGGCCTTGGGGCTGGGGGCGGAGGAAGCCCTGGCCCTCCTGGAGGAAAAGGGGGTCAGGGGGGCTTTGGCGGAGGTGAGGAGGTGAGGCTTTTGGCCATCCTGGCGGGAATGGGTATGGCGGCGGCCCAGGCGGGCAACTTTCTCATCGTGAGCTTCAAGGGGGAAGAGGTGCCGGTGGCCCTTCTCAAGGAGATCCGCCCCGCCGGGGTCATCCTTTACCCCTCCAACCTCCGCCGGGATCCCCAGGGGGTGGTGGCCCGTCTCAGGGCCTTGGATCCCAACCTTCTTCTCCTGGTGGACCAGGAGGGGGGACCCTTTACCTCCTACCGGGAGGGGGTGGTGCGCTTCCCCTCGGCCATGGCCCTTTCCGCCAGCGGGGATGAGGGCCTGGTGGAGCGGGTGGGTTGGGCCCTGGGGTGCCAGGTGCGGCGGCTTGGGGCGGATGTGAACCTGGCGCCGGTTCTGGACGTGAACACCAACCCCGACAACCCCATCATCGGCCTTCGCTCCTTCGGCGCCGACCCCGAGCGGGTGGCCCGCATGGGCTTGGCCTTTGCCCGGGGGGTTTTGCGCTCCGGGGCGAAGCCCGTGGGCAAGCACTTCCCCGGGCATGGGGACACGGGGGTGGACTCCCACCTGGACCTGCCCCGGGTGGATAAGCCCAAGGAGGCCCTGGAGGGGGCGGAGCTCCTTCCCTTCCGCCGCTACGTGGCCGCGGGGATGCCAGCTCTCATGACCGCCCACATCCTCTTTCCCGCCTTGGATCCCAAATACCCCGCCACCCTTTCGGCCAAAATCCTCACAGGCTTGCTCCGGAAGGAGATGGGCTTTGCCGGGGCCATCCTTACCGATGACATGGCCATGGGGGCCATCAAGCGCCACTACGGGGCGGGGGAGGCGGCGGTTCTAGCCGTGAAGGCCGGGGCTGATTTGCTCCTGCTGGAACCCGATGAGGCGGCCATCCGGGAGGTGCACGCCCGGCTTTCCAAGGCCCTGGGCCAGGAGATTCCCCTTTCCCGGGCGGAGGAGGCCAGAAGGCGGGCTCAGGGCCTTAAGGCAGGCCAGGGGGAATGCCCTTTCACCCCGAAGGAGGAGGAGGCTTTGGCCCTCGAGGCGGCCCGGCGGGGCGTGGTGCACCGCTTTGGCCCCCTGCCCATACCCGGTCAGGGAACCTTGGTCTTGGGCCTGAGGATCTCCGACCGCTACGGAGCGGAGCCCACCCTGGCGGACCTTGCCCCCCAGTACCTTCCCGGAAGCCGGGGGCTCATCCTTTCGGAGGATCCCACCCCGGTGGAGATCCAGAAGGCCTTGGCGGAGGCCAGGAAGGCGGAGCGCCTGGTGGCCTCTACCTACCGCTGGCTTGGCGGTTTCAAGGAGGGGCAAAGGACCTTGGTGAAGGAGCTCCTGGCCCTGGGCAAACCCCTATACCTGGTGGCCTTGGGCAACCCCGACGACCTTCGCTTCCTTCCAGGGAGGCCCACGGGCTATCTGGCTACCCACGGCTACCGCGCGGTCCAGGTCCGGGCCGCGTTGGAGGCCCTCGCAGGGGTGTATGCCCCTACGGGGCAATGGGTCTTTGGAGGTGAACCATGAGAAGGTGGGTTGTGGCTGTTTTGGCGGTGCTCCTAGGGCTTGCGTCTGCCCAGAAGCTGGTCCTGGCCAGCTGGGGGAGCCAGGAGGAGATCAAGGCATACCAGGAGGTGCTTAAGGTCTTCCAGGAGAGGAACCCGGGTATCCAGGTGGAGTACATCAACATCCCCTCCGGGGAGTACCTGGCCAAGATCACCGCCATGATGGCGGCCGGTACCCCGCCGGATGTCTTCTTCCTCAACAACATAGACTTCCCGGGGATGGCCTCGAGGGGCGTGCTGGCTCCCCTGGATGCCTTTATCCAGCGGGACAAGTACCCCACCGCCGATATCTTCCCGGGCATCCTCAAGGCCTTCCAGTGGGAGGGGAAGCAATATGGCCTGCCCCGGGATGTGTCCAACCTGGTGGTCTTCTATAACCGCACCCTCCTCCGGAAGGCGGGCCTGCCCGATCCCAAGCCCGACTGGACCTGGGAGGATTTCCTCCGCTACGCCAAGGCCCTCACCGTGGAAAAGGATGGCAAAAGGGTCCAGTGGGGGGTTTCCTTCCAGACCTTCTACCTCTTCTGGGAACCCTGGGTCTGGAGTGCGGGCGGGCGGTTTTATGCCCCTGACCACAGCCGGTTCCTGCTGAATAGCCCGGCGTCCCTGGAGGGCTTGCAGTTTTATCTGGACCTCCGCTACAAGCACCACGTGGCCCCCACTCCCGAGGAGGCCCAGGACCGCGGGGCCTTCACCATGTTCCTGAACGGACAGACGGGGATGATCGTGGACGGGCGCTGGCGGGTACCCACCCTTAAGGCCCGGGCCAAGTTCGACTTTGACGTGGTGCCCTTTCCCCGGGGCAAGGCAGGAAGCATCGTGGACATAGACGGCTCCGGCTGGGTGATGGCGGCCGGTTCCAGGAACCCGGAGGCCGCTTGGAAGCTCCTTTCCTTCCTGGCTGGCCCTGAGGCCAGCCGCATCTTCACCAGGACCGGGCTCATCATCCCCGCCCGGGGGGTAGATGTGAAGAATGTGGACCGCAGCATCCAAAGCCTCAAGGACTTCTTCGTGCCCCCGCCTCCCAAGAACCAGCAATACTTCCTCACGGTAAACCGCACGGCAAGGCCCACGGAAACCTTCGAGCGCTGGAACGAGGCCCTGCAACTCATCAACAAGGCCTTGGAACCCGTGTGGCAGGGTAAGGCGGAGCTGAAGGCGGCCCTGGACGGCGTGGCCCCCCAGGTGCAGAAGATTCTGGACGAGGTCCAGGCGGAGCGCAAGAAGCGCTAGACCCTAAGGCCAGGAGGCCCCCATGCGTGCCTACTACCGATTCCCCCTCCTCTTCCTCCTGCCCTCCTTGGTGGGCTTCCTGGCCTTCAACCTGGGGCCCATCCTCACCAGCCTCCTCCTTTCCTTCGTCGCCTACGATGGGTTAAGACCCCTTGGCCTGGCCACCTTCCGGGAGAGCTGGGTGGGCTTGGAGAACTACCGCCAGCTCCTCGAGGACCCCGTCTTCCACAAGGCTTTCTTCAACACCCTTTTCTACGTGGCGGTGGCGGTGCCCTTGGAGATCGTGTTGGCCTTGCTCCTGGCTTTGGGCTTGAACCGCCCTTGGCCCGGGGTGCGGTTCATCCGCACCCTCTACCTCCTGCCCACGGTGACCAGCGTGGTGGCGGTGGGCCTCCTTTGGCGCTGGATCCTGAACCCCACCGTGGGGCCAGTGAACCTCTTCCTGCGCTGGGCGGGGGAGAGGATGGAGGGTGTCTATGGCCTTTTGGGGTTAACCCCTCCCTCGTGGGTGGCGTGGCTGGCCCGGGAGGGACCCGGATGGCTTTCCGATCCAGCCTGGGCCATGTGGGGGGTGATCCTGGCCTCGGTGTGGGCGGGGGTAGGGTTAAGGATGCTGATCTTCCTGGCGGGACTGCAGAACATCAACAAGGAATACCTGGAGGCGGCCAGCCTGGACGGGGCCAACAACCTGCAGCGCTTCTTCTACGTGGTTTTGCCCCTCCTTTCCCCCACGGTGTTTCTGAACACCCTTCTCGCCATGATCGGCGGTTTCCAGGTGTTCGGCCTGGTGTACACCATGACCGGGGGAGGGCCCTTGGATTCCACCAACGTGCTGATGCTTTACCTGTACCGCAAGGCCTTCGGCGTCTTTCCCTTCGAGATGGGGTATGCTTCGGCCATCGCCTGGGTCCTCTTCCTCATCCTGTTTGCCCTCACCTACCTGCAGTGGACCCTGCGCAAGCGGTGGGTGGTGGAGGAAGCATGAGGCTTTTGGGGAAGCTCTGGGATTCCCTCGTCTACCTGGTCCTCCTGGTCGGGGGGGTGAGCATGCTGGTGCCCTTCTTCTGGATGATCTCCACCAGCCTGAAGGCGCCGGGGGCGGTCTTTGACCTCCCTGTGGAGGTCTGGCCCAAGGAGCTCCACTGGGAAAACTACCAGCGGGTCCTCACCAGCGTGCCCTTCGGCCGCTGGTACCTGAACTCCTTGGTGGTGGCCTTGGGCCTCACTTTCCTGAACCTGACCAGCGGGGCCATGGCGGGTTATGCCTTCGCCCGCTTCCGTTTTAGGGGACAGGGGGCCTTGTTCCTCCTCTTCCTCGCCACCCTGATGATCCCCGTGCACGTGCTCATCATCCCCCTTTTCATCCTCATGCGGAACCTGGGCTGGGTGGACACCTACTACGCCCTTATTCTTCCCGGCCTCTTCGATGCCTTCGCCATCTTCCTCATGCGTCAACACTTCCTGCACCTGCCCAGGGAGCTGGAGGAGGCGGCCATCATGGACGGGGCTACTCCCTGGCAGGTGTACTGGAAGGTGGCCCTGCCCCTGGCAGCCCCCGCCTTGGCCACCTTGGGTACCTTCACCTTTTTGGCGGGCTGGAACAGCTTCCTCTGGCCCCTTATCGTCACCAACTCCTTGGAGATGCGCCCCCTAACCGTGGGCTTGGCGGTCTTCCAGGGGCAGTTTTCCACGGAGTGGACGGTACTCATGGCCGGGCTTACCCTGGGCACCATTCCGCCCATCCTGGTCTTTCTCCTGGCCCAGCGCTACTTCATCCAGGGCCTTACCCTGGGAAGCCTGAAGGGGTAGCATGCTGGATCCAACCTTTCAAAGAGCCTTGCTAGAAGCCCTGGATCGGTATCCCACGCCCTTTTACGCCTACGACTGGGGGCGGGTACGGGCCCAGCTGGCGCGCCTGAGGGAGGCCTTCCCCTTTGCCCGTTTTTTCTACGCACTGAAGGCCAACCCCCGTCTTGGGCTTCTTCGGCGCCTCAGGGCCCTTGGCCTCGGGGCCGAGGCGGTTTCCCTGGGGGAGGTGCTCCGGGCCTACCGGTCGGGCTTTGGCCCGGACCAGGTGGTGTGGAACGGTCCGGTTAAGACCCCGGAGGCCCTTACCGCCCTAAAGGGGCGGGAACCCCTTGTGGTCCTGGACTCCGAAGGGGATGTGGGGCGGGTGGCCCGGTACCTTCCCGGGGCCAGGGTGTTGTTGCGGGTGAACCCGGACCTCCCGGTGAACACCCACGGGCACCTGGCCACGGGCAGGGGGGAAAGCCAGTTTGGGGTGTTGCCGGAGGCGGTGCCGGGGCTGGTGAGAACTATCCGGGAAAAGGGGTTAACCTTTTTGGGCCTCCATTTGCACCTGGGTTCGGCCTTGAGCCGGGTGGAGGATTTCCTGGAAGGCTACGGGGTCCTCGAGGCTCTTTATCCCCAGGTGGGGCCGGTGGCGGTCTTGAACCTGGGAGGGGGCTTCGGCTTGGACCTCCCCCTGGAGGCTCTCCAAGAACCCCTGAAGAGCCTGGCCCGGCTTTATGGGGCCCAGGTTTGGCTGGAGCCGGGAAGGTACCTGGTGGCCGAGGCAGGGGTCCTGGTGTCCAGGGTGGTGGGCCTGAAGGAAACCCGCAGGCGGTATGTGCTCCTGGATGCCGGGATGACCAGTCTCATCCGGCCTGCCCTTTACGGGGCCCGCCACCCCATCCTGCCCCTTTACCCTCGGGAAGGCCGGGAGGAAGGGATTTTTGACCTGGCGGGTCCCGCCTGCGAGGCAGGCGACATCCTGGAGCGGGAGGTGCGCCTGCCCGTGCCCCAGGAGGGGGAAGCCTTGGCTATCCTCGAGGCTGGAGCCTACGGGGCCAGCATGAGCCTTACCTACCTGGACACTCCAAGGCCCTTGGAGCTCCTTTGGACCGGGGCGGGGTGGGAGGTGCTTCGGACACGGGAGCCCTGGGAGCGGCTTTGGGAGGGGGAGGAGGCTTAGCCCCTTCACTCCAGCCGCCGGATCAACTTTCCTGTTTTGCCCTCCAGGGCTAAAAGCCACCATCCCTCCTGCGGAGGGCGGGGGAGGCTTAGGCCCTTGGGCACCGCTTGCCAGGTTCCTTGCCGGTACCGGGCCACCAGCGAGGCCTGTCCGTTATACCCGGGCAGAACCCGCCAGAGTACTCCGCCCTCCCCCCACCAGGCCCGCACCGGTCCCTGGCCCAGGCCCACCAGGTTTCCAGGACCCTGGTAGTAGGCCCAGGTGGCCGGGCTCAACACGGCGAGGCCTTCCGGGCCCACCTCCACCACCATGCCAGGAGCCAAGTAGGGAAGAAGGGAGGTGCGCACCCGCAGGGCCCGGCCGCCAACCCATAGGGTGTCCTCCTCAACCCCCTCCACCTGGCCGTAGTAACGGAGGGTGGGCCGGTTCTCCTCCTTGGCCTCGTCCCTGCGCTTTCTCCCCTCCTCGCCCTTCTTTTTCTCCCCTTCCTTCTCCTCTTCTCCCCACACCGGGGCCAAGAAGGCCACGGCCAGGAGGAGGAGCTTAACGAGAAAGGTTCGCCGCTTCACCGCGCCACCTCGGAAGCCTCAAGCGTACCCGTAAGCCCGGGCGGGCATTTTCCAGTTCCAGCTTCCCGCCCAGCCGCTTCACCCCTTGCTCCACCAAGGCCAAGCCCAGGCCTAGCCCTTCGCGCTCTTTACGCTCCCGGAAAAAGGGCCGGGTCAGGTGGGGCAGGGCTTCTTCCGTGACTCCGGGCCCATGATCCCTCACCTCTATGACCACCTCCTCCTTTCCCCCACCAAGCCCGATCTCCACGGGGGGTGCCCCGTGGCGAAGGGCGTTTTCCAAGAGGTTATCCAGCATCCTTTCCAGCAGAAGGGGATGGGCCAGGATCCAGGCTTGCTCGGCAGGTCCTGGGTCCATCTGGCCTGGCCCTGGGCCGCCTTCCTTGGAGGGAAGGCGCCGAAACCGCACTCCCGCCTGACCTTTCAGGTAGTCCCTCAGAAAGCTCGTAAGCTCCAGGGGCAGCAGGTCCACCTCCAGGTCCCCCTCCGCCCGGCTCAAGGCCAGGAGTCCCTCGAGGGTCCCTTCCATGCGGGCCAAGGCGCCTTCCAGGTGGGGGAGAACCTGTTCCAGGGGAAGAAGGCCTCCCTTGAGTGCCTCCACCTGGCTCCGTAGCACCGCCAGGGGGCTCCGAAGCTCGTGGGATGCGTAGCGGGTGAGGAGCTTTTCCCGTTCCAGCGCTCCCCGCACCGCTTCCACCAGGCGGTTGAAGCTATGGATGACCCGGGCGAGTTCCCGCTCCCGGACCGGGGCCAGGGGCTTGGGAAAGCGCAGGGCAGAGAGGCTTTCCACCGCTTGGGCCAGCTCCTGGAGAGGCCTGGAAAGAACCCCGGCGAAGTAGGACCCGAGAAGGGCGGCTAGGAGCAGCAGGGGCAAGAGGAGGCTCAGGCTTGCCCTGAGGTAGGTGCCAAGGGCTCGCCGGTACTCCTCAACCCGGAGGTGGACCTCCAGCACGTACTCCTTCCAGGGGACCTTGGCCGTGCGCCAGGCCTCTCCTTCCTTGGGGGCGAAGCCTCCTTCCAGAACGGGCACTCCATCCCGGGAAAGACGGAAGCCGAAGACGTAGTGGGTTCCCAGGAAGACATCCCCCTGCCTGAGCCTGGGGCCTGTTTCGGTGATTTCCAACGCTTTCAGGACCCGCCCCGTGACCTCCGAGAGATCCAAGGCGATGTCCCGCTCCACCAGGTTACGAAAGACCAGGTACCCCAGCAGGAGGGAGAGGAGGCCGATGGCGGCGGCCAAAAGGAAGAAGGCATAGGCTAAGCGCGCCCTCAGGCTCATGGCTTCCCCAGGCGGTAGCCCCCGGGTACCCGTTCCACCACCCAGGGGGCAAGGCTTTGACGGAGCTTTTGCACGTACACCCGGAGCACCGCATCCGTTTCGGCTCCCGGGAAGAGGCGCTCGAGGAGTTCCTCGCGGCTAAAAGTTCTGTCGGGGTGTTGCGCCAGAAGCTCCAGGAGGGCAAAGGCCTTGGGGGAAAGGGTCACCTCCCTCCCACCCAGGATCACCCGCCTGGCCACCAGGTCCACCTCGAGGGAACCCCTTCGCAGGATGCGCCCCTTGAAGTCGGCATGCCTGCGGGCGAGGGCCTTGATTCGGGCCAGGAGCTCCTCCAGGTGGAAGGGTTTTACCAGGTAGTCGTCCCCGCCCAGCTCCAGGCCATGGATTCGGTCCTCGAGGGCATCCCTGGCGGTGAGGAATAGGATGCCCCCGCGGAAGCCCCCTTGGCGCAGGGCCTCGGCGAAGCGGAAGCCCGCATCCTCCCCCTCGGGCAACATGATGTCCAGGATGAGGACATCGGGTTCCCCCTCGGCCAAGAGGCTCCAGGCTTCTTCCAGGTTCCTGGCCCCGAGGGCCTCGTACCGCTCCCGCCGCAAGAGGGCCAGGATGGGCTCCAGAATGCCTAGCTCGTCTTCCACCACCAAGATCCTCATGGCTTCCGGGCGTGAAGGGCTAAGGCTCCAAGAAGCCCAAGCCCACTCAAGGCTAGTGGGGCCAGGGGTGGGGGAGAGCCTTCCTTTTCCCCTTCCCTCAAAGGCCCGGGGTAGGCGGGGTATTCCCACCCCTCCTTGTCCACCAGCCGGACCACGGAAGGGGAGAAGGCCTCCAGGGCTTCCTGCATGTGCTCTACCAGGCCCAAAAGCCCTATGCCCCCCACCAGGAGGAGAAGCCCCGTGGCCCAAACCCTTCCTCTCGGGAACCCGAGGCCGAGGAGGATGGCCCCCGCTCCCATCCCGGCGGCTAAGGGTGCCAGGATGCGGATACCCTCCGTGTGGTCCGTCAGAACCAGCTCTGCTAAGACGGTGAGGAAACCCAAGCCGGTGAAAAGGGCCACCATATCGGGAAATCGCTTTTGCAGCACTTCGCCCATGACCTCCCTCCCTAGTCTCGCTTGCCCCAGGCTTTTCCGTCCAGCCCGTGACAGTAGGCGCAGAAGTTGGGGGGCAGGGTGACGTTAAAGGCCTTTTCGTCCTCCGGGTTTTGGATCAGGGCCAGCTGGGCCCGCTGGAAGGCCTGGACCTTCAGGGCCTCTTGAGATGAAAGGCTTGAAACTCCCCGGTGGCAGGTGGCGCACTCCCTGGCCCCTCCTTCCTCGGCCCACTTCCCGTGGCTTGAGGTGAAGTCCCGGCCGTGGCTTTTGGGAGCGTGGCACTGGGAGCAGGAGGCGTCGCCTTTGCGGCCCCATGCGGTGAAGATGGGGTCTTTAAGGGGGCTTTGGCTTCCCCGTAGGGCAGCAGGCTGGGTTTTACCGTCGTGGCAGGTGGCGCAGAACCGTCCTAGGGAGGTGGCCCCGTGGGGCTCGAGGGCTGGGACCTGGGCCCTGCTCTTCCATACCTTGTTCTCGTCCAGGACGGTGTGGCAGGTTTCGCAGGTGCTACCCTTGGCCCCCAGGGCCGCAAAGTGGCGTTCGTGGCTGAAGACCACACGGCCCACCTCCCGGGGCAGGTAGACCTTGACCAGGTCCTGGGGTGGCTGCCACTGCCTCTTGGGCTTGATCTGTCCCTGCTCCAGCTCCACGTACTGTCCAGGCACCACCGCAAGGCCAGGGGGAAGGGGAGAGCCATCCGAGAGGAAGGCCCTGTTCTGGTCTGCGTCCCAGCGCACATAGAGGTAGCGCTCTCCCTCGCTGGCTAGGGCCAAGCCCAAAAGGAGAAGGAGCCAAAGCCGCTTCACCTTGCCACCCCCTGGCCCTTGACCCGGACCACCACCCGGTCCTGGACCCGCATGCCCATGAAGCTGGGGGCCTTGAGCCCATAGTCGCTGAGGGGGAGCTCAAACTCGGCCTCAAAGCGCAGGGTTTGCCCCCCTTGTTCCAAAGTGTAGCGGACGGGAACCGCTACCTTGCGCTCCACGCCGTGAAGGCTCAGGGTACCCTGGACTAGGCTCTGACCAGGATCAAAGCCCTGAATGTTCAGGCAGGCCCGGGGGTACCGGTCCACCTGGAACATTTCCCGGGTATGCCGGTCCCGTAAGGGTTCTGTGGAATCCCAGGCGGAAAGATCCAGGCAGACCCGTCCCTGTAGGAATCCTTTGGTAAGCTTAAAAACCACCTGCCCCTCGAGGGTAGGGTTGACCCCACGGAAAGCCCCCAGGGGAGCCCGGGCCTCGTAGAGGGTCTCCCCGCTCACCTGGTAGGTGGCGGCCGCGGCCCATCCCAGTAGGAAAAGAAGCGCTATTCCCCGCAACATCGCCTTACCTCCCACCTCGAGGTTAGAAGGAAAGCGTAAACGGGGCGTAAGCAAGGGGCGGGGCCTTGGCCCCGCCCCCAGGCCCTTATGCCTAGCGGCCCTTAAGCTCCACCTTCTCCGCGGCGATGGTGGTTCCCGAAAGAGTCCCTTTTACCTCCACGCGGTCTCCGTTCTGCAAGAGGGCGAAGAAGTCCGCCCGGCTATAGGCTTGGTCGCGCCACTCAAAGCGGGTAGCCTCTGTGGTGGTCACGGTATATCCCAGTAGCTGGAAGGTGTAACTGGTGGCATCCAGGTGGGAAACTGGGCCCTCCCACTCCTCCATCCCCTCGCCGTCCTGGCTGGTTTTCACCTCCACCTTGACGGCATAGTAGCGCATATCGGCATCGGTCCGGGTGGGGTCGTACTGCACCTCCACGTAGTCCCCCACCTGGATGTCGGTGAAGGCGATGGGGCCGTCGGGGTCATCGCGTTTGAGGACGGTGTTGGCGTCCACGTAGAAGCCAAGGCTCCCCAGGGAGAAGGTATTGCCCTGGTGATCTATGGCGCTTACCGTTCCCTTGGCCTCCGCCTTGGCCGGGTAGCTCTTGGGGTACTTTACCTTCACCAGTTGGGCGTGGAAGAGGGTAGGGTCGTTGGCATCCACCTGGCCCTTGGCCTCCACGTAGGCCCCGTCAACCAAAGTGCCCACCACGTTGGCGGCGCTATAGTCCACGGTGTAGCCAAGGAGCTGGAAGGTCTTTTGGGTGGGATCGAGCCCGAGGATGGGTCCTTCCAGCTCCACCCGCCTCGAGGCTCCGAACTGGTTGTTCCCCGAGGTCTTGAACACCACCTTTGTAGCCTGAATGAGGGTACCGGAAAGGGTTCCCTTCACCTCCACCCACGCCCCCTCCCTGGGGGTTCCCACCACATGGGCTTGGCCGTAGTCCACCGTGTAGCCGTTCAGGGTGAAGTGCTTGGCCGGCTCATCCAGGTTGGTGGCCCGGCCTTCCAGCTCCACCTCGTTGTTTCCCCTGGGGTGGCGTTCAATATAAGTGGCGAGGATGCCGGTTTCTGTAGTGGTTCCCTGGACCTCCACCACATCTCCTATTGCGAGATCGGCAAGGAGCAGGGTGCGGTAGGAACCCCCCACCTTTTCATAAATCCGGGTGTTGGCATCGGTGAGGACCTGTTGGCCAAGGACCGTGAGGGTTCCGGCGTTCACGTCCAGGGCAGCGATGGGGCCTTTGAGTTCTACCTGCACCTCGAGGCTCTGGAGGCGGAGGGTGTTTCCTTGGTCAGTGCCCTGAGCCACCACCACCATACCCGGCAGGACCGAGCCGCCATAGGGTTCCCCCTCCTTGGTCAGGGATGTTCCTTGCAGGTCCAAGGGCTTCCCCAGAAGGGTGGGCTTGGTTTCCGTGCCCCCCACCACCCCCGCCACCTGGACTGCCTGGGGAATGGACCCCGAGGGGTTCAGCTGGCAGGATGCCAGGATGGCTAGGCCCAGCGCCAGCCAGACCAGCCGCGAAAAGCGCACCTCCTTAGCCATGGTTCACCTCCGGTAGCCACCCTAACCCATTCCCGTAAACGGATCGTAAACGCCCGGTACCCCACCCACCTGGGCCTAGACCTTCAGAAGGCCAAAAAGGGGCCAGTGCTCCTTGATTAGCTCCGGGTGCCACTGGACCCCCAGGAAAAGGGGATGCCCATCCAGGGCTACCGCCTCCACCAGGCCGTCCGGGGCCAGGGCGATGGGCTTTAAGCCCTCTCCCAGGTCCTTGATTCCCTGGTGGTGGTAGGAGTTCACCCGGAAGCTAGGGGGGAAGAGGCGGGCGAGGGGGCTTTCGGCCACCAGCTTCATCCCGTGGGCCAGGGCAGGAGGGGGACTTTTTTCGGTGTGCTGGATCTCCCGGAAGCCCTGGGCCTCGAGGTCCTGGTAAAGGGTTCCCCCCATGGCCACGTTCATCACCTGGATTCCCCGGCATATCCCCAGGGTGGGAAGCCCCTTCTCCGCCGCGTAGCGGGCCAGGAAAAGCTCGTGTTCGTCCCGCTCGGGGCTTACCTCGCCAAGCCTGGGATGGGGTTCCTCGCCATAGCGCTGGGGATCCACATCCCCTCCCCCAGGCAAGAGGAGGCCGTCCAGGTGGGGGAGGATCCTCTCCAAGGCCTCCGGGCCCTGGGGTGGAAGGAGCACATAGGCCAGGCCCTGGGAGGAGAGGGCTTCCAGATAGAACTCCAGAAGGCCCCAGAATCTTTTCGCCAGGAGGCCCTCGGCCATGCGGTACTGGGTGGCGACACCGATGAGGCGCATGGCTTCATGCTACGCCAGGTGGAGGGTTGCCTGCCGGGGTGGAGGCAGTATTATGGAAGCGCTTCTATGCGGGTAGGCAAGGGAGGCAATATGGGAAGAATCCTGGCGGTGTGGGTATGGCTTAGCCTGGCCCTGGCGGTCCCGGTGACCTTCCGCTACACACCTCCTTCGGGCCTCGAGGTGCGCTCGGTAAGCCTCCGGGGCTCCTTCAACAGCTGGGGGGAAACCCCCATGCGGAAGGAGGACGGATCCTGGGCGGTAACCGTGGACCTGGATCCAGGGGAGCACCAGTACAAGTTCTTCATCAACGGCCAGTGGCCCAGGGACATGTGCAACGATCCCACCTTCGGCACGCCCATGGTGGACCCGAAGGCGGCAGGGTGTGTGGACGATGGCTTTGGGGGTCAGAACGCCGTGATCGTGGTCCAGGCCCCGGTAGCCCCCACCCCTCCTGCGGGGCCTGTGGCCCTGGACTTCACCCATGGTCCGTTGGACGCCCAGTATGTGTCCCATGCCGACGGCAAGCTTTCCGTGCGCTTCCGGGCAGGGGAGGGGGCGGTGGCGGCCGCCTGGGTGGAGGTGCAGGGAAAGAGGCTCCCCATGCACCTGCAGCTGAGTTTTCCGGGAAGCGAGGTTTGGCGTGGGACCTTACCTGGAGGCGTGGGAGCCTACCGCATCCTGGTGCGGACCCAGGATGGCAAGGAGGAGGTGTTCGGCCCCTTTAACCCTCCCGAAAGGCCCTTCGCCGAGGTGGCCTGGGTGGGCGAGGGGGTGGGTTATCAGATCTTCCCCGAGCGCTTCTACAACGGGGATTCCAGCAACGACGCCCTGGCCCTGGAAACCGATGAGTACCGCTTTAACCAGGTGTGGCAGCGCTCCTCTGGGCCCAAGCCCCATCTTTCCCACTGGAGCGATCCCCCCTCCCCCCTGCACTGCTGCCACCAATACTTCGGGGGGGATCTTGCCGGGGTGCTGGCCAAGCTTCCTTACCTGAAGGCCCTGGGGGTTAGCGTCCTCTACCTGAATCCCATCTTTGATTCCGGGTCGGCCCACGGCTACGACACCCACGACTACCTCAAGGTTTCCCCCAAGTTCGGCGACAAGTCCCTCTTGCGCAAGCTGCTGGACGAGGCCCACCGCCTCGGCATGCGGGTGATCTTTGACTTCGTCCCCAACCACACTGGCCTGGGCTTTTGGGCTTTTCAGGATGTGGTAAAGAGGGGTCCCCGTTCCCCTTACTGGAACTGGTACTTCATCAAGCGGTGGCCCTTTGTGCCGGGTGACGGATCGGCCTACGAGGGATGGTGGGGGTTAGGGAGCCTGCCCAAGCTGAACACTGCAAACCCCGGGGTGAAGCGCTACCTGATCGAGGTGGCCAAGTACTGGGTACGCTTCGGCTTTGACGGGGTGCGGGTGGATGTGCCCGGGGATGTGCTAAATCCTCACGCTTTCTTTAAGGAAATGCGGGCCGAACTGAAGGCCATCAAGCCCGACGCCTACCTGGTGGCGGAGATCTGGCAGAGGGATCCTAGCTGGCTTCGGGGGGATGAGTTTGACTCCCTGATGAACTACGCCATCGGCCGGGATATCCTCCTCCGCTTTGCTAAGGGGGGAAGCCTAGCCCTGTACAACGCCCGCCGAGCCTTGGCGGACCTAGCCCGGGTTTACGCCCTTTACCCGGAGGCGGTGGCCGGGATGGGCTTCAACTTGATCACCTCCCACGATACGGCCCGCCTCCTTACCGAGCTTGGGGGCGGGGGCCTGAAGGACGTTCCCAGCCCGGAAGCCAGGGCCCGGCAGCGGCTTGCGGCGGCCATGCTCTACGCCCTTCCCGGCCTCCCCGTAACCTTCCAGGGGGATGAGTGCGGTTTCACCGGGGAAAGGCCGGCCGACCCCCCTCACGAGCTCAACCGGTATCCCTTCCAGTGGGAGAAATGCCATGGGGAAACCCTGGCCTTTTACCAGGAGCTGGCGGGGCTGCGCCGGGAGCTTGCGGCCCTCAGGAGCGCCGTGTTCCGGACCTACTTCGGAGAGGGCCATCTTCTGGCCTTCTTCCGGGGTGAGCCGGGAGAAGGGGAGGTGCTTGCCGCCTTCAATAACGGGGTGGAGGCCGTCACCTTGCCCTTGCCTCCTGGGGGCTGGCGGGATCCCCTCGAGGGGCGCACCTACCGGAAGGAAGTGAGCCTACCCCCCCTGGGCTTCCGGTACCTGGTCCACCTGGGGCGGTAGGGGGTTTGGCGGTAGCCCGTTGGCCAGGGCGGCTGAACGTAGGTCTTGCCACGGGGTATGGGCTCTTCGCTTTCCTTCACCTCGCTTTCAGCCTCGCCTCCGTATAATGTCCTCGAGGCGATGGGGCCCGCCTGAAACCGCCCAGCCGGGCTGATGGCTCCTACCCAGAAGGGGTAGGGGCCTTTTCTCCTACCCCGGAAAGGAGGAAACCCCATGGACTGGAGTGCGGCGGCAATCTGGATGGGCTTGGCGGTGGTGGCGGCCCTGCTTTCCATCTGGTTCCGGGTCTCCGTGGCCCTAACGGAGATCCTGGTGGGGGTAGCCGCAGGAGCCCTTATAGGCAAGGAGGCCCTTCACACCACGGCATCCTGGGTAACCTTTCTGGCAGGGGTGGGAAGCGTTGTCCTCACCTTTCTGGCTGGGGCTGAGCTGGATCCGGAAACCCTGAAGCGAAGCTGGAAGGAGGCCTTTGCCATAGGGCTCGCGGGCTTCTTTGCCCCGTTTCTTGGGTCAGCCTTCGTGGCCCATGCCCTCCTGGGCTGGGATCCCCGGGCCAGCTGGCTTGCTGGTGTGGCCCTGTCCACCACCAGCGTGGCCGTGGTCTATGCGGTGATGCTGGAGCTGGGGCTGAACCAGACTCCCTTTGGCAAGGTGATTTTAGCCGCTTGTTTCGTCAACGACCTGGGGACGGTTCTGGCCTTGGGCCTCCTATTCGCCCCCTTTGGGACGGCCACCTGGGTGTTTGCCCTAGGCCTTGGGGTAGGGTTGTACCTGCTCATCCGGGCTACCCCATGGCTGTTCGCTCGCTACGGCGGCAGCACCCATGAACTGGAGGCCAAGTTTCTCCTCTTCGCCCTCTTCGCCCTGGGGGCCTTAGCTGCCTGGAGCGGCTCGGAGGCGGTGCTTCCCGCCTACCTGGTGGGTATGGTTTTGGCCGGGAGTGTGGGCAAGGACCACGCGTTGATCCGCCGCCTGCGTACCCTTACCTTGGGGCTTCTCATGCCCTTCTATTTCATCAGGGCGGGTAGCCTGGTGAGCCTTCCCGCCCTCCTGCTCGGCCTGGGGGGTTTTTTCGTTTTGTTGCTGACCAAGATGGTAAGCAAGGTTCTTGGGGTCTATCCCATCACCCTGGTCTTTCGCTACCGGAGAAGGGATGCCGCCTACACCACCCTCCTCATGTCCACAGGGCTCACCTTCGGCACCATCAGCAGCCTTTACGGGTTAACCCATGGAATCATCAGTGAAGACCAGTATTCCCTGCTGGTGGCTGCGGTCATCGCCAGCGCCGTGGTGCCCACCTGGATCGCCAACCGCTTCTTCCTGCCCCACCATCACATTCAGGCAGCGCGGATTGGCCTCGAGGAGGTGCGGAATGAAGGATAGGTTGGGGCTGAGGGAAGAGGAGGTGAGAAGGCATGTTTCGTAGGATTTTGGTAGGATACGATGGATCGGAGCCTGCTAAGAAGGCCTTAATCGCTGCCCTGGAGCTGGCCCAGGCCTTCCGGGGGGAGGTATTGGCGTTGGCGGTGGTCCGGCCACCGGAGTTCGCAGAGCTGGGGATCGAGCTGGAAGGGGTACTGGAGGAGGCCAAAGGGCCCTTGGCCGAGGCCTTTCGCTTTGCCCAGCGCGAGGCCGCACGGCGGGGGGTGGTCCTGAGAACCCGAAGCCAGGTGGGGCATCCGGCGGAGACCCTGGTGCGGGTGGCGGAAGAGGAAGGCTTCGACCTCATCGTACTGGGGCGGCGGGGCCTAACCCCGGTCCAGCGCTGGATGCTGGGCTCGGTCTCGGAGAGGGTGTTGCGCTACGCCCCCTCTGCCGTGATGGTGGTGCACTGATGGAACTGCCTCCCTGCCCCTACCGTCAGGAGGGCCGCTGTAGCGCCGAAGAGGACCGACCCATCACCCCGGAGGACTGCTGGCGTTGCCCGATTCCCGAGGCCTTGGCCCATCCACAGGCGTGCCTGTACCTGGTTCCCTTCCGCATGGAAGGAACGGCTCTATTCGCCTGCCGTTTCACCTTCACCTGGGCCAGGGAACCTGCGGTGGCGGACTGGAGGTGCCTTTGCCCCTGCCCCTACTGGTTCCCCCGGGCCCCGGAGGAGGCATGGATCCGCGACCTCCGCTCCCTCCAAGACCGCTACCGCCGGGTGCTTAAGGGCGAGGAGCCCCGGTATCCTCCCTTGGTGCCCCCGAAAACCGACTCCCGAAGAAGGAGGTGGCCGTGGTCCAAAGGCTAGTCTTGGTGGGGCCCGAAGACCTCCACCGTACCCTACTTTTCCTGTCCCCACACCCCCAGCCACTTCCCCAGGTGCTGGAGGTTCTGCGTAGGTCCGTGGATGAACCCATGGAGGCCCTGCTCCTCGCTGAGGAGGTGGGGCTAAGCCAGCAGGTGGGGATGGACATCCGCTTAACCCCGGAGGGCCGGGCCTGGCTGGAGGCTCCCTGGGATCCCCCTCCAGATCTCCTCCTCCTTTTGTTGCAGGCCCTACCCTGGCCGGAGGCCTTGGAAGCCCTGAAAGCCCAGGGGAACGCCATGCCCTTGGCAGGTCTCCTGCCCCTGCTTCCGGAGGGACCCAAGGGGGAGAAGGGGGCCCGAGCCATGGCGGAGTGGGGCGCACTCCTAGGCTTCTGGGACCTATCGGAGGAAAGGATCGTGAGGAGGTAGCATGCGCATCTTAATCTTGAGTGACCTGCACGGCAACACCTGGGCTCTTCAGGCCATTCTGCGGGCGGCGGGCCCGGTGGAGGCCGTTCTCTTCGCCGGTGATGCCGTGAACTACGGCCCAAGCCCTCGAGGGGTGGTGTCCTGGCTTCGGAGGGTAGGGGCCGTGGCGGTCAGGGGCAACCACGATCATGCGGTCGCCTTCGGAGGGAATCCCAAGGCTGCACCTCGGAAAGCACCCCTGGCCGGCGCTCTCCTGGAGTGGACCAAAAAGGCTCTTAGACCTGAGGACTTAGCCTACCTCCGTAGCCTTCCGCTTTATGCGGTTTGGGCTGGGAATGGTGTCCGGTTCGCCCTAATACATGGGAGCCTGCAAGACCCTCTGTACGACTACCGCCTGGATCCCCAGGCTGGGGATGAGGCTCTTATGGAGGCTGCAGAAAGTCTGCGAGCTGAGGTGGTGGTTTTCGGGCACACCCACCTTCCCTTTATTCGCCGTATCGGCGACAGGCTCTTCATCAACCCGGGTTCGGCGGGTCAACCCTTGGACGGGGATCCCAGGGCCAGCTTTGTCCTTTACGAGGAGGGGCGTGCGCAACTTTACCGTGTACAGTACGACCTTCAGGGGCTTCTCGGGGCCCTGGAGGGTTTGCCGTTAGGCAAAGAGCAAAGGGCGGAGCTTCGCCGACTATATGAACGGGCTGGGTGAAAGCATGCGGGGGCATGAGGAAGCCGTGCTCTTGAGGATCTTTGTGAGTGAATCGGATCGCTACGAGGGTCGGCCCCTTTACCAGGCTATAATCCTGGAAGCCAGGAATCGGGGTCTGGCGGGAGCCACAGCCTTTAAGGGGTTTCTGGGATACGGGGTCCACTCCCGCATCCACAGCGCTAGATTTATTCGTTCCGAGGACTTGCCGGTTATGGTGGAGGTAGTGGATACGCAGGAGAAGATCCTCTTCTTCCTGAACGTCCTGAAGGGGATGCTGGCGGAGGGCTTGGCCACCCTGGAGCGGGTGGAGGTGATCAGATCTTCGCCGGAGGCGAGATGAACCCCGCCTGGCGTTTCGTGGTGGCCATCGGCTTGGTGAGCCTTTTTGCTGATCTTACCTACGAGGGAGGGCGCAGTATTGCTGGGGCCTTCCTGGAAACCCTCGGCTCCTCTGCAGCCCTGGTAGGCTTTGTTGCCGGGTTTGGGGAATTTCTAGGCTACTTGGTGCGCTTGGTTTCCGGAGGGCTTGCAGACCGGTTTCGGTTTCACTGGCCCCTTCTCTACCTGGGCTACGGGGTGAACCTGCTCTCGGTGCCGGCTCTGGCCTTGGCCCAAGGTCCTGTGGGGGCGGGCCTGCTTCTTTTTCTGGAACGCCTCGGGAAAGGTCTGCGCACTCCTGCCCGCGATGCCCTTCTGGCTAGGGCCGGGAAGGAGGTGGGTCACGGTAGGGTCTTTGGCCTGCACGAAACGGTGGACCAGATAGGTGCCTTTCTGGGCCCCTTGCTGGTGGCCTTGGGGGTAGCCCTGGGAGGCTACCGTCTCGGTTTTGCCTTCCTTCTTCTTCCCGCCCTCCTGGCCTTAGGCTTCCTCCTTCGGGCGCGCGGCCTCGAGCTCCAGGAGGAGAGGGTCCTTCAGGTCCAGCCCCTGCCCTCGGGCTTTTCCCTTTACCTGCTTTACAGCGCTCTCTTCGCCTTGGGATTCGTGCACTTTCAGCTTCTGGCCTTTCATCTGGAAAAGCTGGGGGCCGGGCCGGTACATATCCCCCTTTTCTACGCTTTAGCCATGGGTGCGGATGCCCTTTTTGCCCTCCTGGGTGGCCTGGCTTTTGACCGCTTGGGCCTAAGAAGCTTGTTCTTTGCTCCCCTTTTCGCCCTCGCAGCCCCCCTCCTCCTCCTGGGGAATAACCCGGCCCTTTGGTGGACGGGCAGCTTCCTTTGGGGAGGGGCTCTGGGGCTGCAGGAAAGCGTCCTGCGGGCCGGGGTGGGCTACCTAGGGGGTTCGGCCTTTGCCTACGGGGTTTTCGACACGGCCTTCGGCTTTGCCTGGTTCTTGGGAAGCGTGGCCATGGGTTTCCTTTACGAGACCTCGCCGGTTCGTGCGATGGCCTTCGTAGGCGGCAGCGAGGTCTTTGCCCTCCTTGCCCTCCTTGCCCTTCTGGCTCGCATACGGAGGTAGAGACCATGGGGTTTTTCAGCCGGAATCGTCCGAAACCCAAGGATGCGGAAAGCGACCGCATGGTGGAGGAACTCAGGGCCAGCCTGGCCAAAGCGCAGGAGGAAATCGCCTTTCTGCGCTCGCAAAACGATCGTCTAAGCCAGGAAGCGGCGCCCGCCTTGAAGGAAAACGCGGTGTTGCGTTACGAACTCTTCAAGTGCCAAACGGACCGTCAGGTGTTGGAGTTCCACCTCTTTGGCCTGCGCGCCGAGCTGGGAGGGGCTCTGGCCCTTTTAGCCCGCTTGGCTCCGGGCGAACCCCCGAAGGAGCAGGCTGTGCTCCAGGCCTTTTTGGATCTGATGGAGGTGGGGCGGCGCCTGGGGGTGGAGGTCAGGGAACTCTACGAAGCGGAAACGCTGGCCAAGCGCTCCCTGGATGGGCCGCAGGGGTTTGATCCGGAGCGCTTTCTCCGTCTGCGCCTTGTCGGCATCCTGGCAGCTGTGGAGCGGATCCTAGGGGAGGAAATCCGGAGGGCGGAGCGGCCCGGGGAAGCCCTTGCCGGGTTCCCCGAGCATCTTCAGGAACTCCGTCAGCTCCTGGCCAAGGCCCTCTCCTCTTGGGCGGGGGCCAATTAGGCCTTGCCTAGCCGAAGATCCGGCGCAGAAGGTCGAGGCCGTAGGCGGTGGGCTCGGGAGGTGCCTCCTTGAGGCGGTAGGTGCGCCGGCCGTCGGGGAGGCGCTCGGCTCTTAGAAAAAGGGCCTTGGCGTTGCCTAAGAAAGCTGCCGCCAGGGTGTAGAAATGGGTGACGAACACCACCCGTATCCCCCGTTCCACCAGGGCTTGGATCACCTGTGCCCCCAGTTCCGATCCCTCGGGCTCGCTGGTGGCCGCGAAGCTCTCGTTGAAGAGAAAGAGCGGCCGGGCGGTCAGGTGGTCCACCAGGTCGCTAAGCCGCCTGAGCTCCTCCTCAAACCTCCCCGCCTCGAGGGATGGGTCCTCTTCCCGTTTGAAGTGCGTGAATAGGCCGTCCACCAGCCCGCTTTCAAAGAACTCGGCTCCCACGAAAAGCCCGGCCTGCATCATGATTTGGGCTAGGCCTAGGCTACGCAAAAAGGTGGTCTTGCCCCCGCGGTTTGCCCCAGTGATCAGAATCGGGTTCTTGCCGTGGGCTTCCAGATGGTTGCCCACCGCATACCCTTGCCGAAGGGCAAGGCCCACATCGTAGAGGTTGCGGAAGGCTAGGCGAACCCCTTCGGCAGGAACGGGAAAGGCTAAAGGCAGGCCTAGTGCCCGAAGCCTGTTGGCCAGCCGGATGGCTCCCAGGAGAAAGCCCACCTCGGCTCGGAGAGCCTCGAAGAACCGGGTGACTTCTTCCACCGCCAGCGCCAAGGCGCGTGCGGCGGCAAACACCCCTCTCTCCCGAAACTCCCCCAGGATCCTTGCCCCAGCCTCGTCCCGGGGGTGAAGGGTGAGGGTGAAGGCCTTCGGCCTGCTGCCGAAGGGCCAGGGGATGGGGTTTCTTTTCGGGAGCAAGAGGGTGTAGTCCCGGCTCCTTCCCCCTGGGCCCAAGGAAGCCGTCATCCAGATTCCTTGGGGAAAGCGCAGGGCTCGAAGGTGCCCTTCCGCTTCCCGGAAAAACTCCGGGGTGAGGTGGGCAGCCAGCTGATCCTTGAGACTCCGAAAGCCCCTCGTGGCCAGGTGAGCCGATTCCAGGAGCTCCCGTACCCCCCGTAAGCCCTTCAGAAGGGCCTCCATCGCCTTGATGCCCCCGTAGAGATCGGGGCGATCCCGCCGGAAAAGACCCCAGGACTCCTTGCGTTTTTCTTGCAGGGTTTGCCCGGCCAGGCGGTAAAGTGCTTCTATGAGCCTGGGATGCTCTAAAGCCTCGCGGAGCACCTCCTGACGGTGGTGGATGACCCGGGCTTCCTGGGATAATCCCTGGGCCAGGACCTGGCGGGCTACGTCTAGCAGGTAGGTGTCGCCCTCCGCCATGGCCTCCAGGACCGTTCCCAACCCGAGGTCGTGTTCCACCTCGGCCCAGGAGTAGGGGAGGGGCTTGGCCAGGCTTAGGTCCTCGTCCGGGTGCAGGAGTCCCACCCTCATGCCCCGCCTCCTAGGCGGCGCTTCAGCGCCTCGTAGGTCAGTCCGTGTCTGGCCGCCAAGGCCAGGGCGTAGGCCTTACCCTCCGCAGGCTTTTCACGGATGTGGAACGTCCGCCTTGAGGGGTCACTGGGATCCACTTCTGCCACCAGGCTCCTGGTTCCGGGAAGACGGGCAAGCTCATCCAAGAACGTGACCACCAGGGCCAAGCTCCCCTTGTCGCGTATCTTTTCCAGCAGAAAGCGGCCTATCATCCTTGCATCCACGAGGGTAGCGGAGGCCAGGGGCTCGTTCAGGATGAGGAGGGAACGAGCCGTGGCCTGCTCAAGGATATCCCTTAGCCTCAGCAGGTCTGATTCCAGCTTGCTTCTAAGGTCCTCGGGGTTTTCCCGGACTTCGAAGTGGCTGAGAATCCGGTCGGGTAGAAGGAGGCGGGCCCGTCTTCCGGGCACCGGAAGACCCAGGGAGAAGAGGTGGTGAACCTGGCCTACCATACGGGCAAAGGTGGTCTTTCCCCCCTGGTTGGGCCCGGTGATCACGAGGAT
Source organism: Thermus brevis (assembly GCF_026427635.1). NCBI lineage: Bacteria > Thermotogati > Deinococcota > Deinococci > Thermales > Thermaceae > Thermus > Thermus brevis. Next base: position 1,552,571 of record NZ_CP102606.1, read on the forward strand.
GTGCTCCCTTTCCACCCGAAAGTCGTTGGGTATGGGCACTTTTCCCTCGGCCACCAGCTTGGCTGCCAGGACCAGGTCGAAGGCTCCCTCCACGAAAAAGGGTGGGGTGTCCGCAGGTTCCGGGTAGGTAAAGGGAAGCCCCGCGGCACGCAAGGGGGAAAGAAAGTCCAGATAGGCCAGAAAGAAGCGCACTTCCCGCTCCAGCCGGGCCAGAACGGGGTCCAAAAACCCCTGATGGGTTGCAAAAAAGGACTGAAGGCGGGCAAAGGGCCCCGGGAAAAGAAGGGCCAGATGGTCCAGGAGCCACTCCTCTATGTGGTTGAGGATGGGGCCTTCTTCCATCCCGGGCTCTGGGAAGGTGGGGGAAGAAGGGCCGAAGAAGGGCCTGAAGGTTTCCATTATCCTCCGGCCGTAATCCCCTTCCCCCTGGTAGGCGCGAAGGGTAAGCCGCCCCTCGTGCACATGGAGCACGTAACGGAGCCCCTGCAGGTCCTGCCAGACGGTTTCTGCTTCCCGGCGTAGGTTGGAGAAGCCAGGGGATTGCAAGTAGGCCTCGAGGTGGGCGGCGTACGCCCTCAACCCTGGAGAATGGGGGGGAAGGAGGGACCAGTCCCGGCCCAAGGCCCCCACCCCCGCAAGGTAGGCCCGGACGGCTTGCAGGTGGTAGAGGGCTTTTTGCCAGGGGTGCCGGGCCTTTTGCGAAAGCCCAAGCCGCCCCCGCACCTCCTCCATGGAGCGAAGGAAGCCCCGCAAGGAGGAGGCCTTTCCCTCCAGCTCCCGGCATACCGCCTGGCGGTGGAGCACTGCCGTTTTGTGATTGGGAAGGTTCCGGAAGAAGCTGAGGAGCCCAAAGCCGTCCTGGGAAGCAAGGAAGAGCCCCTCCAACTCGTTCAGAAGCAGATCCTGGAAGTAAGGAGGCGGGGGAACCTCCGGGGGGACCTCTTCCTCCGATCCCAAAAGGCTTGGCCTCCCCATCCATCTTAGAAGTTCCTCCTTGGCCACGGCCACCTCCTAATAGAAAAACTCCTACCGGTTTCCCGGTAGGAGTCATCAGCCCGTTTCGGGCGGTTCAGGCGGACTCCATCGCCCCCTCTTTAGTATACCTCCCCTTAAGGTTTTTTGGGGGCATGGGCTGCCGGTGCGGTGACCTTAACCGTCACCAAATTGCCGTCTTTGCCGATAGCCACATGGCGGTTCTTAAGCAGGATGGCCAGGGTGTAGGTGCTCTTCCCAATGTGCACCCGCAGGGCCTCGAGGCTACTGGCCTTTCCCACCACGGCGTAGCGGTAGCTCTTCCCGTGGGGCAAGGCGAAGACCACGTAGGCTGCCTTGCCCAGCTCCTCGGCGCTCGGCAACATGCCCTTGCCCGTCTGCCACACCGCCAGGCCCTTGGCATCTTCCAGGACGATGGCCGTACCCGGGGGCAGTGCCCTGGGCGGGAACACGCTGGACACCTTGAGGCCGCCACCCATGGGCGCTGCCAGGGCCAGAGCCGAAACCATAAGGAACCCAAGCATCCGTTTCATCCCTTCACCTCCGGAGCCTACGCTCCAAGGTCCATTGAAGGGGAAGAGGCTGAAGGGGGCCTGAAGAGCAGGCGGATCCGGAACCCGCCCTCCTGGGCAAGGTGGAGATTCGCTCCCAAGGCCTCGGCCACCTGGCGCACCACCCTCAGGCCCAAGCCCTCCCGGGCCCTGGGGGATGGTCCCGGTCCCTCATCTTGGACCTCCAGGTAAGCCTGCCCATCCGTGGTCCCCGTCCGCACGTACACCGTACCTTGGCCGTGAAGGAGGGCGTTGTGAACCAGGTTGTTCAAGGCCCTCTCCAAGAGGCGGGGATCGGCCACGGCTTTGGCCGGTTGGGTTTCCAGGATAAGTTCCCGCCCCCTGGCCACCGCCAAGGGTTGGAAGCGGTCGAAGGCCAGACCCGCCAGCTCGGGGAGGTCCACCTCCACCAGGCGCAGGTCCTGGGACTGGGTTCGGGAGAGGGCGAGGAGGTTTTCCGCCAGGGCCTCGAGGCGCTCCGCCTGGACCTTTAGCTTGGCCAGGGCGTCCCGTTCCAAGTGGGGAGCCTTGAGCAGGCGCTCCAACCCCACCCGAAAGGCGGCAATGGGGGTGCGCAGTTCATGGCTGGCTAAGGCCAGGAAGGCCTGCTCCCGCTCTCGTTCCGCCTTAAGGGTGCGCAGGAGCTTGGCAAAGGCCTGGGCAAGGCGGGCCACCTCGTCACGGCCCCCCGGGGGCTCCACCACCTGGAAGCGCATGGCCCCGTCGGCCAAGCGGCGCAAGGGGCTGAGGGCCAGTCCCGCTAGGAAGTAGGCCAGCACCCCGGTGACCACCCCCACCAGGAAGAGAAGGGGCAGGCCCAGGCGTAGGTAAAGGAGGGCCAGGTGTTCCACCACGCCCAGGGGCTGGGCCACCACCAAGCGGTACTCTTGGCTCTCGAGGGTATAGATGCGCCAACCAGCCAGGCTTTGGGGGGTTTTGCCCTGGACCGAGCGTAGAAAAAGGGGAGGAGCAGAAAGCCCACCCGACCAAACCAGTTCTCCCTTGCGGTAGAGCCAGGCTGCTCCCGGGAGTTCCCCTGCCAGCACCTCCTGCTCCACCTCGGGGGGCACCAGGTGGTCGGGCTCTTCCCGAACGGTTTCCAGGAGGACCTTGGCCTGGAGCTTTAGGGCGTGGTCCACCTCGGCCAGGGCCAAGCGAACCAGGAACAGGCTGGAGAGCCAGAGCCCTAACCCCAGCCCCGAGAGGGCTAGGGCTGCGGTGATCAAGGCAAGGCGGAGGCGCAAGCTCATCCGGGAACACGGTAGCCTAGGCCCCGGATGGTTTCAATGACCTCCTCGCCCAGCTTCTTGCGCAGGTTCTTCACATAGACCTCCACCAGGTTGGACTCCCCCTCGTAGCCGGGCCCCCAGATCCGCTCCAGGATCTCATCCTTGGAGAAAACCCTTCCGCGGTTAAGGACGAGGAGTTCCAGCACCTGGTATTCCTTAGCGGTGAGGCCAATGGGAAGGCCGCCCTTGAGGACCCTCCGGGCTTCCACCTCCAGGACCACTTCTCCCACTTCCACCCGCCTGGGCCGCACCTCTCCCCTGCGGAGAAGGGCCCGTATGCGGGCAACCAGTTCGGAAAGGGCGAAGGGCTTGGTCAGGTAGTCCTCGCCCAGCTCGAGGCCGTGGAGCCGGTCGTCCAGGGCATCCTTGGCGGTCAGGAAGAGGATGGGTTGGGTGAAGCCCGCCTCCCGCAGGGTGCGGGCCAGGTGGAATCCCGCCTCTTCCCCTTCGGGAAGGCGCACATCCAACACCAGGGCCTGGAAAGGAACATCCCACAAGGCCTCCCAGGCCTCCTCCTGGGAGGTGGCCCAGACCACCTGGAAGCCATGCTCTTCCAGGGCCTGGGTTACGGTCCTTCCCAGGTCGGGATCGTCCTCCACCAGGAGAAGCCTCGTACCCATCAGAGCTTCAAAGTCTGCCGCAAGGCGTAGACCTTCTGTGGCGTAAGCTTCCTGGCCCGCTCCTTTTTTACCTCATCTGCGGTGTAGGGCTTGAACCCGGCCGGGGGTTTGTTGCTGAAGGCGGTGGTGATGTGGTTAAGGATGGCGGCGATAAGGTCGTCCTTGAGCTGGGGCCCCCAGGCGGGCATGGATCCGTTGTACGTCTGACCCTTCACCTTGATCTGCCCCTGCAGGCCAAACAGCACCACATCGAGCAGATAGGTCCGTCCGTCCTTCTTGGCCAGAATCTCGGGCACATGCCCGGCCAGCGGGGGGAAGGCCCCGGGTAGGCCCTGGCCATTGGCTTGGTGGCAGCTGGCGCAGTACTGTCCGTAAAGGGCCTGTCCGCTTTGTGCCGTGGCCAAACCTAGGAGAACCACCAAGGCCGCGAAGCCCAACTTCCTCATGCTTCACCTCCAGGATTTCAGGGTACTCCAAGAGCTGAAGGGGAAATGAAACCCCCCTGACTGGGGTCTTGGGTGTATCCTTAGGGCATGGGGCTTTTAGGCACGCCTAAAGCCCGGCCATGGTGGTGGTATCTGGGCCCGGGGTTTCTTGTTTCCGTGGGGTATATGGACCCTGGAAACTGGGCCACGAGCCTCGAGGCGGGAAGCCGGTATGGCTACCGACTCCTCTTCGTGGTGACCCTCTCCAGCGCCATGGCTGTTCTCTTTCAGGCCATCGCCGCCCGGCTCGGGGTGGCCACGGGGAAGGATCTCGCCGAGCATATGCGGGCGCACTATCCCGGGGCCTGGGGGCGCTTTCTTTTTCTCACCGCCTTCCTGGCCATGGTGGCCACGGACCTGGCCGAGTTCATGGGGATGGCGGTGGCCTTAAACCTTCTGTTTGGCCTTCCCCTGGTCCTGGCCGCCTGGCTTACGGTTCTCGATGTGTTCCTGATCCTTTACCTGGAACGCTTTGGTTTCCGGGCCCTGGAGTGGGCCATCACCGCCCTGGTAGCCGTAATCGGCCTGGCCTATGTGGTGGAGGTAGCCTTGGCTAGACCCCCGGCCCTGGAACTAGTCCGGCACCTTTTCCTTCCCAACGCCGCCTTGGGGGATGCCGGGGCCCTTTATGTGGCCTTGGGCATCCTCGGGGCCACGGTGATGCCCCATAACCTTTTCCTTCACTCCGCCCAGGTGAAGACCCGGTTGGGGGAAGGGAGGAAGCGGGTGTATCGATTCCTCCTCCTGGACACGGTGCTGGCCCTGTCGGGGGCCTGGCTGGTTAACGCCGCCATCCTGGTGGTGGCAGCTAGCGTTTTTCACACCCATGGCTTGGTCATCCGGGACCTTGGAGAGGCCTACCACACTTTGGTTCCCCTGTTGGGGCCCTTGGCGGCGTTCGCCTTCGGCATAGGCCTCCTGGCCAGCGGCCTCTCCAGCACCGTTACCGGCACCTTGGCCATGCAGGTGGTGGTGGAGGGTTTTCTGGGGGCTAAGGCCAACCGGGCCCGGCTACGGCTTCTGACCCGGATTTTGGCGGTACTCCCAGCCTCCCTGGCCCTCACCCTCCACGCCTCCCCCATGGCCCTCATCGTCTTCTCCCAGGTGCTCCTTTCCCTGCAGCTTCCCTTCACCCTCTTCCCGCTCATGCGGTTCAGCGGGGACCCCAACCTGATGGGTTCCTTGCTGGGACCTTCCTGGCTCCGTTTCCTGGGATGGGGGGCAACTTTTCTGGTGCTGGGCCTTAACCTCTACCTCCTCAAGCAGGCGCTGGGTTCATGAGAGGGCAGAAGCCAACAGGGAAGGATTTGGGGCAACCAGGGTTCGAGGGGAGAGGGGTGATCTACGGCAGAGTTCTGCAAGCGTTACCTTGAGCCCTGCTTCAGGCCAACTTCAGGGTTTGGCCTTTTCCTCAGGGCATGAGGCCTATAGCCTTGCTCCCGCTCCTCGGGTTGCTGTCCCTCGCCTGGGCAAAAGACCCCTTGGACAAGGGTGTGGTCATCGCTGATGCGGGCAACCACCGTTTGGTGGAGCTCGCTGGGGAGGGGAGGCTTGTTCGGGTGATTCCCCTGCCCAGACCGTTCCGCTATACGGATGACGTCTTCTTGGCCCCCGGGGGGTCGGTGGCGTACATTACCGATCCCGAGGTGGATGTGGTGGGTGCGGTGGGCTATCCAGCGGGACGATTGCTTTGGCTCTACGGGCGGCCGGGCCACCCCGGAGCGGGACCGGGTCAGCTGGACAATCCCGATGACCTGGTGCCCTTGCCCTCGGGCCTGCTGGCCCTGGCGGACATCCGAAACTGCCGCATTCTCCTTTTTAGCCGGGAAGGAAAACTACAGAAGGTCCTGGGCCGGACAGGGGTCTGCCGCAACGCCGATGGGTTTTTCAATAAGCCCAATGGTGCTTTCCCCTTGGGGAAGGACAGGCTTCTGGTCACGGAGATCGCTGGGCATGACCTGGCGGTGGTGGACCTACAGGGCCACCGACTTGCCACCATTTCCCTTCCTGTGCACTACCCTTCCGACGCCAATCTGACGCCCTGGGGCACGGTTTTGGTGGTGGACTGGTGGTCCCCAGGGGCCGTGGTGGAGGTGGACCTTAAGGGGCACCTCCTCTGGCGCTACGCCCCAGAGGGGAAGGAGGAGCACCTCAACCATCCCTCGGTGGCCCTGGGCTTGAGGAATGGACTTGTGGTCCTTACCGACGACTGGCGACACCGGGTTCTGGTGGTGGATCGCAAGGAAAACCGGGTGGTCTTCCAGTACGGTAGGACCGACACTCCCGGCAGCGATCCGGGCTTCCTCCGGTATCCTGACGGCCTGGACCTTATCCGCTAGAGTGGAGATCATGCTGGCCTTACTTCTGGCTTTGGCCCCCTTACCTTTGGTGGAGGGGTATGCCCCACCGAAACCCCTGCCCCAGGAGCCCTTGCCCTCCTTGACCCTGCGACTTCCCCAGGTGGTGAGGGCAAACTACCTGGGCAACGGTTATATGGAGGTGGGGTACGTCCTCCTTCAGGTCGCCCCTAGGGAAGCATCCCCTGCCAATCTTCTTCGCCTGGCCCAGGAGGCGGTGAGGGGTGCCCTCGAGGCCCGGGTAAGCTTGGCCGAGGTGGATCTGGCCATCTACCCCGCTCCCTACGCGGGTCCAAAGGACCTCCCCCTCTTTACCGCCAGCGTGCCGAAGGCCCGCGCGCCCGAGTTTTTGGCTTTAAGGACGCCCCTCGGCTACGATCGCCTCTGGTTGAACCCCGGGATCCGTCAGGAGAAGCCCTTGGAGGCCATTCTGGAGGACCGCCCTCGGTACGAGGGCCCCGAGGCCTACCGGGCCAAGGAGAGGGCCGAGCAAATCCTTGCCAGCCGGGTAGGCCACCGGGGAGGTGTCCTCTACCACGGCAACCCTGGGCGTCCCTACGTGGCCCTTACCTTTGACGATGCTCCCCATCCCCTTTTTACCCCTCTCCTGCTGGATTTGCTCAAGCGGGAAGGGATTAAGGCCACCTTCTTCGTGATCGGGCGGAACGCCGAAGCCTATCCCTACTTCATCCGGGATCTGGTGGCGGCGGGGCACGAGCTGGGCAACCACACCTACCACCACGTCCGCCTTCCCGGGCTTGAGCCAGGCGAGATCCGGAGAGAGCTTCTCCTTTGCAACCAGGTCCTGGAACGCCTTACCAGGGTTTCTCCCCGCTACTTCCGCCCGCCTGGGGGCCGGTACGACCGCACGGTGCTCCAGGTGGCCCGGGACCTGGGCCTGACCACGGTTTTCTGGACCGATGATCCCGGGGACTATGCGGGGCTTTCCCTCCCCGTCCTGGAAAGGCGCCTCGAGGACCACCTCCGCCCGGGAGGCATCGTTCTTCTTCACGCCAACGTGGCCAACACCCTTAAGGTCCTTCCTGTCTTCATCCGTAAGGCCCGGGCCCAGGGGCTCGCCTTGGGTACGGTGGAGGGCCTGGTACTAGCCCAGCGATGACGCTCTCGGCGCGGAGCCTGGCCCTGGATGCCTTTCGGGGGCTCACCGTGGCCCTCATGCTTTTCGTCAACAACCTTCCCCCGGGGGCACCCCCGTACCTGGAACACGGCCCCTTCGGCGGAAGCGTCTACCTCGCCGACCTGGTCTTCCCCTGGTACCTCCTGGCTATGGGGGCCGCCATCCCTTTTAGCCGCGCCAGCGCCCTAAGGAGGGGCGTGGCCGAGTGGCTCTACGAACTCCGTATTCTTCGCCGGGTCGTTCTTTTGTTCCTCCTAGGCCTGGGTCTCACCAGTTTGCAGATGGGTCGGTGGGTCTTTGCCTTGGACGTCCTGCAGCTTCTGGCCCTGGCCTACTGGCTTGGGGCTTGGCTTTATGATCTTCCTCTCCTCCGCCGTACCCTTCTTGCCCTGTTCCTCATGGTTGCTTACGGGGCGGCCATTCTCCTGGTTCCCGTACCCGGAGTAGGGCCGGGGATCTTTGCCGAGGACCGAAACCTGCTCCTCCATCTGAACCGCACCTATCTGATGCCCTTGGGCTTAAGGGGGCTTCCTTCCGCCATACCCACGGGCGCCTTCGTCCTTTTGGCCACGGGCTTGGGGGAGGCCCTCATGAAAGGGCGAAGCCTCTGGCCGTGGGGGGTACTGGGCCTTGTTGGGGGACTAGTTTTCCTGCCCTTTCTCCCACCCGATAAGACCTACTGGACTCCCACCTACCTCCTCCCAACCCTGTTCCTGGGGGCCTTGACCCTGGAGGTCCTTAAGCGCCTGCCCCGGGGTATCCTCCGGCCCCTGCGCCCGTTTGGGGCCAACCCCCTCTTGGCCTATGTCCTCCCCCTGGCCCTCAAGCTCACCTGGCTCCGGGGGTTTTGGAGCTTGCTCCTGGGAACCTTCTTGGCGCATGGAGGGCCTGCTGGGGGATACCTTTTCACCCTCAGCTATATCCTGTTCTGGTGGCTGGTCTTCTGGGTTCTGGACCGGCTGGGGCTATACCTTCGCCTTTAGCCTCGAGGGGGCCTTTCACCCTCGACCGGGGGTTTGGGCTGAGGAGCGTGGGGAACCGCTTGTGGATCCTCCTTCTCCGTTTTGGGTTCCTCGGCCAGGCCCTCCACGCTTTTCTTGAACTCCCGCACCGATTGCCCTAGGCCTCGGGCCAGCTCAGGCAACTTCCTCGGCCCAAACAGGAGAAGGGCTACCACCAGGATGGCCACCAACTGCGCTGGGCTGTCAATCATAGCCCTACCTTAGGCCGGGAAACTGAATCCCACCTGAAGCCCGCGCCTTTGCGGGGGAGAGCCTAGACCTTGGCAAGGGGAAGCGTTATGGCCACCCGGGCACCTCTAGAGGTATTTTGGGCGCTAACGCTCCCCCCATGCCACCGTACGATCGCGGCTACAATGGACAGGCCCAGACCGCTACCCTGAAGGCGGTGTTCCTCTTTAGCCTGGTAAAAACGCTGGAAAACGTAGGGCAAAGCCTCCTCGGGAAAACCAGGCCCTTCGTCCTCCACGGCCAACACGGCATATCCCCCTTGCCTTTGGAGAAAGAGGGTTACCCTGGCTCCCTGTGGGGAGAACTTGAGGGCGTTATCGAGGAGATTGCGCACTGCCATGGCCAGGGCTATCGGGTCTCCCCAAAGGATTAGGAGCTCCTGGGGTAGCTCCATCTCCAGCCTCACCCCCCTGGCGGCGAAGAGGGGAGAGATGTCCTCCACGGTCTCCTGGATTACGGCGCTAAGGTCTAGCCGCTCTCGCCTGAAGCCCTGGCCTGCTTCGGCCCTTGCCAAGTGCAGGAGGTCTTCCACCAATCGCAAAAGCTTTTGCCCTGCCTTTAAGGCCTGGGCTAAACGGGGTTCTAGGCGGGGGTCCCGGTTTTCCTCCCGGGCCTGTTCCAACCTCCCCAGGAGGACGGTGAGGGGGGTACGGAGTTCGTGCGCGGCGTCTTGAGTGAAGCGGTGTTCCCTTTCCAATGCCGACAACAGGGCGCTAAAAAGGGCGTTAAAGGCCTCAGCCAGGGTACGGAGCTCATCCTGGGAAGACGGCAAGGGGAGGGGTTCCCAAGTCTGGGTGTGGGCTCTGGTGTGGGCAGCCAGGGTAAGTTGGCGCACGGGTGCCAGGGCTCGGCCTACAAGGAGGTATCCCAGCAAACCGGTAAGCGTAAATGCCAGCGGACCAATCCAGCGCAGAACTCGGTCCATAGCCTCCAGGCTTTCCTGTATTCCCTCCAGGGGACGCCCGGCTAATAACACGCCACCCGGAAGTTTAAGCCCGCAAAAACGCCATGCTCTTTGGGAGAAGCATCCTTCCTGGAGGGATGAGGGGGGCGCAGGAGGCAGCTTCCCCAGGGTGCCCACGAGGTTTCCCTCACGGTAAAGCAGGATGGCCAAGTCTCCCGGGAGCTCCTTAAGAGCGGGGTCTTCCTCCCCAGGGTGCTCCAGGCGCAGGTGCCCATTTTCCTCATTGACCAAGGGGCGGGCAAGGGCCAGGGCCTCGAGGAGGGAGCGATCTAGGTTGGACCGTAAGAGGGTGGCAAGCCCCTGACGGAGACCAAGTCCCGAGACTAGGAGCACGGCCGAAACCAAGAATGCCGCAAAGAGGGTTAGGCGAAGCCTGAGGCTCATCCCACCAACCGGTAGCCCAAACCCCGACGGGTTTCGATGACGTCTTCGGCAAGTTTTCGCCTGAGGCGGGAAATGTAGGCGTCAAGACTCCTCGGATCCACGCTTGCCTCGCCGGGCCAGAGGTGCTCTAAAAGATCCTCCCGTTGAAAAAAGCGCCCGGGATTTAGGGCCAGGAACTCCAGAAGCGACCACTCCTTGGAGGTGAGGGAAACTTCTTCGCCTAGCCAAAAAGCCCGTTTTGCCCATAGGTCCAGGCGTAGCCGGCCGATCACCACCTGGTTGGCCGCCTCGCCAGCTGCCCGTCGCAGAAGGGCACGCACCCGGGCTCGCAGTTCCCGCAGGTGGAAGGGCTTCACCAGGTAGTCGTCTGCCCCGGCCTCCAGCCCCTCCACGCGGTCATCCACTCCATCCCGGGCAGTGAGGATCAGCACGGGCACACGGCTACCCCTCTGGCGCAGGTATTTTAGTACCCGTATACCGTCCTGCCGGGGTAAGCCAAGGTCCAGAACCAGGAGATCGTAGGGAAAAGCCTCTGCCAAACCTAGAGCTTCTTCCCCGTCGTGAGCCCAGTCCACCGCGTGAAGCTCCCCCTCGAGGGTTTCCTTTACCAAGGCTCCCACCTCTGGGTCGTCCTCCACGAGGAGAATCCGCATACCAACCCCCTTAGGACTTATTCGGCTGGAGCCAGACGAGAAGGGTCCAAAAGGTGGCTAAGGCCCATCCCGCCAGCACGTCCGAGGGATAGTGCACTTGGAGGTAGAGCCGTGAGATGCCTACCAAGAAGGCCCAGGGTAAGCCGAGGACCAAGACCCAAACGGCCTTATCAGGGAATCGGTGCCGAAGGAGAAAATATAGGCCTAACACCAAGGCCAGTGACGCCACGCTATGTCCGGAGGGGAAACTGAAATCGTGCTCAGGCGTGAGCTGGGGAAAGAGGTGAGGCCTTCCGCGGGCAAAGGCTAGCTTCCCCGCCTGGGTGAGAAGCACTGCTCCTCCGAAACCCAGGACAAACCGTGGCCAGGGCCAACGCCAGAGGTAGCCTCCCACCGCAAGGACCAATGCTAGTGGGCCGATAACCTTGGCCGAGGCGGTCTGGGTTAAGGCCATGGCCAATTGGTCCAAGGTGGGTGACCGCCACTGATGCAGCTGGTGCAGGATGGGCGTATCAAAGGGGAACCCCTCCTTCTCGTAAACGTCCTCAGCCAAGGATAGGAACCCCAGAAGAGCGATGAGGGAAATCCCCCACGCCCAAACAAGCGCCAAGGTGCCGGAAACTCGGAGGATGGGCCATCTGATTTTCACAGGTCCTCCCGGTCAGAATCCTAGCCTCGGGGCCGACCGGCCCCGAGGCCAGGATAAGTTTAAGGCTTACTTATTCCTCACTTTCTCCTTCTTCCCCTCCTTGATCCTCGTGCTCACCTCCCTTGCCCTCGTGCTCCTCGTAGCCTGTAGCTTCCTTGTGGAGCACCTGCCCGTTGCCGGCATCCACCTTTACCTCCTGGCCAGTGATCACCACTTCCCAAGCCAAGTAGCCGTTCTCCACGGAAAGCTTCACTGCCGTTGGGGAAGCCTGGGTGCCCAGGGCTTTTTGAGCCACCCGTACCGCTTCGTCCGCCGTGACCTTGGCCAGGGACTGGTAGGCCTGGGAGGTAGCGTCCTCCTGCACAGGGATGCTCCCCACATAGCTAGGGGACTGAGCGCCGGCTTGGCTGGAGGAGTTCCCACCCATACCCTTCTGGGCTACAGCCATAACGCTTGCCAAGCTGCCAAGGGCCAACAGGATCCACTTTGCGTTCCTCTTCATCTTCGCCTCCTTTTTCCGAGCCTTCCGCCCGGACACCCTTACCCTAGGGGGGCAACCTTGCATGGCGGTGACAAGGCATGAGATGAGGATAATAACTTATTGCGAACGATAACTACTTGTATTTGGTTGACCTACTCCCTATACTGGTACCCATGAAGCTGGCCGACCTGGTTCAAAGTGAGCGCCATCTGGTCCTTCAGGTGGTTCAACCCGCCCTTCTTGGCCTAATGGACGGATCTGTGGCTACGCTGGCTCCTCTGTTTGCGGCTGCTGAGCTTACAGGGCAACCCCATAGTGCCTTTCTGGTAGGCATGGCCGCAGCCTTGGGGGCGGGGATTTCCATGGGCCTGGCGGAAGCGGTTTCCGACGACGGGAAGCTTTCGGGCCGGGGGCACCCCTTGCTAAGAGGAGGTGTTACAGGGTTAGCCACCTTCCTGGGAGGTACGTTTCACACCCTGCCCTTCCTGATCCCTCAGATCAGGCTGGCCCTCCTCCTGGCCTCCATGGTGGTGGTGGTGGAGCTCCTCGCCATCGCCTGGATCCGGTACCGCTATATGAAAAGCTCCTTGTGGAGCACTGTGATTCAGGTGCTCGGAGGGGGTTTGATCGTTTTCTTCGTGGGCTTGACCCTGGGTCGCTTCGGGGGTTGAGCCCAGAGGGGGGTTCATCATGGTGTTATGGTCGAGCATGTCCGGGAAGTTTTGGGAGACCCCACCACGGTGTTGTTCACCCTTCTGCGCGTGGCTGTGGTTTACCTGGTTCTCCTCGCGTACCTCCGGCTGAGCGGGAAGCGGGTCTTAGGCCAGATGACTCCTTTAGACCTTCTTACCCTCTTACTGCTATCCAACGTGGTGCAAAATGCCATGATCGGCCCGGACAACAGCCTCGTGGGTGGGTTGCTGGGGGCTGGACTGCTGCTGGCCTTGGACCGGCTCCTCTCTCAAAGTCCCCTGCGGCGGAGCTTTCTTGGGCACCCAACCCTTTTGGTCCATGATGGAAAGCCTATCCCCGACAACCTGTTGCGGGAAGGAGTGGACCTCGAGGAGCTCATGGCTGCCCTTCGCGAGCACGGAGTAGGGCACCTCGAGGACGTGCTGAGCGCTGTGTTGGAAGTGGACGGCACCATCAGCGTGGTACCCAGGGATCACCTCTTGCCTAAGCGCCTTAGGAAGGTACGCTCCAGCCGAAACCGCTAGGGGGCCATGGGCGGGTTGGAGGCGGGAGTAAAAAGCTCGTTCTTCCGCACAAAGGCCTCCATGAAGCGCCCGAGAATCTCCATCTGGCTACGATGGGCTTTAAGGGCTTGCAGTTTCCTTGCCTCCTCCTCCCGAGTGAGGTCCAGGCGCTGCCAGGCGAGGTGCCGGCCCCTGGGAGGCGGTTCCAGATAGAGCCCGGGGTGAAGGCCTTTGGGCAAGGGCCACTCCAGCCCCCCGTGGACAATGTAGAAACGGAGCCTGGAGAGCCATCCTCGCTCCCCTAGGAGCCTCAAGGCCATGTAGGCCGTGGCGCGGTGGTCCACGTGGGCATCCTCGGGGGCGGGCGCCGCCACGATATCCGGGGCCACCCGCTCCAGGATACGTCGCAAGTCCGTTTCCCAGGCCTCCCCCGTGTAGGGGGCCCCTGGGGAGACGGTGCCGGGGTAGGCCACGCGATCCAGGCGGGTGGCGGGGGAGCGGTAGGGGGTGAAAAAGTTTTCCAGGAACAGGTGAAGAAGACCCCGGTCCGGATACCCTAGGAAGAAGAGGTGGTTCTCGGGAACCCCTAAGGTGCGGGCCGCCGCCTTGGCTTCCCCAAGGCGCCTTTCCGCCAGTTTCCTAAGGTCTTCAGGCCTGGGCCTAAGGGTACGGTCCAAGAGAGCGGCGTCCCACTGGAAACCATCCCCCAGGGTCATCCAGGTGATGAACACCTGTCCTCCTGAGGCCTGTACCTTCTGGATCAGGCCACCCGCAGCCAGGGTTTCGTCATCGGGGTGGGGGGCCAAGACCAGGAGCCTCTGCCGGAACGACCCTTCCCAGGGTGTTAAGGCACCAACCCGGCCCCGATAGTACCATGCATACCCCTGTTGGAGAAGCCAAGGTGCGTTGATTACCAAGGCTGTCAGCAGGATTAGAAAAACGAAAAACCCAATGGCCATCCGCCGCCCCACAGCTTCAACCTAACACGGAACACTTTCCAGGGTAGAGGTCGGGGTTTCAGGTGGGCTACAGACAGGCGGACCACGCTAAGGGTGGAGGTGAGGTGGTTATGCTCAGGCGGTTGTGGATGGTAGCAGCAACGTTGGTTTTGGCTCTGGCCCAGGCCCAGGTTCAACCTCCAGACCCTGCCCAGTTTGGCTTTCCCACCGTGACGGCAAGCCTTATCGTCCAGCCGTGGGATTACATGCGCCTTGGGCTGGGCGGCTTGGTTCTCACGGTACCCTCTGGGGCCTTCGGACAGGATCCTGTGCGGCTGGAAATCCTGACCGGGGACCCTGCTTACTGGCAGGCCTACGCTCCCCAGGGGGAAAAGGTGGTCTTTGCCTTTGCCCTGCGGGTTACCGATCTCAAGACCGGACAAAGGATCCTGCGCTTTGCCAAGCCTCTCCACTTTTCCTACTATGGCCCCGCCATTACGCCTGATTCCCACTACCTGGATGTGAGCCTGACCAGTCCCCCTAGCGTGGCCCCCAATCCGGTGAAGCCCAACGTGGAGATCTTTCCCCTGGGGCCAAGGCATCGCAACGGACGGCTTTCCCATCCTATCGTGGGGGCCGGTGTGGGCTGGCTGGTGACTTCCCCCGCTACTACTTCTAGGTGAGGTCCCCATGTCCCGGCAGCACGCAGCCTTGGTCCTGGCGCTGGTGGCGCTTTCGGGCGGCATGCTTTGGTGGGCTCTGGATCGGGCCGACGGACAGGGCAGCGCACCGCCGCCACCCCCTTCGTCCGGAAACCTGCAAGGGCTTCTTCCGGATGAGGCCAACACGGTGGAGATCGCTGCCCGCTACGGCCCGGGGGTGGTTCTGGTGCAAAGCTTCCTTCCCGGACAAACCCTGCCCCCCAACGTGCCGCCCCAGTTTGCCCCCTTTTTCGCTCCCTTTCTCCAGCCTCCGCAGGTGGGTACGGGATCCGGGTTCTTTGTGGACCTCAAAGGTTACATCCTCACTAACTATCACGTGGTGCAGGGGGCGGAACGCATCCAGGTACGCCTTCAAGGGGATCCCAGGGCGTATCCCGCTTGGGTGGTGGGCTCCGTACCCTCCTTGGACTTGGCCCTGCTCAAAACCGATGCCAAGCCCCCTGTGGTGTTGCCCCTTGGGGACTCAGACAGGGTCTTGGTGGGCCAGAAGGCCATCGCTATCGGCAATCCCTTTGGCTTGGAGTTTACCGTGACCACCGGGGTGATCTCCGCCATCCGGCAAAACCCCGGGGCCGTGGATCCCTTGGTGCCCAAGCTTCTCCAGACCGATGCCCCTATCAATCCGGGAAACTCCGGTGGGCCCCTATTGGATTCCCGGGGTGAGGTGATCGGAGTGAATACCGCAATCCTTTCCCCCACGGGGCAGGTGGGAGCGCCCCAGTATTCCGGGGTAGGCTTCGCCATCCCCATCAACTTGGTGAAGGAGTGGCTACCCGCCATGAAGGCGGGAAGGCAGGTCACAGAAGGGGAGGTCTTGGCCAGGAGGCCGAGGCTAGGGGTAGAGGTTCTTCCCCTGAGCGCCCTGCCACCCACCTTGCGGGCCCAGTACCGTTTTCCGGACCAGGGTCTTTTGGTTCAGAAGGTGGCCCCGGGTTCCCCTGCCGCCTTAGCAGGGCTAAAGGGGGCGAGCCGCTTTGTTACGCTGGCCGATCCGGCGAGCGGGCAAGGCCTTCGGGTGGGGGTGGACGGCGACGTGATCCTCGAGGCTAACGGGAACTCCCTGGACCAGCCATGGGACCTGCAGAACCTCTTGGCCAACCTGGGTCCAGGCGAGACGGTGGTCCTAAAGGTTTGGCGGCAGGGTCGGATCCTGCAGGTCCGGGTGATGCCGGAAAGGGGTAGGTGATGGATTTCGGTAACCTGATCAACAACTTCTTCTGGCTTTTCCTCGTCTTTGCCTTCTTGAGCCCCTATTTCCAGCGCCAGGCCCTCGAGGCCGCCCGCACCCGGCAGATCCTAAGCCTTGAAAGGAAGCGGGGAAGCCGGGTCATCACCCTGATCCACCGCCAAGAGGCCATCGATCTTCTCGGGATTCCCGTGGCCCGGTACATTGACGTGGACGACTCCGAGGAGGTGCTAAGGGCCATCCGCCTCACGGATCCCGGTATGCCCATCGACCTCGTTCTCCACACCCCCGGGGGGTTGGTCCTGGCGGCGGAGCAGATTGCCCTGGCTCTCCTGAAACACCCGGCCAAGGTAACCGTCTTCGTTCCCCACTATGCCATGTCTGGGGGAACGTTAATCGCCCTGGCCGCCGATGAAATCATCATGGATGAGAACGCGGTCCTGGGCCCAGTGGATCCGCAGATCGGAGAGTATCCGGCGGCGAGCCTCCTTGCCCTGGTTCAGAGCAAGCCCCTGGATAAGATCGAGGATGCTACCCTCATCAGGGCAGACATGGCTGCCAAGGCCATCAAACAGGTGGCGGAACTGGCAGAAAAGCTTCTGGCAAAGCACATGGACCCGGAGAGGGCCGCCACCACTGCCCGCCTCCTTTCCCAAGGCACCTGGACCCACGATTACCCCATCACGGTGGAAGAGGCCAGGGGACTCGGCCTTCCTGTATCCACCAGTATGCCTCGGGAGGTGTACGCCCTTATGAGCCTGTACCCCCAGACCCAGATTCGACGACCCAGCGTGCAGTACATTCCCCTTCCCTATACCAAAGGGGGTCAAGAATGAGACGAAAACAGGAACCGTTAGGCCTTACCCAGACCATTCTTCTGGCGCTTCTTGTGGCCTTTGCAGGCACCACTTTTTACTTTGCCCTCAACTACCTGGCCTTGCGTGAACAGGGGGTAAGCAAGGGTTCCGCTACCGCCAACATCAGTGGCTCTATCCCTGCTCTCCCCCAGGACTTTCCTGAGAGTCTAGACCAGACCGTGGCCCTTGGTAAGGACATCTTCATGAACACCAAGGACCATCCCTTGAGCAAGGCCTATGTGGGCAACGCCCTCAGCTGCACCTCCTGCCACCTAAATGGGGGCACGGATCCCAAGGGGCTCACGTTGGTGGGCACTGCCACCGCCTTCCCCGCCTACTCCCCCCGGGAAAAGGCGGTCATCACCCTGCAAAACCGCATTGGGGACTGCTTTATGCGGAGCCTCAATGGTACCCTTCCCCCATTAGGGGGTCCGGTTCTGGTGGCCCTCGAGGCCTACATCGCTTCCCTTTCCCAGGGCATGCCCCTGCACATGAACCCCAAAAGCCCCACCGGACCCAATGCCTTAAAGCCCCTCTCGGTGGACTGGACCCGAGCGGACGCGCAACGGGGGAAGAGCCTCTACCAAGCCAAGTGTGCTGTCTGCCATGGGGCTGAGGGCCAGGGACAAGTAGGACCCCCCCTTTGGGGTCCGAAATCCTACAACGCCGGTGCCGGGATGGCCAACTGGAAGAATCTGGCCGCCTTCGTCCACGGGGCCATGCCCCTGGGTAACCCCAACTTATCCCCCGACGAGGCCCGGGACATCGCCGCTTATGTGGACAGCCAGCCCCGGCCTACCTTCCGCTTACAAGAACACCTTCCTCCCTCAGGGGAGCTAGGGGTTTACACCTCCAAGGTGCTGGATGAGGTTAAGGAAGTTCAGCCGGTGAGACCATGATGGGGAGAGCCTCGGCGGACCATGCTGCTTCAGGAGGGCCCGTTACCCATTTGGTGGTCTTGGGGATCAGCGGGGACCTGGCCCGGCGCCTTCTTGTGCCAGCCCTCGTGAGGCTCCAAGGGCAGGGTCAGCTTCCTCCCCTGAGGATATGGGGGTTTGGCGCAGAGAGCTGGGACACCGGGGAGCTTCTTGCCCACCTCGAGGCAGCCCTCCGGGAAAAGCCGGGTCTGGACCTTTCTGCCTGGCAGCGGCTGAAGGGATCTATCTGCTACCGGAACGCGGAGATCTCCCCGGAAGGGCTTTCCCCCTTGCGCCACCTGGAGGGGCCGGCCCTCTTCTACTTGGCCCTGCCCCCAAGCCTCTTTCCAAAGGCGGTGTTGGCCTTGGGTGAGCTCAATCTGGCCCAGGAAAACACGGGTTGGAGGCGGATTGCTGTGGAAAAACCCTTCGGCTACGACTTGGCTTCCGCACAGGCCTTGAACCGGCTTCTCCAACGCTACTTTCGGGAAGACCAGATCCTCAGGGTAGACCACTTCCTGGGCAAGACCTCCGTGACCAATCTCCTGGAGCTTCGCTATCGGAACCCTTCCCTTGAAGCCTTGTGGGAGCGGAAGGGAGTCGCCTGGGTAGAGATCACCTATGCGGAGACCTTGGGCCTCGAGGGAAGAGCCCGTTATTACGAGCAGGCCGGGGCTTTACGGGACATGCTTCAGAACCACCTGCTCCAACTCCTGGCCCTGGTGGTCATGGAACCCCCTTCCCGTCTGGAAGCCGCCTCCATTCGCGCCCAGAGGGCGGAGGCCCTGCGGTCGGTGCAGACGGCGGAGCCCCGCCTGGCCGTCCGCGGCCAGTACCAGGGTTACCTGGAAGAGCCCAGGGTGGCCCCGGATTCCCCGCGCGAAACCTTTGTGGCCGTAAGGCTTGCTACCCATGCTCCCAGGTGGCTTGGCGTACCTTTCTACCTGCGGAGCGGCAAGCGCCTAGCGGCGCGGTCCGGCTTCATCTTCCTGGCTTTTCATTCCTCCCCCGAGGGCCAAAGGGGTGGGCTTCTCCTTCGCCTGAGCCCAGAGGTGGGACTGGACCTGACCCTGCTGGGAAGGGGCAAGCCGGAAACCCTTTCCTTCCGGCTGGGGCCCGAGCCCGAGTTCGACGCCTACGAGGAAGTGCTCCTTGCCGCCTTATCCGGGGACCTCACCCCTTTTCCTTCCCAGGAGGAGGTGGAGGAGGCCTGGCGCATCCTTGACCCCGTGCTGAAGGCTTGGGAAGAGGGGGAACCCGAGGTCTATCCCCAGGGAAGCGAGGGACCTAGGGGCCAGATGGGGATCCTGAAGCCTGGCCATGCCTGGGTTTCCCTAAGGGGGTGAAGATGCTGGGGTTGATAGGGCTGGGACGCATGGGTTTGGGCATGGCCAAGAGGTGGCGGGCCCGGAGTCTGCCGGTGGTGGGGTATGACCCGGATCTGGAGGCTCAGGCCTGGGCCGGGAAAGAGGGTATAGGGTTGGCCACGAGCTTGGTGGCCCTTGCGGGGCAACTTCCTTCGCCCAAGACCTTCTGGCTCATGGTGCCGGCCGGGGCCGTGGACAGCGTTCTCGAGGGCTTGACCCCTCACCTTTCCCCAGGAGATTTGGTGGTGGATGGAGGAAACTCCTTCTACCGGGAAAGCCAGCGCCGGGGGGAAGCCCTAGCCCAAAAGGGGGTGGGCTTCGTGGATGTGGGGGTTTCCGGGGGCCTCTGGGGGGCCAAGGAAGGTTACGGGCTTATGGTGGGAGGGGAGGCCAGATGGGTGGCCCGGCTTGAACCCTACCTGGCAGCCCTGGCCCCGGAGGGAGGGTGGGTGCACGCGGGGACGCTGGGGGCGGGGCACTACACCAAGATGGTACACAACGGGGTGGAGTACGCCCTTATGGAAGCTTATGCGGAGGGCGCAGAACTCCTCTATGCTGGCCGGGAGGAGTTGGGTCTGGATCCAGCCCGCATCCTTTCCGCTTGGCGCCAGGGGACCATCGTGAGGAGCTTCCTTCTGGACAG
Source organism: Thermus brevis (assembly GCF_026427635.1). NCBI lineage: Bacteria > Thermotogati > Deinococcota > Deinococci > Thermales > Thermaceae > Thermus > Thermus brevis. The sequence continues at coordinate 1,572,211 of NZ_CP102606.1, forward strand.
GCTAGCCGAGGTAGTCCAGGGCCCTTTGGAGGGGATAGCCCCGTTGGTGGAGGATTCGGGCGAGGGGCGCTGGGCGGTGGAGGAGGGCCTGCGCCGAGGGGTTGCCCTACCGGCCATGGCCCAGGCCTTGTTTGTTCGCTGGGAAAGCCAGGGCCGGGCCGGCCTGCGCTTCCGGCTCTTAGCCCTATTGCGCCGGGCCTTTGGCGGCCATGCGGTGAGGAGGGAGGATGAGGGTTAAAACCTTCCCTAGCCCGCAGGCGGCCCTGGCGGGAGCCCTTGCCTGGCTTATGGAGAACTTGCTCTACGCCTCCTGCGGGGTTTTAGCCGGGGGGGAAACCCCTCTACCCGTGTATCGGGCCCTTGCCCGGCAGGGGGTCCGCTATCCTGGGGTTTTGCTCCTGTCGGACGAGCGCTGGCTGGAACCGGGGGATCCCGGAACCAACCTCTACCGGGTAGGCCAGGCCCTGGGGTCTTTAAGGGAGCGCCTCCTTCCCTTTCCCCTGGGGCTTTCCCCTGAGCAGGCTCGGGACTGGATGGAGGAACGGATTCGCCCTTTCTTACCCTTTGATTTTGCCCTTTTGGGGCTGGGTGAGGAAGGGCACACCGCAAGCCTTTTCCCCGGGAGTCCTGCCCTGGGGTCCTCCCGCCTGGTGGAGGTGGCGGTGGGGCCCACATACCCTTCCCTCCGCCTAACCCTCACCCCTAAGGCCCTTTCTGGCACTCGCCTGGTTCTCTTCCTGGCCCTGGGTCCGGCCAAACGGCAGGCCATCCTTCGGGTGGCCAGGGGAGAGGACCTCCCGCCTAACCGCATTCGGGCCGAAGAGAAGTGGATCTTCACCGATCAAGAGGTGTGAGCATGGAGGCCTTTGGCAAGCCGGGGATTCCGCCCACCTGGGCCAGCAGCGCAAAGGACTGGATAGGCACGGCCCTTGGGAGAAGCCGGGTCTGGTACACCCTGGGCCGCGGGATCCTCAACGAGGTTTACTGGCCCGCCACCGGCCGTCCCCAGATGCGGGACCTGGGCTTCATCGTGGCGAAAAGGGGGTTCTGGGCGGAGGTGAAGCGGGTTAACCGCTATCGCCTCGAGGCCACGCCCCTCTTCCCCACGGTGCGCGTGGTACACGAGGGCGAGGAGTACCGCCTTACCCTGGAACTGGTCCCCGATCCCCAACGGGATGTCCTGCTGATCGGTTATACCCTGGAGGGGGAAGGCTTTCGCCTGTATCCCCTCCTCGCTCCCCACCTTGGGGGAACGGGTTATGGGAACACCGCCTGGGTGAAGGAGGGCGCACTTCTGGCGGCCAAGGGATCCGAGGCCCTAGCCCTCCTGGGCCCGTTCCTTAGGGGAAGCGCAGGTTATGTGGGTTTCTCGGATGGCTGGCAAGATTTTGCCCAAAACGGGGCTATGACCTGGACCTTTGCCAGGGCTGCGGATGGCAACGTGGCCCTCATGGGTGAGCTGGAGGGAAAGAAGGGCGTTATGGCCTTGGCCTTCGCCACTACCCCGGAGGGGGCCCTTACCCTAGGTCGATCTGCCCTGGGGGAAGGTATAGAAACGATCCAGGAAAAAGCCTCTGCCACCTGGAGCGAGATAGCGCCACCCCAGTTTCCCGGAGAGGATGAGGAACTCTTACGGGAGGCACAGGTTTCCTACCACGTCCTCAAGGTGCACGAGGACCGCACCTACCCCGGGGCCTTGGTGGCGAGCTTGTCCGTGCCCTGGGGCAATACCCGGGACGACCCTGGGGGCTACCATCTGGTTTGGAGCCGGGACCTGGTGGAGGTGGCCTTCGCCTACCTGGCCCTTGGGCAGTTCGCCGAGACTCGAGGGATCCTCACCTACCTGGCGGCTGTTCAGGCCGAGGATGGCCACTGGGCGCAGAATTTCTATCCGGATGGCCGGGCCTACTGGCAGGGCGTGCAAATGGATGAAGCCGCTTTGCCCGTCCTTCTGGCCCTAAAGTTTAGGGAGTTGGGGCAACTTTCCCCAAACGGCCCTCTCCGCCAGATGGTACGGCGGGCAGTGGGCTTTCTGGCCCGGGAGGGTCCGGTGAGCCCCCAGGACCGCTGGGAGGAAAGCCCTGGCCTTTCCCCCTTTACCTTGGCCGTAAGCGTTGCCGCCCTGTCTGGGGCTGCCTTATACGGCTTTTTGCAGGGGGAGGAGGCGGAGTATGCGCTTTCCCTTGCGGACTGTTGGAATGCGCGCATTGAGGAATGGTGCTACGTGAAGGGTTCGGGGCTGGACCGGGCGGTAGGTGTGGAGGGCCATTATGTTCGCTTATCCCCTTCGGGTCCCCTGGGTCCCAGGGGTCGGGTTCAGGTGGCCAACCGAGCTGGTGTGGCCGTGGATGTGGCGGAGCTTCTGGGCCTGGAGTTTTTGTGGCTGGTGCGCCTGGGTCTGCGACGTCCCCAAGACCCTCGCATCGTTTCTACCCTGGCCCTGGTGGACAGGCATCTTCGGGTGGATCTTCCCACCGGCATTTTCTACCGTCGCTACCCGGAGGATGGATACGGGGAGCATGGGGATGGAAGCGCCTTTGACGGCACTGGCCAGGGCCGGGCCTGGCCCCTTCTTACCGGGGAGCGGGGAATGTACGCACTACTTTCCGGGGAAGACCCGTGCCCCTACCTAAGGAGCATGGCCCGGGGGACCGGGCGTGGTAGGCTCATCCCTGAGCAGGTATGGGATGCGGATCCTATCCCGGAAAAGGGGCTTCTTCCGGGCCGCCCTACCGGTAGCGCCCAACCTCTTCTTTGGGCCCATGCGGAGTACTTGAAGCTCTACACGGCCTATCACCAACGGACCGGTCCCGTGGAGCGCCTAGGACGGGTGATGGAGCGCTACGAGCGGGGGTCGTCGCCGCAGGTGCGCCATTGGCGGCGGGAGGTCCCCGTTCTTCGCCTTTCCCCCACGGAACGCCTTCTGGTGGAGTGCCGCAAGCCTTTCCGGCTCCACTTGGGCTGGGAGGGATGGAAGGATCCTGAGGATGTAGAGGCGGAACCCCTGCCGTTTGGGCTCTACGGGGTTCTTTTGGACCTCGAGGATCATTCCGAGGTAAACTTCACCTTCTTTTACCCGGACGAGAACCGTTGGGAAGGAAGGGACTACCAAGTGCGGAGGGGTTAGATGGAACGGGAGGATCCCACACTAAGGCGTGAGCGGCGCTTGATCCTGGCCCTGATAGGCACCAGCATGGGTTTCGCCACACTCTCGGCACTCTTGGTGGCCAAAGACCTCATTCCCAAACCTTCGCAGACCCCCGATAAGCTTCCGCCTCAGGTAGGGGACATCCTGGTCTACGCAACAGGTCACAAAGAGGGAACTCCCATTGACCCCGGGAGGCTTCCCTTGGGTGGGCCCTTCGTTCTGGCCTACCCCATGGATCCCAAGACCAGGGTCATCCGAAACGGGGATGCCAAAAGCACTCTCCTGGTGGTACGCCTGGACCCTGCATCCCTGGTTCCCGAAGTGCGGCAGCATGCCGTAGGGGGCGTGGTGGTCTATTCTGCGGTTTGCACCCACCTGGGTTGCATCGTGAGCCTGTGGCATCCCCAGAAGCAGTTAGCCCAATGCCCCTGCCATGGCGGGGAGTACGATCTGGCCCAGGATCGGGTGGTGGCGGGCCCACCTCCGAGGCCGCTTCCCTTGTTGCCGGTGCGCCAAGAGGGTGGGGTTTTGGTGGTGGCGGGTCCCTTCACGGGGCCGGTGGGAGTAGTTTAGAGGAATGAGCGTTTGGGAGTTTAGCCTGGGGGTTTTCCTGGGCAGTACCCTGGCGGGGTTTCTGGGGGCACTCACGGGCCTAGGGGGAGGGGTGGTGTTGGTGCCCCTTTTGGTGCTGGTCTTCCGGGTAGACCTGCACCACGCTTTGGGGGCTTCCTTGGTGTCGGTGATCGCCACCAGCAGTGGGGCTGCTGCTGCCTATGTACGGGAAGGGTACACCAATCTCCGGCTGGGTATGTTCTTGGAGCTAGCCACCACCCTTGGGGCCCTCTTAGGTGCAGGCCTACTCGGTGTCCTGCCCAAACGGCTTGTGGCCCTGGTGTTTGGCCTTGTCTTACTTCACTCCGCCTACTTAAGCTACCAAGGTCGCCTCGAGGACCAGCCCATAGATCCCAAGGACTCGGATCCCCTGGCGAAAAGGTTGCGATTGGAAGGAGGCCTTCCCAGCCCTGAGGGGGAGCGGGCCTATGGGGTGCGCTGCTTGTTGGCGGGCCTGGGCCTTATGGGGTTGGCGGGGGTTCTCTCCGGACTCCTTGGCATCGGGTCGGGAGCCGTCAAGGTGTTGGCCATGGACCGGGTTATGGGGCTTCCTTATAAGGTTTCCACCACCACTTCCAACTTCATGATCGGAGTCACGGCCGCCGCCAGCGCTGGCATTTACCTTAGGCAGGGTTACATTGACCCCAGGGTGAGCTTTCCGGTGATGCTGGGTGTACTCCTTGGCGCCTTCCTGGGAGCAAGGATCTTGCCGCGAAGCTCTACCTCGTGGTTGCGAACCCTCTTTACCCTGGTTATCGCGGCCCTTGGCTTGCAAATGGTAGCTCAGGGGGTTGGGAAGTGAGGCGGATGGAGCGCTGGCTTTCCTGGGTCCTGCGCACGGGGGTGCTCCTTGCCGCTCTTCTGGTAAGCGTGGGGGGGCTTTGGTATCTCATGGTTGACGGGCAAAGGGAGATTCTCTTGGACCGCGCTCTGAAGGGCGTGGACGTGCATTGGGGTCTGAGCCCCACTGGGTTGATCCACCTGGGCCTTTTGCTCCTGATCCTGACCCCCGTGGCCCGAGTGGCCCTGGCCTTGGGCCTTTACCTGGAGGAGCGGGATTGGACTTTTGCTCTTATCACCTTTTGGGTGCTCCTGGTGCTTTTGGGAAGCCTTTTGGGCTACCTTTAATCTCCGTTGGGACGAGGGTTGGGATAGGGTGGTCGGCCCTTTGTTCCGGAGGTGCCAGGCTCTAGCATAAGGGGGGTTGTTGCCTATGGAAACGCCACCTGTCCGCCGCTGGTTCTTAAGCCTGGCCCTTTTCCTGCTGGCCCTTTGGGCTTTAGGCCGCCTCTACAACCTTTTGCTCTGGGTCTTCCTCGCCTTTACCCTAGCTGCTGCCTTGGATCCCTTGGTGGGGCTTTTTGCCCGCAGGCTTCCCCGACCCTCTGCCGTTTTCCTGGCCTACCTCATGGTCCTGGGGGTGATGGGCTTGGGGTTTTACCTGGCTGCACCCCTCCTGATCCTGCAGTTCCACCACCTGGGGGAACTCTTGCCCATGGTCCTCAAGTGGCTTCAGGATAACCTGGCCCTTTCCCTCCCTGACCTGGCCTCCTCCCTGGCTTCCTCCGCCCACGTGGCCGGGGATCTTCTCCTCAGGGTGGGGGAGACGGTTTCCGAGATGGTTTTGGCCCTGGTGCTTGCGGTGATGATCGCCCTCGAGCCCCACTTGGTGGCCCGGGCGGCACCGTACCTTCCCGGGAGCGGCTGGACCGAGGTGCTGGAGGATACCTGGAAGCGCATGGGCTACTGGGCCCGGGCTCAGTTCCTCATCGCCCTCTCCTTTGCCCTCCTCTTTGGGGGATGGCTTTTCGTCCTTGGCGTTCCCAGCCCCTTCGCCTTGGGGGTGCTGGGCGGGGTCCTGGAGGTGGTGCCCTTTGTGGGCGGGATCGCCACCGCTTCCCTGGCGGCATTGGTGGCCCTTTCGGCCAAGGGCCCTTTGGCGGCGCTCCTTGTGCTTACGGGTTATGGGGTCATCGCCCTTTTGGAGGGAAAGGTCCTCATTCCCTATATCTACGGGCGCACCGTGGGCTTTCATCCCGCCCTGGTGCTCCTCGCCATCTTCGCCTTCGGCAAGCTCTTCGGTTTTCTGGGCATATTCCTGGCGGTACCCATGACCATCCTGGGAGCGGGAATCCTGAAGCACTGGCGGCGCTAGCCCCCCACGTGCACGAAGGGGCGCTGGCTCCGATCGGGTTCGGTGCGGCGCAGGATCTCATGGGTAAGGGTGGGTACATCCCCTTCGCCGAAAAGGAGGAAGTCTAAGGCAGCCTGCAGGGGTCCCTCGTCCGACCACTCGAAGTAAATGTGGGGCCGTCGGCCGGTGCGGTTTCTCAGGTAGAGCAAAAAAGCAGCCAGGGTATTGGGTGCCGCTGTACCCAGGATGCGGAAGATGCGGGCCTCAGGGCGGTCCACCCCCCAGACCCGGGCCTGGGCGGTGAACTCCGAAGGATCCTGCACAAAGACCTCCACGAAGTAAATGGGATCCCCCACCGGGATGTGGGTGGCCTCGCGGATGCGGCGCTCCTTCTCCCAGTACACCCCCCGGCCTCCTCGCTCCGGCCGGTGGGCCACCAGGCGGATGGGGGCCTCCTGCGCCTTAAGCTGGGACACAAATTGCTCGGCCATCTCGTCCAGCTGGAAGCCCTCCACCCTGAGTTCAAACGCCCGCAGGGTCCGGGAGAGCAGGGAGATGATCAGGGTGGCCGCAATGAAAAAGGAGGCGATCTTCACCGGCCCGGAAGGGAGGGAGGCCCCCCATCCGGTCGCTCCAGGACGTTGGCCAGAAGCACGTAGGCGAAGAGGGGGAGGAGGAGGCGGTAGTACCCGCTTTCGGGACGCTTCTCCTGCTCCGCCAGCAGGGCCGCCGAAAGGGCAGCGGAGGTCATGACCACCAGCACGCCGGTGGCGTAGGCAGCTGCCTGGGCCTCCACCCGGGCCTGGAAAAGGAGGGTGAGGGCAAAGGCCACCCCGGTGAAGAAAAGGACCATGGGACGTTGTTTCCTAGCCCATTCCGGGGCCATGCCAAAGCGGGGAAGGTAGCGGGGGACGATGGTAAGGAGGCCCGCCATGGCGCTGGCCCCAGCGAACCAGAGGATGACGATGGAAAGGAGGTCGTAAAGGGTGCCGAAGTCTTCCCCCAGGTAGCGGTGGGCCAGAAAGCTTATTGCCCTGCCGGAAACCTCCTCGCTGCCCCATAGCTCCTGGGGGATGAGGAGGGTGGTGGCGAAGCCCGCCCCTAAGAGGAAGATACCCATGACGAGGGCTGCGGCGAAGAGGAGGCGGTATGTTCCCCGGATGCGGCCCCAGGGGCGCTCCGGGGTATCCCCGGGCAGACCCTGGATCAAGGGCATGACGGCTACCCCGGTTTCGTAACCGGAAAGCCCCAGGGCCAGCTTGGGGAAGGCTAGGGCTGTGGCCAGCACCAGGCCTAGGGGGTCGGGCTGGCTGGAAAGGAGCTTCCGCCACCAGTCCTCCAGGTGCTCCGGGCGCACGTGGGGCAGGGCGGAGAGGAGGACTACTCCGTTGAGGAGGAGATACCCCAGGGTGATGGGTACCGCCAGGCCGATGGCCTCCCGGAACCCCAGGTAGAAGACGAAGCCCAGGAGGCCAATAAGCAGAAGGGTGAGGCTCACCTGGTGTCCCTGAAGCCAGGAGGGAGCCAGGGGGTTGCCCAGGAAGTGAACGGCGGCGTCGGCAGCGGAGAGGGTGATGGTGATCATGAAGTCCGTGGCCATGAAGCCCAGGACCACCAAAACCAAGACCTTGCCCCGCCAGCCGGGGATCAACCGGGTGAGAAGCCCGATGGATCCCTCACCGTGTGGGCTTTCCTCTGCTACCCGGCGGTAGACGGGGTAGACCGCCAGGAAGGCGAAGAGGACCAGGGCCAGGTTGGCCAAAGGGGACAGGAGCCCCGCGGCCAAAAGGGCGATCCCCGGCTGGTAGCCCAGGGAGGAGAAGAGGTCAACCCCTGTGAGGCAGAGAACCTTCCACCAGGGGTAGCGCCCCTCGTCTTCCGGGTGCCCTGAACCGGGGGGAGAAGCAGGGGGTTTCATAGACCCTTAAGGATAGCGGCCACGCTACGGGGTACGTGGCCATAGGCCCGGTAGAGGGCATGGGCCTCGAGGAGTAGGGACTTGGCCTCTATCCCCCTTCCCTCCTTTGCTAGGGTAAGCCCAAGGAGGTACCGGGCAAGGGGATTCCGGGGATCCAGGGCCACGGCCTTCCCCAGCATAGCCTCGGAGCGGGCGAGGCCTGTGGGAGTCCTCGGGGGCTTAAGAACCCCTCCTCGAGCCTGCTCGCCCCGATAGTAATAGAACTGGCTCCGGACGAAAGCGTAGGGCAGAGGCCCAACCTCATCGGGAAGCCACCTTCTTCCGTGGATGCGGTAGGCCACAATGGCTCCATCCCGGGCGTAGATGGGTTCGGCAAACCGGTACCCCTCCTTGGTGTTGAGGAAGACCCCCAAGTGCCGGGGGAAAGGAATGGGTTCCGAGGGGTCCACCAGGTAGTCCTTTCCCTTAAGCCGTAGCACGGCCACGGCGTGGCCTAGGTTGCTCTCCCGGCCCTCAGGGTTTTTCCACACCATGTAGATGCCAGCGGAAAAACCCATGCTCTCCAAGAGACCTTGGACCAGGGTGGCCTGGAGCAGGCACTGCCGTTCCCCTTTCAAGGTGGCATAGGCGAACTCGTAGCCTTCCTCCAGGCTGAACCGGGGCAGTAGACGCTTCACCACCTGGAAGGCCCAGGTGGCGGCTTCTACGGGAGGGCGGTGGGAGAGTTGGCGGAGGGCCTCCTCCAGATCCCCAGGGTAGCCCCCAGGGGAGGATCTGGCAAAACCCTTACGGTAGGCGGACTTCAGCCAATCCAGAAAGGAAGGGGCTCCGGGAACCTGGTCGTAGGAGTCCTTTACGAGTCGCTGGAAAGCCGGGCTCTCCAGGGGAAAGGCCAAGGCAGTGGGGGATAGGATCAGGACAAAGGCTAAAACCCAAGGGACCACGATAAAGGAATATACACCCGACCCAGGCCCGCTGGGGTAAGGCAAGCGGGCGTGCGGCTATCTGGAGGGATGGGGCAGGTGGAGCATCCGGCTTCCCTCGTGGTAGGCCAGAAGGCCAGCGTACCGCCCCCACTCCAGGAGCACCGAGAGAACCCTTTTGGCCTCCGGTTCCGGCAGGTGTTCCTTTAGTCGGTTGAGCACCCATCCTTCAGGAACCCTTCTACGCTCCAAAAGGGCCCGGTGTAGACGAGCAAAAAGGGGTATCCGCCTAAGGAGGTGTTCGGCGAACATCACCTTGCGCTCCTCGAGGCTGGCCTCCGCCCAAGCCAGGCCCGCTGCGGTGAGCTCCACGTCCCCCTTTTCCACCCGGGCAAACCCCAATAGCTCGAGGGCCTCCAGGAGGGGGAAGAGGTCGTCCACCTCGAGGCCTTCCTCCTCTGCCAGAAGGGGAAGGTCGGCCCGCCCCCCCAGGCGGGCGATGGCCTCGGCCAGGCTCATGAGGGCACCCACTCGGGCATCGGGCAGGCGGAGAAGCTCCTCCTCCAGACGCCTTTCCACCTCCTCCCGAGGGGTTAGGGCCTCATAGATTTGGTCCACCAGGGCGCGGAACTGGGGGTCGCTGGGGTCCCTGGGATGGGGAAGAGGGATGCGGATTTCCCTCCCAATGCGGGCTGGGCTTCCCTCGAGGATCAGGGCTCGGTCGGCCAAGGCCACCGCCTCCTCGATGTTGTGGGTGACCATGAGGACCGCCTTGGTGGAGATCCGCCCCGAAAGCCAAAGGTCCAGGAAATCCCCCCTAAGCCCCTCGGCAGTAAGGGGGTCCAGGGCGGAGAAAGCCTCGTCCAGGAGAAGGACCTCGGGTTCCACCACCAAGGCCCGGGCGAAGCCCACCCGTTGCCGCATCCCCCCGGAAAGCTCCTTGGGAAGAGCCTCCTCAAACCCCCTTAGGCCGATAAGGGCGATGGCCTCGCGAGCCCGTTTTAGGCGCTCTCCCTTGGGTATCCCCCGGGCCTCGAGGCCCAGGGCTACGTTGTCCAGCACCGTGAGCCAGGGGAAGAGGGCGAAGGTCTGGAAGACCATGGCCATGCCTTCCACGGGGCCTTCCACCCGCTTGCCCTTAAAGCGCACCTCCCCCGCATCGGGGAGGATGAGGCCCGCCAGGATGCGCAGGAGGGTGCTTTTCCCCCCTCCCGAGCGCCCCAGGAGGGCCACCACCTCGCCCTCCCTCAGGGTCAGGTTCACCCCGAAGAGCACCGGGTAGGCCCGTTCCCCTGCCCGGAAGGCCTTGACGATGTCCTTGGCGCTGAGCAGCATACTTTCCCCCTAGAAGCGGAACCTTTCCTCGGCCAGTCGGTATAACCGCCGCCAGACAAAGCGGTTGATGACCACCACGTAGAGGCTCATCACGGCTATGCCCAGGAGGAGATGGGGTCCTTGCCCTTCCTCCAGGGTCCAGCGGGCGATGTAACTGCCAAGGCCGGTGGCCTGGAGGGTGAGGGAGCCCCACTGCACCACCTCGGCCACGATGGCGGCGTTCCAGGTGCCTCCGCTGGCGGTGATGAGGCCCGTGAGGATGTGGGGGAAGGTGCCGGGCAGAAGAAGCCTTCTCCAAAGGGTTAGGCCTTTAAGGCCAAAGCTTCGGGCCGCTTCCTTCAAGTCCTCGGGCAGGGCCATGCTGCCCGCCACGGCGTTGAAGAGGATATACCACTGGGTCCCGAGGGCCATGAGAAAGGCGGAGAACACTTCCAGGGAAAGGTGGTGGCGGAGGAGGAAAAGGGCCAAAAGGGGATAGAGCAGGTTGACGGGGAAGGCGGCGAGGAGCTGGAGAAGGGCCTCTACCCGCTGGGCAACCCGGGGCCTCAGGCCCAGGAGGATGCCCACGGGCACCCAGATGACGGTGGCCAACAGGAGTACCCCCATGACCCGGAGGAAGGTGAAAAAGCCCAGGAGGAAGACCCGGGCCACCTCCAGCCATCCCAGGGGCTGAAGCTGGCGCCAAAGGATAAAGGCCCCAATCCCCCCGAGGAGAAGGAGGGGAAGGACCAGGACCCACTGGGGAAGGATAAGGCGGCGCGGAGGGCGCCTCCGTTCCAGCTGAAAGAGGGCCTCGAGGGCCCAGGAAAAGGTGGCCTCGGCGATTCCCCTTAGGGTGTGGGTCCGCCTTAGAAGGTCCAGAACCCAGCTTCTTGCTGGCTCGAGCCCAGGCCGTTCCTCGTACTTGAAGCGCTGGCTCCAGGCCACCAGGGGCCGGAAGAGAAGTTGGTCGTAGGCCAGGATGGCCACCAGCATGCTCAAGGAAGCGAGAACCACCGCCCGACCATCCCCCTGGGCGATGGCGGTGGCCAGGTAGGACCCGATGCCGGGAAGCTCCACCTGGGTCTTGCCCACGGCGATGGCCTCCGAGGCCACCACAAAGAACCATCCCCCCGACATGGACATCATGGCGTTCCAGACCAGGCCCGGCAGGGCAAACGGGAGTTCCAGGCGAAAGAAGCGTTGCCAGGGGGAGAGGCGAAACAGGGTGGCCGCCTCATCCAGTTCCCGGGGAAGGGTTTTCAGGGACTGGTAGAAGCTGAAGGCCATGTTCCAGGCCTGGGAGGTAAAGACGGCGAAGATGGCCGCAAGCTCGTAGCCCAGGGCCCGTCCGGGGAACAAGGCGGCGAAGGCCCCTGCCGTGGCGGCCAGGAAGCCCAGGATGGGAACGGATTGCAGGATGTCCAAGAGGGAGATGAGGAAGGGCTCCAGCCGGGTCTTGGCCGCCAGGGGAGCGTAGACCAGGGTGAAGAGCGTGGAAAGCAGGAAGGCTACCCCCATGCGGAAGGCGGTGCGCAGGGTGTATTCCGGTAGCTTTAAAGGATCCAGGGAGATGGGATTTGGGTGAAAGGGACCTACTGTTTCCCGGGAAGCCTCGAGGAAAAGAGCCAGGAGGCCCAGGGTTAGGACAAGGGCCAGGAGGTCGTGGCGGTTCGGGCGTTCGGGAAAGCGGGTCAGGGCCATGGGGGTCTCCTTTCCCGGAGGGAAATGGACGGTGAGCGCAGACCTCTTGTCGGGCTCGGTGGGATTAGGGCCGCACTCCTCTTCCGCCGCCTCTCGGTGGATGGCGGCTTTCCTTTCCCGTTATACTCCTTTCTCCTCCGAAAGGGGCACCCGCGTCCAAGGCACGTCGATGACAATAATGAGTGGTATTGACAAAATATGCTGTCAATGTTACGCTAAGAACATGCAGAACCTGGAGGAGCTTTTGCGGCAGGGGGTGGAGTGGGACCTCGAGGGCCTGGTGCGGGAGGCCAACGCCCGCCTTTCCCGTTACCTTCCTGAGAGGGGAAGCCGCCGGGTGCGGGGTGCGGTCACCCCCCGCCTGGTCCGCCACTACGCCGGGCTCGGCATGCTGGACGAGCCCATCCGCAGGGGAAAAAGGGCCCTCTACACCCCCCGGCATCTGCTCCAGATTCTGGTTCTGCGCCGGCTCATGGCCGAGGGGCATGCGGCAAGCGCCCTGGGGGACCTGGTTCGCCAGAAGAGCGACCAGGAGCTTCTGGCCCTTTTGGAGGGCGGGGCTATCCTCGCTCCCAATCCCGCCCTGGGTTACTTGTCCGAGCTTCGGGAGCGTTACTCCTACTCTTACATGGTGCCACCCACCGAATCCTCTCCCTCGCCACCCGGAGGAGAGGAGATTTGGCACCGTCTGGAGATTGCCCCGGGCCTCGAGGTGCACGTGCGGGAGGACTTCCACCTGCCCAGGACCCAAAGCGAGATGGAGGCGGTTTTAGAGGAGGTAAGAAGGCGGTTAAAAGGACTAGCCCCCCGCCGAAGCAGCAGCCGGACCTCAAGGAGGTGATCTGGATGAAGAACAAGAAGAAGGCGGTTTCCCAGGCAAACCCTCGGCCCGAGCTGGAGCTCCTTCCCTTGAAGTCCGGGGTGCGGGCCACGGGGCCAACCCGCATGCCCGTGCTCCTAAGGGTGAAGATTCCCCCTGTTCAGGCGGAGGTGGAGCGCCCGCCCTTAAACCTGGCCTTTGTGCTGGACCGCTCGGGCTCCATGGCCGGCGATAAGCTCAGGTTCGCTAAGAAGGCCGTGGCCTACGCCGTGGAGAACCTGCGCCCCCACGACCGGGTGGCGGTGGTCATCTATGACCACCAGGTGGAGGTGGTGGTGCCCAGCACCCTGGCCGGGAACAAGGAGGAGATCCTCCGGCGCCTCCGGCCTGTGAGGCCTCGAGGCTCCACTAACTTGCATGCCGGCTGGCTGGAAGGATCCACCCAGGTGGCCGCCCATCTGGATGCCAAGCGGCTCAACCGGGTGATCGTGCTTTCCGACGGCCTCGCCAATACGGGGGAAACCAACCCCAACGTCATTGCGGAGCAGGTGCGGGGCCTATCCCAAAGGGGAGTGAGCACCAGCACCCTGGGGGTGGGCCTGGGCTACAACGAGGACCTGATGATGGCCATGGCCGAGGCCGGGCAGGGGAACTACTACTTCATCGAAAGCCCCGATGACCTGCCCGGCATCTTTGCCCAGGAGCTTTCCGGCTTGGCCACCACCCTGGGCACGGGGGTCAGGTTATGGCTTACCCCGCCCCACGGGGGAGAGATTCGCCTTCTCCACGACCTGGCTCGGGAAGACGGTGGAGTGTACCGGCTTCCGCCCCTGGTGGGCGGGCGCACCCTGGAGTATTTGCTGGAGGTGGAGGCCCCGGGAGGGGAGGCCTGGGTTGGGGTGAGGCTGACCTGGGAAAGCCCGGGTGGTGGGGTGCAGCAGGAGGAAGCCAGCCTGCATCTTCCCGCCCTGGAGGAGGAGGTTTACCAAGGCCTGGACTCCCTGCCCGAGGTGGAGGCCGCGATGGCCAAGCTGAAGGCCACCTGGGCACGCCAGCAGGCCATGGAGGCTTTGTACCGGGGCGACTTCCATACGGCCCGGTCCTCCCTAAGCGCAACCCTGCCCCTGCTCGCCCCGTACCAACAGCTCCTGGAAACGGAGGGGGAGGAGCTAGAGGCGCTTCTTGAGGAGCTGGACCGCTCCCCCGCCCGTGCCCGCAAACTCCTTTCCAGCCAGGTCTACCGCAACCGCCAGGGGCGAAAGGATTCCTAGCCTGGGAGTTGTACCGGCCCGGAGCGCCCGAGGCGGCGCTTGGGCCGGACTTCCATCCGGATCAGGGTGTAGGGGTAGCGGATGACCTCGAGGCCCTGTTTCCGGAGCCAATCCTCCAGCAGGGTGGCCTCGAGGCCCGCCGTGGAGTGCACCACGTAAAGCCGGCCCGCAAGCCTTTCCGGGGGTAGGCGCTTTAAGGCCTCCAAGGCGGTGCATCCCGCCAGGTGGTAGTCCAGGCTGACCACCCAGGCCTCTCCGAGGTCCTCGGGAACCTCCGGGGAGAACCGCACCGCCCCCACGCCCCAGCGGGAGCGTAGAAAAAGCCCCAGCACCTCGTACCGCTCTGGGGAGTCGTCCACCACCCAGGCCCACCTCATCCTTCCACCTCCCCCACGAAGAGGTGCCAGTCCTCCCGCCCATCCCGGCTCACCGCCAGGTGGTAGCGAAAGGGTCGGAGCCTGGGGTCCACCTCGGCCAGGGCCCGCTCAAAGGGCGAGAGGAAGAAATCCCGGCCCGCTCGTCGCTCCCCCCGGGTTACTTCCCTCCTCGGCCGCACCACCAGGGCGAGCTTCCCCCCGGGGCGCACCGCCTCGAGGCTCAGGCGGAGGAGCTCCATCAGGTACTCGATGTAGGCCGCATACCGCTCTTCCGGAGGCTCCCGGTGTCCTTCCGAGGCCAGCCAGGAGGCAAAGGTGGGCGGATGGAGGACCAGGAGGGCGGCCTCGCCCTGGAAACGCTCCGGAAGGGTCCGGATGTCCGCCCGTTCCACCAGGGGTCCCTTGGGATCGATGTCCCCGCCCCAGGCCCGGCGGCCCAAGGCCCTGGCGGCTTCCACCACCGTGCCGTAGCCGGCCATAGGGTCCACCACCAGCTCCCCTCTTTCCGTGTAAAGGCCCACCAGGGCCCGGGCTACCCCCTGGGGCAAGGCCTCCTTCCGGGTTTCTGGGGGGAAAAGCCACACGGGAGCCCTGGGATCCAGGTCCTCCCCGTTCCTTCCCAGGCCGACCCACGCCTCCAGGGGCCGGTGGGCCAGGTCCTCCGGGGAAACCTTTCCCCGCTTCAGGGCCCGGGCCAGGCGGTGGGCCTCGCGCAAGGGGAGGCCCCTGGCCAGGGCCTGCCGCAAGGGGTTTGGGAGGAAGGCTATGGGAAGGAGGTCGTACTTGAGGTACTTGGCCTCTAGCCCCACCGCCCGGGCGAAGGCCAGGAAGGCCTCCCGGGGCAAGTCCAGAAGAGCCCGGGCCACCTCCTGCTCCTCCCCTTGGGCCAGCCCCTGCCGGCGAGCAGCCTCCAAAACCTCTTGGTAGATCAGCCACGCCCTGCGCTTCATGCCTCCAGGCTAGGAGATGGAAGCCTTCCGTCGGACGGAAAAAACCTCCCTCCTATCCTGGGGCCAGGAGGCGGTTGGGATGAAAGGAGCCTTCCGGGGAAAACCCTTGCTGAAGGACAGTGCCCTGTGGCGGTACCAGGGGGAGTGCGGCCTCTGGGAGATATGGAGGGTTTGGGGCAAGGGGGAGAAGGAGGACCAAGGCCAGGAGCTGGCCTACCGGCAGCTGGACTGGTTCAGCGTGCGGGGGCGCAACGGAAGCTTGCGTAGCCCCCGCCGCTTGCACCGGGAACTGGTGCTTTCGGGGGAGGCGGAAACCCGGTTCCTCCGGGACCAGAGGGGGAAGCTTTGGCTCTATCTGGCCACGGTGGCCGAGGGAAGGCCCCAACTCGTCTGCCGGCCCTATGCCTTCCTGCAAAGGCACCAGGCCAGCCTGGTCCACAGCGTCCTCACCGACGGGGAGGGGTTCCTGCTCCTGCCCGGGAACCCCCCGGGGGATGGCACCTTCCTGGGCAAGAGGCACCCTTCCTGCCCTCCCCTGCCACCGGACCTGGACCCAGCGGTGGTCTATGGCCTCGAGGAGCGGACCCTCTGGTGGGAGCTCTTGGTCCTGCATCGGGACTGGCTCCGCCGGAACGGGGCAAAGCCCAAGGGCGAGAGAGCGTAAACCCTACTGGGGGTGAAACCCAGATGCGTCCCGTGCCTTCTGCGATGGCTTATGGAGGTACTTCGTTGTCGATCTAGTCCATCCTACGATGGTTTTCTTTCAGCGAGGTCCCCATGTGAGGAACCCCAGAACCAGACCTACTCCATAACCTAATGTAGCCACCAGGAACAAAGCCTTCCGGGTGCTTTCGTGGGTAGGAGAGGGGGCTTCTTCGTTTAAAGCGTACGCTCCCCGTTTGCGCAAACGGACCCCGAGCCTTAAGGCTAAAGCAGCCATGGGGAAGCCGGCGTTGGGGGAAGGGGTTTTGGGGGCCTCCTTCAAGAGCCGGGGCCAAAGCCTCGGGGGGCAAACGAGGAGGCCGGCGATACGGGAGGGAAGTAGGTTAAGGAGGTCGTCGGCCCGGGCGGCCACGGTGCCCCGGAGGCTATGCTGGGGATAGCCCCACATGGCATCGGCGGTGTTGACATATCGGTACAGGGCTGCCCCTGCCAGGCCGAAAAGAGTGTAGTAGAGGAGGGGAGCAAGGAGGCTATCCGAGAGGTTCTCGGCCAGGCTTTCCAAGGCGGCTTCCCGTACCTCTTCTGGGGAGAGGTCCTTGGTGGGGCGGCTTACGATGCGGGAGAGCCTTGCCCTGGCTTCTTCCAGGTCCTCTCCCAAGGCGGCCTCCACCCCCCTCACCTCCTCCAGAAGCATCCGCAGGCTGAAAAGGGGCTTCAGGAGAAGCCCTAAGGCTACCCAGCCCCAGGGCAGGGGCTTTAGGAGAAGGTCCAGAAGGAGGGCGGGGAAGGTGAAGAGGAAAGCCCCGAGGCTCCAGTAGAAGGCCCCGGACCAGAAACCCCGCACCCTGGGCCAAGCCCAAGCCAGGTAACGGCCCATGAGGACCACAGGGTGGATGCGGCTTGGAGGCTCGCCCAGGAGGGCGTCTAGCAGGAGGGACAATAGCAGGCTCATGGGGCAGGCTCCGTCCTCGGGCCCACGTGCGCTTCCACTATCCTAAGGAGCCTGGTCCGCGGTGGCCATCCCTTCGGTAAAAGCAAGCTCCTGTGGGGCAATGGGTCCCCACAGGGGCTTTTGGTTTGAGCCACTAGCGGGTTATGGTGAGGCTAGCTCCCTTGGGAAGTAGAAAGGTCACCGCAACCACTGCCCTGGTGGATCCCGGGTTCCCCACCACGGCGTACTCCCCGGGGATTTCCACCCAGCCCTCTCCCGCCCTGTAGGTTTTTTCCCCTCCCTTCGCTCGCACCAGAATGCTGCCCTCCACTACGGTGGCGTAACCCAGGCCGCCATGGGTGTGCTCGGGAGTCCAGGTTCCGGGTGCGAATTCCAGCACGACCTGAACCAGATCGAACTGCATGGGAAGATTGACTTCCTCAAAGCGGTTCTGGTAGAGGGTGGTCGGTCCGGGGGGAAGGGTTTGCCCAGCGGTGGCGGTGGGCACGACAAGGGTAAGGGCAGCTCCCTTGGGTAGGAGAAAGGAAACGAAGAGCCGGGCCTTGGCCTGGGTGGCGTTGCCCACCTCGGCGGCTGTTCCCGGGTGTTCGATCCAGGTTTCCCCGGCCGTGTAGGCGGTGGTCTTTCCCGCTTCCTTCACGGTCATGGTGCCTTCCAGGACGCTGATAAAGCCCACACCTCCGTGGGTGTGTAAGGGCGTCCAGGCTCCGGGGGCGAAGTCCAGGAAGAACTGCACCAACTGCATGCGGTGGGCGTCGGCAAAGGTGTTGGAAGCCAATGCCTGGGGTCCTGGTGGGAGCTGTTGTGCCTGGGCGACCACCAGGAAGAAAATTGCACTCCAAAGGATCCGGCCAAGCTTTTTCATTCTCGTTCCTCCCTTTAAACCTCGAGGCTCACCTTGACTGGCACCGGGTTGCGAAGGATATCCAGCACCGGTGAGGTCTTCTGCACGTAGTCGCACAGCTCCAGGAGCTTCTCCTGGGAGGCATCCGCCTTGACCCGATAGCGCACCCTGATGCCCTCGTAGCCGGGGCGTGCCTTTTCGGAGAGCCCCAGAAAGCCCTGGAGGTCCAGGTCGCCCTCAATATCGAACTCCAGGGCATCCACCCGGATTCCCCTGGCGGCGGCGTTGTAGATGAAGCCCACCGCCAGGCAGGAGGCCAGAGCATGCAGCACCACCTCCACCGCATTCGGGCCCTTGTCGGTTCCAAGCAGGACGGAGGGCTCGTCGCCCTGGAGGGTGAAGGGAGCGGTCCTCGAGGTGTCCTCATGCCCTGCTCCATAGAACCCCTGGATGCGGGTCTTGACGTTGCCCCCTGAAACCCAGTCGGTGTGCGAGCGGAAGCGGAAGCGGGCCAGGTTGGGGTCAGCCTGGATAGCCTGAACCGTGGCCACAAGCCCGTCGATGTCGATGCCGTTAAGCCGGTTTTGCGCGGTCATATCCTCCTCCTTAGGTGGGGTTGGACCTTGCTATCCCCAAGTTCAGGATGGAGGAACCCCCCTTCCCAGAACCTTCCCGCGGGCATCCCAAGGGGGCTGGTTGGGGAAATACGCCTTCTGGGCCCGAGGAACTTCGAGCTGGCCAGGCTCCGTCAGGCTGGCTACCCGTGTCCATGAAGGCGAAACCAACGATAGGGGTCCTCAAGGCATAAGGAATGGAGTTCCAGAAGGTAAGCAGTCCGAGAGGCGGGGTATCAGGTCGATGGCATGGCCCAGCGTGCGGAAAATGGAGGCGGCCTCGGCCAAGGCTACCTCGGCCTCTTCTGCCTGGCCTTGGGCAGCCAGGACCTGGCCCTCCATCCACCGCGCCTGGGCGTAGCCAGACTGGTTCTGGAAGGCAGCGGCCAGTTCCGTGGCCTTGCGGGCGTAGTTCAAAGCGGTTTCCGGCTCCCCCGAGCACAGGTGGTAGGCGGCAAGGGCTGGAAAAAGCTGAACGCTACAAACCGGACAATGCGCCTCGGAAACCTCGAGGCTCCTGCTCTTTTCGGCTAGCGTATGAAGGGCATCCAGGTCGCCAGCGGCGAGCCGATTCCAGAGCCCGGCGGCGTAGAGGCGCGCCAGACAGTGATCGCGGACGGCTGCTTCTTGAGCGGCCTCGAGGCCCTGCTGTACCGCTTGCCACCCGGCTTCCAGCTCACCCCGTGCGGTGTGGAGTAGGGCTTCGCGCGCACGGGTGTAGGCCTCGCCCGCTGGGGAACCGATCCTTTGGTGCAACTCGAGGGCGCGTCCTAGGTGGTGCGCAGCCTGGTGGAAGTTGGCCCGAAGGAGCTCCATGCTTCCCAGCGCATAGTGGCACACCGCCACGCAACGCAGGTTGCCCATGGCTTGGGCGTGCTCCTGCACCTGGTGGACAAAGGTCTGGGCCTGCCGGTAAGGGTCTTCGCCATAGACGTGGTACTCCCATAGGCACAGGTGGGCGTCGGTGGCGAGGGCCACTTCCGGCGACCAGCCGGCCAGCCCACGCTTGAGCTCGTAGTGCAAGCCCTCCTCCCAGCGGCCCAGGGGCAGGTAGGAAAGGGCAAGCAGTTCGCAGGCTTGCTGGGCTTCCACCTGGGCACCCTGAGCCTCGGCGAGGTTCAGGACCTCGTGGGCCTCCGAGGCGGCTCGCTCGAACTCGTGCCAGTGCCAGTGGTAAAGAGCCCACACCAACAAGAGCTGGGCGCGCTCAAGGGGGGTATCGCCAAGGTGGGCCTCGGCCTTATGCAGGTAAGTTTTTGCGCTGACCATGTCGGTGGCAAGGATGGCGCAGAGGGCCAGCTTTCGGTAAAGGGCGGCTGGAGAGGAGGTGGCCTCAAGGGCTTCCCGGTAGGCCGCCAGGGCCTGATGCACGTTTCCCGTGGCCCGGTGGGCATCGCCGATGCGCTCCCAAATCCCCGCTCTAGTTTCACCGGAAAGCCCAAGCCCTAAGGCTTCCCGGTAGCGCTCAAGGGCGGCGGCATGGTCGTAGACCGCAGTGGCCCGCTCGCCCGCCTTAAGCAGGTACCCTAGCGCCTGCTCGGTCTTTCCTGCCTGGCGGTAGTGGTGGGCCAGAGCCTCGGTGTA
This sequence comes from Thermus brevis, assembly GCF_026427635.1. Classification (NCBI taxonomy): domain Bacteria; kingdom Thermotogati; phylum Deinococcota; class Deinococci; order Thermales; family Thermaceae; genus Thermus; species Thermus brevis. The sequence continues at coordinate 1,592,039 of NZ_CP102606.1, forward strand.
GGGTGTGGGATCAGAAGGATAGGTGGCCTCGAGGGCCCGGGCTAGCTCCCCGTGCAGGATGCTCCGTCGGGCCAACGAAAGCCCTTGGTAAAGGGCTTCGCGGTACAGGACGTGGCGGAAGCGGTAGCCCAGTCCCTCCTCGAGGAGGAGGTGCGCCGTCAGGGCCTCCTCCAGGGTGTCCGCTAGGCGGGGTCCCACGGCCGCCTCCAGAACCGCAAGGGGTACCGTCTGCCCGGCCACCGCTATGAGTTGGAGCAGGTGAAGGGCCTCCGGGCTAAGGCGCACGAGCCAGCCACCGACCAGCGTGGCGAGGGATGGGGGTAGGGGAGGGGAACCCAGTCCGGTACAGTGCCAACCCTCGTCCGTGCGAGTCAGCTGGCCGCTCTCCTGGAGTTGGCGGGTGACCTCCAGGGCAAACAGAGGGTTGCCTTCGGAGAGACGGTAGAGTCCCTCTTCCAGGGCCGGGGCCACCTCGCCGCCCAGCAGCTTGACCAGGAGGTCCCGGTGGGCGCTTTGGGCCAAGGGTTCCAGGGAAAGCCTGTGCAGACCTAAGCCCTCGAGGCTATGGATGAGTTGCCTTAGGGCCTGGGGTGGCTCGGGTTCGCTCCGCCAAGTGCCCAAGAGCAGGACGGGACTTTCCACGCCCTGGCGGGCGAGATAGTGGAAGAGGTGCAGGGTGCCCTCGTCGCTGTTATGGAGGTCCTCTAGGACCAGGACCAAGGGGCTATGGGTAGCCCGGCGGGACAGGAAGCGCCAGACGGCGGCAAAGAGGAGCCCCTGTGCGGCAAGGGGGTCGCCGGTGAGCACCGGTGCACCGCCCGCTGGCAGTTCGGGGATGTGCGCGCGAAGTTCGGTGGGGAGCAGTTCGGAGTCGGCGGGGTTGGTGCGCAACGCTTGCCGCAGGACTTCCACGAAAGGGGCGTAGGGAAGCTGGCCCTCGGCGGCGTGGGCGGTGCCCAGGAAGGTTTGGTAGCCCCTTTGGCGGGAGAGCCGCAAAACCTCCTGGGCGAGACGGGTTTTGCCAATACCCGGGGGGCCCTCCAGGCCCAGCACCACCTCCCGGCCCAGGGCCAGGCGCTCGAGGGCCTGGGCCATCTGGCTAAGCTCTTCCTCCCGTCCCGCCAACGGCCACGTGGGAGAGGCGGGAACCGGGGCCTCGCCGGCCAAGGGTGGAAGGGGGGCCGCCAGAAGCCGCCGGTAAAGGGCTTCGGTTTCCGGGGCAGGCTCCACGCCCAGCTCCTCCGCCAGGGCTTGCCGGCACCGGTGGTACTGGCGATCCATCTGGAGGCGGCTTCCCTGGAGGGCATAGATCTGCATCAGACCGCGGTAAGCCTCCTCGTGGGCGGGGTCCAGCTTAAGGACGGTTCGGAAGGCTTCCGTGGCTTCTGCCAACAGGCCCTGGGTCAGCCAGGCCTGGCCCAGGGCCAGGGACAGCCGCACCTGGAGTTCCTGCAGGGCTTCGCGCCGCTCTAGGGTCCAGTCCTCGTAGCGATCGGCGGGCAATAGCTCGTCGTAGCTGGCCAGGGCCTGCTCCAATTGGGTTGTCTGTCCGCTGGCTAGGGCTATCCTGGCTTGGGCCTCGAAGGCCTCGAGGTCGCTTATCACCCCCCCTGGAGCTTGAAGGGAGAGCACCTCGCCTTTTAGGGCCAGAAGTTCCTCGGGTGGGAGGCCTAATCCTGCCGAGGCCAGGGCAGCCCTGGCTTGGTGCACTGCCTTGTAGAGCTGGCTCAGGGCAGCAGGGGGAGAAAGCGTGGGCCACAGCGCCTCCAGCACCTGATCCCTGTGTAGCCGATAGCCCTTTTGCAGGGACAAAAGCTTCAGCAGGCTCTGGGCCTTGCGCCGTTCAAAGGCCGCTTCGGCCACCTCGCACCCGCCCACCCGGACTGCAAAGCCCCCCAGGAGGCGCAGTTCGATCGCCTCGAGCGGGCGGGCCATAAACGTGCCTCTTACCCAATTTGAATGCTAAATGGCAGATGTAAAGTAAGTTGCGTTACGGATTGGAAACGCCTTTGGACCCACCCCCGCTCATTGGGTGCCCTGCGGAGCCCACGGCCAAAGTTTCCTTGTCCTTTGACGTTCAGGGGGCGGACTGCTGGGTTTCGCTGGGAACCAGGCGGTCCAAAACCCTCCTTGGCCAGTCCAGGACCACGGCGTTGCCAGGGGGGAGGAGGGCATCCGCTCCCAAGGCCCGGAGCACAGCCCGGATCACCCCTCCATGGGTAAAGAGGAGGGCTGGTCCTGTGAGGCTTTCCAGAAAGCGGAAAACCCTTTCCTGAAAAGCCTCGAGGTTCTCTCCTCCTGGAGGATGGAAGCCCTCAAAGCGGAGGAGGGCTTCTTTATACCTGGGCTCCAGTTCCTCCCACAGGGCGCCCTCGAGGCTCCCGAAGTGAATCTCCCGTAGGGCAGGGGTGGGCATGGAGGGGAAGCCTGCCAGAAGGGCGGTTCTAAGGGCCCGTTGGAGGTCCGAGCTATAGGCGGGGAGGGAAGGGAGCTTCCCTCTTAGGCGTATGGCCTGGGCCTCCCCCGTGGGGGTGAGGGGCAGGTCGGTCCAGCCCAGAAGGCGGTGTTCGCGGTTCCAGAGGGTTTCGCCGTGGCGCACCAGCCATAGCTCCATGCCTCAGAGCTTATACTCCTGCCGTATGGGATACCAGGAGGTTCTGCAGGCGGCAAGGGAGCGCATGGAACGGCTCACCAAGCCCCCTAGGTCCCTGGGCCACCTGGAGGAGGTGGCGGTGCGGCTTGCCGCCATCCAGGGAAGGCTGAAACCGGAACTGGGCCTGGGGGCGGTGGTGGTGGCTGCCGCCGACCACGGGGTGGTGGCGGAGGGGGTTTCCGCTTATCCCCAGGAGGTGACCTACCAAATGGTCCTGAACTTCCTCCGGGGAGGGGCGGCCATCAACCAGCTGGCCCAGGCAGTTGGCTCTAGGGTGTACGTGTTGGACGTGGGGGTAAAGGGCGAGCTTCCCGACCACCCCGGATTGCTTAAGCGTAAGGTGCGACCGGGGACCAGGAATCTGGCCAAGGAGCCCGCCATGACCCTCGAGGAGGCGCAAAAAGCCCTGGAAGCGGGAAGGGAGGCAGCCCGGTGGGCCGTGGACCAGGGGGCCACGGTGCTGGCGGCAGGGGACATGGGCATCGGCAACACCACGGCGGCCAGCGCCCTAACCGCCGGGCTTCTTGGCCTTTCCCCGGAAAGGGTGGTGGGCCCGGGCACCGGGGTGGGAGAGGAGGGCCTTAGGCGGAAACGGGAGGCGGTGGCCCAGGCCCTGGAACGCTTGCGCCCCGGGATGCACCCCTTGGAGGTGGCGGCGGAACTGGGAGGACTGGAGCTTTTGGCCATAGCGGGGGTCTACCTGGAGGGGTACGAAAGGGGTCTCCCCCTTGTCCTGGACGGCTTTCCCGTTTCTGCCGGGGCCCTTTTGGCCTTTAGGCTGAACCCCCGGGTGAAGGACCACTTCTTCGCCGGGCACAAGAGCCGGGAGCCCGGACACGGGTATATCCTTGAGGCCCTGGGGTTGAAACCTCTTTTGGACCTGGACCTGGCCCTGGGGGAAGGGACGGGGGCAGTGCTGGCCATGCCCCTCCTCAGGGCTGCGGCCCGCATCCTGCACATGGCCACCTTCGAGGAGGCAGGGGTTTCCGACCGCCCTTAAGCCCATGCTGCGGCTTCTGCGCCTGGCCCTAGGCCTTCTTACCGTCTTTCCCCTGGCTCCCCGGGAGGCCAGCCCGGAGGATTTCCGACGGAGCACGCTTTTCTTCCCCCTGGCGGGCTATGCCCTCGGGCTTCCCCTCTCTCTTCTCGCCCTTCTCCCCCTTCCCGAAGGGTTCCTGGCCGCCTTGCTGCTCGCCTGCCTTCTCCTCCTCACGGGGTTTTTGCACCTGGATGGGCTTTTGGACGCCGCCGATGCCCTCCTGGGCTCGAGGCCCAGGGCAGAGCGGCTTCGCATTCTCAAAGACCCCCACCTGGGTCCCTTCGCCTTCGGGGTAGGAGGGCTCTACCTCCTCCTGCTCTGGCAGGCTTTGGCCCTGGTGCGGGATCCCCTTTTCCTCCTCTTCCTCCCCGGCTTTGCCCGCTTCGCCATCCTGCCCTTTCTGAACCGGTATCCCCTTCTGCACCAGGGGATGGCTGGACTCATCCGGGGGGGACCGGTTTGGGGAGCCTTCCTCCTTGCCCTTCCCTTTCCCCTTCTTTACCCCTGGTCCGCCCTTTTGACCCTCTTCACCGCCTACCTGGTGGCCCGCTTTGCGCTTGCCCGCCTGGGCGGAATCAACGGGGATGTCCTCGGGGCCATGATCGCCCTGGGGGAACTTGGGGGCCTGGTAGGCTATGTCCTATGGCAAACCCTGAGCGGGTGAAGCCCTACACCCGGCCCACCGGGGAACGGCGGGGCCTCCTTTTGGTCTACACCGGGGACGGCAAGGGAAAGAGCACCGCAGCCTTTGGCCTGGCCCTTCGGGCTCATGGCCGGGGCCTGAGGGTGAGGATCTTCCAGTTCATCAAGCACCAAGGGGCCCGCTTTGGGGAACATCGGGCCTTCTCTGCCCTGGGGATTCCCGTGGAGGGCTTGGGGGATGGATTCACCTGGAAAAGCCGGGACCTGGACCACTCGGCGGCCCTGGCTAGGGAAGGCTGGGAAAGGGCGAGGGCGGCCCTTCTTTCCGGGGAGTGGGACCTGGTGGTTCTGGATGAAGCCACCTATCCCGTGCGTTACGGCTGGATTCCCCTGGAGGAGTTCCTTGGGGTCCTGAGGGAACGGCCCCCCCACGTGCACGTGGTGGTGACGGGTCGGCTGGCTCCGGAGGCCCTCCTGGACCTCGCGGACACCGTGACCGAGATGCGCAAGGTGAAGCACGCCTTCGACCAGGGGGTGCCAGCGCAACGGGGGATAGAGCACTAGGGCTAAAGGGCTTGGCCTCCCTGGGCTATGGGTGGATTCCCTCACAGGGAAGGTAGAATGGTACGCATGACCGATAAGAGCCTTGGCCGTTTTTATGCCTTGGCCCAGGAGTTCTGGTCCCAGCTTCCTCCCTCCGCCCGTTTCCGCCCCCTGGAGGACGCCAGGGCTTTTTCCCGGCACAAGGAGCTCATGAGGGGCTGGGTGGGCCAGGTGGTCCAGGGCTTCTACGACACCCTCTTCGGCCACCCCGCCACCCGGGCCATCTTCCGGGAAGGGGAAAGGCCAGCTCGGGAGAAGACCCTAAGGGACTGGTACCTGCGCACCGTGGAGGGCCCCTTTAACGGCCAGTATTTCGCTTGGCAGACCCTGGTGGGGCTGGTGCATGTACGCCGGGGGGTGACCAACGCCATGATGGCCGCTATGTGGAACTGGGTGGTGGATACCGTCTCCCGCCTGGCCCGAGAGCACCTTCCCCAGGAGGAAGCCCAGGCCCTGGCGGATGCCTGGCGCCGGCTGGGCTTTACCGTAATGGCCTTGATCTCCGAAGGCTATCTCCACGCCTACCTCGAGGCCCTGGCGCAGGCGGAAGGGGTGGAGGTGGGGGTTTTCCTGCAAAGGGCCCAGGAGGAAGCCGCCCGCCTCCTGGCGGGCCTTTCTCCAGGCTAAGGCCATGGTGAGGCTTCCCCGGCTGGTCCTGGCCGCCCCCCATTCGGGGGCGGGAAAGACCACCGTGGCCCTGGCCCTCCTCCAGGCTCTTGGGGAGCGGGGTCTTAAGGTCCAGCCCTTCAAGGTGGGGCCGGATTACGTGGATCCCAGCCACCTCGAGGTGGCCTCCGGGCGCAGGGTGTACAATCTGGACGGCTTTTTCCTGGACGAAACCGGCCTCCTTTCCCTCTTTCAGCATGGAGCCAAGGGAGCCGACCTGGCCCTGGTGGAGGGGGTCATGGGGCTCTTTGATGGCAAGGATCCCTTGGGCCAGGTGGGCTCCACGGCCCAGGTGGCCAAGCTCCTCAAAGCCCCCGTGGCCTTGGTGGTGGATGCTTCGGGCATGGCGGGTTCCATCGTCCCCCTGGTGCAGGGCTTCCGGAACTTTGATCCTGGGGTCCAGGTGGTGGGCGTCTTCGCCAACCGGGTGGGTTCTCCCCGGCATGCGGAACTCCTAAGGGAGGCCCTCGGCCAGGTGGGCCTGCCCCTTTTGGGCTGGCTTCCGCAAGACCCCCTTCTGGAGATCCCGGAGCGCCATTTGGGCCTGGTCCTCGCCGGGGAGATACGCCCGCCTTTAGCAGCCTTGCGCCGGGCTTTCCAGGTGGACCTGGAAGTGGTCTTGCGCCTGGCCACCTCCGCCTTGCCCCTGCCCGAGGCTCCTCCTTTCCTCCCCGAGGGGAGGCCGGCCTGGGTGCGGGTGGCCTACGCCTGGGATCAAGCCTTCCGCTTCTACTACCCCGAGAGCCTGGAGCTTCTAGAAGCCATGGGGGCGGAGCTTGTCCCCTTTAGCCCCATAGGGGATTCGGCCCTTCCGGAGGCAGAGGCCATCCTCCTCGGAGGAGGCTACCCCGAGCTTTTCGCAGAGCAGCTTGCGGAAAACCGGGCCATGCGGGAGGCCATCCGTCTTTTCCCTGGCCCGGTGGTGGCGGAGTGCGGGGGGTACATGTACCTGTCCCAGGGGCTTTGGGTGGGGGAGGATTACTTCCCCATGGTGGGCCTGGTTCCGGGGGAGGCCCATATGGCGGAAAGGCCCATCCTGGGCTACCGGGAGGTGGAGGCCTTGAGGGATAACCCGGTAGCCAGAAAGGGAGAGGCCTTCAAGGGGCACGAGTTCCACTACGCCCGGATGGAATCCTCCCCAAGCCCCGCCTGGCGGCGGGTGGGGGGAGAGGAGGTGGAGGGGTATACAGACGGTAGGGTTTTGGCGAGCTTTGTCCACCTCTACCTCCCCACTCGTCTTGAGGCGGTGGCCAGGCTCCTGGTCCTGGCCCAAAGGGGCTTGGAGGAAGGCCCGTCGGAGGGTCCCTAAACCCCTTCCCGTAGGATAGGGACCAGTTCCGGGCGTACCAGCTCGGCGGGTGGGGTTTTGCCCTCCCTTAAGAGGGACCGTACCCTGGTCATGCTGATGGAGGTTCGCTTTTCCCGGTGGTGGTCGGGGCAGGTTCTTTCCGAGGCGATCCCGCCGCAGATGGGGCAGTGAAAGACCGCGCCCACCTTCACGATCTCGATGCCCAAGGGGGGAAGCTGGTCAAAGATGCGGTGGGCTGCGTAAGGATCGTAAAAATCTCCTACCCCTGCATGATCCCGGCCCACCAGGAAGTGGGTGGCCCCGAAGTTCTTGCGCACAAGGGCGTGGAATACCGCTTCCCGGGGCCCGGCGTAGCGCATCGGGGTGGCAAGGCCAAACAGGGCCACCCGTTCCCGGGGCAAAAAGCCTTCTATGAGGGCTTGGTAAGCCTTAACGATGACCTCCGTGGGGAAGTCGTCCTCTTTCTTGGCACCCAGGATGGGATGGACTAGAACTCCATCGGCCAGCTCCAGTCCCAACCGGATCAGGTACTCGTGGGCCCGGTGGGGGGCGTTGCGGGTTTGAAAGGCCACCACCCTACTCCAGCCCTTTTCCCGGAAGAAAGCCCGCATCTCCTCGGGGGTTTTCTCAAGCTGTGCAGACCGGGGTCTCCAGGCCAACACCTCTACCCGCCCCCCGAGGGCGTAGGGCCCCTTGGCGAGGAGCTTCTTGACCCCGGGGTGGGCCTCGCTCTCCGTACCGAACACCTGCCGGGACAAGGTCTTCAAGTCCAGCTCGTAGGCGTCCTCTACCTGGAGAAGGGCCACCGGCTTTTCCCGGCGCACGAGGACCACCTGATCCCCCTTGCCCACCCGGGGTCGCTCCTGGAGCTGGAGGAGGATGGGAATCGTCCAAACCTCTCCCGAAGGGAGGCGCATCTCCTGGGCCACGGAAAGGGTTTCCTCCCGAGTCATAAAGCCTCGCACAGGGTGGAAGGCTCCCGTGGCCAGGTTTTCTAGGTCCAGCTGCTCGTCCTCGCCAATGGTCACCTGGGGTAGGGTTTCCACCATGGTCAAACCTCCGCAAGGACCCAAGTCTGGGGCGTCTTTTGGAGAACGTCAAAGACCTCCACCACCTTGCCGATCACCCAGACCGCTGGGGCGGCCACCTCCACCTTCCCCTCCGCCACCTCTTCCAGCCGGCTTAACACCCGCGCTTCCTTGGGGGTGGTGGCCCTCTCCACGAAGAGGCAAGGTTCCTTGGGATCCCTTCCCAACCGAATCAGCTCTTGGGCAATCCATGCCCGCCTTCTCACCCCCATGAGGACCACCAGGGTGGATACCTTGGCGGAGGCGCTTAGGTCCGGGTATCCACCACCCTCTAAAACCCCGGAGACCACCGCAAAGCCCGAACTGAGGCCTCGGTGGGTGAGGGGAAGTCCTGTGGCCAGGACGCTGCTTACCCCAGGTACTACCTCCACCGCCACCCCATGGGCGCTGAGGAAAAGCACCTCCTCACCCCCTCTTCCGAATACGAAGGGGTCCCCTCCCTTGAGCCGGACCACGAAGGGGTGGGTCCGGGCGTAGTGGAGGAGAAGCCGGTGGATGTCATCCTGCTTGCCGCTTTCCCCTTCCGCCTTGCCCACCTCCACCCTTTTCCCCTGGATTAGGGCCAGGATCTTCCCGTCCACCAGCCGGTCGTGGAGGACCACCGGGGCTTCCCTGAGGAGGCGGTAGGCCTTCAGGGTGAGGAGGTCGGGATCTCCTGGCCCGGCTCCCACCAGGTAGACCCTAGCCATGGGCCACCCCCCGCCAGACCATCTGGGCACCGATGAAGAGAAGCCAGAGTAGGAGGGCTACCCGGAAGGGCTGCTTGGGCACGCGGGTGGCCACGAGGGCCCCCAGGCTGGCCCCCACGATTCCTCCTAGGCTTAGGGAGAGGAGGAGGTTTGGGTCCACCTGGCCGAAGTGGAGGTGCACCCCAGCCCCCGCCAGGGAGAGGACCAGGCCGAAGAGGATGTCCGTGCCCACCACCTGCTGGGGAGTAAGGCGGGTGGCGTAGAGCAGGAGGAGGCTGCCCAGGGCCCCTGCTCCTGCCGAGGAGAAGCCCACCTCGAGGCCAATCCCGAAGGCGGCGGGAGGCAGGAGCCAGGGCCGTTCCCGGCTTAGGGTTAGCCGGGCCAGGCTCCGGTAAAGCCCAAGCCCCGCTGAAACCACCACGGTGAGCCCCACCAGGAGGAGGACCATGTCCTTGGCCCCCTTGAGGTGAACCAGGAGGAGGCTGCCCAGCAGGACCCCAGGAATCCCCCCCAAAAGGAGGAGGCTCAGCACCCTACCCGCCACCTGGCGCCTAAAGAGGTAGACGGCGCCAGCGGGAACCTTGACCAGAAAACCGAAGAGAAGGGCCGTGCCCACCGCGATCTCCGGGGAAAGGCCCAGGCCCAGGATGAGGAGGGGGGCGGTGATGGTGCCGGCCCCCACCCCGGTGATCCCGATGGCGAAGGCGATGAGGAAGCCCAGAAGAAAGGCCATCTATTCCTCCTTTGGGTGCAGGTGGATGCCACACTCCAGCTTGCCCTTGCCCGCCCAGCGGCCAGAGCGGGGGTCCTTGGGGTCTAGGGGCTTGGCCGTACAGGGAGCGCAGCCGATGGAGAGGTAGCCTTGGTCATAAAGGGGAAGGTGGGGAAGATCGGCCACAGCCAGGTAGGCGAAGACCTCCTTCAGGGTCCAATCGTAGAGGGGGTTCACCTTGATGAGGCGGTGGCCGCTTTCTAGGATGGCTTCCTCCCTTGGCTTCAGGTGGGCCCGGGTGGGGGACTGCTCCCGTCTAAGCCCTGTGAACCAAGTGTCGTAGTCCTCGAGGGCCCGGAATAGCGGGTCCACCTTGCGGATCTGGCAGCAGCGGGTGGGGTCGGTCTCGTAGAGCTTCCCGTATAGGCGTTCCTGCTCCTCCCGGGAAAGGCTTGGGGAGAGGTTGATGAGCTGGAAGCCAAGCTTCTCCTTTAGGGCATCCCGGTAGGCGTAGACCTCCGGGAAGTGGTAGCCGGTGTCCAGGAAGAGGACGGGGATGTCGGGTTTCTCCTCCAAGAGGAGATGGAGCACCACCACGTCCTCTGCTTGGAAACTGCACGTGAAGCAGGGCTTTTGGCCTTCCGCTAGGGCGTCCCGGATAAGGGCCTTGGCGCTTGTTACCTTGTCCATGGCTGAACCTCCGCAAGCACTTCCTCCACCTTTTCCTTGGCCCTGGTCAGGCCGGCCTCCGGATCCAGGTCAAGTTCCTCTAAGGCCAAATCCACAAGGCGGTACCAAAGCCGCTTGCGCTCTTCGAAGCAGGGGATCTCCGCTATCCGTGGCCTAAGGTGGCGCAGGTAGGCTACAAGTTCCCCGTACTCTGGACCCAAAAGCCGAAGAAAACGCTCCTTTAGGCGCACCGCCAAGGCAGGGGCAGCCCCAGAGGTGGAAAGGGCCACCACCAACTCCCCCCTTCGCACCACGGCGGGGAGGATGGCGGTGGCGTTTTCCGGGTCGTCCACCGCCACCAAAAACACCCTTCGCCTTTCCGCTTCTGCCTTTACCTGGGGGTGGATCCCCTTGTCCCGGGGATGGCTCACCACCAGGAAGAAGCCCTCGAGGTCCCCTTCCCGATAACCTCGGGGAAGCCAGCGGATCCTTCCCTCCTTGGCCAAGTCCGCCAGATTCCAATGGTCCTCCTCAGCCAGGACGGTAACCTGGGCCTGGGCCTCCAAGAGGGCTTGGAGCTTGGCCCCCGTTTCCGGGCCGCCGGCGATTAGGAGAACCGGCCTGTCCCTCAGGTTCAGCATGAGGGGAAAGTAGGTCATGCCACCCCCCGGTACAGGCGTAAGAAGCCCTGGAGCATGCTTCCTAGCCGCTCCTGCTCATCCACGTAGAAGGGCTGCACCCCCCACTCCCTTAAGGCATCCGCGGTAACCCGGCCCACGGCCAGGGCCTTTACCTCGTGCTGGAAGGTTCTCCTCAACTCCGAGGGGTTCCGGGCTCCCTCAAACAGGAACTCCACCTGGATGGCGGCTACAAAGGCTACCGCTTCCACCTCTTTGGCCAAAATGGTCTCCTCCAGAAGGCGGATCCCCTCAGGGTCCGGCAGGTGGCGGTAAGGCATGAGGGGGAGAACCGCATAGCCCCTTTCCTCCAAGGCCTGTTCCAGGAGGGGTAGGGGCTTGCCGTAAAGCTGGACGGCGGCCACTCCGGGTCCTTGGGGTAAGAGAGGCAGGAGGCTTGGTGTGGTCCCGTCTCCTACCCCATGAGGGGCAAGCCCTAGGTCCCTGAGTACCCGGGCGGCCTTGGTCCCCCGGGCCAAGCGGAGGGCTTTCTCCAGGCTCCCCTTCAGGTCTAGTTCCAAAACCCGCCCTCCTTCCAAAAGCTCCCTTACCCCTATCCCGGTGGTGGCCACGAAGAGATCCACGCCTTCTCCCAGCCGCCGGAGATGGTCCTGGTATTCGGGAGCGGGTACCTTTTCCGTGGCCTGAACAGGGAGAAGGAGGGGGATTAAGCCTAGCTTTGTCGCCAGGGATTTGAACTCTTCCCTCCTCCTGAGACCGGCATAGGCAATGCGCATCCCCAACCTCCCTTACACCGCGCACTCCCCACGGCCTAGCTGCACCCGGAAGGTTTCCCCTTCCGCCCCCAGGTCCTGGTAGTACTCTGGGGCTTCCTCATAGGAAGGAATAGTCTGGAGGTCCTCGAGAAGGGGCTTGAAGGAGGCGGCCCCCACCCGGTCCAAATAAGCCTGGAAACTTTCGCCCTGCTCCCGCTCCTCCTGGTAGCGCTTCAGGATCCTTTCCACCGCCTCAGGAGTGCGCCGGGCAGGAATCCGAGCCACTACTTGGCCAAAACGGGCCTCCCCCTCCCGGGTGCGCCCCCCCAGGAGGAGGGTGTAGTGAGGAACTTCGTTTTCCCCTACCTTACGGCTTGAGCCGTAAAGGCCGATATCGGCTATGTGGTGTTGACCGCAGGAGTTGGGGCAACCGGAGATCTTGATGCTAATGGACCGCACCGCTGGATCATGGGTCAGAGGAAGGGTGTGGAGGTGCGCTTCCAGGGCCTGCGCCAGTCCCCGGGAGCGGGTGATGGCCAGGTTGCAGGTGTCAGCTCCAGGGCAGCGGGTTATGTCCAGGATGGTGTGGGCCTCAGGATGGGCCAGGCCCACCCGCAACAGGGCTTCGTAAAGCCCACCCAAAGCGTCCTCGGGCACGAAGCGAAGGAGTAGGTTCTGGCTGATGGCACTCCTTATTTCTCCAGCGTAGGTTTCGGCGATATCCGCCAGCGCCCTGAGCCCTTCCGAGGTGATATCCCCAAGGGGAAGGCGCAGGGCCACGGTGTAGTAGCCCTCTTGCTTTTGACGAAAGAGGTTGGTGCGGCGCCAGGCATCAAACCCGGGAGCGAAGGAGAAGGGCTTCCTGGGAGGGGAGGGAAGGCTTGGGGGTGGGAGGTCCTGGGGAGGTTGCCAGGCCTTTAGGTCCTCACCGCTTGCGGTGAGCTTCACGATCCGCCTTTCCTCCCTTACCGCCTCGCGGAAGGCGGCAATTCCCCACTTCTTTACCAGAAACTTGAGCCGGGCTTGGGTTAGGACCTTGCGGTTACCGTGGCGGTCAAAGAGGCGGATGATGGCCAGCATGGTGGGGAGGAGGTCCTCCTCTGGGGTAAAGGGTTCCAAAAGTTCCGCGCTCATAGGAGCCGCTCCCAAGCCCCCGCCCACATAAAGGCGGAAGCCCCTTTTGCCCCCCTCCACCGCGGCCACCACCCCGATGTCGTGAATGGGGGTACGGGCATGGTCTGTGGCGCACCCCTCGAAGGCAATCTTGAATTTGCGGGGCAGGTTCTGCCCCACGGGGTGACGGAGGAAGTAGCGGTAGGCGGCCTCGGCGTAGGGAGTCACGTCAAAGGGCTCCTCAGGGGAAACTCCGGCGTACGGGCAGCAGGTGATGGCTCGGATGGAGTGGCCGCAGGCCTCGCGGGTAGTGAGGCCCACCCCGTTTACAGCCCGGAGGACGTGGGGTACGTCCCTTCGGTGCACGTGGTGAAGCTGCACCGCCTGCCGGGTGGTTACGTGGGCCAGACGGTTTTCTGCATACCGCTCCGCCACCTCTGCCAGAACCCTTAGGGCCTCCGGGCTTACCCGGCCCACGGGGAGTTTGATGCGCACCATGTGGTGCTCTGGCCTTCCCCGAATGCCGTAGATGCCGTTTTTCAGGCGGTAGACCCGGAAGTCCTCGGGGTCTTCCTCCCCCGCCTCGAGGCGGGAAATCATGGCCTCCAGATACTGGATTTCGGCTTCGGCCTCCGCGCTGAGTCCTGCCATTCCGCCTCCTTTCCCCCCTCCCCGGGGGATTGCCCGGCATGATATACCATTGAGTGTGTGAAAGTCAAGGGTATATGCCCTGTTCCCCAGGCCGGGTTTTCGAGAGCCCCGCATGCTATAGTGGAAGGGACAGGCTAGGGGTGCCCCAATGGAGGGGCTGAGAGCTAGGTTTCTCCTAGCAACCCTTAGAACCTGATCCGGGTAATGCCGGCGGAGGGAAGCCTATGCGGAAGAATCCCCTTACAAACCGACTTCTCCCCAGGCCGCGTGGGCCCTGGAGACCCGCTTGAGGCTTTACCCGTAGGGCACATGCGCTGGGGAGGTGAAAGCTTGCTGGGAAGGCTCTATCTGGTGGTGACCCCGAGGCCCGGTTGGTCCATGGTGGAGGTGCTGGATCGGACGGAACGGGCCCTGGCGGGTGGGGTGGAGGTCGTGCAGCTTCGGGCCAAGGACTGGGAGGCGAGGCCCATCCTGGACCTGGGGGAGAGGATGCTGGCCCTGGCCCGACGGTATGGGGTGCCCTTCCTCCTCAACGACCGGCCGGACCTGGCGGCCCTTCTGGGAGCGGATGGGGTGCACCTTGGCCAAGGGGACCTGACGCCCGCGGAGGCCCGGCGTTTCTTTCAGGGGATGGTGGGCCGCTCTACCCACGCTCCCGAACAGGCCCTAAGAGCCCTCGAGGAAGGAGTGGACTACCTCTCCATAGGCCCTGTGTGGGAAACCCCCACCAAGCCGGGGAGGCGGGCCGCGGGCCTGGGCTATGTGCGCTGGGCCCGGGAGAACCTGGGGGAGAGGCCCTGGTACGCCATCGGCGGCATCACCCTGGAGAACCTGGGGGAGGTTTCGGAGGCTGGGGCGCGCCGAGTTGTGGTGGTCCGTGCCATCCTGGACGCTGAGAACCCCGAGCGGGCGGCCCAGGCATTCAGGGAGCGGCTTTATGGTGTGGCTTAACGGGGAGGCTAAGCCCCTCGAGGGCAAGACGCTAAGGGAGGTTCTGGAGGAGCTGGACGTGGATCTTTCCCGGGTGGCGGTCCTCCTCAACGAGGAGGCCTACCTGGGGCGGGAGCTTCCTCACCACGTCCTGAAGGAGGGGGATGTGGTGGAGGTGGTCACCCTCATGCAAGGAGGCTAGATGGACACCTGGAAGGTCGGGGACATAGAGCTTAAAAGCCGTCTTATCCTGGGCTCGGGCAAGTTCCGGGACTTCGGGGTGATGCGAGAGGCCATAAGGGCTGCGGGGGCCGAAGTGGTCACCGTGGCCATCCGCCGGGTGGAGGCCAGGATGCCCGGGCACGTGGGTCTCCTCGAGGCCTTAGAGGGCGTGCGCCCCCTGCCCAACACGGCAGGCGCCAGGACGGCGGAGGAAGCGTTGAGGATAGCCCGGCTGGGCCGGGTTCTCACCGGGGAGAGGTGGGTGAAGCTGGAGGTGATCCCTGACCCCACCTATCTCCTCCCCGATCCCGTGGAAACCCTGAGGGCGGCGAGGATGCTCATGGACGAGGGCTTCCTGGTCCTGCCCTACATCGGTCCTGACCTCGTCCTGGCCAAGAAGCTTTCGGAGCAGGGCACGGCTACGGTGATGCCCCTGGCGGCCCCCATCGGCTCCGGCTGGGGGGTGAGGACCCGGGCCCTTTTGGAGCTCTTCGCCCGGGAGAAGACCTCACTGCCCCCGGTGGTGGTGGACGCAGGGCTTGGCCTCCCTTCCCATGCAGCGGAGGTGATGGAGATGGGTTTGGACGCCGTGCTGGTGAACACCGCCATTGCCGAGGCCCAAGATCCCGTGGCCATGGCTGAGGCCTTTCGTTTGGCTGTGGAGGCGGGGAGGAAAGCCTTTTTGGCCGGCCCCATGCGACCCCGGGAGGTGGCGAGCCCCTCGAGCCCCATGGAGGGCATCCCTTTGGGAGGTCCTAAGCCGTGAGGGTAGAGGTGGCGGTGGTGGGGGCGGGGATTATCGGAACCCTCGCCGCCTACGAGCTCAGGAAGCGGGGGCTTTCCGTCCTCCTCCTAGATGCCGGTAAGGAGGGAGCGGCTACCCTGGCCAGTGCGGGGATGCTGGCTCCTTATCCCGAGGGGCTTTCCGGGGAGGTTTTGGAGGCGGCCCTTTTCGGCCTGGAGTACTATCCAGGCCTCCTCGAGGAGCTTGCCGTCAAGGGATGGAAGGTGGAGGCGGGGTTTAGCGGCACCCAGGTGGCGGCCCTGTCCCAGGTGGAAAAGGAGGCCTGGGAGGCCCAGGAGTCCTTGTCCTACCCGGTTCGGGGTGGAAGGGGAGCGCGTACCTTCCCTGGGGGGTATGTCCATCCCAAGGCCCTCCGCAAGGCCTTACTGAAAGCTCTGGAGGTCATGGAAACCCCTTTCCTTCAAGCCGAGGTGGAGGAGGTGAAGGAAGGGGGAGTGCGAGGGCGCTGGCGGGAGGAGCCCTTTACCGCCCAGGCCCGGTTCGTCCTCCTGGCCGTGGGCGCCTGGGGTAGCCGATTTGGCCTTGGGGTCCGGCCCCTGAAGGGGGAGGCCTTGGTCCTCGAGGGCCCGGCTCCTCCTGCCCCCCTTTTCGCTGGGGAAGGGTACCTCCTTCCCCGGGAGGGTGGGGTATACGTGGGGGCCACCCAGCGAGAGGGATGGGCTCAAGGAGTGGATCTATTCGGCCTAAGGTGGCTTTCCGACTACGCCCACGAGCGCTTTCCCCTGCTGGCAGGGGCCAGGTTCCGGGAGGCCCTTTGGGGGTACAGGCCGGTGGGAGAGCTTTTCGTGGGTGAGGTGGAAAGGGGAGTGCTGGCTGCGGTGGGCCATGGAAGGAACGGCATCCTCCTGGCCCCGTGGACGGCGAAGAGGATTCTCGAGCTTTTGGGGGTGTAGCTATGACCCAGCTGGAAGCGGCAAGGAAGGGCATCGTGACCGAGGAGATGGCTTACGTGGCGGAGAAGGAGGGGGTTTCCCCTGAGTTTGTGCGGGAAGGGGTGGTGTCGGGGCAGATCGTGATTCCCAGGAACCCCAACCACCGCACCCTTCGGGACTTCAAGGGGATCGGGGAAGGGCTCAGCGTGAAGGTAAACGCCAACCTGGGTACCTCCTACGACTACGTCAACCTCGAGGAGGAGGTGGAAAAGGCCAGGGTGGCCATTCAGTACGGGGCGGACACCATCATGGATCTCTCCACAGGGGGGGACTTGAAGGCCATCCGGGAAAGAATCCTCGAGGTGGCCACCGTTCCTTTGGGCACCGTGCCCATCTATGAGGCGGAGTTCCGCGCCGCCAAGAGGAAGAGCTTCTTCGACATGTCCGCGGACGAGCTTTTCGAGGTCATAGAGGAACACGGGCGGCAGGGGGTGGACTACATCACCGTGCACGTGGGGGTTACCCTGAAGAACCTGGAGGTTTACCGGAATTCCTCCCGGACCACGGGGATTGTGAGCCGGGGTGGAGGGCTTCTCGCCGCCTGGATGCTCCACCGGGGAGAGGAGAACCCCCTTTACGCCCGCTTTAACGACCTCCTGGACATCGCCCGCACCTACGACATGACCCTCTCCTTGGGCGACGGCCTCAGGCCGGGGTCCCTGGCGGACAGCACCGACCGGGCCCAGATCGCCGAGCTCCTCACCATCGGGGAACTGGTGGAGCGGGCCCGCCGGGCAGGGGTGCAGGCGATGGTGGAAGGACCGGGCCACATTCCTTTGAACGAAGTGGCCACCAACGTGCAGATCCAGAAGAAGCTCACGGGCCAGGCTCCCTTCTACATCCTGGGGATGCTTCCCGTGGATACCGCCGCTGGCTTCGACCACATCGCCGGGGCCATTGGGGGCGCCTTGGCCGGTTGGATGGGGGCGGATATGCTCTGCTACCTGACCCCGGCGGAGCACCTGGGCCTGCCCACCCCTGAGCACGTGAAGGAAGGGGTGATCGCCTTCAAGATCGCGGCCCACGCTGCCGATGTGGCCCGGGGGAACCCGCGGGCTTTGGAGAGGAACCGGCGCATGTCCGAGGCCCGCTACCGCCTGGACTGGGAAGGCCAGTTCGCTCTTTGCCTTTATCCTGAGGAGGCCCGCCGCCTCAAGGAGGAGCGGGGCTCGAGGACCAAGGCCTGCAGCATGTGCGGCCCCTTCTGCCCCATGAACCTGGTGGAGGCGGTCTTGCGGGGCAAGGCTCGGATGGAGCTTCAAGGTGCACCCTACGTCCACGACCCCGTGGGCTAGGGCGGGGGGTCAAGATGCTGACGAAAAACTTCGGCCACCTCCCCCACCTCCTGATGGCACTGGGCAACCCCCACCACCAGGGAGAAGGCCTCCTCGTCGCTAAGGGTAAGCCGGAAACCGGAAAGCCGCAGGTGGATATCGGCCACGGCGAAGGCCGTCCGCTTGTTGCCATCCACGAAAGGATGGCCTTTGGCTATGCCGGTAAGGTAAGCTGCGGCCTTTTCCCAGGGGGTTGGGAAGCTTTCTTGCCCGGCGAAACCAGCCCACGGGCGTTCCAAGGCAGCCTCAAGCCTGCCCAGATCCAGTACCCCGGGGCTTCCCCCATAGCGGCGAAGGAGGTCCTCGTGGATGGCCAGGACCAAGGAGAGGGGAAGCTTAGGCATCGGCCAGGCGTCGGTAAAGCGCTTCGCGCTCCTTTAGGGACTGGAGGTAGGCCATCAGGGCCTTCAAGGTTTCCACGCTGGTCCCGGGCTCTACCACCAGCAAGGTTCCTTCCGACTCCAGCACCTCCACCTCCTGGCCCGGCTTTAGCCCGGGGGCATGACCCTCGAGGACCAAAGCCAAGTGCCCGTCCAGCTCCATCACCTTGGCGCGCATATCCTCATTATGCCCGAGGTGAGGCATGCAAGTAGCGCTTACCATCGCCGGTTCCGACTCCGGGGGCGGGGCCGGGGTGCAGGCGGATCTCAAGACTTTTTTCCGCTTCGGAGTCTATGGGGTAAGCGCCCTTACCCTGGTCACCGCCCAAAACACCCTGGGGGTGCAACGGGTAAAACTCCTACCTCCTGACCTGGTTTATGCCCAGATCCAAAGCGTGGCGGACGACCTCCCCATCCATGCTGCCAAGACAGGGGCTTTGGGCAACGCGGCCATCGTGGAGGCGGTGGCCGAGGGGGTGAAGCGGTATGGGATCCGTCCCCTGGTGGTGGATCCGGTGATGGTGGCCAAGGGCGGGGATCCCCTCCTTTCCCCCGAAGCGGTCCGGGCGCTAACAGAAAGGCTTTTCCCCCTGGCCACCCTCGTCACCCCCAACCGCCTCGAGGCGGAGGCCCTCCTTTCCCGGCCTATCCGGACCCTGGCGGAAGCCCAGGAGGCGGCCCGGGAACTTTTGGCCCTCGGCCCCCAGGCGGTCCTGCTTAAAGGCGGCCATTTCGAGGGGAAGGAGGCGGTGGACCTTCTAGCTACTCGGGAAAGTATCCAGGTTTTCCGTGCCCCCCGCATTCCCACCCTTAACACCCACGGCACGGGCTGCACCCTTTCCGCAGCCATCACTGCCCTCCTGGCTTTGGGAAAGCCCCTGGAGGAAGCCGTGGCTGAGGCCAAGGCCTACCTCACCCGGGCCTTGGAAACCGCACCTTCCTTGGGTCACGGCCACGGCCCCGTGAACCACTTCGCCTAGTTCAGAGGGCGGTAGCCCCGCCGTCCACGGGAAGAATGGCCCCGGTGATGTAGTCGGAGGCGGGGCTTGCCAGGAAAAGCACTGCTCCTCCCAGCTCCCCGGGTTTCCCGGGACGCCCCAGGGGCAGGGTGGCCTTCAGGAAGGCCTCGGCCTTGGGCAGGACCTTCTCCGTCATGCGGGTGGGGAAAAACCCAGGGGCTAAGGCGTTCACCCGAATACCGAACCGGCCCCATTTCACGGCCAAATCCCGGGTAAGGGCGATGAGCGCACCCTTGGAGGCGGAGTAGCCCACGGCGTCCAGGACCTCAGGGTACTCTCCTTTTAGCCCTGCCACGGAGGCGATGTGGATGATCTTGCCGTAGCCCCTTTCCCGCATGCGCTGGGCGGCGGCGCGGCTTGCCAGGAAGGCTCCCACCAGGTTGACCTCGAGGACCTCCCGCACCTTTTCCACGGGCATCTCCCAGGAGGGGGCCCCCCAGGAGATCCCTGCGGCGTTCACCAGGATGGTGAGGGGCCCAAGTTCCCGCTCCACCTGGTCCACCACCTCGAGAAGCCGCTCCTCGTCCCGCACATCCCCTTCCAGGTAAAGGGCCTCCCCCAGGTGCTTTTTGGCCTCCTCAAAGAAGCTGGCCCTCCGGGCGAGAACCGCCACCTTGGCTCCCGCCTCCTTGAGGGCTAGAGCCGCCTCGAGGCCAAGCCCCCGGGATCCCCCCGTCACCAGGGCTACTTTGCCGTTCAGGCGGAACTGCTCCAGGAACATAGTCCCCCCTTATCCCTCTGAGGAATCGTGGAACAGGTCCTTATACTGTTCCCTGAGGGCACGCTTTAGGAACTTCCCTGCGCTGGTGCGGGGGATTTCCTCCACGAAGACGAAGGCATCGGGAAGTTGCCACTTGGCAAAGCCAGCCTTTAAGAGATGTTCCCGAAGCTCCTCCTCGCTGGGTTTCTCTCCCCTGGGCACCACCACGGCTAAGGGCCTTTCCTGCCACCTGGGGTGGGGAATGGCCACCACCGCCGCCTCCTTCACCTTGGGATGTCCCATGAGGGTGTTTTCCAGATCCACGCTGGAGATCCACTCTCCGCCCGACTTGATGAGGTCCTTCAGCCGGTCTTTAATCTCCAAGTAGCCCTCCTCATCCCACACGGCGATGTCTCCGGTTCGGAACCATCCGTCGGGGGTTAGGGCGTTACGGCTAGCCTCCTCGTTCCGGTAGTACCCTCCGGTGATCCAGGGTCCCTTGAGCTGGACCTCCCCCATGGTTCTGCCATCCTTGGGCACCGGGCGGCCTTCCTCGTCCGCCACCCGAAGGCGCACAAGAGGGGTGGGGAGGCCGGTCTTGGCCTTGAGGCGGATCCTTTCCTCCCAGGGGAGGCCTTCCAGGTGGCTTTTCACGAAGTTCTGCACCACCACCGGAGAAGTTTCCGTGAGGCCGTAGCCCTGCCGCACCTCTATGCCTATGCGCTCAAAACGCTCCACTAGGCTTCTCGGGGCGGCGCTTCCCCCCACGACCAGGCGCCGCAGGGTCTTAAGGCGGTGTCCCGTGTTCTCCAGGTAATCCGCCAAGGCCAGCCACACCGTGGGCACGCCGGCGGTAAAAGTCACTCCTTCTCCGTCAAAGAGTTCCACCAAGGAGGCGGGATCTAGCTTGGGTCCTGGCAGGACCTGTTTGGCTCCCACCAGGGTGGCGGCATAGGGTAGACACCAGGCGTTCACGTGGAACATGGGTACCACTGGGAGGACCGAGTCCTTTTCCGAGAGGGCGGTGCCATCCTCGAGGCTCGCCGCCAGGGTGTGGAGGACCAAGGCCCGGTGGCTGTAGACCACTCCCTTGGGAAGACCGGTGGTCCCCGTGGTGTAGGCCATGCCGCAGGCGGCCCGTTCGGGTACCCGGATGGGGTCCGCCTCCTCGCCCAACACCTCCTCGTAGGCCAAGTATCCCTCTGGCGCCTTCTCGTCCATCACCACGAAGTGGCGCACGGTGGAAAGCTCCGGGCGCAGGGTCTCCACCAAGGGAAGGAGCTGGGGATCAAACAGAAGGACCTTGTCCTCCGCATGGTTCAGGATGTAGGCGATCTCCTTGGGGGAAAGCCGGGGGTTTGCGGTGTGGAGGACCGCCCCCATTCCCGGCACGGCGAAGTAGGTTTCCAGGTGGCGGAAGTGGTTGAAGCCCAAGGTGGCCACCCGGTCCCCCACCTCCACCCCGAGCCGCCTCAGGCCCCCCATGAGCCTTCTAGCCCGCCGGTAAACCTCGGCGTAGGAGATGCGGTGGACCTCCCCTGTATGGAGCCGGGATACCACTTCCTTCCTGGGAAAAAGCTCTGCCGCCCGTTCCAGGAAGTCCCACAGATTGAGTTCCTCCTCCATCATGGTGCTCGGGAACATGCCGCCTCCTTTCCTATTTGCCCCCAGCATATCCCCAGCAGGGCGTTCACGTCACCCAGTAGAACCTCCCGTGCAACACCCCTCCTCCAAACTCTCCTTCGATTAACAAGGGAACCGCCCACACCGGTAGCCCTTCCCTGGCGCTTGGGCTGGATCTCGGCTTGGAACCACCGGGCAAGGGGGCTTTGCATGCGCTATTCCTGGGGTTTCCTGCGGACCAAGGTGACGAATTCTCCTTCTTGAACTACCTCGTCCCGCTGGTTCAGGACCCGTACCCGCTGCACCACCACACCCCGGTCGGGTTTACTGGTTTCATGTTTCTCCAGGATCTCGCTTTCCCCCCTCACGGTGTCCCCTATAAATACGGGTTTCAGGAACTTGTAGTTGCGGATCTCCATCCAGGCGATAATGGTGCCCTCAAAGTGCCCGCTCCGCTGCCGAAGGCCGGTGAGCATGGAAAGGACCAGAAGCCCATGGGCGATGCGCTGGCCGAAGGGGGTGTTCTTGGCAAACTCGGCGTCGGTGTGGATGGGGTTGTAGTCCCCGGAAACTCCGGCAAAGTTCACCACGTCCGCCTCGGTTACCGTGCGGGCCGGGGTGGTAAAGCGCTGGCCTACCTGGAAGTCCTCAAAGTACATGGGCATCCTAATCACCTCCCTAGCCTTCTCCAAAAGCTTTGATCCCGGTGAGGTGGGCCCCGATCACCAGGGTCTGCACCTCGCTGGTTCCCTCGTAAAGGGTGAGGATGCGGGCGTCCCGATAAAGCCGGGCCACCTCGTACTCCTCGAAGAAGCCGTAGCCCCCGTGGACCTGGATAGCCCGGTAGGCCACGCGGTTGGCAGCTTCGGAAGCAAAGAGCTTGGCCATGCTGGCCTCGAGGGTATACCGCTCCCCTTTAAGCTTCTTGGCCACCGCCTGGTAGGTGAGGAGGCGGCTGGCCTCGAGGTCCAGCTTCATCTGGGCCAGATGCGCCTGGACCAGCTGGAAGCTGGCGATGGGCCGTCCGAACTGGTGCCTTTCCTTGGCGTAGCGTAGGGATAGGTCCAAGGCCCGTTGCATCAGCCCCACCGCTCCCGCCGCCAGGGAAACCCGGCCGGTATCCAGGGTGGAAAGGGCGATTTTGAAGCCCTGTCCCTCCTCTCCCAAAACCCTGTCCTTGGGTATGCGCACCCCCTCCAGAAAGACCATGCCCGTGTCCGCAGCCCTAAGCCCCAGTTTTCCCTTTAACGGCGTGGTGCGTACCCCGTCCTCCCGTTCCACCAGGAAGGCGGTAATGCCCCTGCTACCCTTCTCCGGATCGGTTTTGGCGAAGATGAGGAACACCTGGGCCACGTTGGCGTGGGAGATGAAGGTCTTCTGTCCTTCCAGCACATAGTGATCGCCGTCCCGGTAGGCCCGGGTGCGGAGGCTTCCCGCATCCGAGCCCGCCTCGGGCTCCGTGAGGCCGTAGGCTCCTAGGATCTCCCCCTTTGCGAGCCGGGGGACGTACCGCCTTTTTTGCTCCTCCGTTCCGTAGGCGAGAAGGGGAGTGAGGACCAAGCTTTGCTGCACGGAAAGGATGGAGCGCAAGGAAGCGTATCCTCCAAGCTCCTCCAGAAGGGCGATGTAGGCGCAAAAGTCCAGGCCAGCCCCTCGCAGCTCCTCGGGCACGAACACCCCCAGGAAGCCCAGCTCCCCCATCCGCCTCACCAGGGGCCAAGGAAAGGCTTCCTGGGCCTCGTACTCCGCCAAGGCAGGACCTGCTTCTTCCAGAAAGCGCCTGGCCAGCTGCCGAATCTCCTTGTGTTCAGGAATCTCCATGTTCTAACCCCTTTAGGATGAGATCAAAGTAGAACCTGGCCACCTCCTCCGCCCGCAAGGGCCCGCCCGGGCGGAACCAGCGGATCATCCAGTTGAGGAGGGAGAGGATGGCCCGGGCTGTGAGGCCCACATCCAGAGGGCGGAATACCCCCAGTGCCATGCCCCGCTCCAGGATGCTTCGGAGCATGCCCTCGTACCGGTCGCGCAGGGCGATGGTAACAGCTCGCTTCTCGGGAGAGAGGCTTTGCAACCCTTGAAGCATGGCCACGAAAAAGGGCCGATTCTCTTCAAAGAAGCGGGCATGGCCTTCCATGAAGTGTAGAAGGGCTACCTTGGGGTCGGGTTCGGATAGGGCTCTTTCTCCTTGGCGACGAAGGCCCTCCAGGGCCTGAAGGCTGATCTCGTAGAGAACCTCCTCCTTGCTCCGGAAGTGGTGGTAGAGTGCCGCCTTGGAGAGGCCCAGTGCCTCGGCCAGATCTTGGACGCTGGTCGCCTCGTAGCCTCTTTCCGTGAAAAGCCGGGCGGCTTCTTCCAGGATGCGGTCGCGTGTGGCAGTTCCCATATCTCACCGACCGGTCGGTAAGTACACTCTACCCCTGGAGGAGAGGATAGTCAAGTGGTTTGGTGCTTTCTTCCACGTTTCCAAGCACATTGGCGTTATGCAGGGGGTAGGGGGGTTGCCAAGCCCGCCATAAGTGTGGAAGTATGGAACACGAAGGAGGAGCTTATGAAAATCACCCTTAGCGTCCTCAAGGCCGACATCGGTTCCGTCGGAGGCCACACCTTACCCAGCCGCAGGGTGCTGGCCAAGGTGGAGGAGGTGGTACGGGAGGAGGTGGGCCGCCTGCTCTTGGACGCCCACGTGTTCCATATCGGGGACGACATCGTCCTCCTCCTCTCGCATACCCACGGCATTCGAAACGCATCCGTCCACGAGCTGGCCTGGAAAGCCTTCCGGGAAGGTACCCAGGTGGCCAAGGAGGAGGGTCTTTACGGGGCTGGGCAGGATCTTTTGAAGGATGCCTTCTCCGGTAATCTCCATGGCCTGGGACCCCAGGTGGCGGAGATGGAATTCGAGGAGCGGCCCGCTGAGCCCTTTATGGTCCTGGCCGCCGATAAGACCGAGCCCGGGGCCTTCAACCTCCCCCTATACCTGGTCTTCGCCGACCCCATGTACTCCTCTGGTCTCCTGCTCTCCTCGGAGCTGCGCCCCGGCTTCCGCTTCCGCATCATGGACCTAGCCCAGACGGAGAGGGATAGCTACATCGTTTTGGATGCTCCCGAAAGGCTTTATGACATAGCCGCCTTACTTAGGGACTCCCACCGCTTTGGGATAGAGTCCATTTGGTCCCGGCGCTATGGGGAGATAGCCGCGGTGGTGAGCACCACGCGCTTGCGGAACATTGCCGGGCGCTACGTGGGTAAGGACGATCCCGTGGCTATTATCCGTACCCAGAAGATCTTTCCAGCAACGGAGGAGTTTGGTCCACCCTTTGCTCTGGCGCCCTTCGTGGCCGGGGATACACGGGGAAGCCACCACCTGCCCCTCATGCCTGTCAAGGCCAATACTCCCGCTTCCACCTTTTTCTGCGTACCCATGGTGTGCGGGCTGGCCTTCTCCCTCAAGGAAGGTCGGTTCTCTGAGCCCGTGGATCTCTTTGCGGATCCGGTCTGGGATGCGGTGCGGGCCAAGGTGGTGGAAAAGGCTCAGGAAATGCGCCGTCAGGGATTTTACGGCCCGGCCATGCTGCCCATGGAGGAGCTCGAATACACGGGCATTGCCGAGCGGCTGAAGGAGCTTGAACGGGAGTTCTCCTAGAGCCTCGAGGGGCCCCTGGGCTTAAGGCTTGGCGCTTCAGGTGGGGGTGTAGAATTTTTCCAAGGCCTGGGCTAAATAGAGAAGGGCGAGAGCCTCTTCCTCCACTCCCCGGGTAAGTTGCGCACAAGCCGGGCAAGGCTATGCCCCCAGGGATCCAAGTCCAGAGCGAACCAAAGGCCCTTTAGGGCCTTCTCTCCGGCCTGGTGGGCCATAAAAGCGGCCTGAGCGTGCTTGCCCACTGCCAGGAGAACCTTGCCGGCCTCCAGGTCGTTTTCGGCCTGGACTAGCCAGCGTTCCCCTTCAAGCCGCCTCTTCTCCACGCTCATAAAGGGGCACGGCCTCCTTTAGAATCCCCCGTAGGAAGGGGAGCTCCTGCCTTTCGACCAGCTCCTCGGGGGTGAGCACCAGGGCCTCCACGGGCCATGGAGCGTCCTTAAGGAGCTCCAGTACCAGTCCGATTCGTTTCAGGGGCGGAAGGTGAGTGCGGGCTACCACCAGGAGGTCCAGGTCGGATCGGGCATCCGCGGTACCCCGGGCATGGGAGCCGAAGAGGTAAACAGCCTCGAGGTCTAGGGCTTTCCGAAGCCTCCGCACCGCTTCTTCAAGGTATGGAGCCAGGACCTCCACACTCTCAGTGTATCCCAGTCAAGACTCCGGTTGGGAAGTGTGACCAACTTGGTGGTGCACGTTTCCCATGGGTAGAGGCTTGACGCTACCTGCTAATCATACCAACCCCAAGAGGCGGACGGGAGTGAGCCTGCTTTGGAGCCCCTTTGCGGAAGTGAGCCATCCATAAGCCTTATCGGGAACTCTCAGGTGTCCATCTTCCAGGGCGCCGGAGAGCAAACGGGAAGCCCGGTTGAGGGATGGCTCTAAGGGCTCCGGCTGCGGTAAACGTGGTTGGCAGGGAAGGGGTAGTCGGTCGGAGGTTCAGGGAATTCGAAATGCGCCCAGATTTTGGTACGCCATTTCCAGCGCGTCGCTGAGTGAGCCATGATACATGGTCTTCGGCGAATATGAGCGTTGAAGAGCGCAGAACCGGCGGTAGGTTAACTAACTAGCGTGCTCCTTGTGCCTGGGGAACAAGGGAATGCGGGATGGGCCGGGTTCTGCTTGGACATCGCCGCTTTGCTGTGGCGCTGGGAAGCAAAGGGAATCTGAGAATCGCGTTGACCCTTTGAAACATTAGGGGTGCTGGTGGCTCATGCTGCACTCCTTAGGAGCTGCGGGGTGTTCGAGTCCCTTACCAGGAGGGAAATTAACCGTCCCTCGCGCCCAAGTGGACTGAGAGAGGGCAGGGGTGGGTAGGCATGACCGTGAGGAGCGGACCCGAGGCACGGGTATTGGGAAGAGTCTGCCGGAAAGGTGGGCTGGGGGGTCAGCCTGGTGCACCGATGACTGCGAAAGGCCGGTTCCGTAAACTCCCGGCGGGTTAGGGCGACACGAGGAAGAGCAGGTGTCTCCGAGCAAATTTTGCCAACGTTATTCCGACGCCGTGGCTCAACCCGCCGGCATGTGAAGGGTTACCCAGTCCGGCATGCGGCGGTTTTGGGTAGAGCGAAGACCGGCCCAATGCCAAGGGGGCTTTTCAGCCCGGCTTCGCAAAACCTTGAGCGGGGTGGGTTCCATGAGGCCTATAGCGGGGTAGGGAAGACAAGACCGGGAAGCCCTGGCGACAAAGGTACCATGCCCTCTACGGGCACTATCTAGAGAGGGTCAGGCCGATGGGGTCGAAGTAGACCACCTCCTCGCCCTCCCTGACCACCATGGCTGCCCTACGGGGGGAGAGGACCCGGATCTCCTGCACCCAGTCGTTGGCGGTGGGAGGGGCGTACACCACGAAGCAGGCGTTCCGCTCCCCCTCGAGGGCCACCACCGGCCCCTTGAACACCGAGGCCAGCTGGAGGGAGCCCAGTTTGGCCCTGGCCGCGATGGAATAGCTCCTGCCCGTGAGGTCGTAGGGGCAGGGGGTGTAGCGCCTGGGGTGAAGCTCGATCCGCCTCAGTTTCCCCTCGCTGAAAGCCCCGTGCCGGGTCCACCACTCCTGCTCGGGGGTAAGCGGTGCGCCTATCCCGTGCTGGCGAGCAAGCCTCCTTTCCAGGAAGTGGCGGATGGCCTGATCCTTAAGGTCCTTGGGCAGGGCGATTCTGGGAGGCTTCGGCTGGTAAAAGGGCGACCAGACCATCACCCGCCAGGTTCTCTTGGAGCGGGCGTCGTGGAGCAGATAATCGTGGCTGCACCCCGCGTTGCCGCAGTCCACCTCTTCCAGGTAGACCTCAGGGTGGCCGTCCTGGTTGAGGTCCAGGAGCTGAAGGTCCCGGAGGCCCTCGAGGGCCACGAAAGCCAGGGTCCTCTGCTTTCCCTGCTTCCCGGCCCCCAGGTCGATGAGCCAGCTGGTTTCCTCCTCGCCAATCCGCCTTGGGTAGCGGAAAACCTCCACGTAACCCGTAGGGGTTTTGCGGAGGAGGTGGAGCCTACCCGTTCCTCCGGTCTTCTCCCTGGCGAGGGCGGCCAGGTACACCTGGGCTCCGATGGTCTTGCGGACGGCCCGTTCCACCTGGCCCCCCAGGGCCTTTTGGGCCTCCTTGAGGGGAGGAGCCTGGCCCAGGGAAAAGGGGGCCAGGGCAAGAACCGCAAGGGCCAAGATCCAGCAATCCGTAATCGCCCGCTCTTTCATGGCTCCCTACCCGTCCTTATTCCTTTGGCCACCCGGACCGGGACGCTGGACGCTATTCGGGGACCCGGGCGCAGGCGGTGGCGGGGGTGGGGTTGGTGGCGCTGGAGTCCAGGGGAGTAATCCGCAGGCACACCTCCTGGCCCGCCCTTTCCTCCAGCCTCAGGAGGGCCGTGTACAGGGGCTGGGCCCGCTGGCTGGAAAGCTCGCTGTAGGGGAGGGGGATGGAGGCCCCGTCCACCGTGCCCTCGAGGGCGTACCGCTTGGCCCAAGTCCATTCGGCAAAGGTGAGAAGAAGGGTTTCCCGTCCCGCAGGTTCCAGGCGCAGGAGGGTCAGGGCGTCGGGATGGCGGTAGCAGGCCCGGGTGTAGGTGATCTGGTAGGTTTCCCCGCCCTGGACCCTGAGCCCGACGGTTTCCGCCTGGAAGCCCAGGGAGGGGCAGGGCTTGGCCTGGAACTGAAGCGTGGCGCTTCCCCCTGCCGGGATCTCGGCGGTCTGGGGCGTGGCACCCTGCAGCCACCTGCCCTCGAGAACTACCCCCTCCAGCGGGGCGTCCACCGCCCCCACGTTGAGGACCTCCTGGGGAAAGCTGTAACCGGTGGTGAAGGTGGTCTGGTGGAACCACCACCGGAGCCGGACCAGGGGGGTGGTGTAGTAGAGCCGCACGGACTCGATGTCCCCAGGGCTTAGGCCCTGCCTCTGACCGATGCGTTCAGGAGGAATCCCGTTTTTGGGAAGGATGGTGTAGTTGCCGTTCTTCGAGAAGGCCTTGGCCCCGTAGTGCATGACGGAATCGTAGTCGTAAGCCTGGTAAAGCTTGCCCTTGCCCCCGATCTTGGCAAACTGGGGCCAGTACTCCTCCTGAATGTTTTCCCAGAGGATCTCCACGTACTCGTCCCGGTCCGCCCGGCTCTGCTCGTGCAGGAATCCCAGGGCGTGCAGAATCTCGTGCACCACGGTGCCCACGGGCGGAACCCCGTTCTGGCCGCAGTGGACGTCCAGATCCTGGGGTCCTCCGATCCGCCCGAGATAAGACCAGCAGCTTTCCGGTCGGCCATCGCTGATGAAGCGCACGTAGTCCGCCTGGTCGGTGCGCTCCACCAGGCGGATGGAAGTCTTCTCGTGGATGTGGGCAATGGCCTCCTGGATGCGGATCCTCTGGTCTGCACTTACCCCCGCATCGATCACGTAAGGAACCACTCCGTTCGGCCAAAGGCGCCCCCAGACCACGGGCTCCTGGGCCAATCCCTGGGGCGCAAGGGTGGAGGACGGGGTGGGGCTTTGCGGGACCAGGATATCCCCCTGGATCACCACATACCCCGGGGGTGCCCAGGGTACCCGTTGTCCCTCCACCCGCACCTCGCTCCCGTCGGGGAGCATGAGCCACACGGGTTTCCAGGCCGAGGTTTCCCGCGGGCTCCCCGGGTTCAGGGCACATCCCGTGAGGAGTAAAAGGGCAATCGACAACCAAGCGCTTCCCTTCATGGCCTATCTCCCACAACCTGCCAGGCACGGGGCCACCGCCAGGTGGAAGTCCAGGGTGCGCTCCAGGTGGCCAAGCCGCACGGAAACCCGGGCGGGTGCCGAGAACAGGGTCCAGACCTCCGCCGGGTCCGGCCCCATGAGCTCCAGCACCAGGCGGTCAGAACGGGACCGCTCAGGGAGGAAGCGGTAGCGAACCTGGTCGACCCCTGTGCCCACCAGCCGTCCCGCGAGGTCTACGCGGTAGGCCCCTGGCGGGGCCGAGAGGTTCCCGCTCAGTTCCAGGGCTAAAGCCAGCTCCACCTGGCCCCCAGCGGGGACCACCACTGGGGAGGACACCTGGCCCAGCTGGAAATCTCCTGCGATGAGGGAGAAGGTGGCTCTGGCGCTTAGGTTCTCCTCGAGGGTGAGGCGGCATTCCGCAAATCCGCTGCAGGCTCTCTGCCAGCCCGCAAAGAAGAAGCCCTCCGCGGGCAGGGGGTCCAAGCTCAGGGAGGTTCCCTTGGGGAAGGTCCAGGTGCAGGTGTTCCCGCCCTGGCACTCCTGGCTCCCCGCCGTCACCTTGCCGCTTCCCACCACCTCCAAGATCAGGATCGCCTCCTGGGGCGGAGGGCTCCCGGCAGGGCCCGTGCAGGCGGAGAAAAGAAGGCTCCCCGCTCCTAAGAGGGCGAGAAAAAGGGCTAGCCGGTTCGCGGGGAAGGATCCTAGAGGTCCTACCTGTCCTGTGGGATACGCCTTGGGATCCATACGAATCATTCTAGGCAAGAATCCTTGGACTTTGCTTAAGATTGGCCAAATGAATCCCATGGCAGCACTCCTCAGGCCCCCATTCACCGCGGCACGGTCACCACCCGGTCGACGAGGGGGGCAGAAGGCATTTCAAGGTCTGAGTGATGGTTATTCACAAGCGGAATAACGAGGGGAAGGCGCCTGACCTCGAGGGAAGGTAGGGGAGCTACTCCGAAACCTAAGCCCCGACCAGGGCGCTCTACCCAGCCGTGCATCGAATGAGGGATCGTGGTTCACAAGGAGAGGAGGGCCACAACCACATCCTTGCGCAGCAACTCCTTCATGCTCCCTTCCACCCGCACCTCCCCGGTTTCCAGCACGTACCCTCGGTCCGCCACCCGGCCCGTGAAGCGGAGATTCTGCTCGGCCAGGAGCACCGGCATGCCCTCCAGCTTCAACTCCTCCACCAGGTGGGCGATCTCCTCCACGATCAGGGGCGCCAGCCCCTCCGTGGGCTCGTCAAGAAGGAGAAGCCGCGGGTTCGCCATCAGGGTCCGGGCGATGGTGAGCATCTGCTGCTCCCCGCCAGAAAGGAGGCCTCCCCGACGGTTTTCGATCTCCTGTAACCGCGGCAGGAGCCGGTACACCCGTTCCAGGGTCCACGGTCCGGGCCGGTGGGCGATCAGGAGGTTTTCCCGCACGGTGAGCTCGGGGAAGATCCTGCGGTCGTCCGGAACGTATCCCAGGCCTAACTGGGCGCGTCGGAAGGAGGGGAGCCGGGTCAGGTCCGTCTCCCCATAGAGGATCCTGCCGCCCTGAATCTGGACCAGCCCCATGATGGCCTTGATGGTGGTGGTCTTTCCCGCACCGTTTCGCCCCAGGAGGGCCACCACCTCCCCCTCGCCCACCTCCAGGCTGACCCCGTGGAGCACGGGAATGCCCCCATATCCCGCCTGTAACTCCAGCACGCGTAGGCTCATGCATTCCCTCCCAGAAAGGCCTGGCGCACCGCGGTGTTCTGGCGGATCTCCTCCGGGGATCCCTCGGCCAGGACCTGGCCCTGGTGCAGGACGGTGATGCGGTCAGCAAGGGCCAGCACGGCCTCGGTGTCGTGCTCGGTGAAGAGCAGGGTGACTCCCTCCCGGCGGAGGAGGTCCCGGATGAAGGCCACCATCTTTCCCCGCTCGGCCCGGGAGAGACCCGCCAGGGGTTCGTCCAGCAGGAGGAGCTTGGGCTCCGCCACCAAAGCCATGGCCACGTCCAGGCGTTTGAGGTCACCCAGGGGCAGCTGGGCGACTGGGCTCTCGGCGTACGCCTCCAGGCCCACCTTGGCCAAGGCCGCCTTGGCCCTTTCCACGGCCTCTACGTGCCGGGCCAGGGGACGCCCCCACACCAGGGTTCTCCCCTCGTAGCCCAGGCGCGCCAGGGTCACTGCCTCGAGGACCCTCATGGAAACAAAGGGCTGGGCCCGCTGGAAGGAGATGGCGATCCCCAGACGGGCCACCCTGGGCGTGGGCCATCCGGTGATCTCCCGGTCCTGGAAGCGCACCTGGCCCCGGTCCGGACTCACCCTCCCCGTGATCACGTTGAACAGCGTGGTCTTCCCGGCCCCGTTGGGACCCACCAGGGCATGGAAGCTCCCCTCGGCCACGGAAAGGGAAACCGAGGCCAGGGCCATGAACCCCTGGAAGGACTTGTAGATGTCCTTAACCTCTAGCAGCACCACCCCGCACCCCCATCGACCAGCGCCGGCTCACCTCGCGGAAGATTCCGGCCAGGCCCCGCGGAAAGAAGAGCACCATAAGGAGGAGAAGGAGGCCCAGGAAGAAGGGCCAGTACTCCGTCTTGGCCTGCACCAGCACCCTGAGGAAGAGGAAGACCGCTCCGCCCACGGCGGGGCCCAGGAAGGTGCCGCTTCCCCCCAGGATGGTGGAGATGATGGCCTCGGCGGAACGCGTCCAGAACAGGTAATCGGGAAACACCGAGCGTTGCAGGGCTCCCTGCAAGGCCCCTGCCAGCCCGGAAATCGCCCCCGACACCACAAAGGCCAGGAGGAGGTGCCGGAAGCCGTCGATGCCCGCGGACTCCGCCCGGGCGCGGTTGTCCCTCAGCCCCCTCAGGGCGTAGCCGAAGGGGGACTGGTTCAGGCGGGAAAGAAAGCTCACCGCCAGGGCGAAGACCCCCAGGGTGAGGTAGTAGAAGGGCAGGCTCTCCCCCAGCAGGCCGCTGGGCCTCAGGTCGGTGATCCCGTTGTCCCCGCCGGTGAAGGCGTACCACTTGTGGGCAACCGCATAGAGGAGCTGGGCGAAGGCCAGGGTCAGCATGGTGAAGTAGATCCGGCTCAGCCGGATGCTGAAAAAGCCGATGACCAGGGCGGCGAGGGCGCTGGCCAGGAGGGCCACGGGCAGGGTGGCCAGGAAGGACCACCCTGCCCGGCTCACCAGAAGGGCCGTGGCGTAGGCCCCCACCCCGAAGAAGGCCGCCTGGCCGAAGGAAAGGAGGCCTGCTTGGTGGAAGAGGAGGTTGAAGGCCATGGCGTAAAGGCCCAGGATCAGGGCCTCGCTGGCCAGTTTGAGCCCGTACTCGCCCAGGGCCGGCCCCAGGACCAGGAGCACCAGGAAGAGAAGCGCAAGCCTCATGTTCTCACCGCCGGGGGGCGCCCCAGGAGGCCCCAGGGGCGCAGGAGGAGGACCAGGGCCATGAGGGCGAAGGGAAATACCATGGCCATCTCGGGGAGAAAGAGGATGCCGAAGGCCTGCAGCAGGCCTATCAGGACGGCGCCCAGCAGGGCTCCCCAGACGCTACCCAAGCCCCCGATGACCACCACGATGAAGGCGTTGATCACCGCATCCACGGCCATGCCCGGGGTGGCGGCCTGCAGGGGAAGGAGGGCCGCTCCCCCTATGGCCGCCATGGCGATGCCTAGGCCGAAGATGGCCGTGTAGAGCAAGGGTACGTTGATGCCCAGCGCCTCCAGCATCTCCCGGTCCTGGGTGGCCGCCCGCACCCAGGTTCCCAGACGGGTGCGGTGGAGGAAGGCCCAAAGGAGGAAGGCGAAGGCCGCGGCCAGGCCCAGGAGGAACACGTAGTAGCTGGGGAAGGCCGTGCCCAGGAGGAGCAGGGGAGAGGAGAAGGCGGGGGGGAAGGGGAAGGAGCGGTACCCCGCCCCAAAGAGGAAGCGCACCAGGTCCTCCAGCATGAGAAGGATGGCGTAGGTGAGCAGGATCTGGTACTCCTCGGGCCTGCGGTAGATGGGCCGGATGAGCAGGCGCTCCACCAGGGCGCCGATGACCAGACCCGCGGCCATTACCCAGAGAAGACCCTGCCAGAACCCCTCCGCCTGGCCCCGGGTGAAGGCGTAGAGCAGATAGGCTCCCAGCATGTAGAAGGAGCCATGGGCAAAGTTGACGATGCCCATGGCCCCGAAGATGAGGGAAAGCCCCACGGAGAGGAGGAACAGGGTGCTGGCGTAGGCCAGGCCGGTGAGAAGCTGGAGCAAGAGAAAACCCAGGTCCATGGCTTAGCGCTTGCACTGCGTGGGATACACCGTGTTGGTAGCGGGGATGATGCGTAACCGGTCCAGGATGGCGAAGGGATAGTCCGGGGTGTGCTTGGTGTACCCCCAGACCAGGCCCTCGAAGACCTGGTGGTCCTCAGGCCGGATGCGCTTCCTTCCCTCGGGCGCATCGTAGGCCAGGCCTCCGTCCGCTTCAAAGGCCTTGCGTACCGCCTCCGCCTGGGTGGAGCGGGCCTTGGCGATGGCCGCGGCCAGCATGTGCATGCCCGCGTAGGCCTCCTGGGCGTTATAGCTGGGGTACTCCCCAAACCGCTTGCGGTAGGCCTCCACGAAGGCCTTGTTCCGTTCCGTGTTGGGGTAGAGGAACCAGTACCGGGCGGAGACCAGGAGGTTCTCCGGGGCCTCCTTGCCCAGGGGGACCAGCACCTCCAGGGCGGCGCCCACAGGGTTCACAAAGTACTTCACCTGGTTGAAGAAGCCGAAGGCCTTGGCCTGGCGGGCGAAGATGACCATATCCCCCGCCCACAGGGTGGAGAACACCCCTTCGGGGCGGGCCCGCATCAGGGCGGTGATGAAGCTGGCGTAGTCCGTGGAGCCGAACCGCGGCCACTGCTCGCTCACCACCTCCACGTCCGGCCTAAGCTGCTTCAGCCGGGTGATGAAGTCCTGCCAGGAAACCCGGCCGAACTCGTAGTCGGGGCCGATGTTGGCCCAGCGCTTCACGGGCAAAGTGGCGGCCAGGGCGGCGGCGGCCCAGGCGTCCATGCGGGCGTTATTGGAGGTGCGGAAGACGTAGGGACGGCACTGCTCCGTTAGGGTTGGGGTGGCCGCATGGGTCACCACCAGGGGGATCTTGTACTCGTCCGTGAGGGGGGCCACCGCCAGGGAAACCGAGCTGGAGTCGATGCCGAAGAGGAAGTCCACCTTTTCCTGGAGGATGAGCCGCCGGGCCTCGCGCACCCCCACCTCGGGGTTGCCCTGGTCGTCCACCACCACCAGCTGCAAGGGGCGCCCCAGGACCCCCCCGCGGGCGTTGATCTCATCCACCGCCAGCTGCGCTCCCTGGGAACCCGACTTCCCGTAGCCGGCAAAGTTGCCGCTCAGGATGAAGAGGGCCCCGACCTTGACAGGCTGCTGCCCCTGCGCCATACCGAGGCTCAACCCTGCTACCATCGCCAACAGCCAACGCCAGCCTTTCATAGCCTCACCTCCTACCTTGCGCTAACGCCGCCATCCACGGCGTAAACGCCCCCCGTAAGGTACGTGTTCTCCGGATCCAGGAGGAAGGCCGCGGTACGGGCCACCTCCTCCGGCTTGGCCATCCGGCCCAGGGGGATCTCCCTGAGCAGGTCCTGGCCGATCCTGGGATGCTCCCTCAGGCCCTGGGTCATCTCCGTTTCCGTCCAGCCGGGGGCCACCAGGTTTACCCGGATGCCCCGGTCGGCCCAGTCCAGGGCCAGCGCCCGGGTCAGGCCCCAAAGCCCGGCCTTGGAGGCGGTGTAGGCGGCCAGCCTGGCGCCGCCCCTCAGGCTCAGCACCGAGCCCACCAAGACGATGCTCCCCGGGCCTTGGATGGCCCCGGCGAAGGCCTTGCAGGCCACGAAGGCCCCGGTGAGGTTAATCGAGAGCACCTCCTGCCACACCTCGAGGTCGATGCGTTCCGCCCGGGTGAAGACCGGGCTCACGCCGGCGTTGTACACCAGGCCGTAAAGCCCCACCTCCTTGGCAAACCGCTCCACGGTCTCGGCCACGGCCTCCGGGTGGCGCACGTCCAGGGCCCTTCCCCAGGCCCCGAGCTCGGAAGCGGTCCGGGCCACCCGGTCGGGGTCCCGGCCGGTAAGGCCCAGCCTGGTCTCCCGGCGGGAAAGCTCCCTGGCGATGGCCAGCCCAATACCGCGGGTGGCCCCGATGACCAGCACGGGAAGGCCCTTAAGCCCGGGCATGCCGCACCACCCGCTTGGCCTTGAAGGCGGTCCGTTCCAGGGCGCCGGGCTGTTCTAGACGAACCTTAGGCGTCACACCCAGGGCCTCCTTGAGCCTTTTTTGCAGGGTATCCGCCAGGCCCGGCACCTCTCCAGGTTGCCCCAGCTCCGCCACCACCACCACCTCGCGGGCCACCCCGTTTTCCTCCATCACCTCGATGCGGTACTCGTTGCTGAGCTCGGGGAAGGAGCGGACCACCTCCTCCACCTGGGAGGGGTAGAACTTCGCCCCCCGGTAGACCACCAGGTCGTCGGCCCGGCCCAGGATCCCCCCCAGGGCCCGGAGGTGGGTGCGGCCGCAGGTGCACCGCTCCCTGGTGATGCGGGCCAGATCCCCGGTGTAGTAACGCACCAAGGGGGTGGCCTCCCGGGTGAGGTGGGTGAGCACCAAAACCCCCACCTCGCCTTCGGGAACCGGCTCCCGGGTCTCCGGGTCCACCACCTCCACCAGGTAGTGGTCCTCGGCGAAGTGGAGCCCCTCCTGCGCCTCGCACTCCCCGGCGAAGGTGGGCCCCATCTCCGCAAGCCCGTAGAAGTCGTAGGCCTTAAGGCCCAGGGTTTCCTGTAACCGGGCGCGGGTGGCGGGGTTCTCCGTTCCCGCCTCCCCGCCGAAGGCCCCTATCTGCAAGGGGCTTTCCACCCCCTTTTCCCGAAGCGCCTCGCCCAGGTAAAGCCCGAAGGAGGGGGTGGCGGTGAGGGCTTTGGGGCGGAAGCGCCGCATGAGCTCCAGGTGGCGCTCCGTGTACCCCGCCCCCACCGGGAGGACGAAGAGGCCCAGTTCCTTGGCGGCATAGTGCACGGAAAGCCCGGCCACCCACAGGCCGTAGCTGAAGCCGTTGAGCAGGGTGTCGCCGGGCCGGAGGCCGTACCCGTAGAGGATGCGGGCCGTCACCCGGGTGATGTTCTCCACATCCCTTTGCGTCCAGACCGTGCCCACGGGGTAGCCCGTGGTGCCGCTGCTGGGGTGGTACTCCCTCCAGGCGGACTCCTCCGCCGCGGTGTAGCGGCCGAGAGGGGGGAAGGCTTGTTGCTCCGCCCTTAGCTCCGCCTTGGTGACGACTGGGAAGCGGGCGAGGTCCTCGAGGTGGCGGACCTCCAGGTCAAGCCCTGCCCACTTCTCCCGGTAAAAGGAGCTCTCCCGGTATAGCCTTGCCAGCTGCTGGCGCAGGCGCTCCAGCTGGAGGGCCTCGAGCTCCTTGCGGGATAGGGTTTCCACGTGGGGTTCCCAGTAGGCTTGCATCTTTTCCTCCCAGCTTTGGCACAACTATACCCGCGTGTACAGGGGGTGTCAAGAGTGAACAAGAATGTACAACATGCGCATGGGTATGTTATCCTGGGGGCGTGACCCAGGCACCCCTGCCCTCCCTGTACACCCTGAGCGACCTGGCCAGGGAAACCGGGGTGTCCCGGCGCATCCTGCAGCACTACGCCCAGCTGGGCCTGCTGGAACCCGGGGCCCTGACCCACGGGGGACGTAAGCTCTACACCAGCTTCGCCCTTTACCTCATCCAGGACATCCAGGATCTGAACCAGCTGGGTTTCACCCTGGAGGAGATACGAAAGATCATGCTCCTCAAGAAGGCGATCTTTCACCCCGACGGCACCTACCGGGAAGGCTGGCGGCGGGAGGAGATCCCCCTTGCCGAGGAGGAGCTCGTGGCCATGTGGGCCAAAACGGGGGAGGTGCTGGCCAGCATAGAGCGCCAGGAACGCATGATCCGCCGTTTTCACCGCTTCCTGACCAAGCACTTTGCCCCGAAGGAGGTGCGGGATGGACTTCAGCCTGGACAGGGAAACGGAGGCGCTACGGGAGCGGGTGAGGGCGTTCCTCGAGGAGGCGGTGATCCCCAGGGAGAGGGAGGCGGCCCTCAACCTTGAGGGCTTGGAGGCCCTAACCCGGGAGCTCCAGCAGGAGGCCAAGCGCCGGGGCCTCTTCCTCCCCCACATGCCCCGGGACCTGGGGGGGCTTGGCCTTTCCTGGCGCCAGCTGGCCGTGGTCTTGGAGGAGGCGGGGCGGAGCCTCCTGGGCCCCCGGGCCCTAAACGCCTCGGCCCCCGATGAGGGCAACATG
This sequence comes from Thermus brevis, assembly GCF_026427635.1. Lineage (NCBI taxonomy): Bacteria > Thermotogati > Deinococcota > Deinococci > Thermales > Thermaceae > Thermus > Thermus brevis. The sequence continues at coordinate 1,629,307 of NZ_CP102606.1, forward strand.
CACCTGCTCCACAAGGTGGCCAGCCCGGAGCAACGCCGCCGCTACCTCTATCCCCTGGTGGAGGGGGCCGTGCGCAGCGGCTTCGCCATGACCGAGCCCATGGGGGCGGGGGCGGATCCCACCCTCTTGAAGACCACGGCCAGGCGCCGGGGGCGCGCCTTTGTCCTGGAGGGCCGCAAGTGGTTCACCACGGGGGCCGAGGGGGCGGCCTTTTTCATCGTCCTGGCCAGGGCGGAGGAGGGACCCACCATGTTCCTGGTGGACCGGGAGAACCCCGGACTAAAACTGGTGCGCACCATTCCCACCATGGACCACTGGACCGTGGGGGGCCACGGGGAGCTGGTCCTGGAGGGGTGCGAGGTGGGGGAGGACGCCGTCTTGGGCGAGGTGGGGAAGGGGTTCGAGTACGCCGAGCTCAGGTTGGACCCCGCCCGCCTCACCCACTGCATGCGCTGGCTGGGGGTGGGGGTGCGGGCCACGGAGCTGGCCCAGCAGTACGCCCTCGTGCGGGACTCCTTCGGCAAGAAGCTGGCGGAACACCAGGCGGTGCAGTTCATGATCGCGGACAGCCACATGGAGCTCCACGCTGCCCGGCTCATGGTCTGGCACGCCGCCTGGAAGCTGGACCGGGGGGAGCGGATCCGGCATGAGGCCTCCATGGCCAAGGTGTTCGTGGCGGAGGCGGTGGGGAGGGCCGTGGACCGGGCCGTGCAGATCACCGGGGGGCTCGGGATCAGCGAGGACATCCCCCTCTCCATCTTTTACCGGGAGGTGCGCCCCTTCCGCATCTACGACGGGCCCAGCGAGGTCCACCGGGCCTCCATAGGCAAGAGGGCCCTGTTCAAGTCCTTGCGGCCATGAGGGAGGCTCTGGAGAAGGCCCTTGCCGAGCTCTATGGCCCTGGAGAGATCCAGGGCTTGCGCCGGGTGCCGGGAGGGGCCTCGAAGGAGGCCTGGGTCCTGGACTACCGCTCGGGGGATGGCGTGCATTCCCTCTTCCTGCGCCGGGCTGGGGGAGGGGTCATCTACGAGGGCACGCTTTCCCTGGAGGCGGAGTTCCGGCTCTTGTCCCTGGTCCACGCCGAGGGGGTCAAGGTGCCCCGCCCTCTCCTCTACGTCCCCGACCTCGAGGGCCGCGAGGCCTTCCTCATGGAAAGGCTGGAGGGCGAGACCATCGGCGCCCGGGTGGTGCGCCGCCCCGAGTACGCCGCCGCCCGGGCCCGTCTGCCCCAGTCCATGGCGGCGGAGCTGGCCAGGATCCACCGCATCCCCCTGGACAAGGTAGCCTTCCTTCCCGAGCCTGAGCCGGGTGAGCCCTGGCAGGCGGCGGTGTCCATGGCCTACAGGGATCTGGACGGGCTTGGGGAACCCCATCCCGCCCTGGAGTGGGCCTTGCGATGGTTAAGGGAACATCCCCCCCGTTCCCGACCCCCGGTGCTGGTGCACGGGGATTTCCGCATCGGCAACCTCATGGTGAACCAGGAGGAGCTGGTGGCCGTTTTGGACTGGGAATTCGCCCATATCGGTGATCCGAGGGAGGACCTGGCCTGGCCTCTGGTGCGGGCCTGGCGCTTCGGGGAGGATGGCAAACGGCTCGGCGGGATAGGGGAGGTGGAGCCCTTTCTGGAGGCCTACAACGCCTTGACCGGAGGGGATGTAAGCCTGGAGGAGCTCTTCTGGTGGGAGGTGCTGGGCAACGTGCGCTGGGGGCTTGGGGCCTTAAAGCAGGCCCGCAGGCACCTAAGCGGCGTGGAGCGGAGCGTGGAGCTGGCCATCCTGGGGCGATTGGCGGCGGAGATGGAGTACGAACTGCTTGCCCTGCTGGAGGGGAGAGGTGGATAGGCCTACCCTGGACGAGATCCTTGAAGCCGTAGGGGAGTTCCTGGAGAGGGAGGTCCTGCCAGGGATCCAGGATCCCCGGCTTCGCTTTCAGACCCTGGTGGCCCTCAACGCCCTGGCCATCGCCCGTAGGGAGGTGGCCCTGGGGCCGGCCCTCAGGGAGGAGGACCATAGGGAGCTGAGGGAGCTTCTGGGAATGGCGGGTGACCGGGAGGATCTCCTCAGGGCCCTGGCCCGGAGGATCAGGGATGGGGAGGCTCCCTCAGGTACCCAGGCTTTCCTGAAGGCCCATGTGAGGCGGAAGCTCCTCCTGGCGAGTCCCCGGTACCTGGAGCGCTACCCATGAGGCGGCGCTTGCTGCTGCTCCGCCATGGGGAGGTGGATTACTTCCCCGAGGGCCGGCCGGTTCCCCCGGAGGGGGTGGGGCTCACCCCGCGGGGACGGGCGCAGGCGGAGGCGGTGGCCGAGCTGCTTAAGGGGGTGCCCCTGGATCTTGCGGTCCACAGCGGCTTGCCCCGCACGAGAGAAACGGCGGAGATCGTCCTTAGAGGCCGCTCCGTGCCCGTGGAGGCTTGGCCCGAGCTCAAGGAGATCCGCCCGGGCCGCCTCAAGGACCTTCCCGACCCGGAGAGGGCCTTCAAGGAGGCCTTCCACCCGCACGAGCTCTCCGAGCGCTTTCTCGGCGGGGAAACCTACGAAGCCTTTTTTGATCGGGTCATCCCTGCTTACCAGCGGCTTTTGAGCCGTTCCTGGGACACCCTTCTCCTGGTGGGGCATGGCGGGGTCATCCGGGCCCTGGTTTCCTACGCCCTCACCGGGGAGAGGCGGTTACTGGCCCTGGAGGTGCATCCCTGCGGCCTTTCGGTTCTGGACATCGGCGAAAAGACCCTGCTCAGGGCCCACAACATCGTGGCCTACGATCTCTTGCCGGAAAGCCGCCTGTCCACCATGGAAATGCTATGGGAGATGTACCGGGCGTAGCAGGGTGCGTTCCCGACTGGCGAGCCCACACTGGATTGTCTGTAAGAGAGGTCTTTGTGAGAATGTGCCGTATCTGATCCTGTACTGAGATAAACGCGTTGAGCGCAAGCGTCAGAACCTAACCGTGATTACCAGCGTGGTTCCCTACATCGGGAGCCTGCCCATCTGAAGTCTCTGGAGAGGTTTTGTATCCGGAACGTGGAGGTAGTATCCCTGAACCAGATCCACATCTATGGCTCGGACCACCCGTAGGTCCTCCTCCGTTTCCACGCCTTCAAGAACCACCCTTAGCCCTAGATCATGAGCCATTTCGACTACGCGGCGTAGTACCGGAGGGGGATGAGGCTCACCCTTACGGTGGGACCAGAAGAGTTCGCGGCTGATTTTGAGAAAGTTAATGGGCAGGTTCTTCAAATAGGCCAGCGAAATCTGTCCTGTCCCGAAATCATCTAGGGCAAGCCTGATCCCCAGGTTGCGTAATCGCCAAAGGGCCGGTGCAATACGACTTAGCTGAGATTGTGCTAGCCGTTCACTGAGTTCGAAGATAACCCTGTCTGTCTTGAGACCTTTCTCCACCTCGTGGTGGACTAGAGCAAGAAACGCAGGGTCTGTCAGGGACCACGGGGTTACGTTGACCCAGAGGGTTAGGTGAGGATATCTGCTCTGCAAGCAGCGGGTTTGACTGACCACGAACCGGTCAAGGGCCTCGTTCACCGAGCGACGGGACAGATCGAGGTGGGGCAGAGGGTTGATTAGGCCCTCTGATGCGGGTACCCGAAAGAGGACCTCCGCATTGTCGTAGGTATTTTCCTTTAGGTCCAGCAGGTTTTGGAAGACGAGTTGGGCCTGACCTGTGGCTAGGGCACGGTGGAATGCTGCCTCGTAAGCCAGGGCCTGCGGAGTGAGCCCCTCAAGGTCGGGCGTGAACACCTCGGGGCCCGGGAGGCGGAACAGCTTGGCCCGATACATGGCCAGGTCGGCCCTGCGAAGCAGTTCACTGAAGGTGCTTCCGTGATCAGGGAACAAGGCCACGCCCATGCTTCCCTCAAGATGGACAGGCTGCCCGTGGATCTGAATCTCCAGGCGTATGGCATCCAGGAGAACCCGCCCTTTTTCTTTTGCGTCGCTGACATCCGCAGCAGCATACCAGGCGGCAAACTCGTCGCCACCCATTCTGCCAACAAGTGCGTGGGGAAGGGCAGCTTGGAGACGCTGTCCTAATTCCGCCAGAATCGAATCCCCTACCTGGTGGCCCAGAAGGTCGTTGACCATCTTGAACCGGTCCAGGTCAAGGTAGGCCAAGGCCCTTCCCTCGTTAAGGGTGGCCAGATCCCTCTCCACCCGTTCGATGAAGGCCCTACGGTTCAGGAGGCGCGTTAAGGAGTCGTAGGTGGCGAGTTGCTCAAGTTCCGCCCGGAAGGCCATTTCATCGGTGACATCACGGCTGGTTGCTACGAGGTAGGCCACCTCCCCGGACGGCTGCCGGACAGGGGTGACTACTTTTTCCTCGGTGTAGAGGGAACCATCCTTCCTCCGGTTGACGAAGAACCCACGGAAGGGAATTCCTGTAAGGATCTGGTTCCAGAAGTGGCGGTAGAATTCCTCTGAGTGCTTGCCGGACTTGAGGAATCTAGGATTTTGCCCCAGTACCTCCTCCCGCCGGTACCCGGTTAGCCGCTCGAAGGCCTCGTTGACGTATAGAATGCGACCCGAAGCATCGGTGATTAGGACGCTTTCGGCCAGTTGCTCTAGCACGGCCTCCAGGACCTGTCGCGGGAGAAGGTCTAAGCTCATGCCTGTTCTTTACGAATGGCTTCCAGGATGCCCTTGGCCTCTTCCACAGTGAGTCGTTCCAGAAGCGTCGGTTCCATTCCGGCGACATTGTAAAGGGCGAGGGCGCGATAGCGGTCATAGCCGTAGGTAATCACCGCACCCACCGCCATGCTCAGCCGGTAGAAGGCCTCAGCCAGTGCTTCGGCCCCGGGGAGGCCAAGGCCATGGGCTTTCTTTTCCACAAAGGAGGCGACAAAGGAGGCCATGGCGAGCATCATGGGATTCTCTACCCCGCGGACCACGTGCACCAATCCCACCTTGGCCATCCAGGCGAAGTATCCCTCGTCCAGAGGACCCTTTACGGTACGTTCCCACCAGGCGCGAAGGGTAGCTTCCCTGTCCGGGCGCTCACCATCCCGAAAGATCCTCTTGGTGGGCGGATGGGCAAAGAGGGTGTCGTAAAAGCCCTTGACCAGTTCCTCCGACCAGGAGAGCAGTGCGTCCTTGTGCCGGAGGATGACTTGGGCGTCCTCAGGCCGGAAGCGGGTCTGTGGGGGCATCTGTTCCAGGGCTTCCCTTGCCAACTGCATCATCTGGGTCATGGTCTACACCTCCTCCGAAAGGGCCCGGGCGATCCGGGCCGCAGCCTGACGGGCCTCCAAGTGGATCAGGCCGAGGTTGGCTCCCATGGGGGCGGACACGGCGAGCACGCCCCGGTCTCCCGCAGCGTAAACCACTAGATAGCCGTCACGCCCTCGCACCACTGCCTCTTCCAGGTTCCCCAAGGCGACGGTTTGCGCAATCCGCTTGCCCAAGCCCAGGGCGGTGGCCGCCATGGCGGCCACGCGGGCTGCTTCTGTCTCTGGCAGGTCAGTTGCAAGGGAAAGGCCATCCGTGGACGCCACCATGATTCCCGTGATCTCGGGAACAGCCTGCCTTAGCTCTCGGATTACGCTCTGTAGCACTTCCTGTCGTCCCATAGCCTCCTCCTTGTGCCGTTCACCGCGGACCGGACGTGCCGCGGGTCGGGCCAAATCCAAAACCGCGTTTGGCGGGATCCTTCCCCATTGGAAACCTGGTTCCAGCATCCTTCATCGGACTCCTCCCCATGGGATCACCAGACTCCTTGCCAGCGGGAGCCGGTGACTAGCTCCAGCATGCGAATGAGGGCCAGGGTCGCACTCGTGGGGCTGGTAGCGTTCATGCCCACCACCTGTTCCGTGGGCAGACCGAAGAAGTCCGCCACCTCCTCGGGCCGCCACACGCGCTCCAAATCCTGCCGGGTTACGCCCACCACGAAGGGAATAGGGTGCCGGGAGGTGAGGTACTCCAGGATGTACCGGGCCTTCGGAAAGTCCGCGGGCCTGTCGCCTGCCACCAAGAGCACCAGGCCCAGAGCGCCTTCGACCAAGACGTCCCAGATGAAGTCGAAGCGTTCCTGACCAGGGGTGCCAAACAGGTGAATGGGTACCCCATCCAATGTGAGGAGGCCATAATCCATGGCGACGGTAGTTTTTGCCTTCCCTATCTCCTCAGAGGACCACTCGTCGGTTTCCACGACGGGGATCTCGGACAGAGACTGGATAAACGTGGTCTTTCCTGCCCCCACCGGCCCAGCGACCACGAGCTTTAAGGGTTGGTTCATCTCGTCCTCCCTAAGAGGGAGGCCAGAAGCCGTCGAAACAGGCCTTGCTTTTCCGGTGCTCTCTCGTTCAGTGTTTCTTCATAAGCCCGTACAGGAGCGAGTTTGCCTGCCAATCGGAGCTTGTGAAGGTAATAAGCTACTTCCCTGTCCCGTAGCCCCAACCTCTGGGCCAGTTCCTCGGCAGAGGCTCCAGTGCTTCGGGACAAGAAAGGCTTGGCCTTCTCCCAGAAGGACCAAAGCGGCTCTTCCAGCCAGATGTCCGTTTGCACTGCCCGGAAGCGGGTTTTGGGGTCGGGAAGGGAGGTGCTGTAGGCGTGGTATTCGTCCTCGATGGTGGTCATGGTGAGTAGAAGGCGCTCCAGGGGCCAGCCAAGCCCCTGGCCTTCTGGTGGCGGGGAAGGCGTACCCGCGCTGAACTCAAATGCCCCCTCTTGTGTGCGGAATAGCTCCTGCAAGACGGATCTGGCTTGCAGCGGATCAAGGACCTTTGTGCCCTCTTTAACCCAAATCACACGCCCCCCTTCAAGGGCGATGGCGAAGCTCTGACGTCGGCCCGGGAGAGCGAAAACCTCCAGCACCCCACTCCGTCTCCCTAGCATGCCCACCACGTCGGGCAAGGACATGTCCTTCAAGCTTCCGAAGATCGCCATACTTCTGCCACCACCTCCCTGAGTACTGGAGCGAGCTCGAAGCACCGCCGACAGGCAGAACGGTCCTCAGGGGCTTCTAACGCGCAGCGTCTACCCAAGGGGAGGGATAGTCCTAAGGCTGCAAAGGCCTGGCCGTTTCCCGTAAGGAGGGGTACCGCAAGGCCACACCGGTTGGAAATGATCTCGCCCCTCGCCCGGGCAAAGCCCAGGCTGCGAACCTCAGCCAGGCGTTCCAATACCTGAGGAACGGTGGCGGGAGTATGGGGGGTGAAGGCTTTTGGAGGAAAGCGATGGAGGTGCGCATGGACCGCCTCCTCCCGCAGGTGAGCCAGGATCGCGCGGCCACCGGCTGAGGCATGGGCATGGGCTGTAGCGGGCTTTCGATTCCCGGGGAAGGGCCATAGGCGCTGGCCTTGGTGGCCGGCGGTGGCCTCGAGGTGAAGTCCCCAGGGCCTAACGCTGAGGATGTAGGCGCGAAGGTGGGTCCGGGCGAAAACTTCGTCGACCAGCTCCTGGTAGAAGAGAGGATCGTCTACCGCTTGGGGGATGTCCACGAATGGGTGGGGATAGCGAATCAGGTAACGGTGGGACAGGGGGTCGAAGGCGGTGAATCCCTCCGCCTCGAGGGCCCTTAAGGCGCGTCTTACCACGCGGGACGAAAGCCCAAGCTGCCGAGAGATTTCGGCAAGAGGTAGCCCCTCCGGATGAAAGTGCAGGAGCTTCAGCACCTTGAGGGGACTAATGTCCCGACCGCACATACGCCGGCCAGAATAGCAAGGTGCCCGAACGTATGCAAGAAGATACGCCTAGAGCGAAAAACTTCTCTTTGGAAAAAGAGCACAAGTATTAACCCAACGTTGGGCGTCTGGCGAAGTCGATGCGTGGCAGGCCGTAGCTATGGCCCTAAAGTTCCCGCTAGGGACGGGGTCTGACCAGGACGGATGATTTGCGGGCTTCCTTTGCCCCGAAACCTCCAGAGACAATGTCGTGATTGCAAAATCCCATAGGGAAGCCAGTGGCGTTGTGGTGCCTCACGGGACACCTAGATTGGTGCTCGCATTCCTGGGGATCCCATCGGCTTTGGCGCAGTGGATACGTTCTCAGGTGGGGATCTTTGGGGTAGTTGACAAGAGACCTCAAACCGGCTAGCCTGTCTGGCAATAGTGGTCTAACCATAAGACCAAGGACCCACATGAGACGCACCCGCTTAGCCAACCTCATTGCCCATGAGCTGGAAACCCTTATCCAGGAGGGGGTTTGGGTGCCGGGTGCGTACCTGCCCCCAGAGCGGACTCTTGCCGACCGGTTTAAGGTCAGCAGGGTTTCCATACGGGAGGCCCTGCGTTTGCTGGAGGCGCGAGGGGTTATCGAGATCCACCCAAGCAGTGGCGCAAGGGTTAGGTCCTCGACCACCGCGGTAGGGCACCTGCTGGCCAGCCGCCTGGAAGGCCTGAGCCTTACCGACCTCTTCGAATTCCGCTATATCGTCGAGCCGGAGGCGGCGGCCCTGGCCGCGAAGCGGGCGGATAAGGATGTGCTGGACCGCCTGGCGGAGATCCTTACGGAACAGGAGGCGTCCCTCCAGGACGTTCACGGCTTCCTGGCCCTGGATTTGGAATTTCACCGACTCATCGCCGTGGCCTCCGGAAACGGCGTTCTTCAGGAGATGGTTTCCGCGCTGAATGCGGGGCTCAGGGAAACCCGTCTGCGCGCGATCAAGGCCACATTCGACCCGATCCGTAGCCTGGAGGGCCACAGGCGGGTGCTAAAGGCCATCCTTTCAGGGGATGCAGATGGGGCCCGCCAGGCGATGAGGCAACACCTGAAGGAGGTGGAAGCGTCGGCTCTGGGAGCTGGCGTGCCACGGGGAGGTGATGAAGGATGGGAAGGGCATGGCTAGTGGCGGCGGTGGCGCTGTTAAGTTTGGCTACCGCGAAAACGACGGTGACCGTGGGCCTGGATGCGGATCCCCCTAACCTCGATCCCGTGTTTTCCTCGGCCTTGGTGGACCGTCAGGTGCTGAACCAGATCTACGACAAGCTCCTCGACATCGACCAGGATTTGAAGATCGTGCCCATGCTGGCCACCAACTGGTCGGTGGGGAACAACGGCACGGTATACACCTTCAAGCTCCGCCAGGGGGTCAAGTTCCACGATGGCACGGACTTCGATGCGGAAGCGGTTAAGTTCAACCTTGACCGCGCGCTTACCGCCGAGGGTTCGCGTCGGAAAGGGGAGCTTGCCCCAGTAAAGGAGGTACAGGTCGTCGACAAGTACACGGTTCGCGTTGTCCTGAAGGATGCCTTCTCGCCGTTCCTTTACGTCTTGACCGACCGGGCCGGGATGATGGTCAGTCCGGCTGCCGCGAAGCGGTACGGCCAGGACCTGGCCAACAATCCCGTGGGCACCGGACCCTTCCGGTTTGTTGAGCGGAAGCGCCAGGACCGCATTGTTCTCCAGCGGAACGAGGGCTACTGGAAGCGGGGCTACCCGAAGATCGATGAGCTGATCTACAGGCCTTTCCCTGACGACGATGTCCGGTTGGCCAACCTGCTTTCGGGTGCGGTCACGGTGATTACCCCCGTGGCCCCCAAGGATCTGGCACGGGTTCGGGGCGATGCGAACTTGAACCTCTTCGCCTTCCCGAGCCTGGGGTTCCAGGGCGTCTGGCTCAACGTGACCCGGCCCCCCTTCAACAACAAGGCTCTCCGGCAAGCCTTTGCGGCCACCGTCGACCGCGAGACCATCGACCGGGTGGTTTTCCTGGGCACGGCCACCCCGGCCAACGGGCCCTTTCCTCCCGGTTCCCCGGCCTACGATCCCAGCATCCCGATTCCCAAGCGGGACATCAACCTCGCGCGGAAAAAACTTCAGGAGGCGGGCTTTGCCAGCGGCTTCTCCTTCACCCTGCTGACCACGCCGGGCCCTGTCCTGACCCAGCTGGCCCAGGTTTACCAGGCCATGGCCGCCGAGGCGGGGATTCGCATTCAGATCCAACAGGTGGAGTTCGGCACCCTGCTGGACCGGACAGATAAAAAGGACTACGAGGCAGCCCTCCTGGGCTGGAGCGGCCGACCGGATCCGGACGGGAATATCTACGACTTCATGCGCTGCGGCGGCCCCTTGAACAATGCGGGTTACTGTAACCCCAAGGTGGACGCCCTGCTTAACCGGGCCCGGGCCACGCGGGTCATGGAGGTGCGGAGAAGCCTGTACTCGGAGGCCCTCAGGATCATCCACGAGGATGTTCCCTACGTCTACGTCTATCACCCCCAGGTTCTGATCGGGGCCTCCAAGCGGCTCAGCGGTCTTCCCCTGATCCCCGATGGGATTCTTCGGTTTGTAGGAGCGGAGCTGAAGTGATCCCCTACCTCCTCCGCCGCCTTGTGGAAGCTTTGCCCACCCTGTTCCTGGTGTCGGTGGTGGTGTTCTTCCTGACGCGGATACTTCCTGGTGATCCCGTCCGCCTCCTGCTCGGGGAAGAGCCCGACCCCAAGGTGGCGGAGGAGGTGCGGAGAAGCCTGGGTCTGGATCGACCTCTCCTCGTCCAGTATGCCGGCTGGCTGTGGAACCTGTTTCAGGGCGACCTGGGCCGGTCCATCAAGGATGGAACTCCCGTGGCGAGGCTGATTCTCGAGAAGCTTCCCACGACCATAGAGCTCGCCACCCTGGCCATGCTGGTCGCACTGGCCATCGGCCTGCCTAGCGGAGTGGTAGCGGCCGTTCGCAGGGGGACGTGGCTCGACGGCCTGGTGACGTCGACCTCCCTAATGGGCGTTTCCGTTCCCAACTTTTTCCTCGGCATCATGCTTATTTACCTTTTTAGCCTGCGCTTGGGCTGGGTGCCGCCCTCGGGATACGTGGAGCTGTGGACCGACCCTAAGCGCAATTTACTGCTAATGGTCTTGCCGGCCTTCACATTGGGCACGGCGTTGGCTGGAGCGATCGCGAGGTTTACCCGTAACAGCTTACTGGAGGTGCTTTCTCAGGACTACATCCGGACGGCGAAGGCGAAAGGGGTTTCATCCGCGGCCATCGTGCTGAAGCATGGGCTCCGCAACGCAGCCATTCCCATCGTGACGGTCCTGGGTCTACAACTTGGGGGGCTTTTGGGAGGCGCTGTGGTCACAGAGCAGATCTTCTCCATACCGGGCTTTGGACGTTTGGTGGTGGACGCCGTGTTTACCCGCGACTTCACCGTTTTGCAGGGAGTGGTGTTGACATCCGCCCTGGCCGTATTCGTGGTCAATACCGCGGTGGACGTCCTTTATGCCCTGATCGATCCCCGGATCAGGTATCGGTGACCCATGGTTGCGCGTAGGGTATGGCGCCGCCTCCTTGGGCATCCCACCGGGGCACTGGGTGGGTTGGTCTTGGGGCTCTTTGTCCTGGGCTCCCTGGGTGCTCCCTGGCTCAGCGCTCACTCCCCCGTAACCACCGACTTCAACAGCCTCCTGCGCCCGCCTTCCCTTACCCACCCCTTTGGTACGGACGAGCTAGGAAGGGACGTGTTGGCCAGGGTCCTGTACGGGGGCAGGGTGTCCCTGACCGTAGGGGTAGCCTCAGTAGCGCTCGCCCTCCTGGTGGGCGGTCTTTGGGGGTTGGCGGCGGGTTACTTCCGGGGGTGGTTGGACTCCGTGCTCATGCGGTTGGTGGATGCGCTCCTGGCCTTCCCCTTTCTGGTGCTCGCCATCACCCTGGCGGCGATCCTGGGGCCGGGTCTTTCCAACAGCATCCTGGCCATTACCGTGGTAACTTCCCCGGCGGTAGCCCGGCTGGTGCGGGGCCAGGTTCTGGCGGAGGTGGGAAAGGATTATGTGACCGCGGCAGAGGCCATAGGGGCACCCCATTCCCGGATCCTCTTTCGGCATATTCTGCCCAACCTGTGGGGCCCGTTGATCGTGCAGGGAAGCCTGGCCACAGCGAACGCCATTTTGGCGGAGGCGACCCTGTCCTTTCTTGGCCTGGGGGTTCAGCCTCCCACGCCGGCCTGGGGCTCGATGCTAAACGCCGCTCGCGGCTATTTGGACAGCGCACCCTGGTTGGCGGTCTTTCCCGGTTTGGCCATCTTTTTGGTGGTGCTGTCGTTCAACCTGCTGGGCGATGCCCTGAGGGATGCCCTTGACCCACGGACGGAGAGGAAGCTTGCGTAAGGTAAGGGAATCCAGGACCCGATACCGCAGGCCCCACCGCCTCCTTGAGGCCGGGGTGGCCCTGGGTAACGGGGTGGAGGTGGTCGACGCCCAGGTTTCCTCCGTACCAGGGTACATTCGGTGCGGTGAGGACCGTGATGGGATCGGTGGAGAGGGGCGGTGAGGATCCGGGGGCCTGGCCTGCGGGCAGAGGATTTTCCTGTGCGCTATTCAGAGGTTTCCCTATGGGAAGGGGAGAGCATACGGAGATCCTCGATCTGGGGGCGGCGCCCTGCTGGCCACAAGGACCCCTCGGGTCCTTCAAGAGGAGGGCGGGATGGGGGCCACCTGGTTGGAGCGTATGGGGGGCAATGGGCCGTCAGGCCCTGCCCTTGGAACCCCAATCCGATGGAGGAGGTCGTGGGCTGGATAGCTTTCTTTGCCACCCCGCTCATGGGTCAAGACCTTCAGCTGGCCACGAGGAGGCGATACATGATAGGGCGGTTGCTTAGGAAACACTATCAGTTTCAGGAGTTGACTTGCAGGCTTTGGGGAGCGGCTATGGACCCCAAGGTGGATGGGGTGGCGGATGCGCCCATACGGGTTGGGTCCACCCGCGGCAGTAGAGGGGGTGCACGGTGATGGACCTCACCTACTACCCCTACCCTTCCCGCCGGCACGTGGTTCTTGGCCGCCGGGGTGCGGTGGCCACCAGCCAACCCCTGGCGGCGTTGGCGGGGATGGAGATGCTGCTCAAAGGGGGAAACGCAGTGGATGCGGCCATCGCCATGGCGGCCACCCTCACGGTGGTGGAGCCCACCAGCAACGGGATCGGGGGCGACCTGTTTGCCATGGTATGGGACGGCACGCTCCACGGGCTGAACGCTTCCGGAAAAAGCCCCTTAAGCCTGACCCCCGAGCGGATTCCCGAGGGGGGAATGCCGGAAAGGGGCTGGCTCCCGGTGACGGTGCCCGGAGCGGTCTCGGGGTGGCGCGCTTTGCACGAACGCTTCGGCAGGCTCCCATTCCCCGAGGTCCTTGCCCCCGCCATCCGCTACGCGGAGGAGGGCTTCCCGGTGGGACCGGAGACGGCCCGGGCCTGGCGCAGGGCGGAGGGGATCTACCTTCCCCTGAAGGGCCCGGAATTCCAGCCCTTCCAGGAGGCCTTCTTCCCCCAGGGAAGAGCCCCCCGGGCCGGGGAGGTGTGGCGAAGCCCGGGCCACGCCAAGACCCTAAGGGAGATCGCTGAAACCTACGGGGAGAGCTTCTACCGGGGAAACCTGGCGGGGGCCATGGCGGGGTTCAGCGAGGCCACGGGAGGCCTCCTTACCCTGGAAGACCTCAAGACCCACGAGGCGGAATGGGTGAAACCCCTCTCCCTGGAGTACCGGGGCCTCACGGTCCACGAACTTCCCCCCAACGGACAGGGAATCGCCACCCTGCTGGCCCTGGCCATCCTGGAGGGCTTCGAACTCCGACCGGAAGACCCCTTCAGCTACCACTTACAGATCGAGGCCATGCGCCTGGCCCTGGCGGACGCCTTCCAGTACGTGGCCGACCCCCGCTACCTGGAGAAGCCTCCCCAGGCCCTGCTCTCCCCCGAATACGTGGCCTCCCGCCGAAACCTCATCGGGGAACGAGCCCTGCCCCAGGCCCTGCCCGGGGTGAGACCCGGGGGAACCGTCTACCTGGCGGCGGCGGACGGGGAACTCATGGTCTCCCTCATCCAGTCCAACTACCAGGGCTTCGGCTCGGGGATCCTGGTTCCCGGGACGGGGATCGCCCTGCAAAACCGGGGCCTAGGCTTTTCCCTGGAAGAGGGCCACCCCAACCGGGTGGGACCGGGTAAACGGCCCTACCACACCATCATCCCGGGATTTCTCACCCGGGAGGGCAAGGCCTTGGGCCCCTTTGGGGTGATGGGAGGCTATATGCAACCTCAGGGACACCTGCAGGTGGTGGTGGGCCTGACGAACTTTGACCTGAACCCCCAGGCGGCGCTGGACCGGCCACGGTGGCAAGTGGTGCCGGGTAGGGGAGGGGAGGACCGGGTGGTGCTGGAGCCGGGAATCCTCCAGGCCACGGCCTTGCTCCTGCGAGACCTTGGCCACCGGGTGGAATACGGAATGGAGCCCGGATACTTTGGCCGGGGCCAGGTGATCCTGCGGCAGGGAGAGGTGCTGGTGGCGGGCTCGGATCCCCGGGCGGAGGGGTTGGCTTTGGTGTGGTGATTTGGGGAGAAAAGGGGCACGAGCAGTTTTAATCGTGAATACATACACAAATTTCCGTGTGCAAGCCCCTTACCACTCACGCCACCCTTTCTCTAGGGCGTAGAGGTACACCACCGCCGCCGCATCCCATGCCTGGGGCCTGCAAGCCACGGGATAAGGAACCGGAGGCAAGCCTCCCTCTCTGGGAAAACCCCCTACCAGTTCGGGCAGGCGCATGTCGGGTTGGGAGAGGGCCAGGTCCAAGAGCGCATTGGCCACCCTCTGGCCCTCTTCCTGGAAACCATATCGAAACAATCCCCCCGCCAAAAGCGCCGTGTCATGGGGCCATACTGAACCGTTGTGGTAGGAAAGGGGGTTATAACGCACCTCCCGGGCACCCAAGGTACGTATCCCCCAACCTGACCATAATTCCTCGGAAAACAACGTTTCCAGCAGTTCGGGCAGGACCTCCCTAGGAACAGCTCCGGCCCAGAGGAGATGGCCAGCGTTGGAAGCCTTGACCTTAAGGGGCTCTTTATAGCGGTCTAAGGCCAGGGCGTAGGTGGAAAGCTCGGGAAGCCAAAACTTTTCCTGGATGAGGCGGAAGAGCCTTCCTGCGTGCTCCAGTAAACTCTTGGCTCTATCCTTTTCCCCTAGAACCTGGTAGAGCTTTGCTCCTTCCAGGTAGGCAGCGTAGGCGTATCCCTGCACCTCACTCACCGCCAAGGGAGGCTCGGCCAAGCGGCCGTCCCGGTGGCTCATGGAATCGTGGGAATCTTTCCAGGCCTGGACGGCCAGGCCCGTGCCGCTTGGCTGAAACTCCAAAAGCCCATCCCCATCCAGATCCGCCTGATCCAGCCAGGCTAGGGCAGCCTCCCACTGTGGCCGAAGCTCCTGAATCAGGGCCAGGTCTCCTACCAAATCCAGGTACCGGCCCAGAAGGATGAGGAAGAGGGGTGTAGCGTCCACCGTGCCGTAGTACCGGAAAAAAGGCACCCGGTGAGTGCGAGAAAGCTCTCCAACCCGCACCTCGTGCAGGATCTTTCCTGGCTCCTCCTCCCGCCAGGGGTCAAAAACTGCCCCCTGCCTTGCGGCCAGGTAGCGGAGAACCCCCTGGGCCACTCTCTTTCCCCAGGGAAGGATCATAAAGGCAGTGATGAGGCTGTCCCGACCGAAGGGGGCTACAAACCAGGGAATTCCGGCAGCAGGCACAGGCCCCTGGGGGGTGGAAAGGAGGAGGGCTCTGAGGTCCAAGAGGGCCTGGCGCAAAGCTCCTTCCCAAGAACCCTCTCCTTGAGGAAAGGCCTCGAGGAACTCCTCGTACCCAGGTAAGGAACCCGGAGCCTCGAGGGGACTTTCCAACCGTACCTCCCAACCCACCTCCCCAACTCCCTTGGGGGGTAGGTAGAGACGAAAACCCCCCTCCGGTGCCTCAGGAACAAACACCACCCGCTGCTCCACTCCATCTGCGGCTCGGTAGAGAAAACCCACCCCGTTTTCCACCTTGGGATGCCATCCCCGGGCTTGAAAGAGGTCGGAGAACTCACCTTGGGCCTGCACCTCCACCCGCACTTCCTCAGGCTCAGGGGAAAGGTTTAGGAAGCTTAACCGCTCCTCCACCTTCCCCCGGTGAACCCGGAGGAGGCGGCGCAGGTAGAGCTCCCCTTCTGCGCCACGAAAGCGGGCCCAGTCCTGAACCAGGTGATCGGGTCTTGGGGAGCGGCTTTCCAAGAGCACTAGACCTCGCGGCAATAGAAGCCGGTAACGGGAAAGGAAGCGGGTGTCGTGCCGGTAGAATCCCTCCGCCTCCTCTTCAGCAAAACCCCTCTCGTTCAAAACCAGGTAGGTGTCGTCCTCCTTAAGAGGCACCATGGCTACTCCCTTAGGGCACCCAGGCTGGGCCCTTCCACAAAATAGCGCTGGAAGAACATGAAAAGCACCAGGACCGGGATCATGGAGAAGAACCCCCCTGCCAGGATCAGCCCCCAGTCTCCCACTTGACCGTAGGCGTTGCGAAAGGAAAGAAGACCTAAGGGCAACGTGTAGATGTCCCGGGGGCTGGTGAGGACCACAAAAGGCCAGAAGAACTCGTTCCAAGCTCCCTGGAAGGTCAGGATCGCCAGAGCTCCCAGAGCGGGAGTGGACATGGGCAACACAATGCGGAACAGGATCTGCACCGGAGTGGCCCCATCAATAAGGGCTGCTTCTTCTACCTCCCGAGGGATGGACTCGAAGAACTGCCTCATGATAAAGACAGCTCCCGCACCCACCAATCCGGATAGGACCAAACCGGTATAGGTGTTGAGGAGGGTATCCACGCCAAAAACCTTAGAAAGGCCGAATATCCCGTCCCGCAGGACCAGGTAGTTGGAAATAAAGGTCACCTGTGCCGGCACCATCATGGAAAAGAGCATGAACAAAAAGAGAGCCTGCTTGCCGGGAAATCGCAGCCTGGCCAGGGCGTAGCCCGCCATCGAGGCGAACACCAAGGTGGTCAGAACCTTCACCGAGGCAAGGAGGAAGGAATTCAACGTCCAGCGGAGGAAGAGGCTTTCTCCTGTTTCCAGACTCCGGGTTTCCCGGAAGGCCCGCACGTAGTTGTGAAAGACATAGCCCAGAAGCCCAGGAGCAACGTTATCCCAACTGGCCACCCGTCCCCGCCGCTCCAGCCGGGTGGGATCCAGGGTTGCGCCCACCAGGACCACTCCGCGAGGCGTTTCAAGGTCTAGAGGCACCCGCTCCAGAAAGGGACCTTTCCCCGGGTAAACCAGGCGCAGCCGATAGCGAAAAACAGTGCCCTCCTGATCCCCCAAGGTAGCCGCCCTAACCTCCACCAGCTCGGGTCCCTCGAGGTGCACATAGTCGGTAGCATAGGGAGTCTCAAACACCGCTCCCATGCCGGCTCCCGGCCTTCTGCGAGGAATCACCGCCAGGACCTCGGGCTCCTGCCCTCCAGGGCTGAAGTAGGCCACATCGAACACGAGCGACCTGCCCGGGGCCATGCCGCCCAACCATGGGTTTCCTGCGCCCTCCCAACCGAGTTGCCAGGCCGCCGTCCAGTTTTTAGGATTCACCTGAGCAAAACGCAGGGTAAAGGGCCACTCCAGGGGATTAGCCTTGAGGCTGGCCAGGAAGCCCATAACGAAGGGACCGATGAAGAATACTCCAAAGGCCAGCAGTAGCCCGTAAACCCACGCCAGCCTGGTCCATATGCGCAAGGGGGCCATTAGGACCACCCCCTTTCTCCCACACCAAAGCGTCGTTGAAGAAGTACGATGGCCAGGGTAAGCACCGCCAGGACCAAGGCGGCAGCCGAGGCCAGGCCTACCCGGGGCGAGGCCCCGGCGGGGAAGACGTTTCCGTACACGTAGTAGGCCAGGGTGATGGTACTCTCCAAGGGTGCACCCCCTGCACCCCCTACGAAGAGCACCTGGTCAAAGAGCTGCAGGGTGCCGATGAGGCCCAGGGTGATGACCAAAAAGAGAACTGGTCTCAGAAGGGGCAAGGTGATACGCCAGAACATCGTCCAAGAAGTGGCACCGTCCAGGGCAGCCGCTTCGTAAAGGGTTCTGGGGATGCCTTTCAGCCCAGCTAGGAAGATGACCATGAAGGTAGGGATGGTGGTGTAGGTGTTCATGAGAATGATGGCCCAGAGGGGGTAGGGGAGACCTAAGAGGGTGGCCCGGCTGGTAAACCAGGGAATGTCCACCTGGACCTCCCGAGTAGGAGGCCAACCCAAGTGCCCCAGGGCGTACATCCCGAGGAGGGCCAAGGCAAGGGAAGCTAGGGCCAGACCTGGGTCCCAGAAGGGGGTGGGGAAACCCTGTTGCCTTCGCCAGAACACCCGCAGGCCCTGCAAAAGGACGAAGAGCCCCGCCCCGATTAGGAGGTGGGGCAGGTAGCTGAGCATCAGGGACAGCCCCTGGTTCACCACGCCGGTCCGCTGGAATAGCCAAAGGAGGAGAAGACTTGCTGCAGCGGTGGACACCACAGAAGGAAGGTAATAAACGGTTCGGAAAAAAGTAACACCTCTCAAAGGTCGATTCAGGGATACGGCCAGAAGAAGGGCCAGGGCCGTTTGAAGGCTGGTGACGATTACGCTGTAAGCCAGGGTATGCTTTAGGGCAGTCAGGAAAAGGGGATCTTGAAATAGGCGTAGATAGTTCCTCAGGCCCACCCACTGGGGTGGGTTGAATAGGTCGTAGTCGGAGAAGCTAAAAAATAAAGTGCGTAGAAAGGCGTAGAGGAAGAAGACCGTCAACGTAAAAACAAAAGGGAAAATGAGGAGAAGGGCGTAAAAGCCCTCGAGGGTCCGCGCCTTGAAACGCATAGGGGTTCCCTTAAGGGGGGCGGCTAAGCCGCCCCCCTTGACGATCACCTTCTGCCCGTAAGGCGATCCAATGCGGTCTGGGCGTCCCTTATGGCTTGATCCACGCTCTTTTGCCCGCTGATCACCGCCTGGATCGCCTCGTTGATGGGCCTCATCCAGTCACCGCCGAACCCCCGGAAGCTGAAGGGGTAAACATTCCCTCCTTGCGCAGTAGAACCCTGGAAGACCACCCGGTTCAGTTCCGACTCCTTGGTGGGGCGTTGGAAGTAGGGATTGTTGGCCAAGGCTCGGCGGCTGGGGATGGCGAGACCACGTTCCAGCACCCACTGCTGGGCCTCAGGGGAGGTGAGAGCCTTTAAAACCTTAACCGCCGCGGCCTTGTTGGCGCTGGCCGCGTTAAGGCTCCAGGAAACAGTGAAGATGAAGTTTCCGCGCTTCCGGGTGACGGGATCCAGGGGCAGGAAGGTGGTGCCGTACCTCAGGTTGGGGGCTTTGTCCCTTAGGAATCCTGCGATCCAAGCTCCCTCGAGGGCCGTGGCAGCCTTCTCGCTACCGAAGCATCCCCCGGTCCAGCCTTCACCCAGGTCCTGGGCAAACTTTGCGGCACCTCGCCGGATGAGGCCGGTGTACCACTCGAAGGCACGCCGGAAGTTCTGGTCCAGGACGGAGTGTCCTTTCTCGTCAAAGGGCTTCCAACCGGTGGCAAAGGCAAAGGCTCCAAAGCGAGCGAAGTCCGCCACCAAGCATATCCCTGCCACATCCTTCAACTGCGACTGCACCTGACGGATTTTGGCTTCAAAGGTTTCCCAGGTATCCTGCTGGTTCGGGTAGGGGACCTTGGCCTCGTCGAAGAGGTCCTTGTTGAAGACCAAGGCCAGGGTGTTGAAGTCCTTGGGGATTCCGTAGAGCTTTCCCCGGTACGTGAAGGCCTGGACCAAGTTGGGGAGGAACTCGCCCACTTCCTGTTTACTAAAGTAAGCGTCCAGGGGCTCTACCCTTCCCGTGGCAAAAAGGCTTTCCGCCCAGAAGATGTCCACATAGAAGAGGTCGGGAGCCGTGCCAGCGGAGAGGGCATTGAAAAGCCACTGCGTATAGTCGCCTTCGATGGGTTGGTAGATAACACGTATCCCTTCCCGGTCCAGCTTAGGCTGGACCACTTCCTTGAGAAGACCGTTGACAATAGCGATGTCTGTACCGCCCCAGCCAGAGATGCGCACCTGGGTCTGGGCCAAGACCAGCCCGAGCATGGCTAAAAAGACAACCAGAATTCTTAGCATACTCCTCCTCCTTCACCAGTCTGCCTAAAGCCTATAGCCTGAAGCCGATCGGGTGAGAGATCCTTTCCCTATTCCACCTCCCTTCGCGCCGTAGAACCCCTGGGAACCAGATGAACAGGCACCCGCTTCCCATATGGGCTCTTTCTCTGTAGGGCTTCCCGGAGAAGCCTTACCGCTTCGCGGGCGATGGTAGGGATGTCCTGGTGGATGGTGGTGAGCCTTTCCCCTACCTCGGGGAGGTCGTCGTACCCCACCAGGCTCACGTCAGCAGGAACATGAAGGCCCAGATCCTCCAAAGCAGCCCAGGCCCCCAAGGCCATTTCGTCGGAGGCGGCAAAAAGAGCCGAGAAGCGCAAGCCCCCTTCCCATGCCCGCCTCACCACCCGGTAGGCATGGAGGGCATCAAAGTTGCCGTCCAGAACCAGCTCCGGGCGCCAAGTTAGCCCCGCTTCCAGAAGGGCCCTCTTATACCCAAGAAGCCGCTCCCTTCCCGCCTGGTGATGTAAGTGCCCCGTGAGAAGAGCAATGTCCCGGTGACCCAGTTCTAACAGGTGTCGGGTGGCCTTATAGCCCCCCTCCTCATCGTCTGGGGCTACCCAGAAGGTTCCGGGATAACAGCCGATGAGCACAAAGGGTACGTTGTTCCTCCGCAGGGTCTCGATGCGGGGGTCGTGGTCATGAGCACCCAGTAAGAGGTACGCCCTAGTCTTCTCTAAAGGTAGGCCGCGGGCATCCGTGGCAACCTCCGTCACCCGCAAACCCAGGCGCCACACCTCCTCGGAGAGGGCTTCCAGCAGGAGGGTAAAGTAGGGTGTATAGCGCCGCACTCCTGGGGCCAGAAGGAGGCCAACGGCCGTGGATTGCCCCACCAGTTCCCTGGCAGCGGCATTGGGAACGAAACCCTGGGTACGAACCACCTCTAACACCCGGGCCCGGGTTTCCGGGCTAACCCCAGGCCGGCCGTTGAGGACTCGGCTTACGGTACCTACGGAAACGTTTGCGAACCTAGCGATCTCTTTTATCGTCAGCTTCTTTTTGGTTTCCATCGTAAACGTTTTCTACAGCTTAACCCAGGGCCCGGCCCGCGTCAAGCCAAGGTTGCCCCGCTAGGATAGGGACATGGGAATATCCGAGCTGGAGGAAACCTTGAGGGCCAAGGCGGAAACGTTCTTGGCCCAAAGGCAAGGCTTCCGGGTTGAGAAAACGGAGGACGTGTTTGCCCGGCGCTTTTACCTTTCCCCGGAACGGGTGGAGGTGGTGAACCACTTGAGGGGAAAACCCCTGGCGGTATTTAACCCCGGGGTAGTGTACAGGGACGGAGTAGTACACCTTTTTGTACGTCTGATCTTCGATTACTACAGCTACGCCTCCAGCGTGGGGTACGTGGCCCTTCCCCTGGAAGACCTGCTCACCGGTCAGCTGCCTGACCCTTTGCCGGTGGAGATCGTCCTTTACCCGACTGAAGTCTGGGAGGCCTCGAGGGGATGCGAGGATCCCCGGGCCCACACCTGTGGCGCAGGCTTCCTCCTCTTCTATACCGGCGTGGGCAAGGTGGGTGAAGCCCGCCTCACCGACCACAAGGATGTCTTTTTCCCAGCCTTGGCCCTGGCCGAGTTCGATCCGGACCTCAAGCTCCGGCGCAAAGGATTGGTGCGAATAGGCCCGGAAGGAAAGGGCCTCCTTCTGCCAGCTAAGGGGGCCACGTTACTCCAGGGGAATGCCGTTCTTCTAAGGCCCAGCCTTGCCGGAGTTCCAGACCTGGGTTGGCGGGGGCGGCTGGATTGGAACAACCTCTCCATCGACCAGTTGGAACCTATCCTGGCCCCAGAGTCCTTTGAGTTTAAGGTGGGGTGGTCCACCAATGCCTACCCCTTGGGGGATGGAACCTATTTGGTGGCCTATCACGGCATCCTCCGCCGGGACTTGTCCTATCGTCATGGTTTCGCATTGCTTTCCGGCGACGGTGAACTTCTCGCTCTGTCCTCCTACCTTTTGGCCCCTCAGGGTCTTGTGGAAACGTACGGGAACCGGCCATTTACCTTGTACGGCAACGGCCTCTTCCTGCACGAGGACGAATTGGTTTTCGTGGGAGGGGTGGGGGACTACGCCGTGGGCGTTTTCACCGCCCCTTGGCAGGAGGTGCTCGGGCGGCTCAAGCCCCTGTAATGGACCGTACCACAAAAGTCTGGGATCGAGCAACCGGGAAAACCAGCGCAGGGTATTGACGGCTTTCCCCAACAAGTTGTAGCCTCCTGGGTAGGACACCCAACACTTGGGGTGTCCCGGCTGCGATGCCAGGCCGACAGGCCTGGACGCCTGCAGGCGGTGGGGGAAGTCCGGTGAAAGTCCGGCGCTGTCCCGCAACGGTAACCGGCTCTGTCCGGAAGCCCGAGTACCCGCTTCGCGGCCTTACCCCGTAGCCCTCGAGGCAAGGGTGAAGGTGGTGATGCCTGTGGGACCTTAGACTCCTAACCCCCCAAAACCCGGTGGCCCAAGGGACCTTGGGCCAGGCGACCTTAGGCAAGTTCTTGCCCAGCATGGGGTTATTCCCCTTGGGCAGGCAGCAGGGATGGTTTAGCTCTTGCGGGCCCAAAGACGGCCCTTGGAGGTCCGTGGTGAGGGAAACGCGCATGGTCTACCCAGTTTTCCCTGGGGAAACCAACCATTACGGGACCCTTTTTGGCGGCACCGCCATGGCCTGGATGGACCAGGCAGCCTTCGTGGCTGCAACCCGCCACGCCAGGCGCAAGGTGGTGACGGTGCACTCGGATGCGGTGGACTTCAAGCGCCCCGTACCCCTGGGCTCCATTGTGGAGCTGGTGGCCCGGGTGGTAGAGGTGGGCCGCACCTCCATGCGGGTAGAGGTGGAGATGTGGGTGGAACCCATTGAGCCAGGTAAGGAAGCCTATCTGGCGGCTAAGGGCGGGTTCGTGCTGGTGGCGGTGGATGGGGAGGGGCGTCCTGTTCCCGTGCCACCTCTGGAGGGGAAGGAATGATCCGTACGCTAGCTTACGGTCTTCCACGGCTCGGTCCTAACCGGGAATACAAAAGGCTTCTGGAGGGCTTCTGGTCAGGTTCCATATCGCGGGAGGATTTTCTCGAGGGCCTGGAGGCTCTCGAGGCCCTAAGGCTCGCCACCTACCGGGAACAGGTGGACCTTTACCCGGCGGGCGAGCTGAGCCTTTATGACCCCATGCTGGACCTGGCGGTGGCCTTGGGCCTTTACCCCCTGGATCCCGGGGACCTGGAGGGCTACTACGCCCTGGCCCGGGGCAAGGAAGCTCTGCCCCTCCGAAAGTGGTTCGGCACCAACTACCACTACTTGGTTCCACGCTTGCCAGAAAGGCCCCGGTATACCCCCCAGCCGGGCTGGGGCCTACCCTATCCCGTAGGCCGGAACCAGGCTTTGAAGGAGGGGCTCCCGACCCTGCTCGGACCCTACACCCTTCTGCGCATGGCGCAAAACCCCCCGGATCACCTGGGAGTACACCTGGAAGCCCTGACGGAAGCTTACGTGGAGCTGGTCCAGCCGGTTAGGGGAAGAACCGTGCTCCTCCAAGAACCCGCCTTGGGGTTGGATGGGGCAGAGGAGAACCTCCCCCACCTTCTGGCCTTCTACGGTACCTTAGCGCAGGAGGTTTCCTTGGTCCTCCTGCCCTACTACCTACCCCCCGCTCCAAGGGTGGTTGAGGCCCTGGCCACCCTTCCCCTTCGCGGTTTGGGGGTAATCCTGGCCCCAGGGATCTCCTTACCCCAAGTACCCAAGGGCACAGCCCTGGTGGTGGAGGTGGTGGAGGGTCTTGGGGTGTGGCGCACCAACCTCCTTGCCCTTGGGAAGGTTCTATCGCCTCTGGCAGAGACCGGGCAGGAGGTGTGGGTGGCTCCCAAAGCACCCTTGTACCACCTGCCGTGGGAAGTAGCGGAACCTTTGCCCGGAGCCTTGGCAGGCCGGTTGGCCTTTGCCCGAGAGCGGCTTAAGGAGCTTGCCCTGCTGAAGGCCATCCTCTTAACGTGGACCACCTCCCAGGAATCGCCGCCCTCGCCTGAGGAGGAAACTGCCTTCGCACAAGCCCGGGCCTGGTACACCCCACCCCCGCCTTGGGACTTCCGCCCCTCCCCAGTGCCGGCCTCGAGGCCACCCAGGGAAGAGCGCTCCAAAGCCCAGCAGAACCTGGCCCTTCCCCCTTTCCCCACCACCACCATAGGAAGCTTCCCCCAAACCAAGGGGCTTCGCGACTTCCGGAAAAGATTGCGCTCCAGGGCTCTTGACCAGACGGCTTACTGGCTGCACATCCAGGAAGCCATCCGGGCAAACATCCGCCTCCAAGAGCAACTGGGCCTGGACGTTTTGGTCCACGGAGAGCCCGAGCGCAGCGATATGGTGGAGTTTTTCGCGGAGCGTTTAGAGGGCTTCTATCCCACCCAGAAGGGTTTCGTCCTCTCCTACGGGAGCCGCGTCTGGCGCCCACCCATCCTCTTCGCCCCGCCCCGCCGGAGGGAGCCTTTGGTCCTTAGGGAAACCCTGTTCGCCCAAAGCCTCACCCCTAAGCCAGTAAAGGCCATCCTTACGGGACCCATCACCCTGGCTGCCTGGAGCTACCTACCCCAGGGGGTGGAGTTCAAAGAAGCGGTAATCGCCCTGGCGGAGGCCCTGCGGGAGGAGGTAAAGGAAGTGGCTTCCCACGGAATCCGGGTGGTGCAGGTGGACGAGCCGGCGCTTCTGGAGAAGCTCCCTTTGAAGGCAAAGGAGCGCCCTGGGTATTTGGCCCTGGTGGGGGAGGCCTTCCTGCGGGTAGTGGGGGAGCTTCCGCCGGAGGTCCAGGTGCACCTCCACCTCTGCCACTCCGATTACGCCGCCTTGCGCCCCTTCCTGGAGGTCATGGACCCGGATGTGGCAAGCCTTGAGGGAGCAAGGCAAGACCCCAGCTTTCTCCAAACCCTCACAGGGCTTTCCCTAGGCCTGGGCCCCGGAGCCTTTGACGTCCACTCCCCCCTGGAGGTTCCGACGGAGGAAATCCTTACCCGCCTTCAAGCCTACCTCCGGTACCTGCCTGCGGAAAGGCTATGGGTGAACCCGGACTGTGGCCTTAAGACCCGGAAGCCCGAGGAGGCCCTGGCCAACCTCAAGAACATGGTGGAGGCAGCCAAGAGGCTTCGGAAGGCCTTTGGAGGGAGCCATGCTCACGGATCCTAGGCCCCACTACCGTCCCTACGAGTATCCGAGGCTTTTAGCCTACCGGGACGCCATCCGGCACAGCTACTGGCTCCACACGGAGTTCAGCTATGCGGCAGACGTCCAGGACTACGCCCTGGCGGGTCCTGAGGTGCGCTCGTTGGTGGAGCGCTCCCTTCTTGCCATCTCCCAGGTGGAGCTTTCCGTGAAGCTCTACTGGGCCCGAACCTACGAGGTCTTCCCCAAGCCGGAGGTGGCCGAGGTGGGCATGACCTTCGCCGAGAGCGAGGTGCGTCACGCCAATGCCTACGCCCACCTTTTGGATCTCCTGGCCCTCGAGGACCGCTTTGCCCAGGCCTTGGAGGAGGAGACCGCCTTAAGGGAACGGCACCGCCACTTAACCGAGGTCCTGGGGTCCGCCTTCCGAGGCGACCTGAGGGGACACGCCCTCGCCCTCCTTCTCTTTTCCGCCTTCACCGAACACGCCTCCCTTTTCTCCCAGTTCTACGTGCTTATGGCCCTGAACAAGCGCCTTGGGCGCTTCAAGGGGATCTCCAACGCCATCGAGGCCACCAGTAAGGAGGAAAACCTGCACGGCCTCTTTGGGGTAGAGCTCCTCAGGATCCTTAGGGAAGAGCGGCCGGACCTCTTCGGGCCCTCCTTTACCAAGGAGGCCCTGGATAGGGTAGAGGCCTTCTTTCGCACGGAGGAGGCCCTTTTGGAGTGGATCTTCGCCCGGGGGGACACCGAGGCGGTGAGGGGAGAGGAGGTCCTGGAGTTCCTTAAGTGGCGGTACAACCAGGTTCTTGCCCTCCACGGCCTGCCCGCGCCCTTCCCCGTGCGGAAGGAGTGCCTAAGGGATACGGAGTGGTTTGACCTGGAGCTTTTGGCGGACAAGGAAGTGGACTTCTTCAACAAGAGGAGCGTGGCCTACGCCCGCAGGGTGCAGAGCTACGACCCGGAAAGCCTTTTCTAGGAGGGAAGGATGACCAAGACCAAGCGGGAATACCGGCCCTGGTACTGGGCCAACGAGTGGACGAGGCTCTACATGAGCCGGGGCTACCTTCTCCCTGGGGTGACGGTGGAGGAGAGGGTGAAGGAAATCGCCGACCGGGCAGAGGCCCTGACCCGCATCGAGGGCTTCTCCCGCAAGTTCCAGGAGTACGTGGCCCGGGGCTGGTACTCCCTCGCCACCCCCATCTGGGCCAACTACGGCCTCAAGCGGGGTCTCCCCATCTCCTGCTACGGCACCTACGTGGAAGACGACACCGCCTCCATCCTGAGGGCGGTGGCGGAGATCGGCATGATGAGCAAACAGGGTGGGGGCACCTCGGTTTACCTGGGGGCCCTTCGCCCCAGGGGAGCCCCCATCCGGGACAACGGGGAAAGCAATGGTTCCTACGCCTTCGCCTCCCTCTTCGACCGGGTGATCGAGGTGTTCAACCAGGGTTCCACCCGGCGGGGGCAGTGCGCCGCCTACCTCCCTATCGAGCACCCGGACCTCGAGGAGTGGCTCAAGATCCAGCGGGAAGGAGGGGAGATCCAGTCCCTCTTCTGGGGGGTTTCCGTGGGGGATGCCTGGCTGGAGGAGGCCATCGCCGGGGACAGGGAGAAACGGGAAAGGTGGGCTAAGGTACTCAAAAGCCGCGCCGAGGTGGGGATCCCCTACATCTTCTTCTGGGACAACGCCAACTGCCAGGCCCCGGAGGTCTTCAAGAAGCTGGGGAAGACGATTCATGCCAGCAACCTCTGCACCGAGATCATGCTCCCCTCGAGCCCCGAGGAAAGCTTCGTGTGCTGCCTCTCCTCCCTAAACCTCCTCCACTTCGACGAGTGGAAGGACACGGACGCCGTGGAAACCCTCACCATCTTCCTGGACTCCGTGCTGGACGACTTCATTGAGAAGGCGGAGGACATCCCCTACATGGAGCGGGCGGTGCGCTTCGCCAAGCGGTACCGGGCCATCGGGATCGGGGTTTTGGGCTGGCACAGCTACCTCCAGTCCAAGGGGATTCCCCTGGAGAGTGCGGAGGCCCTTTTCCTTAACAACCTCATCTTCAAGACCATCCGGGAAAAGGCGGAGGAGGCGAGCCGCTGGCTTAGGAAGCGCCATCCGGAGGACGAACTGGCCGACCTAATGGAAAGGCGGAACGCCACCCTCCTGGCCATCGCCCCCACCAAGAGCAGCTCCTTCATCCTGGGGCAGGTTTCCCCCTCCATCGAGCCCTACACCAGCAACTACTACCTCAAGGACCTGCAAAAGGCCCGAATCGCCTTCAAGAATCCCTTTTTGGAGGAGCTTCTCCAAGCAAAGGGAAAGAACGAGGAAAAAGTGTGGCGGAGCATCCTGGAGCATAACGGCTCCGTGCAGCACCTAGACTTCCTTTCCGGTGAGGAAAAGGATGTGTTCAAGACCTTTTCCGAGATTTCCCAAAAGACCCTGGTCAACCTGGCCATCGCCCGACAGAAGTACATCGACCAGGGTCAGTCCCTCAACCTGGTCATCCACCCCGAGGCTCCACCCAAGGACGTGAACGAGCTATATCTGCACGCCTGGAGGGGCGGGCTCAAGGCCCTTTACTACCAGTTCAGCGCCAGTGCGGCCCAAGCTTACAGCCGGGACCTGCTGCTTTCCTGCCGGGCTTGCGAAAGTTAAGAGCACCCTTGGCAGCCACCACGCAAGGGGGTTATACCACCCCCACTTTGGAAGGACCAGGCTGGGGGCTCAGGCAAGGATCTTCCTTAGTTAGGCCTTGTCATGGGGTGGCTGGGGGGCAAGGGGGGCGGGAAAGGGGATGCTCGGGTTAGACCCCGGCTCTGTGTTCGTGAAAAATCTTTCGCGAATGGAGTCCCCATGGCTCCTCTCGAGAAGGGCAAGCGAGCCTTCCTAGCCCACACCCCTCGGGTATGGGCCAGAGGGAGGCTTTGAGCCGAGGGTGGGGTGGGCTTAACCCCAGAAGGAAGTGCCAAAGCGGAGGCTTGTAGAGCCTCACATGGAAGATGGAAGAGGGGGTAGAGAGTATGGAGGTGCAAGCCCAACTAAGCTTCGGGAACCACTAAGTGGCACTATGAGGTCGCTTAGGGTGGCGGACGGTTTTTGGCATAGGGAGCAAGGTGGACCATCGTCACCTCGCGGTAAGTTTTTGAACGTCGTCACGCCGTTTTACCCAAGCCCATACTTAGGAACCTTTGCATGACCGGGAGCGCCCCCCTTTATACCCGATACTGGGCCCGGGCCTTACTCGCCGAATTCGACGTTGCCGGGGGAAAGGGAAAGGTAGACGGTCGGTGATCCCATCCCGGTATTGACCGTTTTCGGGTGGCCGGTGGACGCGAACCCTCTCTTTCCCGATGCGAGGAGCTGGCGGAGCGTATGCGCCGGTGAATTCTCGAGTGCAGGAGGCGAAACCCATCGCGGCCCTTCGGCGGCGATGTCGATCGCTCACGCCCTCAGGTTGTTATTCCCCTTTCGTCTCTATCGACGTCTACTGGCCGATATGGCAGGCACGCCAGCCGATCTTGACATGCATGGTGCGGCAGGATACACTGGGCAAAACGAGGTTAGGAAACTAACTACGCCCATGACCGACACGGCTACCCCTGCCATTGCGGATTTGCAAGCCCTAGGCTTCAGCCAGTATGAAGCCAAGGCTTATCTTGCCCTCCTTCGGGGCGGGCGGCAGAAAGGGTACGAAGTTGCAAAGGAAAGTGGGGTACCCCGCTCGATGGTCTACCAGGCCCTGGAGCGCCTGGTGGCCCGAGGAGCTGCGTACCGGACAGAGGATAAGGAAGGGGTTTTTTACGGAGCCGTTCCTCCTGAAGAGCTTCTCTCCCGGTATGAAAGGGATCTGGTGCGGAAGATAGCCCGCGCCAGGGAGAGCCTGAGCCGCATAGGGCCGGAGCGTCCCGCCGAGGCCATCTGGCGCGTGCGAGGCCCTGAAAGAACCGTGGCCGAGGCCCAGACCCTGGTGGAACAGGCTTACCGGGCCCTCACCCTTTCCCTGTGGCAGGAACAGCTGGACATTCTTCAGGATGCCCTGTTGGAGGCACGAAGGCGTGGTGTGCGGATCCGCCTTGTCCTTTTCGGAAACCGGGCTGATCCCGAACTGGGGAAGATCTACTACCACCACTTCGTTGATCCCAGGGTGGTGGAGGGAAGGCTTCGGGCTCGGCTTTTTGTCGTGGTGCGGGATCACGAGGAAGTGGTGGTGGGAAACCTGGTTGGGGAAGGGGAGAGCTGGGCGGTGCGGACCAGGGACCCGGCACTGGTCCTGGTGGCGGAGGAGTACGTGCGCCACGACGTGGTGCTGGCGGAGATGACCCTTGCGTACGGCGTGGACAAGCTCACCGCCCTGTGGACGGGCCGGGAGGATCTCAGGCAAATGGTGACAGGGGAGGAGGTCCATGGGGCTCCTTGACCTCTACCGGCTCATGTACCGGATCCGCCGCTTCGAGGAGCGGGTGGAGCGACTCTTTCTTGCGGGAAAGATCCCTGGCTTCGTCCACCTCTACATCGGGCAGGAAGCCGTGGCGGCTGGAGTCTTGGCCCACTACCGTCCGGGGGACTACCTCACCAGCACGCACCGGGGCCACGGCCACGCCCTGGCGGTGGGGGTCGAACCGAGGGCCATGATGGCGGAGCTCTTCGGCCGTAAGACGGGGATCTGCCGGGGAAAGGGGGGGAGCATGCACCTCTTTGACGCTGACCGCGGGATGCTGGGGGCCAACGGCATCGTGGCTGGCGGTATCCCCATCGCCGTGGGTGCCGGGCTGGGGCTCCGGGTTTTGGGGCGGGAGGGGGTGGTCTTCTGCTTCTTCGGGGATGGGGCCTTGGGCCGCGGGGTGCTCCACGAGGGACTGAACCTGGCGGCCCTGTGGAAGCTTCCCGTGCTCTTTGTTCTGGAAAACAACCGGTATGCTTCCACCACCGAATTTGCGGAGAGCCATGCCTTCCGTGTTCCCTCCTTGGTCGCCGCCTACGGGGTGCCGTATCTGGAAGCGGATGGTACCGACGTGGAGGAGGTCTATGGGGCTACGGCCGAACTCCTCTCCGGCATTCGCATGGGCCGGGGGCCAGCCTTCCTGGAGGTGCATACCTATCGCTTCAAGGGGCATTATGTGGGCGATCCCGAGCGGTACCGGAGCCGCCAGGAGGTGGAGGAAGCCCGAAGAAGGGACCCCTTGGCCATCGCCCGGGGTAAGCTCCTGGCCTCAGGCGTTGCCCAGAAAGAACTGGAGGACCTGGAAAGGGAAGAGGAGGAGCTTCTGGAAGAGGCGGTCGCCTTTGCGGAGCGCAGCTCATGGCCAGATCCGGAGGAAGCCCTGACAGACCTATTCGCCGAGCCGGTGAGCGACTACCCGTGGGGGGAGGGATGAGGGAAATCACCTTTGCCGAGGCCACCCGGGAGGCCATGGAGGAGGAGATGGCCCGGGATCCCCGGGTCTTTCTCATGGGGGAAGACATCGCCAAGCAGGGGGGCATTTTCGGGCAGTTCAAGGGGTTGCCGGAGCGGTTCGGCCTGGAAAGGGTTCGGGATACCCCGATCAGCGAGCCCACCCTGGTGGGGGCGGCCCTGGGGGCGGCGCTGGTGGGTGCCCGGCCCGTCTTGGACATCCACTTCGCAGACTTCCTCCTCCTGGCCATGGATGAGCTGGCCAACCAGGCGGCCAGCATCCGCTACATGTCCGGGGGCAAGCTCCGGGTTCCCCTGGTGATCCGTGCCCCGGATGGGGCCATCCGTTCCGCTGGGGCCCATCATTCCAAGAGCCTCGAGGCCCTTTTCCTCCATCTGCCGGGCTTCCAGGTGGTGGCCCCCGCTACCCCCAAGGATGCCAAGGGCCTATTAAAAAGCGCCATTCGGTCTGAGGACCCCGTGCTCTATCTTGAGCACAAGGCCCTTTATCCGCGAAAAGGACCCGTCCCCGAGGAGGAGTACCTGGTCCCCTTGGGCCGGGCGGAGGTGGTCCGCCCGGGGAGGGACCTCACCCTCATCAGCTACTCCCTGACCCTGCACAAGGCCCTGGAGGCTGCCGAACTCCTGGCCGGGGAGGGCGTGCAAGCGGAGGTGGTGGACCTTAAGACCCTCTATCCCCTGGACTGGGATACCCTGCTGGCCTCCGTGGAAAGGACGGGCAGGGCGGTGGTGGCCCATGAGGGGTGGCGCTTCCTGGGTCCGGGTGCCGAGATCGCCGCCACCTTGGAGGAAAGGCTTTGGGGAAAGCTCAAGGCCCCCGTGGGGCGGGTGGGGGCAGCCCATGTGCCCATTCCCTTCAGCCCTCCGTTGGAGCGCCGGGTTCTTCCCCAGGTGGAGGACATCCTCAAAGCGGCAAAGGAGGTGTTGGAGTGGCGCTAAAACCCATCCTGATGCCCCAGCTCGGCCTCACCATGCAGGAGGGAACCTTCCAGGGTTTCCTCAAGGAGGTGGGTGAGCGGTTTCGCCGTGGGGAACCCCTCTTTCAGGTGGAAAGCGACAAGGCCCTGGTGGAGGTGGAGGCGGAGGCGGATGGCGTCTTGAGGGAGGCCTTGGCGGAGGTAGGCAGAACCTACCCCGTGGGCGCAATTCTGGGGTACTACGAGGAGGTGTGAGATGAAGAGGATCCTGACCGGCATCCTGGTGCTCTTGGGACTTGCTTTCGCCCAGTTCAAGAGCGAGTACAAGCTCTCCGTGGTGGTGGCTCCCAACACCGCCTGGGGCATGGGGGCCCAGAGGTTCGCCGATCTGGTCAAGGAAAAGACGGGGGGCCGGGTCAACATCAAGGTCTACTTCTCGGGCCAGCTCTTTGCCGGACAGCAGACCAACGAGTTCCAGCTTCTGCGCACCGGCGTGGCGGATTTCGCCATCGGCTCCACCATCAACTGGTCGCCCCAGGTGAAGGAGCTGAACCTCTTCAACCTGCCCTTCTTCTTCCCCAGCTACAAGGAGCTGGACGCGGTGGAGGAGGGCCAGGCGGGCAAGGCCATCTTCCAAAGGCTCCGGCAGCTTGGCGCCGAGCCCCTTGCCTGGGGGGAGAACGGATACCGGCAGCTCACCAATTCCAAGCGGCCCGTCCGCACCCCGGAGGACCTCCAGGGGCTGAAGATCCGGGTGGTGGGGGCCCCCATCTTCATCGATACCTTCCGTGCCCTTGGGGCTAACCCCACCTCCATGAGCTGGGCGGAGGTGCTGACCGCCCTGCAGCAAGGGGTCATCGAGGGCCAGGAGAACCCCATCGTGGGGGTGATCATTCCCTACAAGCTCTGGGAGCTTGGGCAGCGCTACCTCACGGTGTGGAACTACGTGATCGATCCCCTGATCTTCGCCGCCAGCGCCCAGACCTGGCGCACCTTCCCCAGCGATGTGCAGAAGGCCATCCAGGAGGCTGCCCTCGAGGCGGCCCGTTACCAGAAGGCCCTGGCCCGCGCGGGAATGGACGACGGCACCGCCCTCCGCTACCTTTCCTCCCTGGGGGTGAAGGTGGAGATCACCGATCCGCTGGCCTATCTCCGGTCCCAGGGCGTGCAGGTCACGGTCCTGACGCCCCTGGAGATCGGCCGCTTCCGGGAGCGGGTGTCGGGCGTGGTCCAGCGGTGGATGGGGGAGATTGGGGGGACCCTGATCGTCCAGGCGGAGGCGGATAAGAAGCGGGCCAAGTGATGCTGCGCAAGGTAGAGGAAACCCTCTTGGCCCTGCTCCTGGGCGGCATGGCCACCTTGGCCTTCGCCAACGTGCTTACCCGCTACTTCCTGCGCTATCCCCTGGCCTTCACGGAGGAACTCCTGGTGAACGCCTTTGTCTGGGCCACCCTGCTGGGCGTGGCCATCGGTTTGCGGGAGGGCCAGGAGGGTGCCCACATCCGCTTTGTGGCCCTCACGGAGGTTCTCCCTGCGCCCTGGCGCCGGGGTTTCGTCGCCCTGGGCTTTGCCGTGTTTGCGCTCCTCTTCCTGCTCTTGGCCCTTTTGGCCTGGAGGCAGGCCCAGGACGACCTCCTCCTCAGGACCACCTCCCCCTCCCTGGGCCTGCCCAATGCGGTCTACACCCTGCCCACCCCCTTCCTGGCCCTCTGGGTGGCCTTTCGCGCCTTAGAGGGGGTGTGGCGGAGCCTTCGGGGGTAGGCGGATGGGGCTCGGGATCCTCCTCATAGGGCTCTTTCTTGCCCTTCTCCTCTTGCGCGTCCCCGTGGCCGCTGCCCTGGGGGCCAGCGCCGTTTGCGTGATTGCTGCCGGGGGGCTTGGGCTTCAGGTGGTTTCCTTCAACTTCCAGGCGGGCATTGCCAAGTTTCCCCTGCTGGCCATCCCCTTCTTCATCCTGGCTGGAGCGGTGATGGACCGGGCCGGCATCGCCGAGAGGATCGTGCGCCTTCTGCTGGCCCTCATGGGGGGATGGCGGGCGGGGGCGGCGATAACCACGGTTCTGGCCGGGATGTTCTGGGGTGCCGTGTCCGGTTCGGGCCCCGCCACCGTGGCCGCTTTGGGTGGGATTCTCATCCCCATGATGGTGCGCCAAGGGTATGCCCCGGGGTTCGCCGCTGGCTTGGTGGCCGCCTCGGCGGAGCTCTCCATCATCATCCCTCCTTCCATCGCCCTGATCGTCTACGCCACCCTGGCCAGCACCTCGGTGGCCCAGCAGTTTTGGGCGGGGATCCTTCCGGGAATCCTCATAGGGGGGCTCCTGGGTCTGGCTGCGGTCCTGGTGGTCCGGGCCCGGGGCTGGGGAGAAGCGGTGAAGGTGGAGGTGCCCCGGTTCCGCCTCTTCCTCGAGGCGGTGCCCGGGCTCCTGACCCCACTGGTCATCCTGGGGGGCATCTACGGTGGGGTCTTCACCCCCACGGAGGCGGCCGCCGTGGGGGTGTTTTGGGGGCTATTTGTGGGCTTCTTCGTCTACCGGACCCTGCGCCCCGCCCATCTCGTTCCTCTCCTGGTGGAGGCAGGAGTATCCAGCGCCGTGGTCATGGCCATCGTGGCCTGGGCGGGGATCTTCGCCTGGGCTGCGGACACCGTGGGCCTGGTGGGAAGGGCTTCCCAGGTCCTTCTGGAGTGGGCCGGGAATCCCCTGGCCCTGATGCTCGTCCTCAACCTCTTCTGGCTGGTGCTGGGGATGCTTTTGGATGCCGTGAGCATCTACTACCTGACCCTGCCCATCCTGCTTCCGGTCATGCTCCACATGGGTTGGGATCCGGTGTGGATGGGCATCGTCATGACCGTGAACATGGCCATCGGGCAGATCACCCCACCGGTGGCGGTGAACCTCTTCGTGAGCGCCCGGATTAGCGGACTGCCCATCGAGAAGATCTGGCGGGAGATCTGGCCTTTCGTCCTGGCCTCGGCGGTGGGCCTCCTCCTTCTGGCCTACTGGCCCTTCTTGCGGCGGGTGCTGTGGGGCAGCTAGGCGCGAGGCTCTTGCCCTACGCCCTGGGCTACGCCCTCTCCTACCTGTTGCGCTCCGCCAACGCCGTGCTGGCGGATCCCCTGGCCCGGGACCTTGGGCTCTCCCCGGCGGCCCTGGGAGGCCTGACCGCTTCCTTCTACCTGGCCTTCGCCCTGGGCCAGCTCCCCCTAGGAGGCCTCCTGGACCGGTACGGCCCGCGCCGGGTGCTTTTCCCCCTTCTCCTTGTTGCAGGCCTTGGTTCCCTCCTTTTTGCCCTGGGAAGGGGCTTCACCCTGTTGCTGGTGGGGCGGGGCCTGATGGGGGCCGGTGTGGCCCTGGCCCTGGTGGGGGCCATCCGGGCGTACCAGCTCCACAGCCCCCAGCGCATGGGGGCCATGAGCGGGTTTACCGTGGCCCTGGGGGGCCTGGGTGGGTTGCTGGCCACGAGCCCGTTGGCCTACGCCGGCGAGAACCTGGGCTGGCGGGGAGCCTTTTTGCTGCTGGCCCTACTGGCCATGGCCCTGGCCCTTCTGGGCCTGGGGGTAGCCCCGCGGGACCCGTTGGCAGGAGAGGACCGCTTGGGGAGGGGCCCTCGAGGCGGCCCGTCGGGTACGGCTTCCCGCGCTTTCCAAGGGGAGGGTTCCTTGGGGAGAGGTGCGGGCAGCTTGCGGGGAAACAGGGTTGTGGCCTCCATGGGCCTGGTGGCCTTCGCCTACATCGGCGGCTTTTTTGCCGTGCAGAGCCTGTGGGCCGGAGCCTATGCCTACGAGATGGGCCTCGAGGGTCCCTGGGTAGGTCGGTGGCTTCTGGTCCTAAACGCCGCCTCCATTGGCGGAGGGGTGCTGGCCGGGGTGCTGGCTGGCACACTGGGTACTGGGCGCTCCCTGGGAATAGGGGTGGCTCTATTCGGCCTGGGCCTGGTGCTTTGGGCGTTGGGCGCTCCCTTGCCCCTGGCCTACGCCCTGGTGGGCCTGGGGGGTGGTTTCAACGCCATGGTCCTTGCGCAAACGGCCTCCCTGGCTGCGGATTCCGCTGGCCGTGCCATGGCCCTGGTCAACGTCACGGGGGTTTTGGGCATTTTTGCCATTCAGACCTCCTTTGGCCTGGCCGTGGAGCGGGTGGGGTACCCCCTCCCGCTTCTGGGGCTGGCCTTGCTTCAAGGCCTCGCCCTGGTGGGCGCCACGCGGATTCACCGGGAAGCCCTTGGGAAGGGGAGCGGGCCCTAACCCCCACCCATCCTTTTCTTGGTGGGCTAGGGTTTCCACACGAACCTAGGGGTGCCTCGGGAAAAAGCCGGGCGTCCCGAGAGCTCGTCTCGTTTCTCCCCGGGGTTCTTCGGGAACCTCCGGGGCAGGTCTTGACATAATCGCGCAGGTTCGCTTAAAATCGCGCAAACGATGCCCCTAGCCAGCTTGAGACGGCAAAATCTGCTTGAGCTCCTCCGCCAGCACGGGGGTTTGAGCACCAAGGACCTGGCCCGGCACCTGGGGGTTTCCGAGGCCACGGTAAGGCGGGATCTGGCCGCCTTGGCCAGGCAGGGCCTCCTGCAGCGGGACCACGGCGGGGCCTTTCTCCCCGAGGCGGAGCCCCCCTACGCCGTGAAGCTCACCCAGAATCCCAGCCAGAAGGAGGCCATTGCCCGCAGGGCGAGCAGCATGGTCCCGGATGGGGCCACGGTGATTTTGGACTCCGGCACCACCACCCTGGCCCTGGCCCGCCTGCTGGCGGGCAGGGCCCTACGGGTTGTAGCCCTGGACGTGGCCCTGGCCCAGGCCCTGGCCCAGGGGGAGACTGAGGTCCTGCTCCCGGGCGGAAGGGTTCGGAATGGGTTCTACAGCCTGGTGGGTTCCTGGACCGAGGAGCTTCTGGGCCAGGTGCGGGCGGACATCTTCTTCCTGGGGGCCGATGCCTTCAATCCCGAGGGCATAACCAACCACACCTTCGAGGAGGCGGCGGTGAAGAGGAAGGCCATGGCGGTGAGCCAGCGCACCGTCCTCCTGGCGGACCGCAGCAAGTGGGGGAAAAGGGCCCCCGCCTTCGTGGCCCCTCTGAACGCCCTGCATCTCGTGATCACGGACCTCGAGGACCCTACCCTCGAGGCCCTGGTGCCGGTGGAGGTGGTACGTGAAACGCTTTGAAGCCCTTTTCGGACACAAGCCGGTCATCGCCATGGTGCACCTCAAGGCCCTTCCGGGCACTCCCCTTTACGACGGGGACCTGGAGGGGATCGTGAGCGCGGCGCGGCAGGACCTCCTGGCCCTGCAACAGGCCGGGGTGGATGCGGTGATGTTCGGGAACGAGAACGACCGGCCCTACGAGCTCCAGGTGGACCCCGCCAGCACCGCCACCATGGCCTACGTGATCGGCCGCCTGAAGCAGGAGATCCGGGTGCCCTTCGGGGTGGACGTGCTCTGGGACCCCATGGCCACCATGGCCTTGGCGGCCGCCACGGGGGCTCGCTTCGTACGGGAGATCTTCACCGGCCTCTACGGATCGGACATGGGCCTCTGGCAGGGAAGGGCAGCGGAGGCCCTGCGCTACCAGAGGCGGCTCGGGCGGGATGACCTCTTCCTCCTGTACAACGTTTCCGCTGAGTTCGCCTCTCCCCTGGACTCCCGCTCGCTGGTGGAAAGGGCTAAAAGCGCGGTGTTTTCCAGCCTGGCGGATGCCATCCTGGTTTCCGGCCCCATGACCGGGGAGGGGGTGAACCTGGAGCATCTGCGGGCGGTGAAGGAAGCCTTGCCCCAGGTGCCGGTGCTGGCCAACACCGGCGTCCGGCACGAGACCGTGGAGGAGATCCTTAGGGTGGCGGATGGGGTCATCGTGGGCACGGCCCTCAAGGAGGAGGGGATCACCTGGAACCCCGTGGACCCCAAGCGGGCCCGGGAGTTCATGGAGATCGTGCGGGGGGCAAGGGGGCGGTGATGATCCTCGGGGTGGATGTGGGGACGACCTCGGTGAAAGCGGTCCTCCTGTCGGGGGAGGGGGAGGTGCTGGCGGAGGCGGAACACCCCCACGCCCTCCACTCCCCCCATCCCGGCTTCGCCGAGGAGGACCCGGAGAGCTGGTGGCAGGGCCTTAAGGCCACGGTCCGCCAGGTGCTCCAGGGCCGGGATCCCCGGGGCTTAAAGGCCCTGGGCATGTCCGGCATGGTGCCGGCCCTGGTGCTCCACGATGCCCGGGGACGTCCCCTGA
Source organism: Thermus brevis (assembly GCF_026427635.1). Taxonomy (NCBI): domain Bacteria; kingdom Thermotogati; phylum Deinococcota; class Deinococci; order Thermales; family Thermaceae; genus Thermus; species Thermus brevis. The sequence continues at coordinate 1,666,855 of NZ_CP102606.1, forward strand.
GGCCCTCCATCCAGCAGAACGACGCCCGGGCCGTGGAGGAGATCCGGGAGCTTAGGGAGCGCTTCGGCGACGATTGGCTCTTCGCCCGCACCGGGGCCACCTGGAACCAGCAGGTCCTGGCCCCGAAGCTCCTCTGGCTCAGAAGGCGGGAGCCCGAGGCCTGGGCAGGGGTGGCCTGGATCTCGGGGTCCTACGAGCACATGGCCTTCCGGCTCACGGGGGCCCGGTACCAGGAGGCCAACTGGGCCCTGGAGTCGGGGCTTTGGAACCCCTCCAGCGAGGCCTGGCTTGGGGAGGTGCTGGAGTACATCGGCTTGGAGGCGTCTCTTTTGGGCCCCGTGCGGCGGCCCTGGGAGGTGGTGGGGGAGGTGGATGCCCAGGTGGCCCAGGAGGTGGGCCTTCCCCATGGCCTTCCCGTCATCGCCGGGAGCGCCGACCACATCGCCGCCGCCCTGGCCTCCGGCCTCAAGGAGGAAGGGGAGGCGGTGGTCAAGCTGGGAGGGGCGGGGGACTTCCTCTATGCGGTGGACCGGTTCGCCCCCGTGCCCGAGCTCTTCATCGACTTCCACGACATCCCGGGGCTTTTCGTGATCAATGGGTGCATGGCCACCACGGGGAGCCTCCTGCGCTGGTTCCGGGATGGGTTCCGGCCCGGGGTGGGGTTTGGCCAGCTGGACCAGGAGGCGGAGGCCGTGCCCGCGGGGGCCCAGGGCCTGGTGGTCCTGCCCTACTTCCTGGGGGAGAAGACCCCCATCCACGACCCCGAGGCCCGGGGCACCGTGGTGGGCCTCACCCTCACCCACACCCCCGCCCATCTCTGGCGGGCCCTGTTGGAGGCGGTGGCCTACGCCTTCCGCCACCATGTGGAGGTCCTCGAGGCCAGGGGGCACCGGGTGGAGCGCCTTTTCGTCATGGACGGGGGTGCCAGGAGCCGGCTTTGGCGGAGGATCCTGGCCAGCGTCCTGGAAAGGCCCCTGGAGAGGCTTTCTGAAGCGAACCTGGGTAGCGCCTTCGGCACCGCCTTCCTGGCGGGGGTGGCCGTAGGGCTTTGGGGGTACGGGGATATAAGGCGCAGGGTAGAGGAGGTGACGGAGCCCGTGGGGGAGTGGGTCCCTGTTTACCGGGAACTTTACGAGGTCTACCGGGAACTCTACGGCCGCCTCAAGGACCTCTACCCGCGCCTGGGAGGTAAGTATGCCTAACGCCCTGGTGACGGGTGCGGGTACCGGCATCGGCAAGGCCATCGCCAAGCGGCTGGCCCGGGATGGCTTCAAGGTGTGGGTCACGGACCTGGATGGGGAACGGGCCAAGGCGGTGGGGGAGGCCTTGGGGATGCCCTATCTGCCCCTGGACGTGACCTCGAGGAAGGACCTGGAGGCCGCCCGGGACAGGGTGTTCCGGGAGGACGGCCGGCTGGACGTCCTGGTGGCCAACGCCGGGGTGTCCACCATGAACCGCTTTCTGGACCTGACGGAGGAGGAGTGGGACTTCAACCTCACCGTGAACGCCAAGGGCACCTTCCTCACCCTGCAGACCTTTGCCCGGGCCATGGGGCACCAACCCTTGATGCCGGGACGGGAGCTTAGGGGAAAGATCATCGCCACCGCCTCCATGGCCGCCCGGCAGGCGGCCCCCCTCCTGGCCCACTACACCGCCAGCAAGTTCGCCGTCTTGGGCCTGGTGCAGGCGGTGGCCAAGGAGCTCGCCCCCTACCGGATCACGGTGAACGCCGTCAACCCGGGGTTTGTGCGCACCTCCATGCAGGAGAGGGAGGTTCTCTGGGAAAGCCAGCTTCGCGGCATCTCCCCGGAGGAGGTGGTCCAGGAGTACATCCGCCAGACCCCCTTGGGCCGGCTGGAGCTGCCCGAGGACGTGGCCAAAGTGGTGAGCTTCCTGGCGGGTCCGGACTCGGACTTCATCACCGGGGAAGCGGTGGAGGTGAACGGCGGTGCCTGGATCTTCTAGGGGGATGAGGTGGCTGGCCCACGGGGCCCTGTGGCTTTTCAGCCTGCTCTTCCTCCTGCCCCTGCTCTGGACCCTGCGGAGCGCCCTCCTCCCCGAGGGGCTGGCCTACGCCCTGCCCCCCGCCTTCGGACCCTGGACCCTGGAGAACTTCCGGAATGTCCTCGAGGGGCCTTTTGGAAAGGCCTTTCGCAACAGCTTCCTGGTGGCCATCTCCGTGGTGCTCCTAGGCCTGCCCCTGGCGGCGGGCCTGGGGTATGCCCTGGCCCGCTACCGGGTGGGAGGGCACGGGCTGCGCTTCGCCGTGCTGGCCACCCAGATGCTCCCCCCCATCGTCCTGGCCCTGCCCCTCTTCGCCCTCATGCGCCTCTTCGGCCTGTCGGGGACCCTTTGGGCCCTGGTGCTCTCCTACCTGGCCTTCGCCCTTCCCTTCATGGCCTGGTTGCTCCTGGGGTTTTTCCAGAACCTTCCCCGGGAGCTGGAGGAGGCGGCCTACGTGGATGGGGCCACGCCCTTCCAGGTGTTCTTCCGCGTGGTGCTGCCCTTGGCCACCCCCGGGCTCTTTGCCGCCGGCATCCTGGGCTTCTTGCTCTCGTGGAACGAGTTCCTCTTCGCCCTACTCCTTTCGGGCCGGGACACCCAGACGGTACCCGTGGCCCTGTCCACCTTCGTCACCCAGCGGGGGGTGCTCTTCGCCCAGGTGGCGGCGGGGGTGGTGCTTTCCGTTCTTCCTGTGGCCCTTCTCGCCCGCATGGTGGACCGGTATCTGGTGGAGGGTCTCACCCTGGGGGCGGTGAAGTGAAGGAAGGAGGTGGGCTGGCATGAAAAGGTGGCTGGTGGTGTGGTTGGCTCTCGGGCTTGGGGCCTCCCTGGCCCAGGGGGTGGTGCTTCGGGCCCTGATGGAGGACGTGCCGGAAACCCGGATCATCGAGGCGCTCCTCCCCGAGTTCGAGCGAGCCACGGGCATCCGGGTGGAGTTCGAGAAGGTCCAGTACGGGGCCATGCACGACAAGCTGGTGGCCCAGTTCCTGGCCCCGGAAAACGCCTACGACTTCCTGGAGGTGGACTTCCTCTGGGCGGGGGAGTTTCCCGCCGCCGGGTGGCTTGAGCCCCTGGAGCCTTATGTGAAGGCCTCGGGCTTCGACCTCTCCGTCTACTACCCCTCCATGCTGGACCTGGTGGGGTACTACCAGGGGAAGCTCTACATGATCCCCATGTACAACTACGCCATGGGGCTCATCTACCGCAAGGACCTGCTGGAGCGCAAGGACCTCAAGGACCGCTTCCAGGCCCAGTACAAGCGCCCTTTGGCCCTGCCCCGCACCCTGGAGGAGTACGTGGACCTCTCCCTCTTCATGGCCAAAAACGCCGGGGTTTCCGGGGCCGCCATGCAGGGGCAGCGGGGGGACCCCAACTTCATGGAGTTCTCCAACTACCTCTTCGCCGCCGGGGGGGATTACGTGGACCGCAACTGGCGGGTGACCCTGAATAGCCCCCAGGGGGAGAAGGCCCTGAGCCTGTACGTGAGGAACATCCGGGAGGCGGCGCCCAAGGGGGCCCTGAACTTCAACCTGGACGACACCTTCCGGGTCATGTGCCAGGGCCAGGCCTTCAGCATGGTCACCTACTGGTGGATGCTTCCCCAGCTGGACGACGCCAAACAGTGCCCCAAGGTGGCGGGCAAGGTGGCCCTGGCCCCCATGCCCGGAGGAGCAGGGGTGAACGGGGGGTGGGGCTGGGCCATCCCCAAAAACAGCCGCAACAAGGAAGCGGCCTGGAAGTTCATCTCCTGGGTGGAGTCCAAGGAGATCGTCAAGAAGCGTGCCCTGATGGGCCACGCTCCCACCCGCAAGGATGCCTTCCAGGATCCGGAGGTGCTGAGGAAGTACCCCTACTACCGCCAGGCGGAGGCCATCATCGCCAAGGCCAAGAAGGTGCCCATCTTCGCCTACACGGCGGAGATGGAGGACGTGGTGGGCCGGGAGATCAGCCTGGCGGCGGCCGGACAGAAGGCGGTTAAGCAGGCCCTACAGGATGCGGCCAAGGGCCTCGAGGGGCTCTTGCGGAAGGCGGGGCTTCTCCGCTGAGGAGGCGGGAGATGGGGCAGAGGGGGGTGGCCTGGTTCCTGGCCCTTCCGGGACTGGCGGTCCTGGGTGGGGTGGTGGGCCTCCCCCTTCTGTACGCCCTCTTCCTCTCCCTGACCGGCTACAGCTTCCTCAGGCCAAGCTACGACTGGGTGGGGCCCGCCCGGTACCAGGAGGCCTTCCGCGACCCCTATTTCCTCCATGCCCTGGGCCTCACCGCCTTGTACGTGGCTGTTACCGTGGGCCTCACCCTGGTGCTGGCCCTGATCCTGGCGGTGCTCCTGCAGCAGAACCTGCCCTGGAAGGGGTTTCACTACTTCGTGGTGAGCCTGCCCATGCTCATCGCCCCGGTGGGGGTGGGGCTCATATGGAAGATGATCCTGCACCCGGAGCTGGGGATTCTCTCCTACCTCTTCGGGAAGGTGGATTTCTTTGGGGATGCCCGCTACGCCCTCTTTTCCCTGGCCCTGGTGGACGTGTGGCAGCAGGTGTCCTTTGCCGCCCTGGTGCTCCTGGCGGGCCTGAGGAGCCTGCCCAAGGAGCCCCTGGAGGCCGCCTACGTGGACGGGGCCACCCCCTGGCAGGCCTTTTTGCGGGTGACCCTACCCCTCCTCCGTCCCGTGCTGGTGGTCCTTCTCATCCTGCAGACCCTGGCGGAGGTGCGCACCTACGACCTGGTCTACGTGCTGACCCGCGGGGGGCCCGGTTCCGCCACGGACCTGGTGAGCTACTACATCTACCGCAAGGCCTTTTTGGGCCTGGACCTCTCCGGGGCCAGCGCCATGGGCTACCTCCTCCTTCTCCTCACCCTGGCCCTGGTGGCGGCCTACTACCGGCTCCTGACGCGGGGCTGACAAGTCCTTGGGAAGGTGGTGTGCGGTGGTGGAGCTTTTGGGGGTGCGAAAGCGCTACGGCGAGGTGGTGGCCGTGGACGGGGTGGACCTGGGGCTTAAGGAGGGGGAGTTCTTCACCCTGCTGGGCCCCTCGGGGTGCGGCAAGACCACCACCCTGCGCCTGGTGGCGGGGTTCGAGGCGCCCGATGCCGGGGAGGTGCGCATCGGGGGGGAGCGGGTCAACAGCCTTCCCCCCGAGCGGAGGCCCATCGGCATGGTGTTCCAGAACTACGCTCTCTTTCCCAACATGACCGTATTCGGGAACGTGGCCTTTCCCTTGAGGCTGAAGGGGCTTCCCGAGAGGGAGGTGCGCCGCAAGGTGGGGATGCTCCTGGAGATGGTCCACCTGGTGGGCCTCGAGGGGCGCTACCCCAAGGAGCTCTCCGGGGGCCAGCAGCAACGGGTGGCCCTGGCCCGGGCCCTGGCCCGGGAGCCCAAGGTACTCCTTTTGGACGAGCCCCTCTCGGCTCTGGATGCCAAGATCCGGGAGGAACTGAGGGGGGAGCTTAAGCGCCTGCAGAGGGAAACAGGCCTCACCACCCTGTACGTGACCCACGACCAGGAGGAGGCCCTGGCTCTTTCCGACCGTATTGCGGTGATGCGGGAGGGAAGGGTGGAGCACCTGGGGACCCCCAGGGAGATCTACGAGGAGCCCGCCACCCCCTTCGTGGCCGCCTTTGTGGGAACCGGGGTCCTGGTGCCCGGGGAGGCCCGGGAGGGCCTGTTCCACCGGGACCGGCCCTGGCCCGTGCGGGTCAAGGGGGAGGGCCCGGGGTTCCTGCTCCTGCGACCCGAGCGGCTCCGCCTGGCGGTAGATGAGGAGGGGGGGTTCCTGGAGGGCACGGTGGTGCTGGCCACCTACCTGGGGAGCCTGGTGCGCCTGGAGGTGGAGGTGGAGGGCCTGGTGCTGAAGGTGGACCTGCCCCCCGGCAGGGTGCCCGCCCTGGGGGAAAGGGTCCGCCTGGGGCTTCCCGAGGAGGCCCCCTTTGTACGGGAGGAGCGATGAGGCTGGGTTTTCGTCCCCCTAAGGATCCTGCGGCCTTCCTGGACTACGCCAGGGGTTTGCTTAACCGCTACCAGTTCATAGAGGTTCCCGGTTCCGCTGCGTTGGAGCTCTTCGACGCCGCGCAGGAGGCTCGGTCCATGGGCTACGCCCTTACCTTCCACGCCCGTTACATGGACCTGTATCCCGGCTCTGGGGTTCCCGAGATCCGCCAGGTCTCCTTAAGGGTGCTCCGGGAGGATCTGGAGCGGGCCGCCCAAATGGGGGCCTTTCTGGTTAACCTGCATGCGGGCAACCTTCCCTGGACCGACTACCCGCCCCCCGGCCTCTCCCCGGCCCACGAGGCCCTGAGGGAGCAGGAGGAAAAGCTTAGGCGGGAGTATCTGGAAAGGGCCCTCGAGGGTCTGGCGGAGCTCGCCCTGCTGGCTTCGGACCTGGGCCTTAGGCTTACCCTGGAGAACCTTCCGGCTCCCCAGGAGGTTCCCAGGACCCCGGAGGAGATGGCCTTCTTCCTCCAGGTGCCCCAGCTGGAGTTCTGCCTGGACCTGGGCCACGCCCGTATGGCGGGACAGGACCCCATGGCCTTCGTGAAAGTCCTGGGAACCCGGTTGGTCCACGTTCACGCCCACGCAAACGACGGACGGTACGACCTGCACCTGCCCCCAGGCCCGGAGGACCTAAGGGCCTTTGCCGGGAAACCCTGCACGGTGCTGGTGGAGCTTCCCCCCCGGAACGCATCGGAATACCTGGAGGTGTACGGCAGGTTGGCCTCAACGGGGCTGGTCCCCGAGGCAATGGGAGGTGAAGGATGAAGCGGCAAGCGGTTTGGATTCTAGCCGGTATAGGGGCCCTGGTGCTGGGCTCCCTGGCCCTCAAGGGTGGGGCCTTGGCCCAGGCGGGTGCGCAGCTTCCCCCGGAACTGGACACCCCTTACATCCGCGACCTGGCGCAGAAGGCCCGGGCGGAGGGCGGGGTCATCAACAGCTACGGCATGCCCAACGACTGGGCTAACTACGGGGGCATCTACGCCGAGTTCCAGCGGCTTTTCGGCATCCGCCAGCAGGACATCGACATGGGTAGCGCCGTGGTCTTGGCCCGCATGCGGGAGGAGAAGGCCAGCAAAAACGACGTGGCCGATCTGAAGCCGGCCTTCGCCATGACCCTGGCGGAGGAAGGGCTCACCTTGCCCTACAAGGTCACCTCCTGGGATGCCCTTCCGGAAGGGCAGAAGGGCGTGGGCAAGGATGGCTCCGCCTGGTACACGGGGTACAAGGGCACCCTGGGTTGGATCGTGAACACCCGGCTGGTCAAGAAGGTGCCCAGGACCTGGAAGGAACTGGAAAGCCCCGAGTACAAGGGCCTGATCCAGTACATGGACCCCAGGGCCACCGGCACCGGGGTAGCCACCATCATGAGCGCCGCCTACGCCCTCAGCGGGGATCCCTACAACTACAAGGCGGGGGTGGACTTCTTCGCCAGGCTTCACAAGCTGGGGGTGATCGGGGCGGTGGAGGCCAAGGTGACCACCGCCAAGTTTGAGCGGGGCGAGGTGGGGATCTTCATCAACTACGACTACAACCTTCTGGCCTGGAAGGAGCGCTTCCCCTTCCCCACGGAGGTGGTGATCCCCCAGGACGGCACCTTGGCCAACGGGGGAGGGATCGTTGCCGCCCGCAATGCCCCACATCCCAACACCGCAAGGCTCTTCCTGGAGTTCATCTTCTCCAAGTACGGGCAAAGCCTGTTCGCCAAGGCCTTTGTGTCCCCCATCCGTCCCGACGTGGAGCTGCCCAAGGACATAGCGGCCAAGTACCCGCCTAAGAGCGCCTACGCCAAGGTGAAGTTCGTGGACTACAAGCGAGAGGAGGCGGTTTCCGAGGCCCTGCAGAAGTACTACGGGGAGACCATCCGTTAGGGGGTGACGGGTGCGCGGCGAGCGCTTCTTGCTCCTTCCCGGGCTTCTCTTTCTCCTCCTCTTCTTCGCCTATCCCCTCTTTTCCATCGTGGAGCGGAGCCTCGCCGCCCCCGAGGGCCTGACCCTGGCCCGGTACGCCAAGGCCCTCACGGCTCCCGCCTACCTGGAGGCCTGGCGGAACTCGGTGGTCTTTGCCACCCTGTCCACCCTGGTGGCCGCTCTGGGCGGTCTTTTCCTCGCCTACTGGACCAGCAAGCTTCCCCTTCGGTGGAAGGGGTTTTTGATGAGCCTCTACGCCATCCCCGTCTCCCTGTCCGGATTGGTGGTGGCCTTCGGCTTCATCGTGCTTCTGGGAAGGAATGGGGTGCTGAACCAGATTTTTGCCTCCTTAGGGTGGCCCCGGTTTGACCTCTACTCCTGGGCAGGGTTGTTCTCGGTGTTTCCCTTCTACAACATCCCCCTCTTCGCCCTTGCCCTCATGCCCCTCCTGGAGAGCGTGGGCCGGAGCCTGATGGAGGCCGCCCGGGCCTCGGGGGCCACGCCTTTCCAGGCCTGGGTACGGGTCCTCCTGCCCGCCCTGATGCCGGGGATCCTGGCGGGGAGCAGCATCGTCTTCGCCGGGATGATGGGGGCCTTCGGCACGGCCCTGGCCCTCACGGGCTTTGCCAAGAACCTTCTCTCCTTGCAGATCTACAGCCTGGTGGCGGAGAGCACCTTTGACCTGCCCCTGGCTGCCGCCTTGTCCGTAGTCCTCATGGCCTCCACGGGGGTGGGGCTCTATCTGCTCGCCCTTTGGGAAAGGAGGTACCGGCGATGAGGGCTTTGGGCTGGCTATTTTTTGCCTTCCTCCTCCTATACCTCATCCTGCCCATGCTGGCCCCGGTGGTCTACTCCTTCAGCCGCATGTGGCTGGACGTGCTTCCCGAGGGATTCACCCTGGACTGGTATGCCCGGATCGCCAGGGATCCCAGGTACGTGGAGGCGGGCCTCCTCTCCCTGCGGATTGCCCTCATGGCCGTGGCCATCAACATCCTGGTGGGGGTGCCCACCGCCTACGCGGCCTACACCTGGGCGGGGCGGGCGGGGGAAGGGCTGAGGCGGCTTTTGCAGGTTTTGCCCCTTCTGGTGCCCCCCCTGGTGGTGGGCCTGGGGTTTCTCCTGGCCTTCAACCGTCCACCCCTTTCCCTGTCGGGAACCTTGTGGATCGTGGTGCTGGGGCATGCGGCCTTGGGGTTTCCCTTCTTCTTCCGCACGGTGTACGCGGGGTTGGCGGGCCTCGAGGTGGGCCTCCTCATGGAGGCGGCGCGGGCCTCGGGGGCGGGGCTTTGGGCCAGGCTGCGGTACGTGCTGGTGCCGAACCTGGTGCCCGCCGTGCTCTCGGGAAGCCTGGTGGCCTTTGCCATCTCCATGGGGGAGTTTGAGATCACCAGCATGGTGGCGGGGTTTGGCACCATCACCCTGCCCCTCCTCCTTTTCCAGAGCCTGCGCGAGGACTTCCGGGCGGCCAGCGCCGTGGCGGCGGTCCTTCTCTACGTCACCCTTCTCGCCTTGGTGGGACTTAGCCTCCTGAGGCGGCGTTAAGGGTTTCGCACCCAGTTACTAGTAGCATTTACGGATAACCATCGCAGTTTTCAGGCGTTTGAGTGGCCCATATCACCTTCCGTCCTGCTGTGCACTTTCGCGTGAACCACAACGGCCCTTCGCAGACGGCAAAGCGGGGGATGCCCTTCACAACCCAAGCTATCAGCAGGCTTAGCGCGGCGGATAGGGGCACAGAAGGCCGGATGTAGGGCACGATAGCCCGTAAGGCGTTCAGGTCTTCCCGTTGGTGGAGAGATCCTAAAGCATGAACCCCCTCCGAGGCGGGAAGCCCAAAGGCAGGGTGGGTGAAGCGGACCGGGAAGACCAAGCTGGGCGGGAGAAAGGCCAAGGCGTTGCGTATCGAGAGCATGGGACGGTGCTCAGGCAGCCTGCTGCTTTCCCACGAGTGTGATCCGGGGCCTCCATGCGGGCTTTTACCCCGCCCATCACCGGACTGGGAAGAGCCCGGAGCCGCGGATCTGCCAGGCCAGCCACCACTTCCATCCCCTCGCCCTCCCCGTCATCCACCACCACCGCCTCAAAGCGGGTAAAGGTCTGCCGAAAAAGGGAGGCCAGGGCTCGGCGCAGGCAGTCCGGCAGGCTCCGGGTGGGGATGAGGACGCTAATCATGGGCCAGGGCCGGTTGGAGGCGGGCCTCGTCGGTGAGGTCCAGCCTGAGGGGGGTGGCGGCGATAAACCCCTGCTCCACCGCCCAGCGGTCCGTGCCCTCCTCCGCCTCCTTGAGGGGTTTGGCGGCGAACCAGTAAAGGGGCCTTCCCATGGGATCTTCCCCTTCCACCACCACCCCCTCATAGGCCCGCACGGACTGCCGGGTCCAGAGGAACCCCTTGGGCCGGTGAGGCAGGTTGATGTTGACCAAAAAGGGCTTTTCCAGCCGGAGAAGGTTCTCCAGCACCCGTTCCACCCAGGGCCGCAAGGCGGCGAAGTCCGGTCCGCTCCCGTTCATGGGGGTGCTGAAGGCCGCCGCGGAGATCCCGAAGAGGCGGCCCTGCTTGGCCGCGGCCACGGTGCCCGAGTGCCAGATCTCGTGGCCCAGGTTGCTCCCCAGGTTGATGCCGGAAAGGACCAGATCCACAGGCCCGAAGAGGTGGAGCCCCAGGGCCACGCAGTCGGCGGGGGTTCCCCGCACCCGGTAGGAGGGGAAGTGGGGAGCGGGCAGGGGGGAGGGATGGGGAAAGGCCCGCACGGGGTGGGCGATGGTGATGGCGTGGCCCACCCCGCTCTGCTCCACGTCGGGGGCCACCACGAAGACCTCGCCAAAGGGGCTTGCGGCCTCGGCCAGCGCCCAAAGCCCTGGGCTGAAGACGCCGTCGTCGTTGGTCACCAGGATCCGCATGCCCCTACCCTAAGGGGCCAATGTCAGCTCAAGATCAACGGCAAAAACCGCTGGGGGATACCCCCAGCGGGAAGGAGGAGCCTGGTGGGTCAGGGTTGGGCCACGCTCCGGTTGTAGCGCTCCAGGGCCTGGTCAGCCCGGGCCTTGGCCTCCCTCAGGGCCTCGAGGGCAGGCTTCCCCTTCAGGGTTTCTTCCCAGGCGGTCTGCACGTACTGGCGTATTTCGGGGAAGGCCCCCATCAGGCAACCGGCGCTGGAGGGGTTAACCTTGCTGGTGGCTAGCTGCTGGATGGCGGTGGTGTAGTTGGGCTGCTTCACGTGGGCCTGGCGTACCTGGGGAAGCTCGGTCACGCCCCGCACTATGGGGAAGTAACCGGTGGCCAGGTGCCAGCGGGCCTGGGTTTCCGGCTCCAGGAGGAAGCGCACGAACTCCCAGGCCGCCTGGACCTGTTCCTCGGGGAAGCCCTTCAGCACGTAGAGGGCAGCGCCCCCGATGGCTACCCCATTCCGCTCCCGGAGGAAGGGGTAGAAGGCGGTGCGCAAGGGAAAGCGGTTCCCCACCTGCCGCAGCACCCCCGTGAGGCTGGCCGTGGAGTAGGCGGCGATGGCCGCCTGGCCCTGGGCGAAGAGGCTTTGCGAGTCGGCCCAGTTGCGCCCGGTGTTGGCGGCCACCCCCTCCCGCACCAAACGGGCGTACATGTCCAGGAAGGCCGCGGCGGCCGGGTTGTCAAAGGTGACCGCGGTGGCCCTGGCCTTGCGGCTGTTCTCGTTGTTGCAGAAGTATTCCCCGGAGTTATAGGAGATCTGCTCCACGAACCAGGAATCGATGGGAATGGAAAGCCCGTAGCGTACGGTACGGCCCTGGGCGTCCTTCTTGGTGAGCTTGCGGGCGGCTTCCTCCAGGTCCTTAAGGCTCCAGGTCGGCTTGAAGGGGATCCCCGCCTCCTGGAAGGCGGCCATGTTGAGGTAGAGGATGGGGTTCGAGGAGTTAAAGGGAAGCCCGTAGAGCTTCCCCTCCACCGTGTAGTAGTTGCGGGGCTGGGGGAGGAAGCGACCCAGGTCAAACCCGCTCTTCCGGGCCAGGTCCTCGAGGGGCACCACCGCCCCAGAGTCTGCCATGATCCGGGCCCCGATGTCGTAGACCTGGATCACGTGGGGGTAACCCCGGCCCGCGCGCAAGGCGGCGAGAAGCTTGTTGATGCCGTCATCGTAGCTGCCCACGTACTGGCTTTTCACCTGAATCCGGTCCTGGCTTTTGTTGAAGTCCTGCACCAGCTTTTCCGTGGCTTCCCCCAGAACCCCACCCATGGAGTGCCAGAACTCCAGGGTGACCCTTTGGGCCTGAGCGCCGCCCAAAAGGAGCAGGGTGCTGAGGATGGCCTGTGCCCAAACCCGTCTCGTCCACATGCGCATACCTATACCTCCTATCCCTTCAGCCCGCCCATGGCGATGCCTCGGACAAAGGCCCGCTGGGCGAGCAGGAAGGCCAAAAGGCTGGGGAGGAGCACCAGGATCGCCGCAGCGGCCACCACGTTCCAGCGGGCTACTTCCTCGTTGAGGATGAAGTTCACGGCGATCTGGGCCGTTTGCATCTCCCGGCTTTTGGTCACCACCAGGGGCCAGAGGTACATGTTCCAGGCCCCGATGAAGGTGAGGGCCGCCAGGGCCCCCAGGGCGGGGGCCGAAAGGGGCAGGGCCACGTGGCGGAGCATCTGCCAGTGGTTGGCCCCGTCGATCCGGGCGGCATCGAAGTAGTCCTCAGGGATGGTGCGCAGGAACTGCCTGAGGAGAAAAACCCCCAGGGGGCTTGCCAGGAAGGGAACCGTGAGGGCCAGATAGGAGTCCAGCCAGCCCAGGCGGTCCACCAGGAGGTAAAGGGGCAGGAAGGTGACCTCCCCAGGCACCAGAAGGAGGGCCACCGCCAACCCGAAGAGGGCCTCCCTTCCAAGGAAGCGGAGCCGGGCGAGGGCGTAGGTGGCCAGGAGGCTGGTGGTGAGTACGCCCAGGGTGATGAGGCTGGACACCAGGAGGCTATTCAATAGGAACCGCCCCAGGGGGAACTTGGTGAGGGCCTCCTGGTAGGCCTCGAGGCTGGGCCGCGGGGGGAGGAGGCCCGGGGCGTAGAGGTCCCTCTCCGGGCGGAGGCTTGCGGAGAGGAGGGTGAGGAGGGGGAGGAGAAGGAGAAGGGCATACCCCCCGGCCAGGAGGTAGGTGGGCCAGAGCCTTCGCCGCCTACCCATAGTGCACCCTCCGACCGAGAAGCCAAAACTGCAAGGCCGCCAGGAGCAAAAGCACCAGGAAGAGCAACAAGGCCTCGGCGGCGGCCAGGGGCACCCGGAAGTTGAAGAAGGCATCCTGGTACACGCGGTAGATCCAGACCATGGAGCTTTCCGCCGGCCCCCCGCGGGTGAGGAGGTGGATCTGGCCAAAGGCGGTGAGGCTCTTCAACACCACCAGGAGGCCCACCAGGAAGAGGGTGGGGGAGAGGAGGGGCAGGGTGATCCGCCAGAAGCGGGTCCAGGGGCCTGCCCCGTCCACCTCCGCCGCCTCCAGGATCTCCGCAGGGATGTTCTGCAGGCCTGCGGTGAGGAGGACCGCGGTGAACCCCACCCCGGCCCAGGCGGTGATCACCGCCAGGGTGGGCAGGGCCAGCTCCGGGCTGGTGAGCCAGGGCTGAGGCGGCAGGCCCAAGGAGGCCAGGAGGCGGTTGGCAAGGCCCCCCACGGGATGCAGGAACCAACCCCAGGCCACCGCCGCCACCGCGGTGGGCACCGCCGTGGTGAGGAAGAAGAGGGTGCGGAAGAGGGCCACCCCCGGGTAGGGCCGGTAGACCAGGAGGGCCGCCAGGAGCCCCAGAAGGAGCTCCAGGGGCGCGGTGATCAGGGCGAACTTCAGGGTGAGCCAGGCGCTTTTCCAGAACTCCGGGCGGCTTAGGGCCTCCTGGTAGTTGGCAAGCCCGGTCCAGACCCGTCCACGGCCGAAGAGATCCTCCTGGTGAAGGGAAAGCCAAAGGGCCTCGAGGAGGGGCAGGACCAGGAAGAGGAGGAAAAGGGCGTAGGCGGGCAACAGGAAGATCGAAGCCTCCCCCTGGCCCCTCAGGTGTCTTCGGAGGCGCTGGGCCCGGCTGAGGGTGGCGTCCATGTCCGGGATAAGGCTAGGCCCCTCCGGTCAGGGTTCGGTCAGGGAGGCTTTCCCGCAGGCTTCTCAGGAAGGCGACGGAGGGAGCCGGGTCAACCCGCACCTCCAGGACCAGGGTGCGGTCCAGGTAGGGACCAAGCCAGGTCCGGTGGCCGAGGACCCCGGTTCCCAGGTTCCAGTGCCGGTCGTAGAGGCCGTCCGTGTCGTTCAGGTGCAGGTGGTCGGGCTCCAAGGCCAGCCAGGGTCCCGGTTCCGGCACCCGGCTGAAAACCCGGGCATGGGCGGCGTCGAAGCAAAATCCCACCTCGGGGTAGGCCTCCAGGATGGGTGCCAGGGCCCTGGGCTCCGGCTCGTGGGTGTTCTCCAGGACCAGCTCCACCCCCAAGGTCCCGGCCCGCCGCACCACCGGCTTCAGGGCCTGGATGAGCCGGTCCGCTCGGTCCAGGGCCTCCTCCAGGGTGCGGCCGTGGGGGATGCCCGAGTGGAAGACCGCCCGGTCCGCCCCGAGCTCCGCCGCCCGGTCCAAGCCCAGGAGAAGCCGCCTGAGGGTGAGGTTGCGCACCTCCGGGTCCGGGGAGACCAGGTCCAGGTTCCAGAAGGGGAGGTGAACGGAGAGAATCCCCTCGTAGTCGGTGGCCAGTTTGGCGAAGAGGGCGTCCTCCTCCAGGAGGGCGGGGTCCAGGTAAACCTCGAGGCCCAGCCAGGGATCCTCGGGCGCCGAAAACCTTAGCGCTTCCTCTAAGCCCATGGCGATGCGCAGGTCCATGGGTTCACCGTAAGCCCCTTGGGTCAGAGCGCGGTCAGCATCCCTTTCCATATGGGTCACGGGCGGCCCATCAAGGAGTTTGCCAGCGAGAGGGACATCCTCCTCCCTAGAGGTACTCGAGGGGGCTTTCCCGCATGGCCTGAAACGCAGGGGGCAGGGCCGCCAGTATGCCCAGGGGCAGTAGGGCGAAGGCCCGGGCCAGGAGGTCCAGGCTAAGTTGCGGAGGGGGGAGGTAGAAGCCAAGCCGCTCCCCCAAGGCCCCGGAGCCGGCGGCGGCGAGCCCCCAGCCCAAGAGGACGCCGAGAAGGATCCCGAGCCCCACCTCGAGGGTCGTCTCCCAGAGCAACACCGAAAACACCAGCCCCCGCGGTGCCCCCAGGGCCCGCAGGAGGGCATTGTGGCGGCGGCGCTCGAGGCCCTGGGCATAGATTCCTTGCCAGATGAGGAGGGCGGCCAGAAAGAGCACCAGGAGGGACAAGGCCCCGTAGGCGGACTGCCCCTGGAGCATCGCCTCCCTCACCTGGGCAAAGACCTGGCCGGGCAGGACCGCCTGGGCTTCCGGGCTCCGGTTAACCTCCTGGGCCACCTGGTACACATCGGAGAGGCGCCGGCCTGTGAAGAGCACGGCGGTAACTTCCCACTTCCCCTCTCCTTCCCCGTGGACCTCCCAGTAGGCCTCTATGGGCACCAGGATGGCCCGGTCCCAGGGGCCTCCCGTGGGCTCGAGGATCCCCACCACCCGGTACTTTTCCTCCTGGTGGTGGGCAAGGGCGCTGGCAGCCTCCGCTTGGCTGGCGAAAAACCCGTGGTCGCTCAGAAACTCGGCGCCCACCTTCAGGCCCGTTTCCCGTGCGGCCCTAGCCCCCAGCACCGCCTCGTACGTGTGGAGGAAGGGCCGCCCCTGCTTCAGGCGGAAATACGGGGGATCCGTGGGCGTAAGCCTGAGCTTAAAGACCTGGGTACTGGTCCCTATGAGGGGAAGGCCTCGATAGCTGTCCCCAAAGGCCAGGGGGACCACCCGCCTTGCTCTGGGGTCACGGGCCAGTCGCTCGTAGGTGGCGTAGGGCAGGTTGGCGATGGGGGGCTGCAGGAGATACAGGCTCGAAAGCACGGCCTGGGTAGAGCTACCTTTGGCGGCGATGAGGAGGTCGAAGACCTGGGCGGCATTGGCCGCCCCTCTTTCCAGGGACTGGAGCACCAGGGGAACCACCAAGGCCATGGCCGTGGCCAGGGCTATCCCGACAAGGGTGAGGAAAGTGGAAAAAGCCCTCACCCTTAGGTTTCTGACGACGATCCACAGGGTCATGGAAGCCTCCAAGCGGGAGACTAAAGCTCCACCTGGCGGGGGAAATGCCCCACCACCCACGGGTCGTGGGTGGCCAGCACCAGGGTGGCCTTAAGGCCGATGGCCGTGTGGATCAAGAGCTCCAGGGCCACCTTTGCCCTGGAACGATCCAGGTGGGCCGTGGGCTCATCGGCCAGGAGGAGGCTTGGCCGGTGGGCCACCACCCGGGCCAGGGCCACCCGTTGCCGCTCCCCAGTGGAAAGGCGTTTGGGAGTGTGCCCCAGACGGTGTTCCAGACCCAGGGTCTTAAGGACCTCCTTGGCACGGTTTTCCGCCGCCCTCCCCCTTATGCCCGCAAGGCCCAGCCCCAGGAGCACGTTCTCCAGCACGGTATAGCCTTCGGCCAGGTAAAAGTCCTGGAAGAGATAGCCCACCTTTCCTCTCCGATAGGCATCCCGCTGGGATTCGTTCAAGGCAGCCAGGTTCATCCCGGCAACCCAGACCTCTCCCTCGCTGGGCACCAACAGGCCAGCGAGGAGGTGTAAAAGGGTGGTTTTCCCGCTCCCGGAGGGACCCAGCAGGACCACCTGTTCCCCGGCGGCCAGCTCCAGGTCCGGCAACGTCAGGGCCACCTCCTCCCCGTAGCGCACCACCACCCCCTTGAGGCGCACCTCCCCCATCAGGGCACCTCCTCCACCCGGTCCGCGTAGATCCGCACCAGGCTCACGAAGCCGGTCTGGGGATCCTCCTTAACCCCGATATCCAGGCGCCCCGTTACCCGGATGCGGCGGGTGGTGGGCTTGGCCTCCTGACCTTTAGGCATGATCACCAGCACGATATCCGGGGGCCAGTCGGCGGCCGTGGAGCAGAAGGGGCAGGTGGCCAGGGGGACCTTGGTCAGAACAAAGAAGTCCAGCTTGGGTTTGAGGGGTGGGGCCATCCAGCCCGTCATGCTCACCCGCTGACCGTTAAGGGCTTTCAACCGGGGTGAAAACTCGATTCCCCTTACGGTCACCTGGCTGTAAAGGTCGGCAAAGTCCAGGGTGACCTGGGCGAGCCCTCCCCCGCCCAACCAAAACCCCAGCAAGAGGACCCAGATCGCGGGATTCCAGGGCAAGGGGTTTGAGGTCGGGCGGGGAAGGCTCATGGGGTACGACCCTCCTTAGAAAACGGGCTAGCGGCCCAGGTAGGGGTTGAGACCCAGGGCCTGGGCCATGCGGAAGAAGATCTCCGTTTGGTCAATCAGGCCGTTGAAGAGCTGGGATCCGGCGCCGAAGGCAAAGAGGGGGAGTGGATCGGCGGTGTGCACCCCCTGGCTGGAGTTGACGGGGAGGTTGCCGGTGCGAAGGTAGGCGCCGGGTTCCTTGCACACCTCCGGGTTGGCTACGTAACCGCCCTTGCCGTCGGAAATGGTGGGGTCCTTGTACACTTCCCGGCCCCGGAAGGTTTCGCAGTAGTCAGGGGTGGCGGCAAAGCCCACCGCAATACCCCAGCTGGTTTCGGGCAGGGGGAACCCGTTGGCGTCCTTCCCATCACCGTAGGTGGGGAACTTCGCGTTTTGATAGACCCCGACACCCTCGCGACCCTGCTTGGAGTAGTCGTAGCCGCCGAAGACGGAGATGGAGTGCCCGTGGTCGGCGGTCACGATGACCAGGGTGTCGGGGTGCTCGGCAGCGTACTGCTTGGCCCAGGCCACTGCCCGGTCCAGCTCCAGCACATCCCACAGGGCCCGTTGCCAGTCCAGGGGGTGTTCGTACTTGTCCACCATTCCCGCTTCCACCAGCAGGAAGAACCCGTTGGGGTTTTGGGAGAGGGTTTCCACTGCCTTCTGGGTCATTTCCCACAGGTAGGGCATGTCGGTGAAGCTACCCAGCATCTCAGGCCGCTTCCAAACCGCCCGGTCCAGATAGCTGGGGAAGTTGTCCAGGTGGAAGAGGCCAAAGAGCTTCCCCTGGGGTTTGGCGGCCAGGAGCTCGGTGCGGGTGCTGACGAAGGTATAGCCCATCTTTTGGGCCTCGCTGATCCAGTCGGTATCGTCCTTGCGGCGGGAGCCCGGTGCGCTTTTGGGAATGAAGTCGCGGGAACCCCCGAAGAGCATGACGTCCAGGGGAATGCCGAACCCCCCGCGCCCGAAGTACTGGTCGGCGATGGCCTGGTAATCGCTACGCCGGCGGGTGTGGGCGTTGACCGCAGCCGGGGTGGCGTCCGTACCGAAGGTGGTGGTGACCACGCCGAGGCTGGCCCCGCGCACCCGCTTCATCATCTCGGCCAGGGTTTCCACCCGGGGGTGGGCCAGGGTGTCCTTGAGGTTGGCCGGGCCGGCGTTGAGGGCGTTAACCGGCAGCTTAAGCCCCGACATGATGGAGGAAGCGGAGTTTGCGGAATCGACAATGAAGCTGTCGAGGCTGCTGGTCACCACCGTGGCCATGCCGCCATAGCCGGTTTCGATCTCGAGGAATCCCTTAGGCATCCCGTTTTCCGGGTTGTACCCTTTGGCGATGATGCGGGCGGCGTTAAGGGTGTTCCAGCCCATCCCGTCGCCGATAAAGAGGATGACGTTCTTGGCTGGACGGAGAGGACGGGGGTACTGCCTTGCCTCCCAACGCACGATCCTTTGGGTTTCGCCGGCTTCGTCCTTGACCTTCACCTCGAGGGTGTGGCTGCCTGGACGCAAGGAGAGGCCACGGAGGGTCCACTCGGCCGTTCCCGTTGCCTGGGAGGTCTGTTCCAAGCCCGTTAGCGGTACCCCATCCAGGGTGATGTGGTAATCCTTTAGCGCACCGTTTAACTCCGAGGCCTCCACCCGGAGGTCGAAGCGTTGGCCAGCCAGCAGGGCCGCCCCGTCGTAGGGGAAAACGGCCAGCTTAGCTGCCCACGCCGAACCCAAGGCTAAGGCCAGTCCCAATAGAACCCGGAAGGTTTTTCTCATAGCCTTACCTCCCCTTTGCACCCTAAGGGGAGTAGGTCATGGGAATGTCAGTGCTTCAACGTGTCAAGTGGCGTGTCCTGCTGAGTCCCTTTGGGGTCAGGGTTCCCCGGAGGAAGTGGAAACCCCCTAGGGCTTGGAACCGGTAGGGGCCGTTGAGCGGACATGGGCATGTTTTCCCATATCGGTGAGAGGCTGCATACCGGGTTCCTCTGGGCTTGGGTATCTGGAGAACGCGTTCCCCAAGGACTTGGTCTAGTGTGATGCGTGGTGGCGGCCCGAATAACGAGGTGTTCTTTCCCACCAGGGGGCGATCCAGCTCACGGTGCTTTCCAGGGGGAAAGCGGGTCTTGAGCACGCGTGTTCCCTTGAGGAAGAGTTAGCGTGAACATGTGAGTGCCCGGAAACCCTCTTCAGGTGAACCGTTTCCCCCTGGCGCTGAACCTCGAGGCCGTGAAAACGTTCCGTTTCCAAACGTCTCTGCCCATCCATTCCTTCTAGTGGTGCAAGACCCGTTGCAGGAAGGCCCGGGTCCTCTCCTCCCTGGGGGAGGAAAAGATCTCCTCCGGCCTCCCCTCCTCCACAATCTGACCCCCGTCCATGAAGATCACCCGGTCCGCCACCTCCCGGGCAAACCCCATCTCGTGGGTTACCACCAGCATGGTCATACCCCCTCGGGCCAGGTCCCGCATCACGTCCAACACCTCCCCCACCATCTCCGGGTCCAACGCACTGGTGGGCTCGTCAAACAGCATCACCTTGGGCTCCATGGCCAAGGCCCGGGCTATGGCCACCCGCTGCTGCTGGCCCCCGGATAACTGCCCCGGGTACTTCCTCGCCTGGTCCAGGATCCCCACCCGCTCCAAAAGCTCCAAGGCCTTCCGCTCCGCCCGCTCCCGGGTCCAGCCCCGCACCCGCATGGGGGCCAGGGCGATGTTCTCCAGCACCGTCATGTGGGGGAAGAGGTTGAACTGCTGGAAAACCATCCCCACCTCCCGCCGCACCTCCTTGAGGGCCCGCTCCTCCTTCACGTTGTGGCCGTCCACCACCACCTCCCCCTCCTGGAAGTCCTCCAGGCGGTTGATGCAGCGGATCAGGGTGCTCTTCCCAGAGCCCGAGGGACCGATGATCACCAGCTTCTCCCCAGGGGCCACCTCCAAATGGATCCCCTTGAGCACGTGCAGGGTACCAAACCACTTGTGCAGGTTGTGGATGCGGATGATGGGGTCCATCCTCTACCTCACGCCGAGTCCCATGCGCCGTTCCACCAGCCTTCCCACGTAGGAGAAGGCGCCCGATACCACCAGGTAGACCACCGCCAAAAAGAGGTAAACCTCCCGCTCCAGACCCACGTTTCTCGGATTGGCCAGCACCGCCCTGGCCACCCCCATGAGGTCCAGGATGCCGATGAGGGCCACCAGGGAGGTGTCCTTGAAGAGGGAGATGAACTGGCCCACCAGGGCGGGGACCACCGCCCTAAGAGCCTGGGGCAGGACCACGTAAAGGGCCGCCTGGAAGGGGCTCAAGCCCAGGCTATAGGCCGCCTCCCACTGCCCCTTGGGCACCGCTTGCAGACCGCCCCGCACGTTTTCCGCCAGGTAGGCGGCGGCGAAGAGGGTAAAGGCCAAAAGGGCCCGGACCACCTGGGGAAGCCGGAAGCCCTCGGGAAGGAAGAGGGGAAGGGTCACGAAGGCCAGGAAGAGAAGGGAAACCAGGGGCACCCCCCTCACGGCCTCGATGTAGGCGATGGCCAGGAGCCGGAGCCCCACGAGCCGGCTTTGCCGGGCAAAGGCCAGGGCCACCCCCAAGGGGAAGGCCAGGGCCATGGCGCTAAGGGAGAGGAGGAGGGAGAGGAAAAGCCCGCTCCAGAGGGTTACGGGGAGGGGCAGGGCCAGAATTCCCGCTCCTATCCCTACCACCAGCACCCAGCCCGCCTTGGGCAGGGGCAGGATCCCCAGCCTTCCCAGCCATCCCACCAGGGCAACGAGCCCGGCCAGCAGGGTAACCCAGGCCCTCCAGGTGAGTTCTGTAGGTAGCTGGCCCACGAAGAAGTAGCGGAGGTTTTCCGTCACCACCCACCACTGGGCCCCCAGGGCCCAAAGGAGGAGGGCCTTGCCCAAGGCGTACAGGAGAGCCAGCAGGAAAAGGGTGAGGAGGGCGTTGCCGGGGGAACCGAAAAGGGCGCGGATGAGCCTCATAGCTTCCACTTCAGGGCCACGCGGCGGTTGTAGGCGTTGACCAGGGCGCTAATGCCCAGGCTCAGGCTCAGGTACACCCCCATGACCAGGAGGATGGCCTCGAGGCTCCTCCCGGACTGGTTGGCCACCGTGGAGTAGACGGAGAAGAGGTCGGGGTACCCCACCCCTACCCCCAGGGAGGTGTTCTTGGCCAGGTTCAGGTACTGGTTGGCCAGGGGGGGAACGGCGATGCGCACCGCCTGGGGGAGGATCACGAGGAAGAAGGTATCCCTCGGGGAAAGCCCCAGGCTTAAACCCGCCTCCCACTGCCCCCTAGGCACCGCCAGGATGGCCCCGCGGATCACCTCGGCGATGAAGGCCGAGGTGTAGACCGTGAGGCCAAAGAGGAGGGCGGCGAACTCCGGGGTCAGGGAGGTCCCACCCCTGGGGCCGAAGGGCCCCACCTCCACCGGAAGGAGCCGGATGGGCGGCCCCAGAACCAGCCAGGCCGCAACAAGGGCCAGGAGGGGCCCGATCCATGCCCACCTCCCGGCCTTGCGCAGGGCATACCCCAAGAGGACCGCCCCGAGGAGCCCAAGGGCCCCGGGGGCCAGGGTAACTTCAGGCAGAACCAAGCCCCGCTGGGAGAGATAGGCCCCCCCAAGGGCCAGCCCCTTCTCCCAAGGGGGAAGCTTGAGGAGAACGCCGAAGTACCACACGAAAAGCTGGAGGAGAAGCGGGGTGTTGCGCACCAGCTCCACGTAGCCGAAGGCCAGCCCCCGAGCCAAAGGGTTGCCGGATAAGCGGCCCATGGCCACCAGGAGGCCCAGGAGGCTTGCGGCCACAAGCCCCAGAACCGTTACCCTAAGGGTGTTGAAAAAGCCCGCCAGCAGGGCCTGCCAGTAGGTGTCCGAGGGGTAGTAGGGCCTAAGGCCCTCCCCCTGCGACCAGGTGACCCCCTCGGAGAGGGAGAAGCCCGCCTCCTGGGAGAGGAAGGCGAAGCTGAAGGGGATGCCCTGGGCGGCCATGCGGGCCTTGGCCGTCCCCACCAGATAAGCCAGCCCCCAGGCCACCAGCCCGAGGACCAGCGCCTGGAGGACCAGGTCCCTTAGGCGAGGCATGCCTTAGCGGAAGGGAGGGCTGTACATGAGGCCGCCAAAGCGCTGCAGGGCGTTCAGGGTGCCGGTGCGGGGTATGTGGAAGGGGCTCTTGGCACCGAAGAACCGGTCGTAGATCTCCCCGTAGTTCCCCACGGCCCGGATCACCCGCACGGTGAAGTCCTTAGGGAGGCCGAGGTCCTGGCCCAAGGTCCCCTCGAGGCCCAGGAACCGCCGGATCTCGGGCACGTCGGATTTCAAGAAGCTATCCAGGTTCTTGCTGGTGATGCCGTACTCCTCCGCCTGGATGGTGGCGTACACGATCCAGGTGAGGGCATCCCGCCAACGGGAGTCGTTCTCGCGCACGAAGCCCGCCAAGGGCTCCTTGGAGATGGTTTCCTTAAGGATGACCAGCTCCTCCGGGTTGGGGGCCGTGGCCCGGAACCCCACCAGCTGCGACTTGTCGGCGGTAAAAGCGTCGCACCTGCCCTGGAGGAAAGCGGCCATCACCTTGGCCCCGTCCTCAAAGGTGAGCAGCTTGGTATTCCGCCAACGCTTGGCCCGGATGTAGTCGGAGATGTTCTTCTCGTTGGTGGTGCCCTGGGTGGTACAGAAGGTGGCCCCTTCCAGCTCCCTCAGGCTGTTGGCCCGGCCCTTGCGCACCATGACGCCCTGGCCGTCGTAGAAGGTGACGGGGAGGAAGTCCACCCCCAAGGCCCCGTCCCGGTTGGCGGTGACGGTGGTGTTGCGGAAGGCCACGTCCACCTCGCCGTTCTGCACCGCCTGGAAGCGGACGCGGGCGTCCAAGGGAACGTAATCCACCTTGTCCGGGTCCCCGAAGATGGCGGCGGCCACCGCCCGGCAAAACTCCACGTCAAAGCCCGTGTACTTGCCGGTTTTCTGGTCCAGGAAGCCGAACCCGGGCAGTACGGCGTTCACGCCGCAGATGAGCTTTCCCCGGGACTTGACCAGATCCATGCGGGATTGCTGGGCCCAGGATGGGGCCATGGCCAGGAGAGCTAGGACCAACAAACCAACCAACCAACGCTTCATGCCAAAACCTCCTTCTGGTTCCGCGACAAGATATCACCCTCTGTTTTGCCCTGTCAACGGGGGCTTGGGGCTCTCGGGGATGGGAGTTCGCACCCGGTTTTGCCGCAGGAAGTTTGTGGTTGATCCGGGAACGAGATAGGGGTAGCTTCCGACCCCGCCCAAGCGCTGGAGTACCGGCCAAGGTCCACCCTCACCAGTCCCCAGCTCTGGCGGAACCCGTAGAGACGGTCCGTGAGCGCCCCGAGTAGGCCCGCGCCTTCGCTGGCTGTGCCGCGAAGCACCAGGTGCCCCTGGGCGGTGGAACTCCAGGCCAGTGCCCAGGTTCCCCCAAGTTCCATGCCCGGGTCGGGGGCAGGCCAGGTCCAGAACCCGCTCGCCAGGTAAGGGCGTCCTTCCATGAACCCAGGCTGGCTGGCGTTGAGGGGACTGAGCAGGAGGGCGTCCCGGAACAGGGGGATGGAGCCTTGGTCCACGTCGGTGCGTGTGTCTAAGAAGACGAAGTCCCATGCCTCGCCTCTCGCCATCCGGCCCAAGGCCCAGGTTTCCAAAAGGCCAAAGCGGGCACCGGGTTCCAGCCAGACCCTTGTTCGTTGTTCCAGGGCTGCTCGAGGGAACAGGATGGAGAGCCCCGGGTATAACTCCAATTCGCTTTCCTGGGCGGCTTGGATCACCACCTCTTGACGCGTAAGTCCTGGATGGACCTTCCCTGCGGATTGGTTCACCAAAAGCGCCTTAGCTCCTGGCCCCAGGTGCACCTCGATGCGGAAAAGGTCGCCGTCCAGGAGGCCAGGGCCCAGGGTGATGAGCTGAAGAAGGATCCTATCCCCTAGGTCGAAGGGGCGGAGGATGCGGAGGGCTCCTGAGGAATGGGCCCGTTGCACCAGGGTCCTTCCACCACGGTAGACCAGATGGATCTCTAGGGAGTGGACCCTCTTGGGCTCAGGCCTCTTCAAAAAGGACCTCTCGGCGAATCCAAGCCAGGATTTCATCCAGTCCCTTTCCCGTTTGGAGGTTGGCGAAAACGAAGGGACGCTCTCCCCGCTGCCTCTTGGCATCCCGTGCCATCACGCTGAGATCGGCCCCCACGAAGGGGGCAAGGTCGATTTTGTTGATGACCAAGAGGTCACTGCGCACGATACCGGGACCCCCCTTGCGGGGGATCTTATCCCCCCCGGCCACATCGATCACATAGATGAACACATCCACAAGCTCGGGGCTGAAGGCGGCGGCGAGGTTGTCCCCGCCGGATTCCAGGAACAGAATGTCCAGGTCGGGGAAGCGGGTCAGCATTTCCTCCACCGCTTCCTGGTTGACGGAGGGGTCCTCACGGATGGCCGTGTGGGGGCAGCCACCCGTCTGGACGCCTTTGATGCGTTCGGGCGGTAGGGCGCCTGAACGCACCAGGAACTCCGCGTCCTCGTACGTGTAGATGTCATTGGTGATGACCGCCAGGGAGTAACGGTCCCGCATGGCCTTGCACAAACGGTCGATCAAGGCGGTTTTTCCTGATCCCACAGGGCCAGCGACGCCAATCTTCACCGGTCGCACGCATCTCACCTCCTCACGACAAGAAGAGACGGGTTTCCAAATGGGGTTGCACCGCCGCCCAGAAATCCCAACCCGGTGTGGCCGTGTGGAAGTGGCCGTCAGGGTCTTTGAGGATAGCCATGGCCTTGGTTGCGATGTGTGGCTGAAGCTGGGTAAGGATTTCTTGGGCGGCTTCGGGTGAAAGGGCCATGCTCCGTATGGCTGCGGCCAATAAGGCCATCAGGCTGCTTTGCAGGTATAGGGGCAAGGCGAGGGAGAGGGGCAAGCCCAACCGGGCGAGGGCCCAGCCTGTGACCAGGGATTGGTGGGGAGGAACGGAAGAGGGCCAGGCCAAACCGTAGAGGCGGCTGAGAATGCGGAGGAGTCGTCCACCTAGCCGCATGCTGGTTTCCCTGGGGCCCGCTATGGGTGTCCAAGCTGCGAACTGGTGCGCAAGCTCCAATAGACCTCCGGGACTTTCTGCTAGAGAGTGAGCCAGGGCGCAAGCCGCCCCCTCGAGGCCCACGCTGCCTTGGGTTAAGCTGGCATAGAGCAGGTCATATAGGGCCCATTGGGACAGGTTTCCCCCTTGAGCGTAGGCCTCCAGACCCCACGAGTGGGCGAAAGCTCCGATGGGGAACTGGGAGTCAAGAATCTGCTGCAAGCGCAGGAGCGAGAGCGTTCCCCCCATGCCTCCTCCTAGTGGGCGTGCTCCCCTGGGGCGTTCCCCACGAATGGCCCTTGGACCCGCTCGACCGCAAAGCCCTTTTGCCTAAGCCGATGGTAAAGGCCTTCGTCCCAGAGGGCGTAGATAAACCTTCCTTCCGCCACTATGTCCCTGTGGAGGTTGCCCAAGAGGTGGCCTACCTGGGCGGCCTCCCTAAGGGTTCGCGGCCTGACCCGGAGGAGATCCTCTTCCGCCGCCGTTACCATATACGCTCTGCCCCCACCAGCCCAGAGCACGGTGCCTGGGCGCAACACGGTTCCCGTCGGCAGGGCGAGGTAGAAGGCCTGACCGTCCGGAGCGGTCAGGAGGCGGCGTACCCTTCTGCGGTCGGCTGCGGTCAAGGGAATCGGTACGGTTTCAAGGCCTTCCTCACGGTTGCCAGCATCGGGTAGCCTTGTGATTAGAATCGGTTCCATGACATCCTCCTAAAAGAGAAAGTAGCGCTGGGCCAAGGGTAGACGCCCGGCCGGATGGCTGGTAATGGGTTGGCCGTCCACCCGCACCTCGTAGGTTTCCGGATCCACCTCGATGGAGGGAAGGACGTCGTTTAATCGCATGTCCCTTTTGCTAAGGTTTCGGACGCCCCCCACGGGAAGGAGCCTGCGCCGCAGGCGTGCCGGCAGGTTCCCTGATTCCAAGGAGGCCCTGGACACGAAGGTGAAGGCCACCTCTTCCAAGGCCCGGCCAAAGGCGGCGAACATGGGCCGGTAGTAAACCGGTTCCGGGGTGGGGATGGAGGCGTTGGGATCCCCCATAGGGGCGGCCACAATAAAGCCCGCCTTAATGACGAGATCGGGTTTTACCCCGAAAAAACGGGGATCCCAGAGGACGAGGTCGGCGTACTTGCCGGGTTCCACAGAACCCACGTACTGTGCGATCCCGTGAGCGATCGCTGGGTTGATGGTGTACTTGGCCAGGTAGCGCCGGATGCGGAAATTGTCGTTCCTCTCCGAGTCCTCCGGCAAGGGCCCACGTTCCTCCTTCATCTTGTGGGCTGTTTGCCAGGTGCGGAGGATGGTTTCCCCCACACGCCCCATGGCCTGGGAATCGCTGGACATCATGCTGATGGCGCCTATGTCGTGCAGGACGTCCTCGGCCGCCATGGTTTCTGGCCGTATGCGGGACTCGGCAAAGGCCACGTCCTCGGGGATCCGGGGGGAGAGGTGATGGCAGACCATCAGCATGTCCAGGTGCTCCGCCAGGGTGTTCTCTGTGTAAGGCATGGTGGGGTTGGTGCTGGAAGGAAGCACGTTGGCGTGGCCTACCACCTTCAGGATGTCCGGAGCATGCCCGCCGCCTGCCCCCTCGGAGTGGTAAGCGTGGATGGTGCGGCCGCCGATGGCCCTCAGGGTGTCTTCGACAAAGCCGCTTTCGTTCAAGGTGTCGGTGTGGATGGCCACCTGTACGTCGTAGAGGTCCGCAACCCGCAATGCGGCGTCGATGACCGCGGGTGTGGCGCCCCAGTCCTCGTGGATCTTCAATCCGATGGCCCCGGCGAGGATCTGTTCCTCCAGTGCGCCTACTAGGGAAGCGTTGCCTTTACCCAGGAGCCCGAAGTTGACGGGTAGCCCCTCGAGGGCTTCCAGCATGCGGTGGAGATTCCAGGGGCCTGGGGTGCAGGTGGTGGCCTTGGTCCCCTCCGCAGGACCGGTACCCCCGCCGATCATCGTGGTGATGCCGCTGTAAAGGGCTTCCCATGCCTGTTGAGGGGAGACGAAGTGGATATGGGCGTCGATTCCGCCGGCCGTGAGGATCTTTCCTTCCCCGGATATCACCTCGGTGCCGGGACCGATGACTAGACCGGGGGTTACGCCCTCCTGGACATCGGGATTGCCCGCCTTACCCAGGGCCACGATGCGGCCATCCTTGATCCCCACATCCGCTTTGACCACGCCCCAGTAATCCAGGACGATCACGTTGGTGATCACCAAATCCAGGGCTCCTTGCTCCCGGCTCAGCTGGGACTGGCCCATCCCATCCCTAATCACCTTGCCCCCGCCGAAGACCACCTCTTCCCCCGGAACAGTCCGGTCCTCCTCGATTTCCAGCAGGAGGTTGGTATCCCCCAGTCTTATGCGGTCACCCTTGGTAGGGCCGTAAAGCCTGGCATAGTCTTCTCTCCGGAGCCTCATAGGAACCCCCTCTCATGGGCTTTCCTTAGAGCCACTCCTCGGTTTTCCTCCAACGATCCCGTAACCAGGGCATTCATGCCGAAAACCGTTCGCTTACCTCCCAATTCGACCAGCTCCACTTCTCGCGTTTCCCCAGGTTCAAACCACACCGCCGTGCCAGCAGGGATGTTGAGCCGGAACCCGTAGGCTTTCTCCCGATCGAACCAAAGGGCCCGGTTCACCTCGAAGAAATGGGCATGGGAACCTACCTGGACGGGCCGGTCCCCCGTGTTGGCCACCAGGATGCGGATAACCCTGCGGCCTGAGTTGATTTCTATGGGTGTCTCCTCCAACATGTACTCTCCCGGGATCATGCTCCCCCCCGTAAAAAGTCCCACACGATGGCCGAGGCCACAGCCAGACTGCCGAGGGCAACCCCTACCGAGGCCAGGCGTTGCAGGTACCGGACCCGTCCCGCCACCAGCACAAAGGGCGCCCCCACGGCCAGGCTCATAAGGAACATTCCCAACAGGGCACCTGCGCCGAAGACGAGCACATAGAGGAAGGCCCAAAGAGGGCTGGGCATTTGGCTGGAAGCCAGGAGAACCAAAGCGGCCGAACCGGACAGGCCGTGGATAACCCCCCAGAAGGTGGGGGAGAGTAGGGGGCTTCTTGGAGAACGACCCACAAAGGAGCTCCGCTTCCAGGTTCTCAAGGTTCCCAGGCCTAGCCAGGCTAGAGCCAGAGCCACTATGAGCTCCATGGCTGCCGAGATTCCCCGGGGTAGGGGCAGGTGCAAGGCAAGGATCACGCCCCCTACCGCCGCCAGGGTCAGGAGGTGCCCCAGGCCCCAAAGGGCGCCGACCCCTGCTGCTTTCCAGGGGTTGTTTTGCTGGGTCACCAGGTTGACCACCGCTGCCACGTGGTCGGGTTCCAAGGCATGGCGCAGGCCTAAAAGCACCCCCACGGCTAAGAGGGAAAGGAACGATCCAGCGTCCACGAGCTACCTCCTCAGGAAAGGCTTGGTTACCTGTGCGTGGGCTAGCGGGTCTGGCCTGCTAGAGACTACGAAAATCAGAAGCCGTCTTTCCACTTGCATCCCGGGCCTCCTTGCTCTGCCTCCTATCGGATGGGGTTGTGGATGGTGACCAGCTTGGTGCCATCCGGAAAAGTGCCCTCCACCTGGATCTCCTGGATCATCTCCGCAACCCCCTCCATCACCTCGTCGCGCGTGAGGACCTGTGTCCCAAGCTCCATTAGCTCGGCAACGCTCTTTCCATCCCTTATTCCCTCCAGGATCTCGGCTGTAATCAAGGCCACCGCCTCGGGGTAGTTAAGCTTTAAGCCGCGGGCTCGGCGCCGGCGGGCCACTTCTCCCGCCAGGAAAATCAGGAGCTTATCTATCTCCCGTGGGGTAAGGCGCATCTTCCCACCTCCTAGAGGCTCACCATCTGGGCCACGGTTTCCGGATTGGCCTCCCGGACCTTGCCACCCATGACCACTTGGCCCCGATCCATGACGTAGAAGCGTTGGGCAAAGCCCCAAACGAAGTCCAGGTTTTGCTCCACAACCAGGAGGGCGATGCGCAGCTCGCTACGGATCCAGAACAAAGCCTCCTGGATCTTCTCCACCACAGAGGGCTGGATGCCCTCCGTGGGTTCGTCGAGCAGAAGCAGATCGGGAAGGCCCACGAGGGCCCGGGCGATGGCCAGCTGCTGCTGCTGGCCTCCGGAGAGGGCACCCGCCCTCTTAGCCCGCAGCTCCCAGAGGATGGGGAATAGTTCGAATACCGCCTCGGGTATCCGCTGGGCCCGCGGATGAAGGCGGCCCGCTAGGGCTGCCAAACCCGTCTTAAGGTTCTCCTCCACCGTGAGGAAGGGGAAGATACCCCGTCCTTGGGGCACGTACCCTATACCCAGCCGTGCGCGGTGGTGGGGGGCTAAGCGGGTGATGTCCCGACCCCTGTACACCACGCGGCCCGATTTCAGGGGAAGATGGCCGAGAACGGTTTTCAGAAGCGTGGTTTTCCCCACCCCATTGCGCCCCAGGAGGGCTACCGCCTCTGCCCGGTCCACAGCTAGGCTCACGCCCCAGAGGACCTGGCCATCGCCGTAGCCTGTCTCCACGTCCAGGACTTCAAGCATAGGCCCTCCCCAGGTAAACTGCCCGTACTTCGGGATCCTGGCGCACTTCCTCAAAGGTTCCTTCCCGAAGCACCTTGCCCAAATGCAGGACCGTAACGCTTGCTGCGAGTTTCCCCACGAAGTTCATGTCGTGCTCCACCACTACCACGGTTTTTGCACCCCTTAAGCGGTTCAAAAGGTCGGCGACGGCCTCCGTTTCGCTCCGGGTCAGACCAGCGGTGGGTTCGTCCAGAAGTAGGAGCTCCGCTCCGGTGGAGAGCACCATGGCCAGCTCGAGCCGCTGGCGTTCCCCGTGGCTGAGGGCGGCAGCCTTCACGTACCGCTTATCCTGTAGCCCCACGAGCCCTAGGGTGCTCTCCAATACCTCCCATTCCTCGGCGCTAAGGCCTGGTCCTAGGGATGTGAGGAGCCCTTTTCGCCTGCGGGTGGCCACCACGAGGTTTTCCAACACCGTAAGCCCGTTGAGGACTCCTGGGTTCTGGAACTTGCGTCCCACTCCCTTCCAGGCCAGGACGTGTTCGGGGGTTCCCCCGATTTCCTTTCCCCTGAACAGGATGCGTCCGCGGGATGGGCGCACCCTTCCACTTATGGCGTCCAAAAGGGTGGTCTTTCCTGCACCGTTGGGACCGAGGAGGACCCTAAGCTCTCCCTTCGTAACCTTCAGGTCCACCCCGTCCAGGGCTTTAAATCCGCCTTCGTAGGTTACCTCAAGCCCTTCTACCCTGAGGAAGTCTTCCATGGCCTTCCACCCCTTTTGCCCCTTTCCTGTAGGTGGACCGGAGGGCCGGAAGTAGGACCACCAACACGAAGAGCCCTCCCACCAGGTAGAGCCAAAGATCGGGGAAGAGGCTGCTTACCCGATCCCGTACAAATCCTCCTAGCAAGGAGGCCAACACCGCTCCGAAGAAGCTCTCCTTACCCCCCAAGACCGTCCAGATGACGAATTCGATGGAGGGCTGGACCCCCACGAAGGCCGGGGAGACCACACCCGCATGCAGGGTGAAGAGGGCTCCCCCAAGACCCGCTAGAAAGCCTGCCAGGGAAAAGGCCGCCGCCTTGTAGAGGGCCACGTCGTAACCCAGGAAGCGGGTGCGGTTTTCTCCTTCCCGAAGGGCACGAAGTACCAGGCCAAAGTGGGTGGACCGGAGGGCTAGGGAGCTCCCTATAGCTAGCAGGACCAGGAGGGCCGTGGCCCAGTAGAGGCCCCGCTGGAAAATGGGGTCGGCGAAGGACTGCCCGAGGAAGGAGGCGAAGTTGGTTAAGCCGTTGAATCCTCCTGTCAGACCCTGCTGGCTTATCAGCAGCGTGGAAAAGGCCAGGGCTAGGGCCTGGGTGATCAGGGAGAAGTACACCCCGGTTACCCGTCGGCGGAAGAGGAGAATACCCAGGGTAAAGGCTAGGGCGGCAGGCAGCAGGACAGCCATCGACATGGCAAAGGCCGGATTCCTGAAGGGAGCCCACCACCAGGGTAGGGCCTCGATGCCGTTCCAGACCATAAAGTCAGGGAGCTCCCCAGGGGAGAGGGCACTCAGTTTCAGGTGCATGGCGATGGCGTACCCTCCGAGTCCGAAGAAAATGCCCTGGCCCAGGCTTAGGATCCCTGCGTACCCCCAGGCCCAAACCAGGCCGAGAGCAACCAAACCCACCGCCAGAAATCTGCCCATGAGGGAGAGGTCGTAAGGGGTCACCAGGAAGGGTAAAACGGTAAGTACCACCGCCATGAGCAGGAGGGCCACAAGACTTCTCTGCATGTCACACCTCCTCGAGGGCCCGCGTGCGCGAGGGTAGGAGCCCCCGGGGCCTGAGCTGTAGGAAGAGGACCACGAGGAAAAGGAGGATAACCTTGGCCAAGCTCACGCTGGTCAGCCCTTGCAAGGTGGCCGAGGTTAACCCCAGGAGGAGGGCAGCCAAGGCGGCGCCGCCCAGACTGCCCACACCCCCGAGGATGACCACCAGGAAGGCATCCACAATGTAGCTTTGCCCCACGGTGGGGGTTACCGGGGCGATCAAGGCCAGCGCTGCCCCGGCCAGTCCTGCCAGTCCTCCTCCCAGGGCAAAGGCCACGGCGTCCACCCCCCGGGTGTGGATGCCCAGGGAAGCAGCCATTTCCCGGTTCTGACTCACGGCCCTTAGCTGTAGGCCTAGGGTGGTGTGGCGCAGGAAAGCGGCGAGGCCCATGAGGGCAGCCGCGGCCAGACCGATGACAAAGAGCCGTACCCACGGGAGGCTTATCTCGCCTAGGTGGATCGTTCCAGCCAGCCAAGTGGGTGCGGCCACCTCCACCCCCACAGGGCCGAAGGCGTTCCGTGCGGCTTGTTGAAGGATGAGGGATACACCCCAGGTGGCCAGGAGGGTCTCCAGGGGCCGCCCATACAGGTGGCGTATCACGGCAACCTCCAGCAGGAGGGCGGCAAGGGCTCCTACAACGAAGCCAAGGGGTAACGCGGCCAGGAGGTAAAGGGGGAGGGGCAGGACCTGGTGCGCCAGGTAGGCCATATAACCCCCTAGCATCAGCCATTCCCCATGGGCCATATTGATGACCCGTTGGAGCCCAAAGCTCATGGCCAGACCCACCGCCACCAGGGCTAGAATGGAGGCGACGCTAAGCCCGTTAAAGGTTTGGTTTGCAAAAAACGCCCACTCCCCCATGATGTCGTTCACCTCCTAATGGAGCTTGCAGGTCTTGCCTGGGAAGGCCAGCGGGTCGTAGGGTTCCGGCTTAATGGGTTCCTTGGAGGCCCAGAGAATCTTGAACTGGCCGTTGTCCTGTAGCTCTCCCACGTAGGCGGTTTGGTAGAGGCTCTGGTTGACATCCAGGCGCACACGCCCCAGTGGGGTTTCCACCCAACCCATGGAAACAGCCGCCTTGCGGACCTTGTCGACGTCAAAGGACCCGGCTTTTTCCACCGCCGCCTTCCACAGGTAGACCCCCACGTACCCGTGGACCATGGGATCCGTCACCACCGCCTCCTTGCCATACCGGGCCTGGTAGGCCTGTAGAAACCGCTTATTCGCCGGTGAATCCAAGGTCATGAAGTAGTTCCACGTGGCCAGGCTTCCCTCGAGAAGAGAGGGGCCTATGGCTTTGGCCTCTTGCTCTGCGATGCTGAAGGACATGACCGGAAGCTTCGCTGGCGGAAGGCCGGAGGCAGCCATCTGCTTGAAGAAAGCCACGTTGGAATCCCCGTTAATGGTGTTCAGAACGATGTCCGCACCCGAAGCCTTGATTTTGGTTACCACGCTGCTGAAGTCTGTGCCGCCCAGGGGAACGTATTCTTCCCCCACGACCTCCCCCTTCCGGCTTTCGATGTGCTTTTTCAGGATTAGGTTGGCGGTGCGCGGAAAGACATAGTCCGACCCCACTAGGAAGTAGCGCCGGTATCCCTTCCTCCAGGCCCACTCCAGGGCGGGGAGGATCTGTTGGTTGGGCTGGGCGCCAGTGTACATGATGTTCGGGGAACATTCGTTGCCCTCGAACTGAACTGGATACCAAAGGAGGCCTCCCAGCCGCTCAAAGACCGGAAGCATGGCCTTACGGCTTGCCGAAGTCCAGCCTCCGAAAACGGTAGCCACCTTGTCCTGTTGCAGGAGCTTTTGGGCCTTCTGGGCGAAAACGGCAGGATCCGAGGCGCCGTCCTCCACGATCGGCGCAACCTTGCGTCCCAAAACACCGCCTTTGGCGTTGATCTCCTCAATGGCCAGGAGCGTGGCGTTCTTCACGGTAACCTCGCTAATGGCCATGGTGCCGGAAAGGGAGTGAAGGACGCCCACCCTAACCGTTTCCTGTGCATAAGCATGCAGAAGGGTCGTAAGTCCTGTAAGGACAAGCCATAGCCGTGACCTCCTGAGGTTGCTCAACATGGTTCACCTCCTATGGCGGTCGGGTGGGCCCACCCTTGGCTAGGCAGTATAAATGTGCAGACACAGAATGTCAACTAAGGAATGGCCGATTGAACCGAGTAGCGTTAACGATAGGTATGCAATTCCGGGAATAGCATGCTGCATGTTGTGGTAGGAATGGACGACTGTTCGCCCTTAGGCTAACAATCTGCATATCCGAACCTTCCTACACCTCCATCCAAGAAAGGTGGGGACGTACCCAAGGCATCAATCGAGGAGCCGGGGTTCCAGGGAGGAAATCCAGGCTAGATTATTCATTAGGAGCGGGATCGCCCCCGCGTACCGGCCACGGCTCCCGAAAGGAGGCCAGGATGTATCGCGACGGGACCCCAGGGGGACACCGGCTAGAACCTTGCAGTCACGCGAAAGCCTCACTGTACCCGGTAAGGTCACCGGGCCCCGTAGATCCCTGCCCGTCAGGAGATGGGAGGCCTATGCCAATAGGGATTCACAGAAGGTGACGGAGCTCCACCCAGGTTAGATAACCTGTAAGGACAAGCCAAAGGGCTAGAATCACGGTGGCTGCTAGCCGGCTTTGGGGAAGGGAATCTAACCGTTCGGACTTCTCCCTGGCCTCTCGCAGGATTTCCTCGGGAATAAGGTGGAGTAGCAGGGCGACTCCAAGAGGGATCAGCACAAGGTCGTCGAGATGGCCTAGAATGGGCACAAAGTCAGGGATCAAGTCGATGGGGCTCAGGGCGTAAGCCACCACCAAAGAGGCCAGGAGACGAGCATGCCAGGGTAGCCGGGGATGGTGAAGGGCCAAGTAGAGAGCGCTGACTTCCCGTTTAAATGCCCTGGCCCTGGTCTTCCAGCCACTGATGAGGCGGTGTATCGCCCACGGGTCTTCTCCGAGGAACCTGGGCACGAGGTGAAGTATAAAGCTACGCCTGCCAGCCGTGAGGCTGGAGTCCTAAGGGGGGCAACCCTAGCGACGCTTAAGCCCCTGCCGGCTGCAAGGGGTGTGGCATTTAGCGGAAGGCGCTGTCCGGAAAAGGGTGGGAACGGCATCCAAGGTACTGAAAGAAGGGGTATACCTAGATGATGAGGGATACCGAGGACGCGGAGCTCCTCCGGCAGGTGACCCTGGGGAACGAGGAGGCCCTGCTGGCCCTGTACCGCCGCCATGCGTCTTATGTGCATGCTTTGGCCAGGCGGATTCTTAGGGATAAAGACGAGGCTAAAAACGTCGTCCAGGAAACGTTCTTGCGCATCTGGCACAAGGCCGAGTACTTTGACCCCGAGTTGGGAACGCCCCGCACCTGGATCCTCACCATCGCTCACCGCTTGGCCCTGAAGGCCCTGAAGCGGCGCCCGGATACCCTTCCCCTCGAGGACTGGGATGCTCCTGTGGAGAGCGTGGGCACGGAGGAACACCTTGACCGAATCCGGGTGGCTAGGGCCCTGGAGGCTCTGGATGGCGAGGAGCGGAGGCTCTTGGAGCTGGCCTACTTCTACGGCTACAGCCACAGCGATCTGGCCCTGATCCTGGGCTGGCCCCTGGGCACGGTGAAAAGCCGCCTGCGGCGGGCCTTGAAAAAGCTGGAGGTGGAGTTGAGATGATCCATCCGGACCCGGATAGCTTGATTGCCCTGGCCCTGGATACCCTTCCCGAAGCTCAGCGGAAGAACCTTATGGCTCATATCCGGCGGTGCTCTTCTTGCCGCGAGACCTACCGGCGCCACCTCGAGGCCCTCGCCCACCTGGCCCAGTCCCAGGAACCCTTGCCTGTACCGGTGGAATGGGAGCAGGAGCTCAAGGAATGCCTCAGGACATCCGCTCCACCATCGTTGCCTTCCCGTTTCCGTGCGCAACGCCGCGCCTTCCTGCTGGTCTTAGGAGGAGCCCTTCTGGGTCTGGTAGCCCTTTGGGCGTATCCCAAGTACCAAGACATCCTGGCCTGGAGGCGTTTCATGGCCCTTTCTTCCCAACCCGGGGCAAGGCTTATGCCCCTGGTGGATCCCGCAGGGTACCAGACGGGATGGGCCTTGCGCACTGCGGACGGGGGAGTGGTGCTCTACCTTAAGAAACCGCCTCCTCCGGGCCGGGTGTATCAGGCGTGGTGGATCCAGGGGGAGGGACGCAAGAGCCTGGGAACCACGCCGGGCCGGATGCTGGAGGTTGGGGTTCCTCTGCCGGAAGGCAGCTGGCTGGGCGTTTCCGTGGAACCCCCAGGTGGAAGCCCATCACCCACCACCCCATCGGTGGGGAGGGCTCAACTTTAACTTTTTGGGGGAGGGAGGAGGGCGGAAGATGGTTGGGAAGGACGTGGTCCGGGGTGCCTTGACGGGAGCAGGACTGGCGGCCATCGGCTGGGGTTTGTACCAGGGGTGGGGTCTGAGCCATCCCTTGCTCAACCTCTACGGCTGGATCACCTTCTGGCTTGGGGTCCCGAGCGTGTTCCAGTTCGCTCACAGGGTCTTCGGCTACGGGGAGTTGGGCAAGAACCTGGCCTTTTTCGGCACGGTGGGGCTCTGGCTTTTCCTGCACATGGCCTTGACCTGGCTTTGGCGGACTCGGGGCCCTGTGGCCCTCCCGACCGCCCTGGTGCTCTACCTCCTGCTGAGCGGATGGCTTGCCGGACTGATCTACACGGGTCTGCTGGCGCTCTTTTGGTGGAGGAAGCGAGGCCGAACCCACTTTAGAGCCGCAGGGGGCAGGGGAGGGGTTAGCCGCCGAAAGCTCTTGGCGGTGCTGGGCGTGCTGGCTACCAGGAACGGGAGACAAGGGGCCAAGGCCCAGTCTGCTACACCCTCTAGGATCGCGTGGGACAGGGTTCCCGGCCTCTCCCTGGAGGTTACGCCCCAGGGAAAACTCTACATCGTGTCCAAAAATCCCGCCATCTTCGACCCCAACCTTAAGGGGAGGCCCTACAGCCTAGAGGTGGGCGGACTTGTGGAAAAGCCCCTTAAGCTCGGCTTGGAGGAGCTAAAGGCCCTGCCTGCCAGCCACCTTTGGAACACCCTGGTCTGCATCTCCAACCCAGTTGGGGGTGATCTCATCGGTTGCGCCCGGTGGACGGGGGTGCCCCTAAAGTTCCTGCTGGACAGGGCTGGTATGAAGCCTCAGGCCAGATGGCTGGTCTTTGAGGCTGCGGATGGGTACCGGGAATCCCTGCCCCTAGCGGAGCTTCCCGCTCAGGCCCTGATCGCCTACGCCATCAACGGTGAGGAGCTTGAGCCCCGCCATGGCTACCCGACGCGCCTGATCCTGCCTGGCCGGTATGGGATGAAACAACCCAAGTGGCTTACGCGTATCCTGGTGCTGGAGAGGGAAGAGGTGGGCTACTGGGCCCAGCGGGGTTGGAGCCGGGAAGCAGTGATCCGCACCCTAAGCCGGATCGACGTCCCCAGACCTGGCGTGCAACTGAAGGAAGGGGAAGAGGTGCTTGTCGCCGGGGTGGCCTATGCGGGCGGGCGTCCGCTGGAACGGGTAGAGATCTCCACGGATGGGGGCCTTACGTGGCAAAGGGCCGAGCTCAAGCCACCCCGCAGCCAGTTTGCCTGGCAGCTATGGGCTTTGCCCTGGAGGCCCCTCCAGGGCAACTACACCCTAAAGGTGCGGGCGGTGGAGGTGGGTGGACGGGTCCAGGATCCCGTGGACCGGGAACCCTTGCCCGAGGGGGCG
The DNA here is from genome assembly GCF_026427635.1 of Thermus brevis. Taxonomy (NCBI): domain Bacteria; kingdom Thermotogati; phylum Deinococcota; class Deinococci; order Thermales; family Thermaceae; genus Thermus; species Thermus brevis. Next base: position 1,704,127 of record NZ_CP102606.1, read on the forward strand.
AGCGGCTACCACACGGTTCGGGTGAGGGTCAGGTAGGGGGCCAGGAATCCAAGCGACCCCAATAGGGGATATACCCAGGTGGGAGGTTACGATATGAGGCGAAGGGAAGCGTTAAGGGTGGTGGGCGGCACGGCGCTTTGGATCCTGGGCCGCGGCCTGGCCCTGGGCCGGGCTACTGGGGAGCCCATCTTCCGGCGTTATCCGGAACTTGCAGCGGACGTAGCGGTTGCCCCGGATCGCCCCTTTGTGGTCAAGGGTTTGGGGGAAACCCCCTTGGGCACTTCGGTTCTAATCCGCACCCGCACGGAACAACCCCTCCATTACCACCGGGAGAGGCTGGAGGTGGCCCTGGTGCTCCAGGGGGAGGGACGTCTCGTGGTGGGAGGCAGGGAGGCCACCCTTCGTCCCGGCCAACTGGTGGTGATACCCCCTATGACCGCTCACGCCTTCGTGGGGCAGATGGACATCCTCTCCCGTTTCAGCCCAAAGCTCATGGGGGATGTGGTCTTTGTTCAGGCAGGCTCCGGCCCCAACGAGGGCACGCCTCTGGTTCTGGGATATCGGGCCCCGGAGATCCCGCAGGACCGCCCTTTTGCTGCCACTCCCTTGGCCAATGCTCCCCTGGGAACCGTGGTGGCGGTGGCCACGCGCCTGGGCCAGCCCTGGCACTACCACCGGTCCAAGGATGAGCAGATTTATGTGGTGGCCGGGGAGGGAGTGGCTCAGGTGGAGTTAACCCGTGAGAAGGTAGGACCGGGGAGCCTGGTCCTGGTACCCGCCGGGGCCATCCACCAGTTCCAGGGAAGCCTTCAGTTTGTCTCCGTGTTCGGGCCTGCCCTCATGGGTGATGTGGTCTTTTTATGAGGTTGGCGGTTCTAGGCCTCGCCCTTGTTCTGGCAGGCTGCTTTCCCCGGGAAGGGGTGCCCTCAGCGGACTTGGAGCCTCATGCCGCTCCCTCTCGGGAGGTGGTGGTATCGATGAAGGATTTCACCTTTCGGCCGGACACCCTCCGGATTCCTCCGGGAACCGCCGTGGTCTTTGCCAATCAGGGCCGGTATCCCCATACCGCCACGGAGAGCGGGGGCCTCTTCGATAGCGGGGTCTTAGCCCCGGGTGAGCGTTTCCGTTACACCTTTACCCTCCCTCGGGAATATTCCGTTTACTGCAAACTCCATCCCTACATGGCGCTCCACATTATGGTCGGCCCTTGAAAAAAGGATAGGCGGCCCTGCACCTTCAACATCCCGCGCTTGACCTTTTGGCCTGAAGTCAGGTCTGGTGAACCGAGGCTGGGAGTTCCATGGGGAAGGGCACTGGTAGCGGCTTGTACCTGACCCTTTTGTCCCATGGCAGTGTCGAGGTTAACGAGAAATTCAGGCCACAGGGACAGTGCGTCTGCCTCCCTCTGCTAGGGGGTTGGTTGGATGGGCTGAGGCTACAGGGTGGGGGATTCCCAAGGGGGGCCGAGGGATCGTGAAGGAAGAGCTAGAAGGACATAAGGCTCGGGTCGGAAATTACGAAGCGTGCCGCGGAGTCGTCCGTGCCCGCGGTTGCACGCTTGCACAAGGGAGCTAGTTCAGAACAGCGTTTACCGGGGAACTCGGGCAAAGCCCTGTTCCAGCATCCTGGGCTCTGGCGGAAATGGGTAGGGGCTTGGGCTAGAATACTATCGAAGGAGCAAGTCACATGGCGAGCAAACCCGTCCGGCATAGCATAGAGTGCTGGATCATTTGTCGCAGGGTGGGTGCAGAGGATGCCGTTCTTCTCTTACACGTGGTGGAGGAGCCTGATATCCCAGGCGGCTTCTGGCAACCTATTACGGGAGGAATCAAGGAGGGTGAAGCCTCGCACGAAGCTTGCGTTCGGGAGATCTATGAGGAAACATCCCTGAGAGTACGGGCTGAGGATCTCCGCCAGGTTCCCGGGCACTGGGAGTTTCAGCTACCCCATCAGGTCATCCGGAAAGATCTGTATTGGGTGGAGGTTTCTGAAACCGCCATTCGTCTTGCCCCTGAGGAGCATGACGACTGGAAGTGGGTGCCCATCTCCGCCGTGGAGTCGGAGCTCCACTGGGAATCCAATCGCCGCACGTGGAAGGCAGTGCTCAGCTGCCTCCGATCATAAGTTAGAAAGTAGGGTCACTGGGCTTACGCCCCCGATTTTGTACTCTGCCCTTCTCCTCCATGTGAGGCTTTTCCAGCCTCCGCTAAGGCCTCCTTTCTCCTCCCTGGTGACGGGCGTAGCCGGTACCTTGCCTCGCGGCAAAGAACGGCTCCATCACCGGGTTCCCCCGAGGACCTGTCAGGCTGTCCGCTTCCTTGAGGGGGCGTGTTCTGGAAACCCTCTGGCGATCCAGAAGAAGCAACTCCTTGGTGTTGACGGACCTTTGACGGATCACGAGGCACGCTGGTTCTGGAGGTGAAGAAGCTGCATAGGAAAGACCATTTGACGCAGGTTAGGGCGTTTTTTAGGCGCGCTGCGGGTGCTTCTAAGTGGGTGGCCCGTCTCCGTTTCCTACCGGCGGGACCCGGGAGCCCTGCAACTATTGCGGGAGGTTAAAAGCAACGTGCGCAAGACCTTTAATTTCGTAGAACCCCTCCGTGGCCTGGGCGAGGAGGTCTATTGGGTGGATCACTTTCGCCTCTACGTTTGGGTCAAGGGCGGGCTCCTCGTCATCGACCATGGGTTCACGGCTAACCAGAAGGAGCTGTCCATGTACCTAGCGAAGCTGGCAATGGGGCGGATCCGCTAAGGGGGTGGTGGATGGGAAGGTCTGAGGCGTTGGCTTTCTGGCTTTGGATCACCACTGTGCGGGTTTTTAGGAGCGTGCTCCGGTCTGGGATAACGGGAGGTGCGAAGCATGAAAGGAAAGCTCGTGGTCGTTTTGGCGGTAGCCCTGTGCCCGGTGCTCTTGCCTTTCGGCAAAGCCGGTAGCGGGGGCAATACCTGTGATCTTGTGACCAAGGAGGAGGTGGAGGAAATCATCGGACAAAAGATCGATACCGTGGAGGTGCAGCCAGGGTACGGGAACTGCATCTACTCTACTAAGGAGAAATTCCTTAACGAGACCTTGAAGATTCCGGTCGTTACCATTGGTTACACTCGGAGCGACGTTCAGGAACGGTGGAACTCCTGGTCCTCCATGCCGAAGAGCGAAACCATCAAGGGACTTGGCGATGGGGCCGTTTGGTCCCCCACCTACGGATTTTTCGTCTGCAAATTCAAGGGAGGGCTCCTGATGATCTCGGTACAAAACAAGGATATGGCCATTATGCTTGCGAAGAAGGCTCTAGGACGCATAAAACCGTGACACGCGTGGGTTCGGAAACGTACGCACTTGAGCTGTAGGCCAGCTCAGGCTTGTCGTCCTCACCTCTGGTACTGAACGGATTACCTCCTGGGTAATCCGTCCCTGGAGGGGCCTGCGCCACAATCATTCCTGGCGGAGCTTAACCGCAGGAGTGAGTCCCTTGTGCGATCACCCCACGGGGAGACTTCGGGGTTATTGCCGACCAGGAACGCGCTGCTGGGGCTGGCAAGTGCCCTCGAGGCACAAGAAGGGCGATTGAAGTCCCTGGTGGTGGTCCGGAACTGGAGGAGGTGGGAATCGGTAAGACCGCTCTGGCCCGCCACTTCCTGGAGGGTAAGCCCCATGCCCTCCTAGCGGCCCACCCGGAAGATGCCAGCTTCGCCTGCACCTCCGTGGTCCGCTGGCTGGGCTTTAACCCTGGGCAGCCTGAAGAGGATTGGGCCTAGACGCTGAGGCCGTGCTTCTGGAAGAGGGCTTCCATGAGGTCCATAAGCTCCTCCTCCCTTTCCTCCCGAAAGAGGCAGCGGATCCTCTCCACCTCTTCGTGGGGCAGCACCTCCATGAGGAGGTAGGAGCTGGCCTCGGCGGTGCGGGTCACCGCGTAGGCGAGGAGGGCCTCGAGGGCCTCGGCCCGTGCCCCTTCAAAGGAGTTTTCTGTGTAAACCAGCGCCTCCACGGTACGGCCCCCTTGGGGTCCCCGGCCCAGATCCCTCAACACCACCCCGACCCCGGAAACGGGGTCGCCCAGAGGAATCTGCTCGATGAACTCGCCGAAGGCAGCGGGCTCCTGGGGGTTGTGCGCCCGGTAGTTCTTGGTGTACCGGTCCAGATTCTCCATGGGAACCCGGAACCCCAGGCCCAGCACGGGGCCGGAGACCTCCAGCATCATCCTCTTGCCCACGGTTTGGTCTGGCAACTTGTACATTTCCTACCCCGGTATGCAGTTATCTTAGCACACACTCCCTACTGCCCAGTCTTACACGGAAGCCTCGAGGAGCTTGACTTGGTCTCCGCCCCGAGTCCTCCTGAACCTGTCATCCTCGAGTCATCTTGGGCTACCTAGGCTAGCTTTACCCGGCTGGGTTGACCGCTGGGTAGGGCACGGAGGGAAGAAAAAGGCGGCACATCGCTGTACTTGTCGGGCCAGTTTAGCTTAAGGAGACACACATGAAAGGGAAAGTCGAGAAGATCACGGGCAAGAGCTTCGACACCCCAGATGAAACCCGGCGGCCGTTCGAAAAAGGCAAGATCGACGTGATCACTGTCGGGGGGCTGCCATTCTACCGTGAAACCCTTGCGCCGGGCTGGCAATGGTCCAGGCACGTCAAACCGGTCGTGGGTGGCAACAGCTGCCAGCGGTTCCATGTGAAGATCTTTCTCGCAGGACGGCAACGGGTCCGGATGGATGACGGTACCGAGATGGAATTCGGTCCGGGGGACGTGGCGATCATGCATCCTGGGCATGACGCCTGGGTAGTAGGTGACGAAGCGAACGTGCTGATCGAGCTGGCAAATATCGTCAAGATGCCCGCCGACGCGCCCGAAGAAACGTTGACCGAGATCACCCTCGAGGCGGTTCGGCGCTTCAACGACGCCATTAACAGGCACGATGTCGATGCGGTGATGGCAGCCATGACCGAGGACTGTGTGTTCGAAAACACCTACCCGCCCCCGGATGGCGCGCGCTATGAGGGCCAGGCGGCCGTCCGATCTGTGTGGGAGCGATTCTTTGCGGCCAACCCAGATGCGCGCTTTGAGGTTGAAGAGATGTTTGCTGTCGCTGATCGCTGTGTTGTTCGATGGATTTACAGAAAGACAAAAGAAGGAAGGCCCTGGTATCTGCGCGGCGTGGATGTGTTTCGTGTGCGGGATGGGAAGGTAGCGGAGAAGTTCTCCTACGTCAAAGGTTAGGTTGGTGACTCCTTCAAACGGTCCCCCGCATGGCCTAAATCCAGGGCGCCATTCGATGAACAGTGTTGCCCAACACGCGACGTTGCCCCGGTGCGCTTTGCGGCGCAGTTGAGTGCGTAACAAGATTCTGAGGGTGGCGACTTGATCGTCGGTGGAGCGACCATGGGTGCAGGCATCGGTGTAATGCACCCTGGCCACCCTTTTGAGCGGGAATGGAGGCGGGTCAAAGCTGGGGCGGCCCGGTTTACCCGGCGGAGGCCAAACCCCTGGCTGAAGTGCGCATCGGAGCACAGGGGGTGCGGTATTGGTCCAGATATGTTGCCAAAAGGGCACGCATGGATGCTAAGGAGTCAATCCGTTCAGAAGCCCCTCGAACCCGTTCCCGTCACGCTTCGGTCATTATGCCCTTGCTAACTTGACCCTGCCTGGCTGGATTGCCAGTTGGGTAAGGAGGTAAGCGATGGCTAGAATGGGATTTCTCGGACTGGTAGTTGGGCTATTGGGTGTATTGGCGGTTGTGTTGGCGCATCCTCCGGCGGAACACGCCAAAGCCCTGGGGTTGCCAGAAGGCACGGTTCCGGTAGGTTCATGTGTACCGGGCATGGGTGAGCACTGGGCTCAGCCGCAAAACCTTCCCTTCGGACCTATCTTTGGGGTCATGAAGGAGAAGGTGGTGTTCGTGGAGATCATGGTTTCCCAGGCCGACTTTGCCGCTGGCAAATCCTGGACCGAGGCGCTGAAGCCCTTGACGGGCCATGCTGTAGACCATGTGGACCTGGAGTTCTTGCCCAAGGGCCATGAGGGCTACGAGGTCCCGCACTACGACATCCATGCCTACTTCGTGTCCCACCAGGAGCACCTGGGGAACTGCCCTGCCCCCAAGCCCGCCCCCAAAGGAGTGCCCCACATGAAAGAGTGAGGGAGCCGCTGGGTGACAATCATCGCCCACTGGGGCTTTGAGCGCTTTGTGCGGGGCTATAAGCTGGCCGGCGGAGTGGAGGGTTCTGCCTCCTTCCGCCGGCCCGCCTACCCCTGGCGAAATGAGGCGGGCTACGAAGGTTGCCCGGATCTATACCATCGAGTTTGTAGGGCTGCCCTTCGGATGAGGAGGTAGGATATCGCAACCCCAAACGACATTTCACGCTGGTCTTGCCCGCCCCGTTGGGTCCCACTAGGATGAGAGCCTCGCCTCTCTCCACAGTGAAAGAGATTCCATCTGCTCCTGTGGGTAGGGAAGGAAAAGGGCCTCTAGCCACTCCTATTCCCAGCGCTCTCCCGGTCAGGAGAGCAGGCCTACCACGCAGGGCTTCCCTCGAGGCACCCGGGGTGTGAACCCGGTAAGGGAACCCGGGACTAAGGGAGTTTGAAGACCGTTCGTTATCAGCTCGTGAAAAAGAACCGTGGGAGCGCCCTGCGGGGCAATGCCTGAGTGAAGCCCGGATCGTCCTTTGGCTTCAGTCCAACACGCTTTCATTTGGCCTTCAGGGGCCAGGGTTAAAGTAGGCAATAGGAGGCAGAACATGTCCCGGCCCCTCTCCTTATCGGACGCCCAGCACCTATTGCGCCGGGTAGCGGCCCGGGGGACCCGGGAGGAGGCGGAGGAGCTTTCGGCCATGGGCCTCGAGGAGGCGGTGGATCGTCTCCTTAGGGACCCTGCCCCCGCACCCCCCTACGCCACCCGCTTCGCCCCCAACCAGCGGGCCCAGCAACACCGCGAGATCAGCCTGCTCTGGATCGAGCACTGGCTCACCACCCCCACCCCGGCTGCGGAACGGCTTGTGCTCTTTTGGCACGGCCATTTCACCTCCGCCTTCCAAGCCACCATGGGGGCCCAGGGCATTGACTTTTGGAATCAGTTTGCGATGTTCCGCCGGCTAGGGTACGGGACTTTTGGCGACTTCCTTAAGGCGGTGGCCCGGGATCCCGTCATGCTCCTATATCTGAACAATGCGGAAAGCCGCAAGGAGCACCCGAACCAGAACTGGGCCCGCGAGCTTCTGGAGCTCTACACCCTGGGCCCCGGCCACTATTCCGAGGCGGACATCCTAGAGGCGGCCCGGGCCTTTACCGGCTGGACTGTACGCCTGAAGGGGGGCCTGAACCCGCGCGAGGCCGACGCTAACGTGCCGTGGGAGTTCACCTTCCGGCCCGCCTGGCACGACCCGGGGCCGAAAACCTTCCTGGGCCAGAGGGTTGAGGGTGGGGAAGAGGTGCTGGAGGTGCTTATTGCCCACCCTCAGACCTACCGCTTCCTCTCCCGGAAGCTTCTCCGGTTTTATCTTTCCCCGGAGCCTCCGGAGGCTATGGTGGAGGAGGGGGCGAGGGTTCTGCGATCGGAAGGAACGAGGGGTTTCCTGCGATGGCTTTTCACCCACGAGGCCTTTTACCATCCTTCGTTCCGGAATAGCTTGATCAAAGGCCCTCTGGAATACCTGGTGGGGCTCCTTTACGCTGCCGGGATCAGGGAATTACCCGCGGACTCCTCGTTAGGGAAGGGGGTGTACCAGGCCCTGGCTGCCATGAGCCAGATACCCTTCGATCCCCCCACGGTGGCGGGGTGGGAGGGGGGCCCCACCTGGCTGGCGGAAACGCCCTATTTGGCACGGCTGAACCTGATCACCGCGGTGGCAAACCAGGGGAAGAGCCTGGATCTTTCCGTCTTCATGGAAGGCGGAAAGGCGCTGGCGGATCTGGTGAAGCCGGAAGCCCAGCTCTTGTAGAGGTGGAGGATGGATCGGCGCGAGTTTTTGCAAAAATCCCTGCTTGCCCTGGCTCTGGGCCAAGGGGCACCCTCCCTGTTGGTGCGTACTGCCCTGGCCGCCAAAACCCGGGGAAGGATCCTGGTGGTGGTCAACCTCTTCGGGGGCAACGACCAGCTCAACACCCTGGTGCCCTACCGCAACGAGCTCTACCATCGCCTCAGGCCCAACCTGGCCCTGAAGGGGAAAGAGGTGCTGGATCTCGGGGTGCGGGGCAAATGGTTGGGCCTGCACCCGGCCTTGCGACCCCTGATGGCCATGTGGGAAAAGGGGGAGCTGGCCCTCATTCCCCAGGTGGGGTACCCCAACCCCAACCGCAGCCACTTCATCTCCACGGCCATCTGGCACACCGCTGACCCTGATCGGCGGGCCCAGACCGGCTGGCTGGGCCGCTGGGCGGATGGGCAGGAGGACCCCTTCTGCGAAACCTTCCTGGGGGGTGCTGCCCCCCTGGCCCTCAGGGGCGAGCGGCGCACCGCCCCGGCCATCGCCAGCATCGATGCCTTCACCCTCCGGCTCACCCCGGCCCTCCAGCGTGCCTTTGAGGAGGAGGCCCGCCACCCGCGCCAGGGCACGGCGGAGGAGGTTCGGCGGGCGATGCTTTCCCTCAGGGGGGCGCTAGACCGCGTGGGCCGGCTGCGCGCGGTGAAGAACCGGGCCCAGTACCCGGAGGGCGCCTTCGGCCGGAGCCTGGCGGACATCGCCCGGATGATCGCAGGGGGCCTGGAGAGCAGCGTCTACTACACCACCCTGGGCGGATGGGACACCCATGCCAACCAGCCACCCCGCCATGAGGAGCTTCTGGGGCAGTTGGCCCAAGGGCTGGCGGCCTTGCGGGAAGACCTCCGGGCCATAGGACGGGACGGGGACGTGCTGATCCTGATCTTCAGCGAGTTCGGCCGCCAGGTGGCCGAGAACGCTTCCCTGGGCACGGACCACGGCGAGGGAGGGCTGATGCTGGCCCTGGGGCCCGGGGTAAACGGGGGGCTCTACGGCGACGAACCGGACCTCGAGGACCTCAGCCTGAATGCCCTCAAGTACCGAACAGACTTCCGCCATGTGTACGCCACGGCCCTGCAGTGGATTGGCGCCGACCCCAAGGCCGTGCTGGGGGCGGAGTTTACCCCGATGGGGCTCCTGCGGAACGCAGGGTCGTGATCCGGGATGACACTTCGCAGGGCGATAAGGTTGATTAGTTTGTTCGCGAAAGGTACATTTCGCGCATGTGTTATACTACCCCCGTGGAACCCAGCCTTATCTGGAAATCCATCGGCATTAAAAAGCCCGAGAAGGCCCTTCAACCCCTGGCCCCCTATGCCGAATACCTCCTTTTGGAGCGGGGATACTCCCCCAGGGGGGTGCGCCGCTACCTTCAGGACCTGGCCCTCTGGTTTCGCTTCCTCCAGGAAGAGGGTTTTACCCCGGGCCCCGAGGCGGTCCGGGCGCTCCTCCTCAAGGAGCGCTGGGCCCCAAGGAGGGTGCAGGGGTTTCTGGCGGCCCTCCGCAGCTACTACCGCTACCTGGCCCAGGTCAAGGGAGAAGCCGTGTCCGATCCCACGGAGGGCATCGGCCGCCCCAAGGCCGGGCGCAGGCTTCCCTTGCACCCCGCTCCGGAGGAGCTCAAACGTTTCCTCGAGGCCCTGGAAGCCGAAAAGGAGGCCAGGCTCCTCAGCCGCCTGGCCCGGTTCCTCTACGGCACGGGGCTTCGCATCTCCGAGGCCCTTTCCCTGAAGGGTCGGAACGTGATCCTCGAGGGCTCGGTTCCCGTGGCCATCCGGGTGGTGGGCAAGGGGAACAAGGAAAGGCTGGTGCCCCTTTCCAGGACCGCCCGGGAGGTTCTTTTAGAGTTGGGGCCACCCCAGGGTAATGTGAGTATTTTCACGTTCACTCAGGGAAGGCACCGGGGCAGGGTTCCTTCCGCCCGGTACGTGGAGGCCAGGTTCCGGGAGGCGGCCCTGAGGGCGGGCCTGGACCCCAGGCGCTTCACCCCGCACAAGCTCCGCCACGCCTACGCCACCCTGCTGGTGGAAAACGGCGTGGAGCTGGATGCCGTAAAGGACCTTCTGGGCCACGAGTCCATCGCCACCACCCAGATCTACCTGCACGCCTCGAGGGAACGGCTCAGGGAGGCGGCCTCGAGGTTGCCCGAGCTTTAAGCCGGGTACACTGGCTCCCGGAGGTACCCATGTTTGTGGTGATGAACCGCATCCCCGTCAAACCCGAGTACGCCGACCAGTTCGAGGAGGCCTTCCGCACCCGGGCCCGCCTGGTGGACCGCATGCCGGGCTTCATCCGGAACCTGGTCCTTCGTCCAAAGAACCCAGGAGACCCCTATGTGGTGATGACCTTCTGGGAAAGCGAGGCCGCCTTCCGGGCCTGGACGGAAAGCCCGGAGTTCCGCGAAGGCCACGCCCGAAGCGGCACCCTTCCCAAGGAAGCCTTCCTGGGACCCAGCAAGCTGGAAACCTTCACGGCCTTCTTGGACTCGGAAGCCGGCTAGGCGTCCCTTGATCTACCGGGACCCGCAAAAGGTGATGCGGGACACTTGTCCCTTCGCCTCAGGTGTGCTACCCTAACAAACGACCGTTAGCCATGGAGCGGCGCGAGCAAATCCTCACCATAGCAGGCCACCTCTTCAGCCAGCGGGGCTACCACGCCACCAGCATGCGGGAGCTGGCCAAGCACCTAAACCTCCAGGGGGGAAGCCTATACGCCCACATCACCTCCAAGGAGGAGCTCCTCCTGGAGGTGGTGCGCCAGGCCGCCGAGCGCTTCCTTAAAGTTCTGGAGGGACTTAAGGGCGACCCCGTGGCCAAGCTGAAGGGCCTGGTACGGGGCCACCTCGAGGTCATCGCCCAGGAGCTGCCCCGGGCCACGGTCTTCTTCCACGAGTGGAAACACCTCTCCCCTCCCCTTCTGGAAGAGGCCAAGGCCTTGAGGCGCCGCTACGAGGAAGGCGTCCAGGCAGTGATCCAGGAGGGTATGGAACAAGGGGTCTTCCGGGTGGACAACCTCCGCCTGGCCACCCTCTTTGTCCTTTCCGCCCTGAACTGGACCTACCAGTGGTACCGGCTCGAAGGGCCCCTTTCCTTGGAAGAACTTTCGGAAGCCTACGCCACCCTCATCCTGAGGGCTTTGGGCGTAGAGGCTAATGAGGAGAAAGGAGGCGAGGATGGTTAAGCTTAAGCTCGGCTACCCAGAGGATCCCGACTACCAGGAAAGGCTAGAGGAGTTTGAGGCCCGCATCGCCCGGGGCGAGAAGATCGAGCCCGGGGACTGGATGCCCGCCGAGTACCGGCGCCAGCTCATCCGTATGATCTCCCAGCACGCCCATAGCGAGTGGGTGGGGATGCTTCCCGAGGGTGCCTGGATCACCCGGGCTCCTTCCATCCGGCGGAAGCTCATCCTGCTGGCCAAGGTTCAGGACGAGGCCGGGCACGGGCAGTACCTCTACCACGCCGCCGAAACCCTGGGGATCACCCGGGAGGAGATGGTGGAAGCCCTTCTTTCCGGCAAGGCCAAGTACTCCAACATCTTCAACTACCCCACCCTCACCTGGGCGGATGTGGGCATCATCGGCTGGCTGGTGGACGGGATGGCCATCAAGAACCAGACCATGCTGGCCCAGTGCTCCTACGGGCCCTACTCCCGGGCCATGGTGCGCATCTGCGCCGAGGAAACCTTCCACCACAAGCAGGGGAAGGAGGCCGTCCTCCTCTACGCCAGGGGCTCCAAGAAGCAGCGCCAGATGGTGCAGGATGCCCTGAACCGCTGGTGGTGGCCTACTCTGATGATGGCCGGGCCCCACGACACCGACTCCCCCCACACCCCCCTCCTTCTGCGGTGGGGCATCAAGACCAAGACCAACGACCAGGTGCGCCAGGAGTTCCTGAATGAACACGTCCCCGAACTCTTGGACGCTGGGCTCACCATCCCCGACCCCGACCTCCGTTACGACGAGAAGACGGGTAACTGGATCCACGGGCCCATCCCCTGGGACGACTTCTGGAAGGTGATCAACGGGGAAGGCCCCATGAACCGGCACCGGCTCATGGCCCGGAGGAGGGCCCACGAGGAGGGACGCTGGGTGCGGGAGGCCCTCGAGGCCTACGGCAAGCGCCGCCTGGCCCAGGCCGCGGATTAGGAGGGCACCATGTGGGGAACCGAGTGGCCCCGGTTTGAGGTGATCAAGCAGGACACCAAGCATGGCCCCCCGCAGATGGTGGGTTCGGTACACGCCGCTGACCCGGAGCACGCCCTCTTGGTGGCCCGGCACGTGTTCGTGCGGCGCCCCGCCGCCTACGCCCTCTTTGTGGCCCCGGCCGAGGCCTTCTTTCACGTTTCCCAGGAGGGCCTAAAGGATCTGAAGCCCACCAGGAGGGAGGGAGGAAGCGAAGAACCTTACTGGGTCTTCGCCAAGCGGAGCCACCGCCGGAGCATGGTCTACGGGGACCTGGTGGGCCGCTTCCTGGCGCAAGGCCCGGAGGATGCCGTAGCCCAAGCCCTCCTGCAGGCCCAGGGGGTGGCCTTCTGGGCGGTTCCCGAGCGCTTGGTGGTGGGGACCGAGCCCACGGAGGAAGTGGTGGAAAGCTGGTTTGCCCCGGCCAAGGAGAAGACCTACCGCCTGCAAAGCTACTACGGGCTCATCACCGCCAAGGGGGTGGAGAATGCTTGAGGCCTACCTGAAGGACGCCCTGGTGGCCCGGCTCACCGCCTGGGCCGACGATGAGGTGGTCCTGGCCCAGCGGCTTTCCGAGTGGGTGGGGCATGCCCCCATCCTCGAGGAGGATATCGCCATCGCCAACCTGGCCCAGGACGAGCTGGGCCACGCCAAGGTCTGGTTGGAGCTCCGGCAGGAGCTGGACGGCTTCGACCCCGACCGCCTGGTCTACTTCCGCGATCCCCTGGAGTTCCAAAACGCCGTCCTGGTGGAGCTCCCCAAGGGAGACTGGGCCTTCACCATGGTGCGGCAGTACCTCTTTGACGCCTACGAGAACCTCTGGCTCAAGGAGGCGGCCCGGAGCACCTACGCCCCCCTGGCCGAGGCGGCAAGCCGCATCCTGAAGGAGGAAAGGTTCCACCTGAAGCACTCTTCCCTCTGGGTAGAGCGCCTGGGCCAGGGCACGGAGGAATCCCACCGCCGGGCGCAGGAGGCCCTGGAAACCCTCTTCCCCTACGTTCGCCAGCTCTTCCAGCCTCTCCCGGGGGATGAGGCCCTGGTGGAGGCAGGGGTGGTACCGGATCTCAAGGCCCTCGAGGCCCCCTACCTGGAGGAGGTGACCGCCCACCTGGTGCGCTCGGGCTTAAGGCCGCCTGAGGGAGGCTACGTGCCCAAAAGCCGCCAGGAGCACACGGAGTACCTCTGGTCCCTCCTGGCGGAGATGCAGTCCGTGGCCCGCTGGGACCCGGAGGCCAAGACATGGTAGAGCGGTACTGGGAAGCCCTAAAAGGGGTTAAGGACCCGGAGATCCCCGTCCTCAACATCGTGGAGATGGGGATGGTCCTGGGGGTGGAAGCGGAAGGGGAAAAGGTCAGGGTCCGCTTCCGCCCCACCTTTTCCGGCTGCCCTGCCCTACGGCTCATCCGCGAGGAGATCGAAAAGGCCCTGCGGGAGGCAGGAGCCAAGGAGGTGGAGGTGGTGGAGGCCAGGACCCCCTGGAGCACCGAGGACATGGACGAGGAAGCCCGAAGGAAGCTCCTGGGTTACGGCGTGGCCCCACCCCTTCCCCTCCCCCTGGCGGGGAAGGATCCTCCCTGCCCCCGGTGCGAAAGCCGGGAGGTGGTCCTCAAGAACACCTTCGGGGCCACCCTGTGCAAGATGCTCTACCAGTGCGCTGCCTGCGGGGAGGTTTTTGAGGCCTTTAAGACCGTCTGACGGGGAAACCTAAGGCCCGGGACTAGGAAGGCGTACCGGGCCTTTTTCCTGGAAGACATGGAGCGAACACAGATCGGTTTCAAGGAGGGAACCTTGAAGGTAAAAAGCTACCTCATGGGCCAATGGTTGACGGGCGCAGGAGAAGGGGTACCGGTGCAGGATGCCGCCACCCTCGAGGTGCTGGGCCACGTGACCTCGGAGGGCCTGCCCCTCAAGGAGGCGGTGGCCTGGGGAAGGGAGGTAGGGGGGAAGGCCCTCCTTGCCCTGGGCTTCCAGGAGCGGGGCCGAAGGCTTCGGGCCCTGGCGCAGTACCTTTCCGAGCGGAAGGAGGAGCTCTACCGGCTCTACGCCACCACCGGGGGCACCCGTCGGGATACCTGGTACGACGTGGACGGGGGTATTGGGGTACTCTTCACCTACAGCTCCCTGGCCCGGACGCTTCCCGAGGGAAACCTCCTTCCTGAGGAGGAAAGCCTTCCCTTAAGCAAGGACTTTTCCTTCCAGGGTAGGCACCTTTTAGGTCCTAAGGGCGGGATCACGGTTCAGATCAACGCCTTCAACTTCCCGGTCTGGGGCCTTTTGGAGAAGTTCGCCCCTGCCTTCCTGGCGGGGGTGCCCACCCTCGCCAAGCCGGCCACCCCCACCGCCCACGTGGCCGAGGGGTTGGTGCGCCTCATGGTGGAGTCCGGGCTTCTGCCGGAGGGAAGCCTCCAGTTCGTGGCGGGAAGCCTGGGGGATGCCCTGGAGGCCCTGGACCACCGGGATAGCGTCTACTTCACGGGTTCCAAGGCCACGGCAGACCGGTTATGGCGCCACCCCGCCTTTTGGGAGCGGGGCGTCCTCTTCAATGCGGAAACCGACTCCCTAAACGCCGCCATCCTGGGGGAAAAGGCAGGGGAGGAGGAGGTGGAGAGGCTGGCCAGGGAGATCGCCCAGGAGCTTTCCATCAAAACTGGGCAGCGGTGCACGGCCATCCGCCGGGTCCTGGTACCCCAAGGCCGCCTCGAGGCCCTCCTCGAGGCCACCCGGAAGCACCTGGAGGGCCTTAAGCTGGGCGACCCTAGGGAGGAGGGCGTGGACCTGGGGCCCCTGGCCTCCTTAGGGCAAAAGGAGGAGGTGGAAAGGACCGTGGAAGCCCTCCTGGCCGCCGGGGCCAGGGTGTACTGGCAGCACCCGGGCAGGCGGGATGGCGCCTTCTTTCCCCCTACCCTGCTCCTGGCGGAGGATCCCTGGGCGGAAACCCTCCACCAGGTGGAACCCTTCGGCCCGGTGGCCACCTTCTTTCCCTACCGGGACCGGGAGGAAGCCCTGCGCCTGGCCCGGTCGGGAGGAGGGATGCTGGCAGCCACCCTGGCCACCCCTGATCCCGAGGAGGCCCGCTTCTACCTCCTTGGGCTTTCCGGGGAGGTGGGCCGGCTCCACATTCTGAACCGCTTCAACGCCCATAGCTCCACGGGGCACGGCTCCCCCTTGCCCCGCCTCCTCCACGGGGGACCCGGACGGGCAGGAGGTGGGGAGGAGCTGGGAGGGCTTCTTTCCGTAAAGCGGCACCTGGCCCGCCTGGCCCTCCAGGCCGATCCCCACACCCTGCAGGCTCTCACCGGGGAGTACGCCAGGGGAGCGGAAAAACCCGCCAGCATCCACCCCTTCCGCAAGTACTACGAGGAACTGGAGGTTGGGGAAACCCTCTGGACCCATCGCCGCACGGTCACGGAGGCGGACATCGCCCTCTTCGCCCACCTTTCCTGGGACCACTTCTACGCCCACACCGACGAGATCGCCGCCCAAAAGAGCCTTTTCGGGAAGCGGGTGGCCCACGGATACTTCGTCCTCTCCGCCGCCGCCGGGCTCTTCGTGGATCCGGCCCCGGGTCCAGTCCTGGCCAACTACGGCCTCGAGGGCCTGCGCTTCACCGAACCCGTGGGTATCGGGGATACCTTGCAAGCCCGGCTCACGGTGAAGGCCAAACGGCCCAGGGACGAGAAGTCCGGGGTGGTGGAGTGGGCGGTGGAGGTGGTGAACCAGGAGGGCAAAACCGTGGCCGCCTATACCATCCTCACCCTGGTGGCCCGAAAGCCCACGGATGCTTTGCCCTCCGGGCAAACACATTTTGGAGCTTCCTCTTAACCTGTGCTACCATGGGGGTATGGCCGAGCACGAACCGGCCTTCTGCCCTGTCTATGCCGCCTTGAACCTCCTCCAGGAGAAGTGGACCCTGCACATCATCAGGGCTCTCCTGGAAGGCCCCAAGGGGTTCAACGAGCTGTCCCGGGCCATCGGGGGGGTAAACCCCGCCACCCTTTCCCAGCGCCTGGAGCACCTGGTGGATCTCGGCGTGGTGGAAAAGAAGGTGGAATCCTTCATGCCCCCCCGCACCCGGTACAGCCTCACCGAGGCCGGGCGGGAGCTGGAGGCGGTCATCGCCGCCATAGACCGCTGGGCCCGCAGGAACCTCAAGGCCCCCGTGGGCTGAGGTTTCGTGGCCGAGGGCGATCTGGGGTACCCGTGGGCCTCGACCCTTCGAGAACCTATTCCGCTTCCCCGGCCAGGTACTGGAGGTAGTTGGGCAACCCCATCTGGTTCAGGAGTTCCCGCTGGGCCTCCAGCCAGTCCACGTGGCTTTCCTCGTCCTTGAGGATCTCCGCCACCATGTCCCGGGTGCCGTTATCCCCCAGGCTTTGGGCCAGGTTCATGGTTTCGTTGTAGCCCTTTACCGCCTGGAGTTCCCCTTCGTAGTCCCGGAAAAGGATTTCCTCCACCGTTTTGCCGATCCGGATCTCCCCGATCCGGCTCACCTCCGGGAAACCCTCCAGGAAAAGAATGCGCTCGATGTGCCTCTCCGCATGGCGCATCTCGGTGATGGCGTGGGCTTTGAGGTGGCGGGCAAGGGCCTTAAAGCCCCAGTTCTCCGCCATCTCCGCATGGACCATGTATTGCAAGATGGCGGCCAGTTCCTCGGAAAGCCTTTCCTGAAGGCTTTGAATCACATCGGGATGACCTTTCATAAAGGACCTCCAAGGGCATTATACTCCGGCTGGCTCCATCCAGCCTGGAAAAGCTACCGCGCGGGAGAAGTGCCCAGCGGTACCCTCGCCAGGCTTGGCCGTTCCCTCCCGGCTCCAGGTGTCCCCCGCACCTCGAGGTGGTAGGGTTCCTTGGCCTCCTCGGGGAAGTCCTCCCGGAAGTGGGCCCCCCGGCTTTCCTCCCGCAGAAGGGCCATGCGCAAGAGGAGCTGGGCCAAAAGAGCCAGGTGGCCCGCTTCCACGAAGGCACGCAAGGCACGGGGATTCCCGAAAGCAAAGAGGTCCTCAGGAAGAGCTTCCTTCAAGGGAAGACCTTCCAACCAGGCCAAAGCTTGGGCGAGATCCTGTCCCCGACGTACCACCCCAGCTGCCTGGCCCATTCTTTCCTGTAGGGGTTTTAGGTGTTCCGGATCCAGAAGCAGGACGGGTAAGGGCTCTACCCTCTTCGGATGGACTAGGTCCTGAAGGGCTGCCTTGGCGGCCCGCTCCCCCATCACCAGGCCCTCCAGGAGGCTGTTGGAAGCCAGGCGGTTTGCCCCGTGGAAGCCCGTGGAGGCCACCTCCCCGGCGGCGTAGAGGCCAGGGAGGCCCGTGTAGCCCGAAAGATCCGTCCTGACCCCGCCCATGGCGTAGTGGGCCGCAGGAGCCACGGGAATAGGCTCACCGACCGGGTCGAAGCCCAGGGCCCGTGCCGCGGCCACCACCGTGGGAAAACGGGATTCCAGATGGGGAATGGGCCTCAGGTCCAGGTACACTCCCCCGGTCCTTTCCCTCTCCCGGTGGACCGCCCGGGCCACCACGTCCCGGGGGGCAAGCTCCCCCAAAGGATCGTAGCGGGGCATGAAGCGCTCTCCCTGGGCGTTGAGCAGGATGGCTCCTTCCCCCCGGCAGGCTTCGCTCACCAGGCTGCCATCGGGAAGGGCAGTGGGATGGAACTGGATGAATTCCAGATCCCTCAGGGTGGCTCCCGCCAGGTAGGCCAGGGCCATGCCGTCCCCCGTGGCCCCTTTAGGGTTGGTGGTCACGGGGAAAAGCCTCCCCAAACCCCCCGTGGCCAGCAGGACCGCTCCAGCCCGCACCACCTGCAAGCCCTCGGGCCCCAGGACCAAGGCTCCTGCCACCCGCCCTTCCCCGAGGAGCAGGGCCACCGCCATGTAACCCTCCTGGACCGGGCTCCTAAGCCGCTTGAGAAGTCCCTTGAGCAGGAAAAGGCCGCTCCTATCCCCCCCCAGGTGCCGTACCCGCGCCCGGGAGTGCCCCCCCTCCCGGGTGGGCTCGGGGTGGAAGGGAAGCCCCAGGGCAAGAAGCCTTTCCAGGTGCCGGGGAGCTTCCTCCAGGATGGAGCGGGCCACACCCTCCTCCACCAAACCCCGACCGGCCCTAAGGGTGTCCCGGAGGTGGACTTCCAGGTCGCCTTCATCCAAGGGGAAGGCCACCCCTCCCTGGGCCCAGGGGGTGGAACCCGAGGGAAGGGGATCCTTGCTGAGGAGGAGGACCTTAGCCCCTTTTTCCTCCGCCGCCAAGGCAGCGTAGACTCCCGCGATGCCCGCACCCAGGATGAGGAGGTCGGTGGTTAAGGTGACCATGGGTCCCTCTGCCCCTGGGTTTAGCCCACGGCCACCATGGCCTCGAGGGCCCGCCGGGCCTTCTGGGCCACCTCCTCGGGTACCCGGATCACGTGGCGCATCTCCTTAAGGGACAGGTAAACCTTCTCCAGGGTGATCCGCTTCATGTACTCGCAGATGGCATCCGGCTTCACCGGGATGAAGGTCTTTTCCGGAGCCTCCTTGGAGAGGCGGTGGAGGATCCCCACCTCCGTGGCCACCACAAACTCCTTGGCCTCCGCCTTCTTGGCGTAACGCACCATCCCTTCGGTGGAGAGCATCTTGGCGTCCGGTTTGAGGAACAGACAGCTACTGCCGCACCCGCACTCGGGATGGATCATGAACTCAGCCCCGGGGTGCCTCTCCAAAAGGGCCTTCAGGTGTTCCTCGCGGATTCCCGCATGCACATGGCACTCCCCTGGGAAAAGGTCCAGTTTCCTCCCCGTCACCCTGGCCACATGGGCACCCAGGAACATGTCGGGCACGAAGAAGATGGGCCGGTCCTTGGGCAGGCGGGCCACCACCTCCACCGCATTGGCGCTGGTGACGCATACATCCGCCAGAGCCTTCACCTCGGCTTTGGTGTTCACGTAGGCCACCACGATCCCCTCGGGATGGTCCTGCTTCCAGGCCAGGATGTCCTCGGGCCGGATGCTGTCCGCCAGGGAGCAGCCCGCTTCCAGGTCGGGGAGGAGGACGGTTTTCTCCGGGTTCAGGATGGCGGCGGTTTCCGCCATAAAGTGCACCCCGGCGAAGACGATCACCTTCGCCTTGGTTCTTTGGGCCTCCCGGGCTAGGCCCAGGGAGTCCCCCACGAAGTCCGCCACCTCCTGCACCTCAGGAAGCTGGTAAGAGTGGGCCAGGATGACCGCCTGCCGCTCCGCCTTCAGGCGGAGCACCTCTTGGATGAGAATATCCCTTTCCATGCTTTACGCTTCCGCTGGGCTGAAGCCCTGTTCCCAAAAGTGTTCGTCAAAAGCCAAGGCCTTCCTTAAACCCCTTCGTTGCATGAAGAAAAAGCTGGTCCAGTCCACCAGACTGATGTCCCTCCTCCCGGAGGCCAGGAGGGCGGTCAGGGCCACCTGGTGCAGGTCCTCGTCCACGGGAACCGTATGGATAACCTCTAAAAGGCCGTGGCAAAGGGCCCGCACCGCCTCGAGGCCCAATCTTCGCTGGACCAGGGCCACGCTTTCCACCACCACATAGCTGTGGGTTACCAGGCGCTCTCGAGCCGCCAGGAGGCGGCGAAACCCTTCCGCCGCCTGCGGGTGCCGGGCGTCGTCCCGGTCCAGGAGGGCGTAAAGGGCCGAGGTGTCAACGAAGGTGGCCAAGGCGGTCCTCATCCATCGCCAGGTAGCGGTCGTGCTCCTGGCTCACATCCGTAAGGCCCGAGGCAAAGCGGCCCACCACGGCCAAGGCTCGCTCAGCCCGCTCGGGAAAACTCCCGTTCCCCTTCTCCTGGAGATATCCCTCCACCGCCCGGCGCACCAGCTCCGCCAGGGATACCCCTTCCTCCTGGGCCAGGGCCTTTAGGCGCTGGGCCTGCTCCTCGGTGAGCTGTACCTGGGTGCGCACCATACCCCTATGCTAGCACACCATACCATCATGACTACACCACCTGGAGGGAAAGGTCCAGGGCCTTGGCGGAATGGGTCAGGGCCCCCACGCTCACAAAGTCCACCCCGGCCTCGGCGGCAGCCCGGGCTCTTTCCAGGGTCATGTTGCCGCTGGCCTCGAGGGGCACCCGACCTCCCACCCGGCGCACGGCTTCGCGGAGCTCCTCGAGGGGAAAGTTATCCAAAAGAATCAGATCCGCCCCTGCCTCCAAAGCCTCCTCCAGCTCGGCCAGGTTTCCCACCTCCACCTCCACCTTGAGGTAGTGGGGAGCCCCGGCCTTGGCCCTTTTCACCGCCTCGGCCACACCCCCCGCCGCCCGAATGTGGTTCTCCTTGATGAGAATACCGTCAAAAAGGCCATAACGGTGGTTCCTCCCCCCGCCCACCCGCACCGCATACTTCTCCAGGGCCCTGAGGCCCGGAGTGGTCTTGCGGGTATCCAGGACCTGTGCCTTGGTGCCCCTCAAGGCCTCCACGTAAGCCCGGGTTAAGGTGGCGATGCCGGATAGGCGCTGTAGGAGGTTTAAGGCGAGCCTCTCCCCAGCCAGGATGCCCCTTAAGGGCCCCTCGAGGCGGGCTACCTCCTGGCCGGGGCCCACCTTTTCTCCTTCTCCCACCAAAGCAATGAAGGCAATGCGGGCATCCGCCAGGAAAAAGACCTCCTTGGCAACCGGAAGCCCAGCGATGACCCCTTCCTCCTTGGCCAGGATGACGGCGCGGCCCCAAAGATCCTCGGGCACCGTGAGGAGGGTGGTGAGGTCCCCATGGCCGAGGTCCTCGAGGAGCCAGGCCTTTAGGGTTTCCGAAGGCACCATGGCCCCTATTGTAGGCAAAGGAAGGTACCCATAGGGCACCTTGCTGGCAACCTTAAGGTTGCGGGCTCCTCCTTTCTGAGCCCCTTTTTGGAGTGTTCCGCCAAGCTCTCCCAACGACTTGGCAAAGCCCCCACGGCCCGTTGATCCGTGGGGGCAAAAAGAAGGAAAGGGACTACCACGTAAAAGTGGTTGCCCAGGGAGCAACCTCGAGGTGCACGGGCCAAGCCCTGTCCAAGAAGAGAGTATGACCCATGACGGTCTCGTTCGGTAAAGGTTTGGCACTAAGTAGGTTGCCTAAGAGCGCGCTTGGGGTTCCAGCTGCCGGAGGTTGGCTACCGGCAAAGGCAGTTACTCGCAATTGCACCGTGCTTCCTGGCGTAGGCACGACCCCTGCACATCCCGGCGCATTTTCTACGTCTATGTAATAGGTAGCGGCAGTACCAAGGGCTCCTGGGCTTACGAAGTGTCGCCAGTACCGCACCCCAGGTTCTGCTAAAAGGATAGCATAGCCCAGGAAGCTTAGCCCCGGAGAAAAGCCAGAGAAAGCGATGTTGCTGAAGGTGGGTAAGGAGTTAGGGCTGTGACTCTGATTCCCAGACAGGCTAAGGGCTGGTACGCTTAGGTTCAGGGAAGCTCCTGGAGCTACGGCGGGATCGCTTGGGTCATAGCGCCATATGGCCCAGCTGCTGACGTGTTCCGTCCAAAACTGGAGGTAGTCCCCACCAGAAAGGACAGGACGCGGGACGCTTTGGACAGAGGACCCCGGGTTACCAGCAAACCACGAAACTATCGGGAGCTGCACAAAGCTATTTAGGATCAAGCTGGCATCAGAGTTGAATCCCAAGGTTGCGGTAACGGTAAGGGAACTGGCAACTGGGCTGACAGATACGTTCACTGCGTTCCCACCAGAAGTGATGCTAACAGGGCCAGACCGGCCGAAGTAGGAAACCCCACTGGTGTCGGTGCCGTAGACTCCGATCTCCCTAACTCCTTGGGGCACGTTTAGGGGACCATAACTCGTGCCGGTAAGGGGCTGGCTAGTCCCTTCAGCCGCCACCCAACCAGCGGTAAGGGAGGCTCCCGTTATACTCCCGTTCACAGGCGCAAACGGACTGGCGTAAACCCTAGGGCAGCGCACCCTAAGATGCGACCCTAGCTCGTTGCGGACCAGGTCAAGGCTCACGTAAAACTGGCTACCACCTGTCCCGGGGCAAAGGAAGGCAACCTGGAAGCGCGTGCTGTTGAGCAGGGGCAGGTTCCAGCTAGCCTGGTTGACAGGCAGGGCAATCCAAGGTGCGTTGCTGGTGGAGGGGGGCGGACCAGGCCGCCAGGCGGCAGCAATGGGCTGCAAGGGTTGGCCCACCCCGTCTATAAGATCGACAGTCAGGGGAACCAAAGGATTGCCGCCGCACCCCGTAAGAACAAGTAGAACCGTTCCCGTTAATCCTGTACCCAAGTGCTTCAAAACCCTCATGCCATCCCCCTACTGCTGACTGGACGTGGAATTAAGCTTCCCGATTTTTACTTCATCAACTGCAATCTCGCAGTGATAAAGCCCTGTTGGCGCAGTCTGTAACGCTCCAATCCAAAGCTCCACACTGTTATTGATGGTTCCGGAAGGCGCTGTGAAGGTACCGGCTGGACTCCCGTTAACCTTAAAGTTGCTGTAAGGGCCGTCCAGGGTCACCGCCACGTGAGTCCAAGTACCCGTGCTTGTGGAGGGGTTAAAGTTGGCGGGGAACGGCGTGTTAGAAATAAAAGTGTTTGCACCGATCCTCAGAACAGCCCGCACCTGACCAGGACCGACTCCCTCCAGGTATAGGGTGTAGCCGTTTTGCGTGGCAGCATCCCACTTGTCCAGGATGGGATAATATGCTCCTGCTCCGCACTGCACTGGGGCAACCCAGGCTTCAAAGTGGCTGACCGTATTGAGATCGGGAGTACTGGCTACTTTTACGTAGCCGTTTCCATTTCCTGGAAAGTAGAGAGCACCGTTGCTATGCCCTGTAACTGTCCACGGCCCTCCTGTCCCAGGAAAACTTGCTATGGGCCCAGGTATCGCTGTACCAACATTAAAGATGGGGTTCGCCACCACGTCCGCCACGCTGGTGCCGGAGGTTTCGTTCATGGGCCAGTGGGCAACGAGGCATACAGGAGTGTTGCAGGCCATCTGAGGACCGGTACACGCCACCAACGCCGGGGCCAGCACCAAAAAGGCCGCCATGTAAAAAACCACAAAGCTTGGCTTCCTCACGGTTACTCCTCTCTGGAATCTCCTTTCTTGGGGACTCCGCCAGTAGGATAGTTCAAGGAATCTTAACGCACCCTGAACGCGAACACAACATACACTCCGGGGCCCATTGCCCGCAGGCGTGTCGCTATGCTCCCTAAGGCGCCTGACTCAGGTCCAACATCCCCGCTCCCACGGCCTGGGGTGGGTAGGGCAGGGGCTTAGCGTGCTGGGTAAGCTTCTGCTGCACCTGAGCCGGAGTGAGGCTCGGGTCCGCCTGTAGCCAAAGGGCCATGGCCCCGACCACCAGGGGTGTGGCAAACGAGGTGCCCGTGCAGTTTCCCGTGCCGCCCCCAGGCAGAGGGCAGCTCAAGTTCGTGCCTGGGGCCGAGATATCCACGTAGGTTCCTTGGGTGCTGTAGGGAGCAGGCTGCCAGCCTGGTAGAGTTCCCGGCGCGGCCTCCAGGGCCCCTACTGCCACCAGCCCCGGCAGGTCAAAGGCCGCGGGGTAGTGGGCCGGACTTCCCTGGTTCCCCTGATTTCCGGCGGCCACGGCCACGGGAATACCCTGGCTCAAGGCTGCCTGCAAGGCCAGGTTTAACGCTTCCACCGGGGTGTCCCCGCCCAAGCTCAGGTTAAGTACCGTGGAACCGTGGCGGTTTTGCACCACCCAGCACACCCCCCGCACCACCCGACTTGCCCGGCAGACCCCGTTTTCGTCGCAAACTCGCACCGGGATAATCCCGGCATCGGGGGCCACCTCCTTAACCAGCCCCGCCACCCCGGTGCCGTGTCCTCCGGGAAAGGCATCCTGGGGAGTGGTGTCCTCCTCCACGAAGTCATATCCGGGAAGCTGGGGGATGGTGGCGTCCACGCCCGTGTCCAGGACTGCCACCTTCACCCCCTGGCCCGTACGTCCTCGCTGGTGGGCCAGAGGAGCCCCCACGGCTTCCCCACCGGAAATCCCTCCGAGGCTCCAAAGGCTTTCCGGGTCGGCCTTGTAGCTGGGATCCAAAGCCTCCAGTTCCTCGAGGGCTTTCCCCAAAGCCTCCCCGCTATATCCCAACTCCGCCAGGGCAAAGCCGCAACCCGAAAGGTCATCCTTCCGGATGAGGGTGAACCCCGGGGGCAGCTTGGGATCCCGGCCCATGGGGAGCCTAAGAAGAATGCGGTTTCGGTCCACCGTGCCCAGGACTCCAAGTTCTCCCCGGGCCTCCCGGTTTCCCGCCACCACCCGCACGGGCTTGGGCCCTCCGGGGACCGCGGGCACCCGGAACCGGACCCGCTCCTCCACCCGCAGGGTGACCTCAGCCTCCACCCCGCCCACGAACACCCGGGCCTCGAGGCCCATCATCCCCCTCAGCCTGGCCTCCACCTCCTCCCCTACCAGGGCCCGGCTGGGGGAAAGGGAAAGGCTTGGCTCTGGCGGCGTACAGGCCAGCAAGAGCAAGGGCAACAACAACCACACTTTGCGCATCCTCCACCTCGCTTAAGAAGAGGTTAAACCCCTCGAGGTCCAGGAGGCTCAGCGGCATACCCCAAGGGCCCAACCTGGCTTTTGCCAGGACGTGTCCGGCCTGTTTATGCCTGGTTCCCACCGAACGGGGGTTCCTGCCACCTGGCCCACCTCCTGTGGCAAGGGTAGCCAAGGGGGGCTTAACGAACCCTGAACGAACCCCCTGGGGGCGGCCCCGCCCCCAGGGGGACCAGGGCTACGGTTCAGTACAGGAAGAAGCCTCCCGCGTACCTGTAGAGGTAGAAACCTCCCGCGTACCTGTAGACGTAGAAACCTCCCGCGTAGTACGAGGTCGTCGCCGCTTCCTCAGGCCCTTCCACCCCGTAAAGGAAGAAGCCTCCCGTGTAGCGATCCAGGGAGGCCTCCTTCTCCCCCGAGGCCAGGGCCGGTGCCAGGAAGCCCAGGGCAAGAACGAGAACCAGCATCGCCTTCCTCAACATCGCCTTCACCTCCTTGGCGGCTTCCTTTTTTCGCCGCCAGCTTTCTTTTAGGCCAAGGGGGCTGAACGGGGCCTTAACGTTGGGTGAACGCCCCGAGGTGCTTCCGGTAGCGCTCCGCCAGCACGGTGTACTGGGCTTCCTCCAAAAGGGCGATGGCTTCCTCCAGGGTGGCGGGATCCTGCCTCAGCTCGGCCAGGTTAGCCAAGACGGCAGCGGTGAGCACCCAGTCCCGACCCTCCTTGGCCAGGCGAAGGGCTTTTTGGTAGGCGGCCTCCGCCTCCTCCCTTCTTCCCTGGCGGTGGTAAAGGGCTCCCAGGTTGTTCCAGGCCCGGCCCATGGCCTCCAGGACCCCTGCCTCCTCCGCCAGGCCCAGGGCCTGCTGGTAAAGGACCTCTGCCTCCTCGGGGCGGCCCTGCCGCTCCCGCACCACCCCCAGGTTGAGGAGCACCCGGGCCCGGAGGAGGGGGGTATCCCCAGCTGCCTCCAGGGCCTCCATGAGGACTTCCTCCGCCTGAGGGCTTCCCATTTCAAAAAGGGCCACTGCCCGGTTGTTCAAGGCGTCCACCTGGCGGGCCACTTCCCCTGCCGCCAGGAAGCGCACCGCCGCCCGGGCAAAGAGATCGGCGGCCCTGGCGAACTCCCCCCGGCTGATGGCGGCGAGGCCCTCGAGGTTCAGGGCCTCCCCTTGCGCCCAGGGGCTTCCCTCCCTGGCAAGGGCTGCTTCCTTAAGGGCTTCCTCCACCTGCCCCAGGCGGAAGAGGATCCCTCCCCGCACCGCGGCGGTTTCGGAGCGGGGGTGGGTGGATCCAGAACCCTGGGTCTCCAGGGCTTCCAGGGCCTCGAGGGCCTCCCGGTACCGGCCTAGCCTTTCCAGGGCCCTGGCCTTCAGAAGGAGGGCCTCAGGCTCACCCGGTAACACGTGGAGCAAATCCAAAGCCAAGCCGGGGTTTTCCGAAAGGAGGGCGCGGGCTTCCTGCAGGATAGCAACCCCCGCCCGCTTGCGGTCCTCCTCCTCCCAGAGGGGCCGGGACACCAGGTAAAGGGGAAGGGCTTCCTGAAGTGGCAGGTGGCGGGCCAGGGCCAGGGCAGCTTCCTGGGCTTCCAGGGGAAAGCTTTGATGAAGCTGGGGATCCAGGGGTCTTGAGGCCTGGGGGAACCCCACGAGCCGCATGGCCCTCCCTCCCTCTCGGATAAGCCCAGCCTCCTGAATCCTTTCCAGGGTACTCACGGATACCCCCAGGGCCTCCACCGCTTCCCGGGGTCGGAAAAAAAGCCCCCAGAAGACCTTGCGGGCCTCCTTGGGCAAGGGGGATGGCGGATGGAACTCCTCCTCGGCTCCCTCGAGGGCAAAGGCCACTCCCGGTAGAGCCTGGGCCTCCTCCAGGAGGACCTTCCCCCTTTCCGGGAGACCCAGGAGGTAAAAAGCCCGGGCCTGGGCGGCAAAGGCCCTGTGGACCTCCAGGGCGACCCGCTCCCGGGTGCTCCACACCCACTCCTCCAGTTCCTCTCCCAAGGGAAGCTCCACCCCCTCCAGGAAGGTTCCCCGGTAAAGCCGGCGGGCTTCCTCCAACTGACCTTCCCTAAGAGCTTGGCGGAGGGCCTCGAGGTCCGTGGAAACCCGGGCCCGGAGGATCTCATTCCCCTCTATAGCCCCCGTGGGCTTCAGCTGGTTCAAGGCCACGGAGAGACTGTTTAACGGGTCCTGGGCCCGGGGCCAGAAGAGCTGGGCCAGGTGCCGGCGGGCCTTGGGCCCCTCCAAGGCTAAATAGGCGAGAAGCAGAAGGGGTTTTAAGCGGTGGAAGGTATGCCCCTCCAACTCCAGCCCCCCCAGCACCCGGAGCATGCCTCCATCTTAAGAGGCCTTTGCCCTTTCACCAAGGTAGTCCACGGGCCTGGTGCGCCGTGTGAGGTGGCTACCTTTGTATCCTTCCCTGAGCGGCTAGGCTAAGGGCATGGCCAACCGCCTAAGGGGTTCTAGAAGCCCTTACCTCCTCCAGCATGCGGAAGACCCCGTGGACTGGTACCCCTTTGGGGAGGAAGCCTTTAGCGCGGCCTTGCAGGAGGATAAACCCATCTTCCTCTCCGTGGGGTATAGCGCCTGCCACTGGTGCCACGTGATGCACCGGGAGTCCTTCAAAGACCCCGAGGTGGCGGGGATCCTCAACCGGCACTTTATCCCGGTGAAGGTGGACCGGGAGGAGCGGCCCGATGTGGACGCCGCCTATATGCAGGCCCTCATCAGCCTCACCGGCCAGGGGGGCTGGCCCATGAGCCTCTTCCTCACCCCGGAGGGGAAGCCCTTCTTCGGGGGAACGTATTTCCCCAAGGAAGACCGCGGAAGTCTTCCCTCTTTTAGACGGGTCCTCCTGGCGGTAGCCCAGGCCTGGCGGGAGGAACGGGAGGCCATCACCAGGGAGGCGGAACGCCTTTCCCAAGCCCTTTGGCGAAGCCTTACTCCTCCTCCCGGACCCGTGCCCCAGGATGTGGAGGAAAAAGCTTTGTCGTTTCTTGCCCGATCCTTTGATCCGGAGTGGGGTGGGCTTCTCCCCGCACCCAAGTTTCCCCAAGGTAACCTCCTCCTTTATCTCCTGGCCTTGGCCTGGCGGGGCAAGGAGGAGGACCGCGGGATCCTCCACAAGACCCTAAGGGCCATGGCCCTGGGTGGGGTCTACGACCAGGTCGGTGGAGGGTTCCACCGTTACGCCGTGGACCGCTTCTGGTACCTCCCCCACTTTGAAAAGATGCTTTACGACAACGCCCTCCTGGCCCGGGTCTACCTGGGGGCTTACCGGGTCTTCGCCGACCCCCTTTTTCTCAGGGTGGCCCGGGAAACCCTGGACTGGCTTCTTTCCATGCAAAGCCCTGGCCAAGGAGGGTTTTACACGGCTTTGGATGCGGAAAGCGAGGGGGAGGAAGGACGCTACTACACCTGGACCCCGGACGAGCTGCAGGCAGCCTCGGGGGAGGATTACCCCCTGGCCCACCGCTATTTTGCCCTGGGGAAGGCCCCGCCCCTGGAGGGAGGGAACTCTCCCAGGTACGTGCTTACCGCCTGGGGTGAGGAAGAGGTAAAGAGGGAGCTGGGGGAAGGCTTTGCAGCCTGGCGGGAGGGCCTCCGGGCTAGGCTTCTTGCCTTAAGGCGACGTCGCATGCCCCCCAACTTGGACGACAAGGTCTTAGCTGACTGGTCTGCCTTGGCGGTGCGGGCCTTGGCCGAGGCGGGCAGGCTTTTAAGGGACGACCGCTACTTGATGGCGGCCCGGCGCGGGGCCCACTTCCTGGTGGAAACCATGGGCAAGGATGGCCTTATACGCCACGTATGGCGGGCTGGGGCCCTAGGGGAAGAGGCTTTCCTCCAAGACCAAAGCTTTACCGCCTTGGCCTTACTGGAGCTTTACACCGCCACCGGCGAGTGGCCCTATCTGGAGAAGGCAAGGTCCTTGGCGGAGGCAGCCTGGGGGGTCTTTCGAGGGGAGGGTTTTGAAGGACCAAGCACCCCTCCGGCCCTGAACTCCCTTCCCCTTCCCGCCAAGGAGGTGGAGGAAACCACCCTTCCCTCTGGCAAAAGCGCCCTGGCCGAGGCCTTCTGGCGCTTGCAGGCCGCCTTTGGCGGGGACTACCGCAGGCGGGCCGAGTTGCTTTTGGAGGAAGGGGCCCTGTGGCTTGAGCGCCATCCCCACGCCCTACCTGGCTTGCTCCTGGTTCACCGCCTCCTCAAGGAAGGAACGGAGCTTGCCCTCCCCACGCCCTCCCCGATTCTGGAGTCGGTACGGGAGCTCTACCTACCCCTTACCCAGTTGGTAGTAGGGCCTGCGGATGCTCTTCCGGGCCTTCTAGGGCGGGAGCCCGGAAGGGCCTACCTGTGCCGGGAGGGAGCCTGCCGGTTACCGGTTGAGGAGGTGAATAGCCTGGTGGAGGAGGTACGGGCGGTCTATGGTGGGTAATCCCCCTTACTTGTGTACCTATTCACGATTAAAACAGCTTGTGCTTTTCCTCTCTCTGCAAGACGATTGACTTTCCCTCCCACCTCCCCTACACTGTTACCGAACGGTCGGTAAGGAGGTCCCATGCCCGAAGCCTGGATTGTGGAAGCACTCAGAACCCCCATCGGCAAGCACGGGGGTGCCCTGGCCAGTGTGCGCCCCGACGATCTCCTGGCCCTAGCCCTCTCCGCCCTCATGGAACGAAGCGGGGTCCCCAAGGAGGAGGTGGAGGACGTCTACGCCGGCTGCGCCAACCAAGCCGGAGAAGACAACCGCAACGTGGCCCGCATGGCCCTCCTCCTGGCGGGTTTCCCCGTGGAAGTGGCGGGGTGCACGGTCAACCGCCTCTGCGGATCCGGTCTGGAGGCCGTGGCCCAGGCGGTGCGGGCCATCTGGGCAGGGGAAGGCCAGGTCTACATCGGGAGCGGGGTGGAGTCCATGTCCCGGGCTCCCTTTGTGGTGCCCAAGGCGGAAAGGCCCTTCCCCACCGGCAACCAGGTGATGTACGACACCACCCTGGGCTGGCGCCTGATTAACCCCAAAATGCAGGCCCTTTACGGCACGGAAAGCATGGGGGAAACCGCCGAGAACCTGGCGGAGATGTACCAGATCCCCCGGGAGGAGCAGGACCGCTTCGCCCTCCTCTCCCATCAAAAGGCCATCCGCGCCTGGGACGAGGGGCGCTTCGCCAAGGAGGTGGTCCCCGTGCCCGTGAAGCGGGGGAAGGAGGAAGTCCGGGTGGAGGTGGATGAGGGGCCAAGGAGGGATACCTCCCTGGAGAAACTGGCCCAGCTCAGGCCCGTGTTCCGGGAAGGGGGCACGGTGACCGCAGGAAACTCCAGCCCCCTGAACGATGGGGCCGCCGCGGTCCTCCTGGTCTCCGATGCCTACGCCAAGGCCCACGGCCTCAACCCCCTGGCCCGGGTGCGGAGCATCGCCGTGGCCGGGGTTCCCCCCAGGATCATGGGCATCGGGCCAGTGCCTGCCACCAAGAAGGCCTTGGAACGGGCAGGGCTTACCCTGAAGGACATCGGCCTGATTGAACTCAACGAAGCCTTCGCCGCCCAGAGCCTCGCCGTGCTCAGGGAGTGGGGCCTGGACATGGAGGACCCCCGTCTGAATCCCAACGGCGGGGCCATTGCCATCGGCCACCCCCTGGGAGCCTCCGGAGCCCGCATCCTCACCACCCTGCTCCACGAAATGCAGCGCAGAAAAGTTCAGTTCGGTCTGGCTACTATGTGCATCGGTGTGGGTCAGGGAATCGCCATGGTGGTGGAGGCGGTGTGAGGCTTCCCCTAACCTTCCCAGACCAGGATGGGAACTATGTGCTGTCTCTCACGATGATAGTCGCATGTGAACGCTAACTCCACTCCCGGCCACACCTGACCGAAAAGCCAGAGATCTCCAGGATGAACCCTGGCCGGCTTGGCATAGCCCCCAAGGCTTCCCTTGTCCACCAAAAGCACCAGGGGGCGCCCGGAGGGCGGCACCTGGATACCTCCCAAGGGTGTGGCCTCGGAAAGCCCTTCCCCCCCGGGTACCTCCGGCCCCACGAGTTCCACGCCCATCCGGTCCGCCCGCACCACCCGGAAGGAGGCGGAAATCAGGGCCCTACGGGCCTCCCAGGAAAACTGGGGCCCGGGAAGGAGACGGAGGCGAAAGGTTTCCGGCAAGGGCCTTTGCCGGAAGGCGAGTCCCGGCCGTACCGCCCTTTCCTCCCCCAGACCCAAGACATCCCCCGCCACCAACGGGCGACCGATCCTGCCCCGGAGGTCCGGGGACACGGAACCCATAAAGGAACGGCCCTCGAGGGCTCCCGCCACCGCCAGGTAAACCCTGACCCCCCGGCCCCTGGGCCGGAAGGAGAGGGTTTTGCCCCTAGGCCAGAAAAAGCTCCGGCCCGGCGGGATCTCTTCCCCCTCCAGGAGAGCGGTAAGCCCATACCCCGCCACCGCCGCCACAAGATCTCTAAGAGCGGTGAGGACCGGGCCCCGGTAGGCCACCTCCAAAAGGGGTGCGCCCGGGGGATTCCCCACCAGGCGGTTGGCCAGGGAGGCGGAGTAGGGATCCAAGGGCCCGGAACGGGCCAAGCCCAGGTGGCCCGCCAGGAACCTTCCCCCATCCACCACCAGGTCCAGTAGACCCGGCTCCTCCACCCGCAGGGCAGGAATCCTGGGCTCCTCGGGAAGTAGGGCCAAGGGGCTGGGCTCCGGGGGAGTGGAACCCTCAGCTTCCCGGAAGCGCACCCGGTCCCCTGGCCTGAGGAGAAAGGGTTCCTCCCGATGGGGATCGTAGACCGCCACCAAGGCGGTGCCCAAAAGATGCCACCCTCCAGGGGAGGGCAGAGGGTAGATGCCCGTCTGGGGCCCGGCCATGGCCACCGCATGGGCCGGCACCCTGGGCCTAGGGTGGGGGCGGCGGGGCAGGCGCAAGGCCGGTTCCACCGGGGCCAAAAAGGGAAACCCGGGGGTAAACCCCAGGGCATAGACCCGGTAAAGGGGTGCCTGGTGCAGGCGTTTCACCTCCTCCAGGGGAAGCCCCGTGCGCCCGGCCACCTCCAAGAGATCTTCCCCATCGTAGCGCACGGGGATCTCCACCAGCCTGCTTTCCTCCCCAGTTTCGGCCAAGGTGGTGGCCAGCCGGGAAACAAGCCCAAGGAGCCGTTTCCGGGAAAGCCGCCTGGCATCGTACTCCAGGTACAGGGTGCCGTAGGCGGGAACTGCCTCCCAAAGCCCCTCGGGGGGAGCCTTTAGAAGAAGGCCGGCCAGGGCCTGGGCCATGCGGTTGGCTTCCTCGGAAAGCCCCTCGCCAAAGGCCAGGTAGAACCCGTCCACCCCTTCACTCTAGCGAAGGCCGGGGCCCAAGGCCTCCCGAAAGCTCCAGGTCCGGCAGAAACACCAGGGTCACGAGGGAAAGGGCAATAAAGAGGGCGCTAAGGAGAAAGATCCGCCGGAGAGCCTCCACGATGCCCTCCTGCAAGGCTTCCTTAAGCTTAAGCCGAACCGCCTCGAGGCGGGACACCACCTGGGCAGGCACTTGGGATAGGGCCTGAGCCTCCGCCCTTTTCAAGAAAGCCTGCGCCTGGGCCACCACCCTTTCCTCCAGGGTGTTAAGCTGGGACATCACCCGGGCCCTAAGGGCTGGGGAGGGAGGTGCGGCAAGGAATCCCTCGAGGCTTTTCCCCCAGGGCAGCTGGAAAAGGGCTTCCCTGGCCGTCACATCCCCGGACCAAATCCGCTCCAGCAAGGCGAGAGTCCCCTGGGCCACCCCGCCGGGCAGGAGAACAACCTTTATCTCGGGCGGCAAGGTGGGATCCGCCAAAAGCGCCTTCCGCGCCCCGTCGTCCCCCCGCAAGGCCCTGGCCACCTGTTCCCTCACCTCGGCGAACTGGGTGGGAATGCCCCCGGGCCTCAGGGACCGCTTGAAATCCCCGGGCAGGAAGGGATCTGCCATCAGGGCCTGGTAGGCTCCTTCCTCCCCCTTAAGGGCCCTTACCAGCAAGTCCTCGAGGCGGGCAAACTCCCGGTCCAGGTCCAGGGCCATCCCCTCCCCCGCACGGCTCAGGGCGGGGGTGGAGGTCCCCGAGGGAAAAGCACCCTGGAGGTGGTCCGTGAGGCTTTGAGCCAGGATGGTCCCCAGCAAGGCAATCCCCATGGTGGATCCGATCTGGCGCATGAACTGGACCATGCTGGTCCCACTCCCCATGCGTTCCCTGGGCAGGCCGCTTTGCGCCACGATGTTGAGGACGCTCTGGGCTGGACCCAAGCCAAGGCCCAGCAGGAAGAATAGACCCACCACCTCCGCCAGAGGGGTCCCCACCGTGAGGGTGAAGTGGAGAACCAGGAAAAGGGCCAACAGAAACCCGGCGCTGGTGAGGAGGAGGGCCTTGTACCGCCCGAAACGGGCCAGGAGCTGTCCGCCGCCCAAACTTCCTACCACCACGCCCAGGGTCAAGGGCAGGACGGTGATCCCGCTTTGGCTGGCGGAAACCCCCTTCACCACCTGCAGGTATAGGGGCAGGAAGGCTACCGCCCCCAGAAAGGCCGGGCCATAGAAGAAGGCCGCCACCGCCGAGAGGCTGAACACCCTTCCCCGGAAAACCGAGAGGTCAAACAGCGGGTAGGGAAGCCGGATCTCCACCCAAATCCAAAGGAGAAGCCCTAGGAAAGCCAAGGTGAAAAGCCCCAGGATCGCTGGACTTCCCCAAGGGTACGTGCTTCCTCCCCAGGAAAAGGCCAGCATTAGGGGCACCGTCCAGAGGACGAGGAGCATGGCCCCCAGGAAGTCGAAGGGTTCCCGCCCTCCAGGCCGAAGCCGGGGCATGTAGCGCAGGATGAACCCCAGCGCCACCGCCCCCACGGGCATGTTGATGTAAAACACCCACCTCCAGGAAAGGTGGTCGGTGAGGAGACCTCCTAGCCAGGGCCCCACCGCGGAGGAAAGGCCGAAAATAGCCCCGAAAGCCCCCGCCAGCTTGCCCCGCTGACGAGGGGGAAAGAGCACAGCGATGGTGGTGAGGGCCAGGGCGAAAAGGGCCCCACCCCCCACCCCCTGTAGCCCCCGGAAGAGGATAAGCTGGGTCATGTTCTGGGACAGCCCGGAAAGGGCCGAACCCAGAAGGAAAAGGCTTACCGCCCAAAGCAAAACCCCTTTGCGAGAGAAGAGCTCCGTGAGCCTACCAAAGATGGGAGCGGAAACCGTGGAGGTGAGGAGGTAGCTGGTGGTGACCCAGGCGTAGTACTCGGCTCCCCTCAGCTCTCCCACAATGCGGGGCATGGCGGTGGACACGATGGTCTGGTCCAGGGCTGCCAGCAAAACCCCCAGCAGGACCCCGATCATGGTGAAGCGAACCTCTTGTGGTGTGGGATTCATGCTTCCTCCAACCTGCCCAGTAACTCCAACAAGTGCGCGATTTCCTCCGGCTTAAGCCGGGCGAGGCGCCGCCTGAGCGCCGCCTCCATAAGCGCCTCCGCTTGCCGCAAGGCGTTCCTTCCCTTTTCCGTGAGGCGAAAGCTGAAGCGGCGAAGGTCCTTGTTGTCCAAGGAGCGCTCCAAGAAGTTCTTTTCCTCAAGCCTCCTCAGCATATGGCTTACGGTGGGCGGCGGCAGACCCATGTGCCGGGCGGCATCCGAGGGATACGGGTGAGTATCCACCACCCGGAGCAACCAGGCCTCCAGGCCGGAAAGGTCCAGGGCCTCGAGGCCCTCCTCCATCTCCTCGCGCAAGGCTCGCTGCAAACGCCAGATTCGGCCCATCACCTCCCAAACCATGCGGTCATATTATTTCACAACAAACTATTTGAGTGTGAATCGCCTCACCTTGACGCGCCTTCCTCCCGGGATTAGCCTGGGACTCGGAGGAAACCATGAGGGCGCGCTTTTACAGCCAGGGCGAGGATCACTATAAGCTTGACCCGGATCTAAAAGCGATATTAGACACTTTTGCCCCCGGCCTCCCCCAAGAGGAGCTCTCCGCCTTCGGGAAGCTGGTGGGGGAAGAGGTTTTGGAGGTGGCCCACCACGTGGACCAGGATGCCCCGCCCCGCCTGCAGATGCACGACCTGGATGGGAACCGTATAGACCGGGCCCTCCTCTCCCCTGCGCAAAAGGCTCTTTTGGAGAAGCTTCGCCCCATGATCCGCCCCGCCTATGAGGGCCGGGGCTGGTCCCTCCACTACGCTTTTGGGTACCTCCTGGCGGATGGAGGGCTTTACTGCATCCTCACCATCACCCACCAGGTGGCCTACGCCCTCCACAAGTACGCCCCTGAGCACGAAGGGGTGAAGCGGGAGCTCCTTTACGGCCCGGCCTTCGGCGCCACCTGGATGACAGAGATCCAGGGAGGAAGCGACCTGGGGGCCAACCGCACCGTGGCCCGGCGGGAGGGAAACGCCTACCGCCTTTACCAGGGGGACAAGTACTTCGCCTCAGGGGCGGGCCTGGCCGACTACGCCATCGTCACCGCCAGGCCGGAGGGAGCCCCGGCCGGCCCCAAGGGCCTTGGCCTCTTCCTCCTGCCCCGGGAGGTGGAGGGGAGGCTGAACTTTACCGTGCGCCGGTTTAAGGAAAAGCTGGCCACCCGGGCTGTGCCCTCAGGGGAGGTGGAGCTGGAGGGAAGCCTGGCCTACCCTATCGGCAGGCTGGAGGAAGGGATTTACTACACCCTGGAAAACCTCACGGTGAGCCGGCTGGCCAATGCGGCCGCCGCCATGGGCATCGCCAAGAAAGCCCACCTCGAGGCCCTCTTCCGGGTGAGGAGGCGGACAGCCTTCGGGAAGACCCTCCTCCAGCACGACCTCATTCAGCACGACCTCCTGGAGATGCGCCTGAGGCAGGTGGGAGGCACCGCCCTGGCCTTTCTGGCCATCCAGGCCTTTGACCAAGCCTGGGAGGAACGGCCCCCCTACAGCGAGGGCTACCACCTGGCCCGCCTCCTCTCCCACCTGGCCAAGGGGCGCACCGCCGAGCACGCCAGCGCCATCACCGCCCTCGCCATGGAACTCTTCGGGGGCCTAGGCTTCCTGGAGGAGTACGGGGTGGCCCGCTGGCACCGGGAAGCCCTCATCACCCCCATCTGGGAGGGCCCCGCCAATATCCAGGCCCTGGACATGCTGGAGGCCATCCTCAAGAAGCGCGCCCACGAGCCCCTCTTGGCCATGCTAGGGGGAAGCCCAAGGGCCCAGGCCGAGGCGCACAAGATCCTCAAGAAGCTGCAAGAGGAAGGACCCTGGTACGCCAAGGAGGCCCTCAGGGCTTTGGCGGACGTGGTGACGGTCTACGCCTTGGAGAAGGTGGCCGCCGAACCCTTCCCCGAGCTTGCGGAGCTCTACGCCCGCCGCTTCCTTAAAGGGGAAACCCTTCCCCCCTCCGCCCAAAAGCCTGAGCTTTACGACCCCTGGTCAAGCCTCTCGTAAAGGAGCGCCAGGTCCTGGGGGCGGAAGCGGGCGGTGTAGCCCTTGGGCGGAAGGGGTTCCTCATAGAAGAAGCCTGGGAGGCGGTCATCCTGGTGGGTGAAGCCCGCCAGGTGGTTAAAGCGATGTTCCAAGCGCAAAACGCCCTCCCCAAGCTCACGCCAGAAGGCAGGGGTCAGGCTCGTGCCCAGGGCGGCGTTTAGGCTTTCCACCACGAACTCCACCTGCTTGTTGGTGACGCTTCCCCCGAAGACGCAAAGGCCCAGGGCGTCGTTGGCGGCGGCGTTTACCTGGGCCTGGTAACTGGCCTCGAGGATCTCCTCCACGGGCATGGCCCGGGTTTCCAGGCGCGGGGCATTCCCCGCGGTGTGGTCCGCTCCCTGGGCGGTGATCATCATGGTGATCCCCGTGGCCTCCACCACCCTGGGATCGTAGGCGCTGATGGCCTGGCGCTTGATGACGGGAACCCGCTTAAGCCCAAGCGCCTCCCCCACCCGGGCGGTGCCTTGGGCCAGGAAGCGGGCCTCCTCACTTGGGGTGTAGAGGGCTTTGAGCCTGGCCTCCATGAAGGCATAGTCCCCGAAGTCCGCCTCTCCCTTTTCCATGAAAAGGGCCAAGGTGGCCCCGGTTTCTATGGTGTCCACCCCCAGGTCGTTGGCCAGGCGATTGAGGCGGGCGAGCTGGTCCGGATCGGTGAGGCCACAGTTGGTGCCCATAAGGCCGATGGTCTCGTACTCCAGGGGGGAGACCACCTCCTCTCCCTTTTCGTCCACGATGACGTTGGAGCACTGGATCACGCATCCAGGCATGCAGGCGTGGGTGTGTTTCCCTCCCCGGGCCTTGTTAAGGGGAGCGATGTACTGGCCGCCCATGCGGAACTCCTCCGGGGAGGCCAGCTGGCCCTGGCGAAAGTTCCTCACCGGCAGCCCCCCGAAGGCATTCTGGAAGTCCGCCATTCCCATGGTGCCGATGGCGTTGTAGAACTTCATCACCAAGGGGTCCTGGCGCAAAAGCTCCGCATAGCGGCGGATGGCCCCGGTGACCTTGGGCTTGTCCCAGACCTCCACCTTCCCCGGCACCTCCACCACGATGGCCTTGACCCGCTTGCTTCCCATCACCGCCCCCACGCCCCCCCGGGCCGCCAGGCGGGAAGGCCTGCCGTCGATGTCCGAAAAGGCGATGCCGGAAAGGAGGCCCAGATACTCCCCCACCGGCCCCAGAAGGGCGAAGGCGATCTTCCTGCCGTAGGCGGCAAAGAGCTTGGCCACCGCCTCAAAGTTCCCGAGGCCGAGAAGGTCCTCCGCCGGGTCAAAGAAGACCTGGCCCTCCCGGGTGATGCGGAGGACCACCCAGTCGGGGCTTGCCCCCTCGAGGACCAGGTGGGAAAGCTTCATCTGGCCCAGGGCGTAACCGAAGGTGCCGCCCCCGTTGGCCTCCTTGATGCCCAGGGTCAGGGGACTTCGCGTACCCACGCTGGTGCGGTTGGCGTTGGAAAACCCCGTTCCCGCCAGGGGACCCACGGCGAACACCAGGGGGTTCTCCGGGGAAAGGGGATCCATGCGGTAGGCTTCCCGCTCCAGAAGAAGCCGCCCCGTGCGGTAGCGGCCGCCATAGGCCACCTCCTCGGGGGAAACTTCCTGCCAGTAAACCCGCTTGCCCGTAAGGTCAACCTTCAAAGACCGCCACACCATCCACCTCCACGCGTACCACCCGGGCCTCCTCCGGGTGGGTAAAAGGATTCTCGGAGAACACCACGAGATCCGCTAGCTGTCCGGGCCAGAGGCGCAGGGCCTCGAGGCCACTGGCTTCCGGACGGGTGTAGTAAAACAGGGAGCGCATCAAGGGAAGCCCCCTCCCGGTCAGGGGCAGGGAGGCTGCAAGCGCTCCCTGCACAGGGGAAACCTCCCGCACCACCGGGGCATCGGAGGAAAACGCCAGGGAAAGGCCTGCCTCCTCCATGCGCCTTAAGTTATAGCACCAAGGGAGAAACACCTCCGGCAGGTACCTCACAAAATTCTCCCTGAGTTCCTTCAGGAAGATGGGCTGGGGAACCACCCAGATGCCCAGGCTTCTGGCCAGGGCAAGCTCCTTCGGCCCCGGCAGGCCGAAGTGCTCGATGCGGTGCCGAAGGGGCCTGGGCTCCTCCCGGTAGAGCCGAGCGTAAGCGGCAAGCACCTCCCTTATGGCCACATCCCCGATGGCGTGGGTGGCCACGAAGAAGCCCTTCCGGTGGGCCGGAAGCGCCAGCTCCAAGATCTCCTCCGCCTTAAGGCGCAAAACCCCCTGCCCCCCCACCTCCCGGTAGGGCCGGCTTACCGCCGCCGAGGCCCCGGAGAGGCCGCCATCGGCAAAGAGCTTGACCCCGGCAATCACAAGCCGCTCCGAACGGTAGAGTGCAGGCAGGGGGTAAAGGACCTCCTCCCCGTCGGGGCGAAGGATGGCCAGGACACTTACCCTTAAGGGGAGAAGCCCCTCCTGGTCCAGGCTCCGGTAGGCCTCCAGAAGAAGGGGGTCCGCCCCCGCCTCCAGGGCCGAGGTGATCCCTCTGGCCAGGAGATACCGGCTTCCCGCCAGGATATAGCGGCGGTAGTCCTCCACGGTACGCCGGGGGAGGACCCGTTCCACCAGCCCGTAGGCCCTTTCCAGAAGAAGCCCCTCCTCATGGCGAATCTCCCCTCCCGGCGGGCTTGGGGTTTCCGGGCCAATCCCCGCAAGCGCCAGGGCCTTGGAGTTTAGGGCATGGATATGGGCGCAGGTCCGGGTAAGAAGCACGGGCCTGCCCGGCACCACGGAATCCAGAAAGGCCCTGTTGGGCACCCCACCCAACCTGGCCTCGTTCCACCCCCGGCCGAGAAGCCAAGCCCCGGGAGGCAGAACCCGATCCCGCTCCCGCAGAAGCCCGGCCAGGGCCTCGAGGGAATCCACCTCCCGCAGGTCCAGGAGGTCCGTGAGAAGCTGGCCGATCTTCCAGATGTGCACGTGGGCGTCGTGAAACCCCGGAAGGATGGCCTCTCCTCTTCCCGCCCCCGGCTCAAGGCCCGCCACCCGCCCTTCCCTCACCCAGAGGCTCCGGTAGGGACGGTAGCGCCCCTGGGCATCCGGGACGTACACTTGCCCGGGGATCCTCCTCACCAGCCCACCTCCGGGTTGCGCCAGACCACGAAGACCCCGTAGTTCAGGCAGGAGGGATCCTCCAGGTAGTCGGGGATGATGCCGTACACCCGGTAGCCCCGGCGAAGCTGCACGGACAGCACGGGATCCTGGAGTTCTCCCCGCACCACCCGGTGCACGTACTCCTCTATGGGCATCTCCGACGCATAGCGGTGATACCCCTTGGGCATGCTCCCCGCCACATGGCCCTTTAGACCCAGCCGGCGCACCAGGTTCTGGCGGGCCCGGTAAAGAAGCCGGGAAAGGCCCAGACCCCGGTACTCCGGCAGGACCCCGATATCCGCCCCGTAAAGCCAGTCTCCTTCCGGGTCATGACGGGTAAGCCAGTTCCCGGCCACGGCCTCAATGTAGTGGTGCTGGTAGTGGTGGAAGTCCACCCGGGTGCGGAAATCGGTGGAACAGGCCACCACCTTGCCCCCAGGAAGCTCCACCACCGCATGCTGCCCCTCCGGGAAGATGCGCATGTGGGAAAGGTAGT
Source organism: Thermus brevis (assembly GCF_026427635.1). Taxonomy (NCBI): domain Bacteria; kingdom Thermotogati; phylum Deinococcota; class Deinococci; order Thermales; family Thermaceae; genus Thermus; species Thermus brevis. The sequence goes on from NZ_CP102606.1 coordinate 1,743,768, forward strand.
GTTCCTTGGTCATGCGCTCCTCCCTGGAAAGGGTGGGGAAGCTGGCTTCCTGGATGGCCTCGAGGGCCTCGGCCATCCAGAGCTGGGACTGGACCACGGCGAACCGACCATCCTCGGAAACCACCAATGGCTCAGGCAAGGGCTGCATACACATCCCGGATGTTCTCCGCCACCACGGAAAGGCCTTCCTCCAGCATGTCCAAAGGAATATCCAGGGGTGGCAGGAAGCGGAGGGCGTTGGAGTAAAGGCCCGCCCGGATGGTGATCACTCCCCTCTCGGCGTTCCGCCGCACCAGGTCCAGAACGAACTCGGGCCAGGGCTCCTTCGTCTTGGGATCCTTCACGAACTCCAGGGCCATCATGGCCCCGATCCCCCGGACATCCCCCAGGGCTGGGACCTCTTCCTTAAGGGGCTCGAAGATCTCCCGCACCTTGGCCTCGATATCCTGGGCCCTGGCCAAGAATCCCGGGGACTTGAGGATCCTTAAGGCCTCGAGGGCCGCCACCGCCGCCAGGGGATTTCCCCCATAGGTGCTTCCCACCCCGCCCACGTGGGGCGCATCCAGAATCTCCGCCCGGCCCGTCACGGCGCTGATGGGCATCCCAGCCCCCAGGCTCTTGGCGGAAACGATGAGGTCGGGCACCACCCCGCTATGCTCGATGGCCCACATCCGCCCCGTCCGTCCAGAACCGGACTGCACCTCATCGGCGATCAACACGGCCCCCGTGCGGTCGGCGATTTCCCGTAGCTTCCTCAAGAAGGCATGGGGCACCGGGATGAAGCCTCCCTCGCCCAGCACCGGCTCAATCACGATGGCGGCCAGGGCGGAACCGTCGATGTGGGCGACCAAGGCGTTCTCCAGGTTCCAAAGGGACCAGTCCAAGTACTCTTGCTGGGTCATCCCGGGCGGGGTGCGGTACAGGTTGGGCACGGGCAACCGGTACACCTCCGGGGCAAAAGGGCCAAAGCCCTTCTTAAAGAGGGCGTACTTGGAGGTCATGGCCATGGTGAGGTTGGTGCGGCCATGATAGGCTCCCTCAAACACCATGACCCCTGCCCTCCCCGTGAAGGCCCGGGCCAGCTTCACCGCATTCTCCACCGCCTCCGCCCCCCCGTTGGCCAGGAGGGTCTTGGCGGGGCCAGGCCCGGGGTAAAGGGCATTCAGGGCCTCCGCCAAGGCCAGGTAGGGCTCGTAGTTGGCCACAATGGCGCACATGTGGATGAGGTTCTCCGCCTGGGCCTTTATGGCCTCCACCACCGCTTTGGGCGTGTGGCCCACGCCCAAAGCCCCGATACCCCCGGCCAGGTCGATGAGGAGGTTGCCATCCACATCCTCCACCAAGGCTCCATGGGCCTTGGCCACGGCGATGGGGTTGGCCTGGGCCAAAGCCCGGGTGACCGCCTGGGCCCTGCGTTCCATTAGGGCCCGGCTCCTGGGACCGGGAATGGCTGTTTTGAGTTGGATGTATCCCATAGTCTCCTAGCGGCTCTTTACCGCCGTCCACACCTCGTCGTAGATGCGGTTATCCTTGCCTAAGTCCAGGATGAACTCCAAGCGCTTCATCACCTCGGGACTCGGGTAAATGGCCGTGTTCTTCCGGTCTTCGGGCCGGATGTACGGGAGGGCTGCCCGGTTGGGGGTGGCGTAGCGGTTAAAGTTGGAAAGCTGGGCCCCCACCTTGGCATCCAGAATGAAGTTGATGAACAGATGGGCGGCCTCGGGGTTCGGCGCCTTGGCGGGGATCATCAGGGAATCCACCCACAAGGTGGCGCCTTCTTTGGGAATGGTGAACTCCACCTTGCCAGGGTTTTCGTCGGCCGCCTTTACCGCATCCCCGTTGTACACCACCGCATAGGTGGCCGCTCCCGCCACCACCCGGTTCTTTCCCCCTACCCCGCCCTCAAACCCCAGGAAGTACCGGCTCTTCTTGGCCTGAAGGAGAAGCTGGCCTGCCGCCTGTACCTCCTTGGGATTTTTGGTGTTGACCGAGTAGCCCAGATAGCGCAGGGCGTTGCCCAGCATCTCCCGCGACGAGTCCATGAGGATAAAGGGGGCCTTGGGGTCCTTGAAGAGAACCGCCCAGGAATCGGGCTTGGCCACCTTGTCCTTGCGGAAGATGAGGCCTGTGGTGCCCCACTGATACGCGGCGGAGTAGCGGTTCCCTGGATCAAAGGGGGGATTCTTGAACTTATCGTCCAGGTTCTTCAGGTTGGGAATCTTGGCGTGGTTGAGGGGTTGAACCAGCCCCAACCGGATGATGGAGGGAACGTAAAAATCCGAGGGAACGATGATGTCGTACTGGCTCACACCTCCCGCCTGAAGCTTGGCGATCATCTCCTCGTTGGATTCGTAGAGGTCCATGCGGACCCGGTAACCGTACTTCTGGGTAAAGGCCTGGAGGATGGCGGGGTCAATGTACTCGGACCAGATAAAAAGCCGAAGCTCCCCTTTTTGCGCAAGACCCAGGGCCAAACAAGTCACCAAAAACACCGCTATCCTCTTCATGCTAACCTCCTTGTGAAGCGCTCTGCGCTCAACACCAACACCACCGTGAACAGGAAAAGCAGGGTGGACACCGCATGGATCTCCGGGGTAATCCCCCTGCGGGCCGAGGCGTAGATGACCAGGGGCAGGGTCTGGCTTGTGGGACCGGCGGTGAAGAAGCTGATGACGAAATCATCCAGGGAAAGGGTAAAGGCCAGCATGGCCCCAGCCACAATCCCCGGCGCCAGCAAGGGCAGAAGGACCCGGCGCAGGTAGAGGGAGTAGGTGGCGTAGAGATCCCGGGCTGCCTCGTCCAGCTCTCTGGGCAGGCTCTTGAGGCGGCTCATCACCACCAGGGCCACAAACCCCACTTGAAAGGTGGCGTGGCCCACCACCATGGCGGGAAGGCCGGGCTCAAAGAGGGCGAAGGCCCGCCGCAGGAAGCCAAAGGCCACCACCAGGGCGGCCGCCAGGATCAGGTCGGGGGTGACCACGGGAAGGTACAGGGTGGTTTCCAGAAGGGCACGCCCTCGAGGGCCGAAGGGATGCCGTTCCAGCCCTAGGGCCAAGAGGGTTCCCAGGACCGTGGCCACCAGGGTGGAAAGAAGGGCCAGAACCAGGGTGTTCTGCGCCGCCTCCAAGAGGGCGGGGTTTTGGAAAAGCCTCACATACCAGTCCCAGGTGAACCCTCCCCAGCCCAGGCCATGCCGGGTGCGGTTGAAGGAGAAAAGGGCCACCGCCAGCATGGGCAGGTACAAAAAGGCCAAGGCGCCAAGGGCCACCGCCGAGGTCAGCCAGTGAAGCCTCATGCCAGCTCCACCTCCTTCCCGTAGCGGCGGTACAGCCTAAGGGCCACCAGGGTCAGGAGGATGAGTACCAGGCTCAAGGCCGCCCCGTAAGGCCAGTCCCGCATGGTGTAAAAGGCCTGCTGGATGAGGTTACCCACCAGCAGGTGCTTGGCCCCACCCAAGAGGTCCGGCACCACGAACATGCCCATGGCGGGGATAAAGGTGAGGATAACCCCCACGGTGAGGCCAGGCAGGGTCTGGGGCAGGATGCCGTGGAGAAAGACCCTCACCGGCCCCCCGTAAAGGTCCCGGACCGCCTCGAGGAGGCTCTCGTCCATCCGCTCCACGCTGGAGTAAAGGGGCAAGACCATGAAGGGAAGGAAGGCACTCAGCATGCCCAGGTAAACGGCGAGGCTACTGGGGAACAAGGCCATGCCCGGCTCCACCAGGCCCAAGGCGGCCAGGATCCGGGCAAAGGGCATCTCCGGGGCCAGGAGAAGCTGCCAGGCGTAGGTGCGGATCACAATGTTGGTCCAGAAGGGAATGAGGACCAAGGAAAGGACAAGGTAGCGGCGGCGGGGATGCTGGGCCCGTATAAAGAAGGCGATGGGATAGGCCAGCACCGCGGCCAGCAGGGTGGTCACCAAGGCCACCCATACGGTGCGCACCAGGGCCAGCAGGTTGTCCAGGCTAAAGCCCAGGACACCAAAGCCAAGAAGCCGGCGGTAGTTTTCCCAGGTGAAGGTCCAGATCACCTCCCCATACGGCCCCCGCTCGGCGAAGGATAAGGGGATGAGCACCAGCCCAGGAAGCACCAGAAAGGCCATGAGCCAAAGAAGCCCGGGCAGGACCAGGAGCACCCCACGCCACACGAGGCTCCTGGCGGTGGCCAGCTCCCCGTACCACACCAGCACCCTAGCCATCCAGCACCACCAGCCCCTCCAGGGGAAGTCGGACGAAGACCTCCTGCCCCACCTCCAACCGCAAGGAGTTGCGGGCGCGCAAGGGCACCTGGCCCAGTGCTTCCAAAAACACCTCGAGGTAGGCTCCCCGGTAGATCACCTGCCTTACCCTTGCGGGCAGGCTTCCAGGAACAGGGACCTCGTGAATCTCCAGCCGCTCCGGACGCAGGGCCAAGAAACCCTCGTTCCAGGGCACCTTCACGGGAAGAACACCCAAAGGGGTTTCTGCGCCTTCCCTTACCTTCCGGGCGGGAATCAGGTTCGCCACCCCCAGAAACTCCGCCACGAACCGGGTCCTGGGCCTTTCGTAGACCTCGTCGGGTGTCCCCACCTGCAAAAGGACGCCCCCCTCCATGACCCCGATGCGGTCGGAAACCGCCATGGCCTCCTCCTGGTCGTGGGTGACCAGGATAAAGGTAGCTCCCAGACGCCTCTGAAGGTTTCTCAGCTCCACCTGCACCTCGGCCCGGAGCTTGGCATCCAAAGCGCTCATGGGCTCGTCCAGGAGCAGAATCTCCGGCTCGTTGACCAGGGCCCGGGCCAAGGCCACCCGTTGCTTCTGCCCTCCTGAAAGCTGATGGGGGTAGCGATGGACCAGGCTCTCCAAGCGCAAAAGCCCCAGGGCGTACTCCACCTTGCTCCGGATCACCGCCTCGGGAAAGCGCCGGCTCCGCAAGCCGAAGGCCACGTTCTCGTAGACGGTGAGATGGGGGAAAAGGGCGTAGTTCTGGAAGACCGTGTTCACCGGTCGCTTGTGGGCGGGAAGGCCTGTAAGATCCCTGCCCGAGAGCACGATCCGCCCCGCATCGGGGAGTTCAAACCCTCCCACCAGGCGAAGCAGGGTGGTTTTCCCGCATCCGGAGGGTCCGAGAAGGGTGAAAAACTCCCCCTTCTTGACCTCGAGGGAAATCCCTTTGAGCACCTCCAGCTCACCAAAGCGCTTGCGGAGGCCCTGGAGGAGCAGCCCTTCTACTTTTTCCAGCACCTCCGTCATGCTCCCCCCAAGAGGGATGCCACCGCCTCAGCAAATAGCGCGGTGTGGCGGTCCACCATGGCCTCCGTGGTGGCAGGGCTCATAAGGGCCATGTTGTGAAAGGGAGTCAGGAGCACCCCCCGGTTCAAAAGAAAAAGGTGAATGAAGGGGTCCAAAAGGGGATCCTGTCCCTCAAGAGCCTGGGTGCCATTTTCCGCTGCCTCAGGGCGGAACAGGTACTCCACCCGCCCCCCGAGGCGGGTGACATGCCAGGGCAACCCGGCCTGACGGATCACCGCCTCCACTCCTGCCTGAAAACGCTCCCCTAACGCCTCCATCCGAGCAAAGCTCTCCTCGGTGAGCACCCTTTCTAACGTGAGTCGGGCTGCCCGCAGGGAGAAGGCGTTGGCCGCCAGGGTACCCCCCACCCCGGCAGTGTCCGCGTGAGGACCCCGGAGGAGCTCAGCATAAGCCTCCGCCACCTCCCGGGACAGCCCGTACGCCCCGATAGGTACCCCACTGCCCAGGGCTTTGCCCAGGGTGAGGAGGTCGGGTTCCAGGTGGAAGCGGGCTGTGCAGCCGCCAGGCCCGGCGCACAGGGTGTGTGTTTCATCCAGAACGAGAAGCGTCCCGTATTTGCGCGTGAGAGACCTAATCCTTTCCAAAAAACCGGGGGCTGGATGGACGATGCCCACATTGGTAAGAACGGGCTCGGTAAGCACCGCAGCGACGTCCTTTTCAGCCAAAGCCCCTTCCAGAGCCTGGGGGTCATTCCACTCCACCACCTTGGTGGTGAGCAAGGGGTCCACTGGCGGGCCCAGGTTGCCCTTGCGGCTCCTGGGGATGCCCCCTTCCAGGGCGACAAAGGCCTCGTCCACGGTACCGTGGTAGCACCCGTGAAAGACCAGGACCTTGGGCCGCCCGGTGACAGCCCGGGCGATGCGCAAAGCAGCGCGGTTAGCGTCGGTAGCAGAAAGAGTGAACTGCCAGAAAGGGAGCCCAAAGCGCTGGGAAAGCTCCTCCGCCACCCAAAGGGCATCCTCTGTGGGAAGCATGGCCGTGAGGCCCTGCAAAAGCCGGGCCTGCAGTTCCGTCACCACCGCCCCCGGGCTGTGCCCGGTCATGGCCCCAGTGTCGCCTAAGGCAAAATCCAAGTAGGTGTGACCGTCCACGTCTTGGACCCTAGCCCCCTGGGCCCAGGAGAGGAAGAGGGGGAAAGGCCCGGCATAACGGGTCATCCAGGGCATGGGCACTCCCCCAGGTAGGTGGCTTTGGGCCCTTTGGGCTAGCGCTTGGGAGCGGGGGTTCCTACGGACAAAGACTTCCTGCTCCCTTCGCAAAAGGCGCTCTATACGGACCCTATCCATGCTTAATCATCACGTGCCGCACCTCGGTATAGTCCTCGAGGGCATAAAGGCTCATGTCCTTGCCGTACCCTGAGCGCCTGAGCCCCCCGTGGGGCATCTCGTTCACCAGCATGAAGTGGGTATTCACCCAAGTGGTGCCATAGCGCAAGCGCGCTGCCACCCGCATGGCCCGTCCCACGTCCCGGGTAAAAACGCTGGAGGCTAGGCCATAATCTGAGTCGTTGGCCAAGGCAATGGCCTCCTCGGCCCCAGAAAAAGGCGTCACCGAAACCACAGGCCCGAAAACCTCCTTGCGGACGATCTCGTCCTCCTGCCTGGCGTGGGCCAGCACTGTGGGCTCGTAGAAGTAGCCAGGCCCCTCCATGGGTCTGCCCCCCACCACCGCCTCCACGTGGCCCGTGGCTAGGGCCCGCTCCACAAACCCCCGCACCCGCTCCCGGTGCTCCTGAGACACCAGGGGGCCCATCTCCACCCCTTCCTGAAAGGGAGCTCCTACCCGGATCGACTGTACTTTCTCAGATAGTAGGGACAGGAAGCGCTCATACACCGGGTGCTCTACGTAGACCCGGCAGGCCGCAGTGCAGTCTTGGCCAGCGTTGTAATAGCCGAAGAACCGCACAGCCTCCGCCGCTGCCTCGAGGTCCGCATCCGCAAAGACGATCACCGGCGCCTTTCCCCCCAGCTCTAGATGGGTGCGCTTAATACCCCTAGCGGCTGCAAGTAGCACCTTCTCCCCGGTGGAAATGGAGCCTGTAAGGGAGATCATCTCCACCTCAGGATGGTCAATAAGGGCCTGGCCCACCGTGGGCCCCCGGCCATGGACCACGTTGACCACCCCCTTGGGGAAAATCTCTGCCAGAAGCCGGGCCAACTTCAAGGTAGTGAGAGGAGTAATCTCGGAGGGCTTCAGCACCCCGGTATTCCCTGCAGCCAACAGAGGCCCGAGCTTCCAAGCAGCCATCATCAGGGGGTAATTCCAAGGAGCTATGGAGGCCACCACCCCAACGGGGTCGCGGCGGATGAGACTGGTATGGTCCGGCAGATACTCCCCCGCCGCTGACCCCGGCAGCACCCGGGCAGCCCCCGCAAAGAAGCGGAAGGTGTCCACGATAGCAGGAATCTCGTCGTTCAGAACCGCCTGAAAGGGCTTCCCCACATCTAGGGCTTCGAGGCGGGCAAAGGCCTCCGCTTCCTCTTCCACCCGGCGCGCCAGCTCCAAAAGCAGGTAGGAGCGTTCCCTGGGTGTGGTCTCGCTCCAGGAGGGAAAGGCCTGGCGAGCAGCCATCACTGCCTGGTGCACCTGTTCAAAGGTAGCCTCAGGTATCTCCGCCACTACCTGGCCGGTGCTGGGGTCGTACACCGGGAGGCTGTCCCCTTGCCCAGCTACCAGCTCACCTGCGATCAGCATCTGCGTTTCCCTTACCATCACCCACCTCCTATGCCCGTCCCTCGTCACGGTACGCCAGCCACTGTGAAACCACCAAGGGAACCAGGGTAATTCCCATCACCAAGACGGCCACCACGTTGGTGAGCGGCCGTTCTCTCGGACGGAACAGTTCCGAAAAAAGCCAAATGGGCAGGGTCTTCTCCTGCCCAGCCGTAAACGTGGTAACGATCACCTCGTCCAAGGACAAAGCAAAAGCCAGCATCGCCCCGGAGAGCAAGGCGGGCACCAAGGGAGGCAAGAGAACATGCCGAAACGTCTGGAGAAGATTCGCTCCCAAGTCCAAACTGGCCTCTATCCAGCTGTCCGGTAGCCTCCGAAGACGAGCCACCGCGGCGTTGTAGACCACCACCACGGTGAAGGTCACATGGCCTGCCACAATGGTCCAAAAACCCAGCTCTACCCCCAACCGACGAAAAGTGGTGAGCAAGGCGATCCCCGTCACGATGCCTGGCAGCGCTATGGGCAAGGTAACTAAAAGCGACAGCGAATCCTGCAGGGCGAAGCGGAAGAAGCGCATTCCCAAAGCCAGGAAAAGGCCCAGTCCAAGAGCGACGACCGTACTGACCAAGGCCACCCGGAACGACAAGCCCAGAGCTGCCCACATGTCTTCACGCGCAAAAGCCACCCCAAACCACTTCAGGGTGAGCCCGGGCGGAGGGAAGTGGTAGGTTCGATCCTCGGTGGTAAAAGCGTAAAGGATCACCACCAGTACAGGAAAGTGCAGGAACAACAAAGCTCCGTAGGCCATCATCCTGAGGAGCCATCCCGGTCGTTCCATCACCCCTCCTAAAGGTTCTCAAAGGCACCCAGTTTGCGGGCCAACCTCAGGTAAACGGCTACCAAGGCGACCGGCACCAAGGAAAAGGCCGCTGCCAAAGGAAGATCCCCCGCCGTACCCTGCTGGATGTACACCATCTGCCCCACAAAGTATCCGGGCGGTCCGAGAAGGGTGGGAATGATGTAATCCCCCAAGGTCAAGGAAAAGGTGAAGATGGATCCGGCCGCCAAACCGGGTACGGCCAGGGGCAGCACCACCGTCCGGAAGGCTAGCCAAGGGGTTGCCCCAAGGTCACTGGCCGCCTGCAAGAGGTTTTTAGGAACACGGTCCAGAGCGTTCTGGACAGGAAGTATCATGTAGGGAAGCCAAATATATGTGAACACCAGCAACAGGCCGAAGTACGAGCTGGACAAGCTGGGTCCCCCTAGAAGGGGAGTACTTAGGAAGGAAGCGAGCACCCCCTCGAGGCCCAAGCGCCCGGCAACCCAAGGTAGTATGCCCTCTTGTGCCAAGATCAGCTTTCCGGAGTACACTCGAATAAGGTAACTGGACCAGAGGGGTAAAACAAACAGGAGGAGCCAGATTAACCGCTGGAGCCCCTGGGTGTGAAAAGCTACGTAGACCGCCACGGGCAGGGCCAAAACCATGCACGCCAACGTGGTGAGCACCGCCATGGCCAAGGTGCGCAACACGATGTCCAAGTTGGCCGGCGTGGTAAGCACGGCAGCCAGAGTCTGCAAGGTGGGTCTATATTGAATCTGGCCCGTGAAATCATCTATCCGAAAAAAAGCGTGGCTTAAGAAAAGGAATAAACTTCCCAGGTAAAGCACCCCAATCCAAAGGAAAGGTGGCACCAAGAGGACGAAAAGCAGAAGCCTGGGATGCATGTAAAGCCTATCGGCCAGCAAGCCTAACATCACTCCTCCAGAGGCCAGAGGGCATCGGCGTCCCAAGCAAGCCCAACCTCGTCCCCAGGTGTAAACACACTGTCTCCCGCCATCAGCACACGAATTAAGGTGCCATCGCCCAAACGAACCTCCACCTGGTTGCCGTAACCCACAAAGCTCGTTGCTTCCACCCTGCCCAAGATTCCTTCGGAGGGCCTAACCACTCTTATTCGCTCGGGGCGCAGGGCAAATCGCTTCCCTCCCACCACAAGAACGTTAGCCCCGCCCACGAACTCAGCCACAAACTGAGTTCGCGGACGGTAGTAGAGCTCCTTCGGTGGCGCAATCTGTTCAATTCGCCCCCTGGAGAACACCGCCACTCGGTCTGACATGGAAAGGGCCTCACCTTGGTCATGGGTTACGTAAATAAAGGTGATTCCCAGGAGCTGTTGCAGGCGCTTTAGCTCCACCTGCATCTCCTGTCGTAGCTTCAAGTCCAAAGCTCCCAAGGGCTCGTCCAAAAGGAGGACTCGCGGCTTCAAGATAAGCGCACGGGCCAAGGCTACCCGCTGCTTCTGCCCTCCGGAGAGCTGGCTAATCCTTCGATCACCAAAACCCTCCAGCTTCACAAGGGCCAGCATCTCCTCAGCTTTGCGGTAGCGCTCCGTACGGGGCACCTTTCGGATCAACAAAGGATAGGCCACATTGTCCCGTACGTTCATGTGGGGAAAGAGAGCATAATCCTGAAAGACGGTGTTCACGGCCCGACGATATGGGGGCAAGCGCGTGGCGTCCTGTCCAAACAGGTAAACTTTCCCCGAACTGGGCCGATCAAAACCGGCGATAAGCCTGAGCGTTGTGGTTTTCCCTGACCCTGAAGGACCCAGGAGGGAGAAAAACTCTCCCTCCTGGACCGAAAAGCTTATGCTCTCCAGGGCAACCACCCGCCCGTACCGCATCCCCACCTTGTCCAGGCGAACGGCTTCCAGGCTTTTCTCCCGCAAGATCGGTGCGGAGGCGGAACGGGTTTGCATCCGCTACTTACCCCCCTGGATCGCAATGTAGTCCTTCACCCACCGCGAGTAGGGAACGCACTGTCCCTGGGTTTTGCAGTTAGCCACAGGCGTCTTCCAGAAATAGATTTTGTCAAAGTCGTTGAACCCGTTAGCAGCGCACCCCTCCTTACCCAGCAACGCACTCGCGGTGCATCCTTCCGGTACCACCGGGTTGGAGCCGAACCAGGCAGCGATGTCTCCCTGCACCTTGGGGTTCAAGCTCCACTCCAACCATTTGTAAGCACAGTTGGGGTTCTTGGCATCCACGTGCATCATGGTGGTGTCCGCCCACCCAGTTGCCCCCTCTTTGGGAATGGTGCTGCTAACCGGGTGATTCCCTGCTTTAAGGGTGTTCACCTGGAAAGGCCAGGAAGGTGCTGCCACCACCCCTTCGTTGATAAAGTCTTGTACCTGTTGGTTAGCATCCGACCAGTACCGCTGGACAATCTTCCGTTGCTGCCGCAAGAGCCCCAATACCGCCTGGTACTGCTTCTCGTTCAGCTCGTAAGGGTCTTTTATCCCTAGATCGGGACGGGTTTTCATGAGGTACAAGGCAGCGTCCGCCACATAGATGGGGCCATAGTAAGCCTGGACCCGCCCTTTATTGGACTTGCCATCGGGAAGGATGGTTTCCTCAAACACCACCTTCCAGCTGGTGGGGGGCGTGGGGAAGACCTTTGTGTTGTAGGCCAGCACGTTGGGTCCCCACTGGTAAGGCACCCCATAGGGCACCCCATTGACCACGTACCAAGGCCCATTGCGCAACCTCTTATCCAGCTTTGCCGTGCTGGGCACAAGCTTGTAGTTAACGGGCTGCACCTTGTTACCGTAGATGAGCCTCAGCGTGGCATCTCCTGAAGCGGTTACCAGGTCGTAACCGCCTTGGTTCATGAGGGCCACCGCCTCGTCCGAACTGGCAAACACCTTAACATTCACCTTGCATCCCGTGGCCTTTTCAAAGGGCGTGACCCAGTCGTAATTGGGATCCGACTGACCCCGTTCAATGTAGCCAGGCCAAGCCAAGATGTTAAGTTGCCCTTCCAACTTTCCCAGGCTCTGCCTCATCTTGGAGGCTGGAACCTGGGCATAGCCCGGGTTCAGTAAGGCCAGAACCGCCAAACCCTGCATCCACACTCTCCATCCCCTCATCCTCATCCCTCCTTTAGCGCAACCTCCAAAGCCGCAGACAAGCGAGCCAGCCCCTCGTGTACCTCAGCCTCAGTGGCCACCAGGGGCACTAGCACCCGGATCACGTTGCCGTACATCCCCGCCTTGAGGAGGATAAGCCCCCTCCGCCTTGCCTCCTCGAGGGTTGCCTGGGCCAGATCGGGGGCAGGCTCCCGGGTCTTGGGGTCCCGCACCAGCTCCAAGGCCACCATGGGACCGAGGCCGCGGACCTCCCCCACCTGGGGGAAACGGTCCTTCAAGCGTCCCAACGCCTGCCAAAGCACCCTTCCCAGGGCCTTTGCTCTTTCCAGCAATCCCTCCTCCTCAAAGATGTCCAGGACCGCCAGCCCAGCGGCACAGGCCAGGGGATTGCCCGCATAGGTTCCCCCCAGGCCGCCGGGCTTGGGAGCATCCATCACCTCGGCCCTCCCCACCACCCCGGAAAGGGGAAGTCCTGCCGCCACGCTCTTGGCAAAGGTGATGAGGTCGGGGACCACGCCGCTATGCTCCACGGCCCACATCCTCCCCGTGCGTCCAAAACCGGACTGGATCTCATCGGCAATGAGGAGGATTCCCTGGGAGGCGGTGATCTTCCGGATCTCCCGCAGATAGGTTTCCGAAAGAGGGATAAAGCCCCCCTCCCCCAGCACGGGCTCCACGACCAAGGCCGCCACCCGCTCGGGGTCCACCGTCGTGCGGAAGAGTTCCCTAAGACCCTCCAGGGCCATTTCATCGGACACACCCCGGTAGGGGTAGGGAGCGGGGGCATGGTAGACCTCCGGGGCAAAGGGACCGAAGTTCTGCTTGTAGTAGGAGGCCTTCCCGGTCAGGGACATGCCCAGCAAGGTGCGCCCGTGGAAGGAATGGGTAAGGGCCACCACCGCCGGACGGCCTGTATAAGCCCGGGCGATCTTGACCGCATTCTCCACCGCCTCGGCCCCCGTGGTGAGGAAGAGGGTTTTTTTGCTGAAATCCCCTGGGGCCAGCTTGGCCAGGCGCTCAGCCAGGCGCACATAGGCTTCGTAGGGAGTCACCTGGAAGCAGACGTGGGTGAAACGCTCCAGCTGGGCGCGCACCGCCTGGAGCACCCGGGGGTGCCCATGCCCCACGTTCATCACCCCGATGCCCCCGGCGAAGTCCAGGTACTCTTTGCCGTCCACATCCCAGATGCGACTTCCCTCGGCTCGAGCCACGAAGACGGGATGGGCCTGGACCACCCCCCGGGGGACATACCGCTCCCGCAACTGCCAAAGCGTCTGGTTCCGCGAATCCACCAAGGCCACCTTGCCTCCTTTGAGCTAAGAGGTTAGGCCTTGGAACCAGGGGAAACTACGGCCTTGGCGAACAAGTATCGCTACCTCTTTTTGTTCTGCAATAACAAGATCCGGGCCGCAAGCTCCAGGCGGAACCGGTCCTCAGGGTCCTGCAGGGACACGGAAAGCTTCTCCTCCATCCGCCGCAGGCGGTAGCGAAGGGTATTGAGGTGGATGCCCAGGGCCCTGGCCGCCCGTTTGTGGGAAAAGCCCCCCTGCACCCAGGCCAGGAGGGCCTCCAACTCCCCGGGTCGAAGCGCTGCAAGCCAAGCCCTAAGTTCCTCACGGGCCTCCTCATCCCCGAGGAGAAACCTGGGAACCAGGTGGGTTTCGTACAGGTAAACCCCGGGCTCCTGGAAGGCAAAAAGCCGTTCCACTTCCTCGAGGGCTCCCCTAAGCTCCCCTGGTCTCCGGGGCCTAGAGAGGTAGAGGGGCCAGGCTCCCGAAAGTTCCCTAAGGAACCCCTGGGGATCCAGGCGCTCCGGCAACAAAAAGCGCACCTGGTTCAGGCTCAAGGACAGGAGGGCAGAGGCTCCCTGCCGCTTCAGAAGGTCCCGTACCCTTTGCGAAACCCTTTCCCTTTCCTGGAAATCCCGCTCGCTCAAGGGCAGGGAAAGGGGCAGCACCAACACCCCAAGCCGATAGCGCTCGTCCAGGTCCAGGCCGAAGGCTCGCGCCCGCTCCCAGGTTAAGGCCTCCTTTCGGCCCTCCAGGAGGGCATCCAGGAAGGCGTAGCCCAGCCTGGCCTCCTGCTCCGCCAAAGCACGCTGGTGAGCCACGATAAGCCCGGCCACCAAGGCGGCGTTCTCCAGGGCCTGCCGCTCCACCTCGTCCGCCTCTCCCTCCAGGACCAGGTACCCACCCCGTTCCCGTCCCAGGGGCACGGGCACGGAAAAACCCAAGGGGGCATCGGCATAGCGCACCGGCCGGCCCAAAAGCTGGGAAAGCCGTTCCAAAAGGGTTTCCAGCTCCTCCCGCCCCAGCACCGCCTGCATGAGGGCCCGGTGGAGGAGATGCACCCGTTCCCGCACCTCCAGCTGCCGGGCAAGGAGCCTGCGCAACACCTCCTCGGTAACCTGGGCAAAGGGTATCTCCCAGGGAAGCTCGAGGACGGCCACTCCTTTGCCCGCCAGGACCTCGAGGGCCACTGGGGGGAAGCGCTCAAAGAACTGGGGAACCGCCAGGGCCACCCCCGCAGGCTCCCGCTCCGCCAGGGTGTGGGCGAAGGCCTCGAGGCGCCCTGCTTCCCTGGGCCAGGCGTAGCCCGTGGTCAAGACCAACTGGCCCGGGCGCACCCAGGGTGCCGGTTCCGGCAGGTCAACCACATGGACCCAGGAAACCTGCCTTGCCAGGTCCCCACCCAGCACCCGGGCCCGGGACAGGGCAGGAAGGTGGAGGAGTTCCTGTAGCGCAAGGCCCATGATGCGGTTACCCTTTAGCTTAAAAGCTTACTCCTCCACCCGCCTGACCTCCAAGCCCCGAAGCCGGTTCACCGCCGCTCCTAGCTCCACAGGGCGCACCTCCGCCACCTCGGGGGCCTCTTCCAGGGAAAAAAGATCCTGTGCCCCGCCCAGCACCGCCTCCACCAGCTTCCGCAAGGGCGTCTTGCCGTCCGCCTGCCGCCAAAGCCGTTGGAACCATGCCCCCAAGGCCCGCACCTGGGCGTTTTCAAAGAGGTCCAGGGCGGATAGGTCCACCACCTCCTCCCCGTAGACCAGCTCCCTGAGGCCCCGACCCTTCACCCGGGCCTTCCTGCCCCGCCTGGGATCAAAGCTTTCGGGCAAGGGGGCCCGGGAAGCCACGGCAAGGGGATACCGGGGCTCGCCAAAAGCCCGCCCTGTGGGATGGGCTTGGGCGATGGCCTTGGCCTCCAGGGTGGCCTCCCTCGGCCGGTACTCCTCCAGAAGCAAGACCGTGTCCGCCAGGTCCAGGTAGTCCCCCACCCCGCCCACCACCAGGATCAGGCTCACCCCCCTGGCCTTAAAGTCCTGAACCCGGTCCAGAAGAGGGGTGAGGGTTTCCCGCTGCACCAGGGCCTGCATGCGGGCATCCCGCACCAGGAGGTTGGTGGCAGAGGTGTCCTCGTCCAGGAGAAGCACCCGCGCACCCAGCTCCAGGGCCTCCAGGATGGCGGCCGCCAGGCTGGTGGACCCTGAGGCATCCTCCGTGGAGAAGAAAGAGGTGTCCTGGCCCAGGGGAAGGTCGTGCACGAAGGGCCTTAGGTCCACGCCCTTCACGCTTCGGCCATCCTCCGACTGAACCCTCTGGGCCAGGGCATGGGTCACCACCCACTCCCGCCCATCCCCGGGAATATGGGGATAGACCCCGTGAACCAGGGCCTCGAGGAGGGTGGTTTTCCCATGGAAGCCT
Organism: Thermus brevis; assembly: GCF_026427635.1. Lineage (NCBI taxonomy): Bacteria > Thermotogati > Deinococcota > Deinococci > Thermales > Thermaceae > Thermus > Thermus brevis. The sequence goes on from NZ_CP102606.1 coordinate 1,759,361, forward strand.
CCGCCGGTGATGAGGGTGAGGCCCTGGGGAAGACCCATCCCAACGACCTCGCCCTTGTGGGGTACCCGAAAGGAAACCCGCAAGGAAGGGGGGCTTTGGAAAGGAACCGCCCCCCTTAAGGGCTTTTGGCTTACCCCGCTTTCCCGGGGAAGGATGGCCCCATCCCCCACGAAGGCCACCAGGCCCCTTTGGGGAAGGCTCTCCTGAATGTAGGCGAAGTCCTCCACCTGCTGGACCTGGGACACCAGGGCCCTCCCATGCAGTTCCCACAGAAACCCCCGAAGGTGCTCCACCAGGGCCCGGAAAAGCCTCTCCGCCTCCTTACCCAAAATCCTTCGGCCCGAGGCGGGAAGCCCCACCCGGAAGCGCAGGTAAAGCGCCTCCTGGCCAAGATGGGCCCCAGCCCGCCGCAACACCTTGGGGCTTTCCACCTCTACAAAGACCCTCCCCGAGTGCCCGCTCCCCCCGAAAAAGGGCAGGTGGCGGAACCGGGCCTTGAGGGCCCTGAGGAGGAAGTCCTCCACCGCCACCTGGCCCATGGGGTGGCGGTAGACCCGAAGTCCCTCCACGGCCCTGGCCGGATAGCGCACCTCCACAACGCTTGGGGTGGCGAAGGGATCCCCCTGCACGTGGACAAAGCGAAGCTCAAACCCCTCACCCCTCCAGGTTCCCTTTAGATCCTTGTAAAAAGGGTAAGGCCTCCCCTCGAGGGAGGCCAGGAAAGGGAAAAGCTCCTCCAGCCGCCGCACCCTTCCAGGTTAGCCCAAAGCCTCCACCTCCACCTGCCTGAGGGCGCGGGAAAGGCGCTCCACACCTTCCAAGAACTCCTCCTCCCTGATGGTGAGGGGTGGGGCCACCACCAGGATGTTGTGCTTGGCCAGGAGGTAAACCCCCTCCTGCCACAAGGCCTTTTGCAGGGCCTGCATGGTAGGGCTAAAGGGAGCGTGCCAGGGAGAAAGAGGCTCCTTGGTGCCCCGGTCCCGGACCAGCTCCACGGCGTAAAAGGCCCCAAGCCCCCGGATATCCCCCACCACGGGATGCTGGTTCTTTAGGGCCTTCAGGCTTTCCTGGAAGAAACCCTCCATGGCCAAAACCCTCTCAAAGAGGCCTTCCTCCCGGTAGGCTTCAAGGGAGGCCAGCCCCGCTGCCACCGCCAAGGGATGACCAGAGTAGGTGTGCCCTGTGGGCAAGGGATTTTCGTCAAAGTAGCGGGCCAGGGTCTCTCGTACGAGCACCCCTCCTAAGGGCACGTAGGCGGAAGTGATCCCCTTGGCGAAGGTGATGAGGTCCGGGACCACGCCAAACCGCAGGGCGGCAAAGGCTGCCCCCAGGCGCCCGAAGCCGGTCATCACTTCGTCAAAGACCAGAAGGATACCATGCCGGTCGCAAAGGGCCCGCACCCCCTCGAGGTACCCTTCCGGGTAGACGATGACGCCATTGGAGCCCACCACAGGCTCTAAGAAGATGGCCGCCACCCGCTTGGGATCCTCGTGGAGGAGAACCCGCTCCAGGTGGTCCAGGGCCCGGGCGGTTTCCTCCCTGGGGTCTTCCGTGTAAAAGGGGCTCCGGTAGGGATAGGGGGCGAAGAAGTGGACCACCCCGGGGGTGGTGCCCGGCTCGGAGGGCCAGCGGCGGTTTTCCCCGGTAAGGCTGGCGGAGGCGTGGGTGGCCCCGTGGAAAGACCGGTAGGCGGCAAGGACCTTGAAGCGGCCGGTGAGGTGGCGCACGAATTTCAGGGCGTCCTCGTTGGCCTCGGTCCCTGAGGGGGTGAAGAAGACCCTGGCCCCTTCGGGCCAGGGGGAGAAGTCGGACAAGGCCTTGGCGAGAAGGGCCCGCTTATCGTGGAAAAGGCTAGGGGCCGCATAGGCCAGGGTGGCCGCCTGCTCGGCAATGGCCCGCACCAGCCTAGGGTGGCCATGGCCCAGGTTCAAGGCCACCAGGCCGCTGGAAAGGTCCAGGTAGCGCCGCCCCTCCTCGTCGTACAGCCAGACCCCCTCACCCCGCACCACCAAGGGGGGGTTAAGGGAAGCCTGGGCCACCCAGGGGGTAAGGACGTGCTTCTTGTGGAGGGCTTTTAGGCTCATTTCCCCCTGAGTATACCGTGCCCCTTTATAAGCCAGTGGGCGGCCCAGGGAGGCTTGCGGCTATACCGATAATGGTTTATCATTACCTTATGCCACGGCTAGCCCTATTGCTCCTCCTCCTTTCCCCCGCCTGGGCCCAGGTGCAGGTGGCAGCCACCACCCCCATCCTGGCCGACCTGGTGTCCCAGGTGGGGGGGAACCGGGTCAAGGTAGAAAGCGTGGTCCCCCCGGGGGCCGACCCCCACACCTTTGAACCCACCCCCAGCACCGCTAAAAACCTGGCCCGAAGCCGCCTTCTCTTCGCCAATGGCCTGGGCCTCGAGGCCTTCTTGCCCAAGCTGCAACGCCTCCTCCCCCAAGGCGCCCGGGTGGTGAAGCTGGCGGAAGGGCAACCCAGCCTCATCTGCCAGGAGGAACACCAAGAGGAAAGCCCGGAGGAACAGGAGCACGCCCACGGCCCCTGCAACCCCCACCTGTGGCTCGACCCCACCTATGCCCTGCGCTATGCCGAGCGCATCGCCCAGGAACTCTCTCAGCTGGACCCCAAAGGAAAGGCCTTCTACCAGGCCAACCTAAAGCGCTTTAAGGCGGAGGTGGAAAGGCGCGATAAGGCCTTCCAAGCCTGCAACCTAAAGGGCCTCAAGGTGGTCACCCAGCACGATGCCTTCGCCTATTTTGCCCGTCGGTACGGCCTCCAGGTGGTGGGTAGCCTCACCGCCTCGGGGGTGCAGGAGGCGGGAAGCCGGACCTTCCTCACGCTCCTGGAGCGAGCGCGCCGGGAGGGGGTAAAGCTGGTCCTGGCGGAGCCGCAGTTCCAGGGAATCGCCCTCAAGGCCCTGGCTGAGGCCCTGGGAGCCCGCATCGTCGTCCTCTATACCGACATCCTGGACCGAAGGGTGCCCACCTATCTGGATCTACTGAACCATAACCTCAAAGCCCTATGCCCATAATGGAGGCATGGGGTTTAAAGAAATCTTCGGCACCCTGCCCGAGGCCAGCGCCCAGGCCCCGGGGCGGGTGAATCTCTTGGGGGAGCACACCGACTATCAGGAGGGCTACGTCCTTCCCACCCCCCTCCCCTACTTCACCCAAGTGGAGGCCGCCAAAGGGGAGGGCCGGGTAGAGGCCTACAGCGAGGAGCTCAAGGAGCTCAGGGCCCGGCCTTTGGAAAGCCCGGCCCAGGGGGACTTTCTGGACTACCTCCTGGGGGTGGTCTGGGCCCTGAGGGAGGCGGGGTACGAGGTTCCCGGGGCTCGCTTTTACGTGCGGAGCAGGGTACCCATAGGGGCGGGGCTTTCCAGCTCGGCGGCCCTCGAGGTGGCGGCGCTAAAGGCCCTGCGCCTCCTCTACCGCCTGCCCCTTTCCGACAAGGAAATCGCCCTTCTGGGCCAGAAGGCGGAGGTGGAGTACGTGGGGGTGCGCTGCGGCATCATGGACCAGATGGCCGCCAGCCTGGGCGAGGTGGGCAAGGCCCTTTTCCTGGACACCCGGACCCTGGAACACGAGAACCTACCCCTTCCTCCAAGGAGCCGGGTGGCCGTCCTAGACCTGGGCTTAAAGCGGCGCCTGGCCAGCGCCGGGTACAACGAAAGGCGCAAGGAAGCGGAGGAGGCAGCCAGGCGGCTTGGGGTGCGAAGCCTTAGGGATATCGGGGACCTTTGCCTGGTGGAGAGCCTTCCCTCCCCCTTGGACAAAAGGGCGCGGCACATCGTGGGAGAGAACCTCCGGGTGCTAAGGGGGGTAGAAGCCCTACGAAGAGGGGACGCCCGGGCCTTCGGCGAACTGATGGTGCAAAGCCATCGCTCCCTCTCCCAAGACTATGGGGTGAGCCTCCCGGAACTGGACACCCTGGTGGAGGAAGCCCTGAGGGCCGGGGCCTATGGGGCCAAGCTCACGGGAGCAGGGTTCGGCGGGGCGGTGGTGGCCCTGGTGCCCGAAGACCGCATGGAAGGTTTCCAACACCACCTCCTCTCCCGTTTCCCCCATCTCCGCATCCTTTGACCGGCCCAGCCCCCGGCCAGGTAAGCTAAGGGCATGGAAAAGCCAAGCCTCCTCCCCCTCCTGGATGCCCGCCTTCCCCTAAGCGAGGAGAAGGTGGCCGAGGCGGCCCGGCTTGCCGGGATACCCCTGGCCCAGGCCTGGGGGGTGGTGCGCTACTACCCCCGGTACCGGGGCCTGCCCCAGGGAAGGCTCCTAGTGGACGATCCCGTGGCCCGGGCCCGGGGATTCGCCCGCCTCCTAGAGGGAGCCGACGGAACCCATCCTCCCTTGGGCCTCGAGGCCCTCTCCCCCATCCACGTGCGGGTGGAAGGGGAGAAACGCTATGTGGAATGGGAAGGCCGGCTCATTCCCTTTAAGGAGTTTCGCCTCCCCTTCGCCCTAGGGCATGGGAACCGGCTCCTCCCTCCCGAACCCATCCTGGAACTTGACCAGTATGAAGCGCTGGGAGGGTTGGTGTTCTTGCGGAGGGCCCTGAAAAACCTCCTGGCCCCGGAGGCCATCCTCGAGGCTGTGGAGGAGGCTGGACTCCTGGGCCGGGGAGGAGCCGCCTTTCCCACCCACATCAAGATGCGGGCCGTGGCCCGGGGGGAACCCCCCAGGTATCTGGTGGTGAACGCCGACGAATCGGAACCGGGCAACTTCAAGGACCGCTTCCTCCTGGAGCGCCATCCCTTCCTGGTCCTGGAGGGAACGCTTTTGGCCGCCCTGGCCGTTGGGGCAAGCCAGGTCTTCCTCTACGTGCGGGATGAGTTCGAAGCCGCCATCCTGGGCCTGGAAAAAGCCATCCACCAACTTGAGGAAGCTGGCCTCCTTCCCGTTCCCACCCAGGTCTTTACAAGCGGGGGCCTCTACATCTGCGGCGAGGAAACCGCCCTTCTGGAGTCCATGGAGGGCAAAAGGGCCGAGCCCCGCTTAAAGCCCCCTTTTCCCGTGGAAAAAGGCCTGTGGGGAAGGCCCACCCTGGTGCAAAACGTGGAAACCCTGGCCAACCTGCCCCTGATCCTGAGGGAGGGCCCGGGAACCTGGCGTGAAAAGGAGCCCAAGCTTTTCTCCATCACCGGGGACGTGGCCAGGCCGGGGCTTTACGAGCTCCCCCTGGGAACATCCTTGGAAGACGCCTTACGGAAAGCTGAAGGCGAGCCAGAGGCGCTGAAGGCCGTGCTCCTGGGCGGAGCCGCAGGGGTATTTACCCGCGATTTCGCCTTCCCTTTGCGCTACAAGGGTAGGCTTCCCTTGGGAGCCGGCGCCATCGTGGCCTTCGGAAAGGAGGTGGACCTATGGGAAGTCCTTTTGGGCCTGGCCGAGTTTTTCCGGGAGGAGTCCTGTGGGAAGTGCTTCCCCTGTCCTTTGGGCACGGCGGTACAGGTGGAGATGGTGAGGCGGCGGGAAAGGAACCGGGACCTGGTTCACCACCTGGGACAAACTCTCAAGGGAAGCCTGTGCGGCCTGGGCCAGTCCGCCTACTGGGCCTACCAAAGCCTGTTGGAGGTGGAAGGTGCGGCTTAAGGTGAACGGACAAGAGGTGGAGGTCCAGGAGGGAACCCTCCTCCTGGAGATCACGGATCCTCCCCACCTGTGCTACCATCCCCACACGGAAACCCGGGGGCTTTGCCGCCTTTGCCTGGTGGAGGTGGATGGCCGCCTGCTTCCCGCCTGCGCCACCCAGGCCCAGGAGGGCATGGAGGTGAGGACGGACACGGAAGACCTCCGAATCCTGCGCCGAACCCTCCTGGAATGGCTGGCCCTGACCACGGACCTGAGCCAGGCTCCCTCCCTTTTAGAGCTCCTGAAGGTCCATCAGGGCCAACCCCAGCGTTGGGGCAGCGTATCCCTGACCCGAAGGGAACGGGAGCCCATCCGGGACAATCCCTTCTTCCTCAGGGACTACGCCAAGTGCGTGAACTGCCGCCGTTGCGTGGATGCCTGCGGGGACGGGGTCATGGGGGTGTACGCCCTCACCCTGGAGGGAAGGGGCCTCATGGCCCACCCCACCACCCCCCTGGACCGGCCCCTTCCCGAAACCCCCTGCGTCTTCTGCGGCAACTGCATCCAGGTTTGCCCCACAGGGGCCCTCAGGCCCTTGAGCATGGAGGTGTAGGATGCGCACCACGTGCCCTTACTGCGGTGTGGGTTGCCAGGTGGAGCCCGAGATCCAAGGGGGCCGCATCCTCCGGGTGCTGGCCCCCGACATCCCCCCTAACCACGGGGCTCTCTGCGTGAAAGGCCGCTTCGGCCTGGACTTCGCCTTCTCGGGAAAGCGCCTCCTCTACCCCATGGTGCGGGAAGACCGCCGCCAGGCCTTCCGCCGGGTTAGCTGGGACGAGGCCCTGGACTATACGGCAAGCAGGCTTCTCGCCGTGCTGAAAAGGCGAGGACCCGAGGCCCTCGCCGTCTTCCCCTCCGCCAAGACCACCAACGAGGAGGTCTACCTCACGCAGAAACTGGCCCGCGCCCTCCTCTCCACCAACCACGTGGACCACTGCTCCAGGCTTTGCCACTCCTCCTCCACCGTGGCCCTTTCCCGTTCCCTGGGCGGGGCCAGCATGACCAATCCCATAGAGGACATCTGGAAAACCCATCTCTTCCTGGTGGTGGGCTCCAACACCACGGAAACCCACCCCGTGATCGGGGCCATGATCAAAAAAAGGGTCCGGCAAGGGGCCAAGCTCATCGTGGTGGACCCCCGTTACACCGGCATGGCCGAGGCCGCCACCCTGTGGCTACGGGTACGCCCGGGCACCGATCTTTTCCTCCTGAACGCCATGGCCCGCTATATCCTCGAGGAAGGCCTCTGGGACCAAGGGTACGTGGAGGAGCGCACCGAGGGCTTCGCCGAGTGGCAGGCCTCCTTGGAGCCCTATACCTTGGAGGAAGCCGAGCGCATCACCGGGGTGGAAAAGGAGAAAATCGCCCTAGCCGCCCGGCTCTACGCCACCACAAAGAGGGCGGGGGCTTACTGGGCCATGGGAGTCACCCAGCACACCAAAGGAACCGCCACCGCCCAGGCCCTGGTGAACCTGGCCCTTCTCACGGGCAAGGTGGGTAAGGAGGGAGCGGGCCTCAACCCCTTGCGAGGCCAGAACAACGTGCAAGGGGCGGGGGACATGGGAGCGCTGCCCGATGTCCTCCCCGGGTACCTGAAGGTGTCGGACCAGGCAGCAAGGAAACGCTTTGAGGCCCTCTGGGGGGTGGAGTTGAACCCCGAGCCGGGCCTGCGCATGACCGAGGTCTTCGAGGGGATCCCCGAGGTGGAGGCCCTCTATCTCATCGGGGAGGATCCCGTGACCAGCGAGCCTTACCAGGACCACCTTAAGGCCAAGCTGGAGGCCCTCCCCTTCCTTGTGGTGCAGGACATCCTGGAAAACGAAACCACCTCCTTTGCCCATGTGGTCCTGCCGGCGGCCAGTTTCCTGGAAAAGGACGGAACCTTCACCAACACCGACCGCAGGGTCCAGAGGATTCGGAAGTTGCTGGACCCTCCAGGAGAGGCCCGGCCCGATTGGTGGATCGTCCAGGAGCTGGGCAGGCGCTTGGCCCAGGCCTTGGGCCGTCCATGGACCCTCTACCCCGACCCCGAGGCCATCTGGGAGGAGGTCCGCCGGGCCATTCCGGAGATGATGGGCGGGATCACGTACCGCCGCCTGGAAAGCGAGGGCGTTCGCTGGCCCTACCCCCACGAGGACCATCCCGGCGAGGCGGTGCTTTTCCGAGAGCGCTTCAACACCCCCTCGGGGAAGGCCCGCTTCTTCCCCGTGCACTTCACCCCCCCGGCGGAAACCCCTTCGGAGGAATACCCCTTTACCCTTTCCACCGGCCGGGTCCTCTTCCACTGGCACGGGGGCACCCTAAGCAGGAACAGCCAGCTCAAGGAAGCCTACCCCGAACTCAAGGTGGAGGTGAACCCCAAGGACGCCCAGAAACTGGGTATAGGGGATGGGGAGATCATCCAGGTGGTGAGCCGTCGGGGCCGCATTCGGGCCCGGGCCTGGGTTACCGACCGCACCCCCGAAGGAGTGGTCTACGCTCCCTTCCACTTCGCCGAAGCCCCCGCCAACCGCCTCACCCTGGACGCCCTGGATCCCTTCAGCCGCATCCCCGAGTACAAGGTGGCGGCGGTGCGCCTGGAGAAGCTGGATTGAGAACCTTCCCCACGTTTCCTCAAACGGTGGGGAAGGCGAAGCTCTCATAGCCCAGCTCGGCCACGGAGAACCAGCGGTACTGCTCGTTGCGGAAGGCCCAGTAAGCGGAATACACCTTGCGGTAGGTAGCGTCCTTGGCCGCCTGTTCCTCGTACAGGGCCCGGGCTTCCTCGAGGGCCTTCTTCATAATCTCCCCCGGCCAGCGGCGCAGGCGCACCCCCGCCTTGAGAAGGCGGTTCAGGGCCGGAGGGTTCTGGGCATCGTACTTGGCCATCATGGTGAGGTTGACCTCCGCCGCCGCCACCTGGAAGGCCTCCTGGAATTCCTTGGGAAGCCTCTGCCACTCCCTTTGGGAAACCAGGAAGGAAAGCTGGGCGCTGGGTTCCCAGAAGGAGGGGTAGTAGTAGTAGCGGGCCACCTTGTAAAAGCCCAGCTTCTCGTCGTCGTAGGGGCCTGAGAACTCGGTGGCGTCTATGGTGCCCCGCTCCAGGGCCGGGTAGATGTCCCCGGCGGCCAGGGTCTGGGGCACCACCCCAAGCCGCCCCATCACCAGTCCCCCAAGGCCAGGAATGCGCATCCTTAGGCCCTTAAGGTCCGCCACACTCTTGATCTCCTTGCGGAACCATCCTCCCATCTGGGCCCCGGTGTTTCCGCCAGGGAACTGGATCACCCCGAAGTCGGCATAGACCGCGCGCAGGAGGTCCAAACCGCCGCCATACCGCATCCAGGCGTTGTGCTGCCGGTAGGTCATGCCAAAGGGCACACCCCCGTCAAAGGCCAAGGTGGGGTTCTTTCCCACATAAAAAGGACCATAGGTGTGGCCCGCCTCCACCGTGCCCTGCTGAACTGCATCCAGCACCTGGCCCCCGGGCACGATCTCCCCCGCCTGGTAAACCCGGATCTGGAAGCGGTCGCCGGTGAGTTCCGCCACCCGCTTGGCCAAATCCTCGGCACCGCCATAGAGGGTATCCAGGCTCCTGGGATAACTGGACACCAGCCGCCAGCGCACCTGCGGGGCGGCCTGGGCAAAGGCCCTGTAGGAAAGGCTCGCCGCTAAACCCACCCCTACCCCTTTGAGAAACTGCCTCCGCCTCATACCTTCCTCCTTTTCGCGTATAAGTATACACCAGCCCGCCCCAGGCTATTCAGGTCATCCGAAAGCCCGTTACCCTTCTTCCCGGGCCAACAGCCGGTCCACCTGGGCCAACAGGGTCTGGGTTTCAAAGGGTTTGCCCAGGAAGGCTTGCGCCCCCGCCTCGAGGGCCTCCCGCCGGCTTTTCTCGGAAACGCTGGCGGAAAGGGCCAGAATGGGCGTGGAAAGACCCAAGGCCCGCATCCTCTGGATCACCTCGAGGCCCGATACCCCGGGCATCACCAGATCGCACACCACGAGATCGTAGGGTTCGGAAGGCTTCTCCAAGGCCGCCTGGCCGGAAGAGGCCCAGTCCACCTGGTGCCCAGCCCGCTCCAAAATGCGGCGCACCATGTGGGCCACCAAGGGTTCGTCCTCAACCAGAAGGATGCGGGCCATATACAGGTAGGATAACCCTAAAGAGGCTTCCTTTTCCCTCCTCGCTTTCCACCTCAATCCGGCCCCCATGGGCCTCCACGATGTGCTTGGAAATGAAAAGACCAAGCCCCGTGCCCGAAACCCCCCGGGTCTGGGCGTTCTTGGCCCGGGCGTAGCGCTGGAAGAGCTTGGGAAGCTCCTCCTTGGGGATGCCAGGGCCCGTGTCCTCCACCTCCAGGACCACCTTGTCCCCTTCCTGCCGGGCTCGAAGGTAAACCCGCCCGCCCGGCGGGGTGAACTTGAAGGCATTAGAAAGAAGGTTGCCCACCACCTGAACCGCCCGGTCGGGGTCCGCCTCCAAAAGGGGAAGCTCCTCCAAAGCCACCTGGAACTCCACCCCAGAAAGCCGCGCCACGCCCTGGAAGCTCTTGGCTAAGTCCTGAAGAAGGGGCCTCAGGTTCACGGGTCTTCGGCTCACCTCAAAGCGGCCGGCCTCGAGGCGGCTCGTGTCCAGGAGGTTATCCACCATGGTCTTGAGCCGGAAGGCGCTTTCCAGGATGAGGTCCACCGACTCCTGGGCCGAGGGGGAAAGCCCCTCCTCCCGAAGAAGCTCGGCCAGGCCCATGATCACCGCCAAAGGAGTGCGGAGCTCGTGGCTTACGGCGGCGATGAACTCCCCCTTAAGCCGCTCGGCCTCCAGCCTGGGGCGCAGGTCGTGCAGGTCCACCACCACCCCCTGCACCCGGGGGTCAGCCAGGAGGTTCCGCCCCCAGGCCTCCACGGGAATCGGGGTGCCGTCCGCGTGAAGGACCCGGAACTCCCCGGTGCGGACCTCCCCCGGGTGGCGCAATAGCTCGCGGAACAAGGCCTCCGCCAACCCCCGGTCCTCGGAGTGAACGAAGTCCAGAGCCCTCAAGGGAGCCTTTTTGTACCCCTCGGGGTCATAGCCCAGCACCGGGCGCACGCTGGCGCTCACATAACGGATAAGCCCTTCCCCATCCAGCACGTAGACCACGTCCTGGGAGTGCTCCAAAAGCGCCTTGAGGCGCTCCTCCTCGGCCTCCACCAGTTCCAAAAAGCGAGCCTTTTCCAGCACCAAAGCCAGCAGGGTCCCCACCTGAACCAGCCGGGAGAGGAGCCTCTCGGAAAAACGCCTCTCCCGCCGAAAGCCCAGCAGGAGTCCCCCCCGGAACCCCCCCGCCCGGAAGGGAACCACCAAGGCGCTCTTAAGGCCCAGCATCTGCGCCACCCCGCAGTCCTGGGCCTCCAGGACCTCCGCCCCTAGGGGCTCTCCCTCCATCAAGGCTTTTTCCAGGAGGTTGGGCCGGGGAAGGGGTCCGGGAAGGGCGCAAGTGCTGTAAAGCACCCTTTGGCTACCCCCCTCCTCCGCCAAGAGCAACCCCTCATCCGCGCTGAAAAGAGCCTGTAGGCGCTTGACGATGGCCTCGGTCAAGGGAGCGAGGCCCGGCTGGCGCAAGGCTTCCTTGGCCAGGTCCACCAAGGTCTGGGTGAAGGCCACCTGCTCCCTCAGGGCCCGCTCCATGCGGGTGCGCTCGGTGATGTCGTGGAGAACCAAAACCCGCATCTCCCCCACCTGCTTTCCCCGGACGCTATACGTGGCCCCTCCCAGGCTGAACTCCAGCCTTCCTCCTTCCAAGGCGGGCTCCAGGGCCGCGGGAAGGTCCTCGAGGGACACCGTGGACCCCACGGAAAGCGCCTGGCGGGCCTTCCCGTTGGCAAAACCCTCGGAACCGAAAAGCACCACCACCCCGTCGGGAAGCTCCTCCAGCACCTGGAAAAGCCGCCCCCGCTCCGCAGCCAAGGCCAGGGAAAGCTCCTTCTTTTCCCGGTAAAGCTGGGCATTCCTGAGGGCCACCCCCGCCACGCCCGTGAGGAGTTCCACGTAGCGCACCTCCGCCTCATTCACCCCTGGCCCCCCAGGCCCGTGGTCCACGGCCACCGCCCCCAAGGCCTCCTCCTCGGCCAGGATGGGAACAAAGGCCACGCTGGGACCCATCTCCTGGGCCAGATGCGGGGGCAGGCTCTCCCTTGCCAGAACCAGGGTCCTCCGTTCCCGCACCGCCTTGGCCAGGGGATCCGGGGAAGAAGCCAGGGACAGGCGGATGCGGCTGATGCCCTCCGTCCAGTACACGTCTTTTCCCCGCACCGTGAGGTAACCCTCCAGGTAGTCCTTGCCCTCCTCCCCCTTCACCAGGGCCACGGTCACCCGGAAGAAACCGAAGCGCTCCGAAAGGGCCTGGGCCAGGGTTTCCAGCACGGCAGCGGGCTCCAGGGCCTTGACCACCTCCCGGGCCAAGGCGCTCACGTGGGATAGGGCCTCCGCGTGACGGGAAAGCTCCGCCAAAGCCCGGTTTCGCTCCGACAGGAGCTCGCCGTTTTTCAAAGCCAGGGCCGTGAGCTGGGCCAGAAGGGGCAGAAGAGACCCCAGGGTCTGGGGAACTCCCTCCAGGCTCAACACCCCCTTGGGCGAAAAGTAAGCGCAGCTGGGACAGACCAGGAAGCGGGTCTCCCGGGTGGCCCGGGGGCGGACCGTGCAGCGGGCCTCGGGATCGGCCCAGCAGTAGGAGGCCTCCTCCCCCACCACCGGCAAAAGCCATTCCTCTCCCCGCCGCACGGGCCCCTCGGCGAAAAAGGCCTCCTGCACAGGCCCTTTTGCGTATAGGGGAAGGGCGATGGCGGAAACCGTGTAGTGGCGGCCCCGGCCCGAGGCCACCTCCCCCACCAGCTCCCGGGTTTCCCGGTGGTAGAGGAAGAGGGCTGCCCGCTCCACTCCCTCCTCCGTGGCCACCTCGAGGAGGTTCCGGAGTATTTGCACAGGCTCCAGGTCTCTTAATAAGGCTCGCTGAAAACGTCCGAGGATCTCCAATTGGCCCGAGGTTCTCATCTGCCTCCAATGGTAGCATGGGGGCGGGGTTGCACGGGGGTGGGCAAAATCTTAGACTGGGTCAAAGAGCGGGCCTTAGGCCCCACCCCTGGCAGGCCGCCAAGGAGGAGGTTATGCCCATAGACTTCAGCCTCACCGAGGAACAACGGCAGCTCCAGGCCCTGGCCCGGCGCTTCGCCAAGGAGGTCATCCTCCCCGTGGCCCAGGAGTACGATGAGAAGGAAGAGGTGCCCTGGCCGGTCATAGAAAAGCTCCACGAGGTGGGCCTCCTGAACGCCATCATCCCCGAGGAGTACGGGGGGATGGGCCTCAAGATGCTGGACGAGGTCATCGTGGGGGAAGAGCTGGCCTACGCCTGCATGGGCATCTACACCATCCCCATGGCCAGCGACCTCGGGATTACCCCCGTGCTTTTGGCCGGGAACGAGGAGCAAAAGCGCCGCTTCCTCAAACCCCTTACCGAGAAACCCTCCCTGGCCGCCTTCGCCCTCAGCGAACCGGGAAATGGCTCGGATGCCGCCGCCCTTAAGACCAGGGCGGTGCGCCAGGGGGATTACTACATCCTTAACGGCACCAAGATGTGGATCTCCAACGGGGGCGAGGCCGAGTGGGTGGTGGTCTTCGCCACCTTGAACCCCGAGCTACGCCACAAGGGGGTGGTGGCCCTGGTGGTGGAAAAAGGCACCCCGGGCTTCAGCGCCGTGAAGATCCACGGGAAGATGGGGCAAAGGGCCTCGGGAACCTACGAGCTGGTGTTTGAGGAGGTCAAGGTGCCCGTGCAAAACCGCCTGGGGGAGGAAGGCGAGGGGTTCAAGATCGCCATGAACACCCTCAACAAAACCCGTATCCCCGTGGCGGCGGGAAGCGTGGGGGTGGCGCGAAGAGCCCTGGACGAGGCCAAAAAGTACGCCAAGGAACGGGAAGCCTTCGGCCAGCCCATCGCGGGCTTCCAGGCCATCCAGTTCAAGCTGGCGGACATGATGATCGGCATAGAAACTGCCCGCATGTACACCTACTATGCCGCCTGGCTCGCCGATCAGGGCCTGCCCCACGCCCACGCCAGCGCCATCGCCAAGGCCTATGCCTCGGAGATCGCCTTTGAAGCCGCCAACCAGGCCATCCAGATCCACGGCGGCTACGGGTACGTGCGGGAGTTCCCGGTGGAGAAGCTCTTGAGGGACGTGAAGCTCAACCAGATCTACGAGGGCACCAACGAGATCCAAAGGCTCATCATCGCCAGGCATCTCCTGGCGGAATAGGAGGTAAGGGATGAAGTTCGTGGCGGTCATCAGGCAGGTACCGGACGGGGAAAGCAGGCTGAGGATCCAGGGGGATCGGGTGGACCTTTCCGGGGCCACCCTGATCCTGGACCAGATGGACGAGTACGGGGTGGAGGAAGCCCTTCGCCTGAAGGAGAAGCACGGGGGCGAGGCCATCGTGGTGGGCTTCGGCCCCGAGCGCGCCGAGGAAGCCATCCGCACTGCCTTGGCCATGGGGATGGACCGGGGCATCCACGTGGTTTACGAAGGGTATGCCGATCCCGTGACCGTGGCCGAAGCCCTGACCCCCATCCTGAAGGAGGAATCCCCTACCCTCATCCTCACGGGCGGGCAACAGGCGGACTGGGATAGCCAGGCCCTGGGCGGGGCTTTGGCGGAAGCCCTGGGCGTGCCGGTGGTGGCCTGGACCACGGCCCTCGAGCTGGAAGGGGAAACCGCCAGGGCCAAGCACGACCTGGACGAGGGAGCGGAGTGGGTACGGGTGCGGCTTCCTGCGGTCTTCACCACGCAACAAGGCCTGAACGAGCCCCGCTACCCCACCCTGCCTGGCATCATGAAGGCCAAGAAGAAGGAAATCAAAAAGGTGGCCTTTCAGGGTGCAAGCCGGGTGGAAATCCTCCAGGAGAGCATCCAGGAGAAGACCCGGCTTCAGAAGCTCCTGGACGGCAAGGACCCCGTGGCGGCGGCCGAGGAGCTGGTGCGGCTTCTCCACGAGGAAGCCAAGGTGATCTGAGGAGGCATCCATGATCCTGGTGGTTCTGGACCACGATGGAAACAAGCTGAGAAAGGCGAGCCTCGAGGCCCTGACCCGGGCCCGGAAGCTGGCCGAGGCCTTTGGAGAAGGGGTGGCCGGGGTGCTTTTGGCGGAGGGCCAAGCCCCCGTGGAAGAGGCCCGAGGCTACGTGGAAACCCTTTACGTGGCGGAGCTCGGTCCCTACACCGCCGAGAAGTGGGCGGCGGGGATCCTGGAAGCCGCCAAGGCCGGGGTAAAGGCCATCGTCGCCCCTTCTTCCCGGCAAAGCCGCACCTACATGGGCCGGGTGGCCTATGCCCTAAGGGCTGGGCTCCTGGAGGACACCCTGGAGTCCTGGGCGGAAGGAGGCGAGGTCTACGCCACCCGCTACGCCTACCTGAACCGGGTGACCCAGAAGGTGAAAAGCGCTCCCCCAGTGGTCCTAACGGTGAAGCCCAACACCACTCCCCTGGCGGAACCCCTGGGCCAGGCGGGCCAGGTGGTGGCGCTTCCCATCCCTCCAGTTCCCACCGTGGAGGTGCTGGAGAGGGTGCAGGAGGAGAAAAAGGGCGTCTCCCTCACCGAGGCAAATGTGGTGGTCACGGGAGGCCGGGGCATGGGTGGCCCCGAGGCCTTCAAGCAGGTGGAGGAGCTTGCCGCCCTTCTGGGCGGAGCTGTGGGAGCCACCCGGGCGGTGGTGGATGCCGGCTGGCGTCCCTATAGCGAACAGGTGGGCCAGACGGGGAAAACCGTGCAACCCACCCTGTACATTGCCCTGGGAGTTTCCGGGGCGGTCCAGCACCTAGCGGGGATGAACAAGAGCAAGTACATCGTGGCGGTGAACAAGGACCCCGAGGCCCCCATCTTCAAGCACGCCGACTACGGCATCGTGGGGGATGTGCACCAGGTGCTTCCCGCCTTGATCCAGGCGGTAAAGAAACTTAAGGACTAGCTACGGCTGGTGGCAAAGGGCGGGCAGGGAAATCCCTGCCCGCCCGGAGCTTTAGTCCATCCCTACTCCTTCTTGGGCGGAGCTCCTTCGTTCTCCATACGAGAGGCCTCGTGGTTCTCCTGTCCCGGTGATCCCTGCCCCTCGGCCCCTTCCTTTCCCCGGTTGCCGCGAAGAAGCTGCAACAGGAAGAAAAGGAGCACCGCCGCCACCACCACGCCCACCGCATAGGGCCAGGCGGGGGCGCTTGGGGCCTTTGGCACCTCAGGGAGGGAAAGAGGTGGGGACGGAGCCTTGAAGACCTCCTGTTCCAACTTGCCCACCCGATCGCCCAAGGCCTTCAGGGCTTGCTCCTGGGCCTGCACCCGGCTCTCCAAGGCGGCCACCTGGCCCTCGAGGGCCCGGAGGCGGGCATAGCCCTGGTAGCCAGCCCAGACCACAAGAAGTGCCACCACCAGCAACAGGACCAGGCTTAACCAGCGCTTCATTCCACTCACCTCCTCTGCCGGGCCCCCTTACCGTGGAAGCAAACCCGGCTTCTTAGTATATCATGCGGCCAGTATGGCCGATAACGCCAAGCTTATCCTGGATGAGCTACTGGCTGAGCTGGAGGAAAGGCGGAAAAGGATCCTCCTCGGCGGGGGAGAGGAACGCATCCGCAAGCAGCACCAGCAGGGGAAACTCACCGCCCGGGAGCGAATAGACTACCTTTTGGACCCGGGAAGCTTCGTGGAACTCATGCCCTTCGCCGAGCACCTGGAAACCGGCCTCATGGAGGGGATTGAGGCTCCGGCGGATGGGGTGGTGACCGGCTACGGCACCATTGGGGGCCGGCTGGTCTTCGTCTTCAGCCAGGACTTCACCGTCCTGGGCGGCTCCTTGGGCAAGATGCATGGGCGCAAGATCGCAAGCCTCATGGACCTGGCGGCCAAGGTGGGGGCTCCCATCATCGGCCTTAACGACTCCGCCGGGGCCCGCATCCAGGAGGGGGTGGATAGCCTCTCCGGGTACGGGGAGGTCTTCTACCGCAACGCCATCTACTCCGGGGTGGTGCCCCAGATCTCCGCCATCCTGGGGCCCTGCGCCGGAGGAGCGGTCTACAGCCCCGCCATGACCGACTTCATCCTCATGAGCCGGGGGACCAGCTACATGTTCATCACCGGCCCCGAGGTAATCAAGAGCGTGACCCGCGAGGAGGTGAGCTTTGAGGAGCTGGGCGGGGCGGACGTGCACATGGAGAAAAGCGGGGTGGCCCACCTCGAGGGCCAAAACGACCAGGAGGTACTGGACCTCATCAAGAAGCTTCTCACCTACCTGCCGCAGAACAGCCGGGAAAAGCCTCCGGTGGTGGAACCCAAGGACGATCCCCTCCGCCCCACCCCGGAGATCCTGGACATCGTGCATCCCGATGCCAAAAGGCCTTACAACATGCACCAGGTGATCAGGACCCTCCTGGACGACGGGGAGTTTTTGGAAATCCAGCCCGGCTTCGCCAGGAACATCATCGTGGGCTTAGGCCGGCTTGGCGGCTACCCCGTGGGGGTGGTGGCCAACAACCCCCGCTTCATGGCCGGGGCCTTGGACATCAACGCCTCCGACAAGGCCGCCCGCTTCATCCGCACCATGGATGCCTTCAACATCCCCATCCTCACCCTGGTGGATGTCACCGGGTTCCTGCCCGGGGTGGCCCAGGAGCACGGGGGCATCATCCGCCACGGGGCCAAGATGCTCTTTGCCTACGCCGAGGCCACGGTGCCCAAGATCACCCTCATCGCCCGCAAGGCCTACGGCGGAGCCTACCTGGCCATGAACTCCAAGGACATGGGGGCGGACGTGGTCCTGGCCTGGCCCACGGCGGCGGTGGCGGTGATGGGGGCCGAGGGAGCCGCCAACATCATCTACCGGCGGGAGATCCAGTCCTCCCCCAACCCCGAGGAAACCCGCCGCCGCAAGATCGAGGAGTACCGCCGGGCCTTTGACAACCCCTGGGTGGCCGCCGGCCGGGGTTACATTGACGATGTCATAGACCCCACCCACACCCGCCGCATCCTCTGCCAGCACCTGAGGATGCTCTGGGACAAGAAGGAGGAGCGCCCCTTCAAGAAGCACGACAACATACCCCTTTAGGTTTCCGTTTTGCCCGCCGGACTACAATGAGGCCAGACCATGGTTCGGGTCTGGCTCAATCTCTCCCTGGCTTCCCTACAGGAAGCCCTGGCTGAGGCCCTCCGCACTCGGGGATTTCACGTGGAGGAACATCCCTACACCGCCCAGGTGGGCTTGACGGAGGCGTTAAGGGAAGTCCCCCCACCCCCACCCCTCCCGGCGGTGGTGCTCCTCCGGAACCCGGAGCAAGCGGCCCAGGCCCTCAAGCAAGGGTTTAAAGGGTACCTCTACCCCGACCAGGGCCTCGAGGTCCTCGCCAAGGCCCTAAACGCCGTGGCTCGAGGCGAGCTTTGGGCCGAGCGCCGCATGCTGGCGGGCCTGGTAGGGGAACCTAGCCCCCGCTTTACCCAGCGGGAAAAGGAGGTGGCCGCCCTGGCCGCCATGGGCCTCAGCAACAAGGAGATCGCCAAAGAACTCGGCATCTCCGAGCGCACGGTAAAGGCCCACCTATCGGCCATCTTTCAGAAGGCCGGTGTGAAGCGGCGGAGCCAGCTGGCCCAGATCCGGTTCCTTTCCTAGGGGAAAACCCTACCTAAAGACCTAGTACCTTTTCTTTCACAGGGCCTAGGGCAAAGGTGGGTTGTTTACTGATTAGAAGGACCCTATCTTGGTTTTCAAAGGAGGACTGTATGAGGGCTATACCATCATGGCTAAAACTTGGCATTCCTCTTGGAACGCTTTTGCTCCTCGCTCTATCCGCCTGTGGAGGACAGACTGGAGAGAGGTTGGGCCAGACCCTGAAACCAGCCACCGCGGTAAACAGGGCGGTGGACACCTACCCCGACTGGCAATCAGGAAACGCCGACGCCGAATGCACTCAGGCTGGGGTGAACTTTGATGGAGCCTACAAGGTCGACTCACCCACCAGTGGCACCTCCACCTACACCGTGGATTCGTATGGCAACACCATCACCGTGACTCTCTCCAGCGATGGCAAGTACGTGGACTGGAGCTCCACCCTGGCCATGACCGCGGTGATCGTCAAGGGAGGGCCTGGGGCCAACGTCTACCGCTACGATCCCCCCGCCACCTCCGATACCGGCCTCCACGCCCCGCCCAACCAGAAGGGAAACATCCCCAACGTCAGCCACGTGACCTTCTGCTTCCAGTACCGCCTGAGCGTAAGCAAGACGGCCGAAACCCGTTACACCCGTCAGTACTTCTGGGAGATCCAGAAGACCGGCGACCAGACGGAGCTCACCCTGAGCGACGGCCAGGTCTTCCCCGTGAACTACCAGGTGCAGGTGGGGGTCACGGGCTATGAGGAGCGGGACTTCGCCGTAAGCGGCACCATCACCATAGAGAACAACACCCCGATCACCTTTGTGGTGCAAAGCGTCTCCGATGTGGTCACACCGGACATCGCCGCCAGCGTGAACTGTGGGCCCCTCCCCCATACCCTGGCCCCAGGCGGTAGCCTGACCTGCACCTATAGCGCCAGCCTGCCCGACAAGACGAACCGCACCAACATCGCCACCGTCACCTACGTGCGCCAGGGCCAGGACTGGGTGCGCACCGGAAGCGCCACCGCCCCGGTGACCTTCGGTGACCCCACCGCGCTGGTGGACAACCAGGTGAACGTGACCGATGACCGGTACGGCCCCCTGGGTACCGTGAGTGCAGGCGAAGCTCCCAAGACCTTCACCTACACCCTGGAAGTGGGGCCCTACGCATGCCAGGCCCAGGATATGTACCACGCCTTCACCAACACCGCCACCCTCACCACCAACACCACCGACACCGTTAGGTCCTCCAGCTGGACGGTTACGGTAAGGGTGCCCGCCTGCCCCACGGGCTGCACCCTCACCCAGGGTTACTGGAAGACCCACACCAAATACGGTCCCGCCAAGCACCGGGACGCCACCTGGGACCAGATCCTTCCTAGCGGTGAAGACTCCCGCTTCTTCCAGTCCGAGAAGAACTACTACGAGGTTCTCTGGACCCCGCCCTCTGGCGGCAATCCCTACTACCAGCTGGCCCACCAGTACATCGCCGCCAAGCTGAACGTGCTGAAGGGAGCCTACGCTCCGCCCGAGGTGCAGGCGGCCATTGCCTGGGCAGAAAACCAATTCTTTAACCTCTATCCACCCAGCTACAACTTCGGCAAGAGCCTCACCAACCAAGCCCGCTCCTACGCGGGAATCCTGGGCCAGTACAACGAGGGCAGGATCGGCCCCGGGCACTGTAGCGAGTAAGCCTCAAACCCTCCCCATAACCCCCGCCCTAGGGCGGGGGTTATGCTTATAAGCCGATGATGGATCTTTCCTCATGGGATGCCTTCAAGCGGGAACTTACCGCCTGCACCCGCTGCCCACGGCTGGTGGCCCACCGGGAGGAGGTGGGGCGGAAAAAGCGCCGCGCCTTCCAGGATTGGACCTACTGGGCCAGGCCCGTCCCCGGTTTCGGGGACCCCCAGGCACGCCTGGTTCTCTTCGGCCTGGCCCCCGGGGCCCATGGTTCCAACCGCACGGGCCGGCCCTTCACCGGGGATGCCTCCGGAGCCTTCCTCTACCCCCTCCTCTACCAGGCGGGCCTCTCCAGCAAGCCGGAAAGCGAGCCCCACGACGACCTAAGGCTCTACGGAACCTACCTCACCGCCGCCGTGCGGTGTGCTCCCCCGGAGAACAAGCCCACCCGGGAAGAACTCCTGGCCTGTAGCGCCTGGACCCGGGTGGAGCTTGGGCTCCTTCGGGAGGCCAGGGTCTACCTGGCCTTGGGCCGCATCGCCCTCGAGGCCCTCCTGGACCACTTCGGCATGAAGAAGTCCGCCCATCCCTTTTTCCACGGGGCCCACTACCTCCTGCCGGATGGCCGCCACCTCCTGGCCAGCTACCACGTCTCCCGACAGAACACCCAGACGGGAAGGCTCACCCGGGAGATGTTCCTGGAAATCCTGCTAAAGGCTAAAGGCCTCGCCGGCCTTTAAGCCAGGCGGTGAGCTCCGGGTAGGAGAGCACGTTGAGCACCCGCTCGGGCCCTATCCAGGCCCTCTGCGCTGTGCCCACCGCAAGCTCCATGAAGCGCAGGTGCTCCACCTGGTGGGCATCGGTGGAAAGGCTGATCCATAGGCCCATCCCGTAGGCCATGCGGGCCAGATCATCCGGGAGGTCCATGCGGTCGTAATACCCATCGATCTCCACCGCCACGCCCCGTTCCTTGGCCTTTTTAAACACCGCCTCCCAATCCGCCTCAACGGGCGCCCGCCTCCCGATGAGCCGGGCCGTGGGGTGGGCCAGCACGTGCACGAAGGGGTTTTCCAGGGCGCGCAGGATCCTTTTGGTCTGCTCGGCCTTGGAAAGCTTAAAACTTGAGTGGATGGAGATGAGCACCAGATCCAGCTCCCGCAAAACCCAGTCCGGGTAATCCAGGGAGCCATCGGGCCGGATGTCCACCTCGGCCCCCGCCAGCAGGTAGGGAGGACCATGGGTTTCGTTGAAGCGGCGGATGGCCTCTATGCGCTTGAGGGCCTCCTCGGGGGAAGGACCTCCCGCCACCCGCACCGCCGGGGAGTGGTCGGTGACCCCGAGGTACTCGTAACCGAGGGACTTGGCCGCCTGCCAGAGCTCCTCGAGGCTATTCTGCCCGTCGGAGTACGTGGAGTGGACCTGCAAGTCCCCCTTCACCTCGGAAAGCTCGAGAAGCCTGGGAAGCCTTCCCTCCAAGGCTGCCTCGATCTCCCCGTGGTCCTCCCGCAAGGCAGGGGGAATGAAGGGTAGCCCCAGGGCCTCGTAAACCCCTTCCTCCGTCTCCCCTGCCAGGCGCTCTTCGCCCCTAAAAACCCCGTACTCGGAAAGCTTCAAACCCTTTTCCTGGGCCAGGCTCCGAAGCCGGATGGAGTGCTCCTTGCTCCCCGTGAGGTACTGGAGCCCGGAGCCCCAACTCTCGGACGGCACCACCCTCAGATCCACCTGGAGGCCGTTTTTCAAAAACACCGTGGCCCGCTCCTTGCCCTGGGCGTACACCTCCTTCACCTGGGGAAGCTTCACGAACGCCCTCACCACCTCCTCGCTTCTTTCGCTGGCCACCAGGTAGTCCAAGTCCCCCACCGTGTCCTTATACCGCCGGGCAGACCCGCAAAGTTCCGCCCTCTCCACCCCGGGCAGCTCCCGGATGGCAGCGAGGAGGTTCCTCGCCAAGGAAAGCACCGCCCCCAAGGGCCTTCGCTTGCCCGCCACCTGCACCAGGGCCAAGCCCTCCCGGATGCGCTCGGCTTTCTTCTGGCCAAAGCCCTTCAGGCGAAGGAGCTCGCCCCTATCCAGGGCTTCCCTTAGTCTTTCCAGGGAGTCAATGCCCAGCTCGTCGTAGAGCTGCCGGGCGGTCTTGGGTCCCACCCCGGGCACCTCCATCACCGCCAAAACCCCCTTTGGCACCCGCTCCGAAAGCTCCCGGTGCTTTCTAATCTCCCCGGTTTTGAGAAACTCTAAGATCTTTTCCGCCAGATCGGGCCCGATCCCGGGAAGGGCCAGCAGGGCTTCCCTTCCTCCCTTGGCCACCTCCTCAATGGGGGTATCCAGGTCGTACAGGGTGCGAGCCGCCTGGTAATAGGCCCGCACCCTAAAGGGGTTGTCCCCCAAGAACTCGCTCATGAGCCCGATCTCCTCAAAGAGGCGGGCCAGCTCCTGGTTCCTCATGCCCTCACTATACGGGTATACTGGGCCTGCCCATGCCCCCACCGGACCGGTTCCGCAAGGCGGTGTTGGAGATGTTGAAACAGGAGGGCCGGCCCCTTCATTACACCGAGGTGGGCCGCCGCCTGAAGGAGGCAGGGCTCTGGGCCGAGGTGAAGGAGCCGGAAAAGATCGCCAAGATCCGGCTTTCCGCCTTAGCCCGCTGGTCCAGAAGCCCGGTGGTGGCCCTGGGAAAGGGGTTTTACGCCCTCAGGGAAGAAGGCGATACGAGCCCAGAACCTTGAGGTAGTTGGCCCTTTCCAGGGCGGCGGGTTCCGCCACCTTCAGGTAGCTCATCACCCCCCGCATCTCCCCCACGCTTGCGTACTCCTTTTCCTCCATAAAGGCCTTGAGCTCCTCCAGCACGGTGCGGAAGTGCCCGGGCCCCTTTTCCAGGACGGCCGAGGTCATCATCACCACCTGGGCCCCGGCCAGAAGCCCCTTGGCCGCCTCCTTCCCCGAATGCACACCCCCCGTCAAGGCCAGCTCCAGGCCGACCCAGCCGTAGAGGAGGGCGATCCAGTGGATGCGCAAAAGGGCCTCGTAGGGACGCGAAAGGCTTAAGGTAGGCACCACGGAAAGGGTCTCCAGGTCCAAGTCGGGCTGGTAGAAACGGTTGAAGAGGACTAGGGCCCGGGCCCCTGTGGCCTCCACCTGTTTGGCAAAGTGGGCGAAGGCGGTGAAGGCGTGCCCCACCTTGACCGCCACAGGGATTTGCACGCTTTCCACCACCGCCCGGATGGTATCCAGGTACATGGCCTCCACCTCCGCCCCGGAAAGGGCAGGGTCGGTGGGGATGTAGTAGAGGTTAAGCTCTATAGCGTCGGCCCCTGCCTCCTCCAGAAGCTTGGCGTACTCCACCCAGCCCCCCCGGCTGATTCCGTTCAAGCTGGCGATGAGGGGGATGGAAACCCGTTCCTTGGCCCGGGCAAGAAGGTCCAGGTGGCGCTCAGGGGTCAGGCGGTACTCGTGGGCCCGGGGAAAGTAGGAAAGGGCCTCGGCGTAGCTTTCGTGGCCGTAGTGCAGGTAGTGGTCCAGCATCTCCTCCTCGAGGGTCACCTGCTCCTCAAAGAGGGAGTGCATCACGATGGCCGCCGCACCCCCGTCCTCCAGGCGGAGAAACCCGTCCAGCCGCTCCGTAAGGGGTGAGGCCGAGGCCACCAAGGGGTGCTCCAGCTTCAATCCCATGTAGGTGGTGCTGAGGTCCATACCCTCCTCCCTCCTCTAGCTTGGCACGGTTTCCCTTTGGGCCATGCGGGAAAGCCTTTCCCACCTTTCCCGCACCGCTTCCTCCGCCAGCTTTAAGAAGGCCTCGGCCCCCTCGGGGTGGGTCTGGAGGAGAAGCCGGTAGCGGTTTTCCGCGTAGAGGTATTCCCTAAGGGGCAGCGTGGGGGGCTTGGAGTCCAGGATGAGCCCCTGGCCAGGGATGTAGCGGAAGAGGGGCCAGTACCCTGTGCGCTCCGCCAGCCTCTGGTGCTCCATCCCCTTGGCCATGTCGATGCCGTGGGCGATGCAGTGGCTGTAGGCGATGATGAGGGCCGGGCCCTTATGGGCCTCCGCCTCGAGGAAGGCCTTCAGGGTATGGGCGTCGCTGGCCCCCATGGCCACCTGGGCCACGTAGACATGCCCGTAGCTCATGGCCATGAAGGCCAGGTCCTTCTTGGGGGTGGGCTTGCCTGCCGCGGCGAACTTGGCTACCGCCCCCAGACCCGTGGCCTTGGAGGCCTGTCCCCCTGTGTTGGAGTAGACCTCAGTATCCAGGACCAAAACCTTCACGTTGGCCCCGCTGGCCAGCACGTGGTCCAGGCCCCCGTAGCCGATATCGTAGGCCCAGCCATCCCCACCCACAATCCACACGGAATGGGGGATGAGGGCATCCGCCACCGCCAGGAGGTCCTTGGCCCTGGGATCCGCCAGGTCCTTGAGCTCTTCCCTTAGGAGGGCCACATCCTGCCGCCTCTTCTCCACTCCCTCCGGCCCTGTTTCCGCAAGGAGCCTCTCCACCAGCTCCTCCCCCAGGATCTGACGGAAATCCTTAAGCAACTCCCGGGCGTACTCCGCCTTCTTGTCCAAGGCCAGGCGCATGCCGAGGCCGAACTCGGCGTTGTCCTCGAAAAGGGAGTTGGCCCAGGCGGGACCCCGCCCCTCCTTGTTCTTGCTCCAGGGGGTCGTGGGAAGGTTTCCCCCGTAGATGGAGCTGCACCCGGTGGCGTTGGCCACGATGAGGCGGTCGCCGAAGAGCTGGGTTAGTAGCCTCAGGTAAGGGGTTTCCCCGCACCCCGCGCAGGCCCCGGGGAACTCGAACAAAGGCTCCAGAAGCTGCACATCCTTCACGGTGTGGAGCTTAAGGCCGGCCCTGGGGGTTTCCGGCAAGGAGAGGAAGAAGTCCCAGTGCCGGTTCATGGCCTCCCGCACCTCGAGGCGGGGTGCCAGGTTCAAGGCCTTGCGGCTCGGGTTCTGCTTGTCCTTGGCGGGGCAGACCTCCACGCAAAGGGAGCAACCCGTGCAGTCGTCGGGGCTGATGGCCAGGGTAAACTCCCCGGTGAGTTCCTTCCACATGGCCTTGCGGTGGGGGAAACCTTCGGGAGCCTGGGCCAAGGCCTCCTCCGGCACCACCTTGGCCCGGATCACCGCATGGGGGCAGACCAAGACGCACTTGCCGCACTGCACGCACACCTGGGGATCCCAGGTGGGGATGAACTCCGCGATGCCCCGCTTCTCGTACCTGGCCGTCCCCGTGGGGTAGGTTCCATCCGGGGGAAAGGCGGAAACCGGCAAGGTATCTCCCAGCCCCAGGGCAATGGGCCCCAGCACCTCCCGCACAAAGGTCGGCGGGTGGTCCACCATAGGGGGCACCCGTTCCTTTTCCGAGGTGATCCTTCCGGGAATGGGCAGGGGCTCCACCGCCTCAAAACCCAGCTCCACCGCCTGGAAGTTCCTTTCCAGCACCGATCGGCCCCGCTTGCCGTAGCTTTTCTCGATGCCCTTCTTGATGCGGGCCTTGGCCTCCTCCTCGGGCAAGACCCCGGAAAGCTTGAGGAAGGCCGCCTGCATGATGGTGTTGATACGCCCGGGAAGGCCCACCCGCCTGGCCAGCTCGTAGGCGTTGACCACGTAAACCTTGAGGTTCTTCCTCAGGATCTCCTCCTGGACAGGCCTGGGCAAGCGGTCCCAAACCTCCTCCTTGGGGTAGGGGCTGTTGATGAGGACCGTGGCCCCCTCCTCTGCCACCTCCAGCATGGGAAGGCGCTCCAAGAAGCTCCACTGGTGGATGCCCACGAAGCTGGCCTTCTGCACCAGGTAGGGCTTGTTGAGGGGATTTGGCCCAAAACGCAGGTGGCTTACCGTGCGGGAGCCCGACTTCTTGGAGTCATAGACGAAGTGCCCTTGGGCGTAAAGGGGGGTCTCCTCCCCGATGATCTTGATGGTGTTCTTGTTGGCGCTCACGGTGCCATCGGCCCCCAGGGCGAAGAAGACCGCCCGCACCGAGGCCGGATCTTCAAAGTCCACCTGGGGGTAGGAAAGGCTTGTGCCCGTCACATCGTCCACGATCCCCACGGTGAAGCCGTGCCGGGGCTTCTCCTTTTTGAGTTCCTCAAAAACCCCCAGGGCCATGGCCGGGGTAAACTCCTTGGAGGAAAGCCCGTACCTCCCTCCCACCAGAACCGGAACCTCCCCACCCCTAAGGGCAAAAGCCGCCGCCACCTCCTGGAAGAGGGGTTCCCCCACGGCCCCGGGCTCCTTGCCCCGGTCCAGGACGGCCACCCTCTTCACGCTCCGGGGGAAGGAAGCGAGAAAGGCCTCCCCGTGGAAGGGGCGGTAGAGGCGCACCCGCACCATCCCCACCCTTTCCCCTTGCCTCAGGAAGTACTCCACCGCCTCCTCCACCGCCAGGGAGGCCGATCCCATGACCACCACCACCCGCTCCGCCCCCGGGTGGCCGAAGTACTCGTAGGGGGCGTAGCGGCGCCCCGTCACCTGGGCAAAGTGCTCCATGGTTTCGGCCACCACCTGGGGCAGGCGCAGGTAGTAGGGGTTGATGGCCTCCCGGTTCTGGAAGTAGTGGTCGGGGTTTTGCGCGGTACCGCGGATCACCGGGGCCTCGGGGGTCAGGGCACGCCGCCGATAGGCCTCGAGGGCCCCGAAGGGAAAGAGGGCCTTAAGCTCCCGGTCGGAAAGGGGCACGATCTTCTGCACCTCGTGGGAGGTGCGGAAGCCATCCATGGCGTGAAGCACGGGCAGGCTTGCCTTCAGGGCGGTGATGTGGGCGATGCCCGCCAAGTCCTGGGCCGCCTGCACGGAGTCCGACACCAAGATCGCCCACCCGGTGGGCCGCATCGCATAGAGGTCCTGATGATCCCCGAAGATGGACAGGGCATGGGTGGCCAAGGCCCGGGCCGCCACGTGGATGACCCCTGGAAGGGCCTGGCCGGCGATCTTGTACATGTCGGGGATCATGAGCAAGAGGCCCTGGCTGGCGGTGAAGGTGGTGGCCAGCACACCCTCCTGGAGGGCTCCGTGCAGGGCCCCTGCCGCGCCCCCCTCGGACTGCATCTCCACCACTCGGGGCACCAACCCAAACAGATTGGGCTCCCCCTTGGCCGCCCACTCGTCGGAAAGCTCCGCCATGGGGCTGGAAGGGGTAATGGGATAGATGGCGATCACCTCGCTCAGGCGGTAGGCTACCCGGGCCACCGCCTCGTTGCCGTCCACGGTGATGGGGCGCATAGGATTCACCTCGCCTTACCATAAAGGTCCGGGCGGGTGAGGAATGTCCCAACCCTGGCCACGCCTCGGTGTACCATGAGGCCATGCCCCTACGGTATCCCTTGGCCCTCCTCCTCCTTTTGGCGGCTTTCCTCCTCGAGGATTACCGGCCTCCCCTGCTCCTCCTGGCCGGGGTCGTCCTCCTCCTGGGAAGGCCCAAAAGCTGCCCCAGGGCTTGACAGAAACCCCCTGGACCAAAAGACTTGAGGGCGTGAGCGCGTTTCAGGAGAACCTAGAAAGGCTGGCGGATCTGGCCATCCGGGTGGGGCTCAATCTGGAACGAGGGCAGGAGGTCATCGCCACCGCGCCCGTCGAGGCAGTGGACTTCGTGCGCCTCCTGGCGGAAAAGGCCTACGAGCACGGGGCGAGCCTCTTCACGGTCCTCTATGGGGACAACGTCCTTTCCCGGAAGCGCCTTTCCCTGGCTCCGGAGGAGGGCCTGGACAAGGCCCCGGCCTGGCTTTACGAGGGTATGGCCAAGGCCTTCCGGGAGGGAGCGGCGCGGCTTGCGGTTTCCGGTAACGATCCAAGAGCCCTAGAAGGCCTTCCCCCGGAGCGCATCGGACGGGCCCAGCAGGCCCAGAGCCGAGCCTACAAGCCGGCCCTCGAGGCCATTACGGAGTTCGCCACCAACTGGACCATCGTCCCCTTCGCCCATCCCGGCTGGGCCAGGGCGGTCTTCCCGGATCTTCCCGAGGAGGAAGCCGTGGCCAGGCTCTGGCAGGCCATCTTCCAGGCCACCCGGGTGGACGGGCCGGATCCCGTGGCCGCCTGGGAGGCCCACAACCGAAGCCTTCACGAAAAGGTGGCCTTTCTGAACGCCAAGCGCTTTACCGCCCTCCACTTCCAGGGGCCAGGCACGGACCTGACGGTGGGACTTGCGGAAGGCCACCTGTGGCAAGGCGGGGCCACCCCCACCAAAAAGGGACGCATCTGCAACCCCAATCTGCCCACGGAGGAGGTCTTCACTGCCCCCCACCGGGAGCGGGTGGAGGGCGTGGTGCGCTCAACCCGGCCCCTGGCCCTGGGAGGGCAGTTAGTGGAGGGCATCTGGGCCCGGTTTGAAGGGGGGTATGCGGTGGAGGTAGGGGCGGAAAAAGGCCAGGAGGTCCTCCTCAAGGTCCTCGCCACCGACGAGGGAGCCCGCAGGCTTGGAGAGGTGGCCCTGGTACCCGCCGACAACCCCATCGCCCAAACGGGTTTGGTCTTCTTCGACACCCTTTTTGACGAGAACGCCGCCAGCCACATCGCCTTCGGTCAAGCCTATGCGGAGAACCTGGAGGGGCGCCCCACCGGAGAGGAGTTCCGGAAGCGCGGGGCCAACGATAGCCTGGTGCACATCGACTGGATGATCGGCTCTGCGGCGATGCAGGTGGATGGGATTTTGCAGGATGGTACCCGCGTGCCCCTCATGCGCGAGGGGCTTTGGGTGATCTGAAAGCTGGGAGTTTCCTATAGGATCCCGCCGTGGAAATCCCACCGGCGGGATCTAGGCTTCGGATGGCGAGTTGGTGCATAGCTTCACGATGCCATACGCTTGTGCTTTTCTTCCCCCCTATACCCCTTCCAAGGCCTCCCGGAACCAGGCCCCAAGGTCCTCGGGATCCTCCAGCCCCACGGAAACCCGCACCAGCCCCGGGGTAACCCCCGCTTGAAGCCTCCCCTCCTCCGAAAGGCGGCTATGGGTGGTGGTCCAGGGATGCACCAAAAGAGTGCGGGCATCCCCCAGGTTGGCGGCCTTGGGCAGGGGTATGGCCTTCAGGAAACGGCTGGCTGCCTCCTGGCTTCCCAGGTCCAGGGTGAGCATGGGCCCCCCCGAGGCCAGGTACTTCCGGGCCATGGGGTAGGCCGGATCCTCGGGCAGGCCGGGGTAGCGAAGGGACAGGATCTTCGGGTGCCCCTTCAGGACCTCGGCCAGGCGATAGGCGGTTTCGCTCATGCGCCTCACCCGCAGGGCCACGGTTTCCAAACCCTGAAAGAGAAGGTAGGCGTTGAAGGGGGAAAGGGCCATGCCCATAAGGGATAGCCCTAGGGTACGCATCCGTTCCGGATAACACCGAGGTCCCAAAGTCTCCCAGGGAACCTGGCCCCTGGCATCCTTCTCCAGGAACTGGGGATAGTTTTGCCAGATGCGGCTTTCCCTTACCACCACCGCCCCTCCCAGCACGGAGCCGTGGCCGCTTGCCCATTTGGTGAGGCTTTCCACCGCCACGTGGGCCCCCCACTGGAGGGGCTTGGCCAGGGCACCCGCAGCGCCAAAGGTGTTGTCCACCACCAGGGCAATGGCCTTTTCCTCCGCCAAGGAGGCTAAGCCCTCGAGGTCCGGCACCACCAGGGCAGGGTTGGCCATGGTCTCCACGAAAATGGCCCGGGTCCTCTCCGTGAGGGCCTCCCGTACCCGGTCGGGCTCGGGCTCCACATAGCGCACCCTTATGCCCATGGGAGCCAGGACCTGCTGGAAAAGGCCGATGGTCTGGCCGAAAAGCCCCTTGGCCGCCACCACCTCATCCCCCGGGCGCAGGAGGGAAAAGAGGGCGGCAAAGGTGGCCGCCTGGCCCGAGGCGAAGACCAAGGCCTCCATGCCCCCTTCCAGGGCCTTTAACCGCTCCTCCAGGGCCTTGCCGGTGGGGTCCTTCTGCCGGGCGTAAACGTAGCCCTCCCCACTGGCAAAGCGCTCTGCCCCTTCCTCCAGGGTCTTAAAGCCGTAGGCGGCCACCGCGTAGATGGGAAGCACCACCGCCCCGTGGGGGTCCTGGGGCAGACCGGAAAGCACCGCCAGGGTCTCGTACTCCATGCCCTAAGATTACCGGAAAGCCAGCTCGCCCTCAGCTCCCCAAAGGTGGCAAATGCCAAGCCCCCTAACGGAAGGTGAAAGGGCTACCTCCAGCCGGCCACCAAGGCTCCAGGCAAAGCTAACCCCGTTCCACCCCCAAAGCCTTCCAGACCCCTACCGGCTAGCGCACCAGGAGCACGGGGCAAGGGGCCTCTGCCAACACCTTCTGGCTTTGGCTTCCCAGGAAAAGGCTGCCAATCGCCCCCAGGCCCCGGGTACCCATGACGATGAGGTCAGCCTGCTCCCCTATGGCGGCTTCCAGGATGGCCTCCGCAGGGCGTCCCTCGAGGAGAAGGGCATCCTCCCGGGGCACTCCCGTGAGGCCCACGGCCTCCGCCAGGATTTTTTCCGCCCGCTCCAGCCGCCTTTTCAAGGCCTCCTGGAAGAAGGGCTCCCCCAGGTAGTCGGGGACAGGCTCATAGACATGAACCACCACCAGCCTGGCCCCATGGGCCTCGGCTTCCATCTTGGCTATCCTCGCCGCCCGCTTGGCATGGTCCGAACCGTCATAAGCCAGGAGGATGGTCTTGAACATGGCCTAAGCTTATCAGGCCCGGGCCCGTTTTTCCGAAGGAATTTCCACCTTACGCCCGCAACGGCAGGTATCCCCCTCAATCCGGAAAAGGGTGCCGTCCGCCCTGGGATACAGCCAAAGGGTGCCGCAATCAGGGCAACGCACCTCCGCCACCAGGGAACGGATCTCCTCCGGGGAGAAGCGGTACACTTCCCCGCACCAGTGGCAGACCACCTCCGCACCCCCGTCCCTCACGATCATGTCCTCCCGTTCCTCCGGGGTGAAGAAGACCAGGGCCTCGAGGGCCTTCTCCCGGTTGCAACGGCAGCGGAAGCGGGCGGGGATCTCGTTTAAAGGGTAGCCCAGGGCCTTGAGGTCCGTCCTTTCAAAACCCAGGCCAGCAAGAAGCCTTTCCAAAGCAGCTTCCAAGCCCTCCCGCAAGAGGGGCGTGATGCCGCTTAAACCTGCCAGGTTGGCCTCGAGGCGGGAAAGAACCTCCTCGGGAGTGTCCGGCATCACCTGGATGGCCACACCCCCCGCCACCTCCACCTCCCCTTCTCCCTTGACCCGCACCCCTAAGAGGACGGCGGAGGGAATCTGCTCCGACTGCCAAAGGTAGTGGGCGAGATCCTCGGCGATCTCCCCGGAAACCAGGGGCACGGTGCTGGTGTAGACCTCCCCATTCGGAAGGCTCCGGTCCACCCGCAACACTCCGGCCCCGAGGAGTTCCCCCACGTTGAGCTTCCCATCCTCCCGCAAGGGCACCTCCGCCCTCGGGTTTCGCACGTACCCCCGGACGTTTCCAGCCGCATCCGCCTCGGCCACGAGCCCGCCCAAGGGCCCCGTGCCCTCGATGCGCAGGGTTATCCGCTCCTTGGGCGTCTTTAGGAGGAGCTGCGCCAGCAGCAAGGCCCCGGTCATGGCCCGGCCCAGGGCGGCGGTGGCAGTGGGGGAAAGCCCGTGGCGGCGCCGGGCTTCCTCCACCACATCCCCTGTGTCCGCGGCCACCACCCTAAGCTGGCCACCCCCTGCCAAGCCCCTCAGGATCCTGCCCATACCCCGCCATTATGCCATGGGCCTATAATCCCCCATATGGGCCTGCGCATCTACGACACCTTGCAAAGGAGCAAAGTGGACTTCACCCCCGCCACCCCGGGGCACGTGGGGATCTATGTCTGCGGCCCCACCGTATACTCCGACCCCCACCTGGGCCATGCCCGGGGACCCATTGTTTACGACGTGCTCCGCCGCTACCTGCTCCACCAAGGCTACCGGGTGCGCTTCGTCTCCAACATCACCGACGTGGGCCACCTTACCGACGACGCCGACCAGGGGGAGGACAAGATTGAGCGCCGGGCCAAGCTGGAAAGGCTCGAACCCATGGAGGTGGCGGAGAAGTACACCTGGAGCTACTTTGACGCCATCACTGCCCTAAACGTACTCCGGCCCTCCATCGCCCCCAGAGCCAGCGGCCACATCCCGGAGCAGATCGAGCTCACGGAAAGGCTTTTAAAGCTGGGCTTCGCCTACGAGCGCAAGGGTAGCGTCTACTTCCGCGTACGGGCCTTTCCCGAGTACGGGAAGCTTTCGGGAAAGCGCCTGGAGGAGCTTAGAGCCGGGGCCAGGGTGGAGGTGCGGGAGGAGAAGGAAGACCCCCTGGACTTCGCCCTTTGGAAAGCCGCCGAGCCCGGCCACATCATGCGCTGGAAAAGCCCCTGGGGGGAGGGGTACCCGGGCTGGCACATCGAGTGCACCGCCATGAGCCTCAAGTACCTGGGGGAAGGGTTTGACATCCACGCTGGGGGCATAGACCTCCAGTTTCCCCACCACGAGTGCGAGATCGCCCAGGCAGAGGCTGCAGGCTACCGCTTCGCCCGCCACTGGATGCACCACAACCACGTGCTCCTGGAAGGGGAAAAGATGGCCAAGAGCACGGGGAACCTGGTCCTCCTTCACGACCTCCTTAAGGCCCACGAGCCCATGGCCCTGCGCTTTTACCTCCTCCAGACCCACTACCGGAGCCCCATGGACTTCACCTGGGAGGGCCTCGAGGCGGCCAAGCGAGGCTATGCCCGCCTCCTCCAAGCCTACCGCGAGGTGCGGACCCGCCTGAATGCGGCGCACCCTGGGATCACCCCGGAACTGGAAAGGGCCTTGGATGCCCTGGAAAAGGATTTCCTGGAGGCCATAGAGGACGACCTCAGCACCCCCGAGGCCCTGGCCGCCTTCTTCACCTTCCTCCCCGAGCTCAACAAGCTTCTCCCTGAGGCCAAGAGGGACACCCTGAGGCGAACCGCCCAGGTCTTCCACACCCTGGGGGAAGGCATCCTGGGCCTCTTCCCCGAAAGGGTTCTGGAGGAGAAGGTGTCCGGGCCCCTTCTGGAGGGGTTAGTGGCCCTTCTTCTGGAACTCAGGGAAGAAGCCCGGCGGGCCAAGGACTACGCCAAAAGCGACCTCATTCGGGAAAGGCTCAAATCCCTGGGCATCATCGTGGAGGACACCAAGGAAGGCCCCAAGTGGCGGATTGGCTTGGAGTAGCCTAACCAAAGCAGGTCCACGGGGTAGCGGAGGCAACCCAATAACAACCCCTGCCGGGGCCAGGCCCCGGCAGGGAAACGCCCAGGTTCAGCGGGGGATCGGGTAGCCCTCCGCCTCGAGGACCGCCCCCGCCACCTCCCGCCTCAAGGCCACCAGGTCCACGGGCTCATGCTTGGTGAGCCTCCGGGCTGCGGAGTACACCACCCGGGCCTCATCCCCTTCCACCAAGCGGGGCAGGACGGAAAGAGCCCAGGCCTGGGCCCGGTCCAGGGCCTGGAGCAGGTATAGCCGGGCCATGGCAGGCGCAACCCCTCCAAGCCTCCTGGCCCTCAGGAGGGCGCTTTCAGCGGCGTAAGCGTCGATCAGGATGTCCGCCACCGCTCCCAGGACCTCCTGCTCCTCCTCCACCTTCTGCCCGTACTTCTGGGCCGCAAGGCCCGCCACCATGAGGGCGAGCTTCTTGAGCCCCGCCACCTGGTGGGCCTCGAGGTCCTCGGGCTCCTCAAAGCTCGGCTCCAGAAGCTCCTTCTGAAGCTTCATGGCCGCCTGGAAGAGGGGTAGCTGCCCCTTCAGGGCCCTTCTCAGGAGCATCCCGGGGATGAGAAGGCGGTTGATCTCGTTGGTGCCCTCAAAGATGCGGTTGATGCGAGCATCCCGGTAGGCCCTCTCGATGGGGTACTCCTGGGAGTAGCCGTAGCCCCCGTGGATCTGCACCCCTTCGTCCACCACGTAGTCCAGCACCTCGGACCCCAGCACCTTGATGATGCTGGCCTCCACCGCATACTCCTCGATCCCCGCCATCACCGCTTCAGGCCCCTTCTTGCCCTGAAGGGCCTCGTCGATCAGGCCCACGGTGCGGTAGACGGCGCTTTCGGCGGCGTAGATGCGGCTCGCCATCTCCCCCAGCTTGTGCTGGATCAGGCCGAAGCTCCCGATGGGCCGGCCGAACTGGTGGCGCTCCTTGGCGTACTTGGCGGAAAGCTCCAGGGCCCGCTTGGCCCCGCCCACCGCCCCCGCCCCCAGCTTGTACCGGCCCACGTTGAGGACGTTGAAGGCGATCTTGTGCCCCTTGCCGATCTCCCCCAGGACGTTTTCCACGGGGACCTTCACGTCCTCGAGGATCACCTGGCGGGTGCTGGAGGCCTTGATGCCCATCTTCTTCTCCTCAGGGCCGAAGGAAAGCCCGGGAGTATCCCGCTCCACCAGGAAGGCGGTGAAGTGCTCCCCATCCACCTTGGCGAAGACGGTGAAGAGGTTGGCAAAGCCCGCGTTGGAGATCCACTGCTTGACCCCGTTCAGGACGTAGTGCCTGCCGTCCGCCGAAAGGGTGGCCCGGGTCTTGGCCGCCAGGGCATCCGAGCCCGAGCCCGGTTCCGTGAGGCAGTAGGCGGCGATCCACTCCCCGCTCGCCAGCTTGGGGAGATACTTCCGCTTCTGCTCCTCGGTGCCGAAGTAGACCAGGGGCAGGGTGCCGATGGAGGTGTGGGCCCCGTAGGTGACGGAAAAGCCCCCCGTGCCCGATAGTTCCTCCGCCACCACCGTGGAGATCACCTTGGGAAGGTCCAGCCCCCCGTACTCCTCGGGCACATCGATCGCAAGGAGCCCCAGCTCCCCTGCCTTCCGCATGAGGGGCACGTTGAGCTCCAGCTCCCCGTGCTCCATGCGTTCCAAAAGGGGCAGCACCTCCTTCTCCACGAAGGTGCGGGTGGTGCGGGCGATCTCCTTGACGCTCTCGTCGAAGTCCTCGGGAGTGTAGACCCGCTCGGGGGCCTCCAACAACCAACCCCCACCCTTCTGCCAAAGCTTCTTCTCCTCCGTCATGGCTCCCTCCTAGGCTGGGTAAACCTCAAAGACCCCGGCGGCCCCCATGCCGCCGCCGATGCACATGGTCACCAGGCCGTACCCCCCACCCCGCTTCCCCAGCTCGGCGATGAGCTGGGCGGTGAGCTTGGCCCCCGTGGCCCCCAAGGGGTGTCCCAGGGCGATGGCCCCGCCGTTCACGTTGGTCCTCTCCTCGGGCATTTCCAGGGTGCGCATCACCGCCAGTACCTGGGCGGCGAAGGCCTCGTTGAACTCGATGAGGCTGATCTGGTCCAGGCTCAGGCCTGCCCGCTTCAGGGCCTTGGGCACCGCCTTGATGGGGCCTATGCCCATGACATCCGGCTCCACCCCGGCCACGGCGAAGCTGATGAAGCGGGCCAAGGGTTTCAGGCCCAGGGCCTCCGCCTTCTCCCGGCTCATGACCACCACCGCCGCCGCCCCATCGGAGTAGGGGCTTGCGTTCCCCGCCGTCACGGTGCCGCCCTTTTTGAAAGCAGGCCGGAGCTTGGCCAAGGCCTCCAGGGAGGTCTCGGGCCTCACGGTTTCGTCCCGTTCAAACAGGGTTTCCTCCACCACCTTCTTGGTTCCCTGGTAGCGCACCTTGGGTACCCGGATGGGCACCACCTCGGTAAACCGACCCTCGGCCCAGGCCTTGGCCGCCATTTGGTGGCTTCTCAGGGCCCAGCGGTCCTGGTCCTCCCGGCTGATGCCAAAGCGCTCCGCCACCCTCTCGGCGGTGAAGCCCATGCCGATATAGGTGGAGTACCCTTCCGGAGTCCACTCCGTGGGGGTGAGGTCGGGGTGGAGGCGGGTGTGGTAGCCCGACATGGGCACCTGGCTCATCATCTCCACCCCACCCGCCAGCACCGCATCCGCCATCCCGGTCATCACCGCCTGGGCGGCCATGGCGATGGTCTGGAGGCCACTGGAGCAAAAGCGGTTGATGGTGGCTCCCGCCACATCCACGGGAAAGCCCGCCCTTAAAAGGGCCAGGCGGGCGATATTCAGCCCCTGGACCGCCTCGGGCATGGCGCAACCCCAGAGGACATCCTCGAGCTCCTTGGGATCCAGGCCCACCCGCTCCACCGCCTGCCCCATCACCTGGGCCGAGAGGTCCACGGGATGCAAGGTGGCCAAGGCTCCATCCTTCTTGCCCCGGGCCACGGGGCTCCGCACTGCACTGACGATTACCGCTTCCCGCATGGTTCCACCTCTTTAGTTCCTAAGGGGCTTGCCCGTCTTCAAGGTGTAGGCGATCCGCTCCTGGGTCTTCCGGGTGCCGAGGAGCTTCAAGAAAGCCTCCCGTTCCAAATCCAGAAGGTCCCATTCGGAAACCTCCCGCGCCGGGCCTTCCCCACCCGTGAGCACCTGGGCGATCTCCAGGCCGATTCGCATGTCGTGGTCCGTGATCTCCCCTGCCTCCCGGAAGGCCCAAACCGCATAGCGCAGGTTGCCCAGGGCCTCGCTACCCAGGACGCGGATCCTGGGGGGAAGGGGCGGGCGGTAGTCCGGGGCCAGCTCCAGAACCCGCCGCTTGGCGTCAGCGATGAGGAAATCCCGGTTCATGCTGATCCGGTCCCGGTCCCTCAAGAAGCCCATCTTGCGGGCCTCGAGGGCACTGGTGGAGGTCTTGGCCAAGGCGATGAGGTTGAAGGCCCGCTTCACCCCCTCAAAGGGATCCGCCTCCTCGTAGGGCTCGAGCTCCTGGGTAAACCGGAGGAGCACTTCCTTGGTGCCACCCCCAGCGGGCAGGAGCCCCACCCCGGCCTCCACCAAGCCCATGTAAAGCTCCGCATGGGCCTGGACGCTATCCGCATGCAAGGTAAACTCCGCCCCGCCCCCCAGGGTCAGGCCGAAGGGGGCCACCACCACTGGGAAGGGGCTATAGCGCAAGGACATGGAAGCCTTCTGGAACTGCCGCACCGCCAGGGAAAGCTCGTCCCAGTCCCCTTCCTGGGCCAGGGAGAGGATCAAGGCCAGGTTGGCCCCGGCGGAGAAGGCCCTCGGGTCCTCGTTGCCGATGACCAGGCCCACATAGCCCTTTTCCTCCACATACTCCAGGCTCTTCTGGAGCATGCGGATCACACCCTCCCCGATGGCGTTCATCTTGGTGCGGAACTCCAAAAGGGCCACCCCATCCCCGAGGTCCAGCAGGGCCGCCTCCTTGCCCTCCAGCAGGGTCTTGCCCTCGGACTTGAGGGCTTTCAGGGAAATAACCCCTTCCCGTTTGGGCAAGGGGTGGTAGGCCCCGTCAAAACCCAGGTAGGTACCGTTTCGGTAGAAGGCCCCCTGGGCCTTGCCCAAAAGCTCGGGCTTGGGAAGGCCGTGCTCCACGAAAAGGGCCTCGAGGCGCCCGTGGCCCAGGGCATCCATGTTCTTGAAGGGCCCTTCCTCCCAGCCGAAGCCCCACTCCAGGGCCTGGTCCACGGAAACCAGGTCGTAGGCGATCTCGGAAGCCTTCTCCAAGGTGTAGTGGGCGGTGCGGGCGAAAAGCTCCCTGAGGAAGGCCCCGTACTTGCCGGGAAGCTCCACCACCTTGGGAAGCCTTTCCGCCAGGGGCAGGTCCCGAAGGGCCTTAAGCTCCGGGAGGTCCACCTTGGCCCGGGGCACGTACTCTAGGGTGCGGTAATCCAGGGTGTAGATCTCCCCGTTTACCCGTTTGTAAAACCCCGCACCCGATTTCTCCCCAAGCCGGCCTTCCTCCACCAGGCGCAGAACCCAGTCCGGCAGGGCGAAGTCCTCCCCGGTGGCCTGGGCCAGCTCCTCCGTAACCAGCTTCAACACATCCAGCCCCGTGAGGTCAGCGGTGCGGAAGGTGGCGGAGTTGGGTCGGCCCAGAAGGGGCCCCGTGAGGGCATCCACCTCGTCGATGCTGAGGCCGTGCTTTTCCATAAGGCGCACCGCCTGCACCATGCCGTAAACCCCAAGCCGGTTGGCGATGAAGCCGGGGGAGTCCTTGGCCAGGACCGTGCCCTTGCCCAGGATGCGCTCGCCGAAGCGGCGGATTTCCTGGAGCACCTCCGGGTCGGTCTCGGGGGTGGGGATGAGTTCCAGCAGGCGGAGGTAGCGGGGTGGGTTAAAGAAGTGGGTGCCCAAAAAGCGGCGGCGAAAGGCCTCCGATCGCCCTTCCAAAAGCACCCGCATGGGGATCCCGCTGGTGTTGGAGCTGATGATGGCCGTGGGTTTTAGGATGGCCTCGAGTCGCTCGTAAAGGGCCCGCTTGGGCTCGGGCTTCTCGATGATGGCCTCCAGCACCCAATCGCAGTCCGCCAGCTTCCCCAGGTCGTCCTCGGTGTTGCCGATTTCCACATAGCGGGCCAGATCAGGGTCCATGAAGGCTGCGGGCTTGGCCTTCAAGGCCCTCTCCAGGCCCCTTTTGGCCAGCTCGTTGCGGTCCTCCTTGCCCGGGATGTCCAAAAGGACCACCGGGATCCCGGCGCTTACCACCAAAGCGGCAATCCCGCTCCCCATGGTTCCCGCGCCCACCACGCCTACCTTCTTGATCATGGCCACCTCCTTATACTGAGTCAAAGTTTACGGCAGGTTTAGCGGGCTTGTCAAAGGGGTCTGTTACCAACACAAAGTGGGCCACTGAACCCACCTGCCTATAACCGCCCCAGAAGCAGCAGGTTCCGGCCAACGCGCTAGGCCCAGCGTAAGTGGGGAAATCGGTGCGGTGCGCTTTTAGCCAGAGAGCTCAGCTTATAGCTGAAACTTTTCAACCTGATCCCGAACCCCTAGTTATCGGCGAAGAGGTACAGGGCCTGGAGCAAAGCCTCGGGGTAGTCCCGGGGCTTTAAGCCCTTTTTCTCCAAGCGAAAGCCCGGAGGATACTGGGTAAGCTCGACCCGGAAGGGAAGTTGCCTCAAAGCCTTGGCGTTATAGTCCAGGGGCCAGCGGGGAAAGATGACCTGGAGGTGGGTAAGGTCCTCCGTGATGGAGACCACCCCTTTCCGCTCCGCCACCAGGCGGAGCCGGGCAAGGGCCAGGAAGTTTTCCGCCTCCTCGGGAAGGGGGCCATACCGGTCCTTGAGCTCCCTGGCGATGCGGGAAACCTCCGCCAGGCTCCGGGCCTCGGCCAGGCGGCCGTAGTAGCGGCTACGGCCCTCGAGGCTCGGCACGTACTCCGCAGGAAGCCGGGCGGAAACTCCCAGGTCCAGGGTAACGTGCCTTCTCTCCTCCTTGGCCTCGCCCTTGAGCTTGCGAATGGCCTCCTCCAGAAGCTCGCTGTAGACCTCGAGGGATAGGGCCCGGATATGCCCGTGTTGCTCAGGGCCCAGGAGATTCCCCACGCCGCGGATTTCCATGTCCTTCTCCGCCAGGAGATGGCCGCTTCCCAGGTCGGAAAGATCAGCGATGGCGTTGAGGCGCTTTTCCGCCGCCTCGGTGAGCCTGGGAGGATGGAAGAGGTAGGCGTAGGCCTCCTGCTCCCGCCGCCCCACCCGGCCCCGGAGCTGGTACAAGGTGGCCAGGCCCAGACGGTCAGCCCGCTCAATGAGGATGGTGTTGGCCTCGCCCACGTCCAGGCCCGACTCGATGATGGTGGTGGCCAGAAGGACATCGTAAGCTCCCTCGGCAAAGAGGAGCATGGTCTCCTCCACTAGGCCCTCGGGCATCTGGCCGTGGACCACCCCGATGCGGGCTTCGGGCACCAGGTTTTCCAGGTAGCGCCTTCTCGCCTCGATGGAGGCCACCCGGTCGTGCACGTAAAACACCTTGCCTCCCCTTTCCAGCTCAAAGAGGATGGCCTCGCGTACCCAAAGGGGGTCAAAGGGAGCCAGGAAGGTGCGAATGGGCTTCCGGCCTGGCGGTGGGGTTTTGATGCTAGATAGGTCCTTCAGGCCCACCAGGGCGGAATAAAGGGTACGGGGGATGGGCGTGGCAGAGAGGTAAAGGGTATCCACCTCGGCCCTCAGCTCCCGGATCCGCTCCTTCTGCGCCACCCCGAAGCGGTGTTCCTCGTCCACAATCAAAAGCCCGAGATCCTTAAAGCGCACGTCGGGCTGGAGAAGACGGTGGGTGCCGATGACGATGTCCAGGGTGCCCTTTTCCAAGCCCTCCAGGATGGACTTCTCCTCTTTCTCGGGGGTAAAGCGGGAAAGCACCCCGATGCGCACGGGAAGCCCGGCAAACCGCTCCCGGAAGGTCTTGCCATGCTGCTCCGCCAAAAGGGTGGTAGGCACCAAAAAGGCCACCTGGACCCCGTGCCCCACCACCCGGTGAGCGGCCCGGAGGGCAATCTCCGTCTTGCCAAAGCCCACGTCCCCGGAGATGAGCCGGTCCATGGGGAAAGGAGCCTCTAGGTCCCGCAAGACCTCCTCCAAGGCCTGTTTCTGGTCCGGGGTGAGCTCGTGGAGGAAGCCCCTCTCGATAAGGGGATCCCACTCCAGCAAGGGAGGAAAGGCCCGGCCCGGGGTAGCCTTCCGCTTGGCCTGAAGGATGAGAAGCCGTGCCGCCAACTCCTCCACATCCTTCCTGGCCTTCTCCTTAAGCCGCTGCCACTCCCCTTTGCCCAGGGAAGAAAGTTCCGGAGGGTCATCCGTGGTGCCGGGATGGCGCTTGAGAAGGGGCAGCTGCTCCACCGGAAGGTAAAGCTTCCCCTCCCCCTTGTAGCGGAGGACCAGGTAGTCCCGCCTAACCCCCAGGACCTCCCGGGTTTCCAAGCCCAGGTACTGGCCCACGCCGTGGTCGGGGTGGATGAGGAAATCCCCAGGGGAGAGAGCCCCGGGGTCGGTAAGCCCCTCCCCCACCCGCAACCTGGCCCGCACCGCACCGGTGGCAAACACCAAGGCCTCGGTGAGGAAAACCTCCTCCCCCCACTCCGCCCCCCCCTCGAAGGCTCCCCTGAAAAGGGAAAGCTGGCCTTTGGGACCCGGAAACCGCTCGGGTACCTGGGGATGAAAGGGGGCAAGCCGCCTTTTCAGGTAGTCCAGGGTGCGTTCGTGGGCCACGAAGAGGCTAACCCGCCTCCCCTCCCCAAGCCAGCGGGCAAGGTCCTTTTCCAGGGATTTAAGGCTTCCCCTGTACGGGGGGAGGGGCCTCACCCCCAGGTCCAAGGGAGGAACCTCCACCCCGCTCCCCAGGGCCACCACCTGACGCCCCCTTAAAAGGGACCAAACCTCCTTGGGGGCCAGGGCTGGGGTGTCCAGGTACACGGGGCCAGGAAAGTGGAGGAGTTTTCTGGAGGTAAAGGCTTCGGCCTTGCCCGGCTTGGGTAGAAGGATATGCCGCCTGCGTTCCTCCCCCTCCACCAAAAGCCTCTCAAGCTCTTCCCCGAAGAACTCCAGCCGGACCCCGGAAAGCTCCAGCACTTCCCCCAGCACCCGGTAATCCTCATCCCGGGCGTACCCCATGCGCAGGAGGCGGTCCAGTAGCTCCCCTCGAGGATAGCTTCGGCCCACCTCCAAAACGAGCCGCCAGGCGGAGGGGTCCTCAGGAAAGGGAGCGAGGGCCTCCTCGTAACTCATCACGATGAGGGCCCGCTCCTCCCAGGCCTCGAGGCCGGGGTTCACGTAAACCGGCACGCCAAAGGCCAGGAGGTCCCGGTAGCGCCTCAAGCGCTCCTCTGGGGCCAGAAGGAGGGCCGGGGGCCTCTCCCGGGCAAAAATCAAGGCCGCCACCACCTGGGGCAGGGCCAGGCGGTGCCCGTAATACCGTTCCAGGGCGATCTCCATGGGCAAGAAACATCCGCCCCCTCTGACCCGGGAGCCGGAGGGGGCACCCTTGGCCTATTCTATCGAGTACGCATGGATGGCTATGGCCCCAAGACCCACGTTGGCGGCGATGGTGGCTCCGCTTCGCGTGATGCGCCCCTTTTCCAGGCGCAAAGCGCCCTCCAAGCTCTTCTTCAAGCCTTCAATCCACTCGCTCTTGGCATCGGTGTGGGCAATGGTGATGCGGGCCGGTTTTCCTTGAAGCTCCTCGAGGACCAGCCGGGCAAGAACCTCGGGCACCGCACCCTCCCTGGCCACCTTGAGAAACCGGATATGCCCCTTCTCTATACGCAAAATGGGGCGAAGGCCCAGAAGGTTACCCACCACCTCGCCGAATCGGGGAAGCCGGCCGTTCCGGGCCAAGTGGGATAAATCGGCCACGCTGAAGTACAGGCTGGAATGCTTTAGCCTCTCCCACTCCCGCACCACAGCCTCCTCCTCCGCTCCCTTCCTCAGCATCTCCACCGCCCTCAGCACCATGGCCCCAAGCCCAGCGGATACCATGCCCGAGTCCACCACCCGGATGCGGGTGGGAGCCACCTTCAAGGCTGCTTCCCGGGCCCTGTCCACGGTTTTGGAGAGCTCCCCGGAAACATGCAGGGAAAGAACGCGGTCATAAATCTGGAGGTAGCGCTCGTAAACCTCGGCAAAGTCCTCCACCCCTGGAGGCTCGGTCACGGGCTCGGCCCCTGCCCGTATGGCCTGATAGAGGGCATCCGGGGTAAGCTCCCGCCAATCCTTGTACCTCCTGCCCCCCAGGTGCACATAGATGGGCACCAGGCCCACCGCCTCCTCTTCTAGGAACCGCGGGGACAGGTCCGCTGCGGTATCAGTCACCAGACCCAGTTCCACGTACCCCATCTTATACCGGGTAAAAGAAGATCTCGGCTATAATGGCCGGTGGGTTTTGCGTATGGTCGCCAACACGCGTTCTTTCACCTACAGCCCACCCAGAAGCTTTCCCACCACCCTGCTATGGTCCTGGGCTCAAATCGTGCTACTACCATGAGAGTCCTCTTTGTGTCCAACGGTCCCACAGAGGACGCCATCGGGGCGCGGATCGCCCAGGAGCTAGGCCATGAGATCCTGGCCCTACCCCTGGTGGGCAAAGGAAAGGCCTACGAGGGCATCGCCCGGGAAATCCTTGGGCCACGTCAGGAGATGCCTTCAGGAGGGTTCATTTTTGGTAGTTGGCAGAATCTCTTCGCGGACCTTAAGACAGGCTTCCTCACCATGACCCTAAAGCAATGGCAGGCTGCCCGCTCCTCCCACGTGGATGCAGTGGTTGTCGTAGGTGACGCTTACGCCCTAACGGTTGGTCTTTGGGGAGCCAAGGGAAGCCCCGTCTACCACATTAACCCCCTGGTTTCCGCGTATTACCTCGAGGGAACCCCCTTGTGGGAGCTCCTTTTGGACTGGGGAGGAAGCGACTTCACCCCATATGAACGCTTTTTGCACCGCGCGGTGAGGGCGGTCTTTGTTCGGGACCAAAAGAGCCTGGAACGCCTTAGACATTTGGGGGTTCGCCACGCCTACTGGTACGGCAGTTTTGCCATGGATCTCTTACCGCCGCCAGAGCGCGACCTAGCCCCGCTATTGGGCGATGGCCCCCTCTTGGCTTTACTTCCGGGCACCAGAGGGGACGAGCGATTCAGCCTCCCCCTTATGCTGGAAGCAAGCCTTCACATCCCTTTAACCCCAGCGGTAGCCTGGGCTAAGAGCTGGGAGTCCCTTCCACCTCTGCCCGGTTGGCACCGCCAGGAAGAAGGCCCTGGTGCGCTTTGCCTTTCTAAGGAAGGCAAAACCGCTTGGATTCTCCAGGGGGCTTTCTCAGCCATCCTCCACCGTAGCGCGATCGCTTTGTCCACAGCGGGA
The DNA here is from genome assembly GCF_026427635.1 of Thermus brevis. Lineage (NCBI taxonomy): Bacteria > Thermotogati > Deinococcota > Deinococci > Thermales > Thermaceae > Thermus > Thermus brevis. The sequence goes on from NZ_CP102606.1 coordinate 1,802,856, forward strand.
ACCGCCAGCGAGCAAGCGGCGGGACTAGGCATCCCGGTCATAAGCTTCCCCACCCCGGGTCCTCAGTACACCCGGGCCTTTGCGCGGCGGCAAAAAAGGCTCTTAGGCCCAGCCCTCCGCCTCGTCCAGCCCGATCCCCACCGAATAGCCGCCGAGGGTCTGCTCCTTTTGCACAGCAAGGAGGTCTATACCCAAGCCAGCCGAGCTGGGAAATCCCGCATTGGCCCACCCGGAGGCATCCCGGGTGCTGCGAGGCACATCCGAAGCTGCTTAGAAAAAGAGTTTAGGATAAGCTAGAACCGCATGCGCCTCTACCGTATAGGCCTGTTCACCGATGTCTACTTCCCCAACCCCAACGGGGTAACCACCAGCGTTTACCTCCTCCTTAGGGAGCTTAGGCGCATGGGGCACGAGGCCTGGGTGGTGGCACCCCACCATCCCGAGGCCCCTGAGCGCGAAGAAGGCGTGGTCCGGGTTCCTTCCGTGCCCTATCCCTTTTACGAGGGACAGCAGATTGCCCTGCCCTCCTCCCGTCATTTGCCCACGGAGTTTGAGGTCATTCATACCCACACCCCCCTAACCCTGGGCGTGTGGGGCCTCAGGATCGCGCGCAATAAAGAGCTCCCCCACGTATCCACCTTCCACACCCATTACGAAAAGTACGCCCACTACGTGCCAGGTCTCGCCGTCTTAGACAAATACACAGGAATCATTCCCAGGCTTGCCAAGGCTTTTTACAACCGGGTGGAGGTGGTCATCGCCCCCACCGAACCGGTAAAGCGGCTGGCAGAGGGCTACGGCATCCAAAGGCCCATACGGGTTATTCCCACGGGTATTGACAACCGTATCCTGGAAGAAGCACCCCTTCCCTCCCCCTCCCCCTGGCCCCAGGGCAAACGGCGCCTCATCACCGTGGGCCGGCTAGGGAAGGAAAAGTCCTTCGATGTGGTTTTGAAAGCTGTGGCCGAGTTGGCCCGGGAGGAGGATGTTTTCCTGGCGCACATTGGGGAAGGACCGGAGCTGGAAGCCTTGAAGCGCCTGGCGGAAACCCTGGGCATTGCGGATCGGGTTCGTTTCTTGGGCACGGTGCCCTACCGGTACATCGGGGGCTACTACCGGATGGCGGAGCTCTTCCTCTTCGCCAGCGAAACGGAAACCCAGGGGCTGGTGATCTGGGAGGCCCAGGCCATGGGGGTGCCGGTGGTGGCCGTGGGGGCAGAAGGGGTACTGGAGGGGGTAGTGGACGGCCAGACCGGGTACCTGGTGGCTCCAAAGGACTTCCAAGCCCTGGCAGCCAGGGCCTTGGAACTTCTGAAAGACGAGGAGAAGCGCCGACGCTTCAGCCTCGAGGCCCGAGCCTGGGCCATGGAACGCTCTGCGGAGCGGATCGCCGAAAAAATCGTAGCCGTATACGACGAAGCCAACGAGATCGTGCGGGTGGAACCCCGGAGGCTCATCTTTCCCTTCCCCCGTCTTCCCCGAAGTAGCCTCGAGGATCACCCAGGAGGTTTTTAACCTGCTGGGCCAAAAACCTCACCCACCCGCCCTTTAACCTCCTGGGCGAGGTGAGGACCAACGCCTCGGGCACATAACGCACCTTTCCCACCCGCTTAAGCTTCCACCCTAAAAGCACGTCCTCCCGGGCCTCCACCTCGGGAAATCCTCCCACCTCCAGGGCGGCTTCCCGCAAAAACATCATGTTGGCCCCGGCCAGGTTGGGCTTTCCCAGGAAGGCCATGAGGTTCAGGAAAGCCCGGTAGCCCCACTCGGAAACAAAAGCCGTCCAGGGAGAAACCCCATAGAACCGCAACGGACCGTAGAGGGCCACCACCCCTTCCCCATGCCGGGCTAGGGTCTGAAGCCAGGTGGGAAGGGGGATGGAGTCGGCATCGGTCATGGCCACCCACTCCCCACGGGCGGCCAGAAGCCCCGCCTGGCGGGCGTAGGCTACCCCCTTCCGGGGGCAATACACCACCCGCACCCCAAACCTCTCCGCCACCTCCCGGGTGCGGTCGGTGGAGGCATTGTCCACCACGATCACCTCAAAAGGCGGCAGCGTCTGCGCCAAAACCGCCTGCAAGGCTTTGGGCAAAAAAGCCTCCTCGTTGTGGGCGGGAATCACCACGCTGATGCGCACGGGTATACTTTAGCGTGTTTCGCTATCTGCCATGGGCCAGGGAGGGGCTTTTCGTATTCCTGCGCCTGGTCCTAGCTGTAGGCCTCATGGAGGGGGTACGAAGCGGTTATTTCGCGGGTCTTCTCCCCTTCTACGCTCCCGAGCACCTGGGGCTTGGCCCCGCCACCTTCACCCTGGCCTTCACCTTTCACCAGCTCTCCGAGAACCTCTCCAAAACCTTCGGAGGGCTCCTGGCGGAAAGGGTGGGGTTCGGCCGCACAGTCACCCTAGCGGCCTTCATTGGCCTTCTAGCTCTTCTCCTCACCCCCAAGGCCCACGCTGGCTGGCTTCTTTGGGGGCTCGCCATCCTCTGGGGCCTCACTATGTCCACCCTCTACCCTGGGCTCATGACCCTGGCGAGCCGCATCGCCGTGCCCGGGCGGGAGGCACGTGCCCTATCCTTTACCCTGACCCTGGTTATGCCCTGGGTGGGCATCGGCCTGGTGGGGGTGGGGCAGGTGGCCCAAAAAGAACCCGAGGCCGCCCTCACCCTGCTCATGGTGGCCCAAGGCGTGGTCCTCCTCCTTGCCCTAAGCCTCTTCCCCTTCCGCATCCCCATTCCCCAAGCCGTGCGGGAACCATACCCCTATAAGCGGCTTCTATTCTTTCTGCCCGCCGCCTTTGGCCAGACCTTCGCCCCCGCCTTGGTTTCCCTCTTCATCCTCCGCTATGCCAAGGAGGAGCTGGCCCTCGAGCCCATTGCCCTGGGAGGGCTTCTCCTTTTGGGGGGAGGCCTGGCCTTCGGCCTTTTGCCCTTCACCGGCCGGCAAGTGGACCGGAGGGGCTACCGCTTCGCCCTGGTGAGCGGGCTTCTCCTTTTGGCCCTGGTGATGGCCCGCCTGGCCTTTACCCCTAGCCCGGGCGAACTGGCCCTGCTGGCCGCCTTGGGCGGCCTGGGTTTCAGCCTGTTCCTGCCCGGGTGGAATGGCTTCCTGGCTAAGAACCTGCCCGAGGAAAACCGGGCGGCCGTATGGGGAGGGCTGATGACCGTGGAAGGGCTAGGGGTGGCCTTGGGACCTGCGGTGGGAGGTCTTTTATGGGAAACCTTGGGCATAAAGGCACCCTTTCTCGTAGGTAGCGCCACCTTTTTGCTTCTCAGCCTCTTTTACACGGTTCTTTTCTGGAGGATGCGGTGGAACTGATCCTGGCCTTGATCCTTCTACTCTATGGGCTTTCCGACCTCCTCTTTCGCTTTCTGGGCCTCGGAGCCTATGCCCACGCCTCGAGGCGCACCCCCAAGGTGGCCCTGACCTTCGACGACGGCCCCTCGGAGAGGACGGAAGCCCTCTTGGAGCTTTTGCGCCAGCACGGGGTCAAGGCCACCTTCTTCCTGACCGGGGAACGGGCCAAGGCCCGGCCGGACCTGGTGGAGGCCATCAAGCGCGAAGGCCACCAGGTGGAGGACCACGGGGAGTGGCACCAGGCCTGGAGGCTTTTCCTGCCCTGGGTGGAGTGGGAGCACATGCGCCGGAACCCCGGGCGCTACTACCGGCCTCCCCATGGACTCCACACCCCTTTTACCCGCCTCTTTGCCCGCCTCCTGGGCAAGCGCATCGCCCTGTGGGACCTGGAAAGCAAGGACTGGCTGGACCTTCCCCCTGAGGCCCTGGCGGAAAGGCTTCTTTACTACCTGCGCCCAGGGTCCATCGTCCTCCTCCACGATGGGCCGGAGCGCACCCTCAGGCTCCTGGAGCGGGTGGTTCCCGAGATGCTACGGCTGGGATACCAACCCGTCACCCTGGACGGCCTCGCCCCCTTACCCCTCACCCCGAGGCTCGCCCTTATCCGGGGGCTCCAGGGATTTGAGGAACGGTACAACGCCAAGCACCGGGTGGCCCGGGCGGGATACGGTCCCTTCGACCTCTTCCGGGTGGAGAAGAAGCCTTTTCCCGGACCCGATCTACCCGGGCTACCCCGGGTCACCCCCGCCTTGGAGCTCCATCTGGAAAGCCAGCGGAGCATGGAACTCTCCCCCCTCGAGGCCATCCGATACGTGCGAGAAAGCCTCAAGAAGGTGGCGGAACGGGTGGCTCAAGACCCCGAGGTGCGTTTGGTCTACGGCTACAGCTACCTGGCCCAGGGAGCCAGGCTCTTTGGCTTCCACACCCATCCCCTTCCCCCTTGGCCCCGTCTCGTGGCCACCCTGAGCAGCGCCTGGTTCTTTTGGCTGTACCGGGGGGAGCTGCCCAAGCCCGACCGCTCCTGGGCCGAGCTGGCCTACCTCAGCCGGGAGGAGGTTTTAAGGCGATTCCCACCGTCCACTCCCGCTTCCCCACCCCAGGCACCCGGTGAAGGGCAAACCCCGCCTCCTTGAGGGCCCGGCGGAAAACCCCTTGAGCGGAGTAGGTGGCAAGCCTTCCCCCACGCCGCAAAGCCCGGTGAAGCCCCTTTAGAACAGGCAAGGACCAAGGCCCCGGGTTCACCCGAGGGCTGAAGGGATCCAGGTAAACCGCCGTGGCCCAGTCCTGGGGAAGCTCCAAAGCCTCCACCTCCCCAAAGAGGATGCGAAGCTCGCCCCAAGGCCCAAGGAAGCAGGCATTGGGCCAGCCCTTAAGGATTTCCGCAAACACCTCCTCCGCCCTGGGAAGAGGGAGGCGCACCCGCGCGAGCACCTCCCGGGGTAGCGGCTCCCGTTCCACGGCCCAATAGCGAAGGTACACCCCCCGACCCAGGGTGCTTTCCAGGGTCACGCGGAAGTTCACCAAAAGCCCCAGGCCCACCTCGAGGACCCTGGGAGCGGGATGCAGATGGGTGAGGCTCTTCTCCAGGTAAAGCCGCCTGGCCTGGAGCAAGGCTCCCTGCCGGGGATGGTAGGCCTCCCCGTACCCTGGGTGGAAGAGGGTGGGGGTTCCATCCTGGGTGAGGATGGGCTCCACTCCCGTAGAATAGCCCCCATGGAGCTCAGCCTTCTGGACAAGCTCTCGGGAACCCTGGCCAACGCCGCCACCGTGACCCTGGGCACAGGGCTTGGCCTCATGCTTCGGGGCCGGCTCCCCGAACGCATGGCCCGCATCATGGTCCAGGGGGTGGGGCTCACCACCCTTTTTATCGGGTTCTCCATGGCCAGCGCCCTGGGAAAAGCCAAGGGCGGGGCCATAGACGGGGTGGTCCTGGGACTCATCGCCCTGGTGCTGGGAGGGCTTCTTGGGGAGTGGTGGCGGATTGAGGAGGCCCTCGAGGACATCGGGGAAAAGATCAAGCGGGCGGTAAGGGGCGGGGGAAGCTTCACCGAGGGCTTCGTGGCCGCAAGCCTTCTCTTTTGCGTGGGCCCCATGACCCTTCTCGGCTCCATCCAAAACGGCCTCACCGGGGATCCCAGTATCCTTCTTCTTAAGGCCACCCTGGACGGCCTTTCCGCCATCGCCCTCACCAGCTCCTTCGGCGTGGGTGTTGGGTTTAGCGTGCTGGTCATCCTCGGCTACCAAGGGGGTATCGCCCTTCTGGCCAGTACCCTGAGCCAGGTTCTCCCCAACCCCGCCCAGGACCCCCGGGTCCTCTTAGTGACCGGGGTAGGAGGGCTTATGGTGCTGGGGGTGGGGATCAACCTCCTGGGCCTCACCAAGGTGCGGGTGGGCTCCTTTCTTCCCGCCCTCCTCCTGGCCCCTTTGGTCTGGGCTTTGGCCAACTGGCTTTCGTAGGGCTTCCCGAGGGTAAAATGCGGGGCATGGAGCTATCCCCGGAGCTTCTGCGCAAACTGGAAAGCCTTGCCAAAATCCGGCTTTCCCCCGAGGAGGAAGCCTTGCTGCTATCGGATCTCAAGCGGATTCTGGAGTTCGTGGACGCCCTTCCCCAGGTGGGGGAAGCCTGGGAGGAGGAAGCCCAAGGCCGCCTCAGGGAGGATGAGCCCCTTCCTTCCCTTTCCCAGGAAGAGGCCCTAAAGGTAGCCCCCGAGGCTGAAGAGGGGTTTTTCCGGGTGCCCAAGGTGCTGGAGTAGCCATGGTGGACCTCAAGCATCTCCGCCGCAACCCCGAGGTCTATCGGGAAGCCATCCGCCTGAAGGGGGTGGCCCTGGATCTGGATTTCCTTCTGGCCCTGGACGCCGAGGTACAGGGCTTAAAGGCCCGGCTCCAGGAGCTTCAGACCGAGCGCAACCGCATCGCCAAGGAAGTCCCCAAGGCACCCCCTGAGGCGAGGCCCGACCTGGTGGCCCGGGGCAAGGCCCTGGCGGAGGAGGCCAAGAGGGTGGAGGAAGCCCTGAAGGAGAAGGAAGCCCAGCTCTGGGAACTTCTCCTTAAGGTGCCCCTTCCCCCCTGGCCAGGGGCTCCGGTGGGCCCTGACGACTCCGCCAACGTGGAGATCAAGCGGGTGGGAACCCCACCGGAGTTTTCCTTCCCTCCCCTGGACCACGTGAGCCTCCTGGAGAAAAACGGTTGGTGGGAACCCAGGATCAGCCAGGTTTCGGGAAGCCGCACCTATGCCTTGAGGGGGGACTTGGCCCTCTATGAGCTGGCCCTGATCCGCTTCGCCATGGACTTCATGGTGCGAAAGGGCTACACTCCCTTGACCCTTCCCTCCTACGCCAGGGAGAAGGCCTTCATCGGCACCGGGCACTTCCCGGCCGCCAGGGATCAGGTCTGGCCCATCGCCGGCACGGACCTCTACCTCACGGGCACCGCCGAGGTGGTCTTAAACGCCCTTCATAGCGGGGAGATTTTGCAGCAGGAAGAGCTTCCCAAGCGGTACGCCGGCTATGCTCCCGCCTTCCGCTCGGAAGCGGGCAGCTTCGGCAAGGACGTGCGGGGCCTCATGCGGGTGCACCAGTTCCATAAGGTGGAGCAGTACGTGCTCACCGAGGCAAGCCTCGAGGCCTCGGACCAAGCCTTCCAGGAGCTTTTGCAAAACGCCGAGGAAATCCTCGGCCTCCTGGAGCTTCCCTACCGCCTCCTGGAGGTTTCCACGGGGGACATGGGCCCGGGGAAGTGGCGGCAGGTGGACCTGGAGGTCTGGGTCCCCTCGGAGGGGCGGTACCGGGAAACCCACTCCTGCTCGGCCCTTCTGGACTGGCAGGCCCGGAGGGCAGACCTCCGCTACCGGGACAAGGAGGGCAGGGTGCAGTACGCCTACACCCTGAACAACACGGCCTTGGCCACCCCCAGGATCCTGGTGATGCTTTTGGAAAACCATCAGCTTCCCGATGGACGGGTGAGGGTACCCGAGGCCCTTATCCCCTACCTGGGCAAGGAGGTGCTGGAGCCATGCGTCTAGAGGCCGCAGAGCTTAGGATCCTGGAGCTACCGCTGAAGTTCCGGTTTGAAACCAGCTTCGGGGTGCAGACCAAGCGGACCATCCTCCTCCTGAGGCTTTTCGGAGAGGGCCTCGAGGGCCTAGGGGAAGGCGTGATGGAGAGGCTTCCCCTCTACCGGGAGGAGACCGTGGCCAGCGCCCGCTACCTCCTGGAGGAAGTCTTCCTGCCCCAGGTTCTGGGAAAGGACTTTCCCAACCCTGAGGCCCTAAGCCAGGCCCTCGCCCCTTTCCGGGGAAACCCCATGGCCAAAGCGGTCCTGGAGATGGCCTTCTGGGACCTCTTTGCCAAGGGTTTGGGAAAACCCCTTTGGCAGGTCCTGGGCGGGGTGCGGCAGGCGGTGGAGGTAGGCGTCTCCCTGGGCATCCAGCCCACAGTGGCGGACACCTTGAAGGCTGTGGAACGGCACCTTTCCGAGGGGTACCGGCGCATCAAGCTCAAGATCAAGCCGGGCTGGGACTACGAGGTGCTGAAAGCCGTGCGCCAGGCCTTCCCAGAAGCCACCCTAACCGCCGACGCCAACAGCGCCTACCGCCTCTCCGACTTCCCCCGGCTGAAACGGCTGGACGAGCTCTTTTTGGATTATATCGAGCAACCCTTGGGCCACGATGATCTCCTGGACCACGCCCGGCTCCAACGGGAAATCGCCACCCCCATCTGCCTGGACGAAAGCCTTACCTCCGCGGAAAAGGCGAGAAAGGCCATGGAGCTCATGGCGGGAAGGGTGTTCAACATCAAGCCGGCCCGGCTTGGGGGCCATGGGGAAAGCCTCAAGGTCCACGCCCTGGCCCAAAGCGCCGGGATTCCCCTTTGGATGGGGGGAATGCTGGAGGCTGGGGTGGGCCGGGCCCACAACCTCCACCTGGCCACCCTGCCCGCCTTCACCAAGCCCGGGGACGTGAGCTCGGCCAGCCGCTACTGGGAGGAGGACATCGTGGAGGAAGCCCTCGAGGCGGAGGAGGGCCTCATGCCCGTGCCCGAGGGTCCAGGTATCGGCGTGCACCTGAAGCTTCCCTTGGTGGAGCGAATCACCCTATGGCAGAGGTACATGTCCGCGAGCTAAAGGGCCCCGAGGAGATGGAGGCCGTGGTGGAGCTCCAGCGGGAGGTCTGGGGCCGCGCGGAAAGCGATCTGGTGCCAAGGGGCCTTCTCATCGCGGTTCAGGATGAAGGGGGCCTGGTGGCGGGAGCCTTCGTGGAAGGACGGATGGTGGGCTTCGTCTTTGGCTTCCCCACCCAAGACCCCACCCTGCAGCACTCCCATATGCTGGGGGTTCTGGAAGCCTACCGGGGCACGGGGGCCGCGCTTTGGCTAAAACGCTTCCAGCGGGACTGGTGCCTGGCCCGGGGAATAAAGAAGGTGGTCTGGACCTTCGACCCCTTAAGGGGGGTAAACGCCAACTTCAACCTGAGGAAGCTTGGGGCCACCGCCAAAACCTACCTTCCCGACCATTATGGTCCCATGACGGGCATCAACGCCGGGGCCCCCTCGGACCGGCTTCTGGCGGAGTGGGAGCTCCTCTCGGAAAGGGTCTACACCCGCATCTACACCCCACCACCTGAACCCCTGGTGGAAGGGTTGCCCCAGGCCAACCGGGTGGAGGAGGAAAAGCCCCTGGAGGCTTTCTTGGACCTCGAGGGCCCTCGCCTCCTCTTCCAGATCCCCGAGGACTGGGGAAGGATCCTGCGGGAAGACCCAGCCCTGGCCCTGGCGTGGCGGGAACATAGCCGCCTGGTCCTAGGCCACTACCTCGCCCAGGGCTACCGGGCCGTGGACTTCGCCCGAAACCCCAACCGCTATGTTCTGGCTAAGGACTGAGCTCTGGACCGCCGAGGTGGTCTACACGGGTTTCGGCACCCCCATGCTCCGGGGGGCCATAGCGGTCCAGGGACCCACCGTGGTGGGCCAGGGAAGCCTGGAGGAGCTTCGGGCGCGCTTCCCCCAGGCGGAAGTGGTCCACAAGGGAAAGGCCCTCTTCCCACCCCCGGTGAACGCCCACACCCACCTGGATCTTTCCCTCCACCCCCTTTACCAGGGACCCTTTCCCGGCTTCATCCCCCATGTGGTGGCCCATCGGGAAAAGCGGGGGCTGGAGGCAGCAAGGCAAGGTCTGGAGGAACTCCTGCGCTCCGGGGCAGGGGCCTTCGCCGACGTGGTGTTTAAGGACGAGGTCATGGAGTTCCTGCTCCGCGAAAGCCCCCTGCCGGGGGTGGCCTTCTACGAGGTCTTCGCCCCGGATCCCGAGGACGCCGAGGAAGTGTTCCAGCAGGTCCAGGCTAAGGTCAAGGCCTGGCGGCGCCTGGAAGGACGGGTGAGGGTGGGGCTTTCCCCCCATGCCCCCTACTCGGTGAGCGCACCCCTGTTGCAGCGGCTCGCCCAGTACGCCAGGGCCGAGGGCCTTCCCCTCATGATCCACGCAGGGGAAAGCCAGGAAGAAGCGGCCTTCCTGCAAAAAGGAGAGGGTTTCTTAACCCAGATCCACGGACGCTTCAGCCGAACCCCCTTTGAACCCCCGGGCCTAACCCCCATCCGCTACCTTCGGGCCCTTGGCGCCTTGGGCCCCAACACCCTTTTGGTCCACGGGGTGCAGGTGGACGAGGAAGAGGTGAGGATGCTGGCGGATTCCGGCACCAAGGTCATCCTCTGCCCTCGGTCCAACGCTTACCTGGAGGTGGGGGAGGCTTCCATCCACCTCTACGCCCGCCATGGGGTGGAGCTGGCCCTGGGCACGGACTCCCGGGCCAGCAGCCCAGACCTGGACGTACAAAACGAGGCCCTTTTCCTCTGGGAGAAGGTGGATCCCCGGCTTCTCATCCGGGCCTTGACCCGGGGAGGGTACCGGGCCCTGGGCCTTCCCACCCCCCGCCTGACCCGGGGAAGCCCCGCCAGTCTGGTACACTCCCTTTGATGCGCCCCCTGGGCCGCGGCCCCCAGCTCAACTTCCCCACCCTCTGGGACCAGGAGGTCCGGCATACGGGACCCCTCATCCTCTATAGCGCCTTCACCGGAGCCCTGGCCGGGCTCCTCCTGGCCTTCCTGAACGCCTTGCTTAGGGCCTTGACCGAGGCCTTGGGCCTTTTCTTCGGGTACCTGGCCCCCGAACCCCCCGGGGAAGGAGGTCTGGCCCAGGCCTTCACCGGACCATCCCTCTGGCCCCTTGCCTTCCTCCTGCCCCTCCTCTTCGCCCTCACCAGCCTCCTGGGAACCGGGCAGGGGCTTGCCGCCTTTCTTCTCCAGGCCCGGGAGGACCGTCCGAGCCCTCCATCCTCCCACCTGCGGGCCGTTTTGGGAGGGATACTCCAGCTTTCCCTCTATTCCCCCATGGGGCGCGAGGGTCCCTTTGGGGTGCTGGGGCTTTGGCTGGGCCGGGGTTTGGACCGGCGCTTTCCTCGGCTGGGCGGGGGGCTCGCCTTTGCCGGGCTCGCCGCCGGGCTTGGAGCCAGCCTGCACGCTCCCGTGGCCGGGGCCCTCCTGGCCACGGAGATTCTTTACCGGAGCCTGCTCCTCGAGGCCCGGGCCCTTACCCCAGCCTTGATCGGGGCCTTGGCTGGTTTTGCCGTCTACGGGGCCTTCTACGGCTACACTCCCCTTCTAACCTTCCAGGCCCAGGTGGATATGGGTGCCCTCCCTGCCGGCGCCCTGGTAGGGCTGGTGGCCGCTGCCCTGGCCACCCTTTGGGTGGAAGGCTCCCGCTTTCTGGAAGGCCGCATCCGCCCTCTTCCCTATCCCTGGCGCCATGCCCTTTTGGGCCTGGCCTTAGCCCTGGCCCTCCTCGTTCTGCCCGAAGCCTTGGGGAGTGGCCTGGGCTGGGTAGCCGTGGCCACCACTCCCCTTCTGCCCCCCCTAGCCGTGCTGTCTCTCCTTTTCGCCAAGCTCCTCCTTCTCCTCCTGGCCAGCGGGATAAGGGCCTACGGGGGCCCCTACACCCCTGCCCTGGTCCTGGGAGGGCTCTTGGGAGCTTTCCTGGCCCATCTGCCGGGCCCGCTGGCCCTTCCTCCTGAAACCCTGGCCCTGGCCGGGGGTGTGGCGGTGCTGGCGGGGGTAGCCCGCGCTCCTTTCGCCGCCACCGTTCTGGCAGCGGAGTGGGGCGGATACGCCACCTTGCCCCTAGTCCTCCCCGCAGTGCTCCTGGCCTACGTGCTCACCCCCGCCTACAATCCCGCGGAAGGCGTTAGGGAAGAGCAGGCCACGCCGGAGGTGAGTCCGTCTGAAACGCCTCCGCAAAGGGAACCCCCGCCTCCCGACCCCGAAGGCGCCGGCGGGCGCGAAACTCCTCCAGGGTAAAGGGCCAGCGGTAGAACTCCTGGTAAAAGGCAAACACCGCTTCGGCCACCTCTTGGGTGGCGGTGGTATCCACGTAGAGCCACGGTCTCACAAGCTCCTTCCTGGGATAGTGGTAAAGCCGTACCGGCTTCCGGTGCGCTTCCCCCACGAGTTTGGGTATGCGGCAAAACTTTAAGGCGGAAAGGACCGCCTGATGGGTGGCCCGGTGGTCAGGGTGGACGTCCAGGGGATCCCAGGTGATCACCGCATCCGGCCGAAACTCGGCCATCAACCGAGCCAAGGCCAGGGCTTCCTCCCTGCCCCCGGTGAGAAAGGTATCGCGAAAGGGTAGAAAACGGTACTCGGCCCCGATCAACCGGGCCACATGGGCCCCGTGCCCCTCCCGTATCTCGGCCACCCTGTCCTCTTCCAGCTCCCCGAACTGGCTCGCCAACTCCCCCTTGGTCATCCAGACCAAAAGCACCCGGTCCCCCCGCCGGGCGTGGAGGGCCAGGGTGCCTGAAGCCCCGATCTCGTCATCGGGATGGGCGAACACCGCCATCAGATTCACAACTCCCAGTCTACCCGTCTTGTGCCAAAGGCCTAAACCCCTTAGCATGGAGCCCAACTATGGTCCGGGGCATCAGGGGTGCCATCACCGTGGAGGAGGATACGCCGGAGGCCATCCATCAAGCCACGCGGGAGCTTCTCCTTAAGATGCTGGAGGCAAACGGCATCCAAAGCCATGAGGAGCTGGCAGCCATCATCTTCACGGTTACGGAGGACCTACATTCGGCCTTCCCCGCCGAGGCTGCCCGCCAGATAGGCATGCACCGGGTTCCCCTGCTGTCCGCCCGGGAGGTGCCGGTGCCAGGAAGCCTGCCCCGGGTGATCCGGGTCCTGGCCCTTTGGAACACCGACACCCCCCAGGACCAGGTACGCCACGTGTACCTTAGGGATGCGGTGCGCCTGAGGCCCGACCTGGAAAGCGCCCAGTAACGCTACCCCTCTTGAGCGGAAAGGGGTACAGGCTAGAAACCGAGGACCTCGGCCCAGGGGGTAGGGGCCTTGGGGCTCACGTAGCCGGTATCCATCTGGGCCAGCTGGAGGCGGCCCGAGTACTCCTCGTTCACCGCATGCCAGTAGGTGTACTCCTCTATGACCCAAATCCCGGATTCCCGGGCCCCATTGCCGCTCGCCTTCACCCCGCCGAAGGGCAGGTGGGCCTCGGCGCCCACGGTGGTGTTGTTGATGCTGGTCATCCCCGCCCGGATGCCCACCTTGAAGAGGTAGGCCCAGTGGCGGTGGTTGGTGTAAATGGCGCTGGATAGGCCGTAGGGTGTGGCGTTGGCCACCTCGATGGCCTCCTCGATGCCGTCCACCTTAACCAGGTTGATGGTGGGGCCGAAGATCTCCTCGGCGAACTGGCGCATGCCGGGCCTGGCCTCCCACACCGTGGGCCAGCCGTAAAGACCCGCCTCGGGGTCGCCCTGGAAGCGGGGGTAGGGGTTTTCCCGGGTGATCCGCCCCTGGCCAAAGAGCAAGGTAGCCCCATCCTCCTGCCCCCAGGTGTAGTGTTCCAGCCAGCGCTGGAACAAACGCTCGTTGATGAAGGGGCCGTAGGTGACCTCGAGGTGGAGAAGAGGGTTGCCCACCACCGTGGCCTCGGTCCTTTCCAGGAAGCGCTTCCTGAACTCCTCGTAGATGGGGGCATCCACCAGGATGTTCCCCGCCGAGGTGCACCGCTGCCCCCCGGTGGCGAAGGCACTCCACCAGGCCCCTTCCACCGCCAAATCCAGATCGGCATCCCGCATCACCACCAGGGGGTTCTTTCCCCCAAGCTCCAAGGTGGGCCGGATCAGGTTCCGCCCCGCCACCTCCCCGATCCAGCGCCCCACCTTGGTGCTACCGGTGAAGGCGAACTTGTTGAGGAGACCCTCGTCCATGAGTTCCACCAGCCACTGGCCCGTGGAGTCCTTCCCCCCTCCAAAGACCACGTTGATGACCCCGGGAGGGAGGCCCGCCTCCTCAAAGAGCTTGACGAAGATATAGGATAGAACCGGGGAGTCATCGGAAGGCTTCCAGACCACGGTGTTGCCCGCAAGGACCGCAGGGATCAGCTTCCAGCTGGGCACGGCGATGGGGAAGTTCCCGGCGGTGATCATCCCCACCACCCCCAAAGGCCTGCGGAAGGTGAAGAGCTCCTTGTTCCGCATCTCGCTGGGCACGGTCTGGCCGTAAAGCCTCCGGCCCTCGGAGGCAAAGAAGATGGCGGTGTCAATGGCCTCCTGGACATCTCCCCCCGCCTCCTTGAAGGTCTTCCCCACCTCCCTGACCATCAGCCGGGTCAAGGTGGGCTTCTCCCGTTCCAGGATCTTGGCCAGGTTGAAAAGAACCTGCCCCCGCACGGGCGCCGGGGTCTCGCTCCACTCCTTGAAGGCCTCCCGCGCCTTTAGGGCGGCTTTCCTCAGGGTTTCCTTGGTGCCCTCGGGGAAACGGGCCACCAGGTCCTCGAGGTCCGAGGGATTCCGCCTCTCCAGAACCCTCCCTTCAAAGACCTCCTCCCCCCCGATGAGGTGGCCGAACTCCAGGGTGTTCCCGTACTTGCTGGAAAAAGCCTTCATGACAACCTCCAAGGGGATTTTACCCCTGGCCGAACTTGGCCTTGAGGGCCCTTAGGGTGGCCGGGGGCACCAGCTTGGACACATCCCCCCCGTAGCGGGCGATCTCCTTGACCATGGTGCTGGACACAAAGGAGTACCGGGTGGCGGCCAGGATGAAAAGGGTTTCCAAGCCCGGCAAAAGCTGGCGGTTCAGGTGGGCCATCTGGAGCTCGTACTCATAGTCGGAAACCGCCCTCAGGCCCTTGACGATGGCCTGGGCCCCCACCTGCCTCACGAAATCCACCAGAAGGCCGGAAAAGGTGCGGGCCTCCACGTTGGGCAGGTGGGCGGTGGCCTCCCGCACGATGTTGAGGCGCTCCTCGGCGGTAAAGAGGTACTGCCCCCGCTTGTTGGGGTTTTCCAGCACCGCCACCGTAACCCGGTCAAAGAGGCGGCTTGCCCGCTGGATCACGTCCAAATGGCCGTTGGTAAGGGGATCAAAGCTTCCGGGATAGACCACGTGCATCTAAGCCTCCACCAGGGTGAGGGCGTTTTCCCCGTAAACCCGCCGCTCCCCGAAGGGCAGGTGCAGGTCCTTAGGGTGCTGCAGGATGTAAAGCCCTCCCTTCTCCACCAGGTCGCTTTCCAGGAGGGCCTGGAAGGCCTGGACCAGGTCCAGGGGATAGGGCGGGGCTATGAAGGCCACCGTGTAGCGTTCGCCCCGGGCCTTGGCCTCCGGCAGGAAGACCTCCACGGGAAGGGGAACGATCCGGGCCCGAAGCCCCGTGCGGCGGAGGTTTTCCTTAAGGAGGGCCACCGCTTCCTGGTCCTTCTCCACCAAGGTGGCCTCAAAGCCCTCGCTGGCCGCCTCGAGGCCCACCGCCCCGCTCCCCGCACAGAGGTCCAGGAACCGGCCCCGCTTGGGGTAGCGCAAGCGCAGGTAGTCAAAAAGCGCCTTCCGCAGGCGCACGGGGGAGGGCCTGGCCGAAGCCGGCACCTTCAAGGGCACCCCCTTGGCCTTGCCGCCCAGAATCCTCACCACGCTTCCTAGCTTAAAGCTCCAGGACCAGGCGGCAAAGCCTGTCCACCCCGCTGGAAACCTCCTCCAGGGTGATGAGGAGGTCCAGGTGGGCCAAGGTGGTGGCCCGGCTTTCCGCCCGGCCGCTTTCCAAACGGCTCAGGTGGGCCCGGCGCAGGCGATCCAGAAAGGCCGCCACCTCCCTTTCCTCGGACAAAACCCCCTCCGCCAGGGCCTTGTCCCCCGTGGCCAAGGCGGCCGCCATGCGCTCGAGGCGGCCCAGCACCAACCTTCCCGCCTCCAAAAGGTCCTCCTTGCCTTCCGGGCTAAAGGTGAGGCCCTGGGCCCAAAGCTTCGCCGCCTGGCGCACCACCCGGCGCACCAGGTCCCCGAGGTGCTCAAGCTCACTGGCCGCCACGAAGAACCGCACCGCCCGCTCGTCCCGGGTGCGGGTGGAAAGCTCGGCGGTATAGAGGACCACCTCCCGGGTAAGCCGGTCCACCTTGTCCTCCAGCGCCTCGAGCTCCGCCTCGCCCCCTTCCTCCTGGGCCAGGATCCGCACCGCCCGCGCCAGCATGTTCCGCACGGCATCCGCCACCCGGCCGAGCTCCCGCTGCACCAGGGCGTAGGCCAGGCTAGGGGTTTCCAAAGCCTCGGGGGAAAGGTACTTGGGGCTTACGGTGCGGCGGGGAAAGAGGCTTTCTGTTAGGCGCGCGTAACGCCCCTGGAGGGGAAGAAAGGCTATGGCGTAGGCCAGGTGGCTTAGGAGGTGGAGCCCCACCACCCCCACGCCCCCAAGCGGCCCAAGCAGAAGCAAAAAGGGCAGGGAAAAGAGAAAGCGATGCCCCAAAAGGGCCACCCCCAAAGCCCATCCCTCCCGCCTGCCCCCCAAGGCCGCCAGAAAAAGGGCTCCCGAAACCCCCACCCCCGCCCCCAGGGTCAAGGCCATGCTCCCCCCCTGTCCCAAAAAGGGCATAAGGGCAAGGGCCAAGGCCGCCACCCCGTTGGCGGTTCCCAGGAAAAAGGCCAGGAGGATCCCCACCAAATACAGGGCCCATGGACCCGGATTAAGCAGGCTCAAAAGGGGCGCAAAAGCCTTGGCCCCCTGGCCCATCTCCAAAAAGCCCAGGAAAAGAAGGCCCAAGCCCAAAAGAACCAGCCCGCCGCTTCGGCTTCCCCGGAAGAGGAAAAGAGGAAGGCCCAGAGCCAGCAGGACCTCGGCCACCTCCCTTTGCGCCAGGGCCACCACCCCCACCCAGGCGCCGGCCCCGGCGGTGGCGGCCAGGGAAAGGAGGGCGGCCTGCCCCAGGGAGAAGATCCCCCCTTCCAAAAGCCCCAGGGCCAGGAGGGAAAGGCCGGTGCCGCTACCCGAAAGAAGCCCCAGGAGAAGACCGGAAAGCAGAAGGCTCCCCGGCCTGGAAAAGGCCCGGGCCAGCAGGTACCTCTTCCCCTTTACCGAGGAAAGCCCTTCCCCGATCAGGTGCAACCCCAAAAGCAAAAGGGCAAGGCCCGCCAGAAAGCCCACGGGAGGAGTATACGAAAAGCCGGCCCGAGGGCCGGCCTTCTGGTCGGGGAGACTGGATTTGAACCAGCGACCCCCTCGTCCCGAACGAGGTGCGCTACCGGGCTGCGCTACTCCCCGTAGCGGAGTTCAGTATAGGGGAGGAGGGCCAAAAGGTCAAAGGGTGTTGACGGCCAAGGCCCAAGCCCCTACACTGACCCTTAACCGCGCCGGGGCGCGGCGAAAACCAGCCCGTTCTCTTATCCAGAGCGGTGGAGGGTACGGCCCTGTGAAACCGCGGCAACCTCCCATCCCTTCCGTTTCATGGCCGGATGCGGGTGGGGCTGGTGCCAAGGCCGGCCCGGGTGGGGGAAACGCCCGGGGACGATAAGAGAGGGGGGTAAGCGCCACGCCCAACCCCTTCTAGGCGAGAGAACGGTGCCCTTGCACTTCCCGCCAGAAGGGGCCTTCTTATTGGCCCCTTCCCAAGCGCCCCAGGCGGGTTCTTGGAAAGGAGGCCAAGGATGCGCTTTGAAACCTTGCAGCTCCACGCTGGCTACGAGCCCGAGCCCACCACCTTAAGCCGCCAGGTGCCCATCTACCCCACCACCAGCTACCTTTTCCAGAGTCCCGAGCACGCCGCCAACCTCTTCGCCTTGAAGGAGTTCGGGAACATCTATAGCCGAATCATGAACCCCACGGTGGAGGTGCTGGAACGGCGTCTGGCGGCCCTCGAGGGGGGCAAGGCTGCGCTGGCCACCTCTTCGGGCCACGCCGCCCAGTTTCTGGCCCTCACCACCCTGGCCCAGGCGGGGGACAACATCGTTTCCACTCCGAACCTGTACGGGGGCACTTTCAACCAGTTCAAGGTAACCCTGAAGCGGCTTGGGATAGAGGTGCGCTTCACCTCCAGGGAAGAGCGCCCCGAGGAGTTCTTAGCCCTCACCGACGGGAAAACCCGGGCCTGGTGGGTGGAGTCCATCGGCAACCCCGCCCTGAACATCCCGGACCTCGAGGCCCTGGCCCAAGCCGCCCGGGAAGTGGGGGTAGCCCTTTTCGTGGACAACACCTTCGGCATGGGAGGCTACCTCCTTAGGCCCTTGGAATGGGGAGCGGCGGTGGTAACCCATTCCCTCACCAAGTGGGTGGGAGGGCACGGGGCGGTGATCGCCGGGGGGATCGTGGATGGGGGGAACTTCCCCTGGGACAACGGCCGCTACCCCCTCCTCACCGAGCCCCAGCCCGGGTACCACGGCCTTAGGTTGGTGGAGGCCTTTGGGGACCTGGCCTTCATCGTGAAGGCCCGGGTGGATGGGCTTCGGGACCAGGGGCAGGCCCTGGGGCCCTTTGAGGCCTGGGTGGTGCTTCTCGGCATGGAAACCCTTTCCCTACGGGCGGAGCGCCACGTGGAAAACACCCTCCACCTGGCCCACTGGCTTGCGGAGCAACCCCAGGTGGCCTGGGTGAACTACCCGGGCCTCCCCCAGCATCCCCACCACGCCCGCGCCCAGAAGTACTTCCGGGGGAAACCGGGAGCTGTCCTCACCTTTGGCCTGAAGGGAGGGTACGAGGCCGCCAAGCGCTTCATCTCCCGCCTTAAGCTCATCTCCCACCTGGCCAACGTGGGGGATACCCGTACCCTGGCCATCCACCCCGCCTCCACCACCCACTCCCAGCTCTCCCCGGAGGAGCAGGCCCTGGCGGGGGTTTTGCCAGAGATGGTGCGCTTGAGCGTGGGCCTCGAGCATGTGGACGACTTGAAAGCGGAGCTTAAGGAGGCCCTGGCATGAGCGAGATCGCCCTGGAAACCTGGGGGGAGCACGAGGCCCTCATCCTCAAGCCTCCCCGCTCCCCCCTTTCCATCCCCCCTCCCAGGCCCCGCACCGCCGTGCTCTTCCCCAGGCGGGAAGGGTTTTACACCGAGCTTGGGGGCTTCCTGCCCGAGGTGCGCCTGCGGTTTGAAACCTACGGCCGGCTTTCCCGGCTCAGGGACAACGCGGTCTTGGTCTTCCACGCCCTCACGGGAAGCGCCCACCTGGCAGGCACCTACGACGAGGCCACCTTCCAAAGCCTCTCCCCCCTGGAGAAGGCCTTCGGCCCCCAAGGGTGGTGGGATTCCCTGGTGGGCCCCGGGCGGATCCTGGACCCCGCTCTCTACTACGTGATCTCCGCCAACCACCTGGGAAGCTGCTATGGCTCCACCGGACCTCTCTTCCTAGACCCCCGCACGGGAAGGCCCTACGCCAAGGAGTTTCCCCCCCTTACCATCCGTGACCTGGCCCGGGCCCAGGCAAGGCTTTTGGACCACCTGGGGGTGGAGAAGGCCATCGTGATCGGGGGAAGCTTGGGCGGCATGGTGGCCCTGGAGTTCGCCCTCATGTACCCGGAAAGGGTGAAGAAACTGGTGGTCCTGGCCGCTCCCGCAAGGCATGGCCCCTGGGCCCGGGCCTTCAACCATCTAAGCCGCCAGGCCATCCTCCTAGACCCTGAGTACCATGCCGGTCATCCTGCCCCCAAGGGCATGGCCCTGGCCCGGGGCATCGCCATGATGAGCTACCGGGCACCCAAGGGCTTTGAAACCCGCTGGGGCCAGGAGCCCGAAAAGGGGGAAACCTACCTGGACTACCAGGGGGAGAAGTTCCTTAAGCGCTTCCATGCGGAAAGCTATCTCGTTCTCTCCCGGGCCATGGATACCCACGATGTGGGCCGGGGAAGGGGTGGCGTGGAGGAAGCCCTGAAGCGGCTAAAAAGCCTGCCCTCCCTCTTCGTGGGCATAGACACCGACCTCCTCTACCCCGCCGAGGAGGTGCGGCAGGTGGCCCGCTTAAGCGGAGGAAGGTACCGGGAGATCCGTAGCCCCCACGGCCACGACGCCTTCCTGATCGAAACCGACCAGGTGGAGGCCATCCTGGATTCCTTCCTGCCCTGAGGGGCCTGGCTACTTCCCCACGCAGAAATTCTGGAAAACCCGGGCCACCACCTCCTCGGAAACCTCCTTCCTGCCCCTCAAGGAAGCCAGGGCCTTGAGGGCCTCCTCGAGGGCCAATCCCATGAGGTCCTCCGGGAGGTTTTGCGCCTCCAAAAGCCTCTCCCTGGCCTGATGAAGGGCCTCGATTTGCCGCTCGCTCAGGAGGTACTCCCCTCCCCCCTTGCCCAAAAGCGCCTCCCGGATGGCCTCCTTAAGCTGGCCTAATCCCTCCCCCGTCACGCTGGACACCGGAATAAACTCCGCATCCTCCCAAAGGGGAGGGAGGTCCGCCTTGGTGGCCACCTTCAAGGTCCTTGGGGGTAAGGGAGGAAGGGAAGGCCTGGGAGCCGAGCGGTCGGCCACGTAGAGCACGAGATCGGCTTCCTCAGCAATTCTTAAAGCTCTTTCCACCCCTGCCCGCTCCAGGGGATCCAAGGTGTCCCGAATGCCCGCGGTGTCCACCGCCACCAGGGGGATGCCGAAGAGCTCCAAAGGCGCTTCCAGGTAGTCCCGGGTGGTGCCGGGGATGGGGGAAACCAAGGCCCGCTCGTAGCCCAGAAGGGCGTTTAGAAGCGAGCTTTTGCCCGCATTGGGAGCTCCGATCAAGGCCAGGCGGGCCCCCCGTTGGGCCAGGCGGGAGGACCTTGCCTGGGCAAGGAGGGCCTCCACCTCCTCCAGCACCTCCCCGATCACCCTTCTGGCCTCGAGGGGCTCCACCCCCTCCTCGGGATAGTCCAGAAGGGCCTGGATGTGGGCAAGAAGGGCAAGAAGCCTATCCTCCAAGGCGGCGATTTTCCGGGAGAAGCTCCCCTCGAGGCTCCTTAAGGCCTGGCGGCGGGCCAGGTCCCCTTCCGCCTCCACCAGGGCCAAAACCGCTTCTGCCTGCGCCAGGTCCAGCTTCCCGTTCATGTAGGCCCGGAAGGTGAACTCCCCAGGACCGGCCAGCCGGGCTCCCGCCTTCACCAGGGCCTCCAGGACCCTCCTCAGCACCGCCATCGAGCCATGGGTGTGGAACTCGCAGGCATCCTCCCCCGTGTAGGACCTGGGGGCTCGGAAGACCAAAAGCAGGGCTTGGTCCAACACCTCCCCGGTTTCCGGGTCCACCACCTCCCCCAGGGTAAAGCGCCCCCCTTTCAGCTTCCTGGGGTCCTTTCCCCGCCACACCCGGCTTGCCACCTCCAGGGCCCCCTCCCCGGAAAGCCGCACCACCCCGATGGCCCCCTTGCCCAAGGGAGTGGCGATGGCGCAGATGGGGTCCTTCAGGGTCATGGGCTAGAGAGCTTTCGCTAGGGCCTCGAGGGTAAGGGCCACATCCTCCTCCTTATGCGCCACGGACAGGAAGGCCGCCTCAAAGTTAGAGGGCGGCCAGTACACCCCCCGGTCCAACAGGCCGTGGAAGAAGCGCTTGAAGAGCTCCGTATCCGTGCGCCTGGCCTCCTGGAAGGTGGCCACAGGCCCTTCGGTGAAGAAAACCGTGATCATGGAGCCCAGGCGGTTTACCGTGTGGGGAAGACCCTTTTGGGAAAGCACCTCCTTGAGCCCTGCCTCCAGCCTGGCCCCCAGGGTTTCCAGGTACCCGTAGTAGCCAGGATTTCTCTCCAGGATCTCCAAGGTAGCCAGGCCCGCGGCCATGGCCAGGGGATTCCCCGAAAGGGTTCCCGCCTGGTAGACGGGTCCCAAGGGCGCCACCTTTTCCATGATCTCCCGCCTGCCCCCGTAGGCGGCGGCGGGAAGGCCGCCTCCCAGGATCTTGCCCAGGGTGATGAGATCGGGCTTAAGCCCAAGCCGCTCCGTGGCCCCACCGAAGGCCAGGCGAAAGCCCGTCATCACCTCGTCGGCGATGAGGAGGATTCCGTACTCCCGGGCCTGGTGCAAGGCCTTGAGGAACTCCTCCGTGGGGATAAGGACCCCGGCGTTGCCCACCACCGGCTCAAAGATGATGGCGGCGATCTCCTCACCCCGTGCCCTAAGAAGCTCCCTAAGCCCCTCGGGATCGTTGTACTCCAGGACCAGGGTAAGGCCGGCGTACTCCTCGGGCACCCCGGCGCTGCTGGGCACGCCTAAGGTGAGGGCTCCGCTTCCCGCCTCCACCAAAAGGCCATCCGCATGCCCGTGGTAGTTGCCCCGGAACTTGACGATATACTTTCTCCCTGTATATCCCCTGGCCAGGCGCAAGGCGCTCATGGTGGCCTCGGTCCCCGAGTTCACGAAACGCACCAGCTCCACCTGGGGGTAGGCCCGCTTCACCGCCTTGGCCAGCTCCGCCTCGAGGGGATGGGGAGCCCCGAAGGTCAGGCCCTGCTCCGCCACCTCCTTAACCCTCCTGACCACCTCCGGGTGGGCGTGGCCCAGGATCAAGGGCCCCCAGCTCAGCACATAGTCCACGTACTGGTTCCCATCGGCGTCCCACACGTAGGCTCCCTCCCCCCGCACCAGGAAGGGAGGGGTACCCCCCACCGCCTTGAAGGCCCTAACGGGGCTGGAAACCCCGCCTGGGATGTGGGCTTGCGCCTCCAAAAAAAGCCTCTCGGAAATGGGCCTCTCCATACCCTTCACTTTACGGCAGTCGAAAGCCGTGACCCAACCTCCCGGCCATGTAACCAAAGGATCCCCTGCCCCTGAACTTACGTGGTAAGGTTCCTTATGAGCATGCGGGGCAAAGATGGCCTTTTCAGGGCCGAGAAGGCCCATACCCCTAGGCTCCTCGTCTATATAGATGGCAGCTGCCCTCTCTGTACCAGGGCAGGACACTTAATCCAGCGCCTGGACCTCCTCGGCCTCTGCCAGGTTACCTCTTACCGCAAAGACCCGAGCTTCGAACGTTTCGGCCTCACATTCCAAGCCTTAGACCGAGAAATCCACGTGGTTTGGCAAGCGGGGAAGAAACATGAAGTTGTCCAAGGCTTTGACGCCCTCGTCTTGCTGGCCAAATTCCTTCCTCCCCTCTGGCCTTTCTTGCCTGCGCTTGCCCTCCTCAAGTTAACCGGTCTCGGGCCTAAGGTGTACCGCTGGCTTGCGGAAAACCGAACGCTTATCCCAGAAACAGGGTGTAAGGGTGGAGCGTGCGCCTCAAAGTACACGCGGTTTCCCCCCGAATAAGGGCACTACCCCCCTGGCTCGCCGGCTCCCCAGCCGCGCCCAAGCCTTGCTCATCCACCTGCCCCGAGAAGCCTCTTGAACTTGACCGCCTTAGTAGGTGAGCACCCGCCTTAAGGCCGCCAGCACCCGGCGAGCGTTGGGGCGGTAGTGGTGCTCGATGGCGCTGAAGGGAGGATAGGGAGCATCGTACCCCGCCACCCGCACCACAGGAGCCTGGAGGTAATCAACGGCTCCCTCGGCGATCCGGGCGGCGATCTCGGCCCCAAATCCTCCGGTGCGCATGGCCTCGTAGACCACCACCACCCGGCCGGTTTCCCGAACGGCTTCCAGAAGGGTGTCCTCGTCCAAAGGGACCAGGGTTTCCAGGTCCACCACCATGACCTCCACACCCTCCCGAACCGCTACCTCCGCCGCCTCCAGCATCACCTCCACCATGCCCCCGTAGCCGATCAGGGTGGCATGCTTCCCTTCCCGCACCACCCGGGCCCTGCCCAAGGGGAGGGTATAGTAGCCCTCAGGCACCTCGGCCCGGGCTCCCCGGTAGAGCTTGGTGGCCTCCAGAAAGAAGACCGGGTCCTCGTCCTCTATGGCGGCGAGGAGGAGGCCTTTGGCCCTTTCAGGGCTCGAGGGAATCACCACCTTAACCCCAGGGGCATGCGCCAGAAGGGCTTCAGGGGAGTCCGCATGCTGTTCGGGAGTGTGCACCCCTCCCCCATAAGGAGCCCGCACCACCACGGGGAGACCCACCCGCCCCCGGGAACGATGGCGCCAGCGGCCCAGGTGGGAAAGGATCTGGTCCAGGGCTGGGTAGAGAAAACCAGCAAACTGGATCTCCGCCACAGGTCGCATCCCTCCCATGGCGAGGCCAATGGCCAGGCCCAGGATGCCGCTTTCCGCCAAGGGGGTATCGAACACCCGGCCCTCGCCGTATTTGGACTGGAGGCCCTCCGTAACCCGGAACACTCCCCCAAGCCGGCCCACGTCCTCCCCGAAGACCAAAACCCGCTCGTCCCGAGCCAAGGCCAGGTCCAGGGCCTCGTTGATGGCCTGGACCAGGTTCAGCACCCTGGCCTTTTCCGCTACCATAGCTCCTCCACGTGCTTCCCTTGCCTCAAAGCCTCCCAGGCCCGTTTCTGGTCAGGACCCATTTCCTTGTAGACGTGCTCCACGATCATCTCAGGGCTGGGCTCGGGAGCCTGGTCGGCCAAGGCCAGCTCCCGAGCAAACTCCTCCTCCAGTTCCCTCAAAAGAGCCTCCTCCGCATCCCCATCCCAAAGCTCCGCCGCCTCCAGGGCCTTGCGGAGGCGCAGGATGGGATCCTTGGAGCGCCAGGCTTCCTCCTCCTCCCGGGTGCGGTAGCGGCTCGGGTCGTCGGAGGTGGTGTGGGGAGCCAGGCGGTAGGTGAGGGCCTCGAGGAGGGTGGGGCCCTCCCCCTTCCGTGCCCGTTCCACCGCCTTCCTGGCCTCCAGGTAAACAGCCACGGCGTCGTTGCCGTCCACCACCACCCCGGGAATCCCATACCCCTCCGCCCTCCTGGCGACGAAGTCCACCCGCATCTGCCGGCTTCGGGGCACGCTGATGGCGTAGCCGTTGTTCTGCACCAGGAAGAGGACCGGGGCGTTGAAGACCGCGGCAAAGTTAAGCCCCTCGTGGAAATCCCCTTCGCTGGTCCCGCCATCCCCGATGGAGGTGGCCACCACCCAGTCCTCCCCCCGGTACCGGCCCGCCAGGGCCAGGCCCACCGCCTGGGGAATCTGGGTGGCGATGGGGATGTAGGGATTCACCGCCCGTACCTCCTCGGGAAAGCGCCAGCCCGCGGGGTGGGCCCGCCAGTAAAGGATCAGGACGTGGATGGGGAGCCCCCGGGCCAGGAGCAGGGCGGACTCCCGGTAGCTGGGCACCACCCAGTCCCTCTCCCCCAAGGCCAGGGCCACCCCCACCTGGGCCGCCTCCTGGCCCATAAAGGGGGCATAGACCCCAAGCCGCCCCTGGCGCTGGAGGGTCAAGGCCTTCTCGTCGAAAAACCGGGCCCGGCGCATGGCCCGGTAGAGGGCAAGGGCTTCCCCCTCCTTAAGGGGAAGCTCTCCTCTATCCAGGTACTGGACCACCTTGGGTTTCACGCAGGGGAGTTTACCACGGCGGCCAGGCGGTCTAGGGCCAGGGAGATCTCCTCCTCGCTCTTGCAAAAGGCAAAGCGGAAAAGCCCAAGAGGAGGGTCTTCCCGGTAGAAGGCGCTGGCGGGAATCAAGGCCACCCTGGCCGCTTCCACCAGTTGGAAGGCATCAAAGCCGGGAAGCTCGGCCATGAGGAAGTAGGTGCCCTCAGGCTCGTAAGCCTTCAGGCCCATGGACCTGAGCCCGGAAAGGAGCAGGTCCCGCCTCTTCCGGTAGCCTTCCCGCAGGGCCTCGTAAAACCCCTCTTTCCGGGCCAGCCTCAAGGCCTCCGCCACCCCCGCCTGCAGGGGGCTTGGAGCGGAGAAGCTGGTCCACTGGCGCATCCCCGCCAGGGCGGGCATGAACTCCTTGGGCCCCACGATCCAGCCCACCCGGTAACCCGTGGCCTCGAGGCGCTTCCCCGCACTTCCCACGGTAAAGGTGCGCTCGGGAGCGAACTCCCTCAGGCGCCTTGGCCTTTGCCCAAAGTAAAGCTCGTCGTACACCTCGTCGGAAACCAGGAAGAGGTCGTGCCTTTGGGCCAAGGTTGCCAGGGCCCTTAGCTCCTCCTCGCGGAAGACCAAGCCCGTGGGGTTCATGGGGGCGTTGACCAGAAGCAAGCGGGTGCGGGGGGTGATGGCTTTTTCCAAGGCAAAGAGGTCCAGACGGAAGCCCTTTTCCCCTAGTTCAAGCCGTACCAGCCTGGCCTCGGCCCCGGCCAGGAAGGCATCGGGCAGGTACACGTCGAAGAAGGGCTCCAGGACCACCACCTCGTCCCCGGGACCCACGAGGCTCTGCAGGAGAACATGGATGGCCTCCGTGGCCCCGGAGGTGACCACCACGTGCTCGGGCTCCACCCCGAACTCTTCCGCCAGGGCCTCCCTGAGCACGGGAAGCCCCGCCGGGGGAGCGTACTGGTCGTAGCGCCCCAAGGCTTTGCGGACCGCCTCGAGGAGGAAAGCAGGCGGTGGGTTGGAGGGAAAACCCTGGCCCAGGTTCACCGCCTGGAGCCTGGCCGCAAGCTGGCTCATCTTGGGAAAGATGCTCTCCCGGGCAGCCTGGGTGCGGGGATGCAGGCGCATAGGTAAAGGGTAGCCCAAAGCCTCCCTCGGCTCAACCGGCGATCCTGAGGAGGCTTAAAAAGCCTTCCAGCTCCAGGCTGGCCCCGCCCACCAGTCCCCCGTCCACGTTGGGCATGGAAAGCAGATCGGCGAAGTTCTTGGGGTTCACGCTCCCCCCATAAAGGATCCGCACCCTCCTGGCGAACTCCTCGCCGTAAAGCTCGGCTAGGGCCTGCCGGATGGCCTGGTGCATGGCCTCGGCGTCCTGTGGGGTGGCGTTCCGCCCGGTGCCGATGGCCCAGACCGGCTCGTAGGCGATCACCAAGGCCTCGGGACCCGGGGGGTTCAGGCCCTCGAGGCTTCCCCTGAGCTGAGCCAGGGTATAGGGCACCGCCTCTCCCCTTTCCCTCACCTCCAAGGGCTCCCCCACGCAAAGGATGGGGGTAATCCCCTCCTCCAAAAGCCTTTTCGCCTTCTCCGCCACCACGGCATCCGTCTCGTGGTGGTAGCGCCGCCTCTCCGAGTGCCCCACGATGGTGTAGCGGCACCCCAAATCGGAAAGCATCCGGGCGGAAACCTCCCCTGTATAGGCTCCCTCCCGGTGGGGGGAGACATCCTGGGCCCCGTAGGCCACCTGGGTACCGGAAAGCACCTCCTTGGCCACGGGAAGCATGGGAAAGGCAGGCAGCACCGCCACCTCGGACTCTAAAGGAGGCAGAAGCCTCTTGAGCTCGGCAAGCCAGACCCGGGCCTCCGAGGGTACCTTGTGCATCTTCCAGTTTCCCGCCACCAAAACCCTGCGCATGCCGCCATCCTACAGGAAAACCCCGCCCCATAGGGCGGGGTTGGAACGGGCGTTCCTACTCCAGGACCTCAATCCCCGGGAGGGTGCCCTTCTCCAGGTACTCGAGGCTCGCCCCACCCCCGGTGGACACGTGGCTAAACCGGTCCTTAAGGCCCAGGCGGTTCACCGCCGCCACGGAGTCGCCCCCTCCCACCACGGTGAAGGCTCCCTCCAAGGCCGCCACCGCCCGGCCCACCGCCAGGGTACCCTCGTCGAAGGGCGGCACCTCAAAGACCCCCATGGGCCCGTTCCAGAAGACCGTTCTGGCCCCCTTCAAGGCCTCGGCGAAGGTCTCCTGGGTCTTGGGCCCGATGTCCAAGCCCATATAGGGCACGGGAATGGCGTCCGCAGGGAAGGTGCGGGTTTCCACCCCAGCCTCGATCCGCTCGGCCGCCACCACATCCACGGGCAGGTGCACCCTCACCCCCAAGGACTCCGCCCGCCGAAGCAGGTCTTTGGCCAGATCCAGCCGGTCCTCCTCCACCAGGCTCTTCCCCACCTCGCCCCCAAGGGCCTTGATGAAGGTGAAGGCCATGGCGCCGCCGATGAGAAGGCGGTCTATGCGGGGAAGGAGGTTTTCTATGACCCCGATCTTGTCGGAAACCTTGGCCCCCCCGATGACCACCGCATAGGGCTTCTCCGGATCCCGGAGGAGCCGGGAAAGAGCCTTCACCTCCTTTTCCATGAGGAGCCCGGCAAAGGAAGGGAGAAGCCTCGCCACCCCCACCACGCTGGCGTGGGCCCGGTGGGCACTGCCAAAGGCATCCAGGACAAAGGCCTCCCCCAGCCGGGCGTAGCGGGCGGCAAGATCGGGGTCGTTCTTCTCCTCCCCTGGCTCGAAGCGCACGTTTTCCAGGAGGACCACCTCCCCCGGGGCCAGGGCCTCTACCGCCTGGTGCGCCTGGTCGGAACCGGGGCTATGGGGCACGAAGCGGACGCCGGAAAGGTACCGGCCCAAGGCCTCCGCCACCGGGGCCAGGGAGTACTTGGGGTCCACCCCCTTGGGCCGGCCCAGGTGGGAGAGGAGGACCAGGGAAGCCCCGGCCTCGAGGAGGTGGCGCAGGGTGGGAAGGCTTTCCTGGATGCGGGTATCGTCCTGCACCACGCCCTCCTTGATGGGGACGTTGTAGTCCACCCGCACCAGGATGCGCTTCCCCCGGGGGTCCAGGTCCTTTAGGGTGCGCATCTAAACCCCCTTCTTCAGCACCAGCCCCACCAGATCCGCCACCCGGTTGGAGTAGCCCCACTCGTTGTCGTACCAGGCAAAGACCTTCACCAGGTTGCCCAGGGCCTTGGTGAGCTTGCCATCCACGATGGAGGAGTGGGGATCCATCACGATATCCTGTAGGACGATCTCATCCTCGGTGTAGGCCAGGATGCCCTTCAAGGGCCCCCCGGCCGCTGCCTTTAGAGCGGCGTTCACTTCTTCGGCGGTCACCTCCCGCTTGAGAAGGGCGGTGATGTCGGAGATGCTCCCCGTGGCCGTGGGCACCCTCAAAGCACTTCCGTCGAAACGGCCCTTCAGGGAAGGAAGCACCAAGGCCGTGGCCTTGGCGGCCCCGGTGGTGGTGGGGATGATGTTGATGGCCGCCGCCCGCGCCCGGCGCAGGTCCTTGTGGGGCAGGTCCAGGACCCGCTGGTCGTTGGTGTAGGAGTGGACGGTGGTCATGAGGGCCTTTTCCACGCCGAAGGCCTCCTCCAAAACCTTCATCACCGGGGCCAGGGAGTTGGTGGTGCAGGAGGCGTTGGAGATGATGTGGTGCCGGGCGGGGTCGTACTGCTCGTGGTTCACCCCCATGACGATGGTGATGTCCTCCCCCTTGGCCGGGGCGGTGATGATGACCTTCTTGGCTCCCGCCTCGAGGTGGGCCCTGGCCTTGTCGGCATCGGTGAACACCCCCGTGGACTCGATGACCACATCCACACCCAGGCTTCCCCAAGGAAGCTCCTTGGGATCCTTGATGGCGGTGGCCCGGATGGCCTTGCCGTCCACGTAAATGTTCTCGTCATCGTACCCCACCTCGCCGGGGAAGCGGTGGTAGATGGAATCGTACTTGAGCAGGTGGGCCAGGGTCCGGTTGTCGGTAAGGTCGTTGATAAGGACTACCTCCACCCCTCGCCCGTGGAGGATGCGAAACACCTGACGGCCGATTCTGCCGAATCCGTTGATGCCTACCTTCATAGCTTACCTCCCCACGTGGCTCCTCGCCCCCTTACCGTAGGGGTCAAGAGCTATGGCTTCAGTATATCGGCTTTCTCATAAGTGATTGACGGCACTTGCCTTAAGCAAACCCTCCCCCTTGACCCGTCAACCTCAAGATCGTATTTTTGTTGACGACCACCCTGCGTGGTCCGGGAGGTATGGAAGATGAAAACCGAGGTTCTCCCCTATCCACCCCTGGTTAAAACCCTCTGGCCCC
The DNA here is from genome assembly GCF_026427635.1 of Thermus brevis. Classification (NCBI taxonomy): domain Bacteria; kingdom Thermotogati; phylum Deinococcota; class Deinococci; order Thermales; family Thermaceae; genus Thermus; species Thermus brevis. The sequence continues at coordinate 1,832,204 of NZ_CP102606.1, forward strand.
ACCGCACCCTGGCCCGGGACCTGGCCCTGATCCTGGCAGGTAGCCTCCTGGTGGCCCTGGCCGCCCGGATCAGCATTCCTTTGCCCTTCACCCCCGTGCCCATCACCGGCCAGACCCTGGCGATCCTCCTGGTGGGAGCAGCGTTGGGAAGCCGCCTTGGCTTCTTGTCCCTCTTGGCCTACCTGGCGGAAGGAGCCATGGGCCTACCCGTCTTTGCTGGGGGTACAGGAGGCTTGGCCAAGATCCTCGGCCCCACCGGGGGCTTCCTCCTGGCCTTCCCCTTGGCCGCAGGCTTGGTGGGGCTACTGGTGGAGCGGTTCGGCCTGGACCGGAGCTTCCTGGGAACCCTTTTGGCCATGCTGGCGGGCAACGCCCTGCTCTACCTGGTGGGGCTTCCCTGGCTTGCCGCCTGGCTCATGGGGGCAGGAAAGTTTGCGGGCACCGGCGCCCTTTTGGCCATGGGGCTTTTCCCCTTCATCCCCGGGGACCTGGTGAAGGCGGTGGTGGCGGCCTTGGTCCTGCCCTCTGCCTGGAAGGTCCTGGGAAGGCGCTAACGTGCGGCTGGCCCTGGCGCACCTTGGAAGGCAGGAAAGCCTACCTAGGCTTTTAAAGATCCTAGCCCCCCTGGTGCACCAGGCCCGGGGGGAGGGGGCCTTGGCCCTCCTCCTCCCCGAGCTGGTCCTGGGGAGGCAAGGGGAAGAAGACCTTCCCCAAGCCCTCGAGGCCCTGGCCGAGGAAAGCCGCATGAAGGTGGTGGCGGGCTACCTGGCCCAAGGCCCCAGGAACCGGCTTGGCGTCTTCCCCCAGGGTCCCTTCTACGACAAGGTGCATCCCTTTCTGGCCCTGGGGGAGGAAGGGGACGAGGGCGTTGAGCCCGGGGAGGGCCCCGTAATGTGGGAGTTCCAGGGACGTAGGTTTGGGCTTGCCCTTTGCTATGACCTGGATTTCCCCGAACTTTTTCGCAGCTACGCCCTGATGGGCGCCGAGGTTTTTCTGGTGGGCTCGGCCTGGCCGGGGGAGTACCAGGAGCTTCTTACGGTCCTAGCTCGGGCGAGGGCGGCGGAGAACCAGGCTTACCTCCTCCTCGCCAATCGGGCGGACACGGGAAGCCCTTCCCTGGCGGTGGCCCCCGATGGGCGCCTTTTGGCCTCGAGGTGGGAGGAAGGCCTCCTCGTGGTGGACCTGGACCTGGGTTTCCTGGAAGAGTACCGCGCCCGCTACCCCATCCTCCGCCACCGCCGGATAGAGGCCTACCGGCTCTGGTAAGATGGCCTCCGTGCTGGAGAACCGCCGGGCACGACACGACTACGAGATCCTGGAAACCTACGAGGCGGGGATCGTCCTAAAGGGAACCGAGGTCAAGTCCCTGCGCGCCGGTAAGGTGGATTTTACGGGAAGCTTTGCCAAGTTTGAAAACGGCGAGCTTTACCTGGAAAATCTTTACATCGCTCCCTATGAAAAGGGATCCTATACCAACGTGGACCCCAGGAGAAAGCGTAAGCTCCTCCTTCACCGCCACGAGCTCAACCGGTTAAGGGGCAGGGTGGAACAGAAGGGCCTCACCCTGGTACCCCTTAAGATCTACTTCAATGAAAGGGGGTACGCCAAGGTGCTCCTGGGCCTGGCCCGGGGCAAAAAGGCTTATCAAAGGAAGGAAGACGACAAGAAGCAGGCCGTGCGCCGCGCCCTGGAGGAGCTATGAGGTTTTTTGCCCTAGCCCTGGTTCTCCTTCCCGCCTTGGCCCAGGCTCCAAGACCCCTCCTGGTGGGGGGTGAGGTGGGCCAAGCCCTTTACCCGGGGGGGCGAGGCGTGTCCTATGGGGAGGTGCGCCTGATAGCCCGGGGCCTGGGGCTCGCCCTGTGGCAAGGGGAAGGCCAGGTGGCCCTGGGCCTGGGAAGCCGCTACAAGGTTTTCCCCCTGGTGGAAAACGAGGCCCAGGCCGCCGCCCGGGGGGCCGCCTGGAAACGGGGGCAGGAGGTCTTCGTCCCCTTGCGGCCGTTAAGCGACGCCTTGGGCCTGGAATACCGGGCCCAGGAGGGCATCCTCCTCCAACTGCCCTGGGCCAGGCTTTTGGGGGTGGAGCGAAAGCCGGGCCAAATCCTCCTTCGCTTCTCCCGGGAGGTCAACGCCCTGGTGGAGGGCAGCAGTGTCCTCTTCCTCCTGGCTCAGGGAGAAGGAGCGGGCCTGAGCCAGGAAGCCCGGGGACTTCGCCTCACCCTGGAAACCCCGCCCACTAGGCTCTACTACCCCGGGGGAGGCCAGGTAGCCCTGGAGTGGGGTCCCCCGACCAGACCCACGCCCACGGTCCTCCTGGACCCCGGCCACGGGGGGAAGGACCCAGGCATCTCAGCAGGGGGGCTTCTGGAGAAGGATCTTACCCTGGACCTAGCCAGGCGGGTGGCCGCCCTTCTGCCCAACGCCCGGCTCTCCCGGCAAGGGGATGAAACCGTGCCCCTCGAGGCCCGCTTGAGCCTGGCCCAGGCAGCCTCGGTGGTGGTTTCCCTCCATGTCACCCAGGGTGGTGCGGTGAACCTCTACCTGCCCAAGGCCCGCTCCACCCCCTTAGCCCAAAACGCCGAGGCCCTCCTGGCCTCGGCCCCGGCAGAGCAGGCCACCTTGCTAAAGGTCTACGCCGGCGACCCACGGCGCCTGGCCGAGGCTCTGGAAAAAGCTTTTTCCGCCCTGGGCATCGTGCTGGCCCGGGCAGAGGGTCCTTACGCCCTCACCGACATCCCCGGGGCGGGGGTGGTCCTGGAGGTGGGGGTGGAACGGTTGAAGACCCCTGAGGCCCGCAATCAGGTGGCGGAGGCCATCGCCCAGGCCATCCGCACCTATCTGGAGTAGCCATGCGCCGACTCCTGACCGTCTGGAACCTCCTTGGCCTCGTCCTCTTCACCTTGGGGGCCTGGGTCTACTGGCAAAGCCAGGGATGGCAGGCACCGTCCGCCCTGCCCTTGCCCTCGGAGGAAACCTCGGGCGCAAGCAGCCTACCCATGATCCTCTACCTACCCAACCCGCCCCAGGGCCTCCTTAAGGAAACCCGTACCCTCGAGCTGGCCCCGGGGGATACCCCGGAAAACAAGGTCCTGGCCACCTGGGCCGAGGCCCTTCAAGCCCCCAAGCCCCGGGCCCTTTACCGGCTGGGCAAGCTTTTCGTGGTGGATCTTCCCGGCGACTTTGCCCTGGGTCTGGATGCCAGCCAGGAAGCCCTGCGCCTCTACAGCCTGGCCTATACCCTCCTTTCCACCTTCCCCCAGGCCCAGGAGGTGCGCTTCCTGGTGGAGGGAGAACCGAAGCCGGGCCTAGCCCATCTGGATCTAAGCCAGCCTTTCCGCCTACCATGAGGGACACCTGGCGCATCGACCGCCTCGTCCTCCAGGGGTTCAAGTCCTTTGCGGAGCGCACCGCCCTGGACTTCCCGGATCCCATCACCGGGATCATCGGGCCCAATGGCTCCGGCAAGAGCAACTTGGTGGAGGCCTTGCGCTTCGTGACCGGGGCCCGCGCCCATGAGCTACGCGGGCAGGAACTTGGCACCTTTCTCTTCCATGGCGGCGAGGGCCGCCCGCCCCAGGCCATGGCAGAGGTCCGCCTGGAGCTTTCCCGGGGAAGGGAAAGGCTCACCGTGGAACGGCGCATCGAAGGGGACCGCTCCCTCTTTCGCGTAAACGGCCGCCCCTTAAGCGCCAAGGCCCTGGCCCTCCACCTTGCGGGCACGGGCCTGGGCCGAGGGGGATACGCCATCGTGGGCCAGGGGGAGGTGGCCGCCCTCCTGGAAGCCCCCGAGGAAGTCCTGCTGGCCCACCTTGAGGAGGCTGCTGGACTAAAGCCGGTGGCGGAAGCCGCCCGGATAGCCGAGAAGGAGCTGCAAGAGGCAAGCCGCCTTCTGGAAGAGCGCGAGCGGGGACTCCAGGAGCTTAAGGCCCAAGCAGAACGGCTTAGAGGGGAAGCCCACCGGGCCAAGCACGCCCAGACCCTGGACCTGGAGGCCCTGGCCCTCAAGGTAAGCCTCCTGGAAGCCCGCATGGAGGAAGCCCAAGCCGAGATGGCGAGGGCCGAGGAGCGGCTTAAGGCCCTGGCCAGGGAGGAGGAAACCCTAGAGAAGGAGCGCCAAGCCCTGGAGCAAAGGCGCCTGGCCCTGGCCCGCGAAGAGGAATCCCTGCGCCAAGAGCTGGAAGCGGTGCGCCTGCGCCTCAAGGAGCGGGAGGGCTTCGAGCGGGAGCTTAGGGAGCTCGCCCGGCTGCAAAGGGCCCTGGACCGTCCCCCTCCTGAAGACCCTGGCCCCCCGGTACCCCCTCCCCCCCGGCCCCTCGAGGAGCTCCGCACCCAGCTGAGGCATTTGAAAGCGGAAGAAGCCCGCCTGCTGGCCGCCAAAAAGCGCCACGAGGAAACCTTCCGCCGGTACCTGACGGAAACCGCCCGCTACGAGGAACGCCTGAAGGCTTACCAGGAAGCCCTGGCGGAACGCGCCCGCTTGGAGGAGGAGCTTGCTCAAAGGCTTGAGGAACTTCGGGACCTCGAGGGGAAAATGGCCGAACGGAAGCGGTTGGAAACCCGCCTCGCCGAACTGCGCGCCCAGGCCCAGGGAGCCCTCAGGGAGGCCGAGCGGCTCAGGCGGCTTCTGGAGGCCGGCAGCGACCTGCACGAGGGACCCCGAAGGGTGCGGAAGCTTCCTGGGGTGCTGGGGGTGGTGGCGGACCTGGTCCGGCCCGAGCCGGGGCTGGAGCTGGCCTTGGAGGTGGCCCTGGGCCCCCGGCTCCACTGGGTCCTCACCCAGGACGAGGAGGCCGCCAAGGCCGCCATCGCCCTCCTGAAACGGGAAGGGGGCCGGGCCACCTTCCTGCCCCTAACCCTTCTCTCCCCGCCACCTCCCCCCTCTCCCCCTCCTGCGCCCGGCCTCCTGGGACCTGCCTTTCGCCTGGCCCGGCTCCGGCACCCCGGCCTACCGGAGAAGGAAATCCTCCTTGCCCTCCTGGGGGATACCCTGGTCTTCGCCGACCTGGATGCAGCCCTGGCGTACCGGAAGGCTTTGGGCCGGGAAAGGGTGGTCACCCTGGAAGGCGAGGTGCTGGAGCGCCTGGGAGCCCTATCCGGTGGGCGCCTAAAGGGAGGTGGGGAAACTCTTCTCTTGAGGCGGCGCCTGGAGGACCTGGAAACCGAGCAGGACCAGCTCGCCGGGGAGATCAAAGCCCTAGAGGAAGCCCTGGCCTCCTTACCCCCCTACCGCCGCCTGGAGGAAGCCCGGGCCCAGGTGGGAGCCCTACAAGCTAGGCTTCGCTTCCCCCTAGCCCCGCCTCCCCAACCCTCCACACCTCCCCAGGAAACCTGGGAGGAGGCCCGCCTTCTGGCCTTGGAGAAGGAAAAAGAGGAGCTGGAGGGAATCCTGGCCCAGGCAGAGGCCCACGAGCGCTGGCGCCTCCTCTCCCAGGCCCGGGAGGCTTGGGCGGCATCCCAGGAGGAAGTGCGCCGCATCCAGGCCAGGATGGAGGAACTGAAGGCCAAACTCGCCGCCACCCAGCCCCTTCTGGCCAAGGCCCAGGAGCTAGAGGAACACCTTAAGGCCGTGCGGGCGGAAAGGACAGACCTTGAGGACCAGCAAACCCGGGCCCTTACCCGGGCCAACGCCCTCTTGAGCGAGCGGGAAAACCTCCGCCTGCTCCTGGCCCGCAGGGAAGCCCTCCTGGAGGAACTGGGCCGGGAGAGGGCCTCCTTCCCCCCGCTAGACCGCCTGCCCGGCACCCCCAGGGCCCTCCAGGCCAGGCTAGCCCAGGTAGAACGGGAACGGGCAGCCTTAGGACCCGTAAACGCCCTTGCGGAAAGAGAGCTAATGGAGTTGGAAGCCCACCTCGAGGCCCAGATCAAAGAGGTGCAGGACGCCACGGAAGCCCTCCTTCGCCTCGAGGCCGAGGCCAAGGCTGTGGAAAAAGCCTACGGGGAGAGGCTGAAGGAGAGCTACCAGGTTTTCGAAAGCGCTTTTCAGAAATACGCCCTAGCCCTCCTCGGAGCCCGGGCCGAGGTCAGGCGGGAAGGGCGGGGGCTAAAGCTGGTGGTGATCCCGGCGGGAAAGCGCACCCAGGACCTCCGCCTCCTCTCCCTGGGGGAAAAGACCCTGGGGGCCCTCGCCTTCCTCTTCTCCCTGGGCGAACTCCAGGGCGGCTTACCCTTGGCCGTGCTGGACGAGGTGGACGCCGCCCTTGACGAGGCCAACCTCGTCCGCTTCACCCGCTTCCTCAACTCCGGCAAGCAGTTCATCCTGGTCACCCATCAGAAGCGCACCATGGAAGCCTGCCACGCCCTCTATGGGGTCACCGCCCAAGGGGGCGTGAGCCGGGTGTTCTCCATCCGCAAGGAGGCTGCCTATGACCCTAAATGAATACCAGCAGGAAGCCAAGAAAACCGCCCTTTACCCCGAAGCCTACCGGCTTCTTTACCCCACCCTCGGCCTGGCGGGGGAAGCCGGGGAACTGGCCAACAAGGTAAAGAAAATCCTCCGGGACCATGGAGGAAACCTCAGCCAGGCTACCCGGGAGGATCTGGTGGCTGAGCTCGGGGATGTGCTTTGGTATGTGGCCCAGCTGGCCACCGACCTGGGGGTGGGCCTGGAGGAGGTGGCTCAAGGCAACCTGGCCAAGCTCCGCTCCCGCCTGGAACGGGGGAAACTGGGGGGCTCAGGGGATAATCGCTAACGAAAATCACTTGCATCTGATACCCCATTAGGGTATAGTGGCCTTCGGCTGGCGCATCAGCCGAGGAGGTAAAGGATGGAAGGAACCGTTACCCTACCCCGTTTAAACGAACCTGCCCCGGATTTTGTGGCCAAGACCACAGCTGGAGAGCTTCGGCTATCCGACCTCAAGGGCAAATGGGTGGTGCTCTTCAGCCACCCCGCCGACTTCACCCCGGTCTGCTCCACGGAGTTCCTGGCCTTCGCCCGGCGTCAAAAGGAGTTTGAAGAACTGGGAGTCCAGCTGGTGGGCCTTTCCATTGACTCCATCTACTCCCACCTAGCCTGGCTTAAGGACCTCGAGGAGATGTCCGGGATCGCCATCAACTTCCCGGTCATCGCCGACCTGGACATGAAGGTGTCCAAGCTCTACGGCATGATCCACCCTGCCGCCAGCGAAACCGCTGCGGTGCGGGCGGTGTTCATCATCGACCCCAACGGCATCCTCCGGGGCATGCTCTACTATCCCCTCACCACTGGCCGCAACATCGACGAGATCCTGCGCTTCATCCGGGCCCTACAGTTCACCGACCGCACCGGCTTGAACACCCCCGCTGACTGGCAGCCGGGTGAGCCCGCCATCGTGAAGCCCCCAGCCACCCTGGACGAGGTCAAGGCCGACGAGGCCAGGAAGGCCGAGTACACGGAGTACAAGCGCTGGTATCTGCGCCTTAAGAAGGCGGAGTAGGTAAACCCCAACCCCCCGGGGACCCTCCCCGGGGGGGTTTTCCTTAAAGCCTAATCGAAGAGGTCAAACACCTCCAGGAAGCCCTTTTTCTTGCGGTAAGGCTTCCCCTCCTTTCGGTAGTACGCCTCCCGCTCCCCCTCGTAGGCCCGCTCCACCTCCTTGGCTTCCGCCAGGAGTTTTTCCAGCTCCCCCCTATCCAGCCACACCCCCCCGCACTGGGGGCAGACGTCGATGAGGACCCCCCGCCTTTCCACCTCCTTCATGCCCACCTGGCAGCTTGGGCAAAGGAGAAGGGGCATCTACTCCTCCCTCCGCCCCATGAGGAGGCTGGCGTAGTAGAGGATGGTGGCCAAGGAGCTGGCCAAGGCAGCCACGTAGGTGAGGGCTGCCCAGGTGAGCACCTGCCGGGCAGGGGACATCTCCTGCTGGGAGAGGAAGCCCATGCGCCGCAGGAACTCCAGGGCCCGCCTGGAGGCGTCGAACTCCACGGGGAGGGTCACCAGCTGGAATAGGGCCACCGCCAGGTAGAGGTAAAGCCCGAGCTTGGCCAAACCGATGGCCCCCAGCATCAACCCGCCCACCACCAGGATTGGACCTAGGTTGGTGCCCAGGCTGGCCGCCGGCCACAGGCTGGCCCGCACCCGGAGCCAGGTGTAGCCATGGGCATCCTGGACCGCATGCCCCACCTCGTGGGCGGCCACCGCCAGGGCCGCCAGGCTGGGCGAGGCGTAGTTAGGCTCGGAAAGCCGCACCGTCTTGGCGTGGGGGTCGTAGTGGTCCGTGAGGGCCCCGGGCACCGGCTCCACCCGGACGTGGGTGAGGCCATGGGCATCCAGGATGGCCCGGGCCACCTCAGCCCCCGTAAGCCCCCGGCTGTTGGCCACCCGGCTGAATCGGGCGAAGGTAGCCTGGAGACCTCCTTGAATCAGCAGGCTGGCCACGAAGACCAACCCCATGAGCAAGAGCGCCAGTATGTCCATTCCCGTCCACCTCCTTCCGAAGAGTAGCAAAAACCGAGGCCACCCATACAGGTGGTCTCGCCATGCGCCCTTAGGCGCCCCAGCCGACCGGGGATTGCTCCCGTACTGACGACCGGCTGGCCCCACAAGGGGCGGCTACTCCCCGCGGTTCCCTTTATACCAGACTCAGCCCTTTCTGGCAAGGATCGGGACGGGAATGTGCATAGACCCCCTTTACTCTCACTCGCTCAAGGGTATCTTGTGGGCGGGAGGTGAGGTATGGGTTACGCGCATCCCGAGGTTCTGGTGAGCACGGACTGGGTCCAGGAGCACCTGGAGGATCCCAAGGTGAGGATCCTCGAGGTGGACGAGGACATCCTGCTCTACGAAACCGGCCATATTCCCGGGGCACAAAAGGTGGACTGGCAACGGGATTTCTGGGATCCGGTGGTGCGGGACTTTGTGGACGAGGAAGGGTTCGCCAACCTCATGGAACGGCTTGGAATCTCCAACGACACCACCGTGGTCCTTTACGGGGACAAGAACAACTGGTGGGCCGCCTATGCCTTCTGGTTTTTCAAATATAACGGCCACCAGGACGTGCGCCTCATGAACGGGGGGCGGCAAAAGTGGGTGGAGGAAGGTCGTCCCCTGACCACCGAGGTGCCCACCTACCCCAAGGGGAGCTACCGGGTACCCTACCGGGACGAGTCCATCCGCGCCTACCGGGATGAGGTCCTCAAGCACATCCTCAAGGTTAAGGAGGGCAGGGGTGCCCTAGTGGACGTGCGGAGCCCCGAGGAGTACCGGGGGGAGCTCACCCACATGCCCAACTACCCTCAGGAAGGAGCCCTACGGGCCGGCCACATCCCAGGGGCCAAAAACATCCCCTGGGCCAAGGCGGTGAACCCCGATGGCACCTTCCAAACGGCAGAAGAACTTCAGGCTCTTTACCAGTCCTTGGGCATCACCCCGGATAAGGATGTGGTGGTCTACTGCCGCATCGCCGAGCGCTCCAGCCACTCCTGGTTTGTCCTCAAGTACCTCCTCGGCTACCCCCACGTGAAGAACTACGACGGCTCCTGGACGGAGTGGGGCAACCTGGTGGGGGTTCCGGTAGCCAAAGGGGAGGAATAGCTCAATCCTCGGAAGCCTCCCCCAGGGCCTGGGCGGCCAGCCGACGCCCCGTGGGGGTGTCCGCCAATCCCCCCAGGCCTGTTTCCTTGAGCTCCAAGGGCAGGAGGCGGCCGATGCCCGCCATGGCCAGGATCACCTCGTCGGGGGGGATCACGCTCCTTATCCCTGCCAGGGCCATGGAGGCGGCGCTCACCGCATGCACCGCATAAAAACCATTGCGCATCACGCAAGGCACCTCCACAAACCCCCCCACGGGATCGCAAACCAAACCCAGGGTGTTCTGCAGGGCCAAGGCCGCCGCATGGGCAGAGGCCTCCGCACTCCCCCCGAGAAGCTCGGTAACGGCGGCCGCCGCCATGGCCGCCGAGGAACCGATTTCCGCCTGGCACCCCCCGCTGGCCCCGGCGATGTAGATCTGGCGGTTGATGACCTTGGCCACCCCGGCGGCCAGGACCATGGGCATGAGGAGGTCCTCATCGGGGATGCCCAGGTGATCCGCCACCCCCAGCAAGGCCCCGGGAAGCGTCCCGGCGCTACCCGCCGTGGGAGCCGCCACAATCCGGCCCATGCGGGCATTCTCCTCGTTGACCGCCATGGCGTAGGCCTGAACCCGCTTTAAAAGCGGATCCCGCAAGGGATCCGGGGCTTCCCACAAGGTCTTGGCATTCTTCCCCACCATTCCCGCCACGCTGGGGGCATCCGAGGCGAGACCCCTCCGGATGGAATCCCGCATGATGCCAAGGCGCTCCCGAAGCTTATCCAGGATGGTCTCGGGAGCCAGCCCGGTTTCCTCCACCTCCTCGCGGAGCATGGCCTCCGACGCCCGGCCGGGAAGGGCGGCAAGGTCGTTCAGGGTCAAGGGCATAGCCTAAGTATAGGCTTTGGCCTCGTTTTCACACCGCAGGCCTATGCTAAAGGCCAGGATGGGCAACCCTGGATCCCGCCTCCGCGTGCTGATCGCCGACGACCACCCCCTCTTCCGCCTGGGGCTTAGGGCGGGCCTCGAGGGGGAAGGGCTCGTGGTGGTGGCCGAGGCCCAGGATGGGAAGGAGGCCTTGGAAAAGACCCTGGCCCTGAACCCGGAAGCGGTTCTCTTGGACCTGAGGATGCCCGTATTGGATGGGCTAGAGTGCACCCGTATGCTCCGGAAGAAGGGGTATTCCGGCCTCATCGCCCTCCTCACCACCTACCAGGAGCCCGCCCTGGTGCGGGAAGCGTTTTTGGCCGGGGCTGACGCCTACTTTTCCAAGGAGCTCTCCGCTCCCGAGCTCAAAAGGCGCCTTCTCCGCGTGGCCCAGGGGGAGGAAAAACTGAAGCCCCCCGACCTGCCCAGCCTCACCTCGAGGGAGGAGGAAGTCCTCCGCCTCCTGGCCCAGGGCCTTTCCGTGAAGGAGATGGCCAAGGCCCTGGGCCTTTCCCCGGACACGGTGAAGGACCATCTGGAAAGCCTCTACGGCAAGCTCCTGGCCCGAAACCGGGTGGAAGCCCTGGAAAAGGCAAGGTCCCTGGGATTCCTGGCGAAGAAATAAGGAAGGGCGGGCAAACCCACCCTTCCCATAGCCCCCCGTTTACTCGGCGGAGGGTTCCCCTTCGGAAGCCGCCTCTGTAGCGCCCTGGGCAGCTTCCGCCTCCTCCTTGGCCACCCGGGCCCTTTCCTGGTCCTGGCCGATGCGCTTGCGGTCGGCGCGGAGCTTGCGGCGGATCTCCCTTTCGGAAAGCTCGCGGATGAAGTAGAGCTTGGCCCGCCGGGCCCGGCCCCGCTGGACGATCTCGATCTTCTCGATGAGGGGGGAGTTCAGGGGGAAGATGCGCTCCACCCCCACGCCGTAGCTCACCTTGCGCACGGTGAAGCTGGTGTTGTACCCGTTCCGCTTGATCTTGATGACGATGCCCTCAAAGTTCTGCACCCGGGTGCGGTTGCCTTCCTTTACCCGGTAGGCCACCCGCACGGTGTCGCCGGGCCGGAACTCCGGGAGATCGGTGCGGGTATACTTGGCCTCTACTACCTTAAGCAGCGCTCCTCGGTTCATGTTCTCCTCCCTCCCAGAGGAACCCCGAGGGGTTCATGGGCAACAGACCTAAGTCTAGCCCTCGCGGTCCATTTCCGCAAGCCAGGCCACCTCGAGGGGCCCGAGCCTGGCCTCCCGCACCAGCTCCGGCCTCACGGCAAGGGTCTTCCTCAGGGCTTCCTGCCTGCGCCACCGGTCCACCTCCGGGTGGTTCCCCGAAAGGAGAACCTCCGGCACCCGAAGCCCGCGGAACTCCGGGGGGCGGGTGTAGTGGGGGTGGTCCAGGAGCCCGCGGACAAAGGAATCCCTCCGGTGACTTTCCGGATCCCCGATCACCCCGGGAACAAGCCGGGCGGTGGCCTCCAGCACCGCCAAGGCCGCCACCTCCCCCCCCATGAGCACGTAATCCCCAATGGAAAGGGAGCGGGTCACAAAGGCCTCCACCCGGGCGTCAAACCCCTCGTACCGCCCGGAAAGAAGGACCAGGTGATCCCTTTGGGCCAGCTCCTCCGCCACCCGTTGGGTGAAGGGTTCCCCCGCCGGGGAAAGGAGGATCACCTCATCCGCAGGTAGAACGGCCTCCAAGGCGGCCACCGCCACATCCGGGCGGATCACCATCCCCGCCCCGCCGCCATAGGGGGTGTCGTCCACGGTGCGGTGCCGCCCCAGGCCATAGGCCCTGAGGTCCACCACCTCCACCTGGATGAGAGCCCGCTCCTGGGCCTTCTTCAGGAGGGATTCCGAAAGCCAGGGGCGTATGAGGCCGGGGAAAAGGGTGAGGATAGTGTAGCGCATTCAGTCAAAGAGGCCGGGGATGGGCTCCACGTGGATGCCCTCCTCCTCCACCCGCACGTAGGGCGCCTGCAGGGGTACCAGGCGCTCCGTCTGGTCGCGAAGCCTTTCCCCCACGCCCTTGATCACCAGGACATCCTGGGCTCCTGCGTCCAGGATGTCCACCACCTCCCCCATCTTCAAGCCCCCCACGTAAACGGGTAGGCCAATCAGGGCAAAGTAGTAGTACCGGCCCTCCTCGAGGGGGGGAAGTTCCTCCACCTCGGCATACACCCGGAGGCCCACCAAGGGCTCGGCCAGCTCCCGGCTGGAAACCCCTGCCAGGTGAACCACCAGGTCATCCCCCACCTGGTAGAGATCCTCCACCGCCCGCCAGCCATGCCCCTCCACGTAGACCCGCTCCAGGTGAGCCACCACCGGCTCACCCCGGAACTTCAGACCCCCGCGCAGGGCATAGGGGGCACCGAACCGACCGATCTCCACCAGGCGCATCCCTAATCCATTATGCCAAAGCCCCGCGGGCCTAGCGCACCTCCACCCCCACCTTGCGCTTGGCGTAGGCTCGCACCAGGGTACGGATGGACTCGATGACCCGGCCCTGCTTGCCGATGAGCCGGCCCTTATCCTCAGGGGCCACCTCCACCACGTAAAGGGGACCTTCCCGGGTACGCCTTTCCTGCACCCGGACCCGCTCCGGCTGGTCCACCACACTCTTGGCCAAATACTCCACCAAGTCCTTCATGGCCCCATGTTAAGGCAAAGGCGCCGGGTGGGTACACCCACCGGCGCCCTCAGGGGCCCTAACCCCTAGCCTTCCTTCCGGAAAACCCCCGCCTGCCGGAGAAGCCTCCGGGCGGTGTCCGTGGGCTGGGCCCCCACGGAAAGCCAGTACTTGGCCCGCTCCACGTCCACCTTCAGCCACTCGGGAGTGGTCTTGCGGGGATCGTAGTACCCGATCTTTTCGATGTAGGCGCCGTCGCGCTTTCTGCGGCTATCGGTGACCACGATGCGGTAGTGAGGGTTGTGCTTGGAGCCGAAACGAGAAAGTCGGATCTTTACCATTCTTTCCTACCTCCTGAACATTCCCATGAGTCCCCGGCCCTTGTTCTTCTCCAGGGACTTCATTAGGGCCTTGGTTTCCTCGAAGGCCTTGATGAAGCGGTTGATCTCCTGCACGCTGGTGCCGCTTCCCCTGGCGATGCGCTTGCGCCGGGAGGCGTTTAGGATGCGGGGGTCCTTTCGCTCCTCGGGGGTCATGGAAAGAACGATGGCCTCCAGGCGCTTGATGGCCTTATCGTCCACCTGGACCCCAGCGGGCAAGGCCTTACCCACCCCGGGAAGCATGGCGAGGATCTCCGAGAAGGAGCCCAGGCGCTTCAAGTTCTGCATCTGCTTGAGGAAGTCCTCCAGGGTGAGCTCCTTGGCGGACTTGGGGGTTTCGGCCTCGAGGCCCGCAGCCCGAACCTTCTCCGCCAGGGTGGCCACATCCCCCATGCCCAGGATCCGGCTCGCCAGCCGGTCGGGGTAGAAGGGTTCCAGGCCCTCGGGGCGCTCGGAAACCCCGGCGAAGTAGATGGGCTTCCCCGTCACGTGCCGGGCGGAGAGGGCCGCCCCACCCCGGGCATCCCCATCCAGCTTGGTGAGGATGAGCCCCGTGACCCCCACCCGCTCGTCGAAGGCCTTGGCCACCGAAAGGGCCTCCTGGCCCGTCATGGCATCCAGGACCAGGAGCACCTCGTCAGGGTTCATGGCCTCCTTGAGGCGGGCAAGCTCCGCCATCAAGGGCTCGTCGATCTGCAGGCGCCCGGCGGTGTCCACCAGGATGAGGTCGCGAACCTCCTGCCTGGCCCTCTCCTCCACCCTACGGCGGATGGACTCGGGGCTCTCCCCATCCTGCACCTCCAGGACCGGGACCCCGATCTTTTCCCCCAGGATGCGAAGCTGCTCCCGGGCTGCCGGGCGCTGGGTGTCGGCCGCCACCAGCAGGGGCCTCCTTCCCTTCCCCTTGTAGAAAAGGGCCAGCTTGGCCGCGGTGGTGGTTTTCCCGGAGCCCTGGAGGCCCACCAGGAACCACAGGTTCTGGTTCTTCAGGGTGGGGAAGCGGGGTTCCCCGCCCAAGGCCTCCTTCAGGGCCTCGTAGACCGTGGCCAGCACCACCTCGGCCGGGGTAAGGCTTTCCAGGACCTTCTGGCCCAGGGCCTTCTCCCGGACGCTTTCCACAAAGGCCCTCGCCACCTCCAGGTTCACGTCGGCGTCCATCAGGGCCCGACGGATCTCCCTGAGGGTGGCCTTCAGGTCCTCCTCGGTGATACGGCCCCGTCCCCTTAAGCGGTCTATGGCCTCCTGCAGTCTTCCCGCCAGCTTCGCAAACATGAGCCTCCCGGCCGCCAGGCCGGGCTTTAGAATAGGCCAGACCCCTTGAGCGTGTCAACCTCAATTTTTCCCACATTTCTAGTGGGCACGGTTGACGGCCCCGACCGGGAACCCTAGGCTAAGGAAGGTATGCTAGGGGCTTTGCCCTCGAGTCCTAGGCCCTGAAGGCCGCCCAGCAGGCGGCCTTCGGGTGAAAGGAGGCCGCCTGTGGAGACGACCCTTTCCCCTCTGCGCCAAGCCCTGCAAGAAGGCGACACCCTGAAGCTACAGAGGCTCCTGGAGGAAACCCATCCCCAGGACCTTTTGGCCGTGTGGGATGACCTCGAGGGGGAGCACCGCTATGTGGTCCTCACCCTCCTTCCCAAGGACCGGGCCGCGGAGGTCTTCGCCAACCTCCCTGCGGAGGAGCAGGCGGAGTACTTGAAGACCCTTCCCCCCTGGCGGGTGCGGGAGCTCTTGGAGGAGCTCTCCCTGGACGACCTGGCCGACGCCCTCCAGGCGGTGGAGGAGGAAGACCCCGACCTAGCCCGCCGCCTTAAGGAGGCCCTGGACCCCGAGACCCGGGCCGAGGTGGAGGAACTCACCCAGTACGAGGAGGACGAGGCAGGCGGCCTCATGACCCCCGAGTACGTGGCGGTGCGGGAGGGCATGACCGTGGAGGAGGTCATCCGCTTCCTGCGCCGGGCCGCCCCCGATGCGGAAACCATTTACTACATTTACGTGGTGGACGAGGCGGGCCGCCTCAAGGGGGTCTTGTCCTTGAGGGACCTCATCGTGGCCGACCCGAAGACCAAGGTGGCGGAGATCATGAACCCCAAGGTGGTCTTCGCCCGCACGGACACCGACCAGGAAGAGGTAGCCCGCCTCATGGCCGACTACGACTTCACCGTCTTGCCTGTGGTGGACGAGGACGGGGTGCTGGTGGGTATCGTCACGGTGGACGACGTGCTGGACGTTTTAGAAGAGGAAGCCACCGAGGACATCCACCGCTTAGCGGCGGTGGACGTGCCGGACCTGGTGTACAGCCAAGCCTCCCCCATCGCCCTCTGGATGGCCCGGGTCCGCTGGCTGGTGATCCTCATCCTCACGGGCATGGTGACCAGTTCCATCCTCCAGGGGTTTGAAAGCCTCCTGGAGGCCGCCACCGCCTTGGCCTTCTATGTCCCCGTACTCCTGGGCACGGGGGGCAATACCGGCAACCAGTCCGCCACCCTCATCATCCGGGCCCTGGCCACCCGGGACCTAGACCTCAGGGACTGGCGCCGGGTAATGGCCAAGGAAACCCTGGTGGGTAGCCTTCTCGGCCTCACCCTGGCCGCTTTACTCCTGGGTAAGGTTTTTCTGGACGGGCACGCCGCCTTGGCCCCGGCGGTGGGCTTGGCCCTTTTCCTCCTGGTGCTCTTCGCCAACCTGGTGGGGGCCATGCTCCCCGTGGTGTTAAGGCGCCTTGGCGTGGACCCGGCCTTGGTTTCCAATCCCCTGGTAGCCACCCTTTCCGATATCTCGGGCCTCCTCATCTACCTCTCGGTGGCCCGGCTTCTCTTGGATCTGGGATGACGCGGCTTCGCATGGTGGTGGAGTGGAGCAAGGGGAGCCCCTTCCGCTATGCCTGGAAGGAAGGGCACCTGGCCCTGGTGGCCATGGACCAACCGGCGCCGGTGAACTATGGCCTCATCCCTGGCCTCGTCAACCCCGCCGACGGGGAAGAGGTGGATGCGGTTTTCCTGGGACCTCCCCTTTCCCCGGGAACCCGGGTGGAGGGGGAAGTGGTAGGCATGGTGTGGCTGGCGGATGGGGACCACAAGATCCTCCTCGAGGCCCAGGGGCAAGGGCCAAGCCCAAGGGAAGCCCAAGAACTCCTCGCCTGGTTCCACCGAAGCCGCAAGCCCCTTCTCCTCGGCCCACAGGAGGCCAGGGACTGGCTGAAGGCGTTGCTCAGAGGATAAGCATAGCGTCCCCCAAAGAGTAAAACCGGTACCGCTCCGCCACCGCAAGCCGGTACGCCTCCATGGTCTTTTCGTAGCCCAGGAAGGCGGCCACCAGCATGAGCAGGGTGGAACGGGGCAGGTGGAAGTTGGTGAAAAGAGCGTCTATGACCTGGAAGGCATAGGGCGGGCGGATGAAAAGCCGGGTCTCCCCCATCCCCGGCACCACCCCCATCCCTTCCCGGAAGGCGCTCTCCAGGGCCCGGACCACGGTGGTGCCCACCGCCACCACCCTCCGGCCCTCCTTCTTGGCCCGGTTGATGGCTTCTGCGGTTTCCTCAGGGATTTCGTAGGGCTCGGGGTGCATCTCGTGTTCCTCGGGATCCCCCTTCACCGGGCGGAAGGTGCCGGGGCCCACGTGCAGGGTCAGGAAGCGGAGCTCCACCCCCATGCCCCTCAGGCGGGCCAGAAGCTCCGGGGTGAAGTGAAGCCCAGCGGTGGGGGCGGCCACGGAGCCCGGGCGCCTGGCGTACACGGTCTGGTAGCGTTCCGGAGGAATTTTGGCCTTGATGTAGGGGGGCAGGGGCACCTCCCCCACCTCCTCCAGGTGGGCCATCAGGTCCCCCTGGAAGCGGAGGAGCCGCACCCCATCCTCCTCCACCCCCACCACCTCCGCCTCGAGGTCCGGAACCACGCGGAGGTCCCGGGGAGATAGAAAGCGGAGCCTGGTGCCGGGCTTGGCCTTGCGGCCGGGCCCCACCAGGGCTTCCCAAAGCCCCGGAGTCCGTTCCCGCACCAGAAGCACCTCCACCCTTCCCCCCGTGGGCCTTTGGGCCAAGAGGCGGGCGGGGATTACCTTGCTCTCGTTAAACACCAGCACATCCCCCGGGCGAAGGTATTCGGGAAGGTCCCTGACCTGGCGGTGCTCCGCACGAAAAGGCCCTTCCCTATGGACCACCAGCATCCGGGCCCTATCCCGGGGTTCCACCCCCTCCTGGGCGATGAGTTCTTCGGGCAGGAAGTAGTCGTAGGCCTCGAGGCTCATCGCTCGGTGTTCTTGGGCTCCATGAAGGCATTCGGGATATCGGGAAGGTGCACGAAGCGGTCCACGGCATCGATGAGCTTCTGGGCGGTGGTCTCCCGGAAGGCGATCACCTCCACCCGGATGCCCCGTTCCATGAGGACCTCGAGGATCTCCACAAAGTCCCCATCCCCGCTTCCCAGGACCACCACGTCCAGGTGAGACATAAGCCTCACCATGTCCGCGGCGATGCCCATGTCCCAGTTCCCCTCGTAGATGGGCTTGCCACCCTCACCCACCTCCTTCACCGTGAGGTACATGCGCCGCACCCGGTAGCCGATGGTGGAAAGCTTGTAGATGAAGGGCCAGGCGGAGGTGTCCCCTTCCT
This sequence comes from Thermus brevis, assembly GCF_026427635.1. Lineage (NCBI taxonomy): Bacteria > Thermotogati > Deinococcota > Deinococci > Thermales > Thermaceae > Thermus > Thermus brevis. The sequence goes on from NZ_CP102606.1 coordinate 1,850,220, forward strand.
TTTCCACCACGTAGGCGGTGGCCCGCACCAGACGCCTCCCCCCCACGGCAAAGCGCAGGAGGCTTTCAAAGTTCACGTTGCGCTCGTAGTAGTCCCGAGCGGAGTGGTAAAGGTTCTGGGTGTCCACGAAAACGCCCACCCGCTGGTCAGGATGCTGGCCAAGCTCCATCGGCCTCCATCTTAACCCGCATTTCTAAGGCCCGCCGCCACCCCCAGGATGGAGAGGAGAAGGGCCTTCTTCAAGGCCTCATCCTCCCGGCCCCCAGGAGCGCGGTAGCGGCGGAGAAGCTCCACCTGCACGAAGTTGATGGGGTCCACGTAGGGGTTGCGCAAGGCGATCTGCCTTTCCAAGGTCCTTTGGTTGTGAAGGAGGGGGGCCTGGAAGATGCTTTCCAGAAGCGCCACCGTCCTTTGGTACTCCTGGGCAAGGCTGTGGAAGAGGGAGTGTAGCTTTTCCGGCACCAGGCGCAGGTAAAGCTCCGCCACCCCCAGGTCCGCCTTGGCCAAGGCCATGGCGGCATTCTCCAAGGTGGTGGCGAAGAAGGGCCACTCCCGGTACATCCGCCTGAGAAGATCCAGGGGCAAGGCCTCCAAGGCCGTAAGCCCGTACCAGCCGGGCAGGAGCAGGCGCACCTGGGTCCAGGCCATCACCCAGGGAATGGCCCTGAGGTCGCGGATCTCCCGCACCCGGCCGTGGCGGTACACAGGGCGGCTGGCGATCGGGAGTTCCCCGATCTCCCGGATGGGGGTGAAGGCCTCGAAAAAGGGGAAGAAACCCTCCTGGGCCAAAAGGGCCCGGTAGCGGCGCATGCTCTCCTCCCCTGCCCGCCACAAAGCCTCCCGCCACTCAGGTCTGGGCTCCACCCCCTCACCCAAGGCCGCCTGGGCGAAGTGAAAGAGAAGTTGCTCCAGGTGGCGCACGGCCAGCTCAGGATGGCTGTAGCGGTCCGCCAGGGCCTCCCCCTGCTCCGTGAGGCGGATGCGGTGCCCCACGCTCCTGGGGGGCAGGCTGGCGATGGCCCGGCCCGCAGGCCCCCCGCCCCGGGCGGTGGAGGTACCCCGGCCGTGGAAGAAGAAAACCGGCAGGCCGAAGCTCTGCCCCACCTTGGCCAAGGCCTCCTGGGCCTCGTAAAGGGCCAGGTTGGCAGCCAGGAAGCCAGCATCCTTATTGGAGTCGGAGTAGCCGATCATGATCTCCACCCCGCCCCGGCCCCGGGCGTGGGCCAGGAAGACGGGGTTTTGCAGAAGGCGGGTGAGCACCTCCGGGGCCCGGTGGAGGTCCTCGAGGGTCTCGAAGAGGGGCACCACATCCAGGGGCAAAGGGGCTCCCGGCCGGTAAAGCCCCACCTCCCGGGCGAGAAGGAACACGGCAAGGAGATCCCCGGGGTGGTGGGTCATGGACACCACGTGGGCCCCCTTGTCCCACCAGGCCCGAAAGGCCCCCAACGCCACCCGCAGGGCCTCCCCCTGGGGCTCATGGCCCACGGGCAAAAGAGGACGGGCGCTTCTCAGCTCCTCGGTGAGGAGGGCCTCCTGGGCCTCGGGGGGCAAGGAAAGGAAATCGGGGTGGACCCCCCCAACCCTGAGGAGTTCCGCCGCTGCCTCCAGGAGTTTCCCGGACTCCTCCCTCAGGTCCAAGGGCGCAAGCTCCAGGCCGAAGGCGAAAAGGCGGGCCTCGAGGGGACAGAGGAAGGAGGCCGCCACCTGTTCCAGGCCCACGGAGGCCAGGCCCTCCTCCGCCACCCTCAGGGCTCGCAAAAGCTCCTCCGTGCTCGCCTCACCCTTCTCCAGGCGGGCATAAAGCCTGGCGAAGAACCGCCGGTAGGGCTCCCCGGGGAAGCGCTCCGTTCCCTCCCCTCCCTCCCGCACCCCCCTGGGCACGGGAACTTTAGTTTCGGAAAGGGAAAGGTCCCGCACCAGGTTTTCCAGTTCCAGCAAAAACCGCTCCCGGGCCACCTGGCGGGCATATCGGGCGGCAAAGGCGGTCACCTCAGGGGTGACGAAGGGGTTGCCATCCCGGTCCCCCCCGATCCAGCTCCTGAAGCGCACCGGGCTCTTCAGGCGGGGACGCCTGCCATAGACCTTCTCCAGGGCGGCCTCGAGGCCCTCCACCACCCGGGGTACCGCCTGCCAGAGGGTGGTGGGCAGGTAGTAGAGCCCGCCCTTGATCTCGTCCTCCACCGTGGGCCTGGCCTTGGGCACCTCCTCGGTGGCGTAGAGCAGGGCCACCCTGGCCGCCAAGCGGGAACGGTCTTGGGCCTCCAGCTCCTCCTGTAACTTTTCCAGATGGTGCCTTAGGGTCCGCCTGCGGGTCTCTGTAGGATGGGCAGTAAAGGTGAGCCATAGCTCCAGGCGGTTCAGGTGGGCCTCCACCTCTTCCAGGGAAAGCCCCCTTTCCTTCAACGCCCTGGCCAGGGCCAAGAAGCCCTCGGGCCTCGGGTTCTCCGGGGTTTCCGCCTGGGCCCTAAGGCGGTTCACCCGCACCCGGTGCCTCTCCTCCGCCAGGTTTACCAGGTGGAAGTAATGGGTAAAAGCCCGCACCAGGGCCTCGGCCTCCTCGAGGGAAAGCCCCTCCACCCGCTTCAAAAGGGTGGCCCTCGCTCCTTCGTCCCCCTGTCGTCGGGCCTTGGATAGGAGGCGCACCTCCTCCACCAAGGCGAAAAAACGCTCCCCCGAAACCGCCCGGATGGCCTCGCCCAGAAGGCGGCCTAAAAGGTCCACCTCCGCCCGCAATAGGTCAAAGGTATCCTCCTTCGCAGGCTTCACGGCTCCTCCCACACGTAAGGGCCTATGGAAACCCCTTTGCCGCCCTCCAAAACCAGCTCGGTGGCGTGGAAGCGCGCCCTTCCCTGGGCAGCCCGAAAAGGCTGGGGCCTACCCGTAAGGAAGCGGGCCAGGAAGGTCTCCACCTCCCCGCCGATGATGGATGCATACGTGCCGGTCATGCCCACGTCGGTCTGGTACAGGGTGCCCTTCGGCAGGCGCATGGCATCCAGGGTGGGCACATGGGTGTGGGTGCCCAGCACGGCCGTGACCCGCCCATCCAGGTAGTGGGCCAGGGCCATCTTCTCGCTGGTGGCCTCGGCATGCACCTCCACCAGGATGTAATCCGCCTTCTCCTGGGCTAAAAGGGCATCCAGGGCGCGGAAGGGATCGTCCAGGGGATCCATGAAGATCCGGCCCATCACCTGCACGAAGAGAAGGCTCTCCCCACCTGCGCTAAGCCGCCACCACCCCCACCCGGGGGTGCCAGGAGGGTAGTTGAGGGCCCGCACCACGGGCTCCCGTTCCAAGAGCTCGTAGACCTCCTTGTGATCCCAAGCGTGGTTTCCCAGGGACACCAGGTCCACCCCCGCCTCGCGTAGGAGGCGGTAGGAACGCCGGTCCAGACCCTTACCCCGGGCGGCGTTCTCCCCGTTGGCTATGACCAGGTCGTACTGGTCCCGGATGTCCGGCAGGTGGAGGCTCACCGCCCTCAGGCCGGGCTCGGCCATCACGTCGCCGATGAAGAGAACCCGCATGGGGGCATTATACGCACCCATGCGGGTCCTTTCAGGTTCAGCCTACCTTGATGTACGCGTACCCCTTGGCCTGAAGTTCTCCCAAAGCCCCCACCCCGGAAGGCACCCACTTGAGGAACTCATCCGGACGAAGTTTGTCCTTGGGAATGTTGTTCCGGCTAAAGGTGATCTCGCAGAGGTAGTACTCCACTCCAAGCTGGGCAAGTTGCTTCACCCGGCTGAACAGGGCCTCCCGGTCGTACTGGGCCGAGGCCCAGGGGGTACCCTCAAGATCCTTGAGGAAAAACTGCACCCCGGCACCATGGGCCACCACCACGATCTTGATCTTGAAGGGATCGTTGTCGTACACGGACAGGTGGTTGCTGATGTTGGTCAGCATCTGTCCAAAGCGGTTGGGATCCCCGAAGTCCAGGTGGTAAACCACGGCCACCGGGGTTTCCTTCTTGAAGTCCTTGTAGGCCACCCGCTCGTTGGCCCGGGCCCCCAGCAGGGAACCCGCCCCCAGAAAAGCTCCTAACCTCAGCAGAAACCTGCGGTCCATGCTCCCTCCCTTCTATTGGGGGAAAGCGTACACCCCCCACATCTCCTCCGTCAAGGGTATGAAACACCCTAAGGATAAGCCCAGCCCCTCCAACGGGGGCTGGGCACTTATTCCAGGTTATCCCCAGGCTTTCCTCGAGCCGCTAGCCTATGCAGTGCGCTTCTGCAATAGATAAACCACCCCGTAGCCGATGGCCGCCAGGATCAGCAAGGGGATGGCGAACCGCAGAAGCTCCCAGATGAGGCCGGAAAGGGCCAGAAGCACCCGGCCCAAGAAGGTGAAGACCCATCCCCCCACCCAGAGGGCCAAAAGCACCCCCACCACCACCAAGAGGCCCAAAACCACCCATTCCAGGATGTCGCGCAGGCTCCGTTCCATACTCTCAGCATACACTGGAATGGTGGAGCGGTACCGCCTGGAGGAAGGCATTGTGGTGGGCCGGAAGGCCCTGCTTCAAGGGGACCTCCTTTTGCGGTTCCTCACTCCCAAAGGAAGCCTCGAGGCCGTGGCCCGCAAGGGGGTGCGCCCTTCGGGGCGCTCGGGCAGGCTCTCCCTGTTTCACCACGTGCGCTTCCAGCTTTACACCAAGGGGGAGGGCCTTCCCACCCTTACCCAGGCGGAGCTCCTCGGAAGGCTACACGGCCTGGAGGAACCCAGGCGCTTCCTTCTGGCCTCTTTTCTGGCGGAGCTCTCCTACCGCCTGGCCTCCCCGGAAGCCGCCCCCAGGATTTACCCGGTCTTCATCTCCGGCCTGAGGGGCATCGCCAAGCACCCCAGGCCCCTTCTGCCCCTGGTATGGGCGGGATGGCGGGTGGTGAAGGCGGGGGGCTTAAGCCCAAACCTTCTGGGGCCTGGCCTATACCTGAAGGCAGGCCGCCTGGTTCACGGGTCCGGCCCGTACGGGGAGGAGGGCATCTACCTGGGGGAAAAGGGCGTGGAGGCCCTCAGGGCCATCCTCCATCTTCCGGGTAGCGAGGCCCTTCCCTATCTGGAAGAGGCTCCCCTGGAAAGGCTATTCCTCGCCTTGAAACACCATGCGGAAGAGGCCCTAGGCCCCCTCAAGGCCACACCTGGGCTCACCGCCGAACTATAGGGGCTTGATCTCCAGGATGGTGTAGACCTGGGCTCCCTTCTTGCCCCTTATCTCCACCACGTCCCCCACCTTCTTACCCAAAAGGGCCTGGCCAAGGGGGGACTCGTCCGAGATCTTGCCGCTGAAGATATCCGCCTCGTGGCTACCCACGATGGCCAACGAAAGCCTTTCCCCGGATTCGGTTTCCAGCTCCACCTGGCAGCCCAGGGCCACCTGGTCGTAGGAACCATTCCCCTCCACCACCACCGCCCGGGCCAAGAGGTCTTCCAGCTGGGCGATGCGGGCCTCGTTCTGCCACATGGCCCGGCGCGCCTCGTCGTAACCGGCGTTCTCCCTTAAATCCCCTTCCTCCAGGGCCTGTTCAAAGTCGGCGGAAATCTCCTGCCGCTTGGTGGTCTTCAGGTGATGCAGCTCCTCCTGAAGGCGCCTAAAGCCTTCTGGGGTGAGGTAAACCGGCTTCTTCATTCCTTCCCTCCGTGTAAAAAGGGCACCAGCCCATGGCCATGGGCTGGAGGTACCGCTATTCAGTATAGCAGGCGGGAAGGAAGCGCTCCACCAGGGGAAGGAGCTCCTTGGGGGCCGGCCCCACGGGCAAAAGCCCCACCCCGCTTCCCGCCAGGAACAACACCCCCTTCGCTCCCTCCCGCTCTCCTCCCCGGCGGCGCAGGGCCTGGTGGGGGGGAAGAGGAGGGGGCGCAGCCAGGGGAAGCTCCCAGGGGTAAAGCCGCGCCCGCTCCACCCGAAGGCCCATCTCCCGGGCTACCCGGGCCACCTTTTCCCGGGTGATGCCCTCGAGGCCCCCCTCCAGCAGGAAGAGCGCTCCCTCCCGGTAAAGAAGGGGGCTGGTGCGGCTTCCATCCACCACGTACCCCTCGCTGTCCTGCAAAAGCCCTTCAAAGGCTCCCTGTCCTTCCGCTTCCTTCTGGGCCAGGCGGTAGGGCAGGTAGTTTCCGGTCTTGAAGCGGCCAAGGTCCGGATGCACCCGGTAAGGGGTGAGGAGAACCCGAACCCCCTCCTCGTAAGCGGTCAAGGGAGGTGGCGAGTAGGGACGGGCCTCGGAAAGCCACACCCCCTCCCCCACGGTGAAGCGGAGGCGGAAACAGGGAAGGTGGGCGAACTCCTTGGCCAGGGCCTCGAGGTCCTTCAAAAACACTTCATTCCCTGGGTAGGGAAGCCCCAAGGCCAAAGCATGCCGGCGCAGGCGAAAAAGATGCTCCTCCAGCCAAAGGGGTCGGCCCCTTTCCACCCGCAAGGTGGTGAAGACGCTCATCCCGTGGTACAAAAAGCCCTCGGGCAAGGGTTCGCGGAAGGGCACCCCCTTCAGGAGGACCTGCCTCATGCCTCCTCCAAGAACCGCGCCAGAAGCTCCATCCCCCATGGGGAAAGGATACTCTCCGGATGGAACTGCACGCCGTAGGCCCGCCTGCCATCCCAGATGGCCATGGGCACCCCATCTTCCGTCCAGGCCAGGAGGCGCACCCCTCTGGGAAGGTTTCTTATGGCCAAGGAGTGGTAGCGGGCAAAGGGAAGGGGGTTGGGCAGGCCCCGAAAGAGGCCTTCTCCCCGGTGGTGGATGGCATGGGCCTCCCCGTGCACGGGGGCTTCCCGGTAGAGTTCAGCCCCCAGGGCCACCCCCAGGGCCTGGTGGCCCAGGCAAACCCCGAGGAAGGGAACACCCTCCTCCAGGGCCCTTCGGGTCCACTCCAAGACCCTTCCCGCCGTAAAGGGGTCCTTGGGCCCTGGCCCCACCACCAGGTGGCTGAATCCCCGGAGGTTCGGAGGCTCCTCCTGGTCTACCACGGCCACCTCCGCCCCCAGGGCCCGCAGGTAGTCCACCAGGTTGTAGCTGAAGGAATCGCGGTTTTCCAGGAAAAGCACCCGGGCCCTCACCCTCCTTGGAGGAGGGGGCGGGACCCAGGAAGCCATGGGCTTGGGAGGCAAAGGCTTGACCCCAGGCCGGCCCCGGTTCAGGGCCAGAAGGAGGCTTTCCGCCTTGTAGAGGGTTTCCTGGTACTCCGCTTCCGCTTCCGAGGCGATGACGATGCCCGCCCCCGCAGAGAAATACACCTCCTCCCCCACCCTCTGGAAGGAGCGGATGAGGATGTTGAAATCCACCCCCCGACCCGACACGTACCCCAGGCTTCCCGTGTAAGCCCCCCTTGGCACAGGCTCCAGCTCCCGTATGGCCTCCATCACCGTTCCCTTAGGAGCTCCGGTGATGGTGCCTCCCGGGAATAAGCTGGCGAAGACCTGGCCCAGGGAGGCCCGGGTGTAGCCTTCCACCTGGGAAACCAGGTGCATCACGTGGGCGTAGCGCTCCACGGTGAAAAGCTCCTGCACCCTCACCGTGCCCGGCAGGGCCACCCTGGCCAGGTCGTTGCGGAGAAGATCCACCAGCATGGCGTGCTCGGCCCACTCCTTGGGGGAGGCAAGGAGGTCCTTTTCCAAAGCCAGATCCTCCGCCTCCGTCTTCCCCCGGGGCCGGGTTCCCGCAATGGGCCGGGCCAGGACCCGGCTACCCACCTTTTTAAAAAGCCTCTCCGGGCTACCCGAAACCACCGCCCATCCCTCCCCCTCCACAAGCCCCATGAAAGGGGAAGGGTTTAAGGAGCGGAGGCGGGCGTAGAGGAGGAGGGGATCCACACTCCCGAGGAGCCGGAAACGATGGGAGAGGTTCACCTGGTAGACCACCCCGGCCCGGATCCTTTCCTGGACTGAAAAAACCCCCTCGAGGAAAGCCTCCCTAGGGAAGTCGGACGCCAAAGGGTGGTGGGGCAAGGGAGGGGGGTTGTAGGGGAGGGGCCTCAAGGGGAAGGAAGGGGTTTCCACCAGCCGCCCCTCGAGGAGGGCAAATCCCTCGGGGTAATAGAAAAAAGCGGCCTCGGGAAGGCCAGGAAGGGGCTTGTGGGTGGAGAGGCCCAGGTGGCGGGCAAACTCGTAGGCGAAAAACCCTATCCAGGCAGGAAAAGACCCTCTTCCCAGGCCTTTCTCCAGGTAGGCGAAGATGTCCAGGGCCTCTCCTACCCGCCTTCCATCCAGGTAAAGCCAGCCCTCCCACACCTCGAGGCGGTGCGCTGGCCTTAAGCCCAAAAGGGAAAGCCGGGAAAAGGGCGCCCTTATCCCCAAGGATTCCAGCAGGGCTGGCCGTAGGCCTAGGCTCCTGGCGGCGTGGTAAAGGCCCAGCACGGGGCCAAGTATACCGGGCTTGGGGGGATGGCCAGATTCCGCTTCGCCAGGGAGGCCTACCTCAAGGCCGGGAGCAGGCTCCCCTTTAATCCACGTTGAAATACCGCGCCTCCGGGTGGTGGACCACGATGGCGCTGGTGGCGTGTTCGGGATCCAGCTGGAAGTTCTCCGTGAGGCGCACCCCAACCCTGCTGAAGTCCATGAGCCGGTCCAGCTTGGCCTGGTCCGCCAGGTCCGGGCAGGCGGGATAACCAAAGGAGTAGCGGGCTCCCTGGTAGCCCTGCTGGAAGAGCTTGCGGATCTCCGTGGCATCCTTCCCGGCGATGCCCCACATCTGGCGCATCCTTTTGTGCCAGTACTCCGCCAGAGCCTCGGTCATCTCCACGCTGAAGCCATGCACGAAAAGGTAATCCTGATAGGCCCCAGCCTCAAAAAGCGCCTTGGCCTTCCTGGAAGGCTCCTCCCCCATGGTTACCAGCTGCACCCCCAGGACATCCCTGGCCCCCGCTTCATAAGCAGGAAGCCACCTATCTTCATCCGCCAAAGGAGGAGCGAAGCGAGGACGGAAGTAGTCCACCAGGCTGAGGCCCCCGCCCTTCTGCCGGGGGAAGGCAAAGCGTTCCAAAACCTCCCCGGTCTTGGGGGAGAACACCAAAAGCTCCCCCCCTTCCCGGGCCACGGGAAAGAAGCCGTAGAGGACCTTGGGCCTGAGCCACCCCTCCTCCATGGCCTCCCTAAGTAGCCTCCGGAAGACCGGCTCCGCTTCCCGCTCCACCAAAGCCTGCCACTCTTCCCGGGTGAGGCCCCTGCGGCTATACCCCCACTGGCCGCGGAAAAGGGCCAGCTTGTTCACATAGTGGGCGATGGTGGCCAGGTCCAGGTTCTCCTCCACCCGCACCCCGAAGAAGGGGGGGCGGGGCACGGAAGGAGCCTCCCCCACAGGCTTAGCCTTGGGTACCGCCTTGGGAGCCTCCACCCTGGGCTTTTGGGCCTCCTTCCTCACCGAGGTGGCCTCCCCGCTGGTGAGGGCTTCCATGAGCCTAAGGCCCTCAAAAGCATCCTCCGCGTAGTACACGTTGGGGTAGATGGCCTTAAGCTCCTCCACATAGGAGCGGGTGAGGGCCGCCCCCCCCAGGATCACCGGCAGGGTATACCCCCTATCCCGCATGTACTCCAGGTTCTCCTTCATGACCACGGTGCTCTTAACCAGGAGGCCGGACATGCCCACCGCATGGGGCTTGTGCTCCTCCACCGCCTTCAGGATCTCCTCGATGGGCACCTTGATGCCCAGGTTGATCACCTGGTAGCCGTTGTTGGTGAGGATGATATCCACCAGGTTCTTGCCGATATCGTGCACATCCCCCTTCACCGTGGCCAAGACCATCTTGCCCCGGCCCTCGCCCCGCCGTTCCATGTGGGGTTCGAGGTGGGCCACCGCCCGCTTCATCACCTCGGCAGCCTGGAGGACGAAGGGAAGCTGCATCTTTCCTGCCCCGAAAAGCTCCCCCACCTCCTTCATGCCCGAAAGAAGAGGGCCGTTGATGAGGTCCAGGGGTTTATGGCCTTCCCGCAAGGCCTCGTCCAGATCCGCCTCGAGGCCCCCTTTCCTTCCCTCCACCACCCGGCGCTTCAGCCTCTCCAGAACGGGCAGGGCCTGGAAGGCATCCTCCTTGAGGGCCGGGTCCTCCCGGTGGGTTTCAAAGTAGCCCATGAAGGCCAAGAGGGGGTCAAATCCCTCCCGCCTCCGGTCATAGATCAGGTCCAGGGCCAGGGCATAGGCCTCCTCGGGAATCTGGCTTATGGGAAGGATCTTGCCCGCATCCACAATGGCGGCGGTGAGACCCTTCTTACGGGCTTCGTCCAGGAAGACCGAGTTGAGAACCCGCCTGGCCCGGGGCTTCAGGCCGAAGGACACGTTGGACACCCCCAGGATGAACCCCACCCCGGGAAGCCTCTCCCTTAGCTCCTCCATGGCCAAAAGGGTTTCCCTGGCCAAAGGGCGGCTTTCCTCGTCCCCTTGCGTGATGGGGAAGGTGAGGAGGTCAAAGAGGAGGTCCTCCGGGCGGAAACCGTGGTGCTCGGTGAGGCGCTCGTACATGCGCAAGGCCACCCGCACCTTCTCCTCTTGGGTTTTGGCCATGCCCTTTTCGTCGATGGTGAGGACCACCAAGGCCGCCCCGTGGGCCTTGGCCAGGGAGGCCACCCGGTCAAACTTCTCCAGGCCGTCCTCGAGGTTAGCGGAGTTCAAAAGGACCCGGCCTGGAAGGTGTTTAAGGGCAAACTCCATGGCCAAAGGGGAGGTGGAGTCCACCATGAAGGGCACGGTGACCGCGGTGGCCAAGTGAGGAAGGAGCCAGGCGAGATCCTGAAGCTCATCCCTTCCCGTCCAGGCCACGGAGAGGTCCAAGGCGTGGGCCCCCTCCTCCACTTGTTCCCGGGCCAGGGCCAGGATGCCCTCGAGGTCCCGGGCAAAGAGCATCTCCCGAAACCGTTTGCTCCCCGTGGCGTTCAAGCGCTCCCCCACCAGGAAAACGCTTGCTTCCTGGCGGAGAGGAACCGCCTGATAGAGGGAGGCCACCTGGGGGGGGAAGGTTTCCTTTCGCTTGGGAGCAGGTTTTCCCTTCACCACTTCCGCCACCTTGCGGATGTGCTCCGGCCCCGTGCCGCAACACCCCCCCACGGCGTTCACCCCGTACTCGGTCACGAACTTGAGGTGCCACTTGGCCAGCTCCTCCGGGGTGAGGTCGTAGACCACCTTCCCCCCCTCGTTCCGGGGCAGGCCGGCGTTGGGCAGGCAGCTCACGAAGCGGGTGGCGTTCTCGGCGAAGTAGCGGATCTTGGCGTCCATAAGGTCGGGGCCCGTGGCGCAGTTCATGCCCACCACATCGATGGGCAGGCTCTCCAAGACCGCCAGGGCCGCCTGCTCGTCCGTACCCACCAGCATGGTGCCCGTGGCCTCCATGGTCACCTGTACCTGCAAGGGTACTTCCCTGCCCACCTCGGCCATGGCCTCCCGGGCCGCCAGGACCGCACAGCGCACCTGCAGGATGTCCTGGGCGGTTTCCAGAAGGATCAGGTCCACCCCGCCCCTAAGAAGCCCCCGCACCGCCTCCTTATAGGCGGCAAAGAGCGCATCCCAGGAGATCTGGCCCAGGGAGATGAGCTTGGTGCCCGGTCCCAAGGCCCCCGCCACAAAGGCCCCGTAGGGCTCGGCTACCTCCTTGGCGATCCTGGCTCCCAGATAGGCTAGCTCCTCCGCCTTCTCGCCCAAACCATACTCGGCCAGCACATGGCGCAGGGCACCGAAGGTATTGGTCTCGATCACCTCCGCCCCGGCCTCGAGGTAAGCCCGGTGAATCTCCTGGACGACCTCGGGTCGGGTTAGGTTCAGCACCTCAGGGCAGCCGTAGTAGGCCTCTCCCCCGTAGTCCTCCGGGGTGAGGTGGCGCTTTTGCAGCTCGGTACCCATGGCCCCGTCAAAGACGAGGGGTCTCTGCAAGAGGGCCTTAAGGTAAGGGAACTTCTCTGCCCGGGCCTCCTTGTTGTAACCCAACCGCACCAAGGGGGCATCCCCAAACCCCGCCCCTCCAAGGTGGTGGCGGCAACCAGGGCTACAGGTGTGGACCTCCACCATATCCCGCTAGTGTAGCGAAAAAAGGCGGGCTATGCTAGGCTCATGGACCCCTTTGGCATCCTCTACACGGACCTTTACCAGCTCACCATGGGCCAGGTTTACTTTAGGCTTGGGCTTCACGAGAAGGAGGCCCTCTTCGAAGCCTTCTATCGTAAGAACCCTGACTACGGAGCCCACCAGGCAGGTTACACCATCTTCGCCGGGCTAGATCCCCTCCTGACCTGGATGGAGGAAGCCCGCTTCGGCGAGGAGGAGCTCGCCGCCCTGAGCGCCTTGAAAAGCCGGAGCGGGAAACCCCTTTTCGCCGAGGACTACCTGCGCTACCTCAAGGGGATAGGAGGCTTCCAGGGCCTGACCCTTAGGGCCCTTCCCGAGGGCCGGGTAGCCCACCCCCAGGTGCCCCTCATCAGCGTGGAAGGCCCCCTCCTGCAGGCCCAGCTCCTGGAAACCGCCCTCTTAAACCGCATCAACTACGAAACCCTCATCGCCACCAAGGCGAGCCGGGTACGGGAAGCCGCGGGGGAGGCCCTGGTGCTGGAATTCGGCCTCCGCCGCGCCCCCGCCAAAGGAGGGGAGGCCGCCACCCGGGCGAGCCTCATCGGGGGGGCCAACCGGTCCAGCGCCGTGAGCCTTTCCCACCTCCTTGGGCTTCCCTCCTCGGGTACCCATGCCCACAGCATGGTCCAGGCCTTCTTGGCCCTGGGCCACTCCGAGGAGGAAGCCTTCCAGGCCTTCGCCGAGGTCTTCCCCGACGACACCATCCTCCTTTTGGATACCGTGGACACCTTGGACTCGGGTCTTCCCAACGCCATCCGGGTCTTTGAGCGGTTGCGGCGCAAGGGGCACAAACCGGTGGGGGTGCGCATAGACTCCGGGGATCTCGCTTACCTGGCCATACAGGTGGCCAGAGAGCTGGACAAGGCGGGCTTCCCCGACACCCTCATCGTCCTTTCCGGGGACCTGGACGAGCTGGTCATCTGGCAGATCAAAAGCCAGATTCAGGAGGAGGCCCCCCGCTACGGGGTGGACCCGGACCGCCTCCTCAAGCGCCTGGTCTACGGGGTGGGGACCCGGATGGTGGTTTCCTGGGGTTATCCGGCCCTGGGAGGAGTCTACAAGCTGGTGGCCATCCGGGAAAACGGCACCTGGGCCCCGGCCATCAAGATCTCCGATTCCCTGGAGAAGGTGCTGAACCCCGGGCACAAGAAGGTCTACCGGGTATACGACCGCCGGGGCCTGGCCACCGCTGACCTTTTGACGGCCCACGATGAGGAGGTGCGGGAGAACCAGGCCCTTTGCCTGCGCCACCCCACGGATCCCACCAAGCGCCGCACCCTCCGCCCGGGGGAGTTCACCCTCGAGCCCCTATTGGAGGAAGCCTACCGGGGCAAGCGGCTCTTTCCGCCGTTACCCCTGGAAGTGCTACAGGAAAGGCGGCGAAGGGACGTGGAACGCCTGGACCCCGGGGTGCGCCGCCTGGTAAACCCCCACGTCTACCATGTCTCCCTCAGCGAACGGCTCTTCGCCCTGAAGGAGGAGCTGGTGGCCCGCCTGGGCCAGGGGTAGCTCCCTAGGAGGCCTGGCGGAGTTTGGCCTCCTCGAGGGCCTTCAGGGGCTGGTCCAGGTGGGGAAGGTCGATCACCAGCTCGCGGACCCCGCTTCCCGGGGCCTCAAACATGAGGTCCACCATGGTCTTCTCCAGGATGGCCCTAAGGCCCCGGGCCCCTGTGCCCCGCTTCAGGGCCCGGCGGGCGATCTCCTTCAGGGCCGCCTGGGTAAAGCGAAGCTCGATCCCCTCCAGGCGCATGAGTTCCTGGTACTGCTTCACCAAGGCGTTCTTCGGCTCGGTGAGGATGCGCACCAGGTCGTCTTCCGTAAGGGGATGAAGCTGGACGATGAGGGGGGCCCGCCCCACAAACTCTGGAATCATGCCGAACTTCACCAGGTCCTCGGGGATGACCTCTAAGGGCTCCTCATGGGCTTCCTTGGCCTTGCCACGGGTAAAGCCAATGGTGGTGCGCTCGGTGCGGGCCTTGACGATGTTCTCCAGCCCCTCAAAGGCCCCGCCCAGGATGAAGAGGATGTTCTTGGTGTTCACGGGAATGAACTCCTGGTGCGGGTGCTTGCGCCCTCCCTGAGGAGGCACGTTGGCGATGGTACCCTCAATGATCTTCAACAGAGCCTGCTGCACCCCTTCCCCGGAAACATCCCGGGTCAAGGAGGGGTTTTCCGACTTACGGGCGATCTTGTCGATCTCGTCGATGTAGACGATGCCCATCTCCGCCCGCTCCACATCAAAGTCGGCGTTCTGCAGAAGGCGTAGGATGACGTTTTCCACGTCCTCCCCCACGTACCCCGCCTCGGTCAAGGTGGTGGCGTCGGCGATGGCAAAGGGCACATCCAGGAAACGGGCCAGGGTTTCCGCCAGGAGGGTCTTACCCGTACCCGTGGGGCCGATGAGGAGGATATTGGACTTACCGATCTCCGCCTCCGGATGGAGGAGGCGCTTGTAGTGGTTGTAGACGGCCACGCTCAAGGCCCTCTTGGCCGCCTCCTGCCCCACCACGTACTGGTCCAGGTGGGCCTTGATCTCCTGGGGCTTGGGAAGGCGTGTTGGCCCCTTGGGCCCCCGCTTCTCCTGGCGCAAGAGCTCCTGGGCCCGCTCCACGCAGTCCTCGCAGATGTAGACCTCGGCGATGGGGCTTTCCAAAAGCCGCCCCGTTTCCGGCGGACGCAGGCCGCAAAAGCTGCAGTAGGGTCTAGGCTTCCTCACGGGTCACCACCTGGTCGATCAGGCCGTACTCCAGGGCCTCCTGGGCGGAAAGGTAGTAGTCCCGGTCGGTGTCCTTCTCCACCTTCTCCAGGGGCTGGCCGGTGTGCTTGGCCAGGATCTCGTTCAAAAGCTTCTTGGCCTTCAGGATCTCCTGGGCCTGGATGGCGATGTCGCTGGCCGTGCCCCGGACCCCGCCCCAGGGCTGGTGGATCATCACCTTGGAGTGGGGCAGGGCGTAGCGCCGGCCCTTCTCCCCGGCGGCCAGGATCACCGCGGCCATGCTGGCCGCCATGCCGATGACGATGGTGGAAACCGGAGCCCGGACGAACTGCATGGTGTCGTAGATGGCAAGCCCGGCATCCACCTCGCCCCCGGGGGAGTTGATGTAGAGGCGGATCTCCTGATTGGGATTCTGGGCATCCAGGAAAAGTAGCTGAGCCACGATGATGTTGGCCACCTGGGAGTCTATGGGGGTGCCCAGGAAGATGATGCGATCCTTGAGAAGCCGGGAGTAGATGTCGTAGACCCGCTCGCCGCGGGCGGTCTGCTCTATGACGTAGGGTATGACCATACCAGTCCCCATTGTAGCGGCAAGCCCAGGGGGAAAAGCCCCCTGGGCCACCATGACGCTCCTACAGGAGCTTGGCCAAGGCCTCCTTCACGGCCTTGTCCTGGATGTAGGCCGTCCGCAAGCGGGCAAGGCCCCTCTCCCCAAACTCCCGCCTCAGCTCCTGCAAGGAGATTCCGTAGGAGCGGGCCACCGCCTGCAAGTAGGCCTGCCACTCCTCCTCGCTCACCTCGGGCTTGAGCTCCTCCGCCAGGCGCTCCTTGGCCAAGGACCGCTTCACCCGCTTCAAGGCCTCCTGCCTCAGCTCCTCCCGGAACTTCTCAAACTCCCCCTTCTCCTCCAGGGCCTTGAGGTAGGCCTCGAGGGGAATTCCCTGCCGGGCGAGGTCCTCCGCCAGGTGCTCCAGGAGGTGGCGCTCCTCCGCCTCCAGCATGGAAGGGGGTATTTCCGCCTCCAACCCCTCGGCGAGCTTCTCCAGGAAGGCCCGCTCCCGCGCCTCCTGGTACCGGGCTTCCGCCTGGCGCTTTAGGCTTTCCTGCACCCTCTCCCTCAGTTCCTCCAGGCTCTCCGCCTCGAAGGTCTTGGCAAACTCCTCATCCAGCTCGGGAAGCTCGAGGGTCTTCACCTCCAGGATCTCGGTGCGCACCTCCCGCACCTTCTCCCCCTTCTCGTTCAAGACGGGGACCATGACCACCTCCCCCGCCCGCTTGCCCAAAAGGGCCTCCCTCACGTGGGGAAGGGCCTTGGAGAGGTCAATGGGGAACTCCGCCCCCTCCTCGGTGCGCACGAAAACGTGGTCCTTCTCCTGGGCCTCACGGTCCACAGGCACCAGCTCGGCGTAGCGATGGCGGAGCTCCTCCAAGGCCTTGTCCACCATCTCTTCCGTGACCTCCTCCTGGGCCACCTGGAGGTCAAAGCTCCGCCAGTCGGGAAGCTGCACCTCGGGGTAGTTCTCCACCTCGGCCACATAGCGAAAACCCTCCCCCTCCCTCAGCTCCTCCTCCACCACCCTCGCCGCCACGGGCAGGAGGCCCAGCTCCTGCACCGCAAGGGGATAGGTTTCCTCCACCAGGCGCTCCTTGAGGTCGGACAGGAGCTCTTCCCGCCCGATGCGGGCCTCCACCACCTTCAAGGGGGCCTTCCCCGGGCGGAACCCCGGGATCTTCACCCGCTTGGCCACGTCCCTAAGGAGGGCCTGGTACCTTTCCTCCACCTTCTCCTTAGGTACCTCCACCCGGACCTTTACCAGAAAGCCGGAACGTTCCAGGATTTCCGCCACGCCTCACCTCGCGCTTAAAAAAGGGGCCCCGCCCTTGTGGTGCGAGGAGCGGGACTTGAACCCGCACGGGTTACCCCACCGGATCCTAAGTCCGGCGCGTCTACCGGTTCCGCCATCCTCGCAAAAGGAGGGCGAAGCCCCCCTTTAAAATACCACCCCTTACGGGGTGGCGGGATTGGGGTGAGCGATGGGACTTGAACCCACGACCCCCGGATCCACAGTCCGGTGCTCTAACCAGCTGAGCTACGCTCACCACGCTCAGCATCCGCCATTCTAAGGGCCTAACTACCCTCCGTCAAGGCCTGTAGCCCGCCCTCCAGGCTCATGGCCTCGTACCCTTCCGCCTCCAGATACAGGGCCGCCACCTGGCTGATTAGCCCCTTTTCGCACACCAAGAGCAAGGGAACCTTGGGCAGGTGGTGCTCCCCCGCCTGGATTTTCTCCAAAGGCACCCACTCTGCGGGAAAGGGCAAGGGGGTATGGCGCTTGTCCTTCGGGCGGACGTCCACCACCTTCACCCCCTGGTTCAGGAGGGCCGGGAGTTCCTCGGGTTTGACCCTGCGCATACCCTTGATTGTACCAGGCGAAGGCGATGTCTTGGCGCAAAGTTATGCAGTTAAGCCCGGGTACTTTGCATAAGAAGTGGCATTCTCCTTGGACAACCCGGGCCAAGTATGTTATCCTCGCCCATTGGGTACGCGATGCCGCCGAGAAGAGATCTCAAGAAAATCCTCATCATCGGTTCCGGGCCCATTACCATCGGCCAGGCTGCGGAGTTCGACTACTCGGGCACCCAGGCGGTGAAGGCCCTCAGGGGAGCGGGGTACGAGGCCATCCTGGTGAACTCCAACCCCGCCACCATCATGACCGACCCCGAGCTGGCCGAGCGCACCTACCTGGAGCCCCTCACCCTGGAGTACCTGGAAAGGGTGATCGCCAAGGAGCGCCCGGATGCCCTTCTCCCCACCTTGGGGGGGCAGACCGCCTTGAACCTCTCCATGGCCCTTCACGAGGAAGGGGTACTTGCCCGCTACGGGGTAGAGCTCATCGGGGCCAAGGCTGAGGCCATCAAAAAGGGAGAGGACCGGGAGGAGTTCCAAAAGGCCATGCGCAAGATCGGCCTCGAGGTGCCTCGAGGCCAGATGGTGTCCAGCGTGGAGGAGGGCCTCCACTTCGCCCGCGAGGTGGGCTACCCGGTGGTGGTCCGCCCCTCCTTTACCCTGGGGGGCACCGGGGGCGGTATCGCCCGGGACGAGGCCGAGCTAAGGGAGGTTCTCGGCCGGGGCCTCCTCCTTTCCCCGGTGCACACCGCCTTGGTGGAGGAATCGGTTTTGGGGTGGAAGGAGTTTGAGCTGGAGGTGATGCGGGACCATGCGGACACCGTGGTCATCATCACCAGCATCGAAAACGTGGACCCCATGGGGGTCCACACCGGGGACTCCATCACCGTGGCCCCCGCTCAAACCCTTTCCGATGCGGAGTACCAGCGGATGCGGGACGCCGCCAAGGCGGTGATCCGGGAAATCGGGGTGGACACCGGGGGCTCCAACATCCAGTTCGCCGTGGACCCCAAGACGGGCCGCCAGGTGATCATCGAGATGAACCCCCGGGTCTCCCGTTCCAGCGCCCTCGCCTCCAAGGCCACGGGCTTCCCCATCGCCAAGATCGCGGCCCTTCTAGCGGTGGGCTACCGCCTGGACGAGCTTCCCAACGACATCACCCGCAAGACCCCGGCCTCCTTTGAGCCCACCATCGACTACGTGGTGGTGAAAATCCCCCGCTTCGCCTTTGAGAAGTTCAAAGACCTCCCCAACACCCTCGGGGAGCTTAAAGACGAGCTCGGCACCCAGATGAAGTCCGTGGGGGAGGTGATGGCCATCGGCCGCACCTTCAAGGAAGCCCTCATGAAGGCCCTGAGGGGTCTGGAACGGGACGTCAAGGCCCTGGCCCAGGTGCGCACGGAGGACCTGGAGAAGAAGCTCTACCCCAACCCCGACCGCATCTATGCGGTCATGGAGCTCCTGCGGCGGGGGATGCCCATAGAGGACCTGTACCAGGCCACCCGCATCGACCCGTGGTTCCTGTACCAGATACAGGAAATCGTCCAGGCCGAGGGGTGGCTCCAGCTTCATCCCCCCAAGGACCGGGAGGACTGGCGCTTCTATAAGGGCCTGGGGCTCACCGATGCCCGCATGGGCGAGCTCCTGGGCAAGGGGGAAAAGGAGGTCCGCCAGGAGCGGAAGGCCCTGGGGGTGGTGCCCGTGTACAAGACCGTGGACACCTGCGCCGCGGAGTTCGAGGCCTACACCCCCTACCACTACTCCACCTACGAGGTGGAGGACGAGGTCTGGCCCTCCAGCAAACCCAAGGTGGTGATCCTGGGCTCAGGGCCCATAAGGATCGGCCAGGGGGTGGAGTTCGACTACGCCACGGTGCATGCGGTCTGGGCCCTACGGGAGGCAGGGTACGAGACCATCATGGTGAACTCCAACCCCGAAACGGTGTCCACCGATTACGACACCGCCGACCGCCTTTACTTTGAACCCCTGACCCTCGAGGATGTCCTGAACCTGGTGGAGCATGAGAAGCCCATCGGGGTCATCGCCACCCTGGGTGGCCAAACCCCCCTGAAGCTGGCCAAGGGCCTCGAGGAAGCCGGGGTAAAGCTCCTCGGCACTCCCTTCGCCGCCATCCACAAGGCGGAGGACCGCCAGGAGTTCAACCGGCTCTGCCGGGAGCTGGGTATCCCTCAGCCTGAGGGCCGGGTGGCGGCCACCCCCGGGGAAGCCCTGGAGCGTGCCGAGGAAGTGGGCTACCCCCTCCTGGCGCGGCCCAGCTACGTCCTGGGGGGGCGGGCCATGCGGGTGCTCCAGAGCCGTGAGGAGCTAAAGCGCTACCTGGAGGAGGTCTACGAGCCCCTTCAGGACAAGCCCTCCATCCTCCTGGACCGGTACCTGGAAGGGGCCTTGGAGCTGGACGTGGACGCCCTTTCCGACGGGGAGGAGGTGATGATCGCCGGGGTGATGGAGCATGTGGAGCGCGCTGGGGTGCACTCGGGAGACTCCGCCACGGTGCTGCCCCCGGTGCACCTTTCCCCAGGCGCTTTGGAAAAGGTCAGGGCCTACACCCGGAAGCTGGCCTTGGCCCTGGGGGTGAAGGGCCTTTTGAACGTGCAGTATGCCGTTTTGGGGGAGGAGGTGTACATCCTCGAGGCCAACCCCCGGGCAAGCCGCACCGTCCCTTTTGTCTCCAAGGCCATCGGGATACCCCTGGCCAAGCTGGCCGCCCTCATCGCCGTGGGGAAAACCCTGAGGGACCTGGGGATCCGGGACCTGGACCCCATACCCCCTTACTACGCGGTGAAAGAGGTGGTCATCCCCTGGCTCAAGTTCCCCGGGGTCATCCCGGTTTTGGGTCCCGAGATGCGCTCCACCGGGGAAAGCATGGGCCTGGACGAGGACCCTTACCTGGCCTACTACAAGGCAGAGCTGGGCGCGGGCCAGAGGCTTCCCCTAGAGGGGCGGGTGCGCTTTATCCAAGAAGGGCTTCCCCCCAAGGAAGCCCGTCGGCTGGAAGAACTCCGGCAAGCCTACCTCGAGGCGGGCTTTACCCTCTCCGAAGGGGAATATGACCTCCTCATCAGCCCTGTCCCCCACCCCGAGTTGAGGCGGGCTGTGGGAAAGGGCCTTCCCTTCATCACCACCTTAGAGGGTGCCTGGTGGAGCTTAAAGGCCATTCTCACGGCCAGGGAAAAAGGCCCCGAGGCCAGAAGCCTACAGGAATGGCACGGCATCTTGCAGAAAGCCTGAGGGCAAGGAGGCCCAGCAGTGTACAATGAAGGCCAATGAAGCTCATCGTGGCCATCGTGCAGGATACCGACGCCCCCGGGCTCACCAAAGCCCTGTTGGAGCGGGGCTTGCAGTCCACCAAGCTGGCCTCCACCGGCGGCTTTCTGCGGGAGGGGAACACCACCTTGCTGATCGGGGTGGAGGACGAAAGGGTCCAAGAAGTGCTGGAGCTGATCCGGGAAAAATGCCGCACCCGCACCCGCCTGGTCACCCGGGGCTTTCCCCTTTCCGAGGCCCCCGACCCATTCCTGGCCCAGCCGGTGGAGGTGCAGGTGGGCGGGGCGGTGGTCTTCGTCCTGCCGGTGGAAGGGTTTTTCAAGGTGTGAAGGGCTAGGCCCTGCGCTTAGGCCTCTGGGTACCCTTCGTACCCTTGCGGGATCCCAGAGGGTTCCAAACCCCTGTGAGCTGAAGAGGGTCCTGGACTACCGGGCCCTGGCCCGCTAAAGTGTTTGGGATGGAAGGTGAGCTCTTTCTTCTCAAGGACGCCAAAGGCCGAGCCTTCCTGATTCGCCTTAAGGAGGGTGGAGTCTTCCACCACCACCGGGGCACCGTGCCTCACGAGGAAATCCGCAAGGCTGGCCCAGGGGGAAAGGTGTGGACCCACCTGGGGGAGGAACTTTCCGTCCACCACCCCACCCTGGAGGAGTACCTCCTCCACATGCGGCGTAGCGCCACCCCCACGTACCCCAAGGACGCCAGCGCCATGGTGACCCTTTTGGACCTGGCCCCGGGGATGCGGGTCCTCGAGGCGGGCACGGGCTCCGGGGGACTCACCCTCTTCCTGGCCCGGGCAGTGGGGCCCACGGGGCTCGTGGAAAGCTACGAGAAACGGCCCCAGCACCTGGCCCAGGCAGAGGCCAATGTGAAGGCCTTCTGGCAGGTGGAAAACGTGCGCTTCCACTTGGGCAACCTGGAGGAAGCCTCCTTGGAGCCGGAAAGCGTTCACGGGGTGGCCCTGGACCTCATGGAACCCTGGAAGGTCCTGGCCAAGGCCACGGGGGCTCTTAGGCCCGATCGTTTCCTGGTGGCCTACCTCCCCAACATCACCCAGGTGCTGGAGCTGGTACAGAGGGCTGAGGGCCTGCCCCTCACGTTGGAGCGGGTCCTGGAGGTAGCCTGGCGGGAGTGGGAGATCCGGCTTCCCGTGGCCCATCCTCGCTTCCAGCAGGTGGGGCATACCGCCTTTCTGGTGGTCTTTAGAAAATGGAAGGATTGCTGATCCACGCCTTCCTGCGGGAGCTACGAAAGGAGCTTCCCGCTTTAAACCTGGGCCTGGCCTTTCCCGAGGAAGGTAGCCTGGCCATCCTCCTCAAGGGTCAATCGGGCCGCATCTTCAACCTGGTGGCCCGCTACCGCCCCCCGTCTCCCAGCCTGGCCCTGGAGGAGGGAACCCTCTTGGGAGAGCCCAAGACCCCTTTCCAGCGGCAGGTCCAGGCCCGGGTAAAGGGCCCCCTGCTGGAGGCGGAACAGATCAAGCTGGACCGGGTGGTCCTCTTCCGCTTTGCCGGGGAAAAGGGGTTCGTGGATACCCCACCCGCCACCTTGGTCCTCGAGGCCACAGGGCGGAACGCCAACCTCATCCTTTTGGATGAAGAAGGCGTTATCCTCGGGGTGGATCGCCCCATCACCCGCGAGGTGAACCGCTACCGCCAGGTGAAGCCCGGCCTGCCTTACGTGCCCCCACCCCCTTACGAGAAGCTGGATCCCAGGACCCTGACCCTGGAGGAACTCCGGGTCCTTCTGGAAAAACCCCTTAAGGAAGTGGTGCGCCACGTGGATGGGATAGGGCTGGAACTCCTGCGGGAGCTGGCCAAAAGGGCTGCCCTCACCCCGGAAACCCCCTTGGACGAGGCTGGCCTGGCCAGGGTTTTCGAGGCGCTAAAGGCCCTTGTGGAGAATCCCTCCCTGGGCACCGCTCTTTCCCAGGAGCTCCGGGAAAAGTGGGCCGAGGAGGAGAAAGAGGCCTTGAGGAAGCCGCTCCTCGAGGCTCTAAAGCAGGAGCAGAAGACCCTTTCGGCAAGGCTTTCCGACTACCACCGGGCCCTCGAGCGCCTGGAGGAAGCGGAAAGCTTGCGGCAGAAAGCCGATCTCCTCCTGGCCCGGCTTAAGGAGGTACCCCGGGGTGCGGAAAAGGCGGTTCTGGAAGGGTTTGACGGCAAGCCGGTGGAGATCCCCTTGGATCCCACCCTATCCCCCCAGGAAAACGCCAGGAAGCTTTACGACCGGGCCCGCCGCCTGGAGGAGCTGGCGGAAAGGGCCCTAGAGCTCATCCCGCAAACGGAGGAGAAGCTAAAGGCCCTGGAGAGGGAGATGGAGCGGGTCAGGCAGGCGGACCTCCAGGAGCTCTTGGACCTTTCCCGAAAACCCAAGGAGGGAAAGGGGCCTAGGCTTGGCCTCAGGTACACCTCCCCCTCGGGCTATCCCGTCCTGGTGGGCAGAAACGCCAAGGAAAACGACCTCCTCACCCGCATGGCCCACTCCGAGGACCTGTGGTTCCACGCTCAAGGGGTGCCGGGAAGCCACGTGATCCTTAAGGCAGAGGGAAAGAATCCCCCCCTTGACGACCTCCTCTTTGCCGCCAGGCTCGCCGCCTACTACTCCAAGGCCAGGGGGGAAACCCAGGTCCCCGTGGACTACACCCGCAAAAAGCACGTGTGGCGCCCCAGGAAGGCGGCACCCGGCCAGGTGCTCTACACCCACGCCAAGACCCTCTTCGTGGAGGGGACGCTTCCTCAGGAAGGAGGCGAAGGGTAAACTTGACCTTTGTGAAAAGGGTCATGTTCCACGCCAAGATCCACCGGGCCACGGTAACCCACGCAGACCTACACTATGTGGGCTCGGTCACCGTGGACCAGGATCTTTTGGATGCCGCCGGCATCCTGCCCTACGAACAGGTGGACATCTACGACATCACCAACGGGGCCCGGCTCACCACCTACGCCCTACCCGGGGCGAGGGGGTCAGGGGTGGTGCAGATCAACGGGGCCGCCGCCCATTTGGTGCGCCCAGGGGACCTGGTGATCCTGGTGGCCTACGGCATCTTTGAGGAGGAGGAGGCAAGGAACCTCAAACCCACCGTGGTCCTGGTGGACGATACAAACCGGATTCTTGAGGTGCGACGGGGATGAAGCGGCTTCGGCTTTATCTAGACCTAATCCGCTTCGAGCACACCCTCTTCGCCCTTCCCTTTGCCTACGGGGGGATGCTTCTTGCGGCGGGGGGCTGGCCGGGCCTTCGCACCTTCCTCCTGGTGACCCTGGCCATGGTGGGGGCCCGGACCATGGCCATGGCCTTAAACCGCCTCATAGACTGGAAGATCGACGCCTTAAACCCCAGGACCCAGAACCGGCATCTGCCCAAAGGGCTGGTCAAACCCTGGGAAACCCTTTTTTTGGCCCTGGTGGGCCTCCTCCTGTTGACCCTCGCCGGGCTATCCCTTAATCCCCTCACCACCCGTCTCCTTCCGGTGGCGGTCTTCTTCCTCACCATCTACAGCTACACCAAGCGCTTCACCTGGCTTTGCCACTACGTGCTGGGCCTCACCATCGGGGCTGCCGCCGCAGGTGGCTGGATCGCCGTCACGGGAAGCTTCCACCCCACCGCCTACTGGCTCTGGGCAGGGGTGGGGCTTTGGATCGCCGGATTCGACATCCTCTACGCCACGCAGGACTACACCTTCGACCGCGCTTACGGGGTAAAGAGCATCCCGGCCCGCTTCGGCATCCCCTTGTCCCTCTGGATTGCCCGGGCCACCCACCTTACCGCCTGGCTGGCCTTCCTCCTGGCCGGCCTTAGCTACGGGGCGGGAAGCCTCTACTTTGTAGGCCTCCTTTTGGTGGGAGGGCTCCTCTTCTACGAGCACCGCCTGGTGAGCCCCGAGGATCTAAGCCGGGTGGACCTGGCCTTTTTCCAGGCCAACGTGGGGGTGAGCCTGGGGATGTTCCTCTTTATCGTGCTGGATCTTCTTTGGGGTTAAGGGAAATTGACGGCCAAGGCCTGGGCGCCTATCCTGGTACCATCTGGCCTAAGCCTGGGCTTGGAGGCGAAACGACCCTGGACGCAAAGGCCCACGCTTGGAACGGGCCATACCCCTAGCCTACCTTTCAATCTCCTTGGCCCCCTGGAAAGGCTAGGGGGACTAGGGGTGAAGGGAGCTATAGGAGGAAAGGGGCAAGTGAACGACAAGGAGGAGGCCCTCTTACACTGCCAGCTCCTACGCATGGCCCGTGGAGAAGAAGAAGCGCTAGAGGCCCTGTATCAGACCCTCGCTCCCTGGGTGTTCGCCTTGATCCATAGAATTCTGAAAAATCCGGAAGTGGCAAAAGAGGTTTTACAGGATACTTTCTTGAGGGTCTACCAGCAGGCCTGGCGCTACGACCCCAAGCGGGGCAAGCCCACAACCTTTGTCTATGCCATAGCCCGCAATCTCGCCCTCTCCCGCCTGCGGGGAGAACGGCGGCAACCCCTTAAGGACCCCACCCTGGATCCCCACGACCCCGAGGGGGATCGGGAGGCCACCTGGGGAACCGAGCGGGAAGACCGGGAGGACAGGGTCCGGGTGGTGCAAGCTCTAGAAGACCTCTCCTCTCAAGAGCGCCTCCTTTTGGAAGAGGCCTTCTACCTTGGACTAACCCACCGGGAACTGGCGGAACGCCACGGGTTGCCCCTGGGAACCGTTAAGGCCCGCATCCGCCGGGCCCTGGCCAAGCTGAGGGGAAAGCTGGGGGAGGCGTAGATGGAACACGTGGAGGAACTGCTGACCGACTACCTTACGGGGAGCCTCGAGGCGAGGGACCAAGCCCAGGTGGAGGCCCACCTCCGAACGTGCCGCCGTTGCCAAGAGGAATTGCGAGCCTTGGAGGAAACCTTCTACGCCTTGACCCACGCCCTAATCCCGGTTCCACCGCCCCCGGAAAGCCTAGATCGGATCAGGTCGCAGCTCCGCTGGAACAGGCGGAAGCGAGACGCCATCCGGACCCTTTTCCTTGCCGCCGCCCTGGGAGTGGCCTTCGCCCTGGGGATCTACTTGGGCGGGAAAACGCCCATCCAGGAAACAGCCTTGGAAAAAGTGGCGTATTGGGCCAGCGATCCAGGGGCCCATTGGCGCCTACTGCGTACTGAGGAAGAAAGCCTGGGCCTCCTCCTGTGGCGGGAAGACGGACGCTGCCTGGTGCTGTTCCGGGAACCCCCTCCCCGTGGCACGGTTTACCAGCTTTGGGGAGAGGAGGGCGGTCAGCTTTTTCCCTTGGCTGGGGGGCCAACGCGCATCCTGGAAGCCGACTACGGCCACTTCCGTACCCTAGTCCTCAGCCTGGAGTCCCGGCCGGAAAATGCGGTCTCCGGAAAGCCCAGGCCATCCCCCCCAGCCCGCTTCCTTACCCGCTTGAACCTGCCCTGAGGCCAAGCCCTTTTTTGCCCGGCGAGAACAAGTCCCCTGAAGATCTACCGCATCACCTAACCTCAATCTCTCCCTGCATACCAGGATGGATGCGGCAGAAATAGGGGTAGGTTCCTGGCTGATTCAAAACGATGGGAGCAGAGGTCTGGCCCTGGCTCAGGGTGCCCGTGTCAAAGGCCCCACCCTCGGCAGTGGCGGTGTGGGGTGCGGCATCCTGGTTCTCAAAGCTCAGGCTACCCCCCGAGGCCACGAAGCACCGGGCCGGATGAAAGGCAAAGCCCTGAATCCGGATTACCGAAGGACAGGGCTCCAAACCCCCACCCCCTCCCGTCCGGGGGTAGCATCCCGCCAGCGTCAGGGCGGCAAACATGCCTATCCACATGGAACGCATGCCCACCTCCTCAGTAGCGAACCTCGGTGGCCTGAAGATCGCCGCAGGCCAGGGTTCCACCCACCGGTGTCGGGGTGTTGGCATGAACGTTCACATAGGTGCTACCCCCCGGCAAAGAGGCGGCGGGCAACCGGGTATAGGCCACCGCACGGCCGTTGGCATCCGCCACCAGGGAGGTTAAGCCCAGGATCTGATCCCCGTTCTGCTCCTTACACGTGGCGTTACCCCCGCGGTTGAAGTGGATGTGGTTGGCATAGGCCCCGGATCCCGGCCTCAGGCCCTCCAAATAGACGAAGACCTCCAGCCCCCCTTGGGAACCAACCAAAACCACCGCCCGCCCTTTGAGCCCCTGCCCCGCCAGCTCTGCCAGGTAAACCTCCGGCTTCTTCCCACCCTGGCCCAAGGCCAAGACCACCCAAGCCACCAACGATAAAACCCCCAACCCGAACGCCAACCGCCAGCGCATACCACACACCTCCCCTCACCCCTTACTACGCCCACCTGGATCCAAATGGATGCAGCGCTCCTGCGGGGAGGAGTAGGCTTGAGGTATGGAGGGCATCCGCAAGGCGGCGGAAAAGGCGATTTTGGAGTTTCTGGACCTCTTCCCCATGCCCAGGGGAAGCCTCTTCGTCCTGGGGGGGTCCACCAGCGAGGTCTTGGGGGAAAAGGTGGGAACGAAGCCCAGCCTCGAGGTGGCCGAGGCCATCCTCGAGGGGCTCCTTCCCCCTCTCCTCGAACGGGGGATATGGGTAGCCGTCCAGGGATGCGAGCACCTGAACCGGGCCCTGGTGGTGGAAAGGGAGGCAGCCCGGACCTACAGCCTGGAGGAGGTCACCGTCTTTCCCCATCCCAAGGCGGGAGGAAGCCTGGCCACGGCCGCCTTTCTTCGTTTCCAGGACCCCGTGATGGTGGAATCCCTAAAGGCCCAAGCCCACGGGGGAATGGACATCGGGGGCGTTCTCATCGGCATGCACCTGCGGCCCGTGGCCGTACCCCTTAGGCTTTCCCTGCGCAGGATTGGCGAGGCAGTACTCATCGCCGCCAAAACCCGCCCCAAGCTGGTGGGCGGGGCCAGGGCGGTCTACACCCGGGAGGAGATGCTCAGGAAGCTGGAAGAATATCGGCAAAAGCTTCCCTGAAAAGGGCCGCCACCCCGAGGGCCTCGTAGCGGTTGTAATAACCCATGAGGGAAAGGCGGAATACCCTTCCCTTCAAGGGCCCCTGGCCCCCGGCGATCACCGCCTGCCTTCGGGCAAAGGCCTCCTTCACCTTCTGGTAGGAAACCCCTTCGGGCAGGTAAAAGGCGGCCACCGCCGGGCTTGGCACCTCGGGCACAGGGCTTAACCCCAGCTCCGCCCCAACCCGGTACAGAAGGTCGTTTTGCCAGGCCTTTAAGGCCAGGTGTTCGGGAAGCTTGGGCGACACCTCCTCCAGCACCGCCGCCACCGCCCCCACCAGGTTGATGGCCGGGGTCCAAGCGCTTTCCCCTTCCCTCTGGGCTTTGAGCTCCCGGGAGAGGTTCAGGTAGTAGCCCCGGGGGCGCAAACGTTCCAAGGCCCAGGGGCTTAGGGCCACAAAACCCAGCCCCGGGGGGCACATGAGGCCCTTCTGGCTACCGGAGGCCGCGGCATCCACTCCCCAGGCCTCGAGGGCCACCTCCCGTACCAGCAAGCTGGTCACCATGTCGGCCCCCACCAGACCCTCGGGGTTGGCCTCCTTAAAGGCTTTCGCCAGGGCGGGCAGGTCCACCATGGCCCCGGTGGAGGTCTCCGAGTGAACCAGCAGTAGCCCTTGGTAACCGGGCCTTGCCACCTGGTCCGGGCTCGGTACCTGCCCGTAAGGGAGCTCCAGCCGATCCACCTCGAGGCCCGCGCTTTCCGCAATCTCGGCGAAGCGCTCGGAGAACTTGCCGTAAACCGGTACCAAAACCCTTTCCCCGGGGGCGAAGAGATTCCACACCAGGGCCTCCATGGCCAGGGTGCCGCTTCCCGTGAGGATGAGCACCTCGCCCTGGGTGCGGAAGGCTTCCCGAAGAAGGCTTCGGGCCTTAAGGAAAAGTGCCCTGGCGGGCTCAGTCCGGTGGTGAAGCTGAGGGCGGGAAAGAGCCTCTAGCGCCTTGGGATGAAGCCGCACAGGACCCGGAGTGAGGAGCCAGTCCATGGCAAGAGCTTAGCGCAAAACCCCCCCTACCAGCCGCTGGGTCATGCGGCCCACCAAAAGCATCAAGCCGTGGAGGATGGCTCCGGGCCTCGGCGGATCCCCAGGCACGTACACGTCCACAGGTACCACTTGGTCCACGCCGGACAGAACCTGGGGACTTCCCGCAAACACCCCACCCGAAATGGCCTCGTTCCCCACAGCCACCACCCCTTTGGGCTCCGGCATGGCCTCGTAGGTGCGCCTTAGGGCCTCGGCCATGTTGCGGCTCACGGGGCCCGTGACCAGAAGGGCGTCGGCGTGCCGGGGTGAAGCCACCACCTGGAACCCGAAGCGGCCCATGTCGTTAAAAGGATTGCCAAGAAGGGCGATCTCCGAGTCGGCAAGGCCCGTGTCCCCGGCGCTCACCTCGCGAAAGGCCAGGGTGGGCAGGCGAAGCTCTGTCCGAGGGGAAGGGGGAGGGCCCGGGTCCAGAAACCCTCCCCTTTCCAGGTCCACCCGCTGGACCAGGTCCTCCTTGCGGGTCACGGCCACCTCCAGGGACCTCATCTCCCCCACGGCCTCCGGGTATGCCAGGGCACACCGTCCGCATCCCACGCACCGGGCGAGGTCCAGGCTGAAAATCCCTTCCGCCTCGGCAAAAGCCCCGCTTGGGCAAAGATGGACAAGCCCCTCGCGAACCCTTGGGGTCAAGCCCGCCGGCTTCAGCAAGGGGTAGCCAAAAGCGTGCTGGGGAACCTTCAGGATCTCCTCCAGCTTGCGGGCCAACCTTCCCACCTTAAGCGTGTGCAGCAAGCTCATGGCACCCCCTAGAGGTCGCTTCCCGCATAGGAGAGGTCAAAGGACTTGTTGCAAAGGGGAAAGTCCGGCAAGCCTTCCCCCCGGACCGCAAGCTCCAAAGCCCGCCAGTTCTTGAAGCTCGGGTCCACCCCCTCGGCCATGACCACCTTCCCAGCCTCCACCCGTACGAACCACACCACCTCACCCCTTCCCGCCTCCACCCGGGCCAAGGCCTCACCCTCCCCCAGAGGGGGGTCCAGGGCCAGAGGCCCGGCGGGAAGATGGCGAAGGAAGAAAAGCGCGTAATCCAGGGCCTTAAGGCTCTCCTCGGCATACACCTGGGCCCGGGACAGCACATCCCCTCCCTGGCGCACCACGGGGGTAAAGTCGGGGTAAAGGGGGTCGTCCTGCCTCAGGTCCCTCCCCACCCCGCTGGCCCGGGCCGTGGGGCCCACGAAGCCCAGGGCCAAGGCTTCGGCCCGGCGCACCTCCCCCACATAGCGCATGCGGTCCAGCACCTGGGGATTTTTGAGAAGCCTGGGCAGCAGGCGGGCCAGCTCCTCCCGGTAGGCGGCGATGGCCTCGAGGTCCGGCTGGCCCTCCCGCCACACCCCCCCAACCCTTAGGAAGTTTCTCCCGTAGCGGTGGCCGGTTAACCGGTCCAGTTCCCCCTGCAGAAGAGCCCGTATCCGCCCCACCTGGGTGGCCCCGTAGGCGTAGCCGATATCGGTGAAGAGCCCGGCCAGATGACCCAGATGGCCAAAGGCCCGCTCCAACTCAAGGGCTGCCCGGCGAAGGTGCTGCGCCCGAGAAGGGGCCTCCCAGCCCAAGGCCCTTTCCCAGGCCTCGGCGAAGGCCATGGCGTGGGCCACGGGCTCGCTCCCCGCCCGCTCCACCAGAAGGAGCGCGGCCTCAGCCCCTTTGCCCGGCATCAGGGAAAGCAAGCCCCGGTGCTGGTAACCCAGGCGGATCTCCAGGTTCACGATCCGCTCGCCCAAAACGCTAAACCGGAAGTGCCCGGGTTCGATGATCCCTGCATGCACGGGTCCCACAGGCACCTCGTGGAGGAGGGGAAACTCCCGGAAGGTGTAGGGAAGGTCGTGACGCCGGAGGGGTTTCAACCCGGGGTGCCCCACCGGCTCAAAACCCCTCTCCCAAAGGGCCCGTTCAAACCAATCCAGAGCGGGAAACTCGGCGGCCAGGCTGGGAAAGCGCCTCCTCTCACCCAAGAGGAAGGCTTCGGTGAGGCCTAACGCACCCTTCTGGCCCCCCGGATGCTCTACCCACAGAAGCACCCGGTCTCCATAAGGAAAAAGCGCCACAGGCCTCCCCTCGCGCAGGGCCTCCATCACTTTCTCCACAGCACCACCTCCAACTCCTTAAACACCTCCACCCCCGGGAACACGCCGAGGATCACCAGGATGCCCAGGAGCAACCACAAAATCCAGAGATCCAGGCCCTGCCCCCTAAGGGGTTTCCCCCTACCGAAGCCCATCTGGGCCATGGGAGAAAGGAGGCCAGCAAACGCCATACCCAGGCCCAAAAGGTAGAGCCCCGCCAGCCCAGGCCAGCGCATGGCCGCCTCCACCGCCTTAAACTCGGCGAAGAAGAGGGGAAAGGGAGGCAGGCCCCCGAGGGCCGCCAAGGCCAGGACGTAGGGGATCCCCAAGGCCGGCACGTGGAAGACCAGCCCGCCCACCCGCCCCACCTCCTTGGCGTGCGTGAGGGACAGGATACCGCTGGCCCCCAAAAAGGCCAAGGTTTTGGCCAGGGAGTGGGCCAGGGTATGGTAAAGGGCCAGCCAGGGCAATCCCAGGCCCAAGGCGAAGACCGCAAGACCCATGTGCTCCATGCTGGAGTAGGCGAGAAGCCTCTTGTACTCCTTCTGTCCAAAGAGAAAGAGGGCCGCAAACAAAAGGGTAAGCAGGCCAAAGGTAAGGAGCAGGCTGGAGGCAAAGGCGAAAAGCCCCGCCGCCTGCATGATGGCGGCGTAGCGGAGAAGGGCATAAAAGGCCACGTTGAGGAGGGTTCCCGAAAGCAAGGCCGAAGCCGGCCCCGGGGCCTCGGCGTGGGCATCGGGAAGCCAGGCCTGCAAGGGGAATAGCCCCACCTTGGTTCCAAAGCCCACCAAAAGAAGGGCGAAGGCCACCTTAAGTCCCTCGGGATCGGCCTCCCCCACCAGGGACCGAACCTCTCCCCAGTCCAGGGTGGCCCCGCCCACCAGGGCGTAGACCAGGATGACCCCGATGAGCCCCATGGCGATGCCCACGCTGCCCAGCATGAGGTATTTCCAGGTGGCCTCGAGGGGGCGGGCTCCACCCTTGTGGTAGACCAGAAGGGCCGAGGCCAGGGTGCTACCCTCCACGAAAACCCAGAGCATGCCCAGGTTGTGGGCCAGGTAGGCCCCATGGGCCGAGGCCAGGAAAAGGGCACCCGCCCAGTAGAAGCGCCAGGCTTCTTCCCGGGCGAAGTAGCCCCGGGAAAAAAGCGCCACCAGGGCGTAGATCAGGTCGGTCAGAAGGAGATAAAAGAGCCCTACCCCATCCAACCGGAAAGGACCCGCTGCCGTACCCAGCAGAAACGGAGCCAGAAGAAAGCTGAGGATGGGCACCAAAACGGAAAGCCGCACCAGCAGACCGGCCTCCTTGCGGGCCAGGAAGACCACCAAGGGTGAGAGGACCAGAAGATACAGCACCGTTACCCCCTTAGAGAGCGCATCCTCGCGGTATCCACATGCCCCATTTCCCCCTTGATGCGGAAGATGAGGATCCCCGCCAAGAACACGGCGGCGAAGGCATCCAAGGCCACCCCCAACTCCACGAAGAGGGGCAGGCCGTGGCTCTCGGAAAGGGCCATGAGGAAAACCCCGTTCTCCAGCGCCAGGAAGCCCAGAACCTGGCTTATCGCTTTTTTGCGGCTCACCATGGAAAGGATTCCCAGAAGCACCAAGGAGAGGGCCACGGGCACCCCTTGGGGCAAGGGGGCCTCGGGAAGCACAAAGGCCTTCCCCACCCGGAAGGCCAAGGCGGTGAGGAGCCCTGCCAGAAGGAGGGAGAGGGAAACGGACAGGTACCCCTCCACCTCGTGGCTCACCTCGAGGCGGTCGATCAGCCAGAACAGGTACCAGGGTATGAGCACCCCCTTAACCGCGAAGAGGGCCAGGCCGGCCAGCACGAAGTGCAACTCCCCTCCCGCAAGCCCGAAGGAAACCAGGGCCAAAAGGATGTTCTGCAGGGCGTAGAGCCGGATGATGGCGTCCAGGCTGCGGCGGCTCACCATCAGGAAACCTGTGGCCAGAATGGCCAGGACCAAGGTGTTTAAAAGCGCCATATCGCCCCCAAAAGCGCCAGCACCCCGAAAAGGGTGTTGTACGAAAGAAAGTCCGGAAGCCTCAGGTAGCGGAGCTTTACCCCGTAGGTTTCCAGGTAGGCCAGCGCCAAAACCCAGGCCGCCCCCACCCCCAGGAAGACCAGGGGCTTGAACCCCGGCAACAACAAGGCCATCAACCCCGCATAGAAGAGCATCTTGAGCGACCCGGCAAGCTCGTAGAGGGCCAGAAGAGGGCCGCTATGGTCCAGAATCTGCGCCTCGTGGATCATGGTGAGCTCCAGGTGGGTGGTGGGATCGTCCACCGGCATCCTCGCTCCCTCGGCCAGAAGGCCAAGGGCGAGAGAGGCCAGGGCCAGAAAGAGCACCAAGCTGTTCTCCACCCCAAGCTCGGGTAGACCGCTTAGGGAAAACCCTTCCCCCAAGAGAACTGCCCCGGCCAAGGCCATCAAGGTCCCGGGCTCCGCCAACACCGTGACCACACCCTCCCGGTAACCTCCCTGGGCCCCAAAACTGCTGCCCGCATCCAGGGCCGCCAGCATTTGAAAAAAGCGCCCGAGGCCCAGGAGGTAAAGGGCGAGGAGAAAGTCCCCCTTGAAGGTTGGGCCAGGGAGAATGGGCAAGAGGGCCAAGGCCCCCAGGGTTCCCAAAAGGGCCAGGATGGGCCCGAGGAGGAAAAGAGGGGTGGTGGGATGGGGCGCTATCCAGACCTTCCGCCAGAGCTTGATCAGATTTCGGTATTCCACCAGCGGGCTAAGCCCCTGCCGGTGGGTAAGCCTAGCCTTCAGCCACTTGACGCTTCCCGAAAAAAGCGGAGCCAACACCAGGGCCAAGAGCGCCGTCATAGCAAGACCACCCCCAGAACCACCACCAAGGTGAGGAGTTGCAGGAGAAGGTAAAGGTGCAGGCTTCCTGACTGCAGGGTTTGCACCCAAGCCGCAAGGCGGGCGTAGATCCGCCCCACCCCGGGGTACACCTCGGCCAAGGGTTCCTCCAGACGGGGATGCTCCCCCACCTGGAGGCGAAGGAAGGGGAAAAGGCGAAGGGCCGGTTCGGCGAAGCCCAGGCCGTTGGGTTGCATCCTGGGGCTGAGGGGCTGGAAACCGCAGTCCCAGGTACCGTAGGCCCGCATGGGCATCCGGAGAAGGCCCCGGTAAAACACCCCAGCCAGAACCCCAAGAAGGATCAAGAGAAGCCAGTTGGGGTAGGTGGGAACCCCAAGGGGGTCCAGGACCAGCCCGGGCACCAAGGCCAGAAGGAGGAGGAGCCCCGCCAGCACCCCAAGACCCAGGCGCATCCCCTGGGTCCAGTGCAGGGCAGCCTCGCCTCGAGGCAGGCCCAAGAAGGCTAGCCCGAATAGGCGCACGTAGAAGTAGAGGGCCAAGGCCCCCACCAGGGCCAAGGCCCCGGCAGCCAGGGGCACCAGGAAAGGCCCCTGCAAAAAGCCTTGGTAAAGCTGCCACTCCGCAAGAAACACCGGGCCAGGAGGCAGACCCGCCCCCACCCCCATTCCCCACAAGGCGAGGGCTCCAAGTCCGGGAGCCTTGCGGAAAAGCCCACCCAGGTGGGAAATCCGCCGCTCCCCCAGGGCTCCTGCCCCCAGGAAAAGGAGCCCCTTGAACAGGGCATGGGCCACCTGATGGAGGAAAAAGGCCCCCAGGAGCAAGGGCATGGGCTTCAGGAAATAGGCCCCCAAGGCGGCAAGCATGAGGCCCAGGTTCTCCACGCTGGAATAGGCCAAAGCGCCCTTTAGGTCCTCTTCCCCAAGGCCCCGCACCAGGGCGTACACCGCACCCAGAAGGCCCAGGAGGAGCAAAACCCACCCCACCCAGGGCGGGGGTGGACCGAACCAGTACTGGGACTGGTACAAGCCAAGAAGGCCCAGCTTGGTCATGGCCCCGGAAAGCAGGGCCGAAACCGGGCTTATGGCCACCGGGTGGGCTTGAGGCAACCAGGCGTGGAAGGGGAAGAGGGCTGCCTTCACCCCGAAGCCCAAAAGAAGCCCGGCCCAGACCCAGTCAGCTCCCACATGTCCGTGCCCCAAAAAGGCCAGGTAAAGCCCAGCCCCAGAAAGGCGGCTCGCCAGGAAAAAGGCCCGGGCCCCTGCCAGGGCGTTTGGCCCCTCGAGGGCGATGAGAAAATAGCCCAAAAGGGCCATACCCTCCCACAAAAAGAGGAAGCCAAGCCCAGGGGAAGCCAAGGCCACCCCCGCCATGGTAGCCAAGAAAAGGGGAAGCAGAAGGCCATAAAGGTGCGCCTCACGGGGGTGATGGGCCAGGTAGGCAGGAAGGTAGGGAGCGAGGCTCAGGGTCAAGGCTCCGAGGAGAAAGAGGTAAAGGTACGGAGCACCCAAACCCGAAGCCCAGCCCATACCCCCCAGCACCCCCCAAGCCAGGCCCGCCATGCCCAGGAAGAGGGAAAGCCCCCGGAAACGCCAGGGAGTCCCGGCGGATAGAAGCGCCAGGGCCAAGGGCAAAAAGGTCCAAAGGGGGCTCATTCCTCCTCCCTCAGGGCTTCCAGGCGCTCCCTTTCCGCCTCGAGGTGCCGCTCAAAGATCCGCCGCCCCAGATCCAAGAAGGCGTAGACCTCCGGGTCCCGGGTGCGGTAGTAGACCATCTGCCCTTCCCTCCTGGCCTCCACCAGGCCCCGCTCCCGCAGGAGGGAAAGCTGCCTGGAAAGCACCGACTGTTCCACCCCGAGCTCCCGTTGCAGGGCGGAAACCGAGCGCTCTCCCCCCCGCAGGGCATCCAGGATGGCTAGGCGCAAGGGATGGCCCAGGGCCTTAAAGAACTCCGCCTTGTAGCGGTGGAGGGTGCTAGGCATACATCCTCCTTTGGCTATATGCATATAGCCACATACTTTCAACCTTAGGCCTCCCCCCCGGTCCTGTCAACAGCCCCACGTGGTATCATGTCCCGCCAGCGGCCCCTTTATGCCAGACCCCATGTTTCGCCTCCGCTACCGAAGCCCAGGGCAGGAAACCCTCCTGCTTCCCCTGCCCCAGAGCCTTCCCGGGCAGAAAGTGGGGGACCTCTTCCTCTCCCGGCGGCCCGAGGAGGTGTACGAGGCCCAGGGGAATCTCCTGGCCCGCTTTTCCCTAACCGAGGGGGAGGTCCTCGAGGTGCGCTTTCCGCTGAAGACCGAACCCCTAAAGCATCCTCCCCCCTGGGGAAAAACCCTCCTCTTTGAACCCCCGGAGGCCTGGCCCGGCATCCTGGCCCACAAGGGACACAAGGTGGAACGGGCCTTCGGCTTTCTCCTCTCCGGCCAGCCCCACGCCTGGTACCTGGTGGACGGGCTTCCCCTGGACCCCCTCCTCTACCAAACCCTTAAGGAAAACCCCACCCACCTCCTCCCCCTGGGGGCAGCCCCCGAGCCCCCCCTCTACCTGGGGGGGCACGAGGGGAAAAGGCTTCTCCTCCTAAAAACCCCCTGGCCAGGAGGAGAGGAACCCCTGTGGCAACAGCTCCACCCCCTTGGGTTCCAACCCCTGCCCTTCCTTCGGGGCCTGGCCTTCGCCAGCCTGGGGATTTCCGCCCTGGGCCTAGCCACCGGCCCTTGGTTCTACCTTCCCTACCTGGGGGCGCTGATCCTGCAGCAGGGGCCTACCCTCAAAAAGCTTTTCCTGCGCACCCCGCGCCATGTTTTGGAAAGCCTTTTGTTCCATGCCTTCGCTCTTTCCGTAACGGTAAACCCCAGGCCGGAGCTCGGCCTGGGGTACCTGGCGCTCTTCCTCTGGAACCGGCTTAGGCCTTCCGCCGCAACTCCGAAAGAATCTCCCGAAGAAGCTTGACCTCCTCTGGCGGCTCAGGAGGAGGGGGTGGGGAAGCCTCGGCCTCCTTCTTCAGGCGCCGCTGCACCTCCTGCAGGGGCACCACCACCAGGAAGTAGATGGCCGCCCCCACCACCAGGAAGTTCACCACGGTGTTGATAAACTTCCCCAAAGCGATGGGCCCCAGCTTGATGGCGGAAAAATCCGGCGCCCCTCCCAAAGCCCCGATCAAGGGGGTGAGGACATCCGCCACCAAGGAGTTCACCACCTGGCCGAAGGCGCCGCCGATAACCACGGCCACCGCCAGGTCCACCACGTTGCCCCGCATGATGAAATCCCTAAAACCCTTCAATATACGCACCTCCTTGCACGTTCCCTAACGCCAAACCTGGTCCGAACTCCTGGACCCATGGCCACCCTACCCGCCCCCTTTGAAAACCTTGTGAAAAGAACCCCCGCCTGAAAGGCCACCGCTACCCTTCCCCTGCATTCCAGACCTGGCCCGCTTTGGGAAAGACCCTCACCGAAGGGGGAAGCCCAGGCGGTATATAATGCCCCCGAACCCCCGATGGGCCAAGGTCAGCCCAAAGGGCTACCTTGCGGGCTCAAAGCGCGGGGCCTAGGAGGTAAAGCATGGCCAAGGTTAGGCTGGAGCACGTTTGGAAGCGCTTCGGCAAGGTGGTGGCGGTCAAGGACTTCAACCTGGAAACCGAGGACGGGGAGTTCGTGGTCTTCGTGGGGCCTTCGGGCTGCGGCAAGACCACCACCCTGCGGACGATCGCGGGCCTCGAGGAGGTCTCCGAGGGCCGCATCTACATCGGCGACCGCCTGGTGAACGACGTGCCCCCCAAGGACCGGGACATCGCCATGGTCTTCCAGAACTACGCCCTTTACCCCCACATGAACGTCTACGAGAACATGGCCTTCGGCCTGCGCTTAAGGCGCTACCCCAAGGACGAAATAGACCGCCGGGTGAAGGAGGCCGCCCGCATCCTCAAGATCGAGCACCTTCTAAACCGCAAGCCCCGGGAGCTTTCCGGCGGCCAGCGCCAGCGGGTGGCCATGGGCCGGGCCATCGTGCGGGAGCCCAAGGTCTTCCTCATGGACGAGCCCCTCTCCAACCTGGACGCCAAGCTCCGGGTGGAGATGCGGGCGGAGATCGCCAAGCTGCAAAGGCGTCTTGGGGTCACCACCATCTACGTGACCCACGACCAGGTGGAGGCCATGACCCTGGGCCACCGCATCGTGGTCATGAAGGATGGCGAGATCCAGCAGGTGGACACTCCCCTAAACCTCTACGACTTCCCCGCCAACCGGTTCGTGGCGGGTTTCATCGGTAGCCCCTCCATGAACTTCATCCGGGCTGGGGTGGAGGCGCAGGGGGAAAAGGTATACCTGGTGGCCCCGGGCTTCCGGGTCCGGGCCAACCCCATCCTGGCCCAGGCCCTGAGGCCCTATGCGGGCAAGGAGGTCTGGATGGGCATCCGCCCCGAGCACCTGGGCCTGAAGGGCTACACGGTGATTCCCGAGGAGGAAAACGTCATCCGGGGCGAGGTGGAGGTGGCCGAGCCCCTGGGGGCGGAAACCGAGATCCACGTGAGCGTGGACGGCACGGTCCTGGTGGCCAAGGTGGACGGCCACGCTCCGGTGAAGCCCGGGGATAGGGTGGAGCTTCTGGCCGACACCTCCCGCCTCCATGCCTTTGACGTGGAAAGCGACCAGACCATCGGCCACGCCCAGGAACGGGAAGCGGTGGCCCGCTAGGAATAGGCCTTTAGGCGGGGGAGGGCATCCCCCGCCTTTATCATGGAAGGGTGAGCCGGCGGGATAAGCCCTTCATCATAGGCATCGCTGGGGGAAGCGCCAGCGGCAAAACCACCCTGGCCCGCTCCCTGGCCAAGGCCTTGGGGGAGCGGGTGGCCCTGCTCCCCATGGACCACTACTACCGGGATCTTTCCCACGTGGCCTTCCCGGAGCGCCTCCAAGCCAACTACGACCACCCGGAGGCCTTTGACCTTCCCCTCTATCTTGAGCACGTGCACGCCCTTCTTTCCGGGCAGGCGGTGGAAATGCCCCTTTACGACTTCCGGGCTTATACCCGAAGCCCGAAGACGGAAAGGGTCCTGCCCGCTCCCGTGGTGATCCTCGAGGGCATCCTGGTCCTCTACCCCGAGCCCCTCAGGGCCCTTATGAACCTCAAGGTCTTCGTGGATGCGGACGCCGACGAGCGTTTCATCCGGCGGTTGGAACGGGACGTCCAGGAACGTGGGCGTAGCCTGGAAAGCGTGGTGCGCCAGTACTTGGAAAAGGTGAAGCCCATGCACCTGGCCTTCGTGGAACCCACCAAGCGGCATGCGGACGTGATCCTGCCCGGTGGCGGGCAGAACCCAGTGGCCTTGGAGATGCTCAAGGCCAAAGCCTTGGCCCGCCTGGCGGAGATGGGGGTGGCATGAAAAGGTTCCTCCATCTTCTCCTCCTCCTGGCCCTGGTGCCCTCCCTCCTGGCCCTTCAACCCCGCCTGCGGGCGGAGCGGCCAGGTCCCGTGGTGCTCCTCCTGGATGCGGAAGCCCTGCGGGAGGAGGCCCAAAGCCAAGGGAAAAGCCTTTTAGAGGTGCTGGAGTCCTACCGCCCCCTGGGGGTCAGAGGGGTGGCCTTCCCGGAACGATTTGTGAAGGACTGGGTGGGGCAAGGGGAACTTCTTTACCGGACCGGGAGGGAGCTTTTGGAAGCGGGGCTACCCGCCAAACCCAGCTGGTACTACCTCCGGGGCAACCGAGAGCTTCTTGAGCTCTTACAGACGGCCTATGACCTTCCCCACGAATGGGTGGGTCCTTGGCTGGGCTTCCCCCTGGATGTCCAGGCCTTCCCTGCCTTTTATCCCCTGGAGGAGGTCCGGGCCGCCAAGGAAGCTGGCTTTTTCGTGGCGGTCCGCCCCATCAACCAGCGTTACCGCCGCCTGGACCCTTCCCTGCCCATCGTTCCCAAGGAGGCGGACGCCGTGGTCTTCGCTGGCCTCGAGGCCCTGGGCTACCCCTACCGCCTGGAGGAAGCCCGAGAGCGGGTCCCGGTACCCGTGGCCCTCATCGAGGGCACGCCCCAGCCCGGGCTTGCCGCCTACCGGGAAAAGGGCATCCTGAGGCTTTTTAGCCTGCGGTACGAGTGGCAGCTCACCCTGACCCCCGAGGAGGCCGCGGACAAGTATGTGCTGGCCGCCCGGGAACGGGGCCACCAGCTCCTCTACCTCCGGCCCTACCCCTACCGCCAGGACACGGAGCGCCTCCTCAAGCGGATCCAGGAAGGCCTAGAGGCCAGCCACATTCCCCTGGGCCATCCCGTGGTCCGGGAGTTCACGCCAAGCCCCCTCCGCCTGGCCGCCTGGGTGGGGGTGGTATCGGGGCTAGGGCTTTTGGCCCTGGGGCTACCCGTGTACGGGCCGGGGGTGGCCTTCCTCCTTCTTCTCCTGGCCCTGGGGTATGCGGGAAACCAGGCGGGAGCCCTTCTGGCCGCCTTGGTCTTCCCCGTGCTGGGATTCCTGGGTCCCAGGAATGGCCTCTGGATGTGGCTTCGCACCCTGGGCTACGCTCTGGCCGGGACGGTTTTCCTCTCGGCCCTGGGCTCCACCCCGGAGACCATCCTGGGGCTTCAGGCCTTCAAGGGCGTTTCCCTCACCCTCCTGGTGCCTCCCCTCCTGGTGGCCCTCAGCTTCCTGGACAGGAACTACAAGGAAACCTTGACCCGGCTTTTCCTGCACCCCCTGCGCCTGGGGGAGGTGGCCCTGGCAGGGGTGGCCCTCGCCCTTCTCCTCCTGGCCCTGCTGCGCCGGGGCAACGAGGCCCCCTTGGTCCCGGATCTGGAGCTGAAGCTTAGGAACCTCCTCCAGGACCTCATGGTGCGCCCCCGCTTCAAGGAGGTCTTCGGCCACGCCCTCTTCCCCCTGGCCCTCCTCCTTCCCTGGCCGAAGTGGGTGCAAAACGGCCTCCTCTTCCTTGCCGCTCTCGGGGTGGCCTCCATCCTGAACACCTTCAGCCACTTCCACACCCCCCTTCCCATCTCCTTCTTCCGGGTGGTGAACGGGGCGCTTTTGGGCGTTTCCCTCGGGCTTCTCGGGGTTATGCTGGTAAGGAGGCTTCGGGCATGGTGGTTGGGGTAGCGGGATACTACGGGTTTAAAAACGCCGGGGACGAGGCCATCCTCGAGGCCATCGCCCGGGAGCTGAAGGCCCGGGGGCACCAGGTTCTCGCCCTTTCCGGCGATCCCAGGCAGACCGCTAAGGAGCACGGGATCCGGGCCGCCCATCGCCTAAACCCCTTGGCCCTTCTCCAGGCGGACCTCTGGCTTTTGGGGGGCGGAGGGCTTTTGCAGGACGCCACCAGCTCCCTAAGCCTTCTTTACTACCTGTCCGTACTCCGGGCTGCCCGCTTCTTCCGCAAGAGGGTGGTGGTATTCAACCAGTCCCTCGGCCCCCTCACCCCCTGGGGGGAAAAGCAGGTGAAACGGGCCTTGCGGAGCGTGCCCATAATCCTTCGCGACCAGGATTCCTGGGAGTACGCCAAGAATCTGGGCCTTTCCCCCGCCTTGGGTGCCGACCCTGCCCTCCTCCTCACCCCGCCCCCCGTAAAGCGGGAAGAGGACCTGGTTCTCGTCATTCCCCGGGCTGGGGTGGACCAGGAAGCCCTCACCAACCTCTACATCACCGCCAACCACCTGGTGCACGAGGGAAGAAGGGTGCTGGTCCTCCTCCTCCAGCCGGGATACGACGACGAGGTCATCGAGATCTTCCGCCTGCACCGGGTGGAGAAGACCGCCGATCCCAGGCGGGTCCTCTACCTGGCCGCCCAGGCGGGATACGTGATCTCCATGCGCCTGCACGGCCTCATCCTGGCCGCGGCCGCCGGCACCCCCTTCGCCGCCCTTTCCTACGACCCCAAGGTGGCCGCCTTCGCCAAGGAAACCGGGGCCTACTACCAGGAACTCCCCGGCGACCCCATCAAGCTTTCCAAGGCCGCCATGTACGGCCGCTACCCCGACTGGGAAAAGGTGGCGGCCCTGAAGGAAAGGGCCCGGCAGAGCTTTGACCTGGCCCTGGGGGAGGCCAGCCTGGTCAAAAAGACCCACGGACGCGGTTCAAGCGGCCCCTAAGCCCCTGGGCGAAGGCCTCGAGGTCGGAAAGGGCTTCCTCCACCCCCTGCCTCAAGAGGAACTCCCCTGGGGAAAGGCGCTTGAGCACGAGGAAGGGAGGCTGGGAGAGCACCTCCACCCCCTGGCGCACCACCTCGGGGATGAGGCCTTCCTCCAAGGCCTCCGCCTCCAGATCCGCCAGCAAAAACACCTCCCCCATGGACTTGCGGGAAAGCAAAAGGAGGAAGGCGGCGAAGGCCCCGCGCTCGGAAAGCTCGGCCACCAGCCGGTCCTCCAGGGACTCCACCGCCTCGAGGTCCACAAAACCTTCCCGAAGAAGGTCCTCCAGGTCCAAAGGCGAAAGGGGAAAGCGAGCCTTAAGGCGCACCAGGCGGCTCACCGCCTCCGGGGAAAGGTATCCCACTCCCTCCAGCACCCCTTCCTTCTGGGATTCCGGCGCCAGGATGGCCACGTACGCCCCTTGCTGCCGGTAGGACTTGAGCAGGCTGGGCTCCCCTTCCCCCGGACGCAGCAACACCAGAAGCACTTGGCGGCGCCCCAAGGGGGCTTTGTACACCCAGGGCGGGCCACCTTCCAGGAGGAAGCCAAGCCGCCTCAGGTCCTCGGTAACCCCAGGGGGCTCCAAGGCCCTTTGCGGCTCGTTGGGGAAAAGCACCTCCTTGGGATAGGGTGTCACCCGCACCCGCCGCTTCTCCGGCTTGGGATCCCCTATCTCCTTGGGGTCCTTCCCGGAAGCAGCTTGCCTCGCCTCCCGCCTCTCGGGCTGGGCAGGTTCCCTGGACTCCGCCTGCCCGAGCCGGGGGAGGCCCCTAGGGGTGGCCTTGAGCTCCACCTCCTCCCCGCGGAAGTGGAGAAGGATGGTCTCGTTCACGGCAAGGCGGCGCTTTTGATAGTAGGGCAGAAGCCCCCGCACCACCCCCTGTTTCCAGTCCACCTCCACCTCGTACACCTCCCCATCCTCGTCCACGAAACGCACCCGCTCCTTGCCAAGGAGATGCTGGCGGAGGGAGACGGTTAGGGCCATGGTTCCCGTTTGGATACAGGTGCTGGTCAGCACATAGCGTGCGGTCATATCACCTCCCGAGGTCCACCAAGGGACGGGGAATCCCTGAAGTGAGCATATAATACACCTCGTAGGCCACGGCAAGGGTGCGCTCCACATCCCCAAGGGCCCGGTGGGCTTCCCTGGGAGGAAGCTCCAGGACCTGGGAAAGGGCGTCGAGGCCGTAGCGCCTGAGGCCAGGCATGGCCCTTTTGGCCAGGCGGAGGGTGTCCACCACCGGGTTCTCCAGGGAATAGCCCATGCCCTCCAGGGCGGGCCGCAGGAACCCCAGGTCAAAGCTGGCGTTTTGGATCACCAAGGTGGCCCCCCGCAAGATGGGGTAGGCCTTCTCCAGAACCTCCTCGAGGGAAGGAGCCTCCTCCAGCTCCCAAGCGCGAATCCCCGTAAGCCTCTCGATAAAGGGGCTTGGGGGGCGGCTTGGGCGCACCAGGCTCTGAAAGCTCCTGCGCTCTCCTTGCTCCAGCCGCACCAAGCCCACTTCGATCACCTCGTTGAGGCCGGGGGAAAGCCCGGTGGTCTCCAGGTCCAAGACCACCACCGCCTCCCCGGGATAGGGGAAAGGGTAGTGCCACTCCCAAAGCTCCACCTCCTCCCCCAAGCGGAAGCGCCCGTCTAAGAGGGGCCGCACCACGGGCTCCACCGGACCCCTTAGCCCCAGGGCTTCCCCCAGGGCGGGAAGGGGCAAGGGCCTGCCCTCGGCCCTAAGCCTTCGGGCCAGGCGGGTGGCCAGGCGGTGGCGAAAGAAAGCCTCCACTACAAAGCCTCGCCCAAGGGGGTATGAAGGAAAGCCCGGTCGGTAGCCTCCTCAAAAGCCAAGGCCGCCTGCAGGAGGAGTTCATCCCTTGCCCAGGGAGCGAAAAGCTGAAGGCCCACGGGAAGGCCATCCTCAAAGCCGGCGGGGAAGGATAGGGCGGGAAGGCCCGCCAGGTTCGCCCCCACGGTGTAGAGGTCCTCCCGGTACATGGCCAAGGGATCGGGCCTGCCTCCCAGGGGAAAGGCGGGATGAGGGGTGGTGGGGAGGAGGAGGAGGTCCACCTCCTGGAAAAGGGCCTGGGCCTCCGCCTTAAGCCGCCTGCGGAAGGCCTGGGCGCGGCCGTAGTAGGCCTCGTAGTACCCGCTGGAAAGCACAAAGGTGCCCACCAGGATGCGGCGCTTCACCTCGAGGCCAAACCGGGCCCGCGTCTCCTCCACCACCCGCCACAGCTCCTCCCCTTCGGCCCGATAGCCGAAGAGGGTCCCGTCGTAACGGGCCAGGTTGGAGCTGGCCTCGGCGGGGGCCAGGATGTAGTAGGCGTTTAGGGCCAGGGGCAGGGAAGGCCAGGAGACCTCCTTCACCTGAAGGCCAAGCCCCCGGAAGACCTCCAAGGCCTGCCGCAAAGCCTCCTCAACCCCGGGGCTATTCCCGGAAAGGGCCTCCCGCACCACCCCAAGCCGCAAGGAGGGCAGGGGCTCCGCCAGGGCCTCCTGAAACCGGGGCTTCAGGTCCAGGCTGGTGGCGTCCAGGGGATCGGGACCGGAGATGGCGTCCATGAGCAGGGCGAGATCCCGCACCGAGCGGGCCATGGGGCCGATCTGGTCCAGGCTCGAAGCGTAGGCGATAAGGCCGTAGCGGCTTACCCGGCCATAGGTGGGCTTAAGGCCATAAATGCCACAGAAAGCTGCAGGCTGGCGCACGCTTCCCCCGGTATCCGACCCCAAGGCCAAAGGC
Organism: Thermus brevis; assembly: GCF_026427635.1. NCBI lineage: Bacteria > Thermotogati > Deinococcota > Deinococci > Thermales > Thermaceae > Thermus > Thermus brevis. Next base: position 1,894,401 of record NZ_CP102606.1, read on the forward strand.
GCCAGGTCCGCCGCCACCGCCACCGCGCTTCCCCCGCTGGACCCCCCGGGCACCCGGGTGGGGTCAAAGGGATTTCGGCTGGGGAAAAAGGCGGAGTGCTCGGTGGAGGAACCCATCCCGAACTCGTCCAGGTTGGTCTTGCCTATGACCAGGGCGCCAAGGGCCTTTAGCCGGGCCACCGCCGTGGCCTCGTAAGGGGGCAGGAAACCCTGCAGAAGCCGGCTTCCCGCCGTGGTAGGGATTCCCTTGGTGACGATGTTGTCCTTAACGGCCACAACAAGCCCCGCAAGGGGAAGGGAAGGGTCCAGGGAACGGGCCTCCTCCAGCACCCCCTCGTTTACCGTGAGGAAGGCTCCAAGGCCTGGGTCCAAGGAGCGGATCCGCTCCAGGTAAACCTGGGCCACCTCCAGGGGAGATACCTCCCCTTGCGCCACCTTGGCGCGGATCTCGTGGGCCAACATGCCCCTACTATAGCCCGAAGTGGAGATCAAGCCAGTCCCGAAAGCCCCGGTAAGCCTCCTCCCCTCCCCTCGGCAAATAGGTGACGTCCCCGGGTTCGTGGCGGAACCAGGTGTACTGCCTTTTGGCGTAGGCCTTCACCGCCCGGATATCCCGGGCCAGCGCTTCCTCCAGGCTGTACGCACCCTGGAGGTACCCCACCACCTCCTTGTAGCCGATGGCCTGAAGGGCGGTCGGCATGGCGGGGTACCGCTCCAACAGGCGCTTCACCTCCTCCACCAGACCCCGGGCGAACTGGCGCCTGGCCCTTTCCTCCAGCTTGGGAAAAAGCCAGGTGCGCTCAGGCCAGAGAACCAGTTTCCTGTAGGCGAACCGGGGTGGGCGAAGGGGAAAGCGGGCAGGGGGCGTTCCCGTGCGCCTTACCACCTCCAAGGCCCGCACCAGCCGCCTGGGGTTCCTATCCACCCGCAGGGCATCCTCCGGGCTAACCCGGGAAAGCTCGGCCACCAAGGTCTCAAGGCCCCTTTCCTCGAGCTCCCGCCAAAGGGCCTCCTGGACCTCTGGATCGGGCGGGGGCAGGGTGGGAAGCCCCTGGGAAAGGGCCCGGATGTAGTACCCCGTCCCCCCAACCACCAAAGGCACCTTTCCCCGGGCCAGGATATCGGCGATGGCCGCCTCCGCCAGCTCCACCCAGCGCACCACGCTCAGGGCCTCGGAGGGCTCCAGGATGTCCACCAGGTGGTGGGGAACCCTTTGCCTTTCCTCCGGACTGGGCTTGTCCGTGCCGATGTCCAGGCCCCGATAGACCATGGTGGCGTCGGCGGAAACCACCTCGAGGGGAAGCTCCTCCCCAAGCCTCAAGGCCAGGAGGGTCTTCCCGCTCCCCGTGGGGCCCGCCAGGACCGGGATCGCCCTCACATCCCTTATGCTAAGGGCATGCTGGAGCGCCTAGACCGCCTGGAGACCCTGCGCAAGCTGAAAGAGCTACAGGAGCGCATCGCCGAGCTGGCCTACCAGCTCACAGGGGAGGAACCCGCCGCCTGGACCCCCAAGGTGGACCTCCTCGAGGACGAGGACCACTACGTCCTCCTCGTGGACCTCCCCGGGGTGCGCCCCGAGGATTTGGAGCTTCTGGAGGAGGGAAGCCGCATCACCCTCGCCGGGATCCGCCATCCCCTACCTGGGGTCTACCTCCTGGAGGAACGGCCCATGGGCACCTTCCGCCGGACCCTGGACCTGCCCGGCCCCATCGAGGAGGGCACCGCCCAGGCAAGCCTGCGCCAGGGGGTACTGGAGGTACGGTTCAAGAAGCGCAAAGGGGCTCCCCTGCCCCTCTCTCAGTAGCGCACTTGGTGGCAGGCCCGGCAACGGGGCTCGTAGTGCTCCTTGGCTCCCACCAGGATCACGGGGTCCGTGTAGCGGGCGGGCTTTCCGTTCACCAGGCGCTGCGTGCGGGTGGCAGGGGCCCCGCACTGGGCGCAGATGGCCGTAAGCTTCTCCACGAACTCCGCCCGGGCCAAAAGCTCCGGCATGAGGCCGAAGGGCTCACCCCGGAAGTCCAAATCCAGCCCCGCCAGGATCACCCGTACGCCCTGGCGGGCCAGATCCTCCGCCAAGGAGAGAAGGCCGGCATCCAAAAACTGGACCTCGTCCACCGCCACCACCTGGGGCAAGGGGGATAGGTACGCCTCGATTTCCCTGGCCTCGCCCACGGGGATGGCCTCCACCCGCTGGCCGTCGTGGCTCACCACCTGGCTTTCGTGGTAGCGGGTGTCCAGCCGGGGCTTGAACACCAAAACCCGCTGCCGGGCGATGAGGGCCCGCTTGACCCTGCGGATGAGTTCCTCGCTCTTGCCCGAGAACATGGGCCCGGTGATAACCTCAATCCAACCCTGGCGGTGCAGTACCGGGGGCATCCTGGCCCAGATTCTACCCGGGCATAGGGTATACTTTCTCCAAAATGGGGGCCTTGGACCGGGTTCGGAGGATGTTGGAGGAAGGCTCTGACGGGGAGGCCCTGGCCTTTCTTCGCCAACTCCCCTCCCCTGAACCCCCACGAAGAGGCCCTGGCCCGCGCTTATGACGGGTAGCTAGCGGAGGGAGCGATCTTGGGGAAGTGGGGACGATCAAAGCACACCTGCCCCACTCCCCATAGAAGTGCTGGGAATAAGCCGAAGGGAGCCGCCACGGGAAACCCTGTTCCTGACCCTAACCACGGAACCGGCGAGGCCTTAAAGGGCCTCGCCGGAGACCAAAAACCTGCCCTTACCGTCCCTTGCGGTAGGAATCCCCGTAGCGGCGCTGGAAGCGCTCCACGCGGCCTTCCGTGTCCACAAAGCGCTGCTGTCCCGTGTAGAAGGGGTGGCAGTTACTGCACACTTCCACGTGGATCTCCGGGCGGGTGGAATAGGTGTGGATGACGTTGCCGCAACCGCAGATGATGCGGGCGGGAACCAGCTTGGGGTGGATGCCTTCCTTCACGTTTCGCCTCCTTTCGCACGGTCTTGGCCGTGCGCAAAACCATCTCCTACTCTACCAGGACCCCGGGGCATCCCGCAACCTTAAGGCGGGGGCAGGCGGCGCCACCTGGGTCCGAAGAGGCGCCGGCGTAGCCGCTCCCAGGCCATCCAGAACACCCCTACCCCCACGCCCAAAACCGCCAGGAGCCAGAGAATCCCCAAAACCCCAAGCCCCACCAGGGCGAAAAAGAGGAGGAGAAGGGGCAGGTACCAGGGAAGCCTCACGCCTTCACTTTACTCCCTAGCTGGACTAAAATAAAGGATGCCCCAGGACAGGGGGGCGGTCGCGCCCGGGAGCCGAACCTCCCGGGTGAGGAAAGTCCGGGCACCAAAGGGCAGGGTGCCAGCTAACGGCTGGGCGGGGTAACCCGACGGAAAGTGCCACAGAGAAAAGACCGCCAGCGGCCAGGCCAAGGCCTGGTGCGGGCAAGGGTGAAACGGTGGGGTAAGAGCCCACCGCGCCTCCTGGAAACAGGGGCGGCACGGCAAACCCCACCCGGTGCAAGGCCCAGTAGAGGGGAAGGGCTTGCCCGGCCCGCCACAACCCCTGGGATGGGCCGCTTGAGGCCGGCGGCGACGCCGGCCCCAGAGAGATGACCGCCGAATGTCATCCGTCATGCTTTAAGGTCAGTATCAACCATGCTTTTGGGATAATAGACCAAGTGCAGTCATGTTTGTAGGAGAGTAACGTTAGTGAGTATGCATAAAAGAGTTGAGTGCACAGCAGCCATTTGCCAATGGCCACCAGAACCGGATGAGCGCCCACTCCAAGGCCCTGGGGGAGGCCGGAACCTCCCTCCACGGGGCCTCGGGCTCCCATAGAGAGGGTGAGAGGGCGTAGGTGAGAGGCTGGAAAAGCCCGTAGACCCGAGCCTGCCACACATGAGCGAGTTCGTGAGCCAGGGTGTCCCTGCAACCCTTCTCCGGGGCGTGGGGGTCCACGACCACAACCCCACGGTACTCTCCACACAGATCCCCAGGTAGAGGCCGGTAGTAGATAGGCACAGGGTCCAGCGCGAGGCCTACGCTTCCCACAGGGCCTGGGAGGTAGAGGGAAAGGCGGGCCTGGACCGCAACGTCCCAGTCGTCAGGGGGTCCGTGAGCAAGGAGGGCCCACAGCAAAAGGATGAGTTTTGTGAGAGATACATCCATGAAAAGGGGGGTACGCCTCAAGCTTCGGCATACCACTCGTAGTGCGAGCTACATGAACCGATCAGCTACCCACTCCAGATACTCTTGGAGCAGCTTTTCCATTGCCAGGCTCTCGGCCAGGGCCTGGGCGTGGGCTTCCATCGCCGCCTGGACGTTCTCTGTGGTAAGCGTCCCCGGAGCCTGTCCGGGCGTTTCCGGGGCGTAGGGGGAGTCCCCGTATTGGAATATCACCGCCCCGTTGGGGGCGAGGACGATGTAGCTCGCCCCCGGCACGGCTTCGGCGGGGGCGGGCCTCCCGGTGGGGAGAATCTCCCCCTGCCACACGTACGCCTGGACGGACTGACGGGCTTCCTGCACCCTCCCCGCCCAAAACTCCTCCCAGTTCTGGGACCCCATGAGCTGGGAAAGGTACGTAGATGGGCGGGTTTCAGGAGAGAGAGAAAGCCCACTATCCTGTAGCCTACGAGCCATCGCCGTCAATGCCTGTACCTTTTTCATCTTATCCTCCCCAGTCCGAAGCTATAGGCTGTAGGTTTCGTTCGTAGATAGAGGAAGCCCACTAGCGCTATTCCCACCCAGAGCCGCTATAAGTCTGGTTTGCAACTGTGCCGCTGCTAAAAGATATCTAGCAGTAGGCATGGGAGCTTTGGAAGACCAAGTGTTGGTCGTGGCATCGTAAACCTCGTTTGTGGAGAGAGTGGCGCTAATGACATTATTGAACCCACCCACAGCCGTTATGACGTTAGCTTGCAGCTGGGCAGCCGCCAAGTTGTGCCTAGCAGTGGGCATGGGAGCTTTGGAAGACCAGGTGTTGGTCGTGAAGTCGTAAACTTCGTTTGTGGAGAGAGAACCACCATTGCTCCCACCCACGGCCGCTATGACGTTATTTTGCAACTGAGCCGCTGCTAAAAGTTGCCTGGCGGTAGGCATGGGAGCTTTGGAAGACCAGGTGTTGGTCGTGAAGTCGTAAACCTCGTTTGTGGAGAGGGCACTAATACCATTGTACCCACCCACGGCTGCTATGACGTTATTTTGCAACTGTGCCGCTGCTAAAAGATATCTAGCAGTAGGCATGGGAGCTTTGGAAGACCAGGTGTTGGTCGTGAAGTCGTAAACCTCGTTTGTGGAGATAATGCCAGTACTACTGCTACTAGTGGACCCACCCACAGCCGCTAAGAGGTTGTCCTGTAAGCGGGCGGCAGCCAAGGCGTGCCTGGCGGTAGGCATGGGAGCGGGCTTGAAGGAAGGGTCCCCCATGCTTGCCTCACTAGAGAACCAGGTGTCGGGAGGGAACCCCCTCCTAGCCGGGATAATCACCAGGCACGGCATCACACCACCCCCTGGAGAGCTATGGAGATGTCCCGGATGGCCGAGTTCGCTGTGGCGGGGCCTACGATGCGGAGAAGGGCCCCAGCGCCAAAGGAGGTGGGGGTAGTATTTAGGGTAACAGTCCCGGAAGTTCGACCCGCCAGAACTGACACCGTACCGATGGCCGTGCCGCCGTTGTAGATAGTAGCGCTCCAGTCTGCAGAGGGGGCCGTGCCAACCACCACGGAGCCACCCTGGAGAGATAGGTTGCGGGGCACGGTCAGGGCGGCCAGGAGGGCTCCGCTGGGGGGAGTACCGGGGTAGAAGATGGCGAGGTCGTAGGGGGTAAACCCAGGTGCTAGCTTTCCGTTAATCGTTCCGTTGACGTAGACGTTACCCGCCTCATCTACCCTAAGCGTATTCGCGCTGGCGTCTGTGCTAAGGAGGTAGATTGGAGAAAAGCTTTGCCCACCGAAGGTTGGTGCCGAGTAAGAGAAGGTGCCGTCATAAGTAATCCAAGCTGGACCAACAGCAGACAGCTCAAGGTTCACCAAAGCCCATTCCTTGGTAACCAGGTAGATGTAGATGTCCCCGTCCCCAGGTTCGTACACATAGATGTCCGCCTGGCCAACCTTTCCGATAACCTCCCCATCTACCCGGAAACCGTCCCGGTACGAGAACTGCAGGTCCACGTTGGCCCGGCCTTGGGCTTGAGCATGACCACCCAAGATGCCCTGCACTTTCAGGATACCCGCACCGCTATGGACGTGTCCCAAATAGTAGTAGCGGGTACCAGTATCGCCTCCGTGGTCCACGTAGACGTTGATGGCACGTTTGTCGGAGAAGTGAATGCGGGACGTTGCCTGTGGAAGCGTTATTGACGGCACAGTAAGGTTTCCGGTCATTGTGTCCCCGGCTCGGTTGACGGGGGTGTATCCGATGTTGGCAACGGCGGCGCCGGGGGCGAGTTTAGAGGCAGTGACGCTCCCATCGGGGTGGTCCAGCACCGGAGCGGTGCGGTGGGCAGAGAGGGTGGTGCCGCCCTGGGCGGCCTCGAGGTTCTCCACCCGCCCCGCGAGACCAGCCAGCGTGTCCGGCGGCGTGGCGTCCCAGGGCAAGCCCAAGATGGCGGCGATGCGCCCCTTCAGCCGCTCGGTGCGGTTCAAAAGCCGCTGAAATAGGGTCTCCAGCGGCCCGATGTTCCGGGGCTCCCCCGGAAGGGGCACCTGAAACTCGGTTTCCCATTGGTCCTGTGGCGTCAGGTTCTTCGGCATATCCTCCTCCTACGCGATCTGAACGGGCTCGGGGTTCCACACGCCCCCGTCGTCCCACACCCTGCCGTCGTCCCAGACGTCCTTGGGGCCCGGGATGTAGTAGACCGAGCGCACCCGGGCGTGGGCGGGCTTAACCTCCCTCAGAACGGCCGGAATGCGGTAGAGCTCCGTGGCGGCTAGAGCATAGTCCCATGGGGTTCCGTCATCCCACGCCCCCACCCCGTCGTCCCAGCGGTCGGAGATGTAGGACGCGACCTTGGGCCAGAGCCAGACGGAGAACTCCGCCCAGATGGAAGGGTCATCGCGGAAGTGCTCGTAGACGTAGGCGTCATAACCCGCCGCTTCCAGCCAGAGGAGGACGCCGGGGAGGGTGCCCCCCAGGAGCCAGAAGCGCAGGGCCTGCACCACCCGATTCCGGAAGGCGGCCTCCAGCTCCCCCTGGAAGGGGGAAAGTCCCCTCCCCCGCCCCACCTCCTCCAGGAAGGCCCCTTCGGCGTGCTGGGGGAGAGCCTGGCGGAAGAAGGCCAGGGCCTCCTCCACGGCGGAGGCCTCCAGGGCCCCGAGCATCCGCACCATCCCGTCGGCGGCCCCGCCCTCCCGGGGGTGGCGCCCAGGGGGGAGGAGGGAAAGGAGGTGGCGGTAGAGGGCCTCGGCGAGCTCACTCACCCACGCTCACCTCCCCGGGGACGATGAGCTCATCTTCGGCCGCGGCCACGGGGGCGGCCGGGGAGAGGACCTCTACCGCCTCGAGGCCCCCGAAGTCGTGCAGGTAGTCCATGAGGCGGGAGGGCCAGAAGGTCTCCCCGATGCCCAGGCCGTGGAGAAAGTCCAGAGCCCGGGAGCGCCAGGCCTCCAGGGGCGGGCTCCCCGGCAGGCGGTGCAGGCGGAGGTTGAGGTTCAGGGCCTTGGGGGTAGGCCCCCGCGCCCGGGCGTCCACGGTGAGGGGCCTTCGCTCGTCCACCAGGGCCTGGACCCGGGCCACGAGCTCAGGGGTGGGGAGCCCCCGGGCGGGGGCGATGACCACGTCCACGGTGCCCTGGCCCCGGGGGTGCTGGTCCAAGACCCTCACCTTCCGCACCTCGGGCACCTCCAGGGCCCAGCTCATGTAGGCGTGGTAGGTGCTCCCCCGGCCCAGGGCGGGCCAGGCGAGGAGGAGGCGGGCCCGGAGCTCCTCGTCCGTCTCCTCGTCCTGCCCCGCCTCCAGGACCTCCACCACCTCCAGGCGCTCCAGGCCGGGCACCACGGTCACGGGGTAGAGGACCGCCCCCACGGGCAGGGTGTAGCGGCTCCCCACCCCCTCGCTCACCGCTTCCACCCGGGCGTCGGGGGCGTAGGGGCCCTGGACGCGGTAGCGGAGCTCCCCGAGGCCCACCCACGCCCCCGCGGGGAAGGTGCCGGAGGCCGAGGCCACGCAGCGGAGGAGGAGGCGGGCGGGCCGGGCGGGCTTCCGCTCCAGGCCCATGCCCCGGGCGTGCTCGTCCAGCCAGGCTCCCGTGGCCCGGGTGACGAGGAGCTGGGGGGCCAGGGCCCGGGCGAAGGCGCGGGCCTCGAGGGAGGCCTGGGCGGCGAGGCGGAGGTAGGTGCCGAAGGCCGAGAACGCGTCCGGGTCCCGCACGGGGAAGCCCTCGGGGAGGAGAGCGAAGAGCCGCGCCGCCTCCTCCTCCAGGTCGGGCAGGGGCGGAATCAGGTCAGGCACGGTTCACCTCCAAGGGCCAGGGGAGGAGGAGCTCCAGGGCCTCCTCCGAAAGGCGCAGAAGGAGGCGGAGGCCGGTCGGGGTCCACTCCCCGGCCGCCTCCAGGACCCGGGCGTCCTCGAGGCAGGTCCTCTCGGCCTCCTGCAGGACCTCGGTGCGGGTGAGGTCGTCCAAGGGGGCCCCCACGTAGTCCAGAAGCCCGCTCCCTTCCAGGGGGAAGGCCCAGTGGCTCCCCCGGGGCGAGACCAGGCGGGCGAGGAGGTCCTGCCTCAGGACCTCCATCCCCTCCGCCAGGGCCGCGTCCCCCCTGGGGGTGAAGGCGAAGTCCCCGTCCTGCCACTTCCAGTCCCGGTACACGGCTCACCCCGAAAAGACCTTGCCGCTCCCCCCGATGATCTGGCCGATGGCGCTCCCCACCTGCACCGGGTCCCCCACCCGGGCCACGGGGGGGCCGCCCCCGGCGAGCTCCACCCGGGGGGCGTCCACCCGCACCACCGCCGTGCCGTAGAGCTCCACGGTGCCGTCCGGCTTGAGGCGGAGGTGCACCCCAGGGGCCGCCTGGGCGTGGATCTCCCCGTCGGGGCGGAGCCGGACCCAGGTGTCGGCGTCCCGCTGGACCAGGTACTCCCCCGGCTCCACCTGGGCCAGGGCCTTCCCCTCGGAGAGGACCCCGTCCACGTAGGGGTAGGCGGGGTTCCCGTCGTAGTAGGCCACCCGCACGATGGCCCCCACCTCGGGGAGGGCGTAGACCCCCCGCCCGTTCCCCACCCAGGGCACGTCCAGGGGGACGTCCTTGAGGAAGGGGCGGTGGGGGTCGGGCTGGCCGTCGGGGGTGAGGGGCTCCAGGTCCACGCTGTAGCGGCACGCCCCCGGCGGCCCCGCCACCCCCGCCTCGGAGCGCACCGCCACCACCCTGGCCTTGTGGGGGAGGTGGGTGCGGGCCGCGAGCTCGGGCCAGAGGGCCTCCACGAGCCGCCTCAGGGCCAGGTGCAGCCTCGAGGTCATGCCGCCCTCCCGTAGACCTCGTGGAAGGCCTCCTCCCCGGAGAGGCGGAGGCGGTGCTCCACCACCCTGAGGACCCCCCGGAAGCCGGGATGGTCCACCTCCAGGAGGTGGTAGAGGCGGAGGCGGGGCATGGGGGGAAGGAGGAGGTAGTAGCGCCCCTCGGCGAGGCGCCGGAGAACGGCCACCTCCTCCGCCACCCGGTGCCGCACGGGGGCGTGGGGGCTCCCGTCCAGGGGGCCGATGTAGAGCGCCCCGCCGTCCAGCTCGTGGAGGACGTCCTCCTTCCCCCAGGCCCGCAGCGCGTGAAGGGCCGCCTCCCAGGCGGGGAGGCGGGGTAGGGCGTAGTGGCGCTTGGGGGACCCCTGGCTTTGGATCTTGGCCTTCCCCCCGCATGCTTTCAGGACCCAGGAGAGGACGGCCTCCAGAGGGACGTCCTGAAACCCCTGGGGCCCCACGGCGCGCCGCCACTCGGGAAGCCCCCAGAGGGCCCACTCCTGGGCGGGAAGGCGGGCCACCGCCTGCCCCACCAGGAGGGGCTCCTCGTCCACGAGGAGGCGGGAGGGCGGACGCTCCACGCCCCGGACGAGCCCCCACCGCCAGGGGACGTGGGGGCTTTCCGCCACCTCCACCAGGGAGGGGACGCCCTCCGGGGTCCTGGGCCTGGGCAGGTGGAAGAGCCTCACCGCCCACCTCCCGCCGCGGCGAAGCCGCTCCGTTCCCCGCTGAGGAAACCCTGCAGGAAGGCCGGGGGCTCCGCGGGCTTCCGCGCCTCCTGGTTCCGTTTGGCCTGGGCGCTCCCGGGGGGCGGGCCAGCCACAGGGCCCTTGGCCGCGGCCTGGGCCAGGGCCTTCCCCTCCTCGGCGTTGGCCTGGGCCAGGGCCTCCCGGGGCTCCACCTGGGTGAGCTCCAGGAGGGCCTCCACCCCCTCCTCTCCCCCGAGCTCCCGGGTGGTGAGCCGGGCGAAGAGGGCCTTCTCCACTCCCCGGGCCGCCAGGTGGGGGTGGACCACCCTGAGGGGCTCGGTCTTGCTCTTGGCGAACTTGGCCTGAAGCTTTCGGGCCTCGGCCAGGGGATCGCTCCCCGCCAGGCGCAGGGTGATCCGCACCCGGAAGTCCCGGTAGCCCCGCATCACGTGCACGTCCCCAGCCCGCCCCTCCCGGGGAAGGCTCTCTATGGAGTTCTCCCCCTCCACCTCCACCGCCACCACCACCCCGGGCATCTCCTCGCCGTCCAGGCGGAGCCGGTCTCCCGTGGCGAACCTCAGGTAGGGCATCCTAGGCCTCCAGGTAGGGCAGGAAGAGGCGCTTGAGTTCCTCCAGGAACTCCTGGGCGTCCCGCACCCCGGGGAGCTCCACCCGCTCAATGCGCACCTGCACCACGGGCCTCTCCCCCCTCCTCCCGGGGGCGGGGGAAGGGGCGGGAGACTCGGGCGCCGCTAGGGAGGGCGCCTCGAGGGCGGGTACCCCCGGGACCTCTGCCAAGGAGGAAAGGGCCCGCGGAAGCTCCGGCATCCGGGGAGCGGGTACCTCCGGCACAGGAACCCGGGGAACCTCCACCACCGGCGCAGGAACCCGCGGAAGCTCCGGCATCCGGGGAGCGGGTACCTCCACCGCCGGGACCAGGGCCCGGGCCGCCTCCCGCACCGCCGGGGCCATGTTCTGGAGCCCCACGGCGAGCCCGAGGGCGGTCATGGCCCCGAGGCCCATGAAGACCCGGGAGGGAGAGCGGATGCCGAGGAGGCGCTTCAGGGTGGCCAGGGCCTGGCCGCCGATCTCCTTGACGGCGTTCACCGGGGCCAGGGCCAGGGCCTTGATGCCCTGGGCCAGGCCCTGCACGATGCCCTTTCCGGCCTCCAAGAAGAGGGCGGCGAGACCCCGCACGAAGGCGAGGGCCTGCTGGAGGCCACCCCGCAGGGCGTCCCACGCGAGGCCGCCGAGGCGCAGGGGCAGGGCCAAGAGGCCCCCCAGCGCCCTCAGGCCCGCGCGGGCGAAGTACAGGGCCGAGGCGAAGTCCCCCCTGAGAAGGGCGCCTATGGCTTGGACGGCGGAGGCCACCACGGCCCGCAAGAGGCCGAAGACCGTCCGGGCGAGCCCTAGAAGGCCCTGCCAAGCCGCTCCCAGGCCCTCGCCGAGGCGGGCCAAGGCGGGGAAGCGGGCGCTGGCAGCCTCCCACAGGGCCCGGAGGGCGTTCAGGGCCGCGTCCACCACCACGCCCCCCACCCGGATGGGCACCGAGAGGACCGTCCTCAGGCCCTCCCACACCCGGATGGCCCCCTGCCGCGCCCGGTCCAGGTCCAGGGTGAGGAGGCCCACCACCACGTCCACGAAGCCCCGGACCACCCTCACCGCCCCGCCCAGGCCCTCCCCGAAGATGGGGGCGAGGCGCTGGAGGAGACCCCGAAGGAAGCCGAAGAGGAAGCCGAGACCGAACCCCAGGGCGTACATGACCCGGTCCCAGGCGGGAAGCACCCCGGCCAGGGACGCCTTCAGGCCCTCCCCCACGGGGCGGAAGAGGCCCGCCAGGGCCTCCCCGAGGCCCCGGAGCTCGGCGAGGACCGGGGCGAAGGCCCCCCGCAGGGCGTTCAGGGTGTCCATAACGCCCTGCCGGAAGCTCGCGCTCGCCTGCCAGGCCTGGCGGAAGAGGTAGACCGCCCCCGCGAGGGCGGTGAGGAGGAGGCCCAGGGGGTTCAGGAGGAGGGCCCGCGAAAGGAAGAGCACCGCCCGCCCGGCGAGAAGGGCCCCCTGGGCCAGGGCGCCGAAGGCCCCCCGGAGGAGCCCCACCGCGCCCAGGCGGGCCATCTCCCCCCGGAGGAGGGCGAGGCCCAGGGAGAGGAGGCGGAGCTGGCGGGCGAGGCTTCCCGCCGCCCCCTGGAGGGCGAGGAGGCCGAGCCTCGCCTGGGCGGAGGCGAAGCCGATGGCGGCGAGGCTTCCCACCGCGAGTCCCCCGAGGACGAGGAGCCCCCCCAGGACCCCGAGCACCCCCACCACCGCACCGCGCAGGAGGGGGAAGCGCTCCAGGAGGTCCGAGATGCGGTTGACGAAGCCGGTGAGCCGCTCCACCACCGGGGTGACGATGGGCAGGAGGCCGTTCCCCAGCGCCATCCACACCCGCTCCAGGGCGTTTTTGAGGAGCTGGAGCTGGTTCTTCAGGGTCTGGCTCCGGTTCTGGAATTCCTGGAGGACGCTCCCCGTGTACTGGGCGGGGTCGGCCACCAGGGCGAAGGCCTTCCGCAAAGTCCCCAGCGAACCCACCAGCTTCGCGATGTCGTCGGCGTACTCCATGCCGAAGAGGTCGCTGAGGAGGGTGAGCTGGTCGGGGGCGGCCCGGAGGCGGCTTAGGAAGTCCAGGATGGCCCCGGCGGCGTCCCGCTTCAGGGCCGCCTGGAGCCCCCGCGCGGTGAGGCCCAGACGGGCCAGGGCCTCCTGGAAGGCCTGGGGCTGGGCGGGGGCGGCGGCCAGGCGCTGGAAGAGGGCGTTGAGGGCCGTGGCCGCTATCTCGGGGGCGGTGCCCAGGGCGAGGAAGCTGGCCCCGAAGGCCGCCACCTGCTGGCCCGTGAGGCCCAGGAGCTTCCCGGTGCCGCCCGCCCGGCGGAGGACCTCCAGAATCTCGGGGGCGGTGGCGGCCATGTTGTTGGACAGGTAGTTCACCGCGTCCGCCACCCGCATGACCTGGGGTTGGGTGAGCTCCAGGACGTTCCTGAGCTTGGCGAGGGCGTCTCCCGCCTCAAAGGCAGACATGCCGAAGGCCACCCCCACCCGGGCCGCGTCCTGGGTGAAGCGCACGAGCCCCTGGAAGGGGATGCCCGCCTGGCCCGCGGCGGCGGCGATCTGGGTGAGCTCGGTAGCGCTCATGGGGATGGCGCGGGTGAGGGCGAGGAGTTCCCGCTGGAGGGCCTGGAGGGCCGGAAGGGGAGCGTCCACCACCTTCCTGACGTCGGCGAAGGCCTCCTCAAAGCGCATGGCCGCCCCGGTGGCGAGGACCAGGGGGGCGGCCAGGGCGGCCCCGGCGGCGGTGAGGGAGGTGGCGGTCTGCAGGCGCTCCAGGGCGGCCCCGGCCCGCAGGGCGGCGCCCTCTATGGCCTGGATGCGGGCGGCCACCGCCCCCGCCGGACCCGAGATGCGGTCCGCGAGCTCCATCAGGACCTGGAGGCGGAAGAGGGCGCCGGTGAGCACTCAGGGCCTCCTCAGGGCGATCTGGGCCAGGACGGGGTCTTCCAGGTTCACCACGAGCCCGGGGAGCTCCCGACGCTCGGGGATCCAGAGCACGCCCCGCGCGCGGAAGTACCTGCGCCGGGGCTCGTAGTGGGCCCCGAGGAACGCCTGGGGGTCCAGGTACTTCTCCCGGATGAGGTTCACGTCCCCGCCAGGCCAGAAGTCGGCCTCCAGGGGGGCTTGCCGTATCTCAAAGTGCAGGTGGGCCAGGTAGGGGCGGGCCGGATCCCCCTTGCCCACGCTCCCCACGGGCTCCCCGGCGAAGAGGTAGTCCCCCTCTCGGGCCGCCCGGTGGGCCAGGTGGGCGTACTGGGTCCAGAAGCGCCCGAGACCCGGCAGGTCGTGCTCCATGAGCACCACGCTCCCCCACACCCGGTGGAAGGCGGAGTGGACCACCCTTCCCTCGGCCACGGCCACCACCGGGTAGCCCAGGTCGGCGTCCCCGGAGGAGCCTTGGAGGTTGATGTCCACCCCGGGGTGTTGGTCGGGCCGCAGGCCCTGGGCCCGGCGCCACTCGGGGTAGCGGGGGTCAAGGAAGCCCGCGTCCACGCGGTTCAGGTCCGGCGAGGGGGGGAGGGGCCAAAGCACGCGCATAAAAACCTTAACCCCCTGGGCTTTCCCAGGGGGCACTTCTGGCACTCTAACCTTATTTTAGCCCTGAGCTTGGTCCTTGGCAAGTACCTGTTCAGGACACTCACAACCCCAGGGGGTGGGGTGTCTAGGGGTCTCCTCCCCCCTTCTGTTCTTGGTCTTTCAGGCCACCCTCGCTCCCGTTGAGGGGCTCCATGAGTTCTTTAAGGAGCTCCCTCTTTTCCTCCTTCTCCCGGAGGTTGGCCTTAGTTTAAGGCGAATCTTGGGTCTTGTCTAGGGGGCTCGTCTAGGGGGCTCAGAGCCTGCGGGCCAGCTCGGCCAGAAGGGCCGCCTGCTGGGCCAGGACCTCGGCCAGAAGGCGGTTCTGGCTCCGCCGAGGAGGTGCCGCCCGCAGGTGGCCAACGCCCAGGCGTTTGGCCATATTGTGCAAGGTGGTTTTGGGCACCCCGGTCTTGCGGGAAATGGCCTTGTAGCTCAACAGCTCCCCTCGGGGCCCCCTGATTTCCCCTTTGAGCATCCGCTCCGCCAGCACCCGGTCCCCCCGGCCCACGGGGGAGAAGGTCTGGGCAGGCGGGGGGAAGAGGGAAGGCTGAGGGGAGGGAGAGGCAAAGAGGGCGGGCTGGGGGGCCATAGAGGAGAAGAGGAGCCGGTCCAGGGTCTCAAAGGCCCAGCGCTGGAAGGCGATGACCCGCTCCCGCTTGGCAGGGTCCTGGATGCGGCTCGTGTCCATCTTGGCCAGAACCCCCAGGACCCCGGGACGCTGGAGGAAGGCCGTCTTGTGGGGCACTCCGTCCCGCGTGGTCATCAAGACCACACGGTAGTTGGAGAGCACAGGGTCCCTATCCACTAGACCGTACAGATTCTTCCGCTCGTAGCCCAACACCTCCCCCAGCCTAGCCATCGGCACTGCCACCTCCGTCCGCCCCCCAAGCTCCAACCAGGCCACAGGCAGACGGGTGCCCAGGGGAGTCTCCAGCTCCTCCACCTTCTGAAGCCGGACCATTTGGGCTGTCATTCCTCCTCCTTCAGAACTTCCCACGCTCCGGCCAAGAGCACCCCCAGGGGCAGGGCGCCGTCCGAGGCCCCCTCCAGGTACACGTCCCGGAGCACGTCCACGAAGCTCTCCCAGTCGCCGCTACGAGCCGCGTCCCAGGCCTGGTAGAGGAAGGGGCCGAGGCGGTTCCACACCAGGGCCTCGGCCGGAGGAAGGTGGAGCTCGGGCCTCTCCCGCGCGGCGCGTATTATGGCCTGAAACCGGACGCCTGTGGTATCTTGCATACGTCCTCCTTTCGGAGACCCAAGAGGGGTGGCTTTGGCGGGCTCCCTCTTGGGTCACCACTATTATTGCCAAGCCATTATGGTTTGTCAACATATTGCCTTCCAGTAATAGCCGGGGGTATCATCCGGGCGATGAAGTACCGGGTGCGCATCAAAGAGCTGGCCGAACAAAACGGCCTGACCCTGTATAGACTTAGCAAGCAGAGCGGCCTCCTGCCGTCTACCGTCTACGCCGTCGGCAAAGGGCAAACCTCACCGGGTCTAGACACCTTAGCAAAGCTCCACGCCGCCCTCGAGGCCCTCCTCGGCCGCCAGGTGGAGCTGGAGGAAATCCTCGAGGTGGTGCGGGAATAATCGGCTTGGTTAAAACGGGGGCTGCTACGTTACCTCCCATGTAAAATAGAAGCCTGGAGGTGAAACATGGGTGGTCTGCTTATACTTACGGGGCTGGCGCTTATCATCTTCGGCCTTACGCGCAAGCGCGGCCAAAAATGGAAGGGGGTTGTAGGAGGTACCCTGGCCTTGTTGGTGGGTGTAGCTTTAACTCCGAGCCCCGAGCAGGGTATTCAACCCGCACCAAATCCTCCCTCTGTGGGAAACCCCGCACAGCCCCCTGCATCCCAGCCGCCACAGACCTCTTCCGTCGCAGCGCCTGGCACTACCCTCCGGGTGGGCATTTGGGACATTACCGCTGGCCACGCAGAAGTAAAGCGCCTAAAGGTGCTGGGGAATGAGTATGTCAATACTCGTGCAGATGATGGTTTCGTTTACGCCCTCGTACCTGTGAGCGTGACTAACGTAAGCAACAAGACAGATAGCCTTATATTTGTCACCTGGACGCTCCGAGACGCTCAAGGGCGGGAATACGAAGTCGAAACGATGTCGGATATGTACCTTCCAGAAGGAACACAGCTGGACCTAGTAGACGTGCCTCCCGGAGCCACACGTAGTGGCTACTTGGTTTATCAAGTAGCGGAAGACGCCACAGGATTAACGCTTACCGTTCGAGCGGGGCTTTCCGGCGAAAAGAGCTGGAAACTAAAGTAGCGCGCCTCGCTCACGACCCCGCCCACATGATGGGGGGCGGGGTTTTTGTTAGCCGCATAGGGGGGAGTATCCCAAGAAAACAAAGACCACCTCAAAGAAGCAGGTCAAGAATAACCCCTTCCGGGGGCCCCGGGACGGGGCGTAAGCCGGGTTCTGTTTTCCGCGGTCATCTCTCTGGGACCGGTGTCGCCACCGGCCTCAAGCGGCCCATCCCAGGGGTTCTGGCGGGCCGGGCCAGCCCTTCCCCTCTACCGGGCCTTGCACCGGGTGGGGTTTGCCGTGCCCCAGCCTGTTGCCAGGCCAGGCGGTGGGCTCTTACCCCACCGTTTCACCCTTGCCCGCACCGAGGCTTGGCCTCGGCCGCTGGCGGTCTATTCTCTGTGGCACTTTCCGTCGGGTTACCCCGCCCAGGCGTTACCTGGCACCCTGCCCTATGGTGCCCGGACTTTCCTCACCCAAGGGGGTTGGCCCTTGGGCGCGACCGCGCCCCCGTCCCGGGGCACCTTCATTCTACCATTGGGGGAAGCATTGGGGAAATCGCTCACGCTCCGGTTCAAAAGCCCAAAGAAACCCCGTTCCGGAGGGCGCGGCAAGGCGTGAACGGGGGGCGGAAACCGGCCTCCAAAGGCCCAAAAAGCCGGGGGGCAAGGAGGGCGAAGGGGGAAGGCCGAGCCACCCCCACCCCGGGCCTTTAAGGTCTTCTAGGGGCGCAGAAGCCCATCCGCCGGGAAGGGCCGGACCCGAAAAACGAGGGGGGCCGGGATGACCCCGGCCCCCCTCCTTCCGCCCTCAGAGGCCAAGCCTCTGGAGGAAGGCCTCCCAGGTCTCGGGCACGGGAAAGCCCTGGGCCGCGAGCCTCGCCCTCTCGGCGAACGCCTCCCGGGCCAGGGCCAAAGCGGCCTCCCGGTCCTCGCGGGCCGCGTCCCGGAGGTAGCGGCGGAAGGGGGTCCACTCCTCCACGGCGTCCAGGAGTTCGTCCGGGTCGGCCTCCTCCCCCAGGTCCAGGAGCCCCTTCACCCAGGACAGGTAGGCCCGGGCTAGGGCGAGGGGGGCGTAAGCCAATGGGGTTTCTTGAGCCATACCACCTTGCCCCACGGGACGTCCAGCTCGCTTAGGTCCCTCACGCTGTAGCCGGTGACCAGCGTCCCGCTGTGGAAGGAGTATACCACGAACCAAAGGCGCCTCATCCCGGGCCCCCGGGCCTCCTCGGGGATGAAGGAGGCCGGGGCCGCGGCGGCCAGCACCGGGCCCTGGCCCCGCGAATACGCGAAGAGGGCCGCCTCAGGGTGTGCGGCGGCCTCGAGGCACAGGCGCTCGTAGACCTCGGGAGGGGTACCCGGGGCCAGGTCCCCGTCCAGGACCCGCTGGGCCACGTGGAGCTCCAGGCTGGTGGCCCGCTCCCGGCCGAGGAGGGGCCTCAGCTCCTCGGGAACGGAGCGCCCCCGGCGGTTGAAGGGGGAGCGCGCCATCTCCCCGGCGGCGAAGAGCCAGTCCCGGGGGTCGGGCTTCCCCTGGCCCCGGCTCTCCGCCAGGCCCCGGAGCCGGGCCCGGGCCTCGGGGAGGGCGGCGAGGGCCCGCAGGAAGGCCCGCCAGAGCTCAGGGTGGTAGTCCCGGGGGTCGGGGCTCCACTCCTCCTCCGTGGGGGGGCGGCCGAAGCCCGCCTGGGGCTCGTGGGCCGGGGCCTCCCTCCAGGCCCGCCTCTCCCCCTCCTCCCGGGCGTAGGTGACCAGGACGGTCCGGCAGTTGTGGTGCAGGGGCGGGATGTGGGTGCGCCAGAAGGGGTGGTCGGCGGGGAGGACTACCCCGGCCAGGGGCCTGCACACCTCGGAGGTGCGCCCGTCCAGCACCACGGAGAGGCCCCAGTAGGGCCGGAGCTCCCGGGCGGAGACCGCCTCCTTCCACCGCCCCGCCCCGTAGGCCAGCTGGAGGTTGGTGCGGAAGATGACCTCCAGGCGGTGGCGGCTCCCCTCGCCCCAGGCGTTCCGCACCCGCCCGGAAAGCGCCTCTTGGAAGTCGGCGAAGGGCTTCCCCTCCCTCAGGGCCTCCTCGAGGGCGTCCATGACCTCCTGCACCATGTCCAAAGCGGCGAGCCCCGCGGCGAAGAAGGCCCGGCGCCTCGCCTCCTCGGCGAGGGCCCGGAACTCGGGGTCGGGGAGGGGGAGGCGGGCCCGGAACCAGGCCAGGGCCTCCTCGGGCCGCAGGGGGTCGGGCTCAACCGTCCAGGCCACTGTCCTGGCGCTGGGCGAGCCTGCCCGAAAGCTCCGAGAGGGTGAGGGCGGCGTCCAGGAGCTGGGCGAGCTCGGCGAAGGGGATGCCGGGGTAGAGGGCGAGGAGGCGCCGCCTCAGGTCCTCGTAGTCCTGGGCCTCGGCGATGGCCTGGAGGAGGTCGGGGAGGCCGGGCATGGGGGCCTTCTCCAGGAGGCGGTCCGCCAGGGCGTCCACGAAGGCCTGCCCCGCCACCATGCCCCGGGGCCGCCTCTCCTGGGGGGCGAGGGCGGGGGCGAGGACGGCCTCCCCTTCCCCGGGAGCGGGCACGCCGAACTCCTCCCGGAGCCAGGCCTCGGGCAGGGCGAGGCCCATGCCCTGGAGGGCCTGGAGCACCCGGGCCCGGGCCTCGAGGTCCTTCTCCTCCTCCACGCCCGGCACGGGATAGGGGGCGAGGTCCAGGAGCTCGGGGCCGAAGTTGAAGGCCACGAAGGGGCGGATGAGGCCCTCCCGAAGGGTCCGGGAGAGGGCGCGGGCGTCGGCCCGGAGGAGGTCTATCCGCACCCGCTCGTGCACCTTGGCCAGCGCGTAGCTCCCCCCGTCCCCCTCGCTGGAGGTGAGGGTCTGGCCTAAGACCGCCTGGGCCATCTCCCGGTTGGCGATGCGGATCAGGCCCTCGTACACCTGGGGGCCCTGGCCCTTGGCCGCCTCCAGGATCTCTATCTCCGTGTCCTTGGAGATGACCCCGGCGGCGTCCGCGCCGAGGGAGCGCACCGCCTCCTCAAGCCGCCTCCGCTCCTCCTCCCCGGCGGCGGGGTCGTACTTCCCGATGCGGTAGGGCTGGCCGTAGACCTCGGCGAAGACCACCCAGTCCTTGAGGGCGTAGTGCTTGAAGAGGTAGAGCCAGGCCAGGCTCCGCATGAGCCCGGCCCGGGTGGGGAGGCCGGAGCGGGCCTTGTAGCGGTGCTCTATGGCCGCCCCGTAGGGGAAGGGCTCCGCCTCCCCACGCTCCCCCACGAGGAGGAAGCGGTCCTGGGCCTCGTCGTAGGCCAGGGCCCCGGGGTGGACCCAGCGGAAGCGGGCGGGCCTCCAGAGGAGGCCGTCCCACTCCCAGGCCACGGCCACCACGCTCACCCCCTGGGGGATGGCGGAGAGGAGGTCCAGCATCAGGTCCTCCAGGGGGAGGTTCCACCACACCTCCTCCAGGGCCCCGAGGACCCGCTTCCCCTGGCGGGAGGCCTCGGCGGGCTCCAGGCGCCAGTCCAGGCCGATGACGGCGAGCTTCCGGGTCTGGAGGAGGCTCATGAGGAGGGCGTCCCGCTCCTCCATCTCCAGGAAGAGCTCCGCCTGCTCGGCCAGGTAGCCCTCGGCCCCCTGCCGGAGGATCCGGGTCAGGCGCTCGGGGGTGAGGCCGCGGGAAGGGTATCCGGCGAAGGGCCTCAGCACCGGGAGGCTTCCCCGGGCCGCCTTCGGGGGCTCCTTGGGGATGGGGTTGCCGTAGGGGTCCAGGATGGGCATCAGAACGCTCCTTTCCAGCCCGCGAAGGCCCGGCGGAGGACCGTGCGGTACTCCACGGGGCCCCGCCGGTTCTCCGCGGCGTGCAGGGCGAGGGCCAGGGCCCAAAAGCGGTCGGCGTGGCCCCGCTCCGAGCGCTCGGCGTCGTAGCGCACGTTGCCCGAGGGGGTGACGATGCGGCGCACGCTGTGGAGGTCCTCCCTGAGGGCCCGGTCCTCGGGGATGCGCACCTTCCGGTCCTCAAAGAGGAGGCGCAGGCGCTGGGCCAGGTCGGCCTTGACCTCGGGCGTGAACTTTACCGGCTCCACCTTGTAGCCGAAGGCCCGGCGGGCGTTCTCCGCCAGCATCTCCCCGAGGCCCGTGGCGTCCAGGCAGGCCCGGCGCACCCGGGGGAGGAGGGCGTGGAGGCGGCCCTCCTGCGCGTGGAAGGGGGCCCGGTGGAGGGCCTCGAGGAGGCGCACCCAGTAGACGTCCCCCACCCGCTCCAGGACCACGAAGACGGTGAGGTCCCGGTGGCGGCCCACGTCCATCCCCAGGTAGGCCCGCTCGGGATCCCAGTCCCCCCGGGGGTCCTCCTTGGCCTCCGCCTCCAGGATGAGGCTCCAGGGCAAAAAGGCCTCCTCGGCGCTCAGGAACTCGCAGAGGTACTCCTGCCGCCAGATGAACTCGTCGGCCAGGCCCGCCCGGAGCTCCTCGGGGTCCACGGGAAGGCCCTGGGCCACGGCGTCGTAGATGGTGACCCTGTGGCGGCTCCAGGCCTTCCCGCCCTTCTCCCAGAGCTCCCAGAACTTCCCCCGGGGGCCGTTCGGGGTGCTCATCACCCGGATCTTGAGGTCGGGCCTGCGGGTGATGATGGGGTACATGGCCGCCCAGATGGCCTCGGAGTCCTGGTGGAAGGCGAACTCGTCCAGCACCACGTTCCCCGTGTAGCCGCGGGCGGTGCGGGGGTTCGCGGGGAGGAAGATGAGGCGGGAGAGGTTGGGGAGGCGGATCTCCAGCTGGGTCACGCTCTCGCCCCCCTCAAAGAACCGGCTCTCCATGAGGGTGGCCACCTGCTTCATGGCGTCCAGGTGGGCCTTGGCCTTCTCCGCGAGCTCCCGGCTCTGCCGCTCCCCCGCCGAGAGGAGGACCCAGGTGCTCCCCCGGTGCTCCACGGCGTGGAGGGCGGCCTCGAGGGTGAGGGCGAAGCTTTTCCCCGTTTGGCGGGACCAGAGGCCGATCTTAAAGCGGCTCTCGTCCCGAAGCCACTCGCGCTGGTAGGGAAGAAGGTCAAAGGCCATACAGGTCCCGCTTGATGGCCTCAATCACCTCCGGCTCGATCTCCCGCACCCGGAGGGCCTTTTCCACCTTCTCCGCCGCCTCCTGCCTGAGGGAGCGGTCTATCCGCTCCAGGCTCAGGGCCACCCGGGCCGCCTCCAGCCCGAGGCGCACCACCTTCTCC
The DNA here is from genome assembly GCF_026427635.1 of Thermus brevis. NCBI lineage: Bacteria > Thermotogati > Deinococcota > Deinococci > Thermales > Thermaceae > Thermus > Thermus brevis. The sequence continues at coordinate 1,916,100 of NZ_CP102606.1, forward strand.
GGGTCCACCTCCGCCTCCCCGAGCTCCAGCCCGTCCAGGTAGCGGAGGGCCTTGTGCACCACGATGTTGGCGAGGGCGGCGGCGTAGGAGAGGCGCTTTCCCGTGGCCTCCTCCACCGCCTCCACCAGGCGCTCCATCTGCAGCACCTGGTCCAGGGCCGGGGCCAGGTGCCGGGCGTGGCGGCGCAAGCCCGAGGGGGAAGCCTCCTGCCCCCGGGCCTGGAGCCAGCGGGCGATGCCCTCCAGGGTGTAGGGGCGCCCGTCTTCCTCCGTCTCCTCACCGAGGAGCATGGCGTCCACCCGCTCCCGGAGGTCGTCCGGGAGGGAGCAGACCTTGCAGAGGCGGTGCCTGCGGTAGTGGAGCCTCACGGCCGCCACCACCCCACCAGGGCCAGGACCAGGGCCAGGAGGAGGAGGCCGCGCTCGGCGTAGCGGGCCCGCCTCTCGCGGGCGAGCTCCTCCCTGAGGGCCCGGATCTCCCCCAACACCTCCTCGTGGTGGCGGCGGAAGGCCAGGTGCAGGGCGAGGAGCTCGTCCCGGAGGTCCACGCTACCTCCTCGGGAAGAGGACCCCGGGGTCCCGGGTGGTCCCCTCCACCAGGTCCATGCCCGCCCCCGTGAGCCGCACCAGGGTGAACTCCCCCTCCTCGTCCCAGGCGGCCTCCACGTAGCCCTTCTGCTGGAGGTAGCGCACGGCGGCGTTCATCTCGCTCCGGGAGGGGAGGAGGTGGGAGAGCTCCAGCACCCGGGCGAGCACGCCCCGGGGCATGGCGTAGGGGTCCTGGACGTTCACCGGCGGGTCGGCCCCCATCGCGTTGATGTAGAGGGCCTGGAGGATGGTCCCGCGCACTAGGCGCTGGCGGTTCGGGTCTCTGAGCATAGGCCTCCCTCAGGGAAAGAGCTTGTGGACGGGCAGGCCCAGAAGGGCCCCGAGGAGGGCGAGGAGGAGGGCCAGGACCGTCCAGAAGATGGGGCGGCCCCACACCGGAGGAGGGCTTTGGGGCAGGGCGCGGAAGAGGCGGAGGGCCCAAAGCCTCTCCCGCAGGGGCCTAAGGCGCTCCTCGGGGGCGCCCAGGCGGGAAAGCTCCTCCAGGACGCCCGAGAGGATCTCCAGCTCCAGGTCGCGCTCATCCACGCTCCCCCCTAAACGCGTTCGCCCCCGGGACGGCCCCGGGGGCACGTGTGGCACTCTAAGGCCAGTTTAGCCCGAACCTTGGTCCTTGTCTAGGGGAAGGACGGCGGCGAGCCGGGTGAGGCGCAAGAAGACCTCCAGGGTGTCCTCCCCCACCCCCTCCGCGCGGCGGAAGCGGCCCGAGGGGGCGTGCCAGTAGAGGAGCCTCCGGGCCCGGCCCAGGCCGAGGTAGGCCTCGAGGGCCTGCCTCTCCCCCAGGCTCAGGCCCCGGAGGAAGGCCTGGTAGGTGTCCCGGTAGAGCCTGAGCTCGTGGGGCAGATCGCCGGCGGGAGAGCGGGGGACGTAGACCGGGAGGAAGGCGGGGCGGGAAGGCCCCCCGGCGTAGGCTCGGGGGCGGTCCGCCCCCCGGGGGGCCGGGTCCTGGGGGGAGAGCTCCACCCAGCGGGCCTCCCCGTGGGCCACCCGCCAAAGGGCCAGGGCCAGGAAGTTGGCCCGCCAGAGGTCCAGGGGTTCATGCATGGCGGTCCTCCCTCAAGGCCCACCCCTCCCCGGTCCTGTGGACCAGGCCCTGGTCCTCCAGGCGGTCCAACCAGCGGCGGACCGTGGTCTTGGGCCAGCCCAGGTCCCGGACCAGGGCGGTGAGGCTCACGGGCTCCCGGTACCGGGAGAGGACCCGCAGAACCTCGGCGGCCCGGCCCTCCCCTTCCACGCTGAGCTCCATCGTTTTCTCCTGGTACCGGATGGTGGTCCGCTCCTGGTCAGGGGCGGTACCGCTTTCCCGGAAGGTGGTACCACCGGGCACCCCGGAAGGTGCCACCCCGGCCCCTTCCGGTACCACCTCCTGGACCACCCCGGTACCGGGGAAGGGGGAGCGCGGTACCACGGCGGTACCACCCGCCCGGAGGGCGGTACCACCCGGTACCGCCCGCCCGGACCGCTCCCGGTCCCCGGGGACCACCCGGACCATCTCCCCCACCACCTTCCCCACCACCCAGGTCCCCACGGGAACGAAGAGGCTCATGGCCAGGGTCTCCCAGGGCTGAAGGCCGGGGGCCGCCCGGTGCATGGAGAGGGCGTTCCCCATCCACACCAGGAGGAGGGCGGCCAGGGCCCCGCCCGAGGCCCAGGAGGAGCCCCGCAGGAGGGAGTTGGAGAGGAGGGAGAGGAGGAAGGCCGTGAACTCCAGGCTCCCCGCCAGGCCCCAGGCCAGCCAGGGGGGCAGGGCCCCCAGGGAAAGGGCGTACCACTGGGCCAGGTGGCCCGCGCTCATGGCCAGGGTGGAGAGATAGGCCAGCACCAAAAGCGCTACGAACGCCGTCTTCATCTTGCGCCTCCTTTCAGGGCGCGCTCCAGGTCGTAGAGCAGTGCGAGGGCCCGGGCCTGGGCCCCCTCCAAGAGGGCGATGCGCTTGAGGAGCGCCGCCTCCCGGGCCCTCAGGGCCTCGGCCTCGCGCTCCAGGCCCTCGAGGCGGCCCAGGGCCTGCCGGAGCGCGGCCTCGGCCCGCTCCAAGCGCAGGTAATCGGCCCCGGAGGCCGCCTCAAAGGCGTGTTGCGTTACCACGGCAAGGGCTTCCCGTGGCTCCATGCAACCTCCCCCAGCGGCTGCCACATGAAGTAGACCCGCTCTCCTTCCCGCCGGAACCAGACCAGGCCCCCGGGCACCCGCACCGCCTCCTCCATGAGGCCGAGGCCGGGGGCGTAGGGCCTCCCCTGGGCGGTGATGCCCAAGTAAACGGGCATCCCCCGGGCCCGCCGCCGCAGGAGAAGCCCCACCTCCGCCAGGAACTCCCCGAAGTCCTTCATACCCACCTCCAGGCCAGGGCCAGGACCACCCCCAGAAGGCCGAAGAAGACCGCGAAGAGGAGGAGGCCCACCGAGGCCCCCTCGGGCAGGGGCGCCCGGCGGCCCAGGGCGAGCCAGGCGAAGAGGAGGAGAAGCCCCGCCTGGCCCGCGGCCACGTAGATCAGGACCAGCTTGAGAAGCGCCGCCATAGGGCCTCCTCTACCTCCAGGGGGTCGTACCCCCAGTCCAGGGCCACGAGCGCTTCCCCGAGGAAGAGGGCCAGCGTCCAGCGGCCCTCCTCGTCCAAGAAGGCGTGGAGCGAAAGCCCCCCCATCCGGCGCGGGTAGCGCGAAAGTAGCCCCTCCAGGAAGGCCAGGACCTCATCGTCCCCCTCCATCGGCCACCTCAAAGAGCGAGGGCTGGGACCACCTGGGGGCCCGGTGCCGCCTCCAGTGGGTCCAGGCCAGGTCCAGGCCCCGCACCGCCGCGTGGAGCTCCTCAATGCGGGAGACCAGGCTCTGGCGGAAGGCCCGGAACTCCTCCTCCGAGGCCGCCACCCGGTAGACCTCGTCCCCAGTGGGGGACTCCGCCACCACCACGGGGAGCACCCCGCGCTTGCGGAGCTCGGCGATGATGGCCCGCCCCCGGCGGTCGCCGCCGAAGTGGCGCCCGAACTCCTCCCGCGGCACCCCCCATGTCCCCCGCATGAGCAGGAGCCCCGCCGCGGCCCGGAGCTCGCCGTCCGTGATCTTGGGGATCTTCACCGCTCCTCCTCCCCGGCCACGGCCTCGGCCAGCCTGAGAAGGGCCTCCTCGGGGGAGACCCCCAGGGCCTCCTTCCCCCCGGCCGAGGCGCGAAAGCCGCCCTTATCCGTGGCCAGCTCCACCCTGAGCCCCGCCCGCTCCATGAGGCGGAGGGCGAGCCAGGCGGCCTGGGCCGCGGGCACGCCCCCCTCCAGGAGGCGCTCCAGGCTGGCCGCGGTGATGTAGACCCGGCGCCCCACCCGCACGGTGCGCACCCGCCCCTCCCGCACCAGGCGCTCCACGGCGGGCTTCCCCACCTCCAGCACCGCCGCCGCCTGGGCGGGGGTGAGAAGGGGGCGGTCCAGGCCCATCTCCCTGAGCCTTTCCCGAATCACGCCACCTCCTCCTTCCCGGCCGGGGCGAACTCCAGCACCCGCCAGGGCCCCATCACCTCCAGGGCCTTGGGCTCGGCGTAGGGGCCGTCCCAGAGGCGCAGGGGCCGGAGCCAGAACATGACCCCGCCCCCCTCCCACTTCAGGAAGACCGTCCCCTCCCCCGTGAGCCCGCGGATCCGCAGGCGGTAGGGGGTGCCGGGGTCGGCCCGGAGCCTGCGAAGGAGCATCCTAGGGTCCACGGCGCGCCTCCACCCAGGCCAGGGAGAGGTGGGGGTCGCACCGCCAGCAGAAGATGTCGTCGGCGATGCGCCCCGTGCCCCCGCAGAGGCCGCAGGGCCGGAGCCGAAGGGCCACCTCCTGGGCCTCCGCCTCGTCCCGGTAGAGCTGGGCCAGGAAGGTCTGGCCGTGCCGCTCCGCCAGCCGGGCCCGTTCCCGGAGCTCCGCCGGGGTAAGCCCGTAGCCCCGGATGGTGTCCAGGACGCTCTTGAAGGGCCTCCTCATGGGCAGGCCACCCCCTTCATGCGGTGCGGGTGGGAGAGCACCTCCCGCGCCTTCTGGTCCGAGTCGGCCTCGGCGGCCAGGCGCACCGCCAGGGCCCGGCGGGCCAGGCGCTCCAGCTCCGCCAGGTCCACGGCCTCGGTGTCCCGGGCCTCGTTGGCCGCCCGCACCATGTCCCGGGCCAGGTCGTAGAGGGCGTAGGCCACCCGCAGGTGCCGGGGAAGCCCCTCCTCCGCCAGCTCGTCCACCAGCTCCTCCAGCTTGGTCCGCTCACGCTTCTTCACGGCGCACCTCCCCGTGCCGAGCCAGCCACTCCCGCTCGGCCTCGGCCAGGATCTCCTGAATGCCCCTGCCCGCCTCCTCCAGGGGGCGGGGGCGCGCCCCCCGGAGGGCTTCCTGAAGGGCGGCCCGGACCTCCGGGTCCTCCCTGAGAAGCCGAATGAGCTCCTCCCGCGTCATCAGTTCCCTCCCCGGGGCGCCGGGGGCCTCGCCCCGAAGAAGCCCTGGGCCAGGGCCGTCTCCAGAGCCTCGGTGTGCCGGGCCACCAGCGCCCCGTAAATGGCCTTCCGCTCGTGCTCCAAGACTTCAAGCTCCGCCTGGAGCTTGTCCAGCTGGGTGAGGATCTGGTTCAGGCGCCGCTCCGCCTTCTGCCAGTCCGGGACCTGGGCCAGAAGGGTCCGGGCCCGGGCCTGGCGCTCCCGGTCGGTCTTGGCCTGGACCTCCAGGTAGGCCTGGGCCTCCCGGGCCTCCATCCACCGCTCCAGCTCCCGCCGCTCCGCCCGCAAGGCCGTCATCTGGCGCTTCACCTCGCCGATGAGGCCGGGGAGCTCCAGGAGGCGCATGACCAGGCGGGGGCCCTCGAGGGGGTGGTCAATCCGGTTCATGAAGGGCCTCCTCCACAAACCGAACCGCCTCTTCCTCTTCGGGGAAGGGCTCCACCAGCACATGAACCACTACCTGGCCGTACCAGCCGGGAAATACCCGCACCTGTGGACGAATCTCCACAACTCTCACACGCATGAGTGTTCCCATAGCCGAAGATGGGCGTAGATCTTGAAGCTCTAGAAGCATCCCCTCCTGGAGCCAGAAGAGGGCCGTGGTCAGGATGACGTGGGGCTTCTCCGGCCACCTTCCCTCGTCGGCCAGGTAAATGTACGTGCCCTCCGACTTCACCGGAGGTATCTCAGGGGGCCTCTTGGACCTCACCGCACACCCCCGGCCAGGTTCAAGCGAGCGGCCACCCGGCGCACGTGGGCCGGGCTGAAGGCCGCCTTGGTGAGACCCCTATCGGCGTTGAACTCCACCACCCGGTCCATCTGGCGCACGAGGCGCACGATGTCCCGCAGGATGCCCCCCGTGAGGGTGTGCACCTCGGCCAGGGTCTCCGGGGAATACCCCGAGCCCTGGTAGATGGCCTGGGTCTCCTGGAGGGAGATGGGGCCTATCCGGGCGATGGTGCCGATGCGGCTCTCAATGTCCCGGTGGCGCCGGATGGCGCCCTCAAACTCCTCGGAGGTGATGAGCACGAACGAGCTCCCCGTCTCGTCCGCCAGGTACTTCACCGTCTCCAGGGTGGGGCGGTCCATGAGCTGGGCCTCGTCCACGAAGACCACCCTGGGCGTGAGGAGGAGGGCGTCCCGCACCATGCTCAGGAGGACGCGGAATACCTTGGTGCGGGTGATGCGGAGCTCCACCGCCAGGTCCTCCAGGAAGGCCGCCGGGCTGTAGCTGGGCTGGGCCCGCACCCAGGGGGCCTCGTGCTCCCGGGCCCAGTACCTGCAGGTTAGGGTCTTCCCCACCCCCGCCGGACCCACCACCAGGGCCAGGGGGAAGGCCTCCTGGGCCACCAGGTTGAGGTGCCCGAGGAGGCCCTTGGCCCCCTCCGTGGGGATGAACCCGTCCCGGGGGTCCTTCCAGAGGTCCGCCTCCCCCATGACGATGCCCAGGGCCTCGTCAATGAGGGCCGTCCAGTCGCCGTTCCCGCCGTTACGCTTCGCCATGCGCTACCTCCTATTCCTCCTCGCCCGGGAAGCGGTGGCCCCGCTCGCGAAGCCACCGCTCCCCCAGGGCGATGGGGTCCAGAATCAGGTCGTCCTCCAGCTCGGCCTCCAGCTCCGCCGCGGCCCGGGCCACCTCCTCCGGGGAGGGGGCGGGAAGCTCCTCCTGGGCCCGCAGGACCACGCGCTCCCGCCGGGCGGGCAGGGGGGCGAGCCCGGAAAGCCGCTCCAGGATCTCCTCCATCCGCACGGCGGGGGAAAGCTCCTCCACGAGCTTCCTCGCCTCCTCCTGGAGGGCCCGGATGGCGGCCCTGTCCGCCGCCCGCTTGGCGCGGGCCTCGAGGCTGTCCGCCCGCAGGGGCTCGGGAAGAAGCTCCCCGAGCACCCTGAGGGTGCCGTCGGGGTTCTTCAGGGCCACGCGCAGGGGCTGGCCGGGGAGGACCTGGACGTCCAGGACCACCACCTTCTGCCCCTGCCAGGGCAGGAGGCTTCCGTGGCGCGGGTCCAGGTACCAGGTGCGGCCCCGGTACTCCACCGTGCCGTTCCCCCGCACCTTGCGCTCCACCTGGTAGGCGGCCAGGAGGTAGAGGTCCTCCAGGTGGAAGTCCACCAGGCGGTGCCGCGGCACGAAGGCCCGGAAGAGGTCCAGGCGGCTCAGGCCGTCCTCCAGGGGCTCCCGGTGCCAGGAGCCGATGAGCCACTGCAGGGCCCTCTGCTTGTACTCGTCCTCCAGGAGGAGGCGCTCCGGCCAGGGGTCCCGCTCGGGGGGCATGCCCTCCAGGACCCAGCGCCGGGTGTTCTGGAAGAGGCGCTTGAGCTCCGAGGAGTCCCGCTCCGTGGCGTCCCGCCCGGCGTAGCCCGGGAGGAGGGCCTCAACGGTTTGGTGGAAAGCCCCGAAAAACCGCTCCACCTTACCCCGGGTGTGGGAGATCCGGGGGCGGGAGTAGACCAGCTCCACGCCCAGGGCTTGGGCCCACCTCTCGCTTTTCTCCGAGCGGTAGACCTTGCCGTTGTCCCAGTAGATTTTCTCGGGCACCCCGCGCACGTCCCATTCGGGCACCAGGAAGGTCTTGTCCTGGGTCATGAGGATGAGGAGCTGGTCCGTGGGCACCTGCCCCTCTTCCCGGCTGAACACCAGGGAGGGCACCGCCCCGGAGAACACGTCTATGGCGGCGTGGATGCGGAGGCGCACCATCCGGTCCTCGTCGGGGACGTAGACGAACACATCGCATCTGGTCATGTCCACCATGACCATCTGCATGGGGTACTCGGCCAGGACGTGCCCCGCCCAGGTGCGGGCGAACTCCCGCCTGCCCTCCTCCGTGAGGAGGGCCCAGCGGAACGCCGGGTTCTCCTCGGCCTTGCGGAGGATGCGGCGCACGGTGGTCTCCGAGAGCTTGAACATGGTCTCCGTGGAATAGGGGCGGTAATAGAGCACCCGCTCGTCGTTCAGGGCGATGATGCGGAGGATGCGCCGGGCCGAGGCCCCGGGGTGGGCGAGCTTCAGGCCCACCACGAGCTTCCTGAGCTCGGCGGGCACGCGGTGCGTCCCCTTATCCCGCCTGCTTCGCGGGGCTAGGGCCTTCCCCCCCTCGTTCAGGTAGCGGCGCACCAGTCGTGAAAGGTAGTTGGGCGTCACGCCCAGGCGCTCCGCCTCGGCCTTGATTAGGTCCCACCGGAGGCCCGGGGGCAGATCCTGGTACTCCTGGGCGATGCGCGCGATGCGCAGGAGGCCCGGTCTCTCTCCCTGACCATCAGGGAGGGACGGGAGGCTGGGCGGGTTCTCCTCTCTCCCCCTGGAGTTTTGGCCCAGCACCAGGGCGAGAGCGTCGGTGTCCACCAGGGTGCGGTACGTCCGGCCCACCTTGTCCTTGCGGGTGGGCAAGTTATAGCGGCGAATCGTCTCAAAGGCCCAGGCCCTTGAAACTCCCAGCTGCTTTGCGGCTTCATCAACGGGAAGCCAGGGCATGGTTATCGTCCTCCTCCAACAGGTCCCTGATATCGGCATCTAAGGCCTTCGCCAAGCGAACTAGGGTCCTCACCTCGAGGCGAAAGCGCTCGCCTTTGAGAATCTGGGATATGTGCCCCGTTGAAAGGCCACTGAGCCGAGCTAGGTCTACAGGGCGCAGTCCCCTAGCCAGCATGAGGGCTTTGAGCTTTTCTCGGTTCACCATATCCATGCCCCTTTACACGCACCTGCGAGTAGCTTAATCTACTCTCGCATGTGCGTCAAGGGGGGGCTGAAAGATGAGCCAACTCGCCAAGCTAGACAAGGAAAAAGTCAAACTAGAAGGCCCCTTCGCCGAAGAAATCCTGGCGGCCATGAAGCGCCTCGGCATGAGGCGCTTGGAAGAGTTTGCTGATACCTTCGGCCTTGGCCGGACCACGGTATACAACCTCGTCTTGGGCCGAAAAGTGGGCAACAAGTGGATCAAGCCTTCCCTAGACACCGTGGTCAAGCTTTCAACCGCTCTCAACATCCCCGTTGAAGAACTGATTGCCAAGCTCTATGAGAACGAGATGCCCCTCGTGATGCGGCAGGAAGTCCAGGTCCCCATCCTCGGCTACGTGGGCGCTGGCCCCTCCCAGGCGGAGGAGATTGAGGAACGCACCGTCCCGGTGCGGGTGAAGGGGAGCGCCCGGCACCTCGCCGCCTTCGTGGTGCGGGGCAACTCCATGTGCGCCGGGCGGCGCCCCATCTGCGATGGGGACATCGTCATCGTCAACACCGAGGACAAGGGGCACCCCGGGGCCATCGTGGTGGCCCGGCTGCAAAACGGGGAGTACGTGGCCAAGCTCCTGAAAAACGGCCTCCTGGTCTCCGCCAATCTGGAAGAAAACCACGGCCCTCCCGTCATCCCCGCGAGCGAGGTAGCCGAGATCGTGGGCAGGGTGGTGGAGGTGAGAAGCCGTGTAGATTGACAAGGACCAAGCTTAGGGATAAACTGGCCCTAGAGTGCCAAAGGTGCCCCCGGGGAAATCCCGGGGGCAAAGGCGTTTAGGAGGGAAGCATGCTGAAGCTCCTCAGGGTCGTCTACTTCGCCACCGGCCTGGCCGTGCTGGTGGTGGAAGACCTCATGGACGGGGTCCCGGGTATCCAGAAGAAGGCCGAGGCCATCGGCCGGGTCAAGGACGTGGTGATGGCCATCCTCGGCTTCTGGCCCGCCTGGATCCCCGACAGCGTCCTGGGCTGGGTCATTGACACCGTGGTGGGCATCTTCAACCGGGACGGCACCTTTCGCAAGGGTGAGGGCGCTCAAGGCGCCGCCGTCCCCGCCGGGGCCTAGCTGGCCCCTCTCCCCGGAGACGGCCAGGCTGGAGAACCGGGCGTTCTGGGGGGTGGCGCTGAGGAGGCCCTATGCCGAGTTTGACCGGCTTCCCCAAGAATACCGATACCTCCACCCCGACCTTTTCCGGCACGCTGCGCGCCGCCTTGGCCGAGGCGCCTAGCCGCATCCCCCTCCACCCCTTCGGGGAGTTCGTGGGAAACGGCACCGTCTTCCTCTACGACGAGGAGAGCCTCCAGGCGGCCCTGCAGGACCTCAGCGCGCGGGGCGTGCCCTGGGTCCTGGACTTCCACCACCAGACGGTGCGGGTGGAGGAGGGCCAGGGCCAGGAGGCCCCGGCGGCGGGCTTCATCACCGGGCTGGAGGTGGGGGAAGACGGCTTCGTCTACGGCCTCGTGGAGTGGTCGGAGACGGGCAGAGAGAGGGTGAGCCGGGGGGAGTACGCCTACGTGAGCCCCGTCTTCTACTACGACCCCCGGCCCGACGAGCTGGGCAGGCACCGGGTGCTGGGCTACCACTCCTTCGCCCTCACCAACAACCCCGGCATCCGGTTCCAAAAGCGCATAGAAGCGGAGGCGGACATGCTGGAGAAGCTCAGGCAGGCGCTTAGGCTGCCGCCCACGGCCACCGAGGAGGAGGCCTTCCAGGCCCTGGAGAAGGTCCTGGAGGAGGCCCGGGTGGGCCGGGTGGTCCTGGAGGTGGGCCTGGGCGCGGAGGACGAGGTGGAGCTTAAAGCAAGGCTCCTACGGCTCCTCGCGGCCCAGGACGCCTTGGCGGAGCTGGAGAGGACCCGGGCGGAGCTGGAGGCCCTCCGGGCCGAGACCCGAGAGGAGAAGGCCCAGGCCCTGGTGCGGGCCGCCCTGGAGGAGGGGCGCATCCTGCCCCACCAGCGGGAGTTCTGGCTGGCCCAGGCCCGGGCCGACCTCGAGGCCGCCCGCAAGGCCCTGGAGGGGATGCCCCGGCTGGTTCCCACGGGGCTTCCCAAGCCGAAGGAGCCGAAGGAGCCCCTGGAGAGCAACGACCTCCTTCGCAGGTACGCCCAGATCTTCCGGGTCTCCGAGGAGGCCCTGAAGCGGTTCGGAGGTGAGTGAGGATGTTTGACACCGAGCGCTGGGCGGAGGAGTACCTCCTTTCCCTGCCGGTGAAGGCGAACGCCGTCATCCGGCAGGGGGCCCTGGTCATGGTGGACGCGGGCTACGCCCGGGAGGCGGCGGCCGCCGCCGGGCTCATCGCCCTCGGGGTGGCCCAGGAGACCGTGGACAACACCGGGGGCGCCGACGGGGAGAAGCGGGTCCTGGTGCGCCGCGGCGTCTTCCGGCTGGAAAACGACCCCGCCGACCCCGTGGGCCCCACGGAGCTCGGGAAGGACGTGTACGCCACCGGGCCCAACACCGTGGGCAAGACGGGCACGGGCCGCTCCAAGGCGGGCCGGGCCCTCCGGGTGGAGGGGAACTACGTCTGGGTGGAGGTGTGGTAGATGATCCTGAACCGCGATCAGCTCAACGCCCTCAGCAGGACGCTGAAGGCCCTGGTCTTTCAGACCAAGGATGGGTACACCCCCATCTGGCCCAAGATCGCCCTGGAGGTCCAGTCCAACACCCGGGCCAACTACTACGCCTGGCTGGAGAACATGCCCGCCATGCGCCTCTGGGAGGGGGAGCGGCAGATCCAGAACCTGACCGCCGAGACCTTCCCCATCGTCAACGCGGACTGGGAGGCCACCTTCGCCGTGTCCCGCACCGACGTGGAGGACGACCAGATGGACCTCGTCCGCATCACCGCCCTCCAGTACGCCCGGAGGTGGGCGGAGCACGACGACTTCCTCATCGCCGACCTCCTCCGCAAGGGGTTCCAGCAGAAAGGCTACGACGGCCGCCCCTTCTTCGGCTCCCACACGGTGGGGAAGAAGACCTTCCAGAACGGGTCCAACGCCCCCCTGACCCGCGACGCCTTCAGGCAGGCCCTGAGCCAGATGAGGAAGCTCACCGACGCCCGCGGCTACCCCCTGGGCTTCTTCCTGCAGAAGCCCGTCTACCTGGTGGTGGGGCCCGGGCTGGAGAGCACCGCCTACGAGATCGTGGGGGTGCCCACCCTGTCCACGGGCGGGGCCAACCCCGACTACGGGAAGGCGGAGATCCTGGTGAGCCCCTGGCTCGTGGAGGAGTACGAGACCTACTGGTTCCTGGTGGACGGGAGCCAGGCCATCCGCCCCTTCGTCCTCCAGCGGCGGAGCTCGCCAGAGTGGGTGGCCAAGGACGACCCCGACACCTCCGACGAGGTGTTCAAGAAGAACGTCTTCATCTACGGGGTGTACGAGCGCAAGGCCGCGGGCTACCTCTTCTGGCAGCTGGCCTACGGCTCCACCGGCACCGGCGTCTGATGATCACCCTCGAGGACCTCCGCCACGCCCTCCCCCTGGACACCCTCCTCTACCTGGTGGACGAGGAGGGGGCGGGGGTCCTCACCCCGGAGGGGGAGGCCCGGGCCCAGGCCGCCCTAAGGGAGGCCTGGGGCGAGGTGGAGAGCTACCTCGCCCAGCGCTACGCCCTCCCCCTTCCCGCCCTGCCCGAGGTCCTGCGGGCCAAGGCGCTGGACATCGCCATATACCGGCTCGCCCTCAGGCGGGGCATCCGGCCCGGCACCGCCGACGAGGTCCTCCTCCAGCGGTACCGGGACGCCGTGGCCTTCCTCAAGGACGTGGCCCTGGGCAAGGCCAGCCTTCCCCTTCCCCCCGCCTCCGCCCCGGCCGTGCCCAAGGGCGGGCCCACCATCCGCGGTAAGCGCACCTTCAGCCGGGAGAACATGGAGGACTTCTGATGGGCGTCCGGCTTAAGGGGGACTGGCAGGACCTCCACCGGCACCTCCACCGCCTTTCCGGGGGCGTCCCCGAGGCGGTGAAGCGGGCGGTGGCCGAGGGCATCCACGCCCGCACCCAGCGCCGCTTTGAGGAGAGCCGGGGGCCGGACGGCAGGCCCTGGCCGCCCCTCTCCCCGGCCACGCTGGAGAAGGAGGTGAGGCCCAGGGACCGGCTCAAGCGGGGCGGGATCTCCGCCGCCGCCCAGCGGCGCGTGGCCCTGCGGAAGCCCCTCGTCCGCACGGGGCGGCTCAAGGCCTCTATCGGCTGGAAGGTCTCGGGCAACGCCATCGCCGTGGGCACCAACCTGGTCTACGCCGCCATCCACCAGTTCGGGGGGAAGGCGGGCCGGGGGAGGAAGGTGCGCGTCCCCGCCCGGCCCTTCCTGGGCCTCACCGAGGAGGACCGGAAGGAGGCCGAGGCCCTCCTCCTGGAGTGGCTTTCCCGGAGATGACCGCCCCCGTGATCGCCTACCTCACCGAGGCCTGCGTCCACGCCGGGCTGCCCCGGACCCGGGTCCTCGTGCGCCGAAGCCGCGAGGAGGCCTACCGGGCGGTGCCCGCCGCCCTCCTCGCCCTCACCTCGGGAAGCCTGCGGCGGGACGGGAGCCGGGTGCAGGCGGGGCCCGAGCGCACCACCCGGACCCTGTATCGCGGGCTCGTGCGGGCCCGCCTGGAGCTTTATGCCCGCAGCCAGGAGGAGCTGGACCGCCTCCTGGTGGGGGTGCTCCTCTATCTCTGGCACACCCCCCTGGAAGCCGGGGGGTCCTATCAAGCCAAGCTGGACGATATCGCGCTTTCCTATCAGGACGAAGAGGGCTTCCTCCTCCCCGAAAACGGGCTCGCCCTGGAGATCCCCGTGGAGGTCTCCCTCCTGGAGGGGGTGGACTGGGTGCCCGTGGCGGTGGAGGTGGAAGGGCTCATGGAGGAGGTGTGACGTGGCCGAGGAAGCGAAGGAAACGAAGAAGGAGCCCCAGCCCGACCCCACCGTGGAGGAGCTCGCCGAGCTCCTCAAGGTGGAGCCCTGGGCCCTGGCGGGCCTCCGGGTGCGGATGGGCTGGGCCGTGGGGACCCGGGTCTCCCGGGCCCAGTTTGAGCGGGCCCTGAGGGAGTTCCTCCAGGGGCCCACCGCCAAGGAGTAGGAGGTGAAAAATGGCTAGACTCCCCGGCGTCTATCCCGAGATCCAGGACGGGGGCCTGGGCATCGTGGCCCCCAGCGGGGACGGCCAGCGGGTGGTGGTCGGGGTCTCCTCCAAGGGGCCCGTGAACCAGGTGGTGGGCCTCTCCGACCTCTCCCAGGTGCCCACCCTCCTCGGCACCGGCCCCCTGGCCCGGGCCGTGGCCGACCAGCTGGCCTACGGAGGCGGCCAGGTCTACGCGGTGCGCGCCCAGGCCGACATCGCGGGGAGCGTGGCCGCCGACAGCGCGAACCCCGCCTCCCCCGCCGTGAGCGTGAGCGGGAGCCCCCTGGACGCCTACGAGCTCGTGGTGCGGATCGTCCGGGGCGGGGCCGTGGGCACCGCCACCTTCACCTACAGCCTGGACGGCGGGGACACCGTGAGCCCCGAGATCGTCACCGCCGCCAGCTACGACCTCCCCGGCACCGGGCTTAACCTGGCCTTCGGCACCGGCACCTACACCGCGGGGGCGGTCTACCGCTTCCGGGCCACCGCCCCCAAGGCCAGCGTCTCCAGCGTCCAGGCCGCCGTGCGGGAGGCCCTCAACGCCCCCATCCTCTACGAGTACATCCAGGTGGCCCAGCCCACCGACGCCGCCATGTGGGCCGCCCTGGACGCCCTGGCCACGGAGGCGGAAAACCAGTTCCGCTACATCTTCTTCCTCACCGAGACCGCCCCGCCGGGCGATGACGTGGACGCCTGGGTCAACGCCAGGCTCGCGGAGAAGGCGGGCTTCACCTCCAAGCGGGTCATGATCGTGGCCGCCTGGGGAGAGGTGGTGGACACCCTCACCGGGAGGCTGGAGGTCCAGAGCCTGGCCGCCCGGGTGGGAGCCCGCATCTCCAAGAACCGGGTCCACGTCTCCCCCGCCTGGGTCCAGCTCGGGCCCTTGCCCGGCGTGGTGGCCGTGGCCCCCTTCGTGGAGACGGGCTACGGCAAGAAGAGCCTCTTCAACAACGCCCACGCCCTGGCCCTGGACACCGCGGGCTTCACCACCGTCTATAAGCTCATCGGGCGGGACGGGGTCTACCTGGTGGACGGCCGCATGGCGGCGCCGCCCACCAGCGACTACCTCATCGTCCAGAACCGCAGGGTGATGGACAAGGCGGTCACCCAGGTCCGCCAGGCCCTCCTGGACTTCGTGCAGTGGCACGTGGACCCCACGGACCTGAACGCCTCCCTGGCCAGCCTCATCGCCCGGGCCAACACCCCCCTCCGGGTCATGCAGTCCCTGGGGGAGATCGCCCGGGGCCGGGTGGTGGTGCCCCCGGGCCAGGACATCCTGGCCTCCCGCACCCTCCTCCTGCAGGTGCGGGTCGTCCCCCTGGGCTACCTCCGGGAGATCATCCTGGACATCGGCTTTGAGAACCCCTTCCTGGCCCAGGCCAAGGCGTGAGGAGGTGAAGCATGCCCATCAACGGCCGCTACTATGACTGGGAGCACATCAGCATCCAGGTGAAGGGCGTGCCCCTGGCCGACGTCCTCTCCATTGACTACGAGGACTCGGAGAAGGTCAACGCCATCTTCGGCAAGGGGCGCACCCCCAGGGGCTACACCAAGGGCAACTGGGAGGGCTCGGGCAAGCTCACCCTCCTGCGGGAGGAGTACGACCGCCTCCGGGCCGCCGCCCCTGAGGGGAACATTTTCAAGCTGGAGCCCTTTGACATCGTGGTCTCCTACGACAAGGGCAGCAGCACGGTCACCGACACCCTCAAGGACTGCCTCTTCACCAAGCGCTCCTTCGGCGGCGTGGAGCAGGACACCGAGAAGGTCACGGTGGAGCTGGAGTTCACCGTCCTGGGCGGCGTGGAGCACAGCTAGGGGGTGAGGGGTGGAGAAGAAGCCCTTCTACGCCTTTGAGCACGGGGGCCAGCGGTTCGCCTTCAAGCGCCCCACCGTGGACCAGATCAACCGCCTCACCGCCCGCATCTCCCGGGCCCCGGTGAGCGCCGCCATTGAGTTCACCGCCGAGCTCGCCGAGGAGCCCGAGGCCTGGAAGGCCCTCCTGGAGGAGAAGCCCGGCCTCGCCCTCCAGGCGGCGAACGGCATCCTGGAGCTTTTGGGTTTCCCGACCGCCTGAGGAGCCTGGATGCCGACCTCCCGCCCATCGCCCAGCTCCAGGCCCTCATCCGCCACTGGCTCCACCGCGAGCCCCCGGAGGACTTTGAGGCCTTCCTAGAGCTCGCCCGCCAGGCCGTCTGGCTGGAAAAGCGCTACCTCCAAGCCAAGGCCCCCGGGTAAAGGCCCGGGGGCCGGGGCTTTGGGAGCCTCGAGCCTCAGGCCAGGGCCCCCTCGAGGGCCGGGGCGAAGCCCTCTACCACACCCGCCGCCTTTTGTCCAGGACACGAGGGGGGGGAACTCGTGTCCAGTTTTGTGAGAGTGCCATGAGAGGCACGGCCTACCTCTCCCCCCGCCTCCAGGACCTCCTCCGCGAAGGCTCCCGCGTCCCAGGGCCCGCCCCTCACAGCCCCCTCCCCGCCCGCTTGCGGGCCTCGGGCTTGGGGCCCCTCGAGGGCCGGGGCGAAGCCCTCTACCACACCCGCCGCCTTTTGTCCAGGACACGAAGGGGGGGAACCCGTGTCCAGTTTTGTGAGAGCGGAAGGGGTAGACCTGGGCCCCCTCAAGGGTGGAAGGGCTGGCAAGAGGTGAAAAGCTTGGGTCATCATTGTACGGGTTTATATGAGTTTTGGATTAGCATATTGGTAGAACATCTTTAGTTTTGCCACTAGACAGCGTCACGGTGTCTAGTCTTATGCAACCTATGAATAACCACGGACTGGACGCATCTTTCCTCACGGTGTCCACGGTGTCTACGGTGTCTAGTCCACCCCCCAAAAAGGGCCACGGTGTCTAGGCTAGACACCGTCAACTTGCATAAACGCCCTTTTCGCCCTCCAGGAGCCCGCTCTTGCCTCTCATCAACATTGCGCCCGCTATTGTAAAGCTAACGGCCCTTTTCCCTCACCAGAAGGCCACTTCTTCCACTTTCCTGGAGCATGACTGACTCTGCGGTCAAGCATAACTCAACTCAGTTTATACTTTTATCGGTCAGTAGCTCCTGCACGCAAAAACAAGGGGTTCACCTCGTACTTTCCCGCTCCCCATCGGCATGACCGCCCATTACTGTCCAAAAGCATGACGCACCCCCCCTCGCCGGGTGCCGCCGCTTTTCGCCACCTCGCCGCCGCCTTTTTTCGCGTCCTGCACCGCATTCCGCCGCCTTTTGCCGCCTTTTGCCGGGTCTTAAACCAACTAACTCAAAGCATGCTCGCTTACACCGAAAACAGAACCCGGCTTACGCCCTGTCCTGGGGCTCCCCAAGCTTCGGCTTGGGGTTTTTCTTTGCATCCGGGGTGGGAACTGAGTGGGATGTAGGTGGGAGGTAGTGGAAAACTGTGGGGAGTCCGTGCTATACTCCTGGGCAAGAACTCCTCTGCGGGTAAGGCTCCAAACCGGACGCCCAAGCCCAGCCAGCCCCAGAGGGTGGGACCAGGTGGGAAATGCCCTTCGGCGAGTACCAGTACAGCCTGGACGACAAGGGGCGGGTTGTGATCCCCGGCCCCTTCCGGGATTTCCTCGAGGACGGCCTGGTGCTCACCCGCGGAATGGAGGGCTGCCTCTATGTCTTTCCCTCGGACCGCTGGCGCAAGATTGAGGAGCAGCTGGTCAACCTCCCCCTCACCGACGCCCAGGCCCGGGCTTTCGTGCGCTTCTTCTACTCCGGGGCCCACAAAACCCGCATGGACAACGCCTCTCGGGTCCTGATTCCCCCACCCCTCCGCCAGTTCGCAGGTCTTCAGGAAGGTGGGGAGGTGGTGATCGCCGGTGCCCCGGGACGGCTGGAGATCTGGAGCCAGGAACGCTGGTGGAAGACCATTGAGGAGATCATGCAAAACCCCCCGGCCCCCGAGGCCCTCAAGGGGCTTATCGGATAGGAGACTATGAACGCCATTACCGAGCACATTCCCGTTCTTTACGAAGAAGTTCTAAACCTCCTGCAAGTCCGCCCGGGGCAGGTGTACGTGGACGCTACCTTAGGGGGGGCTGGGCACACCAAGGGCATCTTGGAACGCGGAGGCCTGGTCATCGGCCTGGACCAGGACCCCGAGGCCGTGGCCCGGGCAAGGGCCCTGGGGCTCCCTGGGCTCAGGGTTTTTCAGCGGAACTTCCGCCATCTAAAGGAGGTCCTCCAGGAGGCAGGGGTTAGCCAGGTGGCGGGCATCCTGGCGGATCTAGGGGTGAGCAGCTTCCACCTGGAGGACCCCAAGCGGGGCTTCAGCTACCAGAGGGAAGGCCCCCTGGACATGCGCATGGGGGAGGAGGGCCCCACCGCCTACGAGGTGGTGAACACCCTTCCCTTGGAAGACCTCCGGCGGATCCTGCGGGACCTGGGGGAGGAGAAGCAGGCCCACCGCATCGCCAAGGCCATCGTGGAGAGAAGGCGGAAAGCCCCCATCCGCACCACTTTGGAGCTGGCCGAGGTGGTGCGACAGGCGGTGGGCTTCCGGAAGGCGGGACACCCGGCCCGTAAAACCTTCCAGGCCATCCGGATGTACGTGAACGACGAGCTGGGTGCCCTGGAGGAGTTCCTCAGGCAAGCCGAGGAGGTTTTGGCCCCTGGAGGGAGGCTTCTGGTCATCACCTTCCACTCCCTGGAAGACCGGGTGGTGAAGCGTTTCCTGAAGGAAAGCAGCCTCAAGGTACTCACCAAAAAGCCCATCACCCCAAGCCCAGAGGAGGTGGCGAAGAACCCCAGGTCCCGTAGCGCCAAGCTCAGGGCGGCGGAGAAGGAGGTGGCCTGATGCACCGCCAGGGAAGCCTGGGCACAACCCTTCGCTTCGGCCTCCTCTACCTCTTAGCCCTTCTCTTGGTCTTCGCCGTGGGCCACCGCAACCAAATGGAGAAGGCGCACCTGGCCAAGATGGAAGAGGAGCTCGCCAGGTTAAAAGCCCGGGAGGAAGCCTTGCTCAAGGAAAGGTGGCAGGCCACCGAGCCCCACCGGGTGCTTTCCTGGGCCAAGGAAAAGGGGTTCGTGCCCATGAGCCTAGGGAGGTGGGCGGAGTGACCGTAGGGGTAAGCCGGGTCTCCTGGGTTTTTCTGGGGTTCGCCCTCTGGGTGGTCCTCTTCGGTTTGGGCCTTTACAGCCTGATCGCCCGCCCTCCAAGGCTCTCCGCTCCCTTGCCTCCCGCCGCTCCCCCTCGAGGCACCCTGTATGCCCAGGATGGCACCCCCTTGGCCCTGGACCTCGAGGAAGGGCGCTACTACCCCCTGGGAAAAAGCGCCAGCCAGCTCCTGGGCTTCGGGGAACGGGGCACGGGGAAGGGGCTTGAGGGGCTGGAGCGGGATTTGAACGGGGCCCTGGAGGCGGGCCGCTCCTTCACCCTCACCCTGGACCCCTGGATCCAAGCCCTGGCGGAGAAGGCCCTCTGGGAGGGCCTGGCGCGAAGCCGGGGAGCCTTTGGCACCCTGCTGGTCATGGACCGGGAAGGCAACCTCAGGGCCGTGGCCAACGGGCCAGCCTTTGATCCCCTAGCCCCCAGGGGGGATCCCAACCGGGACATCTCCTGGCGGAACCACGCCTTTCTCGTACCCCTGGAGCCCGGCTCCACCATGAAGGCCCTCACCGCCGCCATGCTCCTGGAGGAAGGAGCAGCCAGCCTCACCACCCGCGTGGAAGCCCCCATGCAACGGGTGGTGGATGAATGGACCATCAAGGATGCTGTTCCCCACCCTCCTGTCCTCACCTTGGCCGAGGTGCTTCGCTATTCCTCTAACGTGGGCATCAGCCTGCTGGCCGAGGCGATGCCCAAGCAGGTGTTTTACCGTTATATGGAACGACTACACCTCACCGACCCCACCCTCCTGCCCGGGGTAAGGGTGGCTAGCCCAATCGTTACCCCTCCCCGTACCTGGAGCCCCGCCGCCTACGCCAACCACACCTTCGGCCAGGGCTTCCTCATTACCCCCCTTCACCTCACCGCTGCCTTCAACGCCCTGGTGGACGGCCTCTACCGCCCACCCAGGCTCTTCATCCAGCAGGAAGGTCAGGCGGAGCGGGTCTTCTCCCCAGCCACCGCCAGGGCCATCCGCCAAGCCCTGCAGGAAGGCCTTGCTCCCCGTGCCTCCCTGGCAGGGTACCCCTTGGCGGGCAAGACCGGAACCGCCCAGGTGGTGGTAAACGGAAGGTATTCCCAGGAGGTCTTCACCGCTTGGTTTGCCGGCTTCGTGCCCGGGGATGAACCCCTCTACACCGTGGTGGTGGCCGTCCACTATCCCAAAGGAGAGATCCACGGTAGCCTGGTGGCCGCCCCCATCTTCCGGGAGGTGGCCGCCGGGCTCTTGGCGTACCGGGGCGTACCCCCCTATGCTGAAGGGCGGTGAGTGGCTTGTGTATCTTCATCATGTTAGGGAAGTAACGCCGGAGTGGGTGGCCAGGGCCACCGGGGGAAGGCTTCACCCTGGGGGAAAACCCGTGCGCGACCTCCACTGGGATAGCCGCGAGACCACCCCCGGCAGTCTCTTCGTGGCCTTGCCCGGGAAACGGGCCCACGGACGGGAGTACGTGGACGAAGCCCGGGCCAAAGGGGCCCACCTGGTCCTCTCCGACCGTCCGGGACCCGCCACGGTGGAGGTGGCGGACACCCACCAAGCCCTTCTCCGCCTGGGAAGGGCCTTGCGGGAGCTCTTTCCTGGCCAAGTGGTGGCGGTGGGAGGCAGCTCGGGTAAAACCACCACTAAGGAAGCCCTGGCCCAAGGCCTGGGGTTCCCCGCTCCTCCGGGCAACCAGAACACGGCTCCGCCTCTCGCCCGCTTTCTCCTGAGGCTGGATCCCCAGGCCCCGGGCTGCGTGGTGGAGCTCGGGGTGGATCGGGTGGGCGAGATGGCCGAGCTCATGGGCCTGGCCAGGCCGCACCTTGCGGTGCTCACCGCCTTGGGAGAGGAACACCTGGAAGCCTTCGGCAGCCTCGAGGGAGTGGTGGAGGAAGAAGCAGGCCTGCTGTCCGCCCCCCAGGCCCTGGTGAGCCTCCAGGCGGCCGAGGTCCTGGAGCGCTTTGGCCTGGGCCGGGGCTTCCCCACTTACGGCTTTGGCGAGGCCACCTTCCGGGGAGAGGACCTGAGGCTTCTCCTTCACGAAACCCGCTTCCGCTACGGGGCCCTCGAGGTCCATATCCCCTACCCCGGCATGGGCCCGGCCCTGGCCGCCTTGGCCGCCTTGGGGGTGGCGGAGATGCTGGGCCTGGATCCCAAGGAAGTGGCGGAGAGGCTAGCCCACCTGGTGCTTCCCCCGGGGCGGATGGAGCGGCGGGAAAAGGATGGGGTGGTGTTCTTGAACGACGCGTACAACGCCAACCCCCTTTCGGTGAAAGCGGGCTTGGCCTGGCTGGCCCTGCAACCCGGCAGGAAGTGGGTGGTCCTGGGGGAGATGCGGGAACTGGGAGAGGAAGCCCTAAGGCTTCACCTGGAGGTGGCCAAGGAAGCAGCCCGGTTGGGCCTTAAGCCCCTGTACCTGGGCCCCTACGCCAAGGACCAGGCCTCCTTAGGCGGGGAAGCGGTGGAAGGCCTCGAGGAAGCCGTAGGTTGGCTCAAGGAACGGGTTCAGCCTGGTGACCTAGTCTACCTAAAGGCCTCGAGGAGCGTGGGCCTGGAAAGGATTCTGGAGCTATGGGACGCCTGAACGCCCTGCCCCTTCTCGCCCTCCTCGGCGCCTGTGCCCCCCTCCAGGCCACCACCCCTGTGCTTCCTTACCCGGGCGGCTTTGCCGAGGGAGGATGGGTGACGGGCCGCTTCTCCGTGGCCCTGCCAGGACCTCCCCTCTTGCTGGATGCTGACCAGCAAAGCCTCTATGCCGCCTATCCGTACCAGCTTCTCATCTACCGGGATGGCCATTGGCAAAGCCTTCCCCTGCCAGGCATCCCGCGATTTCTTAGGGCCTCTTCAGGGAAAGTGGTGGTGGGGCTAGGAGAAGGCATGTACACGGAGGAAGGATTTCTCCCCTACCCCGCCCAGGACGCCGCCTGGGGCCAAGAAGGGCTCTTCTGGGTAGGAGAAAAGGGGCTTTACCAGGAAACCACCCTTCTCCGCCCGGGGGCTTTCTCCCAGGTGGTGGCTTCGGACACCGGGGCGGTGGCCCTGGGCCAGGAAGCCTACTTCTACCCGGAAGGCCTCCTCCTTCCCCTGCCCCAGGTTGTCCGCAAAGCCCAGGCCGGGGCCTGCGGGGTGGTAGCCCTCATGGAGGGCTGGGTCTACTTGGTGCGGCCCGAGGGAGCCAAACCGGTGGCGGAGGCCCAGGACTTTGCCGCCTGGGGAGAAACCCTCTACCTCACCCCGGGCAGGCGGGTGGTTTCCTGCAAGGAGGTGGTATGGCCCTAGCCCTTCTCCTCTCCTGGCTCCTCACCGCAGTCTGGATCGTGTTCATGAGAAGCCTGGGCCTGGGCAAAAAGGTGCGTACCGACGGACCCCAAAGCCACCTGGTCAAACAGGGTACCCCCAGCATGGGGGGTGTGGCCTTCCTCCTGGCGGGCTTTCTGGCCTACAGCCTGATAGGGCGGGACGGGTTCGCCGGCCTTTGGCTCCTGGGCCTGGGCTTCGCCCTCCTGGGGCTTTTGGACGATCTGGGGGGAAGCCTCGCCCGGCCCCTAAGGGCCCGCGAGAAACTCGCCCTGCAGACCCTCATGGCCCTGATCTTTGCCCTTTGGGCAGTGCGGCAGGTGGCCTACACTCCCTGGCCCCTCGCGGATGTGCTCCTTATCCTCCTGGCGGTGGTGGGCGCGGCCAATGCCTTCAACTTCACGGATGGCCTGGATGGGCTTTTAGCCAGCATCGCCGCCGTGCTCCTCCTTCCCTTTTACCCTTACCCCTTCGCCCAAACCCTCCTAGGCGCCCTCCTGGGATTCCTCTGGCACAACGCCCCCCGGGCCAAGGTCTTCATGGGGGACACGGGAAGCCAGGCCCTGGGGGCCATGCTGGCCGGGCTTTTCACCCTTACGGGAAAGCTTTGGCTTCTGCCCTTGGCAGGCATCATCCCTGTACTGGAGGTGCTCTCCGTGGTGGTTCAGGTCCTCTACTTCCGGAGGACGGGGAAGCGCCTTCTGCGCATGAGCCCCCTACACCACCACCTGGAGCTTTCCGGATGGGAGGAAAGCAAGATCGTCTTCCGCTTCACCGTCCTCACCGCCTTGGCCACGGCCTTGGCCTTCAGCCTGGGGGGAGGAGCATGATCCTGGTCTATGGGCTGGGACGAAGCGGGCTTGGAGTGCTGCGCTTCTTGAGGAAGCGGGAACTCCCCGCCCGCTTCTACGACGACCGTCCCAAGGAAATAGAGGTGCAGGAGGCTTTGAGCCTGGGCTTTACTCCGGACTGGAACCTGGAGGGGGACTACCCGGAGGTGGTGGCCGCCCCCGGGGTACCCCTCTCCCACCCCCATCTCGAGGCCCTGAAGGCCCGCGGGGCCCTGATCCTTGGGGAAGCGGAGCTGGCCTACCGTCTCTCCCCCACCCCCATCATCGGCATCACCGGCACCGCCGGCAAAACCTCCACCACCCTCTTCACCGCCCATCTCCTTAGGGGGCAGGGGCTTAAGGCCCTCGAGGGGGGCAACGTGGATCCCCCCTTGGTAAGCGTGGTGGACGAGGCTGAGGTGGCGGTGGCCGAGCTTTCCAGCTTCCAGCTGGAAAGGATCCACGCCTTCCGCCCCCGGGTAGCAATTCTCCTCAACCTTGGGGTGGACCACCTGGACCGGCACGGAAGCGTGGAGGCCTACCACCAGGCCAAGTTGAACCTTCTCAAGAACCTCACCCCCGAGGACGCCCTGGTCTACAACGAAGGGGACCCCAAGGTGCGGCAAGCGGCCCTGGCCTCCCCCGTCCGGCTCTACCCCTTTACCCCGGGGAACTCCCCCAGGGAAACCAACCTGAGGGCGGCCCTCGAGGCGACCCGGGCCTACCTGGAACTCCTGGGCCGCCCCTTGAACACCGATCTTCTTCAAGAAAGCTTAAAAACCCTCCCCTCCCCTCCCCATCGCTTCCAGATCTTTGCCCGGAAGGGGGAGGTGGTTTTCATCGATGATTCCATCGCCACCCGCACTCCCTCGGTGGCCGCTGCCCTGGAGGCTGCCCCGGCGCCCATCGCCTGGATCCTGGGTGGGGAGGACAAGGGAGCCGACCTCGAGCCCCTACGCCCCCTCCTTTCCCGGGTGCGGGTGGTTTTGGCCATCGGCCGGGATGGCCCCAAGATGGCCGAGGCCTTAGGGGATGGGGTGGAGGTGGTGGTCCTCCCCCAGACCGATGGACGGGCCGCCCTACGGCAAGCGGTGGCCGAGGCCTTAAAGCGCCTCGAACGGGGAAGCGTCCTCCTGGCACCCCTGGCCGCCAGCTTCGATCAGTTCAGGGACTACCAGGACCGCGCCCAGGCCTTCCGGGAAGCGGTCTACGCCCTAGGAGGTGAGCCATGGATCCCATCCTCCTCTTAAGCGCCCTTCTCCTCATGGCCTTCGGCCTCCTGGGCGTGGGGGTGGCCGAGCCAACCCTCCTTCCCAACCATCTCCTTCGCATCAGCGTGGCGCTTGGGGCCATGATCCTGGGCCTTCTCCTGCCTCCCGCAAGGCTCCTTCGCCACGCCCGCTTCCTGCTTGCCGCCACCTTCGTTCTCCTCGTGGCGGTCCTCATGGTGGGAAGCGGCCCGGGAGGGGTGCGGCGGTGGTTTTACCTGGGGCCCTTAGCCTTCCAACCCTCGGAACTCGCCAAGGTGGTGCTGGTCTACTACCTGGCCTCCTTCGTGGGGCGGAAGGGAAACGACTACCCCATCGTGGGGGCCGCAGCCCTGGTGGGCCTCACCGCAGGGTTGGTGCTGGTGGAACCCGACTTCGCCACCGCCCTCTTCCTGGTAACCCTGGCCGGCCTCCTCTTCATCCTGGCGGGGGTACCCTGGCGGAGGCTCATCATGGTGAGCCTGGCAGGGACCATGGTCCTAGCCCCCTTTTCCGGGATCTACTTCGCCCGCTTCCGCTATGTGTCCGAGCGCTTTACGGGCTTTGTGGATTACCTTCAAGGTGAAGCCAGCCCCTCCCAGACCTCCTACCAGGTTCTCCAGGCCCAAAAGGCCTTGATCCTGGCCGGTCCCCTTGGCCAGGGTCCTTCGGGCAACCTGCCGCACCTGCCCGAGGCCCACAACGACATGGTCTTTGCCAGCGTGGTCTTCGCCACCGGCTGGCTGGGAGGGCTTATGGTGCTCTTGCTCTACCTCCTGATCTTCGCTCGGGGGCTCGCCTTGGCCCTCAGGCTCCCTGGACCCTTGGGGTTGGTGGCCCTGGGCCTTACCCTTTACCTCACCCTGCAGGCTGCCCTGAACATCGGAGTGACCGTGGGATTCCTGCCGGTCACGGGGGTACCTCTCCCCCTGGTTTCCTATGGAGGAAGCTCCCTTTTGGTTTCCGGCTTCGCCGTAGGCGCCCTGATGCGCCTGGCCCGGGAAGCGTCCAGGAAGGGGGTGGGGCCATGGTCCTCCTGACCGGGGGCGGAACCGGAGGGCACCTTTTCCCCGCCTTGGCGGTGGCGGAGGAGCTTAGGAAGCGGGGCCGGGAGGTCTTCTACCTGGGAAGCCAAGGGGGCCTCGAGGCCCGCCTCCTCCCCGAGACCTCCATTCCCCACGCCTTGATCCCCGCAGGTAAGCTGGACCGGAGTGCCTTCAAGCCAAGGGAGGCCCAGAAGTTCCTCCTAGGCCTCAGGGCCGCCTGGCGGTTTCTCGCCGAGAGAAGGCCCAGGGCCATCCTCTCCACGGGAGGGTACGCCGGGTTTCCCGGGGCCATGGTGGGGGAACTCAAGGGGATTCCCGTCCTCCTCCACGAGCAAAACGCCAAGCTGGGTCTGGCCATCAGGCTCCTCGTCCCCATGGCCCAGGGTCTCGCCCTCTCCGTGCCGGTAACCCTTTCCCCCGGGCTTGCCCGCAAGGCCCGGGTCACCGGTTACCCCGTGCGGGAGGTGCGCTACCCCAAGGCCGAGGCCAAGGCCAGGCTGGGCTTTCCCCCGGACAAGCCCTTGCTCCTCATTCTCGGGGGAAGCCAGGGCAGCCTGGAACTCAACGAGAAGCTCCCTCCCCTGCTCAAACCCCTGGGCCTCCCTGTCCTTCACCAGGTGGGGGAGCGCTGGCTGGAGCGCTACCGGCATCTGGAAGAAGAGGGCTACCGGGTTGCGGGGTTCGTGGACGCCCCCCTAGCCATGAGCGCCGCGGATCTCCTCCTTGCCCGGGCCGGGGCGGGCACCCTGGCGGAGGCCGCCTACCACTGCCTGCCCGCCTTGCTGTTTCCCCTTTCCCCCAGCCTGGACGGAGGTGCCCAGGCGGCCAACGCCCAAGCCTACCGGCAGGCAGGTGGGGCGGAGCTTGGGGATCTGGCGAGGCTCGCAAAGCAGGTGGAAGGGATCCTGGCCCACCCCGAGCCCTACCGGGAGGGTATGGCCGGCCTTTCCCCTGAGGGCGCCGCGGGCAGGCTGGCGGATTGGCTGGAGGAATTCCTATGACACGGGTACACATCATGGGCCTCGAGGGAGTGGGCATGAGCGCCTTGGCCCGCCTCCTGCTGGGCGAAGGAATAGAGGTAACCGGGTGCGACCTAGCCCCTGGCCGGCGGGCGGAAAGCCTGGGGGTCCCGGTCCATAGGGGCCATGATCCCGCCCACCTCCAGGAGGGGGACACCCTGGTGGTTCCCACCCCCATCCCCCTGGACCACCCCGAGGTGGAGGAAGCCAGGCGCAAGGGGATGCGGGTGCTGAGGAGGATGGAGCTTCTTGCCCATCTGCTAAGGCAAAGACCCTCCTTGGGGGTTACCGGTACCCACGGCAAGACCACCACCACCGGGATGCTGGCCAGCATCCTCCTGGCCGCGGGCCTGGACCCCTGGGTGCTCCTCGGGGGCGAGCTTTTCCTCCTACCTGGAAACGCCCGCTTCGGCCTCGGCCCCCGCTTGGCGGAGGTGGACGAGTCCGATCCCCTCTTCCAGGAGGTGGAGGTGGCGGTGGCGGTGGCCACCAACCTCGATGCGGACCACATTGCTCCTGCCGGGCAAAGGGCCCCCAACTACCACGCGAGCCTGGAGGAGTTGGAGGAAGCCATGCGGGGCTTTTTGAGCAGGGCCAAGACGGTGGTGGTGCCCACCTTCGACCCCAGGCTTCTAAGGCTTTCCCAGGGACTCCCCAGGAAGCTTTTCGGGGAGGGAGGGGATCTTTGGGCCGAGGAAACCGAGCTTGGACCCACGGGAAGCCGTTTCCAGCTCGTGTACCAAAGCCGGACCCTGGGGGAGGCTAGGCTCCAGGTCCCTGGCGCTCACAACGTGCAAAACGCCCTGGCTGCCGCCTTGGCCGCCCTAAGCTTCGGGGTGGAACCTAAGGTCATCCTCGAGGGCCTGGCCCGTTTCCCGGGGGTGGGGCGCCGGTTCCAAAAAATCGGGGAAGTGCGGGGTGCGTGGGTGGTGGACGATTACGCCCACCACCCCACGGAGGTGAAGGCCACCCTGGCCACCGCCAAGCTCCTGGGCCGCCGGGTTCGGGTGCTCTTCCAGCCCCACCGCCTCCTCCGTACCCAGGAGCTTTGGGAAGGCTTTGCCGAGGCCCTATCCTCCGCACACGAGGTGGTGGTTCTTCCCGTGTACACCGCGGGGGAGAAGGCGGGCATCTCCCCCGAAGCCCTTTCCCGAAGGATCGCCGAAAGGCTTCTGGCCCTGGGGAAATCCGCCCGTTTTCTGGACAAGGAGGAGGCCTTGGCCTACGCCAGGGCCACCGCCACCCCAGAGGACCTCTGGCTCACCCTGGGGGCCGGGGACGTGACGGAGCTCGCCTGGAGGCTCGTCCATGAGGGTTGAGCGGGTGCTTCTCAAGGACTACACCACCTTAGGGGTGGGAGGCCCGGCGGAGCTTTGGACCGTGGAAACCCAGGAGGACCTCCTTAAGGCCACGGAGGCTCCTTACCGGGTCCTGGGAAACGGCTCCAACCTTCTGGTAATGGACGAGGGGGTGCCCGAAAGGGTGATCCGCCTTGCAGGGGAGTTCGCCACCTATGACCTCAAGGGCTGGGTGGGAGCGGGGGTCCTCCTTCCCCTCTTGGTACAGGAGGCAGCCCGCCAAGGGCTTTCCGGCCTCGAGGGCCTCCTCGGCATCCCCGCCCAGGTGGGAGGGGCGGTCAAGATGAATGCGGGCACCCGGTTCGGGGAGATGGCGGATGCCCTCGAGGCGGTGGAGATCTTCCACGAGGGCCGTTTTCACGTCTACCTCCCCCAGGAACTGGGCTTCGGCTACCGCCAAAGCCGCCTTCCCCCCGGGGGCATCGTGACCCGGGTCCGCCTGAAGCTGAAAGAACGCCCCCTGGAGGAGATAAGGCGGCGCATGGCCGAGGTGGACGCCGCCAGGAAGGGCCAGCCCAAGCGGAAAAGCGCCGGGTGCGCCTTCAAAAACCCCCCGGGCCACTCCGCAGGAAGGCTCATAGACGAACGGGGCCTCAAGGGCCTCAGGGTGGGCGACGCTATGGTATCCCTAGAACATGGAAACTTTATCGTTAACCTGGGGAAAGCCACGGCTAAGGATGTGGTGGAACTCCTAAAGCGGATCCAGGAAGAACTGCCCCTGGAGCTGGAGTGGGAGGTGTGGCCTTGAGGTTTGGTGGCTTTTTCACAGGAGGAGATTAAGATGTGGGGGATGAGGCTTTTGCTGGCCTTGCTCCTCGCCGCCACCTTATATGTGGCCAGCCTGGTGCTCTTCCCCGTGGAACACATCGTGGTGATAGGCAACCAGCATCTGAAAACCGAGGAGATCCTCGCCCGCACCCAGCTCTATGCGGGCGAGCCCTGGCTTTGGATCCGCTCCGACCGCCTCCAAGGCCTTCGGCGGGATCCCTGGGTGGCGGAAGCCCGGCTGGAGAAGCCTCGGATAGGAGAGGTTCGCCTGATCCTGAGGGAACGGGAACCCTTCCTCCCCCTGGCGGACGGCAACGCCTTGGCCACCGACGGGACCGTGCTTCCAGGAGGGGCCCCCATGGCCAAGGGCCCCCGGGTGGAGGGCCAAGGTCCCCTGCCGGTCCAAGACCTCCTGGCCTTAGCCCGCGCCTACCCCGAGGCTACCCGGCTTCGCTACACGCCCGCCGGGTTCTGGGTGGAAACACCCCAGGGCGTGGCCTTTGCCCCGGAAGCCCAGCTTCTAGTAAAGTATGCCCAGGCGGGCGTACCAAAGGGCAGGGTTTACCTGTATTCTTGGGGGGTGAGTGTAAGCCCATGATTATCGCTGGATTGGACGTCGGCACCAGCAAGGTCACCACCGTGATCGGGGAACTGGCCCCCGATGGCGTGCTGGATATCATCGGCGAGGGCAGCGTGCCCTCCCAGGGCTTGAAGCGGGGCGTGGTGGTCAACCTGGAGCGCACCACGGAGGCCATCCGCCAAAGCGTCCACCAGGCGGAGAGGGTGGCCGGGGTGAAGGTGGAGCGGGTCATCCTGGGGGTAGGAGGACCCCATCTCAAGAGCGTGACCAGCCATGGCCTGGCCGCCATCCGCCGGGGCCAGAGCATCAGCGCCGCCGACGTGGAGCGGGCCATCGAGCAGGCCAAGGCCTACCCCTTTGATGCCGACCTGGAGCTCCTGCACGCCCTGCCTCTGGAGTTCAAGGTGGACGGCCAGGAGGGCATCCGCGATCCCGTGGGCATGGCGGGAGTGCGCCTCGAGGTGGATGTGCACTTGGTGGCCGCCGGCCGGGGACCCTTGGCCAACCTGCGCCGGGCAGTGGGGGAAGCGGGCCTGGAGATCGAGGCCCTGGTGGCCCAACCCCTGGCTAGCGGTCTCGGCGTGCTGTCCCCCGAGGAGGAACACATGACCGTGCTCCTCTTGGACGTGGGTGGAGGCACCACCGAGGTGGCGGTCTTCCGGGAAGGCCGTCTGGCCCACTCCTCCGTCCTGCCCCTGGGTGGGGATCACGTGACCCAGGACATCGCCCAGCTCCTCAAGATCCCCTTCGAGGAGGCGGAAAGGGTGAAGCGCAAGTACGGGGCAGCCTTGCCGGAGCTGGCGGATCCCGAGCTGGTTCTGGAGATCAACCAGGAAGGAGGGTCCTTGGGCGAGGTGCCTGCCCCCGAGCTCGCCCGCATCATCCGCCCCCGCTTGCGGGAGATCCTGCACCTGGCCCGCCAGTCGGTGGACGAGGCCCTAGGACCCTTGGAGATCAAGGTCAATCGGGTCATCCTTACTGGGGGAAGCGCCCTTCTTAAGGGCTTTGACCTCCTGGCAAGGCAGCAGTACAGCCTTCCCGTGCGGGTGGGTAAGCCCCATGGGGTTTCCGGGCTCACCGACGTGGTGGCCACCCCCGCCCACGCCACCGCCGTGGGCTTGGTCCGGTACGCCACCACTTTGCCCCTCACCGCACCCGAGCCCCGGAGGGCCAGGGAAAGGAGGGAACGGCGTGAGGAAAAGACTAAGGGTGAGGGTCTTTGGGCGCGGATCAAGGAGATTCTGAATAACCTGTTCTAGTTCTGGTCTATTTGGGGAGAGGAGGCAGAGATGGAGGGAGCGGTTATCAAGGTCATCGGTCTCGGGGGAGCGGGGAACAACGCAGTGAACCGCATGATTGAGGCGGGCCTCGTGGGGGTGGAGTTCATCGCCGCCAACACCGACGCCCAGGTGCTGGCCAAGAGCCTGGCCGACCAGCGCATCCAGCTTGGGGAGAAGCTCACCCGGGGCCTTGGGGCCGGGGCCAACCCCGAGATCGGGGAGAAGGCGGCCTTCGAGGCCGAGGACCTCATCGCCGAAGCCTTGGACGGGGCCGACTTGGTCTTTATCACCGCCGGCATGGGGGGCGGCACCGGAACGGGAAGCGCCCCGGTGGTGGCGGATATCGCCAAGCGGCTTGGAGCCCTCACGGTGGCCGTGGTGACCCGCCCCTTCAGCTTCGAAGGCCCGAAACGCCTCAAGGCGGCGGAAGAGGGTATCAAGCGCCTTAAGGAGCGGGTGGACGCCATGGTGGTGGTGCAAAACGACCGCCTCCTCTCTGCCGTGGACAAGAAGGTAAGCCTCAAGGATGCCTTCCTCATCGCCGACCGGGTCCTCTACCACGGGGTCAAGGGCATCACCGACGTCATCAATCTTCCGGGCCTCATCAACGTGGACTTCGCCGACGTGAAAACCCTTTTGGAGGGAGCAGGCCAGGTGCTCATGGGCATCGGGGCGGGACGGGGCGAAAACCGGGTGGAGGAAGCCGCCAAGACTGCCACCCACAGCCCCCTCCTGGAACGCTCCATTGAGGGAGCCAAGCGGCTTCTCCTCAACGTGGTGGGCTCCGAGGACCTCTCCCTTATGGAGGCGGCGGAGGTGGTGGAGCAGGTGCGGGAGGCCACGGGCAACGAGGATGTGGACATCCTTTACGGGGTCACCTATGACGACCGGGCCCAGGACGAGCTCAGGGTGATCCTCATCGCCGCAGGCTTCGGGGAAAGCACCGTGGTGCCCAAGCCGCTTAGGCCCGTGGACTTCCCGACCCACGCCGATCCCTATAACTTCGACATCCCCGCCTTTATCCGCTACGGGGATGCGGACTACCCCCCTAGAAAGGGAAACTAGGAACCTCGAGGCATGGTGGTTTTGGGCATAGACCCCGGCATCACCCACCTGGGGCTGGGGGTGGTGGAGGTGGAGCCCAAGGGTACTCTAAAAGCCCGTCTCCTCCACGGGGAGGTGGTGAGGACCTCCCACAAGGAACCCGCCCAGGAACGGGTGGGGCGGATCCACGCCCGGGTAAAGGAGACCCTCGCCCGCTTCCACCCCGAGGCCCTGGCGGTGGAGGAGCAGTACTTCTACCGGCAGAACGAGCTGGCCTACAAGGTGGGCTGGGCCCTGGGGGCGGTGCTGGTGGCGGCCTTTGAGGCCGGGGTTCCCGTTTACGCCTACGGCCCCATGCAGGTGAAGCAGGCCCTGGCCGGGCACGGGCACGCCGGTAAGGAAGAGGTGGCCTTGATGGTCCGGGGCATCCTGGGTTTGAAGGAGGCTCCAAAGCCCAGCCACCTGGCCGATGCCCTGGCCATCGCCTTGACCCACGCCTTTTACGCCCGCCTAGGAGCGGAGAAGCCCTTGTAGACCTCTCCCAGGGACGAAGGCCCACGCCCTCCGGTTAGAGGGCCGGGCTGGGCGAAGCATGCCCCACGCACCCCAGGGGCCGTCACCGGATGCCAAGCCCTTGCCCGCGGGGCTAGTATCTTCCTTCCCGCAGCAGGGACGGGAGCGTTCTCCTCTTGCATGGCCGAAGTCCACCCCACCCGGTGGATTTGCGGACATTCCCCACGGGACATCCCTCCCCTAATACCCGTGATACAGTCGGCATAGTGGGTAGGAGGTGAACGGTGATACCCGCCTTCAGAAGCGCCCAAACCCAAACCCAGTGGGCCCTGGAGTTCATCCGCCTGGTCATGCTTCTTCTGTGCTTGGTGGGGTGGGTGATGTATCCGGTGGAGCTCCTCCTCCTGGACCACTGGACAGAAAGCTGGCAGAGTAAGATCCCCTTCTTTGTGGCCATCCCAGGGTTCATTTTCACCTTGTGGGTGCTCTTCGACCGGAAAACACCCTGGGCGAGGTGGGCCTTCATCCTCACCATGTGGGCTTCGGTGTTCACCGGGCTAATTGGGGCCTACTTCCACTTGCTTTGGAACTTTGAGGGGGAGGTGGCCTGGGAGTTTGAGGCTGCCATGGAGGCCATGGCGGGAAGCCGCCCCGTCTTGGCGGCCCTGGCCTTTACCCACATAGGGGTAACCGGGCTTCTGGCCATCTACCGGGCCAGGTAGGAGGTGAGGTATGATCGAAGCCCTCATCAAAGCCAAAACCGAGGAAGAAAGGCTTTTGGAGTTCTTGCGGTCCACCTTTCTCCTCATCGCCCTGGTGGGCTTTGCCTTCTACAGCATGGAACACTGGGTGTTGGACCACTGGACGGAAAGCTGGCAAAGCCGCATCCCCTTCTTCGTGTCCCTGGTGGGGTTTCCCCTGACCCTTCTCATGTTCTTCCACCGGGGCAAGTGGGTTCGCTACCCCTTCCTACTCTGGATGCTGGTAACCGTGGCCACAGGCATCCTGGGGGCTTACTATCACCTACTTTGGAATGCCCAGGATGCCGAGGTAAGCCTTTGGAGCCTCAGGGGGTTTCTGGAAGCCTTTGAAGGAAGCCGCCCTGTGCTGGCAGCCCTGGCGCACACGCATGTGGGGGCGGTGGCCTTCGTGGTGGGCATAACCATAAGGGACTAACGGGAGGTAAAGGGTATGAGAAAGGGCGTCGTCTGGTTTCTGGTTCTGGTCCTGAGTGGGGCGCTGGCCCAGGCACCCAAGGTGGATGGGAAGATCGCCAGCGGGGAGTACGCCAAAACCTACGAGCACGAGAAAAGCGGCATCACCCTGCACTGGAGCATCGTGGGGGACACCCTGTATTTGGCCCTCGAGGGCAAGAGCAAGGGCTGGATCGGCATTGGCTTCCTGCCGGAGAAGACCGATAAGAAGAAGGGGGCGGACCAGTACCTCTTCTACATGGAAGGGGGCAAGCTGGTGGCCCTGGACATGTACCAGGTGAAGCGCACGGGAGCCCCGGTAACCGACGAGAAGGAGGGAGGGAAAAACTCCATCCTGGCCGCTGCGGCCACCTACGAGAGCGATACCTGGGTGGTGGAGTTTAGCCGCAAGCTGAAAACCGGGGAAGCCACCGACGTGGAGATCACCCCGGGGAAAAAGCTCATCGTCCTCCTGGCCCACGCGGAAAAGATGGACCCCAAGGAGGAGCATAAGAAGACCGAGCGCTGGTACCTCGAGGACTTCGTCTTCTAAGGGCTTCTACCCCTCGGGCCTGGAATCCCTTTCCAGGCCCATTGTCTTACCAAGGGATAGATACCCTTGACTTTTACAGACTCAGAGGTACCATAAAAACCATGAACCGGCTGCAGCCCATCCAACCCCTTTATCTCGGTCTTTTTCTCCTGGCGACCCTGGGTCTTTCCTACGCCGTTCGGCTGGCTTCCGGTGTCAGGCTGGTCCTGGCCTTCTGGGTAGCCATCCTCCTAGGACTAGCCCTTTTTCACGCCAAGTTTGGCTTCGCCTCGGGGTTCCGGCGTTTCCTCCTCACGGGGGAAAGCCGCTTATTGAGGGCCCACTTTCTCCTCTTTACCCTCGCCAGCCTGCTTTTCTTCCCCTTCCTGGTCCAAGGGGAGGCCTTTGGCCAGGCGGTGCAGGGGTTTGTGGTACCCATCGGGATCGCCCTCGCCGTGGGGGCTTTCCTTTTCGGCATCGGCATGCAGCTTGGGGACGGGTGCGCCTCCGGTACCCTCTACCACACGGGAAGCGGGGACAGCCGGGGGATTTTGGTTCTCCTGGGCTTCATGGTGGGTTCTTTGCTGGGGGTCTACCACCTTTCTTACTGGCAAGCCCTTCCCGCCTGGAACCCAGGTAGTGCCCTCACCTGGTTTTCCTCCCCCTACATGGGCCTTCTCCTCTGGATAGGCCTTTTGGCCTTCCTCTACCTTCTGGTTTCCCGGGTGGAAAAAAGGCGCACGGGCCAGGTGGTACCTCTCTGGCAACGGGAAGCCACCCACCCCCTCTTCGGCCCTTGGAGCCTGGTGGGAGGTGCCGCAGTCCTAGCCTTAGGAAGCCTCCTTATCCTCCTATTATTGGG
Organism: Thermus brevis; assembly: GCF_026427635.1. NCBI lineage: Bacteria > Thermotogati > Deinococcota > Deinococci > Thermales > Thermaceae > Thermus > Thermus brevis. Next base: position 1,950,622 of record NZ_CP102606.1, read on the forward strand.
CCGCCCCTGGGGGGTAACGGCGGCCTTCGCCCTTTGGGGGGGCAAGCTGGCCCAACTTCTGGGGATCCCGGTGATGGATTGGGCCCTCTTCAACAACCCGGCCTTCGCCGAAAAGCTAGAGCAGAGCATCCTGAAAGACCCCACCAGCGTGACCAACTTCGGGGTCTTCCTGGGAGCTTTCCTGGGAGCCACCCTGAGTGGGGCCTTTAGGCTTCAGGACCTGCGCCGCATCCCCTGGACCACCCACCTAGGGGTCTTCCTGGGAGGAGTGCTCATGGGCTACGGAGCCCGGCTGGCAGGGGGTTGCAACATCGGGGCCTACCTGGGGGGCACTGCCTCCTTCAGCCTCCACGGTCCCCTCTGGGGGGTCTTCGCCCTCCTGGGCACCGCCCTGGGGGTGCGGCTTAGGCCCGCCTGCCGCCTGGAAAACGAAGGCAGGACGGGAAAGAGCCTGCCTAGCACTTGAGGTAGGTGGGGAGGACCTCCTCCAGGGCCTTGGGCGCCGGGAGGAGGTCCTTTAGGGCTTCGGGAAAGGGAGCGGTGTTCCCCTCCTTCAGCATGAGGTACTGGTCCTGGGTGATGGGGGCGAAGGGCAGGCGGGACAGGAAGGGTACGGCCAGGTCCGTCAGCCAAAGGGGTATGGGGAGAAAGGGTTTCCTCTGGCCCACAACCCTTATGCAAAGCTCTAAAAGCTCTCGGAAGGTGTACTCCTTTGGCCCCACCAGGTCAAAGGTACCCTCGAGGCCCTTTTCCAAAGCCCCAGCAAAGGCCTCGGCCACATCCCCCACGTGGACGGGGCGAAAGGGGAAGCTTCCATCCCCGATGAGGGGCACAAAGGGCAAGGACCCACAGACGAGACTCCTGAGCACCTGGCCAAAGAACTCGTCCCCGGGGCCGAAGATGAGGCTTGGGCGGAAAATGGCGTAGCTTAAGCCGCTTTCCTGCACCAACTCCTCCGCCTCAGCCTTGGTCTCGTGGTAACGGCTACCCGTGCCCCGCCTGGCCCCCAGGGCGGACATGTGAAGAAGCCGGCCCACTCCAGCCCGCTTTAGGGCCACAAGAAGGTTCCTGACCCCTTCCACGTGCACCTGGCGGAAGGTCTGGTCCTTCTCCCGGATGATCCCCGCCAGGTAAATGGCGGCCTCCACCCCCTCGAGGGTCGGTACCTCCCGGGTAATGTCCCCGGGGATGTGGACCGCTCCCTTGGGAAGGTCCCTGGGGGTGCGGGACAGGACCAAGGGGGTGTGGCCCCCTTGCACAAGCCGGGCCACCAGGTGCCGGCCTACAAAGCCCGTCCCGCCAACGACCAGAACCCTCATCCCAAGCGTCCCAAGGCTCTCTTCGTCCTCCTTTGCCCCTAGAAAGCTAACGGTAGACTGCCCCAACCTGCCTTCGCCCAGCTCCAGGGCTGGGGAGGACTTTAGGCATTCTCCCAGAAAGACCAACCCCATGGTGTTACCCCACCCACAAAGGAGGCCCCCGCCCCCTTTGGGGGCGGGGCTAGGCGAGCGTCTGGGCTTAGTCAAACTTGTTCTGTTGCAGGAGGCTAGCCGTCTGCTGCACGGAGGGGATAGCCCCTGCCACCTTGCGGAGGTTAGCCCGGGTGCCCTTGTACCACGGAATGGTGGTCTTGGGATCGGTGTAGCCCGAAACCAAGGAGTTGGAAGTGCCCCGCCAGTGGTACATGACCAGGAAGAGCATCCCTGGCCTCACCGCATCGGTCACGTAGACCATGAAGGTGCCGTTTCCTTCTTCGTTGTAGACCTCCACCAGGTCCCCCGACTGGAGGCCAAGCCGCTTAGCATCCTCGGGATGGACCTCCACATAGGGCAAAGGCAGGGCCACGGTCTTTTCCGGCAGGTGACGGTCGTGGTAGGCGGTCTGCCAGATGGTCTGGGCCCGCCCCGTGGTGACCCAGAAGGGATACTGCCGGGCCCTTTCCCCTTCCAGGTACTTGGCCACCTCTGCAGGGTAGCCCTCCCAGTCGTCGGTGCCGTACCACTTGAACTTGCCGTCCGGGGTGCCGAACTTGTGGGTGTAACGGCGCACGGTACCCACCAGCTTCCCGGTCTTGGGATCCCGGCGCACAGGAGTTTGGATGCCTTGCTGGCCCACCTCCTTGAGGAACTTGTAGGTGACCCCTCTGTAGTTCTCGGGCTCCAGCTTGGCCTCGTCCTCCTCGCTCACCCGGTTGTCGCTGAACTCCTCCGCCCCGGCCAGGAAGACATCCTCATCGGTGTTCCAGTTCTTGCCGAACTCAAACTTGGCGGCCTCCTGGTGCTTGCCCTCGGCCCGGTAGAGCTCGGCGATTCGCAGGCCCACCCACTTGAAGATCTCCCAGTCGGGCTTGGCCTCACCGGGGGGATCCATGAACTTCTCGTACAGGCGGAGCAGACGGCTATTGCAGTTGATGGAGGTGTCGTTGGCCTCACCCCAGGCGGCCGCGGGCAGGATCAGGTGGGCGTCGCGGGCGGTTTCCGTCATGTAAATGTCCTGAACCACCATGAAAAGGGCATCCGGGTCGGAGTAGAGCACGTCCAGGATTTTCTTCACCCGTTCCTGGATGGTCCCGGGCTCCCCACCAGCACCCAGGGCCTTGGTGAGCTTCTCCGTACGCTCGTGGATGCGCTTGCGGAAGACCTGGGCGTTTGGCGTGGACAAATAAGGATCGGTGGCGATCACCCAGTAGAACTTGCCCTTGCCGTCCGTGAGGAACTTATCCACGTTCACAGGGGGGCCACCCCGGTAGATGGAGCCCGGGGTGGGGGCAGGAGGCCGTACGTACCCCTCCTGGTGCCCGCCCTGACGGCCACAGCCCGTGCCGGGGCGGCCGATGTTGTGGGTGAGGACCGCCAGCTGCACGATGGCCGCCACCTGATCGTAATTCTTCATGTTCCAGATGATGCCCTTCTCGTAGATGGTGAGGGTGCGGCGCTTGAACTTCCCCGCCTTGGGCTTGGCAATCCAGTCCGCAGCCTTCTCAATCTGGGCCCGGGGCACCCCGGTGATCTTTTCCACCTGGGCCATGAACTCGGCATAGGGCACCTGAAGCTTGAGGCTCTTCTGTTTGTACTCCTCGAAAAGCTTCATGTCGGTGCGGGCCTCGAGGTAGGCCATGTCGTAGTAGCCCCGCTCCCAGACCACCCGGGCGATGGCATTGGCCAGGATGTAGTCCGTGCCCAAGTTGGGCTGAAGGAGAAGGACCCGGTCCTTGGCCACGGTTTCGGCGACGGTATAGGAGGAGGTCTTCCGCGGGTCAATCACGATCAGGTACCCGGGTTCCGCAGGCTCCCCTCGGTCAAAGACCTTCTGCTTTTCCGCCACCGTGTTCCCCTGTATGTTGGGGAGCATGTGCTCGGCGTAGAACACCGTGGCGGTTTCGTACGGGTTAGCCCCCCAGAGAACGATGGTGTCGGCCAGCCGGGCGTCCTCGTAGGTGTAGTTAAGCTCGTGCACCCCCCGCTCGCGGCTGCCCCAGACCTCGGAGTTATAGGCAGGCCGGTTGTGAATGGCGATGTGCTTCACGGAAAGTGCGGTAAAGAAGAGCTTGCCCGCCCCGTAGTTGTCCTCAAACCCCTGGCCCGAGCCCCCGTGGTCGTAGCACTTCACGGCGATGTTGTCGTCGTTGCCATCCCGATCCCGGATACCTTTAATCAACCCGGCCATGAGGGTCAGGGCATCCTGCCAGGTGATGGCCTGGAACTGATCCCCCACCCGCAGGAGGGGGTAGAGGAGGCGGTCCTGGGTACCCCGGTCCAGGCTCCACACGGTGAGGGCGTTGGTACCACCCCGGATAGAGTAGTTGCCCCGGTTGATGGGACTGTCCTTGGCAGGCACGATCACCACGTGGTACTGGCGACCGTCCTTGCCCACGGTAATCCCGTGCATGGTCTCCGTGTAGCTCTGACCAGCCAGGGGAGGCTGGGCCCGGGAAAGATCCAGGCCGAAAGCGTTCTGGTCAGGCTTCAGGCCGCCCTGCTCGCCCACCGGCCAAACGTACACCTTGTAGCCGCAACCCACGTTGCAGTACTGGCACACCGTGTTGTGCACCCGAGCGTTCTTGGGAGGAATGGGAAGCTGGTCCCTTCTAGGAATAAGCGCCATACCCTACACCTCCTACACGTTCTTAACCCGGCCCCAGATGAGACCGGCCACGGCCACCGCGTAAATATCACCCTTGCCGTCTATGCGCAAAGGAATCTGGGGAAGCCAAGAGCTGGCCAGGCCCTGGTAGGTCTGCCCGGCCTTGGCGGGGTCGAACATGGAGTAGTGGCACCGGCAGATGAACCTCTCCCCCTCGTATTGGATAGGGCAACCCATATGGGTGCAAAGGCCCGAGAAGGCCACGATGTCCCGCCCAGGCCCCACACCTCCAATAGCCGGCTTGCCCAGCTTGACCAGGATGGCCGGAGCGGAGGCATCGGGGTAGCTGAAGGTGATGGGCTGGCCCGTTTTCACCTGGGCAACGTTGGCCACCTTCACCGCCGGGTACGTAAGGCTGGGTGCATATCCCAACTGGGCCTTGCCCCCTGCGGTGAAGAGGGCGGTGGCCGCCGCCGTCAGCTTGACAAACCGCCTACGCGACAAGGTTTGCGTCATAGCCACACACCTCCTTGGGTGCAGTTGAAGGCTATCAAACACAAGGGACATTTGTCAATCCCTTTTGATATCGGTCCATATACCCCAAAAGGGTATTGGGTTGTTTCCGCCCTCCCGATGGGCCCTCACAGGCATTAGGAATCTCGCGTTTGGCATAAGCATCCTTTCCCAAACGAGGGACCTTTGTTAAAGTATAGCCTGATGGCTTGTGATCCAGCGCCCGGCCGCCCCAATGTGGCCCTTAAGTTGACCGAAGCCCTGGCGCATCCCGCCAGGCTAACCATTGTCCGCCTCCTGGCGGAGCTTCCCGACGAGCACACCGCCTTCGATCCCCGCTGTGGCACCGCTTACGGGGTGTGCTTTTGCCATCTGAAGGAGAAGACCGGGCTTTCGGGCCCCACGGTAAGCCACCACCTCAAGATCCTTCGCGAAGCCGGGCTGGTGGAGGGCGTGCGGGTGGGGCGTTGGACCTATTTCCGCCTTAAGCCAGGGGGCCTCGAGGCCCTAGCCCACGAGCTCCTTCACCTGGCCCGCCAAGCGGAGAGGGCCGCCGCCAAGGCGGGGTAAGCGCTTGTCTAAAAACCCCACCCCTGCCACCATGAGGGCATGGGAGAGATCCGGGTGGGTACCGCCAGCTGGACGGACGAAACCCTCCTCGCCTCCGGGTGGTATCCTCCCGAGGTACGCCACCATCCCGAGAAGCGCCTCCGCTACTATGCGGAGCACTTTGACACCGTGGAGGTGGACAGCACCTTCTACGCCCTACCCCGGCGGGAGGTGGTGGCGAAATGGGCAGAGAGGACCCCAGCGGGCTTTCTCTTCCACGTGAAGGCTTTTTCCGCCTTTACCGGGCATGGCCTCGAGGCCGCCACCCTTCCCAAGGACCTTCGCTCCCTTCTCCCCAAAACTGAAGGCCACCTGGCCCAGCGGGAAATCCCCCAAGAGGTTCTGGAGGAAGCTTGGAACCGCTTCTTCGCCGCCATCACCCCCTTAAGGGAGGCCGGCAAGCTGGGGTACCTGCACTTCGGCCTTCCGCCCTGGACCGAACCCAAGCCCCGAAGCTTTCGCTACCTGGAGCATCTGGCAGAGAGGACCCAGGGCTACTGGGTGGCGGTGGAGTTTCGCAACCCCAGGTGGTACGTGGCCTGGGGATTCGTGAGGAAGGAACTGGAGCGGCTCGGCCTCATCCACGTGAGCGTGGATGCCCCACCCCATCCCGAGGCCCCACCCCGGGTCCTGGAACCCACCCACCCCGTGGCGGTGCTCCGATGCCACGGAAGGAACGCAGAGTCCTGGAAAGGCCCCCACCAGAAGCCCTACGAGCGCTTCAACTGGCGTTACTCGGAAGAGGAGCTTCAGGACCTGGCCCAAGCCACCCTGACCCTTGCGGAGAAGGCCGAGACGGTTTTCGTCATCTTTAACAACAACTACGGCACCCAGGGCGTGGAGGCAGCCCTGGGGCTTAAAGGCCTCCTGGGCCTAGGGCCTCCTCCCTGGGCCAAGAAGCTTCTTTAACCCCTAGGGTTTCATGCTACCTTGAGGGGGATGGCGCGCCCTCCCCTGTCCGAGGCCCAGGAAGACTACCTGAAGCAGCTTTTCCTCCTGGAGGCGGAGCGGCAAGGCCCGGTGCCCACCCAGGCGCTTGCCGAGCGCTTGGGGGTTAAACCCCCCTCGGTGACGGAGATGCTCAAGAAGCTCACCGCCTTGGGCCTGGTGGAGCATGCCCCCTACCAGGGGGCCCGGCTCACCGAGGCCGGGCGGCGGATCGCCCTGGAGGTCCTAAGGCACCACCGGCTCCTCGAGGCCTACCTGCACCAGGCCCTCGGCTACGGTTGGGAAGAGGTCCACCAGGAGGCGGAACGGCTGGAGCACGTGATCAGCGAGGCCTTTGAGGAAAGGATCGCCGAGTTGTTAGGCCACCCTCCCTTTGACCCCCACGGGGACCCCATCCCCACCAAGGACCTGGCCCTGCCGGAAGCCCCAGCCCTCCCCCTCTCCCAGGCCCCCTTGGGGGAGGCCCGGGTGGTACGGGCCCTGGCCCAGGACCGGGGCACCCTCAACCTCCTGGCCAAGCTGGGTCTGGTTCCCGGAAAGGTCCTTAGGGTGGTGGAGAAAGGAGACGGGGTAGGCATCGAAATGGCCGGGGAGGTATTGCGCCTTCCCGAGGAGCTGGCCCAGGCCGTTGGGGTAGAGGCCCTTCAGGAAAGGGCCCCGTAAACCAGGGTGCGGAAGGCCAGGCCAAGCCGCTGCCCAAGCCGGGAGTGAAGAGCCTTTTCCGGCTCCAGCACGGAAAGGAGATTGGGGGCCTGGGTGAAAAGCAAGGCGCTCAGTTCCAGGGCGGGATCCACCAGGAAATACGTGCCGGCAAACCCCCACCAGTAGAAGTCCCCGGGGCTTCCCGGAGCCAGACCCCCAGGGCGCAAACGCACCGCCACCCCCAGGCCAAAGCCGTAACCCGGGCCCGGGGTGTACTCCAAGCCCCGCCGCAACCCGGCCTCGTAAAGGGGACCCAGGTGGTCCTGGGTCATGAGGCGGCACAGGCTCGGGTGCAACACACCGCGGCCCGTGCGTAGGGCCTCCAGGAACCGCAGGTAGTCCCAGGCCGTGCTCACCCCGCCCAGGCCCCCCGCATACCGGGGAGGCTCCGCCTCCACGGGGATCAGGCGGATGGACCTGCCCGTTTCCGGGTCCTGGGGGAAGGGCTTTGCCAAACGGGCGGGATCCCTGGCCAGAAAACCCGAATCCCGCATCCCCAAGGGGGCGAACACCCGTTCCTCCAAGAGCTCCGCTAAGCTTTTCCCCGAAAGCACCTCTAAAAGATGTCCAAGCACATCAGTGGAAAGCCCGTACTCAAAGGCCTCTCCCGGCTGAAAGCGCAGGGGCAAAGCGGCCAGGCGCCCAAGAAACTCCTCCCGGGAAAGGTCAAACCGGTCCACCCCCGCCTCCAGGTAGAGCCGTTTCACCGGGGAGCGGAAGAAGACCCCATAGGTAAAGCCCGCCGTGTGGCGCAGGAGGTCGTAGACGGTGAGGGGCCGCCTAAGGGCCTCGAGGGCCACCTCCTCCCCCACTTCCCGCCCCACCTTGACCCCGGCGAACCCCGGCAGGTACTTTTCCACAGGGTCCAGAAGGGAAAGGCTGCCCTCCTCCACGAAGGTGAGGGCCAGGGCGGAAACCCAGGGCTTGGTCATGGAGTAGATGCGGAAAAGAGCGTCTTCCCGCATGGGAAGAGCCCTTTCCGGATCCAGATACCCCCCCACTCCCTGATAGACCACCTCTCCCCCCCGGGCCACCAGGGCCACGTACCCAGGAAGAAGGCCCTCAGCCACCTGCCTCTTCAAAAAACCATCCAGCCGGGAAAAATCCATGGTTCCCCCTTGGGGACCTAGCCTCCCTACCCTCAGGCGGGAGCAGCCCCCACCGTTCTACCCCCATCCACGAAGAGGACCTGGCCGGTAATGAAGCTGGACTCGTCCGAAACCAGGAAAAGGGCGGCGTAGGCCACCTCTATGGGCTGGCCGGCCCGACCCAAGGGTGTGGCGGCGATGGCCTTCTCCCGCACCTTCTCCGGCACCTTAGCCGTCATCCGAGTTTCAATGAACCCCGGGGCCAGGGCGTTCACCCGGATCCCGTACCGCCCCAGCTCCAGGGCCAGGGTGCGGGTAAGCCCCACCACCCCCGCCTTGGAAGCCGCATAGTTGGCCTGCCCCAGGTTACCCAGGTACACCCGGGAACTGGTGAGCACAATGGAACCAGGGTTCCGCTCCCGCATGGCCTCGGAGGCCGCTTTGGCCACCAGGAAGCTTCCCGTAAGGTTCACCCTCAACACCGCCTCCCAGTCCTCCAGGGGTATCTTCCAGTGGAAGTTGTCCCGGGTGATACCGGCATAGTGCACCACCCCGTCCAGGCGGCCCATGGCCTGAAGGGCCTCGTGGAATCCCCTCTCCACGGAAAGCGGGTCGGCCACGTTCATGGGAAGGGCCAAGGCCCCCGTGGCCGCCGCCGCCTCCCTTAGGGGCTCCTCCTCCAGATCGCAGGCCACCAGCCTGGCCCCCTCCTGGGCAAAGAGCTCCAGGGTAGCCCGGCCGATCCCGTGGGCCGCTCCCGTGATCAGCACCACCTTGTCCTTTAGCCGCATCCGCCACCTCCTGTGTTTGGCGACCGAACGGTCGGTAAGTTCACCCTACCCCGTGGCGGGGTTTCCGTCAAGGGCTTCTTCGCCTCACCCCAGCCGCCAGGCGTAGTAAGGGGTTTCCACAAAGGCCGGAGGCCCTCCCAGATACACCCTGAGCCCCGGAAGGATCAGGGTCTCCCCCTCCCACTCAAAGGCCAGGGGGTCCACCGGCAAAGGGTAGTGGAGAACTCCTTCCCGGGGCAGGCCAAGCCGCAGGCGCTCGGGCAGGGAAAGCTTACCCACCAGGAGGTAACGGGCCCTCTTGGGTCCGGATTCCGTGTAAAAGGCCACCTCCTCCCCTAGGTCCAGGAGGAAAGCCCGGCCCCGGATGTAGAGCCTGGCCCTATCCGTCCAGGTAGACATGGGGCCTCCCCATGAGGTGGGCTACCCGCACCCCTGGGCCGTAGAGGTTTTGCAGAAGGGTTTCCGTGAGCACCGCCTCCGGCCTTCCTTCCGCCAAAAGCCGTCCTCCTTTCAACACCGCCACCCGTCCAGCCAAAGCCGCCTGGTTGGGGTCGTGAAGGACGGAAAGAATCCCCATCCCCTTGACAACCAGGTTTTGGAAGAGGGCCAGAAGCCCACCCTGGTATTCCAGGTCCAGGAAGGTGGTGGGTTCGTCCAGAAGGAGGTAGCGGGGCCTAGCCGCCAGGGCCCGGGCCAGAAGAACCCGCTGGCGCTCCCCGCCGGAAAGGCTACCCAGGTACCGGCCCCGGAAACGGGAAGCCCCCGTAACCTCCAAAGCCCACTCCACCGCTTCCACATCCTCCCGCCCTTCCCGCCCCCAAAGGCCCAGGTGGGGAAGCCTTCCTAAGCGCACCACCTCCTCCACCAAGAGCCCCTCCGGGTAGGGGCCTCCCTGGGGCAGGTAGGCGAGGAGCCGGCCCCGGGCATAGCTTCCATAGGCCGGAAGGGGCTTTCCCTCCAGAAAGACCCCCCCTGCCCTGGGGCGGAGGAGCCCCGCCATAACCCTTAGAAGGGTGCTCTTCCCCGATCCATTGGGGCCCAAAAGGGCCACCCACTCCCCTGGCCTTACGGCCAGGTCCACCCCTAAGAGGGCGTAGGGCCCCACGATCCCATTGGCTTCAAGCCCTTCCACGCCGCCTCCACATCAGGTACAGGAAGAATGGCCCCCCAAGAAGAGTGGTCACCACCCCCACGGGAAGCTCCGCCGGCCGGGTAAGGGTGCGGGCCAGGAGGTCCGCCAGCGTTAGGAGGACCGCCCCACCTAGGGCAGAAGCAGGCAGAAGCAGGCGGTAATCCTCATCCAAGAGGCGCCGGAGGAGATGGGGGGTCATCAGGCCCACGAAACCGATGATCCCCGCCTGGGCCACGGCAGCAGCCACCAACAGGCTTGCGGCAAGGAGGAGGAGGAGTTTCAAGCCCTCGAGGGGTAGCCCCATACTCCGGGCCACCTCCTCCCCCAGCTGGAGGGCGTTCAACACCCGCCCTAAAAGCAACAGCGGGGGAAGGGCCAGAAGGAAAAAAAGGACCATGGCCTTCACCGAAGGCCAGCCCATGAAGGCCAGGTTGCCCAGGGTGTAGGCGAAGACCGCCCGCACCCGGTCGGCGTCCTGCATCATCAGGTAGGTGGTGGCCCCGGTCAGAACGCTCCCCACCACCACCCCTGCCAGAACCAGCTCCCCCGTCCGGGCCGCTCCCCCTGCCAGAACCAGGGTGAGGAAGGTGGCGGAGAGGGCCCCGAGGAACCCGAAGAGGGTGGCGGAAAGGGGAAGGCTTTGGAAGATGGCGTGCTGGGCAAAGGCGGGGGCCAGGCCCCCCAGCAAGCTGGCCAGAAGGGTCACGGCGAAAGCCGCCCCCGCCGCCGAGCCCATGAGGTAGGGGTCGGCCAGGGGATTGCGGAAAAGCCCCTGGAAGCTGGCCCCCGCCACCCCCAAGGCCGCCCCCACCAGCATCCCCCCCAGGACCCTGGGGAGCCGCATCTCCGTGACGATGGGATTCTCCTTTAGGCCCAAAAGGGCCTGGAGCACCTCGCCCGGCGGCAGGCTCACCGCCCCCATGGCTACCCCCAGCACCAGGGCCAGGAGGAGCAGGAGGAGGAGCCAGAAAAAGACCAGGCTCCGCCTAAGGGCCAGGGGGAGGGCCCGGGTCATGGCCTAGCGCCCATGGAAGCAATCCACCAGAAGCCTAAGCCCCTGGGCCACCCGGGGGCCTGGGCGGGAGAGGAGGCTATCCTGACCCCCGGTAAACACGCAGATGCGCCCCGTCTGCACCGCCTTCACCCGGCTCCAGCCAGGCCTGGCCTGGATGGTTTCCAGGGCACCCGGGTAGGTGGCCACGATCACCTCGGGGTTCTTCTCCACCACGAACTCGGGGGCGATCTTGGGGAAAAGGCCCAGCTCCTTGGGGATGATGTTCACCCCCCGGGCCTTTTGGATCAGGACCCCGATGAAGCTCTCCGGACCCACGGTGTAGGGGGTGGGGTCGATCTCGTAGTAAACCCGGGGCCGGGTCGTGGCCTTGGCCGCACGGGACTCCTCCTGGTACACCTCCCGCTGAATCTGGGCCACCAGGCGCTCCGCCTGGGCCTCGAGGCCAAGAAGCTTCCCCAGGGTACGGGTGGTGCGGAAGATATCCTCGTAGGTCTCGGTGCGCACCGCATACACCGTTAGGCCCGCCCGCTCCAGGGTTTCGTACAAACGCCCGTACTTGGAAACCAGAACCAGATCCGGCTTCAGAGAAACGATGAACTCGGGGTTGGGATTGTAAAGCCCCCCCGCCTTGGGCAGGGCCTTCACCCTCTCGGGCCAGTCGGAGTAGTCGTCGGTGGCCACGATGCGGTCGCAAGCCCCTAGGGCGCAGACCGTTTCCGTCACCGAGGGCAACATGGTGACGATCCGTTTGGGCGGTGCCTTGACCGTGACCGTGCGCCCTAGGTCGTCGGTGAGGGTAAGGGGAAAAGCAAAGGCCAGCGCCAGAAGAACCGAAAGAACCGAAAGAACTCTCCTCATGCCTACCTCCCTAAGGCCGCTAGGGCCAGGCCCGGGGGAGGTAGGGAAAACCCCTGCCGGAAAGCGGCAGGGGCGCAAACGGCTTTGCAAACCCCCATCGCTCCCCCATCCGCGTGAGGTGCCCGCCTCGGGGTCTGGCGGGCGGCCCTGGCAGGTATTCGGGCTTCCGGCCTGCGAAGCTTAAGCCCAAAGCGTGGCCGGTTACCGTTGCGGGACAGCGCCGGACTTGCACCGGACTTCCCCACTTTAAGCCTGGACTACGCGCCCAGGCACCAGGGCAACGGACCTGGCTTTGAGGCCCTAGCGGGCCTTAAGGCCAGGCTAAGCCTAATGGGGCAAAAAGGCAAGGGCTTGACACATCCGGGGACGGGTGATTTACTTAGTCCCGAGAACGAACTAAAGGGCAAGGGGAAAGGAACTGGGATGCGCAAAGGGGACACGCAGGAAATCCGCAGGCTCAACCGCCGGGCTATCCTGGCCCACCTGAGGCGGGGCCCCCTTACCCGGGCGGACCTTTCCCGGCTTACCGGTTTGGCTAAAAGCGCGGTAAGCCGCCTGGTGGATGAGTTTTTACAGGAGGGCCTTCTGGAGGAAGGAGCCTTTACCTCTCCCCCCGTGGGCCGGCCCGGCACCCTCTTGCACCTGCGCCCTGGCGCCCGCTTTGCCCTAGGCGCGGAACTGGGGGTGGAGGAAACCGTCCTTCTGGCCCTGGACTGGCGGGGAGAGGTTCTATGGGCCAAGGAATGGAGCCACCCCCGGGAGGCCGGTCCGAGGGAACGTCTGGAACGGCTTCTGCAGGAGGTTCTTCCCCATGTACCGGGACCCTTGGGCCTGGGGTTCACCCTGCCTGGGGTGGTGGTGGAGGACCGGCTCCTCCTGGCCCCCAACCTGGGCTGGAAAAACCTGGACCTCCGGCCCCTGCTCTCCCACTTTCCCCTGCCCACGGCCTTGGAAAACGATGCCAAGGCCTCGGCCCTGTCCGAGGTCTTCTTTCACGGAGAGGCCAACCTCGCCTACCTGGTGCTCAGCACGGGCTTGGGAATCGGGGTGGTATCGGATAGCCGGATCCTGCGGGGAGCGGGTGGGGCCGCTGGGGAGCTGGGCCACTGGCTCGGCCAGGGGCACAAGCCCTGCGCCTGCGGCCGGGTGGGGTGCCTGGAAACCGAACTGGGCCTCGGTGCCCTCTTGGAGCATTACCGGTCCCTAGGCGGAAAGGCGGGGGACCTCGAGGCCCTGCTCCAGCAGGCCAAGCAGGGGGAGGCTTTGGCCCTCGAGGCCATCCACCACTTGGGCGAGGCCTTGGGCCGCTTCCTGGCCAACCTGGCTGTGGCCTACGACCCGGCCCGGGTGGTCATAGGGGGCAAGGCAGCCGAGTTCTTCCCCTACCTGGAGCAATCCTTGCGCCAGTCCTTGGCGGCCCATGCCTTCCTGGAAGCCCATCGTTCCTTGCCCGTGCAACCTTCCCTTTATGGTCACCTGGCCCCGGCGGTGGGTGGGGCTAGCCTCTTTTTGGTGAGGTTTTTCGAGCTGGGCGGCCTGTGGGCGGAAAGCCCACGTCGCAATGGAGGTAGGTATGAGGAAGTGGCTTTTGGCGATCGGCGTGGCCTTGGGGCTTAGCGCCCTGGCCCAGACGGGCAAGCTGGAGATCTTCTCCTGGTGGGCGGGAGACGAAGGCCCGGCCCTCGAGGCCCTCATCCGGCTTTATAAGCAAAAGTATCCCGGTGTGGAGGTCATCAACGCCACGGTTACCGGCGGGGCAGGGGTGAACGCCAAGGCGGTCCTGAAGACCCGCATGCTGGGCGGTGACCCGCCCGATACCTTCCAGGTGCACGCCGGGCAGGAACTCATCGGCACCTGGGTGGTGGCCGAGCGCATGGAGGACCTCACCAGCCTCTTCCGGCAGGAGGGTTGGCTCCAAGCCTTCCCCAAGGGCCTCATCGACCTCCTCTCCTACAAGGGAGGCATCTGGAGCGTGCCCGTCAACATCCACCGCTCCAACGTCATGTGGTACATCCCCGCCAAGCTGAAGGAATGGGGGGTGACCCCGCCCAAGACCTGGGCGGAGTTCCTCGCCACCTGCCAGACCTTGAAGCGGAAGGGCCTTGAGGCGCCCCTGGCCCTGGGCGAGAACTGGACCCAGCAGCACCTTTGGGAAAGCGTGGCCTTGGCCACCCTGGGAGCCGACGGCTGGAATAACCTCTGGAGCGGCAAGCTAAAGTTCACCGACCCCAAGGCGGTGGCCGTATGGGAAACCTTTGGCAAGGTGCTGGATTGCGCCAACAAGGACGCCGCGGGGCTTTCCTGGCAACAGGCGGTGGACCGGGTAGTCCAGGGCAAGGCCGCTTTCAACATCATGGGCGACTGGGCCGCCGGCTACATGAGCACCACCTTGAAGCTCAAGCCCGGCACCGACTTCGCCTGGACCCCGTCCCCCGGCACCTCCGGGATCTTCATGATGCTCTCCGACTCCTTTGGCCTGCCCAAGGGAGCCAAGAACCGGCAAAACGCCATCAACTGGCTCAAGCTCGTGGGCTCCAAGGAGGGGCAGGACACCTTTAACCCCCTGAAGGGCTCCATCGCCGCCCGGCTGGACTCCGACCCCGCCAAGTACAACGCCTACGGCCAGTCGGCCATGAAGGACTGGAAGTCCAACCGCATCGTGGGCTCTTTGGTGCACGGGGCGGTGGCACCCGAAAGCTTCATGAGCCAGTTCGGCACGGTGATGGAGATCTTCTTGCAAAGCAGGAACCCGCAAGCGGCGGCCAACGCCGCCCAGGCCATCGCCAACCAGGTGGGCTTGGGCCGCTAGAACCCCTCGGCCCGTGGGGGCTTTTGCCCCCACGGGCTTTTCCCGGAGGCCTCATGCGCGACCGGATCACGGCCTTTTTGGTCCTCCTTCCCTCCTTGGCGGCGGTGGCCATCTTCGTCTATGGCTTCATCGGGCAAAACCTCTGGGTGTCCCTCACCGACTGGGGAAAGAACCCAGCCCAGGCCCTGGCCCTGAGGCCAGAGCTCCACTTCGTGGGCCTGGAAAACTACCGTGAACTCTTCACCGGCTTCGTGGACGTGCGTTTCCGCCAAAGCGTGGTCAACCTCATCTTCTTCACCCTCTTTTTCATGGGGGGAAGCCTGGGCCTAGGCCTCCTCCTGGCCATGGCCCTGGACCGCGGGCCCAAGGGAGAAGGCTTTTTCCGCACCGTCTTCCTCTTTCCCATGGCCCTCTCCTTCGTAGTCACCGGCACCATCTGGCGCTGGCTCTTGCAGCCCCAAGGTGGGATCAACGTCCTGCCCACCCTCTTTGGCCTACCCCCCTTCCACTTCCCCTGGCTCACCACCAGGCAGCAGACCTGGGTCTTTGACTGGAACCAACTGCCCTTTTACACCGCCTTGGCGGTGGGCCTAACCCTCTTGTATGTGGCTTGGAAAGCCCACCGGGAAGGGGAAAGGAAGCGGCTTTTCTGGAGCCTGTTGTCCAGCGGAGTCCTCCTGGTTTGGGCCTTCACCCTGGGCAGAACCACCCACCTTCTCCCCTATCCCGAGCCCCACGGCTTCAGCCTGGCCCTGGTGGGGGTGATTCTGGCGGCGGTCTGGCAGATGTCCGGCTACACCATGGCCCTTTATCTGGCGGGTCTAAGGGGAATCCCCGTGGAGGTGCTGGAAGCGGCCAAGGTGGACGGGGCCAGCGAGTGGCAGACCTACCGGCACGTCATCCTTCCCCTCCTCGCCCCCATCACCCTTTCCGCCATGATCGTCCTGGGGCACATCGCCCTGAAGATCTTCGACCTTATCTTCGCCATGGCCGGGTTGGATTACGCCCCCACCGATGTACCCGCCATCTACATGTACCTCCTCGCCTTCCGCGGCAACCAGTTCGCCAAGGGGGCGGCCATCGGCATACTCCTCTTGCTTTTGGTGGCCTTGGTGGTCATCCCCTACCTGGTAAGCCAGCTTCGGAAGGAGGTCAGGCGCTGATGGGCCGGTTCTTCCTGTACGCCTTCTTACTCCTCGCCACCCTCTTCTTCCTTCTCCCCGTCTATCTGGTGATCCTCACCGCCCTGAAGGAACCCGCCAAGATTACCCTAGACACGGTTTGGCGCTGGCCGGACCCCGTGTACTGGGAAAGCTTCAAAATCGCCTGGGATGCCTTCCGGCCCAAGTTCCAAAACAGCGTGGTCCTGGCCCTCTCCGCCACGGCGCTGTCCGCCCTGGTGGGAGCCCTCAACGGCTACGTCTTGGCCAAGTGGCCCTTTAGGGGTTCCAACCTCCTGTTTGCCCTCATGCTCTTCGGGATGTTCATCCCCTACCAGAGCATCCTCATCCCCCTTTTCCAGTTCGTAAAGGCCATAGGCCTTTACGGCACCCTATGGGGCCTCATCCTGGTCCACGTGGTCTACGGCATCCCCATCGTCACCCTTATCTTCAAGAACTACTACAGTGAGATCCCCGATGAGCTGGTGGAGGCTGCCCGCATAGACGGGGCAGGCTTCTTCGGCATCTTCCGCCACGTAATCCTGCCCCTTTCTGCCCCCGCCTTCGTGGTGGTGGCCATCTGGCAGTTCACCCAGATCTGGAACGAGTTCCTCTTCGCCGTGACCCTGACCCGGCCGGAAAGCCAGCCCATCACCGTGGCCCTGGCGCAACTGGCAGGCGGTGAGGCAGTCAAGTGGAACCTGCCCATGGCCGGGGCCATTCTGGCCGCTTTACCCACCCTTCTGGTCTACATCTTCCTGGGCCGGTACTTCCTTCGGGGACTCCTGGCTGGCTCGGTGAAGGGGTAGACTCCTGCCATGCGCGCCTGGGTGCAAGAACGCCTTCAAGGCCCCATGACCCTTAAGGAGATCCCCGACCCCACGCCGGGCCCGGGAGAGGTGGTGCTGGAAGTGGAGGCGGTGGGCCTGAACTTTGCCGACCACCTCATGCGGCTTGGCGGATACCTCACCCGGATTCATCCGCCCTTCGTGCCGGGCATGGAGGCGGTAGGCCGGGTGGAGGGGCGGTGCTTTGCCGCCTTGGTGGGGCATGGGGCCCTGGCGGAGAAGGTAGCCGTGCCCAGGGAAGCCCTTCTACCCGTGCCCGAGGGGCTCTCCCCGGAGGAGGCTGCCGCCTACCCGGTTTCCTTCCTCACCGCCTACCTGGCCCTGAGGCGGGCGGGGGCCAAGCCCGGGGAAAAGGTCCTGGTGCAGGCGGCGGCGGGAGCTTTGGGAACAGCTTCGGTGCAGGTGGCAAAGGCCATGGGCCTAAAGGTGCTGGCCTCCGCCTCGAGGCCCGAGAAGCTGGATCTTCCCCAGGCCCTGGGGGCTGAGGCCGTCGCCACCTATGCGGAGCTCCCCGAAAAGGCCAGGGCATTCGGCGGGGTGGATATCCTTCTGGAGGTGCGGGGTAGCCAGCTGGAGGAAAGCCTTTCCCTTCTGAACCCAGGGGGAAGGCTGGTCTATATTGGGGCCGCCGAGGGAGAGGTGGCGCCCCTGAATCCCTTGCGCCTCATGCGGAGGAACCTCACGGTAATGGGCTTTTGGCTTGCTCCCCTCCTCAGGGAAAAAGCCCTGGTGCAGGAGGCCTTGCAGTTTCTCCTGCCCCGTCTGGGCCGGGAGCTCAAGCCCGTGGTGGGAAGGGTTTTCCCCTTCCCCGAGGCTGAAGCCGCCTTCCAAGCCCTCCTGGACCGGGGCCATGTGGGCAAGATCGTCGTCCGCCGTTAGTCCAAGCCCAGGAGGTGCCGCACCGCCGCCAGGTCAAAAAGGGCGTGGCCCACGCTCTTGAAAAGCACGGGGTCCCCTTCCGACCGCTTGCCCAAAAGGGCTTCCCTTAAGGTCACCACCGGCTTGGAAAGGCCCTGGAGCTCCCCGGCCTCCACCAGGGCATCCTCCGTGTCGCAATAAACCGCCGCCCGCTCCACCAAGGCCCTTGGCACCTCCCACATCGCCGGGCGGAAGCTCCCCACGGCGGCGATGAAGGTGCCTTCCGGCACCCTCTCGGGCAACACCGGGGTAGGGCTCGAGGTGGCCGTGACGATGAAGGCCACCTCCTCAGGCACCTCAGGGGCCACCCACTCCTCCGCCTCGAGGCCCATACCCCTGGCCTTGGCCAAAAGGGCCTCGGTCCGCTCCCTGCTCCTTCCCCGGATCCACACCCGGCGCAGGGTAAATCCCTCGGCGAAGGCCTCGAGGTGGGCTTCCCCCTGAACCCCAGGCCCCACCAGGAGCAGGGCCCCCTCTTGCCTAGGGGCAAGGAGCCGGGCCGCGAGAAGGGAAAGGGCAGCGGTGCGCCTTTTCGTGATCTCCTCCCCCGGCAGGTGAACAACCTCCCCGGTATCCAGCCTCCTGACCCAGACCTCCGCCTGCACCGCAGGCTGGCGTTGGGCCTCAGGCTGTTCCCTTCGGGAAGCCTCCACCGTGACCAGCTTGCAAAGGGCCACCTCTTGGTCTGCGGCGGGCATCACCAAAAACTGCCCTCCTGGGATGGGAAGGACCTGCCTTCTCGGAACCTCCGCCTTCCGGAGAAGCACCCTCTCTATAGCCTTAGAAAGCGCCAGATAGCCTGCCATGCCTTTAGAATGCCTCACATGCAGGCCCTTCTCAACACGGTTCTTCCCGTGGCCCTGGTGGTCTTCTCCGGGTATCTGTTGGGAAAGCGCATCCCCATGGACCTCACCACCTTAAGCCGCCTCACCCTCTACCTCCTGGTGCCCGCCCTCATCTTCGACGCCATGTACCAGGCGGAGTACTCCCGGGAAGGCCTGGTGGGCCTTGCCTTGGGCTTTACCCTCACCTACCTCCTCCTCTTTCTGGCCATCACCGGGATGGCCAGACTCCTTGGCCTCTCCCCCGAGGCCACCAAGTCCCTTCTCGTCTGCAGCCTGTTCCCCAACTCCGGCAACATGGGGCTTTCCCTGGTCTACTTCGCCCTGGGAGAAGAAGGTCTGAGGCGGGCCGTGGTGTACTTCATCCTCTCTAGCGTGGTCATGTTCGGCCTGGGGCCGGCCTTCATAAGGGGAGGCGGCCTCAAGGAAGGGCTCCTTTTCACCCTGCGCCTGCCCCTCTTTTACGCCCTCCTTCTGGGCCTGCTGCTGAAGGCCCTGGGGGTAAGCCTTCCCTTCCGCCTGGACGAGGGCCTACGCCTCATGGGCCAGGCGGCCATCCCCGTTCTCCTCCTCACCCTGGGAATGCAGATGAGCCAGACCCGCTTCCAGGTGGGGGCCTTTGAGGGAGTGGCCAGCAGCCTGCGGCTCCTCCTGGCTCCCCTTCTGGCCTACGGGGTGGGGTTCATCCTGGGCCTTCCCCGCCTGGAGCACCAGGTCCTGGTCCTGCAGTCAGCCACCCCCATGGCGGTGAACGCCTTCCTCCTGACCCGGGAGTTTGGGGGGGAAGCCCTGCGGGTGGCCAGGAGCGTGGTGGTTTCCACCTTCCTAGCCTTCCTGACCATTCCCCTTTTCCTCCTCCTCATCGGGGTCCGGTAGGCTGGGCGTCCCCAGGTCCAGCTGGAAGAGAACCCCCTCCACCCAAAGCCCCACCAGGCGGTGATAGCCCTCGCTCAAGGGAAAGGAAAGCCGGTAGGAGCCCGGCTCCTCTAGAAAGAGGGTTTTCTCCTGGAGCAAGGCCTCCTCCCGGAACCACTTGAGGTGGAGGTAGCCCGGGGAAGGAAGGCGCTCCACCCTGAGGACCAGGATGGCCTCCTCCGTTCCCTTCTCCAGGCGAGCCACCACAAAAGGCCTTTCCGGGGGCAGGGGCTTGCCCGGGTCCAGGGGGAGGAAGGTGTAGCGGCAGCCCGCAAGGAAGAGGAGGAGGGCCACACCCCCAAGCCAGCCGAAGGTCCTCATCTCCCCTCCCCAGCGGTGCACAGGGCGAGGAGGGCAATGGCCGCCGTTTCCGCCCGCAGAATCCTCCGGCCCAGGAAGACCGGGATAAAGCCCTTTTCCTGCAAAAGCTCCACCTCCTCCTCCGCAAATCCCCCTTCCGGTCCCACGGCCAAGGCCAGGGACTTCCCAAGGTCCAGCACCTCCCGAACCAGGCTTCTTGCTCCCACATGGGCCACCATACCCTGCTCCACCTTCGGAAGGGCGTTCAGGGGAATGGGAGGCAGGACCTCGGGCACCCTTAGCCTTCCCGACTGTTTGGCTGCCTCCACAGCGATGGCCTGAAGCCTTTTCAGCTTCCCCTCCCCCATCTCCTTGGGCACGGAGTGCCGGGTGATGAGGGGTTGGATGCGGGTGGCCCCGAGCTCCGTGGCCGCGCGCACCACCTCGGCAAGCTTGTCCCCCTTTAAAAGAGCGGGGTAGAGGGCCACCTCCACCCCCACCTCCCGCTCCGGGTGCCGTTCCTCCAGGATGCGGTAGCGCACCGGCGGCCCCAGCTCCACCACCACCGCCACGGCCTCCCGGTCCACGTCAAAGACGGTGAACCGGTCTCCCACCTTGGCCCGCAACACCTCCAGGAGGTGCCGGCTTTCCCTCAAGGGAAGCACCCCGGTAAGGCCTGGGCTATAGGCGCGGTGCGGGCGCATGGCTCAGATCCCGTAGGTCAGCAACACCCACTCCCCTTCCCTCTCCTCCTCCAGGAGGGAGAAGCCTTCCCTGGCCATGGCCTCCTTCACCAGGGAGGCCTTTTCCGCCAGGATCCCCGTGAGAAGAAGCCTCCCCTCAGGGGCCAAGGCCTTTGGATAAAGGGGGGCCAGCTCCCGGTGAAGCTCCGCAAACAGGTTGGCCACCAAGAGGTCAAAGGGCCCGTGAGGCAGGGCTTCCTCGAGGCTACCCGGGAGGAAGCGGACCCCGGCCCCGTTTCTCCTGGCGTTCTCCTCCGCCTGGGGAAGCACGGTTTCGTCAATATCCACCCCCAAGGCCTTGCCCCCCAGCTTGGCGGCGGCGATGGCCAGGATGCCCGAGCCCGTGCCCAGGTCCAGCACCCTTTCCCCAGGACGCAGGTGGCGGGCCAGGGCGGAGAGGGCCAGGCGGGTGGTCTCGTGGTGCCCGGTGCCGAAGGCCATGCCGGGCTCGATCACCAAAGGAATCCCCTCCCCCTCCCAGGGGTGCCAGGGAGCCAGCACCACGAAGGGCCCAGCCCACACGGGCTTAAGGTCCCGCCGCCAGGCGGAAAGCCAATCCTCGTCGGGGAGCTCCTCCCATACTCCCCCAAAGGGGAGGTCCAGAGGAGCAGGGAAATAGGCCCACACCTCCCCCTCCCGCTCCTCGAGGCCCCGGGCCCCCCGGTCAAAGAGATCGGGGATCAGGGGGTCCAGTTCCGCCGCCCTGCCCTTCAGGCGGTAAACCCACACCCCGCTATTCTACCCGGTACCGGCAACAGCTTCCCCCCTCCGCCAGCCTCTCCTCCCGCAGCAAGGGGAGGCCCAGCAACTCCTGGTAGGCGAGGAGTTCGCTTTGGCAAAGGGCCTCGTGCTCCCGGGAGAGGGCCAGCTTGGGGCAGCGCTTCTGGCACAGGTACAGCCTTCCCCCTTCCTCCACCACCTCCGCCTCGTAGCCCTGCTCCCTCAGGAACTGGGCCAGGCGGGCCAGGCGTTCCCTGAGGGGAAGGGCCTCCAGGTTCAAGGGAGCAAACAGGTTGCGGTTCCTTTCCAAAAGGAGGCGCACCACCCCTTCCCGACCCAGAACCCTCTCCACCTCCTTAAGCACATCCCCGCAAAGGGAAGCGTAGGGTGCCTCCCTGTCCTGGGCCATGTACAGGCGGTAGGGCCGGCCCCGGCCCAGGCACTTCCTCACCTCCGAGCGCACCAGACCCCGGGCCTCGAGGTCCTGCAGGTGCTTCAGAACCGCCACCCGGCTCACCCCCAGGGCTTCGGCCAGCTCCTTGGCGGTATAGGGCCTGAGCCTCAGGAGGTCCAGAACCCGTTCCTTGGTGCCTTCCAGAACTAGGGCCATATCAGGCCATGGGCAGGGCGATGAAGGCTTGCACGCTCAAGGCAGCGGCCAGCTCCCGGGCCGCCCTTCTGAAGGCCTCCGCCTCGGGACCCTCCGGGCTTTCCACCAGGATGGGCCTTCCCCGGTCCCCGCTTTCCCGCAAGGGTAGGGTGAGGGGAATCTCCCCAAGGAAACGGGTCTTGAGCCGTTCCGCAAGCCGCTTTCCGCCGCCTTCCCCGAAGATGGGGGTGGGCTTGCCGCAGTGGGGGCAGAGGAAGTGGCTCATGTTCTCCAAAACCCCCAGGACGGGCACCTGCACCTTCTTGAACATGTCCGCAGCCCTTTCCGCATCGATCAGGGCCACCTCCTGCGGGGTGGTCACGATCACCCCGCCGGAAACCTTGGTGAGCTGGGCCAGGCTGAGCTGCACATCCCCGGTACCTGGGGGTAGGTCCACCACCAAGTAGTCCAGCTCCCCCCAGTTCACCTCCTCCAGGAACTGTTTGATGGTGCCGTGGAGGATGGGTCCCCGCCAGATCATGGCCTGGCCAGGAGGAACGATGTTGGCAATGGAGAGGACCTTGAGGCCAAAGGCCTCGAGGGGAAGGATCTTCCGGTGCTGGTCCACCTTGAGCCTCTCCCCCTCCAGGCCGAACATCTTGGCCTGGCTGGGCCCGTAGAGATCGGCGTCCAAGAGGCCCACCCGGGCCCCCTCCTGCAAGAGAGCCAGGGCCAGGTTGGCGGCCACGGTGCTCTTGCCGACACCACCCTTGCCGGAGCCCACCGCCACCACGTGCTTCACCCCTGGGATGGGGTACTGCTCGGGAGCCTTAACCCCACCGCCGAAACGCACCCGCACCTCCTCCACCCCCAAAGGATGAAGGGCCCGCTTGATGTCCGCTTCTATCTGGCCCTTTAAGGGACAGGCGGGGGTGGTGAGGTTGATCAGGAGGTCCACCCGGCCTCCCTCCAGCCTGACCTCCCCCACCATGCCCAAGGAAACCAGATCCTTGCCCAGCTCGGGGTCCATCACCGTGCGCAGGGCCTCGAGGACCCGCTCTTCCGTAAGCGCCATACCGGGCTCAGGGTATACCCGGATATGGTTTTGGGCAAGGGGAGGACTCACAGTTTTCATCAAAACCCTCCCGAGGCCTGGGCTAATATGGATTCGCATGTACCCCGAGTGGCGGAAGCAACCCTTCTTTGAACTCCACCTGGCCTGGCTGGTTCAGGGACCCAGGGGCTCCGACCTTCTCTTCAAGGTCAATCCCTATAGCCTTTACAAAACCCGTGAGGAAGCCCTGGAGGCCGCCAAAGCCCTTCTAAAGGGAGAAAGGCTGGACCAGGATCCCAAGGTGGGAAGGAACCAGGCTCCCGTGCTCCTTTCCCCGGAGGACCGCACCCGCTTCCTGGTCCTTTTGGAAAGCGGCAAGGCCCTTTTGCCCCTGGACCGTTATGCCCTTTTGGGGGAGATCGTCTTGGTGGAGGAGCGCCTTCTCCACCGGGCTCCCTTCCGGGACCCCAGCAACGTCCTCTATAGCCTCAAGGGTCTTCCCGTCCGGCTCCTCCACACACCCATCAACGACCCCGAAGCGGATTCGAGGGAGGTATCCCAGGGGATCCTCCAGCTGGAACCCGAAGGGATCCGGGTGGGGGAAACCTTCCTGGCCATCCCTGGGGAAACCCCGATAGAGGGCCTGGCCTACGAGGATGCCTTCTTCGACCTGGGGGAGGGCCACTACTACCTCTATGCGCTTTCCAGCTCCACGCCCTCGTAGGGGGCCTCGAGGTTCAAGGCCGCTTCCGGGCAAGGCAGAACTACCCGCCCCGCCGCGTACACCTCCCACCTGAAGCCTCCTTCCCCCCTACGGTAAAGCTCCAGGCGCGGCTCCCGGGTGCTCACCAGAAGATACGCCTGGGGTTATGGGTCTTGCTGGTCCCGGCCATAGCGTGGGGGGAACCGCCCATCAGCCCATGACGCACGGGGCTTCTTTCCTCCATTTCTAGGTAGGCAGTGAAAGACATGGGCAAGGCCCGAGCTACTTCCCCCATGCCAACCTCATCTTAACACCCCCTGAACGCACCCCACCCAGCTTGGGTAAACTATCGGACAGCATGGACCTACCCAAGGCCTACGACCCCAAGACCGTGGAACCCAAGTGGGCGGAAAAGTGGGCGAACAACCCCTTCGTGGCCAATCCTAAAAGCGGCAAAACCCCCTTCGTCATTTTCATGCCACCCCCCAACGTGACGGGAAGCCTCCACATGGGCCACGCCCTGGACAACTCCCTACAGGATGCCCTCATCCGCTATAAGCGTATGCAAGGGTATGAAGCCGTGTGGCTTCCCGGAACCGACCATGCGGGCATCGCCACCCAGGTAGTGGTGGAAAGGCTTCTCCTGAAAGAGGGCAAGACCCGGCACGACCTGGGACGGGAGGCCTTCCTGAAGCGGGTTTGGGAGTGGAAGGAGGAATCGGGGGGTACCATCCTAAAGCAACTTAAACGCCTTGGGGCCAGCGCTGACTGGAGCCGGGAAGCCTTCACCATGGACGAAGCCCGCTCCAAGGCGGTGCGCTACGCCTTCAGCCGCTACTATCACGAGGGCCTGGCCTACCGAGCCCCCCGCCTGGTCAACTGGTGCCCCCGGTGCGAGACCACGCTTTCGGACCTGGAGGTGGAAACGGAGCCCACCCCGGGCAAGCTCTACACCCTGGCCTACGAGGTGGAAGGCGGCGAACGCATCGCCATCGCCACCGTAAGGCCGGAAACCGTCTTCGCTGACCAGGCCATCGCCGTCCACCCCGAGGACGAGCGCTACCGGCACCTTATCGGCAAAAAGGCCCGCATCCCCCTCACGGACATCTGGATCCCCATCCTGGCGGACAGTGCCGTGGAGCGGGAGTTCGGCACCGGGGCCCTCAAGGTGACCCCAGCCCACGACCCCCTGGACTACGAGATCGGGGAACGGCACGGACTGGAGGCGGTTTCCGTCATCAACTTGGAAGGACGTATGGAAGGGGAAAGGGTGCCGGAGCCCTTGCGGGGCCTGGACCGGTTCGAAGCCCGGAAGAAGGCGGTGGAGCTCTTCCGGGAGGCAGGCCACCTCCTGGAGGAGGAGGACTACACCATCCAGATGGCCACCTGCTCCCGCTGCGGCACCCCCTTGGAGTACGCCATCTTCCCCCAGTGGTGGCTTTCCATGAAGCCCCTGGCGGAAAAGGTGATCAGGGGCCTGGAACGGGATGAAATCGCCTTCGTGCCCGAGCGCTGGAAGAAGGTAAACCTGGACTGGCTGAAAAATGTTCGGGACTGGAACATCTCCCGCCAGCTCTGGTGGGGGCACCAGATCCCTGCCTGGTACTGCCAGGACTGCCAGGCGGTGAACGTGCCCCACCCTGAGCGCTACCTGGAAGACCCCAGCACCTGCGAGGCCTGCGGAAGCCCAAACCTCAAGCGGGATGAGGATGTCTTTGATACCTGGTTCTCCTCGGCCCTTTGGCCCCTTTCCACCCTGGGTTGGCCCGAGGAAACGGAGGACCTCGAGGCCTTCTACCCCGGGGACGTCCTGGTCACGGGCTACGACATCCTCTTCCTATGGGTGAGCCGCATGGAGGTCTCCGGTTACCACTTCCGGGGGGAAAGGCCCTTTAAGACCGTGCTCCTCCACGGCCTCGTCCTGGACGAGAAGGGGCAAAAGATGTCCAAATCCAAGGGGAACGTCATAGATCCCCTGGAAATGGTGGAGCGCTATGGAGCGGACGCCCTGCGCTTTGCCCTCACCTATCTGGCCACCGGAGGCCAAGACATCAGGCTGGACCTCCGATGGCTGGAAATGGCCCGGAACTTCGCCAACAAGCTCTATAACGCCGCTCGCTTTGTGCTCCTGAGCCGGGAGGCCTTCCAGGCCAAGGCGGAAGAGCCCACCCTGGCCGACCGCTTCATGCAAAGCCGTTTGAGCCGGGGCGTGGCGGAAATAACCCGCCTCTATGAGGCCCTGGACCTGGCCCAGGCGGCCCGGGAGGTGTACGAGCTGGTATGGAGCGAGTTCTGCGACTGGTACCTGGAGGCCAGCAAGCCAGCCCTCAGGGCTGGGAATGCCTTTACCCTACGCACCCTCGAGGAAACCCTCGCCACCCTCCTGAAGCTCCTCCACCCCATCATGCCCTTCCTCACCAGCGAGCTCTACCAGGCCCTCACGGGCAAGGAGGAACTGGCCCTCGAGGCCTGGCCCCAACCCAAGGCCACGGACGAGGAAGCCGAAGCCCGGTTTGAAGCCCTCAAGCAGGCGGTAACGGCGGTGCGGGCCCTGAAGGCCGAGGCCGGGCTTCCCTTGGCCCAGGAGGTGCGGGTCTACCTGGAAGGGGAAGCCACGCCCGTGGTGGAAAACCAGGAGGTCTTCCGCTTCCTAGCCCGGGCCGAGCTGTCACCCGAGCAGCCCAACAGGGCCTTGGTGAAGGCCATGCCCAAGGTGACGGTGCGCATGCCCTTGGAGGGCCTTCTCGACGTGGAGGAGTGGAGGCGTCGGCAGGAGAAGCGCCTGCAAGAACTCCTGGCCCTGGCGGAAAGGAGCCAGAAAAAGCTTTCCGCCCCCGGCTTCCGGGAGAAGGCTCCCAAGGAGGTGGTGGAGGCCGAGGAGGAAAGGCTTAAGGAAAACCTGGCCCAGATCGAGCGCATCCGGGAGGCCCTCAGCCAAATAGGGTAAGCCGGGGGTCTTGGGCCTCCCCCGGAGCCTCGGCCACCGCCTCGGCCCGGCGCAGGTTCAGGGTGATGAAGGGGAAGGTTTCCAAAGGTTCCAGGTCCACGATGGGTTTGTTGGGGGTGAGGACGTAAAGCTTGGCCTCGAGGAGGGTCTGAAAGGGCTTGGCCTGGGAAAGGTGGTCGGAAAGCCGCACCCCCCGGGGAAGCAGGAGCTCGCCCGCAAGAAGGTAGTCCCCAAAGAGAAAGGCCAGCTTGCGCCGCTCGAGAAGGCTTGGGCTGGTGCGGGGCTCGCTGGGTTTTCCCCCCACCACCCACTGGACCCGCTCCTTGCGCAAGGCCAGGAATCCGGTGCTGGCCTTGAGGTCCTTGGCCTCCGGGGGATGGGTGTAGCCCGGGGTGTAAAGGAGGGCGCCGGTGACCGGAAGATAGGGCTTCTCCTGGTTCAAAAGGTCGGCGGTGCCCGCCCCGGGCACCAGGTAGATGAGCCCGTAGACCCGGTAAGCCTGGGTGTAGATCCTGGCCTCATGAACTTCCCGCGGTTGCTTGTACATCCTTCACCCCCTATTCGGCAATGCATGCGCCCTATCGGACAAAACCGCCCAGTAGGCCAACAGGGCCTCGCTGAAAAGGGGGGCATGCCCTCGCTGATAGGCGAAGAGGAGCCTCTGCCCCACCAAGGCCCTAAGCCGCTCCCCGTCCGTGGGGAGCATGGGCGGAGCCAGGAGCCTGGCCCGGGCACCCGCCCCCAGGGCCACATACACCGGACCGCGGGGAATCCCCACGGGGGTGGGGGGTATCCCTAGCCAAAGCGTAGCTTCCCCAGGGCTTAATAGGCGAAACCCCGCCCCCTTCGCATACTCCAGGCCCTCGGGGTTATCCTCGGGAACGTATACCCCCTCCCCCATCCTGGCTCGGGCCAAGGCCTCGGGCAAAGGAATGGGATAGGCAAAGGGCTCCACCCCTCCCTCAAGCTCCCCGGGCTCGCGGAAGTCCAGGGCCTGGGCCTCATAGGACACGGTACCGTTCCAGCGGTTTTCCACCAGTAAGACGGCGGCTTCCAACTCCGAGGGCATAGCGGCCGCCCGCTCCCCCATGCGCCAGGCCACCACCCTAACCCCCTGCAGGCGGAAGGCGAGGTGCTTCCCCTCCCCCATGGACCGGGCCTCCTCCGGGGAGCCTTGGAGAAGGAAAAGGGGCTCGGGATTCCCTTCCCCAAAGGGCTCTAAGGCCAGCAAGGCTTGGTGAAGCTCCGGAAGTGACGTCAAAGGGGGTAAAAGCCCTACAAGGGGCACTTCCCGCACGGGGTCGGGGAAGGAGGCGGCAAAGGCCTCCACCCGCTCCTTAAACCGGGGGAAATGGGCCTCATCCACGGCAAAGCCCGCAGCCTCCCGGTGGCCTCCATAGCGGAGAAGAAGGTCCTCGGCACTCCTTAAGGCCTCCACGGCGCTGATGGGGGGGAGGCTTCGCACCGTGCCCTTCCCCTGGGCCACGATGAAGACCGGGCGCAAGGTGGCCTCGAGGATCCGGCTCGCCACGATGCCCATCACCCCCGGGTGCCCCTCGGGATCGTGCAGAACGATGGCCTTGGCCTCGGGATCCGCCTGGGGAAGGAGCCTTTTAAGCATCTCCTCCTCTATGGCCTGGCGGCGGGCGTTCAGCCGATTGAGCTCCTCCACCAAACCCCTGGCCTCCTCCTCGTCCTCCGTGAGGAGAAGCCCAAGGGCTTTCTCCGCCTCCCCCAGGCGGCTTGCCGCATTGATGCGGGGAGCGATGCGGAAGGCCACCTCCACCGCCTTCCCCGTGTAGCCCACGCTTTCCGCAAGGAGGCGAAGCCCCAAGAGGCGGGAGTCCTTAAGGCGCTCAAGCCCTTCCCGCACCAACGCCCGGTTCCACCTCCAAAGGGGGGCCACGTCGGCGATGGTGCCCACCGCCGCCAGGTCGGCATACTCCAGGGGCGGGGGCAGGCCCAGCCGCTCATGGAGGGCCCAAAGGAGCAGGAAGGCCACCCCGGCCCCCGTGGGGTGCTCCTTAAGGTCCGGGGTGTAGGCGGGATGGAGAATGACACCCGGCGGCGGGGTATCGCGGGGCGTGTGGTGGTCGGTCACCAGAACCTCCACCCCGTTTTCCACCAGCTCCCGAAGCTCGGCATGGTTGGCGATGCCGCAGTCCACCGTCAGGAACAGATCGGCGGCTTCCAGGTGCTCGGGGATGCGCTTGGGGTGGACTCCATACCCTTCCTCGAGGCGATGGGGGATAAAGGGATGCACCTCCGCCCCCAAGGCCCTGAGACCCCGCACCAGGATGGCGGTTCCGGTGAGGCCATCCGCATCGTAGTCCCCGTGGATGCGGATGCGCTTCTTCCCCTCTAGCGCCCAAAGGAGAAGCTCCACCGCCTCCTTAAGGCCGCTTAGGGGAAGAAGGCCCAGGGAAGGCTTCAGGTCCTCCGGGCGGCGCACCCCCCGGTGCCAGTAGGCCAAGGCAGCCTCCGGCCCCACCCCAAAGGCCTCCATCACCTCCCGCCACTCCTTCAAGGGCGGCAAGGGAAGAAGACGCCAGCGCACCCGGTCCTTCATATAACCCCCTGAGCCTCCCTCCCCTATCCCCCAGAGTGGGGATCGCTACACCTCTTCCCGATCAGGGATTCTGGGAATCTCCTCAATGCGCTCCCGTTTTAAGGCGTTGACCTCGCCCTGAAGCCGCCGCACCTCCCTGAGAAGGGCGCGCCTTTCCCGCAGGCCCCAAAGCCAAAGAACCAGGGCATACACTCCCCCCACCAAAAAACCCAGGGCATAGGCCCCCGGAAGAAGGTAGTAAAGGGGCCAGGAACCCAAGGGCGTGGGCACCTCCAGGAAAGGGAAGGCCAGGTACAGGTAAAACCCCGCTCCCGCCACCCCCAGGGTGACGAGGAGAAACACCCAGTGGGCCAGCTTCATGGCCTTAGAATACCCCCTCTTTGTAGTCGGAAAGGCGCACGCGCCCCTCGTATAGGGCCTTGCCCAAAAGAGCACCCTCCACCCCCAGGCGCTTTAAACCCAGAAGGTCCTCCGGGCCAGCGATCCCCCCGCCCGCGATGAGCTCATGGGGCCAAGCCTCCCGCACCCGGGCCACCACCTCCAGGTCCAAGCCCTTCAGGGTCCCATCCCGCCGCACATCGGTGTAGATCACCGTGCGCACTCCCATGGTTTCCCAACGCCCAAGGAGGTCCGGGGCGGAAAGGGAAGCAGCCTCCTGCCAACCTGAAACCACCACCTCGAGGCCCCGGGCATCCAAGGCCACCGCCAGCCTGGCAGGCCCCACCTCCGCCAACATGGCCTCCAAGAGGGCAGGATTCTTTACCGCCACCGTGCCCACCACCACCCGCGAAGCCCCCAGCAGGAGGATCTCCCGGAGAACCTCCAGGGAACGCACCCCACCCCCCACCTCAAAGGGAATGCGTATCCCCTGGGCGATCCGCCGGAGGGCCTCGAGGTTATCCCCCCTTCCCAGGGCCCGGTCCAGGTCCACCAGGTGCAGGAGCCTGGCCCCCTCTTCCTGCCAGCGCAAGGCGGCCGCCACCGGATCCCCGTACGGGGTTTCCCGCCCCGGGTCCCCCTCGTAAAGCCGGACCGCCTTGCCCCCCTTCAGGTCCACGGCGGGAATCAGCAACATGGGGCTATCCTACCAGCGCCCTCAGGGCTTCCTCCAGATCGGGGCTTTTCATGAGGCTGGTGCCGATGAGCACAGCGTCGAAAAGCCCCTCCAAGGGCTTCAGCTCCTCCCGGCGGGAATAGCCCGACTCCGCCACCAAAACCCCGCCAAAGCCAGCCTCCCGGGCCAAGCGGCCAAGCCTCGGGGCCGTGGTGAGGTCTATCTGCAGGGTGGTGAGGTTCCGGTTGTTGATGCCCACCATCTCCGCCTCCGCCTCGAGAGCCAGCTCCAGCTCCCTTTCCGTGTGCACCTCCACCAGGGCATCTAGGCCAAGGCGCCTCGCCTCCTCCAGGTAGACCCCAGTGAGTTCCCCCAAAAGGGCCACGATGAGGAGAACCGCGCTGGCCCCGTAGGCCCTGGCCTCCTTGAGCATGAAGGGATCCACCACGAAGTCCTTGCGCAGCAGGGGTAGGTCCACCGCCTGGCGGACCCTAAGAAGATCCTCGAGGCTGCCCCCAAAGTAATGGGGCTCGGTGAGGACGCTGATGGCCCGGGCCCCGCCCCGTTGGTAGGCCCGGGCAGCCGCCACGGAATCCAGCGCCCTTATGGTCCCTTCCGAGGGGCTCGACTTCTTCACCTCGGCGATCACGGAAAGCCCTGGCTGAAACAGGACCTCCCGGAAGGAGGGCACCGCCTCGGGAGCAGGGGGAAGGGGATAGGGAACCACCTCCTCCGCCCGCCTGCGGGCAATCTCCCCTAGCACACCGGGAACCCTACTCAAGTGGGGGCGCATGCCCTCGTTATACCATGCCTTCATACCCTGCCTTTTTACGTGTAGGGTAAGGATTGTGCGAGGGGTAGCCTTGGCCTTAGGAGGCGGCGGCGTACGCGGGTACGCCCACCTGGGGGCGCTGGCGGTTTTGGAGGAGGCCGGAATACCCATCCGAGGCCTTGCGGGAAGCTCCGCCGGTGCCTTGGCGGCCGCCGCCTACGCCTTCGGCCACAAGGATCCCTGGAGGGTTCACGAGGCCATCTTTGACCAGGAGATCGCCGGGCTCCGCCAGGGGGGAAACCTCCGCACCCTGGCCAGGCTCTTCACCGCCTTCCGGCGCCCCCATCTTTTTGAAGCGGAAAGGATCACCCTGGGGTTACAGCGCCTCTTCGGAGAGTCGCGCCTCGAGGCCAGCTCCATCCCCTTAGCCATCCAGGCGGCGGACCTCCTCACGGGGGAACGGGTAATCCTCCGCCAGGGCCCGGTGTGGAAGGCGGTTCTCGCCAGCATGGCCATTCCTGGCCTCTTCCCTCCCGTGCCCTGGGAGGGAAGGCTTTTGGTGGATGGGGACGTGGTGGAAAAGGTGCCGGTGCGGGCCGCTAGGGAGCTTTTCCCCAAGGTGGTGGCCGTGGATGTATCCAACCCTCCACCCAAGGAAGGGCCAAAAACGGCCCTGGAGGCAGCGCTTTTAGCCGGGGAGGCGAGCCGCAGGCGCCTGAAGGACCTGGCCCTGCAGGAGGCTGACCTGGTCATCGCCCTCAATCCCCCCATGGCCATCGGCACCTTCGACCACGAGGCCCTCCCCTTGGTCTACCAGCTCGGGCAGAAGCGAGCCAGGGAACACCTCGAGGGGATCAAGGCCCTGTCCCGGGTGCGCCTAAAGGATGTGGCCCGGGCCCTGAGGCTTTCCCAATAGAAACTACTTTCTGGCCAGCAAGGCCCGTTCCGAGCGGTACCAAAGGTACAAAAACCCAAGGGCCCCGAGGAGAAAGAGCAGAAAACCCCCTGGCCAAAGGAGGAGGCCCATCACCCCCAAAAAGAAGAAGAGGGCTCCCCCCAAACCCACCACCCGCAAGGGAGTGAGGGGCTCCTCCCCTTCCCTCCGCCAACTGGCCTCCGCCTGAAAAAGAAGCGATAAAGCGCCTCCCAAGGCCAAGGCCCAAAGCAGGGGATGGGATGCCCGGGGCACCACCCAGGCCAGGAGAAGGAGCACCCCCCCTTGGAGAACCAGGAGGAAACCCGCGTAAAGCCTAAGGCCCCGAAGGCGCAAGGAAGAAGGGGCCTTCGGATCCAGGAGAGCTTCCAAAAGCCCCCAAAGACCTTCTTTGCGCTCGGGTGCACGCATGGATCTAATGGTGCAAGACCCGTTGCAGGAAGGCCCGGGTCCTCTCCTCCCTGGGGGAGGAAAAGATCTCCTCCGGCCTCCCCTCCTCCACAATCTGACCCCCGTCCATGAAGATCACCCGGTCCGCCACCTCCCGGGCAAACCCCATCTCGTGGGTTACCACCAGCATGGTCATACCCCCTCGGGCCAGGTCCCGCATCACGTCCAACACCTCCCCCACCATCTCCGGGTCCAACGCACTGGTGGGCTCGTCAAACAGCATCACCTTGGGCTCCATGGCCAAGGCCCGGGCTATGGCCACCCGCTGCTGCTGGCCCCCGGATAACTGCCCCGGGTACTTCCTCGCCTGGTCCAGGATCCCCACCCGCTCCAAAAGCTCCAAGGCCTTCCGCTCCGCCCGCTCCCGGGTCCAGCCCCGCACCCGCATGGGGGCCAGGGCGATGTTCTCCAGCACCGTCATGTGGGGGAAGAGGTTGAACTGCTGGAAAACCATCCCCACCTCCCGCCGCACCTCCTTGAGGGCCCGCTCCTCCTTCACGTTGTGGCCGTCCACCACCACCTCCCCCTCCTGGAAGTCCTCCAGGCGGTTGATGCAGCGGATCAGGGTGCTCTTCCCAGAGCCCGAGGGACCGATGATCACCAGCTTCTCCCCAGGGGCCACCTCCAAATGGATCCCCTTGAGCACGTGCAGGGTACCAAACCACTTGTGCAGGTTGTGGATGCGGATGATGGGGTCCACCGCCTTCATTTTCGCACCCGTTGCATGGCGTAGACCAGGAGGAAGAGGACCAGACCGATGGCATCCGTAAGAAGGCCCGGTATCACCAAGGTGAGGGCCGCCGCCATGAGCAGGGCCCTCTCCAAGAGGGTGGTGCGCTTGTGCAGGAAGCCCACCAGGCTGGCGCTGAAGGCCGTCATGCCCAAGAGGGCGGAAAGAACGATCCACACCCCCTCCGCCACGCTTTCCACCCCCAACAAGAGGAGCTTGGGGCTAAAGAAGAACATGTAGGCGAGGAGGGCGGTGCGAAGCTCGTACACGAAGCCCTGAACCGCCGTCTTCCAGAAATCGGACCTGGCGATGGCGCTGGCGGCGTAGGCGGCCAAGGCCACTGGGGGCGTGGAGTCCGCCATGATGCCGAAGTAGAAGACGAACATGTGGGCGGCCACGGGGGGCACCGCATAGCCCGCTTTCTCCGCCAGCTGAAGCACCACCGGCACCACCAAGGAGGCCATGACGATGTAGTTGGCGGTGGTGGGAAGGCCCATCCCGAGAAGGAGGCTGGTGAGCTGGGCCAGGATGAGAACCAGGATCAGATTCCCCCCCGATAAGCGTTCCACGATGTCCGTGAGGCCAAAGCCGATCCCGGTCATGGTGACGATGCCCACGATGACCCCGGCGCTGGCCGTGGCCAAGGCGATGCCCACCATGCCCCGGGCGCCCGCCTCGAGGCCCTCCAGAATGAGCCTTCCCCCCCTAAGAAGGCCAAAGCCAAACCCGGTTCCCGCCCGATAGGCCCGCCACACCTCCTGGACCAGGATGAGGACCAGCATGAGGAAGATGGTGTTCAAGGCTGCCCGCTCGGGGGTCAGGCGCAGGGCCACCAGGGCGTAGATCAGGTAGATAAGGGGCAGAAGGTAGTGAAGGCCCGAGCGCAGAATAGGACCCACGGGGGGTAGCTCCGACCTGGGTACCCCCTTGAGGCCCAGCTGCAGGGCCTCGAGGTGCACGGTGATGAAAAGGGTGGCGTAGGCCAGAATGGCGGGGATGACCGCGATCAGGATGAGCTGGCTATAGGGGATACCCAGGAACTCCGCCATGATGAAGGCCGCAGCCCCCATGACCGGAGGCATGAGCTGCCCGTTGGAGGAGGAGGCCACCTCCACTGCCCCGGCTTTCTCCGGCGGATACCCCACCCGCTTCATCAAGGGGATGGTGAAGGTGCCCGTGGTGACCACGTTGGAAACGGAACTGCCCGAAACCACCCCCGTGAGGGCGCTGGCCACCACCGCCGCCTTGGCGGGCCCCCCGCGGAAGTAGCCCAACAGGGCGTAGGCCACCTGGATGAAGAAATGCCCCGCCCCGGCCCTTTCCAAGAGCGCGCCAAAGAGGACGAAGAGAAACACAAAGGTGGCGGAAACCCCCAAGGGTACCCCCCAGATGCCCTCCGCGGTGGTGTAGAGCTGCCCCATGAGCTGCCCCCACTGGCTGCCCGCATGGAGCTGGAGCCAGGAGGGAAGGGTAAAGGGCAGAAGCCCCTTGGGCCCGGTAAGGGCGTAGAGGACGAACACCGAGGCAATGATGGGCAGCGCAGGCCCCACCACCCGCCAGGCAGCCAGGAAGAGAACCCCAAGGGTCAGGGTCCCCATGAAGACATCCCGCTGGCTGGGGATACCTCCCCGGAGCTGGGTGATCCCGTAGTAATCCCAGACCACGTAGAGGGCCCCGGCTACTCCCAAGAGGGCCATGCCCCAGTCCAGGAGGGGAATGCGCTCCCGTGGTCCCCGCCTCCCCGGGTAGGCCAAAAAGGCTAGGGCCAAGGCAAAGGCCAGGTGCACCGCCCTGAGCCGCATGGGGTCCAGGGTACCCAGCTCGGTGGCCCAAAGCTGAAAGAGGCTCCAAGCCACCCCCAGGCCGAAGAGCACATACCGGCCCGCCCCCTTGGGCCTTCGCCCCCCTAGCTCGGTTTCCTCCACCAAAAGCGAGGCGTCCTTCTCCATACTTCCTCCAGGCAAAGGGGGCCCCAGGCGGGGCCCCCTGGGCTCAGCCAAGAGCCTACTTGAGGACTCCTACCTCCTTGTAGAACCGCTCCGCACCAGGGTGCAGGGGAATGGGCAGGCCCTTCACTGCCTTCTGCAGGCTGAAGAAGCGCTCCAGATTGGGGTGGATCTTCTTGAAGGCCTCCTGGTTGCCGAACACCGCCTTCATGAACTTGTACACGGTATCGGGGGATAGCTTCTCCGAGGCGATCAGCATGGCCTGCACCGCCACCGTGGGCGTGGTGACCTCCACTCCCTTGTAGGTACCCCCGGGGATGTTGAAGCCCACGTAGAAGGGGTACTTCTTGGCGATGGCCTGGATCTTGCCCAGGTCCACCGCCACCAGGGTGATGGGGGTGGTGAGGGCCAGTTGCTGGATGGCGCTGGCCCCCAGGCCCACCGTGTAGAAGAGGGCATCCGCCCGCTTATCCTGCATGAGCTGGATGCCCTGGGTGGCGCTCACCCGGATAGCCTGGCCCAGGTCCTCAAACCGGAGGCCGTAGGCCTCGAGGATCTGCCGGGCATTTTGCTCAGTACCCGAGCCCACATCGCCCACCACCACCCGCTTGCCCTTGAGGTCCGCCACGGTGCGGATGCCCGCATCCGCCCGGGCCACGATATGGATGACCTCTGGGTAAAGGGCTGCCAAAGCGCGGATGCCCTTCACGGGCTTCCCATCGAAGGCAGCGATGCAACATCCCTGATAAGCGTAGTAAGCGATGTCGTTTTGCGCCAAGGCCATCTCGAACTCCCCGGCAGCGATGGCGTTGATGTTGGCCACGCTGCCCCCGGTGGAGCGGGCGTTGGCCCGAATGCCCACACCCGCATCGTTCACCAGCTTGGCCATGCCCGTGGCCACGGGAAAGTAGACCCCCGTGGTGGAACCCGAGCCAATGGTGATAAATTCCTGAGCCAGGCCCAGACCTAGGAAGGCGATCCCTGCCAATAACGTATTCCTTAGCCGCATAACCTTACACCTCCTTTATGCCGCAGGCAGTATACCCCTAGCCCCTTCCCCTCCACAAGCCCTACCTCCCCGCCACCTGGAGCCTCCGCTCCAAAAGGTTTGTGAAGAAGGTGAGTACGGTGGTCAGGAGGAGGTAAATGGCCGCCACCGCCAGGTAGACCTCCACGGGCCGGAAGGTGGCCGAGATGATGCGCTGCCCGGAGAGGGCCAGCTCGGTAAGGGCGATGACGCTGGCCAGGGAGGAATCCTTGAGAAGGGCCACCACGTTGTTGACCAAGGGAGGTACCACGATGCGCAAGGCCTGGGGCAGGATCACGAAGCGCATGGTGTCCGCCGGGGAAAGCCCGAGGGACCAGGCCGCCTCCCACTGCCCCTTGGGAATGGCCTGGATGCCCGCCCGGACCACCTCGGCGTTATACGCCCCCACGTTGAAGGAAAGGGCGATGAAGGCCGCCCAGTAGGGGGTGAGAACCTGCTGGGCCTCGGGCCAGAGGGGCTGAAGCAGGAGGGGCAGGGCATTGTAGGCAAAGAGGATCTGCACCAAAAGGGGCGTGCCCCGGGTAACCCAGATGTAAAAGCTGGCGGGAAGCCGCACCCACAAACGCCGGGATAGGCGGAACATCCCGGCGAATACTCCGATGACCAGCCCCGCCAGGCTGGAGATCAAGGTGAGCTTTAAGGTGATCTCCGCACCCAAGGCCATGGCCTGGCCTGCGGAAGCCGCCCGGTCAGGTCCAAAGCCGGTAAGAAGGAAGTAGCGCTCCAGCACCACGCCCAACAGGGCGAACAAGCCGAAATACCCCCCAAGGAGGAGGGCCAGGAGCAAGAAGACCCGCAACCAAGATGGCATCTTCGCGGCAGGAAAAGGGCCCAGGGCAACCCCTTCACCCCGGGCCCGGGACTGGCCTACTTACAGCGCACGTCCTCGCCGAACCACTTCTTGCTGATCTGGGCGTAGGTACCGTCCTTCATCAGGTCGGCCAGGGCCTGGTTAAGAGCCTGGAGCACGCTCTTATTGCCCTTGGCCACGGCCATGGCCACCCTTTCCTGGAAGACCAGCTCCCCAAGCTGGAGGGTATTCTCCAGCTTCCGCTCCTTGATGGCCTCCTTGGCCACGAACCGGTCGGTGATCCAGGCGTCCAGGCGGCCCGAGAGGAGGTCCTGAAGGGCATCGGGGTCCTTCTGGTAGGTACGCACCTGCTTGATGCCGGGAATCTTCTGAGCAGCTTCCATATAGGTGGTGCCGATCTGCACCCCCACCACCTTGCCCTGAAGCTCCTTGGCCGTCTTGGGGCCTCCCTTCTTGCTCACGATGATGCCGCCCGTGCAGTAATGGGGGTTGGTGAAGTCCACGGCCTTGGCCCGTTCCTCGGTGATGCCGTGGGAGGCGATCACGAAGTCAAACCGGCCCTGGTTCAGCTGGATGAGAAGGCTATCAAAGGCCTGGGTGATCCATACGGGCTTCAGCCCCAGTTTTTGGGCTATGGCGTTGCCC
Organism: Thermus brevis; assembly: GCF_026427635.1. Taxonomy (NCBI): domain Bacteria; kingdom Thermotogati; phylum Deinococcota; class Deinococci; order Thermales; family Thermaceae; genus Thermus; species Thermus brevis. The sequence continues at coordinate 1,987,868 of NZ_CP102606.1, forward strand.
AGGTCGATCTCAAACCCCACCAGCTGGTTCTTCTCGTCAAAGTAGTTGAAAGGGGGGAAAGCCCCTTCCGTGCCGATGCGGATCTCGCCCGAGCGCTTGATCTGATCCAAGGTCCGCACCTGAGCGAAGGCCACGGCCAACCCTAGTACCCCAAGCAGCAAGAAAATCCTTTTCATGCTCACCCTCCCTGATGCACGGGCCGATTATACCGGGTGCGCCCTGGGGGTCAAGGGAAAAGGGAAAACCACCCGGATGCGAGGCTTCCTTAAGCAGGGTGCTAGGTTATGGGAGAGCTGGAGGAGCGCTTAGGACATAAGTCCCACGGGATCGGTGCCATACTTTAAGTGCCCCACCATGGGGGAAAGGAGGTAGGATATGCGCGGGTTCTGGTTTGTAGCCCTTTTATTGGGGAGCCTGTTGTTGGCGGCGCAGGGGCAAACGGGCATCGATCCCTGGAGGATCCAGCGGGGCGGGCAACTCTACGATCACTGGATCAAGGCCAAAGGCGTGCAAACCCCGGCGGGTGACCACCCCCTTTGGGCCCTCCAGACCACCAATACCCGGAAGGGCACCGACACCTGGCGGTGCAAGGAGTGCCACGGCTGGGACTATCTGGGTAAGGATGGAGCTTATGGCTCTGGATCCCACTACACGGGATTCGTGGGGGTGCTCCAGGTCCGGGGCAAGACCCTCGAGGAAATCGTTGCCCTCCTGAAGGGTGCCAGCAACCCCAAGCACGACTTCAGCCCCTACTTAAGCCAGGAGGACCTCGAGGACCTTGCCCTTTTCCTCAAGTACGGCACCCTGGACATGCGTACCTTGATCGACTACAAGGCCAAAAAGCCTCTCCGCGGGGATCTCGTGGCGGGGAAGGCGGTGTACCGGGTCTGTGCCTCCTGCCATGGCCAGGATGGCCGGGCCGTCAACTTCAGCACCCCGGAAAACCCTGAATACGTGGGTACCTTGGCCAAGGAGAACCTGCAGGAAGTCCTCCACAAGGTCCTGAACGGCCAACCCGGGAACTTTGTCATGCCCGGGTTCTCCTTCCTGAGCCCTGCCCAGCTCCAAGACCTCCTCTCCTACCTGCAGACCCTACCCGAGAAATAAGGCAACCGCCAGAGCCCCCGCCCTGGCTTTGCCAGGGTGGGGTGGCCTTAAGCCCACCGCACCCACTCCACCCGGCCCGTCACGGGATGCCTGAGGGCCATGCGCACCCCGTAGGCGTAGCTTCCCGGCCGGGAAGGGCGGTAGGCCACCTCGAACCATCCCGATGCCTCCTCCATGGGCACCACTTCCAGCCCCCCGCCTGCGCGGCGCACCACCAGCTGGACCTCGAGGAAAGGCCTTAGGGACTCCGGCACCTTCCCCTCCAGGTAAGCCCGCGCCCGCAAGGGCTCCCCATTCAAGGTCAGGTCCCCTGGAACCTCCACCCGGAGGGCCAAACCATAAAAAGCAGGCAAGGCCTGGTGGAAGGCGCGCAGCACCTCCTCTTCCCCTCTGGCCTTCCCCGCCCACTCCTGCCCCCTTTGGTAAAGGGCCAGGTACTCCCGCACCATACGGGCGGCGCTGAACCTCGGGCCCACGGTGCGGAGGCTTTCGTGGACCATGGAAAGCCACCCCGAGGAGTAGCCCTCGGGCCCCTTGGCGTAGAAAAGGGGGAGCACCTCCCCCTCCAGCACGTCGTACAGGGCCTGGGCGTCGGCCATGTCCTGGGCCTCCTCGTTCTCGTAGACCCGTTCGTCGCCGATGGCAAAACCGTTTTTTCCGTTGTAGGCCTCAGCCCACCAGCCGTCCAGGACGCTTAAGTTCAAGACCCCGTTCAACGCCGCCTTCATCCCGCTGGTGCCCGAGGCCTCCATGGGCCTCCGGGGGGTGTTGAGCCAGACATCGCAGCCGTGAACCAAAACCCGGGCCAGGTACATGTCGTAGTCCTCCAGGACCACCATGCGGTCCTCGAGGCCGTACTCCTTGATCTTGGCCACCAGCTCCTGGAGGTAAGCCTTGCCGGGCTCGTCCTTGGGATGAGCCTTGCCTGCAAAGACAAACTGCACGGGATAAGGCCCCTGGAGGATGCGGAGGAGGCGCTCGGGATCCTTGAACAGCAACACGGCCCGCTTGTAGGTGGCGAAGCGGCGGGCGAAGCCGATAGTGAGGGCCTCGGGGTCCAGGATGCGCTCCGCCTGGCGGAGGCGGCTTGGGCTTTCCCCGTTCCGGCGGCGTTGCTCGTAGAGGCGGGAGCGTACCTCCCGCACCAGCTCAGCCCTGAGGTCCCGGTGGATGCGCCAAAACTCCTCCCCCAACCCCTCCACCCTCCAGGTGGCGGGGTCCTCAGGATGCCGCAGCCAGTCAGGACCAAACACCTCCGCGTAATGGCGGCGTAGCCTGGGGTGGAGGAAGGTCCAGGTGTGGACCCCATTGGTGATGTGGCCGATGGGCACCTCCTCCCGCAAAAGCTCCGGCCAGAGGTGGTGGAACATCTCCCGGGAAACCTCCCCGTGGAGGCGGGAAACCCCACCCGCCTGGGCGCTGGTCCTAAGGGCCAGGTTGGACATGGAAAAGACCTTGCCCCAAGGCTTCTCCTCGAGGCCCAGGGCGAAAAAGCCCTCCTTGTCCACGCCCAGCTTTTCCCAGAAACCCAAGAGATACCGTTCCACAAGCTCCAGGGGGAAGGCGTCGTGCCCCGCGGGTACCGGGGTATGGGTGGTGAAAAGAGCCCCGGCCCGGGCCAGTTCCAAAGCCACCGGGAAGGTATACCCCTCGGCCACCAGCTCCCGCACCCTCTCCAGGCCCAGGAAGGCCGAGTGCCCTTCGTTCATGTGGAAGACCTGGGGGTTAAGCCCCAAGGCCCGTAGCAGCCTGATCCCCCCGATCCCCAAGACCATCTCCTGCTGGATGCGCATCTCCAGACCGGGAGCATAAAGCCTGGCGGTGATGGCCCGATCCTCCGGGGCATTTTCCGGAAGATCGGCAGTGAGGAGGTATACGGGCACGGCACCCACCTGCACCCGAAAGGCTCCAAGCCAGACCTTACGCCCCGGAAACTCCACCCCCACCCTTAAGGGATGTCCCCCCCGGTCCTGCACGGGCAGAAGGGGTAGCTCTTCCGGATGCAGGGTTTCGTACACCTCCACCTGGGCTCCCTCCGGGGAAAGGCGCTGGTGGAAGTAGCCCTCGTGGTAGAAGATCCCCACCCCCACCAGGTTCAAGCCCAGGTCGCTGGCCGCCTTGATGTGATCCCCGGCCAGCACGCCAAGCCCCCCCGCATAGATGGGCAAGGAGCTATGGAAGCCGTATTCCGCGGAGAAATACGCGCTGAGAGGCCCTTCCTTCACTTCCCGTTCCTTGAGGTAAGCCTCCAAAGCCGCCACCACCGCCTGGACCCGGGCGGGATAGGTGCTCCCCGCCAGGGCCTCGAGGCGGGCGGGGTCCACTTCCAAGAGCAACTTGACCGGGTTGCCGCGGAAACGCTTCCAAAGCAAGGAATCTATCTCCTGGAAAAGCTCTGCCGCCTCCGGATTCCAACTCCACCAAAGGTTATAGGCCAGCTTCCTCAAACCCCTAAGGGCCTCGGGAAGCTCGGGCATGGCGGTAAGACGCCCCAGTACCTTCATGGGGTGGATTATACCCTCACCGAAGCCGCCGCCAGAGCTCCGGGCTGAAGAGGAGGACCACGGGAAGGATCTCTATCCGCCCCGCCCACATCTGGAAGATGAGGACCACCTTGGAAACAGGTTGGAGCTCCGCATAGGAACTCATCGGGCCCACCGTCCCCAGCCCCGGCCCGATGTTGCCGATGGCCTGGGCGCTGGCGGTAAAGGCCTCCACGAAGTTCCCCTCCAAAAGCGCCAGGGTCAGGGTACCGAAGCCAAAAAGAAGGGTGTAAAGAAAGATGAAGACGGAAACCTGCCGCAAGGCCTCCTCGGAAACCACCCGGTGTCCCAGGCGCAGGGGAAGGACCGCCCTGGGGTGGAGGGTGCGGGTGATCTCCCGCCTTAGAAGCCCGAAAAGCAAAAGCCAGCGCACCACCTTGATGCCCCCCGCCCCCGAGCCCGCGCTTCCCCCCACGAACATGAGGAGCACCAGGATGGCCTGGGCCGGCACCACCCACTGAGCGAAGTCCACGCTGGCAAAACCCGTGGTGGTCACGATGGAGATCACCTGGAAGAAGGCATGGCGGAGGCTGGCCTCGAGGCTATACATGTGGTGGGTGTAGAGGTAAAGGGAGAGCAGTAAGCCCGCAAAGAGCACCAGCAGGGCATAGGCCTGGAACTCCGCATCCTTGAGGAGGGGTTTGACCTCCCGTCCGAAGAAAAGGCGGTACTGCAGGAGGAAGTTCACCCCCGCCAGGAACATGAAGAAGCTTCCCAGCCACTGGGCCAGGAGGGGGTAGGCGGCAAAGCTTTGCGGGTTCGGGCTGAACCCTCCCGCCGGGGTGGTGGTGAGGGCGTTGGCCAAGGCCTCAAAGACGGGTACGCCCGCCCACCAGTAGGCCAGGAAGGCCAAGGCGGTAAGGGTCAGGTACACCCGCAAGACCGCCTGGGCGGTGTGCCGCAGCCTGGGTGTAAGCCTTTCCTTCTCCACCCCCGTGCTCTCAGCGAAAAAGGCCTGGCGGCCCGCCACCTGAAGCTGGGGAAAGACCACCAGGAAAAGCACCACGATGCCGATACCCCCCATCCACTGGGTGAAACTTCTCCAGAGAAAAAGGCTCTTGCCAAACTGCCCGAAATCCGAAAGCACCGTGGCCCCGGTGGTGGTAAAGCCGGAAACCGCCTCAAAAAGAGCGTCCAGGTAGTCCAGCCCCCCCGAGATCCAGTAGGGTATGGCCCCCAAGGCAGGCACCAAAAGCCAAAGCAGGGCCACGGCCGCGAAGACCTCGGCCCGGTGCGGCTGGGCCTCCGCATGCCCCACCCCCTGCAAGGCCTTGCCCAATCCCACCCCCATTACCGCCCCCAGAAGAAACCCCCGGGCGTCCTCCCCCCAGCCCAGGGCCAAGAGGGCAAAGGCCAGCATGAGAAGGCCAAAGCCCTGGTAGGTAAGGCCCAGGAGGTACAGGCTGGAGCGAAACCCTTGCCTAGCCGACGACACGGGCCACGGCTTCATCCGCCACCTCCCGAGCCACCACCAAAAAGAGCCGGTCGTTGGGCAGGGCCTCGAGGTCCTCGCGGTAGAGCATCACCCGATGGTCCCGCTCTAGGGCCACCGGGGCCACCTGGGGTGTGGCCAGGGTGCTCAGGTACCGGGGCCTGAAGTTCTCCGGAAGCTCCACCTCCAGTAGCTCGATGTTCTCGTCCATGGTGGACACATGCTCCACGTTCTCGGGTCCCAGGTAGTCCAAGACCGCCCGCACCGCCGCCTGGCGGGGAGTGAGGGGCAGGTCTATGCCCACCTGCTCAAAGAGCCTTCGGGTTTCCGAGCGGGACACCCGGGTGATCACCTTACCCACCCCAAGCTGCTTGGCCAGGAGGGAGGCCAGGAGGTTCTTCTCGTCGTTGTCAGTCACCGCCACCACCGCATCGGCCTCCTGCAATCCCTCCGCCTCCAGAAGCTCCAGGTCGGTACCGTCCCCTTGGATGATGAGGGCACCGGGAAGCTCCTGGGAAAGCCACTCGCACCGCTCGCGGCTGGGCTCGATGATCACCACCTCGAGGCGCCGCCGTAAAAGCTCCTGGGCCACCATGAAACCCACGTTCCCCCCACCGATGACCATCACCCTGCGCACGCCCCGCCCCGTGGCGAAGCAGGCCTCCAGCTCAGGGAAAGCCCTTAAGGTGGTGACGAAAAGGATCTTGTCCCCGGGCTCTAGGATGACCTCGGGATACTCCGGGTGGGCAAAGCTCCAAAAGGCTCCATCCCGCACCAACCCCACCACCAGGACTCCCTCCGGCCAGGGAAGCTCGGATAGAAGCCGGTGGGCGTAGGGCCCCCCCTCCTTCACCCGGTACTCCACGAAGCGGAGCCGCCCCTCCGCCAGCACCTCGGTGTCCACGGCTCCAGGAACGAGGATCACCTCCACGATCTCCCTGGCCATGGCCCTTTGCGGCCAGAGGACTTTGTCGATGCGGGTACCCAGAATCTCGGCGGTGCGGGGATCGGTGAGCACCTCCACGTACCCTCCCTTGCCCACGAAGCACAGGGTTTCCTTGGCCCCAAGGCCCTTGGCCAGAAGGGAGGCCAGCAGGTTCACCTCATCGGAATCCGTGCTGGCTATAAAGAGGTCCGCCCGGTCCACCCCGGCCTCCCTAAGGGCATCGGGGTCGGTGGCCCCGCCCACCACCACCTTCACGTCCAGATGGGCGAAGCGCTCCTTGGCCTGAGGGTTACGGTCCAGAACCACCACCTCATGGGCTTTTTCCAGGGTGCGGGCCAGTTCCCCGCCCACCTCCCCGCCCCCGGCGATGACGATGTACATACCGCTCCTATCCTAAACCTGGACCCCGTAAAGGTCGTAGGTATCCGCCCGGGTTATCCGAACCGGGATCCTCTCCCCCACCCGGGCCGTGCCGTCGGTTTCCACGTAGACCAGCCCGTCTATACCCGGGGAATCCCGATAGCTCCGGCCCACGGCCAAGCCGGGCTCTGGAAGCTCGTCCACCAGGACCTCGAGGGTCTTACCCACGAAGCTTTGGCTCTTTCGCAGGCTGATTCCCGCCTGCACCTCCATGAGCCTGGCCTTCCGTTCCTCCTTGACCTCCTCGGGGACATGGCCCGAAAGGGCGTTAGCCTCTGCTCCCTCCACCGGGGAATAGGTGAAGACCCCCACCCGGTCCAGCTCCGCCTCCTGCAAAAAGTTCAGGAGGATCTGGAAGTCCTCCTCCGTCTCCCCCGGGAAGCCCACGATGAAGCTGGAGCGGATGGCGAGCTCCGGCACCACCTCCCGCCAGGCCTTTAGGGTCTTCAGGTGGCTTTGGTACCCCCCCGGACGGCGCATGAGGCGGAGGATTCGCTCCGAAGCATGCTGGAGGGGCACATCCAGGTAGGGAAGCACCTTGCCCTCGGCCATGAGGGGAAGAAGGTCCCGCACGTGAGGGTAGGGGTAGACGTAGTGAAGCCGTATCCAGGCTCCAAGCTCCGCCATGTGGGAAAGAAGGTCCTTAAGCTCCGCCTTCACCAGGCGGTCACCCCAGAAGCTTTCCCGGTGGCGGAGGTCCACCCCGTAGGCGGAGAGATCCTGGGCGATGAGGAGGAGTTCCCGGGTGCCCGTGGCCACCAGCCGGGCGGCCTCCGCCAGGACCTCCCCGGCGTCGCGGGAGCGCAAGCCTCCCCTCAGCTTGGGGATGATGCAGAAGCTACAGCGGTGGTCGCATCCCTCGGAAAGCTTCAGGTAGGCGTAGTGCCGGGGAGTGAGCTTCACCTGGGGCGGGATGAGGTCCAAAAGAGGGTTGCGGGGTGCGGGAAGCACCTCCTGCACGGCCTGCAAAACCCGCTCCACCTCCCCCGGGCCGGTGACTTCCAGCACATTGGGGTACCTTTCCCGGATCACCTCGGGCCTGGCCCCCAGGCATCCCGTCACCACCACCTTGCCGTTTTCCCGCAAGGCCTCCCCGATGGCCTCGAGGCTCTCCTCAATGGCCGGGGTGATGAAGCCACAGGTGTTCACCACCACCAGCTCCGCCTCCTCGTAGGTGGCGCTGGTTTCGTAGCCGAGGGCCTTCAGCCGGGAAAGGATCTGTTCCGAGTCCACCAGGGCCTTGGGGCAGCCCAGGCTTACAAAGCCGATCTTCGCCATAGACCTCCAGGAGCCCGGTCAGCCCAAAGGGCCATCCTCGGGGCTCCAACGAACCAGTATAGCCCCCTTCCAAGCTTCCGCATCAAGGCGCCTCAAAGCGGCGGGTAAGGGGCTTCCCCGGCTCCCCCAAGGGCCCAAGGTCCTTGCCATCCAGGAAAACCCGCACCACCCCGGGATTCCCCGAGCGCACCTCCACCGGAAGGTCAAAGCTAAGCTCCGCACCCACCTCGGGGATGCCCTCGTACAGGCGCTTCTCCCCCTGGGTGACCCTAAGCCAGCTCCGGCCCTCGAGGCGAAGCACCAGCTTCCCCGGGGAAACTTCCACTTGGGGATTGGTAGAAGTAGGTGCAGGGGAAGGCTTGGGAACCAGGCGGTAACTTAAGGAGAGGTTCCGGTCCAGGTTCACCTCCTCCTCCACCGGCTCGTACCCGGGTAGCTCAAGCCTAAGAAGGCGCCTGCCTCCTTCCAGGGGTGGCGAGGCCAAGGGCGTCTGGCCCAGGTAGAAGCCATCCAGGTACACCCGGGCTCCCGGGGGCTCGCTCACCACCCGAAGCCCAAAACGTTCCGGAGGCTTGGGCGGGGGCTCGGGGGGCAGGCTTACCGTCTGCACGGGTGCCGGACGCAGGACCAGGTAGGCTCCATACCCCAAAGCCCCCAAAAGGGCCAAGGCCAGCAAAAGCAACCAGGGGAAAGGGCGCCGGGAAGGCGGCGGGGGTGGAGGCGGAAAGGTGGGGGCCAGGGGATAAAGGGCCAGAAGGGGCTCGGGGTCTAACCCCAAGAGAAGGGCGTAGCGCCGGAGGTATCCCCGGGTCAAGGCTGGCTCGGGAAGCTCCTCAAAACGGCAGGCCTCGAGGGCCTCCAGCACCTTGGCCTTCAAGGCCAACCGCGCCGCCGCCTCCTTAAGGGAAAGCCCCTTCTCCTCCCGGGCCCGCCTTAACCTTTCCCCCAGTTCGCACACAAGGCTATTCTAGCCCGGCAAAGGCCAAGGCCACCCGGGCCGCCAGGCGGGCGTTTTCCAGGAGAAGCCTCTCGTTGACCCGGTCGGTCTCCCCTTGGGAAAGCTCGGAAAGGCGCCTCAGGAGGTAAGGGGTGAGGTCCTTGCCAAACACCCCTTCCCTGGCCGCTTGGTGGTTGGCCTCCTCCACCCAAAGGGCCACCTCTTCGTAGGGCAGGCCCTGGGACACCGGGTTCACCAGGAGGACTGCCCCTAAGCCCAGCTCCCGGGACTTGCGGAGGATCAAGGCGGCCTCGAGGGGAGTTTCCACCCGGGCGGGCACGGGGAAGGGGGAAGAGGGAGAAAAGAAGGCGGGCAAGCGGTCCGTGCGGTAGCCCACCACGGAAACCCCCAGGGTCTCCAGGCGCTCCAGGGTGGCCCTCAGGTCCAAGATGGCCTTGGGCCCGGAGGAAACCACCAGGATGGGGGTGCGGGCAAGGGCCAAGAGATCGGCGCTCTCATCAAAGGGCTCAGGATGCACCCCCCCGATCCCCCCGGTGGCGAAGACCGCGATCCCGTGGCGGTGGGCCAGGTGGACCGTGGCCGCCACCGTGGTCCCGGCGCTTTTCTTCTGAACCAAGAGGGCGGGAAGGTTCCAGAGGCTCGCCTTCTCCGCACCCCCCTGGGCCAAGGCCTCCATCTCTTCCGGGGAAAGGCCGAGGCGCACCTCTCCCCGCACCAGGGCGATGGTCTTGGGGATGGCCCCTTCGGCCCGTACCGCTTCCTCCAGGGCTTTAGCGGTGCGCAGGTTCAGAGGGTAGGGCAACCCATGGGTCAGGAGCGCGGACTCCAGGGCCACCAACGCTTCCGCCATGGGGGAAGGATACCATGCCTCACACTTCCGGCCACACCAAGACCTCCTCCCCCACCTGGAGCCCGTGGAAGAGAAGCAGCTCCGGCGCAAGGCGGATCTCCACCCCCAGACCCTCCGCGCCTTCCACCGAAAGGAGTACCTCCTTCTGGGCCTTCACCCTTACCCGCTGAAAGGGACCGTAATGCTCCCGCCAAGCGGAAAGCAGCAAGGCATCCACATGCGCCCCCTGTCGCCCCAGGGCCACCCGAAGCCGGGCCGTGCGCGGCACCCGGGGGAATACCTCCACCAGGCGCAGCCGGGCCAGGTGGCCCAGGCGCCTCAGGACCTCCCCCAGGGGCAGGGCCAGGCGGGAGGCCAGGTCCAGGGGGCTTTGGCCACTGCCCAGGGCCAGGAGGAGGGAAAGCTCCACGGGGTCCAGGGTACTTTGGACCGCCTGGGCCCGGGACCCCGGCCGCACCAGGTCAAAGGGACCCACCTCCACCCGCTCGTCCAGGAAGCGGATCGCTTGCAAGAGGTAGGCCTCGAGGGGGCCTTCCAGGGAACTCAAGGGGGGTCGCACGGAAAGCAGAAAGCGAAAGCGCCCCTCCTTCAACGCCAGCACCTCCAGCAAGGCCTCCCGCCCCACCTTCTCCCCGAACACCGCATGGACGGGCCGCCCCTGCTCCAGGTAAACCTCCCCCCTTCCACCCCCTGCCTCCACGGCAAAAACCCCAGTCTTTCCCCCCTGGGCGAGGAGCTGCAGCCAGTCAATGGGACCTAAGAGGCGGAAATCGCCTTCCATAGGGAACCGAGGTAGCCCTTGCCGAAGAAGTGCACGTGGGCCAGGAGGTAGTAGACCTGGTACCAGGGCAGGGCCTCCTCCACCTCCTCCGGAATGGGGTATAGTGCCTGGTAAGCCTGCCAGAAAGCCTTGGGAAACCCTCCGAATAGGCGCATCATGGCCAGGTCCACCCCCCGCTCTCCCACGAAAAAGGAAGGATCCAAGAGGGCAGGTCCCTCCGGGGTAAACCGAAGGTTGCCGTGCCAAAGATCCCCGTGCAGGGGTGCAGGCCCCTCGGCGGGCAGGGGCCTCTGAAAGAGGGCCTCCACCCTGGGTCCAAGGCCCTCGAGGCGGTCCCAAGTGGCCTGCAAGAGAGGTTCTATGCACCGCGAAAAGAAGAACTCCGTCCACTCCCTCCCCTCCCCGCCCGGCAGGGGAAAGGTGCCCAAAAACCCCGCCTCGGCCCAATAGACGGCTTCGCGCTGGCGGTGTAGCCCCGCCAGCATACGGGCCAGGCCCTCCCAATCGGGTGGGCCTTCCGGCAGATATTCCAGGATCAATCCCTCTTCGGAGGCAAAGAATACCCGGGGCACCCGCACCCCCCGCTCGGCCAGGGCCCTAAGCCCCCGGGCTTCCGCGGGGAAGAGGCCTAAAGGAGGGTTCGGCGCAAGCTTCACCACATAGGCCCCCAGGCGGTACACCCGGGAAATATCCCCGCCATGGAGGGGCTGAGGCGGACCCTTAGCCTCAAGCCCCACCCGTTCAAGGAGTTTTCCGGGGTCCATCCTCCCCCAAAAGGCGGTCCAGGAACGCCGTGGCGGCGGCCTCCACCATCCAGTAGACCTCTTGGCAGTCCTCCAGGTCCCCGTAGTACGGGTCCGGCACCTCCCCCCCGCCCAGGTCGTCCAGGAGGAGGCGCACCTTCCCCCTGGCCTCGGGGAAACGCCTTTGCACCTCCACCAGGTTCTCCCGGTCCATCACCAGGATGTGGTCGTAGTGGAGGACATCCTCCCGGGTCATCTGCCGGGCCACATGGGGGAAGTAGGCCCCTTCCCGCTCCAGCACCTTGCGGGCCCGGGGATCCATGGGCTCCCCGGCGTGCCAAGCCCCCGTGCCGGCGGAATCCACCTCAAACCGGGCCTCGAGGCCCCTCTCCCGGATGAGCTTGCGGAACGCTCCTTCCGCCAGGGGGCTTCGGCAGATATTCCCCAAGCAGACAAAAAGCACCCGTACGGGACGGTCCATGCCTCCCATGATAAGCAGGTCCTCAGTAAGGAACCTCCGCCACCACCTCCGTGCCCTTTCCCGGCTCCGAACGCACCTGGAAGCGCCCACCCCGGGCCTCCACCCGCTCCCGCATCTGGGTGAGGCCAAACCCACCTAAGCCCTGGGCCTCGGCGTTTTGGAACCCCTTCCCGTTGTCCCGGACCACCAGCCGCGCCCCTCGCTCCCCCAAGGGGAGGAGTTCCACCTCCACCCGGCTGGGCTTGCCGTGCTTGGCGGCATTGGTGAGGGCCTCCTGCAGAACCCGGAAGAGGACCAGCTCGCTGGCCTGGGAAAGCCCCACTCCTTCCGGTAGGGAAAGCTGCACGCGAAAGCCCGCCTGCTCGGCGAAGGCCTGGGCGTAGCGGCGCACGGATTCCAGGAAGCCGTAGCGCTCCAAGTCGATGGGCCTCAGGGCAAAGATGCTCCGGCGCACCTCCCGGATCTGCGCCCTGAGGGTCTCCTTCACCTCGGCCAAGGCCTTCAGGGCCGCCTCCTGGTCCTTGGCAAGAAGCCTCTCCGCCAGATCCAGCTTCAAGGCCATGAAGGCCAGGCTCTGGGCGATGCCGTCGTGGATCTCCCGGGCGATGCGGGTGCGCTCCTCGTTGATGGCCAGCTCCTCCGCCCTCAGGTACGCCTGGGCGTTGCGCACCGCCAAGGCCACCTGGGAGGCCAGGAAGGAGAGGAAAGGGATGCGCCGGGAAAGGCCTTTGCCCTTGAGGACCAGCACCCCCACCGTCTCCCTGGCCTTTAGGGGCAGGGCCAGGGTTTCCTCATCCACGAACACCGGCCCCTCAAGGCTCCCCTTCCAAACACCATCCGGCAGGAAGGGATGGGAGGGTAGGGCCAGGTTCCGCACCACCCGGGGTACCAGGAACCCCTCCTCGTCCATCAGGAGAACCCCACCCCCCTCCGCCTCCGCCCAGGCCCGGATCCGCTCCAGAAGCCCTTCCAGGAGGCGGTCCAGGTTGGCCTCGGCCTTGAGGGCCTGGTCCACCTCAAAGAGGGTAAGGCGGTCCCGGCTTCGGGCCACCACGGATTGCAGGGCCCCCGCCACCTCGTGGGCCAGCACCTCCAAAAACACCCGTTCCGGCTCCGGAGGGCAAGCCTCCAGGTATCCCTTCAAACCCGGAAGCTCCACCCGCATCCCCCCGCATTCCTCCCCGGCATGGACCCCCTCGGCCTCGAGGGCCACAGGGTACCCTAAGGTCTCCCCCAAAGCCCGGGCGATGCGGGAGACCGCCTCCTCGAGGTTCTCGCTCTCCAAGGCCTCGCGGAACACCCGCCCTGCCGCCAAAAGGCGGCGGTTCGCCTCCTCCAAGGCCCTTTCCGCCCGCACCTTCTCCAGGGTTTCCTGGGCGATCCACTCCAGCACTGCATAGGTGACCAGAGGCCCCACCAGGCCGTAAAAGCCAAGCCGTAGCCAGAGGAGGCTATCCACGTGCCGGTAGGGCAGAAGGGCCAGCTCAAAGACCACCACCACCGAAGCGATCAGGGGCGGCAAAAGCCGCTGGGCCAGGCGCACCAATCGGTAAAGGCTGTGGCTAGCCATCCTTTCCCTTCGTACCCTCCTTTTTCAGGGCGGAGGCTACCGCATACCGGCTTTGATGCAGAAGCCCCCTGAGAAGCTGCACCTCCCCCGGGGAAAGCCGGGCCTTGTGGAAGATGCGGCGCAGGCGGCGCATGGCGTAAGGGTGGCGGTGTTCGTCGGTGAACCCGATCTCCAGCACATAACGCCCCAAATCGGCGAAGAATCCCTCGAGGGCCGCCACATCCGCCAGCTCCTCCTTGGATACCGTACTGCCCTGCTGCAACCAGGCCTGGTAAAGCTCGTAGGCAAAGACCACCACCGCCTGGGCCAGGTTCAAGGAAGGCTGCTCGGGAGCGGTAGGGATGGTGCCGATGAGGTGGGCCAGGTCCAGCTCCTCGTTGGTGAGGCCAAAGGTTTCCCGGCCAAAGACCAGGGCAACCTCTCCCTTTATGGAAAGCACGTGGGCCGGCACCTCGCGAGCCGTCACCACCGGGGCCGGGTAAAGCTCCCGGGGTCTTCCCGTGGTGGCCACCACGAAGCCCACCCCCTCGAGGGCCTCCCCGAGGCTTCCCACCGCCACCGCCCGGTCCAGCACCTCCTCGGCATGCACCGCCAGCCAGTAGGCCTCCCGGGCCCACGGAGGGCCCACCCGGGGCGAGGGATTCACCAGGTAAAGCCGCGAAAGGCCAAAGTTCCGCATGGCCCGGGCCACCGCCCCCACGTTCATGGGCTCCTGGGGTTCCACCAAGACGATGCGCACGCGTTCCAGCACAGCCTCCTCCTCGAGGTCCTCACTGCCCGGGTGGGGGGGTAGGGGAAGCCTCCTCGTTAGAACCCGAGGGGTAGTCCGTAGGCCCCACCCCAGCCGGGGGGGCTTCCTGAAGAAGCCCGGTTCCCTCCGAGGGCGAAGCCTGCAGGGGAAGCACGGGTACCTTCCCCTGGGGGAACCAGACCTTTACCCCTTGCTGGGAAGGCTGGCCCGAGAGGAGATCCATCCCCACCTGCACCAGGCCCGCAGGCGGGGGGAAATCCCCTCCAGGCCTTCCCCTCAGGGCCCCCGCCACGAACTCCCGCCAGATGGGGGGGTTGACCACGGAGCTGGAAGGCTCCCTCCCTCCCATGCGCAAGGGCTTGTTGTCATCCCGGCCCACCCAGACCACTGCGGAAAGCCCTCGGGTCACCCCGGCAAACCACAGGTCCCGGGCCTCGTTGGTGGTGCCGGTTTTTCCCCCCACCACCCGCCCGGGGATGCGGGCCCCTTTGGCCAGACCCTTTTCCCCCAGGTCGTAGACATATCCCTTCAGGAGGTCCCACCCCTGGTAGGCCACCTGGGGATCAAAGAGGCGCCGCCGTTCCGGGAGAGCCTGGTAAAGCACCTGCCCCTGGGCATCCTCCACACGCTTCACGTAGATGGGAGTAACCCGGTAACCCCCGTTGGCGAAGGCGGCATAGGCCGCCGCCAGGTCCACCGGGGTGATGGAGGCTCCCCCGATGGCGATGGCCAGGGTGGGATACTTCACCGCAAAACCCGCCTGGGACAGTTTTCTCGCCACCTTCTCCACTCCTATGGCCTGGGCGGTGTAGATGGCGGGCAGGTTGAGGGAGAGGTCCAAGGCATAGCGTACGGTGATCTCCCGGTTAAGAAAGGTGCCGGAGAAGTTCTTGGGCCGCCATACCCCTCCCTTCTGGCTGGGATCGGGAAACTCCAGGGGGCGGTCGGGAACCAAGGTGGCCTGGGTCCAACCCTCCTCCAAGGCGGTGGCGTAGACAAAGGGTTTCACCGCACTCCCGGGGTTGCGCAGGGCCCGGGTGGCCCGGTTGTACTCATCCCCCTCCCGCCTTACCCCCCCCACCAGGGCCAGCACCTCCCCCGTTTCGGGATCCAGGCCCACGATGGCCAGCTCCGCCCCCTCCGGCAGCCTGGCTCCCTTGGCCGCGGCCTCCGCCGCCCGTTGCATGGCTGGGTCCAAGGTGGTGTACACCTTAAGCCCCCCCTCGCCGTAGACCTTTTCCTTCCCGAAGCGGGCCTCGAGGAGGCGGCGCACCTCGAGGACGAAATGGGGGGCCATCCGGTAGTCCAGCTGCCTGAGGATACGGGCCTCGGGATCCACCAGCCTGGCCTCCAGGAGGTTTCCCTCCCCGTCGTAGCGCACCTCCCACCCCTTGGGGGCAAGGGGCTCCCGCCAGGCAGCCTCGGCCACCTCCGGGCTCACCCAGCCCTCGGCCACCATTTGGTCCAGAAGCAAACGCATCCGCTCCCGCACCCCCTTCAGGTCCTGGTACCGGGCGTTGGGAGCCGGGATCAGGGAGGCCAAATAGAGGCCTTCCGCCAGGGTCAAGGCGGCAGGGTCCTTACCGAAATAGGCCTCCGCCGCCCCCTTGATGCCCACGGCGTTGCCTCCCCAGGGCACCACGTTCAGGTACATCTCCAGGATCTCCTCCTTGGTGTAGTGCCTCTCCAGCTCCAGGGCCAGGGCCCACTCCTTGAACTTGCGCTCCAGGGAACGGGCCTGGGCCAGCTCCTTGAGGAGGGTGTTTTTGATCACCTGGGTGGTGATGGTGCTCCCCCCCTGAAGATCCCCCCGAAGGATGGCGTAGAGGGCCCCCAGAAGGCGCACGAAATCCACCCCGTAGTGCTGGAAGTACCGACGATCCTCCGAAAAGACCACCGCCGCCACCGCCGCCGGAGAAACCTCAGAAAGCCGCACCAGGCTCCGGTGGATGGCCCTTCCCTCCTCCACGCTGGCGATCTGGGCCAGGGGGGTGCCGTCCCGGGCGTAGAGGGTGGAGGTGGCGGTGAGGCGCAGCCGATCAAACTGGGAGAGGTCGGGAAGCTGGCGGGTGTAGGCGTACGCCAGATACCCCAGGGCCAGACCTGCGCCCGCAAGAAGTCCGGCCAGGGACAGGAGGAGGAAGCGGAGCACCCGCACGGCCCTCAGTTTACATGGGCCTACCCCAAACCCAAAAAGCGAAAGAGCTTGTCCCGGGTGAGGGGTTTTTCTATGGCCTTCACCCGCACCACCTCGGCGGTGGTCCGGTGTTTCTCAGTAGGCTCTATGAGCACCGCCAAGGGCACCTCCTTAAGCCGGCGCACATGCCGGATGCGCGCGGCCACGGCAAAGGGATCCACGTCCAGATCCTGGTCCAAAAGCACATACCTGGGCGTGTGGTCCAACAGCCAAAAGAGGCCTTCCCGGGCCAGGTCAAAGTGGCGGACGGGGATGCCCCGCTCGGAAAGCACCAGGTCCACATAAGCCCGCAGGGCATCGTTGCGGCTTAATAGGAGAAGCCCCGGATAATCCGTCGCCACGGGGCCAGTTTATCTAAGGGTTGCGAAAAGGATGTGAAAAAATCTGGCTGGGGCGCGTGGACTCGAACCACGACCGGCGGATCCAAAGTCCGCTGTCCTGCCATTAGACGACGCCCCAGCGCACAAAGTGTCTGCCCTAACGGGCAAAGCCACCCAGATTGTAGGGCAAAGCGGGGCTCCCGTCAAATCCCCTTCTGGAGTTCGCCTTGACCCAAGTCCGGATGGGATCACACGTTGAAGAGAACGTAGAGGACATCCCCATCCTGGACCTCGTACTCCTTGCCCTCGAGGCGCACCCAACCCCTTTCCTTGGCCTTGGCCCATCCCCCAGCCTCCACCAGCTTGTCCCAGGAAATGACCTCAGCCCGGATGAAGCCCTTCTCCATGTCGGAGTGGATCTCCCCCGCTGCCTCCGGGGCCTTGGTTCCCCGGCGCACCGTCCAAGCCCGCACCTCCTTCTCCCCAGCGGTAAAGAAGGTGATGAGGCCAAGGGCCCTATACCCCGCCCGGGCCAGGCGCTGGAGGCCGCTTTCCCTTAAGCCGTAGGCGGCAAGAAGCTCCCGCGCCTCCTCCGGAGCGAGCTCGGCCAGCTCCGCCTCCAGCCGGGCGGAAACCACCACCACCTCGGCCCCCTCGGCCTTGGCCCTTTCCCGCACCGCCCGCACGTGGGGGTTGCCCTCTCCCTCAGGCAGGTCCTCCTCGCCCACGTTAGCCACGTAGATCACCGGCTTGGCGGTGAGGAGGGGGGTTTCCTTAAGCAGGCGGCGGAGCTCGGTATCCTCACCCTGCTCTCCGTTTAAGAGGAAGGTGCGGGCGAGCTTTCCCCCTTGCAGGTGGGCGTAAAGGGCCTCCGCCACCTCGAGGGTGGGGGCCAGGTCCCGGTTGGCCCGGGCCTCCTTCCTAAGCCGCTCAAGCCGCCTTTCCCAGGTGGCGAGATCGGCCAGAAGGAGCTCGGTTTCCACCACCTCCGCATCCTCCAGGGGATCCACCCGGCCCATCACGTGCACCACATCGGGATCGGGAAAGCACCGGAGCACGTGGGCGATGGCCGCCACCTCGCGGATGTGGGCCAGAAACTGGTTGCCGAGGCCTTCCCCCTTGTGGGCCCCCTTGACCAAGCCCGCGATGTCCACAAACTCCACATGAGTGGGGACAACCGGAGGCTTGCGATCCCCCTTGGCAAATACCTCCTGCAAGGCGTAAAGCCTTTCGTCCTCCAGGGATACCACGCCCACGTTCTTGTCGATGGTGGCGAAGGGGTAGTTGGCCGCCAAAGCCTGTGCCCGGGTTAGGGCGTTAAAGAGGGTGGACTTGCCCACGTTGGGTAGACCGACGATTCCCACAGCCAACATCTCGACCTCAAAAAAAGCCCCAGCAAGGGGCCTCTTTTCATCCTATCACATCCCTTGCGTATGATGGCAGGGTATGGACCTGGCCGCCCACATCGACCACACCCTCTTAAAACCCACCGCCACCCCGGAAGAGATCCTGAAGGTGGCAGAGGAAGCCCTGGAATACGGGTTTTTCGGCCTCTGCATCCCTCCATCCTATGTCCCCTTGGTGCGGGAGCGTTACCCGCATGCTCCCTTTCGCCTGGTAACCGTGGTGGGCTTTCCTCTGGGCTACCAGGCCAAGGAAGTCAAGGCCCTCGAGGCAGCCTTGGCCATCGCCCAGGGAGCCGATGAGGTGGATATGGTGATCCACCTGGGCCGGGCGCTGGCTGGGGATTACGCTTACATCGAGGAAGAAGTCCGCACCGTGCGCCAGGCAGCACCCAAGGCGGTGCTCAAGGTCATCTTGGAAACAGGCTACTTCACCCCTGAAGCCCTGGGTCAGCCCCGTAGGGGCTATCTTGAAAACCTGGCCGAGGCTGCCATCCAGGGCGGGGCCGACTTCCTGAAAACCTCCACCGGCTTTGGACCCCGGGGGGCCAGCCTGGAGGACGTGGAACTCCTGGTAAGGGTGGCCCGGGGCCGGGCCCAGGTCAAGGCCGCAGGCGGCATCCGCAACCGGGAAACCGCCATCAAGCTCCTCGAGGCGGGGGCCACCCGGCTGGGTACCTCCAGCGGGGTGGCCCTGGTGAAGGGGGAAGGCGGGGATGGGTACTAAGAGGCGGCGGAGAAAGCCCACCCTGGCCGGGCTTCCCGGCTATTTGCTCCTCCTGGTCATCCTCCTCCTTTGGCTTTTCCAGGAGTTCCGTCCGGGCCTCCCCTCGCCTCCCCCACAGGCGGAAGCAGGGGGCGTGGAGGTCTACTTCATGCCCCGGGAAGGGGAGGCCGCCAAGGCCCGGCTCATCGCCCTCATGGACGGAGCCAAGGAAAGCCTAGATGGGGCCTTCTACGAGTTTCGTGACCTGGAGATCGCCAAGGCCTTGCTCAGGGCCAAGGAGCGGGGGGTGAGGGTGAGGCTCTACGGGGAAAGCGATTACCGAAACGACTTCCGCCGCTACCTGGTGGGTGGGGCCTTGGGCCAGCAAGGGGAAACCCCCCGTATACCCCAGGCGGCCCTACGGGAGCGCATCCGGCCTTTGTCCCTGGACTGCGAGGAAATCGTGGGGATTCCCGTGTGCTTTGACGAACGGGAAAGCTTCATGCACCACAAGTTCTTGGTGGTGGACGGGCAGGCGGTCTGGACGGGAAGCACCAACATGACCTGGAATGCCTTCGCCCGGAACAACGAAAACAGCCTCCTCCTGCCTTCTTCCACCCTGGCCCAAGGTTATGCCCGGGAGTTCACCGCCCTCTTCGAGGGCACCAAGGAAGGCCTGGGAAAACCGGTTGCCTTCCACCTTTCCCCGGAAAAGGGCATACCGGCGGAGGGCACCGCCTACTTCAGCCCCAAAGGAGGTGCGCTGGGCCGGGAGGCTCTTCTGGAACGGCTCAGGGCTGCCAGGAAAGAAATCCTGGTGGCGGCCTTCGTCCTCACGGACCGGGAGGTGGTGGAAGCCCTGGTCCAGGCCCAGAGGCGAGGGGTGGGGGTGCAGGCCCTTTTGGAAACCCGCAACCTCGGGGATAGCCGGGAAGACGACCTCCTGCGGGCCGGGGTGGCGGTGCGGAAGGACGGCAACCCTTACACCCTCCACCACAAGGTGATGGTGATCGACAGCACTTTTGTGATCACGGGAAGCTACAACTTCACCGCCAGGGCCTGGCAGGTGAACAACGAGAACCTTCTGATCCTGCAAAGCCCCGCCCTGGCGGAACGCTACCAGGAGGAGATCCTAAGGCTATGGCGGGAAGGGCAACCCCTTTAGTGCTGACCCTGGCCTCGGGAAGCCCTAGGCGCAGGGCTCTCCTCGAGGTCCTGGGCTTTCCCCTTAAGGTGGTGCCCCCTAGGGTGGAGGAAGCTGGGGAAGACCTTCCCCAAGACCCCAGGGAGCTGGCCCTAGCCCTGGCCCGGCGCAAAGGGGGGGAGGTGCCGGGGGAGTGGGTGCTGGCGGCGGACACCGTGGTGGACCTGGACGGCCGGGTCCTCGGCAAGCCCAGGGATCGGGTGGAAAACCACCTCTTCCTCCGCCTCCTTTCCGGGAGAACCCACCAGGTCCACACCGCCATCTACCTGCGCACCCCTCAGGATTTGGTGGTGGAGGTGCACACCACCCGGGTCCGCTTCCGCAACCTTTCCCAGGAGGAAATCGCCTGGTACGTGCAGAGCGGCGAAGGGCTGGACAAGGCAGGAGGCTACGGGGCCCAAGGCCTGGGAATGGCCCTCCTGGAAGGAATCGAGGGGGATTTCTACACGGTGGTGGGCCTACCCGTGGCCCGGGTTTTCGTCCTCCTCTGGGAAAGGGGGTTTAGGCCGTGAGGGAAGTGGCCTTGCGACGGGGGCTCTTCCTCCTCCTCCTGGCTTTGGGCCTGGCCATGGCGGCCCTAACGCGCCCCCTTGCCCCCCACCTCGCCCTCACCCTTTCCCCCCTCACCGCTCCCCTGCCCGCCCTGGGCCACCGCCTGGGGCAGAACCTGCGGGCCGCCTCCGCCATTCTCCTGAACCGTCAGGACCTCTACAGGGAAAACCGCTCCCTGAAGGCCCAGCTCGCCCAGCTGGAAAACGAAAACCGAAGGCTTCGCCTCGAGGTGGAGCGCCTTTCCCGGGCCCTCAAGGTGCGGGCCTCGCAGGCCCCCGGGGTGGTGGCGGTGGCCCCGGTGGTGGGGGAGGACCTCTCCGGCCTTTACCGCCGCCTGATCCTGGGCCTAGGGGAGCGGGATGGCCTCCGGGTGGGCATGCCGGTGACCGCCCCGGAAGGGCTGGTGGGGCTCATCGTGGAGGTGGAGGAACGCCGGGCCCTGGTGCGCACCCTTCTGGACCCGGAAAGCCAGGTGGGCGTGCGGCCGGAAAAGGCCCCAGGGCGGGGAGTGGCCCGGGGGGTTCCCCCTGACCATCTGGTGGCGGAGTTTCCCCCCACGGTCCAGGTGGCTCCGGGAGACCTCCTGCTCACCGGAGCTCCCTTGGGCCTTTTCCCGGACGGGATCCCCGTGGGCCGGGTGGAACGCATCGAGCGCGTCCAAGGGGGTTTAAAGCTACGGGCTTGGGTCAAGCCTCTGGTGGAGCTTTCCCTACTGGAGGAGGTTATCGTGCTGAGGCCCTTATGATGGGGATTCTTCTCCTCCTCACCCTTGTGCTCTCCGGATTCCTAGGAGCCCTCTGGCCCCAGGGGCTGATGGCCCCGGACCTCTTCCTGGTCCTGGCCCTCCTTTATGCCCGTAGCCTTCCCTATTACCTGGGCCTCCCTTGGGCCTTTTTCCTGGGGCTTGTGCAAGACCTCCTGGGCTACGGGCTTTTGGGCCTCCATGCGGTGGGGCTCCTGAGCGCCAGCTACGCCTTCTATGCGGCAAGCCGCCGCCTGGCCCCGGGAGAAACCCCTGGGGTTCTCTTTTCCTTTTTCTGGGCCTTTTTGGCCAAGTGGGCGGGCTACTTCCTGGTGGCCTACTGGCTCCGCTTGGAACTTCCTTCCCTCTTGCCCCTGGACCTTCTCCTCGAGGGCCTCTTCACCCTTCCCCTGCTCCTCCTGGCCTGGCGCTTTCTGCCCTCCTCCCGACGACCATGACCGGCCGGCTTTACGCCCTCATGCTCTTCTTCCTCCTGGCCTTCGGCCTCCTGGCCTTAAGGGCTTGGCACCTCCAGGTGTTGGAGCACGAGCGGTACGCCCTAAGGAGCCAGGGCAACTACCTGAAGACCGAGGGCATTCCCGCCCCCCGGGGCCGCATCCTGGACCGCAAGGGGCGGGTGATCGCCCAGGACCGGCTGGTGGTGGACCTGGTGTACGAGGGGGGCGAGGTGGCCTTCAAGGAAAGGCTCCTCCCCCTCCTGGGCCTGAAGGAACTCCCCAAGGTCCAAGGCCCCACGGTCCTCAAGGCAGGGGTACCCGAACACCTCCTGCCCACCCTGGCGGAGATCACCGCTGGGCAGAAAAACCTCAAGCTGGTGGAACGCATCGAACGCTCCTACCCTAACCCCATCTCGGGCCCCGTCCTGGGGTATGTGCTCCAGGCCAATGCCGAGCAGGTGAAGCGGGGATACAGCCCCGACGAGCAAGTGGGCCAGGCAGGCCTCGAGGCAGCCCTCGAGCCCTACCTCCGGGGTAAGCGCGGGGTGAAGGCGGTGGAGGTCAACGTCCGGGGGGAGCGCCTTAGGGAAACCATCCTGGAGGAACCCACCCCCGGGCAGGATGTGGTCCTCACCCTGGACCTGGACCTCCAGCGAGCGGCGGAAAAGGCCCTGGAGGAAGCCTTGGCCGACATCAACGCCGGGCGGAGGTCCAAGGGTCTTCCCCCCGCCACCCGGGTCAAGGGGGCCATCGTGGCCGTAAATCCCAAAACGGGGGAGGTTCTGGCCATGGCCAGCGCTCCATCCTTCGACCCGAGCCTTTTCGCCAAACGGCCCGTACCCCAGGAGGTCCAGGCCCTTCTTAAGGACAAGGACCTTCCCCTTCTGAACCGGGCGGTGCAACCCTACACCCCAGGCTCCACCTTCAAGCTGGCCACCAGCTACACCCTTCTGGAAGAGGGGTACGTGAACCCCTCCACCGCCTTACGGTGCAGCCCCTACATCGTCTTTGGAGGCCAGGTGCGCCGCAACTGGGCCACCCGGGATATGGGCCCCATGACCGTCAAGGAGGCCATCGCTTGGAGCTGCAACACCTGGTACTACCAAGCGGTGGCCCAGGACCCCCTGGGGGTGGTGGACCGCCTGGCGGCGAGGGCCCGCCTTCTGGGCCTAGGGGAAGCTACCGGGCTGGAAATCGCCGAGCGAACGGGACTTCTCCCCACCCGGGCATGGAAGCGGGAGGTCTTCAAAGAGCCCTGGTACCCGGGGGAAACCCTTTCCCTGGCCATCGGGCAGGGCCCCGTCCTCACCACCCCAGCCCAGGTGGCCCGGATGCTCTCCACCATCGTCAACAGCGGAGAGAAACCCACCCTCCACCTGGTCAAACGCCTCGGCCCGAGGGAGGTTAAACCCCGGCTTGAACCGGTTCCCGGGCGTTTCTGGACAATCCTTCAAGAGGGCCTACGAAAGACCGTGAAGGAGGGTACCGCCCGCCATATCCTCGGGAGCTTTCCCGTACCCACTGGCGGCAAAACGGGCACCGCGGAAACCCCAGGCAAGCGAGCGGGCCTTGAGCACGCCTGGTACATGGGTTATGGCCCCGCTGAACCTGGCTCCCCCTACCCTCCCCTGGTGGTGGTGGCCTTCTTTGAAAACGGGGGGGAGGGAAGCCGCGTGGCCCTTCCCGCGGTGCGCAAGGTAATGGCCGCCTACTGGCAGGTGGAGGAAGCCCAGGCCAGGTAGAATAGCGCCATGCGCCTCCGCGCCACCCCCAAAGCCCTAGCCCTGCGCCTGGATGGGGGGGAAACCCCAGAAGAAGTCCAAAACCTCAAGCTTCCGGAAGACCTCCCCCTCGAGGTGGAGGTGGCCGGGCCTGTGTCGGGACAGGTGCTCCAAGCCCTCCTGGAGCTAGGCCGGCCCCTCACCCTGATCCCTCCCAGAAACCGCCTTCCCGCCGGTACCCTGGTCCTCAGCAAAACCCTTCGTTCCGGCGAACGGGTGGAGCACCCCGGCACGGTGGTGGTTCTGGGCGACGTGAACCCCGGGGCCGAGGTGGTGGCGGGAGGGGATGTGATCGTGGTGGGCAAGCTGCGCGGCCTCGCCCATGCCGGCGCTGGTGGGGACGAGGAGCGCTTCATCTTCGCCCTGGAGCTGGCTGCCAAACAGGTGCGCATCGGCGCCCACTTAGCCCAGGCACCAGAGGAACAGGACACCCAGGGCCCCGAGATCGCTCGGGTTCAGGATGGAAAGATTGTGGTGGAGCCCGCTAGAAAGCGATGGTTCCCGTTTCCACCCCGTAGCGCTTCAGCACCATATAAATAACCCAACCCGACACGGCCACGTACAGCCAAATGGGCACCAGCACCCTGGCCCAACGCTTGTGCAGGACAAACTCCCCCCTAAAAGCCCTCCAGATCACATAAAGGGCCACGGGGCCGTTGATGGCGGCCAGCAGGGTGTGGGTGATGAGGAGGAAGTAGTAGGCCCCACGCCAGGCCTCTGGCCCCCCGTAGGCGGTGGTGCCGTGAAGGGCCCACTTGGCAAGATAGAACACCAGGAAAAGGAGGGCTAAGGAAGTGGCCGCCAACATGGCCCGATGGTGGGCTACTCTGTTCCCCTTTTTGATCAAGACGACCCCTGTCACCAAGGCCAACCCGGAAAGCACGATGCTCCACACCGCCAGCAAACCCAAAAGCTCCTTCACCGCTTTCCCTCCCCTAGCCGCTCACCAAGAAGCCGGACCGGCTCCAGCTTTGCGGTGCGCGCGTAGCTGTAACCCCTCAGGTAATCCTCCTCCTGGCCCAATAGCTGGTACAGCCTAAGGTAGGCCACAGCCAAAAGTCCATCCCGCTCCCGCCCTGGGGGAAGCCGGTGGAGAAGCCTGACGATCTCGCGGAACCTGGGAACCTGACTGACCTCGAGGGGGGTTCCCCTCAACGCCCGGGCCAAGTCCGCCAAGGTGTCACCGTTAGGCCTCATAGCCCCCAGGAGTGTACCACACCCTGCCCCTAGGGAATACGCCGGCTGGTGCGGTTTCCAGCGGCATCCACCGCAAGCAACACAGCCCCGGCCGGCACCTCTGCGGAAAAGGCCACCGTGGCCCCCTTGGGAAGGGAAAGGGGATTAAAACGACCGCCCACCCGCACCACCACTCGATCCACCTGGACGTTGTCCTCCACCCGTCCATAAACCCGGTACAAGCTCCCCTCCCGTTCCACCCGCTCCACCACGATGCGGGGAGGCGCTGCATCCAGCACCAGAGGAACCCGCTTCTCCCCCCGGTTACCCCGGGCATCCTCCGCCTCTAGGAGAAGCTCCACCCTCCCGGAGGCCGGGGCCTGCAGGCGGAAGCGAAACTGAGCCAGCCGCTTACCCACCTCCCCAGAGGACAGGACCTCTTGCCCATTGACCCGGACGCTCACCACCCCCGAGGGATCGAAGGCATAGCCCTGCACCCTAACCTCCCTTCCCGGGGCCACCGCTCCGCCCAAGGGCTCGGTAAGCTCCACCTCAGGGGGGGCGGTGTCGGGCCTGGCGCAGGAGGCAAGAAGCAATGAAAGAAGGAGGGAATGCCAACGCATCCCCTCCATGCTACCCTATGCTTAATGGAATATAATCCCAACCCTTCCGGCGAAATCTGGACCGATCCCCCGCCATCCTGCTAAGCTCCCGAGCCCAATCCCCACACCCAGATTCAACTCCCCATACGCGCTGAAAGGCATTTCTGGGAAGCGGTATTCCACCCCGACCAGGCCATGGGGAAATAGGTAAAAGCCGCTGTAGCTAAGTACAGTCCAGAAACCTAAGCCGAAGCCAGCCCCATAGTACCAGTCCAAAGAAACGCCCGGTGCCGCAGGCAGGGGGCTTTTAGCCAAAATCAAACCAACATCTCCCCCAAAGCCATATCCACTCAGTCCCACACCAAAGCGCACATTAGCACTTTGATACTGAAGACCCAAGTAAGTAGGAAATCCCGAGTACAGTCCATAACCAGAAGACTGCGCTAACGAGCTTCCTAACACGAACAGCAACAGCGCCAAAACTACTCTTCTCATACCTAACCCCCTTTCGCCTCTTAGCGTAGCACCCCTGAAACTCCAAGGCAAGCCAACATCATCCGTACGTCGCTCCAAGTACGTGCACCCCTTAACGCGCAAAATCCACCCCTGCCTTTAGCACATAACCGAGGCCACCGACCCCGGTCCCACCACCATATAAGAACACAAGTACGGGTTGCAATTCGACAAAACCACGAAACGCAGTTGGCGCAATCGGCACTCTCAACCCAACGGTACCGTGCAACCCGTACCCAAATCCCACACCTGGCAAGAGCCAAAGATTGCCTCCGACCCCTAGATATGGCTTAACAGGGGCATCCAGTGTTCCAACAGTAAACAACGTATCGCTGGTCAGCCCCAACATCACCAAGGAAGGTACAAACGTAGCATCCAGGCAAACCCTGGCTTCTGGTTTACCTCCTCCTAAAGACGCCCCTACATGAAACCCCATGTTGAGCGCCTGACCAAAGAAACCTAAGGAACCCCCTACATATGACTGCTGGCCTACTACAAAACCCACCAACAAGAACAGCGAAAGAATGTGGTACTTTACGGCTTTCATACCCACCTCCCGCTCTTATGTGACCCTCTCACCGGGGTTTCATCTTTATCATGCAACCGATCATTCCATTTGTCAACCTTTTCTCTTAGCGATGCTTCACGGGTGCGCCTATATCTGAGAAAGCACACTCCAAAACCAGTCCCTAGGTAGTGTAAAGGGCGTTAATCCTCACATACCCCTCTGTTAAGTCGCATCCCCAAGCCACACCCTCCCCCTGGCCCTCCTCGAGGTCCACCAGGATCTCCACCTCCTCGGAACGCATGGCCTGGCTCGCCGCCTCCCGGTCAAAGGGAAGAGCGCCCCCGGCATAAAGGGGAATCCCCTGCACCTGGATCCTCACCCTTAGGGGATCAAACCGGGCCCCAGAGTTCCCCAAAGCCGCCAGAATCCGGCCCCAGTTGGGATCGTTTCCGTAAAGGGCGCTCTTCCAAAGAGCGCTTCCCGCTATGGTCCTTGCCGCCCGCCTGGCTTCCTCCTCCGTGGCTGCCCCCACCACCCGCACGGTCATGAGCTTGGTGGCTCCCTCCCCATCCCGGGCGATCTTCCTCGCCAGCTCCCGGGCCACTGCCTCGAGGGCCGGGAAAAAGGCCTCGAGGGGCACCGCGCCATAAGCCCCGTTCGCCATCACCAGGGCGAGATCGTTGGTAGAGGTATCCCCGTCCACGGTCACCTGGTTGAAGGTGCGGTCCACGATGCCCCGCCAGGCCTCCCTCAAGGCCTCCTGGGGTAAAGCGGCATCCGTCACCACGAAGGCCAGCATGGTGGCCATGTTGGGATGGATCATCCCGCTGCCCTTGGCGATACCCACGATCCTTGCCCCCTCCACCTCGGCCTCCGCTACCTTAGGAACTAAGTCCGTGGTGAGGATGGCCTCGGCAAAGGCATCGGCGTAGGGGCTGAGTTCTATCTGGGGCAGACCCGCCTCCACCTTTTCCACGGGAAGGGGAACCCCGATAACCCCTGTGGAAGCGGTCAAGACCTCCTCCACGGGCACTCCAAGGCGCAGGGCAGCGGCTTCGGCCATGCGCCGATCGTCCAAAAAGCCCCGCTCCCCGGTGGCGCAGTTGGCGTTGCCCGCGTTGACCACCACTGCCCGCAGGGTCTCACCCTGGGCATAAAGGGCCCTACCCCGGTGGATGGAAGGGGCGGCAGCCCGGTTCTGCGTGGCCACATAGGCCCAGGAAGCGGGAAGGCCGGAAACCAACAAGGCCAGATCGGGCTTGCCGGAAGGCTTGATGCCCGCCCGGGTAGCCCCGGCGCGAAAACCCCGGGCAAGCCTTACGGCCATAGGCCCTCCTTGGGAAGTGCGGTCTCCTCAGGCAGACCCAGCATCAGGTTCAGGTTCTGCACCGCCTGCCCCGCCATCCCCTTCACCAGGTTGTCCAAGGCCGCAAACACCATAACACGCCCCGTTCTAGCTTCATAAAGAGGCTTCACATCCACCCGGTTGGAAGCATAGGTGCCCTTGGTTTCCGGCAAGGCCTCGGTGATCCGCACAAAAGGTTCCTGGGCGTAGAAGTCCTGGTAAAGCTCGTCCAGGGCCTTCTGGCTCCAGTTCCCTTCCACCTCCGCCTCCACCGTGACCAAGATACCCCGGGTCATGGGCACCAGGTGGGGGACGAAGGAAAGGCGCACCTCCCCCAGGGGCCCATGGGTGCGCACCGGGCGCCCCTGGGCCAAAAGGCGGCCCAGGTTCCTTTCCATCTCCGGTATATGGCGATGGGTACCCCCCACCTTGTAGGGCTTAAGGTTCTCGTTCACCTCGGCAAAAAAGGTACCCTCCCCTTCCCTGCCCGCCCCGGAGACCCCGCTTAAACCCACCACAAAGGCCCCCCGCAGGACACCTTCCGCCGCCAGAGGGGCCAGGGCCAGGGTGGTGGCCGTCACGTAACACCCCGGGTTGGCCACCAAGCGCGCCCCCCCAAGCTCCTTCCGATGCAGCTCGGGAAGGCCATAGACCGCCTCCCGGTAAAGCCCTGGGCTCTTGTGAGGGATCCCGTACCAGGATTCGTAAACCTCCGGGGGAAGCCGGAAGTCCCCGGAGAGGTCTATGACCCGTTTGCCCTCCTCCAGGGCCCTTGGAGTAAGCTCCATGGCAAGCCCGTTGGGCAAGGCCAAAAAGACCACATCCGCCTGCTCCAGTACTTCCTCCAGGGTGGCAAAAAGCCCTTTATCCCATAGCTGGGGCCAGGCGGAGGAAAGGGGTTTCCCCTCGTGTTTACGGCTGCTAAACCCTACCAGCTCCACCCCGGGGTGAGCCTTAAGAAGGCGAATCAGCTCCCCTCCCCCATACCCCGAGGCCCCGATGATCCCCACCCTTACCACGGCACCTCCAAAGGGATATCAGGGAAGGCCAAGGGAGCCAGTTTTTCCCCAGGGGAAAGCCAAAGCTGCTCCCGGTAGTGGTCGCCCGCAGGACCCCGGAAGACCAAGAGGCGAGAGGCGTTCAAGTCCACCACCCAGACCTCGAGGATCCCCGCCTCCGCATAAAGAGGCAGCTTCCTCTCCAGGTCATAGGCCAAGCTGGCCTCGGCCACCTCCATCAAAAGCAACACATCCCCCGGCTCAGGCAAGGCTCCTCCATAGTCCTTAGGCCGAAGCACAAGCAGGTCGGGCTCTACATAGGTATCCTCACCCAAAGCCAAAGGACCCTGGGGCTGTACCAAAGCCTGGGGGAATGTCTGCACCAGGAGCCGGTTGAGCCGGTTGACCATGTACGCATGCCGAGGACCTATGGGTGCCATCTGGTAGATCTCCCCCCTCAAAAGCTCCACACCCCGCTCGGGCAGGGGAAGCCGCAGAAACTCCTCGAGGGAGAAGCGGTAAGGCCGGACCATACCCCTAGCTTAGCAGGCGCAGGAGGACGGCCTTAGCGGTGTGAAGACGGTTTTCCGCCTGGTCAAAGACCCGGCTCCGGGGCCCGTGCACCGCCTCCTCGGTGGTTTCCTCACCATAGTGGGCCGGAAGGCAGTGGAGAAAGACGCCCTGGGGCCGTAGCAGCTGCAAAAGCTCCCCGTTTACCTGGAATCCATTGAAGTCCCTGAGCCGCCTTTCCCGCTCCGCTTCCTGGCCCATGCTGGTCCAAACGTCAGTGTAAAGGGCATGGGCTCCCAAGGCGGCCTCCTTGGGATCATGGGTGAAGAAGGCCCCCGCTTTCTGCAAAAGGCCAGGATCCGGCTCATACCCCCTTGGCGTGGCCACCCGCATCCTAAGGCCCACCAGGGGAGCCACCTCAAGAAGGGAGTTCAACACGTTGTTGCCATCCCCCACCCAGGCCACCTCGAGGCCCTCCCATCCCCCGAAGGCCTCCTTCAAGGTGAGGAGGTCCGCCAGAGCCTGCAAGGGATGGGCCCGGTCGGAAAGGGCATTGATCACCGGGATGCGGGCGTGGCGGGCGAGTTCCTCCACGGTCTCGTGCCGGTATACGCGGGCGGCGATCCCCTCCACGAAGCGCTCCAGGTTCTTGGCTATGTCCCGCACAGGCTCACGCTCGCCGATGCCCACCTGTTTCTGGTCCAGGTAGACGGCATGCCCTCCCAGGTGAAGCATGGCCACCTCGAGGGTGGTGCGGGTGCGCAAGGAGGGCTTCTCGAAAAGAAGGGCCAGGACCTTCCCCTTAAGGTCCTCCCCGCGGTAGCGCTCCCTCTTTAGCCTCTCCGCCAAGGCCAAAAGCGCCTCGATCTCCTGGCGACCGTAGGCCGAGAAGTCCAAAAGATCCTTGGGCCGGGTGAGGGCGTCTCCCACCATGAGGCTTATAGGATACTGCACCCTTGCAAACTTATGCAACCCCGGGCTCTGGTTGACACGGGATGAGCCCGCGGGCTAGCATCCCCTTAGCCTCCGAGCCCGGACAGACCCCGTGGGCCTTCCGGGCCGGGCTTATGGCCCCGGGGTGGTGGGGGCAACCCCGCCGCCTGCCGCGGTTGCAAAGGAGGTAAGGGTGAACAAAAAGGTGCTGTTCCTGTCCTCGGTGCTGGCTTTTGCCCCGGCTTGGGCACAGAGGACGGTCCAGGTGGTGGCGGCCGCCGACCTGCAGTATGCCTTGAAGGAAGTAGCCCAAGCCTTTGAGGCCAGGAACCCCGGGATACGGGTCTTGCTAAGCTTCGGTTCCTCGGGAAAGTTCTACACCCAGCTCACCCAGGGCCTCGAGGCGGACCTCTACTTCTCTGCAGAAAGGCTCTACCCCGAGCTCCTGGAAAAAAAAGGCCTGGCGGAGGCCGGAACCCGCAGGCCCTACGCCATCGGGCGCATGGTCATCTGGCTGGACCGGAAGTTGGGCCTTGAGCCTAGCCCCGAGGCCCTCAAGGACCCCAGGATCACCCGGCTGGCCATCGCCAACCCGGTGCATGCTCCTTACGGCCGGGCCGCCGTCACCCTGCTGGAACATTACGGCCTTCTAAGGCGCCGGGCCGATGCCCCGCTTCCCGGCTTGAAGACACCCTTTGCCAACCTCTCTTGGGAGGAGATTCCCTGGGAACGCCTCTCCCAGGGGGTGGAGGCCTACTGGGATGCCACGCCCCTCCGCCAGGGCAAGCCCCGCTTTGAGTTCGTGTACGGGGAAAACATCTCTCAGACTGCCCAGCTGGCCCTCACCACCACCCAAGCCGGCATCCTGGCCCTCTCCCTGGCGGTACATGAAAGCCTTTCCCGCCCCGGGGTGTACTGGCTCGCCCCCTTGGGAAGCCACCTCACCTTGGAGCAGGACTACGTGATCCTGAAAGGGAGGAAGCGGCCCGAGGTGATGGCCTTCTACACCTTCGTGGGAAGCCCTGAGGCCCGGCGTATCTTCCAGGGATACGGTTTCCTCCTACCCGGGGAGTAGCATGGACCCCTCCTTCTGGATTGCCCTTCGCCTTTCCTTAGAGGTGGCCCTTCTCGCCTCCTTCCTCCTCCTCCTCGTGGGCGTTCCCCTGGCCTGGCTTCTGGCCTTTCGCCGCTTCCCAGGCAAATCCATCCTGGAGGCCATCTTCCTCCTACCCCTGGTCCTGCCCCCCACGGTGCTGGGCTTTTATGTCCTACTCTTTCTGGGTCCCGAGGGACCCTGGCTCCGAATCACCGGCCTCTCCTGGGCCTTCCGCTTTGAAGGCCTGGTCTTCGCCAGCGTCCTTTTCAGCCTGCCCTTTGCCCTCACCGCCTACCGGGAGGCTTTTCTGGCCTTGGACCGCAATCTTCTGGACGTAGCCCGCACCTTGGGAAGCCCCTGGTGGAAGGTCTGGAGCGAGGTGGTGTTCCCTCTCGTGTGGCCTGGGCTTCTCTCCGGCACCCTTCTGGCGTTCGCCCACACCCTGGGGGAGTTCGGGGTGGTTCTCATGGTGGGTGGTTCCATCCCCGGGAAAACCCAGATGGTGAGCATCTACATCTACGATCTGGTACAGGCCCTGCGCTTTGAGGAAGCGGCCCGGGCCTCCTTGGTCCTCCTGGGCCTCAGCCTGGTCCTCCTGGTGCTGGTACGGCTGTTGGAAGCTAAGGGGCGGGCATGGAAGTCCACTACCGCATAAGAAAACCCATCCTCCTCGAGGCCCGGTTCCACATCCAGGGCTTCACCGTGCTCCTCGGGGAAAGCGGCGTAGGCAAGACCACGCTTCTCAAGGCCCTGGCAGGCCTGGTGCCCGCCGAGGGCAGGCCCTATGGGGGCCTTCCCCCCGAAAGACGGCCCGTGGGTTACCTGCCCCAGGACCTGGCCCTCTTCCCCCACATGACCGCTTGGGAGAACGTGGCCTTTCCCCTGGCGGGAGGAAACCGGAAGGCTAGGGCCCTGGCCCTCCTGGAGCGGGTTGGCCTCGAGGAGCACACCCACAAACGCCCGAGCCAGCTTTCCGGCGGCCAGAAGCAACGGGTAGCCCTCGCCCGGGCTTTGGCCAGGAACCCGCAGATTCTCCTTCTGGACGAGCCCACCAGCGCCCTGGATCCCCTCACCAAGGACCAGGTTCTGGGGGAGCTGGTGGAACTCATCCGCCGGGAAGGCATCCCCACCCTGGCGGTGAGCCACGACCCCATCCTGGCCCGCATGGCCGACTGGCTTGTGGTGATGGGGTCAGGAACCATCCTGCAAGAAGGCCCACCCGAGGAAGTGTACTCCGCCCCAAGCCAGCTCCTGGTGGCCAGGCTGCTGGGCTACGAAAACCTATTCCCGGCCCGCATAGGACCCGGGGGCGTGGAGGTCAACGGGGTCCATCTCCGCCTTTTCCTCCCCCCCTGGGCCCGGCCCGGGGACACCG
Organism: Thermus brevis; assembly: GCF_026427635.1. Classification (NCBI taxonomy): domain Bacteria; kingdom Thermotogati; phylum Deinococcota; class Deinococci; order Thermales; family Thermaceae; genus Thermus; species Thermus brevis. The sequence goes on from NZ_CP102606.1 coordinate 2,020,147, forward strand.
CCTGGGTGGGCATCCGGGCCGAGGAGGTCATCGTGGTGCGCCAGGACCGGCCCCCACCCCCGGAAAACATCCTAGAGGGCGTGCTGGTAAGCCTCCATCCGGAAGGCCTCGCCTACCGGGGTGTGTTCCAGGGATCCATCCGCCTGCAGATCCTGCTCCCCAGGCACGTCCAAGCCCGGTTGAACCTGCACCCCGGGCAAAGGCTCCAGGTGGTCCTTAAGCCCCACTACCTTCACCTGATGCCGGGCCAGGTGGGCTAACCCCTCCTCCCCCAGGCCAAACTTGTTGATGACTCCCTTCAGGAAAAAGCGGGCCCGGTCCCGGGAAAACCCCAGGGCCCGGGCCAAGGCCCCCACCCTCGGGGGAACTCCGTTTCCCACCGCCCACAACACGGCCTTTTCCCCCGGAAGGAGCCGTAGGCCCACCCGTCCCCCAAGGCCCGAAACCAAGGTCCTGGGATCGTCCCGACGGGTGAGAAAGATCATGCCCACAGGGTCATAGGCCCTAAGCCCCCAAGGGGTGGCCCAAAGAAGCACCTCGCCCTTTTCCATCTGGTCCAGCCCCGCCAGGGCCAGACCGTGGCCTTCCTTCCAGTACACCTTCCAACCCGCTGGGCCAAGCGCCCCGTGCACCAGGGCGTAAAGCTGCAAATTTTCCGTGTACACCACTGCTTCCAAGATTCTACCCTCCTTTCGCCCAAGGAGCCTTCGCCTAACTCAAGCGGCAATCTTCAGGGCAAAAGGAGGGGAGCGGGGAGAAAAAGCCCTTCCCTGGGGTTCCGGATAGCCGGGCACGGGGGCGACTCTGGCCCGCAGCACCCGCACCAGGTTAGGAGGCGCCACCTCCCCTATGGGGGGTAGACCTGGAGAGACCTGCAGGCCACAGAAGAGGGAGTGGTCCACCTCCCTCTCCTCCCCAGGGGCCTGGCAGAGATCCGTCCGGAGGCCAGGGTTCTGCACCTGCATGAGGTACATCTGCAGGGCCACCCCGGTGGAGGCGGTGAGGGTGAGGAGGAGGTAGAGGAATACCAGAAACCCCCGTACGGAACCCCTCGAGGGCATGGCTGCAGTATAGCCTTCGCCCTCGGGTAAAGTGAAGGGGTATGGCCGTGCGCGGCACCAAGGACCTTTTCGGCAAAGAGCTAAGGCTCCACCAGCACATCGTGGCCACCGCCCGCCGGGTGCTGGAGGCGGCGGGGGCCCTGGAACTCATCACCCCGGTGTTTGAGGAAACCCAGGTCTTCGAGAAGGGGGTGGGGATCTCCACCGACATCGTCAGGAAGGAGATGTTCACCTTCCAGGACCGGGGTGGGCGTTCCCTCACCCTGCGCCCCGAGGGCACCGCCGCTATGGTGCGGGCCTATCTGGAACACGGGATGAAGGTCTGGCCCCAGCCCGTGAGGCTCTGGATGGCGGGGCCCATGTTCCGGGCGGAGCGCCCCCAGAAGGGGCGCTACCGCCAGTTCCACCAGGTGAACTACGAGGCCCTGGGCTCGGAAAGCCCCATCCTGGATGCGGAGGCCGTGGTGCTCCTGTATGAAAGCCTTAAGGAGCTCGGCCTGAGGCGCCTCACCGTCAAGCTCTCCTCCGTGGGGGACCCCGAGGACCGGGCCCGCTACAACGCCTATCTACGGGAGGTCCTCTCCCCCCACCGGGAGGCCCTCTCCCAGGATTCCCAGGAGCGCCTGGAGCTCAACCCCATGCGCATCCTGGACTCCAAGAGCGAGCAAGACCAGGCCCTCCTCAAGGAGCTCAGCATCCGGCCCATGCTGGACTTCCTGGGGGAGGAAGCGAAGGCCCATCTGAAGGCGGTGGAACGCCATCTGGAAAGGCTTTCCGTGCCCTACGAACTGGACCCCACCCTGGTGCGGGGCCTGGACTACTACGTGCGTACCGCCTTCGAGGTGCACCATGCGGAGATCGGGGCGCAGAGCGCCCTGGGGGGTGGGGGAAGGTACGACGGGCTTTCCGAGCTCCTGGGGGGGCCGCGGGTACCCGGGGTGGGTTTCGCCTTCGGGGTGGAGAGGGTGGCCCTGGCCCTCGAGGCGGAGGGATTCGGGCTTTCCGAGGAAAGAGGCCCGGACCTCTACCTCATCCCCCTCACGGAGGGTGCGGTGGCCGAGGCCTTTTACCTGGCGGAGAGGCTAAGGCCCCGCCTGCGGGTGGAATACGCCCTTACTCCCAAGAAGCCGGGCAAAGGCGTGGAGGAAGCCTTGAAACGAGGTGCCACCTTCGCCGGCTTTCTGGGAGAGGACGAGCTCAAAGCGGGGGAGATCACCCTGAAGCGGCTTTCCACGGGGGAGCAGGTTCGCTTACCCCAGACGGAAGCGTTGGGCTTCCTTCTTTCCGCCCTGGCGTGAGAATCCGTTAAGATTTGGGGGATTATGCGCCGTACCCACTTCGCCGGAAGCCTAAGGGAAGAACACGTGGGGGAGGAGGTGGTCCTCGAGGGGTGGATAAACCGCCGCCGGGACCTGGGGGGGCTCATCTTCCTGGACCTCCGGGACCGCGAGGGTTTGGTCCAGCTGGTGGCCCACCCGGAAAGCCCTGCCTACAAGGAAGCGGAACGCGTCCGCTCGGAGTGGGTGGTGCGGGCCAGGGGCACCGTGCGCCTACGCCCGGAGCCCAACCCCCGCCTGCCCACCGGAGCGGTGGAGGTGGCCCTTACCTCCCTCGAGGTCCTCTCCGAGGCCAAAACACCCCCCTTCCCCGTGGACGCCGGCTGGCGGGGAGAGGAGGAAAAGGAGGTTTCCGAAGAGCTCAGGCTCAGGTACCGCTACCTTGACCTGCGCCGGAGGAGGATGCAGGAAAACCTGCGCCTCCGCCATCGGGTCATCAAGGCCATCTGGGACTTCCTGGACCGGGAGGGCTTCATCCAGGTGGAAACCCCCTTCCTGACCAAAAGCACCCCGGAAGGGGCCCGGGATTTCCTGGTGCCCTACCGCCAGCAGCCCGGCCTTTTCTACGCCCTCCCCCAGTCGCCCCAGCTTTTCAAGCAAATGCTCATGGTGGCGGGTTTTGACCGCTACTTCCAGATCGCCCGCTGCTTCCGCGACGAAGACCTCCGGGCCGACCGCCAGCCCGACTTCACCCAGATGGACCTGGAGATGAGCTTCGTGGAGGTGGAGGATATCCTGGAGGTTAACGAAAGGCTCATGGCCCACGTGTTCCGGGAAGCCCTGGGCGTGGAGCTTCCCCTCCCCTTCCCCCGCCTCACCTACCAGGAGGCCATGGAGCGCTTCGGCTCGGACAAACCCGACACCCGCTTCGGCCTCGAGCTCAAGGAGGTGGGGCACCTCTTCCGGGAAAGCGAGTTTCAGGTTTTCCGGGAAGCGGAAAGGATAAAGGCCCTGGCGGTGCCCAAGGCCCTTTCCCGCAAGGAGATCGCCGACCTGGAGGAGCTGGCCAAACGCCACGGGGCCAAGGGCCTGGCCTTTGCCCGGGTGGAGGAGGGAGGATTCACAGGCGGGGTCGCCAGGTTTCTGGAGCCCGTGCGGCAAAGCCTCCTGGAGGCCACGGAAGCCACTCCGGGGGACACCCTTCTCTTCGTGGCGGGAACCGCCAAGGTGGCGGCCACCGCCTTGGGGCAGGTGCGTCTTAAGCTGGCGGAGGTCTTAGGCCTTCCCCGGGAGGGCTTCCGGTTCCTCTGGGTGGTGGACTTCCCCCTTCTGGAGTGGGACGAGGAAAGGGGCCAGTACACCTACATGCACCATCCCTTTACCAGCCCTCATCCCGGGGACCTACCCCTCTTGGATACCGATCCTGGGAGGGTGCGGGCCTTGGCCTACGACCTGGTGCTGAACGGCACCGAGGTGGGAGGCGGGTCCATCCGCATCCACGACCCCGCTCTTCAAGCCAGGATGTTCCAGGTCCTGGGCATCGGGGAGGAGGAGCAGCGGGAAAAGTTTGGCTTCTTCCTCGAGGCCCTCACCTACGGGGCCCCACCCCACGGCGGCATCGCCTGGGGCCTGGACCGCCTCCTGGCCCTTATGACGGCCAGCCCCTCCATCCGCGAGGTCATCGCCTTCCCCAAGAACAAGGAGGGCAAAGACCCCCTCACTGGGGCCCCAAGCCCGGTGTCCGAGGAACAGCTACGGGAACTCGGCCTCATGGTGATCGCCCATGGCTAGGATTCCCTACGTGATCGTGGACGCCTTCGCCTCCACCCCGGGGGCCGGGAACCGGGTGGCCATAGTGCTGGACGCCCGGGGCATGAACCTCGAGGAGATGCGAAACCTAGCCCGGCACCTAGGCGAACCGGAAACCGCCTTCGTAACGGAAAGGCAAGAGACCCTGTTCGCCGTGCGCTTCTTCACCCCGTCGGGAGAGGTGGAGTTCTCCGGCCATGCCGCCGTAGCCCTAGGCCTTATCCTGGTGCGCCTGGGCCTAGCTCCCGAGGGCAGCAGGCGGCTTTTCCTGCACACCCCCACGGAGGCCCTGCCGGTGGAGATCCTGTACGAGGCCGGAGAACCCCGCAAGGCCCTGGTGAGGGGTCCTGCCCCGAGGTTCCGGGATCTTCCCCCTTACCAGGTGCTCAAGGAGGTCCTCGAGGCCTTGGGCTCAGACGAACGTTACCTGCACCGCGGCCTGCCTTACGGCATCGCCTACACCGGGCTTTGGAGCCTCTTCGTCCCCCTTATCGCCCCCGGGGTGGTGGATGCCCTGGAGCCAGAGATGAAGACCCTGGCCGAACTTTCCCACCAGCTGGAGGTGGCCACCGTCCATGCCTACGCCCCCATGGGCCCGAGGAGCTTCTACGCCCGGGACTTTGCCCCCATCCTGGGCATTCCTGAAGACCCGGTGACGGGCTCCGCCAACGCTGCCCTGGGCGCCCTCCTGGCCCGGGCAGGGGTGGTGCCCAGGCGGGAAGGCCGGGTAGCCCTCACCATCTACCAGGGCCACCGCCTGGGCAACCCGGGGGTGGTGGAGGTGGTGGTGGAGTACAGCCCCACGGGCCAGCCCTACGGGGTGCAGATCGGGGGGGAGGCGGTCCAGGTATCCGCTGGGGAAGTTTGATGGTGCGGCTGGTCTTCGTGGACGTGGACGGCACCCTGGTGGGCAAGGAGGGGGTGCCCGAATGCGTGTGGCCAGCGGTGGAGGCCTTAAGGGCCAAGGGCATCCGCCTAAGCCTCATCACCGGCCGGCCGGGCCGGGGGCACGCCCTGGCCTACGCCCGCAGGCTGGACCCCATGGGCCTCCACGTGTTCGAGTCGGGGGCGGTGGTCCTGGCGTTTTCCCGTGATCCCCACTCCCCTCCCGCCCACCCCCTCCTGGTGGAAGCCCTGCCCCAGGAGGCGGCCCGGGAAGCCATCCGCCTGGCCCGCAGGCTCGGGCTTCCCCTCGAGGGCTACACCGCCGACGGGGGCTTCTTCATAGAGGGGGATAGTCCCCTCCTAAAGGCCCACCAGGAACTCCTGGGCGTGGTGGCCGAGGAAGCGGACCTGCTAAGGCTTCCTACCCCTTTGGTCCGCCTCCAGGTGCTGGCCGAGGCCCAAGCTCCCCTGGGCGCCCTCATGGACCCCTTGCCCCAGGAACTCCAGGCCCACGTGGCGGAAAGCCCCAGGATGCCCGGGGTGCGCTTCGTCTCCCTGACCAAGCGGGGGGTGAGCAAGCTCTCGGCCGCCCGCTTTGTGGCGGAAAGCTACGGCCTGACCCTGGCCCAATGCGCCATGGTGGGGGATGGGGAAAACGACCTGGAACTCATCCAAGGAGCGGGTCTAGGCATCGCCATGGGGAACGCTTCGCCCCAGGTCAAGAAGGTGGCCCAACGGGTGGTGGCTCCCGTGGAGGCATGCGGCCTGGCGGAGGCTCTTGCCAGCCTATTGCCCAGTCAAACGCCTTAAGGGAATGGCTTAAACCGCGCCCATACCACCCGCCCATCCCGATAAACGCCTGTCCCTTCCACCCAGCCTGGAGCCAAGCTGGGGGCAGGGGGCCTGAGCCCCAGGGGCAGAGCCAAGAAGCGCTGTCCATCCCAGTACGCCACCAGGTAAACGCTGACTCCTTCTGGAGCAGTTCTTAGGGCCAGGGTCCGCACGCTGTTCCCTTCCTCCACCGTCCAAAGCTCCAAGGCCCGGTAGCCCCCTTGGCCCACCACGGCCCCCGGGCCCCGGTAATACGAGAAGCGCGCCGGGGCCACAATGCGTAACTCCCGGAGGCGAAACCCCGCTCCCTCCCAACTTCCCTCCACCTCCACCGCCATCCCGGGAACCAGAAGGGCCATCCAGGGGGAGGAACCAAGGAGGGGAACGCCACCCACCAAGAGCGCCTGCCCATCGCTGAGGGTGACCTGACCGTAGAAGCGCTGCAGGCCCTGGTCGGAAGGGGATGGGGTAACCGGGGGGGGCAGGACGGGAGGCTTGGGGAGAGGCACGGGCGGAAGGGGCAAGGGGGGTAACTCCAGGGCCAACCCCCACCCCAGGAGCAAAAGCCCCAGCACCGCCATCCAGCGCTTTATGGAACCTCCTTGGGCAACCATAGGACCACCTGCCAACCGGGGTGGGCGTTTCCCCACTGGACCCTTCCCCCCAACCGCTCCACGGTGTGGCGCACCAAGGCCAAGCCTAGGCCCGAACCGGAAGAAGAGGGTCCCTTGTGAAAGGGGCTACCGAGCGCAGGTATCCGGGCCTCGGGAACTCCTGGGCCATGGTCGCGCACGCTAAGGACCAACCATTCCCCTTCCTCCCTTAACCCCACCTCCACAGGGGGACTGCCGTGCCGAAAAGCATTTGTCAAAAGGTTCGCCACCACCTGGCGCAGAAGATCGGGAGGTCCCCACACCTGCCCTTCCGTCTCCAGCTTCAAAACCAAACCCGGCCATTCCCGCCCCAGTTCCTCCAACAAAGCCTTCAACCCCACCCGCTCCCGGGTCATCTCGCCCCGCGCCAAGGCCAGCAGGTCCCTCAGCAGGCCCTCGAGGCGGGAAACCTGCGCCTTCAAGCGGGGAAGGGCCTGCTCCTGCGATACCAGACCCCGCTCCAAGGCCTCCAGTTGGCTACGCAAAGCCGCCACCGGCGTCCGTAACTCATGGGCCGCATGCCGGGTAAAGGTGCGCTCCCTCTCCAAAAAAGCCCTCACCGCCTCCACCATGCGATTGAAGCTCCTGGCCAGGGTGGCAAGCTCGTCCTCCCCCGTGGGAACCGGAACGGGTTCGGGAAAACGCTCCTGGGAAAGGGCCTCCGTGGCCCGGGCCAACTCCCCAAGAGGGCGAAGGAGACCCTTGAGAAGCAGGAAGGTGATCCCCAAGGCCAAGGCCAGGGCCAAGGGGAAGGCCAAAAGGCTTGCACCCAGGGCATACCCCAAACTGGGGGCAGGCAGGGCCACCTCGAGGGCGTACCCTTGGGGCAAGGCCCAGGCTTGGCTCATCCAGCCCCTTTCCGCTCGGTGCTCCCCTAAGGGGGAAGGAACCGGAAAGGGACCGCCGTAGCTGAGGTAGATCCGCCCCTCCCTCGTTACCCGCGCCCTGCCCTTGGAGAAGGGGAGGAGGAGGCTGTAACCCTCCGGCTTAAGGGCGGGCAGGGGCCCGGTAAAATCCAGAGCCTGATAAAGGCTTTGGGCAAAGACCAGAAGCTCCCTTTGGACCGTTGCCTCAGCGGCGCGCAACAAAACCCAGTACCCCAGGCCCAGCTGGGCCAGGGCGGAAATCCCCACCGCTACCCCCACCCCGAGGAGCAGCCTATTCCGGAAGCCCCAGGCCATACCCTCCTGCCCCCGTGCGCACCACTTCTGGGGCGAGCTTTTGCCTTAGGCGGTGAATGTAGATCCGCACCATTCTTACCGCCGTATCCCGGCCCGGGAACAAGCGATCGGCCAGCTCCTCGGGGGTGAAAAGGCGATCGGGGTTTAGGCACAGGATCTCTAGCAAGGCAAACTCCTTGAGGGTCAGGCCGATCTCCTCTCCCTTCCAGTACGCCTTCCGCGCCACCAGATCCACCGCGAGATCCCCCCGCCGAAAGCGGTCCCCCTTGTGCTGGGCTCCCCGGCGGAGAAGGGCCCGAACCCGGGCGAGAAGCTCTTCCAGGGCGAAGGGCTTGACCAGGTAGTCATCCCCTCCGAGGTTTAGCCCAGCTACCCGGTCCTCCAGGGAATCCCGGGCCGTGAGAAAGAGGATGGAGCCGGAATACCCTCCCTCCCGCACCTGACGGGCAAAGGTAAACCCCGCATCCTCCCCCTCGGGCAACATCACGTCCAAAACCAGCAAAGCGGGTTCGGCAGCCAAAAACTCCTCCCACGCCGAATCCAGGTCGGGAGCCCAGGTTGCCTCATACCCTTCCCGGGACAAAAGAAGTGTCACGGGCTCGGCGATGTCCGGTTCGTCCTCCACCACCAGGATGCGCACGCCTTCCCCATTCCAAGGCCCGGCCCCCCTCGAGGTCAAGGGGGGCCGGGGAAACGTCCTTCTACCTTCCCCCGCCGATCCCAATCCCGATCCTGAGATTCACCCCTCCTTGGCCGCTACCCTCCGTCCCACTGGAACCTTGGCCCTGTGAGCCTTCCTTCGCCTGGCTTCCCCGGGCCACCTCCAACAGGCCGCGAACCTGTCCCTCCACGCTGACGCTCACGTCCACCAAGGTGCTCCCCGCATGGTGGACCTGCAGGGTTCGCTCCTGGCCGTTCAGGATCAGGGTCACCTGGGTTGCCCCCTCGGCGGACACCCGAGCGTTGGGGTTCACCTCCACCAGGCCCACCACCCGGCCCTCCTTCCAGAAGACGGCCAGCTCCTTCTTGCCCTCCAGGGCCATGCGAAGCTCCGTGGCCACTTGGGCCAAAGCCGTTGCCTGTCCGTTAAGCCAAACCTTCGTTTCCCCCAAGGTCTTGCCCATCTGGGCCAGGGTAAAGGCGTAAACCCTTCCCTCCAGGTGGAGCTTCACCTCTCCTTGAGCCTTGAGCTGAGAAGAAGAAGCAGCCTGACCCAACTCCCCTTGGGCCACCAGCCGGCCCTGAGCATAGACCTCCGCCCAAACCCCCTGCTCCTGCTGAGCAAGACCCCAGACACCGAAGGCCACCGCCAACAACCCAACCAGCCACTGCTTGCTCATACCTTCACCTCCCATGCCCAGGGTAGGGAACAGAGGTAAATGCCAGGTAAACACCTCGAGGCCCCTTAGGATAGAAGGGTATGCGGGTCTTTATTGATGAGATCGCCAAATACGAGGGCCAGGAGGTGGAGCTAAGGGGCTGGCTCTACCAAAGACGCTCCAAGGGCAAGATCCACTTCCTCATCCTCCGGGACGGCACGGGGTTCCTGCAGGCCACCCTCTTCAAAGGGGAGGTACCGGAGGAAATCTTTGAGCAAGCGGATCACCTGCCCCAGGAAACCGCCCTCAAGGTCCATGGCCTAGTGCGGCGGGACGAGAGGGCCCCCGGGGGCTTTGAGCTTTCGGTGCGGAACCTCGAGGTGGTGAGCCTTCCCCACGGGGAGTATCCCATCGGTCCTAAGGAGCACGGCATCGACTTCCTCATGGACCACCGCCACCTGTGGCTCCGCCACCGCCGTCCCTTCGCGGTGATGCGCATCCGGGACGAGCTGGAAAGGGCCGTCCACGATTTCTTCGCCGAGCGGGGTTTCCTGCGCTTTGACGCCCCCATCCTCACCCCGAGCGCCGTGGAGGGCACCACCGACCTCTTCGAGGTGGACCTCTTTGACGGGGAAAAGGCCTACCTCTCCCAGTCGGGCCAGCTTTACGCCGAAGCCGGGGCCTTGGCCTTCGGCAAGGTCTACACCTTCGGCCCCACCTTCCGGGCGGAAAGGAGCAAAACCCGCCGCCACCTCCTGGAGTTCTGGATGATCGAGCCCGAGGTGGCCTTCATGACCCACGAGGAAAACATGGCCCTGCAGGAGGAGTTGGTGAGCTACCTGGTGGGCCGGGTTCTCACGCGAAGGGCCAGGGAGCTGGAGATGCTGGAGCGGGATCCCAAAGCCCTCGAGCCCGCCGCGGAAGGCAACTACCCCCGGCTCACCTACCGGGAGGCGGTGGCCCTGGTGAACCGGCTTGCGGAGAAGGACCTCGAGGTGCCACCCCTACCCTACGGGGAGGACTTCGGTGCCCCCCATGAGGCCGCCCTCAGCCGCCAGTTTGACCGCCCGGTCTTCATCGAGCGCTACCCCGCCCGGATCAAGGCCTTTTACATGGAACCCGACCCCGAGGACCCGGAGCTGGTCCTAAACGACGACCTCCTGGCCCCCGAGGGCTACGGGGAGATCATCGGGGGTAGCCAGAGAATCCACGACCTGGAGCTTCTACGCAGGAAAATCCAGGCGTTCGGCCTCCCGGAGGCGGTCTACGACTGGTATCTGGACCTGAGGCGCTTTGGCAGCGTGCCCCACTCGGGTTTTGGATTGGGCCTGGAGCGCACCGTGGCCTGGATCTGCGGCCTCGCCCACGTGCGCGAGGCAATTCCCTTCCCCCGGATGTACACCCGGATGCGGCCCTGAGGATCCGGGTCAATCCCCCACACATGCCATCTCCCGCCCCACGCTCTTCGGCGTGGGGCGGTTTCCTCTCACGCTGGCTCTCAGTAGGGACCCTCAATATTTCACTTTGTGAATAATCATGCCGAGGCTTGACAAATAAGGCCACTCGTGTTTCTATAAGTCCGTCACCAACCTACCGCGCTGCTCCTAGAGGTGCTTATATCGCCCTATCCCGGAGGGGAACCATGAAGGAGAACCGGAGGAACTTTATTCGCAAGCTGGCCACCGGCGTTGCGGCGAGCTCGGTGTTTAGCCCTCTGGCCGTCGCCCAGGCCCCCAGGTTCCGCTGGCGCATCCAGTCGGCCTGGGACGCAGGGACCGTGGGCTATAGCCTGTTCCAGAAGTTCGCCGAGCGGGTCAAGGAGCTCACCGACGGCCAAATAGAAATCCAAACCTTCCCTGCCGGGGCAGTGGTGGGCACCTTTGACATGTTCGACGCCGTCAAGACCGGGGTCTTGGACGGCATGCATCCCTTTACCCTTTACTGGGCAGGGAGGATGCCCGTAACCGCCTTCCTTTCCTCCTACCCCCTGGGCCTGGATCGGCCTGACCAGTGGGAAACCTGGTACTACGCCCTGGGTGGCCTAGCGTTGGCCCGCAAGGCCTACGAGGAACAGGGGCTTTTCTTTGTGGGCCCGGTCCAGCATGACTATAACCTCATTCATTCCAAGAAGCCCATCAAGAGCTTCGAGGACTTCAAGGGAGTGAAGCTGAGGGTGCCCGGGGGCATGATCGCCGAGATCTTCGCCGCTGCCGGGGCTGCCACGGTGCTCCTGCCGGGTGGCGAGGTGTATCCCGCCTTGGAGCGCGGGGTCATCGATGCGGCCGACTTTGTGGGCCCGGCGGTGAACTACAACCTGGGTTTCCACCAGGTCACCAAGTACATCATCATGGGCCCACCCGAAACGCCTTGCATCCACCAGCCCGTGGACCTGGCGGATATCACCATCAACATCAACCGCTGGCGCGCCCTGCCCAAGAACCTTCAGGAGCGCTTTGAGGCAGCGGTTCACGAGTGGAGCTGGATCCACTACGCTGGCATCCAGAAGGCAAACCTGGAAACCTGGCCCAAATACAAAGCTGCAGGCGTGCAGATTATTCGCCTGTCCACGGTGGATGTGCGCAAGTTCCGCCGCGTGGCCATCCCCATCTGGTTCAAGTGGGCCAAACAGGACAAGTACGCTCGGGAGGCCTTTGCTAGCCAGCTGGAGTACATGAAGGCCTTAGGGTACGTCACCGATGCGGATATCCGCGGCTTGAACCTCTAGCCTCGAGGGTTGCACCGTGATCCAAAACCTGCTGCGCCTCCTCAACCTCATCGACGCCTTAAGCCTGTGGTCAGGGCGGTCGGTCGCCTGGCTTACCTTGGTAGCGGTTCTCATCCTTACCGCCGAAGTGGTGCGGCGGTACTTCTTCAACGCCCCCACCCAGTGGGCCCACGAGGTGTCCACGCTCCTCTTTGGCCTCCTATATGTGCTGGCCGGGGCTTATGCCCTAAAGGAAAAGGCCCACGTGGGTGTGGATGTTTTCTATAGCCGCCTTTCCCGCAAGGGACAGGCCTGGTTCAACCTCCTGGGCTTCGTCTTTTTGACGCTATTTGCTGGCACCCTGGTGGTGTATGGCTGGAAGTTCTTCCTGGCTTCCTGGCAGAACCGGGAGTTTTCCCTGGCCAACCAGGCCATCCCCATATTTCCCTTCAAGCTGGCTATCCCCCTGGGTGCCGCCCTGCTGCTTCTACAAGGTCTAGCTAACGCGATCCGGGACCTTCTCGTGCTTCTAGGAAAGGAGGAAGATCGTGCCCATTGAGACGCTCACCTGGTTGATGTTCGGAAGCCTCTTCCTCCTCCTCTTCACGGGTTATCCCCTGGCCTTTCTGATTGGGGGCGTTGCGGTAACCTTCATCGCCTGGTTGTGGAGCCCAGATGCCTTGGCCCTGGTGCCCCAGCGCATGTGGAACAACATGACTCAGTACCTTCTAGCGGCCATCCCCCTCTTTATTTTCATGGCCTCCATGCTAGAAAAATCTGGGCTCATCGAGGAAATCTTTGACGTCGCCTACAAGTGGCTGGGGCGGGTCCCGGGCGGTTTGGCGGTCGCCACCGTTGCCGCTTCCACTGTTCTCGCCGCCATGGTGGGGGTGATCGGCGCGGCAGTGGTAACCATGGCCTTAGTGGCCCTACCGGCGATGCTCCGCCGGGGGTATAGCCCCGTGCTCGCCGCAGGCACCGTGATGGCAGGGGGCACTCTCGGCATCCTCATCCCTCCCAGTGTCCTCGCCATCATCTACGGCCTGGTGGCCAACCAGTCCGTGGGAGAGCTTTACCTGGGCTCCGTGCTCCCCGGGTTGGTCCTTTCGGGCCTGTACATGCTCTTCTCCGTCGTCTATGCGCTCCTCTATCCCCAGGCTGCCCCCAGGATTCCCAAGGAGGAAATGCCCACCTGGGCGGAGCGCTGGCGAGCCCTCGGGGCCATCTGGGCCCCCCTCCTTCTCATCTTCCTGGTGCTCGGGACCATTTTCCTGGGCCTGGCCGCCCCCACGGAGGCGGCGGCGGTGGGCGCCTTCGGGGCCATGCTGGTGGCCGCCCTACACCGCAAGCTCACCTGGCAAAACCTGCGGCTGGCCTTAGAGCAGACCGCCAAGGCCACCGCCATGGTGCTTTGGATCATCTTCGGGGCCAACGCCTTTGTAGCCTTCTACGTGGCCCAAGGGGGGGACCGCTTTGTCAGCGAGCTCCTTTTAGGAACCGGGCTCTCCCCTTGGGGAATCCTGATTGTGATGCAGATCATCCTTATCATTTTGGGGATGTTTCTGGATTGGGTGGGGATACTCCTCTTGGCCGTTCCCGTCTTCGTACCCATCATCCGGAGCCTAGGGTTTGATCCACTGTGGTTCGGGGTCCTCTACTTGGTAAACATGCAGATGTCCTTCCTCTCACCCCCCTTTGGGTATGCCCTCTTCTACGTAAGGGGGGTGGCACCCCAGATCTCCATGGGCACCATTTACCGGGCAGCGATCCCCTTTCTCCTCCTCCAGCTCACGGGCCTTATCCTGGTTATGCTCTTCCCAGGGCTCGCCACCTGGTTGCCCAGTCTGGTTTACGGGAAGTAGGCTCCAGGAAATACCTGGAGCCTACCCTTTACACTCCTGCCAGCTCCAGGAAGTACCGGTGAAGCCTGGGGTCCTGGGTGAGCTCAGGGTGAAAGGCACTGGCAAGGATCTTGCCCTGGCGCACCAGGACGGGAAGACCATTCAGCTCCGCCAGCACCTCCACTCCTTCCCCCAATTTGCGGAAGGCTGGGGCTCTAATGAAGACCCCGTGGAAGGGACCCAAACCCCGGACCTCGAGGTCCTCCTCAAAGCTTTCCACCTGCCTGCCAAAGGCGTTGCGTTCCACCCATGCCTCCAACACCCCCAAACGGGGTTGCTCGGGGTAGCCCACGATCTCCTTGGCCAACCAGATGGCCCCGGCGCAGGTGCCGAAGAGGGCCAGGGAACCCTCTTCCACCCGCCTGCGCACCTCGTCCTCGATTCCGTATTCCCGGGCCAGCTTGCCGATGGTGGTGGACTCCCCGCCAGGCACGATGAGGGCCTTGAGCCCCTCCAGGTGCTCCTTCTTCCGCACCTCCTTTGCCTCTATCCCCAGACGCTTAAGCGCCTCCTTGTGCTCGCGGAAATCCCCTTGTAGGGCTAGGACGCCGACCACGCCCCTCATCCTGGACCTAGGCTTCGGACCTGTCAAGGGAAGCTCGCACCAAAAGAACACCCACTAACCCGGCCACTAGAGAAGCGGAGAGCACCCCCACCTTGGCTTGGTCCAGCATCCCCCCTTCAAAGGCCAAGCCAGCAATGAAAAGGGCCATGGTAAAGCCAATGCCCGCCAGAAAGCCCACACCCACAATGGACTTTAGGTTCACCCCTTCGGGCAAGGCGCCCAAACCCAACCGCAACGCTAGCCAGGAAGCGAAGAGGATTCCCAAAGGTTTCCCCAAGAGAAACCCCAAGCTTATTCCCCAGGCCACGGAACCAAACCCCAGCCCCTGCAAGGCAACCCCAGCATTAAAAAACGCAAAAACCGGCAACACCCCAAAGGCTACCCAAGGGTGAAGGGTGTGTTCCAGACGGTGCAAGGGGCTTTGCGCTTCCTCCACCTGCTCCTCGAGGCCTTCCAACTCCCCCTCCAGCTCCTCGGGGTCCTGGGCAGAGGTAGCCCCCTGGAAAGTCCTAGCCCGCCGCAGAGGGACAGCCAAAGCCAAAAGCACCCCGGCCAAGGTAGCATGAAGACCTGACTGGAGGACAAAATACCACAGAAGTAACCCCAGAAGCATGTAGGGCCAAAGATGCCACACCCCTAGGCGATTGAGCAGAAGAGCAAAACCCAGGACCAGGGCCGCCAGGATCAAGGGAAGGGATTCTAAGCCCCCGGTGTAGAAGAGGGCAATCACCAAAACCGCCCCCAGGTCATCTACTATGGCTAAGGCAGTGAGAAAGAGCTTAAGTCCCAGAGGCACCCGAGGTACCAGAGCCAAAACCCCCAAGGCAAAGGCGATGTCCGTGGCCATGGGTACTCCCCAACCACGAGCCTCGGGCAGGCTGGGATTGATTGCCAGGTACAAAAAGGCCGGCAGGATCATTCCCCCTACCGCCCCTGCCAAGGCTAGCCCAGCCCTTCTGGGATTCTTAAGCTCGCCAGAAACAAGTTCACGCTTAAGCTCCAGTCCCACCAGTAGGAAGAAAAACGCCATGAGGAGGTCGTTGACCCAAAGAAGCAGCGGCTTTTCCAATGAAAACTCGCCAAAACGAACACCCACCAGAACTTCTCGTAGCCCAAAATAGACCGTGGCCGCCGGAGTGTTGGCCAGTATAAATGCCAGAAGAGCCGCCAAGAAGAGGACCAGCCCTCCTTTGGCCTCACTTTCAAGAAACTGCTCTAGTAGCCTGGGATACCTGCGCACGGGCATGGGATTACTATACCCGGCGCCACAAAAGGCGCAGACTGTTGACCGTCACCAACACGAGTGCTCCATTGTCCACCAGCACTGCGGCCCAAAGCCCCGTGTAACCCATGAGGGTGGTGAGGAGGAAAAGCCCCTTGAGCCCCACCGCCAAGGCCACGTTCTGGCGGACCACGCCCAGGGTCAGGCGGCTTAGCCGGAAGGCCCGGGGCAAGGCGGCAAGGCTCAGAAGCCCCACGTCCGCGCTCTGCAGGGCAGCCTCCGTGCCCTCGGCCACGGCAAGCCCCACCGTGGCCCTGGCCAGGGCTGGGGCGTCGTTCACCCCATCCCCCACCATGGCCACGCCACCCCTACCTTCCATCTCCTCCACCAGGCGAAGCTTGTCCACGGGAGAAAGGCCGGCCCGGATTTCCCCAGGGAAAAGCCCTATGGCCATGGCCAAAGCCAAAGCAGAGGTCTCCCGGTCCCCGGTGAGCAAGAGAGGCTTAAGACCCAGTTGGCGCAGTCCGGCCAAAGCTTCCCGGGCCTCAAGGCGAGGGGTATCCTGGAAGGCCAAGAGGGCCAGGGGAACCCCTTCCCTAACCAGGAGGGAAAGGCTGAAGCCCTCCTCGGCTAAGGCCCTCACCTGGGCTTGCACCCCGGGGAGTAGGTCCCAGGCCTCGGGCCGCACCAAACCCACCTCCTTCCCCTCCACCCGGGCGAAGGCCCCAAGGCCCGGCACCGCCCAATGCTCCTCCGAGGGCAAGGCCTTGGGGCCCGAAGCCTCCCGCACCGCCCGGGCTAAGGGATGGGAGGAACCCTCCGCCACCCCCTTCGCCAGGGCCAAGGCCTCCTCCGCCGAGACCCCAAAGGTAACCACCCGCACCAGTGTGGGCTTTCCCAGGGTCAGGGTTCCCGTCTTGTCCAAAGCCACGTAGCGAACCCCAGCCAAGCGCTCCAGGGCCGCCCCGCTCTTAAAGAGCACCCCCGCCCTGGCCCCCCGGGCCACCCCTGCGGCGATGGCCGCAGGCACCGACACCACCAGGGCGCAGGGACAGGCGATGAGGAGAAGGGCCAAGGCCTTGTAGACATGCCCCAGGAAATCCCCCTGGAAGAGGGGAAGGACCAGGGCCACGAAGCCTGCCAGGGCTAGGACCGCCGGGGTGTAGCGACGGCTAAAGGCATCCACCACCCGCTCCGCCTGGCTCTTCTTGAGAAGGGCCTCCTCCGCCAGGCGTTCCATCTCCGCCAGGAAGCCCTCCTCGGGAAGGCGCTCCACCTTTACCACCAAGCTCCCCTCCTGCACCAGGCTGCCCCCGTAAACCGGGTCCCCTATCCCCTTGGGCCTAGGCAAGGGCTCCCCGGTGAAGGCGGCCTCCTCCAAGGAAGCCTGCCCAGACACCACCACCCCGTCGGCCGGTACCCGCTCCCCCGGGGGCACCCGCACCAGGTCCCCCACCCTCAAGGCCTTAAGGGGCACCTCCTCCACCCTTCCATCCGTTAGGCGGTAGGTCCGCCTGGGAAGAAGCTCGGAAAGGGCGTAAAGGGACCTGCGGGCCTGGGCCACGCTATAAGCCTCCAGCACCTCCCCCACGAGGAAGAGGAAGACCACCACCGCCGCCTCGGCCTCCGCCCCGATAAGCAAAGCTCCCAGGGTAGCCAGCGTAACCAGGGTTTGCATGCTGAAGGGGTTTTGCCGGAACGTAGCCACCCCACGACGAGCCAGGGGGAAAACCCCCACCAAGGCCGCCAGCCCATAGCCCCAAGGGGCTAGTCTGGGGAGGAACAAAGAGGCCAAAAAGGCCGCCAGGAGAAGCCCTCCGGAAGCCAAGGCCCAGCGCCAGGGTCCCAAAACACCCCTGCTCGTGTCCCCTTCAGGCTTCAAACGGTAGCCCAAGGCGGAAACCACCTTTTCCGCCTCTTTCTCCGCCCCGGGAACCTCGAGGTGCAGATACGCCTTACCGCTGGCAAAGCTGACCTGGGCCTGCACCACCCCAGGTACCCCGGAAAGGGCTTTCTCCACCTTTAAGGCACAGTCGGCGCAGTCCAGACCCTCCACCCGGAACACGCGGACCCTGGGAGCCTCCATGCCCCCAGGGTAGCATCACTTGAGTATTTGTTCAAGTGTTCTCCAACGCGTGCTCCAGGGCTCCTTCCAGCAGCCTCTCCACGTGGTGGTCCGCCAGGCGGTAATAGACCTGCTTTCCCTCCCGGCGAAAGGCCACCAGCCGGGCCTGGCGCAGAAGCCTGAGCTGGTGGCTCACCGCGGAAACCGAAACCCCAGCGAGGAGAGCCAGATCGCACACGCAAAGCTCTCCCGCCGCCTTCAACGCCAGAAGAAGGCGCATCCGGGTGGGGTCGGCCAAAGCCTTGAGGAGGAGGGCGGCTTCCCCCAGCACCGCCTCCTCGGGCAATGCCGTGCGGGCTTTCTCCACCCGCTCGGGGTGGATCTCGTAAACCCCACAGACCGCCCGAGCCATGGCCTTCCCCTAGGCTTCCCTTACCAGCCTCGCTTGGCCAGGCGCTCCTCTTCCTTAAGCTGGTCCAGGTTGATGCCCACCATGGGCTCACCCAGGTCCTCGGAAACCTCAGCCAGCACCTCGGGATCGTTGTAGTGGGTCACCGCCCGCACGATGGCCCTGGCCCGCTTCTTGGGGTCACCGGACTTGAAGATGCCGCTTCCCACGAAGACCCCATCCATGCCCAGGTGCATCATCAAGGCGGCATCGGCCGGGGTGGCGATGCCCCCGGCGGCGAAGTTCACCACGGGAAGGCGGCCGTGGTCGTGGACCCACCTCACCAGCTCCAAGGGGGCCCCGATCTCCTTGGCGTAGGCCACGAGTTCGTCCTCCCGGAGGGACTGAACGTAGCGGATCTGCTTCCACATGGTGCGGGCGTGGCGCACCGCCTCCACCACGTTGCCCGTGCCCGCCTCCCCTTTGGTGCGGATCATGGCCGCCCCTTCGGCGATGCGCCTCAGGGCCTCCCCCAGGTCCCGGGCCCCGTTGACGAAGGGCACCTTGAACTTCCATTTGTCGATGTGGTGCTCCTCGTCGGCGGGGGTGAGGACCTCGGACTCGTCGATGAAGTCCACCCCGATGGCCTCGAGGATCATGGCCTCCACGAAGTGCCCGATCCGCACCTTGGCCATCACGGGAATGGACACCGCGGCCATGATCTCCTTGATGACCTTGGGGTCGGACATGCGGGCCACGCCCCCCTGGGCCCGGATGTCGGCGGGAACCCGCTCCAGGGCCATCACCGCCACCGCCCCCGCCTCCTCGGCGATCACCGCCTGCTCGGGGGTGGTCACGTCCATGATCACCCCGCCCTTGAACATCTCGGCAAAGCCGGTCTTGATCTGGAAGGTACCCTTCTCCATCCCGTCCTCCATCCTCCAGCTTACCGCCCGGCGGGTCAAGCCAAAAGAATCCGGGGGCCCAAAGGCCCCCACGGCGCTAAGGCCCACCTAGGGCAGATAGGCCAAGGGGTTGCGGGCCACCCCGCCCACCCGCACCTCAAAGTGCAGGTGGGGCCCGGTGGACCAGCCGGTGGAACCCACGTATCCGATCACCTGCCCGGCTTCCACCCACTGGCCCGCCCGCACGGCGATGCGGGACATGTGGGCGTAAAGGGTTTCCACCCCTCCACCATGATCCAGCACCACGTGGAAGCCGTACCCCACCGAGCTCCAACCCGCCACCTCCACCTGGCCCGCCTTGGCGGCCACGATGGGGGTGCCGTAAGGAGCAGCCAGGTCGATCCCCGTGTGGAAGCGCTGGAAAGCTCCCCGCTGGCCGAAGTAGGTGGTGATACGAAAGTCGGAAAGGGGCCAACGCATGGCCCCTTCCTGGTAGCTCACCCGCCGCACCTGGGGCCGCTGGGTCTGGGCCTGCTGCACCTGCCGGGTACGTTGCTGGGCCAGGGCCTGCTGCCTCCTGCGTTCCTCCGCCAGGCGCCTCAGCTCCTCCTGGCGACGCCGCTCCGCCTCGAGGCGGGCCTGGCGCTCCGCCTCCTGTTTGGCCAAAAGGCGCTGGTACGTGGTTTTGGCCTGAATGCCGGGCAGGAGGACTAGGTCCCCTGGCTTCAAATCCAAGGGATCCTTCACCCCGTTGGCCCGGGCCACCGCCACCGGGGAGAGGCCAAAACGGGCCGACAGGTCCACCAAGGTCTCCCCCTCGGGCAGGGATACCACCAAGCCCCTGGCCCTTTTTGGAATGTAAAGAACGCTCCCCGCCACCAGCCGGTCCAAGCTTTCTAAGGAAGGGTTGGCGGAAACCAGGTCCAGGACGCTTATGCCATAACGGCTCGCCACCCCCTGAAGGGTATCCCCAGGGCGCACGCGGTACACCTCCACCCCTGGGGGTACCCGGGGAGAGCGGTCCTCCACGGCCACCAAGGGAATAAGAAGCCTTTGCCCCACCTGCAAGCGGTCGCTTTGCAGGTTGCTGGACCACATGATGTGCCTGGGATCCACCCCGTAACGAGCGGCAATCTCGACCAGGGTATCCCCGGGCTTCACCTCGTAGAGCACCCACCCCTTTCTAGCCGCCTGGCCCACCTCCACCGTGTTCTCGGGAAGGGGAAGGGGGCTAAGAATAGGGAGCTTAGCAAAGGCCAAAGAGGAAACCAATAGGCATAAATTTCCCCACCATATTCCCCGCAACGCTCACCTCCCAACAAAAACCCCGCCCAAACCTCGCGGGGATTATACCAGGACCAAGCGGGGAAAACGCAAGGGGCACAAGGCCTTGGGGGGCGGGCTTTCCGCCCCCCAAGGGAAAATCCCGCCTAACGGGCGGCCAAGGACGCCAAAAACTCCTTGTTGTTCTTGGTGCGCCCCAAACGGGCAAGAAGCATCTCCATGGCCTCCGCCGGGTCCATGTCTGCCAGGACCTTGCGCAGAAGCCACATCTTGTGCACCACCTCCTCGCCCAAGAGGAGCTCCTCCCGACGGGTCCCGGACTTCAGAATGTCTATGGCCGGGAAGATGCGCCGCTCCTCGAGGCGGCGGGAAAGGTGGAGCTCCATGTTCCCTGTACCCTTGAACTCCTCAAAGATCACGTCGTCCATGCGGCTTCCCGTTTCCACCAGGGCCGTGGCTAGGATGGTAAGGCTACCCCCACCCCGGATATTGCGGGCCGCTCCCAGGAAGCGCTTGGGGAAGTAGAGGGCGGCAGAGTCCAAACCGCCGGAAAGGGTACGGCCCGTGGGCGGGGTTACCAGGTTGTTGGCCCGGGCCAGGCGGGTGATGGAGTCCAGGAGGATCATCACGTGCCCCCCCTCCTCCACGATGCGCTTAGCCCTCTCGTGGACGAATTCCGCCACCCGGATGTGGTTCTGGGGAGGTTCGTCAAAGGTGCTGGCGATAACCTCAGCTCCCTGGACGCTTTCCCGGAAGTCCGTGACCTCCTCGGGGCGCTCGTCTATGAGCAAAACGATCACCTTGATGTCGGGTTCATTCTTCAGGACCGCATTGGCGATCTTCTTGAGGAGGGTTGTCTTGCCCGCCTTGGGTGGGGCCACGATGAGCCCCCGTTGCCCCCGGCCGATGGGGGCCAGCAGGTCGATCACCCGGGTGGAAAGCTCATCGGGGGTGGTCTCCAGCTTGATCTGCCGGTCGGGGAACTGGGGGATGAGCTCGTCAAAGCGAGGCCGGTTCTTGGCGGCCTCGGGATCCAGGTCGTTCACCGCCTCCACCTTGAGGAGGGTTCCATAGCGCTCGTTCTCCCGTGGAGGCCGCACCCGGCCCACGATATAGTCCCCGCTCCTTAAGGCATACTGCCGGATGAGTCCTGCAGAGACGATGGCCACCCTGGATTCCAGGTTGTACAGGTTCTCGGTGATGAACCCGTACCCATCCGGGCTGATCTCCAGGTAACCCTTGACCAGCTGCAGGCCCTCCCCTTGGGTCTGCCGCTCCAGGAGGGCCATGATGAGCTGGTCCTTCTTCATGCGCTTGTAGTTCTCGATCCCCGCTTCCTGGGCCAGCAGGTGGAGCTCCGGAAGGATCTTGGCCGAAAGCTCCTGATAGGTGAGGGGTGCTTCTTGTTGGGTATCTGCTTTTCTCCTCATGGCTTGACCTTCTCCCAGTCCTCCATAAAGCGTCTAAGGCCTATGTCCGTCAAAGGATGCTTAAGAAGCTGCTTGAAGACCGTATAGGGCATGGTGGCGATGTCCGCCCCAAGAAGGGCGGCCTCCGTCACATGGCGGGGATGGCGGATGGAAGCGGCGATGACCTTGACCGGCAGGTTCTGGACCTGGATTAGCTCCACGATCTCCCGCAAAAGCTCTCCCCCATCCCAGGAGATATCGTCCACCCGGCCCAGGAAGGGGGAGACATAGGCCGCCCCCGCCCGGGCCGCCAGAAGGGCCTGGTTGGCGGAAAAGATCAAGGTCATGTTCACCTTCACCCCCTGGGTGGAAAGGCGCTTGCAGGCCTTCAGGCCCTCCTCGGTGGTGGGCAGCTTGACCACGATGTGGGGATGGATGGCGGCAAGCCGTAGGCCCTCCTCCACCATGGCCCCTGCCTCCAGCGCGGTCACCTCCGCCGACACAGGTCCCTTCGCTACCTCGCATATGGTCCGTAGGTGGGCGAACAAAACCTCCTCGGTCAGCTTTGCTCCTCGGCCCGCATACTCCTTAGCCACCAAAGTGGGGTTGGTGGTAACCCCGGAGAGCACCCCCCAGGCAGCGATCTCCCGTATCTCCTCCAAGTTGGCGGTATCCAGGTACAGCTCCATGAGCACTCCTTTTGTCGGGAAGTGGACCGGCTTAGCTCGATTCTAGCAGACCCAGCCCAGGCGTTGTCAAGGAAGGGGTGGGCTGCTAGCATGGGCTTAGCCGCCAACGGGGGATTTTACCCCAGGGGGCATGAGCTGTAAAGGCGAGGATGGGGAGAGTACCCCTTTCCAATAGCCTAGAGCGAGCCGGGGAGGGTGGAAGCCCGGTGGTGAGGAAAGGCGGGAAGATCACCCCGGAGCCGCGGGAGGAAAGGGGCTAAGGGCCTCGAGTAATGCCCGCCGGGTGCGCCCGTGATCGCGCGGAAATGAGGGCCTGGAGGCTATCTCCAGGAAGCGCGGTGGTACCGCGGAAGCCCTTGCGCTTTCGTCCGCGCCCCAAGGGCGCGGGCGTTTCTTTAGGGAGGAGCGTATGTTCAAGGAGGTCGGTGAACCCAACTTTCCCAGGCTGGAAGAGGAGGTTCTGGAGTTTTGGAAGCGGGAGAGGATCTTTGAGAAAAGCGTGGAAAACCGTAAAGGCGGGCCCCGCTACACCATTTACGAAGGCCCCCCCACCGCCAACGGCATGCCCCACGTGGGCCATGCCCAGGCCCGAAGCTACAAGGACCTTTTCCCCCGGTACAAGACCATGCGGGGCTACTACGTGCCCCGCCGAGCCGGCTGGGACACCCACGGCCTGCCGGTGGAACTGGAGGTGGAGAAGAAGCTGGGGCTAAAGAGCAAACGGGAGATCGAGGCCTACGGCATCGAGCGCTTCAACCAGGCCTGCCGGGAGTCGGTGTTCACCTACGAGAAGGAGTGGGAGGCCTTCACCGAGCGCATCGCCTACTGGGTGGATCTCAAGAACGCCTACGCCACCCTGCACCCCACCTATGTGGAAAGCATCTGGTGGAGCCTGAAGAACCTCTTCGACCGGGGGCTCCTCTACCGGGACCACAAGGTGGTGCCCTACTGCCCACGGTGCGGCACGCCTCTTTCCTCCCACGAGCTTTCCCTGGGGTACAAGGAGATCACCGATCCCTCGGTCTACGTGCGCCTTCCCCTTAAGGAACCGGGGAGGCTGGGCCTGGAAAAGGCTAGCCTCCTCATCTGGACCACCACCCCCTGGACCCTGCCCGGGAACGTGGCCGCGGCGGTGCACCCCGAGTACACCTATGGGGCCTTTGCCGTGGGGGAGGAGGCGGTGATCCTCGAGGAGACCCTGGGCCGCAGGCTCCTCGGCGAGGAAACCCCCATTCTAAGGACCTTTTCCGGGAAGGAACTGGAGGGCCTGGCCTACGACCCCCCCTACCCCCAGGCCCTGGAGAAGGGGTACTTCGTGGTCCTGGCCGAGTACGTGAGCCGGGAGGACGGCACGGGCATCGTCCACCAGGCCCCCGCCTTCGGGGCCGAGGACCTGGACACGGCCAGGGCCTACGGCCTTCCCCTCCTCAAGACGGTGGACGAGGAAGGGAAACTCCTGGTGGAGCCCTTTAAGGGCCTCTTCTTCCGCGAGGCCAACCGGGCCATCCTGAAAGACCTCCGCTCCCGGGGGCTTCTTTTCAGGGAGGCAAGCTACCTCCACAGCTACCCCCACTGCTGGCGGTGCTCCACCCCCCTCATGTACTACGCCACGGA
Organism: Thermus brevis; assembly: GCF_026427635.1. NCBI lineage: Bacteria > Thermotogati > Deinococcota > Deinococci > Thermales > Thermaceae > Thermus > Thermus brevis. The sequence continues at coordinate 2,043,909 of NZ_CP102606.1, forward strand.
AACCTGGTTCATCAAAAACACCCTCTTCAAAGAGGAACTCATCCGTAAAAACCAGGAGATCAACTGGGTCCCGCCCCACATCAAGGAGGGACGCTACGGGGAGTGGCTCCGGAACCTGGTGGACTGGGCCCTAAGCCGCAACCGCTACTGGGGCACGCCCCTTCCCATCTGGGTCTGCGGCTCTTGTGGAAAGGAAGAGGCCATCGGCAGCTTCCAGGAGCTGAAGGAAAGGGCCATTCAACCCCTTCCCGAACCCTTCGATCCTCATCGTCCCTACGTGGACGGGGTGGAGCTCCGATGCACCTGCGGGGGCACCATGCGCCGGGTTCCCTACGTGATCGACGTCTGGTACGACTCCGGGGCCATGCCCTTTGCCTCCTTGCACTACCCCTTCGAGAACGGGGAGGAGTTCAAGGAGGCCTTCCCCGCGGACTTCATTGCGGAAGGCATCGACCAGACCCGGGGCTGGTTCAACTCTCTGCACCAGCTTGGGGTGATGCTCTTCGGCTCCATCGCCTTCAAAAACGTCATCTGCCACGGCCTCATCCTGGACGAAAAGGGCCAGAAGATGAGCAAGTCCAAGGGGAACGTGGTGGACCCCTGGGACATCATCCGGGAGTTTGGGGCGGATGCCCTCAGGTGGTACATCTACATCTCCGCTCCCCCGGAGGCGGACCGCCGCTTCGGACCCAACCTGGTGCGGGAAACGGTGCGGGACTACTTCCTCACCCTCTGGAATGTGTATAGCTTCTTCGTCACCTACGCCAACCTGGACCGGCCGGACCTTAAGAACCCGCCTCCCGTGGAGAAGCGGCCCGAGCTGGACCGCTGGCTTCTTGCCCGGCTCCAGGATCTGATTCAAAGGGTGACGGAGGCCCTCGAGGCCTACGACCCCACCCAAAGCAGCCGGGCCCTGCGGGACTTCGTGGTGGAGGACCTCTCCCAGTGGTACGTGCGCCGGGGCCGCAGGCGCTACTGGAAAAACGAGGATCCCCTGGACCGGGAGTCCGCCTACGCCACCTTGTACCAGGCCCTGGTCACCATCAGCCAGCTCTCCGCCCCCTTCACCCCCTTCCTGGCCGAGGTGCTTTGGCAGAACCTGGTGCGCTTGGTAAGCCCCGAGGCCCCCCTTTCCGTGCACCTTTCCGACTGGCCCGAGGTGGACCCCCATCTGGTGGACGAGGAGCTGGTGGCCAAGATGCGGGCGGTGCTCAAGGTGGTGGACCTGGCCCGCTCCGCCCGGGCTAGAAGCGGGATCAAGACCCGCATCCCCCTTCCCCTTCTCCTCATCACCGCTCCCACCGCCCTCGAGCGGGAGGGCCTGAGGCACTTCGCCCCCGAGATCGCCGAGGAGCTCAACGTGAAGGAAGTGCGGGTCTTGGAACTAGGGGAAGAGGTGCTCCGCTACCGGGTCCTGCCCAACCTGAAGCTCCTCGGCAAGAAGTACGGCAAGCTCCTTCCCAAAATCCGCGAGGCCCTGGAAAGGGAGGCCTCGAGGGTGGCTAGCCTGGTCCTGAAGGGGGAAAGGGTGCCCCTGCGTTTGGAGGACCAGGAGGTGGTCCTGGAGCCGGAGGAAGTGCTCCTCGAGGCCCAGGCCCCCGAGGGGTACCAGGCCCTGGAAAAGGAGGGATACGTGGCCGCCCTGGAGGTGCGGGTCACGGAGGAGCTGAGGCTTGAGGGCCTGGCCCGGGACCTAATCCGCCACCTGCAACAGACCCGCAAGGAGATGGGCCTCAAGGTTTCCGACCGCATCCGGGTGGGCTACGAGGCGGAAGGCGCCTACCTGGAAGCCCTGAAACGGCACGGCAGCTGGATCGCCGAGGAGGTCCTGGCCTTAGAGTTTGCTGAAGGCCTCTTCCCCGGCCACACCACCCTCCTGGAGGACGAGGAAGGCCGGGTGCGCTTCAGCTTGGCCAAGCTAGAATAGAGCCATGGGCCAGCCCGCCCGAAAGGCCCTCAGCCTCGAGGCCTACCTGCGGGAGGGAAACAAGTGGACCTACCTCCGCCTGGGGCCGGGGGAGAGCCTTCCTCTCCCCTGCCCCACCCTGGAGTTGGCCGTGGACGACCTCTACCGGGGCGTGAACCTAGAAGAGGGTTAACGGGTGGTATAGTAGGCCCCGTGCTGGACCCGAAGACCCTCCTCGAGCCCCTAGGGCTGGATGCCCTTTACGTGACCCGCCCCGAGAACGTGCGCTACCTATCGGGCTTTCCTCACCCCGAAGACGCCCAGGTCCTCGTTACCCACGAAGGAGCCTTCCTCCTCACGGATCCCCGCTACCCCGAGGCGGAGCAGGAAAGCCGCATCCCCGCCAAGGTGCTGAAGCGGGAGGAAAAAGAGGAGGTCTTCAAGGGCTTGAAAGGCCGGGTGGGCTTTGAGGCGGAACACCTCCCCTACGCCGCCCTGGAACGCCTGCGGGAGCTTGCCCCCGCGGAGTGGGTGCCCACCAAGGGGGTTATCGAGCGTCTCCGGCTCAAAAAGACACCGGAGGAAGTGGAAAGGATCCGCAAGGCCCAGGCCCTGGCGGAGGAAGCCCTGGCCCACGCCCTTACCCTGCTCAAGCCAGGGGTGTTGGAACGGGATGTCGCCTTGGAAATAGAGTTCTTCCTGAAACGGCGGGGGGCCGAGGTGGCCTTCCCCCCCATCGTGGCCTCGGGGGTGCGGGGAGCCTTGCCCCACGCCAGGGCCTCGGAAAAAGCCCTCGAGGCGGGGGAGCTCGTTACCCTGGACCTGGGGGCCAGGGTGGGGGGGTACCACTCGGACATGACCCGCACCGTGGCCTTGGGAAGGGTGGACGGGGAACTCAAGCGGGCCTTTGAGGCCACCCTGGCCGCCTTGGAACGGGTTCTAGAAGTTCTGGGCCCAGGGAAGAGCACCAAGGAGATGGACGCCCTGGCCCGGGAGGAGCTTAAGCGCTTTGACCTGGACCGCTACTTCGTCCACTCCCTGGGGCACGGGGTGGGGCTTGCCGTGCACGAGGGGCCGGGGCTTTCCCCTTACACGGAGGAGGCCCTCGAGGCGGGCATGGTGGTCACCGTGGAACCCGGGGTCTACCTGCCGGGTATAGGCGGGGTGCGGATTGAGGAGCTCGTCCTCATCCGGGACACAGGGATTGAGCTTCTCTCCCGCTTCCCCCGGGGCTGGCAGGAGGTTTAGGTGCGCACCCTCATCCTGGCCCTTTTCCTCTCCAGCGCCCTGGCCCAGACCTACACGGTAAAGAAGGGGGATACTCTCTTCCGCATCGCCAAAGCCCACGGTATGAGCGTGAGGGAACTGAAGGAGCTCAACGGCCTCACCTCGGACCTGATCCATCCCGGCCAGGTCCTGAGGCTTACGGAAAAGGAGCCCCCAGCCAAAACCCGCTTCCTGCAGGAGGGGCTTGCGGTCTGGTACGGCCCCGGCTTCCACGGCAGGCGCACGGCCAGCGGGGAACGCTACGACATGCACGCCCTCACCGCCGCCCATCCCTCCCTGCCCTTCGGCACCCGGGTGCGGGTCACCAACCTGAAAAACGGCAAAAGCGTGGTGGTGCGCATCAACGACCGGGGGCCCTTTGGAGGAAGGTATATCATCGACCTCTCCTACGCCGCGGCCAAAACCATCGGGGCCCTTTCCGCCACCCGGGTACGGGTGGAGGTTGTGGAGGAGGAGTAGCATGGCGCGCTACGGCTTCCACCTCTCCATCGCCGGAAAAAAGGGGGTGGCCGGGGCCGTGGAGGAAGCCCAGGCCCTGGGTCTTTCCGCCTTCCAGATCTTCGCCAAAAGCCCGAGAAGCTGGAAAACCCGAGCCCTCTCCCCAAGCGAGGTGGAAACGTTTCGCGCCCTGCGGGAGATGGCCGGGGAGCTTCCCGGGGTTATCCATGCCTCCTACCTGGTAAACCTGGGAGCGGAAGGGGAGCTTTGGGAAAAGAGCGTGATGAGCCTGGCGGACGACCTAGAGAAAGCTCGCCTACTGGGCCTGGAGTACGTGGTGGTCCATCCGGGCTCTGGAGAACCCAAGCGGGTCAAGGAAGGCCTCCTGAAGGCCCTGCACCTGGCCGGGGTCAGGGAGCGCCCCACCCTCCTGGTGGAGAACACCGCCGGCGGCGGGGAAAAGGTGGGGGCTCGCTTTGAGGAGCTGACCTGGCTCATAGAGGACACGCCCTTGGGGGTCTGCCTGGACACCTGCCACGCCTATGCCGCCGGGTACGACGTGAAGGGGGATCCAAAGGGAGTTTTGAGCGAGCTGGACCGCCTCGTGGGGCTCGAGCGGGTGCCTGTGGTCCACCTGAACGACTCCGTGGGGGGCTTGGCTAGCCGCATCGACCACCACGCCCACCTCCTCCAGGGCCAGATCGGGGAAGGGCTTAAGGGCGTGCTCCTCGACCCCCGGCTGAGGGGCCGGGTCTTCATCTTGGAAACCCCAAGGAGCCCGGAGGAGGACGCCTGGAACCTGAGGATCCTGCGCACCTGGCTAGAGGAAGCCTCCCCCTAGGAAAAGGCGCAAGGCGGAAACCACCATCAGCAGAAGCCCGAGCTTAAAGGCCCGCTCTTCTCCCGAAAGCAGGCCGAGCCCTGCGGCCAGAAGGGCCAGGGGCAGGACCACCCAGTTGAGCCAGCCCAAAAGGGGCAGGAGGGCGGGGAGGAGGAGCAGGAGGGCCACCACGACCAGCACCAGGCTCAGGGTGCGCATGACCCCAGTCTAGCCGAAGAAAAAGCCAAAGAACACCCGCCGGGCCAAGCGCAACACCTCCTGGATAGGCCCCCGCAACACAGTAAGGATCAGAAGAAAGGAAAGCCAGGCGTACTGCTCCAACCGCCACAAAAGGGGTTGCCAGGAAAGGGGAAGAAGGCTCTGCAGGATCTTGGAACCATCCAAGGGGGGGATGGGCAGGAGGTTGAAGACTGCCAGGACCAGGTTAATGGAACTGGCGAAAAAGGCCGCCAGGGCCAGCAGGCCAAGCCCAGTCTGCCCCTCCCCCTGCAGGGTCATCACCACTCCCACGGGATCCAGGGCAAATAGCCCCCGAACCAGGAGGGCAAAGAGCACGGCCAAAACCAGGTTGATGACGATCCCGGCGATGGAAACCACGAAAAGCCCCAGGCGGTAGTGGCGGAAGGCCGGCGGGTAGATGGGCACGGGTTTGGCCCAGCCGAAGCCCACCAGGAGGAGAAGCACCGTTCCCAGGGGATCCAGGTGCCTTAAGGGGTTAAGGGTAAGCCTCCCTTGGCGCTTGGCGGTGGCGTCCCCGAAGAGGTAGGCCGCGTAGGCGTGGCCCAGCTCGTGAAGGACCAGGCTGAACACCAAGACAACAAAGGTCAAAAGAAAGGCCAGGGGATCCCGCTGCAAAAGAGCGATCATAGCCCGATGACCCGGTATAGCGTGGCCAAGAAGCCCGCAAGCCCTTGGACCACCGCCCCGGTAACCCCCGTATAGGAGAGCACCAGAAAGATCAGGATAAAACCCAGGGGTCCATAGGCCGCAAGCTGCTCCAGAAAGCGCCGGGCCTCATACCCGCCCACGGCGTAGAGGGCCTTGGCCCCATCCAAAGGAGGCACGGGGAAAAGGTAGATGGCAGCGTGAAGGAGCATGAGCCTTTGGGCCAGCAAAAGCCCTTCGCCGAAGGGATAGGGCAGAAAGCGGGCGAGAAGGCCATAGAGGAAGGCCGCCACAAAGAACCCTAAAGGCCCCATGAGGGCCACCATGGCCCCCTTCCTCCCGGGAAGATTCGTGAGCACGGTTCTCGGCCATCCGAAACCCAAAAGGAGCAAAAAGACCAGGCCTAAGGGTTCCAGGTGGACCTTTAGGTCCAAGGAGAGGAAACCGTAGCGGCGGGGAGCCGTATCCCCATAACGGTCCGCCAGGTAGGCCTGGAACAGGTTGTGGACCACGAGGCCAAAAACAGCAAAGGCGAAGGCCACCAGGAAGACCGGGGGGTCATTGAGGTACGGAAAAAGACCCATCGCCTATCAGTCTACGGGCTAAGGCCAGTTCCTCCTCGAAGGTCCTTACCTCCCCCCGGGCCCGCGCCTCGGCCACCTGGCGCAGGATCTCCCCCACCCTGGGACCCGGCTTCAGGCCCAGCTGCAAGAGATCCCGCCCCATGAGGACCCGCCTCTTTTCCGTAAGCCAGCCCTCCTTCTCGGGGAATAGGGCCAGAAAAACCCCGCGCAAGGGCTCCTTCCCCAAAGCCTCCTTGTCCGCCTCTTCCCAGGAGCCTTTGAGAAGAAGGGCCAAGGCCTCCTGCAACCGCTTGGGAAGCCCCAGGGCCAAGGCCTTTTCCAGGGGGTTTTCCTGGAAGTAGAGGAGAAGGAGGAGGCGGGCTTCCACCCTCGCCCGCCCAGGCGGGAACCCCTCCTCTTCCAGAGGCCCCCACCTAAGCCGTACAAAGGGGTCCCTGGGTGGAAGCTTTAGCCCGTAGAGGGGACCCAAAGCCCCGAGCTCCTCCAAAAGGGAAAGGGCCTCGAGGAAAGACTCCTCCTCCAGGGTCAAGAAGAGCTCGTCGCGCAGGCGGCTCTTGCTGGCGCCCTTGAGCACCTCGGGAAGGAGGGCTGGGGGCAAAGCCTTTAAGGCCTCCTCGGAAAAACGGAAGGCCAACCGGGCGGCCAGGCGCGCCCCCCGGACGATGCGGCTCGGGTCCTCCACGAAGGAAAGGGGATGAAGGGGACGGAGGAGGCGATTCCTCAGATCCTCGAGGCCCCCATAGGGATCCAAAAGCTCTAAGGTGGCCAAGGACAGGGCCATGGCGTTCACCGTGTAATCCCGCCTCTCCAGGTCCTTGGCGATGGGGGCCGGACGCACCTGGGGTAAGGCGCCGGGATAGGGGTAGACCTCCTCCCGGCTTTCCGCCAGGTCCACGGTAAGGCCGAAACTCACGTGCACCCGGGCGGTGCCGAAGGCATAGTGGAGGCCAAAGCTACCCCCGAAGCGCTCCACCAAAAAGCGGGCCACCTCCCCTACCCTGACCCCCGGTTCCAGAACCAGGTCCAGGTCGGGGCCCGACCGGTCCAAAAGGGCATCCCGCACCGCCCCCCCCACCAGGTAGATCCCTTGCGGGAACGCCTCCCTAAGGGCCAGAACCACCCGCCTGGCCCCTTCGGGCAAGGCTTCCAGGATCCGCTCCCCCAGGGGCTTCTCCAAAGCGGGCTTCTTGCGGTAGAGGTCGGTACGGGTGAAGATCCCAAGAAGCTTAACGCCCTCCCCCAACCTCTCCCCCACCAGAACCCTTCCCCCTCCCGCCTTCAGGTGGGGCTCCACCTCGGAAAGGGGGGTCTCCGGAGGCAGGACAAGGGCCCGGGCCAAAAAGCCCTCCACGGGATGTTCCGCCAGGCCGAGCCTTTCCGCCTTCCTGAGGTCCCTTCTCCGGGCCAGGCCCAAGACCCGCACCCTTCCCCCCTCCAGGGGCTCCACCACCGGCATGGCCCCGTACCCCCGCTCCTCCAGGATCCGCAAGGCTTCCCGCACGGTGGTGGGGCGCAGGGTTTCCACTGGCGCGGACATGACCTCGGCTAGGGTGGGCTCGGGCTCCAGGTACTGGGGAAGGCTTTCTAGAAGGCGCCGCACCGCATTGCGTACCCCCCGCACCCGGGCAAAGGCCGCCCGGGGGTGCCCCCCACCTCCCACCTGGGAAAGCCAGCGGCCCACATCCAACCGCTCCCGGCTCCGGGCGATGAGGAGGACCTCCCGGGATAGCCGAAGCACCAGCAACACCCCATGGGCCTCGTGCAGGTCCAAAAGAGCATGGGCAAGGGGGGCCAAGGCCGGCACATAGCCCTCCTCTTGGGCCCGGGCGAGGAGGAGCCGGAACCCCTGCCGTTCCACCACCTTGGCGGTGCGGATAAGGCTCTTCAGAACCTCCCGGGCCTCCGCTCCCAGCTGGGGCCGCACCCACTCCCGCACCCGGGGGATCTCCGCCCCTTGCTGGGCTAAAAAGTAAGCGGCCTCGAGGTCCTGGGGCGTGGTGGAGGGAAAGCTGAACCCCCCGGTATCCTCCCAGATCCCCGCATAGGCCAAGGTGGCCTCCAAGGGCGTGAGGGTCAGGCCCCGCTCCCGGATCAGGGGAACCAGGAGGCTCACCGTGGCCCCCACCTGGGCCACCCTCCCCCCCACCGCAGGCACATCCCCCGGTGCCCGGGGATGGTGATCGAAGACCAAAAAGGGCACCCGCCCCACCAGGGCCTTAAAGGGTCCGATGCGCTCGGGCCGGGCGTTGTCCACCAGGACCACCTCGGTCACCCTTTCCACGGGGATCTCCGCAGCCGGTACCAGATCCAGACGATCCTCCAAAAGGGGGGCGATCTCCTTCAAGGGCCCCTCGAGGCCCCCAATCAAGGCCAGAACGCTTCCCGGAAAGAGCCTTCCCGCCAGGACCATGGAGCCCAGGGCGTCAAAGTCCAGGTTCTCGTGGGCCACCACCACCCGCACACCTTCAGCTTACTTGACGATAAAAACGGGCCTTGTTAAACTCAGGCTTGGCACTTGGAGAGGTGCCCGAGTGGCTGAAGGGACACGACTGGAAATCGTGTAGGCGGGCTTAAACCTGCCTCGCGGGTTCGAATCCCGCCCTCTCCGCCAAAGATCCCCTGCCCTTCAGGGCAGGGGATTGTCTACTTGAACCACCCGCCCCTCCCTCCTGGCCTCCTCCGCCAGGAAGGTGAGCCGGTGGGCCTGCACCGCCTCGGAAAAAGGCTCCACAAGGCTTTCGTCCTCCCGGGTTAGGGCCTCCAGGAAGGTCCGCACCAAACCCAGGTCCCCACCCCCGTGCCCGCTTCGGATGGAGCCCTCCCGTTCCGTCTCCAGGTCAAAGACCCTCTCCCCCTCCCCGAACCGGTAGAGCCTCAGGTACCTCCCGTCCCCAAAGAGCTCCCCCCGGGTGCCGAAGATCCGGGTTTCCCGAAACCGCATCCGGCTTAGGCCTTCCACGTGCAAGCTGGCCGTGCATCCGTCCCGGTATCCCAGCATCACCACCTGGTGGTCCGCCACGTCGTTTTTCCCCAGGTACACGCACTCCCCGTAGGGACCCTCCGCCAGGGCCATTACCAGGTTCTCCCAGGTCACCGGGTAGGCCACCACGTCCAGGGGCCAGCCCCTTTCCCCCTTCTCGTAGGCTTCCAGGTAGATGCGCCTGGCGGAGAAGGGGCAGTTCCTCTCCACCTCCTCCGGGCATTCCAGGCATCGGGAGGCCGCCTTATTAGGTCGGTTCTCGGGGCGGAAGTGGAAAAGCCCCCCGAAGGAGGCCACCCGGTTCACCTCCCCCGGCATCACGAAAAGCAGCCAGTCCAGGTCGTGCACGCTCTTGGCCAGGAGAAAGGGGCTGGACTCCTCTTCCCTTCGCCAGTTTCCCCGCACGAAGCTGTGGGCGTAGTGCCAGTGGCCCACGGGTTCCAGGTGCTGGACAGACACCACCTCCCCCACGGCTCCTTCCCTTAAGAGCCCCTTCAGGGCCCGGGCGTAAGGGGTGTAGCGAAGCACGTGGGCCACGGCCACCAGGCGTCCGGTGCGTTCCTTGGCCTGGGCCACCCGTTCCACCTCGGCCCAGGTGGGGGCGATGGGTTTCTCCAACAGAAGGTGGTAGCCCTTCTCCATCAGGGCCACCGCCGCCTCGGCGTGGAGCCGGTCGGGCAGGGCGATGACCGCCGCCTCCCCCAGAAGGGGAGCCTCCAGAACCTCCCGCCAGTCGGCAAAGGTCCGCTCCACGGAGAAGGCTTCCCGGAAGGCCTGGAGGCGCTCGGGGCGGGGGTCCGCTACCCCGGCGATACGGGCGCCCAGGACGTGGGCGTGGTGGGCATAGGCCATGCCGCGGTTGCCCGCTCCTAGGAACACCAGGCTGGGGGCCATGGCTCCATCCTGCCATGGCCCGCCCCCTTTGGAAAAGGCCCGAAGAGCGATTCCAAGGCCTTTTCACCCAACAGCCGCCCGATCGCGCCTAAGGGCCCAAACCCAAGGGCCCCAGCCTGCCGGGGATGCGAGCCCAAAACCAACCCATAAGCCCTCGAGAAGCAGTAAAAACCACCCCCCGGCCACGCTACCGGGGGGTAAAGCTTTGTGTCCTGGACTTGGTGGAGCGGAGGGGATTTGAACCCCTGACCTCCCGCTTGCAAGGCGGGTGCTCTCCCTCTGAGCTACCGCCCCAAGCCTAGGGGAGTATAGCCCAAAAGGGGGGGTTACGCAAAGCCCCTTTTCCCCCTATAATCGGGAAGGTGTGCCGGGCCAGCCCGTAGGCAGGGGAAGGTCCTGCGGGAAAGAGGACGGCACACAGGAAACGCCAAGCCCAACCTTCCCCGAATGGGAGGAATATGCCTGTAAACATCAGCATCAAGGAGCTTCTTGAGGCAGGGGTTCACTTCGGCCACGAGCGCAAGCGCTGGAACCCCAAGTTCAGCCGCTATATCTACGCGGAGCGCAACGGCATCCACATCATCGACCTGCAGAAGACCATGGTGGAGCTGGAGCGCACCTTCCGCTTCCTCGAGGACCTGGCCATGCGGGGAGGCACCATTCTCTTCGTGGGCACCAAGAAGCAGGCCCAGGACATCATCCGCATGGAAGCGGAGCGGGCGGGGATGCCCTACGTGAACCAGCGCTGGCTGGGTGGGATGCTCACCAACTTCAAGACCATCTCCCAGCGGGTGAACCGCCTGGAGGAGCTGGAGAACCTCTTCGCCTCCCCGGAGATCCAGGACCGGCCCAAGAAGGAGCAGGTGCGCTTGAAGCACGAGCTGGACCGCCTGCAGAAATACCTTTCGGGCTTCCGCCGTCTGAAGCGCCTTCCTGACGCCATCTTCGTGGTGGACCCCACCAAGGAGGCCATCGCCGTGCGGGAGGCCCGTAAGCTCTTCATCCCCGTGGTGGCCCTGGCGGACACCGACTCCGACCCCGAGCTGGTGGACTACATCATCCCCGGCAACGACGACGCCATCCGCTCCATCCAGCTCATCGTCTCCCGGGCCGTGGACCTCATCATCCAGGCCCGGGGCGGGGTGGTGGAACCCTCCCCCTCCTACGCCCTGGTGGAGGAGGCCGAGAAGGCGGAAGCCCAGGTCCAGGGGGAATCCGACTTCGGCGAGGACGAGGTGGAAGCATGAGCCAGATGGAACTCATCAAGAAGCTGCGCGAGGCCACGGGGGCCGGCATGATGGATGTGAAGAAGGCCCTCGAGGACGCTGGCTGGAACGAGGAAAAGGCCGTCCAGCTCCTCCGGGAGCGGGGGGCCATGAAGGCGGCCAAGAAGGCGGAGCGAGAGGCTCGGGAAGGGGTTATCGGCCACTACATCCACCACAACCAGCGGGTGGGGGTCCTGGTGGAGCTCAACTGCGAGACCGACTTCGTGGCCCGGAACGAGATCTTCCAGAACCTGGCCCGGGACCTGGCCATGCACATCGCCATGATGAACCCCCGCTATGTCTCCGCCGAGGAGATCCCCGCTGAGGAGCTGGAGAAGGAGCGGCAGATCTACATCCAGGCCGCCCTCAACGAGGGCAAACCCGCCCAGATTGCGGAGAAGATCGCCGAGGGCCGCCTGAAAAAGTACCTGGAGGAGGTAGCCCTTCTGGAACAGCCCTTCGTCAAGGACGACAAGATCCGGGTGAAGGAGCTGATCCAGGAGGCCATCGCCAAGACCGGGGAGAACATCGTGGTACGGCGCTTCTGCCGCTTTGAGCTGGGAGCATAGACCATGCGGCAAACCGGGGCCCTTACCCAAAGGGGCCCCGGTTTTGTTAAATCAGGTTGTGGGGCCAGATAAGCCATGAAGTACAAAAGGGTTCTCCTTAAACTCTCCGGCGAGTTTCTGACCGCAAATGGCTTCGGCATCGAACCCGAGGCCACCAAGGCCTTGGCCAAGGAGATCAAGGCCGCCTACGACACGGGAGTCCAGCTGGCCATCGTGATCGGGGCGGGGAACCTCTGGCGGGGAGCAAGGCAGGGGGTGGGTATGGACCGGGCCACCGCCGACTATATCGGCATGCTGGCCACCATCATGAACGCCCTAGCCCTGCAAGACGCCCTGGAGTCCCTGGGGATCCCCACCCGGGTCCAGACCGCCCTCACCATCACCCAGGTGGCCGAGCCCTACATCCGCAGGCGGGCCCTGCGCCACCTGGAGAAGGAACGCATCGTCATCTTCGGCGGGGGGACGGGCAACCCCTTCTTCTCCACGGACACCGCCGCCGCCCTAAGGGCCCTGGAGGTGGGGGCCGAGGTGGTCCTCATGGCCAAGAACAAGGTGGACGGGGTTTATTCCGATGACCCCCGGAAGAATCCCAACGCGGTGCGCTTTGACGAGCTCACCTACCTCGAGGTCTTGAACCGGGGCCTTCAGGTCATGGACACCACCGCCATCACCCTGTGCATGGAAGCGGGGCTTCCCATCGTGGTCTTTGACATCTTCAAACCCGGCGCCCTGGTGGGTATTATCCAGGGGGAAAAGGTGGGTACCCTGATCCACACCTGAAGGAGGTGCCATGAGCCTGAAAGAGCTTTACGCGGAAACAAGGGCGCACATGCAAAAGAGCCTCGAGGCCCTGGAGCACAACCTGGCGGGCCTCCGTACCGGGCGGGCCAACCCCGCCCTTCTCCTCCACCTCAAGGTGGAGTACTACGGCACCCATGTGCCCCTGAACCAGATCGCCACCGTAACCGCCCCCGACGCCAAGACCCTGGTGGTGCAGTCCTGGGACCAAAACGCCCTGAAGGCCATAGAGAAGGCCATCCGTGACTCGGACCTGGGCCTGAACCCTGCCAACAAGGGGGATGCCCTCTACATCAACATTCCCCCCCTCACCGAGGAACGGCGCAAGGAGCTGGTGAAAACCGCCCGCCACTACGCCGAGGAGGGGCGGATCGCCATCCGCAACGTCCGGCGTGAGGCCCTGGAAAAACTCAAGAAACTCTCCAAGGAACTCCACCTCTCGGAGGACGATACCAAGCGAGCGGAGGCCGAAATCCAGAAGATCACCGACGAGTTCATCGCCAAGGCCGACGAGCTTCTGGAGAAGAAGGAGCAGGAAATCCTAGGCTAGGAAGCCCCTTAGGACCCACCTTTTGTCTGCTGTGGACGGCTTGCCCAAATCTTATGGGCCCCTTACCCGGGGGCCCACGGGGAAGGAGGGGTGATGGAGGGCAGGGACGACCTGCCCACCCGGGTCTTCTCCGCCCTGGTAGGGGTCCTTTTGCTCCTATGGGTGCTCTGGGGGGGACTCGCCCTAATCCTGCCCACCCTGGTTTTTGTCCTGTGGCTGGGGAGCCTGGAGCTTAGGGACATGCTGGCCAAAAGGGGCATCCGCTTGAATCTGCCCTTCCTGGTGGGCGGAGGGGTACTCCTCTTCCTCTTCTCCTTGCCCCAGCTCTACTGGCACTTCCCCCAGGTGCCCTGGCGGGAGGTGGCCCTGGGGCTTTTCCTGTTGGGAAGCTTCAGCCATGAGCTGCTCAAGGGAGCCGACCTCACGCGCTTCGCCTTCACCCTCATGGCCTTTTTGTACCTGCCCTGGAGCCTGGGGTATGTTCTCCTCCTGCGGGAAACCCCGGACGGCACCCTGGGCCTTTGGACCCTTTCCCTGCCCCTGGTGGCCAGCTTCGCCACCGACATCGGCGCCTACTTCGTGGGCCGGACCCTGGGCCGGCAAAAGCTGGCCCCGGAAATCTCCCCCGGCAAGACGGTGGAAGGCTCTTTGGGGGGGATTGCGGTAAGCTTCCTGGCCCTGGCCCTCTACACCGGGCTGGTGCGGGAGGTCTTCCCCTTCGGCCTATTGGAACTTTGGCTTTTCAGCCTCCTCCTTTCCCTGGCCGCCCAGCTTGGGGACCTGGTGGAGTCCATGCTGAAGCGGTACTGTGGGGTGAAGGACTCGGGGCACTTCCTTCCCGGCCACGGCGGCCTTCTGGATAGGATCGACAGCCTTCTCTTCACCTTCCCCCTCACCTACTTTTTGGTGGTGCTCTTCACATGAAACGGGTGGTGATCCTGGGCTCCACGGGTTCCATAGGGCGGCAGGCCCTCGAGGTGTGCCGCTGGCGGGGTTACCGGGTGGTGGGGCTTGCCGCCGGGCAAAACCTGGAGGAGCTCTCCCGGCAGATCCAGGAGTGGAGGCCCCTCCTGGTGGCCGCCCACGAAAGCCTCCACGGGGAGCTAAAGGCTCGCTTCCCCGGGCTAAGGCTTGGCACCCCGGAGGAGGTAGCGTCCTTGGAGGCGGAGGTGGCCGTGGCCGCCATTCCGGGCCTTGCAGGGCTTGGTCCCACCTGGGCTGCGGCCAGAACAGGAAAACGCCTGGCCCTGGCCAACAAGGAAGCCATGGTGGCGGCGGGGCCCCTCCTCTGGCAGGAGGTGGAAGCCCAGGGGGCCGAGATCCTCCCCGTGGACTCCGAGCACTCGGCGCTTTTCCAGGCCCTTTTAGGGGAAAGGTGGGAGGATGTGGCCGAGCTCATCCTCACAGCAAGCGGAGGACCCTTCCTTTGGGAGCCTGAGGATCTCTCCCAGGTCACCCCAGCCATGGCCTTAAACCATCCCCGCTGGCGCATGGGCCCCAAGGTGACGATAGACTCGGCCACCCTCTTCAACAAGGGCCTCGAGGTCCTCGAGGCCAAGGAGCTTTTTCGCTTTCCCCTGGAGAAGATCAAAGTCCTGGTTCACCCCCAGGCCTATGTCCACGGCCTGGTCCGCTTCGTGGACGGTAGCCTCAAGGCCCAACTGGGCCCCACGGACATGCGCCTTCCCATCCAGTACGCCCTCACCTACCCCGAAAGGGCGGAAACCCCTTTCCAGGACCTCCCTATCCCCGGGGTGCTGGAGTTTTTCGAGCCGGACCTAAAGCGCTTCCCCGCCCTGGCGGTGGCCTACGAGGCGGGAAGGCGGGGTGGGGTAGCCCAAGTAGCGGTTTCCGCCGCCGACGAGGTGGCGGTGGAGGCCTTTCTTTCCGGAAAGATCCCCTTCACTGAGATCCCAAAGATCCTGGCCCGGGTCCTGGAAAACACCCCTTCCCTTCCCCTAACATGGGAGAACCTCTTCGCCGTGGATGCCTGGGCCCGGGAAGAGGCCAAGAGGTGGGCATGAGCCTGTTCTGGTTTTTGATCATCATCGGCGTGAGCATCTTCGTGCACGAGCTGGGGCACTACCTGGCGGCACGGGTCCAAGGGGTGCGGGTCAAGGCCTTCAGCCTGGGCTTCGGCCCCGTCCTTCTCAGGCGGCAGGCCTGGGGAACGGAGTGGCGGCTTTCCGCCATTCCCCTGGGGGGGTACGCGGACATCGAAGGCCTCCTCCCGGAGGAGCGGGGCCGGGGATACGATATCCTTCCCTTCCCGGGGAAGCTTGTGGTCCTGGTGGCCGGGGTCGTCATGAACGTCCTCCTGGCCTGGGGACTCCTTGCCTACCTCTTCAGCGCCCAAGGGGTGCCGGAGGCCACGGGAAGGGCGGTGATCCTGGAAGTCCTCCCGGGGAGCGTGGCGGAAGAAGCGGGGCTACGGGCCGGCGACATCCTGGTGGCCGTGGACGGGACACCCCTCGCCCAAGCCCAGGGGCTTGAACGGGTGAAGACTCCAGGCAACCACACCCTCACCGTGCGCCGTCAGGGCCAGGAGCTCACCCTCTCCCTCACCTGGCAGGAAGGCATGGAGCGGCTTGGGGTGGTGTACCAGCCCGAGGTAGCCTTCCGCAAGGTGGGTTTCCTCAAGGGCCTTACCCTGGCGGTGAGCCGCTCCTTGGCCTTCGGACCCCAGATGGTGAAGGCCCTGGTGGGAGGGCTTTTGGGGGTGCTGGCCGGGAACCCGGATAGCGGGGTAGTGGGCCCGTTGGGTATCGTGGCGGAAACAGGCCGGGCAGCCCAAGAGGGGCCTTTCCGTCTCCTGGAGCTCACCGTGGCCATCAACCTCTCCCTGGCCCTCTTCAACCTTTTACCCATTCCTGCCCTGGATGGCGGGCGTATTCTCCTCCTCTTCCTCTCCCGTTTCCTCCGCATCCGCCCCGAGCAAGAGGCCATGGTCCACTACCTGGGCTTCGTCTTCCTCATCCTCCTGGTCATCCTGGTCACCTTCCAGGACCTAAGACGGCTTCTCGGGGGCTAGATGGAGGCCACGGTCCTCATCCCTGCCTACAACGAGGAGGCCACCATCGCAGGGGTGGTGCGGGTAGCCAAGGAGGCAGGTTTCCCCGTGGTGGTGGCCGATGACGGCTCAGAGGACCGCACCGCCCAGGAGGCAGCCAGGGCTGGAGCCCAGGTGGTGCGCCTGCCCCACAACCGGGGTAAGGGCGGGGCCATCGCCGAGGGGCTCAAACGGGTGAACACCCCCTTGGTCCTCCTCCTGGATGCGGATCTTCTGGGTCTTGCCCCGCACCATCTGGAGTCCCTGCTGGACCCTGTGGCAAAGGGGAAGGCGGAGATGACGGTGGGCGTCTTCCAAGGGGGAAGGCTTTCCACGGATCTCGCCATGCGCCTTACCCCCTTTCTCTCCGGACAGCGGGCCCTGAAGACGGAGGATTTGCGAAGGGTGCCGGGCCTCGAGGGTGCCCGATACGACCTGGAACTCCTCCTCACCCGCCACGCCAAAAAGGCGGGCTGGCGGGTCCTCTACCTGCCCCTTCCTGGGGTGAGCCAGGTGATGAAGGAGGAAAAGCGGGGGCTTCTACCGGGATTTCTCCACCGCCTGCGCATGTACCGGGAAATCCTGCGCTATTACCTCAAGGCCAAGGCTTAGGGCCCCTGCCTGGGCGTAAGGGCCTGTGGGAGCCTTAAAAGCTCCACCCAGGCCTCCCCGGTGCGGTAGGCCACCACCCCGAGGCCCGGAACCAGGAAGATCTCCTTGAGGTCCGTACCCCCTTTCTCCGTGGTGTAGGCCACCCGCACCCGGTAGGCGTTGAAGGCCCCGGCCTTCACCCTTACCCCTTCGATTCCCTCCACCCGGGCGGAAAGGGCCACCCGCTGCCCGCGAAACCGGGCGCTTCCCCCCCAGGAAAGCCCCGGGTCCAGCCTCGAGGGATAGAGAAGAAGAGGGGGCGTAAAGGGAAAATACCCCTCGGGCAGGCCCACCCCCAGGAGAAAAAGCCCCTCGGTTCCCCCTTTGAGCCGGTCCTCCCGGAACACGCGCCCCTCCTTCCAGTAGCGAAGGCGATACCCCTCCTGGGTGGGAAGAAGCTCCTGCTGGGTGCCATCGGAGTACAGGTACCGTCCCCCTCCCTGGGGAAAGACCTGGCCGAGAGCCAGGGAAAGGAACACCGGCACCGCCCAGAGGAACCGCCAAAGCCCCCTGCCCTTAGCCCTTTCCATACCCTTACTCCGCCTCTCCCAGCTCGTGCCCGCGACGGGTGGCGGCCTCCACCGCCTCGTAGAAGGCAGCTCTCAAGGAGCGGGCCTCGAGGGCATGGAGGCCGTGGATGGTGGTTCCCCCGGGGCTGGCCACCTCGTCCTTGAGCTGGGCGGGATGACGGCTTTTCAAGAGCTCCCCCGTGGCCGCCAGGGCCTCCGCCGCCAGGCGCAGGGCCAGGGCCCGGGGCATACCCATCTTCACCCCAGCATCGGCCAAAGCCTCCGCCACCACCGCCAGATAGGCGGGGGCGGAAGCGGACATGGCAGTGAAGGGGTCAAAGAGGTGCTCGGGGATCTCGTACACATCCCCCACGGTGGCGAAAAGGGACCGGGCAAACTCCAGGTCCCCTGCCTCCCGGGCCTCCCTCAAGGCGGTAAGGGCGGTGGAGCTCTCCCCGATCACCGCCGCCAGGTTGGGCATAGCCCGCACCACCCGCCGGGTATCCAGCCTGCGGGAAAGCACCGCCGTGGATACCCCGGCCATGATGGAGATGTATCCCACCCCGGGGTGGGCGATCTCCGGGGCCAGATGGGGAAAATCCCGGGGCTGGACCGCCAAAAGCACCCGCTCCGCCTGGGCGAGTTCCTTAAGCGCTAAAGGACGAAGGCCAAAGGCCTCGGCCAGCTCCCGGGTGCGCTCCGGGGTGCGGCCCACCACCCCCACCTCCCCGGGCCTGAGGAAACCCCGGTCCAAGGCTCCCTTCAGGATGCTTTTCCCCATCTTGCCCAGGCCCACGAACACCAGCTTCATGATCTAGAGTTTACCTTCCGCAGGCGCAGGTAATAAAACCCATCCAGGCCTCCCTCCGGGGCCACATAAACACCCAGGCCCGACCGAAGCGCAGGAAAGGGGCAGGCTATGGGCTCCGGCACAAACTCCGGGTGCCGGGCAAGAAAGGCCCGGGCCACCCCCTCCCCTTCCTCCTCCGTCAGGGTGCAGACGCTATACACCAGCACCCCCCCTTCCTCCGTGGCCCGGGCAGCGGTCTCCAGAAGCCTAAGCTGCAACTCCGCCATGCGCCTCGGATCTTCTGGAGCCAGGCGGTAGCGGAGCTCGGGATGGCTCCGGAAAGTGCCGGTTCCGGTGCAAGGAGCGTCCAGAAGAACCTTTTTGGCCTTCTCGGAAAGAGGTTCCCTCAGGTCCTGGGTGCGGTAGATGACCCTCAGGCCCAGCTTCCTCGCCGTCTTCTCCCCTGCCTCCTGGCGCCTGGGGTTCAGGTCGTAGGACACCACCTCCGCCCCCTTGGCGGCCAGGTAAAAGGCCTTAAGCCCCGCACCCCCGCACAGGTCCAGCACCTTTTCTCCGGGGACAGGGCTAAGAAGCTGGGCGGCAAAGAGGGAAGCGGGGTTTTGGGGCTGGAGGCCTAAAGCAGAAAAGTCGGTTTTCCCTCCCTCCCAGAGGTAGCTATCAGGGATGGGCCCTGGCTTCAATCCCTCCACGGAGCGGTACGCGGTGACGAAGAGGGGAGCGGGCTCGTTGAACCCCTCGGCGAAGGCCACCTGGCCGAAGAATCCTTGCCAGGCTTGGCAAAGCCAGTCGGGCAGGCTGAGGCGTACGCACTCCGGGGCCTCCCGCAGGCTCAAACGACGGAGCACGGCGTTGACCAGGCCGGCGAGGCGCGGGGAAACCTTTTTGGCCTCCTCCACCCAGGGGCTCACCCGGGCATGGTCCGCCTTGCCCGCAAGCCACTCCCAGGCCCCCAGGCGCAGGATCCAGCGCACCTGGGGAGGAAGCCTCTCCGGCTTCCTGAGGTGGGGCTCCAAGAGAAAGTCCAAATACCTCAGGCGGCGCAGGACCCCGTACACCAGGTGGGTGGCGTAGGCCCTGTCCCGCTCGGGCCAGGACAGGCGGTCCAGAGCCCGGTCCAAAAGCAGCTGGGCCCTGCCGCCCCGCTCCACCTCGAGGAGGATGCGAACGGCCAGGGCCCTGGGGCTTTCCGGCCTCAAGACTCCAGGGGATGGGCC
The DNA here is from genome assembly GCF_026427635.1 of Thermus brevis. NCBI lineage: Bacteria > Thermotogati > Deinococcota > Deinococci > Thermales > Thermaceae > Thermus > Thermus brevis. The sequence continues at coordinate 2,063,140 of NZ_CP102606.1, forward strand.
TTGATGCTGAACTTAAGGGCGGTCCGCTCCTCGTTCTCCAGGTCCAGCTTGACGAAGGCCGGCTTGACCACCAGGTCCAGGTTGTCGGGGGCGATGTACCCCCGGGCGATGGCGATGGCCTTCACCGCCTGGTTCACCGCCTGGGGCCCGATGGCCTGCACCTCCACCTCCCCCTTGGTGCGCAAGAGCGCCGCTATGGCGCCGGCCACGGAGTTGGGGCGGGACTTGGAAGACACGCGCAACGTTTCCACTTTGACCTCCTGAAAGCTCTTGGGCCACCCCGCTTTGGAAGGACATGGGCGGCTTCAGGCCCATGGTAGAGCAAAAGGGCCCCATGTGCAACTAGGAAGCCAGAACCCGTTCCTCCAGACCCTTAAGAAGGCTTTCTATGTTCTCCTGCATGAGCTTTTGCACCAGCTTCTGCAAAAGCCCCCCGAAGATGGGGATGGTGAGCTCATAGGTCAGGCTCAGGACCACCCGGGTCCCCTCCCCCTCCGGCAGGAAGACCCAGGTGCCCTCGTACCGGTCAAAATCCCCTTCCGGGGAGTAAAAGCGGTTCCTTAGGTTCTGGTCGTCCCACTCCTCCTCCTCCAGCCAGCGCACCTTCTTGCCCATGGCCACCGCCACCCATTCGCTTCGGGTGCGGTTGCCCTCCTGGGAGAGCACCTTGAGGCTTTCCACCTCCTTGAGGTAGGGCTTCAAGCCCTCCAGATCCTTGGCCAGGGCATACACCTTTTCCGCTGGCGCCTTGATCAAGCGTTCCGCGCGCACCTCGGGCATGGGCTCTTTTTACCCGCTTTCCTCCTCCTTGACAAGCCGGTAGGCCTCTAGTGCCACGGAAAGGGGAAAACCCCGGCCCTGAAGGAAGCGCACCGCCTTGGCCTTGTGCTGGCGGCGGGGGTAGCGGCGGAGGACTTTAAGCGCGGCCTCCAGGCTCTCCTCCTCCCCATAGGCGGCAAGGACTTCCTCCACTACCTCCTCCGGAACCCCCTGGGCTTTCAGGAGAAACCGGAGCTTATGGGGGCCGTACTTTCGCCTGCTGGCCACGAAGGTTTCCGCAAAGGCCCGGTCGTCCAGATAGCCCAGCTCCTCGAGGCGGGCCAAGGCTCCTTCCACCTCTCCCTCAGGAAAGCGGCCGAGAAGCTTCTCCCGCAAGCGAGCCCGGCTCATGGCCCTTTGGGAGAGGAGCCTTAAGGCATAGGCCAGGGCCTCAGCCTTTTCCATACCCATAGGGTACGCTAAAGCCCATGCGGGTCTTCGCCATCGCCGACCCCCACCTCTCCCGCCTGCACCCCAAGCCCATGACCATCTTCGGCCCCAACTGGCAGGGCCACCCGGAGGCCTTCTTCCGGGGCTGGCGGGAGGTGGTGGCGGAGGGGGACCTGGTGATCGTCCCGGGGGACATCTCCTGGGCCATGCGCCTGGGGGAGGCCCTGCCGGACCTCCTGGACCTGGCCGCCCTGCCTGGCAAAAAAGTGCTCCTGAAGGGGAACCACGACTACTGGTGGCCCTCCATAACCCGCCTGAGGGCCGTTTTGCCCGAGGGCATGTACGCCCTGCAAAACGATGCCCTGGTCCTGGACGGGGTGGCGGTGGCGGGAAGTAGGGGCTGGCAGTACCCCCCCGCCACCCCGGAGGACGAGCGGATCTTCGCCCGGGAAGTGGAGCGGCTCAAGCTCTCCCTACAGGACCTCAAGGGCAAACCCTACCGCCACCTGGTGGTGGCCTTCCACTTTCCCCCCTTCGGCCCCAAGGGGGAGGCTACCTCCCTTCTGGAGCTGGCCGCGGAGGCCAAGCCCCAGGCCATCGTCTACGGCCACCTGCACGGGGCCGACCCAGAAAAGCTTCCCAAGGAGTACCGGGGCATTCCCCTCCACCTGGTGGCCGCCGATGCCCTGGCCTTCCGACCCAAGCTGATCCTGGAGGTAGGATAAAGGGGTGATCACCGCCTTCGTACTCATCCGTGCCCGCGGGGACCGGATCGCCACCCTGGGCGAGGCCATCGCCGAACTCCCCCAGGTGGCTGAGGTCTACTCGGTTACGGGCCCCTTCGACCTGGTGGCCCTTTTGCGCCTGCAGGACCTCGAGGAACTGGACGATGCCGTCACCCAGGGGATCCTAGCCCTGGAAGGGGTGGAGCGCACGGAGACCCTCCTGGCCTTCCGCGCTTACCCCAAGAAGCTCCTGGACCAGGGCTTCGCCCTGGGCGGGGAGTAGGCCCTAAGGCCTTGGTTCCCCCGCCCCTGGGCTTCCTCCTGGCCCTCCAAGGAGGGCTACTCCTCCTTGGGGCTTCGGGCATGCTCCTCTTGGGCCTTCCCTTCGGCCAGGCAGGCCCCAAGGAGCTTTTCTGTGCCCTGGGCCTCTTCCTGGCCTTGGCCGCTTTGGAGGAAGCCTTCCGGCACCTTTTCCCCGCTTCCTTCCAGGAGGCGGAAAACCTCCACCGGGCCTTGGGAGAGGCCCTGCGCCGGGCTGGGGTAGGACCCGCAATCCTCCTTCTCCTCGCCCTCCTTTCGGGGGTAGCAGAGGAGGTCTTCTTCCGAGGGCTTCTGCAAAGCCTCCTCATGGCCTGGCTGGGGCCCTCGGGGCTCTTCCTCCAGGCCCTGGCCTTCGCCCTCCTTCACCCCGCCCCCAGGCGGGCCCTTGCCTACCCGGTATACACCGGGCTTGCCGGGCTCCTTTTCGGGCTCACCTACCTTGTCACCGGAAGCCTTCTCCCCGGCATCCTGGCCCACTTCCTCCACAACGCCCGGGGGTTCTACGAGATCTCAAGAAGCTAGAAAAGCTTAGCGCAAAACCCCTTCCCCGGCTAGAACCAGGGCCACATTCTCCGCCCAGAATCTGCTACAATAAAGGCATAGCTATCAAAACCCGTCCCTAGCCGGTATGAAGGAGGGCGTCCATGAACGAACTGGAGCGCATCCGTCGCCGTCAAGACCTCGAGGCCTACCGGGCCCTGAGCTGGGAAGGCTCCTTCGCCGACTATCTAGGCCTTCTCAAGAAGGACCCCAGGCCCTTGAGGACCAGCTTCCAGCGGGTCCACGACATGATCCTCTCCTACGGGGTGGAGGAGTATACCCTCTTCAGGGAAAAGCTCCTCCATTACCGCTTCTTCGAGGACCCCTTCGAAGGGGGAAAGGACGCCATCTTCGGCCTGGACAAGCCCCTCATGCGCCTGGTGGCCACCTTAAAGGCCGCCGCCCACCGCCTGGGGCCCGAACGGCGGATCCTCCTCCTCCACGGTCCCGTGGGCTCGGCCAAGAGCACCATCGCCCGGCTTCTCAAGAAGGGCCTCGAGGCCTACAGCCGCACGGAGGAGGGAAAGCTCTTCACCTTCTATTGGAAGACCAAGGAAGGCCCCCTTCCCTGCCCCATGCACGAGGAGCCCCTCCTCCTCCTGCCCAAGGAGATCCGAAACGAGTTTCTCGAGGAGCTTAAGCACCTCCATCCCGAGTACCCCTACCCCCTCGAGCTGGAGGGGGATCTCTGCCCGGTCTGCCGCTTCCAGATGCGGGAGGCCTTGGCCCGCCACGGTGGGGATCTGGCCAAGGTGCTGGAGGAGGAGATCGTGGTGAAGCGCCTGGTCCTTTCGGAAAAGGACCGCATCGGCATCGGCACCTTCCAGCCCAAGGACGAAAAGAACCAGGACTCTACCGAGCTCACCGGGGACATCAACTACCGCAAGGTGGCCATCTACGGCTCCGACTCCGACCCCAGGGCCTTTAACTTCGACGGGGAACTCAACATCGCCAACCGGGGCCTGGTGGAGTTCATCGAGATCCTCAAGCTGGACGTGGCCTTCCTCTACGACCTCCTCACCGCCAGCCAGGAGCACAAGATCAAGTCCAAGAAGTTCGCCCAGACGGATATAGATGAGATTGTGCTTGGGCACACGAACGAGCCTGAGTACCGAAAGCTCCAGGCCAACGAGTACATGGAGGCCCTCAGGGACCGCACCATCAAGATCGACGTCCCCTACATCCTTCGGGTTTCCGACGAGGTGAAGATCTACCAGCGGGACTTCAGCAAGGTCAGGGCCAAGCACATCGCCCCCCATACCCTGGAGATGGCCGCCACCTGGGCGGTCCTCACCCGGCTGGAGCCTCCCAAGCGGGCGGGGCTCACCCTCATGCAGAAGCTCAAGCTCTACGACGGCAAGCTCCTTCCCGGCTGGACAGAGGAGGCGGTGCGGGAGCTCATGGCCGAGGCCAAGCGGGAGGGCCTCGAGGGCATCAGCCCCCGCTACATCCAGGACAAGATCTCCAACGTCCTGGTCACCTCGGAGGAACCCTGCATCAACCCCTTCATGGTGATGAACGAGCTGGAAGAGGGCCTCAAGCACCACTCCTTGATCTCCGACGAGAAAACCCGGGAACGCTACAAGGCCCTTCTGCAGGAGGTCAAGGCCGAGTACGCGGAAATCGTGAAGAACGAGGTGCAAAGGGCCATCGCCGCCGACGAGGAGGCCCTAAACCGCCTCTTCCACAACTACATCGACCACGTAAAGGCCTATGTCCTGGGGGAAAAGGTGAAAAACCCCTACACCGGTGCCCCCGAGCCCCCCAACGAAAGGCTCATGCGCTCCATAGAGGAACGCATAGAGATCCCCGAGTCCCGCAAGGACGACTTCCGCCGGGAGATCATGAACTATATTGGCGCCCTGGCCCTGGAGGGAAGGCAGTTCACTTACAAGGACAACGAAAGGCTCCGCCGGGCCCTGGAGCTCAAGCTCTTCGACGACCAGAAGGACACCATCCGCCTCTCCGCCCTGGTCTCGGGGGTGGTGGACCCGGAGACCCAGGCCAAGATCGACGTGGTCAAGGCCCGCCTCATCCGCGACCACGGCTACTGCGAGCACTGCGCCAGCGGGGTTTTGGAGTTCGCCGCCTCCATCTTCGCCCGGGGTGAGCGATGAGGCCCATTGAGCGCGACCTTCTGCGCTTTAAGGAGATCGTTCGCGGGGAGGTGAAAAAACGGGCCCGGGAGTTTTTAACCCGGGAGGAGCTCTTCGGCCAGGTGGAAGGCCGCCTGGTCTCTATACCCCTGCCCCAGCTGGAGCTTCCCAAGATCGTCTACGGGGAACCCCTGGGGGAAGACCTGGGCCTTGGGCGTCCGGGGACGGAAAGCCTGGGCCCTGCGGGCCACGTGCCCGTGGCCGAGCTGGAGCTGGAGGAGTTTTTGGACCTGGTGGGCGAGGCCCTGCGCCTTCCCCGGCTCAGGCCCAAGGGGGAAGGGGAGGTCACGGAGGAGGCCTTCCGCTACACCACCATCGCCCGCAAGGGGCCAAGGGGCCTGCGCCACGTGCGCCGCACCCTCAAGGAAAGCCTCAAGCGGGCCCTCATCACCGGGGAGTACCGCCCGGAGGAACCCCTTTTGGTCCCCGAGCGGGAGGACCTCCGCTACAAGGCCCCGAGGAGCAAGCCCAGGCCCCACGCCCAGGCGGTGGTCCTCTTCGCCCTGGACGTTTCGGGGAGCATGCGGGAGGAGGAGCTTAGGCTGGTGAAGACCCTCTCCTTCTGGATCACCCTCTGGATCAAGCGCCACTTCCCCCGCCTGGAAAGGCGCTACCTCCTGCACGACGCCGAGGCCTGGGAGGTAACGGAGGAGGAGTTCTTCCGGGCCCGGGAAGGCGGGGGTACCCGGCTTTCCAGCGCCCTCCTCCTGGCGGAGGAGATCCTGAAGCGCTACCCGGAGGCCTTTTACAACCGCTACCTTTACCACTTCTCCGACGGGGAGAACTGGCAGGGGGACACCCCCGTGGCCCTCGAGGCCCTAAGGCGCCTCCTCCCCACCCTGGCCCTCTATGGGTATGCCCAGGTGCAGGGGCCCTACGGCCAGGGGCGGTTCCTTGAGGACCTGAAGGAAGCCCTGGGCAAGGAGGAAGGGCTCGCCGCCATGGAGGTACACGGCAAGGAGGATCTGCCCCTGGCCCTTAGGCGGCTTTTGGGAGGCTGAAGGATGCGCAAGGAACTGAGGCGCTGGACCGAGATCCTCAGGGAAAGAGCCCTGGCGGAAGGGCTTTCCTTTCCCCCGGTGCTCTTTGAGGAGGTGGGTCCGGAGGAGATGGCCATGCTGGCCGCCTACGGGGGCTTTCCCCGACGCTATTCCCACTGGCGCTTCGGCAGCGAGTACCTGCGCTACCGGGAAACCTACCGCTATGGCCTCGGGCGCATCTACGAGCTGGTGGCCAACACCTATCCCGTACACGCCTACCTCCTCAAGGGCAACACCCTTCTCGCCCAGAAGCTGGTCATGGCCCACGTCTACGCCCACGCCGACTTCTTTCACCACAACCTGGCCTTCAAACCCATCCCCAAGGACATGGAAGCGGAGATGGCCCACCATGCGGCCTTTGTGGAAAAGGCCATGGAGCGGCATGGGGCGAGAAGCGTGGAGGAGTTTCTGGACCTAGCCCTTTCCCTGGAAAACCTCATCGATCCCCACGCCCTCTACATCCAAAGGCAGGCGGGGGAGGATAAGGAGGAAAGACCCCCTGACCGCCTCCAGGTACGCCCCTACCTGGATCCCTACGTGAACCCTCCTCCAGCGCCTCCCAAGGAAGCCGAGGAGGGGGCAAGCCCAAGCCCCCTCCCCCCAAGGCCCACCCGGGACATCCTGGGCTTTCTGGCCCGGCACGCCCCCTTGGCCCCTTGGCAGAAGGGCATCCTGGAGATCATCCGGGAGGAGAGCCTGTACTACGTCCCCCAGGCCGCCACCAAGATCCTCAACGAGGGCTGGGCCACCTACTGGCACACCCGCCTCCTCCTTCCCCTCCTCTCCCCGGAGGAAGCCCTGGAGTTCGCCGAGCTCCAGGCCGGGCTTCTCGCCCCACACGGCTTTAACCCTTACCGCCTGGGCTACCTGCTCCTAAAGGAGGTGGAGGAACGCTGGGATAAGGGGCGGTTCGGCCCCGAGTACGAGGCCCTGCCCCTAGGGGAGCGGCTCACCTACGAGAGGCCCACCGGCCTGGGGCTCAAGCAGCTTTTCCAGGTGCGAACCGTCCACACGGACCTGAGCTTCCTGGATAGTTTCCTGACCCCCGAGTTCGCCCTCCGGCAGAGGCTCCTCAACCCCGAGGACCTTCCCCGCTTCGCCGAGGCCAAGAAGGCCCTCCTCTTCCGCCTCACCAACGGGGGCTACCCCATCGTGGAGCTGGTGGACGCCAACTACGGGAACCGGGGAGAGCTTCTTCTGGAACACGCCTACGAGGGCGTGGAGCTGGACCTGAAAAAGACCCAGGCGGTGCTGGAGAACCTCTACCGCCTGTGGGGCCGGCCGGTGCACCTGAAGACGGTGGTGGGGGAGAAGGAAACCCTGCTTTCCGCGGGAAGCTAGCGCAAAACCCTCAGGTACCCAAGAAGAAGGGCCTCGGAAAGCTCCCCCAGGTGCCGGGCCACCAGGCGCCCCTCCCGGTCAAAGAAAAAGGTGGTGGGGAGGCCTTGGGTCTTCAGGAGCTGGGAAAGCTGAGTTTCCGGATCCAGGAGAACCCACTCGGCGGCCAGCCTCTCTTCCTCCAAAAAGTTCCGCACCACCGCCGGCCCCTCCCCTTGGCTGGCGAAGGCGAAGCGCACCTCGGGGTGCTCCTGGCTCAGGCGCACCATCATGGGTAGCTCCCGCCGGCAAGGAGGGCACCAGGTGGCCCAGAGGTTCAGGACCAGGGGCTTACCCCGGAAGTCCTGAAGGTCCACCCGAGTACCCCCCAGGGTGGTGAGGGTGAGGGAGGGCAGGCGCACCTCCTCCCCTCCTCGCCTCTGTACCAGGAAGACCCCAAAGACCAAGCCCGCCGCCAATGCAGAGAACAAAGCATACCGCCAAAGGTTCTTGGGCAATGCCATCAGCGTATACCCCCCCGCAGCCAGGATACCCCAAAGGGGGTCAAACCCCCCTTGCCACACATAGAGGATGGAAAGGGGATCCCGGGCGTAAACGGAAGCGTTCTCCAGAACAAAGCCAATTCGGGCTCCAAGAAAACCCGCAAGGATGGCGTTGTAGGTCCACGGGGCAAGCCTCCGGTCCACCCTTCGGGCCAGGACCTCGGCCACCGCCACCATGGCCAGAAGGGCCAGGAACACCTGGAACCTGGCCCAGGGAATGGCGAAGGGCCCTACCTGCACCGCATCCATCAGCGAACCAGGGGGAAGCCTTCCCTCTGGATGGCCAGGATCCCGCCCTCGAGGTTGTAGAGGTTGGTGTACCCCTTCCGCTTCAGGTACTCCGCCGCCTGGCGGCTGCGGTTCCCGCTATGGCAGTAGAGGTAGACCGGCTTGTCCTTGGGAAGGGTATCCGCCCACTGAGCGACGGCTTCCACCGGGAGGTTGATGGCCCCGGGGACGTGCCCCTCGGCAAACTCCTGGGGGGTACGCACGTCCACCACCATCGCCCCCTGGTCCACCGCCTGGTAAAGCTCCCTCGGGCCGATGTTCTGGTAGCTTCCCTTGGGCCCGCAGGCCGCCAGGGCCAAAAGGGCGAAAAACCCGAGAAGCGCCCGCCGGGTCATGTTAGGCGCTCACCCCCACCGCCTTGCGGATGGCCTGGAGGAACTGGGAAAGGGGCTGGGCCCCGAGGATCCTCTCCTTGCCGTGGTTCACGATGGTGTCGGGCACCCCGTGGATGTGGTAGCGGCTGGAAAGCTCCGGAAACTCGTTGGCCTCGATCATCTCGCCCCATACCTTGGGGGAGGCGTAGGCCATGCGGTGGGCGGTGCGCACCGCCTGCGGGCAGTAAGGGCAGGTGGGGGTGACGAAGACCTGGAGCACCACTTCCTCGGGGAGGTTGTTAAGCTCCTGGACCACGTTCTCCGGCAGGCCGTGGCCGTCGCGCCCCAGCATCTCGATGTCCTCGAGGAGGCTTGCGAACTCGTACCCCGCCGGGATGCCCCGGTACCGAAGGTTGATGGCGGAAGAGCCCCTCTCCCGCAGGATCAGGGTGGGAGGATCCTCCACCCTGTACTCCTTGGCCTTCTCCTTACCCTCGGGGGTGGCCAGGTCGTAGACCACCAGGTGAAGCCTATCCGAAAGGGCGGCCAGCTCCTCCAGCAGCTGCTTGGTTTCCTTGCAGTACAGGCAGGGCTCCTTACCCGGGGCGATCAGGGTGGAGGTGTCGGTGAAAAGCACCAGCTCCACATCCCGCACCAGGTTGGAAAGCCGCTCGCGTACGATCTCTTGCTCCTTAGGTCCCAATAGCGCCATCGTTTCCTCCCGGATACCCCCGTAGGGGTACATCCTTTGCTGAATATAGCAGATGTTTCCTGTAAAGAATAGACCTCCGCGCACACTGTCCCCGTTGACACCTAGTACCCCCATGGGGTATCGTACCGGCGTGGGGACAATAGTCCCACACCGGAGGTGAAGCTGTGGTTTTCAGGCAGATTTACGAGGAAGGCTTGGCCCAAATGAGCTACCTCCTGGGGTGCGCCGCCACTGGGGAGGCCTTGGTGGTGGATCCCAAGCGGGACGTGGACACCTATCTGGAGCTGGCGCAAAGCCTGGGCCTGCGCATCACCGCCATCGCCGAAACCCACATCCACGCCGACTACCTCTCGGGAGCCCGGGAGCTGGCCAAGGCCACCGGGGCCACCCTGTACCTCTCGGACGAAGGGGACGAGAACTGGAAGTACAAGGGACTGGAGGGCTTCTCCCATGTCCTCCTCAGGGATGGGGACGAGTTTAGAGTGGGGAATATCCGGGTGAAGGCCGTGCACACCCCGGGCCACACCCCGGAGCACCTTTCCTTCCTGGTGGCGGACGGGGCGGTGACGGACGAACCCCTCCTCTTCCTCACGGGCGACTTCGTCTTCGTGGGGGACATCGGTCGGCCGGACCTCCTGGAGGAAGCCGCTGGCATCAAGGGCACCGCCCTGCCCGGGGCCCGGCGCATGTTCCGAAGCCTCAAGGAGAAGTTCCTCACCCTTCCCGACCACGTGCAGGTCTGGCCAGGCCACGGGGCAGGTTCCGCCTGTGGCAAGGCCCTGGGGGCCCTTCCCGCCACCACCGTGGGCTACGAGAGGCGGCATGCCTGGTGGGCGGAGTACCTGGAAAGGGACGATGAGGAGGGCTTCGTAAAGGCGCTTCTCGCCGGTCAGCCGGAAGCCCCCACCTACTTCAAGGAGATGAAGCGGCTCAACCGGGACGGCATGCCCATCCTGGGAGGCACCCCCCACCCAGGCCGCCTCACCAAGGCCCAGTTTGACCGGCGCCTGCGGGAGGGGGCCATCTTGGTGGACACCCGGGACAAGTTCGCCTTCGCCGGGGGGCACATCCGGGGGGCCATCAACATCCCTGCCGGAAAGAACTTCTCCACCTGGGCGGGATGGCTTCTTCCCTACGACCGGCCCCTGATCCTCCTGGCCCATCCCTCCGAGGTGGAGGCCCTGACCCGGGCCCTGATCCGCATTGGCCTGGACGAGGTGGTGGGGTATATCCCGGGCCTCCAGGGGTATGCGGATGGAGAGCTGGAAACCGTACCCCAGATCACGGCCCGGGAAGCCAAGGCCCTCTGGGAGCGGGGCGAGGCGGTGATCCTGGACGTGCGGGGCCGGGACGAGTACCTGGCCGGGCACATCCCCGGGGCCCTGAACATCCACGCCGGCCGCGTCCTCGCCCACCTGGACAAGCTCCCCAAGGAGAGGCCCCTCATCGTGCACTGCGTGGGCGGGGACCGTTCCAGCACCGCCATCAGCGCCCTCTTGTCCCATGGCTTCAGGAACGCCCTGAACCTCACCGGGGGGATTAGGGCCTGGCAGGAAGCCGGCTTCCCGGTGGAAAAGGGCGAGGAGCTGGTAAGCGCCTGAGTGTAGCGCCGGGGAACTGGGGTTCTGCCCCAGTTCCCCAAACATCCCAAGGAGGTAACCATGTACGAAGCCGAGGTCAAGGACCTGAGCCCAGAGGAAGCCAAGAAGCTCTACGACCAGGGCGTAGCGTTCATCGATGTGCGGGAGGTGGAGGAGTACGCCCAGGCCCGGATTCCCGGGGCAGGTCTATTGCCCCTTTCCGAGTTCATGGCCCGCTATGGGGAGATCCCCAAGGACCGGCCCGTGGTCCTCTACTGCCGTACGGGAAACCGCTCCTGGCAGGCAACCGCCTGGCTCACCGCCCAGGGCTACGGGAACATCTACAACCTCGAGGGGGGCATCGTCCGCTGGTACAGGGCAGGGCTCCCCGTGGACACCAGCCCGGTGGAGGTGGGCTACGCCGCCACGCCTTACCAGGAAGTGGGCCCCCACGAGGCGGAAAAGCTTTTGCAGGAAGCCTTGGTGGTGGACGTGCGGGAACCCTGGGAGTATGTGGAAGGGCACGTGCCCGGGGCGGTGAACATCCCCCTCTCTTCTCTGCCGCAAAGGCTTAAGGACCTGCCCAAGGACCGGCCCATCCTCCTGGTCTGCAACTCCGGCAACCGCTCAGGGGTGGCGGCGGACTTCCTGGTGGGCCAGGGCTTCCCTGGGGAAAGGCTGTACAATCTCGAGGGGGGCACTTACGCCTGGATGAGCGCGGGCCTTCCGGTGGAACGATGAGCCTGGCCCTATTAGGTGCTCTTCTCATCGGGCTTTCCCTGGGGCTTCTGGGCTCGGGAGGGGCAATCCTTACCGTACCCACCCTGGTCTACCTCTTGGGAGAATCTCCCAAGCAGGCCTTCGCCGAAAGCCTCCTCATCGTGGGGGGGATCGCCCTTCTGGGAGCCTTGCCCTACGCCCTGAGGGGCCTGGTGGACTGGCGCAACGTGCTCTTCTTCGGCCTCCCGGGCATGGCGGGCACCTACCTGGGGGCCTGGATCTCCCACTTCGTCTCGGGGCAGGTGCAGCTTCTCACCTTCGCTTTGGTCATGCTCCTAGCCGCCTACTTCATGGCCCGGCCCAAACCCCTAGCCGGTACCCCGAAGCAACGGAAGGCCTGGAGGATCGTCGTGGATGGCCTTTTCATAGGGGCCCTTACGGGGTTCGTGGGGGTGGGAGGAGGGTTCCTCATCGTACCCGCCTTGCTCCTCCTGGGGGGGCTTCCCATGCACCTGGCGGTGGGAACCAGTCTCCTCATCATCGCCCTAAATTCCTTCACCGGGTTCTATAAGTACCTCCACCTCCTGCCCCAGTATGGCCTCAGGATGGATTATGCCGTAGCCTCTCTCTTCATCGCTGTGGGCACCCTGGGTAGCTTTCTGGGAGGGTGGCTTTCCGTGCGTCTGCCCCAGGAGAGCCTGAAGCGGAGCTTTGCCCTCTTTATGGTAGTCATGGGGGTTTTCATCCTGGGCCAGAACCTGGTCCTGGGGCATTAGACTAAAGGGGTGCCCTTCCGCACCCTCTTGGCCATCCAGGCGGAGGTCAAGCCGGACTTTTACCGCACGGAGGAGGCCTTCCGGAAGCGGGTCTTCTCCTTGCTGGAAAGCCTCGAGGGCACCCCCTTTCCCCGCCTGGCCGCCTTCCCGGAGCTCTTTGGGCTTCCCCTCCTCCTCCACCTGGAAGGGGGGTTCCATCCCAGGGACCTCCTGAAAAACCCCCTTCTCCCCTGGAGGCGGGCCCAGCGGGCCTACGGGGTTTTCCGGGAGGTGATGGCGGAAGCCGCCCGAGCCTTCGGCACCTATCTTCTGGCGGGCACCCTGCTCTCCCCGCCCTACGAGGAGGAGCTGGCCCGAGGACGGTTCGCTCGCACGCTCTTTTTCCAGAACCTTGCCCTTTTCTTCAACCCCGAAGGCCGCTTGTTGGCCCAGGTGCCCAAGGTGGAACTCACGCCCCCTGAGCGCTGGCTCAGGCGGGGCACCTTCGGCCCCCACTTGGTGGAAACCCAGGCGGGCAGGGTAGGCATCCTCATCTGCCTGGACGGCTTTTTTGAGCGGTACCTGGCCCGGTTGGACGCCCTGGGAGCGGAGGTTCTCCTGCAACCCTCCGCCAACCCCGCCCCCTGGGACCGCCCCTGGCCCTGGGATAGATCCCGAAGGGAAGGAGAGGTCTGGAGGGCTTCCGCCCAGGAAAGGCTCGTGGGCCGGGAACACCTCCGGCTCCTCCTGAACCCCATGCTGAACGGCCAGCTTTTGGGCCTCACCTTTGAGGGGCAAAGCGGCATCTACACCCTCAGGGAAGCCCTGGCCTTGGCCCCTGCCCCAAGGGGAGATGCGGCCCTCCTCCTAACCCTATAGGCGCTCGGGGAAAAGGGTGATGGGATAGGGGCGGATCAGGAACCGGACCAGCCTTTCCCAGGCCTTGTCCTTCACCCCCTGGGCCAGCTCCTCCGCCACCTCCTCCAAGGGGTAGCGGCCCGGGGGTACCAGCCTTTCCAAGAGGATCACGTGGAAGCCAAACTCCGTCCCCACGGGAGGGGAAACCTCCCCGGGCTTCAGGGCCAGCAGGGCCTTTTCAAAGGCGGGGATGTAGGTGCCTTCCGGCTCGCAGCCCAGGTCCCCCCCGGCTTCCTTGGAGCCCGGGTCCTGGGACACCTCCTTGGCCACCTGGGCGAAGGCCTCCCCCTTGGCCAGGCGGGCCAGGACCTCCTTGGCCGCCTCGAGGGTGGGCACCAGGATGTGCCGGGCGCAGTAGAGGGTGGGGTGGCGGTACTCCGGGGAAAGGAGCCAGAGGGCCTTCAGGGCCGCTGGGGAAACCTTAAGCTCCGTGCGGTAATGGGCTTCCAGGGCCTCTAGGGCCATGGCCTCGGCCAGGAGGGTGCGGTAGGTGGCCAGGTCGGGCACCCCTGCCCCCTCCAGGGCCTTCCGCAGGGCTTCCTCCTCGGGGAAGGCCTTCATGAGCTCCGCCACCCGGGCCTCCACGCTGTCGGGCAGGGGCCAGAACCCCTGGCGCCTGGCCAGCAAGAGAAGCGCCCGTTCCTCCGCCAGGGCCTCCAGGTAAGGGGCCCGGTACTGGGCCAGGAGGGCGCGGGTTTCCTCCGAGTCGGGGAGGCCAAGCTGCCGGAGTGCGCTTCTGGCGAAGAGGCCAAAGCGGAGCTCAAACTGGCTTTTGGTGATGTGTTCGGGCCCCACCTGGGCCACCACGGGGTCTTCCTGGGCCCGGGCAAAGGGGGATAAGCTTAGGCTTAAGGTTAGGAGGAAAAAAAGGAAGCGCATGCCCCATGCTAGCATGGAGGGCGTGAACGACCTCATCCTCCAGGCGGCCCGGGGCAGGCCCACCTCGAGGCCCCCCGTCTGGTTCATGCGGCAGGCGGGGCGCTACCAGAAGGAGTACCAGGAGATCAGGCGGCGCTACACCCTACCGGAGATCGTGCAGAACCCCGAGGTCTGCGCCGAGGTGACCCTTCTTCCAGTGAAACAGCTTGGGGTGGATGCCGCCATCCTCTTTGCGGACATCACCACCCCCCTCTACGGGATGGGGGTGGAGCTGGACCTTGTGGAGGGCAAAGGCCCCGTCATCCACCGGCCCATCCGGGATCCCAAGGGGGTGGAGGCCCTAAGGCCCCTGGAGCCGGAAGAGGCCGTGCCCTTCGTGCTGGAAACCATCCGCCTTCTGAAAAGGGAGCTTAAGGTGCCCCTCATCGGCTTTGCCGGGGCTCCTTTCACCCTGGCCAGCTACCTCATCGAGGGCGGGCCGAGCCGCCAGTTCAAGGAGGTCAAGGCCTTCATGTACCGGGAGGAAGCCCTCTGGCACCGGCTTCTCACCAAGCTCACCCAGGCCATGGCCCGCTACCTGAAGGCCCAGGTGGAGGCAGGGGCTGATCTCCTCCAGGTCTTCGACTCCTGGGTGGGGGCCCTATCCCCTGCGGACTACCGGCGGTACGTGAAGCCCCACATGGCCAGGCTCTTCCAGGAGCTAAGATCCCTTGGGGTGCCCGTGATCCACTTCGGGGTGGGGACCATGGGCCTTCTTAAGGAGATGCAGGAGGCCGGAGGGGACGTGATCGGCCTGGACCACCACACCCCCCTTCCCTGGGCCCGGGAGGCGCTGGGGGAAACCCCCATTCAGGGCAACCTGGACCCCGTGGTCCTCTTCGCCCCCAAGGAGGTGATCCGGCGGGAGGTGGAAAGGATCCTTGCGGAAAACGCTGGCCGGCCCGGGCACATCTTCAACCTGGGCCACGGGATCCTGCCCGGCACCCCGGTGGAACACGTGCGCTATGTGGTAGAACTCCTCAAGGAAAAGGAGGAAGCAGCATGAACGTACTCCTCATGGCCTACGGCACCCCCTACACCCCGGAAGAGATCGAACCCTACTACACGGACATCCGCCGAGGAAGGCGTCCTTCCGAGGAGCTGGTGAGGGAGCTGGAAGAGCGCTACCACGCCATCGGCAAAAGCCCCCTGAACGAGATCACCCTGGTCCAGGCCATCAGGCTCCAGGCGCTTTTGAACCTCGAGGCCCCCGCCTACCCCAAGCGCCTCCTGGGCCCCTTCGGCCCCCGCATCCCCCAGGGGCCGGCCCGGGTCTACGTGGGCACCAAGCACTGGCATCCCTCCATCGGGGAGGCCCTCGCCGCCATGCACGAGGATGGGGTGAGGCGGGCGGTGGCCATCGTGGCCGCCCCCCATTACTCCCTAAGGAGCGTGGCGGAGTACCAGGAGAAGGTGGAAGCCGCCCTAAAGTCCCTCCCCGAGCCCATCGAGATGGTCTGGGTGGAAAGCTACGAGGCCCATCCCAGCCTGATCGCCGCCTACGCCAGGAGGCTGGAGGAGGCCATATGGCGGCTCAAAGAGCCCAGGAAGGCCGCCTACGTCTTCACCGCCCACTCCATCCCCCTCTCGGCGGTGGAACGGGGCGACCCCTACCCCCGGCAGGTGGAGAGGACGGCGGAGCTCATCGCCAAGAGGCTTGCCCTGCCCCGGTTTAGCGTGGCCTACCAGTCCGCAGGGCGCACCCCCGAGCCCTGGCTCGGCCCCGACATCAACGAGCACCTTAAGTCCTTGAGGGAGGAGGGCTTTGAGGAGGTGGTGGTCCAGGCGGTGGGCTTCCCGGCCGACCACCTGGAGGTCTACTACGACCTGGACCTCGAGGCCCAGGCCACCGCCCAGGAGGTGGGACTAAGGCTCATCCGGGCCCGGAGCCTCAACGCCGATTTGGACTACATCCAGGTGCTTAAGGAGCTGGTGGAGGTAGCGTGGCTCAGGTAGCCGTGGTGGGAGGAGGATGGGCAGGGCTTTCCGCCGCCTTGGCCCTGAAGGAGGCGGGGGTGGACTTCCTCCTCCTGGAGGCAGGCCCCCGCCTGGGGGGCAAGGTGCGCACCCACAAGGGGGAGGGCTTCCTGGTGGAAGGGGGGCCGGACGCCAGCGTGCGCTACAAGAAGGAGGTCCTGGAGTTAGGGGAGCGCTTCGGCCTCACGCCCATAGGGACCCTCCCCGCCAAACCCGCAGCGTGGATCCTGCGCAAGGGTAAAGCCCATCCCCTCCCCGAGGGGCTTTTGCAGATCGTGCCCGGGGACCTCAAGGGCCTTTACCGCACCTCCCTCCTCTCCCTTTCCGGGAAGCTCAGGGCCCTATACGACCTTTTCCTCCCCCGGGGGGCCAAGGAGGACGAGAGCCTGAAGGAGTTCGTGGAACGGAGGCTTGGCCCCGAGGTCTTCGCCGCCCTGGTGGCACCCCTGGCGGGAGGCATCTATGGAGGGGAACCCGAGGAGCTCTCCATGCGAGCGGCCTTCCCCCAGCTTTTGGACCTGGAGCGGAAGCACCGAAGCCTCATCCTGGGGGCCATGCGGGCGAAAAGAACGCGGGGGAGCCGGGAGGGGGGAAGCCTGTTCTTCTCCTTCCAGGAGGGGCTTTCCGCCCTAACGCGGAAGCTTGCCGAGGAGGTGGCGGAAAGAATCCTCCTGGCCACCCCTTTATTAGCCCTCGAGCCCCTGGGTGGCCGGTACCGCCTCCACACCCCCAGGGGACCCCTGGAGGTGGAGGCAGTGGTTCTGGCCACCCCCGCCCCCGTGGCGGCCCACCTGCTAAGGCCCTTCCTCCCCGAGGCCACCGCCCTTCTCAAGGGGATTCCCCACACCCCGGCGGCCACGGTGAGCCTGGCCTTTAAGGAAGCACTTCCCGTAGCGGGGCATGGCCTCCTCATCGCCAAGGGGGAGGGCTACAGGGCCAGGGGGTTTACCTGGACGCACCAGAAATGGCCCGGGAGGGCCCCGGAGGGGTTCAGCCTGGTGCGGGCCTACTTTTCCGGGGAGGTAGCGCGGCTTTCCGAGGCGGAGCTTGCTCGGGTGGCCCTGGAGGACCTCCGCCGTTTCCTGGGCCAGGAGGTGCGAGCGGAGCGCACCTGGGTCTTCCGCTTCCCCGAGGGCATGCCCGCCTACCGGGTGGGGCATCTGGAGCGCATGGAAAGGCTGGAAATGAGCCTTCTCAAGGCCCCGGGCCTTTTCCTTTCGGGGAACTACCTGGAGGGGGTCGGCCTCCCCGAGGTGGTGCGCTCTGGCCGTAAAGCGGCCCAAAGAGCCCTGGGCTACCTGGCCCTGGCCCCCACCCCCTAGGCAAAGTATTGATTCCTGTTTAGGATAGGGCAAACATGGCTCTGCCCTACCCCGCAATCGCCTTGGGCTCCATCCTCCTGGGGCTCCTGGCAGGAATCTTGGGTTACACGGACCCCTATATTTTGCCGTGGCTCATGATCTTCACCGCCTCCACCACCAGCATGTATGGCCTGGGATGGGGACTCCTGGCTTCTGGGGTTTCCACGTTCCTTCTTCTTCTCTTCCCCGGGTTCAATATCATGGCCGCAGCCCTTCTTCTCCTTTCCGCCTGGCTGGCCCACGGCATTGGCGAAAGCCTGAGAAAGGCCCACCGCCAGGCCAAGGCTTTAGCTAAAAGCCAGCGCTTTTTAGCCGAGGCCCTCGAGGCCCTGCCCCAAGCGGAAAGCCGCCAGGCCCTTCTGGAAAGCCTTCCCAAGCGCCTGGCTGCCCTCGGAGCCGGGGGGCATGTGGGGGTTTGGGTACCCACCAGTCAAGGCTTCCGCCTTCTTGCCAGCGTCCCCCCCCTGGCCCTGGAGGAGGTACCGGCCACGGGAGTTCTGGGCCGCGTCCTCCGGGAGGCCCAGCCCGTCCACGTGCCCGACGTACGGAAGGAGCCAGGCTACATTCCCGCACCGGGTGTCCACACCCTCTCCGAGTTGGCCCTCCCCCTTTGGGAGCGGGGCGAGGTGGTGGCCGTGCTCAACCTGGAACGCCCCTACCCTTTCACCCTGGAAGAAGCGGAAGGGCTGAAGCGCTTCGCCCAGGCGGTAAGCCTCCAGCTGGACCGGCTTGCCGACCTGGAGGAACGAAGGCTATTAAGCGAGCTTTCCTTACGCCTGCAAAGCGCCACCACCCTGAAGGAAGCGGTGGAGAAAGCCCTGGCCCTCCTCCTCCAGGCCCTAGATCTGGAAACCGGTACGTTTTGGGAAGCCCGGGGGGCCCGTATGGAGGCCCTGGCCCACCAGGGTGTGGAGGAACCCGCCCTGCTCCAGGTGCTAAGGGAAGGCCTTCCCTATGGGCAAGGTCTAGCCTGGCAGGTCTACCATCGGGAAAGCCCCCTCTTCACCGCCCGCTACGCGGAGGAACCCCAGGCCATACCCCCGCTTAAGGCCCTGGACTGGCGCACCCTGGCGGCCTTGCCCATTCCCTCCCCCAAGGCCCCAAGGAGCCGGAGGGTGCTGGTTTTGGGAAAGAAGGAGGAGCGCCTTTGGCGCAAAGCGGAGGTGGAACTTCTCCTCCTGGCCTGCCGCACCCTGGGCCTGGGGATGGAGCGGCTCACGGAGAAGGCCCGGCACGAAAGCGTTAACCAGCTTTTCCTGGAGCTTTTGGAGAAACCTCCCGAAGAACTCTACGGACGCATCCTGGAAGAAGCCGTCCGCCAGGTGCCGGGTTCGGAAGCAGGAAGCCTTCTGGTGTGGGAGGAAGGAGCTTATCGTTACAAGGCAGCCTTGGGTTATGACCTCGAGGGGCTGCAAACCGTCACTTTCAGCCAGGAGGACCAGCTTCTCTGGTACGGCCTGGGAGCGGAACGGGCGGCTCAGGGGGAGCCCCGCATCATGAGCGTGGAAGAGCGGCCCATCGCCGAGATCAGCCACCAAACCGCCCCACCCGAGGTGATCGACTCCGCAGGCAAAGCCCAGGAGATCAAGGCCAACCTCTGCCTGCCCATTCCCTACAAGGGGGAGGTGCTGGCCTATCTGAACCTGGACAACCTGCACGACCCCGGGGCCTTTGGCGAGGATTCCCTGGAGGCCGCCCGCTTCTTCGCCGCCCCCTTGGCCAGCCTGCTTCACGAAAGCCGCACCCGCAGGCTCCTGGAGGAATCCGCCCTGACCGATTACCTCACCGGCCTCGGGAACCGCAGGGCCTTTGACCGTTTTTTGGAAGAGGAGCTCAAACGGGCCGAGCGCTACGGCTACCCCCTTTCCCTGGCGGTCCTGGACCTTAAGGGGTTCAAGGCGGTGAACGACCGGCTGGGGCACGCCGTGGGGGATTCGGCCCTCATGAAGGTGGCCGAGGTGCTGGAACGGGAAAGGCGCAACGGCGACCGCCTCTTCCGCTGGGGCGGGGATGAGTTCGCCGCCATCTTCCCCCACACCCCCAAGAGAGGAGCGGTGGCGGCCGCCCTTCGCTATGCCAAGGCCATCCAGGACCTTTGCTTTAACGGCCTCTGCCTGGGGGTGAACATCGGGGTGGCCAGCTACCCCGAGGACGGCAGCACCCCGGACCAGCTTCTCTGCGCCGCCGATACCCGCATGTACGAGGCCAAGGCCTGTGGCCAGGTCATGGTGGCTTGAACCTCCGCCAAATAGCTGTATACTGGACCAGGCCTAGCCATGGACAGGAGCTGGGGCCTAGGCCCATCCCAAGCCCTTCTTCCCCTGCTGCGCCAGGGGATTAAGGGGCTACCCCAGGCCCTGGAGCAGGTGGGCCGGGCCCTTAGGGCCCATCGGGCCTACCTCTTTCGCCTCGAGGAGCGCCAGGGCATCTGGTACGCCAGCCAGCTCTCGGAGTGGGCGGGGCCCGACACCACCCCTCAGATCCAGAATCCTGAGCTGCAAAACCTCCCCGTGCGGGAAAAAGGCTACGGGCGCTGGCTGGACCGCTTCCTGGAGGACCGGGCGGTGGCGGGGCCCGTGGCCTCCTTCCCCGAGGAGGAGCGGCCCCTCCTCGAGGCCCAGGGGATCCAAAGCCTCCTGGTGGTGCCCATATGGGTGGAGGGAAGGCTCTGGGGGTTCCTGGGAGTGGACGACTGCCAGAGGATAAGGGAGTTCGCCCCCGAAGAGGAGGCCTTCCTGCGCCTGGTGGCCGAGGCCCTGGCCCGGACCCTGGAGCTTTGGGAAAGGGAGCGCTGGCTGGAAACCCTTCTCGAGTCCTCCCCCTTCTACCTGGCCCGCCTGGACAAGGAGGGCCATCTGCTCTACGCTAACCCAGCCTTTAGGAGGGCCTTTCCCCACGGGTTTACCCTGCCGGTGGCCGAAGTCCTGAAAGCTCCAGGCCGGCCCCGTAGTTTCTTCACCGAGAAAGACTGGGCGGTAGAGTGGACCCTTTTGGCGGTGCCTGGCCCAGGCCAGGAGGCGTTGGAGGTTTTAGCCTTAGGCGTGGATGTGACGGAGCGGAAGGAAGCAAAGGCCCGGGAAGCCCGCTGGAACCTCTTCCGCAACAACCTCCTCCGGGTCTACGAAACCCTTATGGCCGAGGGGCTTTCCGAGTCTATCTTTGGCTTGATCCTCGAGGCTGCCTTGGAAACAGTCCCCGCGGCCCAGGCAGGAAGCGTCACCGTCCTCCTGGAAGATGGCTGCTACCACTTCGTCGCCGCCCAAGGGTACGACCTGGAGGCCCTTCGCCAGGTGTGCCTCCGCCCCGAGGAACCCCTCTCCCTCACGGACCACAAGGGAGCCCAGGTCTTCACCTGGAAGGACCTGGAACGCTTCAACGCCCGCCTGGACGAACCAAGGCGGAAGGTCATGGAGGAGGCCGGCCGGGTTCGGGAGATCAAGGCCATCCTCTCCGTCCCCGTGTACCTGGCGGGGGAGCGCAAGGCCTTCCTGTACCTGGACAACTTCGAGCGGGAGGATGCCTTCACCCCTCTGGACCTGGAGCTGGCCCAGGCCTTCGCCAGCCAGCTAGGCCTCCTCCTGAGAAGGCTAGAGCTGGAAGGCCGGATCCAGCACCTGGCTTACCACGATCCCTTAACGGGCCTGCCCAATCGCCTCTTCTTCCTGGAAAAGCTCGCCCAAGCCCTCAAGGAGGAGGGCCCGCACCTGGCGATCATGTACCTGGACCTGGACGGGCTCAAGCTGGTGAACGACCTGGACGGGCACGCCGCCGGGGACGAGGTGCTTCGGGTCATAGCCGCCCGCCTGCGGGCCGCCCTCCGCCCCCGGGACCTGGTGGCCCGGCAGGGAGGGGACGAGTTCCTGGTCCTCCTCACGGGCCTTAGAACTCCTTCCGAGGCCGTGCGCATCGCCGAAAGGCTTCTGGAGGTAGCCCGTATCCCCATCGCCATGGGAGAACGGCTCTACCACCTCTCCACCTCCCTGGGCATTGCCCTGGGGGAGCCTGGCCTTTCCCCGGGGGAACTTCTCAAGCGCGCGGACCTGGCCCTCTACCGGGCCAAGGGGGAGGGTAAGGACCGGCTGGCCTTCTTCGAACCCCAGTTGCAAGAAGCCCTCCGGCAGGAAATGAACCTCCTGGAGGCGCTAAGGCAGGACCTGGAGCGGGGAGAAGGCCTGTGGCTGGCCTACCAGCCTATCGTGGACCTGAGCACGGGGAAGCGGGTGGCCCTCGAGGCCCTCGTGCGCTGGCGCCTGGCCCCGCCTTCCGTGTTCATCCCCCTGGCGGAACGCCACCGCCTCATGCCCGAGCTGGGCGAGTGGGTCCTCCGCCAGGCTTGCCGGGAACTGGACCGGCACGGCCTGAAGGTGCATGTGAACGTGAGCCCCCAGGAGCTCCTGGACCCCACCTATGCCTTTCGGGTGGCGGAAGTCCTGGAGGAAGCTTCCTGTCCCCCTGGCCGCCTGGTGTTGGAGATCACGGAAACCACCCTGATCCCCGACGAGCGGGGCAGGGATGCCACCCGGGCCCTCGAGGCCCTCAAGGCTCTGGGCATAAGCATCTTCCTGGACGACTTCGGCTCAGGCTACTCCAGCCTGGAGCGTTTGGCCGAGCTCCCCGTGGACGGGGTCAAGCTGGGCCAGGCCTTCACCCAGCGCCTGGGCATCCCGCCCGACCCCCAAAGCCCCGCCGCCCGGGTGGTGGGGGCGGTCTTAGCCTTGGCCCAGGCCCTGGGGCTACAGGCCATCGCCGAGGGGATAGAGGACGAAACCATTCTGGTTTACTTAAAGAACCTTGGTTTTCCCTTGGGGCAGGGCTACCTTCTCGGTAGGCCTGACCGCTTATAATGGAGCGGAATGAAACTCAGCCCATCTAGGGTTGTTTTCATCTACAGCCTCTTCGCCCTCCTCTGGATCCTCGTGGGCGACCGATTTTTGCACCTCAGAGCCCAGGACCTGACCACCCTCACCCGGCAACACTCCATTAAGGAAGCTATTTTCGCCGTCCTCTCCATCCTGCTGGTCTACCTCCTGGCCAAGGCCCAGGAGTACACGGAAACGCAGAGGCGAAAAGCCCTAGAGGCCTCGGAAAACCGCTTCAGGGCCCTGGTGGAAAACAGCCACGAGCTCATCTACATCATCGATGCGGAAGGGTACATGCGCTATACCTCCCCCAACGTGGACCAGGTGCTGGGGTATGACCCCTTTGGGTACACCCGGGAGCGGATCCCCATCCTCTCCTTTGTCCACCCCGAGGACCGCCTTTACGCCGAGGCAGCCCTGGAGGACCTCGTCTGCCACCCCGGGGCTACCCGCGAGTACAGCCTCCGCATCTTTGACCAGCAGGGCGGGGTGCGGTACGTACGGGTCTGGGGGAGAAACCTCCTAAATGACCCTGCAGTTCAGGGCATTGTCCTGAACATCCGGGACGAAACCGAGGAGGTTCGGCTCAAAAGGGACCTGGAAGCCCAACACCACCGCTTCAAGGACCTCTTGGAAACCCTGCCCGGCGTTCCCTGGCAGATCTTGATATCCCCGGGCGAGGACCCCCTCCGCGCCCCCATCCTCTACCTTGGACCGCAGGCGGCACGTTCCGGTTACCCGCTGGAAGCGTTTTTCCAAGATCCGGGGCTTTACTTAAAGCACATCCACCCCGAGGACCTGGACCTTCTGGCGGAAGCTTTTCACAGGGCCATCGCCCAGCCGGGCACCGTGCAGGAGGTAACCTTCCGCTTCTTCCTGGACCCAAACGACCCGAGCCAGTGGCGCTGGCTCAAGCATAGCCTGTACTACGACGAGGAAACCCACCACCTCACCGGATACACCGAGGATGTTAGCCGGGAAGTAGAGGCTCGTAGAGCCCTCGAGGCCCAGGAGGCTCGCTTCCGCCTTCTCTTCCACGCCCACCCCCTCCCCATGTGGGTGTACGACCTGGAAACCCTGCGTTTCCTGGAGGTCAACCACGCCGCGGTGGAGAAGTACGGCTACACCCGGGAGGAGTTCCTCACCCTAACCATCCTGGACATCCGCCCCGAGCGGGAACGTCCCAAACTTCTCCAGGACCTGAGAAGCCCAAGGCCTCCCCTGCAACACTCCGGCCCCTGGACCCACTGCCTCAAGGATGGGCGGGAGATCCAGGTGGAGATCTTCTCCCACCTCATCGAATGGGAAAAGAGACCTGCGGTGCTGGTGGTAGCCCTGGACGTGACCCAACGCCTCCAGGCTGAGGCCACCATGCGCCTCTTGCAAAACGCCCTGGAAGCTGCCCACGAAGCCGTGGTCCTCACCGACCGCTCGGGGCAGATCGAGTGGGTAAACCCTGCCTTCACCCGGCTCACCGGCTACACCTTGGAGGAAGCCCTGGGGAAAAACCCCCGTATCTTAAAATCCGGGGTTCAGGACCAGGCCTTCTACAAAAACCTCTGGGACACTATCCTCTCCGGAAGGGTGTGGACAGGGGAACTGGTGAACCGGCGCAAGGACGGCACCCTGTACACCGAGCGCATGACCATAACCCCCGTGCGGGAAAACGGGGAGATCCACCACTTTATCGCCATCAAGCGGGATGTCACCGAAGAAAAGGCCCGGGAACGAGCCCTAAGGGAATCCGAGGCCCTCTTCCGCACCCTGGCGGAAACCGCCCCCGCCCTGATCCTCATGTGGCAGGAAGAACGCCTCACTTTCGCCAACGAGGAAGCTATGCGCCTCACCGGCTACACCCGGGAGGAACTCGCAAGCCGCCCCATCTGGGAATTCGTCCACCCTGCCGACCGGAGCCTAGTGCGGGAGCGAGGCCTTGCCCGGATCCGAGGGGAGAATCCTCCCAGTCGCTACACTTTCCGCATCCTCACCAAAGGGGGAGAGGTGCGCTGGTTGGACTACTCCGCCGCCCGGGTGGAGGTTGGCGGTAAGCCCGCCGTCTTAGGTGTGGGGCTGGACATCACCGAAGCCAAGGAGCGCGAACTGGCCCTCGAGGCCTTCGCCCAGGTGAGCGTGGCCCTCCGGCGAAGCGAGGAGCTAAAGGAGATGATGGAGGCTGCTTTGGAGGCAACCCTTAAGGCCCTGGAAGCCCCTGTGGGGAGCATCCTCCTCTACGATGCCGAAACAGGACGCCTGGAGGAAGCCGCAAGCCGGGGCTGGCTTAAGGAGATTCCCACCCCGGAAACCCTTGCCGGAGAGGGCCTGGTGGCCCGGGCCTTCCGGGGAGAGGTGGTGGTGAGCCAGGACCTGAAGCACGATCCCCGGGTGCGCCCCGGGGCCAGGCCCTTGGTCCCGGAAGGATGGAGTGGGGTGGTGGCCCCCCTCCTGGCGGGGAAGGAAGTGGTGGGAACCCTAACCCTGGCCTGGCCTCATCCCCGCACCCCCACCCCCGCCGAGGTGGAACGGGTGCTTCTCGTGGCCGAGGCCATAGGCAACGCCGTGCGTCGGGCGAGCCTACGGCGCAAGCTGGCCCGGCGGGTGGAGCAGCTGGAGGCCTTGAGGGCTGTGGACCAAGCCATCGCGGCCTCCTTGGACCTGGACCCCACCCTGGAGGTCCTCTTCAACCAGGTGATGCGCCTTCCCCTGGATGCCGCGGCCCTCTTCCTCTATAACCCCCGGGAAAAAACCCTGGAGCTCCGGGGCCTTAGGGGGTTCTACACCCCCACGAAAGGGGTCCCGCACCGCCTTCTCCTAGGCCAGGGGCATATCGGGCAAGCGGTCCTTTCCGGCGAGACCGTCTTCGTCCCCAACCTGGCCCAAGACCCCGGGGCCGACGCCCAGTTCACCCTGAGGGAAGGGTTGGTGGCGGAAAAGGCCTACCCCCTCTTCGCCAAAGGACGGCTCCTTGGCGTCCTGGCCGCCTTCACCCGGAGGCCTTGGGATCTCTCCCCCGAGGAGGAGGAGTTCCTGGAAGCCCTGATTGGCCAGGGAGCCGTGGCCCTGGATAACGCCCTTACCTTCCAGGAGCTTCTGAAAAGCCAGCGGGAGCTGGAAGCCGCCTACGACCTCACCCTCTGGGGCTGGGCCAAGGCGGTGGAGCTAAGGGACCAGGAAACTGCAGGCCACACCGAGCGGGTCACGGAGCTTACCCTGCGCCTGGCCCGGGCCTTGGGGGTGCCGGAGGAGGACCTGGAGCACATCCGGCGCGGGGCCATCCTCCACGATGTGGGCAAAATTGGCATTCCCGACAGCATCCTTCTAAAGCCTGGCCCCCTCACCGAGGAGGAGTTGGCCGTTATGAAGAAGCACCCCGTCTACGCCTACGAGTGGCTTTCCGGCATCCCCTTCCTCAAGAAAGCCCTGGAGATCCCTTACTGCCACCACGAGCGCTGGGATGGCTCCGGCTACCCCAGGGGGCTAAAGGGCCTGGAGATTCCCCTTTCCGCCCGTATCTTCGCCGTGGTGGACGTGTACGACGCCCTTACCTCCGACCGCCCCTACCGGAAGGCCTGGCCCCGGGAAAAGGCCTTAGCCTACATCCAGGAGCAAGCCGGCAAGCAGTTTGATCCCGAGGTGGTGGAAGCCTTTCTGCGGCTGGTAGCTGGGGAGGAACCTCCCCTTCCCTAAATCCAGCCCAGAAGCCTCCTGGCCTCCTCGGAAAGCCGGGCAGGGGTCCAAGGGGGGTCAAAGGTGAGTTCCACCTCTACCTCCTCTATGCCTGGGATGCGGCTCAAGGCCTGGCGCACCGCCTCCCCCATGCTGTCGTGCAGGGGGCAGCCCGGGGTGGTGAGGGTCATGCGCACGTAGGCCCTGGGGGGTTCCACCTTTAGCTCGTAGATAAGCCCCAGGTTGACCACATCCAGGCCCAGCTCTGGGTCATAAACCGTCCGCAAGAGGTTCCACGCCTGTTCTTCCAAAGGGTTCATCGCCGCATCACCTCCCAAAGGGCATAAACATGGGGGAAAACCCCCAAGAGGTAAACCCAGCCCGCCCCGGGAAAGAGGGGAACGAGGAAGGCCCCTAGGGCCAACAAGGCCCCTGCCCCATACCCCGCACCTTCCGGAAGCATCTCCTTCAACAGAGGCACCTTTTCCTTCCCTGCCCTTGGGGCATACCGGTGGGTCCAGACCAGAAAGGGCAGGATCTTGTAAAGCATCCCCGTCACCACCAGCCCCACGAAGCCCAAGGCAAACCAAAGAGCCGCCCATACGGGGTTAAAGGGCAGGGCCAAGAGGACCAGGCCCAGGAAGAGGAGGCCAAGGAGGTAGTGCCGCACCCCGATATCCAGGGCTTTTTTCATGCGGTTTTTGAGGATGCGCCAGGTGTCGTAGAGGGCCAGGGCGTAGGAAAGAAGAAGGAGGAGATAGCCCAGCCTCTCCCCCATGGCCAAACCGAGGAGCCCAAAGTTGGCCGCAAAGAGGAGAAGCCCCAGAACCCGCTCGTCCACCCCGTGGGTGAGGGTGAACATGGAAAGGAGCTTGTAGCCCACGCCCAGGATGGAAAGGAGGAAAACCCCGCCCAAGCCCGCAAGGAGGTGCCAGGTGAGCCTTTCCGGGTCGTAAAAACCATAGCGCTGGGAAAGAGCCTGCAAAAGCCCTAGAAAGGGGGTGAGGACCAGGTAGAAGACCACCCAGGCCAAGGCGGTGGCCACCCGGTTCCAGCGGGGAGCCTGACGGAAGGTGAGGTAGGCGTGGTAAGCGAAGAAAAGAAGGGCAACCAGGACCAAGCCCCCACCCCAGGGCACAAGGGAAGGAACCCAGGCGAAGCCCGAGGCCAGGAGGACTACTCCCAGGCTCCAAAGAACCATCACCGGATACCCCCACTCCGGGCGGTAAAGGGAAGTCTCCAGGACCACCGGCAGAAGCTGGTGCATGGCCCCAAGGAGCACCCCCACCCCGAAGCCCAGGAGGAAGAGGTGGGCCCCGGCCAAGCCCAAAGGGTGCCGGGGAACGGCAAAGGCCTCGGGATGAAGGGCAAATAGGAGGCCTGCCGCCAGGAAAAAGACCTCCCCCAGGAAGACGAATCCGGCGGGGATGGAAAGGGGAATCACGCGGTTATGAGCGGTGACCAGCATCGCCATAATCCTGGGCCTGTTGCTCGGGATTAGCCATGATCCAGGTCATGGCCACCCCCTGGGCGGTCAGCGGCCCGGGGGCAGAAGGGTGAGGAGGTCCCCTTCCCGCAACCGGGTGGCCAGGCCCTCGAGGTAGCGCACATCCCGGCCGTTGAGAAGCACCGTCCAGCGGGGCCTGAGCCGCCAGAGGGTCTTGGGCTCCAGCCAAAGCCCCACCTCCTCCTCGGCAGCCAGGGCCTCGAGGGCGAGGTCCCTTAGGGCAGGGTTCACGGCAAAAACCTTGAAGAGAGCTTCCCCCACGCTTCCCGCCCGCAAGGCGAGGGGCCTGGGCAAGGCGGGGTGGGCCAGGCCCAAGGCCTGAAAGCGCACGGCAGCCTTCCCCTCCCTAAGGGCAAGGGCGGCGTCAAACCCCTTCCGCATCACCTCCTCCTGGGCGGACAGGTAGACGAGCCAGAGGCGCACATCCCGCACCCTCTCCGCCACATACCGCCCCACCTGGGCAAAGGAAAGCCCCACGTACTCAGGGGGGATCAGGGCCCCCTTGGGGCCCAAGCCCCCGTGCCAGAGCCCCGCCCGGTACACCTCCCGGGCGAACTCCGCCGAGGTGTCCACCCCGATGGTGCGGGCCAGCCAGGCGGAGAAAAAGGCCCGTCTTGTGTAAAGCTCCTCCTCCGGCACCCTGCCCTCCCATCCCAGGGCCCGGGCGGTACCGGGGTGGCGGCTTAGGTGGTCGTAAACCCCAGCCACAAAGGAAGCCGCTTCCTCAAGGAGCCTTTCCGCATCCAGGCGCATGGCCCTCTTCTCCTCCTCCCCAAGCCCGCCAAAGGCGAGAAGGTCGGCAAAGACCTCCTCGGGCACGGGCGGAAGATCCAGAACAAGGGCTTCCTCAGGCCGTGAGGACACCTGCTTCATCCTCCCCTCCTTTCCCTTTCCTCCCGCATTTTCCTCAGCATATCCCCCGTGACCACCCGCCTATGCATGGCGAAGGCGAAGACCAAGGTGGCCAGAAGCTGAAGCCCACCGGAAAGCCCAAGCCAAGGGCGCAGGCCCTCCTGGCCCAGGAGGTAGAGGGGCTCGAGGACGAGCCTTAGGAGCAGGCCGGCGTTGAGAAGAACGAAGGTGAGCCCCTCGAGGCGATCCTGCCTCAGGCCCCCGGGCCTGGGCATCATCCAGTAGGCCACCCCCATCACCATCTGCAGGAAGAACCCCACGAGCCCCGCATGCCCATGGGAGGGGCGAAAAGGCCCCTGAAGGCCGGGAAAGAGGTAGAAGAGGGTGCCCAGCAAGGCCGTGTAGATCAGGTAAACCAAGGCCGCCCGCACGAAGAGGAAGTGCCAAAAGCCCACGGGTCCCTCCCGGGAAACCGGCCCCCAGGGCCTAGCCCCCCTTACGGATCAGGATCTTCACCTGCTCCGGTCCCAGATCCTTGAGAAGGTAGGCGTGCCCCTCCTCCTCGAGGCGGGCGAGGAGGTGCACTGGCCTTCGCACGTGGTGGACCAGGAGCTTCTCCCCGGGCCTTAGCCCGGCCAAGGCCTCCAGGACCCGCATCATGGGCAGGGGGGGCTCGAGGTTCTCCTCGATGAACACCTCCGCCTGGTAGTCCCGCCAGTCCTCCTCGCTTAAGGAAGCAGAGCCCGCGGCCACCCCTTGCCCTTGCCTGACCTCCTGGCGGTAAAAGTGAACGCGGTAGTGCCTCTCCCCAAGCCGCTCGCACCAGGCCAAAAAGCCCTGCTTTCCCAGGACCTTGTAAAGGGGAATGGGCTCAAAGAGCACCTCCAAAACCAGCTTCGTTCCGGGTCCCACCTCCCGGGCCGCCGCCATGATGGCCTGGAAGGGCTCTCCTCCCTGCTCCAGAATGGGCCGCACGTCCAGGTGGAAGCCCACGGGAGCGGATAACCAGGGGGGAGGTGGGGTACCGAGGAGGCTTTCCCCTTCTTTGGCCACCGGCACCTCCGGCCTGGCCTCCACCCCCAGGGCCCGGTTGAGGCGGGCCACCAGCTCCTCCGGCTCCAGCCCCCCGATCCTGGCCGCCTGGGCCACGGTGACCAGGTTGGGCATAGTCCTGCGCAGAAGGGGGTTTTTGAGCTTCTGGAAAGCGGGGCTTGCCTCCGCCAGGACCTCGAGGAGCTCTGGCCAGCGCCGCAAAACCTCGGCCACCTTCATCTCGGGCCGGACTACCTCTTGCCGATTCTCACCCGCCATACCTCCGGTCCCTCCTCCAGGTACGCCCAGTCCACCTGCCCAGGCCTTTCCGCCATGAGCTGGTAGTAAAGGGGCTTGGGGTCGTGGTCGTTGACCAGAACGAAGCTTTCCCCGGGCCTCAGGGCATCGAAGAGGGCAAAAATCCTAGGGTGCCGTTCCCTTGGGGGTAGGGTGCGCACATCCAGCTCCATGGCCCAAGCTTCCCCCGTCCTCGCCCTATCCGCCATGACCTGTGTCAAGGGAAGACCCGGGCAAGGCATCCTTGCCCGGGAGCTTTCCCTATCCCACCCTCGCTATTGCATGCCTTCCGACCTTCCAACTTAGGGAAAGCCCTCACCAGGGCTCCCACCCTGGCTCTGCCAGGGTGGGGTGGCCTCAGCAGGGCTTCTCCGCCCCTTTGCGGGCGTAGTAGTACCAGTTCAGGAAGAGGTTCAAGGCGTAGAAGACCATGAGGCCATAGAAGAAGGCGGTGAAACCCCCCGTGGCCTTCTGGGTGTAGCCGGCAAGGGTGGAAAAGATGAAGGGGCCGTAGGCGGCGATGGCCGCGGTCCAGCCGATGACCCCTCCCGCCTGCCTGGGCGGGAAGATCATGGGCATTTGCTTGAAGGTGCTGGCGTTCCCCACCCCGCTGAAGAGGAAGACCAGAAGCATGGCCAGGACAAAGAAGGGGAACTGTTCCAAGGAAGTGGGCCGGGTGAAGAGGGTGACCAGGAGAGCGGAAAGGAAGATGCCGATGGCGGAAACCTGGGTGACGATGGCCCCGCCAAAGCGATCGGAGATCGGCCCGGCAACGATGCGGGCCAGAGAACCCACCAAGGGACCCAAAAAGGCATACTTCAAGGGATCGGGCGCCCCATCGAACTTCCCGTAGACCTCCCGGATCAGAAGGGGAAAGATGGCGGAAAACCCGGAGAAGGAGCCGAAGGTCATGATGTAGAGGCTGGTCATGATCCAGGTGTGCTTGTCGCGGAAGATGTCAAACTGCTCGCGAAGGTTGGCCCGCACCGGAACGCTTCTTAAGTACACCCACGCCAGCAAAGACCCCACCAGCACAAAGGGCACCCAGAGGAAGGTGGCGTTTTGCAACCAGATGGGCTGGGAAACCCCGGGCTTGGGGGTGAAGGTCTGCGGACCCCCCAGGAGGGAGCCGAAGAGGGCGAAGCCGATGACCCAGGGGGTCAGGAACTGGACCACGGAAACGCCAAAGTTGCCGATGCCCGCTTGCAACCCCAGGGCCGTCCCCTGGAGGCGCTTGGGGAAGAAGTAGCTGGTGGAGGGCATGAAGCCGGAAAAGTTCCCCCCGCCGATCCCCGCCAAGAAGGCCAAGAGGAGAAGAACCCAGTAGGGGGTGTGGGTGTTCTGAACAGCGAAGCTCCAGCCCAGGAGGGGTATGAGCAAGAGCAGGGTGGAGAAGGTCACCAGATGCCGGGTGCCCAGGATGGGGGGCAGGAAGGTCCAGATGATGCGCAAGGTCCCCCCCGCCAGCCCCGGCATGGCCGTGAGCCAGAAGAGCTGCAGGGTGGAAAGCTCAAACCCCACCTTGGGAAGCCGGACCACCAGGGCGCTTACCACGAACCAGGTGATGAAGGCCAGGGTGAGGTTAAAGGTGGTGATCCAGAGGGTGCGCCAGGCCAAGGCGGAATCCCAGCGCTTGGGATCCTCGGGGTTCCACTCGGGGATCCAGGTACCCTTCGCTACCTTCAGCATGGACGGTCTCCTTTCAACTCAAACTCGTCTTTAAGGTGCCTGGCCTCTTGTTGCAGAAGCTGCAAGACGGTGAGGTGCATCCAGAGGAAGCTGAGGGCGGCAAGTATGAAGAGCACGAAGAAGGTCATCTGGGGCAGGCCGGTCCAGGCCTGGGCGTAGGCGAAAAGAGGCGGCAGGAAGAAGCCTCCCAGAGCCCCTAGCAATCCCACCAATCCCCCCACGGCCCCCACGTCCTTGGGGAAGTAGGTGGGGATGTGCTTGTACACCGCCGCCTTGCCCACACCCATCCCCACACCGATCCAGAACACCAAGGCGGTAAAGAGCCAAACGTTCATGGTGAACTGCATGACCTCCTTGCTCCCCTGTTTGGTGTAGAGGACGATGTGCCCTTCCGGCATCATGAGAACCCCCGAGGCCAGGAGGATGATGCCAAAGGTCCAGTACATGACCCGCCGAGCCCCGAAGCGGTCGGAAAGGTAGCCGCCAAGGGGCCTCAAGAGGCTTGCGGGGAAGATGAAAAGGGCGGTGAGAAGGGCGGCCTCGTGCAGGGGCAGGCCGAAGACATCCACGTAGTACTTGGGAAGCCAGGCGCTCAAGGCCACGTAGGCCCCGAAGACCACCACGTAGTAGAGGCTGAAGCGCCAGACCCTTACGTACCTAAGTGGCCTTAACATCTCAAGAAAAGGCCTCCCCTGCCCCGGACGCTTATCCTGCCCGGGAGTACCGAACCACATGAGAAAGCCCATGAGCACCAGGAGCACCGCATAGAGGAAGGGAATGAAGCGCCAGCCCCCGGGGATTAAGCCTCCCAGGTACCCGGCAGCCGGAACGCTAGCGATGAGGGCGGGCCCGATGAACTTGGTGACGCTGGCCCCCACGTTCCCCGCCCCAAAAACCCCTAGGGCAAAGCCCTGCTGCTCCTTGGGGAACCAGGCGGAGTTCCAGGCGATGCCCACGCTGAAGGAGTTCCCGGCAAAGCCCACCAGGAAGGCGTAAAGAAGAAGCTCCTGGTAGCTTCCCGCCCGGGACACCAGATAGGCGGGGATGGCGGTGAAGAAGAGCATGAGGGTAAAGACCAGCCGCCCCCCGTACCGGTCCGTGAGGATGCCGGCGAAAAGCCGCCACAGGGAACCGTTCAGGATGGCCACCGCCGAGAGCCAGGAAAGCTCCACATCCGTGAGGCCGAACTCCTTGCGGATGGGCACCCCCAGCACCCCGAACATCAGCCACACCGCAAACATCACCGTGAAGCCGAGGGTGGAAAGCCAAAGGACCCGAAGCCGTTCGGGACGCTCTTTCTCCAGTTGAATGGGATCGTGGACCATAGTTCACCTCGCCAGCTTGCGCACCCAGATGACGATCTGCCAAGGCCTCACCACGTAGCCCAGGGGCACCGTGATGATGTGGACCAGCCGAGAGAAGGGGAATACCGCCAGGAAGACCCAGAAGTTAAAGACGTGGAGCTGGGTCCAGAAGGGCAGGTCGGCGATGAGTTCCGGCCTAGGCTGTAGGGTAAGGATGGACCAGAGGTAGGGGGTCATGACCGCAGGGAACCAGTAGCTTCCGTAGCGGTAGAAAAGGGCGGTGAGGACCCCGGAAAGGACGGACACAAAGATCACCACCAGGACCACATAGTCCATGGAGGTGGAGGCCGCCCGCACCCGGGCCACGGAAACCCTTCGGGCCAGGAGCACGTAGGTGCCCACCAGAGCCCAAAGCCCAAGGCCGAGCCCGGTGATCTCCAAAAGGTAAAGCCTCAAAGGGACGGCGTTCCAGAGGAGAAGCCCCTTGGGGATTAAAAGGGCCAGAAGGTGTCCCAAAAGGACTAGGACCAGCCCCCAGTGCATGGCGATGGAGCCGAAGAAAAGGCGCTTTTGCTCCAGAAGCTGGCTGGACTGGGCGGAGACGGAAAAGGGCCTGTAGACCATGCGGTAGACGGTGACCGCCACCGCCAGGGTAAGGGCGATGTAGGGGAAGACGCCAAAGAGAAGGGTGTTCCAGTTCATCCTTCACCTCCCTGCCAACACTCCCTGCAAGGCTTCCTGAACCCCCTCGAGAACCAGGAGGTAAGGGTTCCTGGCGTCCAGGGTCTTGAGGGTCTTGTGCATCTCATGGAGGGCCTTGGGCAGGATCTCCAAGAGCTCGGGAAGGGGGTTTTCCGAGCGGGCCAGGTAGCGGAGGACGTTGGCCAGGTGGTCGGGAAGCTCGCTTCCCGGGTCCAGGTTGATCTCCCGGAAGGCCCGCACCAAAGCGGCCAGGAGCTCCCCCCGCTGGTAGCTTTCCCCGTAGACGGCAAAGCCCACATAGGGGGCGGTGGTGGGGGTGAGGTCCAGGGTGCGGGTGTAAAGCTCCTCCCACTCCCCCAGGGAAAGCCCCTCCACCTGGCGCAGGAAGCGCTCCAGCTTCTGCTTGGCAGGCCCCCGGGGGCAGGCGATCCAGCGCCGCCAGAGTTCCTCCAAGCGCCCCGGCATGGGGTAATCCAGGGCCAGGGCCAGGGTTTCCAAAAGGGTGGCGTTGCCCATGGCTTCCTCCTACTCCCCCCTCAAGGGCGGCTGGATATAGCCGAAGCCCGTCTCCCCCTTGTGGGCCAAGGGATCCTTCCACACCTCCGCCGCCATCTCCCGGTGGTAAGGGGGCAGCACGAAGCGCTCCTCCAGAGTGGGGAGGGTGGTGAGGCGGTAGATGGCCTCGGCCTCCTCGAGGGTGAGCCCGGCATCCCGCAAGACCCTCTGGGCCTTTTCCGTCACGCCGCCTTCCAGGCTTTCCTGCCTTTTCAGGATGCGCACCGCCAGCATCTTCTTAAGGGCGGGCACGATAAGGCTTTCATTGCCGGCGGTGAAGAGGTTGGCCAGGTACTTCACCGGCATCCTCGCCTTTTCCAGGCTCTCGTACACCTCAAAGTCCAAGTCGGTCTCCGGAAGGTCAAGCCGCACCAGACCCTCCCTCCCCTGGCTAGCCCTTAAGGCCTTCTCCAAGGTGGACACCACCGGGGAAAGAGGCGGGACGTAGAACATCATGGCCAGGGTGCGGTACTCGGGGTGCAGGGGGAAGGCCAACCCCCAGACCTTCACGAACTTGTAAATGGGGGAGTTCTGGGCGGCCTTGATCCAACCCTCGTCAATCCCCTCAGCCTTGGCGGCGGCGATGACCTCGGGGTCAAAGGGATCCAGGATGATCCCAAGCTGGGACTCCACCAGCCGGTCGTCGGGCACCATGGCCGCCTCGGGGATGCGGTCGGCATCGTAAAGAAGCACCCCCATGTAGCGGATCCGCCCCACGCAGGAATGGGCGCAGGCCGGGGCCTGGCCGGTTTCCAGCCGGGGGAAGCAGAGGATGCACTTCTCGCTCTTCCCCGTGGCCCAGTTGTAGTAGACCTTCTTGTAGGGGCAGGCGGCCACGCACATTCGCCAGGCCTTACACTTGTTCTCGTTGACCAACACCACCCCGTCCTCCGCCCGCTTGTAGATGGCCCCGGTGGGGCAGGCGGCCACGCAAGCCGGGTTCAGGCAGTGGTTGCAGATGCGGGGCAGGTACTGAAACACCACCCCCTCGATCTCGGAAAGCTGGGCCTGCACCTCGGGGTCCAGCCCCTTCAGGTTGGGATCGTTGGCGGCGTAGAGGGGGCTTCCCCCAAGGTCGTCGTCCCAGTTGGGCCCGGCCCCTGGGGTCATGGGCTCCCCCGTGATCATGGAGATGGGGATGGCGGTGGGCTGATCCTCCCCTTCCGGGCTGGTGAAGAGGTCGTTGTACCGGAAGGTGTAGGGTTCGTAGTAGTCGTCCAGGGAAGGCAAGGCTGGGTTGAAGAAGAGGCGGGCTAGCCCCTGGGTGCGGGAGTGCAGGCGGAGGTCCAGGTGGCCGTCCTGGTACCTCCAGCCCCCCTTGAAGCGCTCCTGGTCCTCCCAGCCCGTGGGGTAGCCGGCACCGGGCCGGGTTTCCACGTTGTTCCACCACATGTACTCCGCACCCTTGCGGTCGGTCCAGAGGTTCTTGCAGGCGATGGAGCAGGTGTGGCAGCCGATGCACTTGTCCAGGTGGAAGAGCATGGACATGTGGGCTCTAACCTTCATGGCGTTCCTCCTTTCTCACCACTCCGGGGGCCTTTCCAGCTTGCGCACGAAGACCCAGGTGTCCCGGTTCACCCCCACCGGCCCCCAGTAGTTGAAGGCGTAGGTGAACTGGCCATAGCCCCCGGACATCAAAACGGGCTTGAGGCGGGCGCGGGTGATGGAGTTGTTCATGCCCGCCCGCTTGCCCCTTAGGGGGCTCTTGGGAATGCCCACCGTGCGCTCGGTGGCGTGGTACACGAAGACGGTTCCCCTGGGGATGCGGGCGGAGACGATGGCCCTCTGCACGAAGACGCCGTTGTCGTTGAAAAGCTCTACCCAGTCGTTGTCCTTGATGCCCAGCTCCGCCGCATCCTTGTCGTTGAGCCAGACCGGGTAGCCTCCCCGGGAAAGGGTCATCATGCGGTGGTTCTCCGAGTAGGTGGAGTGGATGGACCACTTCCCGTGGGGGGTGATGTAGTTGAGGAGCTTGCCCTGGGCCTCGAGGGCGCTTTTTTCCGTTTCCTGGAGCATGAGGACGTCCGGCCGCGGCTTGTAGGTGGGCAGGTGCTCACCCCAGGCCAGGTAGTTGGGGTGGTCCAGGTAGAAGTGCTGCCTGCCCGTAAGGGTGCGCCAGGGAATAAGGCGCTCCACGTTTAAGGTGTAGGGGCTGTAGGCCCGGCCTTGATTGATGATGGCGCTCCAGGTGGGGGTGGTGAGCTGGCGGCGGGGCTGGGCCACCAGGTCCTTGAAGGAGATGCGCACGTGGCGGTTGCCCTCGGCCAGGTCGGTGAGCCTGACCCCGGTCTTCTTCTCCTCGTCCAGGAAGGCCCGATAGGCCAGTTCCCCGTTGGAAACCGGGTCCAGGAAAAGGATGGCCTCGGCCACCTGGCGGGCCTCCTCGAGGCTCGGCCGCTTCTCCCCCTGGAAGAGCCGGGGCTGGCGCTCGGCCAGCTCCTTGTAGAAGTCCTCCACGGGGATGGTAAGGCCGTGCATCCCCACCCCCACCTTCTCCACCCCCGGCCCCAGGGTGACCATCTTCTCGTAAAGCTTGGTGTAGTCCCGCTCCACCACCCGGAACTTGGGCATGGTCTTGCCGGGGATGGGCTCTACTTCCCCTTTCTTCCAGTCCCGGTCCTCAGCCTGGGCCAGCTCGTCCGGGGTGTCGTGCTGCAAGGGGATCATGACCAGGTCCTTCACCGGGGTGGGCAGGTGCACCCGTGCCAGTTCCGAGACCTTCTTGGCAATGGCCTTGAAGATATCCCAGTCGGGCTTGGACTCCCAAGCGGGGGGCACGGCCGCCTGCAGGGGGTTGATGAAGGTGTGCATGTCCGTGGTGTTGATGTCGTCCTTCTCGTACCAGGTGGCGGTGGGAAGGACGATGTCGGAGTAGAGGGCGCTGGTATCCATGCGGAAGTTGAGATCCACCACCAAATCCAGCTTCCCCTCAGGGGCCGGCTTGCGATAGACCACCTCCCGTACCTGGCCCTCGGCCTTTTCCTCGGCCACGGTGTTGGTGTGGGTGCCCAGGTAGTGCTTCAGGAAGTACTCGTGCCCCTTGGCGCTGGTACCGATGGCGTTCCCCCGCCAGATGAACCAGACCCTGGGCCAGTTCTCAGGAGCGTCGGGGTCCTCCACCGCGAACCTCAGCTCCCCCCGCTTAAGGGCTTCCACCACGTACTGGACGATCTCCGCCTCGGTCTTGGCTCCCCTGGCCTCCGCCTCCTTGACCACCTCCAAAGGACTCTTGTTGAATTGGGGGAAGAAGGGAAGCCACCCCTTGCGCACCGCCCGCACCTGGTGGTCTATGGTGTGGTCCGTTAGGCCGGCCGCCGTCTTGTCGTAGGCGGAAAAGCCCCGCTCGTAGCGCCACTGGTCGGAGTGGACGTAGTGGAAGCTCGGGGTGTTCTGCTGTCTGGGAGGGTAGCCCCAGTCGGTGGCGAAGGCAATGGGACCCCAGGAGGCCTGGTTGGCCAGCTTCTCCTGGCCCACGTAGTGGGCCAGGCCCCCGCCGTTCACCCCCACGCTCCCCGTGAGCATCAAAGCCACGATCCCCGCCCGGTACATGAGGTTGTTGTGGTACCAGTGGTTGATGCCCGCCCCTATGATGATGAGGTTTTTCCCCTTGGTCTTGAGGCCGTTTTCCGCCCAGGAGCGGGCGTACTTAAGGAGGGTATCCCGGTGGATCCCGGTCCACTTCTCCTGCCAGGCAGGGGTGTAGGGCAGTTCATCCCCGTAATCCCTGGGGTAATCCCCCGGAAGACCCCGCCCCACCCCGAACTGGGCCATGAGGAGGTCAAAGACCGTGGCCACCGCCACCTTTTCCCCCTCCTTGGTCACCACGTACTTGACGGGAACGCCCCGCTTGAGCTTTTGGTCGGAGGCGAAGTCGTCAAACTCTACAAGAAGGACCTCGTCCTCCACCCCCAGGAGGCTCAGCCGGGGGTTTAAGGGCTCGCCGGTTCTCGGGTCTTCCAGCTTCAGGTTCCACTTGCCCTTCTCCTTCTGCCAGCGGAAGCCGATGGTCCCTCCGGGCATCCTGGGGCCTTTCTCCTCATCCCAGAGGAGGAGCTTGAAGTCCCCGTTCTCCTCCTCGGCGTACTCCGAGAGGCGGTTAGCCC
Organism: Thermus brevis; assembly: GCF_026427635.1. Lineage (NCBI taxonomy): Bacteria > Thermotogati > Deinococcota > Deinococci > Thermales > Thermaceae > Thermus > Thermus brevis. The sequence goes on from NZ_CP102606.1 coordinate 2,101,117, forward strand.
TGAGGTAGCGCCCGGGGCGGCCATCCCGGATCTCGATCAGGAAGGGGGCGTCGGTGTACCGCTTCAGGTAGTCCAGGAAGTAGGGCACCTCCCGCTCGGCGTAGTACTCCTTGAGGAGGACGTGGTTCACCGCCATCCAGAAGGCCCCATCCTGGCCGGGATGGATGGGAATCCACCAGTCGGCGTACTTGGAAACCTGGGAGAAGTCGGGGCTGAAGACGGTGAGCTTGGCCCCCGCATGCCGCACCTCGGAGATGAAATGGGTGTCCGGGGTGCGGGTCATGTTGAGGTTGGAGCCCATCACCGCGATGAAGCGGGCGTTGTACCAGTCGGCGGACTCGTGAACGTCGGTCTGTTCCCCCCAGATCTCGGGGGAGGCGTTGGGCAGGTCGCAGTACCAGTCGTAGAAGCTCAAGGGGACCCCGCCTAAAAGGGAGAGGAAGCGGCTTCCGGCGGCGTAGGAGATCTGGCTCATGGCCGGGATGGGGGAAAAGCCGATGACCCGGTCCGGCCCGTAGCGCTTCACCGTGGAAACCACGGCGGCGGCGATGAGCTCCAGGACCTCGTCCCAGCTCGCCCGCCTGAAGCCTCCCTTTCCGCGGGCCTTCTGGTAGCGCTTGCGCTTATGGGGATCGCTCTGGATGGCCTCCCAGGCGGCCACGGGGTCGGGATGCTGCTTTTTGGCCTCCCGCCAGAGGTCCAGAAGGGCCCCCTTGGCGTAGGGGTACTTCACCCGGATGGGGCTATAGAGGTACCAGCTGAAGCTGATGCCCCGCTGGCAACCCCTGGGCTCGTAGGGGGGCAGGCCCGCCTCGAGGCTCGGGTAATCCGTAGCCTGAAGCTCCCAGGTAACCACGCCGTCCTTGACGAAGACCTCCCAGGAGCAAGAACCCGTGCAGTTCACCCCGTGGGTGGTGCGCACCCGCTTGTCGTGCTGGAACCGGTTGCGGTAGAACTCCTCCCACTTCCTTTCCGCTGGGCTTTCTATTTCCCTGATCCAATCCTTCATGTTTACCTCCTAAGCTGGCTTTGGATGCGCTCCGCCAGGCTCTTGGGCCTTAGCTGCCAGAGGATGGCCTGGTAAAGCAACAAGAGTCCCAAAAGCACCAATCCCGCCACCAAGAACCGGCCCAGATACAGGGAAGCGGGCCTTGGCACCTCCTTGGACGCCTGCACCAAGAAGGCAGCCAGAGCCGCCGCCTCGACCTCGGTCAAAGGCTTGCCCTTGTAGGCTTCCCGCATCACGGGGAAAGCGGGGTTTTGTAACAAACCGGTAAGCCCCGCCTCGCCTCCCAGGCGCTTGGCGGCATCCGTGAGGTCCTTGCCCATGGACCCCCCGCCCAGGAAGCCCACGCCCGCCACCGTGTGGCAGGCCTGGCAGGGTGCCCCGCCGTTTTGCAAGGCCTTTTGCCCTAGGTATAGAGCCCGGCCCAAAGCGGAATCCCCTTGCACCTGGGGAGCCGGCGCTTTGGCCTCGGCCTGGGCACCCGATAAACCCTTGAGATACTGGGCGATGGCCCGGGCTTGGGCCTCAGAAACCTGGGCGAGGGGGGGCATGACCCCGCTATAGGTCACCCCACCCACCTCCAGGGGGCCAGAAAGCCCTTGCCGCACCACCCTCACCACATAGGCCTCGTCCTGCACCTTGGGGTTCCCCGCCAAGGGCGGGATGGCCCCGGGGATGCCCTGTGCCTCTGCGCCATGGCAGGAAGCGCAGTACTGGCCGTAAAGGGCCTTCCCCTCCTGGGCAAACGCTGGGGAAAGAGCCAGGAGCAAGGCTAGGGGAACGAACCGCGTGCCCTTCATCCTCACCTCCGGCTTCCAGTGTGGGGAGGGGGCCTGGCGCCCACTTCCCTTCCCCGGGACATTCGTCCTAGAAGAAGCCCCCTATCCTGGGAGGCGATGAAGCCCTTGGCCCGGCTACGGCTAGACCCCAAGGGGATGGCCACGGTCCTCGAGGCCGACCCCTCCTTGGGCCTGGAAGGAGGGGGCCTCCCCTGCGCCCTTCTGGTCCAGGGGCAGGATCCCTTTGGCCGCCCCCTTTGCCCCCGATGCCCGGTGCAACGGGAGCTTAGGCGGGGAGCCTACCGGGCCAGCACGCCCCTTCTCCTCAAGGGCAGGCGCCTCCGGTGCCTGGGCTACCGGGAAGAGGGAGGCTTTCTGGTGGAACTCCATCCCGAGCGGGCCGAACCCCCTGACCTCCTCTTGGAGCTCTCCCGCCTCACCCAGCACCTCCTGCAAAGCCCGGAGAACTTCCCCAGTGCCCTGGAGGAGTTCCTCAAGGCCCTGCGCCTGGCCCTAGGCATGGAGGCCGCCGAGCTCTTCCTGATCGACCCCGAGGGCCACCACCTGATCCTCACCGCCTACGAGGGCCTGCACCGCGAGGCCTTCCTGGAACGACCCTGGTTCCAGCTGGGCGAGGGGTACCCCGGCATCGTGGCCCTGAAGCGAGAACCCCTCTTCACCCACGCCCTGGGGGAGGACCCCAGGTACCTGCGCCAGAAGGTAAAGCAACTGGGATACCAGACCTACATCTGCTACCCCCTAGAGCTTCCCCAAGGGCTCATCGGCGTCCTGAACCTGGCCTCCCGGGATCCGGACCTGGACCACCAGGAGCCCTTGGAAACCCTCTCCCGCATCGGGCCTCTCTTCGCCAGCACCCTGTACACCCTCCTCACCCGCTTAGGGGAGGTAGGCCTACAGGCCCTTCACCAGCACCTCTACCGGGGCGAGGTTTCCGAGGCCCGTTTGGCCTTCCTCAAGGAGATCCGCCGCCTAAGCCAGGCCACCGGGGTCCGGGTGGTGGCCAGAAGCGGGGAGAGGTGGGAAGCCGGTTTGGTCCCCCCGTGCGAGATGCAAAACTGCCCCGCCTGGAAAGGGGAAGTGGTGGGCTACAAGAACGGCCTTCCCCCCTGCCCCGAAGCCCATGGACGCCCCAGGACCTGTCTGCCCCTTTGGGCCCGGGGGGAGGTGGTGGCCATGGTGACCCTGTTCCACGCCCGCCCCCCCAAGCCCGCCACCCGTCCCGCGGCTCCTACCCTCTGGTTTTCCCGTCTGGCCACTCCTTTCCTCTTTCCACCCTTGAACCCGCAGGAGAAACCTGGCTCACCGGAGCTGGAGATCTACGCCCTGGGACAGTTCCGCCTGCGGTACCGGGGGAAAGAGCTCACCCCCAAAAGCTTCGGGCGGGCTGGAGCGTACCAGCTTTTCAAGTACCTTCTGGCCAACAAGGACCGGGCCCTTTACGTGGAAGACCTTTGCGAAACCCTCTGCCCTCACCTGCCGCCTGAAAAGGCCAAACAGGAGCTTTACACCCTGGTTTACTACCTGCGCAAAACCCTGCCTGGCATTGTGGAGCGGGAGGGGGAATACTACCGCTTGAAGCTTCCCGAGGATCGTTTCCTGGACTTTGAACGCTTTGAGGAACTCATGCGCAAGGCCGACCTCGAGGACGGGCTTTCCGCCTTTAAAACGCTAAGGCAGGCCCTGGACCTCTACAAAGGCCCCCTCTTCGGGGATGACCCCTATGGGGAGTGGGCGGAGGCGGAGAGAAGCTACCTGCAGGACCGGGCCCTTGCCGGCCTCCTGCGCCTGGGGGAGCTGGCCGAGGCCCTGGGTTACCTGGAGGTGGCCAAGGAAGCCTACGCCAGGGCCCTAAAGCTGGAGCCCTTCCTGGAGGAGGCACAAAGGCGCCTGAGCTTCTTGAAGGGGTAAGGAATGGATCTTAAGCAGGTTCCTCTCTTCCGAGACCTGAACCTCGAGGACCTCAAGGCCTTGGAACACGAGGCCAGGGCCAGGCGGCTAAAGCGGGGGGAGGTGCTTTTCCTCGAGGGGGAGCCCGTGCGCTCCCTCTTCGTGGTGGAAAGGGGCCTCATCAAGGTGTACAAGCTGGATCCCGAGGGGCGCAAGCAGGTGGTGCTCCACCTGGAAGGCCCAGGACGGGTCCTGGCCGAGGTGGCCCTCTTCCTGGACCGGCCCACCTACCCCGCCAGCGCCGAGGCCCTGGAGGATAGCCAGGTCCTGGCCATTCCCAAGGAACGCTTCTTCCAGCTGGTGGAAGCCCGCCCTCCTTTAGCCCGGGCCTTGATCCGGTACCTGGCCCGCCGCCAGGGGCAGCTTCTGCACCTTCTGGACCGCCTGGTCTTCCACGAGGTGCGGGAGAGGCTCTGCGAGTTCCTCCTGGAGAAGCTTTCCCAGGAAGGGCAGGGCTTCCACCTGCCCACCAACCCGGAGCTCGCCGCCCTTTTGGGCACCGTGCCCGAGGCGGTTTCCCGCAACCTGGGCCAGCTCTACCGCCAGGGCCTCATTCGGCTTAAGGGAAGGCGGGTGGAGATCCCCAACCCACAGGCCCTGGTGGACTTACTCAGATGAAAGTAGTTATCGTTTCTAACTTACAAAATCCGAGCGGAATACTTGACATTAGCCCGGCTCCGGTTTAGCCTGGCTCCAGGAGGTCGGTTATGCTTTCCCTAGCCCAGCTCTCCCCTGGTCACCGGGCCCGCATCCTCCAGGTCCCCCCGGAAAAGAAGCGGCTTCTCGCCTTGGGGTTAAGACCTGGGACCGTGGTGGAGATCCTCCTCAAGGCTCCTTTGGGAGATCCCCTCGAGGTTCGGGCCGGGGAAACCTACCTGCTCTTACGCCGGGCAGAAGCCAGGGGAATCCTGGTGGAAGCCCTGATCGCCGCAGATCCCCATGAGCTGCCCCCGGTGCCACCCACCAGATAGTGCCACCCTGCAGGCCTCGCCCACCCGCACGGAACGCTGGGTCCTGGTGGGTGGACCTAATACCGGGAAATCCTCCCTCATCAACGCCCTGGCAGGAAGCCAGCTTTCCGTGGGGAACTGGGCGGGGACTACCCTTGAGCGCCTCTTCGCCCGCGTGGACCTGAACCAAACTCAGGTGGAGCTGGTGGACCTGCCCGGCACCTACAGCCTCCTCGCCACCTCGCCCGAAGAGGCCCTGGTGGTCCGCGAGCTCCTGCAGAACCCCCCAGACCTGGTCCTCAACGTCCTGGACGCGGGCAACCTGGAAAGGAGCCTGGTCCTCACCCTGGAGCTCATGGAGCTTGGGTTGCCCATGGTCCTGGTGGTTAACCTCCTAGACGAAGCAGAGGCTAAGGGCCTGAAGATCAACCTCGAGGCCCTGGAGGAGGACATGGGCCTACCTGTGGCCGGCACCGTAGCCAGCCGGGGCCAGGTGGCGGAGGTCTTGGCCAAAGCTAAGGAGGCCCGTGTTCCAAGCCCTAAGGTGCGATACCCCGAGGCCCTGGAGAAGGCGATAGACCGCCTTACCCCTCGGATTCCCAACCGGGCCTTGGCCCTTCTGGCCCTCATGGGGGAGGAAAACCTTCCCCTATCCCAGGAAGCGCTGAAGGCCGTCGAGGAAGAACGAGCACACCTGGAGAAAACCGGCCTGGATCCCTACCTCCTGGCCCTCGAGGCTCAGTACGCTACGGCCCAGGAGGTTTACCACCGGGTAGCCCATCGGATAGGAAGCAAGCCCCCCCTTACCGAGAAGCTGGACCGCCTGGTTCTCCACCCCCTCCTGGGGCTACCCTTGTTCCTCCTGGCCCTGTTCCTTACCTTCCGCTTCACCTTCACTCTTTCCACCCCCTGGGTGGACCTGATCGGCAGGGTCCAAGAGGTCCTGGCAGGATGGGTCGTCGCCCTGCCCATACCCCCTTTAGCCCGGTCCTTCCTGGCGGAAGGGTTGGTGGCCGGGGTGGGCACGGTCCTGGCCTTTACCCCTCTCCTCTTCCTCCTCTACCTGGCCCTGGCCTTCCTGGAGCTATCAGGCTTCTTGGCCCGCATGGCCTTTGTGGCCGACCGGGCCATGCAATGGGCAGGGCTTCCGGGCAAGGCCTTCATTCCCCTGGTGCTGGGTTTCGGTTGCAATGTGCCCGCCGTATACGCCACCCGCACCCTCTCCCATCCCCTGGACCGCCTCCGAACCGCTTTGGCCATCCCCTTCATGGCCTGTGGAGCCAGGCTTCCCGTCTTCACCCTTTTCGCCTTCGTCTTTTTCCCCCGGCAGGCTCCCCTGGTGGTCTTAGGGCTATACTTCCTGGGGTTGATCACGGGCCTACTCACCGCTCTTCTTCTGGGCAAGGTGCTGCGGGCTGAACGAGGAGAGGGGACCATGGAGCTTCCCCCCTACCGCTTCCCCCCCTGGCGGCTTCTCCTGCGCCTGGCTTGGGCCCGGACCCAGAGCTTCGTTCAAGGGGCAGGGGGACCTATCCTGATAGCGGTTTTAACCGTCTGGGGTTTGCTTCACCTCCCCTTCCCGGGAGGAAGCCCCTATGCCTTCTTGGCCCAGGCCCTCACCCCTCTCTTTCATCCCTTGGGCCTCGAGGATTGGCGACTGGTGGGGGCCTTGATCCCGGGATTTATCGCTAAGGAAGTGGTGGTGGGCACCCTGGGGGTGAGCTTCCTCGGGGCAGAGGGCCTTAATCCGCTGAGCTTCCTCGCAGGGGTAAAAGCGCTTCTCGATGGCCTCCTTTCCGCCTTAACCGGTACCCTTCGGGGTCTTGGGTCGCTCTTTCTTCCCTTCTCCTTAAACCTTGCCCCTGAGCCCACTCCCCTTCAGGTGGCCCTTAAAGAAGCGGTTTCCCCCTCCGGGGCCTTGGCTTATCTGGTCTTCGTCCTCCTTTACACCCCTTGCGTGGCCACCTTGGCCGCACTCCGCCAGGTGATTGGCGGAAGGGTAGCCCTGGCCGCCGTGGTGTACCAGTTTTCCGTGGCCTACATGCTGGCCTTTTTGGCCCGCCAGTTACTGCCATGATGGCCAAGGTCCTGAACCTCCTCACGTCCCCCAAGACTCCCCGGGAGCTGGCTGGAGCGCTGGGGCTCAGCCTCGAGGCCACCCTTCTTCTTCTTCAGCAACTGGAGCGAAGGGGCTATGTGCAATCTCTCCCCTGCACTACATCCTGCGGGGCCTGCGCCTTCCGCAACCTCTGCCCCGGGCCCAACGAAACCCCCTGGGTGCGAATCCCGGGAAAACTCGCTCCAGGCCCCACGCCCTAGTTCTTAGCCCGCTACCCTTGCTCCAGCACGGGCACGTTAGGCAGGGTTTTAGCCCAGTGCCGATTCTTTTCTATGTACTCCCTCCACGGCTCGGGAACATCCTCCTCGGGGAAGATGGCGTTCACCGGGCAGGCGGGCACGCAGGCCCCGCAGTCAATGCACTCGTCGGGGTGGATGTAAAGCTGCTCCCCGGCATCGTAGATGCACTCCACGGGGCAGACCTCCTGGCAGGACCGGTCCTTTACGCCGATGCAGGGCTCGCAGATCACGTGGGGCATAGCTACCTCCAAGGCCTAGCCTGCTCCCTGGCTTTCGGCCCGTCCATGACCGGGGTCAAGGGATCTTGGGGGCACGCCTTCCAAATCCCCCAGGAACCAGCTCACACTTGTGCGGGAGCGAGAAAGACAAAAATAGAACATGGTGGCTTTGAGAAAGCTCCTTCCCCCCTATACCCTCCACACTCCGGGCGGAGAAAGGGTGTACCTGCCGGACCTTAAGGGGAAGATCCTGGTTTTCCTGCGGAACCCCGGGATGGCCCAGGCCCTGGCCCTCCGCCAGGAAGAGCTCGCTGCCCTCGAGGCCCAAGCCTTCCTCCTCGCCCAAGAAGCCCACGAAAGCCCCTTGCCCCTCCTCTTGGACCGGGAAGGAAACCTGGTCCACGCCATCCCGGAAAAGGGCATACTGGTGGCCGACCCCTTCCTGGAGATCTACCACCTGGGGCCGGTGGAGGGCGTGGAGGAAATCCTGGACTGGGTGCGCTTCACAGGAGCCCAGTGCCCGGAGTGCGTCCTCCCGGAGGCGGAATGGCTTTAAGGGTAAAGCGCGTTTACGAGCCGGCTTCCCCGGAGGACGGGGTGCGGGTGCTCGTGGATCGCCTCTGGCCTCGAGGGCTCAGCAAGGAAAAGGCCCGGGTGGACTGGTGGGCCAAAGAGCTCGCCCCCTCCGATGCCCTCCGCCGCTTCTTCGCCCACGACCCCGGGAAGTACCCGGAGTTCCTCCGGCGCTACCGCAAGGAGCTGGAGGGCAACCCCGCCTTGGAGCACCTAAAAGCCTTAAGCCGGGAGAGGACCGTGACCCTCCTCTTCGCCGCCAGGGAGGAACGCTACAGCAACGCCAGGGCCCTGCTGGAGATCCTGGAGCAGGAGGCTTGAGCCCAGCCCTCCCGACCCCTTAGGCAAAGCTGGTGCGCCAAGAAACGGTACCCGAGACCGGTCTTGCCCTTACCCGCCGCTATTGGTAGCGGGAAGCAAGCTTTCTGTGTTCCCTCTTCAGCTTGTCCTTGGCACCCGCCTTGCCTGCCCGCACCACGCCCCCGCCCAAGCCCTCATCCCACTCTGGAAACTTTGCCCACCTTCTCCAACCAAGCCGGGGGCACATAGACGCACCGGGGCTCGCTGGCGAGGTAATCCCCGGTTTCCGCCCAGGCCCTAGCCCGGCTTCCCCCGCACACAAAGCGGTACTCGCAGACCCCGCACTTCCCTTTGAGGAGGTCCTTATTGCGGAGTTCTTGAAAGAGAGAGCTATACCGGTAAATCTCCAGGAGAGACTTCTCCCGGATGTTGCCGGCGTAAACGGGCAAGAACCCCGAAGGGGCTACATCCCCGGTGGCGGACACGAAGACAAAGCCGTTGCCGTCCGTAACCCCAAGCCGGGAGTGCTCCATACCGTCTTGGAAGTACTCCCGGTGGAGGCTTTCTCCCGCCGCCAGGGCCCGGTCCTGCGCACCCAGTTCCCTCCGCCTCTCTAACACCACCCGGCGAAAGTGGTGGGCTTCGGTGGTCTTTACATGGAAGGGGTAGGAAAGGGAAACCTCGTAAAGCCAGTGGAGCACTTCCTCAAACTGCCTAGCGGAGAGTTGCCTTAACAAGGCCCCCCGTCCCACGGGCACCAGGAAGAAAAGGCTCCAAAGGACCACCCCCTTCTCCGCCAGGAGATCGGGTAAAGCCTGGATCTCCGGCCAGTTTTCCCGGGTCACGGTGGTGTTCACCTGGGTGGGAAGCCCCGCTTCCTTGGCCCATTCCAAGGCCGCCAGGGTCCGGGCAAAGGTGCCCTCCTCTCCCCGGAAGGCATCGTGGCTTTGGGGGCTTGCCCCGTCCAAGGAAAGGGCCAGCCGGGTTACCCCTGCCTCCTTGAGCTGGAACACCTTTTCCCGGGTGAGAAGGGGTGTGGCCGCCGGGGTGAGGCCCACCTTAAGCCCCAGCTCCCGGGCCCTTTGGATGAGGAAAAGGAGGTCAGGGCGGGCAAGGGGGTCTCCCCCGGTGAGGAGGAGGAGGGGCTTAGGGCGGTAGGTGGCCACCTCCACTATAAGCCCCAAGCCCTCCTCCGTGGAAAGCTCCCCAGGCAGGGGGTGGGGCATGGCCGAGGCCCGGCAGTGGCGGCAGGCAAGGAGGCAGGCGTTGGTCACCTCCCAGGCGACCAGATACGGGTACTGGGCGAACTCAGGACGCTCCATAGGGGCAAGTTAACCGGAAGACTCCCTGCCGGCCATGACCGAGATCAAGGCCAAGCGGGGAGCGCCCAAGCACTCCCCGCCCTCACCCCAGCAGGCTAGTAGATGTCGTAAGCGGTGTTGTACACGTTGAACTTCCCCGTAGGGGTGCGCACCCAGTCCCCAGTGATGCGGGCCTTTTCCTTGAGGGTAAGGGCATCGTAGACCACGATGAAGGTAGGGGTATCCTTAGAACCCCAGGCGGAAACCCAGATCTCGGTCCCACCCTTGTTGAACTCGGGATGCACCATGCGGGCCTTCAGCTCCTGGGCTCCCGGCACCTCCCAGCACTTGGCCACCTCCAGCTTGCGCTTGTCTATGGCGCAGAGGCTGGCAGCCGCCTGGGGACTCGGGCTCATGGGGAAGTCCACGATGACCCAGGGGCTATTGGGGTGGGTCTTGATGAAGAGGGTACCAGCGTAGGGGAGGGTGATCCGCTTGACCACCTTCCAGGCGTACTGGGGATGCTTTTCGGGATCCACACCCACCACGGTCACCTCGGGGCTACCGATGTTCCCGGTGGCCCAAACCGGCCCGTAAGTGGGATGCTCCCAGTTGGAACCCCGGCCCGGGTGGGGCCTGACCCCCGCCTCCACCTCGGCTGCGAACTCCCGGGTCTTGGTATCTATTACGATCAGCTTGTTCAACGCATTGGCCGCCACGATGAAGTAGCGCTTCAGGGCCCAGCCCCCATCGTGCAGGAAGAGATCGGTGTCGATCATGGTGATGGGCAGGGGCCGACCTTTCTTGTGCAGATTGGAGTAGTCCACCAGCCAGGTCTGGCCCGACTCCTTGAGGTTTACGATCCACTCGGGGTTAAAGTGGCTCGCCACGATGGCGGCCACCCGGGCTTCCATCACCAGTTCCCCGGCCCCCTTAGCGTAGGAGATGGTGGAGACCATCTTGAGGGGCTCGAGGGTGAGGCCATCCAGAACCACCATGGTGGGTGGCCAGTAGCACCCCACCACCGCATACTTATCCTCGTAGCCCTTGAACTTGCTGGACTCTATGGACCGGGCATCCAGGCAGGGCTTGGACTCCGCCACCACCTGGGGCGGGTTCATCCAGAGGTCTATCAGGCTCGCCTTCCCGTCCCGGCCGATGGCCATGAAGTACCGCCCCGTGGCGGACGAGCGCAGAATATGCGTGGCGAAACCGGTGGGCACGATGGTCACCAACTCCTTCTTATCCCCGTCGATGATGGCCACCTGGCCCGTATCCCGGAGCACCTGGCCGAAGAAGTTCTGCCAGTTGCGGTTATGGAGGGGTTTGGTGGGCCGCTTCTCCGGGGGCACGTGCACCTTCCAGGTCTTTTTGATCTCCTCAAAGGTGGGAACTGGAGGCGCTGGGGGCTGCTCCAAAAGGAAGCGGGCAACGAGCTCGATGTCCTTTTCCTTAAGAATCCCCTGCCGTCCCCAATCGGGCATGCCCCCAGGAAGGCCGCCGAAGATCACCGCCTTCAGGTACTCCACTCCCTTTTCCGCCATCTTCTTGGGGTCAAGGGCGGGACCTGTCGCTCCCTTCCGCAACACCCCATGGCACCCAGCGCAGCGGTCAAAGTAGATTTTGGCTGCTTCCTCCTTCTCCGCCGGGCTTAGGGGAGCAGGAGCCTGGGCCAAGGCCAAAGCGGCCAGCAGTAGAGATCCTAATAAACCTAACGTTCTTTTCACAGCTTTCACCTCCATCAACTAGGATATAAGTGTCCGAGTAGTACAGATGTCCTATGGCCAAAGTCCCTACAAATCTCCCCACCTAAACTGGAAAAAGCCGGACCCCGTATGGGGTCCGGCAGGGGGAAGGAAGGGCTAATGGGCGTGCTCTTTTTCGTGGAAGGTGGTCACCACCCACCACATCCCCTGGGGGATAAAGAGATAGACCGCGGAGCTAAAAGCGATCAGGTACTTCCAGAAGGGATCCAAGTAGGGCGGCAGAATCATGCCCAAAGCCCCCAGGGCCTGCAAGGCGGCGAAGAGGTAGGAGAAGGTAACGACGGAGGGCCTCTCCAGCATCCGCCCCAGGGCGTAGAACATGGCGTAGAACCCTGCGGCGGAAACCATGAGCATGCCATAGAGCATCAGGTCCCGCACCGCCTCGCTAGTCATGGGCCCCCACCTCCTTGGCCACCTTGGCCTCGCCCTTGCCGATGGTCACCACATCCCAGAGGAGAACCAGGTAGCTGATCAGGAAGAAGACCCCAAAGACAAAGCGCCAGACCATGCCGCTTTGGAACCAGGGGTGTTGCTGAGCGTCTATGTAGGCCTGCCAGGTGCTGCCCCCGATGGCCCGTTCCACCATGGTCTGGGTAAAGCCGGCGATGGTCATGGCCGCCGACATGCCGAAGATGCTCACCACCATCAGCACAAACGCCCATTTCCAGAGCTTAGAGTCAAAACGGGGAAGCTCAGGGCGACGCACCTGGTGGAGCGCCATGTAGATCACCGTGAGAATGGCGGTGACATAGGCTCCAAAGAAGGCCAGGTGGCCGTGGGCAGGGGCCAGCTGGGTACCGTGCGAGTAGAGGTTGATCTGAGGCAGGGTCTGCATGAACCCCCAGACCCCAGCGCCGATGAAGTTTCCGAAAGCTTGGGCGATGGCCCAAAAGAGGGCTGGTTGGTTCACGGTCTGCATGCGGTGCATCCCCGCGTCGTAAACCGCATGAACCACCATGGCCACCAGGGGTATGGGCTCGAGGGCGCTAAAGAACCCTCCCAGGCCCAGCCAGTACTCCGGGGTACCTATCCAGAAGTAGTGGTGCCCAAGGCCCAGAATCCCGGTGCCGAAGACCAAGGCCACCTCCAGGTAAAGCCAGGTCTCCACGATGCGCCTTGGGGTTCCCAGAAGGTGCATCAAGGCCATGGCCATGATGGAGCCCACCAACACCTCCCAGGTGGCCTCCACCCAGAGGTGCACCACCCACCACCAGAAGTACTGGTCCATGGAGATGTTGGGGGTGTAGTGCATGCCCGCGGTGTAGAGCCCGGCCAGGGCCACCAGGTCAAACATCAACACCGCCACCACCCCGGTGATGCGCTGGGCCTTGAGGGCCGTGGCCACCACGTTGTAGAGGAAGATGGCCATCACCGCCACGATGCCAATATCCGCCCAGCGGGGGGCTTCTATGTACTCCCGGCCCTCGGTGATGAACCACAGGGTAAAGGCGTTGCCCGGCCCGTACTGCACAAGGAGATAGACCAACACCACGATTCCCACCGCGGCGATAAGGGTAAAGAAGGCGAAGCGGGCAAGCCGGATGCCCACCACCTCCCGCCCGAGCTCCAGGGGCAGGAACCAGTACACCCCCCCCATGAAGCCGAGAAGGAGCCATACCACCATGGCGTTGATATGGAGCATCCGGTTGGTCATGAAGTTAAGCTTGCCGTGAAGAAAATTAGGATCCAGGTACTGCCAGGCCGCCAGCAGACCGAAAAGGACCTGGGCCCCAAAAAGGGCCAAGGCCACCCAGAAGTACCAGAGGGCCAGTTTCTGGGACTCGTAGAGTTTTCCTTGCGGTAAAGCCTGGGTCATGGTCCACCTCCTACTGCACCCCGGCGAAGCGGTCCGGGAAACCGTTGGTATCGATGGCCGACATCCACTTCAAGAAGGCCACCAAGGCCTTGGCCTCCTCCTCGCTTAGGCCAAGATTGGGCATACGGCGAACGAAGGTGGGATAGCGGTCGGGGTGTTGAAGCCATTCCGCCATGGCCTCCTCCTTGGTGGCCTTGCCGGTCATGCCCTTAACCATGGTTTCCCACTTGGGGTCCAACCAGGCACGCGTGAGGTCGGGAGCGAAGTAGGCCCCGTTACCCAGAAGGGTGTGGCAGTCCATACAGTTGCGGCTCTGCAAGGTCATCTTGCCCTTGTTGACCAAGGTGTAGGCCTCCTCCTCGCTCCAAACCTTGCCGAAAAACCCCACCTCCTCCCCGATGACCGGGATGTCCCGCCGCTTCTCGTAATCCCGCTTGAGCCCTATGGCCTTGTTGATCACGGTGTAGGCCGGCACCCGGGCCGAGCCCTCCCGGATCTGGTTCAAGGAGTCAATGGTCAGATACACCAGGATCCCGGTCATGATCAGGGAGCTCACCACGGCCGCATTTCGCCAGAAGCGGGGCTCGAGCCATCCGGACCCCCGGGAAAGCCACAGGGTGAGGACCACTGTGGCAAAAAGCGCCCCGATGGTGGTTTCTATCCAGCCGATCTCCATACCTTAACCTCCTTTCACCTCCAGCTCACAAACTCGGATTAAGCCGGTGGAGTTTCCATGATCTAGGTCAAGGGCAAATGTCCCAGAAAGAGCTGTAATGGGAAGGCAACCGACTTGCTAGCCGAAAACCACACTTCTTTCTAAGAATCCTTCTGGCTAGGAGCTTAACCCTCCTGCTGGTTTTAGCGGAAATGGCACGCTACACGAAGCCGAAAAGGGTAGCATGAGGGCATGCGGCTCCGAACCCTCCTCAAGCGCGATGAATCCTATGCCATCCACGCCCTCCTCCTCCTTGCGGAAGAACCTGGGCTTAGCGCGGCGGAGATCGCCACCAAGCTCAAGGCTCCTCCTGCCTTTATGGCCAAGGTCCTCTCCAAGCTGGCCAAAGCGGGCTTGGTGGAAAGCCGCATGGGCCGAGCAGGAGGGGTGTGGTTAAAAGCTCCCCCAGAGGGGATCACCCTGCTTAAGGTGATGGAAGGCCTCTCCGGACCTGTGGCCCTGGACCTTTGCGCCACCTTGAAGCGCTGCCCCACAGAGGAGAGGCGGGGATTCTGCTACCTCAAGCCAAACCTGGTGCGGATCAACCAGGAAATCCGCAAAGCCCTCGAGGGCCTTACCCTAAAGGATCTCCTGCCCGAAGCTACCCAGACCGCTTGACCCAGGTCATGGCGGTCCAACCCCCCGGGTACCAAGCTAAGGGGGGGTATGGTGGAACTCACCATAAAGACCACGGTAAACCAGGTCCTGCAACGCCATCCGGAAGCGGTGAGCTTGCTAAACGAGATGGGCATAGATACCTGCTGTGGCGGAGCCGATTCCCTGGAGGAAGCCGCCCGCCAAGCAGGCAAGGACCCCGAAGAGGTATTGAAGGCCCTGCTGGCCTTTTTGGGGAGGGAAGGATGAACCTCCTGGAGAAGGCCCGCTACGGCGAGGTCCGGGGGGTGGAACTCCTGGCCGATCACCCGGAAGTGCGCCTGGTCCTCTTCAGCCTGCAAAGGGGGCAGGAGGTCCGGGGTAAAGGGGAACCCCGGGTTCACCTGCTTTGCCTCGAGGGGGAGGGCATCCTGTGGGCCGGGGAACGGAGCATCCCCGCCACCCCGGGCACCCTCCTGGCGGCAGAGCCGGGGGAAGCCCATGGGGCCAAGGCCGGGGAGGGAGCCTTCTTGGTGCTTGGCATCCTCACCCCCAGGCCATGATTCCGGCAAGCCGGCTCGCCCTCACCACGGCCCTCCTCTGGTTCCTGGCCGCTGGCCTGGTGGGCCTGCTCCTAGGCCTGGACCTCCTTCCCTATAGCTGGAGGCCCGCCCACGCCCACATGCAACTTCTGGGCTTCGTAAGCCTTATGATCTACGGGGTAGCCTACCACGCCCTGCCCCGGTTCCGGGGGGTGGTCTTCCGCAGGCCGGGACTGGCCCTCTTCCAAGTGCTCCTGGCCAACCTCGGACTTCTGGGGATGGCCCTAGCCTGGGGCCTCGGGCTTGGGACCCACATTTGGGGGCTTTTCGCTCTCCTTTCGCTTTTGGCGGGAAGCCTTTTTGTCCTCCTCATGCTGGAGATACTCTGGGGCTAAGGAACCCTAGGGACTTTGGAGAACGGTATGCGTGCGACAAGCGTTCCCCTTAAAGCCGTAGCCCTTCCCACGGAGCACGGGGGCTGGGGGTTTACCCTAGAGCCCATCCTCCTGGGCCTATTCCTCTCGCCAGGACCCCACACCCTGGGGCTATTCCTCCTGGGCCTTTTCGGGTTTCTGGCCCGGCACCCCTTGAAGCTGGTCTACCAGGACCTAAGGAAGGGCAAACGCTACCCCCGCACCGAGCTGGCCTTAAAGGTGGGCGGGGCCTATTTGGCCCTGGCCCTTCTGGGCCTTCTCCTTGCCGCCTTGACCGCCAAAGGCCCCTTCCTCCTCCCCCTTCTTTTGGCGGTGCCCTTGGGGGTCTACATGCTCTGGGCGGATGTCTCAAACCGCTCCCGGGACCTTTTCCCCGAGATCGCCGCCGCCTTGGCCATGGCTTCCTTGGCCCCTGCGGGGGTTTTGGCAGGAGGCTTGGAGCCGGGGATCGCTTTGGGAAGCTTTCTCGCCTTGGCCATCAGGGACATCGCCGCCCTGTACTATGCCCGCACCCAGGTGCTCAGGGCCCGGGGAAGAAACCCCAAGCATTACCCCGCCCACCTGGCCCTCTGGACCTCCTCCCTCCTCGCCCTTCTTCTCCAGAGCCAGGGGCTGTTTCCCTTTACCACCACCTTCGCCCTTCTCCTCCTGGCCTTTTATGGAAGTCTCGCCCTCTTGAGACCACCGGTGGAGGCCAGGATCATCGGCTGGACCCAGATGGGCTTTGGCCTTTTGGTGGTCCTGGCCACCGCTTTGGGTTATACCCTTGAGGGCCTTCCCACCGCCCTTTTGGGGGTGCCGCTTCTGCACCGGTTCCTGGGATGGACCCTGGTGGGACTGGCCTTTCTGGCAGGGCTTTACCTCCTCCTGCGGAAGGAGGTAAACAGGCCCGTCCGCCTTCTCCTGGGGCTTTACGACCTGAACGCCCTTTTGGGCCTCCTCTACCTGGCCTTTCTCTGGAAACCCCTCCCTCACCCCCTCCTGGCCCTCATGGGGGTGGGCCTCCTCCACCTCCTCCTGAAAAAACCCCATCCCTGGCCTGGGATTGGCTTCCTCCTCCTGGGATTCCTCCTTCTTTGGCACTGAGGCCCATGGTGGGCGGAACCACCCTCTTCCCCCCGCCACCGGGGAAAATGGAAGCATGAGGAAAGCCTGGGGGATTCTCCTCCTTCTTCCCTTGGCCGGGGCCCTCTACGCCCTGTGGAGCCAGCCTGTACAGCTTTGGGGTAGGCCAGAGAACGTAACTTGGGAACTGGCCCAGGCGCCTCCTGAACGCCTGCAGGAGGTCTACACCAGGGCCCATCCCGCCGTCTTGCGCATAGACGGCCCGGAGGGAAGCCGGGGCACGGGGTTCTTTTACCGGGAGGGCCTCGTCCTTACCGCCTACCACGTGGTGGCCGAGGGCGGGCCTTATACCCTGGTGCTCTCCGACCAAAAGCGGGCCACGGCCACCCTTCTCGGTTTCGCCGAGCCCATGGACCTGGCGATCCTGGCCACGGAGGCCCGGGCCCCCGCCCTCCTTTCCCTGGAAACCCAAAGGCGCCCCCAGGTGGGGGAAGCGGTCTTGCACATCGGCAACGGGCGCAACCAGTTCATCGCCCCCCGGTATGGGCGCATCACCCGGCTTTTCGTGGACCCCTCGCCTTTTCTTCCCCAGGGCCTGGTGGAAACCAGCCTCCCCCTTTCCCCTGGGGATTCGGGAGGACCTGTGCTGGACCTCGAGGGGAAGGTGGTGGGGGTAGCGGTGGCCATCGGCCAGACGGAGGAGGGCTTCCGGAGTTTCTTCACCCCGTTCCTGGGCCGGGGCCAGGTCCTGGCGGAGATGGAAGGGGGTAAGCGAAGCTACTGGCCCTACCTGGGCCTGAAGGGTCCAAGGGGCTTAACCCCGGAGCTGGCCCAGGAGCTGGGCCTGCCCCCGGGTGGGGTGCTGGTGGGCGAGGTGGTCCCGGGCGGGGCCGCCCACCGGGCAGGGCTAAGGGGCCTGGAGGCAGGGGGGGTGCCGGATGTGATCCTCGAGGTCAACGGGGTCAAGGTGAACAGCTTCGAGGACCTCCTGCGGGAGGTGCGCCGCTACCAGGTGGGGGACAGGATCCGCCTTAGTGTGCGCCGGGGCGGGGAGGTCCTCCAGGTGGAGGCGGAGCTCGCCCCCTTTCCCGGAAGGTGATCAGCCCATGAGGTCCCGGTAAGCGGGGATCCCCGGCGCACTCCCTGAAAGGAGCACCGCCCGAAGGATCGCCCGGGTTACGGCGTCGGCGGCGTAGGCCCCGAGGCGCAAGAGGGTGTAGGGGTCCACCCCTTTCCCCTCCCCCAGGGCCAGGGCGAAGACCAGGTCCCCATCCAGGGGCGTATGGGCCGGACGGATGGCCCGGGCAATCCCGTCCTGGGCCACGATGGCAAGCCTCCTGGCCTGGGCCTTGCTCAGGGGCGCATCCGTGGCCACCACCACCAGGGTGGTGTTCTGGCCCAAAAGGAAAGGGTAACGGTAGTCCTCAGGCCTTCCCTGGTAGCGGGAGCGGTCCGGCAGAAGGGCCCTTTCCTCCTCCGCAAGGAGATCCTCCCCGTAAAGCCTCCCCGTCTGGGGGTCAAAGGGCCGGCCCAGGCTGTTGACCGCCACCAAGGCCATGACCCGGTGGCCTTCCTCCAGAAGGTACCCCGCCAGGCCCACCCCGCCCTTGACTCCCCCCGCCACCGCCCCCGTGCCCGCCCCCACGCTACCCTCCTCCACCCTTTCCCCTGCGGCCAAGGCTGCCTGGTACCCTGCCTCCACCCCGGGCGGGCGGTGGATCCTCCCCCGGCCCAGGTCGTAGAGGACCGCCGCGGGCACGATGGGCACCACACCCCCTGGGGTGGGGAAGCCCTTTCCCCTTTCCGCCAGGTAGCGCATGACCCCATCCGCCGCCCTTAGGCCGAAGGCGCTTCCCCCGGTAAGCAGGATGGCCTGCACCTTCTCCACGGTGTTCTCCGGGGACAGGAGGTCGGTTTCCCGCGTACCGGGAGCCGCCCCCCGCACGTCCACCGCTCCCACCGCTCCCTCTTCCACCAGGACCACGGTGGAGCCGGTGAGGGCCTCGAGGTCGGTGAAATGCCCCACCCTTAGCCCGGGGACCAGGGCCCGGCTACCCCCTAAGGCTTCCACCATAGGACCAGTATGGGGTAGGCTAAGGACCAGAGCAAGGAGGGCATATGTGGGAGTACTTGATCCACGGTGAGCCTTCTCCTAACGTCCGGACTTTTCTGGAAGGACTGGGGAAAGCCCTGGAGGCCCACGGGTTTCGCCATAACCCTCAGGCCGAGGCTCCAAACCTGGTGCTGAACGCCATCTCCCTGGAAAACCCACGCCCCTATCGCCGGCGGGCCCAGGCCACCTTCGTGGCCTCGGTGCTGGAGCTTCCCGCCTTCCCCGAAAACCCCCTCCAGACCCTCTACCCCTACCTGGTCCGGGCTCTTTCCAACGTGCTCCTGGCCTATGTGCCCCACCAGGGGGTCAAGTTCCTCACCCTGGAGCTCGGGCACTACGACGAACCCAACGGGGAAGGGTTTTACGAGAGGGTGGCCGGGCGCCTCAGGCCCATCGCCTGTAGCCGCCTGGTCATCAACAACATCTTCCACACGGACCTCGAGCCCGAGCTCTGGCAAGGGGACGAGCTTACAGAAAGCATGTACCGGGCGGGGAAGAAACTCAAGGAGTGGGACCTCCTTCCTGCTCCCTTCCCCATCGAGGAGATCCTGCCCCCCGAGGACCTCCGGCATGTCAAACGGCTTTACGGCATCGGGGGACTTTCCTACGGCAACCTCTCCGTGCGCAAGGACGAGCGCCGCTTCTGGATGTCCGCAAGTGGGGTGGACAAGGCCAACCTGAAGGAGATCGGCCGGGACATCCTCATGGTGAAGGACTACGACCCCCAGCGAAACGCCATCCTCCTCTCCGTACCCCCTCATGTGGAAACTAGGCGGGTCAGCGTGGACGCCATCGAGCACTGGATGATCTACCGGGAACACCCCGGGGTCGGGGCCATCCTGCACGTGCACGCCTGGATGGAAGGGGTTCCCGCCACCCCCTTCAACTACCCTTGCGGCACCTACGAGCTGGCCCAGGCGGTGGCGGAAAAGGTGCGCCAGGCCCCTGACCCCACCCGGGCGGTGGTGGGCTTGAAAAACCACGGCCTCACCATCACCGGGCGCAGCCTGGACGAGATCATGGAGCGGATAGAGGGTAAGCTCATCCGCACCGTGCCCATGTCATGAAGGCCCTCCTCTACACCCCTTCCCTTCCCCGCTTCTTCGCCGCCAGGGTCCTGGGCAAGCGATTTCCCAAGGGCCTTCTACCCCTAAGCCTCACCGAACTTCCCCTTCCCGAACGGCAAGGCTTCGTACGGGTGAGGGTCAGGCTAAGCGGGGTTTGCGGCTCGGACCTGGCCCTTCTCTACGGGAAAAGCCCCCCATCCATCAGCCCCTTTTTCTCCTTTCCCGCCATCCTTGGCCACGAGATCCTGGGGGAGGTGGAGGGAAGCCTGGTGGCGGTAAACCCTCTCCTCACCTGCGCCGACCGCGGCCTTCCCCCCTGCCCAAAGTGCCAGGAGGGCGAGGAAGGCCTATGCCAGAACGTGGCGGAAGGATCCCTGGCCCCAGGGATGCTGGGCTACAACCGGGACCTGCCCGGGGGCTGGGGAGAGTGGATCCTGGCCCGGCCCGAACGGCTTTACCCCATCCCAGCCCACGTCCCCGAGGAACGGGCCGTGCTCACCGAGCCCCTGGCGGTGGTGGTGCGGGGCCTTACGAAGCTGAAGCCCTGGCCCAAGGAGGTCCTGATCCTGGGCATGGGTACTTTGGGCCTTCTGGCCCTCCAGGCCCTTAGGGCCCTGGGGTTTTCCGGAAAGGTCTATGCGGTGGCCAAGTACCCCCACCAGGCGGAGCGGGCTTTGGCCTTCGGGGCGGATGGGGTCTATGGAAGCGCCAAAGAGGCCCTGCTGGAGCGGGCCAAGCGCTATCGCTACCTCCTCTTTGAAGGGTACCGGGGTGGGTACGAGGCGGTCCTCGAGGCCTCGGGAAGCGGGGCGGGTTTCCGCCAGGCCCTTACCCTGGCCCAGGAAGGAGGCCGGGTGCTCCTCCTGGGGGCCCCTGGGCTGGACTGGGCCGACCTCTCACCCTTCTGGTTCAAGGAGGTGGGCCTGGTGGGAAGCTACACCTATAGCCCCGAGGAGTTTGCCCAGGCGGTGGGACTCCTTCCCGAGCTGGTGGGCCTCGAGGCCCTCATCGGGGGCATCTTCCCTCTTACCGACTGGCAAAAAGCCCTCTCCGCCAAGGGCAAGGCCCTATTCCGGCCAAATGTGTCCTGAAGGGGAGTATCCCCTGGTCTGGGGGGCTATACTCCTGGGAAACCCTTAGGGGGTGGGTATGGCCTGGGAAGAGGAACCCTTCTTGGCGGCAGGGGAAAGGCTTCGGGCCCTCCTGAAGGAGGTCAAGCGGGTCATTGTGGGCCAGGACCACCCCCTGGAGAGGATGCTGGTGGCCCTTCTCGCCCGGGGCCATCTCCTGATCGAGGGGGTGCCGGGGCTGGCCAAGACCCTGGCGGTGAAGACCCTGGCCCAGGCGGTCGGGGGGAACTTCAAAAGAATCCAGTTCACTCCCGATCTGGTGCCCGCCGACCTCCTGGGAACCCGCATCTACAACCCCAAGGAGGGGGAGTTCAAGACCGAGCTCGGTCCCATCTTCGCCCACCTCCTTCTGGCGGACGAGATCAACCGGGCCCCGGCCAAGGTGCAGTCGGCCCTCCTCGAGGCCATGCAGGAGCGCCAGGTGACCCTGGGCAAGGAAACCTATCCCCTACCCAAGCCCTTCCTGGTGCTGGCCACGCAAAACCCCATAGAAAGCGAGGGCACCTATCCCCTGCCGGAAGCCCAGCTGGACCGCTTCCTTCTCAAGGTGGTGGTGGGCTACCCTGCCTTCCACGAGGAGCTCCTCATCGTGGGGCGCATGACCACGGGGGAGGAAATCCAGGTGGCCCAGGTGCTTTCCCTGGAGGAGGTTTTGGAGCTTTCCCGCCTGGCCGACCGCGTCTACGTCCATCCCAAGGTGGCCGAGCACGCCGTGGCCCTGGTCCAGGCCACCCGGGATCTGGAAAGGGCGGGGCTTAAGGACCTGAAGCCCTTCGTGGCCTACGGGGCAAGCCCCCGGGCCTCCTTGGCCCTGGTTCAGGGGGCCAAGGCCCTGGCCCTGGTCCGGGGGCGGGCCCACGCCCTGCCGGAGGATGTGCGGGACCTGTACCTGGACGCCCTCCGCCACCGCGTGATCCTCTCCTACCAGGCCCTGGCGGAGGGCGTGCGGGTGGAGGACGTGCTGGAAGCCATCCTCAACCGCCTTCCCCCGCCCTTCGTGCCCCTTCACGACCCCTATGGAGACGCCCGAAGCCCTCTTGGCCCGCCTGGAGCTTAAGGTGGTACGTCCCCTGGACGGACTCCTCTTCGGGGACTACCGGGGGGTGTTCTACGGCAAGAGCCTGGAGCTGGCGGAGATCAGTCCCTATGCCCCCGGGGACGAGGCCGAACGCATCGACTGGCCCGCCACCGCCCGGACCGGGGAACTCCACGTGCGCCGCTTTCGCGAGGAGCGGGAGCTCACCCTGTGGCTCCTCCTGGACGGAAGCCCCTCCATGCGCTTTGGCTCTAGGAGGCGGGAAAAGTACACCCTGGCCCTGGAGCTGGCCCTGAGCGTGGCCTATATCGCCCTCCGCCACGGGAACCGGGTGGGGGCTATCCTGCCCTCGGGCCTCCTGCCCCCTCGAGGAGGGAAGGCCCAGGCCCTCCTCCTGGCCCGGGAGGCCCTTAAGGGCGGGAAGGCGCTTTCCCTGGGGGAAGCCTTGGGGCTTCTGGAGCGGGTGGCCAGGCGCCGGAGCCTGGTCTTCGTCTTCTCGGACTTCCTGGACACCTTTTCCGCTCCCTTTTCCCGCCTGGCCGCCCGGCACGACCTGGTGGGGGTCTTGGTGGAGGACCCCTTGGAACGGGCCCTGCCCCGGGCAGGGGTGCTCTCCTTCGTGGACCCGGAAACCGGGGCCCAGGTGGAGGTGAACACCCTGGACCCAAGGGTGCGGGAAGCCTACCGCCTCCGGGCGGAGGCCCTCAGGACCGCCAGGATGGGGGAGATCCTCAAGGCGGGTGCCGATCTCCTGGTGGCCTCCACGGAGATGGACCTGCTTCCCCTCCTCCTCGGCTTCGTGGAAAGGAGGCGCAGGTGGCCTTCAAAAGCCCCGAGGGCTTCCTCCTAGGCCTTCTCCTCCTGGGCGCAGGGGGGCTTCTCCTCTGGCTTTTGGAGCGGGCCGGGCGGAGGCGGCTTCTCTCCGCCTTGGACCCGGCCTTCCTCCCTGGGCCTAGGCCCCTACCCCTTCCCTTCCTCCTGGCCCCTCTTTTCCTTCTCCTGGCGGCAGGCCGCCTCGAGGCCAGCCTTCCCTGGCGGGAGAACCTGACCCAGGCCCTGCTGGTGGTGGACACCAGCCACTCCATGGCCGCGGACGACGAGGCCCCCACCCGCCTGGAGCGGGCCAAGGCCCTGGCCCAAAGCTTCCTTCGCAGCCTGGATCCCTCGGTCAAGGTGGGGCTGGTGAGCTTCGGACCCCAGGCGGTCCTGGTCCTCTCCCCTACCCGGGACCGCCAGGCTCTCCTTAAGGCCCTGCAAGGCCTCAAACCCGGGGGCACCACCCCTTTGGGCCAGGGTCTCCTCCAGGCCCGGCGGATCCTCCGGCCCAAGGGGCCAGAGGGGGATCTTCCCCAGGCAGAACCCCCCGCCGCCATCCTCCTTCTTTCCGACGGAGCGGCCAACACAGGGGGCGATCCCCTCGAGGCGGCTAAAGAGCTCTCCCGGGCAGGCCTCCCCGTCTTCGTGCGTCCCCTGGGCGACCCCAGGGGGGCGGTGAGCCGCATCGGGGAGGGGCTTTACTTCCTGCCCACCAACCCCACAAGCCTCCTGCGCCTGGCCCAGGCCACCGGGGGCCAGGTGCTCGGCGAGGATTTCCAACCCCTCTACCGGGCCCTCCGCCCCTACCAGGTGTGGCGGACCCAGACCCTAGACCTCACCCAGGCCCTGGTGGTAGCGGGTCTTCTCTCCTTTTCCTTCGGCGCTTACCTGCACCTGGCCCGGGAAGGGAGGTGGCCGTGAGCCTGCAGGCCCCCGAGGCTTTAAGCCTTCTCCTCCTTTTGGCCTTCCTGCTCCTGGGCCTCTACTCAAAGCGCCCCAAAGCCCGCCTGCCCCATCCCTTGGTCCCCCTGCTCCAGCAAGCGGCTCGGGAGTCCCGGGGCGTGCTTCCCTGGCTGCCCCCGGCCCTCTTTCTCCTGGGGCTTCTCCTCCTGGTCCTGGCAGCCACCCGCCCCCTCCTGCCCCTGCCCGGCCAGGCGAGCCGGAACGTGGTGATCTTGGTCATGGACGTAAGCCGCAGCATGATGGCGGCCGACCTGAAGCCAAGCCGCCTCGAGGCGGCCAAGGAAGCCGCCCGGGTCTTCCTCCGCGAGGCGCCGAGGGTCCTAAGGATAGGGCTCGTGGCCTTCGGCAGCCATGCCCAGACCATCCACCCCCCCACCACCGACCGCAGGCTCCTGCGGGAGAGCCTGGACAGCCTGGAGTTCGGCCGCTCCACGGCCATCGGGGAGGGAATCCTGGAAGCCCTGCGCAACATCCGCGAGGCCGGGGGCGAAGGGGAGATCCTCCTCCTGACCGACGGCAGGAACCGAACAGGGAAAGACCCTTTGGAGGCGGCGGCCGAAGCCTCCCGCATGGGGGTGCGCATCTACGCCGTGGGGGTAGGGGTGCCGGGATGGACCCCGGGCCCCGAGGATCCGGTAAGCGCCTTCGGCTTCTTCCCGGGGGCCTTTGAGGTGGACGAGGAACTCCTCTGGGCCCTGGCGGAGTTCACCGGGGGACGGTATTACCTGGTGGCCTCGGAAAAGGAGCTTTCCGACCTCTACCGGAAGCTCGCCCGCTCGGTTCGCCTCGAGGTCATGCCAGGGGAAGCCGCTGGCCTCGTGGGGGTCCTGGGAGGGTTTTTGGCCCTCTTAGGGGTGGCCTTACGGCGTTATCTCTTTCCCGCCTAGGACCCGCCAAAGGGGTTAGGAACGGGCTCCACCGGGAAAAGCTCCTGGGGCTCACCCCCAGGCACCGGGAGCATGCGGAAAAACTCCCCGTTCAAGAAGAGGTAAACCTGGGGTTCGCATCCCTCCCCGCCCGGGGAAGGGAGTTGCTGAACAGGTATAGGCCCCAAAACCCAGGAAGCAGGGGCTCCCCGCAAGGACCCGCTCCCGGGTAGCCGCCCCATCCAGGCCACCCCCATCCCAAGAAGCCCTCCCAGGGCCAGACCCAGTAGAAAAGGCTTCATACCCCTTAGGGTAGCAGCCCGGGCAAGAAGGGCAGGTCGGGGAGCACTTTTCCAGCCATACCCCCGCCAACCCCTTCTTGATCCCCTCCCAAGCATTTTCTCAAGCTAGGGGCGTAAGATGTAAGGCATGTACGCCCTGCACGAGGGCCTGCGGCAGATCCTCCGCCATCCCACGGCCAGCCTCGCCACCTTCTTCACCGCCCTCGTATCCTTCGCCCTGCTTTACTTCCTGGGCCTTGTCCTTTGGAACCTGGAGCGGGTGGTGCATACCCTGGAGCGGGAACTGGAAGTGGCGGCCTTCCTGCAAAAGGAAGCCAACGTGGAGGCCCTCCTCACCGAGATCCAGGGCTGGCCGGAAGTGGGTGAGGTGCGGCTTCAAAGCAAGGAGGAGGCCCTGGCCCAGCTGGTCCTGGACTACCCCTACCTGGCCGAGGCCAAGGACCTGGTGGAAAATCCCTTGCCCGACACCCTGCGCCTGAGGCTTAAGGATCCGGAGGCGGTGCGCAAGGTGGCGGAAAGGCTACGGAGGCTTCCGGGGATAGAAGGGGTGGAGTACGGGGGGGAGCTTACGGAAAGGCTGGTCCAGGTGTTATCCGGAAGCCGGCTGGCCATGGGGGTCCTGGTGGGGCTCCTTCTCCTCAACACCTTCTTCAGCGTCATGGGCTCCATCCGCCTATCCTTAGAAAGCCGCAAGGAAGCCCTGGGCATCATGCTCCTGGTGGGGGCCACCCGGCGCTTTATTCAGGCTCCCTTCGTGGTGGAAGGAATCCTCCTCACCCTGGGGGCAAGCCTCCTGGCGGTGGGCTTCGGTACCCTCCTCTACCGGGGCCTGGCGCAGGCCCTCCAGGGGCTCCTTCCCTTCCTCCCCGTGCTAGGGGTCAAGGACCTCTCGCAGACGGGCCTCATGGTCCTGGCCCTGGCAGTGGTTCTAGGGGCCGGGGGAGCCTTCATGGCCACCCGGGCCTACCTGAGGGAAGTCTAGGATGCGCCCCAGCTGGCTTCTCCTCTTCTTGCTTTTGTGCCAAGGCCTTTTCCCATGGGCCTTGGGCCAGAACGTGCCCGCCCAGGAGCGCACCGTGCGCAACCTGGAAGGCCAGCTGGAACGGGCCAAGGCCCTCGAGGAGCAAAGCCAAAGGCGGATCCAGATCCTAAACCAGGAGCTTTCCCGCCTCTCCACCCGGGTGGAGAACCTGCTCAAGGAGAAGGCCCGCCTGGAAGGAGAAATCACCCGGTTGGAGAGGGAGCGCGCCGCCTTAAGCCAGCAGATCGCCCAGCTGAAAGAGGAGATACGCCAGACGGAAGGGCGCATCGCCCAGCTGGAAAAGGACCTGGAAAGCCTCAAGGAACGGCTCCAGGCCCTGATGCGAAGCCTACACCGGGAAAAGGCGGGCCGCTACCTACCCCTCCTCAGGGCCCAGTCCTTCACCGACCTGGCGGTCCGAGCCCGCTGGGTGGGGTACATCTCAAAGCGGGATGCGGACCTGGTCCATGCCCTTCAGGCCACCCTGAAGGCCCTAAGGGAAGAACGGGAGCGCTTAGGCCTTCTCCTCGCCGACCTCACCGCCAAGGAAAAGGCTCTCGGGGAAACCCAAAGGACCCTCGAGGGGCAGAAGAAGGAGCTGGAGGCTACCCTCTCCAGCCTGGAGCGGGAAGCCCAGGGCAAACGAGCCCTCCTGCGGGAGGCTCTACAGGAAAGGCAACGCCTGCAAGCGGAGCTGGCCCAGCTTCAGGCCCGGGTCCTGGCGGAGAGGCAACGCCTCCTCGAACTCAAGCGCCAGGAGGAGGAGCGGAGAAGGCAGGAGGAGGAACGGCGTAGGCGGGAAGCCGAGCGCCGCCAGGCCGCGGCCCAGCCAGCGCCCCGGGAAGCCAGCGTGGTGGTGCCCCCTCCCCCCTTACCCGCCACCGTGGGCCGGCTGGCCTTCCCCGTGCCCGGGGGCAGGATCCTGGTGCCCTACGGGCAGGAAGGACCTTTCCAGGTCATCCAGGGTCCAGCCCCGGGAAGCCCCGTGCAGGCAGCCGCGGAAGGGTACGTGGCCGGAATCCTCTACCTGCCCAACCTGGGCTACACGGTGATGCTGGTGCACACGGAAACCCTCTCCACCGTCTACACCAACCTGCAAGAACCCCTGGTGCAGGAAGGGCAAAGGGTAGAGCGAGGCCAGCTCGTCGGCTACACGGGGGGAGGCCTTCTCATCCGCCCGGAGGAGCTGGAGTTCAGGGTGGCGGTACGCGTAGGCGGAGAGACCCGCTTCGTGGATCCCTCCGCCTACTACTAAGGGCCTTGAAGGCTATGCGGGCTCGATAAGCCCGTAGTTGCCGTCCTTACGGCGATAGATGACGTTGATCTCGTCGGTCTTGGCGTTGCGGAACACGAAGAAGTCGTGGCCCAAAGCCTCCATCTGGAAGGCCGCCTCCTCGGGGTCCATGGGCTTCATCTCGAAGCGCTTGACCCGGACGATTTTGGGACCCTCTTCCTCCTCGGGCTTGCGCAGGGCCTCGAGGTCCTGCACCTCGGGGGGCGGAGGCCCCTGGTACGAGTGGCGCTTACCGATAAAACGGCGCTCCTTGAAGCGCTTGAGCTGGGTTTCCAGGCGGTCCACCATGCGGTCGATGGCCGCGTAAAGGTCGGGATCCTCCTCCTCCACCCTGACGAGCCCCCCGGGGAGGTCCACCTGCACCTCGGCCTTGGCCTTGCGGGCCACGTGATTACTACCCGCCAGGGAGAGAACCACCTTGGCCATGAGCTCCCCGTTCTGGTAGCGGTCCAGGCGGGAGAGCTTCCGCTCCACGTAGTCCCGGATGGCGTCGGTGATCTCCAGGTTGCGACCGATGAGTTTGTAGACGTTCATGCGCCCTCCTTTCCGCCCCGGTCAGGGCTTTCCCTTACCCTTATGCTACCACCTTCCCCAGGACGTTCGTCCCGCACCACCTGCCCGGCCTTCAGGACCACCACCCGCGCCGGATAGGCCTCCAGAAGCTCCCGGCTGTGAGTGGCCACCACCACCGTGGCCCCCCGCTGGTGAGCAGCCTTGAGAATATCCAACACCTGAAGGGCGTTATCCAGGTCCAGGTTCCCCGTGGGCTCGTCCGCCAGGATCACGGGGGGGTCCAGAAGCAAGGCCCGGGCTATGGCCACCCGTTGGGCCTCCCCCACGGAAAGCTCCTCGGGAAAGGCCCTTTTCTTGTGAACGAGCCCCACCCGGCGCAGGGCGGTGGCGATCCGCTCTCCCCACTCCCTGGAAGGAATCCCCTGCACCCTAAGCACAAAGGCCAGGTTCTCCTCCACCGTCATGTCGGAAAGGAGGCGGTGGTCCTGGAAGACCATGCCGATCCGGCGGCGGTGAAGGGCCACCTGGTTCCCCCTGAGGAGCTTAAGGTTCTGCCCAGCAAAGTACACCGCCCCCTGGGTGGGAAGAAGGCGGCGGAGGATAAGGGCGAGCAAGGTGGACTTCCCAGCCCCGGAGTGGCCCACCACGTAGACGAACTCCCCCTTCTTCACCTCGAGGCTCACATTGTAAAGCGCCTTGGTCCCCGTGCGGGGGTACTCCAGGCCCACCCGGTGGAAGGCGATCATGCTCCTACTATACGGAAGGCAGGCCAGACTTTCTTCTCATGGAAAGGCGCTATAGTGGAAGCTAGGTGAGGGAAGAGATGAAAAAACGCGCATGGCTCATCGCAGGGCTCGGGGTGGTCCTGGCCCTGGTATACGCCCAGCTTCCTCGTCCCCAGGCGGAAAACCTCTTGCAAAACCCCAACGGCCAGGCCCTCCTGGAGGTCTACCAGAGGATCCAGCAGGACTACCTGGAACCCCTGCCCCGGGAGAAGCTCAACGCCCTCCTGGAAGGGGCCATCGGGGGGATGGTTTCCGCCTTGAAGGACCCCTTCACCAGCTACTCTCCGCCCCAGCGGGCAAGCCTCCGGCAGGAGGACCTCAGGGGAGAGTTCTTCGGCATCGGGGCCACCCTTTCCCCCGCCAACCCTGACGGCACGGGGGCCAAGATCGAAGGGGTGATGAAGGGCCTTCCCGCCCAGCGGGCCGGGATGCGGGCCGGGGATGTGATCCTGGAGGTGGACGGGGAGGATGTGACCGGCCTGCCTCTCCAGGAAGTGGTGGCCAGAATCCGCGGCCGCGAGGGCACCAAGGTCACCATCAAGGTTCGTCGGGAAGGCACCCCCGCCCCCCTGGTCTTTGAGCTCATCCGGGAAAAGGTGGAGATCATCTCGGTTTCCACGGGCAGGATCGGGGACGTGGGCTACATCGCCTTGGAAACCTTTGCCAACTTCAAGGTGGAGGACCAGCTGAAGCGGGCCATAGACGAGCTCAAGGCCCAGGGCATAAAGAAGCTCATCTTTGACCTTAGGGACAACGGAGGGGGCCTCCTGGACCAGGGTTGCGCCGTGGCCAGCGCTTTCCTAAAGGAGGGACCCATCGTCTATACCCGCACCAAAAACCTCACCCGGGTCTGGTGCGAGGCCTCGGGAAAGCCTTTATGGGATGGCCCCATGGTGGTCCTGGTGAACGGGAACTCGGCCTCCGCCAGCGAGATCGTGGCCGGGGCCCTCCAGGACTACGGCCGGGCCAAGGTCATCGGGGAGAAGACCTTCGGCAAGGGCGTGGGCCAGACCCCCTACACCCTGGCCAACGGGGGCGAGCTCACCCTGGTCACCTTCGAGTGGCTTACCCCCAAGCGCCGGGCCATCAACAAGGAGGGCCTGAAGCCCGACATCGAGGTGAAGGACACCCGCTTCCCCACTCCCTTCTCCTTGCAAGGGGCTGGGGCACCGCCGGGGGCCGAGGTCAGCGTAACCTTAAACGGCAAGACCGTGAAGGTGAAGGCCGACGCCGAGGGCAAGTTTACCTACGCCGAACCCCAGCGCCAGCGGCCTCTTCCCGAGGACCGGGGCCAGGCGGTCTTGGACCTGGAGCAAGACGCCATCCTCAAGCGGGCTTTGCAGGAGCTTAACGCCACCCGTTAGCCTGGGAGGAAGGCTAAAGGGGCCGGGTTTTCCCGGCCCCTTTAAACCACCCCACCCTGGCTCTGCCAGGGTGGGGGCTCTGGTAGTTCCTTCCTCTACACCCCTCTTGCGCCAAGGGCTATTTCACCACCGCCCCCGGGGGGATATCCCCCTCCACGGTGACCAGGGTGAGCTTATCCCCTTCCGAAGCCGCCAGGATCATACCCTGGCTCTCCACGCCCCGGAGCTTGGCGGGTTTCAGATTGGCCACCAGCACCACCTTCTTCCCCACGAGCTCCTCGGGGCGGTACCAGCGAGCGATTCCGGAAACCACGGTGCGCTCCTCGTTCCCCAGGGAAAGCCTAAGCACCAGAAGCCTGTCGGCGTTGGGATGCTTCTCCGCCGCCACCACCTCCGCCACCCTCAGCTCCACCTTGGCAAAGTCCTCTATGCTGATGGAACGATCCTCTACGCTATCCTCCCTTTTGCCCTCTCCGGAGCTCCTGGCCTCCTCCCTGGGAGCCTCCTTGGGAAAGAGAACCCCCGCCTCCTGGGGAAGGGGAAGGGGTTCCGCCAGACCCCAGCGCTCCGCCTCCTCGAGGCGCACCTCCTCCCTCAAGCCCAAAGCTCGGCGCAGCTCGGCCATCTTGTCCGGCATGGTCGGGGTAAGGAGGATAGAGGCGATCCGCAGGCCCTCCACCACCCGGTAAAGCACCGCCCTAGCCTCCCTCGGATCCTCCTTGAATAGCTCCCAGGGACGCTTTTCGTTAATGTAGCGGTTTAGGGCCTTCACATAGGCCATGGTCTCCTCGAGGGCCACGTGGAAGCGGAGGTCCCGCACCAGCCCCCTTAAACGCCCCGCAAGCCGCGTCCCCTCCTCCAGCTCCTCCCCGGGAACCGGCTCGGGGATGCGCCCTTCAGCGAAGCGGAAGAGCATGGCCCGGGTGCGCTGGAGAAGGTTGCCCAGGTCATCGGCCAAATCCGCCTCGTACCTGGCCCTCAGGGCCTCCTCGCTCACGGGCGTATCCTGGCCATAGGGAATCTCCCGCAAAAGGTAGTACCGCACCGCATCCCGGCCATACTTCTCCGTGAGGGCAAAGGGATCCACCACGTTCCCCAGGGTCTTGCTCATCTTCCGCCCATCCGGCCCCAGCAGAAACCCTCCCACGTTCAGGTGCCGGTACATGGGAATCCCCGCCGCCTTCAGCATGGTGGGCCAGAAGACCGCGTGGGGCTTCAGGATGTCCTTGCCGATCAGGTGCCAAGCCTGCGGCCAGAAGGTGGCGTAGCGGGGATCATCGGGGTAGCCTAGGGCGGACACGTAGTTGAGGAGGGCGTCAAACCAGACGTAGGTCACGTGGGCTTCATCCCAGGGTAAGGGGATACCCCAGGGAACCCGGGCCTTGGGCCGGGAGATGGAAAGATCCCCGACGGGCTCGGAGAGCATGGAGAGCACCTCGTTCCTGTACCCTTCAGGACGGATGAGGTCCGGATGGGTCTGGAGGTAATCTATGAGCCACTCCCGGTACTTCTCCATGCGGAAGAAGTAGTTCCCCTCCCGCCTCCTCTCCACGGGCCGGCCGTGAATGGGGCAGAGGTCCCCTTGAAGCTCCTTCTCCGTGTAGAAGCGCTCGCAGCTTACGCAGTAAAGCCCCTCGTACTCCCCGTAGTAGATGTCCCCGGCCTCGTAGACCCTTTGCAACACCCTTTGCACCACCCGCTTGTGCCGCTCCTCGGTGGTGCGGATGAAATCGTCGTAGGCGATGCCCAAAAGCTCCCAGGCCTTGCGGAAGCGCTGGGATACCCGGTCCACAAACGCCTGGGGTTCCTCCCCTGCCCTCTGGGCTGCCCGGTAAACGGTCTCCCCGTGCTCATCCGTGCCGGTTAGGAAGAAGGTTTGGTACCCGTCCAACCGGTGCCAGCGGGCCAGGAAATCCGCCACCACCGTGGTGTAGGCGTGGCCCAGGTGGGGTTCTGCGTTCACGTAGTAGATGGGGGTAGTGATGTAAAAAACTTTTTCCATCCCTCCTCCAAGAAAAACCGGGGCATGCGCCCCGGGCGGGAAGGACCTTCCCGCCCTAGCCCAAAGGCATGCCCTTCACAACCCCGATTCTACACCCAACCCCAACCTTGCTGCAAAACCCGCTCTACCCAGGCATAAAGCTGCGGCACCTTGTTCCTCACCACGTCCCAGACCAATTCCAGGTCTACACCAAAATAATCGTGGACCACCACATCCCGAAAACCGGCTATCTTCCGCCACTCCACTTCCGGATGGGCAAGCTTAAAGCCCACAGGAAGCCGCTTAACGGCCTCCCCTATCACCGTGAGGTTGCGGAGGACAGCGTCTACGGTTCGCTCGTCCTCCAAAAAAGCCTCATACGACATCCCCTCCGTGTAGCGCACAATCCGCTGACACGCCAAGAATATGTCTTCCAATAACAAGGAGGGGTCACGCGACACGCAGGCCTTCCCGCTCCACGATCCGCCGCAAGGAGGGCTTTAGCGCCCTCAAACGAACCACGTCCACAGGTACACCCAAAAGGTCTTCCAGGTAAAGCTTTAAAGCCATGAGGCGATCAAAGGAAACCGGCTCTATAAGCTCAACAGCCACGTCCAAATCGCTTCCAGGGCCGGCCTCTTTTCGTACAAAGGACCCAAACAAGAAGAGGTCCTTCACACCCAGGGCTTGAAGTTCGTCCCTATGAGCACGCAAGCGAGCCAGGATCTCCTCGAGGCTCATGGCAGAATCTCCTCCACCCCCATGGGTCCCGCCACCAGGGCCCGGGTGGCGAGCCCCACGAAGATCCCCGTTTCCACCACCCCGGGGATCTCCAAAAGAGCCTTGTGGAGGCCCAAAGGATCCCCGATGGGGCCAAAGCGCAC
Organism: Thermus brevis; assembly: GCF_026427635.1. Taxonomy (NCBI): domain Bacteria; kingdom Thermotogati; phylum Deinococcota; class Deinococci; order Thermales; family Thermaceae; genus Thermus; species Thermus brevis. The sequence continues at coordinate 2,133,637 of NZ_CP102606.1, forward strand.
ATCGGCGATGAGGTGGCCCCCGTCGGTGAAATAAACCTCATCCCCGTTCATCCTCAGCTCCGGCTCCCCCCCAAGGGAGCGGATGGCCCTTAGGGTGGCCAGGTGGCCAAAGGGCACGATCTCCACCGGCACCACCCCGCGGCCCAATACCGACACCTTCTTGGTGTGGTCGGCGATGACGATGAACTCCTTGGCGTTGCCCTCCACGATCTTCTCCCGCAACAGAGCCCCACCAAGGCCCTTGATAAGGGAGAGGTCCGGAGCGATCTCGTCAGCCCCGTCAATGGCCAGGTCCACCCCCTCTGGCGGAAGATCCACCAGGGGAATCCCCTCCCTCAGGGCCAGGTCCTTGGTGGCCTCGGAGGTGGGAACTCCCTTAACCCCCCTAAGCTCCCCTTCCCTCAACCGCCGGGCCAACTCCAAGACGGCATACCTAGCCGTGGACCCCGTGCCCAAGCCCACCACCATGCCATCCTGCACAAAGGCTACCGCCGCATGGGCAGCCTCCTTCTTGTAGCTTTCCAAAGGCCTTTCCATCCTCAAGACCCCCTCAGGGCTCTCAGGGCCTCCGCCACCTCCTCGGCGTGGCCCTCCGGGGAAACCTTGCGCCAGACTTTGGCAATCCGGCCCTCGGGATCGATCAGGAAGGTCTGGCGCAAAACCCCCTCGTACTCCTTGCCGTAAAGGTTCTTCTTCCCCCAAGCCCCGTAGGCCAGGATGACCTCCCGCTCGGGATCGGCAAGAAGGGGAAAGTTCAAACCGTACTTCTCGGCGAAGCGCTTATGGCTTTGGACATCGTCCGCCGACACCCCAAGCACCACGGCACCCAGGTCCTGCAGATCCCCCATGCGGTCGCGGAAGCCGCAGGCCTCCTTGGTGCAACCCGGGGTGTCGTCCTTGGGGTAGAAGTAGAGAACCACCCACTTCCCCCGGTAATCGGCAAGCCGGTGAATCCGCCCCTCCTGGTCCGGCAGGGCAAAGTCGGGCGCAGCAGTTCCAGGCTCCATGAGGGCATCTTACCCCAAGCCCCCAAAGCCGGGATAAGGGGGCGCTAAAGTTTATAGCCAAAACGGCGGAGAAGGTCCTTGCGCCAGGCCACCTCGGCCTCGTCCTCCACCCCCAGGGGCTTAAAGCCATCCATGACCCCCAGGATGGCCCGTTGCTCCCCTTCCTCCGCCACCACCACCTTGAGGGGATTGGCAGTGGCGGCATAGATGCGTACCACCTCCGGGCAGGCCTTCACCGCATGAAGCACGTTGATGGGGTAAAACCCCTCCCCTAAAACGATGAGGAAGCTGTGCCCCGCCGCCAGGTTGAGGAGGTTCTTGACCGCAAGCTCGGTAAGCTCGGGATCGGTGCCCGAGCGCCGCACCAGGCGCTTGCCGCTGGCCTCGGAGAAGGCCAGGCCGAACTTGATGCCCGGCACGGCGGTCACCAAAGCCTCGTGCAGGTCCTCCACCGTCTTGATGAAGTGGGCCTGGCCCAGGATGACGTTCAGGTTTTCCGGCTTCTCGATGGGGATTACCTTGAGTTCCATGCCTACATTTTACCCGTGGCCCAGCCTCCAACCGGCGAAGCCCTAAGGGTGTAGCATAAGGCCCATGGATGTGCTGGAAAAGGCCGTGGCGGGAGAAAGGCTTTCCGAGGCGGAGGTCATGGCCCTCTTTGAACTGCCCCTTCCCGAGCTGGCCGCCGCCGCCCACGAGGTGCGCTTGCAGAAGACCGACCCCGAGGTGGTCACCTTCCTCATAGACCGCAACATCAACTACACCAACGTCTGCACCGTGGCCTGCGCCTTCTGTGCCTTTTACCGCACCCGGCGGCAAGAGGACGCCTACACCCTCACCTACGAGGAGATCGCCAGGAAGGTGGAGGAACTCTACCAGGTGGGGGGAAGGCGCATCCTCATGCAAGGAGGCGTTAATCCGGACCTGCCCTTGGAGTGGTACCTGGACCTCCTGCGCTACCTGAAGAACCGCTTCCCCGACCTGCGCATCGATGCCTTCAGCCCCGAGGAGATCCTGGGGTTGGAACGGCTTACCGGGCTTAAGGCTGGGGAGATCCTGGAAAAGCTGATGGAGGCTGGCCTGGACGGGATGCCGGGGGCCGGGGCGGAGATCCTGGTGGACGAGGTGCGCCACAAGGCCGCCCCTGCCCGCATCCAGACCGCCGACTGGTACCGCATCGTGGACGCCGCCCAGGCCCTGGGGCTTTACACCCTGGCCAGCATGGTGATCGGTTTCGGAGAAGGCCCAAGGGAGCGCACCCTTCACCTCTTAGGCATCCGCGCCCAGCAAGACAAGGCCCTGAAGCAGTACCGGAATGGCTTTGCCGCCTTCGCCCTTTGGACCCTGCAGGTGGAGCACACCCGCCTGAAGGGCAAGGCTCCCGGGGCCACCGCTCACGAGTACCTGAAAACCCTGGCCATCGCCCGGCTCACCCTGGACAACTTCGCCCACCTCCAGGCTTCCTGGCCCACCCTGGGGTTCAAGGTGGCCCAAGCGGCGCTTTACTACGGGGCCGACGACTTCGGCAGCACCATGCTGGAGGAAAACGTGGTCTCGGCGGCAGGAGGGCATGGGCGCACCCACGCCACGGTTCGGGAGATCGTGCGCCACATCGTGGACGCAGGCTTCAAGCCAGCGGAGCGCGACCCGCTTTACCGCATCCTGCGGTATCCGGACCCCAAGGCCATCCTGGAAGAGGAAGCCGAGCTTCCCCTGGCCTAAGCGGGTTCCTTCTGCAAAAGCCCTTGGCGGATCTCCTCGAGGAGAGGAGCCAGGGGCCGACCCCCCTCGAGGGCCCGCACCAAGGCGCTTCCCACCACCACCCCGTCGGCCACCGCCGCCTGGGCCGCGGTTTCCCGCCCCGAAACCCCAAAGCCGACGGCCACGGGCAAGGAGGTTTTGGCCTTGATCCGCCGCACCAGGTCCCGCACCTCGTCGGGCAGGCGCTCCCGCTCCCCGGTGACCCCGGTGACGGAAACCGCATAGATGAACCCGGTGGCGTAGCCCACCACGGTTTCCACCCGCCTATCCGTGGAGGTGGGGGCCAGGAGAAATACCGTTTCCAGGCCGATCTCCTGCGCCAGGCGCACCAGGGAAGGGTCCTCATCGGGAGGAAGGTCGGGCAGGATGAGGCCCGTGGCCCCCGCCTGCTTGAAAAGGCTGAAGAACCGCTCCGGCCCCCAGGCCAGCACGGGGTTCAGGTAGGTCATGAGGAAAAGGGGCTTTTCGGTGAGGGCCCGCACCTCCCGGAAGAGCTCCAAAACGCCCTGGACGCTCATCCCCTTCCTCAAGGCCTCCTCGCTGGCCCGCTGGATCACCGGGCCGTCCCCCAGGGGATCGGAGTAGGGGAGGCCAATCTCCAAAAGATCGGCGTAGGGCAGTACCTCCTTCACCGCCTGCAAGAACCCTTCCCGGCTGGGGAAGCCCGCGGTGAGGTAGGGGATTAAGGCGGCCCGGCCCTCGGCCTTGGCCCGGGCGAAGGCTTCCAGCGTGGTCATAGCTCCCCTCCCAGAAGGCGCATCACCTCGGTCACGTCCTTATCCCCCCGGCCCGAGAGGTTGATGACCACGATCTGGTCCTTGTCCATCTCCGGGACCACCTTGGCGGCGTGGGCGATGGCATGGGCGGATTCCAAGGCGGGGATGATCCCCTCGAGGCGGGCGAGGAGCTTGAAACCCTCGAGGGCCTCCTCATCCGTCACCCCAGCGTACTCGGCGATGCCCTGGTCGGCATAGTAGCTGTGTTCCGGTCCCACCCCGGGGTAGTCCAGCCCGGCGGAAACCGAGTGGGCCGGGGTGATCTGGCCATCGTGGTCGTAGAGGAGGTACATGTAGCTTCCGTGAAGCACCCCCCGCTTTCCCGCCCCGATGCTGGCGGCGTGCCTGCCGGTGGAAAGCCCTTCCCCGGCGGCCTCCACCCCAATGAGCCGGGGGCGCTCCTTCTCGGGAAGGTAGGCAAAGGGAGCGAAGAGGCCGATGGCGTTGGACCCTCCCCCCACGGCGGCGATGAGGGCGTCGGGGTAACGGCCAAAAAGCTTGAGGCTTTGCTCCTTCACCTCCTCCCCGATCACGCTTTGGAACTCCCGCACCATCATGGGGTAGGGGTGGGGACCCACCACCGAGCCCAGGATGTAGAAGGTGGTGCGCACATGGGTGAGCCAGTCCCGGATGGCCTCGTTGGTGGCGTCCTTAAGGGTACGGCTTCCCGCGGCCACGGGACGCACCTCCGCCCCCAGAAGCTTCATGCGGAAGACATTCAGGGCCTGCCGCCTTACATCCTCCTCCCCCATGTAAACCACGCATTCCAGGCCAAAGAGAGCGGCCACCGTGGCCACGGAAACCCCGTGCTGCCCGGCGCCGGTTTCGGCGATGACCCGCTTCTTGCCCATGCGCCGGGCCAGGAGGGCCTGGCCCAGGGTGTTGTTGATCTTGTGGGCCCCGGTGTGCAAAAGGTCCTCCCGCTTCAGGTACACCTGGGCCCCGCCCCAGTACTCGGAAAGCCTCCTGGCGTGGTACAGGGGAGTGGGCCGGCCGGCAAAGGTCTTGAGGTAGTACTCAAGCTCCGCCAAGAATGTCGGGTCCTTCTTGGCCTCCCTGTAGGCGGCCTCCACCTCCTCCAGGGCCGGGATCAAGGTTTCGGGAACGTACCTTCCTCCGTAAGGACCGAAGCGTCCTCGAGGGTCGGGCAGGGGAAAGTCTGGCAACCTCAACATACTCGCTCCGAAAATGGGCGCACTGGCGCCACAAAGCCTATCCATCCTACATGCCGCAAGCCCTTAGAGCCAAGGTCAAGAGGGCCTGTAGCGCCCGTGCCGCCACTTGTAGGCAAAGGGGGTGCGGACCCGCATGAGCTTAGGGTAGACCCCTTTGGGCCAAAGGGCAAGTAGACTCAAGGGCATGGAGATTGCGGTTTTGGACAAGGGGTTCGTGCGCCTGGTGGAGGTGATGGGAAGCGATGCCTCCATCGTCCAGGCAGCCAGGGTTTCCTACGGCCCCGGCACCAAGACGGTGCGGGAGGATGCCGCCCTTATCGACTACCTCATGCGCCACCGCCACACCAGCCCCTTTGAGATGGTGGAGTTCAAGTTCCACGTGAAGGCTCCCATCTTCGTGGTGCGCCAGTGGTTCCGCCACCGCACCGCCAGCGTGAACGAGATCTCCGGTCGCTACTCCGTCCTCAAGGAGGAGTTTTACGAGCCACAAGCATGGCGGAAACAAGCCCGGCGGAACAAGCAGGGCTCCGAGGGGGAGCTTTCCGATGAGGAAGCCTCCCTTCTCCTCAAAGGGGTGGAGCGGGAAGCCTACCAGGCCTACCAAACCCTTCTGGAAAAGGGGATCGCCCGGGAGATGGCCCGCATGGTCCTGCCCCTAAACCTCTACACCGAGTTCTACTGGAAGCAGGACCTCCACAATCTTTTCCACTTCCTGGCCCTGCGCCTGGATCCCCATGCCCAGTGGGAAATAAGGCAGTACGCCAAGGCCATTGCTGAAATAGTCAAGGCCCATGTGCCCCTGGCCTGGCAGAGCTTTGAGGAGCACGTATTAAAGGGAGCCCATCTCTCCCGTACGGAGCTTAAGGCCCTCCAGGGGCTTCTCACCCCGGAGCTTTACGAAAAGGCCCTGAAAGAGCTTGGCTTGTCCGGTTCCAGGCTCCAGGAGGCCCTGGAAAAGATCTTTAACCCAGGCCTGCCCGACTGACCCCACCCGCCTTAGGAGGCCAGGGTTTCCAGACGCTTCCCCGTGCGCTCCTCTATGAGCCTGTACAGCTCCTCCTCCGTCAGGGTGGGCACCCCCAGGGCCCGGGCCTTCTCCAGCTTGCTCCCCGGGGCCTCCCCCACCACCAGGTAGCTGGTCTTGCGGCTCACGGAATCCGTCACCTTGGCCCCCAGGCGCCTCAAGAGGGCCTTCACCTCCTCCCGGGGGCGGGAAAGCTCCCCGGTGATGACGAAGGTAAGGCCCTTTAAAGCCTCTTCCCCCCGTTCCTTGGCCTCCATCTCCACCCCAGCCTCCTTGAGGCGCCTCACCAGGTCCCGGAAGGCAGGGTCCTGCAGGGTTTCGTAAATCCCCCGGGCGGTGAGTTCCCCCACCTCCTCCACCTGGAGGAGTTCCTCCAGGCTGGCCTCGAGGAGGCGGTCCATGGTGCCGAAGTGGGCCGCCAGGTTGCGGGCCAGCACCTCCCCCACCCCCGGCAGTCCCAGGGCATAGAGGAGCCGCTCCAGGCCCCGGCTCCGGCTCTCCTCAATCTGGCGGAGAAGGTTCCCTGCGCTCTTCTTCCCCATGCGTTCGAGGCCCACCAGGTCCTCCTCCTTAAGCCGGTAAAGGTCGGCCACATCCTTCACCAAGCCCTTTTCCAGGAGCTTCTCAATGAGCTTCTCCCCAAGGCCCCCGATGTCCATGGCCTTACGGGAGGCGTAGTGGCGGATGGCCTCAAAGCGCTTGGCCGGGCACAAGGGATTGGGGCAGCGGTGCACCTTGCCCTCCTTGACCAGGCGGTGGCCGCACTCGGGGCAGGTTTCCGGCCAGCGAATGGGCCTCTCCTCCCCGGTCCTCTTCTCCTTCAGGACCCTGAGGACCTCGGGGATCACCCCCCCCGCCTTGTGCACCAGGACCCAGTCCCCGATGCGCACGTCCAGCTCCTCAATGTAGCTTTCATTGTGCAGGGTAACCCGGCTGACCTCGCTTCCCTCAATGAAGACGGGCTCCAGGATGCCCACCGGCGTCACCCTGCCCGTGCGTCCCACCTGGAAGACCACCTGAAGCAGGCGGGTTTCCTTCTCCTCCGCGGGGAACTTGTAGGCGATGGCAAAGCGCGGGGCCCGGGCGGTGTACCCCAGTTCCCGCCAGAGGGCAAGCTCATCCAGCTTCACCACCACCCCATCCGCCTCAAAGGGAAGGCTTCGCCGCTCCTTCAGCCAGCCCTGGTAGATCTTTTCCACCCCCTCTGCCCCTTCTGCCCGGGCAAAGCCATGCTCCACGGGAAACCCCTTCTCCCTAAGCCAGTGAAGGAGGTCCAGCTGGGTCTTGAGCCCGCTTTCCTCCAGGCCGAGGCCCAGGGCGTAGAAGGTGGCCCTGAGGCCCCTCCTTGCGGTGATCCGGGGGTCCTTCTGCCTGAGGGAGCCGGCGGCGGCGTTTCTGGGGTTTTTGAAGATCTTCTCTCCCTTTTCCTCCAGCTCCTCGTTGAGGCGGAGGAAGGCCTCTATGGGCATGTACACCTCGCCCCGGACCTCGAGGCGCTCCGGTACCCCTTTAAGCCTTCGGGGAATGGTGGGGATGGTGAGGAGGTTCTGGGTGACCTCCTCCCCTGTTTCCCCGTCCCCCCGGGTGGCCCCCCATACCAGAATCCCTTCCTCGTAGTAGAGGTTCACGGAAAGGCCATCCACCTTGTGCTCCACCGTGTACACGAAGGGCCCCTTCCTCCCCAAGGCCCGCTCGATCCGCTCCTCAAAGGCCCTGACCTCCTCCAGGGTGAAGGCGTTATCCAGGGAGTACATGCGGGTGGGATGGCGGATGGGGCGGAAGGTGGCCTCGAGGGGCTTAGCCCCCACCTGCTCCGTGGGGGAATCCGGGCTTTTGAGCTCGGGAAAGCGTTCCTCCAGCTCCTTAAGCTCCCGCAAAAGCCGGTCATATTCGGCATCGGAGATCTCCGGGGCATCCAGGACGTAGTAACGGTAGTTGTGGTAGCGGATGAGGTCCCGGAGCTCGTTGATCCGTTTGCGAGCCTCCTCCAGGGTCATGCCTTGAGTTTACCGAACCGGGTATAATGCCCTACGGCGAAATGCCATAGGAGGTGGCAGATGAAACGTATTGTGGCCCTTTTGGCGGTATTGGCCCTAGGTTTGAGCCTGGCCCAGGTGCGCGTGGGGATCGCCTTTGATGCGGGCGGCAAGTTTGACCGCTCCTTCAACCAGTCCGCTTGGGAAGGAGCCCAGAAGGCAGCCAAGGACTTCGGGGTTAAGCTCTTCGACTTCGAGCCCGCCGACCCCTCCCAGGTGGGCCAGGGCATCCGAACCTTCGCCGAGGAGGGCTTTGACCTGGTGATCGGGGTGGGCTTCGCCAACGAACCCGCCATCACCGCCACCGCCAAAGAGTTCCCCAAGGTGAACTTTGCGGTGATCGACGCCGTCCCCGGGGAAGGCAAACTTCCCAACGCCGTGGGCCTGGTCTTCCGGGAGCACGAGGGGAGCTTCCTGGTGGGCTACATCGCCGGCAAGATGAGCCGCACTGGGGTGGTGGGTTTCATCGGCGGCATGGACATCCCCCTCATCCACAAGTTTGAGGCAGGCTTCCGGGCCGGGGCGGAGTACGCTTTCAAGGAGGACAAGATCCAGGGCAAGGTCCTGGTGGGGTACGTGGGCAACACCCCCGCCGCCTGGAACGACCCCGCCAAGGCCAAGGAGATCGCCGCCAGCCAGGTGCGCCAGGGAGCCGACATCACCTATGCCGCCGCCGGTGGTTCAGGCCTGGGACTCATCGACTACGTGAAGCAGGCCAAGTGCCTGAAGGAAGGCGGGGCCATCCGCTTCGTGCGGAAGGCGGACCCCTACGCCAAGGTGCCCAAGTACGCCGACTACACCAAGACCTGCGGCACCGACGGCACCAAGGCCACGCCCCTCTTCTTCATCGGGGTGGACGCCAACCAGAACTACCTGGGGGACACCGACAACAACCCCAACACCCTGAACCACGGCCTCACCTCCATGATGAAGCGGGTGGACGTGGCCACCTACGAGGTCATCAAGAGCGTGGTGCAGAAGGCCTTCAAGGGTGGGGTGCGGGAGTTCGGCCTGGTCAACAACGGGGTGGGCTACGCCCTGGACGAGTACAACAAGGCCCTGATCCCCGCTGCGGTGGTGAGCAAGCTGGAGGTTTTGAAGCAACAGATCATCAAGGGCCAGCTCAAGGTGCCTGAAAAGCGCTAAAGGAAGGGCTCTCTAGGCCGGGGGGTTCCCCCGGCCTTTTTGTATACTCCGGGCGTGGAGGCTAGCGGAGCCATCGCAAAGGCCCTGGTGCTCAAGGACATCACCAAGCGCTTCCCCCTGGTCCTGGCCAACGACCACATCAGCCTGGACCTGAACTGGGGCGAGGTCTTGGCCCTGGTGGGGGAAAACGGGGCGGGGAAGTCCACCCTGATGAAGATCGTCTACGGCCTGCAGCCGCCGGACAAAGGGGAGATGTGGGTGGACGGCAAGCCCTACCGGCCCAAGAGCCCCCTGGACGCCATCGCCCACGGCATCGGCATGGTCCACCAACACTTCATGCTGGTGGAGCCCTTCACCGTGCTGGAGAACCTGGTCCTGGGCCTCGAGCCGGGAAGCCCTCTATACCTCAATCTGGACGAGGCCAGGAAGCGGGCCACCGCCCTCATGGAGGAGCTGGGCTTCCAGGTACCCCTGGACGAGCGCATCGAGAACCTCCCCGTGGGCTTGCAGCAGCGGGTGGAGATCCTCAAAGCCCTCTACCGCCAGGCCAAAATCCTCATCCTGGACGAACCCACCGCCGTCCTAACCCCCCAGGAGGCGGAGGAGCTTTTCCGCTTCCTCAGGGCCTATGTGGCCAAGGGAAACGCCGCCATCTTCATCAGCCACAAGCTGAAGGAGGTGCTTGCCGTGTCCGACCGGGTCACGGTGATCCGGGACGGAAGGGTGGTGGGCACGGTGAAGACCCCGGAAACCTCCTTGGAGGAGCTGGCCCGGATGATGGTGGGAAGGGAGGTGGTCTTGAGGGTGGAAAAGGGCCCCGCCAAGCCGGGCGAGGTGGTGCTGGAGGTGGAGGGCCTCGAGGCGCCCCCCAGGCTAAGGGGGGTGAGCTTCTTCGTGCGGGCTGGGGAGATCGTGGGCATCGCCGGGGTGGAAGGGAACGGCCAGACCGAGCTGGTGGAGGCCCTGGCGGGCCTGCGCAAGTACCGGGGAACGGTGCGCTACCTGGGCCACCCTCTTCCCCACCTGGCCCTCAAGGTACGGGAGGCGGGCGTGAGCCACATCCCCGAGGACCGGCTCGCCCGGGGGCTGGTCCTGGACTTCTCCGTGCGGGAAAACGCCATCCTGGGGGACCAGCACCGCCCCCCCTTCCGGGGCTTCCTGGGCTTTCTGGATGGGAAGGCCATGGAGCACCACGCCCGGACCCTGGTGGAAACCTTTGACGTCCGCCCTCGCTCCACGGACCTCTCCGCCCGGCGCTTCTCCGGGGGGAACCAGCAGAAGATCGTGGTGGGCAGGGAGCTTTTGCGGGGGCCCCGCCTCCTCATCGCCGCCCAGCCCACCCGGGGCGTGGACGTGGGAGCCATAGAATTTATCCACCAACGCCTGGTGGAGGCCCGCGACCAGGGCCTGGCGGTGCTTCTGGTTTCCGCCGACCTTTCCGAGGTGATCAGCCTCTCGGACCGCATCCTGGTCATGTACGAGGGGCGCATCGTGGGGGAACTCACCCCGGAAGAAGCCAAGGAAGAGCGCCTGGGCCTTCTGATGGCGGGCGTGCCCGCCTAGTCGCCGCGGAACTCCCCGGCCACCCCACCCAGGACCACCACTTCCCCGCTCTTCAGGGCGTAGCGCACCCGCTCCCCCCGCACCACACCCCTTTCGTCCCGGCTTTCCACCTTCCCATACAGGAAGGCGTACCCTTCCTTTTCCCGGAGAAGCGCCCGCTCGGCCTTGGTGGTGCGCCCGCCCTGGCTAAGCTCCACCCCTCCGAGAAGCCAAAGCCGGTCCTCGTCCAGAAGATAGCGCAAGGAGCCCGCCTTGCCCGAAAGGGGTTTTTCCCCCTCGCGGCGCACTTCCAGAGGACCTTCCAATAGGGCCTCCCCGGTGTCGTTTTGGTAGCGGAGCCTCTGCCCCTCCACCCGCATCTGCCCCTGGGCCACCGCCACCTTTCCGGGGGCCGGCCTTAGCTCCAGCCGGCCTTCCTCCTCCAGGTACCGGGCCTCTCCCCCGGAGAGGAAGAGCTCCTCCACCCCACCCCGCTCCACCACCGCCAGGGGCCCCCTGGCCTCCACCTCCTCCCCCAGGCGCACCTCCACCCCCTTGGGGTCAAAGAGGACGAGGCGGAGGTAGCGCTCCCCTTTCCCTTCGCCAGCCCTTCGCAAACGCATCAGGTAGGGAAGTCCCTCCTGTTCCCAATCGGGGTTATAGGCCACCTCCACCCTTTCCCCCACCTTCAGCCCCTCCTCCACCGCGCTTCCCGCATCCCGGAAGAAGGCTCGGTTCTCCACCTGGACCCTCTCGGGGGAAAGGGCTTGCAGCTCCCCTACCAGGAGGTCCCCGTAGTCCGCGTAGAAGAGGCTTCCCTCCTCCCCGCTCACCCAGGCCACCACCTTCTTCTCCTTGCGGGTGAGCTCCACCTGGGGGTGGAAGACCTCCTGGGCCAGGGCGAGGAGGCAAAGAGCAGCCACCCCAAGGAGGAACCTTAGGGCATGGCGGCAAGGGCGGGAGAGGAGCACCTTAAACCCCGCTTACTTCTCCCCAAGCTTCCTAAACTCCCCCACGGGCAGGCGGAACTCCTTGCCGTAAACCCGCACCTGGTGGCGGTTCACATTGTGCTGGAGCGTGTTCCCCGAAAGCCTGAACCCTTCCTTCTTGTTCTCGCTCACCGCCGGCCTGCCCAAAACGATGGCCTCCCCGGTGGTATCGTCGTAGTAGAGGCTCTCCCCCGTGGTGACCAGATCCCCGTCCTGAAGCCGCACCCCCCCGGTGGCGATGAGCTTTTTGGGTCCGGTGAGGCTTCGCACCTCCTTGGCCCGGATCACCAGGTCCCCGTCCTTGCGCTTGCGGGTGAGGACCACTTCCTTGGAATCGGTGAACACCGCCAGGCCCTTCTCCTCCTCGTAGTAGACAAAGGCGGCCCGCCCCTCCTGGTTCCCGCTCTTAAGGAGGGCATTTTCGCTGCTGGAGGTGTCCGTGTCCACCTGGAAGGTCATGCGGCTGGCCTCCACCTCCACCGGGTCCTCCCCCGGCTTGGGCTCCTGGCGCATGCGGGCCGGGCCCAGAAGCTCTCCCTCCCCGGTCTTCTCCCGGTAGACCAGAACCGGCCCCCTGGCCTCCACCCGGCCCCGGCGCACCACCACCCCGCCCTCAAAGCGGGCCTCCCGCTCCCCTTCCGCCTCCTGCATGGTCTTGCCCTTGGGAGCGGTGAGGGTGGCCTTGGGGGAGCGGATCTCCAGGTCCTTCACCCGGCCCCTCACCTCCCCCTCAAAGGTCCAGGGGCCGTAGCGCAGGTCCCCCGAAAGCCGACCCCCTTCCACCTGAATCACCCGGACGCCGGAAGCGGCCAAGGCCAAACCCAAAAGGGACAACCAAACCCACCTTCTCATGAGCTACCTCCTTCCACGGTACAAGGACCAAAGGTGCCACCCGCGGGAAACTCAAACCGCGGGCTTTCCGCTTCTATGCGCTCCATGCCGAAATCCGAGCGAAAGCCCTGGGCCTCTCCCCTCAGGTTAGGAGCCTCGATCCGTACCCAGGGGGCGAAAAACCCCTCCTTCTGACGGATGAGGACCTCCCCCCTGCCCGGGGCGGAGAGCTGGAGGCGGAAGCATCCCTTCAGGATCTCCACCCGGGCGAAAGGAGCCCGCAGGTTATCCCCTGGCTCCACCGCCACCTCGGGGGCGAAAAGGCGCAGGTCCAGCCGGTCCTCCACATAGCGTTCCCCCTTAAGCCCCCCCTGGATGCGGAAAACCCCTCCCTCCTCCACCATCTCCTGGGCGGTGAACCGCCACTCCACCCCCTCCTCCTCGGGGAAAAGGTAGAACTCCACCCCCTTAAGGCGCACGCCTTCCGTGGGCAAGGGCCTTGGCGGGGGCCGGAGGAACCAACAAACCATACTGAGGATGACAAGAAGGAGAAGGAGGAGCCGCACCACCTTCCCACCTTACCCAAGGCCCCTTGAGAAAGATGACAAGACCCGCAAGCCCTTTCAGCCCAGGACATCCCGCGGGTTCCCCCGAACCCGCAGGTTCACCCAGGTCTTGCGCAGGCGCAGGAGGAGCTTCAAGGGACGGTAGAGGGGGGAAAGGGGCAGGGTGTAGGCGGGAAACTGGACGCGTCTACCCCCAAACCCCTCCTTGAAGCGCCATATCCCCTCTGCATGGCTGCCCTCCGGGGTCCTGGGCACGCCCCATAGGTCGTAGATGCGGTAGCCGCGTCCGATCCCATGGCGGATGGCCGCCAGGTGCATGCCCATGGGAGCCTTGGCCTCGGGGTGGGCGCGGCTGCTCCCCCCGTAAAGGTAGTCCACCTTACCAGCGAAGGCCACAAAAAGCCCCGCCGCCAAGGCCTCCCCATCCTTACGGGCCACGGCCAAGAAGGCCTCCCCATAGGGCTGGTTCATCTCCCTGAGCACCGCCTGGTAGTACTCCTTTGCGTGCTGCAGGAGCTTGGCCCGGCGGTTGGTCTCCTCGAAGAGGCGGAAGAACTCGGGAAAGGCCTCCTCCCCCTCCACGCCAAGCTCCGTGCGCTTGAGGGCCAGGCGGGCATTGCGGCGGTGCATCTCCTTCATCCCCTTGAGGAGGGCTTCTTCCCCTTGGGTGAGGTCCAGCCATAGGGAATAGGCGGGCTGGATGGATTCCTCGAGGAGGAGGCCAGGGAAGGTGGGGGAAGGTTCCTCCGCTGGCCATCCCGCCTCGGGCTCTAGGACCAGGTGGGTACCCCGCACCCCCTGGGCCAGGGCCTTGGCCACCAGAGGCAGGTCCTCGAGGCGGGAAAGGGCAGGTCCCCTAGGGGCATAGGCCAGGCGGAGACCCCCAGGCAGGGGGCGCAGCAGCACCTGGGCTGCCCCCAGAAGCCCCTCCTTTCCGTAGACCGCAAGTCGTCTGGGCACCCAGCCGGAAAGCCGCTTCACCTCCCCCCAGCCCCAGGACTGCAGGGCGCTGGTGATGGGGAGGCTGGAAACCATCCGGTTCCAGGCCTCAGGATCGGTGATCTCTAAAAGCTCGGCCACCCCCTAAGCGTACAGGGCCTGGGCCAGCTCTTCCAGGAGGCCGTTCCCCTCCAGGGGTAGCCGCTTCTCCTTCAGATAGGCCTCCAGGTGGGAAGCCAGGCGGGGGTCCTGCACCCGGGCTGCCCGCTCCCTCAAGGGCACCAAAGGCCAGCCAAAGGCCAGGTGGCCAAGGAGGTCATAGAGGTCGTATTCGCCGGGAAGAATGCGCCGCAAAAGGGCCTCGGTCCAGCCCTTGGCCAAAAGGTTTTGCAGAAGGGCACGGCGGCTTGCCGTCTTTCGCCAAAGGAGCTTGAAGCGGGCCTCCTCGGGCAAGGCGTGCCGCAAGCGGCTACCCACCTCCTCGAGGCTATTTACCCGCTCCCCGCCGGGCAGCACATACCCTTCCCGGGCAAGAAGGTTTTCCACCACCTCCTTAAGCCGGCGGCCGGAAACGGGCTTCTCCAGGAAGAGATCCGCCCCCAAAGCCCGGCTGGGTCCCTCCAGCTCCTTGCCACCCCCGGTGAACATGATCACCGGCACCTTGGCCAGGCGGCGCACCGCCCGGATGCGCCCCAGGAGGGTGAGGCCATCCATATCCGGCATCATGATGTCCAGGAGGATCAGATCCGGGGTTTCCCTGCGCAGATGCTCCAGGGCGGCTTTCGCCGAATCCGCCAGCACCACCTGGTGGCCGGCCCCGGAAAGGAGGAGCTCCAACAGGTGCCGGATGCGGGGGTCATCGTCCACCACAAGCAGCCGCGCCACAAGGGCCATGCTAAGGGAGGCGCCTTTCCCCTGTCTACGGGAAGCGGTAGGATGAAGGGCATGAGGATCGCCTTCCAGGGAACGGAAGGAGCCTATAGCGAGGAGGCCCTGCTCAGGAACTTTCCCGGCTCCACCCCCATAGGCTTTCCCACCTTCCACCAGGTCTTCGAGGCGGTGGAAGCAGGGGAAGCACAGCTCGGGGTGGTGCCCGTGGAGAACACCACCGCAGGCAGCATCAACCAGACCTACGACCTGCTTCTGGAAAGCGACCTCCACGTGGTGGGAGAGATCATCCACCGGGTGGAGCACTGCCTCCTCGCTCCCAAGGGCACCGAGCTCAAAGACCTCAAGGCGGTCAAAAGCCACCCCCAGGCCCTGGCCCAGTGCGACGGCTTCCTGGCCCGCATGCGCCTTACGCCCATCCCGGTTTTTGACACGGCAGGGGCAGCCCGGTCCCTGTCGGAGGACCCCGAGCCCGGGGTGGGGGCCATCGCCAGCCGGCGGGCCGCGGAGCTTTACGGCCTAAAGGTGCTGGCGGAAAACATCGAGGATTACCCCCACAACTACACCCGGTTCTTCGTCATCGGGCGGGAGGAAGCCCCTAAGGGGGAAGGTCCCCACAAGACCAGCATCGTCTTCGCCGTGCGCCACCGGCCCGGAGGGCTTCTGGAGGCTCTTTCCGTGTTCGCCGAGGCCGGGGTGAACCTCACCAAGCTGGAGTCCCGGCCCAGGCGCGATAAGCCCTTCAGCTACCTCTTTTACCTGGACCTCGAGGGCCACCTGGAAGACCCCGGGCCCGCCCAAGCCCTTCTGGGCCTTCTCAGGCGGGCCGCCTTCCTCAAGGTTCTGGGCTCCTATCCTGCCTACCGCAACGGCGCCTAACCGGGGCGTACGTCCACCACCCGCTCCCCGGCGGCCCGAAGCCGGTCAGGGACACCCTCCACATCCTCCCCCACCACCCTCAGGACCAGGCGCTGGTACCCGTTCAAATGGGCAGCGGTGGCGATGGAAACGATGTTGGCCGGGGGAACCGCCCGGGCCATCTGGGCCAGGGCCCCGGGTACATCCGGGATGTCCACGGTGATGCGCAAGCCCCCCATTTTAAGCCCCAATACCTCAATAAAGGCCCTCAGGACATCGGTCACGGTGATGATACCCACCAGTTTCTCCCCGTCCATCACCGGAAGGCCACCGATCTTCTTCTCCTCCATCAAAAGGGCTGCCTTCTCCAGGGGTGCGTCGGCCTCCACGGTGATCACCGGCTTGGCCATGACCTCCTGCACCGTGAGCTTGGAGAGGAGGTAGTTCATCTCCCACACGGAGAGGGTGGTGGCCTTGGAGGGCATGGCGTCCTTGAGGTCCTTGTCGGTGACCAGGCCGATGAGCTTCCCGTCCTTCACCACCGGCAAGCGCCGGAAACCCTTGTTCTTCAAAAGGTTGATGGCCTCCAGCACCGGGGTATCCGGGGCCACGGTGAGGGGGTCCTTGGTCATCCAGTCCCTGACCAGCATGGCTTCACCTCCGCTTCCTAGTTTACCCCGTGATAAAAAGAAAAATGTCCCCGCCCAAAGCTGGGCGGGGGATGAAGGATGGCTTTAGCGCAGATTGGCCCCGATTACCGTCCGCGGGAAGCGTCCTCCTCCAAAGGCGTAGAAATACTCCCCATCGAGGAAGATCCCTGTGCGGGCGTCCAGGAGGAACTCCACCCCCAGGGAGAGATGAATCCCCACCTCACCCAGGCCGGCAAAGTAGCCGGCGAGCCCCCCGCCGAAATAGGGACGTATCCCCCTGAGGTCCCTATCCCACTGGCCCAGGTCAGGCTTAAACAGCACCTCGCCCGCCGCCAGGAAACTGGGTCCGCCGGGAAAGAGGTCCACGAATCCCCGGAAGGCCAGGTTGCGCTCCAAAGGCGCCTCCAGGCCCAGTCCCAGCCCCGCCGGGGGCAGGGATAGGCGGAAGGACACCGCCCGCTGGGCAAGAGCTCCCGTGCCCAAGGTCAACAACGCCAACATCCAGAGCACCTTGCGCATAATCCACCTCCTCCATGCATGGTACCCCCACCTGGGGCAAAGCGATAGAGAGGCTTCTCTCACGCACCCTTCACCCTAAAGCCTTAGGCTTTCTCCTATGAAGCGCTTTCCCCTAGCAGCTCTCCTATTGGCCCTTGGTGCCCTCCTCACCCCCATGCTGGCCCAGAACAAGAACGTGGCCACCCGGCTGGGGTTCGTGGATGCGGATGCCCTGGTGCAGGCCCATCCCGACTACAAGAAGGTGCAGGACCTCCAGGCCCAGGCCCGCAAGGAGCTGGCTCCCCTGGAGGAGAAACTCAAGCCCCTGGACCAAAAGATCCGTTCGGGCCAGGCCACGGCCAAGGAGCGCCAGGACTACGAGGCCCTCCTCAAGACCTACCAGGACACCCTGAAGAAATGGCAGGACCGGCAGAATCCGGTACTCAAGCCCATCCTGGAGGAGGTGGACCAAGCCATCGCCAAGGTGGCCAAGGCCCAGGGCTTCGCCGTGGTCATGAGCCGCCAGGTGGCGGCCCAGTCGGGGCTCGTGGTCTACGCCGACGAGGACACCGACCTCACCCAGGCGGTGATTAAGGAGCTGAAGAAGTAGCCCCCTAACCTCAGGCCCGGGGGAAGTATGCCCCGGGCTTCCCTTTTCCCTTCCATGCCGCCAGGTTATAATCCTTCCGATGGCGAAGCGGAAACCGGCTAGGCCCAGCCGAAACCGCGACCTCGAGGCCCTGGGTACCGTGGCCTTGGGGGCGGGGGTCTTCTTTGCCGCTCCCCTTCTACCCTTGCCCACGGGGGCCTTCGGGTCCTTCCTCCGGGAAACCTTCTACCAGGCGCTGGGCCTACCCGCTTACCTCCTTCCGCCAAGCCTTTTCCTCCTGGGGGCCTTCCTCTTCCGGAACAAACCCCTAAAGCCTCTTCTTCGCCACCTTCTTTTCCTTTACCTCCTGGCCTTCGCCCTCCTTCCCCTCCTGGGACCCCTTTCGGGCCGGATGGGCGAGGAAGTGCGCTCCTTCCTGGAAGCCAAGGCAGGGGCCTTGGGCTTCCTCCTTCCTCCCATCCTGGCCTCCTTGGTCCTGGACCTCTGGCGGCGAAAACCTCCTTTTCACCTCCTTCTCACCGGCCTGCACCTGGGGGTGGAGGGCGTGCGCCGGATCCGCCACCGCCTGAAAGCCCTTCTTCTCAGGCAAAGGATCGGCTTCCTCGCCCGCCTTTACCCTGAACACACCGCCCTAAAGGCCCTGGCGCAGAACCTCTCCCCTGCGGAACTCCCGGGGGTGGAAAAGGCTTTAAGGGAGTTTCTGAAGGAACGGGCCGCCGAGCTGAAGCGGCAGATGGAAGAGGACCAAAGGCCCCTGGAACCCCGGCTCCAAGCCCTTCTCCAAGGCTTGAAAACCCCTGTGCCGGGGGAAGGTCCCCTGCGGGATGCCCTGGAGGAACGGCGGGCAGCCCTTCACCTCGAGGCCCAGGCCCTTTTATCCCGCTTGAAAGCCCTTCTCACCTTTCCCGCACCCAAGCCCAGCGTGGGAGGCCTGGTCCAGGGCCTAAGGCTTCGGGAAGAGCGCAAGGCCCGCTGGGGGGAGCTTTCCGGTCTGGTCCAGGACCTCGAGGGGCGCTACGAGGAGCTTTCCTCTTGGCTATCCTTCCTCTCCCGGCATCCCGAGGCCCAGGCCGAGGGGCTTAGGGCCCTCCTCACGGGGAATCCCCCGCCCGCTGTTTCTCCCCCACCCCCTGCCCCTGAACCGGAACCCTTCGACCTAGACCTGGTCTTCCCCGAACCTTCCCCAGCCCAGGTCCAGCCGGACCCTCCTTCACCGCCCCGCTCCCGTCCCCAGAGCACGGCCCTGGCCCTCCCCACCCCGGACCTCCTGGACCCCCCGGAGCCCAAGGGAACCGCCCGGGGCCTGGAGGAGGAGGTGGAAAGGCTAAAGCGCACCATCGCCGACACCCTCAAGCACTTCGGGGTGCAGGCGGAGGTGGTGGGCCATGCCCGCGGCCCCTCCGTGATCCGCTACGAGCTTCTGCCTGCCCCCGGGGAGAAGATCAGCCGCATCCAGAGCCTGCAAAACGACCTGGCCCGGGCCCTGGCGGTGGGGGCGGTGCGCATCGAAGCCCCTATTCCCGGGAAAAACACCGTGGGCCTCGAGGTGCCAAACCCCAAAAGGGAGCTGGTGCGCTTTTCCGAGGCGGTCCTCTCCCCTGCCTTCCAAAACGCCAAGGCCCTTCTGCCCCTGGTCCTCGGCAAGAGCATCGAGGGGGAGATCTGGGTAAGGGACCTCGCCAAAATGCCCCACCTCCTCATCGCGGGCTCCACGGGAAGCGGCAAGAGCGTGGCCATCAACGTCCTTATCGCAAGTCTCCTCTTCAAACACCTCCCCACCTCCTTGCGCTTCCTCCTCATCGATCCCAAGATGGTGGAGCTCACCCCTTACGAGGGCATCCCCCACCTGGTGCGCCCCGTGGTCACCAGCCCCGAGGAAGCTGCCGGGGTCCTGCAAGGAGCGGTGGCCCACATGGAACGGCGCTACCGGCTCCTAAGCGGGGTGGGGGCCAGGAACCTGGAACAGTACAACGCCAAGATGGAAAAGGAGGGCGGGGAAACCCTTCCCTACCTGATCATCGTGGTGGACGAGCTGGCCGATCTGATGATGACCGCCCCCAAGGAGGTGGAATCCGCCATTCTGCGCCTGGCCCAGATGGCCCGGGCCACCGGCATGCACCTCATCCTGGCCACCCAGCGGCCCAGCGTGGACATCCTCACCTCCCTCATCAAGGTGAACATTCCCGCCCGCCTGGCCTTTGCCGTGTCCAGCGGCTTCGATTCCCGCACCATCCTGGACACCCAAGGAGCGGAAAAGCTCATCGGCCAGGGGGATGCCCTCTTCTACCAGCCCGGGCTCACCAAGCCCGTGCGCCTGCAGGTACCCTACCTCTCCGAGGAGGAAGTAGGGCGCCTGGCCGGCTTCCTCAGGGGCCAGAGTTACGAGGACCGCTTCGCCGAGGCCTACGGCCAGGACTTTGAGCCCCCCAAGGGGCCGGAGGGCGCGGGCCCCGGCGAGGTGGACTTCTCGGATCCCCTTCTCAAGAAGGCGGCGGAGATCGTGGTGGAGGAGGGCTACGGCTCCGTAAGCCGCCTGCAGCGCCGCCTTTCCATCGGCCACGCCCGGGCCGGGAAGCTGATGGATGCCCTCGAGGCCATGGGAATCGTGGGCCCCTCCAAGGGTTCCAAGCCCCGGGAAGTCCTCATCAGCAAAGAACAGCTCAAGGACTTCTTCGGGTAAAGGTGTGCTATCATGGCCCTTTGTGGAAACGGTGCCGGGCGGGCGCTGGGTGGCGGAAATCTACGGTTGCGACCTGGATGTCTTGGAAAACCCCAAGATGGTGGAGGCAGCCCTCCTGGATGCGGTGATGCGCCTGGGGGCACCCAGGGGCTCGGCCCAGTCGGTGGTGTACAAGTTTCATCCCCAGGGGCTCTCGGCGGCGGTGGTGAGCCCGGTGGCCGCGGTGATGATCCACACCTGGCCCGAGGACAACGCCTCCGCCACCCTGGACCTCTACTTCTACCGGGATGGAGTGGACCCCGAGGAGGTCCTGAAGGGGCTCTCCCGGGCCTTCGGGGCCAAGGAGGAATCGGCCTTCCGCTACTGGCGGGGAACGGAACACGCCATCAAGCGCCGGGCCTTTGGCGGCCAGCAAGGAGGTTGAAGCTATGGACTACGGCATGTACTTTTTTGAGCACATCACCCCTTACGAAACCATGGTGCGGCGCATGGAAAGGGTGATCGCCTCCGGCCGCACCAAGTACCAGGACTACTTTCTATTTGAAACCAAGGGCTTCGGCAAGGTGCTGGTCCTGGACAAGGACGTGCAGAGCACGGAAAGGGACGAGTACGTCTACCACGAAACCCTGGTCCACCCGGCCATGCTCTCCCATCCCGAGCCCAGGACCGTGCTCATCGTGGGAGGCGGGGAAGGGGCCACCCTGAGGGAAGTGCTCAAGCACCCCACCGTGGAACGGGCGGTGATGGTGGACATCGACGGGGAGCTGGTGGAGGTGGCCAAGCGCCACATGCCCGAATGGCACCAGGGAGCCTTCGAGGATCCCCGAACGGTCCTGATCATCGACGACGCCCGGGCTTACCTGGAGCGCACCCAGGACACGTACGACGTCATCATCATCGACCTCACGGACCCCGTGGGGGAGGACAACCCCGCAAGGCTTCTCTACACGGTGGAGTTTTACCGCCTGGTGAAGGCCCACCTGAACCCAGGCGGGATCATGGGCATGCAGGCGGGGATGATCATGCTTACCCACCACCGCGTGCATCCCGTGGTGCACCGCACGGTGCGGGAGGCTTTCCGCTACGTGCGGAGCTACAAGAACCACATCCCCGGCTTCTTCCTGAACTTTGGCTTCCTCCTGGCCTCGGATGCCTTTGACCCCGCGGCCTTCTCCGAAGGGGTCATCGAGGCCCGCATCCGGGAGCGGCAGCTGGCTTTAAGGCACCTCTCCGCCCCCTACCTCGAGGCCATGTTCGTCCTGCCCAAGGACATCCAGGAGGCGGTGGAAACGGAAACCATGGTATCCACCGATGCGAACCCCTTCTACCTCACCCCGGAGGGCGAGGCCCGCCAGTCCCCCTACCGGGGCTAAGG
Organism: Thermus brevis; assembly: GCF_026427635.1. Lineage (NCBI taxonomy): Bacteria > Thermotogati > Deinococcota > Deinococci > Thermales > Thermaceae > Thermus > Thermus brevis. The sequence goes on from NZ_CP102606.1 coordinate 2,154,988, forward strand.
GGGCCTCTCTCAGGGTTTCTCACCGGGAGCGTGGTAGAGTAAACCCATGCAGCGCGCTATAGTTCTCGTAGTGGTGGCCCTGGCCCTTTTCGGCTTGGGCTGGATCCTTTGGGGTCCCAAGGGGAAAGCCGGGCTGGACCCCGCCCAAGGTGCCCGCTTTGCCCTGGGCGATCTCAACGCCCCCGTGGTGGTGGTGGACTTCTCCAACTACCTCTGCCCCCACTGCCAGAACCACGCCTTGAACGTCCTTCCCCGACTGAAAGCCGAGTACATCGACACCGGTAAGGTGCGCTACCTCTTCCGCGACTTCCCCTTCCCCGGCCAGGCCAACGTGATCCGGGCCAGCGAGGCCGCCGCCTGCGCCGCCGACCAAGGGCGCTACTACGAGTACCACGAGGTCCTCTTCCGGGCCGCCTCCAGCTGGGCAAACCTGCAGGGGAGCGTGCTGGACCGCTACTTGGTGGACCTGGCGGGGCAGATGGGGCTGGACGAGAACACCTTTAGCCAGTGCCTTTCCTCCAATAAGCACCGCGAGGGGGTCCTGGCCGACCAGAAGCTGGCCTCGGATCTAGGCCTCACCGGTACCCCCACCTTCTTCATCGCAGGGGAAAAGCGCACGGGCTTCCTGCCCTACGAGGAGTGGAAGACCCTCTTGGACAAGGCCCTGGCAGAAAAGAAGTAAGCCTTTCGGTGTAGGGGCAAGGGAGGGTACACCCCCCTTGTCCCATGCGGGTCTGCTACCCTGGAAGCCATGGAAGCCCTCTGGGTGGCCGCTGCCTTTACCCTGGGCCTCTTGGCCAGCCGCCTGGGGCTTCCTCCCCTGGTGGGCTATCTGGGGGCAGGCTTCGCCCTGCACGGCTTGGGCCTACGGGAGACGGAATTCCTGCACCGCGCGGCGGAGATCGGGGTGCTCCTTCTCCTTTTCACCGTGGGGTTAAAGCTCCGCTTTCAAGACCTCCTCGAGCCCCGCATCCTGGGAGTGGGCGGCCTCCACCTCCTGCTTTTCGCCCTGCTCGCCTTCCTTCTCGTGGGAAACCTTCCCCTGGCCATCGCCCTGGCCTTTTCCAGCACCGTGCTGGTGGTGAAGGTCCTCGAGGACAAGAAGGAGCTCACCACCTACCATGGCCGCCTCAGCGTGGGCATCCTGGTCCTGCAGGACCTGGTGGCGGTGGGCCTTATCACCCTTTATGGTGAGAACCAAATAAGCCCCTGGGTAGGGCTGGTTCTCCTCCTGCCCCTTCTCAGGTTTGCCGTGGCCTGGCTTCTGGAAAAAAGCGGCCACGACGAGCTACTCGTGCTCTTCGGCCTGGGCCTTGCCCTACTGGGAGGCGAGGGCTTCCGCCAGATGGGGTTATCCCCGGAACTGGGAGCCTTAATCATGGGCATCCTCCTCTCGGGCCACGAAAAGGGAGGGGAGATGGCCAAGGGGCTTTGGAGCCTCAAGGAAGCCTTTCTGGTGGCCTTTTTCCTGGATATCGGCCTCAGGGAAGGGCTACAGGGCGTGGAACTCGGGGTGGTCCTGTCCCTTCTCCTCCTGGCCTTGGTCAAAACCCCTCTCTTCTTCGCCCTGTTTCTCCTCTTCGGGCTTCGGGCCCGCACCGCCTTCGTGAGCGGCATGTACCTGGGCAACTACTCGGAGTTTGCCCTCATCGTGGGGGTCGTGCTGGAACGGGCGGGGCTTCTCCCCCATAGCCTTTCCACCCTGGCCCTTTTGGTGGCCCTTTCCATGGCGATTTCCGCACCCCTAGCCCGGTACAGCCATAGCCTTTACAAACGCCTCGAGGCCCGCCTCCTTCCCCTGGAGCGCCAGGGGCGCCACCCCGACCAGGAGCCCGAACGCCTGGAAGGGGCCACGGTGCTCATCGTGGGCATGGGCCGCACCGGGGGAGCCGTCTACCGCATCCTGGAGGCCAAGGGGGAGCGCCCGGTGGGCCTGGACGCCGACCCCGAGAAGGTGGCCCGCCACCAGGCCAAGGGGCGGAAGGTCCTCTACGGGGATGCGGAGGACCCCGAGCTCTGGGAACGCCTGGACCTTACGGGACTTAAGGCGGTGGTCCTGGCCCTGCCGGACCTCGAGGCCAAGGTCCTCGCCGCTCGCTGGCTGAAGGAGCGGGGCTTTAAGGGGATCCTGGCCGCCACCAGCTTCCACCTGGAGGAAGACCCCATCCTGGAAGCCGCCGGGGTGAGCCTCCTCTTCCACCCCTTCCGGGAGGCCGGGGAACGCCTGGCGGAGAAGGTGCTGGAAAGGCTGGCTATAATGGGTGAGGTGAGCCATGGCCGGTCATAGCAAGTGGGCACAGATCAAGCGCAAAAAAGCCGCCAACGACCTCAAACGCGGCAAGATCATCTCCAAGCACCTACGGGCCATCCAGGCGGCTGCCCGGGCGGGGGGAAGCCCCTACCCCGAGGCCAACGTCCAGCTTCGCAACGCCATCGAAGCCGCCCGCGCCGACGATGTCCCCATGGAAAACATCGAGCGCCTCCTGCAGAAGCTGCAAGGGGGAGGGGAAGGAGCCGAGCAGTACGAGGAGATCATCTACGAGGGCTACGCCCCGGGCGGGGTGGCCCTTCTGGTCTACGCCCTCACGGAAAACCGCAACCGCACCGCCGGAGAGGTGCGCCACGTCTTCAACAGGTACGGCGGCTCCCTGGGGGCCACGGGCAGCGTGGCCTGGCAGTTTGAGCGCAAAGGCGTGATCGTCTGCCAGAACTCCGAGGCCGCCCAGGAGGCAGCCATAGAACTCGGGGCCCTCGACCTTGAGGAGGAAGGGGAAAGCCTAACCATCTACACCGACCCCAGCGAAACCTACCGCATGGCCGAGGAGCTTAAAAGGCGGGGCATACCTGTGGAGGCGGTGGAGGTGGTGCAGCATCCCCAGAACACCGTGGCCCTGCCTCCTGAGGAGGCCGCCAAGGTGATGCGCCTGGTGGAGGCCTTGGAGGACCTGGACGACGTGCAGCACGTCTACACCAACCTGGACCCCGCTAGCCTCCAGGTGGAGGCCTAACCGAACTAGCTTTCCGGCCCGGGGCTACCCCCGGGCCGGTTTCCTCACTCTTTCTTGCGTTTCTTCTCCTCCCGCATGAGCCTTCGGCGCTCGGCCCGGGAAAGGCCAGGCTGGGGCGGTGGGGTGGTGGGGCGCTTCTTCTCCACGCCGAAGGGCCGGGCCTCCTCCTGGGGAGCGGGCACGGGCACGTAAGGAGCCTCCCGCACCGGGCGCACCGGCTCCGCCTCCACCTTGAGGCGGAAGAGGAACTTGGCCACCTCCCCCTTGATGAAGCCCACCATGTCGTTGAACAGCCGGGTGGCCTCGATCTTGTACTCCTGGAAGGGGTCCTTCTGACCATAGCCCCGCAGGAAGATGCCCTGGCGGAGCACGTCCAGGTTATGCAGGTGCTCCTTCCAGGCGGAGTCCACCACGTTGAGGATCACGAAACGCTCCACCGCCCGCATCAGGGGAGGGGTAAGCTCCTGCTCCCTGGCCCCGTAGGCCTTCAAAGCCGCCTCCACCAGGCGCTCCACGCCCTCTTCGGGCTTTAAGGTGCGAAGCTCCTCAAAGGGGAAGTCCGCAAGCTGGGGCACGGTGTCCAGGAGGGTGGCCTTTAGGGCATCCAGGTCCCAGTCCTCGGGGTGCACCTGGGGGTTCAGGATGTTTTCCGCAATCCCCGCCATCGTTTCCTCCACCATGCCCAAGGCCGCCTCCTTCACCTCCTCATCCGTGCCCAAGAGGATCAGGCGGCGCTGGGCGTAGATGACCTCCCGCTGGCGGGCCATCACGTCGTCAAACTGCAAAAGCTGCTTGCGGATGGCGAAGTTGCGGTCCTCCACCCGCTTCTGGGCCCGCTCGATGGAACGGGTCACCATGGGATGTTCGATGGGCTCAGAGTCGTCAAAGCCCATGCGGTCCAGCATGGCGATGACCCGGTCTGAGGCGAAAAGGCGCATGAGGTCGTCGTCAAAGCTCACGTAGAAGCGGCTTCCCCCCGGGTCCCCCTGGCGCCCGGCCCGGCCCCGAAGCTGGTTGTCGATGCGGCGGGACTCGTGCCGCTCGGTGCCCAGGATGAAAAGCCCTCCCAGTTGCCGCACCCGTTCCTCGTCCGCCTTGCACTCCTCCCGGATCTGGCGGATCTTTTCCTGGAGCTCTTCCTTTATCCCCAGCTCCTGGGCCAGGGCCCGGGCCTCCTCCTCCTGGCCCGCCACCATCTTCTTGATGAAGAGCTCCACCTTCCACTCGTACCGGTCAAAGCCCTCCTTCTCCAATAGGGCTGCCGCCAGGTACTCGGGGTTCCCCCCCAGCTTGATGTCCGTGCCCCGGCCCGCCATGTTGGTGGCGATGGTGACGGTCTTGCTCCGGCCCGCCTGGGCCACGATCTCCGCCTCCTTGGCGTGGTGCTTGGCGTTCAGGACCTGGTGGGGAATGCCCTGGCGCAGGATGCCCAGGGTATGCACAGCCCGCTTTAAGCCCTCCCAGGCGGCGCGCAGGTTGCCCTTCGGGGGAATAAGGCCCTCAAAAGCCGCAAGGTCCTCATCCTTAAGCTGGGTGGGCTTTTCCAGAAGCTTCCTCAGGCGCTCCCACTCCTCCCCCTGTTGCTTCTGGCTGGCTTTCTTGAAAAGCTCCAGGCGCATCTCCAGCCGGGGCAGATAGAGGCGGGGCTCCTTGAGCATCTGGGAAAGCCTTTCGGACTTTTCGATGCTGATGGTGCCCACCAGGACCGGCTGGCCCCGTTCGTACTTCTCGGCAATCTCCTCCACCACCGCATAGAACTTGCCCTTTTCCGTGCGGTAGACCACGTCGGGGAAGTCCTGCCGGATCATGGGGCGATTGGTGGGCACCACCACCACGTCCATGCCGTAGATCTCCTGGAACTCCTTCTCCTCGGTCTTGGCGGTGCCGGTCATCCCGGCCCGCTTCTCGTAGAGGCGGAAGAAGTTCTGGTAGGTGATGGTGGCCAGGGTCTGGTTCTCCCGCTCAATCTTGACCCCCTCCTTGGCCTCAATGGCCTGGTGGAGGCCTTCCCCGTAGCGCCGCCCTGGCATCAGGCGGCCCGTGAACTCGTCCACGATGATAACCTGGCCATCCTGGACGATGTAGTCCCGGTCCCGGTGGTAGAGCTCCTTGGCCCGGATGGCCTGGATGAGCATGTGGGCGAGCTCCATGTTCTCGGGGCTGAAAAGCCCCTCCACCCCAAGGAGTTTTTCCGCCTTGGCAATGCCCTGGAGGGTGAGGTGCACGGAGCGGTTCTTCTCCTCAATGGTGTAGTCCCCCGTGGGCTCCTTGCGCACCCCGGGCTCCGGGGGAAGGCCTCGCTCGAGCTTCTTGGCGATCTCCGCCATCTTGTAGTAGAGATCCGTGGCCTTCTCCGCCGGGCCGGAGATGATCAAAGGGGTGCGGGCCTCGTCGATGAGGATGGAGTCCACCTCGTCGATGATGGCGTAGTGCAAGGGAGTGTCGTGGCGAAGCACCAGCTGGTCCGGGCTGATGGCCATGTTGTCCCGGAGGTAGTCAAAGCCCAGCTCGGAGTTGGTCACGTAGGTGACGTCGGCCAGGTAGGCCTTGCGGCGCTCCTCGGGGGTGGAGCTGTGCTGGATGACCCCCACCGTGAGGCCTAGGCCACGGTACACGGGCCCCATCCACTCGGCGTCGCGGCGGGCCAGGTAGTCGTTCACCGTGACCACGTGGACACCCTTACCCCTTAGGGCATTCAGGGCCACGGCCAGGGTGGCCACCAGGGTCTTGCCCTCCCCGGTCTTCATCTCCGCGATCTTGCCCTCGTGGAGCACCGCCCCGCCGATGAGCTGCACATCAAAGTGGCGCATGCCCAAATAGCGCTTGGCGGACTCGCGGGTCAAGGCGAAGGCCATGGGGAGAAGCTCCTCGAGGCTCGCTCCCCTCTCGTGCTTCTCCTTGAGCTCCGCGTAGGCCGCGGCCAGGTCAGCGATCTTCTCCACCTCCGGCTCCAGCCGGTTGGTGGGCTCCACCACTTGCTTGTAGTAGCGGGCAATCTCCCGCTCGTTGTTGTCAAAAAGCTTCCGTATGAGGCCCAGCATCCTAAGGCCGATTGTACCCCTCCAGGATGAGAAAGCCTTCAGGCCTCCTCGAGGGGCCAGTAGGCGGTGGCCCCAAGGGACAGGGGACTAGGGGGAAAACCTCCTTGGTAACGGCGCCAGGCGGCCAAGGCCACCATGGCCCCGTTGTCCTGGGAAAGGCCCCTAGGGGGGAAGTACACGGTAAGCCCCGCCTCCTGGAAGCGAGCCTGCAAGGCCCGGTTGGCGGCCACCCCTCCCGCCACCAGAAGCACCCGGTGGCCCGTGTCCTGGGCAGCCCGGATGACCACCTGGGCCAGGTGCTCCACCGCCGCCTCCTGAAACCCCCTGGCCAAGGCCGGGGCGGGATGCCCAGCCTCCACCAGCTGCACCGCCTTGGTCTTGAGGCCGGAGAAGCTGAACTCGTACCCCTTCTGGTCCTTGAGAGGAACGGGGAAGGGCACCTTCTCCCTGGCTTCCTGGGCCAGACGCTCGATCTCGGGTCCCCCGGGAAAGCCCAGGCCGAGAAGCCTCGCCACCTTGTCAAAGGCCTCCCCGACGGCATCATCCCGGGTAGCCCCGAGAAGCCGGTAACGGCCCAGGGCCTCCACCGCGAAAAGGTGGGTGTGCCCACCCGAGGCCACCAGGGCCAAGAAAGGGGGGTTCAGGCCAGGAGGCCAGGCAGCGGCGATGTGGGCCTCGAGGTGATGGATGGCATAGAAGGGCTTCCTCAAGGCCCAGGCCAGGCCCTTGGCGAAGGTGTACCCCACCAGCAGGGCCCCGATGAGCCCAGGGCCACGGGTGGCCGCCACCAAGGAAAGATCCTTGGGCCCTATCCCCGCCTCGGCCAGGGCCGTTTCCGCAAGGGGGCGGATGACCTTCAGGTGCTCCCGGCTGGCCAGCTCGGGCACCACCCCCCCGAAAGCCTGGTGCAGGGCCACCTGGCTGGCCACCAGGTTCACCGCCACCTCCCCGTCCTTCACCAGGCCTACCCCTGTGTCGTCACAGGAGGTGTCAATGCCCAAAATCCACATGGCTATCCTTCCCTCGGATCCAGCACCGGGCCCGGGTAATGGTGGGTATTGGAACTGACCAAGGTAAGGCCGTGCACCTCTGCCGCTGCCCATTGCAACAGGTCCACTAAAGGAAGCCGGGCTCCCTGGACCTTCCTCTCCCAAAAAAGCCTTGCAGCCCGCTCGGCTACCGCGAAGTCTAAAGGCGCGAAACCCAGCTCCCGGAGAAACCGGCGCTGGGCCTCCAATCCCCTCTCCGGAACGCCCGCCAACACCTCCGCCACCGTAATGGGCGTAACCCACAGGGTCGCCCCCTGGGCCAGACTCCCCCGCACCCAGGCCACCACCCGGGGATGGCCCCGAAAGAGATCAATGATCACCGTGCTGTCCAGGAGATAACGCATCCAAACGGGCCTCCGCTTCCCCTCTCAAAGTCCGGACATAGCCCACCACATCCTCCGGCGTGGCCCAGTGGGGAGCCTCCTCAAAACCCACGGAACCCGCCACCTCCTCCACCAGGGAGAGAAGCCGCACCCGCCTGAGGTAGTCTTCCAGGGCCTCCGCCACCACCTCGCTTCGGGAACGCCCCTTCCGCTCCTCGTCCAGGCGCTTTACAAGCTCTTCCGGAAGCCTCAAGTGCACCAGCACCCCGGGCATGGTATCACCTCCTGCTACTCTAGCAGATACCCTCAAGAAGGGACTAGGCTAAGGGCGATGCTCTGGCTCCTCCTTCCGGTGCTCCTCCTCGTCTACCTCCTTTACCGGGCGAGGAGGCCTAAGGTGCGCCCCTGGGCCGGGGTATGGCTTTGGCAGAGGGGCAGGAGGAAGCGCTTTCGGCCCCGGCTGGACTCAAGGCTTTTCCTCCTTCTCCTGGCGGCCGCCCTGATGGTCCTGGCCCTCGAGGATCCCCCCTTGGGGCCCTCCCCCATGGTCTTCGTGGTGGACACCTCTGCCAGTATGGCCACCCGGGAAGGAGCCAAGACCCGTTTGGACCTGGCCAAGGAAAGGCTTCTCCCCCTCCTGGAAAAAGCCCCAGAGGCCGTCTTGGTGAGGGCTGGGGAAAAGCCGGAAGCCTATGGCCCTGCCCCCGGCATCGCCCTGAGGACCCGACTCCTGGCGCTGGAGGCAAGGGACCGGGAAGCCCGGCTGGAGGAGGCCATCGCCCTAGGACGGAGGCTTCTAAAGGCCCCGGTCCTGGTGGCGAGCGACGGCCCCCCGCCCCATGGGGCGGAGGGGTACATCGGGGTGGGAAGCCCCAGGGAAAACCTGGGGATCGTGGCCGTGGCCCAGGGGTTCCTGGCCTTAGGGAATAGCGCAAGCCGCACCCTTGTCGCCCGGGTGGAGGTGGGGGGCAGGGTGGAGGAGGTACGGGTTCCAGCCCGGGGCTTCGCCCGGCTGGAGAACCTTCCCCCCACCTTTACCGCCCGGCTCCTGAATGGAGGTGCCTTGGACTTGGACGACGAGGCGGGCTTCGGCCTAAAGCGGCTTGGGGTGGACTACCCCAAGGCCCCCGCCTTGGAAAGGCTCTTCCTCCTCCTGGGGGCGGCTCCCGGGGAGGAGGTGCGGGTGCGCATCGGGGTACCCCAGGGGCTTCCCGATAGGCCAACCCTCTACCTGGCCCCTTCCGGGGGAAACCCTACCCCGGTTCTCCTCGCTACGCCTCATCCCCTCCTGGAAGGGGTGGCCCTTTTGGGGGAGCGCCTGCCCCCTCCTCCCCCGCCCCCCAGTTCCTGGCGGCCCCTGGTGGAAGGGGAGGATGGGGTGGGCCTTGTCTACTTCACGGAAGGAGGGCTTTACCTGCCCCCCTTGGCCACCATCCAGGAGCACCCCTTCTTCCCCCTCCTGGTCTACAACTTCCTCAAACCCTACCGGGAGGTGCGCACGGGCCTCCTTTCCCCCGGGGAAACCCTTCTTCCCACCCCCGGACCCAGCTTTCTTCCTCCAAGCCAGGGAGGGGCAGGCCGGTTCCTCGCCCTCCTCGCCGCCTTGGTGCTCCTCCTCGAGGCCCTACTCTTCCGCCCCAAACCCCGGGCCCAGGAAGCATAATGGGCCCATGCGCTTCCGTCCTTTCACCGAGCTGGATCTGCACCTCCTCAACCGGGTGGCGGGAAGCCGGCCCTTGAGCCTGGGTGCCGTGCGCTTTTTCGCCCGCACCGGCCACTCCTTCCTGGCGGAAGAGGGGGAGGAGCCCATGGGCTTCGCCCTGGCCCAGGCGGTGTGGCAGGGGGAGGCCACCACGGTCCTCGTCACCCGGGTGGAGGGCAGGAACCAGGCGGTCCTGGAGGGCCTCCTGGCCGCCGTGGTGAAAAGCGCCTACGACGCTGGGGTCTACGAGGTGGCCCTGCACCTGGACCCCACACGGGAGGATCTTCAAGCGGCCTTACAGGCCCAGGGATTTGCCATCGGACCCTTGGTCCTGGCGGTGAGGGTCCTGGGAAGCCGGGGGCAAAGGGGAGAAACCCGGGGCGTCCTAGAATAGGGACCATGAACCGGGTTCTCATCGGCATCCGGGGAGAGCCTACCCCCGAGGGGATGGAGCGGATCCTTAAGGCGCTACGGGACCTCGAGGGCACCTCCCAGGTCCAGGCCACCGGCCCCGCCCAGGTCCTGGTGGAGTACGACCCCCAGGTCCTGACGGTGATGGACCTCCTCCGCACCATCCGGGAGCAGGGCTTTTTGGCGGGAATGCTCTGATACCACTCTACCTTGGCTTTCGCCGAGGTGCCATGAGGAGCTATTCCCCCTCTTCTTCCGGTAAACTGCCCCTCGAGGTGCCCCATGCTGGACTTCTACGCCCTAGAAGACCTCCTCACCCCGGAGGAGAAGGAGATCCAAAAGGCCGCCCGTCGCTTCCTGGAAAAGGAGGCCCTGCCCTATATCCGGGACTGGTGGGAGGAAGGAGTCTTCCCCACCCACCTCATACCCCGGTTCGCGGAGCTGGGCTTCCTGGGCCCCACCCTGCCCCCGGAGTACGGAGGAGCAGGGGTTTCCAGCGCCGCCTACGGGCTCATCGCCTACGAGCTGGAACGGGTGGACTCGGGGCTTAGGAGCTTCGTGAGCGTGCAAAGCTCCCTGGTCATGTACCCCATCTACGCCTTCGGCAGCGAGGAGCAGAAGCGGGAGTTCCTGCCCAAGCTGGCCCGGGGGGAGATGGTGGGCTGCTTCGGCCTCACCGAACCCGATGGGGGGTCGGACCCCTACGGCAACATGAAGACCAAAGCCCGCCTCGAGGGGGACACCTGGGTCCTGAACGGCACCAAGATGTGGATCACCAACGGCAACCTGGCCCATATCGCCATCATCTGGGCCAAGGACGAGGAGGGGCGGGTTCTGGGCTTCATTGTTCCCACCGACACCCCAGGCTTCCAGGCCCGGGGGGTGAAGCACAAGATGAGCCTGAGGGCCTCGGTGACCAGCGAGCTGGTGCTGGAGGAGGTGAGAGTGCCCGAGGCCCTGCGCTTGCCCAAGGCTGAGAGCCTCAAGGCCCCCCTTTCCTGCCTCACCCAGGCCCGCTTCGGCATCGCCTGGGGGGTTCTGGGAGCCTTGGAGGCAGTGTACACCGAGGCAGTGGAGTTCGCCAAAAGCCGGAGCACCTTCGGCGAGCCCATCGCCAAAAAGCAGTTGGTGCAGGCCAAGCTGGCGGAGATGCTGGCCGATCACACGGAGGGGCTGCTTCTCGCCTGGCGCCTGGCCCGACTAAAGGACGAGGGGAAGCTCAAGCCGGCCCAGGTTTCCCTGGCCAAGCGGCAGAACGTGTGGAAGGCTCTGAAGGCCGCCCGCCTAGCCCGGGACATCCTGGGGGGAAGCGGCATCACCCTGGAGTACCACGCCATCCGCCACATGCTCAACCTGGAAACCGTCTACACCTACGAGGGCACCCACGACATCCACACTCTGGTCCTGGGGCGGGAGGCCACGGGGCTGAACGCCTTCTAAAGCATGGTCATCGCCTTCACGGGGGATCCCTTTCTGGCCAAGGAGGCCCTCCTCCAGGAGGCCTCCCTTCGGGGCCTCACCCACTTCACCGAACCCACCCCGGAAGCCCTGGCGGAGGCCCTAAGCCCCGGGCTTTTCGGGCAAGCTGGGGCCATGCTGGACCTGAGGGAGGTGAGCGACGGGGAGTGGAAGGCGCTAAAACCCTTTCTGGAAAACGTCCCCGAAGGGGTGGCCGTGCTCCTCCTTGACCCCAAGCCCACCACTGCCCGGGCCGCTTTCTACCGCACCCGGGAGCGGCGGGACTTCCCTACCCCGAAGGGCAAGGACCTCGTCCGCCACCTGGAAAACCGGGCCAAGCGGCTGGGATTCAGGCTACCCGCCGGCATCGCCCAGTACCTGGCCTCCCTGGAAGGGGACCTCGAGGCCCTGGAACGGGAGCTGGAGAAGCTCGCCCTTCTCCCACCTCCCCTCACCCTGGAGAAGGTGGAACGGGTGGTGGCCCTAAAGCCCCCCGTAAGCGGGTTTGACCTGGTGCGGGCGGTTTTGGAAAGGGAGGCCAAGGCCGCCTTTCGCCACCTAAGGCGGCTAAGGGAGGAGGGGGAGGAGCCCCTAAGGCTCCTTGGGGCCTTCGCCTGGCAGTTTTCCCTTCTGGCCAGGGCCTGGATGCTTCTCAAGGAAAACCCCAGGCCCACGGAAGCCGACCTCGCCCGCCTCGAGGCCCATCCCTACGCGGCCAAAAGGGCGCTGGAGCTGGCTCGAGGCCTCCCCAAGGAAGCCCTCGAGGCCAGCCTGGACGCCTTGATCCAGGCGGAGCGCCGGGCCAAGGAGGGCAAGGATCCCTGGCTGGCCCTGGAAAGGGCGGTCTACACCCTCCTCCACCTCACCCCGGCAGAACCTGCGTGACACCCCCAAAGGAGTCCTCCAGGGAATTCTTCCCTAAGGAGTTGACCCACGGGTCAGTCCTGGGTTAGCCTCCTTCCATGCTAAGCCCAGATCTGGTGGAAACCCTCCTGCGGCAAGCCCTAAAGGGCGGGGCCGACTTCGCCGAGATCTATGCGGAGCGCTCCCGGAGGCGGCGCATGATCGTGCGTTCGGGCCGCCTGGAGGAGGCCATCTCCGGCCTGGACTACGGGGCGGGCCTCCGCCTCTTCTTCGGCACCGAGGTGGTCTACGCCTACACCAACCAGCTCACCCGCGAAGGCCTTCTGGAAGCCCTGGAAACCCTCCTCCGGGCCAAGGGAGCCATGGGCCAGGTGGACGAACGGGGTGCTGGGGGCCTGGACTTCCGCAAGGCTCTCCCCAAGGGCCTTCACACCCCCAGGACGCCCTACGGGGAAAAGGACAAGCGCTACCGCCTGGAAAGGCTTCTGGAGGCCGAGGCCGGCGCCAGGATCGCCCCGGAGATCAGGCAGGTGGAGGCCAGCCTCCAGGAATGGGAGCAGGAAGTCCTGATCGCCAACACGGAGGGCACGTGGGCCGAGGAAAAGAGGGTCCGCACCCGGCTTTTCGTCCTGGCGGTGGCCCAAGACTGCACGGAGGTGCAAACGGGCTACGCGGCCCCTGGCAAGAGCGTGGGCCTGGAGCTCTTCGACCTCTTCCCCCCCAAGGAGGTGGGGGCCAAGGCCGCCCGCCAGGCCCTCACCAACCTGCGGGCCAAGCCTGCCCCCGCCGGGACCATGCCCGTGGTGGTGGGGAACGCCTTCGGCGGGGTTATCTTCCACGAGGCCCTGGGACATCTTTTGGAAACCACCAGTGTGGCCAAAAAGGCCAGCGTCCTGGCCGATAGGCTTGGGGAGGAGGTGGCAAGCCCCGCGGTGACCTACATCGACGACGGCACCCTCCCCCACGCCTGGGGTTCCACGGAGGTGGACGACGAGGGCCGCCCCACGGAGCGCACGGTGCTCATCGAAAGGGGCATCCTCAAAAGCTACATGGTGGACCGCCTGGGCCATCTTCTCACCGGCTACCCCATGACCGGCTCGGGCCGCAGGCAGGACTACACCTTCGCTCCCACCTCGAGGATGCGCAACACCTTCATCGCCCCGGGGGACAAGGAGGTGGAAGACCTCATCGCCAGCGTGGAGTTCGGCCTCTACGCCAAGGAGTTGGGAGGCGGACAGGTGAAGCCGGGCTCCGGGGAGTACAACTTCGCTGTGCAGGAGGGATACATCATCCGCCACGGGCGCCTGGAAGAACCCGTGCGCGGGGCCATGCTGGTGGGCAAGGGGCCGGAGACCATCAGGAAGGTGGTGGCCGTGGCCAAGGACTGGGAAAACGCCCCCGGGATGTGCGGGAGCCTCTCGGGAATGGTGCCCGTGGAGGTGGGCCAGCCCCATGTGCTGGTCTCGGAAATCGTGGTGGGAGGTAGGGCATGACGCTGGAGGAAGCCAAGCGGTACCTCTTGAGGCGGGCCCGGGAACTGGGCCTTCAGGCGGAAGTCCTCTTCCAGGAGGAGCGGGAGCTTTCCTTAAGGGCCCGGCAAGGTACCCTGGAGGAGATCAAGGAAGCCCGCCAGGGGGGAATCGGCCTCAGGGTGGTGGTCCAAGGCCACGTGGGCTACGCCTACACGGAAGAGCTTGCCCCGGAGGCCTTAGAGTGGGCCCTATCGGAGGCCAGGGACAACGCCCTTCTTGCGGGAAAGGAAGGCTTCATCCCCCCGGGCCAGGCTTTGGGAAGCCACGACCTTCTGGGGGAGGGCCTTTCTGCTCCCCTGGAAGCCAAGAAGCAAAGCGCCCTGGAACTGGAAAGGGCCTTGCGGGACGACCCCCGCACCCGAAGCGTCCTCATGGGGAGCTACATGGAAAAGGAGGTCCGGGTGGCCCTCTCCAGCACCTTAGGGGCCGAGGGTGCCCTCCGCACAGGGCTTGCTGGGCTGGGGGGTAGCTTGGTGATGGGGGATGGCCCAAGCCTCAAGCAAGGCTGGGACTTCAAGCTGGCCAAGGAGTTTCACCTCCTGGACCCCGGCCGCACCGCTTTGGAAATCCGGGAGAAAACCGCCAGGCACTTAAACGCCAGGCCCCTCCCCACCGGCCGTTACCGGGCCTACCTGGAGCCCAAGGCCATGGCAGGGCTTCTCCTGGTGCTTTCCCGCTCCCTTTCCGCCAAAAGCGCCCTCGAGGGCAAAAGCCGCCTCTTAAACCGGCTTGGGGAGCGGATCGCCTCGGAATGGGTCACCCTGGTGGACGACCCCACCCTGGAAAAGGGCTTCCTTTCCCGCCCCTTCGACGCCGAGGGCACCCCGGCCCGGCGCACGGTGGTGGTGGAGAAGGGAATCTTCAAAACCTTCCTGCACAACGCGGAAACCGCCAGGGCCCTGGGCCAGGAGAACACCGGCCACGCCTTCCGCACCTACCGCGGAATCCTGGACGTGGCTCCCACCAACCTCTACCTGGAGCCCGTGGGCAACCTGCGCCTGGAAAAGGGTGTCCTGGTGACCGAGTTCATGGGCCTACACGCCGGGGCCAACCCCGTGAGCCTGGATTTCTCCCTGCAGGCCCTGGGGCTTTGGGTGGAAGAGGGAGAGGTGCGCTATGCGGTGGAAAACTTTGCGGTGGCCGGGAACCTTTTGGAGCTTCTCCAAGCCATCGAGGCCGTGGGGGACGAACTGGACTGGGAGGTGATGGGGGCCGCCTTCGGAAGCCCCTTGGTGGCGGTGGCGGAGCTTTCCTTTGCGGGAGCTTAGGGTAAAGCAAAATGCGCTTGGTGATTTATGCTAAGCCAAAGGCGTGGCTACGGTCACCATCAGCCCCAAATACCAGATCACCCTGCCCGCCGAGGTTCGGCAGGCCTTGGGTCTCCATCCCGGGGAAAAGCTCCTGGTGGAAGTGGTGGGGGGAGAAATCCGCCTACGCCCCTGGCGCCCACTGGTGCGGCAGCTTTTGCGGGAACTTCTCCAAGCCTATCCCGAGGAAGCCGAGGCCGTGGGAAAGATCACGAGGCACGACGCGGTGGGCTATATCCGGAAACTGCGCAAGGGATGATCAGCCTGGACACCAACATCATCCTCGCTGCCCTGGACCCCCAGGACGCTCAACATGAGAAGGCCGTCTTCCTGCTGGACGAGCTATCCCCGGAGATCCTTTTCATCAGCCCCCCGGTTTACGCTGAACTTTGCGCCGGGCAAGGGTGGCCCCTCATAGGGGCTTTCCTTGAAGGCCTGGGGATCCACCTGCGGCCTGAGATGCCCCTTCCCATCTGGGAACTGGCGGGCGAGCGCTTTGGGCTTTACGCTCAAAAGAGGCGAAAAACCTCTCTGCCCTGGCGCATCCTGGCGGATTTCCTTGTCGGCTCCCACGCTCTTTACCACGGCGTAAGCCTGGCCACTTTTGACCCTGGCCCCTACTGGCTTGCCTTCCCTGAGCTCGAGGTGGTGCCCTGATGCCCAAGGGAAAAATCCTTGTAACCCGTAGCCTTCCGGGAAAGGCCTTGGACCGTTTACGGGAAGCAGGTTACCCGGTGGAGGTCCACGAGGGGCTTTTCCTTCCCCGGGAAGACCTCCTCAAGAGGGTGGAGGGAGCCATAGGCCTCATACCCACCGTGGAGGACCGCATCGACGCCGAGGTGATGGACCGGGCCCCGGAACTGAAGGTCATCGCCTGCTACAGCGTGGGGGTGGATCACGTGGACCTCGAGGCGGCCAAAGCCCGGGGCATCCGCGTGACCCACACCCCCGGGGTGCTTACCGAGGCCACCGCTGACCTCACTTTGGCCCTTCTCCTGGCGGTGGCCAGGCGGGTGGTGGAGGGAGTGGACTACGCCCGAAGGGGCCTTTGGCGGGCCTGGCATCCCGAACTTCTTCTGGGAATGGACCTCCAGGGCGCCACCCTGGGCATCGTGGGCATGGGCCGTATCGGCCAGGCGGTGGCCAAAAGGGCCGAGGCCTTCGGGATGAAGGTGGTCTATACGAGCCGTGCTCCAAAGCCCCTTCCCTACCCCCACCTTTCCCTGGAGGAACTCCTGGCCACATCCGACATCGTGAGCCTCCACACCCCCTTGACCCCCGAGACCCACCGCCTCATGAACCGGGAAAGGCTTTTCGCCATGAGGCCGGGAAGCATCCTGATCAACACCGCCCGGGGAGGCCTCGTGGACACGGAGGCCCTGGTAGAGGCCTTAAAGGGGCATCTTTTCGGAGCCGGCCTGGACGTCACCGATCCCGAGCCCTTGCCCCCAGGGCATCCCCTTTACACCCTTCCCAACGCCGTCATCACCCCCCACATCGGCTCGGCAGGAAGGCGAACCCGGGAACGCATGGCGGAGATGGCGGTGGAGAACCTCCTCTTTGCGCTGGAGGGCAGGGAACCGCCAAACCCGGTAGTATGAGCCCCATGAGCTTCGTCATCGGCCTTCTCGGTGGGGGCTTTGGGGGGCTCGTGGGGCTTGGGGGAGGCACGGTGATGATCCCCCTGATGGTGGGGGTTCTCAGGCTTTCCCAGCACAAGGCCCACGGCACTAGCCTAGTGGCGGTCTTCTTCACCGGGTTCATGGGAGCCCTCACCTACGGGCTCCAGGGGTCCTTGAGCCTTAAGGCCGCCTTGTTCTTGGCGGCCACCGCCATCCTCACCGCCCGCCTAGGGGCCCGCTACGCCCACGGCCTGGCGGAAAAGGACCTCAAGCGAGCCTTCGGCTTCTTCCTCCTGTTCGTTTCCCTTCTGCTTCTCCTTAAGCCCTACCTGGCCCCCGTGGGCCTGGTGCGGGGCGAGGTTTGGGAGGATCTCACCCTCCTCCTGGCGGGAGGCCTCACCGGCTTCCTCTCGGGCATGATGGGGGTGGGAGGAGGGACCATCATGGTCCCGGCCATGGTCCTGGTCTTGGGCATGGACCAGCACACCGCCCAGGGCACGAGCCTCCTCGCCATGGTACCCGCCAGCCTGGTGGGGGCCTATACCCACTACCGCCTGGGCAACGTGGATACCCTCCTGGCCCCTGGCCTGGTACCTGGGGTGTTCCTAGGTACCTTTTTGGGAGGCGAGGCCGCCCACTTTCTACCCGAGGCCACCTTACGCCTGGTCTTCGCCATGGTGCTTTTATGGACTTCCTGGCGGTACCTCCGTCCCTCCGGCAGGAAACGGTGACCTTTTGCACTATTCCTCGAGGCCAAGGTGGACTACCGTAAAGAAGAAAGGAGGTGGGCAAATGCAACGCTGGCAGGATTGGGCCAATCTTGTCCTTGGCGTCTGGCTCATCCTTTCCCCGTGGCTTTTGGGCTTTAGCGGCACCCCCGCCGCCATGTGGAACGCGGTCATCGTGGGGGTAGTGGTGGGGCTTATGGCCCTCATGCACCTCCGGGGTGGCCCCTTGTGGGAGGAGTGGGTGAACGTGGTCCTGGGCATCTGGCTCATCCTCTCCCCCTGGATCCTGGGGTTCAGCGGCATGGGAAACGCCATGTGGAATGCCCTTATCGTGGGCGTCCTGGTGGGTGTCCTGGCCCTAAGCGTGGCGCGGGAAAAACCCCGGGCAGCCTGAACTCCGAGCCCATGCTTCAGACCTTCCGCCTAGGATGAACCCTAGGCGGGTTGGCCTCTTGCACCACCTGGGGACAGGAGGTAAGGTAAGGTCGGCCTTTAAACCGGTCCCGTGAGGCCGGAAAGGGGGAGAGATGAAACGATATAAGGACGGCCATTGGAAAAAGCCAGGCGGGGGCTTCGGCCTCCGCTTCTTTTTGGAGGTGCTTTGTGCGCTTTAAGGCGGAGCTTCTGAACGCCGAGGAGATGCGGCGGGCTCTACACCGCATCGCCCACGAGATCGTGGAAGCCAACAAGGGCGTGGAGGGCTTGGCCCTTGTGGGCATCCACACCCGGGGCATTCCCTTAGCCGAACGCATCGCCCACTACATCCGGGAGTTTGAGGGGAAGGAGGTACCGGTGGGAATGCTGGACATCACCCTCTACCGGGATGACCTTTCCGAGATCGGGATCCGGCCCCAGGTGCGCCAGACCCGGATTCCCTTTGACATCACGGGTAAGGCCCTGGTCCTGGTGGACGATGTGCTCTACACGGGCCGCACCGCCAGGGCAGCCTTGGATGCCCTCATGGACCTAGGCCGTCCCAGGCGCATCTACCTGGCGGTTCTGGTGGACCGGGGGCACAGGGAACTCCCCATCCGGGCCGACTTCGTGGGCAAGAACGTCCCCACGGCCAAAAACGAGGTGGTGAAGGTGAAGGTGGAGGAAGTGGACGGGGAGGACCGGGTGGAGCTTTGGGAAAGGGAGGAAGCATGAGGCACCTCCTGGATTTCCAGGGCTGGACTCGAGGCCAGGTGGAAAACATCCTGGACACCACCAGGGTGATGGCCGAGGTGCTGGAAAGGCCGGTGAAGAAGGTGCCGGCCCTCCAGGGCTTCACCGTGGCCACGGTGTTCTTTGAGCCCTCCACCCGCACCCGCATCTCCTTTGAACTGGCAGCCAGGCGCATGTCCGCGGATGTGGTGTCCTTCGCCGCCCAGGCCAGCAGCCTGCAAAAGGGGGAAAGCTACAAGGACACCCTGCTTACCCTCGAGGCCATGGGCATAGATGCCTATATCATCCGCGCCGACAGCGCCGGGGTCCCTCACCAGGCCGCCCGCTGGGTAAAGGGAGTGGTGGTGAACGGGGGGGATGGCCGCCGGGCCCATCCCACCCAGGCTCTTCTCGACGCCTACACCCTCCTGGAGGCCCTGGGAACCCTGGAGGGCATGAAGATCGCCATCGTGGGGGATATCCTTCACTCCCGGGTGGCCCGCTCCAACGTGGAGCTTCTCCCTCTTCTCGGGGCTGAGGTGTGGGTGGCAGGCCCCCCCACCCTTCTCCCCCAAAGCCTTCCCGGAGCCAGGCTCACCCCGCACCTGGACGAGGCTTTGGCGGAAGCGGATGCGGTTATGGTGCTGAGGCTCCAGAAGGAGCGCATGGAAGCCGGCCTCATCCACCTCCAGGACTACATCGCCCACTACCAGGTGACGGAAAAGCGCCTAAGAAACGCCAAACCCCAAGCCCTCCTCCTCCACCCCGGCCCCATGAACCGGGACATCGAGCTGGAAGGCACCCTGGCGGACTCGGAAAGAAGCCTGGTGAACCGCCAGGTGCGAAACGGGGTGGCGGTGCGCATGGCGGTACTTTACCACCTCCTGGTGGGGAGGGAGGGGTAACACACCCCCTTTGAAGGGAGAGGAGAGCATGCTGCTCATCAGGAATGTCACGCTGGTGGACGCCTTAGGGGAACGGGGTCCTGCGGATGTGCTCATCGGGGAAGGCAGGATCCTTAGCCTAAGCGGTGGGGAAGCGGAAAGGATTCTGGACGGGAAGGGCCTCCTCTTGGCCCCTGGCTTCCTGGACCTGCACGCCCACCTCAGGGAACCTGGCCAGGAGGTGAAAGAGGATCTGGCCAGCGGGCTTTTGGCCGCCGTGCGGGGAGGGTACACGGATATCGTTTCCATGCCCAACACCACACCTCCCGTGGACACCCCGGAGGCCGTGCGGGCCCTGAGGAAGAAGGCCCAGGCCCTGGGGCTTGCCCGGCTCCACCCCGCCGCCGCCCTGACCCAGGGCCAGGAGGGAAAGGCCCTCACGGAAGCCGGGCTCTTAAAGGAGGCCGGTGCCTCCCTCCTCACCGACGACGGCCACACCAACGAGGATGCTGGAATCTTGGCGGCAGGGCTTCTGCAGGCTTCCGCCTTCGGCCTCCCCGTGGCGGTGCACGCCGAGGATGCCTCCTTGCGCCGGGGTGGGGTCATGAACGATGGCCCCCTGGCCGACTTTTTGGGCCTTCCGGGAAACCCGAAAGAGGCGGAAGCCGCCCGGATCGCCCGGGACCTCGAGGTCCTGCGCTACGCTGTACGCCGGAGCCAAAAGAAACCCCACCTCCACATCCAGCACCTCTCCACCAAGCGGGGCCTGGAGCTGGTGCGGGAGGCCAAGAGGGCTGGGCTCCCGGTCACCGCCGAGGCCACTTCTCACCACCTCACCCTCACCGAGGAGGCCCTACGTTCCTTTGACCCTCTCTTCAAGGTGGCCCCACCCCTCCGCACCCAAGAGGATGTAGAAGCCCTCATAGAAGGCCTTCTGGAAGGCACCCTGGACGCCGTCGCCACCGACCACGCCCCCCACACCCAGGCGGAGAAGGAGATGGACCTCTTGCGGGCACCCTTTGGGATACCCAGCCTCGAGGTGGCCTTTCCCCTCCTATACACCGAGCTTCACCTGAAGCGGGGCTTCCCCCTAAAGCGCCTGGTGGAACTCTTCACCGACGGTCCCCGCAACATCCTGGGCCTGAAGCCCATCCATCTGGAGGAAGGAGCCGAGGCCAGCCTCGTCCTCCTGGACCCCAAGGAGCGTCCCGTGGAGCCCAGGAACTTCGCCTCCAAGGCCCGGTTTTCCCCTTGGGCAGGGTGGGTCTTAGGGGGGTGGCCGGTTCTCACCCTGGTGGTAGGGCGGGTGGTGTACCAGGCGTTAGAATAAGAGCGTGCTGAAAAAGCTCCTGGAAGCCGATCAACTGGGCCTGCGTCTGGAATGGGGGGCTTCCCCTTTGGGAAGCCCAGCCCACCTACCGGCACCAGAAGGCCGTGGACCGCATTCGCCAAAGCATCCGCCCTAAGAAGGGCTCCTCGTGCCCTTGCATCCACTTTGCGGTTGTACCCTCACCGTCTAGGAGCCCATATCTCCTCCAGACTTCTCACCCCCTCCGCCTCCATAAGCTTCAGAAGGCCCTTCAGCACCCGGCGGGGGAAAAGGGGACCCCCGTAGACGAAACCCGTGTAGACCTGGACCAACCTGGCTCCTAGCTTCAGGCGCTCCCAGACATCCTCAGGACCCTCCACTCCTCCCACGCTCACCAGGGTGAGGCCCTCCACCCCCGAAAGATGCCGCAGCACCTCTAGGGCCCGTTCCTTCAAGGGCCTCCCTGAAAGCCCTCCGGCTTCCGTGGCCAGGGAGCTTTTGAGGTTTGGGCGCTCCAAGGTGGTGTTCACCGCCACCAGGCCCTCGAGGCCATGCTTCAAGCAAAGCTCCACCGCTTCGTCGAGGGCTTCAAAGGTGAGGTCCGGGGCCACCTTGAGGAGAAGGGGCTTTCGGGTGACGGGGCGAAGCCGGGAAAGAAGCTCATCCAAAAAGGGACCTTCCTGCAGGGTGCGTAGCCCCGGGGTGTTGGGAGAACTCACGTTGAGGACGAAATAGTCCCCATAAGGCTCCAGGACCTGCAGGGCCCTTTGGTAGTCCTCCGCCGCCCCTTCCAAAGGGGTATCCCGGTTCTTGCCCAGGTTCACCCCCACGGGGAAACGAAGCCCCCTTTCCCGAAAGCGCTTAAGCCTCCTAGCCGCCTCCTCCGCCCCTTGGTTGTTGAAGCCCATGCGGTTGATAAGGGCATGGTCCTCCACCAGCCGAAAAAGCCGGGGTCTGGGGTTCCCTTCCTGGGGCCTGGGGGTGAGGGTACCCACCTCGGCGAAACCGAAGCCCAAAGCCCACCAGGCCCCCAAAGCCCGGGCATCCTTATCCATCCCCGCCGCCAGGCCCAAGGGATTGGGAAAGCGAAGGCTAAAGGCCTCCACCTCGAGCCTCGAGTCCTCCACCCTAAGAAGCTTCGCGGGAACCTCCAGCATGGGCCCTCGTTCCGACCAGAAGGAAAGAAGCCTTAAGGTGAGCTCGTGGGCCTCCTCCGGGTCCAGGGCGAAGAGCAGGCGGTGCATACGGGCCCATGGTACCTTGACATAGCCGTCCTTTCCAAGGTATACCTAGCCCATGCGTGAGGGCTTCCGTATCGGCTTGAAGAGCCTTGTCCTAAGCCTCGGCTTTCTACTTGCCGCCTGCTCCTTTACCGTTACCGTGACTCTCCCCGACCAAACCTTCAGCGCCCAAGCCCTGCCCAATACCCAGGGGAAAATCCTTTACCCAAAAAATCCAGCCACCTTTGACCCACCCCCTGTTTCCCCCAAGAGCGTGCTCATCCAAGGCACCCTTGAGGCCGATCAGCCCTTAAACACCACCCTAACCTTCTACGTGCGTCTTCAGGATCCCAAAACCGATCCCAATTGCACAGACCTCAGCATCTTTTACAACCTTCCCGCCTACGCTTGTAGCATCGGCCCCGACGACGAAAAATCGGGAGAAGCTTCCTTTAACAACTCTTCCTCTGCCCCCTTAACCCTAACGGGCAGGAACCTCACCCAGGGCATCGCCCAGGGCCAGTTCTGGCTGGGCCTCGAGGTGCAGGGCCTGCCCCAGGGCCTGGTGAACTTTGCCCTCAAAAACCTCAAGGCCACGGTGACGGTGGGCTTTTGAAAAGCCAAACCCACTCCTTCCGGGGGCCTTTGTGCCTCCGGGTTTTTTCTTTGCCCCTGCCGGCGCTATGATAGGGACTAGATGAAGGACGTCTTGCGCCTGGAACTTCCCGTACTTCCCCTGAGGAACACCGTGATCCTCCCCCACACCACCACCGGGGTGGACGTGGGTCGCCCCAAGAGCAAAAGGGCGGTGGAGGAGGCCCTTAACGCCGATCGTTACATCTTCCTGGTCACCCAAAAGGACCCCGAGGTGGACGACCCCACCCCTGAGGACCTCTTTGCGGTGGGCACCTTGGCGGTGGTCAAGCAGGCCATGCGGCTGCCCGACGGCACCCTGCAGGTGATGGTGGAGGCCAGGAACCGGGCCCGCCTGGTTTCCTACGTGGCCGCCCCCTACCTGAGGGCTGTGGGAGAAGTGCTGTCCGAGCCTCCCCTGCAGGACCCAAGCCTCGCCCGGGTCCTGGTGAACGAGGTGCAGGAGGCCTTTGAACGCTACCTGCAAAACCACAAAACCCTGCGCCTGGACCGCTACCAGCAGGAAGCGGTTAAGAGCACCCTGGACCCCGCCATCCTGGCGGACCTGGTAACCCACCACGCCACCTGGAGCCTCGAGGAGAAGCAGGAAATCCTGGAGACCCCGGAGGTGGAGGAAAGGCTTAAAAAGGTCCTAGCCCTGCTTCTTCGCGATCTGGAGCGCTTTGAGCTGGACAAGAAGATCGCCGCCCGGGTCAAGGAGCAGATGGACCAGAATCAACGGGAGTACTACCTCCGGGAGCAGATGAAGGCCATCCAGAAGGAGCTCGGGGGTGGGGAGGACTTCCTTTCCGAGATCGAGGAGCTCCGGGAGCGCATCGAGAAAAAGGGCATGCCCGAGGGGGTTAAGGAAAAGGCCCTCAAGGAGCTTAAGCGCCTGGAGCGCATGCAGCCCGGCTCCCCCGAGGCCACGGTGAGCCGGACCTATCTGGACTGGCTTTTGGATGTTCCCTGGACTGAGGCTGACCCGGAAGTCCTGGACATCTTCGTCACCAAGCGGGTCCTGGATGAGGACCACTATGGCCTCAGGGATGTAAAGGAGCGCATCCTGGAATACCTGGCGGTGCGCCAGCTTACCCAGGAGAAGGAGGTTAGGGGTCACGCTCCCATCCTCTGCTTCGTGGGACCTCCCGGGGTAGGCAAGACCTCCTTGGGCAAGAGCATCGCTCGAAGCATGAACCGCAAGTTCCACCGCATCTCTTTAGGTGGCGTGCGGGACGAGGCGGAGATCCGGGGCCACCGGCGCACCTATATCGGAGCGCTTCCCGGGAAGATTATCCAGGGGATGAAGCAGGTGGGGGTGGTAAACCCCGTCTTCCTGCTGGACGAGATCGACAAGCTCTCCTCCGACTGGCGGGGGGACCCGGCCTCGGCCCTGCTAGAGGTCCTGGACCCCGAGCAGAACCACACCTTCACCGACCATTACCTGGATGTTCCCTACGACCTCTCCAAGGTCTTCTTCATCACCACCGCCAACACCCTAAGCACCATTCCCAAGCCCCTTCTGGACCGGATGGAGGTCATCGAAATCCCAGGCTACACCCTCCCGGAGAAGCGGGCCATCGCCCGCCACTTCCGCTGGCCCTTCCAGGTTAAGGAAGCGGGCCTCGAGGGCAAACTGGAGGTCACCGATCGGGCCATAGAGCGCATCGTGCAGGAGTACACCCGGGAGGCGGGGGTGAGGAACCTGGACCGGGAGCTTTCCAAGGTGGCCCGCAAAGCGGCCAAGGACTACCTCGAGAGCCCCTGGGAGGGCGTGCGGGTGGTGGATGCCCAGGACCTCGAGGCCTACCTGGGCGTGCCCAAGTACCGCCCGGACCGGGCGGAGAAGGCTCCCCAGGTGGGGGTGGCCCAGGGCCTGGCCTGGACTCCTTACGGCGGAGCCCTCCTCACCATCGAGGCCGTGGCCGTACCCGGAACGGGCAAGGTAAACCTCACCGGCAACCTGGGGGAGGTGATGAAGGAATCGGCCCACGCCGCCCTCACCTATCTTCGGGCCCACCGGGAGGAGTGGAGCCTGCCTGAGGGCTTCCACAAGGAATACGACCTCCACATCCACGTTCCCGAAGGAGCCACTCCCAAGGATGGCCCCTCCGCCGGCATCACCATGGCCACTGCCCTGGCCAGCGCCCTCACGGGGCGCCCCGTGCGGATGGACATCGCCATGACCGGGGAGATCACCCTCAGGGGCAAGGTTCTGGCCATCGGCGGGGTAAAGGAAAAACTCCTGGCTGCCCACCAGGCGGGCATCTTCCGGGTAGTCCTGCCCAAGGAGAACGAACCCGAGCTTAAGGAGGTCCCCGAGGAAATCCTCAAGGACCTGGAGATCACCTTCGTGGAGGAGGTGGGAGAGGTGCTCAGGCTCCTCCTCCTGCCTCCTAGCCCACCCCCCGTGGCCCCCACCGACCGGCCGCAACCGGGTGCCGGGGCCTAAACCTCCACCACCTGGCCCAAGGGAGCCAGTACCCGGAGGGTTCCTGGTGCAGGCCGGTAGGCGTTCAGCCTGAACTCCGCCAGCCCCCGCACCCCAAGCCCCAAGCGGTACACCCCTGGGGGCAGAAGAAGGAGGTACTCCAAGGGGTTTTCCGGGAGAACCGTCCCCCAAAAAAGGCTGCTTCCCAAGGGGGTAGGCAGGAAGTATAGGCTCCGCTCCTCCCCAAGAAGACGCAAGGGAAAGGAAGCGGAATCGGGACCCAGGCCCAGAGGAAGCTCCTGGTAGACCCGTCCCTCCAACTTGACCACCGCGGGTTCGGAAAGCACCAAGGGCACCTCCACGGGCTCCCCGCCCAGGGAAACCAAGGAGAACACCTCCGGAGCTTCCAAAGGCAGGGAAGGCCCGAGGCCCAGCGAAACATTAGGCGGGGGGAAATCTGACCACGGGAACTGCGGATCCGCGCTCACCCGTCGCCACTCCTTAAGGCCCCGCAGCAAGGCCTTCGGCTCCAAGGGCTCCCCGGCCCGGCTGAGGTGAAAGGCCTCGGCCACCGGGTCCCCTAGCTGGCGAAAGGCTTCGGCCAGCTGGAGATGGAAACGAACCCTTTCCCCCTGGGGAACAGCCGAACAGAGATAGCGGCGGAACTGGGGTTCGGTAAGCCAGTAGCGGCCCTCAAAAAAGCTGAGCCAGCCCTTATGCTCCAGTTCCCCCAGATGTGCCCCAAACCCCAAAGCCTCGGCCAAGGGAGCAGGGAAAGCCCTTGGGTGAAGGGCCAGCATCTCCAGGGCTTTCCTGGCGGACTGGGAAAGGTGGCGCGCCTCGAGGGCCACTATGGCCCGCACCCGCTGGGGCAGGGCCTGGGGATCCCCCATGGCCAGAAGCTCCCGCAACACCCCGGGCCGCCCCCCACTTTCCAAGTAAAAACGGGCCGCCTCCTCAAAGGATAGATGGCGGAGAAACCGCTGGCGAGCCTCGGAAAACTCCAGGCGAGGCACCTGGAAAACCCGGGTAATCTCGGCGGGAAAGCGGGCCCTTAGAGCCAAAAAGAAGGCTGGATCTTCCCCGAAAAGGCTTCTGGCCACCACCAGCACCTGCCCTGGGTTAAGGCGGAGTTTCAAGGCTTCTTCCTTGGCGGGCAAGGGGTCCGAAAGGTAGAAGACCCCCGGCCCCTGACCCAGCCCTTCCCGGAGGGGTAGGCCCAACCTGCCCGCCAGCAAGCAGGCCAGCTCCTCCTGCCCCGAACCCGGCGGACCGATCAGCACCACCAAAGCGGGGGGACGCACCTCCTTTAGCCCCTCGAGGAGAGGTAGGGCCTCCTTGGGAACCTCCCGGCGAGCCCTCTGCACATGCACCCAATCGGTAAACGCTGGGGAGAGGTCCTCGAGGCCCTCCAGCACCTCCTCGCCCCCCGGAGTGGGATCCAGCTCCACGCCAGGGGGCAGTTCCAGAATCCTGCCCTGAAAGGTACCCTTCCCGAAAACCCTGCGGAGGTGGGTAAGCTCCACCCGCAGGTTCTGCAGGGCGGCCCTGTGGCCCCAGAGGAGATCCGCCAGCTTTTCCCGGCGGGTGGGACCCTCGAGGGCCAGGTAATAGAGAATACCCAAGGCCTTCCGCCGCAAGGAAAGGGACCCCAGTGGTCCTTCCGCCCGGGCAGGGCCGTATAGGGGCAACCGCACCTTCATTCCTCTCACCCCGTTAACCTAATCGTTAAGAAACCGTTAAGAACATCCTCACCCTTCACCTTAAGCTTAACGCCTAAAAACCATTCCCGTGTCAGAAAAGCACATCTTCCCTTAACGCTTCCTTAACGCCCTCTTATCTAACCTCCGGGGCGGAAGGAGGTGAGATGGTGAGGCTTGGGCTTTGGACGTGGCTTCTCCTGCCCCTCATCCTGGGGGCAGCGGGGCCCCAAGCCTCCGTGCGGCTGGAAGTTAGGATTCCGGAACGCGCGGCCCTGGTGTTGGAACCCCCGGCAGTGGGGGGCAGGGTGGCAGGTCCCTTGTGGGCTGGCAAAGGGGATGGGGGAAACCCCAGCCAGCCCCCTTACTGTCCCCGGGACCCCAGCGACCCCACCCTCTGCCTGCGGGATCCCGTGGTGGTCTTTGACCTCAGGTGCGCCACCTTAGGCCCGGTACCTCCCCATTGCGTGGGCCTTTACGGCGGGGATGGCCGTTTTCTGGACGAAGACGGGCGCCCTTACCCCCCTCTTCTCCTGGATGGGGATGGCCGGGTGATCCCCGGCTCCAAGCGCTTTCCCCAGTACTTCACCCATCCCTCCATGCGGCTTCACGTTTTCACCCAAAGGCGGCACTGGGCTTTATCCGTGGCCTTTGAGACCGAACCCACCAGTCCGGATGGAAGGGTGTTGGACGCCACCCACTTTGCCATGCACTCCATCCTCACGGGGCGGGGAGGCCTTCCCCCCACCCCCCACTGGAAATGCCTGGCTTACCACCCGGACTGGGACCGCCCGCCCTCCCACATCTGCCCGGCTCCCTCCGGACCCGACGGCGGGGTGCTCTTGGAGGAGGTCACCGACCATCCCGGGGGCTGGCAGTCGGTCACCTTGGGGATCAAGCTCCGGCTGGACGGTTCCGAAACACCAGGGGAGTACGAGGGTTGGCTGGTCTACACCTTGACCCTCTTGTAGGAGGTCTTTCGGCTCTAGGCCCTCGAGTTCAGCGGAAAGAAAGGAGGACACCATGAAGAAGTGGCTGGTCACGGCTTTAGCTCTGGCCCTGGCAGTGGGCTACGCCCAGGTGAACTTCCCTTCGGAAGGCGACCTGGACGGGAACGTGGAAGAACTTTGGGACGACAACCACGACCAGGCGGCGGTGAAGGAGAAGGTGAGGGTCATCATCCCGCCCCGCTACGCCCTGCACCTCACCGAGGACGAGTGGGATCTTAACCTCAACACCCCTCCGGAAGCCCCGGGAGATTGGTCTTACAGCCCCGCCAATCCTGTGCCGCCCGAAGGGTGCTACCTGGTGCCTAAGAAGGTGAAGACCTGGGAACAACTCCAGACTTACATCCAAAACGGTGGCGTTTTGCGCCCCATCGGCGCCTACCCGGCGGCCAAGGACTATAATGGGGACGGCAAGCTCTCCAACGATGAAAAGGGTACCTTGCTTTGCGTGAACCATAAAATTCTGCAGAAGTTCTCCAACGACCCCGATGGCTGGCAGCTTAGCGTATCCCTGACGGGCGTACCCGCAAGCGGCTTCGGCTGGTTCGGCCTGGCGGACTTCATCAACAACAGGCGCCAGGGTGGCTTTGCCACCAACAGCCTGCCCTCCGGCCCCCACGGGGTGGCCGAGGACACTCACCCCACGGGCGGCTGGCTGGACGATCTGATCGTGGAGAGCTTCTGGTTTGACGGCTCTGAGCTGGACGGCACCTACACCATCGATGTGACCTTCACCCTGGCGGGTCTCTAAAGGAGGTAGGCCATGCGGAAGCTTTTCCTTCTAATGGTCAGCGGGCTCCTGACGCTGGCCTTGGCCGCCGGGGAGGCGTGGAGCATTGACTCCCAGCAGGCAAGCCTCAGCGAGCGCATCAACCTCACCATCCCTCAACGGGTGGCCCTGCACCTCACCGAGGACGAGTGGATCGTGGATCTGAATAACCCCATGCCCGGGGAGAACGGGGAGGGGTGCTACCTGGTGCCCAAGGGCTACCAAGGTACGCTGCAAGACGCCATCGCCGCTGCCCTGGGCGACCACTTCAAACCCATCGACACCTACCCCGCCATCAAGGACCTAAACGGCAACGGAAAAATTGACGAGGGCGAAAAAGGCACTATCATCTGCCTCAACCAGAAGGTACTGCAGAAGTTCTGCAACAACGGGGACGGCTGCGAGCTGGACCTCAAAGTGACCCGGACCCTGGGCGGGTCCCACTACGGCCTGAGCGGGGTGGTGGAAAACGCTCCTGACCTTCAGTACACCAAGTTTGTCCAGTTCAACGGGGCAGACGACGGCACCCCCTTGGAACTTCTCAAGGTCCTGGGCCAGCGCCTCCCCGGCTGGCTGGATGACCTCATCATCGAGGCCTTCTGGTTTGACGGCTCCGAAGTAGCGGGAACCTACGAGTTCAACTTCCTCTTCCAGCTCGCAGCCCTCTAGGCTCCCAGGCTGCCCCCGGGTTGGCCGGGGGCAGCCTTTTGCCCTAAAATTCCAGTATGAGAAAACTCCTTCCCCTGATGATCCCGATGATCCTCCTGAGCCAGGCCCAGGCCCAGACCGGGGTGGGGGTAAGCCCCCCCAGGGCCCTTTACCCCGCCACCCCCGGAACCAGTCTAACGGGAAGCATCCTGGTGGACCACCCGGGCCGTAGCGGCACCCTGCAGGTGGAGGTGGTGTTGCAGGATGTGCTGCTACAGGCGGATGGCAGACCCCTCTACCTGGACCCGGGAAGCCATCCCCGCTCCCTAAGCCGCTGGCTTTCCGTAAGCCCCCTCACCTTCCTCCTTCAACCCCAAGCCACCCAGGAAGTGCGCTACACCGTGCAGGTGCCCCCAAGCGTCCAGCCTGGCACCTACTGGGGCATCGTCTTCTTTGAATCGGCCCCTGCGGGAAGCCGGCAAGGCGGGGAAGGCTTGGGTATCCGGGTGAAGACCCGGGTGGGGCATGTGGTCTACGTGGAGGTGGGGCAGGTGAGCCGCTCGGGGCGGATCCAGGGCTTCCGCTATCAGCCGCAAAGCCGCGAGGGCCCGGCCCAGGTACGCCTGGTCTTTCAGAACACGGGCACCGGGCTTCTTCGCCTGAAGGGTCGGGTGGAGGTGCGGGACCTTCAGGGCCGCCCCCTGGCCCAGGCGGAGGTGCCGGAAACCGCAAGCCTCCCCGGGGCTACCCACGAGCTTCCTGCCCCCCTGGAGAAACCCCTTCCTCCTGGGCGCTACGTGGTGCTGGCGGTTTTGGACTTTGGGAGCCCCAGCCTGATCGCCGGGGAAGGACGGATTGAGGTGAAATGATGCGACTTCTGGTCCTTGCTCCCTTCCTTGCGCTGGCCTTGGCCCAGGTTCCCATCGGGGTGAACCTTCCGGAAGGTACCAGCCTTTCCCTGAGCGCGGAGGAAGTCCTCTTCGACCTCACCCAGAGCACCTATCCCCCACCCAGTTTCCCCTACACCTACGCCCCCACCCTTCCCCAAGGCCCCCTCACCCTGAGGCTGTTCACCAACCTCGAGGGGGGCTTTGCCGTGGAGGTGGAGGCCACGCCTCTCCTGGCGGAAGGCGGTGCGGAGATCCCTCCAGGCCAGGTGGAGTACCGCTTAAACGGAGGCCCCTGGATTCCCTTGGGCCCCAAGGTGGTCCTCCTCACGGGAAGCGGACCCACCCCGGGCTACCAGAGCTACGTGCTGGAGTTCCGGCTGGTGCTCACGGGACGGGAGGTGCCTGGCGTATACCGGGGTAGCCTCCTTTTCACCCTGAGCCGGCTTTAGGCCATGCGGGCCCTGGCCCTTCTCCTCCTTTTGGGCTTTGGGGTGGCCCTCGAGGCCCCTGAGGTCCTGGAAGCCCAGCAAGGAGGCTTCCTAAGCGTGCCCGTGCGGGGGGAAGGGGAAGTGGTGGCGGTGGAAGTGCCCAAAGGACTCGTCCCCCTCTCGCAAGAGGTCGTAGGGGAAGGGGTACTGAACTTCCTGGTGGGACCGGAGGCCCTGGCGGGGGAACACCCTTTGGTGCTCAAGGATAGCCGGGAGACCCGCACGGTGCAGGTGCGCATCCTGGTACGGGCAGGAGTGGAGCTGAGGGTTCCCCCTGGCGGCGAGGGCGTGGAAGGGGAAAGCCTGAGCTACACCTTGAGCGTACGCAACACGGGCAACGCCGTGGACCGGGTGCGCCTCGAGGTGCGAAGCCTTCTTCCCTACCGGCTTTCCCAGGAGGTTCTGGAACTGGCCCCGGGGGAGGCCAAGGAGGTGAGCCTGGAGCTACGCCTCGTGGGTCGCAACCGGGACACGGCCACAATCCTCGCCTACTCCAGCCTGGACCCCAAGGTGCGGGCCTACGGGGTGATTGAAACCGTTATCCAGCCCTTCGCCGGGGCGGAAAAGCTTTCCCGACAAGCCCTCTTCTACCGGTTTGGCCTCACCGCCCGCTACAGCCAGGAAGGTGCAGGCTACGCCCTTACCCTTTCCTTAGCAGGAGCGCTTTCCGACTTCGTGCGCTTAAGCTCCAGCCTGGGCCTTAAGACCGAAGGGCTCGCCGGCGAAGCCTTCCTTTTCGGGGAAGACTTCTCCCTGGGTTTTCGCGCTTACCCCGGGGTCTACCGGCTGGAAGGGGAACTTGGGCCCTTCCGGGGCTATGCCGCCTGGGCTGGGGGCGGGCTGAGCCTGGGGGGAACCTACGAAGAGGGTCCCCTGCGGCTCGCCACCTACCTGAGCACCCTGGGCCAGCGCTTCAGCGTGGGCTACGCCTTCCAGGAAGGCGGGCTCACCCTGGTGCCCTACGGGGCGGTGAGCCGCCGGACCGACCCCGAGGCGGTGCGGGCTGGAGCTGGCCTCGAGGGCAAGCTGGAAAACCGGGAGCTGAGCCTTTCGGGGAGGCTTGAGTACCTGGAAGGCCTCAGGCTCCGCCTGGGCGGAGCCAGCCGGAGCCAGGACCCCCTGGGCTTCAAGGGGGAGGTGGCCTACGAGGGAGGAACCTGGCAGGGTTCGGCCACCCTCACCGAGCGCCTGGACGAGGCCACCACCCATAGCCTCACCTTCCGCCTGGCCACCACCTATGGCCTCCTCTACACCCTGGCCTACCGCCCCTTAAGGGAGCCCTTCTCCGTAAGCGGCACGGTGGGAACCCAGGGAGGCCTGGTCCTTGGCCTGGCCGCCCGCTACCGGGAAGGAGGGCTTGAACTTGGCGGAAGCCTGGGGCGGAACCCCACGGGCCCCTACCTGGGCCTTTACGCCAGCTACCGGGAGCGGGACTATGCGTTGCAGCTTGGCTACACTGCCGCCGAAACCCGGCGCCTCCTAGCTTCCATCCAAGGTACTTTTCCTCCGTGGGAGGGAAGCCTGGGCCTGGGGTACGACGTGGAACAAAGGCGCCTGGAGGGGCGTTTTGGCCTGGCCTACCGGGAAGGGACCTTGGGCCTGGGCTTGGAAGGCCGGTACGCCCAAGGAACCTTGAAACTGGCGGCCTTGGGGGCCCTGGAGATCAAGGGCGGGTTTGACACCCCCGAGGAAGTGGTCCAGGCCTTTGGCGGCCGGGCCACGGGGTATGTGGAGGGCCTAGTCTTCCACGACCGAAACAGGGACGGGATAAAGGGTCCCGACGAACCTCCCCTGCCCGGAGCAAAGGTTCGGGTGGGGGGCCTGGAGGCAGTGGCCGACGCAGGGGGCCACTACCGCCTGGAGCTTTACCCCGGAAGCTACCCCCTGGAGGTAGGAGGCCTCGAGGCCAGCCTGGCCCTGCGCCGCAGGGTGGAGGCCAAGGTGGAAAGAGGCCTCACCCTACCCCTGGATCTACCCGTGGAAACCGTGGTGGGCCTGATGGGCCAGGTATTTTTGGACACTAACCGGAACGGTATCAGGGAGGAAGGCGAACCTCCCCTCCCCTACGCCCGCATCCGCCTCCAGGGTGTGGAATCCCGCACCGCCACCGCCGATGGGCGCGGGGCCTTCGTGATAGGAGGGCTTTTGCCAGGCACCTACACCCTCAGCCTGGATCCCACCAGCCTGGACAAGCTGCAGGAGCCCGGGGAACCCGTATCCCTGGCCCTGGAGCCCGGTCCCCTACCCCAGGTGCTCCTGGCCGCCAGACCGGTGGTGCGGGAAATCGTGCACACCCTCACCGAGGAAAGCCTGGCCCTGGTTCTAGAACCCCTGCCCACAGTCCTGCCCCCAGGGGCCGAGCTTCCCCTAAGGGCCCACGTCCAGGGAAGGCCGGAAAGGGTGTGGGCGGAGTTGGCGGGGCAGACCTATCCCTTACAACCCATGGGGGAGGGGCTTTTCGGGGCCTACCTTTCCGTGGAAGGACAGGGAAGCCACGAGGTCAAGGTGGTGGCCGAGGGCATGGGCGAGCGCACCGAAACCTCGGCCCTCCTCACCGTGCGGCCCGGTCCCCTGGCCACCCTTCAGGCCAGCCCCGCCCTCCTGGACCCGGGGGAGGAAGTGCGCCTCGAGGCCCGCCTCCTCCGAAGGGCAAGCCGGGTGGAGGTGCGGCTAGGCCCTCTGATCGTCCCCTTGGAGAAGGTGGACGACTTCACCTACCGAGGCACCCTCCTGGCCCCTAAGACCCCGGGAGCCTACGAGCTGGAACTCTACCTGGATGGGAACCGGGTTCACACCGCCCGCATCCGGGTGCGGGACTAGGGAAGCTCCTCCTTGCGGTTGGCGTTCAGGAAGACCTGGGCGCCGAAGCGCTCCACCACCTCCTCCGCTGGGATATAGGTGGCCCCCAACACCTCCATCACCCGCCTCAGGAGGAAATCCCCTTCCCGGATCTGCCGCTCCACCTGGGGAAGGCAGTCCTTGTGGTAGAAGGCCATGAGGGGCTCGAGGTGGCCTTCCGGGTTGTAGGCCACCACCACCGGGTGAGGGGAGGCCAGGGCGTGCTCATAGAGAAAGGCCCAGTATTCCGGCCTCAGAAAGGGCAGGTCCGTGGCCGCCACCGCCACCCAGGGGTAGCGGGCGTGAAAGAGGGCGGAGTGCAGGCCGGAAAGGCTATCCGCCCCCGGAAGCAGGTCGGGATACACGGGCACGCCAAAGCCAGGATAGGGCCGGCTGGCCACGATGAACCGCTCCCCCGCCTCCTGGAGGCTATCCAAAACCCACTGGATCAGGGGCTTTCCCCGATAGGGGTAAAGGGCCTTGTCCTCCCCGAACCTGCGGGAAAGCCCCCCGGCGATCACCGCCCCCGAGTACACGCCTACCATCCTAAGGCCTCAAGAAGCCTTTCCCCCAGCCAGGGGGCGTAGAGAAAACCCGTGGAGCCAAAGCCCGTCAGGGCAAAGCCACCTTCCACGGGAAACAGGTAGGGAAGGTCCACACCACCAGGCGGAAGAGAGTGGTCCAACCGGAAGCGCACTCCCCGCCATGCGGAGGCCACCAAAGGGCGGTAGCCCAGAAGGTCTTCCGCGCCCCTTAGAAGCCATTCCACCTCCCCTTCCGTGGGAGGGGGAGCCTCGGGATCAGAACGATGGGGGAGGTAGCTTCCCCCTAGGGCGCTTCCTGCCAGGTAGACCCGGTAGCTGATAGCCCGGGGGAAGTAATCCAGCAGGAGGAGGACCAGTCCAGGGATGTGCCGCCCCTCCAGGCCCAAAAGATGGGCTCCCTGCCCACCCCCTGCGTAGACCAACACCTCCCCCCTTATCCGCCCTCCTCCTTCCAGGAAGAGGTAGGGGGACTCCCAGGCCAGAACCCGGGACCTGAGAACGCCAACCCCCTCCGAGAGCTTCTCCAAAAGGGGCCTGGGCTCCAGCCAAAAGGCCTCTTCCAAAAGGACCCCCTCTCCTTCCCAGGAATGCTTTAGCCCCCCAAGTCGGGCCGCCACCTTCTCCCTCTCCCCTTTCGGCACCGGGCGATAGACGCCCAGGTGCAGGGGCACAAAGCGGCTGTAAAAGCGAAGGGCCGCCTCGAGGGCCTCCTCTCCCTTTCTCGCCAGGGTAAAGCGCTTCCCCCGCAAGGGGTTCACCAGGGCCACGGGCACCCGGCTTGCCTCCCCCAGGCCCTGGGCCACCACCCGCACCCTAAGGCCTCTTTCCTTGAGAAGCCAGGCGGCGGTAAGCCCCGCCACCCCGGCTCCCAGGACCACCGCCTCGGCTTCCTCCACCTTCCTCATCCCCTGCTGGGGTCAGAAGCGAAAGCCCTCCCCCTCCCTCCGGCACAAACCCCTGGCCGCCAGGCCCTCCAGGAGGCGTTCCGCTTCGTCCTGGGGGAGGAAGGCTCCAAGGTCCTTCGGGCTCAAGAACCCCCCCTTCCGCCAGGCTTCCCTCATGGCCAGGCGCTCCAAGGCTGCCCGCGAAGGCCCCTTGGCCAAAAGCCTTCCCTGCCAGCGGAATAGGACCAGATACAGAAGATAGGCAAGAAAGGCTGCCAGGACAAGCCCCCAAAGGGCGAAGCGGGAGGCCGCATAAACAAGAAGGAAAAGGGCCAAGGCACCGCTAAAGGGGAGGAAGTGCTCTCGCATGCTGCCCCCTCAGGCCACGGGCAAGGGGATGGGCGCAGGCTCCCTGGCCCCCACCACCTCCCCAAAGAGCAGGTGCGGGGTGGCCTGCTTGATCTCCACCTGGTAGAGCCCCGGGGTGGGAGCCTGGTGGGCGGGAACCAGCACCGGATGGTTCCCGCGGTCGTGCCCCTGCACGTACCCTTCCTCCTTGGCCGCTCCCCGCACCAGAACCTCCACGGTTTTCCCCACCCACTCCAGGTTGCGGCGGTAGCTCCACTCCTTCTGCTTTTCAATGAGGCGCTGGAGCCTCTCCACCTTCACCTCGCGGGGCAGGTCCTGGAAGTGCTTGTAGGCGGGGGTACCGGGCCGAGGAGAGTAGATGAACATGTAGGCCTGGTCGTAGCCCACCTCGTCGTAGAGGGAGAGGGTTTCCTGGAAGTCCTCCTCCGTCTCCCCGGGGAAGCCCACGATGATGTCCGTGGAAAGCACGGCATCCGGCAGGACCTCGCGGATCCTCCTGATTCTTTCCAGGTACTGCGCCCGCCGGTACTCCCGGGCCATGCGCCTAAGCACCCGGTCCGAGCCAGACTGCACGGGCAGGTGGATGTAACGGGTGATGGCAGGGGTTTCGGCAATGGCCTCGATGATGTCGTCGGTGAAGTTCACCGGGTGGCTGGTGAGGAAGCGCACCCTGGGAATGCCCATCTGCCCCACCATCCTCAGGAGTTCGGCGAAGGAGGGGAAGCCCGGCTGGTCCTTGCCGTAGGAGTTCACGTTCTGCCCGAGGAGGGTCACCTCCACCACCCCGGCCTTCTTCAGGGTTTCGATCTCCTTCAGGATCAGGTCCGGGTGGCGGGAAACCTCAGGGCCCCGGGTGGTGGGGACGATGCAGTAGGTGCAGTGGTGGTTGCACCCCCGGATGATGGTCACGTGGGCGGAAAGCGCTCCCCTGGGAGGCGGGGGGATGTAGTCCAAAAGATCGTCCTTGAAGGTGAGGTCCCAGAAGCGCTGGTTCCCCTTCAAGGCCTCGGGCAAGGAGGTCAGGGCCCCGGGGCCCAGGAGAACATCCACCCCAAACTTCCGGGCCATCTGCTGACCCTCGTCCAGCTGGGCCAGGCAGCCCATGAGCCCGATGAGGAGCCCTCGCCTATCCTTCTCCTTCCGAAGCTGGCCTAGAAGGGAGCGCACCTTCTCCACGGGCTTCCCGCGGACCGCACAGGTGTTCACCAGGACGAAGTCCGCCTCCTCCACCGAGTCCACCAGCTCCCACCCCAGGCTCACCAGCTCGCTGGCCACCAGGTGGGAGTCGTACTCGTTCATCTGGCATCCGAAGGTAATGATGTGGGCGCGCATAAACCTCCTGGGGCGGCCGGGGGGATCCCGGGCCCCGTGGTTTCCAGTGTAGCAACCTCGAGGCCCTCAAGGCCAACCCCGGTCCCTGGATTCCTCAGCCTCGAGCCCCCCAAAAGGCCACACCCCCCGGCCACGTTACCGGGGGGTTAAGCCTCGCATCCCGATGCTGGTGGCGGCGGTGGGACTCGAACCCACGACACCACGATTATGAGTCGTGTGCTCTGACCACCTGAGCTACGCCGCCACGGGCGCACCAGGCAATCCCCATCTTAGGGGAGGGCCCCCAAGCGGTCAAGGTTCAAAGCCGATGTGATCCATGAAGTCGGGGAGGATTTCTTCGGCGAAAAGGTCCAAGAAGGCCCTTACCGCCCCCAGGCTCACCCCTCCCGTGAGGTCCAGGTCCGATTCCACCCACACGGTTCCCTCCTCGTCCAAAAAGGCCCGGCTAAAGCGGCGGTCCCGGTTCCAGGCGTTCACGGCCTCGAGGTCCGGCACCTCGTCCAGGGTGAATCCGGCGCTTAGGGTCAGAACCCCGCACCGCCCCTCCTGGCAGAAATCCAGGTAGAGCCAGACCTTAGTCAAGCCAGCCATCTCCAGACGGAACTCCTGGGCATCCGTCTTCTCGTAGGCAAGACCCGCCTGCTTGAGAATCCCTTCCACCTCGGCCGGGGTCAAGCCCTTGACCACGGCCTGCCCCAAGGCCAATCCCCAAAACAACAATCCCGCCAGCAATATTCTCATAAAACCCCTTTTCCGTCCCGGTGGGCCCGTAGGCGACCTTGCAGGACACCCCCAGCCTACACGATCCCCTTCTCCTTCAGGAAACGCCCTTCCCGGAAGCGATCCAAGCGGAACGGGGTTATATCCAGGCTCCTCGCCTTCCCGTGGACCACTTCCTCCGCCATGAGCCTCCCCACCATGGCCGCCTGTTGCACCCCGTGGCCGGAAAAACCCGCCGCCACCAGAAGCCCCTCCTCCACAAAACCCAGGATGGGGTTGGCATCCGGGGTCATCTCGTAGTAGCCCCACCAGCTGGCCCTTCGGTCCAGGGCAAGCCCTTCCAGGAAGGGAAAGCGGGAAAGGCCCGCCTCGAGGGTCGGCGCCAGCCATCCCCAGTCCATGCCCTCGGAAAAACCCGGGGGCTCATCCGGGTTGGACCGGCCCATGAGCACCCTCGCCCCCTCCGAGCGCAGGTAGAAGCCCGTGGCCAGGTCTATGGTGAGGGGAAAGGCATGGGGAAAGGGAGCGGGGGCCGTGGCGAAGACCATGCGGCGCACGGGCTGGATGGGAATCTCCAGGCCAAGCCTTTTCCCCACCTCCCCCGTCCAGGCCCCGGTGCAAAGGAGGAGAAAGGGAGCCTCGTACGCCGCCAAGGGGGTTTCCACCCGCCATACCCCCTTCTTTCTCCAGGCGGCCACGAGGGGCTCGGAAAAGCGCACCCTGGCCCCAAGCCGCCTGGCCTCCCTGAGGTAGTGGGCGGTAACCCCATGGGGGTCTATGACCCCATCCATGGGACCGAAGGTGGCGTAGGCCAAGCCCTCCTCCCGGAAGGGCACGTGGGATTGGGCCTCCTTTAGGGAAAGCTTCTCCACCGGCACCCCCAAAGCCCGCTGGGTAGCCAAGGCCTCCTCCTGGGCTTCCTTCAGGGCCTCCGGCACCAGGAAGAGGTAGCCGATGGGCCGGTAGCTGGCCTCCGGAATCCTTTGGTACTCCAGGATGGAGTGGTAGGAAAGAAGGATGTTTAAGGGCTCGGAGAACTGCACCCGCACCCCGGCGGCGCTCTTTCCCGTGGAGCCCTGGGCAAAGGTGGCCTCCCTTTCCAGAACCAGGACCTCAAGGCCCGCCTCCGCCAGGCGGTAGGCACAGGCCGCCCCCACGATTCCCGCCCCCACCACCAGGACCTCGGGCATGGCCCCAGTCTAGGACACTTTTCCCTCGGGAAAGGGGTATGCTATGGCCCGGAGGTCAGGTATGGCCTACAAGCACATCCAAATCCCAGAGGGCGGCGAAAGGATCACCATCCAAAACGGGGTTCTCCAGGTGCCGGACCAGCCCATCATCGGCTTCATCGAAGGGGATGGGACGGGGCCGGACATCTGGAGAGCCGCCAGGCCCGTCTTAGATGCCGCCGTAGAAAAGGCCTACGGGGGAAAGCGCAAAATCGCCTGGGCGGAGATCTACGCCGGGGAAAAGGCCAACCAGGTTTATGGGGAGCCTGTATGGCTACCCGAGGAAACCCTGGACTTCATCCGCGAGTACCTGGTGGCCATCAAAGGGCCCCTGACCACCCCGGTGGGCGGGGGCATCCGCTCCATCAACGTGGCCCTAAGGCAGGAGCTGGACCTTTACGCCTGCGTGCGCCCCGTGCGCTGGTTCAAAGGGGTACCCAGCCCGGTGAAGCACCCCGAGCTGGTCAACATGGTCATCTTCCGGGAGAACACCGAGGACATCTATGCCGGGATTGAGTGGCCTGCAGGCAGCGAGGAGGTGCAAAAGGTCCTGGACTTCCTCAAGCGGGAGTTCCCCAAGGCCTACGCCAAAATCCGCTTCCCGGAGACCTCGGGGATCGGGATCAAGCCCGTCTCCAAGGAGGGCACGGAGCGCCTGGTGGACGCCGCCATCGCCTACGCCATCAAGGAGGACCTGCCCAGCGTCACCCTGGTGCACAAGGGCAACATCATGAAGTTCACGGAAGGGGCCTTCCGGGAATGGGGCTACGCCCTGGCCCGGGAGAAGTACGGGGCCACGCCCCTGGATGGCGGCCCCTGGCATGTGCTGAAAAACCCCCGGACCGGCCGGGAGATCGTCATCAAGGACATGATCGCCGACAACTTCCTGCAGCAGATCCTCCTTCGCCCCGACGAGTACTCGGTGATCGCCACCTTGAACCTCAACGGGGACTACATCTCCGATGCCCTGGCCGCCCAGGTGGGTGGTATCGGCATCGCCCCAGGGGCCAACATCAACTACCAAACGGGGCATGCGGTCTTTGAGGCCACCCACGGAACCGCGCCCAAGTATGCGGGCCAGGACAAGGTGAACCCCTCCAGCGTCATCCTCTCGGGGGAGATGATGCTCCGCTACATGGGCTGGAACGAGGCAGCAGACCTCATCATCCAGGCCATGGAGCGCACCATTGCCAAGGGGCTTGTTACCTACGACTTCCACCGCCTCCTCCAGGCAGAGGGTAAGCCCGCCACCCTCCTTAGGACCAGCGAGTTCGGCCGGGCCTTGATCGAGCACATGTGATACCACTCGCCCACGGGCCTCGTCCAGGAAGGTTCGCAGGCTAGAGAAGGGTGAAGCGGGCCTCGAGGCGAGGGAGGTCCGCCTCCAGAAAGCGGAGGCGGACCTCGGTGTCCAGGGGCAGGGGTTTGCTGAGGGCCACCTGGGCAGTCAGGCCCAGCTCCGGCAGGAGGAAAATCCCCTGCCCTCCCCTTTTCTCCACCAGGATTCCCCTTCCCTCGTACCCCTTCTCCATCAGGTAGACCAGGATCCAGTGGAGCTTGCTCTTCCTCTCCGCCTCCCGCACCAGGTCGGCCATGGCCTCCGCCGCCCCCACCCGTTGCAAGAGCTCCTCCTGGGAAAGGGGCTTCTCCCCTTTCAACCAAGCCTTTAGCTGCTGGTGGGCCACCAGGTCCAGGTAGCGCCTTAAAGGGCTCGTCACCTGGGCATAGAGGGGAAGGCCCAGGCCCCTGTGGGGTGCGGGCACGGCCTTGAGCTGGGCCCTCTTCAGGGCCTTACGTTGCTCCCACATGGCGCTAAGCCCCTCCCCTTCCACCCGCCTGGCGGGAGCCTCCTGGGTGGCGAAGGGGAAGGGCAGTCTCTCCCTGAGGGCCAGGTGGGCGGCGGCATAACCCGCGAGATGCATGGCCTCCTGGACCCAGATGCGGCTTTCGTAGGCCTCGAGGGGACGGATCCTTACCTCCTGGCCCTCCAAGCGCACCTTCACCTCGGGTAGGCGGAGGTCCAGCCCCCCTTGGGCCAGGCGCTTCCGCCGGAAGGCCAAGGCCAGGTCCCGCATAGGGGCAAGCTCCTCCACCCCCAGGGCCTCCTGGTAGCTGAGCCTTCTCACCCTTACCCAGCTTGGGAAAACCTCCTCCTCCAGGATCTCCCCTTCCCCGGAAACCTTGAGGCGAAAGGTCAGGGCCGGGGACACCTCCTTCAGGCCCAAGCCCAGAACCCAGGTGGCCTCCTGGGGCAGCATGGGTACCGTCCCCTCGGGCAGGTACAGGTTGGCCCCCCGGCGCATGGCCTCCTGGTCCAGGGGGCTAAAAGGCTCCACCAAGGCCGCCACATCCGCCACATGCACCCAAAGCTGGAAACCCTTGGGTACCCTTTCGGCATAGACGGCGTCGTCCGGGTCCTGGCTTTCCTCGTCGTCGATGGCGTAGGCGGGGAGGTGGGTCAGGTCCACCCGCTTTTCCTGGGGAAGGGCAGGTAGGGGAAGCTCAGGAGGAACGAGGATAAGCCCAAGCCGCCTGGGATGGGGATTTTGCCGCTGCCACACCCCGAGGCTTAGGAGAAGGCCGTGGGCGGCCTCAGGAGTTTCGGGAAGGCCCAGGGCTCTGAGCACCCGGCTTTCCCTTCTTTCCCCCAGGGCCATGGCCTCCACCTCCTGGATTAAGGGACGGTCCTCGGGGGCGGGCACCCCTTCCCTAAGCCGCCTTACCCCCTCCTGGAAGCGCCGCTCCTGTTCCTCCCGCTTTCTCCTGGCCTCGAGGAGGGCCTCCACTTCCTCCCGGGTGCGGGCCCGGACCCTTTCCCCCTCCAGGAGGAAGCGCTCCCCCCTTTGCGCCAGAAGATAAGCCCCGAAAGCGGTCTCGGGCGTGTACGCCCCGTAGACCAGCTCGGCCAAGTCCTTGAGATCCACCACCTGGCCCTGAAGAAGCTCCCAAGCAGCCTCCTCCTCGCCCTCTGGCGGGTTCAACTCCAGGGAAGCGGGCCCGGGATGAAGCCAGTGGACATCCTTGGGACGCACCTTGACCCGAGCCCCATCGGGCAGGGTGAGCTCCAGACGGTCCCCCTTTTCCACCGCCAAAGCAGGCCTTCCCTTGTAGACCACCAACGCGGCCACGCCCCTAAGGATACCCCAGGGGCTACACGCAGCCACTCCAGGAACCCGGGCAAAAGGGCACCCCCATTACGCAAAAGCCGCCCCCTATCCGTGAACCCGCTCCTCGAGGGGGCCAAAGGGGCTATACGCCACCGCCCATCCAGGCCTACCCCGACCGATGTTGAAGGCGGTGATAAGCGGGTAAACCAAAAGGAGCATCCCCAAAAAGGGCAAAGCCAGGAAGAGCAAGGCTAGGGGACTGGAAGACCCCGCCGCCTGAGGCCCCAGGAAGCCAAGGCCAATACAGCCTATGCCCGCCCATGCCCAGGCGGAAACCTGGCGGTAGCGCTTCCTGGCTTCCTCCCATGCTCCTTCCAACTCTGCGGGGGGATGGAGAAGGCCATTGAGCCAGGCCAGCCCCCGGGCTGAGCCCAGGTATTCCCGTAACCCCGGATGCTCCTTCCAGTCAAGGCCCAGGTGGAGCAGAAGCAGATCCCAACCGGGCAGGTCCAGCCAGAGGGGTACCTTTTCCTCCCCGAAAACCAGCTGGAAAAGCGGGCTGGTGCCCAAACGCCAGCCCAGGCGAAGGCGGTAGGGATTCAACCTCCCCGGCCGCACCTCCCACCGGGTCCAAAGACCCAGGGGCCCCTCCACCCCGGAAAACCTCTCCTTGGGGTATAACCGGCTCCCCACCCTGATCCCCTCCGGCTCCAAAGCCACCGTAAAGGAGGAGCGCAAAACGGGGGCGAGGGCCGTGGAGAAAAGATAGAAGGCTGGCGGAATGGCCATCAAGAGGAAGGGAAGGCCCCCTTCCCCGCTTAAGGCTAGAAAGAAGCCCGTGGGGAGCGAGAGGGCAAGAAGGCGCTTCCACGCCGCCCATCGTTGCCATGGCCGGTAGCTTAGGGTTTCCACGGCACCTCCCTACTCCCCGCTGTAATCCCCCCACTCGTGGAGCAGGCCCGAGGGACCCTCCCAATAAAGGTTCCCCTCCTCGTCCTGGTGGGTGGGCTCTGGGGTTTCCCTGGAAAGAAGCTGGCTCCACTCCTCGGCCATCCAGGTGTTGAAGTCCCGATGCTCTTGCAGGCTCTCGTCCAACCCTGAGGAATCCAAGCCCCCACCTGGGAGGTCCATGGGCAGTTCTCCCCCAGGGATATCCCCGGCTCCGTAGCCATAAGGGGACCCTGAGAAATCCCCCCCACCCGAAAACCCAGGGGAATAGGGCCCCCCACCCATAGAGGGCCCCCAGGGCACGGACGGGGAGGCAGGCCCAGAAGCCCCATCCCCTCCAGCCCCCGGGCCCAAGCCCGGCCCGGGCTGGGCCACCGGGCTGCTTCCCCCCACCCGCATGGAGGCCAAGACCGCTGCCACCTGGGGCCGGATCTGGGTTAGCTTGCCCACCTCCCCGGTGAGGGTAAGCTGGTACCCCTCCTGGCCCAGGACAAAGGCCCAGACCCAAAACTCCAAGCTCCGTCCCCCGTACCGCCCCTGCCCGGCAAAGGCCACAGCCTCCACGCCCGCCAAGGGGACCACCTGGACCGGCCCCGGGACAAACCCCTCCACCCCCTGGGCGTTCCGCCAGGCCACCACCTGGGCGTACTGAAGGGAGTTCATGGGCTGGGGAAGGGGTTCCACCAGGAGGGTCAGGTTTTCCCGGAAGGCATCCTTAGGACCCTCCAGGGGGCTTAGAAGAGCCCATCCGCCCTGCACCTCCTTGGCTTCCCACCTCGAGGGCACCTGCAGGCGCACCTGCCCCACCTGCACCTCCTCAGGCCCCTGGGGAAGAAGGTTCCCCACGATGCCAAGCACCACCACGGCGGCGAAGAGAAGAAGGAGCCAATCCCGCCCCCTGCGCGGCCAAAGAAGCTTCACCTTTGGTTT
Source organism: Thermus brevis (assembly GCF_026427635.1). NCBI lineage: Bacteria > Thermotogati > Deinococcota > Deinococci > Thermales > Thermaceae > Thermus > Thermus brevis. The sequence goes on from NZ_CP102606.1 coordinate 2,198,060, forward strand.
TTCCTGCATGCCCTGTCCCTCTGCTTCCATACCTACCCCCTTATTCCCCCGGCTTCCTTTTGCCTGAAGGGGTTGTACGCCTCGGCCCACCCGTCCCGGGGAGACTTGCCACCGAAAAGAGCGAGGAAGGCATAGCCGCCGAGGGCCACCCCCACCCCGAGAAGGGCAAGGCTAGCGTTTTCGGGAAGCTGGGCCTCGAGGCCAAGGGCCGCTCCCGCCAACCCTACCCCGATCCACAGCCAGGCAAAAAGCCTTTGGTAGCGCCTGCGAGCCCTTTCCCACTCCTCCTGTACCTCCGCGGGAGGGTACAAAAGCCCGTTCAACCAGGCCAGACCGCGCACCGAGTGGAGGTACCGCACCAGGCCCGGTTGCTCCTTCCAATCCACACCCATGTGGGCTAGCATCCGGTCCCAGCCCGGCAGGTCCAGCCAAAGGGGCACGCTTTCCCTCCCCATGACCAGGTGGAAAAGGGGTCCTGCGGACAAGCGACCCACTTCTATCAACCTCTGCCACTGGGCCTCGGTGCCTCCCCCAGGAAAGGGCCCCTCCACCCACGCCAAGCGGTCCTTCGGGTAAAGCCTTCCGGCCACCCGAATCCCCTCCGGCTCCAAAACCACCTGGAATCCCGAGCGCAGAAGAGGCCCCACGGCGGACGGGTAAAGGAAAAGCCCCACCAAGAAGGCGATCAACCCCAAGCCCAGCCCCAACCCAACCTCCCCATCCTCCACCGCGCCCATACCCAGCCAGAGAAGGAACCCCATGCTCAAAAGCCCTAAGGCAAGCCGACCCAAAGCCGCCCGCTTTTGCCAGGGAGCGTAGGCCAAGACCTCCATGCCTCACCTCACCCGAAAAAGAAGCAGTTTTTCCAGGTAATAAGTGGCATGGGCGCTTCCTGACTCCCGGGCAGCCATCTGGTAGTGGTATTTCAGCATCCGGGTGCTGGGATCGTAGCCAAGGGCCTCGGCCCAGCCCGAGGTATACGTGCGCCCACTCGAGCCCCCTTCGGCCAAATACCCAACTTCTACTACCCCATCCCCGTCAAAATCATCCTGGAGCCGGCCTGGGAAATAAAACTTAGCGCTTGGAGGCATTCCAGGTAGGGGAGATTCCTGAAGCATGAGAAGATAGGGCTTATCCGGGAATACGGGGCACACACCATCCATGGCCGGCTGGCCATTTGGATCCAGGATCTCGCAAGAAGCATTCACCCAGTAGGTCAGCAAGGCCTGGCCTTGGGGGTTATAGGTAACCCCCCGGTAAACGCCTTGCTGCGTCCGCTCCAAGGTGGAAAGGAGACGGGGTGCGATAGGCGTTTGCCGGATCACCTGGCCCGTGCGCACATCCCTTTCCCGGTCAACCCCTCCCATCACCTCCACCCGGTAGGAAGGCCTGGTAAGGACAGGCTTTGACGGAGCTGGGTACCCGGCGGAAGCCGCAAAACTGCAAGCCATGCCTGTCATGGGGTCCATCCGCGGGGCGTAGGGCCCTCCACACGTGGCTACAGCCACCTGCTGCAAGCAGTACACATAGGCCTTACCCCCTTGGACCAGATAGCCCTGGCACTGGGCATGGGCCTGGCGCCGAAGGTCCTCGTAAGGACCGAAGCTGGGAGGGTAGCGCACCTGCTGCGCCAGGGCTAAAAGGAGGAAGAGCCCCCAAACGCCAAGCCAGCCGCCTCCTAGCCGCCTCTTCATAACCTTCCTCCCGATCCTCTGAGGCAACTTCCCTGCCGGCTGGGGCAGGTACAAGGACCCCGCGAACAAGCCAGCTGGAAGAGCTTTTCCAGAAACATGCCAAGCCCGAGAACTCCCTTCCGGCCTCCAAAAACCCTGTCTCTCATCCCGCCTTCTCCTCCTGGGAAGAGGGCTCGAGGAGCTCACCTTCCTCCTGGGCTCCGGGAGGACTAGACGGCTCGTTTCCCTCACCTCCTTCTTCCTTCTCATCAGGCACCCACCCCAACAGGGGAAGATCCCCCAAAGCCCTCTGCCACCGCCTATCCTTGGGCCCACAATCCGCCGCTGCGCGGGACATGCCCGACAACCTGCCACCCCCTCTTCCTACTTCCCACCCTATGGATGCGGCCTTACAGATTCCTTAAACGGATGGGGGCGATATAGTGGACGGCATGGAGTGGGACCTTTCCGACCTGTACCTTAGCCCTGAGGACCCAAACCTCGAAAGGGACTTGGCCGAGGCTCTGAACCTCGCCAGCAGCCTGGACCCCAAGGACCTCCTCCATCCCAGCCAGGCGGAAGGCCTTTTCCGGCGCTACGAGGAAGCCCTGGAGAAAGCCTATAAGCCCTTGAACTACGCTTCCCTTTACTTCGCCACCCGCACCCAGGACCCTGTGGCCAAGGCCCTTCTGGACCGGGTAAGGAACCGCTACACCGAGGTGCGAAACCGCCTGGTGCCCCTCGAGGTGGCCCTGCGCAAGCTTCCCGAGGAGGCCTTCCAGGCCCTCTTGGAGCACCCCGGCCTTGCCGATCTCCGCCACTTCCTGCAAAGGCAGAGGGCCTTCGCCCCCCACACCCTTTCCGAGCGGGAGGAGGAGCTTTTAAACCTCAAGGGCCTGGTGGGAAGAAGCGCCTGGAGCCAGTTTTACACGGAATACACCGGCCGCTTCCGCTTCCGGGTGGGGGAAAGGGAGCTTACCGAGATGGAGGTGCGGGCCCTAAGGCGGGACCCCGACCCCAAGGTGCGGCGGGAAGCCCACCGGGAGCTATACGGGAAGCTTATGGCCGAAGCCCCCACCCTAAGCGCGGTGTTCAATGCGGTGTTCCTGGACTACCTCCAGGATCTTCGCCTACGGGGTTACCGCCATCCCCTGGAGCCCGTGGCCCTCAGGGACGAGGTGGAGGTAAAGGACATCGAGGCCCTCCTCGAGGCCACCCGGGCCCACTACCCCCTGGTGGAGGCCTACTACCGCTGGAAGGCAAGGCGGCTGGGCCTGGAGAAAACCCCAAGCCCGGATCTCCTGGCCCCCTTGGCCAGGGAAAAACCCAAGGTGCCCTTTGAGGAGGCCCAGGACCTGGTCCTCACCGCCTTCCACCGCTTCTCCCCCGAGCTGGGAAGGATCGCCCGGGAGTTCTTCGAAAAGCGCTGGATCGATGCCTACCCCAGGCCGGGCAAGCGGGGTGGGGCCTTCTGCTCGGGCGGGCTTCCCTCCACCCACCCCTACGTCCTCCTCAACCACACCGACGACCTGGACGCCGCCCACACCCTGGCCCACGAGCTTGGGCACGGGGTGCACTTCTACCTGGCCAGGAAGCAACGTCTCCTGAACTTCGGGGCCTCCACCCCCCTGGCGGAAACCGCCAGCGTCTTTGCGGAGATCCTCCTGGACGACCTCCTCTTGGAAAGGCTTTCCCCGGAGGAACGCACCCTGCTTTTGGCCGAGAGGGTGGAGGATGCCATCGGCACCCTCTTCCGCCAGGTCATGTACACCTTCTTTGAGCGAAGGAGCCTCGAGGCCCGCCGGGAAGCCGCCCTTTCCCCTGAGGCCTTCCACGGGATCTGGCAGGAGGAGCAAGAAAGGCTTTACGGGGATGCCGTGGAGTGGACGGAGCTGGACCAAGCGGCCTGGGCCGGCATTCCCCACTTCGTCCACTTCCGCTTCTACACCTACAGCTACGCCCTTGGGTATCTGGTGGTGCTGGCCCTCTACGGCAAGTACCAGGAGGAGGGGAAGGCCTTCGTGCCCAAGTACCTGGGAATCCTCGAGGCGGGGGAAAGCCAAAGCCCCAAGGAGATCCTGGCCCAAGCCGGGGTGGACCTGGCCTCCGAGGCCTTCTTCCGGTACGGCTTCGGGGTCCTGGAGTCTTGGCTAAAGGCCCTTCCCTAAGCCAAAATAAGGGGATGGACCTCGTCTTTCGCCCCGGGCGCTACCCCTACCTCACCCAGGATCTTCCCGGCGTGGGGGGTACGATCCGCCTCCTTCCCCAGGACTTCCAGGTGGAGGAGGTGCCCGCCTACCTGCCCAGCGGGGAAGGGGAACACCTCTACTTCCTCCTGGAGAAGGAAGGCCTAACCACCCGCCAGGTGGTGGAGTTTCTGCGGGACGAGGTGGGGGTCCCGGAAAAGGAGATCGGGGTGGCGGGGCTAAAGGACAAGCGCGCGAAAACCCGGCAGTGGTTCTCCATCCCCCGCAAACACGAGGATGCCCTCTGCTTGCTGGAAAACCTTAAGGGAACCCGGCTTCTGGAAGCCAACCTGCACACCAACAAGCTGCGCACGGGCCATCTCAAGGGAAACCGCTTCCGCATTCTCATTCGCGGGGCCCACGATGTGGAGAGAGCCCGGGCCATCCTGAAGACCCTCGAGGCCAAGGGCATTCCCAACTACTACGGCCCCCAGCGCTTTGGCCTCGGCGGGCAGAACCCGGTCAAGGGCTATGAGCTGGTGAAGAAGGGTAAGGGAAGGGGAAATCCCTGGCTTAAGCGCTTCCTGATTGGAAGCCTGCAAAGCCTCCTCTTCAACGACTGGGTGGCCCTAAGGATGGAAAGGGGGCTTTACGACCGGGTCATCCCCGGGGACTGGGCCAAGAAGCACGCCACCGGGGGGGAGTTTCTGGTGGAGCGGGAGGAGGAGGCGGAAAGGGCCTTGAGGCTGGAAATCAGCGCCACCGGGCCCCTCTTCGGCAAGAAGTACCCGGAGGCCCAGGGGAAGGCCAGGGCCCTGGAGGACGAGATCCTGGCCCGCTATGACCTGAAGCGGGAGGAGTTCCGCGCCCGCCGGGGGGCCAGGAGGCCCATCCGCATCCCCCTTACGGAGTGGACCCTGGAGGAAACCCCGGAAGGGCTTTGGCTGACCTTCTTCCTGCCCAAGGGCAGCTACGCCACCAGCCTCCTAAGGGAGGTGATGAAGGTGGAGGTGGATGCACCGGAAGAGGAAGAAGCCCTGGGGGAGGGCTAAACCCTCCCCCAGCCCTGGGTAGCCGCTAGAAGCGGTAGCCCACCTTGAGCTGGGCCGCCAGCTTGCCAGCGGCGACACCCAGGTCCCCGCCCAGGAAAAGCGGCGCCCCTAAGGTAGCCTTGAGGTCATACTCGGCATCCGCCCGGAAGTAGAGGCTGGTGTTGCCGAACTGGAAGCCAGGGATGACCACCCCAAGCCCCACGCCCCCCTTCAAACCCTCGGCCAGGGGGTAGAGGTAGCGGAAGAGGAAGGCCCCGTTCCAGTTTCCGTTCACGTCATAACCCACGTCCAAAGCCGGCCGCACCTCCCCCACAGGGGGCTGGAAGAGCTGGCAGTGCCAGGAGGCCTCGAGGCCAAAGCCCTGGGTACCCCCCACCGCCGCCAGGGAGGGCTTTAAGTTCTCCACGGAAAACTGCGCCAGACCCAAGCCGAAGGCCACCATCAAAACACCCAGAATCCTCCGCATACCCATACCTCCCCTGTGCATACTACCCCATACCCATGACACTTTTCAAGCCTTCCTCTAGGGAAACTCCAGAGAACACCTTATACCCCCTATCCCTAAGCACCTCACCCACCGCCTCCCCTATTCCCCGGACCAGGATGGGAGGAGAACCCAGGTTGAGCATGACCAGAAAACCCACCACGTACTCAGCCAACTCTTCCGGGGCCATCCTGGGCCCGCCCGTGCGGCCGTAGCCCGGGAGGTCCAAAAGATAGAAGGTATACCCCTCCGGAAGAACCTCGGGCCAGGCCCTTGCCTCCTCCGCCAGGAGGAGCACCCCTGGACCCCTTCCCACCCGGTCGAAAACCAGGTTGAGCCCATAGAGGTGAAGGTACCCGGTTCGCCTCATAGGGCAAGGCCTCCGGGCAAGGGACGGAAAGCTTCCCCCAGGAGAAAATCCGCCACCAGGTCCACCACCTCCTCCCTGGCCTCCCAGGGCACCAGGTGGCCCGCCTCCTCCAGGGTGAAGCGCAAGGCCTCCCCCTTGGCGAAGTCCGCCACCTCCCTGCCGTAAAAAGGCGGGGTAAAGGCATCCCAGGCCCCCTGGACCACCAGGATCCGGGCCTCCGTGCCCCTAAGCCAGCGGCGCTCATCGGAAAGCCCTTCCATAAGGGCCAGCCAGGCCTGCACCCCTTCCTCCGAAAGCCCTTCCTTCCAGGCGGCGAAGATCTCCTCGCTCCCCACCGCCTTTGGGCCGAAGAAGAGGGCCCGGCCCACCTGGGCAAACCCCTCCTTCCCCCGGGCCTCGAGGCCCAGCCTTAAGGCCGCAAGCTTGGCGGAAAGAAGGGCATCCCGCCGCAGGATGGGGGAAAGGAGCACCAGGCTTCTCGCCCCCTCCTGGAAGGCCACCTTCAAGGCAGCAAGGGCCCCTTCCGCAAAGGCGATCAGGTGAAGCCCCTCCTCCGAGGGGAGGTCCAGGAAAAACTCCAGCCCCGCCGGGGGGGAAAGAAGCCCAGGAAAAAGCCGTATCTCGCCCACGCCCCCTTTATACTCCAAGGCATGGAAGGAAAAACCATTCCCCAGCGGGAAACCCTGGATGCCACCTTGGGGGTGCGCTACCTGAAGCTGGAAAAGGAGGAGGTGGTGGCCGAGCTGGAGGTGACCCCCAGGGTGCACCAGCCCTTTGGCTTCCTCCACGGGGGAGCCACGGTGGCCCTGGCGGAAAGCGTGGCCAGCGTGGGGGGATTCCTCAACTGCCCGCCAGGGCATGCCGCCTTCGGCCTGGAGATCAACTGCAACCACATCCGCAGGAAAAGCCAGGGCACCATCCGGGCCGTGGGCAGGCCCCTGCACGTGGGCCGCACCACCCAGGTGTGGGAGGTCAAGGTCTACGACGAGGAGGGAAAGCTGGTGGCGGCAAGCCGGTGCACCCTGGCGGTGGTGCCCCTAGAACCAGGAGCGTAGCCAGCGAAGCCAGTTCTCCCCCAGGAACGCCTCGTCCCCTAAGGACCAAAGGTCCCGGTGGCGGTCCAGCCCCAGGGGAACCGCCTCGAGGCCGAATCCCCCATCCCAGTCCGTGCCCAGGCCCACCCTCTTGGGGCCCAGGAGGGCTTCCGCATGGACCTTGTGGCGGAGAAAAGCCTCCAGGGGAAGCCTGGGATCGCCCCGCTTCCAACCGGGGTCCAAGAAGGCGTTGAAGGGCACCAAGCCCAAAACCCCATCCCGCTTCCTTAGGGCCTCCATGAGCCGGTCGGAGAGGTGGCGGGGGGAGGGCATCAGGGCCCGGGCGTTGGCATGGGTGGCGCACACCGGGCCCGAGAAGACCTCCAGGGCCTGGAAGGCGGCTTCCTCCGCTAGGTGGGAGAGATCCAGGGCCATTCCCAGGCCCTCCATTTCCCGCAAAAGGGCTTTTCCCAAGTCGGTCAGGGGAGCCTCCTCGGCGTTGCCCCCTGCGTAGGCATTCCGGGTGGCCCAGGTGAGGGAAAGCATCCTGAGGCCCCTTTGCCGCAACGGAGCCAACTCCTCAGGGGAGGCGAGGGCATGGGCGCCTTCCAGGAGGAGCACCAGGCCCGGGATCCGGTCCTCCCGGTGACGGGCGAGGTGCGCCTCCAGATCCCTTCCGTGGCGGAGGATCCTCATCCATCCCTTGGCCTCCCAGGCCTCGTAGAGGGCCAGCTGGGCGTACACCTCCTCCTGCCAGTCCTCGAGGCCCCCTTCCCTGGGGTCCACGAACAAGGTGGCGAAGGCCACTGCCACCCGGGCCTCCCTAAGGCTTTCCAGGGTCACCAAGGGGGTTTCGGGATGGGGGTCCACCTCCCTAAGGCGGTCCAGGGGTAGGGAGAGGTCCCGCTCCAGGATCCGGGCGTTGTAGGCCAAATCCAGGTGGGCGTCCACCATGACGGGCTCCATAGGGGAACTCTACAATGGGAGGCGTGCGGCTTGCCGAGCTTCCTCCTCTCCCTGAGGCCCCTGGGGTCTACCTTTGGAAGCGGGAAGAGGAGGTCCTCTATGTGGGCAAGGCCAAAAGCCTAAGGGCCCGGGTGCGGAGCTACTTCCACGCCGAGGGCAAGGCCAGGCGCATCGCCGAGGAGGCCACAGGCCTGGACTTCATCGCCACCCGGGACGAGGTGGAGGCCCTTCTCCTCGAGGCCAACCTCATCAAGGCCCACCGCCCCCCCTACAACGTCCTTCTCAAGGACGACAAGCACTACCCCTTCTTAAAGCTCACCCAGGAGCCCTTCCCTACCCTTTTGGTGGTGCGGCGGGTGGAGGAGGATGGGGCCAAGTACTATGGCCCCTTCCCCGAAGCCAGCGCCCTAAGGCGCATCAAGACCCTGATAGACCGCCTTTTCCCCTTGCGCAAGAACTCCGGCTACCCCATGAAAAAAAGGCGCTACCCCTGCCTGAACTACAGCATGGGCCGCTGCCTGGCCCCTTGCGTGGGCCTTGCCGACCCCAAGGCCTACCAGGAGGTGGTACGCCAGGTGGAGGCGGTGCTGGAGGGAAAGGTGGATGGGCTCCTAAGGGAGCTGGAAGCCAAGATGCGGGAAGCCGCACAGAGGTTAGAGTTTGAGCGGGCAGCGGAAATCCGGGATCAAATGGAGGCCCTAAGGGCCTTCTTCTCCACCGCCCAGCAAGCCTTTGACCCGGAGATGGGGGACCTGGACTTCCTGGGCTTGGCCCAGGCAGGGCCTTTGGCGGTGGTGCAACTCTACCAGGTGCGCTCAGGGCGGATCCTGGGCCGCATCAGCGGGGTGGTGGAAAAGGAGGAAGCGAGCCCTGAGGAAATCCTCTGGGCCTTCCTGCGGGACTACTACCTGGAGGCTTCCCCCCTACCCCCCCTGATCCTGCTGCCCTTCCCCCTGGAGGATCTGGAAAGCCTAGCAGCCCTCCTTCACCGCCGCGCCGGGCGGAGGGTGGAGCTAAGGGTGCCCAAAAAGGGGGAGAAGGTAAGGCTTCTCGAGCTGGCGGAGAAGAACGCCCGCCTGGCCCTGGAAACCGAGCTCAAGCAACGGGAAAGGCGGGGGGACCACCCCGCCCTAAAGGCCCTACAGGAGATCCTGGGGCTATCCCAAAGGCCCCATCGCCTCGAGGGGTACGACGTAAGCCACCTCCAGGGGGAGGCCCGGGTCTTTTCCATGGCCGTCCTGGAGGGGGGCAGGCCCAAGAGGGCGGAGTACCGCAGGATGCGCCTGAAGGCAGGAAACGACGACTACGCCGCCATGGAGGAGGGGGTATACCGGCGCTTCACGGGAAGCCTAAAGGACCTGCCCCTCCCCGACCTCCTCCTGATCGATGGCGGGCTAGGCCAGGTGCGGGCGGCAGCCCGGGCTTTGGAAAGGGCCGGCCTGAACCTCCCCCTGGTGGGCCTGGCCAAGAAGGAGGAGGTCCTCATCACCCAAGAGGGCCGGGAGATCCGCCTGCCCCTAACCCACCCTGCCCTCCAGCTCCTCATCCACCTTCGGGACGAGGCCCACCAAAACGGACTCCGCTACCACCAAAAGCGAAGGAGCCAGGAACTTTTCCAGGTGCTAAAGGGCATCCCCGGCATCGGGGAGGCGAGAAGGCGCCTTCTTTTGGAGCGCTACGGGGGGCTTAAGGCCTTAAAGGAAGCACCTTTGGAAGAGCTTGCCCGCCTGCCGGGCATGAACCGAAAAGCTGCCGAGGCTTTAAAGGCCGCTTTGGAAAACCCCCCTAAGGAAACCTCACCACCACCGGCCTGAGGCGGTTTTCCCGGGTCCCGTCGCCCAGTTGCCCGTACTCGTTCTTTCCCCAGGCGTAAAGGATGCCCTCCCTGGTCAGGGCCAGGCTATGGGCGTCCCCTGCGGCCAAGGCCACAACCCCCTTTAAATCCTCTATCCGACGGGCCTCGAGGCGGGACTCGTGGGTGCCATCCCCCAGCTGGCCGGCCTCATTGGCGCCCAAGGCCCACACCTCCCCCTCCTGGGTCAAGCAGAGGAGATGCTCCCGGCCCGCTGCCAAGGCCACTATTAGCGGCAGGCCTTCAAGCCGCCTCGGCGTGGCGGAATCCAAGCCGAAAACGTACACCGAGCCATCCGCCAAAAGGGCCGCGCTGAAGTTACCTCCGCCCACAGCCTGGACCACCTGGGATAGACCCTCCACCGACAAGGGCCTGGAGCGGGACTCCACCGTGCCGTCCCCCAGCTGACCTGAAAGGTTGGCCCCCCAGGCGTAAAGCTGCCCCTCGCGGGTGATGGCCAAGGAGTGGAAGTACCCCGCCGCCACCGCCATTACCGGGGGAAGCCCCTGAACCCGCACCGGGGACTTCCGCATCTCGTAGGTGCCATCGCCTAGTTGGCCCTCCACGTTGGCCCCGGAGGCGTACACCGCCCCGTCCTCCGCCAGAAACAGGCTGTGCTGGTAGCCCCCCGCCACACCCACAATCCTGGGCAAGCCCTCCACGCGCACCGGCCGGCCTTGGCTGGCCAAGGAACCCAAGCCCAGCTGGCCTTCCTCGTTGCGGCCAAAGGCCAGCACCCTTCCCTCGGGGTCCAAGGCCAAGGTATGGGCTTCGCCCGCCGCCACAGTTACCACACCCTGCAGCAAAAGCACCGGGCGGTTACGATTTAAGAAGGTTCCGTCCCCTAGCTGGCCATGGTAGTTCCAGCCCCATCCCCACAAAGTGCCCAGTTTAACCACGCCTTGTTTAAGGAAGAGGCTATGCCCAGAACCCGCCGCCAGCATGCCCTGGGAAAGGGCTACCCCCAGGAACAAGAGCGTTAACCCACCCCACCGTTGCCATCCCATTCTGATTCCTAGGCTAACCAGGGTCGCCTAAAGCCACCTTAAACACCTGGGGTAAGATAACCCCCTGATGGTGCGCCGCGCCCTGGAAGAGGCCATTCACCAAGCCCTCAAGGAGATGGGCCTGGACCTCCGTCTCAAGGTGGCCAAGGCCCCCAAGGACAAGCCCGGGGACTACGGGGTTCCCCTCTTCGCCCTAGCCAAGGAGCTAAGGAAACCCCCCCAGGCCATCGCCGAGGAGCTCAAGGCCCGCCTGGACCTTCCCCCTTTCGTGGAGGAAGTCATCCCCGTGGGGGGGTACTTGAACTTCCGCATCCGTACGGAGGATCTCCTCAAGGAGGCCCTGAGGCCCAAGGAGCCTTTCCCAAAGAGGGAAGGCCTGGTGCTCATCGAGCACACCTCGGTGAACCCCAACAAGGAGCTCCACGTGGGCCACCTGCGGAATATCGCCCTGGGGGACAGCCTGGCCCGCATCCTGGACTATGCGGGGCGGAGCGTCCTGGTCCTGAACTACATTGACGACACGGGCCGCCAGGCGGCGGAAACCCTTTTCGCCCTAAGGCACTACGGCCTCACCTGGGACGAGAAGGAGAAGTACGACCACTTCGCCGGCAAGGCCTACGTGCGCCTCCACCAGGACCCCGAGTACCCCAACCTGCAGTGGGGCATAGAGGAAGTCCTTCACGCCCTGGAGCGGGGGGAGCTCAGGGAAGACGTCAACCGCATCCTCCTGGCCCAGATGGCCACCATGAAGGCCCTGAACGCTCATTACGATCTTCTGGTCTGGGAATCCGACATCGTTCGGGCGGGGCTTCTGGAAAAGGCCCTGAGGATCCTGGAACAGAGTCCCCACGTCTTCCGCCCCACGGAGGGCAAGTATGCGGGGGCCTTGGTCATGGACGCAAGCCCCTTCATCCCCGGGCTGGAAGACCCCTACTTCGTCCTGGTGCGCTCCGGGGGAGCCGCCACCTACTACGCCAAGGACATCGCCTTCCAGTTCTGGAAGATGGGCCTTTTGGAGGGGTTGTACTTTCAGCCCTACGAGAACCCCTACTACCCGGCCCTGAGAACCAGCGCCCCCCAGGGGGAACCCTACACTCCCAGGGCCCGGGAAACCATCAACGTCATCGACGTGCGCCAAAGCCACCCCCAGGCCCTGGTGCGGGCGGCCTTGGCCCTGGCGGGGCACCTCGAGCTGGCGGAGGGTGCCTTCCACCTGGCCTATGAAACCGTACTGCTGGAAGGCAAGCAGATGTCCGGGCGCAAGGGCCTGGCGGTGAGCGTGGATGAGGTCCTGGAGGAAGCGGAAAGGCGGGCCCTTGCCGTGATAGAGGAGAAAAACCCCGACCACCCCGCCAAGGAAGAGGCGGCCAGGATGGTGGCCCTGGGGGCCATCCGCTTTGCCATGGTGAAGACCGAGCCCAGGAAACAGATCGATTTCCGCTACGCCGAGGCCCTTTCCTTTGAAGGGGATACGGGCCCCTACGTCCAGTACGCCCACGCCAGGGCCCACAGCATCCTGCGCAAGGCCGGGGAGTGGGGGGAGATAGACCTTGCCCAGGCCACCCCGTACGAGCGGGAACTGGCCCTGGCCCTCCTGGACTTTGAGGAGGCGGTGCTGGAAGCTGCCGAGGAGAAGACCCCCCATGTTCTAGCCCAGTACCTGCTGGACCTTTCCGCCAGCTGGAACGCCTACTACAACGCCAAGGAGGACGGGAGGCCCGCCACCCCGGTGCTCACGGCACCCCCGGGCCTGAGGGAACTCCGCCTTGGCCTGGTGAGGAGCCTGCAAGAAACCTTGAAGACGGGGCTTTCCCTCCTGGGTATCCCCGCCCCTGAGGTAATGTAAGGGCATGCGCCTCGTCCTCGCCGCCCTCCTCCTTTCCCTCTTGGCCCTGGGCCAGCGCCTAGTCTCCCCCGAGGAGGTGGCCCGAAGCCAGGTGATCCAAAAGGCCCTGCCCGCAGTGGTCCGGGTCCAGGGCTCCCCCACCGCCCCTGGGGAGAACCAGGTGGTGGGCACGGGGTTCTTCGTGAGTCCCTTCCGGGTGGTCACCAACTACCACGTGGTCCAGGACTTGGCCGACCTCACCGTGCGCCTGGCGGACGGGCGCACCTTCCCCGCGGAGCGCTTCGCCGTGGACCCCGGGATCGATATCGCCCTTCTCACGGTACGCGGCCTCCAGGCTCCCCGGGTGCTGGCCTTCAGCAAGACCCCCAGCACCAGCCTTCCCCTGGGCATGGGGGTGGTGCTGGTGGGGTTTCCCTTCGGCCAGGGACCCTTGGCCTCCTACGGGATCCTCTCCGGCATAGGCCCCCTCGAGGTTCCCTCCCCCGACCCCAGCGTGGGAGCCGAGGTGGGGGAATACCTCTTCACCGATGCCCCCCTCACCGTGGGCAACTCGGGAAGCCCCCTTCTGAACCTGCAAGGGGAGGTGGTGGGGGTGGTGGCGGACGTGGTGGGAGGACCCTCAGGGATGGGAGGAATTGGGGTGGCCATCCCGGCGGATCTGGTGGCCCAAAGCGTCCAGGACCTGGAGCGGTTCGGCATCCCCCAGCGGGGCTGGCTGGGGGCCAGCCTGGTTAGCCTGGATGAACTTCCGCCGGTGCTCCTCAGGGCGGTGGGCCTCACCACCACCCAGGGGGCCATGGTGGACCGGGTGGACCCCGGAAGCCCCGCAGCCCGGGCCGGCCTAAGGGGAGCCCAGCGGGATGCCCAGGGGAGGCTTCTCGCCCTTGGGGATGTGATCCTGGCGGTAAACGGCAAAGCGGTCAAGGGCAAGGCGGAGGTGGTCCGCCTCATCGCCCGCTACCGCCCTGGGGACCGGGTGCGGCTAACGCTTTGGCGGGAAGGACGGAGGCTCGAGGTCACCCTCACCATGGTGGCCCGGCCTGCCAGCCGTTAGGCTACCTTGCGGAGGTAAGCGTGTACATCGCCATAGAAGGCCCCATCGGTGCAGGCAAAACCACTCTGGCCCGGCTTCTTGCGCAAAGGTTTGGGGCCGAGCCCCTTCTGGAGGTGGTGGAGGAAAATCCCTTCCTGCCCCTTTTCTACCAGGACCGAAAGCGCTACGCCTTCAAGACCCAGGTCTTCTTCCTCCTTTCCCGCTACCGGCAGCTTTCCCGCCTTCGGGAAAGACCCCTCTTCGGCGGGGTGGTGGCCGACTACCTTTTTGACAAGGACGCCATCTTCGCGAGCCTCAACCTGGAGGGCCCCGAGTGGGACCTTTACTTGGACCTTTACCGGGAACTTTCCTTGAAGCTCCCCCCGCCCGACCTCACGGTCTACCTAAGGGCCCCGGTGCCGGTGCTATTAGAACGCATCCGGAAACGGGGCAGGCCATTTGAGGAGGGGATGGACCCCGCCTACCTCGAGGCCCTCTCCGAAGCCTACGAGCGCCACTTTACCCGCTACGCCCATCCCCTCTTGGTCCTCGAGGCGGACCAGCTGGACTACAGCCAACCCGGCCCCGACCAGGACCGGGTGGTGGCCCTGGTGAAGACCCACCTTGCCCAGGACGGCAGGACCGCCTAAAGAAGGGTCCAGCATGTATCTGGCCATCGCCGGCAACATCGGTAGCGGCAAGAGCTCCCTCACCGCTTTGCTCTCAGAGGCCTTCGGGCTGAAGCCGGTGTACGAGGCGGTGAGCGAAAACCCCTACCTGGAGGACTTCTACCGGGATATGGGGGCCTACGCCTTCCACTCCCAGGTCTTCTTCCTGGCAAGAAGGGTGCGCCAGCACCTTCTGGAGGTGAACGGGGCGAGGGCCGTGGTGCAGGACCGCACGGTCTATGAGGACGCCCTGGTCTTCGCCCAGAACCTTTACCGGGAAGGCCACTTGAAGGAGCGGGACTGGCGAACCTACCTGGACCTCTTCCAGAGCGTGTCCCCAGCCCTCAGGAAGCCCGATCTTCTCATCTACCTCCGGGCGAGCCTCCCCACCTTAAGGGAGCGGATAAAAAAGCGGGGAAGGCCCTTTGAGCAAAACCTCCCCGACCGCTACCTTCTCGGGCTCAACACCCTCTACGAGGAACTCATCGCCTCCTGGGACCTCTCCCCCGTCTACGTGGTGGAGGCGGACCGGATAGACTTCGTGGAAAGGGCGGAGGACCGCGATAGCCTTCTTGCCGCCCTCCGCCTGTGGATCCAGCCATGACCCTCGAGGAACTCTTCGCCCCCTTTGGCCTCAAGGCCCCGCCCCTTAGGGTCTTAGGCCTCACCCTGGACTCGAGGCGGGTGGAACCCGGTTACGTCTTCGTGGCCGTGCCTGGGGTGCCCCTTCCCCACCGCAAGCCCTTGGACGGGCACGACTTTATCCCCGAAGCCCTGGCCAAGGGGGCCATCGCCGTGGTGGGGGAAAGGGAGTTAAGCCTTCCCGTGCCCTACCTGCGGGTGGGGGACGCCCGGGAGGCCTTGGCCCACCTGGCCCGCCATTTCTTCGGCGAACCCGACCGGAAACTGGCCCTCTTGGGCATCACCGGTTCCAAGGGGAAGAGCACCACGGCAAGCCTCCTTCACCACCTCCTGCAAGCTGGCGAAAAACCCGCCGCCCTCCTCTCCACCGTGGGCCTCCGCCTGGGAAAGGAGGCCCGCCCTAACATCGGCCATTTCACCACCCCCGAGGCCCCCGAGGTGTACGGGTTTTTGTGGGAAGCCGTGGAGAGGGGGCTGGAGGCTGCGGTGCTGGAGGTTTCCAGCCACGCCCTGGCCCTGAAGCGGGTGGAGGAGCTTTCCTACCGCATCGGGGTCTTCGTGAGCTTCTACCCCGACGACCACCTGGACCTGCACGGCACCGCCGAGGCCTACTTTGCCGCCAAGGCCCTTTTGGTGGAGCGCTCCCACCTGGCCGTTTTAAACACCCGCCTGCCCCATCTGAAGCGCCTTCTTCCCAGGCCCCATCTTCTCTTCGGACCGGGTGGGGAGGTGTGGGGGGAGGGCTTGCGGGAAGAGGAGGAAGGCCTCCGCTTTACCCTGCATACCCCCTGGGGCTCGGGGGAAGCCTTTTTGCCCATGCTGGGGAGGTACAACCTGGATAACGCCCTGGCTGCCAGCGCCGCCGCCTTGGCCTATGGGCTTTCCCTGGAAAAGGTGCTTCAGGGCCTCGCCACCTTTAGGGGGGTGCCGGGGCGGATGGAGGTGGTGCAGAGAAAGCCCTTCCAGGTGGTCATCGACTTCGCCCACACGGGAAAAAGCCTGGAGGAGGCCCTAAAGACCCTGCGGGCCACCACCCGGGGAAGGCTTCTTCTGGTGGTGGGGGCTGCCGGGGAACGGGATCCGAGGAGGCGGGAGGATATCGGGCGGGTGGCGAGGCTTGCCGACAAGACCTTTTTCACCGAGGAGGACCACCGCACGGAGGACCTCCGGGCCATCCTCGAGGCCCTGGCCAAGGCCGCCAGGGAGGAGGGGGGCCTTTACGAGATCATCCCCGACCGCAAGGAAGCCATCTTCCGCGCCCTTTCCGAGGCCCGGGAAGGGGATACCGTGCTCCTTGCCGGCAAGGGGCACGAGCGCACCCTGGAAAGGGGTACCCTGGCCCTGCCCTGGGACGAGAAGGCGGTGGCCCTGGAAGGGCTTAAGGCCCTGGGCCTAGGTGGAGGCGAGCATCCCTAGGGAAGCCACCCATTCCTCGAAGGCCCTAAGGCCCCTATAGTACATGGCTTCCCGCTTCTCCTTCTTGGCCATCCTTCCCTCCACCGGCGGGACCAGCCCCCAGTTGGCGTACATGGGCTGGAAGCCCTTGGGGTTGGCGGTGGCCAGGAAGCGGACCAATCCCCCCAGCATGCTCTCCTCCGGCGGGGCCACGGGTTTTAACCCCTGGTAGCGCCGGGCGGCGTTCAGGCCCGCCAGGAATCCTGTGGCGGCGCTTTCCAGGTAGCCCTCCACCCCAGCCAGCACCCCCGCGGCGAAAAGCCCTTCCTGCTCCTTAAACTCCAGGGTCTCCCGGAGTAGGAGGGGAGCGTTTAGGTAGGTATTCCGGTGCATCACCCCGTAGCGCACGATCTCGGCGTTTTCCAGGCCCGGGATCATCTGGATGAGCCGCTTTTGCTCGGGCCACTTAAGACCGGTCTGGAACCCCACCAGGCTCCACATCCGCCCCGCCTTGTCCTCCTGGCGAAGCTGCACCACGGCGAAGGGCTCCTTGCCGGTCCTTGGGTCCTTGAGCCCCACGGGCCTCATGGGGCCAAAGAGGAGGGTTTGGTAGCCCCTTCGGGCCAGCTCCTCCACGGGCACGCAGGCCTCAAAGAACTCCCGCTTCTCCCACTCGTGGGGGGTGTGCTCCTCGGCCTCGAGGAGGGCCTGGTAGAACCGCCGGTACTCCTCCTTGGTCAGGGGGCAGTTGAGGTAGTCCGCCTCCTGCCCGTACCGCCCGGCCCGGAAGCACTTTTCCAGGTCGATGCTTTCGTACAGGACGATGGGGCTTGCCGCATCAAAGTAGCTCAGGAAGTGGTCGCCAAACCGGCGCCGTATGGCCTCGGAGAGAGCGTCGGAGGTAAGGGGCCCCGTGGCCAGGATGGCGAGGCCCTCAGGGACCTCCGCCACCTCCTCCCGCACCACCTCCACCAGGGGATGCCGGGAAAGCCTCTCCGTGATGTACTGGCTAAACTCCTCCCGGTCCACGGCCAAGGCCCCTCCTGCAGGCACCCGGGCCCTGAAGGCTGCCTCCATGACCAGGCTTCCCGCCCGGCGCATCTCCGCCTGCAATAGCCCCTTGGCGTTCGCAGGCCCCTCGCCCCCCAAGGAGTTGGAACAGACGATCTCCGCCAGCTTTTCTGTGGCGTGGGCCGGGGTCATGCGCTTGGGGCGCATCTCATAAAGGAGCACGGGAACCCCAAGCCGCGCCAGGGTCCAGGCGGCCTCGCTTCCCGCCAGGCCTCCGCCCACCACCGTTACCCGTTCCATCCTTTAGATGGTACCACCCGGGCTGGTTTGGGAAAAGGGCGAGGGCGGGTAGAATGACCCTATGGCGGTGCGGCACCGGTTTAAGGTGGATTCCCTATGAGCCTGGCCAAGCGCATCATCCCCTGCCTGGATGTCCACGCGGGCCGCGTGGTGAAGGGGGTCAACTTCGTAAACCTCCGCGATGCGGGCGACCCCGTGGAAGCCGCCCAGGCCTACGACGAGGCCGGCGCCGACGAGCTGGTCTTCCTGGACATCTCCGCCACCCACGAGGAGCGGGCCATCCTCCTGGAGGTGGTGGCCCAGGTGGCGGAAAGGGTCTTCATCCCCTTAACCGTGGGGGGAGGCGTCCGCACCTTGGAGGATGCCCGGAGGCTTCTTCTGGCCGGGGCCGACAAGGTGAGCGTGAACTCGGCCGCGGTGAAGCGCCCCGAGCTCATCCAGGAGCTTTCGGACCACTTCGGCTCCCAGGCGGTGGTCCTGGCCATTGACGCCCGCTGGAAGGGGGACTTCCCCGAGGTCTACATCGCCGGCGGACGCATCCCCACGGGGCTTCACGCGGTGGAATGGGCCCTTAGGGGGGTAGAGCTTGGCGCCGGGGAGATCCTTCTCACCAGCATGGACAAGGACGGCACCAAAGAGGGCTACGACCTCAGGCTCACCCGCATGGTGGCCGAGGCGGTGAGCGTGCCGGTGATCGCAAGCGGGGGGGCGGGGAAAAAGGAGCATTTCCTCGAGGCCTTCCTGGCCGGAGCCGACGCCGCCTTGGCCGCCAGCGTCTTCCACTTCGGCGAGATCCCCATACCCGAACTCAAGCGATTCCTAGCCGAACAGGGCTTGGAGGTGCGCCTAGATGGACCTATCCCAAGTGAAGTTTGATGAACAGGGCCTGGTGCCCGTGGTGGTACAGGATGCCAAAACGGGCGAGGTCCTGACCCTGGCCTACGCCAACCGGGAAGCCCTGGAGGAAACCCTAAGGACAAGGCGGAGCACCTTCTATAGCCGGAGCCGAAAGACCCTGTGGCGCAAGGGGGAGACCTCGGGGAACATCCAGGAGGTGGTGGAGGTCCTCCTGGACTGCGATGGGGATGCGGTGGTCTACCGGGTCCTTCCCCACGGCCCCGCCTGCCACACGGGGGAGCGAAGCTGCTTCCACCGCCCCCTCCTTTCCGGAGAACCCAGCCTGGGCTTTGTCCTTTCCCAGGTCTACGCCACCATCCAGGAGCGGCTTAAAACCCTTCCCGAGGGAAGCTACGTGGCCAAGCTTCACCAGGCGGGCCTGGACCGGATCCTGAAGAAGATTGGGGAGGAGGCCGGAGAAGTCATCATCGCCGCCAAGAACCAAAGCCCTGAGGAGGTGCGCTGGGAAGCCACGGACCTTCTCTTCCACCTCCTCATCGTGCTGGCGGAACTGGGGCTCACCCCGGAGGACCTGGCCAGGACCCTCTGGGAGCGGCACCGGCCCCCAGGCGGCCCTGCGCCCAGTTAAGTACCCCCTTTCCCCCTGGCCTTAGCGCCGCCTCCCCTGGGCGGGAGCGCTCAGCCAGAGCCTTCCTTCCAGAAGGACCGCCCTCCCGAGAAGGCGGAGCTATCCCAGGAGGTAGGCGGTGAAGCCCTTCTGCCGCAAGCGCCGGAGGTAGCGCCTCCTTAGGCGGAGGAAGCGCTTTTGGGTGGCCTTTCGGTAAAGCCAGGGACCGTCGGGCACCAAGGCGGTCATGCTTCCAGCTTAGCCCAACCCCTTATGATGGAAACATGGAAATCGAGCGCCGACTGGTCCTCGAGGTGGTGCGGGTAACCGAACAGGCCGCCCTGGCGGCAAGCCGCCTGGCGGGCAAGGGGGATAAGGAAGCCGTGGACGAGGCGGGCACCCAGGCCATGCGCCGGGTCCTGAACGAGCTTCCCATAAAGGGCACGGTGGTCATCGGCGAAGGGGAGATGGACGAGGCCCCCATGCTGTACATTGGCGAGGTCCTGGGCCAAGGGGGCGTGGAGGTGGACATCGCCGTGGACCCCGTGGAGGGCACCACCACCGCCGCCAAGGGCCTGCCCAACGCCGTGACCGTGATCGCCATCAGCGAGAAGGGCGGCCTCTTCCACGCCCCCGACATGTACATGGAAAAGCTCATCGTTCCCCCCCCGGCCGCGGGGCTTGTGGATCTTTCCTGGCCGGTTTCCGCCAACCTGAAGGCCTTAGCCCTGGCGCTCCAGCGCTCCGTGGAGGACCTGGTGGTGGTGGTCCTGGACCGCCCCCGCCATGAACGCCTCATCCGGGAGATCCGGGAGGCAGGAGCCCGGGTGAAGCTGATCTCCGATGGGGATGTGATCGCCGCCTTGGCCGCCGCCATCCGGGGCACGGGGGTGCATGCGGTGATGGGGATTGGCGGGGCCCCTGAAGGCGTTTTGGCCGCCGCCGCTTTAAAGTGCCTGGGCGGGGAGATCCAGGCCCGCTTCACCCCACAAAACGAGGAGGAACGAGCCCGGCTCAAGGCCATGGGAGGGGACGAAAACCGCATCTACCGCACCGAGGACCTGGCCCCGGGAAGGGAGATCGTCTTCGCCGCCACCGGCATCACCGACGGGGATATCCTCCAGGGGGTGCGCTTCTTCGGGGGCGGGGCCAGGACCCATTCCATCGTTCTGGGCCACGCCACCCGCACCGTTCGGTTTATAGACTCCATTCATCTTTTTGAAACCGGAGCCCGGGTGACCATTCGGGTTTAGACTAAGGGCGTGCCCCGCTGGTACGCCCAGGAAGAAGCCCTAAGGCTTGCCCTGGATTTCTTCCAGGGCGATGAGCTTAGGGCCTCCGTGTTCCTCCACCGCTACGCCCTAAAGGACCCGGAAGGCAGGCTCCTGGAAGCCACCCCGGAGGAAATGTGGCAGCGGCTCGTCCAAGGAGTCACCCGGGTGGAAAAGGGAGCCACGCAGGAGTTCTCCTGGCTTTTCTCCGACTTTCGCTTTGTCCCCGGGGGACGGATACTCTTCGGCCTGGGAAACTGGCGCCGGTCCACCCTGTTCAACTGCTACTACATCCCCATCCGGGAGGACTCGGTGAAGGGGATTACCCGCTTCCTGGACGAGGCCGCCCGCACCTTCGCCTACGGGGGCGGGGTGGGGAGCAATGCGGATGCCTTGAGGCCCAAGGGGGCTAAGGTGGGCAACGCAGGCATGGAGAGTTCGGGGGCGGTGAGCTTCATGGAGCTCTTCTCCACCCTGGCGGGGGTCATGGGGGCCAGCGGGGGCCGGCGGGGTGCCTTGATGCTCACCTTCTCCGACACCCATCCCGACCTCCTGGACTTCCTCCAGGTCAAAACCGACCCCGAGCGAAGCCGGGTGCGCCACGCCAACATCTCCCTAAGGGCCACGGACGCTTTTTTACAAGCCGCCTTGGCCGACGAACCCTGGACGCTTTCCTTCACCACACCCCGGGAGCACATAACCCGCATCATCCGGGCCAAGGAAGCCTGGGACCTCCTGGTGGAGGCCGCCTGGCAAAGCGCCGAACCCGGCCTCCTCTTCTGGGACCGGGTGCGCACCTGGGCCACGGCCCAGTACGGGGGGATGGAGGTGGAAGGGGTCAACGTTTGCGGGGAGGTTCCCATGGAACCCTATGGGGCCTGCAACCTGGGAAGCCTTAACCTGGCGGCCTTCGTACAGGAGCCCTTTACGGACAGGGCCCAGCTGGACTATGCGGGCCTCGAGGAGGCCACCCGTTTGGCCGTGCGCTTCTTGGATGCGGTGGTGGACCTGGGAAAGAACCGCCATCCCTTGAGGGCCCAACGGGAAGCCTCCTTAAGAAGCCGGCGCGTTGGCCTTGGGATCATGGGCCTGGCGGACACCCTGGCCATGCTGGGACTGCCCTATGGTGCGGAGGAAAGCTTAACGTTTGCGGAAGAGGTCATGCGCCGCATCAAGGAAGCCGCCTACTGGGAAAGCACCCGCCTGGCAAGGCAAAGGGGTTCCTTCCCAGCCTTTGACCCAAAGGAGCACATAAAAAGCCCCTTCATCCAGTCCCTGCCCGAAGCCCTCATCCAGGCGGTGGAAAAGGGCCTGAGGAACGCTGCCCTTCTTTCCATCGCCCCCACCGGCTCCATCTCCATCCTGGCGGGGGTAACGAGCGGCATAGAACCCATCTTCGCCCTCACCTACCTGCGCCACGCCGGGGGACAGGTGTTTTTGGCGGAACATCCCCTCTTGAAGCGGTACCGCAGGGAACGAGGAGGCGAGGTGCCGGACTGGCCCACGGCCCATACTGTGGATCCTTTCCAGAGGGTACGCCTCCAGGCCGCCTTGCAACGCCATGTGGACCAAAGCATCTCCTCTACGGTGAACCTCCCCCAGGAAACCCCCAAGGAGGTGGTGGAGAACCTCTTCCTCACCGCCTGGAAGGAGGGGTGCAAGGGCATCACCGTCTTCCGGGAGGGAAGCCGGGAGGAAGTCATCGAACCCCTGCCCCCGGTGGGGGTCTGCACCTTCTGCCAGACGGCATGACCCGCTACCGCATCGCCACCCGGCCCTACCTTCCCTACCCGGGGGAGCGCCTGGCCCGCAGGAAGGGCCTGGGAGGCGAGTTTTACGAGCTCCACCCCTATGCCCCCGGGGACGAGGTAAGGCGGGTCCACTGGCGGGCTTACGCCAAGACGGGAAGGCTCTACACCCGCCTGGAAACTGCACCCGAGCGAAGCCGTTTCCGCATCTACCTGGACGAAAGCGAAAGCATGCGCCTCTTCGGCAAGCTGGCCTACGGGGAGGAGGTGGCGAGGCTCCTCCTGGGAATCGCCCGCCAGGAGGACGCCCTGGCCCGGCTGGAACGGGGCAGACCGGAAGCCCTTCGCCCGGGCCGGGGCACCCTGGTCCTCATCACCGACGGGCTAGACCCCTTGCCCTGGCCCAGGATCCTTCCGAAGAGATTGGTGCTGGTCCAGATCCTGGCACCCCTGGAGCTGACCCCGCCCCTCGAGGAAGCCTTCCTCAAGGACGTGGAAACCGGGGAATCTCTCCCCGTGGGGCCGGAGGAGGTAAGGGCGTACCAAAAGGCCCTCGAGGGGCACTTAAAAGCCCTCCGCCTCCTCGCCCTTCTTCGGGGCCGCTACGCCCTTTTGAAGGTGGGAGAACCTCCCCTTCCCGCCCTCCTCCGCCAGGGGGTGGTGGAGCCCCTTTAGTACGCCTGGGTAAACTCCTCAAGCCCCAGGGCCCTTAGCCTTCCGGGGTCCACGCTTCCCTTCTCCCACCCCGCAAGCCGCCAGTAGGTGCGCACGCCCTCCTGGAAGGCCTCCTTGCCCAAATAGGCCTCTGGACTGCCCTTGCGGAAGGGATGGAAGAAGCGCTCGGGTAGGCGGTCCTCCTCCGGACCGATCCCCTCCCGTAGGTTGAAAAGCCGGGTGAGCTGAAGCGTCCTCTCCCCTACCTCCAGCATCTCCTTAGGGGAAAGCCGCCAGCCTGTGGTGGCGTAGATGGCCTCCTGCCACTCCTCTGGGGTCCAGGGCACAAAGTCGCACATCACCAGGCTGTTCACGAAGCCCCGCTCCCGGGTCTTGGTCCAGAGCATGCGGATTTTGGCCTCGGAAAGGTCCTCTGGGGGAAGGGGCGCAAAGTCTTCCCCATAGAAGCGAAGCTCCTTTAGGGCCTTCCCCTCCTTGGCGTAGGCGGTGTCGTGCAGGTTGTGGTTGTGGTCGGCTCCCGTTGGGCTCACCGCATACCCCACCCCCAGGGCCCGCTTGTACCGGGGGTCATGCATGGGCACCTCCTGGCCCTTCACCTGCATGGCCAGCTCCGGATGGCCGATGGCCTCCGAAAGCCGCCTGGACCCCAAGGCCAAGAGCTCCCCAAGCCGCCCTTCCCTCCGGGCCAGCTTCTCTATGGCAGCGATCAGGGCGTCCCCGTTGCCGAAGCGGAGCCCCAGACCCTCGTCGTCCAGGTAGCCCTTCTCCACTGCCTCCATGGCCGTGGCGATGGTCACCCCCACCCCGATCACGTCCAGACCGTACTGGTTGCAAAGGGTGTTGGCTTTGGTGACCGCATAGGGATCCGTGACCCCGCAGGTGGAGCCCAAGGCCCCAAGCCCCTCGTACTCCGGCCCCCCGTACTCGGGGCGCACGTCGTACTTGCCGGTGCCCTCGATCCGCACCACCTGCTTGCAACGGATGGCGCAGGCGTAGCAGGTATCCCGACCGATGCGGATGCCCAGGGCGTCCAAGCTGGTGCCGTCCAAGGCCTCGGCTCCTTCCAGGAAACCATCTAGAAAGTTGTGGCTGGGAAGAACCCCCCGGAGATTGAAAGGCTTCACCGTACCCACGGTACCCATGGTGACCAGGCCCGCGGCCCTTTCCATGCGTTCCCCCGCCATACGCCGGGCCAGGGTGGAGAGGAGGGAGGGATCGTGATAAGTGGGACGGGTATCCTTTCTGGCCCGGGCGGAGACCGCCTTCAAGCGTTTGGCCCCCATCACCGCCCCCAGGCCCCCTCGCCCGGCGAAGTGGGCCAGGTCGTGGATTACGTTGGCGGTGAGGACCCGGTTTTCCCCTGCGATGCCGATCTGGGCCACACGGGTGCTGGAGCCATGCGCCGCCTTGAGGAGGGTTTCCACCTCCAAGGGGTCTTTACCCCAAAGATGGGAAGCAGGGTGAAGGGCCACCTCGCCACCCTCCACGTGAAGGTATACGGGTTCCTCCGCCTGCCCCAGGACCACCAGGGCGTCCAGGCCGGCGTTCTTCATCTCGGCGCCGAAGAACCCCCCGGCCTCCGCATCCCCATACCCTCCGGTGAGGGGGCTTTTGGCGGCCACGGTGTTGCGGCCCGACCCCGAGATGGGGGTGCCGGTGAGGATGCCGGGGGCAAAGATAAGGGCGTTTTCCGGGCCCAGGGGATCCGCTCCCTTGGGCACATGCTTCAAAAGAAGGTAAGCGGAAAGGGCCCTACCCCCAAGAAACCTGCGCCAGAAAGCCTCGCCATAGCTCTCATACCAGATCCGTCCCGTGGAGAGGTCCACGAAGGCCACGCGGTCGTGATAGCCCTTGGGCATAGCTAAAGTTTAACCCCTGGGGCCAAAGCCCCAGGGGTAAACCCCGGATTGGGTTAGCGGGTCTTCCCCGCCAAAAGGTCCTCGGCCAGCTTCTGGGCCTTATCCAGGGCCGACTTGGGATCCGCCTTGTTCAAAATGGCCTCCTTGATGGCCTGGCCCAGAATGTCAAAGCGGATCTGCTCCCACTCCGCCAAAGCCGGCTCAAACTTGGCGTAGCGGCTTTGGCGCACGATGGTGGCGAAATCGGGGTTCTCGGTAGCGTAGGTCTGGTAGACCGCATCCTTCAGGGCTCCCTCGGTCACCGGCACGTACCCTGTGGCGGTGGCGAAGACCGCCTGGGCCCTGGGGGAGAGGACAAACTGCAGGAAGTCCTTGGCCACCGCCTGCTCCTCCTTGCCGGCTTGGCGGAAGACCACCAGGTTGGTGCCCTGGACCAGGCCGAAGCCCGCCTGGCCGGAGGTGCGGCCCGGCAAGGTGGCCACCCCCAGGTCAAACTTGGCTCCCTGGCGGTAGTAGGTGTAGCCGGCAGAGGTATCCACGCTGAAGGCGTAGGGGCCGGAGCCCAGGTTCTGGTTGATGTACCCGGAGGTGATAGCCTTAGCCCACCCCTCCTTCACCCCGTTTTGCAGGAGGGTGAGGGCCTCCACCGCCTCCTTGGAGTTCAGGACCAGCTTGCCGTTTTTCAGGTAGCTCCCCCCCAGGTTGAAGAAGAAGTAGGCAAAGGTGGAGGCATCCGGCTGGAACCAGTAGACAGGACCCCCTTCCGCCTGGGAAAGCTTCTTGCTTAAGGCCACGAACTCCTCGAGGGTAGCTGGCACCTTGGCTCCGTGCTTTTTGAGGAGGTCCTTGTTGTAATAGAGGACCTGGATGCTCTTGTTGAAGGGCACCCCGTAGACCACCCCCCCGAAGCGCACGGCGTTCAGGAAGGCCAGGTTCACCCCCTGAAGCTTCACCCCCAAGGACTCGATGGGCAGAAGGGCCTTGGCCTCGAGGTACAAGGCAATGTTGTTCTCATAGGCCTGGGCCATGGCGGGCACCTTCCCTGCGGCGAAGGCTGCCTTGATCTTGGTGGAAAGGTCCCGGTACCCCCCTTGGGGCACGGGACGCACGCACCGGCCCTGCTGGGTCTTGTTGAACTCCACCACCAGGTTCTCCAAGGCAGCCTTGGGCGCCCCTCCAGTGAAGCCGTGCCAGAGCTCCGCCACCACCTTGGCCTTGGCGCACTGCTCCTTGATAACGTCCTCGGGTTTGGCCTGCTGGGCCAAAGCCAGCCCCAAAACCGCCGCTAGCAAAAACGCTTTCCGCATACACAAGACCTCCAAGGAGAGTATATCCCTCCTCCTGTCAAGCCAAGGTCAGGCTACTTAAGCCCCGAGCGGGCAATCCCCTGAATAAACTGGCGCTGGGCTAAGAAGTAGCCCAGGATCACGGGGAGGATCACGAAGGTGCTGGCCGCCATCAAGGCTCCGTAGTCCGATCCCGCCTCGGAAACAAAGGCCTGCAAGCCCAGCTGCACCGTGCGCATCTCCGGGCTTTGGGTGACGATAAGGGGCCAAAGGAGGGCGTTGTAAGCCCCCAGGAAGGTGAAGATTCCGTAGGACACCAGCCCGGGAAGGCTTAAGGGCAGGGCGATGCGGAAAAGCTGGGTCAGGTACCCCGCCCCGTCTATGCGGGCGGCATCAAAAAGATCCTGGGGCAAGGAAAGGTAGAACTGCCTAAGGAGAAAGATGCCAAACACCGAGGCCAGCCAGGGCACGATAAGGGCGTAGTAGGTGTCCAGCCAGCCCAGCCTGGCCAGAAGCACGTAGTTGGGGATGAGGAGCACCTCCCCCGGCACCATCATGGTGGCCAGGATGAGCACGAACACCGCCTCCTTGCCCGGAAAGGGAATGCGGGCCAGGGCAAAGGCCGCCAGGGCCGCCAGAAAAAGCCCCACCGCCACCTGGGTCAACGCGGTGAAGAAGCTATTGAAGAAGTAGCGCCCCCAGGGAGCCGCATGCCAGGCTTCCAGGTAGTTGTGGAGCACGTAGCCCAAGGCCCCGGGCACCGCATTCACCCACTCCAGCCGCCAGTACTCCCCCTGGGAGCGAATGGCATCGGGTGGCAAGGGTGCCTCCAGAGGGACTTCCTTGGGCCAGAGCACCACCAGGGGCAAAAAGCGGAAGGCTTCTTCCGTGGTGTTGGTCAGCCGCACCCGCCAAGCCCCTTCCCGATATGCCGCCTCCACCCGGGTGCCATCCGCCCGCGGGTCAAAAAAGGCCCCAGGGGTGCGGGGTACCAAAGCCCTGGGCGGATGCCCTTCCCTCCCAGGGAAAACCAGCTCCACGCTTTTACCGGGTGCCAAGCCCC
This sequence comes from Thermus brevis, assembly GCF_026427635.1. Classification (NCBI taxonomy): domain Bacteria; kingdom Thermotogati; phylum Deinococcota; class Deinococci; order Thermales; family Thermaceae; genus Thermus; species Thermus brevis. Next base: position 2,224,946 of record NZ_CP102606.1, read on the forward strand.
CCCATAGGGGGCTATCCCCCAGCCTGGCCGCCCTGAGCCAGTTCGCCGGCTTCATGCGCTCCGGAACCCAGATGGGCTTGGCCTGCAGGGCTTCCTGGGGGCTTTTCAGGCTGGTGGCCAGCATCCAGTAGAAGGGAAAGGCCATGACGAGCCCTCCCCCTAGGAGGAGCAAGTGCACGACCAGGGTCCCAGACCTAAATCTCATAGTTCACCCGCCTCTCCAAAACCCGCCTCTGGATCAAGGTGAGCACCAGAATAAGAAGGAAGGTCACCATGGCGATGGCACTGGCGTAGGAGAAATCCGAGTCGCGGAAACCCTTGTTGTAGAGGTAGAAAGCCAGGGTAAGGGTATCCTGCAACACCCCGCCCGTGGGGGTCAGGACGTAAACCTGGGTGAACACCTGGAAGGCCCCGATGAGCCCCAGGGTGAAGAGAAAGAAGGTGGTGGGGGAAAGAAGGGGCCAGGTGATGAGCCGGTGCTTCTGCCAAAAGCTCGCCCCATCCAGCTCCGCCGCCTCGTAATACTCCTTGGGAATGGCCTGAAGCCCGGCCAGGAGGATCACCACCTGGTATCCCAGAAAGTGCCATACACTCATGACCATGATGGCCACAAAGGCCAGGCTGGGCCCCGCCCAAAAACCCTGGGGCTGAACTCCCAGGGGCTCGAGGAGAAGAGCGAAGACACCCTTAGGCGTGTTCAGCCAGTCCAGGCCCGGGGTGCGAAGAAGCCAGTTGAGAAAACCGAACTCCGGGTGGTAGATCCATCGCCACACCGCTGCCGCCGCCGTCAGGGCGGTGATGTAGGGGAGAAAGTAAAGGGTGCGGTAGAATCCCAGGAAGGCCACCTGGGTGTTCAGGAGGATGGCCACCCCTGTGGCCAGGAGAAGGCCCACCGGCACGGTAAAGACCACGTACCAGAAGGTGTTCCCCAAGGCCTTCCAGAAAAGAGGATCCTGGAGGAGAATGCGGTAGTTCTCCAAGCCAGAGAAGGCCGCGGGGCGCAGGAAGTTCACCCGTTCAAAGAGGCTCAGATAAAAGGCGTAAAAGGTGGGGAAAACATGCCAAACCAGAAGGAGGGCTAAAGCCGGCCAAACCAAGGCCCAGCCGTAGAGGGCTGCCTGCGCCTTTTCCCTCAGGCCCCGGCCAAACAAGAGGGCGAAGAAGAGGGGAGCCAGAAACGCCATGGGTGGGAACCAGTACGCAAAAAGCCCAAGCCCCAAAAGGGCATGGTGCCGACCAAAACGAAGCCCCCAAAGGACGAAAAGGGCGTAAAGCCCAAGCCCCATCCCCACCCAGGCTCCCGGGAGAAAGCCGAGCCGGGAGGCGTAAACACCAAGGGCAAGAAGCGCCCCCAAGGACAGAAGGGCATGGAGGGGAAAGGTCCGCATCCCGTGCCGGAGTATATAGGATGGTAAGGTGTGGACCCTCACCCTGGACACCGCCACTCCCTACCTTTCCTTGGGCCTCTTCCACAGGGAAGAGGGGGTGGGCCGGGTGGTGCGGCTGGGCCGTAGGCACGAGGAAGCTCTGTTTGGCTTACTGGACGAGCTCCTAAGGGAAGTGGGCGTGGAGCGGGAGGAGATCGGCACCCTGGTCCTGGGGGAGGGCCCGGGTTCCTACACGGGCCTTCGCATCGCTTTGGCCGCGGGCATGGGCATCGCTTTAGCCCACGGAGCCAAGGTGTTTGGGGTAAGCTCCCTCCTCGCCGCCTGCTGGCCCTTTTTGGAGGAAGGCGGGCCTCCCCTAACCGCCCTTTTCACCGCCAGAAACGGGCTCTTCTACGGGGCCACCTATGCCAGGCGTGAGGGGAAACCCCTTGTGCTCGAGCCCCCTAGAAAGCTCAAAGCCCAGGAGGTCTCAAGGGCCCAGCTCCAGGGTAGCCACCTTCTCCTGGACGCGCCCCCAGATCCCAGGGCCCTTTACGAGCTTCTGCCCTTTGCCAGGGATGGGGTGGAGCCCTTGTACCTTTAAAGCGTCCCTGCTAATCCGCCGCCACTCCTGGCAGCCTGGGCAGACGGTACTGGTAGCTGGGAAGGGGTTCCCGGAAAGCGGTTCCCCTAAGCTTTTCCGCCATCAGCACCAGGTTCTCCCCGGCAATGCGGGCATCCTCCATGAGTTCGGTATTCTCCTTGAGGCTCACGGCCCCCCGGTCCCGGTGATGGGCGTAGACCAAACCCAGGGGCGCCAGGACAAACCCCATGTAGGAAAGGGGCAGGAGCATTTGCGAAAGCGCCTGGCTGGCCCCTTCCTCCTCGGCCACCGCCAACAGGACCATGGGCTTCCCCAGGTTTAAAAGGCCCTGATTCTCCATGGAGGTCATGCGCTCCAAAAGGGCCTTCATCCGGGCGGAAACGCTAAACCAGTAGACCGGCGTGGCGAAAACCACCGCGTCCGCCTGGACGAGCTTGTCCGCTATCTTGCCGAACCCATCCCAGGGTCCCTGCACGCAGGTGTCCGGGCCGCAGGAAGTAGGGTCTTGGGAGTAGTTCCCCACGCAGAAGGGGAAGGGGTACCGCACCAGGTCCAGGCGCTCGGTGGTGGCTCCCTGGCGCCTAGCGGCTTCCAGAACCTCGTCCAACAACTCTGCCGTAAACCCGTCCGTCCGTGCCGATGCGTTGACGCCGAGCACGCGTAGACTCATAAATATCACCCACGCACTAAACCTCCTTTAGCTTAGCACGCGCACCCTAAGGCCGCCAAGGCCCGGCCACGAACTCCCCCATCCCCCGGGCCCGGACGGGGTAGCCCTTGAGGATGCCTTCCCCCACCACTGGCCCCTCCCAGTAGGCCACCCGGGTGGTGCGGGATAGGATCTCCCCCTCCGCGAAGACGGGGCGAACCTCCAGATCCACCCCCGGCCCCTGGAGGCGCCAGGCCAGGGTATACGTGCGGCCCGAGGGGCTTGGCCAGCGCTCCTGGGGAAGGAAGCGGAGCTCCACCTCCTCCACCTTCCCCAAGGGATCCACCCGGCTCCCCAGGACCTGCACCACCTGCCCCTGGCGGTTCTTCACCTGGTAGGCCATGAGCTCGGAGCCATCGGAGAGGTGGAGGCTGATCCAGTCCCAGGTGGTGCCCACCCCCGAAAGCTGCTCCCCCCACTGGTGGTCCATCCAGGCTTCTCCCCGGGCCTCCTCGCCCCGGATCCGGCCCCAGGCCTCCACCCGGGTGTAGGACTGGTAATAGAGCCGCCCGGTTTCCTCGGTACCGGAGTAGCCCGGAGGGTGGACCACGGGGGGCTTCAGGGGAAGGAAGCGGAGGTCCACCGGGCCCGCCAGGAGGCGGAAGGCCCCACCCTCCCGGTAGAACCGCCAGCCGGAAACCTCCAGGTCAGGGCCTGCCTCCACCCGGCCCCGGGGAGCCAGGAGGTCCTGGTCGGAAACCTCCAGGAAGATCCTCTCTCCGGTACGAAGGTCGGTCAGGGCCAGGTGGGCAACGTGGAAAGGGCCGAAGAGGCTTCCCGGAAGGCCCAGGATGCGGTAAGCAGGAGGGGCGTAGGCCTTGAAAAAGGCGAAGTGGAAGGCATAGGGCTCCACCCAGCCCGAGGCGTACCACCATTCCATCTGGGCGGGCTTGGGGTCCCAGTCCCTGGGGTCCGGCAGCCTTTGGGGGTCCACCCCCACCAGAGCGGGGGCACAGGCTCCCAGCAAGAGGAGGAGGGACCAAAGCCGCTGCATAGCTTCAATCTACACAACCGGGCTGGGTGGCTAGGGTGGGGGACTTCCCATGCTAGATTGAAGACATGGCCCTCTGGTTGGTGCGGGCGGGGAAGAGAGGGGAAACCGAGGCCTTTTGCCTGGAGAGCTACGAACGTCTGCCTGAGGAACTTAAGGCCGAACTTCCCCTTAAGCGAATCTGGATCCTGGTAGAGGACGAAGAGAACGCATGACCGACACCCACGCCCACCTGGATTTCCTGGAAGAAGCCGAGCTGGAAGACGCTAAAGCCCACTTTCCGGAACTTAGGGCCATCCTCACCCTGGGGGTAGACCCCACCCGTTGGGAAAGGACCCTGGCCCTGGCCCAGGACAATGTGTACGCCGCGGTGGGCCTCCACCCCACCTCGGCCCATCTTCTCTCCCCCGAGGTGGAAGAGGCTCTAAGGTATTACGCCCGTCACCCCCGGGTGCGGGCCATTGGGGAAAGCGGCCTGGACTATTACTGGACCCCCGAAACCAAGCCCGCCCAGCTCAAGGCCCTGGAGTTCCAAGCAACCCTGGCTGAGGAGCTCGGACTACCCTTGGTGCTCCATGTGCGGAGCAAGGATGGGCAAGCGGAGGAAGACCTGGCCGCCTGGCTCCTCGCCCACCGACCCAAAAGGGTGGTCCTCCATGCCTTTGGCGGGCACCCGGCCCTCGAGGCAGCGGGCCTCGAGGTGGGAGCCTACTTCAGCTTCGCAGGCCCCCTCACCTACAAGAAAAACCAGGCCCTCCGGGAAGCCGCCCAAAGGCTTCCCCTGGACAAGCTCCTGGTGGAAACCGACACCCCTTTCCTGCCCCCAGAACCCCACCGGGGAAAGCGCAACCTTCCCCACTACGTGCGCCACACCCTGAATAGGCTTGCGGAGGTGCGGGGAGTGGCCCTGGAGGAAATGGAATCCATCACCGACCAGAACGCGGAAACCTGCTTCCGCTGGACATAGCCCCCGCCCTCTGTTTGCAAGCTTCCTGACCCCTCCCTGACCCCCATGGGTCAGAATGAAAGGCGGTATGAGAAATCTCTTTTTACTTCTTTTCTTCCTCCTCCTAACCGCCCTGGCCGCCCCCAGGTTGGTGGTGGAGCCGGAGGACGGGGTCAAGCCGCTACTGGACCTCATTGCCTCGGCCCGGGAGGAGATCCTGGTGAAGATGTACCTCTGGACCCCAAGCCGCCTGGACGTGGTGGACGCCTTGGGGGAGGCTGTGGCCCGAGGCGTGAAGGTAAAGGTCCTTTTGGAGCGGGAGCCCTCCGGGGGACGGATGGACCTCACGGTATTCCAGGCCCTGAAGGAACGGGGCGTAGACGTCAAGCTCACCACCCCCTTCCGCTTCGTCTTCGTCCACGAGAAAAGCCTGGTGGTGGACCGCAAGCGGGCCTGGGTGGGCACCATGAACCTCACGGGCAGCTCCTTTACCGCCAACCGGGAGTACGCCCTCATCCTAGACGATCCCAGGCAGGTGGCGGAGGTGGTAAGGGTCTTTGAAGCGGACTGGGAAGGGAAAAGGCTGGATCTCTCCCAGGCGCTTCTCGTCTGGGCTCCAAGCCGCATCCTGGGCGGGGTCAAGGAGGGCAACGCCCGGGAAACCCTCCTCGCCCTGATCCGTGGGGCCAAGAGGGAGGTTTTCCTCGAGCAACAGGCCATGGCCGATCCCGAGGTGGTGGCCGCCCTCAAGGAAGCCTTGGCCAGAGGGGTCCGGGTCCGCCTGGTGGGAAGCCCGCAGGAGCCCGGGGACACCTACTTCCTGGCAGGAGCGGAGGAGCTAAGGCGGGCCGGGGCGGATCTCCGCTTCCTACCCGATCCCTACGTGCACGCCAAAGCCCTGGTGGTGGACGGGGAGGTGGCCCTCGTGGGAAGCCTGAACCTGAGCGCCAACTCCTTGAACGCCAACCGGGAGCTTTCCGTGCGCTTCACCCGCAGGGAAGCCCCCGAGGCCTTCGCCAGGCTCCTTTCCGTGATGGAAAGGGACTTCCAGGCAGGGCTTACCGAAAACCCCTTTGCCCTACCGCCCCTGGAAGGGGTCATTCCCTGGCAAGATGCCCCTAAGTACTTTGGCCGTATAGCCACGGTGGAAGGGGTGATTCAGCAGGTGGAAGACCGGGGCACCGTGGCCTTCCTCCGGTTCGGACCCGGGGAAAGCGACCTGAGGCTGGTGGTCTTCCCAAGGAGCTACGCCCTCTTCCGGCAACCCTTCCCCCAAAGCTACCTGGGCAAGAAGGTAAGGGCCAGGGGGCGCATCGTGCTTTACGCCGGCTACTACGAGATCGTCCTGGAGGATCCCTCGGCCCTCGAGGTGCTGGATGGAAGCCCTTAAGGCCCTAGGCTACGAGATAAGCCCCATAGAAGGGGGCTTCTACGGGGAGAAGCGCCGGGGGGGCTTGCTCTACCAGGTCTTCTACTCCGAGGCGGGGGACGTGCGCCTAAGGCGCCTCCGCTTCCTGAGGGAAGAGGCAAAGCCCTTGAACCTGGCCGGGGTGGCAGGGGAGTGGGCAGCCCGGTACCAGGTGGAGGAGAACTTCTTCGCTGTGGCGGACCCTCAGGACCTCCCCAGCCTGGTCCTGGCCTTTGAGCGCCTTGACCTAGGGGAAGAAACCCCCTAAACTCAAGGGCAATATGCGTCTGCCCCAGGGTAATGACGCCTAGACGGGGGGCAAGGCCATCCGGCCCCCCCGGTCCCCCATGGCCGGGGGGGTCAAACCTTAAGAGGAGGGAGCATGCGGGCTCTGGTACGGGACTTGAAGAAGCATGTGGGCGAAGAGGTGGAGCTTTTGGGCTTTCTCCACTGGCGGCGGGACCTGGGCAAGGTGCAGTTCTTATTGCTACGGGACCGAAGCGGCATCGTGCAGGTGGTGACCGGTGGGCAGAAACTTCCCCTGCCGGAAAGCAGCCTCCGGGTAAGGGGCCAGGTGGTGGAAAACCCCAAGGCCCCAGGGGGCCTCGAGGTGCAGGCAAAGGAAATAGAGATCCTCTCCCCTGCCCTGGAGCCCACCCCGGTGGAGATCCCCAAGGAGGAATGGCGGGCAAGCCCCGACACCCTTCTGGAATACCGCTACGTCACCCTAAGGGGGGAGAAGGCCCGCGCTCCCCTCAGGGTGCAGGCGGCCTTGGTGCGGGGTTTTAGGCGGTACCTAGACCGGCAGGATTTCACGGAGATCTTCACCCCCAAGGTGGTGCGGGCCGGGGCCGAGGGAGGCTCGGGGCTTTTCGGGGTGGACTACTTCGAGTACCGGGCCTACCTGGCCCAGTCCCCCCAGCTTTACAAGCAGATCATGGTGGGGGTGTTTGAGCGCGTCTACGAGGTGGCCCCGGTCTGGCGCATGGAGGAGCACAACACCAGCCGCCACCTGAACGAGTACCTCTCCCTGGACGTGGAAATGGGGTTCATCGGGGGGGAGGAGGACCTCATGCGGCTTGAGGAAAACCTCCTTCAGGAGATGCTGGAGGAAGCCCTTTCCAGCGCCGGAAACGAGATCCGGCTTTTGGAAGCCGAGTGGCCCTCCTTCCCCAAGGAAATCCCCCGCCTGACCCACGCCGAGGCCAGGAGAATCCTCAAGGAAGAACTGGGCTACCCCGTGGGCCAGGACCTTTCCGAGGAAGCGGAGCGCCTCCTGGGCCAGTACGCAAAGGAGCGGTGGGGTTCGGACTGGCTCTTCATCACCCATTACCCCCGAAGCCTTAGGCCCTTCTACACCTATCCCGAGGAGGACAGCACCACAAGGAGCTTTGACCTCCTCTTCCGGGGCCTGGAGATCACCTCCGGGGGCCAGAGGATCCACCGCTACCAGGATCTGGTGGAAAGCCTAAAGGCCAAGGGCATGGACCTCGAGGGCTTTAAGGGCTACCTGGAGGTCTTCAAGTACGGCATGCCCCCCCACGGGGGTTTCGCCATCGGGGCAGAAAGGCTCACGCAAAAGCTTCTCGGCCTTCCCAACGTGCGCTACGCCCGGGCCTTCCCCAGGGACCGGCACCGGCTCACCCCCTGATGCCACCCCACCCTGGCCTCGCCAGGGTGGGGCACCAGGAGAGGATTGCTTCTAGAAGCGGTCAAAGAGGATGGCCCGCTTGACCTCCTCTATGAGCTGGGTTACGGGGATATCCCGGGGGCAGGCCTCGGTGCAGTTGTATGCGGTGCGGCAACGCCAAACCCCGCTTCCCGAGCCCAGGGCCTTGAACCGTTCCCGCTTTCCCCGGTCGCGGGAGTCGAAGATGAACCGGTGGGCCTGCACGATGGCGGCAGGACCCAGATACGTCCCGTTCACCCAGAAGACAGGGCAGCTGGTGGTGCAGCTGGCGCAGAGGATGCACTTGGTGCCGTGGTCAAACCGCTCCCGTTCCTCTGGGCTTTGCAGGCGCTCCCGGGCCGGGGGAGGCTCGTCGTTGATGAGGTAGGGCTTCACCGCCCGGTAGGCGGCGAAGAAGGGCTCCATGTCCACGATGAGGTCCTTCTCCACCGGCAGGCCCCGGATGGGTTCCACGGTGATCACGTTCCCCAGGTCCTTCACCAGGGTCTTGCAGGCCAGGCGGTTTCTGCCGTTGATGAGCATGGCGTCGGAGCCGCAGATGCCGTGCCCACAGCTCCGGCGGAAGGCCAGGGTGCCGTCCTGGTCCCACTTCACCTTGTGGAGGAGGTCCAAAACCCGGTCCCAAGGCTCGGCCTCCACCTGGTAGGTGTGCCAGGTGGGCTTCTGGTCCTTGGCGGGGTCAAAGCGAAGGATCTTCAGGGTTACCTGCATGGCGCCTCCTAGTAGGTGCGGGCCTTGGGCTCAAAGCGGCCCAGGACCACGGGCTTGTAGCGGAAGGTCACCTTGCCGTCGGCCACCTTGTAGGCCAGGGTGTGCTTGAGCCAGTTGGCATCGTCCCGCTCGGGGTAGTCCTCCCGGGCATGGGCCCCGCGGGACTCAGTGCGGTTCAAAGCGGAGTGCACCAGGGCCTCGGAAACCTCGAGGAGATACCCAAGCTCCAGGGCCTCCACCAGCTCGGTGTTGTAGGCATCCCCCTTGTCGTCAATGGAGATGTTCCGGTAGCGGTCCATGAGCTCCTTCAGAATCTCCACCTGCTTGGCCAAGAGCTCCCCGGTGCGGAAGACGGAGGCGTTGTCCATCATGGTTTGCTGGAGCTCGGCCCGGAGCGCCGCCACCTTCTCCTTGCCCGTGGAGTTCTTGATGCGCTCAATGCGCTCGCGGCTTTCGCCCAGGTGCTCCTCGGTGAGCTCGTGGTAGTCGGCATCCTTGGCGAAGCGGGCTGCATGGATCCCGGCGCGCCGGCCAAAGACCACCAGATCCCCCAAGGAGTTGGTCCCCAGGCGGTTGGCCCCGTGCAGGCTCACGCAAGCCGCTTCCCCGGCAGCGTAAAGCCCGGGTACCACGGTGTTGTTCTCGTCCCGGATGACCTGGCCCCAGAGGGTGGTGGGAATCCCCCCCATGGCGTAGTGGGCGGTGGGCATCACCGGCACCGGCTCCTTCAAGGGGTCCACCCCCAGGTAGATGCGGCTGAACTCGGTGATGTCGGGAAGCTTCTTCTCGATGACCTCAGGGGGCAGGTGGGTGAGGTCCAGGAGCACGTGGTCCTTCTTGGGACCCACCCCCCGGCCCTCCCGCACCTCCAGGTACATGGCCCGGGAAACCATGTCCCTGGGAGCCAGGTCCTTGATGGTGGGGGCATAGCGCTCCATGAAGCGCTCCCCCAGGGCGTTCCTCAGGATACCCCCCTCCCCCCTGGCCCCCTCGGTGAGGAGGATGCCCAGGGGGTAAAGCCCCGTGGGGTGGAACTGGTAGAACTCCATGTCCTCGAGGGGAAGCCCCTTGCGGTAGAGGATGGCCTGCAGGTCCCCGGTGAGGGTGTAGGCGTTGGAGGTCACCTTGTAGATGCGGCCAAAGCCCCCCGAGGCGATGACGATGGCCTTGGCCTGGAAGAGGTGAAGTTCTCCCGTGGCCAGCTCGTAGGCCACCAGACCCTTGGCCACCCCGTCCTCAACGATGACATCGGTGACGTGGAACTCGTTGTAGAAGGTGATGTTGTGCTTCACGCACTGCTGGTAGAGGGTCTGGAGGATCATGTGCCCGGTGCGGTCGGCGGCGTGGGCCGCCCGGTGCACCGGGGCCTTGCCCCAGTCCTTGGTGTGGCCGCCAAATCGGCGCTGGGCGATCTTGCCGTTGGGGAGCCGGTCAAAGGGAAGGCCCATGTGCTCCAGCTCCAGGACCGCCTCGATCACCTCCTTGGCGAAGACCTCGGCGGCATCCTGGTCGGTGAGGTAGTCCCCTCCCTTCACCGTGTCGAACATGTGCCACTCCCAGTGGTCCTCCTCCACGTTGCCCAGGGCCGCCCCTATCCCTCCCTGGGCCGCCCCCGTGTGGCTTCGCGTGGGGTAGAGCTTGGTGACCACCGCCACGTCCGCACCTTCCCTAGCCGCATAGAGGGCCGTAGCCAGGCCCGCCCCACCTGCGCCTACCACGATGACCTCGTGTCTGTGCGCCATACTAGTTCACCCCGAAATCGTGATTGAGAAGGGAAAGGCTCCCCAGGAAGAAAAGAAAGGCGATGAGGCTGTAGAGCACCACCTTGGTCCAGAAGCGCCTGGACGGGTTCCGAATCCAGTCGTCCAGCACATACCTAAGCCCGTTGGCCCCGTGCAAGAGGCCCAAGGCCAGGATCAAAAGGTCGTAGATCTTCCAGGTGGTCTGGGAAAGTCTCTTGGCCACGTACTCGTAGTCAATGCTGTTGAGATCGGTGATGACGGAGTTCATCCACATGTGGCCGATGAGCAGGAAGACCAACACCACCCCGGAGATGCGCATGAAGACCCACCAGTAAAGCTCCAGGTTGGTGCTGGCCTCGAGGCGGGCTTCCTCATAGCGCTTGGACTTAATCGCCATGGCTACCCCCCAGGATGCCCCCTCCGATCTTCAAAAGGAAGGGAAGGTAGAAGATTACGAAAAGAACCCAGACCCCGTACCAAAGCTGCCGCTGGTAGCGCACCCCCCAGGCGGTGAAGTCCATGAGGATGATCCTGAGCCCGTTGAACCCGTGGTAAAGCACCCCGGCGATGAGAAGAAGAAGCCCTATCTGGAAAACCGGCTGGTGGTAGAACTTCATGAGGGCGTTGGACACCTCCGGGCCCCACATGGCGCTTGCGATGTTGGCCACGTGGAGCATGAGGAAGACCAGAATGCCCAGGCCTGAGATCCGGTGCAGGTAAAACGCCCACTGCCCTTCTCTTCCCCTGTACATGGCACCTCCTTGCCGGGGATATCATACCACCTTTCTTAAGGAAACCACCGTCTGGGGCTTATTTCCCCCTCATCCATACCCCATCCCCGTATAAGAGGCGCATGGAAGGGAGCTTCCCTCCACCTCCCCTTCCCCCCTTCCCCGGGGCCACCCCCAGGGGGAGCAAAAGGGGGTTTTCCCGCCAGGGGACAAGGTATTGACAGGGGGGGGAGGGGGGGGCATAATGGGGGGCGTGCCGCGGGGGGATACCCCGGGGGGCACGGGAAGGAGGTGGTCAGGATGGAACTCTTTGGATTCGGACCGCATCTGATGGTGGACGGCTACGACGCCAATCCCGAAAAGCTCCGGGACGCCGAGCTGGTGCGCCGCGTTCTGGATGAGCTCCCCGAGGAGATGGAGATGACCAAGGTGCTTCCCCCCTTCGTCTACAGCTACGGCCCCGAGGGGGAGGACGGGGTGACCGGGGTGGTGATCATCGCCGAAAGCCACATCGCCATCCACACCTTCCCCAAAAAGCGCTTCCTTTCCATCGACATCTTCTCCTGCAAGGCCTTTGACATGGCCCAGGTGCTCAGGAAGCTCACCGCGGTTTTCGAGATCGGCCGCTACGAAACCTACATGATCAATCGGGGCAAGGAGTTTCCCAAGGACCCCGAGCTGGCCCGGAAGATCGTCCTGGGGGAGCGGGAGTACCTCGAGGCGCGGGTGAGCTAGGAAAACTGCCCCCCTTTCCCGGGCTTGCCCCGGGGTTTTCATTTTGGACTCATCCTTCCTCTCTAGCTTATAGGAGGAGGCTTAGGTATGGTGCGCAAGCTACTCACCCTGGTTCTTCTGGGATTCGGCGTGGCCTTAGCCCAAGCCCAGGGCTTTCGCGGTCTTTCTCTAGGCACCTCCTATCCGGAGATCGGGGTGCAACCCGGGGAGAGCGTCAACCTGACCCTCACCCTCAAGAACTATGGCCTTCCCCCCGGGGTGGTGCGGGTCCAGGTGGCCGAGGCCCCGCAAGGCTGGCAGGCAAGCCTCATCGGCGGGGGTCGCCTGGTGCGGGCGGTCTACCTGGCCCCTGACGGGGAGGCTACCCTTACCCTTCGCCTCCAGCCTCCCAAGGAGGTGAAGCCCGGCACCTACCGCTTCCTGGTGCGGGCTGAGGGGCTTGGCCATACCGCCAGCCTTCCCATCGGCCTGGTGGTGGGGCAGGGCCTGCCTCAGAGGCTTAGCCTCGAGGCGGAGCTCCCAATCCTCAAGGGTCCTCCCACTAGCTCCTTCCGCTACCGGGTGACCCTGAAAAACGAGTCCGACCGCGACTTATTGGTCTCCCTGGAGTACGAGGCCCCCAAGGGTTGGCAGGTGACCTTCACCCCCGCCTTCTCCAGCCAGCAGGTGACCAGCCTGCCCATCAAGGCCGGGGAGAGCAAGGACCTGGATGTGGAAGTTTCCCTGCCCAAGGACACCAAGGCGGACACCTACGGCCTCACCTTGAGGGCAGCCGCCGGGGAAGCCAAGGCGGAACTGGCCTTGACCCTCGAGGTCACGGGCCGGCCCGAGGTGCGCTTCACCACCAAGGAGGGGCGGCTTTCCGGACAGGTGGTGGCGGGCCGGGAAAACGCGGTGAAGCTTGTGGTGAAGAACGAGGGTAGCGCCCCGGCCAAGAACCTGTCCTTTAGCGCCATGGAGCCCTCGGGCTGGGAGGTGAAGTTTGAGCCGGATAAGCTGGACGCCCTGGACCCCGGCCAGGAGCAGGAGGTAACCGCCCGCATCAAGCCCTCCCCCAAGGCGGTGACGGGGGACTATATGGTGACCCTCAGCCTTTCCGGGTCCGATGGCCTTTCCGAGAGCCTGGATTACCGGGCCACCGTGGTGCGCTCCAGCCTCTGGGGCCTGGTGGGGGTGGGCATCATGGCCGTGGCCCTTCTGGTCCTGGGCTTCGCCGTGAACCGCTTCGGCCGGAGGTAGCATGGCGGTCATCGAAACCCATGGCCTCACCAAGCGCTACGGGCGGGTGGTGGCCGTGGAGGACCTGAACCTGGAGGTGCAGGAAGGGGAGGTCTTCGGCCTCCTGGGGCCTAACGGCTCGGGGAAGACCACCACCATCCTCATGCTCCTGGGCCTCACCGAGCCCACCCGGGGCGAGGCCCGGGTTCTGGGATTGGATCCCATGCGGGAACCCTTAAAGGTGAAGAGCCAAGTGGGCTACCTCCCCGACCAGGTGGGGTTTTACGGGGAGCTCACCGCCTGGGAGAACCTGCGCTACACCACCCGCCTTTTGGGCCTCCCCGAGGCCGAGGCTAGGGCCCGCATAGAGGAGGTGCTCAAGCGCATGGGCCTGTGGGAGGTGCGGGACCGGCGGGTTTCCGCCTTCAGCCGGGGGATGCGGCAGCGCCTCGGGCTTGCGGAGGTGCTCCTGAAGAGGCCTAAGGTGGCCATCCTGGACGAGCCCACCCTGGGCCTGGACCCCGAGGCCGCCCGGGAGTTTCTGGAGCTCATCAAGGGCCTGAAGGCGGAGGGCATCACCATCCTCCTCTCCAGCCACCTCCTGCACCAGGTGCAGGAGGTCTGCGACCGGGTGGGGCTTTTCCATAAAGGGCACCTCGCCCTTTTGGGCACCGTGGAGGAGTTGGCGCAAAGGGTCTTAGGGGGTGGGTACGAGATCCTGGTGGAGGCCAGCCCGGGCCTCGAGGAAGCCTTCCGCCGCCTGGAAGGCGTGGCCCGGGTGGCAGCGGAGGGAGGACGGTACCGGATTCTCTCCAGCCGGGACCTCCGGCCGGAGCTGGCCCGGATAGCCGTGGAGCAGGGCGAGCTTCTAAGCCTCTCCCTCCGCCGTCCCAGCCTGGACGAGGTCTACGCCCACTACTTCAAGGAGGTGGCCCATGCGGCGTGAAGGCTCCCCCTGGACCGGGCTTTGGGCGGTTTTCTTCAAGGAGATGGCCGACCACCTCACGGGCTTGAGGATGCGCATTCTGGAGGGGTTGATCCTCCTTTCCGCCCTGGCCGCCGTGTACACCGGCACCCAGACCCTGCGCCAGACCGTGGGGGAGGACCCTTACCTCTACCTGAAGCTCCTCACCACCGCCCAGGACCCCCTGCCCTCCTTCGTGGGCTTCCTCTCCTTCTTCGTACCCCTGGCGGCCATTGCCTTGGCCTTCGATGCGGTGAACGGGGAGTACGCCAGGGGAACGCTTTCCCGTATCCTCTCCCAGCCCATCTACCGGGACGCCCTCCTCTTCGGCAAGTTCCTTGCGGGGCTCGGCACCCTGGCCGTGCTCCTCACCGCCCTCTTCCTCCTAGTGGTGGGCCTGGGCCTCTTCACCCTGGGAGTGCCCCCCGGAGGCGAGGAGATGGCCCGGGCCTTCCTCTTTCTCCTGGCCACCTTGGCCTATGCGGGCTTCTGGCTGGCCTTGGGCCTCCTCTTCTCCGTCCTCTTTCGCCAGCCGGCCACCGCCGCCCTAGCCGCCATCGGGGTCTGGCTCTTCTTCGCCGTCTTCTTCCCCATCCTCACCGACCTGGCGGCAAGCGCCCTTCTCCTTCAGGCCGACCCCTTTGACCCGGAAAGCCAGCTCAGGCAGGCCAACCTGGCCCTTTGGATCTCCCGCCTCTCCCCCAACACCCTTTACGCGGAAACCCTCACCGCTGTGCTTAACCCGGCGGTGCGCTCCTTGGGCCCCATCCTCATCACCCAGCTGGAGGGAGCGGTGCTGGGAACCCCCCTTCCCCTCTCCCAAAGCCTCCTCCTGATCTGGCCCCAGCTCACCGGCCTCATGGCCCTGGTGATCCTCCTCTTCACCCTGGCCTACGTGGCCTTCCAGCGGCAAGAGGTGCGCGCCTAGAAAACCCCGCTGGGGCTAAGCACCCCAGCGGGGACCCCAGAAACCCTAGTCCTCCAGCCACTCGGTGGCGTAGGCGTTGGTCTTGGGGATGACGCAGAGGAACTCCACCGGCTTATCCCCCTCGTTCACATAGGCATGGGGCGTGTCCGGGGGGATGTAGACCGCCTGCCCAGCCGCCACCTCCCTCACCTCGTCGCCCAGGTAGATCTTCATGCGCCCGGAGAGCACGTACTGCTCGTGCTCGATGCTGGGGTGCTTGTGCTTGGGAATCCTTCCCCCCGGCAGGATGGTGAACTTGCGGGTGATGAAGTGGGGGGCTCCATCCTCAGGGCCGATGAGCACCTGGATAAAGGCCTTCTCCCCCCGCTCCACGGGACGGGCCTCCACGCTGGCCCCCTGCTTGACCACGGGCTTCATGCCGACCATTGTAGCAAAAGGCCCTCCACTTCCTCATCGGTGACCTCACCGAAGTCCATGAAGTAGGCCCCCACGGCGGCGAAGTCCGGTGGGGTGGAGAGCACCACCACCTCGGCTTGATCCTTCAGCCTCTCCACCGCATCCGGGCTGGCCACGGGCACCGCCACCACCACCCGCCGGGGTTTTTCCGAGAGGACCACGGCCAAGGCCGCCTCCATGGTGGAACCGGTGGCGATGCCGTCATCCACCAGCACCACATCCCGGCCCGCAAGGGGTACCTTTGGCCTCACCTTCCGGTAGCGCTCGGCCCGCTTGCGGATCACGTCCTTCTGCCTGGCCGCTTCCCGCTCCAGGTAGCTTTGGTCGGCGTACTGGAGGGCATAGGGCTTCAAGACCATGCCCCCCTTTTCCCCCACCGCCCCCAGGGCGAACTCCGGATTGCCCGGAGCCCCCACCTTGCGCACCAGGACCACATCCAGCTCCCCCCCCAGGCCTTTGGCCACCTCATCCGCCACCACCACCCCGCCTCGAGGGATGCCCAAAACCACAGGGCGTTCTAGACCCAAGGGCTTCAGGGCTTCCACCAGAAGAGCCCCAGCGTGCCTGCGGTCGCGGAAGCGCATAGGAAACCTCCCTATCCATGCTACACCGGCCCATGGTCTTGAACGCGGTATAAAGTTTTTGGTAACCTGGGCCCCAAGGAGGTCAGTATGGACCACGTAGGCTCTAGACCCTGGCTCGCCCACTACGATCCTGGGGTTCCCCCAGAGGTGGAGGTTCCCCCCATCCCCTTGTGGCGCTTCCTGGAAAATAGCGCAAGCCGTTACGCCCAACACGTAGCTCTGGATTTTCTGGGCAAGACCCTTACCTATGCGGAGCTATGGGAGAAATCCCGACGCTTCGCCGAGGGGCTTAAGGCCCTGGGAGTGAAGCCTGGCGACCGGGTGGCCATCATGCTCCCCAACACCCCCCAGTTCGTCATCGCCTTCTACGGCACCCTTCTGGCGGGGGGCGTGGGAGTCAACGTGAACCCCCTCTACACCCCACGGGAGCTGAGGCACCAGCTCAAGGACTCGGGGGCGGGAACCCTGGTCATCCTGGACCACCTCCTACCCCGCTTCCTGGAGGTGGAGGGGGAAACTCCGGTGAAGCTCACCGTGGTCACGGGCATCAAGGACTTCCTCCCCTTCCCCAAAACCCTCCTTTACCCCTTAAAGGCGAAGCGGGACAAGCTTCCCCTGGGCTTTCCCAAACGGGAAGGATTCCACGCCTTCCTGGACCTCCTGAAGCATCCCCCCGCCACCCCCCATCCCGCTGATCCTGAGGACCTGGCCCTTTTGCAGTACACAGGGGGCACTACGGGGATCTCCAAGGGCGCCATGCTTACCCACCGGAACCTGGTAGCAAACGTCCTACAGGTCGACGCCTGGGATTCCACCTCCAAGGAACTCCTGGGCAAAGGAGTGATGCTGGGAGCCCTGCCCTTTTTCCACGTCTACGGCATGACCGTGGCCATGAACTACGGCATCTACTCCGGTTACAAGATCGTCCTCCTGCCCAGGCCGGAGATCCACGCCATCGTGGAGGCTATAGAAAAGCACCAGGTCACCCACTTCCCCGGAGTACCCACCCTCTACGTGGCCTTCAACAACTTCCCGGGAATCGAGAAACGAAACGTAAAGAGCATCCGCATCTGCCTCTCCGGAGCCGCTCCCCTGCCGGTGGAGGTGGCCAAGCGCTTTGAGGAGTTCACCGGGGCCCGGCTCATCGAGGGCTACGGCCTCTCCGAGGCAAGCCCCGTGACCCACTCCAACCCTGTCCAGGGGGAGATCAAAAAGGGCTCCATCGGCATGCCCCTGCCCAGCGTGGAGGCCAAGGTGGTGGACGAGGAGGGTAAGGAAGTCCCCATGGGAGAGGTGGGCGAACTCGTCGTCAAAGGCCCCAACATCATGAAGGGCTACTGGAACCGCCCCGAGGAAACCCAAAAGGCCCTCCAGGACGGCTGGCTCTTCACCGGGGATATGGCCCGAATGGACCAGGACGGCTACTTCTACATCGTGGACCGCAAAAAGGACATGATCATCGCCGGCGGCTACAACATCTACCCCCGCGAGGTGGAAGAGGTCCTCTACCAGCACGAAGCCGTCCAGGAAGCCGCCGTGGTGGGCGTACCCGACCCCTACCGCGGGGAAACCGTGGCCGCCTTCATCGTCCTCAAGGAAGGGTATAAGGGCAAGGTCACGGAAAAGGACATCGAAACCTTCTGCCGGCAAAACCTCGCCGCCTACAAGGTTCCCCGCATCATCGAGTTCCGGGATAGCCTGCCCAAAACCAGCGTGGGGAAGATCCTCAGGCGGGAACTCCGCGAAGAGTTTGCCAAAAGGCAGCCTTAGCTTTAGGCCCGCGCCCGGGCCACCGCCTCCCTGAAGACCTCCACCGCCCGGTCCACCTCGGCCTCCGTGGTGTAGCGTCCCAGGGAGAAGCGCAAGGAGGCCCGGGCTTCCCTCGGGGAGCGTCCGATGGCCAGGAGGACATGGGAGGGCTCGAGGCTCCCCGCCGAACAGGCCGAGCCCGAGGAAACCGCCACCCCCATGAGGTCCATGGCGAGAAGCAAGGCCTCCCCATCCGCGCCCTTCACCGTCACGTTGACCAGCTTGGGAAGGCGGCGCTCCGGGTGGCCGTTGAGCTCCACCCCTTCCACGGAAAGCAAGCCCGCCTCGAGGCGCCGCCTCAAGGCGAGAAGCCGGGAGGACTCCTCCGGCAAGAGCCTTAAGGCCTTCTCCAGGGCCACCGCCATCCCATGGGCCAGGACTGGGCTTTGCGTGCCCCCCCGTCTTCCTCCCTCCTGCTTGCCCGGCACCAGGGGGAAGAGGTCCACCCCCTGGCGCACCAAAAGGGCTCCAATCCCCTTCGGCCCATAGAACTTGTGGGCGCTTAGGGAAACCAGGTCCGCCCCCACCTCATCCACCCGGAAAGGCACCTGGCCCACGGCCTGCACGGCATCCGTGTGGAAAAGGGCTCCGTGGGCGTGGGCGATCTCGGCCATCTCCCGGATGGGGTAGAGGGTGCCGAGCTCGTTGTTGGCGGCCATGACGCTCACCAGGATGGTGTCGGGCCTCAGGGCCTCCTCCACCTGCTCCGGGTAAACCAGGCCCAAGCGGTCGGGCCTGAGCCGGGTCACGGCAAAACCCAGGCGCTCAAGAAGCCGCAAGGCCCCCAGGACCGCGGAGTGCTCCACCTCCGTGCTCACCACATGCCCCTTCCCCTTGGCCAAGGCCACCCCCAAGAGGGCCAGGGCATCCGCCTCGGAACCCGAACCGGTAAAGACCACCTCTCTGGGGCGCACCCCCAGGAGGCTTGCGATCCGCTCCCGGGCTCCCTCCAGCACCCTTCTGGCTTCCTGGCCAAAGCGGTGGATGCTACTCGGGTTGCCGAAGATTCCCTCCACCTCGCGCATGGCCTGCTGGACCTCGGGGTCCAGGGGCGTGGTGGCCGCGTAGTCCAGATAGACCAAAGCCAAGGTTTCCTCCTTGCCCTCCATTCCCTTTGCCAGGGGCAAGCCCTGGCAGCCCTTCCTAAGACCCTTTGCCTAGCCTGCGGGCTGGAGCTGGATCAAGCGCTTGGCCTCGATGAGCTTCCGCTCCTCGATGAGGTCCTTCAAGGTGGTGCTCCCCAGGACCTGGCGCATGGCCAGATCCACCCGCTTCCAGAGGAGCTCGGTGGAGCACTGCCCCACCTTGGCGCAGGACTCCGGGTCCTCGATGCAGGAAACCGGGGCCAGGCTGCCCTCGAGGGCCTCCACCACCTCGAGGGCCGTCACCCTCTCGGGGGGACGGGCCAGGCGGTAGCCCCCCCTGGCCCCCCGCACGGAGCGGATGAACCCGGAGCGCCTAAGCTGGGCCGCGATCTGCTCCAGGTAGTGCTGGCTGATGCCCTGAGCCTCCGCCACCTCCTTAAGGGGCACCGCCTCCGGGGCCTTGAGGCCAATCTCCACCAGGGCCCTGAGGCCGTACTGGGCCTTCGTGGACACCCACATGCCCCCAGTATAGCGCAAAGGCTTTATTTCCTCACGGAAAATACGGTTTTCACGAAGGCCAGGCCAAACAAGGCCGCCTGCAGAAGCACGATGCTGGCCCCGCTGGGCCAGTCCAGGAGGAAGGAGAGGAAAAGGCCAAGCACCGTGGAAAAGGAGGCCAGGAGGAGGGAAAGAAGGGTGAGCCCGGCAAAGGTGCGGCTCAAGAGCCTGGCCGCCGCCCCGGGGATCACCAAAAAAGCCGCCACCAGAATAATCCCCACCACCTTCACCGCCAGCACCAGGCTCACGGCAAGGAAGCCGGAAAGGAGGTAGTCGTGGAGAACCACCGGCACCCGGTCGGAAAGGGCCAGTTCCCGGTCAAAGGTGGCGTAGGCCAAGGGCCCCCACAGGGGAAGGAGGAAAAGGGCCAGGAAGAGGAGGAGGGCCATGGCCCAAAGGTCCGCGGGCCCCACCGCCAGAAGGGAGCCGAAGAGGTAGCCCATGGCGTCCCCCACGTACCCCCGGGCCTTGGAGAGGAAGACCGCCCCCAGGGCCACGGAGAGAGCGAAGAAGACCCCTATGGCGGTGTCCTCGGAAAGCTCGGTCTTCTCCTTCACCAGGGTGATGGCCATGGCCACCAGAAAGGTGAAGGGCAGGGCAAACCAAAGGGGCTCCCCCCTTAGGAAAAGCCCCAAGGCCACCCCGGCGAAGGCGGCGTGGGCAAGCCCATCCCCCAGGAAGGAAAGCCGCCTTTGCACCACGAAGGGGGAGAGCAATCCGGAAAGAAGGCTCACCAAAAGCCCTGCAAGGAGGGCCCTCTGGAAAAAGGGATAACCCAGGGCGTCAAGCATGCCCACCCCCTAGGTACAGCCCGTGGGCATGGCCCAGGTGCCCAAAGGCCTGGCGCAGGCACTCCTCGGTGAGGGCCCGCTCCGGCGGACCAAACCCCACCACCCTGCGGTTCATCACCAGGACGTGGCTGGCATGGTGGGCGGCCTCCCAGTCGTGGGTGATCATCAGCACCGTGGCCCCCGATTCCTCCTGGTAGGCCTCCAGGTACCGGTAGAGGTCCACCTCCCCCACCCGGTCCACCCCGGTGGCGGGCTCATCCAAAAGGAGGATCCTCGGCCGGCGGATGAGGGCCCGGGCCAGGTAGACCCGTTGGAGCTGCCCCCCGGAAAGCCGGCCCAAGGGGCGGAAGGCCAGTGCCTCCGCCCCCACCCGCCTTAAGGCGGAAAGGGCTTCCTCCCTTTCCCAGGGGGACAGGCGGAAGGGCCAGCGCCGCCTCAGACCCGTGGCCACCAGTTCCAGGGAAAGCGCCGGGAAGGAGCGGTCAAAGGTCTTGATCTGGGGCACGTAGCCGAACCACAGGGGATCGGTTTCCCTCAAGGAACGCCCCAAAACCCTGACCTCGCCCCGGAAGGGAACAAGGCCCAGGATGGCCTTCAAGAGGGTGCTCTTCCCCGCCCCGTTGGGGCCCACGATGGCCACGAAGGCTCCCTCTGGCACCTTCAGGCTGACGCCCTCCAGGGCCCTGAACTCCCCAAAGCGCACGGACAGGTCCCGGACCTCGAGGGCCAACACACAATAACGGTAATCCATTTTCAACAAGCCCGTCAAGCCCACCAGGGAAGGTCGCCAGCCCCGCCAGGGGCCAGAACAGGTCCGTAAGGGATCCCCTTCCCAGTTCCCGCGCCAGGCCATCCACCAGAGTGCGGGTGAGACCCAGCACCGCAACCGGAAGGAGCCCGCCCAGGGCGAGAAGACCCAAAAGCAAGGCCGCCTCCCGCGGGGCCGCCTGGAACACCTGGCGTAGGGCAAGGAGGATCCTGCGGATCAAAGATCCGGGGTGCGAGGGCATAGGCCCTTCCATACCCAAAGCGCCCTCCTGCAAAAGTATAGACCATCTCCAAACGCTTGGGGCGAATAAAAAGCCCGGGCGGGAGGAAACCCTACCCCTAGAAGCTGTGCTCGTCAGAGGGGAACACGCCCTCCCGCACCTCCTGCACGTACTGGGATAGGGCCTCGAGGAAGAGCCTTTCCCCCTCCAGATACCGCTTCACGAACCGGGGCTTGAACTCCCCGTAAAGCCCCACCACGTCGTGGAAGACCAGAATCTGGGCGTCCGTGTGGGAGCCGGCCCCGATGCCCACGGTGTGGATGGATAGCCTTTCCGTGATCTCCCTGGCCAGGTCCTTGGGCACCATCTCCAGCACCACCCCGTAAGCTCCCGCCTCCTCGAGGGCCAAGGCCCCTTTTAGGATGTGCTCGGCCTCCTCGGGGCGCCTCCCCTGAAGCTTGTAGCCCCCAAGCTGGCTCGCCGTCTGGGGGGTGAGGCCCACGTGGCCCAGGACCGGCACCCCCGCCCGGCTGAGCCCGAAGACGATCTCCGCCACCTCCTCCCCACCCTCCAGCTTCACCGCATCCGCCCCGCCTTCCTTGAGAAGCCGCTCGGCGGCGAAAAGGGCCCGGTCCAGGGTGGCATAGGAAAGATAGGGCAGGTCCGCCACCAAGAAGGTGTCCGGGGCCCCCCGCCGGGCCGCCTTGGTGTGGTGGAGCATCTCCTCCAGGCTCACGGGAACCGTGGAGGAATAGCCCAGCACCACCATGCCCAGGGAATCCCCCACCAGGATGGCGTCCACCCCAGCCCGCTCAGCTAGGCGGGCCGTGGGGTAATCGTAGGCGGTGAGGTACACGAGCCTCTGGCCCTTGGCGTGACGGAACTCCTTAACCGTCCGGCGCACGGGAAAAGGCTATCATGAAAGGGCGTGGAAGTGCACCCGGACCTCGCCCTAAGGCCCAGGACCCTGGACGAGTACATCGGCCAGGAGAGGTTGAAGAAGAAGCTGAGGGTGTACCTCGAGGCGGCCAAAGCCCGGGGGGAGCCCTTAGAGCACCTCCTCCTCTTCGGCCCCCCAGGCCTAGGCAAGACCACCCTGGCCCACGTAATCGCTTACGAGCTTGGGGTGAACCTGCGCGTCACCTCGGGGCCCGCCATAGAAAAACCCGGCGATCTAGCTGCCATCCTGGCCAACTCCCTGGAGGAAGGGGACATCCTCTTCATCGACGAGATCCACCGGCTAAGCCGCCAGGCGGAGGAGCACCTCTACCCGGCCATGGAGGACTTCAAGATGGACATCGTCATCGGCCAGGGGCCGGCGGCCCGCACCATCCGCCTGGAGCTTCCCCGCTTCACCCTGATCGGGGCCACCACCCGCCCGGGCCTCATCACCGCCCCCTTGCGGAGCCGCTTCGGCATCGTGGAGCACCTGGAGTACTACTCCCTGGAGGAGCTGGCCGAAGGGGTCAGGCGGGACGCGAGGCTTCTAGGGGTAGCCATCACCGAGGAAGCCGCCCTGGAGATCGCCAAAAGAAGCCGGGGCACCATGCGCGTGGCCAAACGGCTTTTCCGGCGGGTGCGGGACTTCGCCCAGGTGGCAGGGGAGGAAACCATCACCCAGGAAAGGACCCTGGAAGCCCTAAACGCCTTGGGCCTGGATGAGCTCGGCCTGGAGAAACGGGACCGGGAGATCCTGGAAACCCTGATCCTGCGCTTCGGAGGCGGCCCGGTGGGCCTGCAGACCCTGGCCACCGCCGTCTCCGAGGATCCAGATACCCTGGAAGAAGTCCACGAACCGTACCTCATCCAGCAGGGGCTCCTGAAGCGCACCCCCCGGGGCCGGGTGGCCACGGAACGGGCCTACCGCCACCTGGGCTATCCCCCTCCCGTGGAACCCCTTCTCTAGGCCATGGTACGGGCCACCCTGGAAGAACTGGACCTGGCGGAACTCCTGAAGGCCCTGGCCGACCACCGCAAAAGCGTCGTGGTGACCTTCCGGGGGCGACTTTACGGCAGGATCCACCTCCTCCACGGGCGCATCCTCTACGCCCGCACCGAGCCGGGACCCCACCTGGGGGAGTACCTGGTGCGCCTTGGTCACCTTTCCCTGGAGGAAGTTCAGGAGTTAGTGGAGCGCCAGGGGCGGGAAAACCCCGGAACCCCCTTGGGGGCCCTGGCCCTGGAGCTGGGCCTCATCGGGGAAGAGGAGCTAAGGGAGGCCCTCGAGGCCCAGGTCCTGGAGGCCCTAGCCACCCTGCTGGGGGAGAAGGAGGGGGAGATCCTGGCCGAGCCCCTTGAGGAGGGAAGCCAGGTGGCTTTGCCGGAAACCCTGGAAACCAAGGCCACCCTTCTGGAAGCAGCCCGGCACCTGGACGAGTGGCGCCAGGCCCAGGTGGACCCCGACGAGGTCTTCCACCTGGTGGAGGACCCCACCCGCCACCCCCTCACCCCCGAGGCCTGGACGGTGTTGGAACTCTTGGACGGGGTGCGCCGGGCGAGAAGCGTGGCCCTGCTATCCGGCCTTCCGGAAGAGCAGGTTTACCACATCCTCTTTGAGCTGAAAAGCCGGGGGCTGATCCGCCCTTCCACCCTGCTTGCGGACGACCCCCTGGTCCTAGTGCTGGCGGAAAGCGGGGTGGTGCGGCGGCTTCTCCTCTACCTCCTGGAGGCCCACCGCTACCGGGTGCAGCTTCCCCTGGACCTGGAGATGGCCCTGCGCCTTCTCAAGGAAAGGCCCAAGGCCATCATCCTCCAGGGGGAAAGGATCTTAGAAATGGCCCGAAAACTCCGGGCCCACCCCGAGGGCAAGCTGGCCTCCCTGTACGTGGTGAGCGAAACCCCCCCGGGGCTTCTCTTCCGTCCCCTCAGGGTTTTGCATCTTCCCAAACCCTTAAAGGCCCAGGAGGTGCTTAAGGCCCTGGCCCCCTTAAGGCGGGGCGGGACCTAGTTGGGCCGCCTTCCCTCCCGCAGGATGGCCTCCGCCCGCTCCCGGTAGGCAACCAGGGCCTGGTGCCATTCATCGGCGGGATGGACATGGGGCAGCACCGCCTCCGCACGGGCCAGGATCTCCTCAGGAGAGCGGTAACCCAGCTGGACCAGGGTGTCCACCACCATCTCCTGGGCTCCCACCCACTCCCGGCTTCCCTCCTCGGAAACCTCCGCCGCCTTCCGGTAGTGGGCCAAGGCTTCTTCCAGGTGCATCAGGTCGTAGGCGATATGGCCCAGGATGAGCTCCCCTGCCGCCTCCGCTCCCTGGCGCATGGCCCTTTGGGCCATTTCCTCCGCCTCCTGGTACCGCCCCTGCCGGTACAGGGCCTCGGCCAGGTCCGCCAGGGCCTGGGCCCGGTAGGGGTAGCCCTCTTCCCGCAAAAGGGCCTCCAGGTACTCCTCCGCCTCCAGGTAGGCCCCCTGGTCCAAGGCCGCCACCGCCATCTCGTGGAGAACGTATCCCTTCTCCAGACCCTCAGCCCTGGCCAAGGCTTCCTGGAAGGCCGCCATGCCCTCAGCGTAGCGGCCCAGGCGGAGCAGGATCTGCCCCTGCAGAAGGGGGGTGCCATAGGCCTTGTGGCCGCCTTCCTCCTCCAAGGCCAAAGCCCTCTGCACTTCCTCCAGGGCCCGGTTGGGGTTATCCAGGAGGAGATGGGCCCGGGCCAGGAGGTAGTGGCGGGTGGCGGCGTCCTCCACGGGCTCCTCCCCCACGGCTCCCGAGGCCTCCTCGAGGGCCAGAAGGGCCCTTTCCCCCTCCCCCGCCTCCAGCCACATGGCGGCAGCATCCAAAAGGAGCCAGTAGCGCTCCAGCCCCAAGGCCAGCTCCGCCCCCCTCTCGTAGGCCAAAGCGGCCTCCCGGTAGCGGCCGAGCCTTTCCAAGGCCCTTCCCTTAAGCCCCTCCGCCCGCCAGGCCAAAAAGGCGGGAAGCCCCTCCTTGAGCGTCCTCAGAACCTCCTCAAACCGGCCCAGGTAGAAAAGGGCCTGGGCCTGATGGTAGCGGGCCCGGGGGTCCTCCGTGGGAAGGAACAGGGCCAGCACCTCCTTTTCCCCCCGGCCCTCGAGGGCCAGAAGCTCCCCCAGAAGGGCCCGGTACAGGGGGTCGTACTCCAGCCCCCCAAGCTCATAGGCCTCCTCCAAGGCCCGGTGGGCCTTCTCCAGCCCCTCCTCCCCGTAGAGGCTGTGCACCTCCGCCAGGAGCAAAAGGGCCTCCCGGGCCTCCCCTTTGGAGCCGAACAGGGCCTTCCGGGTAAGGCGCTCGATGGCGGTATCGTAATCCCCTTGGTGCAGGGCCTCGAGGACCCCCTTCATCGCCGCTAGAGGATACCACACCCCTCAGTCCTCTCACTACAAAGGCGCTACCATAGGACCAGGGAGGTAGACCTTGCCGCAACGGATCAACCCCTTCACCCTAGTCTTCTTGCTCCTTCTAGGCTATCTGGCCTATACCGCCTTCACGGGCCCCCCGGCCCCCACCCTTCCCTACACGGAGTTCCGCACCCTGGTGCGCCAGGGCAAAGTGGCGGAGGTGACCCTGGAGGAAACCCGCATCCTGGGCACCTTGAAGGAACCCGAGCGCTTCCCCACCCCACAGGGGGGAAGCCAGGTGGCCAGGCGCTTCGCCGTGCCCTTGCCCCCGGCCCAGGTGACCGACCCTGAGCTTCTCCGCTTTCTGGAGGAAAACGGGGTGAGGATCGTCACCAAACCTCCCTCCCTATGGCCCCAGTTCCTCCTCTACCTGGGACCCACCCTTCTCCTCATCGTCTTCTTCTGGTTCTTCTTCATGCGGGCGCAGGGTGGGGCTGGGCAGGTGATGCAGTTCGGGCAGAGCCGGGCCAAGCTTTACGGGAAGGAAAAGCAGGTCAACACCACCTTCAAGGACGTGGCCGGCCACGAGGAAGCCAAGCGGGAACTCATGGAGGTGGTGGACTTCCTCAAGAACCCCAAGAAGTACCTGGAGCTGGGCGCAGAAATCCCCAAAGGAGTTCTCCTGGTGGGCCCTCCCGGAACCGGCAAGACCCTTCTGGCCCGGGCGGTGGCGGGGGAAGCGGGCGTACCCTTCTTCTCCGTTTCCGCCAGCGAGTTCATGGAGATGTTCGTGGGCGTGGGGGCAAGCCGGGTGCGAAGCCTCTTCGAGGACGCCCGAAGGAACGCTCCCAGCATCATCTTCATCGACGAGCTGGACTCCATTGGCCGCAAACGGGGGGCAGGCATCGGGGGCGGCCACGACGAGCGGGAGCAGACCCTGAACCAGATCCTTTCCGAGATGGACGGCTTCGAAAAGGACACCTCAGTGATCGTCCTGGCCGCCACCAACCGCCCGGACATCCTGGACCCCGCCCTGCTGCGCCCCGGGCGCTTTGACCGCCAGGTGGTGGTGGGCCTTCCCACCCTGGAGGAGCGCCGGGATATCCTCCTGGTGCACATGCGGGGTAAACCCATCGCCGAGGAGGTGGATGCCCTGGAGCTGGCCCACCTCACCCCGGGCTTCTCCGGGGCCGACCTGAAGAACCTGGTCAACGAGGCAGCCCTGCTGGCGGCCCGGGATGGCGCCAAGAAAATCCGCAAGGAGCACTTCCTGAAGGCCCTGGACAAGATCGTCCTGGGCCTCGAGCGGCCTGCCCTTAAGCTTTCCGAGGAAGAGAAGAGGGCCGTGGCCTACCACGAGGCCGGGCATGCCGTGGTGGGCGAGGTTCTGCCCCACGCCGACAAAACCGAGAAGGTTTCCATCGTCCCCAGGGGCATGGCCTTGGGTGCCCGCTGGAGCAAACCCGAGGAAAGGGTTTTGGTTTCCAAGGACCACCTCATGGACGAACTGGCCGTCCTCATGGCGGGCCGAGTGGCGGAGGAGCTCTTCACCGGCACCGTGACCACCGGGGCCCAGGACGACTTCAAACGGGCCACCCAGATCGCCAAACGCATGGTCCTGGACTGGGGTATGGGGGAGCACTTCAAGAACATCGCCTGGGGTTCGGACTCCGGCCCCATCTTCCTGGGTGAGGAGATCGCCAAGAAGAAGGACCACTCCGAGGAAACCGCCCGCCTCATCGACCAAGACATCCGCAAGATCCTGGACGAAGCCTACGCCAAGGCCCGCCAGGTCCTCATGGAGCACGCCCCCGCCATGCACAAGATCGCCGAGGAACTCCTTAGGGAGGAGACCATCCCCGGGGAGCGGGTGCGGGCCATCCTCAAGGAAGCCCAAGCGGTGCAAAGGGCCTCGGAGGAAAGCGCCTAGCAAAGGGCGGGAAGAGCCTTTTCGGCCTCCGAGAGAAGGGCCTGCTTTGTGGGATCATCCCAGCCCAGGAGAGGGGCCATGAGGTCCCCCACCCGGGGCAGGGCTTCCTCCGCCCGCTTCCGGTCCAGAGGGGCCAGGCCCAGCCTGCGGGCCAGCACGTCCAGGGGCTTTTGGGCAAGCTCCTCCCTCACCGCCCACACCACCTCCCCCTCCAGGTAGGGAAGCCCGGGGAGAAGGGGCCTATCCCCCAAGGCCGCCACCTCGGGGGCCAGGGTGCCGTAGTGGGCGTAGAGGTGCTCGGCCACCCCCTCCGGCAGGGGCAGGGGAGGCCTGGGCCCCGCCCCCAGGAGGGGGGTGCGGTGGCTTGGGGAAGGAGGGAGGGAAAGGGAGAGGTCCCGGGCCAGGCGCTCCAGGAGGTCCAGGGCCATGAGGCGGAAGGTGGTCCACTTGCCTCCGGTGAGGGTGTAGAGGCCCTGTTCCTCCACGATGAGGTGGTCCCGCACCAAAAGCCGGGTCTCCCCCTTCCCCACCAAGGGCCTGAGGCCCGCCCAGGCGGCCAGGACCCTATTCGAGAGGTCCCCCAGGTAGGGCCGGATCTCCTCCAGGAGGTAGGCCACCTCCTCCTCCCGGGGCAGGGGGCAGGCGGTGGCCTCGGCGGGGAGGTCGGTGGTGCCCAGAAGGGCCCGGCCCTGCCAGGGCAGGAGGAAGAGGACCCGGCCGTCCCGGGTCCTGGGCAGGAGGAGGCCCACCCGCAAGGGGTAGTCCAGGACCAGGTGGGTCCCGCTGGAGGGGGTGAGGAGGGGGGGAAGATGGGGGTCCAAAAGGTGGCGCACCCGGTCCGCCTGGGGGCCAGCGGCGTTCACCACCGCCCGGGCCTGGACCTCCACCTCCCGGCCCCTCAGGCGGTCCCGGACCACCGCCCCCCTTACCCTTCCCCCCTTCAGGAGGAAGCCCGTGGCCTCGGCGTGGTTCAGGGCCACCGCCCCCCGCGCGAGAGCGGAGAGGATGAGGGCCAGGTTCAGGCGGTAGTCGGCGAACTGCCCGTCCTGGTAGAGGATGCCCCCCAGGGTGGGGGGAAGGCTGGGGAAGAGGGCCTGCACCTCCTTGGGAGGAGCGTAGCGGCTTGGGGCCAGCCGCCTTCTTCCCGCCAACCGGTCGTAGAGCTTGAGGCCGAGCCCGTAGTAGGGGATCTCCAGGGGGCGGAAAAGGGGGGTGAGGAGGGTTAAGGGCCTGGCCAGGTGGGGGGCGAGCTCCATCACCACCCTCCTCTCCCGGAGGGCGTCCCGCACCAGGCGAAGCTGCCTGGGGTCCCGGTGCCGCACCGCCAGCTCCAGGTAGCGCACCCCCCCGTGGAGGAGCTTGGTGGAGCGGCTGCTGGTGCCCGCCCCGAAGTCCCCCGTCTCCACCAAGGCCGCCTTCAGGCCCCTTAGGGTGGCCTCCCACAACACCCCCGCCCCTGTGGCCCCACCCCCCAGGATCAGGAGGTCCAGGGGCTCCTTCAGGCGCTCCCAGAGCTCCTCCCGGCTTGGGGTCATCCCTCCTCCCTCGCCCAGCCCAAAGCCCGCTCCACCGCCCGCCGCCAGCCCTGATAAAGGGCCTCCCGCCGGGAGGGGGATAGGCGGGGGAGAAAGCGAGCCTCCAGGGTCCAGGCTTCCCGCACCGCCTCCAGCCCCAGGACCCCCGCCCCCACCCCGGCCATCCAGGCCGCCCCCAGGGCGGTGGTCTCCGTGACCCTGGGCCTGAGGACCGGCACCCCCAGGAGGTCCGCCTGGATCTCCAGGAAAAGGGCGTTCTGGGCCATGCCCCCATCCACCCGGAGCTCCTTCAGGGAAAGCCCCGCCTCCCCCTCCATAGCCCGCACCACGTCCCGCACCCGGAAGGCCACCCCCTCCAGGGCCGCCCGGGCCAGGTGGGCCCTGCTGGTCCCCCGGGTGAGGCCCAGGATGGCCCCCCGGGCGTAGGGGTCCCAGTAGGGGGCCCCCAGGCCGGTGAAGGCGGGGACCAGGTACACGCCCCCGCTGTCCGCCACCTCCCGGGCCAGGGCCTCCACCTCGGCGCTCTCCCGGATCAGGCCCAGGCCCTGAAGCCACCCCACCACCGCCCCCGCCATGAAGACGCTTCCCTCCAGGGCGTAGCTGACCTTGCCCCTCACGCTCCAGGCCACGGTGCTGAGGAGGCCCTTGGGGGAAGGGACGGGCCGCTTTCCCGTGTTCAGGAGCAGGAAGGCCCCGGTCCCATAGGTGCACTTCCCCTGCCCTGCCGCCAAGGCCGCCTGGCCGAAGAGGGCCGCCTGCTGGTCCCCCAGCACCCCCCGGATGGGGATGGGGGCCCCGAAGAGCTCCGGGAGGGTCGCCCCAAACTCCCCATCCGAGGGGCGCACCTCGGGCAGCATGGCCGGGGGGATCCCCAGAATCCCCAGAAGCCCCTCGTCCCAGGAGAGGGTGTGCAGGTTAAAAAGCAGGGCGCGGCTGGCGTTGGAGGGATCCGTGGCGTGCACCCTGCCCCCGGTGAGGCGGTAGAGGAGCCAGGTGTCCACGGTGCCGAAAAGAACCTCCCCCTTCCCCGCCCGCTCCCTAAGGCCGGGCACGTTCGCCAACAGCCAGGCCAGTTTGGTGCCGGAGAAGTAGGGGTCCAGAAGAAGCCCGGTGCGCTCCCGGAAGAGGGGCTCCAAGCCCTGGGCCTTAAGCTCCTGGCACAGGGAGACCGTGCGCCTATCCTGCCAGACGATGGCGTTATAGAGGGGCCTCCCCGTGCCCCTCTCGAACACCAAGGTGGTCTCCCGCTGATTGGTGAGGCCCAGGGCCACCACCTCCCTGGCCTCCACCCCGGCCTGGCGCAAGACCTCCTGGGTCACCCCAAGCTGGCTTTCCCAGATCTCCAGGGGATCGTGCTCCACCCAGCCCGGCCTCGGGTAGAGCTGGCGGAACTCCCTCTGGGCCATGGCCACAGGCCTCCCCTCCAAGCTGAAAAGGATGGCCCGGCTGCTGGTGGTGCCCTGGTCCAGGGCCAAAAGGTACTTCATAAGGCCTCCCTTAGGCTTTTTGCTGCTTCCTCGGGCAGGGCGTCCACCACGAAGGTGCCCGCCCCAAGCTCCGTGCCCGCCAGGAACTTGAGCTTGTCCTTGGCCCTTTTCGGGGGGTAGAACTCCACGTGGAAGTGGAAGGTGCGCTCCTCCCCCAAGGGGGCGGCGTGGAAAACCATCACGTAGGGGAAGGGCTCCCCAAAAAGGGCGTCGTAGCGGGCCACCACCCGGCCCAGAAGCCGGGCGAAGGCGGCCATCTCT
This sequence comes from Thermus brevis, assembly GCF_026427635.1. NCBI lineage: Bacteria > Thermotogati > Deinococcota > Deinococci > Thermales > Thermaceae > Thermus > Thermus brevis. The sequence goes on from NZ_CP102606.1 coordinate 2,255,468, forward strand.
CCCTCGGAAAAAGTCCAAAGCCCAGGGTGGCGCTCCAGAGGGGCCACCCAGACCTCAAAGGGGTAGCGGGCGAAGGGGGGCACGAAGGCCAAAAACCCCTCCTCCTGGTCCACCCGGTAGGGCTCCAGGTGGGGGAAAAGCTCCAGGAGCACGGGCCTTTCCTTAAAGGCCTGGCTTTCCCGCTCCAGGATGGGGGGCACAAAGGGGTAGGCGTAGATCTGCCCGTGGGGATGGTGGAGGGTCACCCCCACCGCCTCCCCCCGGTTCTCGAAGGGCATGACGAACCGGATCCCCTCGAGGGCATACAAGGCCCGGTACCGGTCCCGCCAAACCCAGGCCAGGAGGAGCCTTTCCTCCTCCGTGAGGGTGGCCAGGCTTCCCACGTGGGCCTGGGTGTACACCACCACCTCGCACCGGCCCAAAGCCCTCTCCGCGGGAACGGGAAGCCCATCCGGAGGAGGAGTGGGCCTTGGCACCAGGGAGGGGAACCGGTTTTCAAAGACCGCCACCCGAAAACGGTCAAAGGGAATCTCCGTGGGAAAGCCCCCCTCCTGGCTTGGGCAAAGGGGGCAGTGCTCCTTGGGAGGCAAGAAGGTGCGCTCCTGGCGGTGGGCCGCGTAGACCACCCACTCCCCCCGCAAGGGGTGGTAGCGGAGGTGCGGGCTTGGGGAGATGGACCCCGCCTCCTGCGGCAAGGAAGGCTCCTCGGCCACGGGCAAGACCTCCACCTCGAGGGGATGAAGCCCGTAAAGGATCAGCTCCCGCCCGTCCTTCTTGCGATGCACATGCTTATAAAAGGAAGGCATAGTCCAACACCTCCTCCCCCACCCGGAAACGGTAGGGGCCAAGGGGCTTTACCTCCTTATCCCGGCTCAGGAAGGCCCAAAGCCTTTCCCTTTCCTCCGGGGAAAGCCAGGAGGGCGGGTCGGAGGTGGCCTTGAAGCCCGTGATCTCCCCCATGGCCTCCTGCAGGCGCATCTCCTCAAGGGACAGCAACGAGAAACGGCTCCGGAAAAAGGCCACATCCGGGTCCACCTGGACGTTTTCCCGCAACCAAAGCCGGTGCAGGGTGGTGCGGAGGGCGTTCCTTAGCCCCGGGCCCGTGGGGTCCTGTAGCCAGAAGGAGCGGTCCTCGTTGTCCCAGTAGGGGGCCACATCCGGACCCACCCTGAGGCCATCGGCAAGCCCCAAGGAGGCCAGGATGGGAGCGCCGCAAAAGAGAAGGTAGGCCTCCCCTGCCTCCTCGCGGATCCGCTCCATGGCCTTACGGTACCGCACCTCCCCCTCGGCCCCGGGTAAAGCAGCGGCGTAGAGGAAATCCAGCTTCAGGTAGTCGTACCCCCAGGCCCGCACCTTGCGCACCAAGCCCGCCACATGGTCCAAAACCTCCTCGTTGCCCGAATCCAGGGCGTATAGGGGTTTCCACCAGTTGAAGCCCGCGGGGATGGGCCTTCCCTCCCCGTCCCGCAGGATCCACTCGGGATGGGCCCGCACAAGGGGGCTATCCGGCGTCACCAAAAAGGGAGCCAGCCATAACCCCGCCCTGAAGCCCTTTTCCCGGATCCTCTCCGCCAAAAACGCCATCCCCCGGGGGAAGCGCTCGTTGGGTTCCCAGTCCCCAAGGGCCCGCTGCCAGCCGTCGTCGATCTGGAAGACCTCAAAGGGAAGCCCGGCCACTTCCTCCAGCACCTCGAGGAGCAAGGCCTCATGGATCCGGTTGTAGAAGCTATACCAGGAGCACCACAGCCTGGGAGGCCCTTTGGAAAGCCGCCTGGGAAGGAGCCTGCCATAGGCGGCGAACACCTCCGTTGGCTCCCCGTAGCCCAGAAACCACTCCCCCTCCCCCTCGGCGTAGCGGCCCAGGAGGAGGTCCTCGCGCCCCAAGACCCGCGCCCCCACGCCCAGGGCCCCCAGGAGAAGTACCTTCCCATCTGGCCCCTCGAGGGCCCCTAGGCCGCTTCCCCACCACTCGGAAGCCTCGAGGAGGAAGGGGTCGTCCGCCTGGGGCCTGCGGGCCTCGGGGAAAAGGGGCTTCGGGGGAAAGTTTAGGTCCACCCAGGTGGTGAGGCTCCAGCTCTGCCAGCCGTGGCGGAAGAAGCGCTTCGAGGCAAAGGGAGCAAAGATCCGCACCTCCCGGCCCCTCAGGAGGTAACCCCCGGGAACAGGCCCCAAGGCCTCCGCCAGAACCGGCACCTCGAGGCGGCTTTCCCGAAGAGGATCCGAGAACTCCAGCCGCATGCCCCATCCTCCCTAGGAGCTTCCTGCCCCCGGCATTCTACCCTTCGCTCCGTAAGGGAAGCGAAAGGCTAGGGCCAGGGCCAAAAGCGTAGCCAAAAAGGGTGGACCCGCCATAAGGAAGCGGAAGGCGGCCTCGGGACGCGGGCCCGGCACCTCCCCGCTCACGTAGCCGAAGAGGGGGGTGAGGAGGGCAAAGGAAAGAGCCTGCAGGGGCCCGGAAAGGCGGTTGATGAAGCCGTACACGCTATAGTAAACCCCTTCCCGCCTCCTCCCCGTAACCTCGGCGTCCCGGTCGATCACCTCGGCCAGGAGGACATCCCCCAGGACCAGCACCCCGCCAAACCCCACCCCGATGAGAAGGCCCACGGGAAGAGCCTCAAGAAGGGTGCGGGGCAGGAAAAGGAGAAGGGCCCCCAGGGCCAAGAGGAAAATGGCCAGGAGCCAGGCTCCCTTGGAGCCCAAAGTCCCTGCCAGCCGGGCCCAGAGGAAGACCGAGGGCAAAGCGGCCAGGAGCACCGTAGCGAAGAGCAAGGAAGTGGCCTCCGGCCCAAGGCCCAAGGCGTATTTGGCGTAAAAGGGCATGGCCGCCCCGAAAAGCCCCACGGCGAAGAGGAGGAACAAGGCGGCCAGGGAGTAGATCCAGAAGGCCTGGTTCCCCAGGGTGTAGCGGAAGGCGGGGATAAAGGGAAGGGGCTCCGCCTCCTGGGCCTTGGGATCCTCCCGGATGCTCTTGAGGAAAAGGAGGACCAAAAGGCCCCCGAGGCCCCCATAGAGGAGGGCCATGCCGGGGAAACCCAAGGCAGTGTAGACCAAGGGGGTCAGGGCGATGCTCACCGCCAGACCCACGAAGTAGAACCCCTGCCGCCAGGCGTTGGCCCGGGCCCGCTCCTCCTCCTTGCGGAAAAGCTCGGGGAAAAGGGCCGCATGGTTCACCCAGGTGAGGGCGGCGAAGGTCTCAAAGAACAGGATCACCCCAAGGCAATACCAGAAGAGGGCAGGCCCCTGAAGGAAGGGCCCGGGGACGCTGAAGGTAAGGTAGAAGGCCAAAAGCAAAAAGGGAAGCCCCAGGAAAAGCCAGGGCCGCCTCCGGCCCCAGGGGGTCCTGGTGCGGTCGGAGAGGTAGCCGAAAAGGGGATCGTTCACCGCATCCCAGACGGAAAAGACCAAGCGGGCCAAGGCGAAGGCACTGGCGGCCAAACCCAGATGGTCCAGGTAGTAAAAGGCCAGGTAGGTGCCGAAGGTCTGGCCCGGCAGGGTTAGGCCCAAAGCACCCAGGGCATAGGCGATATGGGCCGGGATCACCAGGCCACCCCCAGGGGAAGGATAGGCTCCAGATACTCCACCTCGAGGACATGGCGGGACCAAAGCCTCTCCCCCTCGTAGGCTTCCCCCACCAGTCGGTAGGCGCCAGGGGGAAGCCGCCTCAAGGCCTCCTGGAGGGGAAGGTAGCGGGCCTGGACCTCGAGGGGGCTTTCCCAAAGCTCGCCCAGGCTGAAAAACCTTCGGGCCTCCCCGGGGGCCAGGGCCACCTCCTCCTCGTAAAGGGAAAGGTCTTGTGGACCTTCCAGGAAAAGGTGGACCCGAAGGCTTAAGGGCCTTTCCAGGTCGCTTATGAGCCAGGCCTCCTGCAGGGGAGGCCCTCCCACCTCCATCCTTTCCCGGTAGGGAACCAGGGAGAGGAGAACCGGGCTGCTGGCCTCCTTCAGGGCGTGGTAGCCCTTCTTGGGCACCCGCTCCACGTCCACCACCGCCCAGGTGATCCCCTCCCAGGGCTCCACGAACATGAACTGGAAGTAGCCCACCACCCTCCCCTTCCCCCGCCGGTAGGCATGGATGGCAAACTCCAATAACCTCGCCTGGTAGGCCTGGGAGTTCTCCACAAACTCCTCCAGGGACCCCCCAACCTCCACCCCCGCCACCCGGAAGGTCTCGTGGGGCTGGAAGTTGTGGTAGGCGTAGACCTCCCATCTAGGAGGCCAGGCCGCCTCCCCCAGGTCCCGGCGCAGGAGTTCCGCCCGGGGCAGGGCCTGGGCCCCGAACTCGGAAGGAAGGGGGGCCCCGGGAAGGGCCAGGAAGTCCCGCAGGTGCCCCCAGTACCACCCGGGGTAGGGGTGCTCGCGGAAGTCGGAAGCCTCCTTCACCGGGCGGGTGGGGTCTTCGGCCCTGAGGGCAGCGGAAAGGAGGGGGCCCAGGGTGTGGCGGTTGTGGGTGGGCTCGTTCTGGGCGCACCAGAGGTAAAGGGAGGGATGGGCCCCCAACACCTCCACCATGGCCCTTGCCTGGCGCAAGGCCTCCTGGGCGAAGGCCTCGTCGGGGGCGTACCCCCACTGCAAGGGGAAGTCCTGCCAGACCAGGATCCCCTCCTGGTCGCAGGCCCGGTAGAAGGCGGGGTGGGTCACGTGGGCGTGGACCCGCACCGCGTTCAGGTTGGCCTCCTTGAGGAGGACCACGTCCTTCTGGGCCAGGGCCTCGCTGTAGCCGGCAAGCCACTGGGTGGGGATGATGTTGGTCCCCCTCAGGAAAAGCCTCCTGCCGTTTAGAAGAAGCCACCCCTCTCCGTCCAGCTCCACGGTGCGGAAGCCGAGAGGAGCCCTTAGGCTGGCCCCCAGGAGTTCCGCCTCCAGGCGGAAGAGATGGGGGAACCCCCGTTCCCACACCTCCCACAGGGGCATCCCCGGCAGGTCCCAGACCGCCTCCCGCCAGCCCCGTCCCCCTTCCCCCTCCAGGACCAGCCTTCTCTCCAGGGCCTCCCCTGAGAAGTTCTCGGGGAGGATCCTGAGGGCCACCTCCTCGCGGAAGGGCCTTGGGGCATCCACCCAAAGGCGCACCCATAGCCGCCACCCCCCGGGTCGGGGAAGGAGGCGGTGGGTGAGGCCGAGAAGGGCCACCTCCTCCCGCATCCAGACCTCCACCCCGCCCCACAGGCCCCCCGTTCCCCGCTCCTGGCCCCGTTCCGAACTCCCCCCGGGCCGGCAGTCGTGCTGCCCAAAGACCCCCTTGATCTGCCGCTTGAACCGGGGCCAGACCCCCAGGGGTTCCTTGGGGGCGGAAACCCTAAGGAGAAGCTCCCGCCCAGGGGGAAGCTCCAGAAGCCAGGGGAAGAAGTACCCCTCGTGCCGTCCCAGGTGGGTGCCATCCAGCCAGGCCTCCTGGTAATAGTCCCCAAGGGAGTAGAGAAACCGCCTTGGGCCCCCCTCGGGAAGGGAAAGCCGGTACCAACCCACCTCCGCCTCCAGGCGTGCGCCCTCCGGCCCCCCGGGCTCACCCAGGCTCCACTGGTGGGGAAGGGCTACCTCCCACCAGCCTTCCTGGGGAAGTTCCGCCGGGGTCCTCGCTTCATGGGCCAAAAACCAAGCTCTTTCCCACCTCATCCCTCCACCTCCAACAGGGCCTCCCGGAAAGGAGGCAGGAAAACCCGCCCTCCCTGGGACGGGTAGACCTTCCCCTCCACCCGGGCCCCCCAAAGCCTTCTCCCCCAAAGCCTGATGCTCACTCCCTCCCAGGGCCAGGGGTACTCCCCTTCCCCTTCCCAAAGGAGGCGGTAGCCCCCCTCCGCCGGGAGCAGGCGGAACCGATCCAGCCGATAAGACCCCTTCCCGTCCCCCTCATCCCAGTACAGGCGGCCTTCCGCCCCGCCTTCCCCCGGGTAAAGGTGCAGGGCAAGGCCCCCTTCCTCCAAGAGGGGCAGGATGGACCCGGCCCGCACCAAAAGGGGAATCCGCTTTAAGGGAGCCGGAAGCCGCACCCGGGCGGGGCCCTCCACGACTCCATCCTCCTCCCAGGGGTACCACCCGCCCTTGGGCAAGGGCACCTCCTTAGCCCTGGCCCCTTCCTCCAGGACCGGAGCCACCAGGAGGTCCCTTCCCAACAAAAAGGCCTCCCCAAGGTCTGCCCCATCAGGCTGGCCCCCTTGCAGGAAAAGGGGCCTGAGGAGGGGAAGCCCCTCCCGGCTCGCCCGATAGGCCAAGGTGTAGAGGTAAGGAAGAAGCCTTTCCCTAAGCTCCATGGCCCAGCGCACCCCCTCCAAGACCTCCTCCCCAAAGCGCCAGGGCTCCCGGCGCCTGGTCCAGCGGGCGGAGTGGAGGCGGAAGAAAGGGGTAAAGGCGGCAAGCTGGAACCAGCGCAAATATAGCTCGGGGGAGGGGTTTCCGCTAAAGCCCCCGATGTCCGAGCCCACGAAGTACACCCCGGAAAGGGAAAGGCCCAGGAGAGCCCGCAGGGTGGTCCTCAGGCCCTCCCAGGTGCTTTCCACATCCCCGGTCCAGGCCCAGGCGTAGCGCTGCACCCCGGCAAACCCCGCGCGGGTGAGGAGGAAGGGCCGGCGAAGGGGGGCATGTTCCCGGAATCCCTCAAAGCTGGCCCGGGCCATGAGGAGGCCGTAGAGGTTGTGGGCCAGGGTATGGTCTCCCCCTTGGCCCTCGAGGGCATGGCGGATGCTCCGGGGAAAGGTGGGCTCCCCCCAGGCGGCGAAGAGGGCGGGCTCGTTCATGTCCAGCCAGAAGCCGGAAACCCCCATGTCCAAGAATCCTTTAAGCCTCTCCCCCCACCAGGCCCGGCCCCCGGGGTCGGTGAAGTCGGGGAAAGCAGCAAGTCCAGGCCAGACAGGGCCCAGGAAGACCTCCCCCGAGGGCAACCGGCAGAACACCCCCTCCCTTAGCCCCTCCTCGTAAGGGGAAAATCCCTTTTCTCCCTTAATCCCAGGATCCAGGATAAGCACCGTGTGCACTCCCCTTTCCCGGAGGGTCCGCACCATGCCCCCCAGGTCGGGAAAGCGCTTTTCATCCACGGTGAACACCCGGTATCCCCGCATGTAATCGATGTCCAGGTGGACCGCCTTCAGGGGAAGGTCCCGCTTCAGGAAACCCTCCACCACCTCCTCCACCTCCTTCCGGGTCCTAAGCCCCCAGCGGGCATAGTGGAAGCCCAGGGCCCAGCGGGGCGGCAGGGGTGGAAGGCCGGTGAGGCGCACATAACGGGCCAGGGCTTCCTCCAGGGGCCCGGGGATCAGGTAGTAGCGGAAGGTTCCGCCAAGAAAGCCCACCAGGGCCTCGCCTTCCCGCAGGTCGGCAAAGCCATCCGCAGGGTTCTCGTAAAAGGCCAGGTACCCTCCCTCGAGCTTTTGGGAAAGCCAAAGGGGCACCGAAAGGTAGAGGGGATCCTCCCCAGGGCCGTAGCTTCCCCCGGGGTCCTGGTTCCAGAAACGGAAGACCCCACCCCGGCGGTCCAAGGCGTAGGCCCTTTCCCCCAGGCCAAAGACCCTCTCTTCCGGAGCCAGGTGCACCCGGTGCCGCCAGGCCCTCCCCGAGCGCTCGGGGTAGGCCTCCTGCCTGAGAAGCCTTCCCGCCCCATCCCACAAGGTCAACCCTTCCTCCCCCACCGCCAGGGCCAGGTGGGGGGTTCTAAGAAGGCGGCCTCCCTCCTGGCGCTCAGGCTCAAAGGGGGAGGCTTCCCCCGCCTCCGCTAGGGCGTAAGGAGGCACCGCCTCGCCGGGAAACCAGGTGAGGCGGAGGAGGTCCTCTCCCAGGAAGACCGCTTCCAGTTCCACCTCCTGGAAACGCACCCTCACCCCGCCGGGAATGGCCTTTAGTCCCAGGGGCTTCCCCACCCCTTGCCACGGGAGGAAGGGGGCCTTGGGCTCCCACCGATCCCGCTTCCTGGCGTACTGGATGGCCAAAAGGAGAACCCCAGGGCCCAGAAGGGCCACCATTTCCACCGCATTCCACAGTTTCTTCAGCAAGCCCTTTCGCGGTCCACCCATAGCCTACTCCCAAAGCACCCGCCTGGCCTCGCACCCCTCCAGGAAAGCCCGCATCCTCTCCGGGGGCACCTTGGGCCTGCGCCAGAAGTCCAAAAGCCCGTTTTCCTCCTGAAAGGTGTCGTAGAGCTGGGTGTAGCAAAACCCGCTCAGGAGGCTTTCGCAGGCCACCTCCAAATAACGGAGCACCTCCTGCAAGAAGGCCTCCTCCCCCTCCACCTCCCGGTACCCCCAGCCCGGGGTGGAGCCCTTGAGCCTCACACCCCCGAACTCGGAAAGGAAGGGGCGCACCCCTTCAGGAAGAGCCTCCCAGGAAAGGGGCCGGCCCATGGGGGCGAGGGGAAAGGGCTTCTGGCGGTAGCGGCGGGCAAGGACCTCAGGGGGAGCGTAGTCGTGCACGGTGTAGAGGTCCCAAAAGGACCCGTGCTCAAAGCCGTCGTTATCCACCAAAAGGCGCGTGGGGTCCAAGGAGCGGGCCAGGAAAAACACGCCCTGGAGGAAGGAGCGAGCCTCAGGCCCCCAAGGCCAAAGGCCCCAGCTCTCGTTGAAAAGGACCCAGGCCACCACGCTGGGGTGGTTGTGGTCCCGCTCCCAGGCCGCCACCAGCTCGGCCAGGTAGCGCCGGGCGGCCCTGGGAGAGAAGCGGAAGAAGCTTGGCATCTCGGCAAAGACCAAAAGCCCTAGCCGGTCCGCCAGGTGGAGGTAGCGGGGGTCTTCCAGCTTCTGGTGCTTGCGCACCCCGTTAAAGCCCAGGGCCTTGGCCAGGAGGATGTCCTGCCTGAGGGCCTCGAGGCCAGGCGGGGCTAAGTGCCCCTCCGGCCAAAGCCCCTGGTCCAGGGCCAGCTTGGGGTAGTAGGGCTCCCTGTTGAGGAAGAAAACCCCTTGCCGGGCGGAAACTTCCCTTAAGCCCCCGTAGGAGTAGACCTCATCCAGAACCCGCCTTCCCCCGAGGAGGCGGAGGCGCAAGGGGAAAAGCACCGGATTCTCCGGGCGCCAAAGGATTGCCCCCGCCTCTCCCTTTAGGGGAAGCCCCAAAAACCCCCGGGCAAGCCCGCCCACGAGGGGAAAACGGGCTTCTAGCCAAGGCTTTTCCCCCAAAACCTCCCCCCGCACCCCCGGGAAAAGGGCCACCTCCACCGCATCCCCTTCCCCCACGGCCTGGACCTCCAGGTGGAAGCCCAGGGCCTCGAGGTCCGGGCGGAGGCGAAGGGAGGCGATGTGGCTTTCCGGAACCCATTCCAGCCAAACCGGCTGCCAGATCCCTGTGGTCCTCGGGTAGAAGATGCCCTCGGGCTCCCCCAGGGCCTGCTTGCCCCTAGGCTTTTCCGGATCCGAGGGGTCGTCCTCCGCCCGCACCAGGACCTCTAAGGGCCTCCCCAGGAAGGAGGTGAGCTCCAGGCCGAAGGGGGTATGCCCCCCTTCGTGTTCCAGGACCCGGGCCCCGTTCAAAAAGACCTCCGCCCGGTAGTCCACCGCCCCGAAGCGCAGGAAAAGCCGAAGGCCGGGCCTGGGCCTAATCCTTAGGACCTTCCGGTACCAGGCCACCTGCACCCAGGGCTCGCCCACGCCGCTACCCGGGGACTCGGGAGGAAAGGGCACCCGGATGGTACGGTCAAAGCGCACCTTCTTGGGGTCCTCGGCCTCGTTCAAGGAGAAGTTCCACGGGCCCTCGAGGCTCTTCCAACCCGGGCGCTGGAGGGTGGGCCTGGGATGATTGGGGTCCAGCTTCATAAGACCCTACTCCTTGATCTCATGGGGGAAAAGGGCCGCGAGGAAGTAGGCCAGCAGGATGGCCACCCCCGGGATCACCGCCACCAGGAAGCGGAAGGCCAAGCCCGGGTTCGGCCCGGGATTTTCCCCGCTCACGTACCCGAAAAGGGGTCCAAGGAGGGCGAAGGAAAGCCCCACCAAGGCCCCCGAGGCCCGGCCAAAAAGCCCCACCAGGCTGTAGTAGGCTCCTTCCCGCCGGGTGCCCGTCCTCTCGGCGTCCAGGTCAATGACCTTGGCCATCACCACCTCCCCCGTGACCCGCACCCCGGCAAACCCCACCCCCACCAGGGCGCCCACCAGGATGGCGGGAAGGAGGCTTTGGGGAAGGAAAAGGAGCAAGGCCGCCACGCCCATGAGGAGGTGGGCGAGCCGCCAGGCCCTCTTGCCCCCCAGGGTCCTTGCCAGCCGGCCCCAGAGGAAGACCGAGGGTATCGCCACCAGGAAAACGGCGGCGAAAAGAAAGGTGGTGGCCCCTTCCGGCAGGCCCAGGCTGTGCTTGGCATAGAAGGCCATCCCCGTCTGGATCACCATGCGCCCGAACTCAAAGAGAAGCCCCACCAAAGCCGCCACCCAGAAGGCCCGGTTCGCCAGGACCAGCCGGAAGGACTCTCTTAGCCCCAGGCCGCTTTCCGCCCTGGGGTCCTCCTGGATGCCCGGGAAGAACCACGAGAAGGCCATAAGGGCAAGCCCAGCGAAGAGGAGGGCCATGCCCAGAAACCCCACCTGGGCATAGACCAAGGGGGCCAGGGCGATTCCCAGGATCAGGCCAAAAAGCTCCGTGCCCCGCTTCAAGGCCGCGGCTCCCGCCCTCTCGCCAAGGCCCCGGAACATCTCCGGGAAGAGGGCCCCGTAGTTGGTCCAGACCACGGTGGCCATGGTTTCATAAAGGACGATGCCCACGGCAAAGTAGTAGGGCAGGACCTGAGGGGAGCGGGCCCAGTCCGGCACCCAGAAGACCAGGAGGTAGAAGAGAAGAAACAGGGGAACACCCACAAGAAGCCAGGGCCGCCTGCGGCCCAGCCGGGTCTTGGTGCGGTCGGAAAGGTGGCCAAACAGGGGGTCGTTGATGGCGTCCCAGAAGGCATACACCGTGCGGGCCAAGGCATAGAAGGCGGCGGAAAGGCCGAGCTTCTCCAGATAGAAGAAGGCCAGATAGGTGCCGAAGCTTTCGGAAACCAGGGTGAGGCCCAGCTGCCCTGAGGCGTAGCGCCACTTTTTCATGACGCCCCCCAAAGGACTTCCCGCACGGCCCGCCAGGTGAGGGGGTAGAACTCGGAAAGGACCCGGCGCACCTCGGGGTGGGCAAGGGCGAAGTAGTCAGCTTCCCGCGTCCTCCAGTCGGGAAGGGCCCGGCCCTCGGGGGTAGGGAGGGCGCTGTGGTGGACCAGGTAGTAAAGGCCAGGGGGGAGGTTGGCCAGGTCCAGGTAAAAGCCAAGCCGCTCCTCCGGGGGAAGGCCATAGGGGTCCAGGAAGCGCACCCTGGGGAAGGGCACCTGGGCCATGAGCCTTTCCAGCTCCGGCAAAAATACAGGCGGGACCCCCAGGCCCTCGAGGCTCTCCGGGATCAAGGGCACCAGGCGGTATTCCTCAGCCAGGCGCACGTAGATCCCCGCCAGGTCGGGGCGAAGGACCGCCCCCTGGTGGGTGTCCAGGTGCGTGGGGGAAAAAAGCCTTTTCGCCGCCTCAATCTGGGCCCTTAGCTCCCGCTCCACCTCCTCGAGGCGGGCATTCTGCCAGAGAACCTCCAGAGAAGAAGGGAAATACCCCGCTTCGTCCCGAAGGCTTTCCCCCGGCGTGAGGGGCCGCATCCTGGGGGCAGGCCACTCGCTGGTGAGCACCAGGTGCACCCCGAGATCCTCCCCCCTGACCCCGCTGGCCCAGGCCCCCGGCACCATCACGCTCCCCGTGGGAAATCCCAGGGCCTGGTAGGCTCCGTTTTGCGCATGGGTCAGGCCCAGGTCATCGTGGTGCAGGAGGAGGACCCGCCGCCCAAGAAGCCCAAGCCGCTCCAGAAGGTCCATAAAAACCCCCTTTCCCTTCGGATTCCATCCTAGCGCACCGCCAGGGAAAAAAGCAAAAAGGGGCTTGGCCAAGCCCCTCGAGGGGTTAAGCCCCTCACTCCAGGGCCAGTTCCACCAGCCGCCTTAAAAGCTCGGGGTAAGGTAGACCCCCGGCGGCAAAAAGCCTGGGGTACATGCTGGTGGGGGTGAAGCCGGGAATGGTGTTGATCTCGTTGAGGTAGACCTCCCCTTCCACCAGGAAAAAGTCCACCCGGGCCATGCCGCGGATACCCAAAAGCCTGTAGGCTTTCAAGGCCAGCTCCTGCACGGTTTCCTGGGTACCGGGGTCCAGGGGGGCAGGGATCAAAAGCTCCGCCCGGCCCGGGGTGTACTTGGTTTCGTAGTCGTAAAAGGCCGCCTGGTAGCGCACCTCCCCCACGGGGCTGGCCTCGCCAAAGATGTTCCCCAGAATACCCACCTCCAGCTCCCGCACCCCCGAAAGCGCCTGCTCCACCACCGCCTTCTGGTCGTGGCGGAAGGCCTCGGCCAAGGCCTCCTCCAGCTCGGCGTAATGCTCCACCCGGCGGATGCCGATGCTGGAACCCGTGTTGGCGGGCTTCACAAAGAAGGGGGGGTCAAAGGGGATAAAGGGGCGCTCCCCCTGATAAAGGGCCACCCAGGGAACCACGGGAATCCCCGCCTGGGCCAGAATCCTTTTGCTTAAGTCCTTATCCATGCAAAGGGCGCTGGCCGCCACCCCCGCCCCCACGTAGGGCTTACCCAGGATTTCCAAGAAGCCTTGGATGGTGCCGTCCTCCCCCCACCTTCCGTGAAGCAGGGGGAAGACCACGTCATACCGGCTCCAATCCAAAGGGGGTGGAAAGGCGTGCCGGCCGATAGGGGCCACCTTGGCCCTCAGAGCGGCAAATGCCTCCTCCCCAAGGAGCCACCCGCCGTCCTTGGCGATCACGGCAAGCTCAGTGGGAAAGGGCATGTGCTCCAAAACCCCCTGGGCGGAAAGCAGGGACACCTCGTGCTCGGGGCTTCTTCCCCCGGCGATGAGAAGGACCTTTGGCGCGGCCATGCCTAAAGCTTAGCCCTTTTCCCCCAAGCCCTGGGAAAGATCCAGGCCGTTAAAACGGCCCGCACAGGGAGGAAGCCCCTCCTTCACCCAGCAGAGCACGGCTTCCTTGGCCGCCTCGAGGACCCGCTCCACCACCGGCCACTCCTCGGGAAGGAAGGGGGAAAGGACATACGCTGCCCCAAGCTCCCGGGAAGGGGGCTTGCCAATCCCTAAGCGCAGGCGGTGAAAGGCCTCGGTCCCCAAGGCCTGGGCGATGGAGGCCACCCCGCGGTTTCCCGCGGGGCTACCCCCTGCCTTGAAGCGCAAGCGGCCCAGGGGCAGGTCCATCTCGTCGTGGACCACCAGAAGGCGCTCCGGGGGGATCTTGTAAAAGCGGACCAGGGGAGCCACCACCTGGCCGCTCAGGTTGTAGTAGGTGAGGGGCTTGAGGAAAAACCCCTTTTTCCCCTCCACCTCCACCTCGGCCAGGAGGGCCTCCCCCCTTTCCCGAAACTCCAGGCCCAGCCGGTCCAGGACCATGAAGCCCAGGTTGTGGCGGGTCCTGGCGTACCGCTCCCCTGGGTTTCCCTGGCCCACCACCAGGAACATTCCTGCCCTCCGCAAAAAGGGGGCGAAAACGCCCCCCTTCCTTCCGCCAGCGGCCAATCCCCTTCCCAGGGTCCCCGCCCGTCAAGTACAGGACGGTACTACTCCTCCTCTTCCTTCTTGCCCTTCTTGATCACCTCGGGCTCGGCAGGAGCCTCGGGGGCCTCCACCGCAAGCTTCTCCACATCCTCAGGAGGCACCACCGCAGCAATGGTTTCCTCCGGGGAAATGGCCAGCTTAACCCCTTCCGGAAGCTTGAGGTCGGCGGCGTGGAGGCTATCCCCGATGCCCAGGCCCGAAACATCCACCTCGATGAACTCGGGGATGTTCCGTGGGGAAACCCGCACCAGGATGTCCCGGTGCACCTCCTGCAACACGCCTCCTTCCCGCACCCCCTGGGGCGTGCCCACGAAGCGCAGGGGAATGTACATCTCCACGGGCTCGTCGGAGAGCACGTAGAAGTCCACGTGCTCGGGACGGCGCCGGCGCTTGTCCAGGTTCACCTGGCGCACCAGGGTGGGCAGTTCCTGGCCGTCGGGGAGTTCCAGGACGATCACGTGGTGGATGGAAGCCTGACGGAAGACCTTGTCGAACTCCCCGAGCTCCACGTAGACCTTACGGTTCAAGTGCTTATTGTAGATGACGCCAGGGAGCTTCCCCGCCCGGCGCAAGGCGGCGGGCTTCTCCCCTTCCCGGTACTGGGCCTTCAAACGGTATTCCATGTCTCCTCCTCAACCTCCCAAAAGGCAAAGGCCCCCTAGGGGCACACTATGGGAAAGCTTATCACACCCCCCGGCCCTCCTGCCACCTCAGATCAACGCGCTCACCGACTGGTTGGTGTGCACGTGCCGGATGGCCTGGGCCAGAAGCTCGGCGGTGGAAAGCACCGTGTACCCTCCATCCCTTAAGGGAATGGTATCGGTGAAGATCACCTCACGGATGGCGGGATGGGAAAGGTTTTCCCTGGCCTCCCCCACCAGGACCGGATGGGTGGCCATGACCACCATCTCCGGCAAGGCCCCAGCCAGCAGGAGGGCCTCCACCCCCCGCCTTATGGTCCCCCCGGTGGAAACGATGTCATCAATGATCAAGGGCCTCTTTCCCAGCACCTCCCCGATCACGTAGGTGACGGAGGTTTCCCTGGGGCCGTGGCGGCGCTTGGCCAGCATGGCAAAGGGCAGGCCCAGCCTCTCGGAAAGCCGCCTGGCCTCCTCCGCCCGGCCCGCATCCGGGGAAACCACCACGCCGTTCTCCGTATAGCCCTTCTCCTGGAGGTAGCGGGCAAAAAGGCGCACCGCCGAAAGGTGATCCACGGGGATATCGAAAAACCCCTGGATCTGGGGAGCGTGGAGGTCGATGGCGATCACCCGGTGCACCCCCACGGTTTCCAGGAGATTGGCCACCAGCTTGGCGCTCACGGGCTCGCGGCCCTGGGTCTGCTTATCCTGACGGGCGTAGCCGAAATAGGGGATGACGGCGTTGATGCGGCCCGCAGAGCTCCGGCGGGCGGCATCCGCCAGCAGGAGGAGCTCCATCAGGTGGTCGTTCACCGGGGGACTGGTGGGCTGGATGAGGTACACATCATCCCCGCGCACGCTTTCCAAAAGGCGCACCCTCACCTCCCCGTCGGGGAAGCGGTCCACCACCGCCTTTCCCAAGGGAACCCCCAGGGCTTCCGCCACCCGCCGGGCCAGATCGGGGTGGGCGTTCCCCGTGAAGAGCTTGATCTCCACCTTGCCCCTCCCTTTTCAGTATGCCAAAAGAGCCTGGGCCAGGAAGCCAAGCCGCCTCGAGGCCGCCTGCAAAAAGGCCTGGAAGTCCCTGGCCGCCTCCTCCCCCGCCCCATCGGTCACGGCACGGATCAAGGCCATGGGATGCCGGAAGCGCCAGGCCACCATGAGGGCCGCGGCCCCTTCCATCTCCACCGCCTGGGCCCCGTGGAGCCGGGCCAGCCTCCTTGCCTCCTCCCTATCCGCCAGAAACCGGTCCCCCGTGGCCACCACCCCCCGCTGGGCGGGAAAGCCTAAGGCGGAAGCCGCCACCTCAGCCCGGGCCAGAAGGCCAGGGTCCGAGGGGAAAAAGCGCACCCCAAAGGCCGTCTCTCCGGGCTCCCGACCAAAGGGGGTCAGGTCCACATCCCACTGCACCGCCTTCTCGGCCAAAAGGAGGTCCAGGGCGCGAAGGGAGGGGTCCAAGCCCCCCGCCACCCCCAGGAAAAAACTTTCCCTGGGAGCAAAGCGGGTTAGGACATGGGCCACGGCCAAGGCCGCCGCCACCTTGCCCACCCCGGTTTCCGCCACCAGCACCCCGGGGGCCTGATGGAGGGGAAAGGGCGCCTCGAGGGCCTCCCTCGCGCCCAAGGCCTCCCTTAAGGCCTCCGCTTCCTCGGGCTCCGCCGCAAAGAAAGCGATCACCTTTCCTCCAGGGGAAGGGTGGCCTGAACCTTCAGTCCTTCCCTCAGCACCTTCTCTGCCCAGGCCTTGGCCCCTTGGAGGTCGTGGTCGCGGTAGTTGCCGCACTCCCTGAAGCTGGCCCCGGGAATGGGCCCCTGGTGCAGGAGAACATCCCTTAAGGCCCGTTCAAAGGCCACCAAAACCCTTTCCTCCTCCAAAGGGCCTTCCACCACCAGGTAAAACCCCGTGCGGCAC
The DNA here is from genome assembly GCF_026427635.1 of Thermus brevis. Lineage (NCBI taxonomy): Bacteria > Thermotogati > Deinococcota > Deinococci > Thermales > Thermaceae > Thermus > Thermus brevis. The sequence goes on from NZ_CP102606.1 coordinate 2,271,548, forward strand.
CCCATGGGGGAAAGGTCTATGACCCCTTCCAGGTGGTCGCGGAGGTAGCCAGCCAAAAGGTGCTCGAGGGTGTGCAAGGCCCCCGTGGGCAGGGCTTCCCGGTTGGGCTGGGCCAGGCGCAGGTCGTACTTCTCCACCAGGCCACTCCCCACCGCCTTCCTCCCCGCCAGGCGGACATAAGGAGCCTTCACCTTCGTGTGGTCCAGGGCAAAGCTTTCCACCTCGGCCATGGGTTTATCCTACCCTGCTAGACTGGCTTCCATGGTCCTGGTCCTGGACTTCGGTTCCCAATACACCCGCCTCATCGCCAGAAGGCTCCGCGAGCTTCGGGTCTTTTCCCTGATCCTGCCGGGGCGGGCGAGCCTGGAGGAAATCCTTAAGCACAAGCCCCAAGCCCTAATCCTCTCCGGCGGACCCAACAGCGTCTTTGACCCCGATGCCCCCCGCCCCGACCCCCGGGTGTTCACCCTCGGCCTTCCCACCTTGGGCATCTGCTACGGGATGCAGCTTCTCGCCCAGGAGCTTGGGGGCAAGGTGGAGCGCGCGGGACGGGCAGAGTACGGCAAGGCCCTCCTCACCCGCTACCAGGGACCCCTCTTCAAAGGCTTGGAGGGCGAGGTCCAGGTCTGGATGAGCCACCAGGACGCGGTGACCGAGCTTCCCCCGGGGTGGCGGGTGGTGGCGGAAACCGAGGAAAACCCCGTGGCGGCCATGGAAGCCCCGGACGGAAAGACCTTCGCCGTCCAGTTCCACCCCGAGGTGGCCCATACCCCCAAGGGGATGCAGATCCTGGAAAACTTCCTGGAGATCGCCGGGGTAAAACGGGACTGGACTCCGGAGCACGTGCTGGAAAGCCTGGTTAAGGAGGTGCGGGAAAGGGTGGGCGAGGACCGGGTGCTCCTGGCGGTTTCCGGCGGGGTGGACTCCAGCACCCTGGCCCTCCTCTTGGCCAAGGCCCGGGTGAACCACCTGGCGGTCTTCGTGGACCACGGCCTCCTGCGCCTGGGGGAACGGGAGGAGGTGGAAGGAGCCCTTAAAGCCCTTGGGGTAAACCTCCGGGTGGTGGACGCCAAGGAGCACTTCCTTAAAGCCCTTAAGGGGGTGGAAGACCCCGAGGAAAAGCGCCGGATCATTGGGCGGGAGTTCGTGGAGGTCTTCTCCCAGGTGGCCCGGGAAGCAGGCCCTTTCCGCTTCCTCGCCCAGGGGACCCTCTACCCCGACGTGATCGAGTCCGCCGGGGAACAGGGAGCGGCCAAGATCAAAAGCCACCACAACGTGGGCGGTCTTCCTGAAGATTTGAAGTTCGAGCTCCTCGAGCCCTTCCGGCTCCTCTTCAAGGACGAGGTGCGGGAACTCGCCCTGCTTCTCGGCCTTCCCGACCCTATCCGCCTGCGCCACCCCTTCCCGGGGCCGGGCCTGGCGGTGCGCATCCTGGGGGAGGTCACGGAGGAAAAACTGGACATCCTCCGGCGGGCCGACGATATCTTCATAAGCCTTCTAAGGGAGTGGGGGCTTTATTCCCAGGTGGCCCAGGCCCTGGCCGTCCTCACCCCCGTGCGGAGCGTAGGGGTGGCAGGGGACGAGCGGAAGTACGGCTACGTTCTGGCCTTAAGGGCTGTGACCACCGAGGACTTCATGACCGCCGACTGGGCCAGGCTGCCCCTGGACTTCCTGGACGAAGCAGCCCGGCGCATCACCCGCAGGGTGCCGGAGATCGGCCGGGTGGTCTACGACCTCACCTCCAAGCCCCCCGCCACCATAGAATGGGAGTGATGGGCGAACCCGCCAAGGCCCTAAAACCCCTTTCCTTGGAAGAGTATCTGGCCTGGGAAGCTCGGTCTGAAACCAAGCATGAGCTGGTGGAGGGCCTGCCCTACGCCATGGCCGGGGCCAGCCGGGCTCACGCCCTTTTAACCACCAACCTGGCCCTCCTCCTGGGCCCCTTAGCCCGTAGGCAGGGATGCCGCCTCTACGTGGCGGATATGAAGCTCAAGGTGGGGGAAAGGACCGTCTACTACCCGGATCTCATGGTGGTTTGTGCTCCCCCGCCCGAAAACCCCTACTACGAGGAAGCTCCCTGCCTGGTGGTGGAGGTCCTTTCCCCAAGCACCGAAGGTATAGACCGGCGGGAGAAGCTTTGGCGGTATCTTTCCCTGCCTTCCCTGCAAGGGTATGTATTGGCGGATATCCGGGAAAGGCGAATAGAGCTTTATCAAAAAAAGGCCACGGGCATCCTCTATCAGGTCTTCACAGAAGGGGAGGTACCCTTGCCCTGCCCCCAAGGAACCCTCTCCTTGGAGGAGGTCTATAGCGGGATTTCCCTGGAAACACTTCAGGAAGACTAGCTCGATTGCCGAACTGGAACTCCTGGGCTATCCTGAGGGGGAAAGGAGGCCAAGATGCCTACCTTTATCGTTCTCAGCACCCTCACGGATGACGGCGCCGAGACCCTGGTGAAAAACCCCGAGCGCATCAAGGAAGTGAACCGGGAGCTGGAGCGGGACTTCGGGGTCAAGGTGGTGGCCCAGTACGCGGTTTTGGGGCCTTATGACTTCGTGAACATCGTGGAGGCGGAGGATGCCCTGGCGGTGGCCCGGGCCATGCTCCACCTCTCGGCCAGGGGAAGCGTGAGGACCACCACCCTCGAGGCCATCCCCGTGGCTGACCTCATCGCCAAGCTCAAGTAGTGGAGGTTCTGGAAACCGCCGTCTACGCCGAGGATCTGGAGAAGGCCCGGGCCTTTTACGAGGGGGTCCTGGGCCTTCCTTGCTTCCAGTACCAGCCCCCGCGCCACGCCTTCTTCCGGGCGGGGAAGGGGGTCTTTCTGGTTTTCAACCCCCATCACGCGGCAAAGGAAGAAAAGCTTCCCCCCCCACGGGGCCCAAGGAAGCGTCCACGTGGCCTTTAAGGTGGCGGAGGAGGACCTCCCCTTTTGGGCTAAGAAGCTCGAGGAAGCGGGCTTTCCCGTCTGGTGGGCGGACTGGCCCCGGGGGAAAAGCCTTTACACCCGCGACCCCGCGGGAAACCTGGTGGAGCTGGCCCCCGCCGACATCTGGGGCCTAGAATGAGGGCATGGCCACCCGGTACCGCTTCGGGGTAGGGGAGTTTGAACGCCTCTTCCAGGGGGTGAAGCACCTCGAGCTCCTCGAGGGGGAGATCTACGAGATGAGCCCAATTGGTCCTAGGCATGTTGGCACCGTCGCCCGCTTAACCCACCGCTTGGTGGAGCTATTTGGCCACGAAGCCGTGATCCTAGTCCAAAGTCCCCTGCGCCTTTCCCCCGACTCCGAACCCGAGCCCGACCTTCAGGTGCTGAAGCCCCCCCTAGAACAGTACAGCGAGCGCCTCCCTGAGCCCCAGGACGTCCTCCTCCTCATAGAGGTGGCCGACACCAGCCTGGACCACGACCGCAGGAAGCTCGCCCTGTATGCCAAAGCAGGCATCCCTGAGGTCTGGATCGTGAACCTGGTGGAAAACCTCCTGGAGGTCTACCGCCATCCCCAAGAGGACCACTACCGCCTTAGGGAAATCCTCTTCCCCGGCGAGGCCAAGGCCCCCCTGGCCTTCCCCCATCGGCCCATCCCCTGGTCGTGAAGCAGGTGGAGCTTTTCACCGATGGGGCCTGCCTGGGAAACCCCGGCCCTGGCGGGTGGGCGGCGCTTTTGCGCTACGGCAGCCACGAACGAATGTTTTCCGGAGGCGAGCCCTGCACCACCAACAACCGCATGGAGCTCACCGCCCTGCTGCAAGGGCTTAGGGCGCTCAAGGAACCCTGTGAAGTACACCTCTTCTCCGACAGCCAGTACCTGGTGAAGGCCTTAAACGAGTGGCTCCCCGCCTGGGAAAAAAGGGGGATGCGGAAGGCGGACGGCAAGCCCATAGAAAACCGCGACCTCTGGGAAGCCCTTATGCCGGAGCTCAAACGGCACCGGGTGGTGGCCCACTGGGTGCGTGGACATGGCGGCCACCCGGAGAACGAACGGGTGGACCGGGAGGCCAGGCACCAGGCCCAGCGGCAAAAGGCCCTGTCCCAGACCCCTTGCTCCCCTGAGGGGGCTACGCTTTTTCCCCGATAAGCAGAAAAACGTTATACTAAGGCCATGCTAGGCCAGCCCACGAGCCGCCTCGAGAGCAAGCTCCGCCCGGAGGAGCGGGAAGGTCCCGTCTACAAGGCCAATAAGGACGCCTGGGTGGCCCTGGTGCGGGACTTCAGGGAAAGCCTGGAGAAGGTGCGCCAAGGGGGCGGGCCCAAGGCCGTAGAGCGGCAGCACAAAAAGGGACGCCTCACCGCCCGGGAGCGCATTGCGAGGCTTTTAGACCCGGGCACGGAGTTCTACGAGCTCATGGCCTTTGCCGGGTGGGGGATGTACGAGGAGTGGGGCGGGGCCCCGGCCGGAGGGGTCATCACCGGCCTCGGGCAGATCCAGGGCCAGACCTGGATGATCATCGCCAACGACGCCACGGTGAAGGCGGGGGCCTTCTTCCCCATCACCGCCAAGAAGGTGATCCGGGCCCAGACCATGGCGCTGGAAAACCGCATCCCCACCCTGTACCTGGTGGACTCCGCCGGGGTTTTCCTACCCCTACAGGACGAGGTCTTCCCGGACCAGGACGACTTTGGCCGTATCTTCTACCTCAACGCCCGCATGTCCGCCCTGGGCATCCCCCAGATCTCCGCCATCATGGGCAACTGCGTGGCCGGGGGAGCCTACCTCCCCGTCATGACCGACATCCTCATCATGACCGAGGGAAGCGGCCTCTACCTGGCGGGCCCAGCCCTGGTGAAGGCGGCCATCGGCCAGGAGGTCAACAGCGAGGAGCTGGGAGGGGCCCGCATGCACTTTGAGGTCTCGGGGACCGTGGACTTCTACGAGCCGAACGACGAAGCCGCCATAGAAAGGATCCGCCAGCTCATCGCCTTGTACCCGCCCCCCAGGCTCGCCCCCTGGGCAGAAGGGCGCAAGAAACCCAGGGAACCCCTTTACCCCGCCGAAGACCTCTACGGCCTCATCGCCCCTGACGGCAGCCGTCCCTACGACCTTCGGGAGGTGATCGCCCGGCTGGTGGATGGCTCGGAGTTTCTGGAGTACAAGGGGGGATACGGGGAGACCCTGGTCACGGGCTTTGCCCGCATCGGGGGTTTCCCCGTGGGCATCGTGGGCAACCAGCGCCTCATCCTGAAGAAGAAGGGACGGATCGAGGTGGGTGGGGTGATCTACGCGGAGGCGGCGGACAAGGCCGCCCGGTTCATCCTCGAGGTGAACCAGATGAACATCCCCCTCCTTTTCCTCCAGGACGTGACGGGCTTCATGGTGGGGAAGGAGTCGGAGCAGGCGGGGATCATCCGCCGGGGAGCCAAGCTGGTCAATGCCGTGAGCAACTCCGTGGTGCCCAAGATCACCGTGATCCTGGGAGGCTCCTTCGGAGCTGGAAACTACGCCCTGGCGGGCAAGGCCTACGCCCCTAGGTTCATCTTCGCCTGGCCCAGCGCCAAGTACGCGGTGATGGGAGGAGCCCAGGCGGCCAAGACCCTCTTGGAGCTGGAGGTGGAAAAGCTCAGGCGGGAGGGGAAGGAACCCTCTGACGAGGAGCTAAAGGAGCTTTACGAGCGCATCAAGGGCCGCTACGAGGAAACCCTGGACCCCCGGTACGCCGCCGCCCGGCTTTGGGTGGATGGGATCCTCCTCCCCCACGAGACCCGGAAGTGGCTTATCCGGGCCCTCGAGGCCTGCGCCTTAAACCCCGAGCGGGAGCCTTTCCGCACCGGGGTCTTCCAGGTGTAGCCCTATGGCCAAGGTCCCCATCCGCTACGTGGAATGCCCCCGGGATGCCTGGCAGGGCTTCAGCCGCTTCATCCCCACCGAGGAGAAGGTAGTCTTCCTAAAGAAACTCCTGGAAGCGGGGTTTCGCCATCTGGACCTCACCAGCTTCGTTTCCCCCAAGTGGGTACCCCAGATGGCGGATGCCGAGGAGGTGCTGGCCAGCCTTCCCCCACCCCAGGGCCGCACCTATCTGGCCATAGTGGCCAACGAAAAGGGCCTGGAAAGGGCCCTTAAGGCCCCAAACCTCACGGCCATCGGCTACCCCTTCTCCCTCTCGGAAACCTTCCAGCGGAAGAACACGAACCGCACCCGGCAGGAATCCTGGCCCCTGGTAAAGGCCATGGTGGAGGCCACAAAAGGAAAGCTTGGCCTGGTGGTTTACCTTTCCATGGCCTTCGGCAACCCCTACGGGGACCCCTGGAGCGTGGAGGGGGTCCTGGAGGATATCGCGCGGCTACGGGAACTTGGGGTCAGGGAGATCGCCCTGGCGGACACCTACGGGGTGGCGGAGGCAAGCCGCATCCAGGAGGTGCTAGGGGAGGCCGCGGCCCGCTTTGGCCCCGAGGGCCTGGGGGCCCACCTGCACGCCCGCCCGGAAGGGGTCTTGGCCAAGGTGGAGGCGGTGCTGGCGGCGGGCATCCTCTGGTTGGAGGGCGCCTTGGCCGGGGTAGGGGGCTGCCCCTTCGCCGGGGATGAGCTGGTGGGAAACCTGCCCACGGAAAAGGTCCTCCCCTACCTGGAAACCAAAGGCTTCCACACGGGAATAGACTTGAAAGCCCTCCCCGAGCTGGCAGGGGAAGCCGCCCGGCTTAAGCTTCTATACGGTTAGGCGGCCCTTTTCAGGTAGATGCCCGGGTCGGTGGGGTTGGCGATGGCATTGATCCGCCTAAGGAGCTCCTCTGGCGGCAGGTTCAAAAGGCCCGTCAGCTCCCCTGGGGAAACCACCGCCTCGTAGAACTTCCTGGCCCCAAGCCCCAGCAACAGGCTAACCAGCTCCGAAAGCGCCTCTTCCCCTCCCTGAAAGGCGGGGCCGAAGGCGTCAGGGGTGAGGAGGTCCTTCTTGCCCCCGTGGATGAGAAGGGCGTACCGGGCCTGGTGCCGGCGGTCCTGCCAGTCGGTGATGAAATAGACCTTGGCCTCAGGAAAGCGCACGCCCTTAAGGGCTTCCTTGAGGGCCTCGAGGGTAATCCTGGGAGAAGCGCGCAGGCCAACGCGTTCCATGGGAACAGCTTACAGCCATCCCCCGGGGACAGGAGTCCTCAGCCCAGGAGCTTGCGGGCGTAGATGATCTGCCCCGCATGGTGCTGGGCATGCTCCACCAGGTGGTGAAGGATATGGGCCCTCGGAGCCTTAAGACCCTGGGTGCCCACCGGAACCTCCTGGCCAAGTTCCTCCTCCCGCAGGCTCTGGAAGGCGGAAAGGAGCCTGGCCCAAGCCTCCCGGAAGCGAGCCTCCACCACCTCCTTGGCCTCGGGCTCCCCCTGGAGCTCCCATTCCCGCCCCGTCTTGGCCCAGTCGGGAAGCTCCTGGGGGAAGGCGTAGGAAAGGAGCCGCAAGGAGCTTCCGGTGATGTGGCGCACCAGGCCCCCGATGGGGTTCAGGCCCTCCTTGGGCCGCCACCAAAAACCCTCCTCGGAAAGGTCGAAGGCCCAGCGGTCCAGGTGGAGCTCCACTTCCTTAAGGCCCTTGATCCAGGCGGAAACGGCCGGGGAAACCCCGGGTTCCAGGGCTTGCAGGAAAGGCGCAAGACTGGCCATAGGAAGAGCTTACACTAACCCCTATGGAGGCTTTTGGTCTTCTCTTCCTTTCGGGCCTGGCCCTATTACTCGCCTACCGGTTGCGGCAAGCCTCTCCCCAGGCCCGTTGCCCTCGATGCCACCTGCCCAAGGCCCTGGCGGAGGAGGTGGCCCGGTACCGGCGTCACTGCCCCCAGGTGGCCGTGAGAGCCTGTCCCTTCGACCCCAGAAGGGGTGTCTACCGCCTGCGCCGATGAACCCGGTGGAAGCCCACTGGCTGGCCCTCGAGGCGGACTTGGCCGACTACCTGGCCAAGAAGGGGATTACCCCCTCCTGCCGCGCGGGATGCTTTGCCTGCTGCCATGGCCTGGTGACCCTTTCCCGCCTGGAAGGGGAAGCCCTTCTTCCCCACCTCAGCGAGGCCCAGCGCTCCAGGCTCCTTAGGGAAGGCCCCAGGCGGCTTGCCCTTCTCAGGGAAAGCAAGGACGACCCCCACTTCCCAAGCCAGTTCTTTCTAACCCGCACCCCCTGCCCCTTTCTGGAAGAGGGCCTCTGCGGTGTCTATCCCTGGCGTCCCCTCGCCTGCCGGGGGCTTCTCACCCAAGGCGACCCCGGGCTCTGCGAACCCGAAGCGGACTTGCAAAAGGGCCATTTCCTTTCCACTCCCTGGCGCATGGCCCACCTGCGCACGGAGGCGGTTTGGGAGGAGGAAAAAAGGCGGTACGGCTTCCTGGTCCTGGGGGAGCTGGCCACCCTTATGTACCTGCTTCTTTCCGGGTTTCCCGGGGAAAGGAAGGAGGCGGAAACCCTCCTGGAGGCGCTGGGGATCCTGGGGGGGCGGTGGGGGTTCCAGGTGGTATAAAAGCGGCCCGCAGGCCGCCTTTGGCGGAGGGGGCGGGATTCGAACCCGCGAGACCCCTTGCGGGGCCTACCGGTTTTCGAGACCGGCCCGTTCAACCGCTCCGGCACCCCTCCCTGAGCCGGGCAAAGAAACCCTTTAGGAGCTTAGCACACTCCCCTTCCAGGACGCCACCCCTAAGGCCTTCCCCCTGGCCGAACCGGGTCAAGGCCCCTTCCTTCAGGTTCTCCACCCCGTAGACCACTTCCACCCCTGCCTCCCGAAGGGCATGATGGCACATGCGACACGGCTCCAGAGTCACATAAAGCCTTCCTCCCCGGGCCCCCCGGCCCACCTCCCTAAGGAGGAGCATCTCCGCATGGGCCGTTGGGTCCCGGGTAGCCTCCACCCGATTGTGAGCCCTATACACCCTTTCCCCCACCACCAAGACCACCCCCACCGGCACCTCCCCCTCCTGGAAGGCCTGCCTGGCCTCCTCGAGGGCCAAGGCCATGTACCGCTCTTCCTCGGAGGGAGGATGGAAGCCCAGCACCTCCACCACCAGCTTACCCTCCGCCCTCACCGGCCAAAGGGGCTTGAGCTCCTTAGGCACCCCTTTTTCCGCCAAAAAGTCCACCAGGCGCTTTCTCCCGTAGGGCATGGCCAGGTAGTCCCCCGGCAAGGGGCGGCGGAACCCGGGGGGAAGGGGCAGCCGGGGCGCGGGGGGAAGGAGAAAAAGGGTACCTCCTTTGCGCCTGGCCGTGTAGCCGCCGGGCAGGGTGGCCACCTTGCCCCCTAAAGCCTCCTCCAAAAGGGCGATAAGCCGGGCCTCAGGCCGGAGGTCCAAGGCCTCCAGCATCCAGCGCAAAGCCCTCCGTCTAAGGGCCCCGGGGGCCTCCAAAAGGGGTGCTGCCCGGTAGGCGGGCACGAAGAAGCGGGGATCGGGCAGGAGACGAGCCCTAGCCTCCCTCTCCAGGTGGGCCTCCTCCTCCATCCGCACCTGGGCAAAGCGGGAAAGCGCCTCCTTGGCCCCGGGGAACCGCTCCTCCACAAGGGGAAGCACCTTAAGCCTCAGGTAGTTGCGATCCCGGGAAAGGTCCTGGTTGGAGGGGTCCTCCCGCCACGCTTCCCCCAGGGCCTTTAGGTACGCCCTTAACTCCTCGCGGCGAAAGGCCAGAAGGGGCCGCACCACAAGCCCCTCCTTTTCCCGGATACCCAGACCCCGGGCCGTGCCCTGGAGGAGTTTGAGGAGCACGGTTTCCGCCTGGTCGTCCAGGGTATGGGCGGTGAGGATGGCCTTGGCCTTCACCTCCCTGGCCACCCGGTGCAGGAAGGCGTAGCGGATCTCCCGGGCTACCGCCTCGAGGTTCTCCCCCCGTTCCGTGGCCACCCTGGCCACCTCCACCCGCTCGGCGTAGAAGGGGTAGCCAAGCCTTTCCGCCAGGGCCTTCACAAAGAGGAGATCCTCCCCGCTTTCCAGGCGCAGGGCGTGGTCCAAATGGGCCACCACCGCCTCCCGCCCAGCCCGCTTCACCAGGTGGGCTAGGGCCACGGAATCCCCGCCTCCCGAAACCGCCAGCACCAAAGGGCCCTGGGGCGCAAGCCGGGCCAGGCGCTTCTGGAAAGCCTCCTCCAATTCCTGCGGGAAGCCCTCAGGCAAGCCTGGCCACCTCCGCCTTCAAGGTAGTAAGGCAGCAACGCCCCCTGGGGTTGCGCTGGTCGCAGGCGCATCGCTTGGTCCTGACCCCTTCTTCCACCTGGGCCACCGGGTCCTGTCCTTGGCGCAAGGCCTCTGCCAACCTCTCCCGGGTCCAGTCGAAGCAGTAGCAGACGAGGGAGGCTCCCTTATCGTAGATGGGGAAGCGCACCTCTTCCCGGAGAAATACCCCCTCCTGGCCGTAGTAGACCACCGGGCAAGCGGGATCCTGGCAAAGGTAGTGGGGGCTAGCAGGATCAATTCGCGCCAGGGCTTTCCCCGTGAGGAAGTTCTTCACCGTCTTCAAGGGCACCTCGAGGCCCACCTTTCCATTCTGCGGGCAGAGCATACCTCCACTTTATCCCCGGTATCCTGAAACCATGAAGCTTCGCCTCCGCCAGGATGGGCCCTACGTGTTGGACTTGCCTGAAGGAACCCCCTTCCGGCTCAACGGGGAAGAAAGGCGCCTGGAAAGGGCCAAGCTGGCCCTTTGCCGCTGCGGCCATTCCCGGAACAAGCCCTTCTGCGACGGTAGCCACAAGGAGGTGGGGTTCCAGGCAGAGAAGGGGGAACTGGAAATGGAAAAGCCGTAAACGTCCTCACCTTGGTCTACTGCGCCCGGCCTTCACCCCCCCAGGCGGTAGGTTCTGCCTTTCCCTTCCCCAAGCCTCCTCCTTGGCGGGGCCGGGAAGGAGGAGGCATGCGCAACCTGAACCCCTCCTCAAAGGGCACACCCACAGCCTCGCCACGAGCCCCCGCCACTACCCGACGGTAAACCGCCTCGTAGCGTTCAGCCATCACCGCACTGGAGAAGTTCTCCTCCACGTGGCGCCGGCAGGCGGCGCGTTCCAGCTTCTCCACCTGCCTTACCGCCTGGACCATTTCCTCCCCCGTACGTGAACGGCAGACGATCCCCGTAACCCCGTTCACCACCACCTCATCTACGGAGCCCCTGCGGAAGGCTATCACCGGGGTGCCGCAGGCCATGGCCTCAGCCATGACCAAGCCAAAGGGCTCCGGCCAATCGATGGTGTAATCGGTCACCGCATCTGAGACACCTTGGGGAACCGACCCTTCCCGCATCTCAGCCAGGAACCCAAGATAGCCCTTCGGGCTAACCCAAGGGAGCAAGGCCACCCAAGGCCATGTGGGGCCTAAAGACGTGTTTGTCCATAGGGCAAAGCAGCCTTCGGTTGGAGTAGTCAAGGTAGCCGTCAAGCTCCGTCTGCAGCTCGGTGACCTTTGTGGGCCAAGCTCGGGTATAGAACTCCCCTTGAACCGCCCTTAAGGTCCACTGCAGCCTTGGCCTGCCCCTTGAGCTTGGGGCTCCTGGGGGGCAGCACGAAAAGGGCAATCCCCAGACGTTGACACATCTCTTCAAACTCAGCCATAAACTCGCTCCCCCCATCCACCTGGACCGCTCGAAATAGGGAAAGGAGCTTGGGCCACCAGCCGGGACAGGAATTCCCCCGCCAGGTTAGCCGTGGCCCGGCTGTGCACCTCAGCCAGGGCATAGCGGGTGCATAGGTCCACCGCCGAGAAGTGCCTCACCACCTCCCCAGGTACCAGGGTCACCGTGAGGGTGTCCACCTGTACCAGGTCCCCAGGGGCCTGGACCGCTTTGGAGCCCCTACCCCAAATGAACCACGTATCCCCGGGGTTTCCTTCGGGCATAGGGTCTCCTCGCCCTTAGCCTTGCCCTGCCGCCCCCGCTCCTGGCCAGAAAACGGGCCACCCCCTCCACCCGTCCCTCCCTCTCCAGATAGGCCAGGATACGGCCCACCGTCCGTTCTCCCATGGGGAGGCCCTCCTTGCGCAAAGCCAGCCAGATAGGCCATCGCCCCCAGGTGGGATTCTCTTTCCTGAGTGCTTCCACCTGGAGAAGAAGCTCGGGTTCCCAATGCACCTTCCCCCGCCAACGCCGGGGGCGGCGGGACTTGGACTTCAGTCCTGCTAGACCCCTATCCCTCCAGGCCCTCTCCCAACGGTAGTAGGTGGCCCGGCTGATACCAACCAGCTCCTAGACCTCACCCCAGCTCCGCTTTCCTTCCCTCAGGGCCTTGACCAGCCTTGAGCTTGCACGGGCGTTCCCTGACCTCCAGGTACCCTGCCCCCGCCTCGGCCAGTCTCTCCGCTTGGCAAGATAGCCGTTCAGCTGACCTAGCCCCTTGCCATATCGCTCGGCCAATTGGGGTAAGCTGCATCCGGGGAACCTCCTTTCTGGGGTCGGTTCCCCTCTTTTTATCCCATTCAGCGTCTCATATGTGTCTGCCCAGGTTCAGCCTCCCCCTTCCCCAGTTCTCCTTTGCCAGCGCTTAACCACCTCTTGCCGGCTTGGCTTTTCCTCCCGCAAAGCCTGTTCTTGCGCCAGGGCCAACATAAGCTGGGGAAACCCCTCAAGAGCCTCCAAGGCTCCCTGGGTTGCTTCCTGATAGGCCTGAAAAAGGGCCTCCTCCAGAAAGTCCGCAGCGAGGTCCACCCAAGCCCCGACCCCTTCCCTCCCCTCCGCAGCCAGGTAAAGGGCCCGCTCCAGGTCGTAGGCCAGCCGGGCCAGGTCCCGAAGGGGAAGACCCCTACCTTCCCTGCCCAAGGCCAGAAGGAAAACCTCTCCTTCCGCCTCTACAAAGGCCCCCAGGCCACGGTTCAGGAGGGGTACCCCATCCCCTTCGCCCTCCACCTCCTGCAAGGCTCGGTGCAGAAGGGCAAGCCGTACCCCCAGGAGCCGGACCAGGGCCTCCAGCTCCCTAAGGGCATCCGCCATCAGGCCCAAGGCCCCTTCCCCAACCGGGTGGTCCTGAAGCCGGGCCAGGCCCTCCTCCGCCAGCCTTAAGGCGTAGGCAAAGGCCTCCTGGGGCCGGCCAGAGGGAAGGGTACCGGTGAGTGCCAAGGCCCGGCGCTCCCGGCCTCGCTCCCAGGAAAGCCCCCCTGCGGGCTTCAAGGCCCAGGGCAGGGAAAGGAGGGGCAAAAGCCTCTCCGTGCGGTCCAGCCCCCCATCCTGGACCAACCCCACCTGGAGCCAAACCCCTTCCCCCGCCGCCAGGCCGGGACGGATAAGCTCCAGGGCCTCGGGAACGGGACCCGGATGACGGCCCCGGTAATGAGCCCTAAGGCTCCGGCCCTCAAACCCCTGGGCAAGCCGCCTTAAGAGGAGGGCGTAAAACCCGGGGTCCTGGGACAGTTCGAAGAGATATCCCCCTCCCCCCCGCACCCGGGCGAAAAGCCCCGGGCCTTCCCCTTCCCGGCGCAGGGCTATGGGCAAAAAAGCCTCAAGGGAGCCCTCCTCCCCCTCGAGGCGCAGGAGGGTGAGGTACAAAGGGGCTTCCTTCTGGAAGCGAAGAGCGTCCTTGAGCTCCACCCGCTTGGGCCTCAAGGCCAGCCAACTCCGCTCCCCAAGCACCTTACCCAAGGCGCTTAGGAAGGAGGCCCGGGCCCTTTCGTCCACCAAGGTATCGATGAAGAGGCTCTCCACACCGCCAGAAAGGGGCACGGAGGGCAGGTCCTCGAGGGCCTCCGCCACCTCCTCCCCGGGCGCTACCCAGTCGGGAAGGTGGAGGCGCTCCATCTCCTCCTTGGGCCTTAGGGAGAAGAGGGTAAAGCCATGGGGACCCAGGGCCAGGCGGTAACGGCCCTCCACCAGGGGAAAGGGGTTTTGGGAGAAGAGTTCTACCGGAACCAGGCCCTCGTACCCCTCCAAGGGCAGGTCAAAGGCCTGGGAATACCGAGAGAGGTTGGCCACCACCAGGATCTTTTCCCCCTGGTACTCCCGTTCGTAGGCCAGGATGCGCCGGTTTTCCACGGGAAGCAGGCGCAGGCTTCCTCGACCCAAAACCCTGGCGTACCGGTTCCGGATGCCCAGGAGGCGCCGCACGAAGTTCAGAAGGGAGTGGGGATTCTCCTGCTGGGCCTCCACATTGACAAAGTGATAGCTGTAGGGCCCCTCGCTCACCGGGGGCAGGAAGAGGCGGTGATAGGGAGCCCGGGAAAAGCCTGCATTCCGGTCCGCTGACCACTGCATGGGGGTCCGCACCCCGTTGCGGTCGCCCAGAAAGGGGTTATCCCCCATGCCGATCTCGTCTCCGTAATAGAGGATGGGGCTTCCCCTCAGGGTAAAGAGAAGGGCGTGCAAAAGCTCAAAGCGTCGCCTATCCCCCCCCAACAGGGGCATGAGCCTACGGCGAATCCCCAGGTTGATCCGGTACCTGGGATCGGGAGCATAGACCTCCCAGAGGAACTCTCGCTCCTCCTCCGTGACCTTCTCCAGGGTTAGCTCGTCGTGGTTGCGCAGGAAAAGGGCCCACTGGGCGGACTCCGGTATGCCCTCCGTCTCCTGGAGCATGGCTTCAATGGGCCCCCGGTCCTCCCGGCGTAAGGCCAGAAAAAGGCGGGGCATCAGGGGAAAGTTGTAGGCCATGTGCACCCCATCTCCTTCTCCAAAGTAGGGCAGGGTTTCCTCGGGCCACATGTTGGCCTCGGCCAAAAGGACTTTCCCGGGGCCGTAGCGCTCCTCCAGGGCCTTGCGCAGGCGCTTCACCGCCTCGATGGTTTCGGGAAGGTTTTCGCAGTTGGTCCCTTCCCGCTCGTAGAGATAGGGAATGGCGTCCAAGCGGAAGCCATCCACCCCCATGTCGGCCCAGAAGAACATCACCTGATGCATGGCCTTCTCCACCTCGGGGTTATCCCAGTTGAGGTCGGGCTGGTGGTGGTAAAAGCGATGCCAATAGTAGGCCCCGGCCACGGGGTCAAAGGTCCAGTTGCCAGGCTCAAAGTCCTGGAAGATGACCCTTACCCCCTTGTATCTGTCCGGGGTGTCGCTCCACACGTAAAAGTCCCGCATGGGGCTTCCTGGCTTCCTGGCCTCTTGGAACCAAGGGTGGTCGATGGAGGTGTGGTTGAGAACTAGCTCGATGATGACCCGCATCCCCCTTGCGTGGGCTTCGTCCAGAAAGCGCCGGAAGTCCTCGAGGGTTCCGTGGACGGGCAGGATCTGGTAATAGTCGGAGATGTCGTACCCGTCGTCCCGCAGGGGAGATTGGAAGAAGGGCATGAGCCAAAGGGTGTTAACCCCTAGGGCCTCAAGATAGGGCAGCTTCTGTCTTAAGCCCTCGAAGTCCCCGTAGCCGTCGTCGTTGGCATCAAAGAAGGAGCGCACGTGAAGCTGGTAAATGACCGCGTCCTTGTACCAAAGGGGATCCACGATCCCCAAGTATGCGCCGCTAGAGGTAAGACTTCAAGTAGGTCAAGACCGCCTCCACGTCCTCAAGCCGTCCTTCCGCCAGGGTAGGCCCTGGGCCCACCTTAAAGGTAAGCCCCTTCCCCTTAAGGACCTGGAAAGCGGTCTCGTCGGTGGCGTCATCCCCGATATAGATGGGGGTGTGGCCAGGGTACCTTGCCCAAAGGCGCAACGCCGCCTGTCCCTTGCTCGCGCCCTTTGGCTTCACCTCCAGGACCTTCTTACCGGGGAGGACCTCAAGGCCCAGGCCCCGCAAAAGATCCTCGTGGGCGGCAAGCCAAACCTCTAGGCAAGCACGGGCCCTCTCCTCGTCCTCCACCCCCCGGTAGTGGAAGGCCAGGGCAAACCCCTTATCCTCCACCCAAACCCCCGGGCAGGAGGGAAGCACCCGCCGCAAGGGGCCGAGGTCCGCAGGGAAAAGGGGATGGCTTTCCCCGCCTATCTCGCCCTCCTCCAAGCCATGCCCCCCCACCACCCTTAGGCCCGGGAGGGGAAGGAGCCTAGCCAGATCCTCCACCCGCCTCCCCGTGATCACGTAAAGGGGATAGCGGGCCATCAGGGCCCTAAGGACCTCGAGGGCTCCCGGGTGAGGGAGGGCCTCCTCGGGCCTTGGGGCGATGGGAGCCAAGGTGCCGTCGTAGTCCAGAAGGAAAAGGGGCTGCTCCACCCTCATCCCGCCTCCAAGGAGGAAAGGAAGCGATCCGCCCAGCTTTGGGCATCCAGGGCCTGGATCCTCGCCTTCAGGGCCAGAAGCCTCTCCTGCCGCTCCCCGTAGGGCATGCGCAGGGCCCTGTCCAGAGCCGCCGCCATACCGTCCAGGTCGTAGGGGTTGACCAAAAGGGCCTCCTTGAGGTGCTCCGCCGCCCCCGCCAGGTTGGAGAGCACCAAGACCCCTTCCGAAGAGGTGTAGGCGTACTCCAGGGCCACCAGGTTCATCCCATCCCGCAAGGGGGTGATGAGGGCCACATCGGCAGCCCGATAGAAGGCGGAAAGCTCCTCCTGGGTGTAGGTCTGATAGAAGTACCGGAGGGGCACCCAGTCCTCCCGCAAGAAACTCCCCAGGATCCGCCCCACCACCTCGTCTACCTGGCGCTTTAGCTCCCGGTAGGCAGCCACCTGGGTGCGGCTCGGGGTGGCGATCTGGAAAAAAGCCACCCGGCCCCGCCAATGAGGATAGGCCTGGAGGAAACGTTCGTAGGCGAGAAGCCTTTCCCGGATCCCCTTGGTGTAGTCCAGCCGGTCCACCCCCAGGATCAGACGGTCCACCCCGGCCAGACGCCGCAGACTCCTGGCGTGGGCCCCCAGCTCTGGGCTTTGCGAGAGCTCGTGAAACCGGTGGGTGTCTATGCCCAGGGGATGGGCCTCCACCCGCACGGTACGCTCTCCCACCCGCACCTTGTTCCCCTCCACGGGAAAGCCGTAATAGGCGGCGGTGCGCAGAAAGTTCTCCGCATACTCCCAAGTGTGGAAGCCCACCAGATCCGCCCCCAAGACCCCCGCCACCAGGGCCCGGCCCCAGGGAAGAATGCGGAAAACCCCGCTGGAGGGCCAAGGTATGTGGAAGAAAAAGCCTAGAGGACCCTGGATATTCTCCCGGAGAAGCCCAGGAAGGAGAAGGAGATGATAGTCCTGCACAAAAACGGTATCACCCTGCCGGTGAATGCGGGCCACCGCCTCAGCGAAGCGGCGGTTCACCCGCAGATAATCCTGGAAATACTCCCGCCTCAGCTCTATTTTCTCCAGGAAGTAGTGGCAAAGGGGCCAAAGAACCCGGTTAGAAAAACCCCCGTAATAGCCCTGCCACTCCCTCTCGCTGAGGAAAACCCTCTCCAAGCGGATGGCACTTTGTCTCGGATGCGCCGTCCGGCCCTTTTCACCCCACTCGGCTGCGGCCACCCAGGTTCCGCCCTGGGCCTCGAGGACCGGCAAGAGGGCAGTGGCCAGCCCCCCCACCGCGGGAACCAGACCCTCAGCGGTTAAACGGAAGGGGGCACGGTTGGCCACGATGATCAGGCTCACGAACGTCAGTATAAACCGGGGTCCGGAATTGCTCTTGGATTCCATGCACGAACCAGAGGGACCCTCCTGGAAACCCTTCCACACCCAGGTCATCGGGGTGTAAACTCCGGACATGTGGTGGAAGACAACCGTGGTCTACCAGATCTACCCCCGGAGCTTCCGGGATTCCAATGGGGACGGCGTTGGCGACCTCGAGGGCATCCGGAGAAGGCTACCCTACCTGAAGGACCTGGGAGTGGGGACCATCTGGCTCTCCCCCTTCTACAAAAGCCCCATGAAGGACTTCGGCTATGACGTGGCCGACTACTGCGACGTGGATCCCGTCTTCGGCACCCTCGAGGACTTTGACCACCTCCTAAAGGAGGCCCATGCCCTGGGGCTCAAGGTCCTCATCGACCTGGTTCCCAACCACACCTCGGACCAGCACCCTTGGTTCTTGGAATCCAAAAGCTCCCGGAACAATCCCAAGCGGAATTGGTACATCTGGAAAGACCCAGGCCCGGATGGCGGCCCCCCCAACAACTGGCAAAGCTTCTTCGGAGGCCCCGCCTGGACCCTGGATGAAGGCACCGGCCAGTACTACCTCCACCTCTTCCTACCTGAGCAACCCGACCTCAACTGGCAAAATCCCGAGGTGCGGGAAGCCCTCTATGAGGCCATGCGCTTCTGGCTACGGCGGGGGGTGGATGGTTTTCGGGTAGATGTCCTTTGGCTCTTGGCCAAAGACCCCCTCTTCCGGGACGAACCGGGTAGCCCCTTCTGGCGGCCTGGTCTTCCCGATCGCCTGCGCCACGAGCACACCTTCACCGAGGATCAACCGGAAACCTTCGCCTATGTGCGGGAGATGCGTTTTGTCCTGGACGAGTTCAGCGAACCTGGGCGGGAACGGGTCATGGTGGGGGAGATCTACCTTCCCCTCCACCGCCTGGTGCGCTACTACCGGGCGGGGTGCCATCTGCCCTTCAACTTCAGCCTGATCACCGAGGGCCTCCCTAACTGGCAGCCCGAGAACATCGCCCGCATTGTGGAGGAGTACGAGAGCCTCCTCACCCCCTGGGACTGGCCCAACTGGGTTTTGGGCAACCACGACCAACCCCGGTTGGCCTCGAGGCTAGGAGAATCCCAGGCCCGGGTGGCCGCCATGCTCCTCTTCACCTTGCGGGGCACCCCCACCTGGTACTATGGGGACGAACTGGCCCTGCCCAACGGGGAAATCCCCCCGGAGAGGGTGCGAGACCCCGCCGCCTTAAGGCAGAAGGACCGCACCCCCGCGGGCTACCACACCCTGGGCCGGGACCCCGAGCGCACCCCCATGCCCTGGGATACCTCTCCTTACGCGGGTTTCTCCACCGTGGAGCCCTGGCTTCCCCTAAACCCCGACTGGCCGGTGCGAAACGTGGCCGCCCAGGAGAAGGATCCGAAATCCATGCTCCATCTGGTGAAACGCCTCATCCGCCTTCGCCAAGACCCCGAGCTCCTCTTCGGCCCCTACCGCACCTATTGGGCGAGAAACGGCCTCTACGCCTACCTGCGAGGGAAAGGCCTCCTCATCGCCCTAAACTTCACGGACCGGGAAAAGGCCCTGGACCTACCCCAGGAGGGCAGGGTGGTCCTCTCCACCCACCTGGACCGGGAGGAGGCCGTGGAGGATACCCTATACCTGCGCCCGGACGAGGGGGTGATGGTCCGGCTAGGCTAGATAAGGATGCGGGAGGATCCCTTTGCCCCCTTGGCCGAGGCCTACGAGGCCTGGTACGAGACCCCCCTGGGGGCCTTCGTCATCGCCGAGGAGGAAAAGGCCCTAAGAGCCCTCCTTCCCCCAGGGGAAAGCCTACTCGAGGTGGGAGCGGGAACCGGCTACTGGCTTAAGCGCCTTCCCTATGCCCGAAAGGTGGGGCTGGAACCCTCCTTGGCCATGCTCCAGGTGGGGCGAAGGAGGGTACCGGAAGCCACGTGGGTAGAAGGGCGGGCGGAGGCCCTCCCCTTCCCCGGGCAAAACTTTGACGTGGTCCTCCTCTTCACCGTGCTGGAGTTCGTGGAGGACGTGGAGAAAGCCCTCGTTGAGGCCAGAAGGGTCCTGAAACCCGGGGGAAGCCTTTTGGTGGGGATCCTCGAGGCCCTCTCCCCCTGGGCAGCCCTGTACCGGAGGCTCGGGGAAAAGGGGGTTCTCCCCTGGGCCCAGGCCCGTTTCCTCACCCGCGAGGACCTGAAAGACCTCCTGGGCCCGCCGGAGGCGGAAGGGGAAGCGGTCTTCCTAGCCCCCGAGGCCAAGCCCCCCTTCCCCGAGGCGGATCAGGCAGGCCTGCGGGCAGGAAACCGCGGGGCCCTATACTTGGGAAGATGGCGGTGAAGGTCCTCTTCGCCCTCTATCCCCTTCTGCAGGGGGACTACCGGGCGGTGGAACAGGCTCTTTCCACCCTGGAGGCCAGCGGGGTGGAGCACCGCGTCTACCCCACCCACACGGAGCTTTCCGGGGAAGAGGTGGCGGTCTTCCGGGCCCTCGAGGCGGCCTTTCAAGCTGCCGCGGCGGAGGGAGCCACGGTGATGTGGGCCCTTTTCACCAATGCCTGCGAGGCCAAAGACCCCTTCCGCAGGCCCGAGCGCCTCAAGCGCTTTCCCCCCTTGGAAATCGCCCAAAAGGCCCTGGAAGGCCTTAAGGCCCAAAGCGTCCTGGACATCGGCACGGGCACCGGGGTCTTCGCCGAGGCCTTCGCCTCCCTGGGCCTTTTCACCGTGGGGGTGGACCCCAGGTCCGACCGCCTCGAGGTGGCCCGGGCCAAGGTCAAGAAAGCCCATTTCCTGGAAGCCCGCGGGGAAAGCCTCCCCTTCCCGGACCAAAGCTTTGACCTGGCCTTCTTCGGCCTGAGCCTTCACCACCTGGACCCTATCCCCGCTTTGAGGGAAGCTGCCCGGGTGGCCAGGCGGGTGGTGGTCTTGGAGTGGCCCTTCCGCCAAGAAGTTGCTTTGCCCGAAGGGCAAACAGATTTGCGTGAGCAAGAGGAGGGCCCACCCCTGGAGCGCAGGCTTTCTCCTGAACAGCTTAAGATCCTCTTCCAGGAAGCCATAGGCCTCCCTCCTAGGCTATGGACCGAGGCCATCTACACCCTGGCTATTTTGGATCAACCTTGAACTGTCCCGGTACCAGGGCTAGAATGGAAGGGCCCTCAAGGGTGAAGGAGGTAAGGCATGGCCCGCAAGATTCTCTTTCTGGTGGGGGACTTCGTGGAGGATTATGAGGTCATGGTGCCCTTCCAGGCCCTGAAGATGCTGGGGTTTGAGGTGCACGCTGTATGCCCGGGGAAGCGCACCGGCCAGCGGATCCGTACCGCTGTGCATGACTTCGAGGGTGACCAAACCTACTCGGAAAAACCTGGTCACAACTTCACCCTCAACTACTCCTTTGACGAGGTGGACCCCACCCAGTATCACGCCCTGGTGGTTCCGGGAGGGCGAGCTCCCGAGTATATCCGCCGCGAGCCCAGGGTGCTGGAGATCGTCCGTCACTTCTTTGAAATGGGAAAACCCGTGGCCGCCATCTGCCACGGGCTTCAGGTGCTCACCGCAGCCGGGGTGATGAAAGGGCGCAGGGCCACCGCCTATCCTGCGGTGGGGCCGGAGCTGACCCTGGCCGGGGCCCAGTATGAGGAGGTGCCGGTGGACCAAGCGGTAGTCGACGGCAATCTGGTTACCGCGCCCGCCTGGCCCGCCCATCCCACGTGGTTGGCTCAGTTCCTGGAGGTCCTAGGGGTTCGGGTAGAGGGGGTATAGGTTCCTCCAAGACTACAAGACTTCGGCCAGGCCCCTGGGGCCTGGCCTTTTGGTGCCGGGGGCGGGACTCGAACCCGCACGTCCTTGCGGACAGCAGATTTTGAGTCTGCCGCGTCTACCGGTTCCGCCACCCCGGCGCGCGCATCCTAAGGATAAGGCCCCAGAGGAAAAGCGTCAACGCCATCCCCACCGCCCAGTCCCCGTAGCGGACGTAAAGGGTACGGCCCTCCTTCAAGCTGTAGGGAACCAGGAGGTACCCCTCCTGGTGTGGGGGAATCTGCGCCACCACCCGGCCATAGGGGTCTATGCTGGCGGTGATGCCGTCGTTTCCCGCCCGTAAGAGCCAGCGCCCCGTTTCCACCGCCCTAAGCCGCCCCAGGGCGAAGTGCTGCTTGCCGCCGAAGGAAGGACCATACCAGGCATCGTTGGTGAGAAGGACCAGCACCCCCGCCCCCTCCCGAACCAAGGTGCGGGCCACGGAGGGAAAGGCGGATTCGTAGCAGATCATGGTCCCATAAGGGCCGAGGGGAGCCAGCCGGTCCCCTGGCGTACGGTCCGCCAGCTCCCCTAGGCCAAAGGCCTGGAAGAAAAACCCGTACACCCCTCCCAGGGTCTCCCGGAAGGGAAAACGCTCCCCGAAAGGCACCAGGCGCACCTTGTCGTAATGGCCCAGGACCTGCCCCCCCTGGTATAGAACCGCCCGGTTAGGCCCGTAAAGGTTCAGGCCGGTGAGGAGGAGCCGGTCTTGAAGCAGGCGATTGACTTCCTCGGGGATCTGCCACACCGCCGTCTCCGGCCAGACCACCAGTCCCGCCTCCGGGTACTGGGCCAAAGCTTCCTTGGTAAGGCGAAGGTAGACCTCCTGATCCAACTGCCCTTGCACCTTGGCCAGGGGGTTAACGTTCCCCTGAACCAGAAGGGCCCTTTCCGGCCCTGCTTCCGGGGGCAAAGGGAAAAGCCACAACACCCCCCAGGGCAGAAGAATCCAGTAGCGCCGCTCCCTAAGGCCCCAGGCCACGAGCAAAACCAAAAGGGAAAGGAGGTAGACTCCACCCCAGGCAGCCAGCACCCGCCCGGGAGCCTCCACCAGGCTGTAGCCTAGGAAACCCCAGGGGAAGGCCAAATCCCCCTGCTCCGTGAGCCACTCCAGCACCACCCATCCTCCCACCCGGGCCAAGGGCATGGGGGTGAGGGCGAAAAGGAGGCCGAAGGAAAGAGCCTTGAAAAGTACCAGGGGAAGGAAGGGCAAAGCCCCAAGGGGGCCGAAAAGCTGGGCGAAGCTTTGGGGAAGCCAGATGAGGTGCAAACCCCAAAATCCAAGGCCCATAAGGAAGCCCGTGCGGAAACCCCCTTGAAGGAGAAAGGCCAGAACCACAGGGGCCAAAAAGCCCAAGGGAAAAGGAGGGAGGGTAAGAGCCAGGAGAAGGCCCAGGAGAAAAGGCCGCACCCCTTTAACATACAAGAGTTAGAAGAAGGGTTTGCATCTGGGGTATGAGAGAATAGGGCCGTGCGCCTTGGAGTTCTCTCGGATATCCACGCCAACCTGCCGGCCCTCGAGGCCGCCCTCGAGGCCCTGCGGGATGAAGGCGTGGACGAGGTCCTGGTGCTCGGGGACCTGGTGGGCTACGGCCCCCACCCCAAGCAGGTCATCCGCCGTCTTCTCAAGGAAGGACTTCCCGCTATCGCCGGGGCCTGGGACTTAAGGGTAGCCTATCCTCTGCCGGGCACCTTACCCGAAGGAGTGGGCAAGGCCACCCTGGAATGGACTCGGTCCCAACTTTCGGAAAAGGAGCTAAACTACCTGCGCTTCTTGCGTCTTTCCCACCGCAAAACTTATGAAGGAAAACGCCTGGTGGCCTTCCACGGCACCCCTGGTAACCCCGAAAGCCACCTGGACCTCCTGGGCCCGACCAACCAGCTTGTGCCGCTTCTGGAACGGTACGGTGCCGCGGTCCTCCTCCTGGGAGGACGGCACCTGCCCCTTTCCCGCCGGGTGGGCATGGGTCTTGTAGCCGATCCAGGGAGCGTGGGCCTAAGCCTAAGCGGGGAGCCCGGGGCCGATGCCATGATCCTGGACACGGAAACCCTCGAGGTCCGCTTCCTCAAGGTGCCCTACGACCTAGGCCCCCTCATCTTTGACCTCAGGGCCTGGGGACTTCCCCCCGTCCTGGAAAGGGTCTACCGCACCGGGCACTTCCCCAAGGAGGACTGAGGCCTCGGCCCGAATCCCTTCATCGGGATCCCTTAGAAACTCCTCAATCCCCAAGCCAGACCGGTAAAGGGCATGGAGGGCCGTGCGGCGCACCAGGGGATGAGGATCCCAGGCTGCCTCCCGCAGGAGATCCTCCCCCAAGCCCAGGTTGCTCAGGACGATGAGGGCATTCCGGGCCATGCGGGCCCTTCCCGGACGAGCGAAGGCCGTATCCCCGTACCTCCTTTGGAAAGCCCTTCCCGAGAGGCGAAGGAACCCGGCAAGGTCCGGGTGGGCCAGCTCCGGCTCCGGCCTAAAGCCCCGCCACACCCGGCCAAACCGCTCCCAGGGACAGACCTCCTGGCAGAGGTCGCATCCCAAAAGCCACTCTCCCATTCCCGGCCAGAACTCTGGGGGAATGAAGCCCTTATGCTCCACGGTAAGGTAGCTCACGCAAACCCGGGCATCCAGGGTGCCATCCCCTAAAAGGGCCCCTGTGGGGCAGGAAAGCAGGCAACGGGTGCAGCGGCCGCAGCGGCCTGGATGCGGGAAAGGTACCTCCACCTCCAAGGAGGTGAGAAGAACTCCAATGAAGGCGTGCACCCCAAACCCCTGGGAAAGAAACATGCCGCTTTTCCCAATCCAGCCCATCCCGGTAAGGGCGGCCAGGGTTCGCTCGGGGATGGGCCCGTGGTCCACGTACCCCTTGGCCTCTACGCCCAGGCTTCGGGCCAGGCCCTCGAGGGCCCTAACCTCCTCCCCCAGAACCAGATGGTAGTCCCGAACCCAGGCGTAACGGGCCACCCGGCCCACCCGGATTCCTCCTTTGGGCACCCCGGGGTCGGGGTAGACGTAGGGGGCGAAGACCACCAGGGCGCTTCGCGCCCAGGGAAAGCGGTGCTCCAGGTGGAAACGAGCCTCCACGCCCCGCTCCAGATAGGCCATTCCCCCGTGCCGTCCCTCGGTCAGGAAGCGCCGGAAGCGGCCCTCCGCCTCCTCCGGTATGGCCAGGGGCGCCCAGGCGTAAAGAAGCCCCCGCTCCCGAAGGGCTTCCTCTAGAAGCAGGCGGGCCTCCACGGCTTCACTTTAGGGCAAAGGCCGAGGGGAAGCCGGTATAATCCCCGACATGGAAGAGGTAAAGATCGCCCTCATGGGCGGAGGCACCGTGGGTAGCGCCTTTTACACCCTGGTCCAGGAGCGCCTCGAGGACTTCCATGCCCTGGGCTTCTCCCCTCGGTTTCTGGGAGTACTGGTGCGGGATAGGACCAAGCCCAGGCCCATCCCTGACGAACTCCTGCACACCGAACCCATGGACCTCCTGCAGGCGGACGTGGTGGTGGAAGCCCTGGGTGGGGTGGAGGCCCCCCTCAGCTTGGTCCGCCCCGCCCTGGAAGCGGGTATCCCCCTCATCACCGCCAATAAGGCCCTTCTGGCGGAGGCCTGGGAGGCCTTGCGCCCCTTCGCCGAGGAAGGGCTGATCTATCACGAGGCCAGCGTTATGGCCGGCACCCCGGCCCTATCCTTTTTGGAAACCCTCAGGGGAAGCCAGCTTGTAGAGCTCCACGGGATCCTGAACGGCACCACCCTCTACATCCTCCAGGAGATGGAAAAGGGACGGACCTATGAGGAAGCCCTCCTCGAGGCCCAGCGTCTGGGCTACGCCGAGGCGGATCCCACCCTGGACGTGGAGGGCATAGACGCCGCCCACAAGCTCACCCTTTTGGCCAGGCTTCTGGTGGACCCTGCTTTCCCCTTCCCGGAGGTGAAAACCCAGGGCATTACCCGCCTCACCCCGGAAATCCTCCAAACCGCCCAAGCCCAAGGGGAAAAAGTACGCTTGGTGGCAAGCCTCTACGGGAAGGGTGGGCGCTGGCGCGCGGCGGTGGCCCCCAGGCGCCTGCCGCAGGACCACCCCTTGGCCCGGGCCCAGGGCAACATCCTGTGGGTGCGGGCAAGGCCCCTGGGCGAGGTCTTCGTGACGGGACCGGGAGCCGGGGGCGGGGCCACGGCCAGCGGCCTCCTCGCCGACCTCTTTCGCTTCCTCTCCGGCCACCTGGGCCACCTGCCCGCCCCGGCCCCAAAGCCTCCCACGGAAGAGGGAACCCCCTTCCCCGGGGTAGAATAAGGGCGTGCCCTTCCTGGACCTTCTCCACCCCGTGAGCAAGGCTTTCCGGAACCCTTGACGGCTTAGCCCCCTAGGGGGAAACATATCCCCATGCGGCTTCCCCTCATCGAACGGTACCGGGCCCACCTTCCCGTGTCCCTGAACACGCCCGTGATCTCCCTTTTGGAGGGCTCCACCCCCTTGATACCCTTAAAAGGCCCTGAGGAAGCCCAAAGACGGGGCATACGCCTCTATGCCAAGTTCGAGGGGCTGAACCCCACGGGGAGCTTCAAGGACCGGGGCATGACCCTGGCGGTTTCCAAGGCGGTGGAGGAAGGAGCGAAGGCGGTGGCGGCTGCCAGCACGGGAAACACCGCCGCCAGCGCCGCCGCCTACGCCGCTCGTGCGGGGATAAGGGCCATCGTCATCCTGCCCGCGGGCTACGTGGCCCTGGGCAAGGTGGCCCAGAGCCTGGTCCATGGGGCGCGGATTATCCAAATCGAAGGCAACTTCGACCAGGCCTTGGCCCTTACCAAGGCCCTCACCGAAGCCTATCCCGTGGCCTTGGTGAACTCCTTGAACCCCTACCGCCTGGAAGGCCAGAAGACCCTGGCCTTCGAGGTGGTGGACGAGCTGGGGGATGCCCCCCACTACCACGCCCTGCCCGTGGGCAACGCCGGCAACATCACCGCCCACTGGATGGGCTACAAGGAATACCACGCCTTGGACAAGGCGAGCCGCCTCCCCCGCATGCTGGGCTTCCAGGCGGCGGGTGCCGCTCCCTTGGTCCTGGGGCGGCCCGTGGAGAAGCCGGAAACCCTGGCCACCGCCATCCGGATCGGCAACCCGGCCAGCTGGCAAGGGGCCATGCGGGCCAAGGAGGAATCCGGCGGGACGATAGAGGCAGTGACAGACGAGGAAATCCTCCTCGCCTACCGCTACCTGGCCCAGGAGGAAGGGATCTTCTGCGAGCCCGCCTCCGCCGCCGCCATGGCCGGGGTGTGGAAGCTCCTCAGGGAGGATCGGTTGGATCCGGGAAGCACCGTGGTCCTCACCCTCACGGGCCACGGCCTCAAGGACCCGGCCACGGCGGAAAAGGTAGCCGAGCTTCTACCCCCGGTGCCGGCGAACCTCGAGGCGGTGGCCGAGGCTGCGGGGCTATTGTGATAAGCTTGGGCCATGTCCGAGGCCAAAAGCACCCCCAAAAAGCCCAAGGAACCCTTCCCCGGAGCCTACTACCTGGCAGGGGCCATCACCATCGCCCTCATGCTTTTCTTCATGGTCCTGGGAGCCACCCTTCCCCCCGGGATAGCGGGGTTCCTGGTGGCCTTCGTCCTGGGCCTCACCGTAAACCCGAGGTATGTTCCCTTCTTCCTCCTGGCGGGGGTCTTCTCCGCGGTCATGGGCTTTTTGGGGCAGGAGCCCCAGGTGGCCTGGGGTGGGGTGGCCCTGGTTCTTTCCCAGGTGCTGGTCAAACGCTTTAACTGGACCTGATGAACCCTAACCGCCTATCCCAAAGCCTGGCCCTCCTGGGTGTGGCCGCCTACGCCTACTTCCTCTTCCTACGCCCCAACCAGGAGGGAATGGCCCTGGCCGTGGGCCTCTTCGTGGGCACCATGGGCGTCGCCTATGGGGAGAAGCCTTTTCCCGTGCCCTTCTTTGTGGGTCTTTACGCCCTGCTCTTCCTCCTTCAGCTCCTCTTCGGCCACCCCATCCCCTTCCTCACAGGGGGTGCCCTGGGGGTAGGCCTTCCCTACCTGGTCTACCGCTTGCGAAAGCCCGCCAGGTAGAGGAGGGCTCCAAGGAGCATCCCCTCTCCCAGGGCCGGCAGGTAAAGGAGGAGTTCCCGGACATCCAGGCGCAGGTAGAGGAGGAGGGGCCAAGGGGTGAGGGCCCAGGCCAATCCCGGCCTGCCGTACCCCGCAGCCAGGAAGATTCCTACACCCAGGCCCCTTAGGTAGGCCAGCCACCCCGAGCCCAGCTCGTTTTGATACACAAACCAGATGAGATTGACCCAGACCCCCAAGGCCCAGAGGGGAAGGCGGTTCTGCCAGCGGAAGGCCAGGAAGAGGAGGAG
Source organism: Thermus brevis (assembly GCF_026427635.1). Taxonomy (NCBI): domain Bacteria; kingdom Thermotogati; phylum Deinococcota; class Deinococci; order Thermales; family Thermaceae; genus Thermus; species Thermus brevis. The sequence continues at coordinate 2,299,029 of NZ_CP102606.1, forward strand.
CGAAAACCCCAGCACCTCAAGCACGGGCCACCTCCCGGGAGCCATGGGCCTCCAGGTAGGCCACCAGGACCTCCAAGGCCTTCTCCACCGCCTCGTCCAGATCCTCACCCGGGATGACAGGGATTCCTTCCTCCTGGGCCCAGCGGAGGAGGTGCTCCTGGATGAGACGGATCTCGGCGAAGTGGGTGAGGTATTTCTCCTGCGGCCGGGCGTGGGCCGTCTCCCGGTCCCTAAGGAGAAAGCGGTCCCGGTGAAGCTTCTCGTCCTGAAGCACCACCAGCATGGGCACGGTGAGGACCCGCTCCCGGTAGGGATGCTCCAGGTAACGGGGGACCACGTGAACCCCTTCCAGAACGATGGAGGTACCCTCGAGGGCGCTTCGTTCCTGGATGGCCCGCAAGCCCACCGCCACCCGGGCCACCTGGTCCAAAAAGCCCCGCATCACCCGCACCTCATGGCTTTCCTCCCCGCTCAGGTCCGGCAGAAGGGCTTTCCAGGCCTCAAAGGTGGAAAGGTGCAGGGTGGGAAGGAGGTCCTGGGAAAGGGAGGCCCGGAAGACCTCCCGCACGGCATCGGAGGGAACAATGTGGGTGATGCCCAAGCGGTAGGCCAGGGCCGAGGCCAGCACGCTCTTCCCCACCCCGGTTACCCCACCGATGAGGATGTGCACCGGGCGGGCGCTTCGCCTCAGGCTTCTAAGGAGCAGGTACCGCCTGGCCACCTCCTCCCCCGCCTCCTTTAGAAGGGCCTGGTACACCCTTTCCCGAAGCTCATTCCGCCGGATCACCCTCCGCCCCTCCTGGCGCAGGACCTTTTCCATCTCCCGGGCCAGCCGGTACGCCCGCTCAGGGGAGAACCCAATGCCCATCAGGGACTGGGCCAGGATGCCTTTGGAGAAAGGCATCCGGGGTTCGCCGCTTTCCTCCTCCACGAAAAGCTCCCCGGCGAAGGCCTGGCGCTGGAGGTAGCGCCTGCGAGCCCCCTTACCCAGGGCCCGGCCCACCACCTGGGCCACCACCTCCTCCAGGCGGCGGGCGGAGATCTGCCTGACCCCTTCCTGCCTGAGGTGCCCTTCCACTTCCTTGGCCAGGTCGTGGGCTTCCTTCAAGGAAAAACCCGCCTCCTCGAGGCTCCTCGCCAGAAGCCCTTTGGAAAAGGGACGGCGCTTCCTCCCCTGGAGTACCAGGATCTCCTCAAAGGGAAGGGTCTGCCTGGAAAGCCTATCCGCCACCTCCTCCCCCAGGGCCCGGGCCACCTCCTCCAGGAAGACCTTGCGCAGGACCCTAGGGGGCACGGCCAGCTGCCCTTCCGCCTTCAGCCGCTCCTCCACGGTGTGGGCCACGGCCTGGGCGGCCTCGAGGGGCACCCCCAAGGGCAGAAGGGCCTCCACCAAAAGCCCTTTAGAAAGGGGCCACCGGCCTCGCCTTAAGCGCACAAAGACCTCAGCCACTCTCTGGCATCATAGCATCTTCCCTTCAGGAAGGGGCTTTCTTGACAGCCTTTTTCCCAGCGTGCTATCCTGACTTACGGCTTGGCGCCGTAGCCAAGTGGTAAGGCAGAGGTCTGCAAAACCTCCATTCGCCGGTTCGAATCCGGCCGGCGCCTCCAAAGCATGGGCGCGTAGCTCAGGTGGCCAGAGCACTACCTTGACACGGTAGGGGTCGGTGGTTCAAGTCCACTCGCGCCCACCAAGAACCCCCGGGGCCAGCCCCGGGGGATTTTCTCACCCCGGGCGCGCCACCGGCGCCAGGGGGTGGAACTCGGCCTCCTCCGGGAGAAGGCGCCGCTTCTTGGCCCGGCGGTACACCGCATCCCACATGCGGCAGAAGGAACACACCGCCCCCGTGGTGGGGTAGCCGCAGCGCTCGCACTCCCGCAGCTGCACCTCCTCGGCCGCCTGCAGACGAGGCTGGATCCTCTCCAGAAAACCCTCCAGGAAGCGCAGCTTGGCCCCGGGCATCTCCCGCTCCACCAAATTCAGGGCCTCCTTGTAAAGGAGGCTCTTGGCCCCCTTGGCGTTGGGGCACTCCTCGTGCAGGTAACGGATCCCCCTCAGGAGGGTGTAGGAGAGGACCTCCCGCTCGCTGAAGCGGAAGAAAGGCTTGACCCGGGCGGCCAGGCCCGGCTTTTCGGGAAGCACCGGCCCCTGGCGGACCAGGGCGTCCTCCTGGGGGTTCAGGAGGTTGCCGAAGAGGACCGCCGCCTCGTCATCCAGGTTGTGGCCGGTGGCCACCACCCTAAAGCTCCCCTCCACCGCCACCTGGTTGATGATGTACCGCTTGGAAAGGCCGCAGGCGGAACAGGCCACGCGCCCCGAAAGCTCCGCCAGCTCCGGAACACCAAAGCCATAGGCCTGGCGCAGGTCCACCACCCAAAGCTCGAGGCCCCGGTCCTGGGCAAAGCTTTGCGTAACCTCAAGGCTCCTTTCCGAGTAAGCCCCGATTCCGAGCTGCAGGTGAAGCCCCACCGCCTGGTAACCTAAGCGCCAAAGCACATCCCAAAGGGCCAGGGAATCCTTACCCCCGGAAACCGCCACCAAAACCCGCTCGCCCGGTTGGAGCATCCTGTGGCGGCGGATGGCCCGCTCGGTTTCCTTGACAAACCACTCCAGGTAGTGCTCCTTGCACAGGGAAAAGCCCCTGCTCCGGAGCTCCACCTGGGCCTTCTCGCCGCAAACCTTACACACCATGGCCGCTTTCACCCCACCCCCCGGAAACGGCGGAAAGGACCTCGAGGGTTTCCCCTTCCCCCACCCTCTCGTCCAGGGTGAGGAGCTCCTCCCCCCGGATCACCACCACCGTTTCCGGGTTCAAGCCCAGCTCCAGGAGGATCTCCTTTAGGGGCCTATCCCCTTTTACCTCCACCTCCTTGCGCTCGGGAAGGCGCAACACCAGCTTCATCCCGCTAGTGTACCAGGTGGGGGTGCACCAACTCCGTGAGCCTTTCCAGGGTAAGGCGGTTCCGCTTCTCTATCTCCTGCCTCCTGGGAATCTCCGGGTAAGGCGCTTCGGGATCGTGCAGGGTGGGGGTAAGGGGTTTGCCGAGCCTCGCCTCCCACTCCCGAAGCCACTCCTCCGGCAGGCGCTCGGGAAGGGGAAGGCCATGGAAGACGTGGTAGAGGAGGGCCCAGACCCGCACGGTGGCGTCCAGGCTGTACCCACCCCCCAGGGTGATAAGCACCCTCCCCCCTGCATAGGCCTCGGCGTACTCCAGGATGAGGGGAAAGATGCGGGCATAGGCCCGCGTGGTGAGGAGAAGGTCGGCCAGGGGGTCCAAGAAGTGGGCATCGGCCCCTGCCTGCACCACCAGCACATCCGGGCGGAAGGCCCCAAGAGCCCAGGGCACCAGGGCCTCAAAGACCTCCAGGTAGCTTTCGTCCTCGGTGAAGGGCTCCAGGGGCAAGTTGAGCTTCCTCCCCACCCCCTCTCCCCGCCCGATCTCGTGCACGTGGCCCGTTCCGGGGAAAAGGTACCGCCCCGACTCGTGGAGGCTCAGGGTCAGGACCTCCTTTTCCTCGTAGTGGATCCACTGCACCCCATCCCCATGGTGGACGTCTATATCCAAGTAGGCCACGCGAAGCCCAGCGCGGGTCAGGTGGCGGATGGCCACGGATAGGTCGTTGTACACGCAAAAGCCGCTGGAGCGGTCATACTGGGCGTGATGTAGACCCCCGCCCAGCTGGAGCACCCGCTTCTCCCCGGCCAGGATCCGCCGGGCACCCTCCAGGGTGCCCCCCACCAGGATCCTGGCTGCCCGGTCCATGCCGGGAAAGACCGGGGTGTCCCCCGTGCCCAAGCCGTAATGCTCCAAATCGGGCACGCTCTCCCCCCGGCTTGCCGCCTCCACCCGCTTCACCAAGCGCTCGGAATGCACGGAAAGCACGTCCTCCCGGGTGGCCTCTCCTGGAACCAGGGGTTCACGCCACACCCCCAGGGCTTGAAGAAGAGAGGTGAGCATCTCCAGGCGCACCGGGCTGAAGGGGTGGCTGGGACCGAAGTTGTACAGGCGGTACTCGTCCCGGTAGATCACCATGGCTTCTTGGGGGGCCAGAGCACCTCAAACCCCTCCTGGCGTAGCCCCTCCGCAAGAAGGTGGGTTTCCAAGGTATTCACCCGCACCACCGCCCGCACCCTATCCCCATCCTCTGGATACGAGAGGAGGGAGTGGATGTTGATCCCCCGGCCCGCCAAAAACCCCGTGAGCCGGGCCAGTTCCCCCACGCGGTCGGGGAGGCGAACCTCGAGGCGGCCCGAGGGCTCCGTGACCCCGGTGAGCTTAAGGAGCGCGTCCAGAAGGTCAATCCCCGTGACGATCCCCACCAAAGCGCCATCCTCCAGCACGGGCAGGCAGCCGATCTTCCTTTCCCGCATCACCCGGGCGGCCTCTTCCACGGGATCCAGAGGGTGGGCGGTGACCACCTCCTGGGTCATCACCTCCGCCACGCGGGCGCACCCAGGGCAAGGCCCCTTGGGGTTTAGGTGGCTGGTGGCCAGGCGGATATCCCGGTCGGTGATGATCCCCACCAGCCTTCCCTCCTCCATCACCGGCAGGTGACGGATGCCCTTCTCCAAAAGGAGGCGGTAGGCCTCCTCGAGGGTCACCCCGGGCTCCACCGTGATCACGGGGAAGCGCATCACGTCTTGGACCAACATGAAAAAAGTATACCCCGGCGGATCCCGCCGGGGCCTTGTCCCCAAAACCTACAAGATGTCGTCCCGGATGCAGGCCTTATAGTGGCCGGGGGCCACCTCCTTAAGCTCCGGCACCACCTGGGCGCACTCGGGGAGGGCGTAGCGGCAGCGGGTGCGGAACACGCATCCGGAGGGTGGATTGATGGGCGAGGGAATATCCCCCTGGAGGACGATCCTCTCCCGCTTCACTGTGGGGTCGGGGATGGGTACCGCCGAGAGCAGGGCCTCGGTGTAGGGGTGCTTGGGATTGCGGTAGAGCTCCTTCGAGGAGGCAACCTCCATCACCTTGCCCAGGTACATCACCGCCACCCGGTCGGAGATGTACTCCACCACCGCCAGGTCGTGGGCGATGAAGAGGAGGGTCAGGCCCAGCTCCTCCTTAAGGTCCTGGAGGAGGTTCACCACCTGGGCCTGGATGGACACATCCAGAGCGGAAACCGGCTCGTCGGCCACGATGAAGTCCGGGGCCACCGCAAGGGCGCGGGCGATGCCGATCCTTTGCCTCTGGCCACCCGAGAACTCATGGGGGTAGCGGCGCATGTGGTCCGGGGAAAGCCCCACCAGCTTAAGAAGCTCCGCTACCCTTTCCGTGCGTTCCTGGGGCGTCTTGCCGATCCCGTGGATGATGAGGGGCTCGGCGATGATGTCCCCCACGGTCATGCGGGGGTTCAAGGAGCTGAAGGGATCCTGGAAGATGATCTGCATCCGGCGGCGGTAGGGGCGGAGTTTGTCCTTGGGCAGGTCCGTGATGTCCTGTCCATCAAAGAGGATACGCCCCCCCGTGGGCTCGATGAGGCGGAGCAGGGTCCGGCCCACCGTGGTCTTACCGCTTCCCGACTCCCCCACCAGGCCCAGGACCTCCCCTTTCTTAATGGCAAAGGAAACCCCGTCCACCGCCTTCACGCTCCCCACCACCCGGGAAAGGATCCCGCCGCGGATGGGGAAGTGCTTCTTAAGGTCCCGGATTTCCAGGAGGACATGATTTTCCCTCATGCCCGCACCTCCCGGATCTCCCGCCAGCGCACGCACCGCACCTGGCGGCCGTCACCCGTGTCCTCCAGGGGTGGCACCTCCCGGTCGCAAAGGCCCTCCACGTAGTGCTTGCACCGGGGGTGGAAGGCGCATCCCGGGGGCAGGTACAAGGGGTTGGGCACATTGCCGGGGATGGCCTCGAGGCGCTCCCTCCGCTCCGCCGCCAGGTCCAGCCGGGGCACAGAGTGCAGAAGCCCCCGGGTGTAGGGGTGCAGGGGCTCTTTGAAAAGGGGCACCACGTCCGCCTCCTCCACCGCCCGCCCCGCATACATCACCACCACCCGGTCCGCCATCTCCGCCACCACCCCCAGATTGTGGGTGATGAAGAGGATGCTCATACCGATCTCCTCCTGGAGCTTCTTCATGAGCTCCAGGATCTGGGCCTGGATGGTCACGTCCAAAGCCGTGGTGGGCTCGTCAGCGATCAGGAGGGAGGGATTGCAGGAAAGGGCCATGGCGATCATCACCCTTTGCCGCATCCCTCCGGACATCTGGTGGGGGTAGTTGGCAAGCCGCTTCTTGGGCTCGGGAATCCCCACCAGGTCCAGCATGTGGGCCGCCAGCTCCATGGCCTCTTTGCGGCTTTTCCCCTGGTGGAGCATGATGGCCTCGGCGATCTGGTCCCCCACCGTGTACACGGGGTTTAAGGAGGTCATGGGCTCCTGGAAGATCATGGCGATGTCATTGCCCCTGATCCTCCGCATCTCCACCTCAGATAGCTTGGTCAGGTCCCGGAGCTCCCCATCCTTGCCGCGGAAAAGGATCTCCCCGGCCACGATCCTACCCGGAGGCGTGGGAATGAGCCGCATGATGGAGAGGGCCGTCACGCTCTTCCCGGAACCCGACTCCCCCACCACCGCCAGGGTTTCCCCTTTGTCCACATGGAAGGAAACCCCGTCCACCGCCTTCACCACCCCGTCATCGGTGAAGAAGTGGACTTTAAGGTCTCTCACCTCCAGTAACCGCTTTTCGTCCATGCGTACTCCTTTGGGCACTGCCGTCTAAACACCTCATCCGTTATACGCCATACTAGGTCAAAAGAGAAGAGCCTACTGCCTCCGCCTGGGATCCAAGGCATCCCGCAGGCCATCGCCCAGGAAGTTCCAGGACAGCACGGAAAGGAAGATGAAGAACCCGGGCCATAGCACCCAGGGGCGATCGGTGAAGGAGGCAAACCCCCCCTGCTGGGCCGCCTGCAGGAGAAGGCCCCAGCTGGTGTAGGGCTCCGTGACCCCAAGCCCCAGGAAGGAAAGCCCACTTTCCCCCAGGATGAAGCCGGGAATGGTCAGGGAAAGGCTCACGATCACGTAGCTGGCGGTGGCAGGCAGGATATGGCGGGCGATGATGCGCCCATCCGAAGCCCCCAAGGCCCTGGCCGCCTGCACGTAGTCCATCTCCCGCACGGAGAGGACGATCCCCCGCACCACCCGGGCCAACCCCCCCCAGCCGATGAAACCCAAAAGCCCCACCACCAGGTAAAAGGTGAAGAGGGGATCGATGTTGGTGGGAAACACCGCCCTCAAGGAGATGAGGAGGAAAAGGCTGGGGATGGCGGCGATGATCTCCACGGTGCGCATGATGAGGTCGTCAGGATCGAGCCTTAAGGGCTCCCGGAAAACCTTCCACAGGATAAGAAGGGCCCCCCCCAAACCCAGGACCAGGACGAACCCATCCACCACAAGGGAAAGGACACCCTTGCCGGGGCTGAGCCGCACAAAGGACCAGGCTAAGAAAAGAACGCCAGCGGCCACAGCCAGCCAGAGAAGAAGGCCCACAAGCCCAAGCGCCCCGCTCCACCCGCGCCAGGCTCGAGGGGGGAGGGAAAGGGCAAAGGGCCGCCCCGAAAAGTAGCCGGCGATGCCCCCCAGCAAGAGCCCCAGGGCGAAAGAAACCAAGGCGGAAAGGATACCGATGGTAAGGGATACCTGCCCCCCGTAGACGATCCGGCTGAAGAGGTCCCGGCCAAAGTTATCCGTACCCATCAGGAAGATGCGCCCCGGGGGATCCACCCCAAAGAGCCTGAGGTCGGAGCGGAACACCTTGAAGACGGTGTAGGGCTGGTCGGGGGTTCGCACGAAAAAGCGCAGGTAGAACTTGCCCTGCGATGGATCCTCCTCGTAACGGGGCTGGAGGGTTACCGGATCAATGCTGCGTTTGGTGGCGTAGACAAAAGGCCGACTGAGCCTTCCCGTCTCGGGGTCCACAAAGTGGACCCGCGTGGGCGGGTGGTTCCCCTTGGGGGGATAGAGCTCATAGTAGTTGGGATCGTAGGGGCTGAAAAACCCGGCGAAGGCGGCCATCAGGTAAAGCACCATAAGAATGCGCCCGCCCCAGACCGCCAGGCGGTGCTTGCGAAACTGGCGCAACACCAGCTGGGTTCGGGTGGGAGAAGACGAAAGGCGTTCCACAAATCACCCCTATTCGTAGCGGATCCTGGGGTCCACCCAGGCCAGGAGGAGATCGGAGATGAGGTTGCCGATCATCAAGAGGACCAGGCTCACCGTGAGAAAACCGGCGATCACGTAAAGGTCCTGGTTGGCGATAGCGTCCAGGAAAAAGGGGGTAATACCCGGCCAGGCCATAACCACCTCCACGAACCCCGCTCCCGAGATCAAGCTGGGAAGAAGCCCACCCAAGGTGGCCACAAAGGGAATCACCGCGTTGCGAAAGGCATGCTTGTAAAGGACCACCCGCTCAGCCAAGCCCTTTGCCCGGGCCGTGCGGATATAGTCCTGGGATAGGACCTCCAGCATCTGTCCCCGCATAAGGCGGGAAAGCCCGGCGATATCGTTGGCGGTGGCCACCAGCACGGGCACCACCGCATGCCAGGCGATGTCCAGGATCTGGCGCAAGGGCGGCATCTGCTCAAAGCCGCTGCTGGTCATGCCGGAAACCGGAAAGATAAGGGTACCCGTGCGGAACTTGATCTGGAGAAGCACGTAGATGGCGATGAGCGCCAGGAAAAAGCTGGGCACGGAAAGCCCGATATACGCCAGAAAGGAAAGGATCCTGTCCCCCAAGGAGTACTGGCGCACCGCCCCGTAGACCCCGATGGGAATGGCTACCAAGTACAGTAGAAGGGTGGAAGGGATGACGATCACCATGGAGTTCACCACTCGAGGCCAGATCACCTCCAGCACCGGTGCCTGATAGGCAAAGGAATATCCCAGGTTCAGGTGCAACAGGTTATCCATCCAAAGAAGGTACTGCTCGTAGATGGGGCGATCCAGGCCGAACTGGGCCCTAAGGCGGGCGATGGTCTCCGGGGTTATCTTGGGATCCAGTTCCAGCTGGGTCAGGTAATCCCCCGGGGCCAGCTGGATGATGAGGAAGGCCAGGAAGGTAGCCCCGAAGAAGGTGGGGATCAGGTACAGGATACGGCGAAGGATGTATGCGGTCATGGCTTCCCAAAGTATCCCCGGGGCCGATAGACCCCGGGGATACCCTACGGCTAGCTCATTTCTTGATGAAGGTCAGCTCCAGCTCCCGCTGGCCCCAGATGCTGCTGATGATGGCATCGGGGTGCTCCCCACCCAGGCGGTTGTTCCAGGCGGGGTGGTAGTTGGGCCCGGCGATGTAGATGACCGGAAGGAGCTGAGCCTCAATCTCTTGCATACGGTAGCCGATCTCCACCCGCTTCTTGAAGTCAAGCTCGGTGCGGCCACGGGAGTAAAGGGCATCCAGCTGGGTTTCCCTGGGATCCAAGCACTGGCCCGACTTGTTCCACATGTGCAGGTTGCCCTTGCAGGGCACCACGTTGGAACCAAAGGGCCAGTCCAGACCGCCGCCGGTGAGGCCGATGATGATGGCGTCAAAGGGCCGGTCAGGGCCAGAGGACAGGAGCTGGCCCACCAGAGTGTTGAAGTCAATGGCGGTGAAGTTCACCTTCACCCCCACCTTTTTGGCCTCGTCCACGATGAGCTTGGCGATCTGCTCCCGCTGGGCGTTCCCGGCATTGGTAGAAAGGTTGAACTCAAGCCTCCGGCCCTTGGAGTCTACCAGGTAACCGTCCTTATCCTTCTTGGTGAAGCCCAGCTCCGCCAGGAGTTTGGCCGCCTGCTGCAGGTTGTACTCGTACTTGGGCACCTTGGGGTTCACCCACTGGGTGAGCACCGGGTAGACGCTGCTGTACATGGGGGTGCCCAGGCCGCCGTAGACGATGTCGATCACCGCCTGGCGGTTCACGATGTGGCTCATGGCCCGACGGAACTTGTCGGAGCGGAAGAGGTTTTGCTTGAAGGGATCCGAGGCCTTGTTCCAGTTGAAGACCATGAACTGGCTGCTGGCCACCGGGGAAGCGTTTACCTTGATGGTGGCGTCCAGGCGACCCTGCTGGATGGCCTGGCGGATCTGGGAGATGTGGTCCACGGTGGCAGGGGCCATGAGGTCGATGTTCCCCGCCAGGAACTCCGCCAGCTGGGCGTTGGTATCCTTAACGATCTTGATCTCGTACCGGTCCAAGTAGGGCAAGGGATTCCCCGCCTCGTCCTTGTTCCACTCCCCAAAGGCCGGGTTGCGCTTCAGGACCAGGCGCTCACCCGGGCGGTAGCTTTCGATGAGCCAGGGCCCGCCGGAAACGATGTTTTCCGGCTTCTCGTTCAAGGTCCACATCTTCTTGATGCCCTCGGCCCCGTCCTTCTGGTAGACAGGCCCAAAGATGTGGGCTGGCCAGGGCTCAAAGCTGGCCACGGCAAAGGCTTCCGCATCCGTCTTGGGGTAGATGAAGCGGATGGTGTAGTCGTCAATCTTCTTAAGGGTGATGGGCTTGCCGTCGATGAAGAAGGAGTCGTAGCTGTTGGACCCTACCGCCTTATCCGTGTGGATGCGCCAGGTCATGATCCAGTCATCGGCGGTGATGGGCTTGCCATCGGACCACTTCATGCCCCTGCGGATCTTGAAGGTGATCTCCAGCTTGTTGGGGCTGACAGTCCAGGACTCAGCCATGTAAGGAATCCAATCCCCGGTGGTGGGATCCCGGGTCACCAAACCCCTGGCCCCGGAGATGATCTCCGGAACGTTCCCTGCCTCTGCGGTGATAAAGGGGTTAAAGGTGCGGTAGTCGGAAATAACCGCCGCCCGCAGGGTACCGCCCCTCTTGACCTCGGAGGGCTTGGCCACCGTCCACTTCTGCGGCCAGACAAAAGTCTGGGCGCTGGCCACTCCTGCCAGGGCTATAAGGCCCACCAAAACTGCCAAGGCTCTTCTCATATCGTCTGCCTCCTCTGCTGCCTTACGCTGGACAGGGTACCCGGTTATTCTGGACTCTGTCAAGGGTGCTACCCCTTTAGCTTGACCCCGTTGCCAGCACGTGGAAAAATCCCCTCCATAAGGAGGTGGTGATGAAAGCAGTGGTCATGGAGGCTCGAGGGGGTCCAGAGGTCTTAAAGGTAGCCGAAGTGCCCACCCCTGAACCCGGTCCCAAGGAAGTAAGGATCCGCGTCGAAGCCGCAGCCCTCAACCACCTGGACATCTGGGTTCGCAAGGGAGTGGCCAGCCCCAAGCTTCCCTTACCCCACATCCTGGGAGCCGATGCCTCGGGGGTGGTGGACGCAGTTGGGCCTGGGGTAACGGGCTTTGTCCCCGGGGACGAGGTGGTGGTCAACCCCGGCCTTTCCTGTGGCCACTGCGAGCGGTGCCTGGCGGGAGAGGATAACCTCTGCCCCAAATACGAGATACTGGGCGAACACCGCTTTGGAGCTTACGCCGAGTACCTGGTGGTACCCGAGGTGAACCTCCTCAAGAAGCCACCAAACCTTTCCTTTGAAGAGGCCGCTGCCATCCCCCTGACCTTCCTCACCGCCTGGCAGATGGTGGTGGACAAACTCCAGGTGCGGCCTGGCGAGGATGTTCTGGTCATGGCGGCGGGTAGTGGAGTGAGTGTGGCCGCCATTCAGATCGCCAAGCTCTTCGGGGCTCGGGTCATCGCCACCGCAGGCTCGGAGGAAAAGCTCAGGAAGGCCAAGGAGCTGGGAGCCGATGAAACCGTGAACTACACCCACCCCGACTGGCCCAAGGAGGTGCGCCGCCTAACCGGCGGGAAAGGCGCCGACAAGGTGGTTGACCACACGGGGGCCCTTTACTTTGAAGGGGTGATCCGGGCCACCGCCAATGGAGGCAGGATTGCCATCGCAGGGGCTTCCTCGGGATACGAAGGCACCCTTCCCTTCGCCCACGTGTTCTTCCGGCAACTTTCCATCCTGGGCTCCACCATGGGCTCCAAAAGCCGCCTTTTCCCCATCCTGCGCTTCGTGGAACAGGGAAGGCTAAAGCCCGTGGTGGGGCAGGTCCTTTCCTTGGAGGAGGCTGCGGAGGGACACCGCCTCCTGGAGGAGCGGCGCATCTTCGGCAAAGTAGTGCTACGGGTGGACTAGTCCTCTCCAGGCGAGAGCAAGACCCCACCTCAATAGCGAGCTGGCGGACCATAGGGCGAAGATTAAGGATGGGGTCAAGACCTTTGTCCCTAACCGGAAGCCGCCGCCCATAGGGTTTCCTTAAGGGTAGAATGCAGGGCGAGGTGAGGCCATGGAGCACACCGACGTGATCATCATTGGCGCGGGCCCCGCTGGGCTTTTTGCGGGCTTCTACGTGGGCATGCGGGGGCTTTCCTTCCGCTTCATCGACCCCTTGCCCGAGCCTGGGGGGCAACTTTCCGCTTTGTATCCGGAGAAATACATCTACGATGTGGCGGGCTTTCCCAAGGTGTACGCCAAAGACCTGGTGAAGGGGTTGGTGGAGCAGGTGGCTCCCTTCAACCCCATCTACAGCCTGGGGGAGCGGGCGGAAACCCTAGAAAAGGAAGGGGACCACTTCAAGGTGACCACCTCCTCCGGGAACACCTACACCGCAAAGGCGGTGATCGTCGCCGCCGGGGTGGGTGCCTTTGAACCCAGGCGCCTGGGTGCCCCGGGGGAAAAGGAGCTGGAGGGCAAGGGCGTCTACTATGCGGTGAAGACCAAGGCCGAGTTCCAGGGCAAGCGGGTCCTCATTGTGGGAGGTGGGGATAGCGCCGTAGACTGGGCCCTGAACCTTCTGGGCACCGCTAAGGAGATCACCCTGATCCACAGGAGGCCCCAGTTCCGGGCCCACGAGGCTAGCGTGAAGGAGCTCTTCAAAGCCCATGAGGAAGGGCGCCTTACCGTGCTCACCCCCTACGAGGTACGGCGGATTGAAGGGGATACCCAGGTGCGCAGGGCGGTGATCTTCCACAACGGGACCCAGGAGGAAAAGGAACTAGAGGTGGACGCCGTGCTGATCCTGGCGGGCTACCTCACCAAGCTGGGGCCCTTGGCCAACTGGGGGCTGGAGCTGGAAAGGAACAGGATCAAGGTGGACACCACCATGGCCACCAGCGTCCCCGGGGTCTACGCCTGCGGCGACATCGTCACCTACCCGGGGAAGCTTCCCCTGATCGTGCTGGGTTTTGGCGAAGCCGCCATCGCCGCCAACCACGCCGCCGCCTACGCCAACCCTGCCCTCAAGGTGAACCCTGGCCACTCCTCGGAAAAGGCCGAGGAGAAAGCACCGGCCTGAGATTCCTCCCCGCTTCTCACAGGCCCCGGGGTAGCCCGGGGCCTGGCTTTGTCCTAAGATGGGGGCATATGCGGGTTGCCCTTTTCATTGACGGATCCTACATGTACCTGGCCACCAAGCGCCTCGGTTGGAACGTGGACCACCGCCGGGTCCTGACCCAGTTCGCCACCCCGGAGCAGCTTTACAACGCCTTCTACTACGTGCCCATCACCGATCCCGAGGACGAGCGTCAGCAGCGCTTCATCGACGCCTTGGTCTTCATGGGCTACACGGTGCGAAGCCGCTTGGTCCGGGGGGAAGCCCGGTTTGAGGCCATGATGGCCACGGACCTCCTCACCACCGCCCCCCGCTGGGACCGGGCCATCGTGGCCAGCGGTTCGGGAGAACTGGCCCACACCTTCAGCGCCCTGAGGGCCCTGGGGAAGGAGATCCACCTCCTCGGCGTGCACGAGCTGGCGGACCTCGAGCTCCGCAACCAGGCGGACCGCTTCCTAAACCTCCCCGAGTGGCGGGAGGTGCTGGAGAGAACCCTGGGGGGCCGCCGCACCTACGCGGGCTACCCCGTGGAGGCCACGGTGGAGGTGCCTCCCGCCCCGGTGGAAGACGCCCAGTCCTGACCTATGCCCCCGGGCCCCTGGCTGGTGCTGCTGGCAGCGGGCCTTTTCTACCTGGCCCTTCCCATCCCCCCTACCCTACCCCCCTCCCCAAGCCTCAGGGACCTTCTCCCCTACCCAAAGGAAGAGCGGGAGGCTTGGGTGAGCCTCCACCTGAGCTTGAAGGCCAGCCTACACCTGCTTTTAGGGGAGAAAGCGGCCCGAGCCTACGACCGCCTGCTCCGCCTCGAGCTCAAAAACCAGCGCTCCGGTAAGCGCGCTGCATACCCAGAAGCCAAAAGCGCCCTCCTGGCGGCCAGGCGCTGGGTGGAGGCCATCGGCCAGGCCAAGCGGGGCCAGAAGGTGGACCTCGAGGGCCTGCCCACCGCCCCCCACCACGTACTTCCCTACGCCCGGGAGATCCGCGCCGCCGCCTCTGCCCTCGGCATTCCTTATGGGGTGCTGGCCGCCATTGTGGATAACGAGCAGTACGGAGGGGACAAGGCCTTGGGGCTTTCCAGGGGGGTGCGGGAAGCAGCGGATGGCTTAGCCCAAGGTCTGGCCGAAGTCCAGGGCCACGCCCCCTTGAGCCGCACCCTGGGCCTGGCCCAGATGAGCTGGGAGGATGCCCTCAAGCAACAAGACCGCCTGCGCCTCTTCGGGGCTTGGGATCCAGCAAGACCCTTCCCCAAGACCGAGACCGAGGCTAGGAAGGCCCTCGAGGATCCCTACCTCAACCTCCTCTTCACCGCAAGCCGGCTTAGAGGCTACTTCAACGCCCTTCTCGGTCTCCCCCCAGGGGATACCCGCCTTCTGGATGACCCCTGGCTCTACTACCTGGGCCCCGCCTGGCACAACTACCCCTTGCGGGCACAGAACCTGGAAACCTGGGAGGATAGCTTCCACGGCTTTTTCAAGGGCCTCCTCTACCAGGTGGTCCTGGAAGGACGCTGGCACCTCGAGGGGCGCATCCTTATTCCCCTTAAAGCCTGGGGGTCTGGAGCACAGGATCCCGCTCCCTCTTCCCTCCCCACCCTCACGCCCTAGATCCGTTCCATCCAGGGAAGGGGCTCCCCGGGAGGCAGCACCGGCCACCTTCTCTGCCGCATGTGGTGCAGGATGGCCTCCACCGCCTTTTCCGCCTCCTCCACCCAAAGCCTGGGGTAAAGGGAGCGCTTGGCCAAAAACTCCTCCCGGTCGAAGACCTGGCAGGTATGGTCGGCCTGGCAGCGCACGTCCAGCTCGAGGTCGTACTGGCGAAAACCCCTTCCCGTCCACTCCGCCGGGGTCTGCACGTTCCAGTAATACTCCAGCACCCGGCCCTCCCTCACATCCGGCCCCCCGGAGTACCAGGCCCCAGGGAAAAAGGCCACATAGGCATCGTGGTCCAGCACCACCGCCTTCCCCTTGGCCACGTGGTGAAAGGTCCCGCCCTGCGGCAAAAGGGTCAGGACGCCTTCAGGTCTCACCTCCACCACCCGGGCTTCCCAGAAGTAGTGGAGCACATCCCCGGGAAACTTCCAAAACTCCACCCGAACGCGATCCCTAGGGGCAAGCGGCCAATCCATATCCCACCAGCCCGGCTTTCAGCCAGACAACGCCCCAGCTCACCTGGGGTCCAGGGCTGGGCAAAGCCGGCTTTACTTCTTGGTGCTGATGCCCAGGACCTTGTAGAGGGCGCAGAAGCCGGTGACCGCCGTGAAGAGGAGGACCACCCCCACGATCCCCAGGATCCAGTTCCAGGGGGATGCCGACTGGAAAGCGAAGTAGAAGAGGACCAGGGCCAGAATAAAGCGAATCACCCTATCGGTGGTGCTCTCGTTTACCGTCATGGCTCACCTCCTCCCTTAGTGTATACATAGCGGGCGGGACGTTTGGCCTTAGTTCTCCCTTGTGCTAAAATAAGCCCTTGGCATGGGCCGTTAGCTCAATCGGTCAGAGCGGCCGGCTCATAACCGGTTGGTTGCAGGTTCAAGTCCTGCACGGCCCACCAGCCCCCTATCTGTAAAAGTCCCGCCTCCTCAAGAGGCGGGAAACGTGTTTGTACCAGCCCCTTCCTCTGGCAGAATCTAGCCATGGAGGCCCTGCAAGCCTTTCAAATCCTGGATCTGCGCATCGGCCGCATCTTGAAGGCCGAACCCCACGAGAAAGCCCGCAAACCCAGCTACAAGCTTTGGATCGACCTCGGGCCCTTAGGGGTCAAACCGAGTTCCGCCCAGATCACCGAGCTTTACCGCCCCGAGGACCTGGTGGGCCGCCTGGTGGTGTGCGCGGTGAACCTGGGAACCCGCTCCATCGCAGGCTTCCCCTCCGAGGTGCTGGTCCTGGGGGCTAAGGATGCCGAGGGCCGGGTGGTCCTCCTCACCGCGGAGCGGGAGGTACCCCTGGGGGAAAGGGTCTTCTAGCGGGTCCGGGTCACCTTGGTGAGGTGCCGGGGCCGGTCTGGATCCAGGCCCCGGGCCCGGGACAGGGCCTCCGCCTTGGGATAAAAGGCCTGGGCCAGGAAAAGAGGGGTGATCTCGGGCTCGGAGGCCACGGGAAGCGCCAGGGGAGAATCCGCCAGGGCCAGGGCATCGGGTTCCGGGGAGAGAACGAGAAGATGAGCCCCTTTCGCCTTTAACCCCTCCAAGGTGGAAAGAAGGGCCTCCAAGGCCTCATCCTTTTGCACCAAGGCCAGCACTGGAAAGCCAGCCTCCAAAAGGGCCTGGGGACCGTGGAGGAACTCCGCCGCCGAAAACCCCTCCGCATGAAGCCCCGCCACCTCCTTCAGCTTCAAGGCCGCCTCGAGGGCCACGGGGTACGTGAACCCCCGCCCCAGGACGAAAAGGTTTTCCGCATCCTCCAGGTAATCCAGCTCCCCCGAGGCCTCCAAGGCCCGGTGCAGGGCCTCGGGTAAGCCGGGAAGGACCTGGCGCAGGCGGGATTCCTCCACCAGCTGGGCCAGGAGGTGGAGGGTGGCGGCCAGCATGGCCAGGAAGCTCTTGGTGGCGGCCACCGCCTTCTCCTCCCCGGCATGGAGGGGAAGGACCACCTCCGCCATCCGGGCCAGGGGGCTCTCCTCCCGGTTCACCAGGGCCACGGTGAGGGCTCCCTGGGAGCGGTAGGCGCTTACCGCCTCCAAAAGGTCAGGGCTTTCCCCGCTTTGGCTAAAGGCGAGAAGAAGGGAGGGAAAAGGCACCCGGGGCCTGGCCCGGTAAAGGGTGAGGACGGAAGGGGCCAAGGAGAGAACCGGCCACTCCAATCGGGCCTCGAGGAGGTACTTGGCAAAAAGGGCCGCATGGTCGGAACTCCCCCGGGCCACGGTAAGGGTGAGGGCCGGGGGGCGCTTCCTCAGGAAGCGGACCAGGCTCCTCACCTCGCCCTCGTTCTCCCTAAGGAGGCGCTCTATGACCTTGGGAGCTTCCTCCGCTTCGGTACGCATCCAAGAGGCCATAGGTTCACTATAGGGCACGGAAAGCCCCCTCCTGCCACCTGGTCCTTCCCAGAAGGTAGTGGTATACTTCCACGGATGGACCGCATCGTCATCCGGGGGGCACGGGAGCACAACCTCAAGAACATCAGCCTGGAGCTCCCGCGGGGCAAGTTCATCGTCATCACCGGGGTTTCCGGCTCGGGCAAGAGCACCCTGGCCTTTGACACCATCTACGCAGAGGGGCAGCGGCGCTACGTGGAAAGCCTCTCCAGCTACGCCCGCCAGTTCCTGGGGGTCATGGACAAGCCCGAGGTGGAGAGCATCGAGGGCCTCTCCCCCGCCATCTCCATCGACCAGAAAACCACCAGCCACAACCCCCGCTCCACCGTGGGCACGGTGACGGAGATCCACGACTACCTCCGCCTCCTCTATGCCCGCATCGGCACCGCCTACTGCCCGGAGTGCGGCCGCCCCATTGAGAAGCAGTCCGCCAGCGAGATCACCGACCGTCTCCTGAAGAACCCCCCGGGCACCCGGGCCATCCTCATGGCTCCGTTGGTGCGGGGGAGGAAGGGGGAGTACCGCAAGCTTTTCCAGCAACTCATGAAGGAAGGCTACGCCCGGGTGCGGGTGGATGGGGTCATCTACCTCCTGGAGGAGGCCCAGAACCTAAACCTGGAAAAGTACGAGAAGCACGACATTGACCTGGTGATCGACCGGGTGGTCCTTAAGGAGGAGGAACGCCCCCGCATCGCCGAGGCGGTGGAGCTCGCCCTCCTTAGGGGCGAGGGACTCATGCGGGTCCTTTACCCGGATTCCGGCCAGGAGGAGCTTTTCTCCGAGAAGTTCGCCTGTCCCGAGCACGGAAGCGTCCTGGAGGAGCTCGAGCCCCGCATCTTCTCCTTCAACGCCCCCTATGGGGCCTGCCCTGCCTGCTCGGGTCTGGGTTACAAGCAGGAGTTTGACCCTGAGCTCATCGTGAACCCCGAACTCTCCCTGGCCGAGGGGGCCATCCTGCCCTGGGCCCGGGGGCGGGACACGGGGCGAAGCTACCTCTGGGACCGGCTCCGGGCCTTGGCGGAACACATGGGCTTCGACCTCAAAACCCCCTTCAAGGACCTGCCGGAGGAGGCCCAGCAGGCCGTGCTCTACGGGCTTCCCGAGCCCTTTGAGGTGGTCTTCCGCCGGGGAGGCAAGGAAACCTTCCGGGTGGAGGTCCACTACGAGGGGGTCATTCCCTGGCTGCAGAAGCGGTACCAGGAGGCGGAGTCCGAAGGGGTCAAGGAGGTCCTGGAAGGCTTCATGTCGCAGAAGCCCTGCCCGGTGTGCGGCGGCACCCGCTACAAGAAGGAAGTGCTCTCCGTAAGGGTAGCGGACAAGAACATCGCCGAGGTTTCGGCCCTGCCCGTTCGCGAGGCCCTGGAGTTTTTCCGGAACCTCGAGGCCCATCTCTCCCCCTTCCAGGCTCAGATTGCCCGCCCCATCCTGCGGGAGATCGTGGAGAGGCTGGGCTTCCTGGTGGGGGTGGGGCTGGACTACCTCACCCTGGACCGAGCCGCCAACACCCTCTCCGGAGGGGAGGCCCAGCGGATCCGCCTGGCCACCCAGGTGGGAAGCGGCCTCACCGGGGTGCTTTACGTGCTGGACGAACCCAGCATCGGCCTCCACCCCAAGGACAACCAGCGCCTCATCCAAACCCTGAAGCGCCTCCAGGGGCTTGGGAACACCTTGATCGTGGTGGAGCACGACGAGGAAACCATGCGGGCCGCGGACTGGATCGTGGACATGGGACCGGGGGCCGGCATCCACGGGGGAGAGGTGGTGGCCCAAGGACCCCTGGAGGAGATCCTTAAAAGCAAGGAAAGCCTTACCGGGGCCTACTTAAGGGGGGAAAAGCGAATCCCCGTGCCCAGGGAGCGCAGGAAGGGGAACGGCAAGTGGCTGGTGCTTAAGGGAGCCCGGGAGCACAACCTGAAAAACATCACCTTGAAAATCCCCCTGGGCC
Organism: Thermus brevis; assembly: GCF_026427635.1. Taxonomy (NCBI): domain Bacteria; kingdom Thermotogati; phylum Deinococcota; class Deinococci; order Thermales; family Thermaceae; genus Thermus; species Thermus brevis. The sequence continues at coordinate 2,318,292 of NZ_CP102606.1, forward strand.
GCTTCGTGGCGGTGACCGGGCCCTCCGGTTCGGGAAAGAGCACCCTGATCCACGATGTCCTCTACGCCGCCTTGGCCCAAAAGCTCATGCGGGCTAAGACCACCCCTGGAGCCTACGAATTCCTGGAGGGGGTGGAGCACCTGGACAAGGTGATCGAGATCGACCAGTCCCCCATCGGCCGCACCCCTCGCTCCAACCCCGCCACCTACACCGGGATCTTTGACGAGATCCGCGACCTCTTTGCCAAGACCCCGGAGGCCAGGAAGAGGGGGTATGGTCCAGGCCGCTTCTCCTTCAACGTGAAGGGGGGGCGGTGCGAGGCCTGCGGGGGCGACGGCACGGTGAAGATCGAGATGCTCTTTTTGCCCGACCTCTACGTGCCCTGCGAGGTGTGCAAAGGCAAGCGCTACAACAAGGAGACCCTCGAGGTGAAGCTAAGGGGCAAGAGCATCGCCGACGTCCTGGACATGACCGCCGAGGAAGCCCTGGAGTTTTTCCAGAACGTTCCCACCATCGCCCGCAAGCTCCAGCTCATGGTGGACGTGGGCCTGGGCTACATGCGCCTGGGCCAGCCCTCCCCCACCCTTTCCGGAGGCGAGGCCCAGAGGATCAAGCTGGCCACGGAGCTGGGCCGCAAGGCCACGGGCCGCACCCTCTACATCCTGGACGAGCCCACCACCGGCCTTCACTTTGACGACGTGGCCAAGCTTCTCAACGTGCTCCATCGCCTGGTGGACGCCGGCAACACCGTGGTGGTCATCGAGCACAACCTGGACGTGGTGAAGACCGCAGACTGGGTGATTGACCTGGGCCCCGAGGGGGGCGACCGGGGCGGGGAGATCGTGGCCGAGGGTACCCCGGAGGAGGTGGCCCTCACGGGTAGCCCCACAGGGGTCTTTTTGGCCAGAATCCCCGAGATCGCCGAGCGGCTGAAGGTGGCCGCGGACTAAGCCTTGGCTTTGGCGGATTTCCTGGAAACCTGGGCGGGCTGGCTCCGGGCCAGAATCCCTTCCAGGGCCAAGGACAGGGATTTCTCCACCTCCTCCCCGAAATCCCGGTTAGGGGTATAGGCCGCCCAGCGCAAGGCGGCGAGGAAGTAAAGGTCGGCCAAGGTGCGGCCCATGCGCTCCAGGGAAAGGTCCTGCCGCACCACCCCCTTTTCCCGCAAGGGCTTCAGGACCTCGGCGATCAAGTCCCCCAAAGGCAGGGCCAGGAAGGCGGCCTTGGCCCGGACCGGATCGGGGTTTAGAAGCTCGTAGAGAAGGGGCAAAAGAAGGTCCTTCTCCGCCTGGGTAAAGGCGGCAAGCCTCTGGAAGAGGAAGCGGAGGAGGGCCATGGGATCCTCTTCCTGGGCCAGGCGCCGCCTTACCTCCTCTCTGAGGTCCGCCAGAAGCAGGCTCCCGTACTCCAGGAGCACGGCTTCCTTATAGGGGTAGTAGTTGAAGAAGGTACCCCGGGACACGTGGGCGGCCTTGGCGATATCGGTGGCGGTGGTTTCCCGGAAACCCTGCTGACGGAAAAGGGCCATGGCTGCCTGGAAGATGCGCTCCCGGCGCCGCTTTTTCTGATACTCCCTCACGGTCATGGGGGTAGTGTACTACTGTATAAACTTAAAGTTCAATCGCTTTTTGCGCCCAATCCTCTAAAGCCTTAAGCAGGGATAACCCCCCCAGGGTGGTATAGACCTTGGCCTCCCGGTGGAAGGAACCATCCGCCACCTGGTAGCCCTGCTTGGCCAAGGCCTGGGCCACCTCCCCTGGGGCCGCCACCCGGGAAGGAAGCCTGCCCACCTCGGCCAGGAAGAGATGGGCGTTGAAGCCCAGAAACACTGCCTCCAACCCCTCCCATACCTCCTCCACGAAGGCCACATAGGAGGGATCCCGGGCCATCCGGCCTGGCCTTTTGGCCCCGGGGATGAGGAGGGCTTCCGGGGGCGGGGCCGCGGGGAAGGCGTAGGTGGGGGTCCAGATCGAGCCCGCCAGGGCCGGGGTTCCCTTGCGGCCCTTGGCCACGGTATAGGCGGGAAGCCCCAGGCGCTTGGCCGCCTCGAGGGCTAGGGCCGCCTCCAGCTCGGAGAACTCAGGGAGGAGCAAGATGGCTAGCACTTTAGACCATTATGGCAGAAGCCGGTAGAGGAGAAGCGCCGCCTCCCCCCGGGTCACGGGATCGGCACCCGAAAGCTTGCCCTCCCCCAGCGCCTGCAGGAGCTGGTTCAGGGTGAACCGCTTCAAGGGCTTTTGCAGTTCCTCCCGGAAAAGCTCCCTGGCCTTCAGTACCACCCTGAGGCGCTCCTCAGGCCCTTCTGCCCGGTAGTAGTGCTCCAGGTTGGCCAAAAAGTCCCCCAGGAGAATGGGTTCAGAAAGGCCCAAGGAGCCTTTCAGGTAGTAGGGTCCGGCGAAGAGCCCCCGCCTCAGGAGGGCCACCGCCTCCCGGTACCCTGGCCTTTCCGCCTCCACCCGGCCTCCCTCGGGGGAGGAAAGCCTGGCCCCCCTTTGGGCAAGCCGCTTGCGCAGGGCCTCGAGGGCCTGCCCGCTTGCGGCCAGCTCGTGAAAATCCGCCAGGGGCACCTTCATAAGCCCTGCTTGCGGGGCCTTCCGCAGGAGGGCCACCGCCACCCCTGCCGCCTCCCCCAAGGCCATCTGCAAGGGAACCACCCGGGCGGAAAAGGCGGCCACGCTGTCAAACCCCGCCGCCTGGGAAACCACCAGGAGGTTTCTCAACTCCTGGGGCACCAGGCTCCGGAAGGGCACCCCGTAGGGTGCCGGGGTACCCAAAAGGTAAGGGGTTTCCCCCGGGAAGTAGGCCTGGCCGTCCAGGGGGTACCCCCCCAGGGCCACGGCGTCGGGAAAGGTCCGGCCCAGGAGGACCTCATCAGCCTTAAGGCGGTAAAGGGCCTTCAGGTGGCGGCTTTCCCGGATGTAGAGGCTAGGGGCCACCCCGGCCAGGCGAGCGGTGCCAAAGAGGAGGGGATCCTTCTCCCGCAGGTAGGCCACCACTCGCTCGGCCTCGAAGGCCGCTTCCAGGCGCATGCGCTCCAGGCTCAAAGGATCCGCCCCCTCCACCCCGAAGAGGAGAAGGGCATTGACCAGCAGGCTCCCATCGTCCTGGCGGGCCAGGTTCAAGCCCCGGAGGGCATAGCGGCTGGGATCGGAGGGTAGGTAACCCCGCACCAGACTTCCAAAACCCCAGCCGCTCCTCCCCCAGGCCCCTGCCCCCGTACGCTGCACCTGGCCCTCGTAGTTGAGGGCCAGAAAGACGGCACCCCAGGGAACCCCCTCCAACCGGAAGACCAAGGTGGCCGCCATGCTCCTCTGGTCCAGACCCGTGTCCTCCCTCCCCTGGGTGAAGCTGGCCCCGGCGCGAAAGGCGAGTTCCGCGGTATCGGTGGCATCCACGAAGTAGGGAGCCTGAACGGGGCCCTCGGGGATCGCCACCAGGGTCAGGCGGCTTGCCTCCACCTCCACCCGGTCCAGGGGCACCTGCAACCGGACCTCCACCCCCGCCTCCCGGAGCATGGCCCACAGGGCTTCCTCCGCCCGCTTCACATCAAAGGAAGCCTCCTGCCCGATACGGCGGTAGAAGTCACGAAAAAGCCCTCCCTGGAGAAGGCCCTCCCGGTCCTTGGCCAGGTCCAGGGTGGCCAGCCACCCTTGGGTGAGAACCCCTCCTACCCCCCGCCCGGGTTCCAGGAGGAGGACCCTAAGGCCCTCCTGGGCTGCGGCCACCGCTGCCGTCACCCCTTGGGGGGTGGCCCCGTAGACCACCAGGTCGTACTGGGCGTAGGCCAAGCCCAGGGAGAGGATAAAGGGAAAGAAGATGCGCAAGGCGGTAAGCATCTTGGCGAAAACCCCCGATATAGGATCAGGGCAGGCTTTGCTTGGCCTCCTGGTACTCGGCCACCAGCCGGGCCACCACCTCCTTGGCGGAAGGGAGATCCCGGATGAAGGCCACCCCATGCCCGGCGGAATAAACTTCCTTCCAGGCCTTGCCCCCACCCTGGCGGAAGCGCTCCAGGGATTCCCGGAGGAAGTTGGCGGGCACCCCGGTGACCTCCGGGGTGTACTGGATGTCCTCAGGAGTGGCCCTCAAAAGAGCTTCCTTATACTCCAGGGGAGCCTCGGACTCCAGGGTGGCGATGAAGCGGGTGCCGATATAGGCACCATCCCCCAGGGCCAAGGCGGCGAGAAGCTGCCTTCCCGTGGCGATGCCCCCGGCGATGAGCACGGGCACCCCGAGTTCCTCCCGAAGCCAGGGCCCGAGGACAAAGGGGCTCACCATCCCGGCATGCCCCCCAGCCCCAGCGGCCACCGCCACCAGGGCGTCGGCCCCGGCCTCCACCGCCTTTCTCCCGTGCCTTAAACCCACCACATCGCACCAGACCACGCCGCCATAGGCCTTGACCCGCTCCACCACCCGGGTGGGGTCCCCCAAGGAGGTGACCACCAAAGGCACCCCTCGCTCGGCCACCGCCTCCAGGTCCTCCTCGAGGCGGGGGTTATCCTTCAGGATGAGGTTCACCCCGAAGGGAAGCCCTGGGGGAAAGGTCTCCAAAAACTCCCGAAAGCCAGCGTGGGTGCGGAAGTTGAGGCTGGGGATGACCCCGATGGCCCCCGCCTCGGCCACCGCCTGAAGGAGCCTGGCCCCGGAAACCAGGAACATGGGGGCAGCCACGATGGGATAACGGATACCCAGCATGCGGGTGATGGCGGTCTCCATGGGGGAGATTTTACCGGGTTCAAGGATAATCATGGGGTGGAACCGGAGCGCTCCCTAAAGCTCTCCATATGGGAAGGCGTCTTGGCCATCCTCTTCCTCAACTGGAGCACAGGGGTGATCGTCACCGGGTATGCCCTGGCCCTGGGCGCTTCCCCCCAAGCCCTGGCCCTTCTGGGAGCCCTTCCCTTCCTGGCCCAGCTCCTAACCCCCCTGGCCCTTTCCCTGAGGGGAAGCCGCAAGGCCCTGGCGGTGCGGCTCAACTTTTTGGCCCGGATGCTTTTCCTGCCCGCTGCCCTGGCTGCCTTTTTGCCAGAAGGCTTGAGGGTGCCGACCCTTCTTCTTTTTGCCGGCCTCTCCCAGCTTCTGGCTGCCCCGGTGGGGGTCCTCTGGCTCTCCTGGATGGCGGACCTGGTGGCCGAGGAAAGGCGGGGACGCTACTTCGGCTTCAGAAACGCCCTCTTGGGCCTGGTGGGCACCCTGGGGAACCTCATGGGGGGTATGGTGGCCGATCGCCTTCCTTCACCCCTGGGCTACCAGGTTGTTCTCCTTCTGGGGGTGGGGGCCGGGCTTCTTTCCGTCTTTCTTCTCCGCCTCCAAAGCGAGCCTTCGGAATCCCCCGCCCCTCCCGCCCGAAAGGCTCTCGGGATCGCCTGGCAGGACCTGGCCTACCGGCGCTACCTGGGCCTGGTTTTTCTCTGGTACGGGGCGGTCATGGTGGGAGGACCCTACGTCATCCCCTACTTCGTACAGGTGGGTGGCCTCTCCATGACCGAGGTGGGTCTTTGGACGGTGATCTCCGCCTCAAGCGGCCTCCTCTTCGGACCCATGTGGGGCCGGATGGCGGACCGGGAAGGTCACAAGGCCGTCCTCTTCCGCACGGCAATGGTGGCAGCCTTGATGCCCCTCCTCTGGCTTTCGGGGTCCAGGGCCTTTCCCTGGCCCATATGGCTTTCCGCCCTTGCCGATGCCCTGGCCTGGAGCGGTCTCGGAACCGCCTTGGCCAATGCGGCCTTGGCCCACGCCCCCAGGGAAGCCCGAAACGGCTACCTGGTCCTCTTCTGGCTGGCCCTGGGCCTGGGAGGGCTTTTGGGAAGCCTGCTGGCGGGAAGCGCCGCCAGCCTGGGCCTGGGGCCAAGCCCTTACCACTTCCCCATCCTCCTTTCCCTAGCCTTGCGCCTCGGGGTGGCCCTCCGCTTACGCAGACTCTAACCCCTTGCGCCGCATCTCCCCCCAGACCCCCCGTTTCCGCCAGACCTGGAAGGTGGCGAGAAAACGCTCCCAGGCCAGGATCTGGCGGTAGCCAAGGCCCTCGAGGATCGCCAAGAGAAGGAGCGCCAGACGGTCCCTTAGCCGGGGATAGCGCTTGAGGAGCAAGGTCTCCATACCCACCGCCAGCTGGGAAAGAAGCACCCCGTAGGCCACGGCCAGGAGAAAGAAGAGGAAGGCAAACTCCGCATTGAAAAGGCCGAGGAGGTAGAAAACCGGGGAAAGCACATACCCCAAAACCTCCACCACCGGGGCCAGGGCCTCGAAGAGGACGAAATACGGCATGGCCAAAAGGCCGAGCCGGCCATAGCGGGGGTTGAAGAGCATCACTCGGTGGTTCCAGAGCACCTCCCATAGCCCCCGGTGCCAGCGGTTCCGTTGCTTCCTAAGGGTGGCCCAGTCCGCGGGCACCTCGGTGTAGCAGATGGGATCCGGGGTGTACACGATGCGGTACTCCCGCCCCTCCTCCCGGGCCCGGCGGTGGAGGCGCACCACCAGCTCCATGTCCTCCCCCACGGTGTCCGTGCGGTACCCCCCAACCCTCAGGGCCTCCTCCCGGCGGAAAAGGCCAAAGGCTCCCGAGATGATGAGCAGGGCTCCCATGGCGCTCCAGCCCGCCCGGCCCATGAAAAAGGCCCGGGCGTACTCCACGATTTGCATCTTCTCCAGAAAGCCCCGGGGAAGGTGCAGGGCCTCCACCACGCCTTCCCGCACCACCGCCCCGTTTAGGGGCCGTATGGTCCCCCCCACGGCCAGGACGCGGTCCTCCTCCAGGAAAAGCCGGCTCGCCCGAAGGAGGGCCTGGGCATCCAGCAGGCTATCCGCATCCACGGCGCAGAAGAGGGGGTAGCGGGCCAGGTTGAGCCCGGCATTTAGGGCGTCGGCCTTGCCCCCATTCTCCTTGTCCACCACGATGAGGTTGGGGTAGACCAGGGAGCGGTAGACCGCCCGCACGGGCTTGGTGGGAAGCGCCCGGCGGTAGACCCATTCCACCTCCACCAGGCGGAAGGCCTCCTTGAGCACCTCGAGGGTCCGGTCCTTGGGCCCATCCGCCACCACGATCACCTCAAACTCCGGGTAGTGCAGGCTCAAAAAGGAGCGCACCGAGTGGGCGATGGTCTTCTCCTCGTTGTAGGTGGGCACCAGGATGGACACGGGCAGGTAAGCCTCCCGTTCCAAAAGGTCCTTCAGGGAGAGCTCGGAAAGCTCCCGGGCGTAGCGGGCCACCATCCCTAGGCCGAAGAAGGCGAAGAGGGCATAAAAGAGGTTCAGGAGGGCGAAATACCACAGGATCACCACCTGGTACAGGAACAAAAAGTCCAGGAGAAGGTTCACGCCGCCTCCCGCAACACCTGCTGGGCCATGGCCCGGCCAAAGGGGTCGGGGTGGCCCTCCGCCGCCCGGGCCAGGAATCCCCTATTCATCAGCAAAAGCCCTTCCGCCGCCGCCCGGCGCACGTAAAAGGAAGGGTCGGAAAGCGCCTTCCACAAAGCCCGCTGGGCCAGCTCGTTCCCGAGAAGGGCCATGAGCCGGGCGGCGTGGGCCCGCAAGAACTCCTGCTCGTCCTTCAAGGCCGCCAGCAAAAACCCCTCGTACCCCTTGGGTGGGTAGCGCATGCGGTAAAGAGCCCGCATGGCGGCAGCCTTAAGCTCCGGATCCGGATGATCCAAGAAGGGAAGCACCCTCTCCGCCAACGCCACAAGCTTAAGCCTGCCGATGGCCTCTAAAGCTGCCCACACCTCTTCCCTTCCACCCCGGGAGAGGAAGGCCTCCACCACAGGTGTCGCCCGTTCCTCCAGCAGGAGGAGCACCTCCAGGAGGGCCCCGCGGGGTAGGCCCGCCTCCAGGAGAGCCGCCGCCAGCCGTCCAAGCCCCTCCCCCCGGGCCACCCGGGCCCCCGCCCGGGCCGCCCCCAGGCGCAGCACGGGATCCCGATGGGAAAGATAGGGGAGGATGGCCTCCAGGGTTTCCGGCAAACGGGCCTGGGCCAGGGCATCCAAAGCCTCCAGCCGGGCAGGCCGGGAGGCCCACCGGCTTTTCAGAAGGCGGATCCAGTGGGGATAAACCTGGCGGAGCCAGTCGGCTATCCGTTCGGAGAACTCCCCCTTGAGCATCTCCCGGAGGTTCAAAAGGGCCTCGAGGGCCGGGCGGGGCCAGGGAGGAGGCGGGGGCGGCTCCTCGTTGAAGAGGGCCTCGGTGAACCGGGCCAGCCAGTCCTCGTAAGCCTTGCGGTCCAAACGCTCCTTGCTGGCGGTGTAGGCGTGGTAGAGCAGGATGTAAGCGGAAAGGGAAGTGAGGGCCAGCCCCGTAAGGACCTGGGCCTGGAACAGGGCCCGGTAGGCCACCGGCGAGCCGAGGAGGTTAAAAATCCGCCCCGAGAAGGCCACCACCAGGCCCCCAAGGGCCAGGGCCTCCAGGAGCACCACCAGAACCACCAGGAGGGCATAAAGCCGCTCACCGCGCCGCCACATAGCGCTCCAAGCGCTTCACGAGCTCCCCGGGGCTGAAGGGCTTGGTGAGGTACTCCTGGGCCCCCAGGGCCTGGGCCTCGGCCACGCTCCGCTCCTGCTTCAGGCCGGAAAGGACCAAAACGGGGGTATTCCTCTTCAACTCCCTTCGCAGGTAGCGCAAAAGATCCAGGCCCGAGCCGCCAGGCAGGTTGATATCCAGGACCACCGCAGCCCAATCCTTACCCAGGGCCTCCCTGGCAGAAGCATAGTCCCCAGCGATAAAAACCTCGTACCCTGCCCGGGTTAAGGCGACTTTCAACAGCTTGGCCACGGTAACGTCGTCCTCAACCACCAGCACGGGCCTCATCCCGCATTAAGCTAACCGAAGGGTGTGAAGGCCCAGTGAAAAACTACGGGGTACCCAGGACGCGGTTTAGGAGTTCGGCTACCTCGGGATGGGGACGGAGACGGAGCTCCTCCCGCAAAAGAACCTTGGCCTCCTCCCTTCTGCCCTGCTCCAACAAGGCCTTGGCCAAGGTAAACCGCGCCAGGGGGTAAGAAGGCTCCATCGCCAGGACCTGCCGGGCAAGGAGCTCCGCCTCTTTGGCCCGCCCCAGGGCCAGGACCACCTCGGCAAGCCCCCAGCGGGCATCCAGGTTCCCCGGGTCCCCGGCCAGCACCAGGCGGTAGCTGGCCTCCGCCTCCCCGTAGCGCTTCATGTGGTAAAGAAGCCTGGCGTAGCGGACCCGGATGTCGGGGCTGTCCAGGAGGGCCAGGGCCTTCTCGTAAAGGGGCTTGGCCTCGCCGTGGCGGCCCTGCAGGTAAAGGGCGAAGGCCAGCTCGCCCAAGGCCTCCGCATCGTCCGGGAAAGCGGACACCGCCCGGCGCAAGAAGGCTTCCGCTCCGGCTGGGTCCGGGGGAAGCCTCTTCCTGCCCTCGTAGAAGCTTCTCCGCTCCCGGAAGGGCACGGGGTCCGAGGGGTAGCCCTCGAGGCCCACTTCATCCAAGGCCATGGCCCGCACCTGGCTCAGGCGGTCCGCTTGGGGCAGGTAGCGGAACAGGTTGCCCTCCACCTTGGCAGAAAGGACCACCGCCTCCCCGCTCCGCACCTCCACCCGGAAGGCCCGGGTCCCCTCAGGGCCCAGGAGGCGGAAGACCACCTCCCCCTCAGGACCCGGCACCGGGCGCACCACGGGAGCAGCAAGAAGCTTCCGCCTCACCCCCTTGCCCAAGACCGCCCCTTCCCCGGCAGGAAGCGTCTCCTGCCCCAAGGCCACCTTCCCCCGGTACAGGGAAAGCCGGGCCCCGCCTTCCCGGGAAAGACGGAGGTGGGTCCCGGTGGGCCGCACCTGGCCCTCCGGAGTGGAAAGGACCAGGGGCAGGGGTTTGTCCCGCACGGCCTCCACCCCTCCTCCTTCCAGGCTCACCTGCACCCTATTCCCCCCACCCCAAAGGCTCCGCCAGCGCCGGGCTTCCCCTTTAGCCTCGGGGCTAAAGGCCAGCTCCAGCCCGGGAAGCCGCACCACCTCCCCCGCCGGCACCTCCCCGAAGGCCTTGGAACCCAAGGGAGCAGGGAAGATGGGCAGGCGGGCCAAGGCGATCAGGGCCACCATGAGGAGAAGAAGCCTTCCCACCGGGGCCCTCTGGCCCGGGCGGGGCCTGGGCAAGAGGAGAAGGAAGGTGCTTCCCTGGCCGAGACGGCTTCTCAGGCGCACCTCGCCCCCGTGGGCCTCGAGGACCCGCTTCACCAGGGCAAGCCCAAGCCCCGTCCCCTCCACCTCCCCCCGGGTGGAGGCCCGGTAGAAGGGTTCAAAGACCCTTTCCTGCTCCTCCTTGGGGATGCCAGGGCCCGTGTCGGAAACCGCAATGCCGTACTGCTCCGGGCCCACCAGAAGGCGCACCGCCACCCGCCCCCCTTCCGGGGTGTACTTGATGGCGTTGTTGACCACGTTGAGCACCGCCTGGTACAGCCACTCCCGGTCCCCGTAGACCCAGGCCTCCCGCTTGGGCAGGATCAGGCGCAGGGCGATGCCCTTCCTTCGGGCCAGGGGGCGCATCTCCTCCGCCACCTGCAGAAGGAGGGCCTTCAGGTCCACCCGCTCGCTTTTCAGCCGAACCCCCTGGCCCAGGCGCAGGTACTCCCGGGCCTTGTTGAGGAGGTCCTGGATGCGCCGGGCGCTCTTCTCGGCAATGGAAAGAAGCTCCTTGGCTTCCTCCGGCAGGCCCTCCACCTCCAGGGTGAGCTCGAGGGCCCCGAGAACGCTCATGAGGGGGTTTTTGATCTCGTGGAGGAGAAGGCCAAGGAGCCTCGAGGTTTCCTCTTGGCTCTTCAGGAGGGCCAGTTCCCTCTCCCTAAGCTCCAAAACCTCCCGGAAGACCTTAAGGAGAAGCCTAAGCGCCTCCCTTACCTCTTGGGAGGGGGGTGGTCCCTCCCAGTAGAGGGCAATCTCGCCCTCCTCCCAAAGCTTCTCCCCCCTCAAGGGCCCTTCGGGAAGGACCTCCCCCCGGAAAAGAACCCGCACCGGGTAGCGGCGGAGGACCTCCGCCAAAAACCCCAGGTCCGTGGGCAGGGCTTGGAGCATCTGGATAAGCCTACTCCAGGGCCTTGAAAACCCTGTGAAAGGTTAGGGCCTTGGGGCCATCACCACCAGGAGAAGGGCGGGGTTGGCCGACTCGTTCCGCACCCCGTGGGCCTCCCCTGAACGGGCCAGAGCCGCCATCCCCGGGACCAAAAGGGCCTCCTCATCCCCGATGCGCACCACCACCTCGCCCTCCAGAACGTAGTACACCTTATCGGAGCCCTCGTGGGCGTGCACCTTCTGGGCCTGGCCCGGAAGAAGGGCGTAGAGGTCAAAAAACATCTTGTCCGAGAAAAAGACGGGGATTTTCGCCATCTTTTCCGGGTTGTACTGAACCAGACTCTTCAGGTCCTTGATCTCCATGCCCTCAAGTCTACTTGACGGGAACGAGGCGGCGCACTAGACTAACCTTTGCGCGCCGGGGAGTAGCGCAGCCTGGTAGCGCACACGCTTGGGGTGCGTGTGGTCGTCGGTTCAAATCCGGCCTCCCCGACCAAAACCCCCGCCCACACGGGCGGGGTTTTGTTGTTGAGGGTCCCTTGGGGTCTGCCCTGGCCGTGCCAGGGTGGGTGGCTTATGCCCGGCCCACGGTCCCCATCAGCTCAAACTTCTCCCGGATCACCTGCTTGAGGTAGTCCCGGCCCCTGCCGATGATCTTGCGGGGGTCAAACTCCTTGGGGTTCCCCACCACCACCTCGCGGATTCCCAGGGTCATGGCCAGGCGCAGGTCGGTGTCGATGTTGATCTTGGCGATGCCGTTGGGAATGGCCTTTTTGATGTCCTCGTCGTGGATGCCCGTGGCCTCCTTGAGCTCGGCCCCCGTGGCCAAGAGCTTCTCCTTAAGCCAGGTGGGAACCCCGCTCGCCCCGTGGAGCACCAGGGGGATGGAAACCCGTTTGCTGATCTCCTCGAGGCGCTTGTGGTCGATGTAGGGCCGGCCCTTCCCCTTGTAGGCCCCGTGGCTGGTCCCGATGGCGATGGCCAGGTAGTCGATCCCCGTTTCCGCCACGAAGCGCTCCGCCTCCTCGGGGTCGGTGAGGAAGGCCTCCGCCTCCGACACCTGGATGTTGTCCTCGATGCCCTGAAGCCGGCCTAGCTCCGCCTCCACGCTCACCCCCACCGCATGGGCCGCCTCCACCACCTTCTTGGTCTCGGCCACGTTCTCCTCAAAGGGATGGTGGCTGGCATCGATCATCACGCTGGTGAAGCCCGCCCTCAGGGCCTGCATCACCATCTTGAAGTCGGCCCCGTGGTCCAGGTGGAGGACCACGGGCACCTTGGTGCGGCTGGCCATGTCCTTCACCAGGTTGGCCAGGTTCTCCATCCCAGCGTACTTCCTGGCCCCGTCGGAAACCTGGATGAAGACCGGGGCCCTTAGCTCGTCGGCCACCTCGAGGATGGCCTGGGTAATCTCCAGGTTGTTGGTGTTGAAGCTGGGAACCGCATAGCCTTCGCGCCGCGCCTTGTCCAAAACCTCCTTACCTATCGCCAAGGGCATAAAGCACCTCCTTTAGCTCCTTAAGGTTATCAGCCACGGGCCGTTTGTTGAAAAGGGCGCTTCCCGCCACGGCCACGTCCGCACCCGCCCGGTACACCTCGGCCACGGTATCCCGGTTCACGCCCCCATCCACCTCAATGAGGCAGGAGGGATTCAGCCTATCCCGCATCTCCTTGAGCCGGCGAAGCCTTCCCGTGGAGGTGGGGATGTATTTCTGCCCTCCAAACCCCGGGTTCACGCTCATGAGGAGGGCCAGGTCCAGCTCGGGCAACAGGGGCTCAAAGGCCTCGAGGGGCGTGGCGGGGTTGATGGCAAGCCCAGCCTTCTTGCCCAGCTCCTTCACCTTCTGCACCGCCCGGTGGGCGTGCGGGGTGGCCTCGAAGTGCACGGTGATCACATCTGCCCCGGCGCGGGCAAAGTCCTCCAGGTACCTCTCCGGCTGCACGATCATCAGGTGCACGTCCAGGGGCAGGGAGGTCACCCGCCGCACCGCCTCCACCAGAAGGGGCCCGAAGGTGAGGTTGGGGACGAACACCCCATCCATCACGTCTAGGTGGATCCAGTCCACCCCTGCCGCCTGGGCTTCCTCGATCTGGTCCTTCAGCCTCGCCAGGTCCGCCGTGAGGATGGAGGGCGCAAATTTGAGCATCCTTTCCCCCTAGGCCACCCGCAGGTGCCCCCGCTCGATGGCCAGCTCCCGCATCTTAACCAGATAGTAGGCGATGATGAGCTGGGTCAGGGCCAGGGGATAGCTCTGCCCCGCCTTATCCCAGAAGGTACCCACCAGGCTGGGGTCGAAGTGCTCGGCATGGTGGCCCAGATGATCCCAGATGATGCGCTCAAAGGCCTGGGCCTGCTCGGGGGTCACGTTGCCGGTGATGTCCAGGATGTCCGCCTCCTTCCGGGTTTCCAGGCGGATCAGGGCCTCGTCCTCGTAGGCGGAGTGGAGGACCTCGGAAAGATCCAGGCGGGGCAGGGTGTGCTTGAGGGTGATCCTCACGTTCAGGGTGCTGGGGTTTTCCGGATCGTAGCCCGCTGGCCGGTAGAAGCGCACGATGATGTCCGCATGCTCCTTCTGCGGCCAGATAAAGGCCCGGGAGTCGGGCATCCGCCTTTCGATGTCGGCGATGACCTCCTCCGGGGTGTAGCCCCGCTTGGCCACATCCCGCTTCACCTTCCACTCCCGCCTGAGTTCCTCCTCGGGGTCCAGGTAGACGGTGAGGTGGTAGCGGCTCCTCAAGGCCGGGGAAAAAAGGGTAAGGAGCCCTTCCAGGACCACCACCCGGGGGATGAGCCGGCCCTCCTCCTCCACCGCCCGGGGGGCAGGGATGTAGACCGGCGGGTCAAAGGTACCCGTGGAGTGGTTGTACACCGGCTTCAGGATGGGTTCCCCCTCGGAAAGAAGCCTCACGTGCTGCTCCATGATGTCCATGTAGTTGCACTCCGGGTTCAAGGGGGTGATGCCCAGCTCCTTGCGCTGCTTGCGGTCGTACTTGTGGTAGTCGTCCACGCAGATGTTGGTGGTGCGCTCCACCCCCAAAAGCCGGGCGATCCCCGCAGAAATGGTGGTCTTCCCCGCCCCGGAGTCTCCGGCAATCCCTAACATAAAAGGCCTATGGGGCATCTTCCTCCTCCTTTTCCTCCTCCCTAAAAACCGAGCTGGCGTAGATGTCGTCGGCGGTGATGGTCATGAGTTCCTCTGGGGTCACCGGCCCCGCCTTCTGGTAAAGCCGGTAAGCCTGCCTGAGCTTGAAGCGGTCCAGGGCGTTGCGCACGCTCCGGGCGTAGGCGAAGTTGGGAAGGCGCATGCGGCGTTCCAGATACTCCAAAAAGGCCTTTTCCGCCTCCTCGGTGAAGCGGTAGCCCTGCTTTTCCAGCATGAGCTTGCCGATCTGGAAGAGCTCCTCGGCGCTATAGGGGGGAAACTCAATGTGGTGGGCGATGCGGGAGCGCATCCCCGGGTTCAAGGCGAAGAACTCCTCCATGCGGTCCTTGTAGCCCGCCAGGATCACCACCAGGTCCTCCCGCTGGTTCTCCATGACCTGGAGGAGGATCTCGATGGTTTCCTGGCCGTAGTCCCGCTCATTTTCCGCCCGGTAGAGGCTATAGGCCTCGTCGATGAAGAGAACACCCCCCATGGCCCGCTTCAGGACCTCCTTGGTCTTGGGGGCGGTGTGGCCGATGTACTGGCCCACCAGGTCATCGCGGCTCGCCACCACCAGGTGGTCGCGGCGGATGTAGCCCAGCTTGTGCAGGATGGTGGCCATCCTCAAGGCCACCGTGGTCTTGCCCGTGCCCGGGGGGCCCACAAAGGCCATGTGCAGGGTGGGGCGATCGGCGGTAAGTCCCAGCTCCCGGCGGAGCTTGTCCACGGAGAGGTAGGCGGCGATCTCCCGGATCCTCTGCTTAACCGGCCTAAGACCCACCAGCTCCCGCTCCAGGGTTTCCAGCACCGCCTCGATCTCGGGGTTCTTGACCACCGCCAGGTTTTGGCCTTGGGTTTCCTGCATAACCCTCCTTGATTTAGCTAAGGGGCCCCGGGCACGGCCGGGACCCCCAGACCCTTCGGACTACTCCTGGTAACGCTCGCCTTCCGGCCTCATGGTGGCGTAGGCCTCGAGGGTGTACTTGAGCCTGCGCCCATCGCTCCAAAGCTGCCGGTGCAAGCGGAAGCCAGGCTCCTTCTTAGGCCGGTGGGCGATGAAGGAAACCCTTTGCGCCTGCCACATGGGGGAGGGGTCGTAGCCGTTGATCTTGATGTAGTGGTTAGGGAAGGCCTCGCGACACTTCTGGAACTCGTACATGGCCGCCGCCGCGTCCTCCAGGTCAAACATGGGCAGGCCCCACATATTCCAGTACACGTTGTAAGGGCTGGGGTCGTCGGTGTACTCGATGGAAACCGCCCAACCGTTTCGGATGATGTACTCGATCTGGGCCCGGATCTCCTCGTCCGTGAGATCGGGCAGGTAGGAGAAGGTACCTTGGGTGATCCGCATTGCTCTCAACTCCTTTCCTTAGTTGCTGGGCGTAGGCACCACATCCGGGGTGTCGGTGGAGGCAAAGTCAAAGGTGACGCTACCCCAGGTTTCCAAGGCCGCCGCCAAGGCCGGGGAGTGCTGGGCCGCCTTCTTTAGAATCTCGGGGCCTTCCGCCAGGATGTCCCGGCCCTCATTGCGAGCCTTCACCATGGCCTCGAGGGCCACTCGGTTAGCAGTGGCTCCCGCCTGGATGCCCATGGGGTGGCCGATGGTGCCCCCGCCGAACTGGAGCACCACATCGTCCCCGAAGAGGGAGAGGAGAAGGTGCATCTGGCCGGCATGGATTCCACCGGAGGCCACGGGCATCACCGCGGGCAGGTAAGCCCAGTCCTGGTCAAAGTAGATGCCCTTCACGGGATCCGCCTTCACGTACTGCTCCCGGAGGATGTCGTAGTAACCCCGCACCAGGTTGGGGTCCCCCTCCAGCTTGCCCACGGCGGTGCCGGCATGGATATGGTCCACTCCCAGCATCCGCATCCACTTGGCCAAGACCCGGAAGTTGATGCCGTGGTTCTTCTGGCGGGTGAAGGTGGCGTGGCTGGCCCGGTGGAGGTGAAGGATCATGCCGTTTCTGTGGCACCAGTTGGAAACGGACTGCAAGGCAGTGTAACCCATGGTGAGGTCCACCATGACGATGATGGAGCCGATTTCCTTGGCGAACTCCAGGCGCTCGTAGACATCCTCCATGGTGGCGGCGGTCACGTTCATGTAGTGGCCCTTGCGCTCCCCCGTGACCTGCTCCGCCTTCATCACCGCTTCCTGAGCGTAGAGGAAGCGGTCCCGCCAGCGCATGAAGGGCTGGGAGTTGATATTCTCGTCGTCCTTGGTGAAGTCAAGGCCTCCCGCTAGGGCCTCGTAGACCACCCGGCCGTAGTTCTTCCCGGAAAGCCCCAGCTTGGGCTTCACCGTGGCCCCGAGGAGCGGGCGGCCGTACTTGTTCAGCATGTCCCGCTCCACGGGAATCCCGTGGGGAGCCCCCTTGAAGGTCTTGAGGTAGGCTACGGGAACGCGGAGGTCCTCGAGGCGAAGAGCCTTGAGGGCCTTAAAGCCGAAGACGTTCCCGATGATGGAGGAGGTCATGTTGGCGATGGACCCCTCCTCAAAAAGCGCCAGGTCGTAGGCGATCCAGGCGAAGAATTGCTCGGGGTTCCCCGGCACGGGCTCCACCCGGAAGGCCTTGGCCTGGTACCGGTCCAAGCTGGTGAGGCGGTCGGTCCAGACCACCGTCCAGGTGGCGGTGGAAGACTCTCCGGCCACCGCCGCCGCCGCCTCCTCGGGCTCAATCCCTGGCTGGGGAGTCACCCGGAAAAGGGCAATGGTGTCCGTTTCCTTGGGCTCGTAGTCGGGCTGCCAGTAGCCCATCTGTTTGTACTCCACTACCCCGCCCTTCTTGTACATGGCCTTTTTATCCGTCATGCTTCCCTCCTAGTAGGCCACGGGGCTGATGCCCCGAAGCTTTTCAAGCTGGTGCCAGGCTTCCACCTTCCTCAGGGTGCGGGTGGCCCCGCGGATCACCAGGCTTTCCGTCCAAGCCCGGCTTTCCCCGTAGCGCACGCCCCTCAGGAAGGGGCCGTCAGTGATGCCGGTGGCGGCGAAGTGGGTGTCCTCGGCCGAGCAAAGTTCGTCCAAGGTGTACACCCGGTCCAGGTCATACCCGGCATGCACCACGTTCCAGCGCTCCTCCTCGCTTTGCGGGTCCAGGCGCATCTGCATCCCACCCCCCAAAGCCCGCACCGCCACCGCGGCGATCACGCCTTCCGGGGTGCCCCCGGTGCCCATGAGGACATCAATGCCCGTGTCGGGCAAAACGGCGGCCAAGGCCCCGCCCACATCCCCATCCGTCTGCAGGCTGATGCGAGCCCCCGCCAGGCGGATCTCCTCAATCAGGCGCTGGTGCCGGGGTTTGTCCAGGACAAACACCGTGAGCTCCCGCACCTCCTTCTTCAGGGCGCGGGCGATCTCCTTCAGGTTGTCGGCCACAGAGGCCTTTAGATCGATGGCCTCCTTGGCCCCGGGCCCCACCACCAGCTTGGCCGCGTAGAAGGCCGGACCCGGGTTGAAAAGAGTGCCTTCCGGGGCAGCGGCGATCACGCTGATGGCCCCCGGGCGGCCCAGGGCGAGAAGCCTCGTGCCCTCCACTGGGTCCACGGCTAAGTCCCAGAGGAGACCTTCCCCTTGGCCCAGAACCTCCCCGTTATAGAGCATGGGGGCTTTGTCCTTCTCCCCTTCCCCGATCACCACCCGGCCGCGGAAGTCCAGGCTGTTGAGGAGAAGGCGCATGGCCTCCACCGCCGCCCGGTCGCCCCCTTCCTTATCCCCCCGGCCCACATAGCGGGCGGAGGCCAAGGCAGCCGCCTCTGTGGCCCGCATGAGGTCCAGGCCTAGGTTGCGCGTGGGCATAGCCATGCGCTTACCTTAGATGGGGGGTTTTATTATTGCAATCATATGTTTTCGGGCATACCATAAGCCCATGCTCATATCTAGAAACGCTAAACTGCCCAACCCCGCCGCATTACGGGTCTTCGTCACGGTGGTGGAGGAAGGAGGAGTGGGCCGGGCAGCCTTGGCCCTGGGCATTACCCAGCCGGCGGTGAGCCAGTACCTGAGGGCTTTGGAGGAGCAGGTGGGGCATCCCCTCTTTGAACGCCAGGGGCGGCACCTGGTGCTTTCCCGGGTAGGACAGGCCCTTCTGCCCGAGGCAAGGCGGGTGGTGCAGGCCCTGGAGGAGTTCCAGCGGGTTTCCCAGGCCATGGGCCGGTTGGAACTGGGGGAGGTTACCCTGGGAGCCGCCACCACCATGGCCACCTACGTGCTTCCCCTTTTCCTGAAGAACTTCCACGACGCTCATCCCGGGGTAAGGGTGCACGTGGAAAGCGGCTCCTCCGAGCGCCTGGCGGAGCGCCTGCTTATAGGGGAAGTGGAGTTCGCTGTCCTGGAGGGTGTGGAGCACTGGGAAGGCTACGAGCGCCACCTCTTTTACGAGGATGAGCTGGTCCTCATCGTGCCCCCCGACCACCCCTGGGCCGGGCGGGAAACCATCCCCCCCGAGTGGTTAAAGGAGGAAACCCTCATCGTGCGCAAGCCCGGCTCCATGACCTGGCGGGCCCTGGAACGGGCTTTTGAGCAAGCGGGCTTGGAGCTTAACCCTACCTTCTACACCGACAACAACGAGGTCACCAAGCGCCTGGTGCTGGCGGGAGCTGGGGTCGGGATCGTAAGCCGGGTGGTGGTCCAGCCCAACCTGAAGGTGGGGAACCTCAGGGCCCTAAGGCTGGCTGCGCCCGTGGGGGAAATCCGCCGCTACTTCTGGCTGGTGCACCCCAAGAACGTGGCCAATCCGGCAGCCCGGACCCTCATCTCCCTGCTTCGCTCCTAGTGAGGCGCATGGCTAGGGCCAGGGCCACCACCATGAGGGAAAGGAGCCCAAGCTCCGCCAGAACCGCCATGAAGGCGGGGTCTGCCAGGTCAAACTTCTCCACCGCCTCTGCGGTCAGCACCAGGATGCGGCGGATGGCGGCGATGAGCCCGATGACCAGAAAGGGAGTGGCCTCGAGGGTCCCTTCCTTGGCGAAGCGCAGAAGGGTGTAGAGGATTTCCGCCAACATCAAGGCGAGAAGCACGCGGTCCAAAAGGCCCAGGGCCACCTCCCCGTAGTCCCCCTTCATCAAGTGGTGCATCCCCTCCACCAGGGTGGAAAGAAGCAGCACCGCCGCCCCGCCGGCGATGAGAAAGCCAGCGAAGAGGTAGATTACCGTTTCCGTTAGCTGGAGAACCCGGTAAGCGTCCCGCTTCACCGCCTTAGTCTACATCGTTGAGGTAGGTGAAATCCCCCTGCTCCTCCAAAAACTTCTGCATCTCGTAGGGGGAACGGATCCCTTCCTCCCCTGGGAAAGGACCTTCCATCCAGTGGGGCGGGGCCTCCGGGGGTGGAACCTGGAAGCCGTAGAGGTAGTAAAGGGCCCAGTACCCATGTGCATCCTTCAGGATCACCGCATCCCCATACCCGTCCTCCAGCACCTTCACCGCCTGCTTCCTGGCCTCCTGGTAGGGCATTTCTGAGTAGTCCATGCGCACCTCCTACTTGGACTCGTTGATGAAGAGGGTATAACCATTGTCCTCCAGCCAACGGGCCTGGTCGTAAGGATCCAGGAACTCCTCAGGGGAAGCCTTGGGTCCTTCCACCCAGTCCGGGGTCTCGTCCGGGTCCGGGGCCTTGCGCCCGTACCAGCTGTAGAAGTAGTAGAGGGCGTAGTATCCTCCCTCCCCCTCGAGGACCAAACCCTCCCCCAGCCCATCCACCAGAATCTTCAGCGCCTTGGCCTCCGCCTCCCGGTGGGTCAGCTGCCGCATAACACCTCCGTCATCACCAGGTAGTCGGTGGTGATCCGGTCCTTGGCCATGGGGCGGAACACCCGGTTGGCGAACTCCACGTGCAGGGGATGGTCCCGGTAGAAGGAAACCACCTCCGGCCCCTCAAAGAGGACGGAAAGCCAGTAGCGGTAGCGGGCCCCTTCGGAAAGGGCCTCCCCGTAGCGGAGACCACAGACCCCGGGAATCTGAAGCAGGACCTCCTCGGCCTTCTTCACCATCTCCCGCACCTCCTCGGGACTCGCCTCGGCGTTGAACACGATCAGGTGCTCCACCATCCTCTCACCTCCAGGTAGGAAAGGTCCACCACCACCCTCTCCCCGGCCCTTGGCCCCTGGAGCACAGGTGCAGGGTTCCCGGGCTCCCCCAGGTGAGGAAGAAGGGCGCGGGCTTCTTGGTAATCCTGGTCCAGGGTGTAGAGGCTTGGGGTGATGAGCACGGGGAAACCCGCCCCCAGGGCGCTCAGGAGGCCATTGCGGGAATCCTCCACCACCACCCCCTCCTCCGGGGCCAGGCCCAGGCGTTCCTGGGCCAGGAGGTAGATGCCGGGATCCGGCTTCTTCCTGGCCACCACATCCCCGGCCAAAACCAGGGAAAACCAGCCCAATAGACCCGTGCCCTCCAAAAAGGCCTCGGCGTTTTCCGGGCTGGTGGTGGTGCAAAGGGCCAGGGTCACCCCCGCCTCCCGGGCTTCCGCAAGAACCCGGCGAACCCCTGGCCGCAAGGCAACCCCTTCCTCCCGCAGAAGCCTCAGGTAAAGGTCCGTCTTGTACCGGTGGACCTCGGCGATCTCCTCCCAGGAAAGCCCAGGCGCCTCGGGGGTTTCCTCCAGGGCCCGCTTCAGGCGCTCCTTCCCCCCCGTGGTCCAAAGCAAGCGGGCGTAGGTTTTCTGGTCCCAGTAAAGGGGAAGGCCAAAGTGGGCGAAGGCCCGGTTGAAGGCCTCCCGGTGGAGTTCCTCGGTTTCCGCCAGGGTGCCATCCAAATCCCAAAGAAGGGCCTTCAGCTTCTCCACCATAGGCGCATCCGGGCCATGGCCAAGTCCTTAAGGCCTTCCTTCATGGCCGCCATCAAGCTCAGGTAGTCTTCCGCCTCCACCTTCTTCAGAACCGAGGCGGCCTCGAGGGCCAGATCCGCATACAGGTTGATCTTGCGAATCCCCCTCGCCACCAAAGCCCGGTACTCCTCCGGGCTCAACCCCGAGGCCCCGTGGAGGACCAGGGGCACGGGAAGCTGGCCCAGCTCCTCCAAAAGGGGCAGGTTCAAGCGCACCGGCCCCTTGTGCAGGCCGTGGCGGGTGCCGATGGATACCGCCAAAGCATCCACCCCGGTTTCCTCCAGGTAACGCCTGGCTTCCACGGGATCCGTGTAGGCCACCAGTTCCTGGGAAACCTCCCCCCCGTAACCTCCCGGCACCGCCCCCACTTCCCCTTCCACCGTGGCCCCGTAGGCCCGGGCCACCTCCACCGCCAGGCGGGTCAGGTGGATGTTCTCCTCGAGGGGCAGGTGGCTTCCATCCAGCATCACGCTGGTAAACCCGAGCCTTAAGGCTTCCACCACCTCCCTCAGGTTTTCCCCGTGGTCCAGGTGCAGGGCCACGGGGACCTTGGCTTCTTCCGCCAAAACCCTAAGCCCAGGTGCCAGGGCCCTTAAGGGCGGCCCCCCCAAATGGGGAGCTACGCTGAGGATGACGGGAAGGCCCAGGGTTTCCGCTCCCTCCAGGATGGCCTCCGCCCACTCCAGGCCCACCACGTCAAAGGCCCCCACCGCCCGGCCCTTCTCCGGCAGAACCCCCCGCAAGGTGGCCAGCATTCCTCCCCCTAAGCTCCAAAGACCATGCCCTCACCCCGCATCCCCAAGAAGCGCGGGACAACCCCATGGACGTCCACCCGGGCGCACTCGGCCACATCCTCCCCCAAACCCACCCCCACCAGGGCCTTGGCGGCCTCGCTGCTGGAAAGGACAGGGAACGAAGGATTCTCCGCCAGGAAAAGGGCCAGATGGGCCATCTCCCCTTCCGGGGAAAACCCCAGGGCCTTCAGGCGCTTTCCGATGACCCCAGCAGTATAGAGATCGTCCAAGGCCATCTGGCCCTCCTTCCCCGCACAGATCAGGTGCACCTCCTCCCCTGTTTCCCTGGCTTTTTCCGCCACCGCCCGGGCATTTTGCAAGGAACCGAGAAGGATGTGCCTGGCTCCCAGGGCGGCATGGGCGGCCCGGGTGCCGTTGGTGGTGGCCATGATCACGGCCTTCCCCGCCACCCTTTCCACCTCCCGGGGGGAGTTACCCAGGTCAAACCCCTCCGGGGGAAGCCCTCCCACCTCCCCGGCCAGGATTTCCCCCTCCTGGCGCAAAGCCCGGGCCGCCTCCACCCCTGGGGCCAGGATCAAAGCCTTGGCCCCCGCCCTTAAGTACAAGCCCGCGGTGGTGGTGGCCCGGATCACATCCACCACGATGGCCGTGCCCCGGTAGGTGCCGGGAAGGGGCAAGGGATCCACCCTAAACCTCATAGGAGTTCTTCCAAGGCCCCCGCCACCCTTTCCGGGATGAAGCCCAGCTTCTCGTAGACCTCAGGGTAAGGGGCGCTGGCTCCGAAGCGGTCCAGACCCACCACCTTGTGGGCGTACCGCTCCCAGCCCAGGGTAGCCCCCGCCTCCACCGCCACGGTGGGGAGGCCCGGGGGAAACACCTCCCGCCTATACTCCTCCGGCTGGGCGGCAAAGAGTTCAAAGGAAGGCAGGCTCACCACCCGCACCCGGCGGCCCTTCTCCGCCAAAAGGGCCCTGGCCTTCAAGGCCAGGTGCACCTCGCTACCCGTGGCCACCAGGATCCCCTCAGGATTCTCCACATCCTCGAGGATGTAGCCTCCCTTCAGGGCTCCCTTGGCCTTTTCCGGGGAAAGGAGGGGAACTGCCTGGCGAGTGAGGATGAGGGCCGTGGGACCCTCCTTGCGCTTTAAGGCCACCTGCCAGGCGTAGAAGGTCTCGTAGGCGTCGGCGGGGCGGATGACCCAGAGGTTGGGCATGGCCCTCAGGCTCATGAGGTGCTCCACGGGCTGGTGGGTGGGGCCATCCTCCCCCAGGGCGATGGTGTCGTGGGTGAAGACGAAGACCGTGGGGGTGCCCATGAGGGCCGCCAGGCGGATGGCCGGGCGCATGTAGTCGGAGAAGACCAGGAAGGTGCCTCCGTAGGCCCGGTAGCCCCCGTGCAGGTTCAAGCCGTTCAGAATGGCCCCCATCCCATGCTCCCGAACCCCGTAGTGGATATAGCGCCCCGTGGGGTTTTGGGGGGAGAAGTCCGCCATGCCCTGGGCCTGGGTGTTGTTGGAGGGAGTGAGGTCGGCACTCCCTCCAAGAAGCTCGGGCATCCTGGGGGCGATGGCATCCAGAGCCTTACCGCTGGCTGCCCGGGTAGCCACGGGCTTGTCAAAGGCTGGGGGTTCCTCGGGAAGGGAGGGAAGGTCGCCCTTTAAGCGGCGCAAAAGCTCCTGGTGCAGGTCGGGATAGGCCCGGGCATAGGCCTCCATGAGTTGTTCCCAGGCTTCCTGCCAAGCCCTTCCCTTTTCCCGCATGTCCATGTGCCGGTAGACTTCCTCGGGCACCTCAAAGGGAGGATAGGGCCAGCCCAGGTTTTGGCGGGTGGCCTCCACCGCCTCCGGACCCAAGGGCTCCCCGTGGGCCTTGTGGGAGTCCTGCTTGGGGGAACCGTAGCCGATGTGGCTCCGCACGGCGATGAGGGAGGGCCTTTCGTCCAGCTGGGCCAGGCGGATGGCGTGGCGGAGGGCCTCGAGGTCGTTGGCATCCTCCACCCTGAGGGTGTGCCATCCATAGGCCCGGTAGCGTGCCAGGACATCCTCGGTGAAGGCCAGGTCGGTGGAGCCGTCAATGGAGATGTGGTTGTTATCCCAAAACACAATGAGCTTGGAAAGCTTCCAGTGGCCTGCCAAGGAGCTGGCCTCCCCGGAAACCCCCTCCATCAGGTCCCCATCCGAGGCCAGCACGTAGGTGTAGTGGTTCACCACCTCGTAGCCCGGGCGGTTGAACTCCGCGGCGAGCTTCCTCTCCGCCAGGGCCATGCCCACGGCGGTGGATATACCCTGGCCCAGGGGGCCGGTGGTCACCTCCACCCCTGGGGTGTGGCCGTACTCGGGGTGGCCCGGGGTCTTGGAGCCCCACTGGCGAAAGCGCTTGAGCTCCTCGAGGGGAAGGTTATAGCCCGTGAGATGGAGGATGGCGTAAAGAAGCATGGACCCATGCCCTGCGGAAAGGACAAAGCGGTCGCGATCCGGCCAGTTCGGGTCCAGGGGATTGTGGCGCATGACCTCCCGATAAAGGAGGTAGGCTAGGGGAGCCATCGCCATGGGCATGCCGGGGTGGCCGCTTTTGGCCTTTTCCACGGCATCTATGGCCAAAAACCGTATGGCGTTCACCGAAAGGCGGGTGAGGTCCTTGGTCTCGGTCATGTTGCCTCCAGGGTACGCCCCCGTGAAGGAGGGCACAAGCGGAGCCAGGGAGCCCTACTATAAGCCGAGGCTTATGTAGAACCCCGTTTCCCCCGGTGAAAGACTATACCCTCTTCCGCCCCCCTCCCTCCTTGCTGAGGCTCCGGGCCAGCTTTCAGGGGTCAGTCCGTAGCCGTGCCACAATCGGGGCGTCTACCCCTTCGTCAGCGACAATCTTCACGCCACCTTCTCAGGGACCGGGTAGTACACCTCTGCCCCGAGGGTTGCGGCTGCATAGAGCAACGCTGCCCTTAGACCCTCTGGCGTAAGGCGGGGGTGGGCAGCTAGAACCTCCTCGGGTGTTTCCCCAGCAGCCAAACGGCGGAGGATCTCCTCCACGGTGATCCGGGTACCGGCCACCACGGGCTTGCCCAGCATCACCTCGGGATCCCTGATGACCCGGGCTTCCATATGTCCTCCAGCATACCACCCCGAACCTCTCGGCAGCGGATAGCAAAGGTGTTTTCCAAATCGCTCCCTTACCCGAGGACCATCCGCTTGCCTTGGCCCCCCAGGGCTGCTAGAATCCTCTAGGTGTGGGCGCCCGTAGCTCAGCAGGATAGAGCGGGGGCTTCCTAAGCCCTAGGCCGGGGGTTCGAATCCCTCCGGGCGCACCAAGAAAGCCCGCCCCCAGGGGGGCGGGCCCTTGATTTTTGCCGGGGCCCCCGCCCTGGCGAAGCCAGGGTGGGATGGTATTAGAAGCGGCTGGTACGGCGGCCTCGAGGCGATCCCCCCCGGGAGGCAGCACCCGCATAGGCTTCAGGGAGAACCTCCACCCGCTTAGCCCTTTCCAGCTTCACCCCCTGCACCTCGGAAAGCCTCGGCAGGTCCTGGGGGCGGAGGTCCACGTAAAAGCCCTCCTCTCCCTGGGCGATCTTGCCCACCTCGAGGCCCGCTTCCTTCAAGAGGGCCACCAGCCGGGGCAGGGTGAGCCTGGGCCCCGTGGCCTTGAAGGTAAGCCAGCCCTCCTCGCCGGTAAGAAGGCTTTTCTCCTTGGGTGCCCCGCCCAGGAGAAGGGCCATGAGGGCCGCCACCACCTCCACCCGCCCCTCGGCGAACAGACGGCTGGCGAAATCCTGGTACAGCTTGTAGTCCCTCTCGGGTACCCGGGCCAGACGGGCCAGGAGATGGTGCCACTTGGCCTCGAGGACTTCCTCGGGCGTGGGGGGATTCACCCGCTTGAAGGTGCGGCCCACGGCCCTTTCCAGCTCGGAAAGCTCCCGCCTTTCCCGGGGGCCGTAGAGGATCACCACCTCACCCCCCCGCCCGGCCCTGCCCGTGCGCCCCGAACGGTGCTGGTAGGTTTCCGGCTTGTCGGGGAAGCGGTAGTGCACCACCAGGTCCACCTCCGGGATATCCAGGCCCCGGGCGGCCACATCCGTGGCCACCAGAACCCTTACGTCCCCTTCCCGAAAGGCCCTCATGACCCTTTCCCGGTCCGTCTGGGAAAGATCCCCGTGGATGGCCCGCGCCGGGTGCCCGAGGCGAAGAAGCCCCGTGGCCACCTCCTCGGTCTCCGCCTTGGTACGGGTGAAAACGATGGCCCGCTTGGGGGCCTTGACAAAAAGGATATCGGAGAGGAGGGAAAGGCGGTCCCCAGGAGCGGGAATGGCCTCCTCCTGGTAGGTGATGCCCTCCTCCCGCACCACGTTGATGACCACCGGGCTTTTCATGTACCGCTCCGCCAGCTTCTTGGCCCAAGAGGGCAGGGTGGCGGAGAAGAGAAGGGTCTGGCGCTCCTTGGGGGTGGCGGAGAGGATGGCCTCCACCTCCTCCTCAAAGCCCATGGAGAGCATCTCATCGGCCTCGTCCAAGACGGCGATCCGCACCTGGGAAAGGTCCAAGGCCCCTTGCCGCAAGTAGTCCAGGGCCCGCCCCGGGGTGGCCACCACCACATCGGCTCCCCGGGCCAGCTCCTCCTTCTGCTTGCCGTAGCCCGTGCCCCCGTACACCGTGACCACCTTGAGGTGGGGGGCCACCGCCTGCAACTCCCCGGAAACCTGGAGGGCCAGCTCCCGGGTGGGGGTCAGCACCAAGGCCCTGGGGAGGCGGCCCCGCTCCTTGGAGGCCTCCAGGGCCTGGGCAATGGGCAGGGCAAAGGCCAGGGTCTTGCCGGTGCCCGTGCGGGCCTGGCCGATGAGGTCCTTGCCCTCGAGGGCCAGGGGCAAGGCCGCCGCCTGGATGGGGGTGGGGGCGGTGATACCCCGGCGCAAAAGGGCTTCCTTAATCTCGTCCTTCAGGGGAAAGTCTTTGAACTCCATTCTCTCTCGCTTCCCGGGCCCCACCCGCGCCCGAAAAGGAGGGGCAAAGCCCGTAAACCTTTCAAGTTTAGTGAACTAGAGCACGAATGTCAAGGGAATGACCTCCACCCTTTCCCCTTCCCTGGCATCCTGGTCGGGGGGGAGGACCACCAGGGCGTTGCCCAGGGCCATGGAGCGCAAGACCCCGCTGGACTGGCTCCCGGTGGTGCGCACCACAAACTCCCCCTCAAAGGAGAGCACCCCGCGGCGGAAGACCTTTTTGCCCTGGGCGCCCTTAAAGGGGGTAAGGACCCTGGCCTCGAGGGAGCGGTAAGGGGGGTCGGTGCGGCGCTGGAGCCGGAAGAGAAAGGGTCTGCCGTAGAGGAAGAAGGTAACCATGCTGGAAACCGGGTTTCCCGGAAGCCCAAGGATGGGAAGCCCACCCAAACGGGCCAGGAGCAGGGGCCCCCCAGGCTGCTGCTTCACCTTCCAGAAGACCAATTCCCCCGCTGTCTCCAAAACCTTACGCACCACATCGTACTCCCCCATGGATACTCCCCCGGAGGTAAGGAGGAGGTCCAGGGGCCCTGCCGCCTCCAGCTTCTCCAACACGGTTTCCGGCCTGTCCTCCACCTTGCCCAAAAGGACGGGCTCACCCCCCGCCTCCTTCACCAATCCCAGAAGGCTGTAGGCGTTGGAGTTATAAACCCCCCCAAAGGGCAGGGGCACCCCTGGCTCCACCACCTCATCCCCCGTGGAAAGGATGCCTACCCGGGGGCGCCGGAAGACCTTAAGGCGCGGGTAGCCCATGGCCGCCGCCAGCCCCAGCCTTCCCGGGGTGAGGAAGTCCCCCCGGCGCAGGTACACCTCTCCCTTCCTTAGGTCATCCCCTTGGGGCCGGATGTCCTTGGGGCTCGCCGGGGCGAAGAGGAGCACGTAGTCCCCTTCCCGCCGGGTGTCCTCCACCCGGATAACGGCATCCGCGCCCTCCGGAATGGGAGCCCCCGTGTAGACGGCCACCGCCTCCCCCTTCCCCACCCGTCCGGCAAAGGGTCTTCCCGCCGGCGACTCCCCGATGACCCTGAGGCGCACCGGGTTCTCCCGGCTCGCCCCCAGGGTGTCCTCCTCTCGGCAAGCGTAGCCATCTATGGCGGTGTCGTCCTGGTCGGGGTGGTTCACCAAGGAAACCAGGTCCTCCGCCAGGACGCGGCCATAGGCTTCCTTCAGGGGTACCTCCTCCACGGGAAGCTCCCCCCTGGCCTCCGCCAAGACCAGCTCCAACGCTTCCTCCACGCTGATGCCCGTGCGCATAGGCCCAGTCTAGGGCAAAGGCCAAGGCCTCAGGAAGAAGATTCCCGGTAGGCCGCCCGCAAGCGGCCAAAGGTCCAGGGCCAAAGGGCGATCCCCACGGCGTAAAGGCCCAGGGTAAGGGCAAAGAGGTTGTTGAAGGCGACAAGGCCCCAGGCCTCCTGCACCATGCCGGACAAGGCACTCCCCAAGGCAAAGAGAAGGCTCCAGAGCGCGGACTCCATCAGGAAGAAGCCCGGGCGCTCGTCTTCCTCCAGGTAGTCCATCACCAAGGCGGCGTACACAGGCCCAGCAGCGTTCATGAGGGCTCCCCGGATGAGGAGGGCCACGGTAACCAGGGGTAGCCAAGGGACCCAGGCCAGGATGGCCATAAAGGGCAGGGACAAGGCCTGCACGAACACGATGGCCCCCAGTTTCCCAAGCCGGCGCACCAGAAGGGGCTGGAGCAACATGGCCACCCCAGTAGCCAAGGCGGAAAGGGCGAAGACCAGCCCCGTGGTTCCGTAGCTGAGGCCAAACTTTTCCCGAAGGTACAGGTTCAAGAAGGGGATGACCAGCCCGGCCCCAAACCCGATCACCGCCTGGGGCAAAAAGAGGCGCAGCCAAATCCCAAACCGCCCCCTCAGCCTGGGGGGTGTTCCCTGCCCTTCGGGAAGGCCAACCAGAAAGGGAAGCGTCAGGAGGAAAAAGGGAAGGGCGAAGAGGATCACCCACCTGGCCCCCACCCATTCGGAAAGGGCACCGGCCAGAAGGGTGGAGAAAAAGCCCGAGGCAGTGGTCAAGGCCGCCTGCAGGCTGAAAAGGGAAACCCGCCTCTCGGCAGGGATCAACCGGGCCATGAGAGGTGCCCCCGCCCCCTGCACCAAGGCTCCCGCCAGCCCGTACCCCGCCAACGAGGGGAAGACCAGCAGACCAAGCCCCAAAAGAAGCCCGCTTCCCACCGCCAGGGCCAAAGCCAGAAGAAAGCTCTTCCGGTAGCCCAGGCGGGGGATGAGGTAGGCCAGAGGGAGGGCAGAAACCACGCCCACCAGAAGAAGCAGGGCCTGGGCAAGCCCTATGGCCTGGCGGCCATAGCCTAGGCCCTCGAGGTGAAAGTTCAGGAAAAAGTAGATGAGGTTAGCCCCGAAGGACCAGAGGAAGCTGGCCGCGAGGAAGCGATAGGCTGGTGAACCGAGTATATACTTCACAAAACCCTTCTCCGAGGAAACAAGCCCGGATCCAAGGCCCCTACCCCTGTCGGCATGGGCAGTGAGGCGCCAGGGAACAGGCCCCGCACCGGGGCTTACGGGCCAGGCACACGTACCGCCCGTGAAGGACCAGGGCGTGGTGGACGAACACCCACTCCTCCTTGGGGAAAAGGGCCTCCAGTTCGGCCCCAATCCTTTCGGGAGCCTTGGCCAGGGAAAGGCAAAGCCTCCGCGCCAGGCGGGCCACATGGGTGTCCACGGCGATACCCGGCACGCCGAAGGCCGCTCCCAGGACCACGGTGGCCGTCTTCCAACCCACCCCGGGCAACTTCATCAGGGCCTTTTTATCCCTCGGCACCTCCCCCCCATGCTCCTCCACCAGCCTCCGGGCCAGGGCCACCAGGTTTTTGGCCTTGGTGCGGTAAAGGCCGATGCGCCGGATATAGGGCTCCACCTCCTCGGGAGTCGCCTTGGCTAGGGCCTGGGGGTCGGGGAAACGGGCAAAGAGGGCCGGGGTGGCCTCGTTTACGCTTTTGTCCGTGGCCTGGGCGGAAAGCACCGTGGCCACCAAAAGCTGGAAGGGGTTATTGTGCTTTAGCTCCGTTTTAGCCCCCGGATACGCCGCCTTCAGGGCCTTCAGGATGGCCAAGGCCCGCGCTTTCTTCTCCTTTTGCCCTTCCTTAGGGCAACCCACGGGGTCTACTCTACAATGAAGGCGTGGAAAAGCCCAAGCTGGGCCTCATCGTGCGGGAGCCCTACGCCAGCTTCATCGTGGACGGAAGGAAGACCTGGGAGATCCGCAAACGCCAGACCCGACACCGGGGTCCCTTGGGGATCATCACCGGAGGGTATCTCATCGGCCAGGCGAACCTGCTGGACGTGCAGGGCCCCTTCACCGTGGAGGAGCTTCTGGCCCACCCGGAAAAGCACCTGGCGGAGGAGGCCTTTCTCAGGGCCTATGCCGGGGAACAGCCCCTTTACGCCTGGGTTTTGCACAACGCCTTCCGCTACGAAAAACCCCTCTTCGTACCCAAAAAGCCCGGTAGGGTCATGTTCGTGGATCTTTCCGAGGTATGGCCATAAGCCCCCCGTACCCCACGAAGACCAGGAGGTCGGGATCCAAGGAAGCGATCACCTCCTGGCGGTGGGTGGCCACCACCAGGGTGATCCCCGCCTGCCGCACCAGCTTCCCAAGACCCAGGGCCACCCGCCTGGCGGTGGGCACGTCCAGGTGAGCGGCAAACTCGTCGATCAGGAGGAGGTCAGGGCGCTGGGCCAGTAGAAGGGCCAAGCGGTAGCGCTCCCGCTGGCCCGTGGAAAGCTCCTTCGGCCTGGCCCGGTAGAGCACGGCATCGGAAAGCCCCACCCGGTTTAACACCTCAATGGCCGCCCCCACATCCTGAAGCTGGCGGTAAAGCCGCTCCAAGATGGGCTCCTGGCCCAGGTCCACCTCCCGCTCCCCGGGGATATAGGCCACCCGCCTGCCCTCGGGTACCTCCACCTCTCCCCCCTCCGGGGGCTCCCCCAGGAGGAGGCGAAGGAGGGTGGTCTTCCCCGCCCCGCTGGCCCCGGCTAGGGCTACCACACTGCCTGGGGGAACCTCGAGGTCCGCCTCCCTAAGGATCGCCCGCTCCAACACCCGGGCCTTGACCCCGAAGGCCGCAAGGGTTTCCTGCACCTCTGGGGAAAGGTCGGAAAGGTCCAGGTGGCTCCGGTAGCCTTTACGAACCCCCACCAGCCGGATGGACCCCGGAAGCCCCCGCACCCTCCCGAAACGGGAAACGAAAAGCCTTCCCCCATGAGCCCTGGCGTAAGGGTCTTCCTTCAAAAACCGATCCAGGTAGTGCTCCGCCTCCTCCGTAAGGGGATAGGCCAGCACGGGCCTTCCCGAGGCGGTGTCGAAGAGGTAGCGGAAGCCCACCTTCTCAAAAAAGGGGTGGTAGCGGGCCATCTGGGCCACGGTGTACACCAGGTGTTTCTCCCGCCTTCCCTCGGGCACAGCCCGCTCCTTCACCCAGGCCAAAGCCAGCTCCACCAAAAGAGCCCCCAGGCCCTCCGAGCGGTAGTCGGGGTGCACCACCACCCGGGCGATGCGGCTGGCGGCGGTGTGCACCCGGTCCAAAGCGCTTTCCCAGTCCTTCCCGCCCTCAAAGGTCGGGTGGAACCAGTCCTTGGGAAAGATGCGCTCCCGGATGTTCCGCTCCACGCCCCCAGGAATCCTGCGGTGCATCCGGGGAATGGGGGGGTCCAAACGCACATAACCCAGGATCCTGGGCTCAAAGGGTAAGCGCTCCACCAGCTCCAGGATGAGAAAGCGGCTAGCCGGGGTAGAACCCCTGATCTCCTTTAGCCGGGCCTCCCCCCCGCATTCGCAAAGGGGTTTGGTGTTGGCGAAGAGGGTCTGGCCACAGCGGGGGCAGACCCATAGGGCCACCACCTCCTTCTCCGAGGCATAGTGGTACTGCTCCAGCTCGGCAATGGCCTCGAAATCGGCCTCATACATGGCCTCCCGCGCACGGAGGCGGTAGCGGTACACCTCGCCCCCTAAGGGGCTTTCCCTCACGTGGTCCAGCGTCCTGGAAAATAAGGGCCACAAGGGGAAAGCCCCCTCGAGGGCGTACTCGTCAAAGTCCAGAAGGGGTTTGCGGTATTCCGTGGCCAGCCTGACCCGGTCCCCGGGGCGAAGCCATTTGGCCGCATCCCCGGTCATGCGAAGCCTCAAGTTCCCCTCGAGGAAAACCTCCCCGAACCAGCGCCAGTAAACCCTCCGCTCCAGGACCCTCATGGGCGCTAATAAGCCTTGGCGAAGAACACCCGCTTGCCGTAGGCGCTCTTCCGCCCACAGCGCACGCACACCCCTTCTTCCGCCTCCCCCTCAAAGGGCACGCACCGGGTGGTGGCGGTGGTTTCCTCCTGGATGGCCTTCTCGCAGGCCCGATCCCCGCAGTGGAAGGCCAGGGCGAAGCCCTCCTGCACCGCCTCCTTGAACTCCTCGTAGGTGTCCACCTTGCGGGTGTGGGCCTCCCGGAAATCCAGGGCCCGTTGGTAAAGGGCCTGGTGGAAGGCATCCAGCTTCTCGGGTAGCACGGTGGGGAGGGCTTCTAGAGTCAGGCGCTCCTTCCCCCCCAGGCGGCTGGCCAGCACGGCCTCGCCCGCCTCGAGGTCCTTGGGTCCAAGCTCGATGCGGAAGGGAACCCCCTTAAGCTCCCACTCGTGGAACTTGTACCCGGGGGTGTGCTGGTCCCGGTCGTCCAGGTGCACGCGAAGCCCCGCCTGGAGAAGGCGCCGCTTCAGGTCAAAGGCCGCCTCCAGAACCCTCTCCCGGCTTTCCTCCCGGTAGATGGGCACGATCACCACCTGGATGGGAGCCAGGCGAGGAGGTAGGATGAGCCCCTGGTCGTCCCCGTGGGTCATGATGATGGCCCCGATGAAGCGCCAGGAAAGCCCCCAGCTGGTGGTGTGCACGTACTTCACCTGGAGGTCTTTGTCCTGGAACTTGATGTCAAAGGCCCGGGCGAAGTTCTCCCCCAGGTAGTGGCTGGTGCCCGACTGCAGGGCCTTGCCATCCCGCATCAGGGCCTCGATGGTGGTGGTGTAGACGGCCCCGGCGAACTTCTCCTTTTCCGTCTTCATGCCCTCCACCACAGGGATAGCCCCGTACTCCCGGGCCAGCCTGGCGTAGATGGAAAGCATCCTGCGCACCTCCTCCTCCGCCTCCTCCTGGGTGGCGTGGGCGGTGTGCCCCTCCTGCCACAAAAACTCGCTGGTGCGCAGGAAGGGCCGGGTGCGAAGCTCCCAGCGCACCACGTTGCCCCACTGGTTGAGAAGCTGGGGCAGGTCCCTATAGCTTTTGATCCACTTGGACCACATGTAGCCGATCACGGTTTCCGAGGTGGGGCGCACCGCCAGAGGCTCCTCCAGCTCCTCGCCCCCGGCATGGGTGACCACCGCCAGCTCGGGAGAAAACCCCTCCACGTGCTCGGCTTCCTTCTTCAGGAAGCTCATGGGGATGAAGAGGGGGAAGTAGGCGTTTTGGTGGCCGGTTTCCTTGAACATGCGGTCCAAAACCCCCTGGATGTTTTCCCAAAGGGCATAGCCATAGGGGCGCACCACGATGGTGCCCCGGACCGGTCCGTAGTCGGCGAGCTCCGCCTTCTGGATGACCTCGAGGTACCATTCGCTGAAATCTTGGCTTTGCGGGGTCAGGCCCTTCTCCTTCGCCATACCCGCCCATCTTACTTGCCAAGGGCGGCCTGGAGGAATAGACTGTGGGGGCACGATTAGGAGGTGCGTATGCGTAGGATTGGGTACGCGTTTTTAGCCAGTTTGGCCCTAGGACTATTCGCCTGCCAGCAGCAAGCTCCAAGTGGAACCACCAGCCTTTCCGTGCAAAGCGCCTCGCCCCAGGGGCGCTACCTGGTGGTCTTCCGGTCGGAAACCCTCCCCTCTAACGCCCAGGCCTTGGCTCAAGGCGCCGGGGCCCGGGTGCTCAAGACCCTGGAGCCTATCGGTGCCCTCACGGTGGTGGCGGACCGGGCCGCCGTAAGCCGCCTGGCCCGGAACCCCCAGGTGCTAGCGGTGGGCCCCGAGCGCTACTACTCCCTGCCCAAGACGGAGCGCATCCTCTTTCAGGAGGAAACCTATGGCGCGCCCTCGGCAGCCGACAACCTCTACAAGTACCAGTGGGACATCCGGCGGATTGGCGCCCCGAAGGCTTGGGAGAGGGTGCCCCTCGAGGTCCAGGCCCGGGCCACGGTGGCGGTGCTGGACACCGGGGTCATGGACAACCACCCCGACCTGGTAGGCCAGATCGTGGACTTCCAGGCCACCAACTACTGCTACGAGACCGCGGGCCCCTACAACACCCCCAGCTACCCCAAGTACACCCTCTGGATTGACTTTGACCACTTTGACCCCGATAACCTTTGCACTCCTGCCCCCACAGTTCTCTACGAGGCCCACGGCACCCACGTATCCGGCACCGTGGCCGCCGCCTTTGGAGGCGGCCGGGTGGTGGGGGTGGCCCCAGGGCTGAGGATCGCCGCCTACAAGGTCTTTGACCGCATCCACTTCACCTACGGCGGGGAGGAATACGACGATGTGGGCGCCTTTGACGGCCCCATCTTTGCGGCCATCATCGACGCCGCCCAAAAGGGCTACGACGTCATCAACATGAGCCTGGGCGGCACCCTGGACACCCGCAACAAGGACGACGTGGCCGCCATGGTGGCCTGGGACCGGGTGATGAAGTATGCCAACCGTATGGGCACCGTGATCGTGGCCTCGGCGGGTAACAGCGCCCAGAATGCCAATGGCTACGTCGTTCACATTCCCTCTGACCTGCCCACGGTGATCTCGGTTTCCGCCACGGGCACCGCCACGCCCCTTTGGCAGTACCCCTACCCCACCAACGAAACCTTGAATGCCGTGCCGGGTCAGGACGTCCTAGCCTTCTACTCCAACTACGGGGCAGCCGTGGACCTTTCCGCCCCTGGGGGGGACTGTGGCCTAGACGAGAATGGCCAAAGCTGGTGCTTCCGGCCTTCCAACCAGCGCCCCCCTGGCTGGCGCTACCACCTGATCCTTTCCACCATCATCATCAACGAAAACCTCCCTGCCTACGCCTGGTACGCGGGCACCTCCATGGCCAGCCCCCATGTGGCCGCCGTGGCGGGGTTGGTGAAGGCCCTCCACAAGGACTGGACCCCGGGTGAGGTGCGGGCCCATTTGAAGGCCACCGCCGAGGACATCGGTAGCCGGCAGCTCTTCGGCCAGGGCCTGGTGGACGCGGACCGGGCAACCCGATAGTTGCCAAAGGCCCCTGGCCCCCGGGCAAGCCGGGGGCCTTTTGCCCATAAAATGGCGGCATGGACCTCTTCGCCGTGTTCAAGGAACTTCAGCAAAAAAGCGACACCAGGATCCTCCTGGTGGTCCTGGACGGGGTGGGGGGGCTTCCCCTCGAGCCCGGGGGGCCCACGGAGCTGGAGGCCGCCAGAACGCCGAACCTAGACCGGTTGGCGGGGGAAAGCGCCCTCGGCCTCCTCACCCCGGTCCACCCCGGCCTTACCCCGGGCTCCGGCCCCGGGCACCTGGCCCTTTTTGGCTACGACCCCTTCCGCTACCTGGTGGGCCGGGGGGCCCTAAGCGCCCTGGGCCTCGGCGTGGACTTCCGGGATGGGGACGTGGCCTTAAGGGGGAACTTCGCCACCTTAGGCCCAGATGGACAGGTTCTGGACCGCCGGGCGGGCCGCCCCAGCACGGAGGAGAACCAACGGGTGGTGGCCAAACTCCAGGAGGCCATCCCCCGCATTGAGGATGTGGCGGTCTACTTCTACACGGAAAGCGAACACCGCTTCCTGGTGGTCCTCCGGGGCGAGGGCCTGGGGGATAGCATCACGGACACCGACCCCCA
Organism: Thermus brevis; assembly: GCF_026427635.1. Classification (NCBI taxonomy): domain Bacteria; kingdom Thermotogati; phylum Deinococcota; class Deinococci; order Thermales; family Thermaceae; genus Thermus; species Thermus brevis. The sequence continues at coordinate 2,353,852 of NZ_CP102606.1, forward strand.
GAAGACCGGCCTCCCTCCCCTCGAGGCCCAGGCCCTGGACGAAGCCTCCAGGAAAACCGCCCGGGTGGTGAACCTCCTTTCGGCGCGCATCCGGGAGGTGCTCAGGAACGAGCCCAAAATCAACGGGGCGCTTTTCCGGGGCGCCTCAAGAAGGCCTTCCTTTCCCAGCATGACGGAGGTCTACGGGGTCAGGGCGGCCGCCATCGCCAGCTACCCCATGTACAAGGGTCTGGCCAGCCTGGTGGGCATGGAGGTCCTGCCCGTGGAAGGGGAAGGCGATGCCCACGAGGGGAAGCTCAAGGCCCTAAGGGAAAACTGGGAGAGCTACGACTTCTTCTACCTTCACTTCAAGAAGACCGATGCCAAGGGGGAAGATGGGGATTTCCCGGGCAAGGTGGCGGAGATCGAGCGCTTCGACGCCCTTCTTCCGGAAATCCTTGCCCTAAAGCCGGATGTCCTGGCCATCACCGGGGACCACTCCACCCCTGCCCTTCTAAGGGCCCATTCTTGGCACCCTGTGCCCGTGCTCCTTAAGGCCCCTTACCTGCGAAGGGATGCTGCCCAGCGCTTCACGGAAAGCGAGGCTACCAAGGGAAGCCTGGGCCACCTGAGAGGGATGGAGCTCATGCCCCTCCTCCTCGCCCATGCGGGAAAACTTCTCAAGTACGGGGCCTAGATCCTGGTAAACTGGGAGAATATGGTTCGCCACCGCATCCGCAAGGAGGAGTTTGAAGCCCTCCTTAGGGAGGTGCCGGAAGGGGTGCGGCTTGAGCTCCTGGACGGGGAGGTTTACGAGATGGCCCCCATCGGCAGCGGACACGCGGGGCTGGTTTCCTACCTGGCCAAGGCCTTGGAAAGGCTCTACGGGGACCGGGCCATCGTCTCGGTACAAAACCCCATCCTTCTAAATCCCTTTTCCCTGCCTCAACCGGATATCGCCCTCCTAAAGCCCCGAGAGGACTTCTACGTCCACTCCTTCCCCGAGCCAAAGGACATCCTCCTGGTGGTGGAGGTGGCGTATACCACCAAGGATATGGACGGAAAGAAGTTGGCCCTTTACGCCCAAGCGGGCATCCCGGAAAGCTGGCTGGTGGACGGGGAAACCAGCCTCCTGGAGGTCTACCGGGAGCCCCGGGGAGGCCTTTACCGTCTAAAGCGCCTGGTGGAACCGGGAGAGGAGGTGGCACCCGAGGGCCTAGGGGCCCCCTCCCTCGTCTGGCGCCCCCCCAGGCCCTAGAGGTACCCTGCCCGCCGAAGCTCTTCCGCCACCGCCTCGAGGACCAGCTCGTAGGCCCGGTCCAGGTCAACGTCCTTTAAGGTGGCCCCGGCAGCAGGCACATGCCCCCCACCCCCAAGCTTCACGGCGATGTTCTGGGCGGAAACCCCACCCCGGGAGCGGATGGACACCTTCACCCCCTCCTCCCGCTTGCGCAGGAAGACGGAAACCACGCTCCCCTCCACGTAGCGGATGAGCCCCACGAAGTCGTCGGAGTCCTCCTCCTCCCGCTTGGCATCCTCGGGAAGGTGGGCGGTGACGAGAAGCCCCCCAAAGTGGAAGGCCACGGTGGAAAGCACCTGTCCCATGAGGCGGAAGTAGGAGGGGGGGCGGAACTGAAGCCGATCCGTAAGCTCGGCCAGCTTCACCCCGTACCCCACCAACTCCGCCGCCACCCGCAGAACCTCGGGGGTGGTGTTGGCGAAGCGGAAGTTGCCGGTGTCGGTGAGGATGCCGGTGAGGACGGGGGTCGCGATCTCCGCCGTCCACTCCACCCCCAGGAGATCAATGAGGTCCTTCACCATCTGGGCGGTGGCCGCCTTGGAGGGATCCACCATGGCAATATGCCCGAAACGGGGATTGGTGCCGTGGTGGTCAATGTTGATCACAAAACCCTCCACCGGCACCCCCACCACCCGGCTAGGCTCGGCGCTATCCAGGGCCACCAGGGTGGCCCCCACGGGAAGCTTGTCCACGGGATCCGAGTACTCCTCCTCCTTCGGCAAAAAGCGCAGGAACCTAGGGGGCTCGGCCACCCAGTAGACCTCTTTGCCCAGGGTCTTAAGGGCCCGGTATAAGCCTAAGGAGCTTCCTATAGCATCCCCATCGGGGTCCACGTGGGTGGCGATGTAGATGGGGCCTTCCACCGCCTTCAAGACCTCGGCCACCAGGCGCATCTTTTCCCAGTACCTGGGATCGGGAGCGTTCCCGTCCATAGGCTATACCCTATCACGCAAAGGGGTTTCTCACCTCTAGCCCTCCATAGACCCCAGGGTGCAGGTCCTCGCTCCATACCACCTGGGCCTTTAGGGCCCGGGCGCTTTGCAGGATGAGGGCATCCCAGAAGGAGATCCGGTGGCGCTCTGCCAGGTGGGTGGCCTTAAGAACATCCCCTAGGGTGGGCTCGTGCACCCAGGCCTTACCGAGGTCGGTCAAGATCTGGCGGGCCACCTCCGGGGAAAGGGGGGCTTGGAGCTTACGGGTGGTGACCACATAAAACTCCTGGAGCACTTGAAGGGATAACGCCAAGCGCCTTTCCACCATAAGGTGCTCCAGGAGCGCAAGGGCCCGCTCCCGTTTGGCCGGGGAGGAGCGGTCGTAGGCGTAGACCAAAACATTGGTATCCACGAACTCAGGGGGCTCTATCATGCACCTCCTCCCGGGAGGGCAAGGGTATGCCCCCGGTATCCAGGATTCCCTGACGCATCCAGGAAAGTTGACGGCCAAAGGCCTCTTCTAGACCCTCCTCCCGCTCCACCTCCTTCTCCAAAAGCTCCGCCACCCAGGCGTTTAGGCTCAAGCCCCGCTTCAGGGCCAAGGCCCGGGCCCGGCGCACCAGCTCTGGGGAAAGCCTTAAGGTTAAGTTTCGGCCCATGCCCTCAGGTTAGCACAACATGATGTGCATTTGGGTAGGCTAGACCCAAACAAGAGGTTCTTCCGGGACCCCCACCCTGGCAAAGGCCAGGGTGGGGTAGCCCTAGAGGTTCCACCCCCCCGCCACCTCGAGGACCTGCCCGGTTACGTAGGGCTCCCGCACGAAGAAGAGCACCGCCCGGGCGATCTCCTCGAGCAGGGCCAGACGGGCCATGGGGATCTCCTGAAGGGGTTTGGACACGGAGTTCTCCGCCACCCCCGGGGCCACCACGTTGGCGGTGATCCCCGCCTGGGCAAACCGCTTGGCGATGGCCTTGGTGTAGAGGATCACCCCGGTCTTGGCGATGGCGTAGGGGGTGATGTGGGTCCGGGCCAGGAGGTTCTGGGCCCCGGCGTAGCCCAGGTTCACGATGCGCCCATACCCCTGGGCCACCATGAGGGGAAGGACCTTCTGGGTGAGGAGGAAGGTGCTGGTGAGGTTGGAGTCCAGGATCCACCGCCACTCCTCCAGGGAAACCTCCTCTATGGGCTTATAGAGGTAATCCCCCACGTTGTTCACCAAAACGCCGATCCCTCCCAGGTGGTAGCGCACCTCCTCCACCAGGGCCAAGACCTCCTCCTCCCGGGTGAGGTCAGCCCGCACCTTGATGGCCTTAACTCCCAGGGCCTCCGCCTCGAGGCGGGTGGCCTCCGCCAGGCCCTCCGAGGTGCGGTAGTGCACCGCCACGTGAAAACCCTCCTTGGCCAGGGCCAGGAGGATGGCCCGGCCAATGCCCTTGGCGCTTCCCGTGACCAAGGCAACCCTCATCTCCCCCCTTTTACCACCAGGTAGGTTTCCAACAAAACCCGGGTGAAGCTATTCAGCGGAAAGGAAAGGCCCTCTTCCGGCCTTACCCAGGCCCACTCCAGAATCTCCTCGCCCGGCCGCACCTCCCCTTCCCCCAGGGCAAAGTAGTTGAAGAGGAGCATGTGGGTGGGCTTGTAGAACTCCGGGCTGAAGATGGCCTCCTGCACCAGGGCGAAGTGCACCTCCCTAAGGTCAAGGCCCACTTCCTCCCGGAACTCCCGCCTTAAGGCCTCCGCGAGGCTTTCCCCCCACTCCACCTTTCCCCCAGGCACCCCCCATAGCCCCCGCCACTTCGGGGTGCGCACCAGAAGCACCCGGCCCCCCTGTTCCACCAGGGCCCCTACCGTGGGGATGGGATGGCGCGGAGGATTCTCCATAGATACCAAAGGACAAGATACAGGGCCTGAAGGACCACGAAGGTGAGGTAGGCCTCAGGGCTTTGGAAAAGCAAAAAGACCCCTAGGAAGAAAAGCTGGGTGGTGAGGCCCAGGTTCACCACCCCCGCCAAAGCCCCCTCGTCCCAAAAGCGCTCGGGAACAAGGCGAAAACGCCGGAGCACAAAGCCCTCCAGGGCCCTTATGCCCCGGTCCTGGGGGAGGAAGAGGAAGCGGTACACCCCCCGCAGGAAGGCGAGAGGCGGAGTGGGGGGATCCCGTTCCTCAACGGGCAGGGGAAGACCCCAGGCTTCCCGGTAAAGTCTCTCCAGGTTGAAGTCGTAGGATTGGACCAGGGTGAAAACCAAAAAGGCTGCAAAGGCCAGCTCCCAGGCCCCGGTGCGCGCCCCCAGGGCCAGGAAGAGGAAGAGGTTCCCCAAAAGGTCCAGTTCCGTGTCCAGGTACCGCCCGAGCTCCGTGACCTCCCCCCTGAGGCGCGCCAGCTGGCCATCGGCGTTGTCCAAAACGGTTTTTAGCTGGAGGAGAAAGGCTGCGGGCACATCCTGGCCCAGATGGATCAACCTGGCGGCGAGCAGGACCAAGAGCGTATGGAAGAGGACCAGGTGGTGAGGCCTAACGCGGGTGCGGTACAGAAGGAGGACCACCAGGTGGGCCAAGGGGCGGAAGACCAGGACGTTGATAAACTCCTGGACCGGCCTTTCCTTGGCTCCCGGCACCATGGTCAGTCCCGGATGTGGGAGAGCACCCGGGCCACCACCTCCTCGAGGGTCATCCCGCTGGTATCGATCACGATGGCTTCGGGAGCAGGGGCGCTTTGGGCCCGGTCCAGCTCGTCCCGCCGGATCAGCTCCTTCAGCACCTCCTGGTAATCCTGTGGCCGCTCCAGGGTGCGCCGCCTGGCCCGCACCTCCGGCGTGGCCGTGAGGTAGAACTTGTGGGGCGCCTGGGGAAAGACCGCCGTCCCCATGTCCCGCCCCTCGGCCACGAAGGGAGGTGGCACTTCCCTAAGCCTCTCGTTCACCCAGGCCCGCACCCCGGGATGGCGGGCCACCTGGGAAACCACGCGATCCACCTCCGGGGTGTGGAGGTAAGGGGTCAGGTCCTCCAAGGTGGAAGCCTTCTCGGCCACCACCCGGTTGCCCCGAGCCTCGGGGAGCAAGCGTACCCGGTAAGTTTCCAAAAGAGCCAGGATACCCGGCTCATCCCCGGGGTCCACCCCCACCCTCCGGGCCAGGTAGGCGGCGGCGCGGTAGAGGAGGCCGCTACTCAGGTAGGGTACCCCCAAGGCCTCCGCCACCTTTTTGGCCACGGAGCTTTTTCCCGAGGCGGAAGGTCCGTCAATGGTCACGATGCCCCGCATAGCCGCTTCAGGTCCTGGAAGAACCCAGGGTAGGAGATCTCCGCCCAATGGGGCTCCCAAACCCTAACCCCCACGGGGAGCGCCGCCACGGCAAAGGCCATGGCGATGCGGTGGTCGTGGAAGGGTTCCACCTCCCCCGGCTTCACCCCACCGCCTTGGATCCTAAGCCAGTCCGGCCCCTCCTCCACCCCCACCCCCAAAGCCCTGAGGTTATGGGCGATGGCGGCAACGCGATCCGATTCCTTCACCCTTAGCTCGGAAAGACCTGGAATATAGGTCTCCCCCTCCGCCCAGGCGGCGGCGGCGGCCAGGACGGGCACCTCGTCCACCATGAGGGGAATCAACCCTGGGTCCACGGAAACTCCCTTCAGGGGGCTATAGCGAGCCCGTATCCAACCCACGGGCTCCCCCGCCTCCCCTTCCACCACCTGCCACTCCAGATCCGCCCCCATCTCCTGGAGCACCTTGAGAAGGCCAGTACGGGTGGGGTTCAAGCCCACGCCCTCCACGGTGACCTCGGAACCCGGGGTGAGGAGGGCCGCCACCAGGAAAAAGGCGGCAGAGGAGAAATCCCCGGGCACGGTGAGGTCCCTGGCAGGGAAGGGCTCGGCCCTGCGGGTGCGGATGCGCGGGCCCTCGGCTTCCAAGGGAAGCCCGAAGTGACGGAAAAGCCTTTCCGTGTGGTCCCGGGTGGGAACAGGCTCCACCACCTCCGTGACGCCCTCGGCAAAAAGCCCGGCCAGGAGAAGGGCGCTTTTCACCTGGGCGCTGGGCACGGGAAGGGTGTAGGAAACTCCCTTTAAACCTCTGCCCCGCACCGCCAGGGGAGCCTTTTTCCCTCCTTCCCTTCCGTCTATAGAGGCCCCCATAGCCCGAAGAGGCTCCACCACCCGGCCCATGGGACGGCGGCGCAGGGAAGCGTCCCCCGTAAGGACCGCAAAAAGCCCCTCCTGCCCCGCAAGGATGCCCAGGACGAGGCGTATCAGGGTCCCGGCGTTGCCGCAGTCCAGCACATCCTCGGGTTCCTTCAAGCGCAGCCCCTGCCCCCGCACCCGGAAGTGGGGGCCCTCCTCCCTAGCCAACCTAGCCCCTTCGGGGCCCTTTTCCTCGAGGATCTCCGCCCCCAAGGCCCTCAGGACCCGGGCGGTGGAAAGGGTATCCCCAGCCTTTAGGGGATAGAAAAGCCTGCCCTCCCCCTGGCTTAAGGCCAGGAGCATGAGCCCCCGGTGGGTAACGGACTTGTCCCCGGGGACGCGCAGCACCCCCCGCAAGGGGCCGCAGGGGCCTAGGTCCAGGTAAGGCCGGTCCATGCCCCCCAGTCTCGGGGGAGCGGGGGGCTTTGGTCAAGGGCGGCCAGCCCTTAAAATGGTACACAAGCATGGCCCTGGCGTGGCAAAGCCCGGTTTATCTGGAACGGAAAAGGCTCCTGGAACGGCTACCCGAAGAACCTGGCTTTGCCATCCACCTCGAGGCCCCAGCCGGCTTCGGAAAAAGCGTCCTGGCCGGACAACTTGCCGCCCAACTGGGCCTTCGCACCCTCTGGGCCAGCAGCCTTCTGGGCGAGCCCCGCAGCCTTCTCGCCAAGGCCCTGGCCCTGCCCCAGGAGGTGCCCTGGGGTGGGGTGGTGGAGGCCCTTCGAGCTGAACCCACCCTGGTCGTCCTGGAGGACCTGACGGGGACGGAGGATCTCTCCCCCCTTCTCCGCACCCTCCCCTGCCTCCTGGTGCTGGCCAGCCGAAAACCCCTCCCGTACCCCGAGCTTCCCAAGCTCCTGGCGGAGGGAAGGCTCGTGCACCTGAAGGCGGTGGACCTGGCCTTCACCCTGGAGGAAGCCAGGCTCCTCTTCGCCGGCAAGGAGGGGTATGAGGAAGCCCACCGGGCCACAGGGGGCTGGCCCCTTCCCCTTTTCCTCTCCGCCCTCACGGGAAGCCCTCCCGAGCCCATGGCCCTCATCCAGGGCCTGAAGGAGAGCCTCTCCCCGGAGGAGTTCCAAGAAGGCCTTCTCCTGGCCGCTTTGCCTCATCTGCCCCTTGCCCTTGCCCGGCCGGAAACGGAAAGCCTCTTCCAAAAAGGGCTTCTAAGGCGCCTATCTGAGGGCTACGCCCTTCACCCCCTCCTGAAGGAGATGGCCAAGCGTAGCCTGCGCAAGGAAGTGCAGGAGGCCGTACGCCAAAGCGCCACCCGCCTTCCCCCTCTTCTTCTGGCCGAGGCTTACTGGGAAGTGGGCCTCGAGGGGGAACTTTTGGACCTTCTGGAGCGCCCCATCACCCTCCCCATCCCCGCAGAAAGGCTTTTGGAGTGGGAAAACCTCCTGCGCCGCGGGGGCCCCAGGGCCCATCTGCGGCTCGGGGAGGCTTTGGCCCAGTGCGGGAGGAAAGAGGGGCTATCCCTTCTGGAAAAGCTGGCGGAATCCGAGGCGGATAAGGACCCGGCCCTTGCCCTCACTGCCTTAGGGCACCTGGCCTACTACTTTTCCGAAACCCTTTTGGGGAAGGATCTTTCCCGGGCCCGCACCTACCTGGAAAAAGGTCTAGAGCTGGTTCCAAGGGTGAAGCGGGAGCTGGCTGGCCGCTTCCTGAACGACGTGGCCCGGGTGCCCTTTGCCGAGGGCAAGCTGGAGGAGGCCGCCCGCCTCCTGGAGGAAGCCCTCAGGTACCTCCCCCCGGAAAGCCCCTACCGCATCGCCCCCCTTTCCAACCTGGCCCTGCTTCGCTTTGAGCTTCGGGGTAGCCTCGGGGAAAGGATCCAGGCCCTGGAGGAAGCCTTAAGGCTCATGGAGGGGCACATGCCCCAGAACATCCCGGGGCACCTCAGGGACCTGGGCTGGCTCCACCTCCTCCTGGGGCAAAGGGAGAAGGCCCGCACCTACCTGGAAAGGGCCGCCCAAGCCCCCGGAAGCCCCCTGGCCTCCCTCGAGGCCAAGATGCTCCTCGCCCACCTGGAAGGGGATGCCGAGGCCCTTACCCGCCACGTGGCCCAGGCGGAGCTTTGGGAAACCCCCTACCTGGTGGAAAGGGGACGGGCCCTTTTGGCGGAGCTGAAGAAGGACCCAGGGATCCTCGAGGGGCTCTCCGGCTTTTTCCCAAGCCTCACCCGGGCCCTCCTGCAAAAGGACCCAGGCCTCCTTCCCCCCTACCCCGAAAGCCGGGAGGAAAAGCTTCTATGGCACGCCGCCCGCTACCGCCTCCTACGGGAAGAAGGGGATTTGGAAGCCCTCCTCGCCCTCACCGATGCCAGGGAAGGCATCCTCCCCGGCCTCCTTCCCCTGGAAACCCTGCCCCGTAAGCGGCCTGAGCTTGCCCGGGCCTATCCCCTTTTGGAGGTCCTGCGCCTGGGCTGGAAGGAAGCCATCGCCCTGAGGCTTCCGGAGATACCTCCCTTGAAAGTCCAGGTGGTGGGGCGTTTCCATGTGGAAAACCCCCTGGGGCCTGTGGAGCTAAGGGGCAAGGCCAAGGAGGTCTTCGCCCTCTTGCTTCTCGGCCTTCCCCGGGAGGAGGTGGCCTTTGCCCTTTGGCCGGACCTCTCCGAGGAGGCCGCCCTCAACAACCTCTACGTGTGGCTTGCCCGCATCCGGAAGCTCCTGGAGCCCTGGGGGGTTCTCACCTACCTGGGGGAGGAGGGGTTGGCGCGGGTAACCTCCGACCTGGAGGCTCTGGAAGAAGCCCTTGTGCAGGAGAATGCGGAAGAAGTCCTTCGCCTTTACCAGGAACCCCTGTTCCCAGGCCTGGACCACCCCCATCTGGACCGCAAGCGGGAGGAGGTCTTTCACCGGGTGCGGACCCTTTTCCTAAAGAGGAGGGAACCCCGCTTCCTGGAACGCCTCCTGGAGCTGGACCCCCTGGACGAGGAAGCCCTCATCCCCCTGGTGGAATCCTGCCTATCCCAGGGGCAACGGGCCCGGGCCCGAAAGCTTTTGGAGCATTACCGGAAAAGGCTTTGGGAAGAGCTTGGGGAACGACCCTCCCCCAGGGTGGAAGCCCTTTTCAGGACCCTGTAGGGCTCGCCCCGAGGAAAAACCCCTCCCCTTCCACCCGGATCCCTTCCCCCGGCTCCAGAAGGAAGGTGGCCGGGGGTGCCAAGAAAGCGCCCTCCACCTGGGCTTCGCCCTCCAGGAGGGTGAGGAGAAGGGGAGCCTGGGGCTTAAGATGAAGGACCCCCCGCAAGGGATAGCGATGGAGGTGGAAATAGGGCGTCTTGAGGAGGCGCTCTCCCCCTTCCACCGGCTCGGGCCGGACTGGGGGTAACGGGATGGGCTCCAGAATGGCCACCTCGAGGGCCTTGTCCAGGTGTAGCTCCCGGGGGCGGCCGTAATCGTAAAGCCGGTAGGTGAGGTCCGAGGGCGTCTGCACCTCGTAGACCCTCACCCCCGGGCCCAAGGCATGCACCACCCCGGCGGGCAGGTAGAGCACCTGGCCCGGGGCCACGGGAATCCGGTTCAGGATAGGGTCCAGGTTCCCGCTGGCCACAGCATCCCTAAGCTCCTCGAGGCCCACCCGCCGGGAAAAGCCGTAGACCACCTCCCCCGGGGTGAGCACGTACCAGGCCTCGTATTTACCGGGCCTCCCTTCCTTCTCTAGGGCATAGGCATGGGGCGGGTGAACCTGCACGGAAAGCCATTCCGCTGGGTCCAGGATCTTCACCAGGAGGGGCTCCTCCGAAAGCCACACCTCTCCCACCCCTGGGCCGAAGCCCAGGGCACCTCCCCCCCAGGGACGCAGCACCGGCTTGGGACGGAAAAGCCGCACGAGGGTTAGCATAAGGGGTATGCGCGACCTGGACCGCGAGGAAACCTATCTCTCGGACCGCCGGGGCCTGGCCCTGGAGCTTCGCGATCTGGTGGGCTCGGGACCCGTGCCCACCCGGTCCTACCCCGCACCCCACGCCGCCTTGGGCTATGGGGAGGGCCACTTCGCCGCCCGGCTGTCCGGCCTCCCCGATTGGACGGAGGAGGGAACCCTGTTCGTGCTGGAAGGAGGGTACGACCTGGGAGAGGCCGCTGCCCTTTCCCTTCTGGCAGAAACGGAGCGGGTGCAGGTGGTCAAGGTAGGCCTCCGCCCCGGGGTGGAGGTCTACCTGTCCCCTAGCCCCCTGAACCCTTACCGCTACCTGCGCTTCCTCCTTCTGGCCACAGGACAGGAGGAAGCCCTCTCGGAGGTGGATAGGGCTTTGCTGGAGGAACGAAAACGCCTCACCCCGGAAATCCCCCTCGAGGAGAACCCCGCCAAGTTCCTGGCCTATACCCTGGTGGAGCGGATCCCCCTCCTCTACGCTCCCTTTTACCGCCCCTTGGAGGAAGCGGCGCAAAGCCTTTTTGCCCGCATCGGGAAAAGCCTGGCCCTCACCCCACCCCATAGCGCCCTGGAGTTTTTCCTCACGGGCCTCGAGGCCCGCCACGAGCAGGGAGACCCCCTGGCCGCCCTCCTTCTGGGAGAAGGGGAAGCGGTACGTCTGGCCAAGGAAATCCTGGAAACCCGGGTGGACGCCATCGCCGAGGTGCCCGCTCCCACGGGAAGCCGCCTGGCCCAGGCCCTGGCCCTCTGGTACCGGTTGGCCTGGACCGCCTACTACCTGGCCCTCCTCTACGGGGTGGATCCCTCCGACCCCGAGGTGCTGGAGCGCCTGCGGGAGGCCACCTAACCCCCCGGAAAGCCCATGACGCCCTTCCCCAAGCCGGAGGATCTCCAAACGGCCATGGCCCTGCAGAGGAGCCTGGCGGAAAGGGTGATCCTGGAGGGAAGCCTTAAAGGCGTCAAGCGGATCGCCGCCCTGGACGCCTCCCATAAAAGAGGGAAGCCCCTGGTGGCGGTGGCGGTGCTTTACCACCTGGAGAAGGGCCCCCTGGCCGTGGGGGTGGGGGTGGTGCCCGAGGAAGCCCTTTTCCCCTACATCCCCGGCTTCCTCTCCTTCCGCGAGGCTCCTGCCTATCTCCAGGCTTTAGAGGCGCTTCCCGAGCCACCCGAGGCCCTTTTGGTGGATGGCCAAGGCATCGCCCATCCCCGAGGCCTGGGCATCGCCAGCCACCTGGGGGTGCACCTGGACCTTCCCAGCATCGGGGTGGCCAAGAGTTTGCTCTACGGTCGCCTCGAGGCTCCCTTGCCCCTGGAGGCGGGAAGTGCGGTAAGGCTTCTCTCCCCAGAAGGCCGCCCCCTGGGCTACGCCTACCGCAGCCGAAAGGGGGTCAAGCCCCTTTTCATCTCCCCGGGGCACCGGGTGGGCCTGGAGGAAGCCTTGGCCGTCGTGAAGCATCTTCCCACCCGCTTCCGCCTGCCGGAACCCTTGCGCCTGGCCCACCTCGAGGCGGGCAAGGCCCTCCGCCGGCTGGACCCGTAAACTGGAACCCGTGGAGGCACACCGGCCGAATCCCGTCTACCGGGCCGCCTGGCATCTGGCCCGGTTTCTCTTGCACCTTCTCTTCGGCTACCGGGTGGAGGGAGCGGACAACATTCCCCGGGAAGGTCCTGTGATCCTGGCGGCCAACCACCTTTCCATCCTGGATCCCATCGCCGTGGGGGCCGGGGTGCGACGTCCCGTGAGCTTCCTGGCCCGGGCCGACGTCTTCCGCCTGCCCTTCCTCTCCTGGCTTTTGCCCCGGCTCTACGCCATCCCCGTGGAGCGGGGGCAAAGCGACCTTTCCGCCATCAAGGGCGCCATCCGCGCCCTGGAACGGGGCATGGCCTTCGGCATCTTCCCGGAAGGCACCCGAAGCCGCACGGGCAAGCTCCAGCCCTTCAAGACCGGGGTGGCGGCCATCGCCCTGCGCACCGGAAGCCCCGTGGTACCCGTGGCCGTGGTGGGCACCGACCAGGCCTGGCCCGTGGGCCGAAAGCTCTTCCGTCTGCGCAAGGCCATCCGGGTGATCTACGGCAAACCTATACCGGTTCCGAGGCTTTCCCGGTTTACCCACCAGGAGCTGGAAACCCTGACCCGGGAGATAGAGGCCCGGGTACGGGAACTCCTGCCACCCCAGTACCGCTAGAGCCAATACTTCCGTTATCACACATTGCTATACACAAGTATACAAATAGGTCAGAGTATTGCGTGGTTGCATTCAAGCGTGCTATAGTCCTTGCGGAAGGGAAAAGAGGAAGGAGGTGAAGAATGGCAGCAAAGAAAACGGTCACCAAAGCGGATCTGGTGGATCAGGTGGCTGCCGCCACGGGCCTCAAGAAGAAGGACGTGAAGGCGGCGGTGGATGCGTTCCTCTCCAAGGTGGAAGAGGCCCTCTCGGGGGGGAACAAGGTCCAGCTCACCGGCTTCGGCACCTTTGAGGTGCGCAAGCGCAAGGCCCGCACCGGCGTGAAGCCCGGCACCAAGGAGAAGATCAAGATCCCCGCCACCCAGTATCCCGCCTTCAAGCCGGGCAAGGCCCTCAAGGAAAAGGTCAAGAAGTAAGGTATTCCCTTCCCCCGGGGGGCTAAAGCCCCCCGGGTTTATTTCGCCTCCTACCCTTTCTCTCTATGCCGTGCCCCTAGATGTCCCAGAACACCGTGGGGGCAAGGATTTTCCGGGGCCCCCACCTTGGCTTTCGCCAAGGCGAGGGGGTATCAAGCTCCGCCCAGGGCTCCTCCGGGTTTGACCTTGGGCACCACCCGGGGGGTTTCCTTCTCTGGGCGCTCCTGGGGGGTGCTTTCCTCCTCCTCCAGGGGCAGGCCCTCCACCACCTTCTGGAACTCCTCGGCGGTGAGGGTTTCCCGCTCAAGAAGGGTCTCCGCCACCCGCTCCAGGATCTCCCGCTTCTCCTGAAGGAGATTCTTCACCCGCTGGTACTGCTCCTCGATGAGGCGGCGCACCGCCTCGTCGATGCGCTTGGCGGTTTCCTCGGAGTACTGGCGCACGTCGTACCCGCCCAGGTAGGTGTCCTCCCGCACGGCATAGGCTACCGGACCAAACTCAGGGTGCATGCCCCACTCGGTGATCATGCGCCGGGCCAGCTCCGTGGCCTGGCGGAAGTCGTTTTCCGCCCCCGTGGTCACGTCCTCAAAGATGAGCTCCTCCGCTGCCCGCCCAGCCAAGGCCACGGCGATCTGGTCCAAAAGGCGGTTCCGGCTCCAGTGGAGCATATCCTCCCGCCTGGGCATCATGAAGCCCAAAGCCCGCCCCCTGGGCACGATGGTCACCTTGTGCACCCCGTCGGCGTGCTCCAGGAAGTGGGCGGCCAGGGCATGCCCCGCCTCATGGTAGGCGGTGATCCTGCGGTCGCGGGGGGTGAGGACCAGGCTCTTCTTGGCCGGCCCCATCATCACCCGGTCGGCGGCCTCCTCGAGGTCCTTCATGGTGATCTTCTTCCGGCCTTCCCGGGCCGCCAGGAGAGCCGCCTCGTTCAAGAGGTTCTCCAGGTCCGCGCCCACGAAGCCCGGGGTGCGCTTGGCCAGAAGGGCCAGGTCCACATCCTCCGCCAGGGGCTTACCCCGGGCGTGGATGCGGAGGATCTGCTCCCTGCCCCTCACGTCAGGGGCATCTATGGCCACCTGGCGGTCAAAGCGCCCCGGGCGCAGAAGGGCCGGGTCCAGGACATCGGGCCGGTTGGTGGCGGCCATGACGATGATGGTGGAGTCCTTTTCAAACCCGTCCATCTCCACCAGAAGCTGGTTCAGGGTCTGTTCCCGTTCGTCGTTGCCACCCCCAACCCCTGCCCCGCGCCTGCGGCCCACGGCGTCGATCTCGTCGATGAATACGATGCAGGGGGCGTGGCGCTTGGCGGTTTCAAAGAGGTCCCTGACCCTGGCCGCCCCCACCCCCACGAACATCTCCACGAAGTCGGAACCGCTTGCGGTGATGAAGGGCACCTTGGCCTCCCCGGCCACCGCCCGGGCGATGTGGGTCTTCCCCACCCCAGGGGGGCCCACCAGCAGGACCCCCTTGGGAATCCTGGCCCCCATCTCGTGGAAGCGGGCGGGGTTCTTCAGGAACTCCACGATCTCCTTGAGTTCCTCCTTGGCCTCCTCGGCCCCGGCCACGTCCTTGAAGGTCACCTTGGGGGCCTCGGTGAGTACCTTGGCCCGGCTCTTGGTGAAGCTGAAGGCAGAGTCCGAGGGCCCGGCGCGCCCGCTGCGGGAAAAGTAGAAGAGGGCGCCCACCAAAAGGCCCACCAGGAGAAGGGGCCACAGGAAGCCCAAAGGGCTTTGGCCCTGGGGGGGCTCCACCCGCACGTTGACCCCCTTGCGCATCCAGGCCTCGAGGGTCTGGTTGTCCGGGGGGCTGGCGGCGTAGGTGGTGAAGGTGGAGCCATCGGTGAGGGTACCCTGGATGCGGGTATCCCCGGCCCGCACCACCACCTCCTTCACCCGGCCCGCCTGCAGGTCCTCCAGGAAGGTGGTGTAGTTCACCCCACCCCCGGGGTTCCCCGCCGTGCCCGCCAGGCTGAAGGCCCAGGCCAAAAGGAGCAGGCCCAACACGAAGACCAAGAAGTTCAAGGGAAGCCGGGACATGTCTTCTCTTAGGGTACACGCCCCCGGGGAAATCCGGGTAGCCCAGGGCACCATGATATGAGCATGCTCAAGTCTCTTGACTTATCTATGTGGCATGGTCTATGCTTGAAATGAGAGGTGTAGCTATGGCTAAGGCAGTGGGCATTGACCTGGGCACCACCAACAGCGTGATCGCCATCATGGAGGGCGGTAAGCCCGTGGTCTTGGAGAACGCAGAGGGCGAAAGGACCACCCCCAGCGTGGTGGCCTTCCGGGATGGCGAAACCCTGGTGGGCCGCATGGCCAAGCGCCAGGCGGTCCTGAACCCCGAGGGCACCGTCTTTGAGATCAAGCGGTTTATCGGCCGCCGCTGGGAGGAGGTCCAGGAGGAGGCCAAGCGGGTCCCCTACAAGGTGGTCCCCGGGCCCGATGGCGGGGTGCGGGTGGAGATCAAGGGCAAGCTCTACACCCCCGAGGAGATCAGCGCCATGGTCCTCCGCAAGCTGGTGGAGGACGCCTCCAAGAAGCTCGGGGAGAAGATCACCAAGGCGGTGATCACCGTGCCCGCCTACTTCAACAACGCCCAGCGGGAGGCCACGGCCAACGCCGGGCGGATTGCGGGCCTCGAGGTCTTGCGCATCATCAACGAGCCCACCGCCGCCGCTTTGGCCTACGGCCTGGACAAGAAGGGAAACGAAACCGTCTTGGTCTTCGACCTGGGGGGCGGCACCTTTGACGTGACGGTGCTGGAGATCGGCGAGGGGGTCTTTGAGGTGAAGTCCACCTCCGGGGACACCCACCTGGGCGGCAGCGACATGGACCACGCCATCGTGAACTGGCTAGCCGAGGAGTTCAAGCGGGAGTACGGGGTGGACCTCAAGGCGGACCGCCAGGCCCTCCAGCGCCTCATCGAGGCGGCGGAGAAGGCCAAGATCGAGCTTTCCAGCACCGTGGAGACCACCATCAGCCTGCCCTTCATCGCCCTGGATCCCGCCAGCAAGACCCCCTTGCACCTGGAGAAGAAGCTTACCCGGGCCAAGTTTGAGGAGCTCATCGAGCCCCTCCTGAAGCGCCTCAGGGGCCCGGTGGAGCAGGCCCTGAAGGACGCCGGCCTGACCCCGGCTCAGATCGACGAGGTGATCCTGGTGGGCGGGGCCACCCGGGTGCCCGCGGTGCAGAGGGTGGTGAAGGAGCTCTTGGGCAAGGAGCCCAACCGCTCCGTGAACCCCGACGAGGTGGTGGCCATGGGCGCGGCCATCCAGGCGGGGGTCCTGATGGGAGAGGTGCGGGATGTGGTACTCCTGGACGTCACTCCCCTCTCCCTGGGCGTGGAGACCAAGGGTGGGGTGATGACCGTGCTCATCCCCAGGAACACCACCATCCCCACCCGCAAGTGCGAGATCTTCACCACCGCCGAGCACAACCAGACCGCGGTGGAGATCCACGTCCTCCAGGGCGAGCGCCCCATGGCCGCGGACAACAAGAGCCTGGGCCGGTTCCGCCTCGAGGGTATCCCTCCCATGCCCGCCGGGGTTCCCCAGATCGAGGTCTGCTTTGACATCGACGCCAACGGCATCCTCCACGTGACCGCCAAGGAGAAGTCCACGGGCAAGGAGGCCTCCATCACCATCCAGAACACCACCACCCTCTCCGAGGAGGAGATAAAGCGGATGATCGAGGAGGCCCAGCGCCACGCGGAGGAGGACCGGCGCCGCCGGGAGCACGCCGAGCTCAAGAACACCCTGGACTCCACCCGCGTCCAGGCGGAGAGGATCCTCCAGGAGAAGCAAAGCACCCCCGAGGCCAAGGCGCGCCTCGAGGCGGCCATCGCCAGGGCCAAGGAGCTTTCGGAGAAGGATGCCTCCGACCCCGAGCTTAAGTCCGCCACGGAGGAGCTTCTGAAGGCAGTGGAGGCCTACGAGAAGGCCGCCACCGCCGGGACCACCGGGGCATCCAGCCGTGGCCCTGACGACGTGATCGACGCCGACTACAAGCCCGCCGACTAAAGCCCCCCTGCCCTGGCCCCTGCCGGGGCAGGGGCTTCCCCTTACCCCCTCTTGGAGGAAGCATGGAGAAGGAACGTGAGGAAACCCAACAGGAGCAGGCCGCCCGGGTGGAGCAAGACCTGAAGGCGGTGGGCGAGGAGGCCCTGGTTCTGGAACAACGCCTCCTGGCCATGGAGGAGGAGCTCCGAGCCCTGAAGGACCGGTACGTGCGCCTCCTTGCCGACTTTGACAACTACCGCAAGCGCATGGAGGAGGAGCTTAGGCTTAGGGAACGGGAAGGGATCCTCAGGGCGGTCAGGGCCCTTCTCCCCGTTCTGGACGACCTGGAGCGGGCCTTGGAGTTCGCCGAGGCCAACCCGGACAGCATCCTCAAAGGGGTTAAGGCGGTGCGGGAAGGCTTCTTCCGCATCCTGGCGGGGCTTGGGATCGAGGAGGTGCCCGGGGAGGGGGAGGCCTTTGACCCCCGCTACCACGAGGCCATCGGCCTCCTCCCCGGGGAGCCCGGCAAGGTGGCCCGGGTCTTCCAAAGGGGCTTCCGCCTGGGCGAGGCCCTGGTGCGCCCGGCCCGGGTGGCGGTGGGCGAGGAAAAAAGCCCCGAAGAAGAGGGCGTGGAGTAGGCCATGAAGGACTACTACGCCATCCTGGGGGTACCGAGAAACGCCACGCAGGAGGAGATCAAGCGGGCCTACAAGCGCCTGGCCCGCCAGTACCACCCCGATGTGAACAAAAGCCCCGAGGCCGAGGAGCGCTTCAAGGAGATCAACGAGGCCTACGCCGTCCTCTCCGACCCGGAAAAGCGCAAGGTCTACGACACCTACGGCACCGCCACCCCTCCCCCGCCCCCGCCCCCTGGGGGGTACGACTTCTCCGGGTTTGACGTGGAGGACTTCTCCGATTTCTTCCAGGAGCTCTTCGGCGGCGGGCTCTTCGGGGGCATGGGGCGGAGGAGGCCAAGGAAAGGCCGCGACCTCAGGGCCGAGCTTCCCCTTACCCTCGAGGAAGCCTTCCGGGGAGGCGAAAAGGTGGTGGAGGTGGGGGGAAGGCGGGTTTCCGTGAGGATTCCCCCAGGGGTGCAGGAGGGAAGCCTCATCCGCCTGGCGGGCCTAGGAGGTCCTGGGGAGCCCCCAGGGGACCTGCTCCTTTCCGTGCGCCTTCTGCCCCACCCGGTCTTCCGCCTCGAGGGCCAGGACCTCTACGCCTCCCTGGACGTCCCTGCCCCCATCGCCGTGGTGGGCGGCAAGGTGCGGGCCCCCACCTTAGAAGGCCCGGTGGAGGTCACCATCCCCCCCAGAACCCAGGCGGGCAAAAAGCTCCGGCTTAAGGGAAAGGGCTTTCCCGGGCCCCATGGCCGGGGGGACCTCTACCTGGAGGTGCGGGTGGTGATCCCCGAGGACCTGACGCCTGAGGAGGAGGAGCTTTGGCGGAAGCTCAAGGAGGTGCGCTATGCTCGCGCGTAGCCCCTACCTATCCCTGGAGGCCCTGGCGGACTACGGCCTCTCCCTGGGGGTGGTGCGGGCCTACGTGGAGATCGGCTTCGTGGAGCCCCTGGAGGTGGGGGGTGCCTGGTACTTCCGGGAGGAAGACCTTCTGCGCATGGCCAAGGCGGAACGCATCCGCCGCGACCTGGGGGCCAACCTGGTGGGGGCAGCCTTGGTGGTGGAGATCCTGGAGCGCCGCTAAGCCCTGCCAGGGGCTTTGGCTTTCCCAAACCACCTCCAAGGCAGGCTGAAAGCCGGGACATCCCTCCCATTCCTTTCCCCTATAATCAAGACAAAGAGCGTTGCCACCGCCCCCGTTTAGCGAACCTCTCCTGGACGTGAGGTTTTGGTTGGGTATTTGTTCTGCGCAGCTTACTTGACATAATCTTTGTCAAGTGATATGATTTGGGCAGTGGGAGGAAGGGGGGTATGAACCTGGAACGCTGGACCCAAGCCGCCCGCGAGGCCCTAGCCCAGGCCCAGGTCCTGGCCCGGGAGATGAAGCACCAGGCCATCGACCTGCCCCATCTATGGGCGGTCCTCCTGAAAGACCCCACGGGCCTGGCCTGGCGGCTTCTGGAGAGGGCAGGGGGTAACCCCAAGGCCCTTAAGGAAAGCGCCGAGCGGGAACTGGGCCGCCTGCCCAAGGTGGAGGGGGCCGAGGTGGGCCAGTACCTTTCCCAAAGGCTTGCCCGGGCCCTGGACCGGGCCGAGGCCCTCATGGGGGAGCTTAAGGACCGGTTCGTGGCCTTGGATACCCTGGTCCTGGCCTTGGCGGAGGCCTCGAGGACCGAGCCCTCCTTCCAGGTAGGTATTCCCGAAGAAGGCTCCTTAAGAAAAGCCCTACAGGAACTAAGAGGAGGTAAAACCGTGCAGACGGAACACGCGGAAAGCACCTACAACGCCCTGGAGCAGTACGGCATCGACCTCACCAAGCTGGCTGCCGAGGGCAAGCTGGACCCGGTGATCGGCCGGGACGAGGAGATAAGGCGCACCATCCAGATCCTCCTCCGGCGCACCAAGAACAACCCGGTGCTCATCGGCGAACCGGGGGTGGGTAAGACCGCCATCGTGGAGGGGCTGGCCCAGCGCATCGTGAAGGGGGATGTGCCGGAAGGCCTCAAGGGCAAGCGCATCATCTCCTTGCAGATGGGCTCCCTCCTGGCCGGGGCCAAGTACCGGGGCGAGTTTGAGGAGCGCCTGAAGGCGGTGATCCAGGAGGTGGTGCAAAGCCAGGGGGAAATCATCCTCTTCATCGACGAGCTCCACACCGTGGTGGGGGCGGGCAAGGCCGAGGGGGCCGTGGACGCTGGCAACATGCTGAAGCCTGCCCTGGCCCGGGGGGAGCTTCGGCTTATCGGCGCCACCACCCTGGACGAGTACCGGGAGATCGAGAAGGACCCCGCCCTGGAAAGGCGCTTCCAGCCCGTCTTCGTGGACGAGCCCAGCGTGGAGGAGACCATCTCCATCCTCCGGGGCATCAAGGAGAAGTACGAGGTGCACCACGGGGTCAGGATTTCCGACCCCGCCCTGGTGGCGGCGGCGGTCCTCTCCCACCGCTACATCACGGAAAGGCGCCTTCCCGACAAGGCTATCGACCTCATCGACGAGGCGGCAGCCCGCCTGCGCATGGCCTTGGAAAGCGCCCCTGAGGAGATCGACACCTTGGAGCGGAAGAAGCTCCAGCTGGAGATCGAACGGGAAGCCTTAAAGAAGGAGAAGGACCCGGACTCCCAGGAAAGGCTCAAGGCCATCGAGGAGGAGATCGCCCACCTCAACCAGGAGATCCAGAAGCTCAAGGCCGAGTGGGAGGCGGAGCGGGAGGTCCTGAAGAGGCTCCACGAAGCCCAGCAACGCCTGGACGAGGTACGCCGTCAGATTGAGCTGGCGGAGCGCCAGTACGACCTGAACCGGGCCGCTGAGCTCCGCTACGGGGAGCTTCCCCGCCTCGAGGCCGAGGTGGAGGCCCTCTCCGAAAAGCTCAAAAACGCCCGCTTCGTGCGCCTAGAGGTGACCGAGGAGGACATCGCCGAGATCGTCTCCCGCTGGACGGGCATCCCGGTTTCCAAGCTCCTGGAAGGGGAAAGGGAGAAGCTCTTGCGGCTTGAGGACGAGCTCCACAAGCGGGTGGTGGGACAGGAGGAGGCCATCCGGGCCGTGGCCGACGCCATAAGGCGGGCCCGGGCCGGCCTCAAGGACCCGAACCGCCCCATCGGAAGCTTCCTCTTCCTGGGCCCCACGGGGGTGGGCAAGACGGAGCTGGCCAAGACCCTGGCCGCCACCCTCTTCGACACCGAGGAGGCCATGGTGCGCATCGACATGACGGAGTACATGGAGAAGCACGCGGTGAGCCGGCTCATCGGGGCCCCACCCGGCTACGTGGGCTACGAGGAAGGCGGGCAGCTCACCGAGGCGGTGAGGCGCCGCCCCTACACGGTCATCCTCTTCGATGAGATCGAGAAGGCCCACCCCGACGTCTTCAACATCCTCCTGCAGATCCTGGACGACGGCCGCCTCACCGACTCCCACGGGCGCACCGTGGACTTCCGCAACACGGTGATCATCCTCACCTCCAACCTGGGAAGCCCCCTGATTCTCGAGGGCATCCAGAAGGGCCTGCCCTACGAGCGCATCCGGGAGGAGGTCTTCGCCGCGTTGCAAAAGCACTTCCGCCCCGAGTTCCTGAACCGCCTGGACGAGATCGTGGTCTTCAGGCCCCTCACCCGGGAGCAGCTGCGGGAGATCGTGGAGATCCAGCTCCAAAGCCTCAGGGCCCGCCTGGCGGAAAAGCGCATCACCCTTACCCTCACCGAGGCCGCCAAGGACTA